>NZ_HF570108.1:3213078-3345665 GCF_000297395.2 Micromonospora lupini str. Lupac 08 | reverse complement strand
CGCCGGCCGCCAGGCCGAGCGGGGCCCGGCGCGAGCCGGCCGGGCCTGTCAGAATGTGCGGATGTCTCGCCGTGTCGATGCCCTGGACTCCGCGTTTCCGACCGCCGCCTCCATCGCGCTGGACCTGATCCGGCGACCCGAGGTCTCCGCGCAGTGGTCGAACCCGAGCGCCCTGCCGCACATGTCCGTGGGCGCCCTGGCGTGCCACCTCGGGCGGCAGGCCGTACGGGCGGCGGAGCTGCTGCCGACACCAGCCGACCTGCCCACGCTGGAGTCGGCGGACAGCCACTACGAGCGGGCCGCCTGGGTCACCGAGGGCACCCCGGCCGCCGACGCGGTCGCCGCCGGCCCGGACGAGGCCGACGCGGCACGCGGGCCGGCGGACCTGCACGCCCCCTCGGCCGACGCGCTCACGCAGGTCACCGACCTGCTGTCGCGGGGCGCGGCCCTCGACGTCGTGCCGATCCCGTGGCAGGGCTGGTCCCTGCGCCGCGCCGACTTCCTGCTCACGCGCCAACTGGAGATCGTCGTGCACTCCGACGACCTCGCGGTAAGCGTCGGCGTGCCCACGCCGGTGTTCCCGGCCGAGGTCTTCGACCCCGTACGCGACCTGCTGGTCCGCCTCGCCGTCCGCCGGCACGGCCAGTCGGCGCTGATCAGCGCGTTGAGCCGCAGCGAACGAGCCCGGGACATCTCCGCCTTCTGACGGCCCTTGATCGACTCGGGTTCCTGGAAGTCGCGGCATCGATCCTGTCCGGACACCCCGGTTTCCTGGAACCCGAGTCGATCAAGGGCGGGTGCGGGAAGGCGGAGACGCCGCAGGCCGCCGGCCCGGATCGGGTCGGCAGCCTGCGGGTGGTGCGGAAGAGCGGGTGGTGCGGACGAGCGGGGGTCAGCGCTCGGCGAAGGGGACGTAGTCCCGCTCGGGGGCGCCGACGTAGACCTGCCGCGGACGGCCGATCTTGGTCTCCGGGTCGCTGATCATCTCGCGCCACTGGGCGATCCAGCCGGGCAGCCGGCCGAGCGCGAAGAGCACCGTGAACATCTTCGTGGGGAAGCCCATGGCCTTGTAGATCAGGCCGGTGTAGAAGTCCACGTTCGGGTAGAGCCGGCGGGAGACGAAGAAGTTGTCGGCGAGCGCGATCTCCTCCAGCTCCATGGCGATGTCCAGCAGCGGGTCGGGCTTGGCCATGCGGCCCAGCACGTCCTGCGCGGCCTTCTTGACGATCGCCGCCCGCGGGTCGTAGTTCTTGTAGACCCGGTGGCCGAAGCCCATCAGCTTGACGCCGTCCTCCTTGTCCTTGACCTTGCGGACGAAGGACCGGACGTCGCCGTCGCCGGCGTGGATCTTCTGGAGCATCTCCAGCACCGCCTGGTTGGCACCGCCGTGCAGCGGGCCGAACAGGGCGTTCACGCCGGCGGAGACCGAGGCGAACAGGTTGGCGTTGCTGGACCCGACAAGCCGGACGGTCGACGTGGAGCAGTTCTGCTCGTGGTCGGCGTGCAGGACGAAGAGCATGTCCAGCACCTTCGACATCACCGGGTCGACCTCGTACGGCTCCGCCGGCACACCGAACGTCATGCGCAGCAGGTTGTCCACGTACCCCAGGGAGTTGTCCGGGTAGAGCAGCGGCTGCCCGATGGACTTCTTGTACGCGTACGAGGCGATGGTGGGGACCTTCGCCATGAGCCGGACCGTGGAGATCTCCACGTGCTCGGAGTCGAACGGGTCCAGGCTGTCCTGGTAGAAGGTCGACAGGGCGCTCACCGCCGACGACAGCACCGCCATCGGGTGGGCGTCCCGGGGGAAGCCGTCGAAGAAGCGACGCATCTCCTCGTGCAGCAGCGAGTGCCGCCGGATCCACTCGGTGAACTCGGTCAGCTGCTGCTCGGTGGGCAGCTCACCGTAGATGAGCAGGTAGGAGACCTCCAGGAAGGAGGACTTCTCGGCCAGCTGCTCGATCGGGTATCCCCGGTAACGCAGGATCCCCGCGTCGCCGTCGATGTAGGTGATCGCGGATGAGGCAGCCGCGGTGTTGACGAAACCGGGGTCGTACGTCGTCATCCCGGTTTCCTTCAGCAGCTTGCTCACCCCGATGCCAGCGGGGCCCTCGACCGCGGAATGGACCGGCATCGACAGCTGCCCACCGGGGTGATCGAGCTTGACTTCCGTCATGTGGTTCCTCGCTTCGCCGGCAGATCTACGTTGAATTGCCTTCGCTTCTACCGTAATTGCGGCTCGGGGGACACCGCCCGCCGTGGTTCGGCGGTGAGGTATGCGTCACCCGATTCCCGACCGGGAAGCCGGGAAACCCGCCGTCTCGCCAGGCGGGAGCCGAAGAAACCCCGCCGGGAGGCAAGAAGATCAGGACAACGTGAGGCGTCGTAGCGTACCGTCCGCCGCGACCTGGTAGACGTCGAGCTGGTTCGTCCCGGCGCGGAACAGCCGGTCGTCGGTGAGCAGCGCGGCGAAGCGGCGCCCGCCCGGGTCGGTCGGCACCACCGGGACCACCGCGCCGATCCGGCCGTTGACGGCGACGGCCAGCAGCGTGCCGTCCGGTATGGCGTCCGGCACGTCACCCCAGACCAGCGCCGGGAGGGTGCCGGTGTCCGGGTCGGTCGCCCGGAAGGCGGCCAGGTCGGCGACCCGGGCGCTGCCCCCGGTCGGGCCGGCGCGGACCTCGGTGCCCACCAGGGGGTGCGGTGTCGGCAGCGGCGGCGGGGTGGGCACCCCGCCGGGGAAGGTGACCGCCTGCCCGGGGGTGTCGTAGAAGTGTTTGGTGGCGTCGGCGCGGGGGGCCTGCCGGGCGGAGCGGCCGTCGACGTGCCAGGGCAGGCGGATGCCGGCTTCGTCGGCGACGGTGGGCAGCAGGTCGACGTGTTCCCAGTTGCGGTCGTCCACCCGGCCGGTCTGCTGCCCGGGTTCCTTGACGAACATGGGCACCCACGCGACCTCGCCGGCGGCGGCCCTGATGGCGTCCATGCCCCGGCCCTGCGCGCCCGGGTGGAAGCTCACCCCGTGGTCGGCGGTGACGACGACGAGGGCCTGGTCGTAGAGGCCGCTGGCGCGCAGCGTCCGCAGGGTCTCGCCGATCAGCCGGTCGGTGTAGCCGAGTTGGGCGAGGTGCCGCTGGCGGGCCAGTTCGACCCAGCCGGCGCCGTCGTTGGGCAGGTCCTCGGGGGCGTCGTAGCGGGCGCCGGACGGCAGGTACGTCCACGGGGAGTGCGGCATCAGCAGGTGCAGGAAGTGCAGGGCGGGTCGGGGTTGCGGCTTCAGCCCGGCCAGGAAGCTGGTGAATCGGGCCGGCTGGTTGTCGTCGAGGCTGTCCCAGCGGAACTTCGGGTCGGCCGGGACCGGCTCGGCGGCGTCCAGGCCGGCCTCGACGCGGGTCTGCTCCCGGTAGGAGTCCTCCGGGTCGACGCGGGTGTTCGTCGGCCCGGCGACCTGGCCGAGCAGCTTGCCGGTCTCCCGGACCAGCACGCCGAGGCCCCGCTCCGGCGCGACCGGCTGCTCGCAGCGGCTGGGTGGGCAGAGCCGGGTGATGCTCTCCTGGGCCTGGATGTCGTAGAGGCCGCCGAAGGCCGTGAAGAGGTTGTCCGGGTACTGCGAGTAGTGCGGCGCGACCGACCGCGCCGGGTAGCGGCCGGTGAGCATCGCCGGCAGCGCGTTGGGCGTCCAGCCGCTGACCCCGGTGGCGTTGCGGTACCAGGTCGAGCCGCCGGCCAGCTCGGCGAAGTGCGGGAACCGCGCCGCGTCGATCCGGCCGTCGCCGCCGAGCAGGCTGACCAGCGGCAGCTCGTCGAGGATCAGCATGACCACCGGCGGGTGCACGGCCGCGCCCTGGGCGGTGCCGACCGCGCCGCCGGCGCCGCGCGGCAGCACGACCGCCGAGGTGGGCGACACGAACAGGAACAGCGCCACGAAGGCCACCGGCCCGGCGGCGGCCAGTCGCAGCGCCCGGCCCGGCGACCGCCACCGCCGGTGCGCGGCCGCGCCGCCCAGACCGGCCAGACCGGCAAGCACCAGCAGGGGTACGCCCCGAAGCGACGTCGTGTGCCGGCCCACCTGCACGGCGAGGGCGGCGAGCAGCAGCCCGACCAGCGCCGTGTGGGTGAGCGCGCGGGCGGTGCGGCCGGCGAGTCGACTGAGCGGGCCGAGCAGCGCGACCGGCACGGTCGGCGCGATGGCCACCAGGGTGACCAGCAGCAGGATCTGAGCGCGGTCGGCGCGGTGGAAGAGGAAGAAGTCGGGGCTGCGGCCGAGCACATCCAGCAGTGGCTGGGTGACGACCAGCCCGACCAGCGCCACGACCTCCAGCAGCCGGCCCGCCTCGCCGCGCCAGCCCCGCTCCCAGCGGCCCGTGGTCGACGCGGGCCGGTGGGTGATGGGCGGTTCAGCCACCCATCACCGCCCGGTAGAGCGTGCGGGTGCCCGAGGGCAGTTCCAGCCGGTCGGTGATGCGGCCCCGGGCCTCGACGAGCCGTTCGAAGGTGTCGCGCCGGTAGTCGGGGAAGAGTCCCTCGGGCTTGTTGGCCAGCAGCCGGGTGGCCATCGGGTCGTCCGGGTGGACGAACTCCACCACCACGGCGCCGCCGGGCGCGGTCAGCCCGGCCAGCCAGTCGACGACCTCCGGCAGTGGCACGTTGCGCCCGATCGCCAGGTGGTGGACCAGGGCCAGGGCGAGCACGACGTCCGCCGACGCCCGCTGCGCGAAGCCGGCCCGCTCGACGCCGCGCCAACCGCCGCCGGGGGACGGGTCGGCCAGGTCGACGACGAGCGGCAGGATCCGTTGCTGCCCCTCGGAGCGCAGCGCCCGGTACAACTCGTCGACCACGGCCGGGTCCTGCTCGACGGCGACCACGTAGTCGGCGTGCCCGGCGGCCAGTCGGGCGTACCGGCCGTCGTTGGCGCCCAGGTCGAGCACCAGGCGCGGGCGGGCGGCGGCGGCCACCGCGCCGACCACGAACTGCTCCTTGGCGACCCGGTCGCGCGCCGAGTAGCCGCAGGTGCGCTGGTAGTCCGTCCAGTGGCTGCCCGACGGGCGGTGCTCCAGCCGGCGGACGAGCTTCTCGATGCCGCGTACGGTGGCCGCCTGGAGGTCCCGGGAGTAGCCGGCGGCGCGCAGTTGGGCCTTCACGTCGCTGGTGCTGGCGGCGGCGTTGCGCTGCTGCATCGCGCCGTGCAGGTGCAGGTGGGTCAGGACGCCGGGGCGCAGCCGGCGGGTGCCGCCGAAGAGGGGCCGCAGCTGGTCGGCTTCGATGCCGTCGACCTGGGCGCGCAGCCAGGGCTGGAAGTCCACGCCCAGGTGGGCGGTGAGCAGCAGCGGGTAGAGCACCGTCTGGCAGAACTGCCGGTAGCCGGCCCACGGTTCGCCGTCGCGGATCGGCTCGAAGGAGCCGATGTCGATGAAGACCGGCTTCGCGCCGCGCCACTGGAGGTTGTACGCGGAGCCGTCCTTGGTGGTGAACCCGTCGGCGAGGGCGGTACGCAGGATCTCCAGGTGCAGCAGCGCGGCGTCGCGCAGCATGCCGAAGGACCACTCGTACGGGTGGGAGACGAACGGGATGCGCTCGTGGCGCAGCACCGCCGCCCACGGCGTGCCGGTCGTGGCGGGCACCATCGTGGGCGGGGCGTCCTCGGTGGCGCAGACCTTGCCGGCCGAGACGAGCGTGGGAAAGAACGGGCTGGCCGCGAGGGTTCGCCAGTGCTCGGCGGCCTGGGCGTTCAGCCCGCGCAGCACCTCGTCGCCGACGTGGAACACCCGGTTGGCGGGGTCGCGGAAGGAGGCGGGCTCGGGGCGTACGCCGGTGGGTGAGGTTGTCATGGCGCGGCGACCGCTACCGCTGGTCGGTGGGTTGCCGGCGGAACCGGTCTACGAGCCGCCGCCAGTAGAGCTTGGCGGCGACCGCGGCGCCGGCCACCCCGCCGACGACGGCCTGCACGATCAGGCTGCCGGATCCCGCGTCCAGGTAGGCCAGATGGATCACCGACCGCTCCTTCCCCTCGCCCGTCTCGACACCGGCGTCCCGGGAAGGCAGCGTTGAGGCTTTTAACCCAGAAAGCCGGACTTGTCCATCACCGTACGCTGCTCGTCAGCGGTGTCGCGGCCACATCGGTGGACTCCCAGCCTCGCCACAGAAAGCGGTACGCGTCGGTACGCTGCGAAGGTGCGCTGGACTGTCGTTGACGCTCCACTGGACTCCTCCGGCGCCGGCCGCGGCGAGGAGCGGGCCCCGGCTGCCCTGCGCCGGGCCGGCTTGCTGGACGCGCTGGCGGCGGCCGACGGCGGGCAGGTGAACGAGGCGCGGTTGCGCGACCCGTCCCGTGATCCGACGAGCGGGGTGATCGGCGCGGCCGGCCTCGTCCGGGCCGGCGCGGCCCTCACCAGCCGGGTCGCGGCGCTGATCGCCGACGGCCGTCGGCCGCTCGTGCTGGGCGGGGACTGCGCGATCCTGCCCGGCATCTGCCGGGGCCTGCCGCGCGAGACGGAGCTGTGGTTCGTCGACGCCCATCCCGACTTCCTCGACGGCGCGACCTCGCCGACCGGTGAGGCCGCCGACATGGACCTCTCGGTGGTCACCGGGCACGGCCCGGCCGCCGCGATCGGCGTCGACGAGGCCCTGCTCGACCCCGGGCGGGTCCACCTGCTCGGGCACCGCCCGTCGTCCGACGACGACGGTCGGGTCGAGGTGGCCCGGATCGACCCGGCGATCCACCAGGTGCCCGCCGCCGAGCTGCTGCGCCGGGGCGCGGGGGCGGTCGGGGCGGCCCTGGCGGCCGGCGGCGACGGGCCTGCCTGGCTGCACCTCGACCTGGACGCGGTGGACCCGCGCGACCTGCCGGCGGTGACCTACCCGGAGCCGGACGGGCTGCGCTGGCCCGACCTGGCGGCGCTCGTCACCCCCCTGGCCCGCGCCGACCGGCTGCTCGGCATGAGCGTGACCGACCTGAACGCCGACGAGGACCCCGACGGACGTCACGCGCGGCGCGTCGTCGAGGTCCTCACGGACGTCCTGGCCGGCTGAACCGGCGCTCCCCGCCCCGCCGGCGCATCAACCGCACCCGTGGGACGGGACCGCCGGCGCGTCAGCCGCGGCGGCCGGGTGCGAACGTCGGCGCGTCAGCCTCCTCGACGGGGTGGGACCGCTGGCGCGTCAGCCGCGGCGGTGATGCATGCCGAGGCGCAGCAGCACGAACCGCAGCGCCGTCGCGGCCAGGTTCGCGGCCACCAGCACGGCCAGCTCCACCGGCCGGGCGGGCACGGCGGTGACGGCGTGCAGCACCGCCAGCGCCCCGCTGGTCAGCGCCAGGCCGAGCGCGAACGCCAGCAACCCCTGGGCGTGATGCCGACCGGCGTGCCGGCTGCCGGTGATACCGAACGTCAGCCGCCGGTTCGCTGCCGTGTTCGCCACCGCCGTCAGCAGCAGGGCCAGCAGGTTCGCCGGCTGTGCGCCGAGCACGCCCCGGGTGGCCACGAAGAGCAGCAGGTACGCCAGTGTGCTGGCCACTCCGACGGCCGCGAACCGGACCAGCTGCCGGGGCAGCCCGACCGGCACCTGCGCCGACAGGGCGACAAGCGGCACCCGGCCGGGCTGCCGCGCGCCGCCGAGCTGCTGCACGCCACCGAGCTGCTGCACGCCACCGAGCTGCTGCGTCGTGCCGAGTCGCCCGGGCTCGGCGGTCAGCGGCGCGCGGCCGAGTTGCGCGCGCAGCTCGGCCAGCGGAAGCGCGCCGGTCACCAGCGCCCGACCGAGCCGCCCCATCCCCCGCAGGTCGGCCAGGGCGGTCGCGACGATGTCGACGCGGCTGTCCGGGTCGTCGACCCAGTCCACCGGCACCTCGTGGATGCGCAGCCCGGCCCGCTGGGCGAGCACCAGCAGCTCGGTGTCGAAGAACCAGCCGGTGTCGCGCACGTGCGGAAGCAGCCCGGCGGCCACGTCCGCGCGGATCGCCTTGAACCCGCACTGCGCATCCGAGAAGCGCACCGCCAACGCGCCCCGCAGCAGCAGGTTGTACGCGCGGGAGATCACCTCCCGTTTGACGCCGCGCACCACCCGCGACGTACGGGCCAGCCGGGTGCCGATCGCCAGGTCCGAGTGGCCGGAGATGAGCGGCGCGACAAGCGGCAGCAGCGCCGCCAGGTCGGTGGACAGGTCCACGTCCATGTACGCCAGCACCGGCGCGGACGAGGCCGACCACGCGGCGGACAGCGCGCGCCCCCGCCCCTTGGCGTCCAGGTGCCGTACTCCGACCTCGGGCAGCTCGGCGGCGAGCGCCTCGGCCACGGCCAGGGTGCCGTCCGCACTGGCGTTGTCGGCGACGGTGATCCGGAACGGGTACGGGAAGTGCGCGGTGAGATGCGCGTGCAACCGGCGTACGCACGGCCCGAGGTCGCTCTCCTCGTTGTAGACCGGGATCACCACGTCCAGCACCGCGCCCGCGCTGCTGGACCGGGTCTGCACGGCGGCGCGGGGGCCGCTGAGCGCGGTCACGACGCGTCCGCGCCGGTGCTCAGGTCGTAGACGGTGACGCCGTCCACGGTCTGCGCCGGAAAGGTCTCCGCGACCCAGGCGGAGATCTCCTGCGACGCGGAGCTGCCGCCGTTGGCGCGGAAGCCACCACCACCCACGAAGTAGTGGATCTTCGCGTCGGCGACGTGGCGCTGGAACTGCGCGAGCGTCGGCGACGGGTCGCTGCCGTTGAACCCGCCGATCGGCATCACCGGGTCGCCGGTGGCCAACTGGTAGCCGGAGGCGTTGTTCGAGCCGATGGTGGCCGCGACCCAGGTGTAGCGGTCCGCGTCGCGCTCCAGCAGCTCGCGCAGGGCCGCGCTGGGTTCGCGGGCGTCGAGCAGCCCGCCCATCCCGCCGCCGGCTTCGCGACCCTGCCCGCCACCGGGGAACCCGGGGAGCTGCCCGCTGTTCTGGCCGCCGCCGGGGAAGCCGGGAACCTGACCGCCGGGGACCTGGCCGCCGTTGCGGCCGTCGCCGGTGCCGCCCGACACCTGACCGCCATTGCGGCCGCCGCCAGGGAACTGGCCGCCGCCAGGGAACTGGCCGCCGACGGCGAACGGCATGCCGCCGGGCGGGCGGCCGCCCGGGAAGCCCCCGTGGCCGAAACCGCCCGCCACCGCCGGGCCGGCGCTCGGGATCGAGCCGGTGTGCGGGGTCGCTGCGGTCTGCGCGGCGTACGCCGCAGGCCCGGCGAGGGCCGCCGCCGCGCCGACGCCCAGCGCCACCGCCACCAGCCAGCGGGGCAGTCGGGCGGCCAGCAGGAGCAGGGCCGCGCCGAGCAGGCCGGCGACCAGCACTGCGATGCGCAGCCACGGGTACCAGTCGGGGCTGCGCCCGAGCAGCACCCACGCCCACCAGACGGTGACCGCGAGGGTGACGGCGAGCGTGACCGTGGCGGCCAGCGGACGCCACCGCTGCCACCGGGACACCACCATCGATCCGCCGGGTGCGCCCGGCGTCGATTCCACCCCGACCCCGTCGACAGCGCCAGCACCCGCCGGAGACGACGCCGCACTCGCCGGAGCAGCAGCACCCACCGGCAGTGACGCCGCACTCGCCGGAGCAGCACCCGCCGGCGGCGACGCCGCAGCCACGGGCAGCGGTCGGCGCTGTCGCCAGAGCAGCGTGCCGCCGATGCCGACCAGCGCCCCGACGGCCGGGGCGAGCGCCACCGTGTAGTAGGCGTGGAAGATCCCGGACATGAAGCTGAAGATCAGCCCGGTGACCAGCAGCCAGCCGCCCACAGCAGCAGGCCGGCGCGGGTGCGGTCGGTGCGCGGGGCCCGTCCGGCCATCAGCAGGCCCGCGACCAGCAGGATCAGCGCGGCCGGCAGCAGCCAGGAGATCTGGCCGCCGACCTCGCCGTCGAACATCCGCGCCAGCCCGGTCTGACCGGAGAACGGGCCACCACCACCGCCGCCGCCGCCCATCCGTCCGCCGCCGCCGCCGACGCTGCCCACCTCGTCGCCGGTGATCCGGCCGAGGCCGTTGTAGCCAAGGGTCAGCTCCAGGATGCTGTTGCCCTGCGACCCGCCGATGTACGGCCGGGCGCTGGCCGGGACGAGTTCGACGACGGCCACCCACCAGCCGGCGGACACCACCACCGCGACGCCGGCCAGCAGCAGTTGCCGCACCCGCCGCCACAGCCCGGTGGGCGCGGCCAGCAGGTAGACGCCTGCGAACACCGGCACCAGCAGGAACGCCTGGAGCATCTTGGTCAGGAAGCCGAAGCCGACAAGCGTGCCGGCCAGCACGATCCACCGGGTGCTGGCCGTCTCCAGGGCGCGCACGGTGGCGTACGCGCCGGCGACCAGCAGCAGCACGAGCAGCGCGTCGGGGTTGTTGAAGCGGAACATGAGCGTCGCGACCGGGGTGACGGCGAGGACGGCGCCCGCGATCAGGCCGGCCGCCGGGCCGTACCAGCGCTTGACGGTCGCGTACAGCACTCCGACGGAGCCGACCCCGCAGAGCGCCTGCGGTACGAGCATCGCCCAGGTGTTGAGCCCGAAGACGCGTACCGACAGGGCCATCAGCCACAGCGCGGCGGGCGTCTTGTCCACGGTGATCGAGTTGGCCGCGTCCGACGAGCCGTAGAAGAACGCCTTCCCGCTCACCGAGCCGGCCTGCACGGCAGCCGCGTAGAACGAGTTGGCCCAGCCGGAGGCCCCCAGGTCCCAGAGGTAGAGCAGGCCGGTGCCCACAAGCAGCGCCACCAGGGCGGGCCGGGTCCAGGCCGACCGACGGCCGGTCGGCGGCGAGTGTTCCGCGGGGCGCGTGGTGGTCCCGGGTGGCGTCGCCGGTTCGGGCGCCGCGGGCGTCGTCGGCAGGGTGTCTGTGGTGTCCATGCGGCCAGCCTCGAAGGTCGGGCTGGCGGGACCCCGTGCGCCGACTATGCGTCAGCTGTGGGATTCGGCAGGCGCACGACGAAGACGGTCCGCCCCGGGCGGCTGTCGACGGCGACCGTGCCGTGGTGGGCCTCCACCACGGCCGCCACGATCGCCAGGCCGAGGCCGGTGCTGCCGTGTGCCCGGGACCGGGAGCTGTCGCCCCGGGCGAACCGCTCGAACATCTCCGGTCGCAGCTCCGCCGGCACCCCCGGCCCGTCGTCGGCAACGGTGAGCACCGCGGCGTCCGCCTCGACGGCCAGCCTCGTGGTGACTGTCGTGCCGGGCGGGGTGTGTACGCGGGCGTTCGCGAGCAGGTTCGCCACGACCTGGTGCAGGCGGGCGGTGTCGCCGGGGACCCGGATGACCACCTCGGGCAGGTCGAGCTGCCAGCGGTGCTCGGGGCCGGCCACGTGGGCGTCGCTCACCGCGTCCACCACGAGGGCGGACAGGTCGACCGGGTCCGCCGCGAGCGGCCGGCCGGCGTCGAGCCGGGCCAGCAGCAGCAGGTCGTCGACGAGGCTCGTCATCCGGGTGCTCTCCGACTCGACGCGGCGCAGCGCGTGGGCCACGTCGGCGGGGACCTCGTCGCGGCCGCGCCGGGCCACCTCGGCGTACCCCCGGATCGCCGCGAGGGGGGTGCGCAGCTCGTGGCTGGCGTCGGCGACGAACTGGCGTACGCGGGTCTCGCTTGCCTGCCGCGCGGCCAGCGCGTCGGCGACGTGGCCGAGCATGCGGTTGAGCGCCGCGCCGACCTGGCCGACCTCGGTACGCGGGTCGGTGTCACCCGTCGGCACCCGGACGGCGAGCGCGACCTCGCCGCGGTCCAGCGGCAGCTCGGTGACCCGGGTGGCGGTGGCGGCCACCCGGTTCAGCGGTCGCAAAGTGGCGCGCACGATGAGCGCGCCGGCCGTGCCGGCGAGGAGCAGCCCGAGGCCGGCCACTCCGGCCTGCGCGGCGACAAGCGCCCAGACGGTGTCCTGCACGCCCGACAGCGGGATCGCCACGGCCAGCACCATCCCGTCGGGGAGACGCCGCGCGACGGCCCGCACGTCACCGCCGTCGTCGAGGGCGACGGTGCGCGGCCGGCCGTCGGTGGGCAGCGCGGCCAGGCGAGCGGCGTCCACGGCGGGGACGTCCGCGAGGCTGCCGCTCTCGGTGCTCCTCGTCGCCGTGGTGACACCGTCGGCGAGGCGTACGGCGAGCGAGCCGGGCGGGAAGCCACGCGGAGGCTCCGGCGGGGGCGGTCCGACGCCGCCCGGTCGCGAGGCGGGCCGCCCCGGGTCGCCGCCCTGGCGGAACCACGGCGGCACGTCGGCGCGCGGCCGGTCCCCCATCCTCAACTGGGTGTCGACCTGACCGACGAGGAAGTGCCGCAGGGCGACAGTGGTGAGCCCCCCGATCGCGACGCTGACCAGGGCGAGCAGCGCCACCAGGGCGAGCACCAACCGGGTTCGCAGGGACCGGCCGGCCAGCCACCGCCGGGCCGTCCGCAGCGGCCGGCGGCGCGGTCGTACGTCAGTCGGCGGGTTTGAGGACATAGCCCGCGCCGCGCAGCGTGTGGATCATCGGCGGCCGGCCGGCGTCGATCTTCTTGCGCAGGTACGAGATGTACAGCTCCACCACGTTGGCCTGGCCGCCGAAGTCGTAGTTCCACACCCGGTCGAGGATCTGCGCCTTGCTGAGGACCCGGCGCGGGTTGCGCATCAGGTAGCGCAGCAGCTCGAACTCGGTAGCGGTAAGCGTGACGAGCTGGCCGGCGCGGCGGACCTCGTGGCTGTCCTCGTCGAGGCTGAGGTCGCCGACGGTCAGCACCGCCTCCTCCCGGGCGGCGACCGCGAAGCCGGAGCGGCGCAGCAGGGCGCGCAGCCGGGCGATCACCTCCTCCAGGCTGAACGGCTTGGTCACGTAGTCGTCGCCGCCCACGGTCAGCCCGGCGATGCGCTCCTCGACGGCGTCGCGGGCGGTCAGGAACAGCACCGGCACGGTGGGCGCGTGCTCGCGCAGCCGGCGCAGCACCTGGAAGCCGTCCAGGTCGGGCAGCATGACGTCGAGCACGACGGCGTCCGGCTGGAACTGCCGCGCGGTGCTCAGCGCCGCCATGCCGTTGCCGGCGCTGCGCACCTGCCAACCCTCGTAACGCAGCGCCATCGCCAGCAGGTCGGTGAGTGTCGCCTCGTCGTCGACCACAAGCACCCGGACCGGTTCGCCGTCGGGGCGGCGCAACTCGATCCGGCCCGGCGCGGTCTGCCCCTGGATGACCATGCCTCCCATCGTGGGCGGGTCCGCTGTGTCGCGCCTCTGCCCCACCTGTGTGCCAGCTGTGCGGCCGGGCCGCCGGACCACCGCTTCAGCCCTCGCCCGTGCTCACTCGGACACCCCGTACGCGTCGGTGCGCACGAACCGCATGCTCCACCCGCCCAGGCCGTCGGGCTGGTCGCGTTCGTAGAGGTGGTCGGGGCCCGGCTGCGTCGGGCCGGTGCCGTCGGGGTGTCGCATGATCCAACGCCGCGGAGGGGCGCCGTCCGGGCCGGCCGGCACCGCGCGGACCAGGCCGTCCGCGGGACCGCCCACGAAGCGTACGGTGACCTCGCTCATCGCGGTGACCCCTCGGTGACCGTGCCGGCACGCTCGGTACGCCCAGCCCTGGCTCGCAAGCTACCGCACCCGCCGGCGGACCGCGCCGAGGTACGGCGGGATCGGCCACGCCCGATCACCGTACGGTTTGCCCAGCTCGGACCCCGGGTACCGCGATCGGAGGCACCCGCCGTCGGCGGGCGAGGACGAGGAGCGGTCGATGCGCACGCTGGACGGGCGGTACCAGCTCGAACAGCGTATCGGCGTGGGCGGGATGTCCGAGGTGTGGCGGGCCCACGACCGTGTGCTGGACCGGCCGGTCGCGGTGAAGCTGATCTCGCCCGGCCCGGAGGGCCTGCACGACACGGTGGACCGCATCCGCACGGAGGCCCGCTCGGCGGCCCGGCTGGTGCACCCGAACGTGGCGAGCGTGCACGACTTCGGCACCTCCTCGACGCTGCCCGGCCGCCGGTCGCCGTACATCGTGATGGAGCTGGCCGAGGGCGAGACGCTCGCCGCGCACCTGCGGGCTGGTCCCCTGGACTGGCGCATCTCGGTGCGGGTCTGCGCTGAGGTGGCCGCCGCGCTGTCCGCCGCGCACGCGAGCGGCATCGTGCACCGCGACGTCAAGCCGGCGAACGTCATGCTCACCCCGGTCGGCGTGAAGGTCCTCGACTTCGGCATCGCCACGGCGGCCGGGGCGGCGGACCCGATGCCGGACGGCGTGGTGCTGGGCACGCCGGCCTACCTGGCGCCCGAGCAGCTCGACGGCACGCCGGCCACCCCGGCGGCCGACATGTACGCCCTGGGCGTGCTGCTCTACTACTGCCTCACCAGCCGGCTGCCGTACCGGGCGAACACTGCCGCCGAGCTGCTGACCGAGCGTCGCAGCCGGCCTCCCGAGCCGCTGCCCGAGATCGACGGGCTGCCGCCGGAGGTGTCCGAGTTGTGCCGCTCCTGCCTGGCCGACGACCCGGCGGAACGCCCCACCAGCCTGGTCGCCGCGCTGCTGCTGGCCGAGGCCGTGGACGCCCGGGTGTACGTGCCGATGATGATCCCCACGCCGCGCAAACCTACGGCGACGTCGCCGTGGACCGAGCGGGCCGCCGCGGAGGCCACCGAGGCGCTGTCGGTGGTCGACGGGATCTGACGGGCGGGGTCGCGCGGCGTTTCGCCCGCCCCCGGCCGGGTAGCCGGGCGGGTGAGCGACGGGAGGAACGCGATGCCGAGTCCGAGTTCCTGGCTGCATGAGGCCACCGCGACGGCCGAGGGCGGCCACGTACGTACCGACGACGGCGGGCTCTCCACGCCACTGGCGTCGCCGCTGGCGGCGCACTGCACCGGCCTGAGACCGGAGCAGCTGTTGGCGGCGGCCTTCGCGTCCTGCCTGCACCACGCCGCCGTGGAGGCGGCCGGGGAGATCACGAACGAGGCGCACACGGTGCAGGTACGCGCCGAGGCGAAGCTGGGCCGCGACGACGACGGCCGTTACCGGGCCGACGTGCACGCCTCGATCTCGTCCGCCGGCCTGAGCCGGTCGCAGTTGGCCGATCTGGTCGAGTACGCCGACCGGCTGTGGCCGTTCTCCAGCGGCGACAACACCCGCCACCGTCTGACCGTCACCCCGGCGGAGAACGGCAGGCACTGATCCCGGCACCGTGACCGGTTGGCGGCTTTTCGGTGCCAGATCCGCTGGCCGGCCACCCCGGGCCTCCTCCGTTCGGTGGAGCGAGTGCCCTCCGAACGGAGGATCACCGGGGAGCGGCCGCAGCGGGCGAGTGGGCCTGCGGTGGCGACCGAGTTGGCCGGGCTAATCGGGAATAACCGGCTCGCCTGATCAGCGAGGTTTCACGGGTCTAACCGGTCTTTCGTCCGATATGGCGACCACGATCCGGGCAAATTGTGGCGCATGCCACCGTACGGGCCGATGGCAGCGGCCGATCCGCTATCTAGCCTCGGCGGGTGCATCCCGTCGACCCCGCCGCCCAGAAGCTGACCGACGCGCTCCCGACCACCCGCTCGGGCGACGCCGCATCAACCGAACGGACGATCGGCCGTCACCGGGCCCCCGAGCCGCCGCCGCGCCGCACCCGGCTGGGCTCCACCCCCGTCCGGGTCGCCCTGGCCACCGGCGTCACCTGCTGCCTCGGCCTGGGCGCGTTCGCCGCGGCCCGTGGCACCGAGGACGCCCCGCAGCCGGTACGACCGATGGCCGACGCGCTGGCCGACCGCGCCTCCATCGCCGACGAGCGCGCCTCCCGGTCGCTGGACCGCGACGCCGCCCCCGCCCGGGTCATCCCCACCCCCACGGCGTCGCCGACCCCCACCGCCGCCCGCAAGGCGGCCCCCAAGAAGCCGGTCAAGCCCCGCCGACCCCGCCCGGTCGCCGGGCTCGACCAGGTCCAGATGGACAACGCCAAGATCATCGTGGACGTCGGCCGGGAGCTGAAGATGCCGCGCCGCGCCCTGGTGGTGGCGCTGGCGACCGCGATGCAGGAGAGCAACCTCTACAACCTGGCCAGCGACGTGCTGCCGGAGTCGACGCAGTACCCGCACCAGGGCAGCGGCGCCGACCACGACTCGGTCGGGCTGTTCCAGCAGCGGCCCAGCAGCGGCTGGGGCACCGTGGCGGAGCTGATGCGCCCGTCGTACGCCGCGCGGGCCTTCTACACGGCGCTGGCCGAGATCCCCGGCTGGGAGGACATGAGCGTCACCGCCGCCGCCCAGGCCGTGCAGATCTCCGCCTTCCCCGACGCGTACGCCCAGCACGAGGAGCGCGCGAGCACCGTGGCGGCGGCACTCACCGTCTGAGCCCGCGCTCAGCGGGTCGTACGCCCGCCGGGTGGCTGTGCGCCCGCGTCCTGGCCGCCGGCCGCCACCCGGGTCGCCGGTACGCCCGTTCCGGCCGCCGCCGTCGGCGTGTCGGCCGGCACCGGCTCGACTGTCACGCCGGTGAGGATCTCGTCGACAAGCGCTTCGCGGCGTCGCCGCGCGTGCAACGCCTCCTCGAAGTCCCGCCGGGCCTGCACGGCGTCCGCGTACGCCTGCTCGCGGACGCGCCGGGCCTCCTCGCGGGCCTCGTCCAGCTCGGAGCGGGCCTGCGCCAGGATCTCGGCCGCCTCCCGCCGTACCGCGTCGCCGGCCTGCCGGGTCGTCGCGGCGTCGCCCAGGTCGAGCCGCTGGAGCAGCCCGCTGAGCCAGGTCGCCTCCTGGCGGATCTCGTCCCACTCGCGGGTCCCCCCGGCGGCGCCCTCCGCCCGCGCCGCGAGCCGGGACAACCGGATCCCCAGCTCGTCCAGGCAGGAATCCACCTGCCGCTGGTCGTAGCCGGTCTTCACGACGGAGAACCTCATACTGTCGCCCCCCAGGCAGCCGCTGTTACTTCCCCACCTGGATCCTCGGACGCGGCGACAGCGGCCGAGGCGGTTCGGGAAAATTGTTCAGCATGCGAGCGCGTCGGGCGACGCGGCGCGGCGACGGGCCACGTCGGACCGGCGGCGGGGACAATGCCGGTCGGCCGCGCCCGGCGGGATCACTGGCGCTTGGGCAGCACGACCACGCGGCCGAAGAACTCGTCGATGCGGCGCACCACGTCGTTGAAGTCGTCCAGGTCGATCGGCTTGGTGACGTACGCGTTGGCCTGCAACGTGTAGCTGCCCACGATGTCGGTGTCGGCGTTCGAGGTCGTCAGCACCACGATCGGGATGGTCCGCAGATCCTCGTCCTGCTTGACCGCGCCGAGCACCTGCCGCCCGTCCATCCGGGGCATGTTCAGGTCCAGCAGGATGACGTCGGGTCGGCGAGCCTGCACGTGCCGGCCCTCGGCGCGCAGGAACTCCATCGCCTCCTCGCCGTCGCTGACCACGTCAATGATCTTCTCGACGTCGGAGTCGGCCAACGCCTCCTCGATCATCAGCACGTCACCCGGGTCGTCGTCGACCACCAGGATGCGTACCGGCTGCGGGCTGTCGCCCATCACTACCTGCCTCGGGTCGGCGAAGAGAGGAGACCGGAACGGTCACCGTGCTGGCGGGGAAATCTAGCCCATCAGGAGGCGCTCTGGGACGCCGGGTCCGCCGTGTCCGGAAGGTATCGCAGCACGTCGGCCAGACCGGTGACCCGCAACACGCGCTCGACCCGCCCGTTGGCGCCCGTGATCCGCAACCAACCCCCGTCGGCGGCGACCTGGTTGTCGCCCCGGACGAACACGGCCATCCCGGTGGAGTCACAGAAGGTCAGGTCGGTGAGGTCGAGCAGCACCCGCCGCTCGCCGGCCGCGGTGAGCTTGTCGATGGCGGCAGCAAGCTCACCGGCGGTGCTCAGGTCCAGCTCACCGGCGAGCCGCAGGCAGGCCGCACCGCCGTCACGCTCGGCGTGGCTGACGCTGAACGTCACCGTTCTCCCCCTCGCTCCACCGGTGGGTGGGACGTTTGCAGTCCGGCAAGTATACGCAGGGGGGTGCGACGGTCCGCAGCGCGTGGTGATCGCCCGGGAGCCGGCCTCAGCCCCCGGAACGAGGCGTGGCAGGCAGCCCGGCGCGGCTGCGGGCCACCGCGTCCGACGCGCGGGGAAAGTCGCGCAGCACGGCGGCGTAGTGCTCCAGGGTCAGGGCGACGGCACTGGCCGGCACCCCCCGACTGGTCAGGATCTCCACCAGCCAACCGACGAACTCGGTGAACAGCGAGGCGTCGTCGACGTAGAGCGAGGCGGCCAGCGAGTCCACGATGTGCCCCAGGTCGCTCACCGTCGAGTCGAGCTGGGCGGCCGTGTACTCCCGGGTCGCCGGCACCCGCTCGCGCAGGTCGGTGAGCGCGCTGTCGATCAGCTCACCCCGGCGGCGGACGAGACTCGCGTACTCGTCGTCGGCCAGGTGCCCGAGCTGCGCCGCCGGCACCCGCCGCAGCGCCCGCTCGTCGGCGATCAACTCGGCCGCCGCCGGCGCGTTCGGCGCCCAGGCCGCGCCGAGCCGCGCCGCCCACCTGCCGTCCGCGCCGAAGCCACGCCCGCCCACGACGACCGGCACGTCCGAACGCCGGCACGCCTCGATCATCCGGTGGGCGTGCGGCAGCCGCATCGGCAGCGCGCAGGCCAACGCGACCGCCTGCGCGTCGTGCCGGTGCAGGTACGACACCAGGTGCGCAGCCGGCACGCTCGCGCCCAGGAAGGTCACCTGCCAGCCGCGCAGCCGCAGCACCTCGGCCACCAGCCGGGGCGGCAGCGCGTGCCACTCGCCGTCCATGCAGGCCACCACGATCCGCCCGCCGGTCGGACGCGGGTTGGCGTGCGCCGCCACCGCGGCCACCACCCGCTCGCTGATGTGGGTCGCCGCGTGCTCCTGGGCCACGCTCCACTCGTTGCGCGCCCACCGCTCACCCACCTCGGCCTGAGCCGGCGCGACCAGGTCGAGCAGCACCCGCTCCGGCGGCACGCCCGCGTCGAGCAGGCCGAGCGCCACGTCGATGGCGGCGTACTCGTCGGCGTCGGCGAGGCAGGCCAGGTAGCCGGGGTAGGCGTCGGTCGGGTCCATGGTCGTGGCGGCGGTCACGCGTGGCTCTCCGGCTGCTCGTCGGCGCTCGTCGACGTGGGCACCGAGTGCAGGTGCCGCGCGGCCCGCCCGCCCGGGCTGACCGCGCGCAGCGCCAGCACCGCGATGTCGTCGTGGTCGCCGTGCCCCAGCCAGTCACAGGTGACCTGCTCGACGCGTTCGGCCAGGGCCGGCGCCGGCATCCGCTGGCACCCGGTCAGGGCAGTGACCAACCGCTCCGCGCCGAACAGCTCGTCGCCGCGGCGGCCCCCACGGGCCTCGGTCACGCCGTCGCTGTAGAGCAGGCAGGTCTCGCCCGGCTCCAACCGCACGGTCACCTCGCCGACGCGCGGGTCGGGCACCACCCCGATCAGCATGCCGCGCAGCGGCACCGACTCGACCTCGCCCGACGTGCGCAGCACCAGCGGCGGCAGGTGCCCGCCCCCGGCCATCGTGAGGGTGACGCCCCCGTCGCGCTGCGGACGGGCCACGCCGAGCACGATGGTGGCGAAACGGCCCTGGCCGTGCGCCTGGGTCGTCTCCAGCAGCGCGTCGTTGAGCAGTCGCAGCAGCCGCCCGGGGTGCGACTCCACCCGGTGCAGCGCCTGGAGGCACTGGCGGAGCTGGCCGGTGAACACGGCCGCCTCGACGCCCTTGCCGGAGACGTCGCCCAGGAAGAACACGGAACCGCCGTCGGCGAGCCGGTGCGAACCGTAGAAGTCGCCGCCGATCCGCAGGCCCGCCTGGGCCGGGCGGTACGCCGTGCCCCACTGCACGCCGGCGGTCTCGGCCGGCTCGACGGGCAGCAGGCTGGCCTGGAGGGTGTCGGCGACCTCGGCCTGGTCGCGGTAGAGCAGAGCGGTGGTCAGCGCCGCGCCCGCCCGAGCCGCGAAGGCACGGATCAACCCGACGTCGTCCTCGTCGTACCACCGGCTGGAACGCCGGGCCACGAGCAGCACCCCGACCGGGGCGTCCCGGCCGGGCAACGGGACGACCCGGGCGGCGCTGTCGGCGCCCGTGAGGCCGGGCAACCAGCCGGCGTCGACCGCCTGCTCCACCAACCAGTCGAGAGCGTGCGGCTCGACCCCGGTCAGCCCCTCGGCGATCGCGGCCGGCAGGGCGGGACCGGCCAGCACGCCGCTGTCGACCATCGGCGCCTCGTCGTCGACCCGGGAGGCCCGCCACCACCGTGCCCGCCCCGCACGCGGGGCCAGCACCAGCACGGCCACCTCGGCCAGGGTCGGCACCGCCAGCCGGACGACAGCCGCCGCGGCCCGGTCGGGGTGCAGGGGGTTGCCCAGCTTGTCGCCCACCACCGCCAGGAAGGCGGAACGGGCCCGCTCGGCGAGCAGCGCGTCGGCACGGCTGACGCTCTCGGTCACGTCCTCCACGTACCAGCAGCAGCGGCCGGCGGAAAGCGGCACCTGGCGGGCGGTGAGGCGCCGCCCGCGGTGGGTGAAGCCTCCGGGGCTCCCCTCGCTCAGGCCCGGCACACCGGAGGCGGCCAGCGGCGCACCGGGGACGACCTCGGGCAGCAGCCGCTCGGCCACCGGGCTGACGTGTCGGACGACGCCGTCGGCGTCGCAGACCACCAGGCCCTCGCGGAAATGCTCGACGACCTCGGACCAGTCCGGTGTGGCCTGATCGCGGTCGGGGGCCAGCGGCGGCAGCGCGGACGGGGGCCAGGACGGTGCGCCGGAGGACCACGCCGGGGCCCGTGTGGTACTCGGCGTGGAGATCCGTCCGTCGCCCGGGTCGGTGTCCCTGACGTCGGAAGCAGTCACCAGCTGAGCCTCACTCCTTGTCGTCCACCCGAACCCGCACCGGAACCGGCGTCTGTGGTCAAATCTCTCCGACCACCCTACGCCGGTACGCCCCGACCGGCATCCCACGGCAGGTCGCGGGCCCTCGCTCGCGTACCGGGCGGACCTGCTCGGCGGTTGTTACGATCCCCTCGCACCGGCCAGAACGGCGGGGTGCGGAAAGGCGTGATCGTGGCATCTGTTGGGCGGGCTCCGGAGGCGACGCCGCTGAGCGTGTCCGTCGACCGGTCCGATCCCGACAGGCCCCTGATCCGTGTGGGCGGCGAGTTGGCGTACGCCACGGCGGCGCCCCTGCGCGCCGAGGTCGATCGGGTCCTGGCCGACGCGCCGCGCGCCCTCGTGCTGGACTTCGCCGACCTGACCTTCATCGACAGCACCGGGCTCGCCGTGATCGTGCACGCGTGGCGGGAGGGCCAGTCGGTCGGCACGACCCTGCGGCTGCGGGCGGTTCCCCGCTTCCTGGCGACGATCCTGGACATCACCGGGGTGGCGGCGCTGCTCGGCCGGCCGCTGCCGGCCACCCGCGCGGTCGGCCCCGGCTCGCCGCAGTCCTCCGCCACCGCGTGACCCGGCTGCTCCCGGCCCCAGGGTTTGCGTTCCGCCGCTGGACTGGGAACATGGTGGAATGTCCCACCAGCTGTTGACCATCGAGGTGACCCGGCTCGACGCCGCTCACGTCCGGCTGCGGCTGACCGGCGAGCTGGACTACGACACCGCGCCCGACCTGGTCGCCGCCGCTGCTGAGCTGCACGGCGAGCAGCACGTGACTATCGACCTGGCCGGGGTCGGCCTCTGCGACTCGTCCGGGCTCAGTGCCCTGCTCATGGTGCACCGGGGCGCCGGCGCGATCCGGCTGACCGGGGTCAGCGCCCGACTCCGGCAGATGCTGGACCGCACCGGGCTCACCGAGCTGCTGGCCGTGGACAACACAGTCGCCGACGACGGCGATCTGCGCGCCATCGGCTGACCCACCGCGTCGCCGCGCAGTGCGCCTGCCGGGGCAGTTACTGGCGCGCTGCCGCCCCGCCGCGCTGCCGCCCCGCCGCGCTGCCGCCCCGCCGCGCTGCCGTCCCCTCGCGCTGCCGCCCCTCCGCGCTGCCGCGCTGCCGTCCCGCCGCGCCCCTACTTCGCCGCCTTTGCTCTGCTTCACTCCACGCAACGCCGGCACCGATCGGCCGTTGCGTGGGTTGAAGCAGAGCAAAGGACGCGGGTGGGGCATGGCTGCCGTCTTGCGCCGCCGCGGGCCGTTGGGCGATCGGGCAGGTCTGGGGTGCCGGTCGACCGAGGCGCGTCGGGGTGGCCCCCGACCCTGGGACCTGGGGTCGGGGGCCGGAGGAATGTCTAGGGCGCGGTCATCGGCTGGAGCCGGGGCGCGCCGTCGCGCAGCTCGACGGTCGTCGGGGGTTCGATGTCGTCGGGTTTCCCCGAGTCGGGCGTCTGGTACAGGTAGCGGACAAACTCCCCACCGGCCTCGTTGTCGTCCGCACCCGGCCACTGGCCGATGCAGTCCATTCCGACCACTTCCCGGCCGGTTCCGTCGGCCTCCTCCAGCAGGGCCCACAGGCTTACCGGATAGCACCGGGTGGCGTCGGGCGCGAGCTGCCAGCGGGCGTACCAGCCGGGTCGAGCGGGAACGATCTCGACGATCCGTTTCATGACGACCTTCCTTCCGCGTACCTCGGAAGAACTGCGGTCCTGCCCCGATCCTGCGGGCCGCACGGGTGAGCACCCCTCACCCGTGCCGGATGAAGCCTGGTCCGCGCTCGGCGCTACCCGGCCGGCAGCGTCCGTTTCGGCTCCCGGGACGGCGGGAAGGCGACGGGAGCAGGATCGATCCCCAGCGAAAGGGGCGTCACCATGCGCAAGCAGATGGAGGGCGACAACCAGCGGCGCCGGGCGCTGGCCCGGCAGGCCCGCGAACAGGGCAGCCAGCCCAGTCAGTTCGGCGCCAGCCTGAGCGCCTCCAAGCAGCTCACCAGCCTGGACCAGGGCAAGCGGGCCGGTCCGCCACCGGCCGGACGGCACAAGTCGGACACCACGCGAGGTGGTCCGGCGCCGCCGTCGCGGGGCACCGCGGACAATCCGCGACCGCAGCCTCCTCCCGGCGGTGCGGCCGGGGTGAACAGCGTGGGCTACCACGACCTGGTCGACGACGTCCGACGCCGCTCCGGCGTCGACTTCCGGACGGCCAAGGTGGGCGCCGAGGCGACCGTGCTGGTGCTGGCCTTCGCACTGGACGTTGCGGAGCGGCAACGGCTGCTCGCCGCCGTGCCGAACTCGCTGCACGACGTCGTGCCCGTCGACGGCATCGAGCGGCACCGGGACCTGCCCGGCTTCCTCGCCGAGGTGGGCCGGATCAGCGGGCGTACGCCGGAACAGGCCCGCTACCAGGTGGAGGCGACACTCGCCGCGCTTGCCGAACAGGACGGCGATCTGGTCGAGTCCCTGCACGTCCCCGACGGCCTGCGGGAGCTGCTCAACCCGCCGGCGGCCGGCGGCGGCATCGTGGGCGCCTCCACCACCACGCCCACCCTGGACGAGGCCCAGCTCCGGGCGGCGCTGGACGACCTGCCGTACTGGGCCGGTGACAGCGCCGGGCTGTACCGCGTGATCGCGCTGCCGCCGGACAACCTGGACCGGGTGCTCGCCCGGCTGGACCGGCTGCGCCAGGACACCGGACGCGCCCCGAGCATCGGGCGACCGGGCGGCACGGCCGCCGTGCTGACCGTCCGCACCAACCAGGCGGACGGGGTGACCGCACTCGACGTGGACCTCGCCCACGCGATCGACGACGCCATCGACGAGGTGGGCGCCGGGATGGCCAGCGGCTGACCGGCCGCAACGGCACACGCGGGCCGACGGACGCGGGGTACGCCCCCGCGTCCGTCGGCCCGTCGGCCCGTGCACCTCGGCCCGCGCCCGTCGCCTCGACGGCCCGCACACGTCGGCCCGCGCCCGTCGGACAAGCGGCGTCGGACCGGCGGGCGCGCACGTCGGGGGGTCGGGCGCGGGCCCGTCGGCATTACCCGGCACCGGCTCGGTTAGCGTGCCGTCATGAACCGTGCCGCCGACCGGTTGGAGCTGGTCGCCGATCCGGTCCGCCGAACCGGACGGACGCTGCTCTCCGCCGGCGTCGAGCAGTCGTACGTGGATGTCGAGGATCCGCGGCACCTGCACTTCGAGTACGTCCGCCGGATCGCGTCGGCGGTGGAGCTGGCGGCCCCGGCGGGCGTACCGCTGAGCGTGCTGCACCTCGGCGGCGGCGCGTTGACGCTGCCGCGCTGGCTCGCCGCGACGCGGCCGGGCTCCGCGCAGCGGGTCGTCGAGCGGGACCGTGCGGTGGTCGAGCTGGTAGCCCGGGAACTGCCGCCGCTGCCGCCCGAGGTGCGCGTCGAGGTCACCGACGCCCGGGACGCGGTGAAGGCCGCCCCGGACGGCGCGTACGACCTGGTGATCGCCGACATCTACCGGGCGGCCCGGATGCCCCCGCACGTCCGCACCGTGGAGTTCGCGGCCGAGGTGGCCCGCGCCCTGCGCCCCGGTGGACTGTTTCTGGTGAACGTGACGGACCTGCCGCCGCTGGTGGGCACCCGCGTGCAGGTGGCGACGTTGCGGGCCGTCTTCGGGGACGTCTGCGTGTTCGGGGACCGCCGGATGCTGCGCGGGCGGCGCTACGGCAACCTGGTGCTCGCCGCGACGCACCGTCCCGGCGGGCTGCCGGTCGGCCGGCTCGCGGCGGCAGCCCTGCGCGATCCGGTCCCCGGCGGGCTGCTGCACGCCGCCGCGCTCGACACGTTCGTCGCCGGCGCCCACCCGCTCAGCGACGCCGACGCCTAGGACGGGGCGACTCGTCCGCATTGCCGGGTTTCCGGTGATGTGGGCGGGGAAGGCGCGGTGGGTGAGCAACGCCGACGATCGGGCCACCGCCCGCCGGGCCCTGATCGTGATCGGTCTGGTGCTGGCGACCGCGCTCGCGCTGGCCTTCGTGTACGCGACCCGCCGGGTGCTGGTCTGGGCGGTGGTGGCCGCCTTCTTCGCGGTCGCGCTCAAGCCGTCCGTGGACTGGCTGCAACGTCGGTTCGTCCGGAGGCGGGCCGTAGCCACGCTGCTCGTGTTCCTCGCCGCGTTCGTGGTGGTGGCGGTCCTCGCCACGGTCATCCTGGTGCCGCTGCTGGACGAGCTGGGCCGGTTCGCCGAGCGGGGGCCGGAACTGCTGCGCGACGCGCGCGCCGGACGGGGCCCGGTGGGCCAGCTCGTGGAACGCACCGGAGCACGGCGCTACGTGGGCGAGCACTCCGACCAGTTGCGCGACTTCGGCAGCCGGCTGCGACAACCCGCCGTCGGTGTGCTGCGCGGCGTGGTGGAGACGGTCGCGGGGCTGGTCACCGTCGTCGTGCTGGCGTACCTCATGGTGTTGGAATCGCCGCGGATCACCCGCGGCGTGCTCGCGGCGGCCGGGGACGGTCGGGGCGAGCGTCTGCGCCGGGTCGGCCGGGAGGTGTCGCGGACGGTGACCGGCTATCTCACCGGCAACCTGCTGATCAGCGTGATCTGCGGGGCGTTGACGTTCGTGGTGCTGGCCCTGACCGGGGTGCCGTTCGCGGGCGTGATCGCGCTGCTGGTGGCGGTGGCCGACCTGATACCGCTTGTCGGCGCGACGATCGGCGCGGTGATCGCCGCCGGGGCCGGATTCCTGCACTCCCCCACCGCCGGGGTCGTCGTGCTCGTCTTCTTCGTGGTCTACCAGCAGGTCGAGAACCATCTGCTCCAGCCGCTGATCCTGGCGCGCGCGGTTCGGCTCAACCCGCTGACAGTGCTGCTGAGCGTGCTGCTCGCGGCGGAGCTGGCCGGGCTGCTCGGCGCGCTGCTGGCCATCCCCGCCGCCGGCATCGTCCAGACCCTGCTGCGGGAGTACGGGCCACGACGGCTGAACCCGCCGCCACCGGCCGACCCGGGCGAACCACGTCCGCCGGCCGGTCCCGCCCCTTCGCTGGGCTGACCGACCGGGCCGACGGGTTCCGCTCAGCGGCCGTGCACCGCGACCTCCGGTGAGGTGCTCTCCAGCGGAACCGCGTTCGCCGGGACCAGCCCCAACTGCACGGCCGAGCGGGTCAGCGCGGCGTCGAGCACCCAGTCGGCCCCCACGCGGGTGCGGTTGCCCGGCATCGCCATCAGGTGGTACGCCCGGGTGACCGCCTTGGCCGGCAGCCCGGCCAGGTTGACGTGCAACGGGTTCGCGGCGGCGTCCTTGCCCCCCAGGTCGACCACCCACCCCAGATCGTGGTGCTTGTACGGCTTGCGCTGGCCGAAGCCGTACGACGCGGCGATGTTGTGCGCCACCCGCTTGCCCTGCCGCTGCGCGTGCTGGGCCGTCATGCCGCAGATCTGGCCCGGGTTGACCAGGTCGGGCACGGCGGCGGCGTCGCCGCAGGCGAAGACCTCCGGGTAGCCGGGGACGTTGAGGAACTCGTCGGTGACCAGCCGGCCCCGGTCGGTGCGCAGGCCCAGCTCGTTGACGAACGGGTCGGGCCGCACCCCCACGCACCAGACCAGCGTGCAGGTCGGCACGTACTCGCCGTCGGTGAGCTTGACCCCGTCGCAGGTCGCCTCGGCCACCGACGTGCCCATCCGCACGTCCACGCCACGCCGGTTGAGCACCTTGTGCGAGGTCTCGGACATCCGCTTGTCCAGCTCGGGCAGCACCCGGGGTGCGACGTCGAGCAGCATCCAGCGGGGCCGGACGGTGAGCCGGGGTCGCTGCGCGTGCAGCGCGTCGGTGAACAACTGCCCGTGCGCGGCCACCTCGGTGCCGGTGTAGCCCGCCCCCACGACCACGAAGGTCGAGCGCGCCTTCTGCTCCGCCGGGTCCTCGGCCTGCTCGGCCAGCTCGATCTGGCGGACGATGTGGTCGTGCAGGTAGACGGCCTCGGGCAGGCCGCGGAAGCCGTGCGCGTACTCGGTGACACCCGGGATGGGCAGCAGCTTGTTGACGCTGCCCACGGCGAGCACCAGCCGGTCGTACGCCAGGCGGTTCTTCTCCCCCTCGGCCTGGGTGAAGCCGACCCAGCGGTTCTGCAGGTCGACGTGGTCCGCCTCGCCGATCACCACCCGGACGCCCTTGAGGGTGCCGGTCAGCGGCACGGCGATCCGCTTGGGCTCGACCACCCCGGCCGCGACCTCGGGCAGCAGCGGCAGGTACAGGAAGTAGTCGGTGGAGTTCAGCACCACGATCTCGGCCCGGTCCCGGGCGATCCGGCTCAACGTCTTCGCCGCGTGGTAACCGGCGAACCCGGCCCCCACGATCACCACACGAGGTTTCGTCATTGCGGGCCGTTTCCCGTCGCAGCCCGGGACAAACGTCGGCGTACGGTCAGCTCGCCTGGAGCCGGACGTTACCGCTGGTGCCCAGCGCCTCCACCCTCCACTCCTGCCCGAAGGCGCGCACCCGGTCGGCGGTGATCCGGCCCAGCTCCGCTGGGATGTCCGGGTCGATCACGAGGCGTCCGCCGACCGGGTTGAGCCCCAGCAGCGCGCGGACCAGCGCCAGCGGAGTGCCCGCGGCCCACGCCTGCGGGCTGCACGCCGTCGGGTAGGGCACGGCGAACAACAGCCGTTCGCGGTCGTACCCGCTGAGCGCCTCGGGCAGCCGGTGGTCGAACTGCTCGGCCGCGTCGAACATGGCGAGGCTGATCCGGTTGGCCTCCGCCCGGTAGCCGTAGCGGGCCAGGCCCAGCACGGCGATGGAGTTGTCGTGCGGCCAGACCGTGCCGAGGTGATAGCCGAGGGCGTTGTAGAGCCGCTCCTCGCGCGACAGCGTCCGGATGCCCCAGCCGGAGAACATGTCGGGGGACATGAGCTGCCGGACCACCGCCTCGGCCCGCTCGGGCGGCACGATCCCGCTCCACAGCAGGTGACCCATGCTGGACGTCTTCGCGTCGACCAGGTTCTTGTCACCGTCGAGAGCGACCGCGTAGTAGCCACCCCGTTCGTCGATCCAGAAGTCCTGGTTGAACCGCTCGTACAGGGTGCCGGCCTCGTCGCGTAGGCGCCGGGCCAGGGACGGGTTGGCCAACGGTCCGTCGAACAGCTCGGCCAGCCGCAGCTTCGCGTCGTAGGTGTAGCCCTGAATGTCGGCGGTGGCAAGCGGCAGCACCGGGATGCGCCCGTCGGCGAAGCAGATCCCGTCCGGCGAGTCCCGCCAACACTGGTTGCCCAGGCCCTCCGGGGAGCGGGTGGCGTACTCGACGTAGCCGTCGCCGTCGCGGTCGCCGTACTCGTCGATCCAACGCAGCGCGGCCATCGCGTTGTCGGCCAGGTGCCGGACGGTCTCGTCGTCGCCGGTCCAGCGCCAGTACTCCGACAGCAGGATCAGCCAGAGCTGGGTGGCGTCGGCGGTGCCGTAGTACGGTCCGTACGGCTTCTGGCCGGTACGGGTCAGCTCGCCGCTGCGGACCTCGTGCAGGATCTTGCCGGGCTCCTCGTCGGTGAAGTCGTCGCACGTCTCGCCCTGGAGGCGGGCCAGCGCGAGCAGCGCTCCCTTGGCCAGCAACGGCCCGGCCACCAGGGTCTGGTACGCGCTGATCAGCGTGTCCCGCCCGAAGACGCTGAGGAACCAGGGCAGCCCCGCGCCGGGCAACAGGATCTTCTGGCCCTTGACCTCCAGGTCGAGCCGCAGCGCCGCCAGGTCGTCGCGGGACTGCCGCACGGTGCGTTCCAGCGCCTGGTTGTCGCTGCGCAGCAGGGCCCGGTCCTCGACCCACCGGCGCAGCGGGTCGTCGACCCGGCCGTGGACGACGTCGGCGATGTCGCCACGCACCGGCTCGACCACTCCCATGCCGGGTGGCAGCGGAACGTGCAGGTCCACCTTCCACTGCTCGCGCGGGCGCAGGTCCAGATCCCAGACCAGCTCGTCACCCTCGATCCGGTCCGCCGGCGGGACGCAGCACACCCGGGTCTGGGCGGAGAAGTCCCCGTTGCGGTAGGAGAAGCACAGCTCGGAGCCGTCGGCGGCGTGGTCCCGGGTGATCTCCGCCGAGCGGTCCCGGACCACCGACTTGACCTCGAACAGGTCGGCGAAATCCGCGCCGACGGCGAGGCGCACCTCCAACCGGACCGGCTCCGGCTGGAACGAAAGCAGCTCGACCCGCTCGTGGAAGCCGTCGCCGACGTAGCGCAGCCGCCGCAGGCCCAGGCTGTTCGGCGGCAACGCGGGCAGCGCGGAGTTGGTGAGCACGTACTGCGCGGAGTAGTGCTCGATCGTCTGGGCCCGCAACACCAGCAGCGCGCCACCGTTGACGGTCAGGGTCCAGTCGCTGACCAGCCGGGTGTCCAGGTGCACGAGGCCGCCGATGCTGCCCGGCGGGACGTCGCCGCTCGAATTCGAGTACATGAAGGTGGGGCCGCTGAGGACGGCGAGGGAGTCGGGGCCCAGCTCGGGCGGCATGGCCCGCTGGTCGCCGCTCTGCCCGGCCTCGCTCATCAGGCCGGGAGTGGGGTCTGCGGGGGTCGCGCGCACGGCAGCCATGACACCCACCGTAGGAAGATCGTCACTAAGTGTCATCACCCGGTCCGGGTGAAAACTCCGCACTCATCGACGCCGCACGATATGGACAGACACCACCATCGATGGGCAGGATGCCGGAATGGGATCAGACGACACCGGCGCGGGGCCCACGAGGTCCACCCGCCGCACCTTCCTGTCCGCCTCGGCCGCCGCCACCGCGGCGACCGCCGCCACCGTCGCGGCGCCCGCCCTCACCGCGCCCGCCGCCGCCACCGACGCCGTTCCGGCCGGCCCCGGCCGCCCGATCCACGCCCAGCGGCCCGAGCGCGAGTTGCGTGAGCTGCTACGCCAGGTCGACCCACGCCGGATCGAGGCGATCGTGCGCCGCCTCGCCGCGTTCGGCACCCGGCACACCCTCTCCAGCCAGGACGACCCCCAGCGGGGCATCGGCGCCGCCCGGGACTGGACCCACGCGCAATTGCAGGCGTACGCGGCCACCTCCGGCGGCCGGATGACAGTCGAACTCCAGTCGTACGTCCAGCAGCCGGCGTCGCGGATCCCCACCGCCACCCGGATCACCAACGTGGTGGCCACCCTGCGCGGCCAGAGCGCGCCGAACCGCACCTACGTGGTGACCGGCCACTACGACTCCCGGGTCACCGACGTGATGGACGCGGTCAGCGACGCGCCCGGCGCCGACGACGACGCGTCCGGCGTGGCAGTGGTGCTGGAGCTGGCCCGGCTGATGGCCACCCGGCCGACCGCCGCCACCGTGGTCTTCGCCGCGGTCGCCGCGGAGGAGCAGGGCCTGTACGGCTCGGCGTACCTGGCCGCGCAGTTCAAGGCGGCCGGCGCGGACGTGCAGGGCATGTTCAGCGACGACATCGTGGGCAGCAGCACCGCCGACGACGGCACCCGCGACCCGTACGCGGTGCGACTCTTCGCCGAGGGGGTGCCGACCGCCGAGACCCCGGCGGAGGCCACCACCCGGCAGTCCGTCGGCGGCGAGAACGACTCACCGTCGCGGCAGCTCGCCCGGTTCGTCCGGGACGTCGCGGAGAACGACGCGACGGGCATGCGGGTGCGGGTGATCTACCGGCGGGACCGCTACCTGCGCGGCAGCGACCACATCTCGTTCCTGCGCGAGGGCTGGCCGGCGGCGCGGTTCACCGAGCCGAACGAGGACTTCGCCCACCAGCACCAGGACGTCCGCGTGCAGGACGGCCAGCAGTTCGGTGACCTGCCCGAGTTCTGCGACTTCCCGTACATCGCCCGGGTGGCCCGGGTCAACGGCGCGGCGCTGTGGTCGCTGGCCCAGGCGCCCGGCACGCCCAAGGGCGCCGTCATCGTGACCACCGACCTGACCAACAACACGACGCTGCGCTGGCAGCGCGGCGACGAGCCGGGCCTGGCCGGCTACGAGGTGGTGTGGCGGGAGACCACTGCCGCCGAATGGCAGCGGGTGATCGCGGTGGGTGACGTCACCGAGGTCAGCATCGACCTGTCCAAGGACAACGTCTTCTTCGGCATCCGCGCCGTGGACCGGGAAGGCCGCAGAAGCCCGGTGGCCTTCCCCCGCCCCGGCGCCTGACCCGTCTTGATCAAGAGGTTTGCGTCGCGACACGCCGACGGCGGTGACGCAAACCTCTTGATCACGCGGGAGGTGGGGTGGGGGCGGTTATCGCCCAGCGTTCGTGGTCGCGCCACGCGCCGTCGATGAACAGGTAGTCCGGGGAGAAGCCCTCCAGGCGGAAGCCGAGCTTACGGGCCACCCGCCGCGACGGTTCGTTTCCCGGCTGGATGTTCGCCTCCAGGCGGTGCAGCCCGGCCGTCGTGAACGCGTGGTCGATCACCAGCGCGATGCCCGCCGAGGCGTGCCCGGTGCCGCTGTACGGCTCGAACGCCGCGTACCCCAGGTAACCGCCGCGCAGCGCGCCCAGCACGATGCCGCTGATGTTCACGTAGCCGGCGATGGCGCCGCTGGCCCGGTCGCAGATCAGGTAGCCGGCGCTGTCCCGGCGGCGGATGCGACGCAGGTAGTTGTCGTACTCCTGCGGGCTCGTCGGCGCGGCCAGCCACGGATGGTGCAGGTCCCGGCTGCGCCGCGCGGCCGCCACGAACTCGTCGACGTCGGTGGGCCGGGGTCGCCGGATCGCGGCGGGACCACCGCTGCGCAGGTATCTCACGGCCGACCACTCTGACCGACCGGCCCGGCCGTTGTCCAACCGGCCTCCGTCACACCCCCGTGCTCTCCCGGGGTAGCACAGTGTGCGGCGCGACGACCTCGGCGGTCGCGGCGTCGGGCTGGCCGATCCGTGCCGTGAGACGGGCCACGGCCTCCCGGGCGAGAAAGCCGGTGTCCACGGCGACGGTGCTGAGCGTGGGCCGGGAGTAACGCCCCTCCTCGACGTCGCCGACACCGATCACGGCGACGTCGGCGGGGACGCGCAGCCCGGCGTCGAAGGCGGCCCGCATCGCGCCGATCGCGAGGCGGTCGGAGAAGCAGAAGATCGCGTCCGGGCGGTCCGGGCCCGCGAACAGGTCGCGGGCCGCGTGATAGCCGTCCGACCGGCGGTGGTGCCGGGCGGGCAGCAGGTGACCGGGCACGGGCGTCAACCCGGCGCCGCGCAGCGCCCGGTGGTAACCGGCCGTGCCCGGCTGCGACGTCCCGACATACCCCGGGGGGTACGCGCCGATCGCGGCGATCCGCCGACGGCCGGTGCGCAGCAGATGGCTGGTCGCGTCCTCGGCCGCGCCGGCGAGGTCGACGCGGATCTGGTCGCACCGCGGGTCGCGGGCAGCGCCCCCGACCAGCACGACGGGTCGACCCGCGGCGGCGAGCGTCTCGGCCAGGTAGCCCGGCGCACCGACCAGCACGCCGTCCACGGGCATCGACCGGCCCTCGTCCGGGTCGGGCGAGGCGCGCTCGTGTTCGATGACGACCCGGTAGCCCCGACGCGCGGCGGCATGCACGACCTCGCGGGCGAGGTCGTCGGCGTACGGCAGGTCGGCGTCGGGCAGGACCAGGGCGAGGACGCCGGTGCGGCCGGTGCGCAGGGTCCGGGCGAACGCGTTCGGCCGGTAGCGCAGGTGGGCGACGGCGGCCTCGACCCGACGCCGGACGTCGGCGCTCACGTGGGGATAGTCGTTGACCACGTTGGAGACGGTCTTCACCGACACCCCGGCGAGCCGGGCCACGTCCTTGAGCGTGGAAGCCACAGCCGCCCTCCCCCGGTCAGTTCTCACACCGGCAAAACCGCTTTGCCGGTGTGGTTCCGACCCTCGCAGGCGTTTTCACACCTGTCAAGGCGCTACGGTGGTGTGACGCGAAAGGGGTGAGCGGTGGACGACGACAGCGCGGTGCCGGCCGCCGCCCGGCTGCTGCGGGACTTCGTGAACACCGTCGAGCCGCAGATCGACGACGAAACGCTTACCAGCCCGGAGCGGCTGCGCGACTGGTTCGTCGAGCGGCGGCTGCTGCCGGCCCGCGTACGCCTCGGGCCGGCCGACCTCGACGCGGCCGTGACGATCCGGGAGGGCCTGCGTGCCGTGCTGCTCGGGCACGCCGGCCACCACGGCGACCCCGCCGCGCTCGATGGCCTCAACCGGGTCCTGGCGGCGACGCCCGTCGCGCCGCGCTTCACCGCCGACGGCCACCGCCTGGTCGCCGTCGGCGGCGCGCCGCTCGATGAGGCGGTGGCCGGGCTCATCGACGCCATCCGGCAGTGCGACGTGGACGGCTCGTGGCGGCGACTCAAGGTCTGCGCCCGCGACACGTGCCGCTGGGCGTACTACGACGCGTCGCGCAACCAGGCCCGCCGCTGGTGCTCGATGGCCGGCTGCGGAAACTACATCAAGATGAGGCGGGCGTACGCCGTTCGCACCGGCCGCGCCCCTGTTTAGGATCGTGGGCATGGCAACGCGGCTTGTGCAGATCAACATGAAGGCTCGCGACGACGCCGCCCTGGGCGGTTTCTGGGCGAAGGCGCTCGGCTGGGGCATCTCCAGCGAGGGACCGGGTGTCACCAACCTCGAACCCGAGGGCTTCGTCTACCCCGATCCCGTCGCCGTCTGCATCGACCTCGTCGTCTCCGCGGAACCCAAGACGGTGAAGAACCGCGTGCACGTCGACCTGGCGACCACCTCGGCGGAACACCAGGCGGAGGTGGTGGCGCGGCTGAAGGGTCTCGGCGCGACCCTCGCGGACGTGGGCCAGGGCGACGTGCCGTGGACGGTGATGGCCGACCCGGAGGGCAACGAGTTCTGCGTGCTGGACTCGCTCTACGAGGAAACGGGACCGATCGCGTCGGTGGTGGTCGACTGCGCGGATCCGCGTCTCATGGCCCGCTTCTGGGGCGAGGCCACGGACTGGACCGTGCACAAGGTGACCGACCACAGCGCGGTGCTGCGCTCGGCTCAGGGCGTCGGCCCGTACCTGCAGTTTCTCCGCACGCCCGACGTGAAGACGGTGTGGAACCGCGTCCATCTCGACGTCCGCCCCTACCCGGGCGACGACCTGGAGGGCGAGGCGGCCCGACTGCGGTCTCTCGGCGCCACCGACGCGGACCTGGGCGGGGGCAGCGTCCCGTGGACCGTCCTGGCCGACCCGGAGGGCAACGAGTTCTGCCTCCTCACGCCGGCCTGACCCACACCCCGGCCCTCGTCGTGCTCAGTGCGCGGCGCGAACCGCCGAGACGAGCCCGCCCACGCCCTCGTCCTGCTGCGGCGGGGTGAGCACCGGACGCCCGTAGGCAGCGGCGCGCTCGCGCAGGGTGAAGGTTTCCGCCTCCCAGCCGAGGCCGGCCAGCCAGCCGACCGGGTCCTCTGGCATCTCCGAGAGCCACATCGACGCCGCCGATCCCGAGGCGGCGCCCTCGCGAAAGCGGTCGACCACACCGCGCGAACCCAGGGTGAGGCCCATCCTGCTGCCCCGGGCGGACAGCGCGCCGACCCGTTCGAGCAGCGACTCCACCGCCTCCTCGGGTAGATAGATCAACAGCCCCTCGGCGATCCACACCGTCGGCTGCGCCGGATCGTGCCCGGCCGCGGCCAGGGCGCCGGGCCAGTCCTCGCGGAGGTCGACGGGGACGGTGATCCGCTCGCAGCGCGCAACGGCACGCTCCTGACGCAGCACCGCGGCCTTGAAGCCGAGCGGTTCGGCCGTGTCGACCTCGAACAATCGGGTGCCCGCGGGCCAGTCCATCCGGAAGGCCCTGCTGTCCATCCCGGCGCCGAGCAGCACGACCTGCCGGATGCCGGACGCGACCGCCCGATCCAGCAGGTCGTCCAGAAACTTCGTCCGGATGACGATCGAGAAGGCCACACCGAGCCAGCGGCGTCGCGCCGCCTCGTCCGCGTGCGAGGGCGGCGGCGTCGCGGGGCCTCTCCCGCCGGCCGTGGCGAAGGCCAGCGCCAGCGGATCCCGGAACAGCGGCTGCTCGCGTGCCGTCTCCATCGCCCGCACCCGGGCCACGCCGACGGCTGTGGACCACACCCCGGACGGCTCGATCGGCCCCGCCGCATCAGTCACGCGTCCAGCCTAGCCAGGCTCTCTGGCACCCCACATCGTGCACGTTCGCGCGCCCCGAACCCGGCGCTCAGCGCAGCACGGGCTCGTCGGGTGGCAGCGACGACGGCGGCGGTGAGGCCTAGCGGCGCGTCAGCAGGCGGAACTCGGTGCCGTCGGGGTCGGCCAGCACCACCGCGCCCTCCCCGTCGGCGGCGATCAGTGTGGCGCCGAGGGAGACCAGACGGTCGACCTCGGCCTGCTGGTCGTCGCCGTCGTCCACGGCGAGGTCGAACGTCACCCGGTCCCTACTCCCCTTGGGCATCAACGGCGGCCCGCCCCAGGCGAGCTTCGGGCCACCCAGGGGTGACTGGATGGCGGTCTCCTCGTCCTGGTCCCAGACCAGCGGCCACCCGAGCGCCTCGCTCCAGAAGTAGCCGACGGCCTGCGTTCCGTCGCAGGCCACATCACCGAGGAAACCGCAGCCGGCGAGGAACGTGTTGCCCGGCCCGAGGACGCAGAACTCGTTGCCCTCGGGGTCGGCGAGCACGACGTGGCTCTCCTCCGGGAGTTGACCGACATCGGTGTGCCGCGCGCCCAGCTCCAGCGCCCTGGCCACCGTCTGCCGCTGGTGTTCCGGCGAGTCGCTTGTCAGTTCGAGGTGCGCCCGGTTCTGCAGAAGCTTCGGCTCCGGGATCTGCGGAAACCGCAGCCGGAAGCCGCTCTTGTCGTCGGGCAGCACGAGGGCACCGTCGCGGGGGTCGTCGACCAGCTCCCGACCCAGGATCTCGGACCAGAACCGCGCGACACGCAGGGGTTCGTTCGCGCCGAAACACACCGCGAAGAGGTGACTGGCCATCGCTGCGCTCATCTCCGATCCGTGGACGGGGCAGCCCGGACGGGCCGGAGATCGGAGCCTACGGATCCCCCCGTGCCACCCGCACCCGAGTTTTCGCCACGGCGGCGGTTGATCGACTCGACATCCTCGAAGTCGGGGTGTCCCGGGCGCTCGGACACCCCGATTTCGGTGAAACGGAGTCGATCATCGCGCGCCGCGATGCCCCGGCGGATGCCGCGTACAGTTGGCGCGGAACTTCGTATCCCTGGTTCGAGAAACACGTCGCAGATGAACTCGGGACCTCGCCGTGGGCGAGGAGGAGGTGGCGGCTTCAGTTCACGCTGCCTACCGTACGGAGATCGACATGGACATCGGCCTCGGCCTGCCCATCAGCGCACCGGCCCGCCTGCTCGACTGGGCCACCGCCGCCGAAGCACGCGGCTTCGACAGCCTCGCCCTGCTGGACCGCCTCACGTTCGACAATCCCGAACCGTTGACCGCCCTGGCGGTCCTCGCCGGCGCCACGACGCGCATCCGCCTCCAGACGGAGGTCCTGCTGGGCCCGCTGCGCGAGACCGCCCTGCTGGCCAAGCAGGTCGCCACCCTCGACCGGATGTCCGCCGGCCGGTTCGTCCTCGGCATCGGCGTCGGTGGTCGCGACGACGACCACGTTGCCGCCGGCACCCCGATCGGGCAGCGGGGTCGGCTGCTCGACGCGCAACTCACCGCCCTGCGCGAGATCTGGCGGGCCAGCCGTACCGCGGGACGACGATCGGACCCCGCCCCACCACGCCCGGAGGGCCACCGATGCTGATCGGAGGGTTCGCCGCGCCGGCACTGCGACGCGTCGGGCGCTACGCCGACGGGTTCGTCTGCGCGGCACCCCTGACCTGGGCCGGCCCCCTGGTCCGTACCGTGCAGGAGGGGTGGGAGGCGGCGGGCCGTCCCGGCCGGCCGCGCCTGGTGTGCCAGGTCAACGTCGCGGTCGGCTCGGCCGCCACGATCGACGAGGCGCGTGTCGCCATCGCCGCCTACTACGCGTTCACCGGCCGGCCGGGGTGGGGTGAGCCGTTGAGCGACCCGGCCCAGATCGCCGACACCGTGGCCGCGTACCGGGAGTTCGGCGCGGACGAACTGGTGTTGTACTGCTACGGCGCCGACCCCGGGCAGGTCGACGTGCTCGCGGAGATCGTGCGCTGAGTCCGGGACACCGGATCGGGGCCGCCGGGAAGAGGCAGCACGTGCTGCCTCGACGCGGCGGCCACGCGCCGCCCGTGGCGTTCCTCATCCGTGATCAGGTCGCACACATCGTGGGGCAGAGGCCAAGGACTCAGCCTTCCAGGTAGGCGAGGACCGCCAGGATGCGGCGGTTGTCGTCCTCGGAGGGCTTGAGACCGAGCTTGGTGAAGATGCTGTTGCTGTGTTTGCTGACGGTTTTCTCGGTGACGAACATCCGGGCGGCGATCGCAGCGTTCGAGCGGCCCTCGGCCATCAGGGTGAGGACCTCATGCTCGCGTGGGCTCAGCTCCAGGAGCTTGGGGTCGGTGGAGCGGTGGGTGAGTAGCGCACTCACCACGTCGGGGTCCATAACGGTGCTGCCGGTAGCGACCTGCCGGACACTGGCGACGAATTGGTCGACGTCCGTAACCCGGTCCTTCAACAGGTAGCCCACCGCGCCCGCGCGATCTGACATCAGCTCCCTGGCGTAGATCTGCTCGACATACTGCGACAGCACCATGATGGGCAGCCCTGGAATCTGGCGGCGGGCCTCGATCGCGGAACGCAGCCCCTCGTCGGTGAAGGTCGGCGGCAACCGCACGTCGACGATGGCGACGTCGGGGCGGTGCGTCGTCAGCGACCGGATCAGCGCGGGGCCGTTGTCAACGGCTTCCACGACCTCGAATGAATTGGCCCGCAGGATCCTGATCAGGCCCTCGCGGAGCAGGGCGAGGTCCTCGGCTATCACGATACGCACGGCAGCGACATCCTCACCTCGGTAGGCCCGCCCGGCGGGCTGTCAACGGTCAGCGTGCCGTCGAAGGGCGCCAGGCGACGGACGATGCCACGCAGGCCCGTGCCGGCATCGATCGAAGCACCCCCACGGCCGTCGTCGGACACCAGCATTGTCAGTTCCCCGGCAGCGCCGCCCCGGTGGGGTGCGAACTCCACGGTGATCCGGATCTGCTGGGCCTGGGCGTGCTTGATGGCGTTCGACAAGGCCTCGGCGACGGCGAAGTAGGCCGCGGACTCGATCGGGGCTGGCAGCCGTCCGGGTAGGCGGGTCACCACCGTGATCGGGATCGGATTGACCAGGGCCAAGGCCTTGAGTGCGCCGTCCAGGCCACGGTCGGCCAATACCGGCGGATGGATGCCTCGTACCAAATCGCGCAGCTCGGTGAGGGCGCTGGAGGTCGACTCGCGGGCCTCGGCCAGCAACTGCTGGACGGCCTGCGGATCGTTGGGCAGCAACTGTTCGGCCAAGCCCAGGCTCATACCCAGCGACACCAGCCGGGCCTGCGCGCCGTCGTGCAGGTCGCGTTCGATTCGGCGCAGTTCACCGGCCTGGGTGTCGACGGTCTCAGCTCGCGAGGTCGCCAACTGTTGGACGCGGGCCCGCAGGCGCGCCTGTTCGGTGGGACCGAGCAGAGCGCGGATCACCCGAGCGTTGAGGTTCGCGAGGCGCACCGCAGTGACGTACCAGAGCAGAAGGAAAACCAGACCGAGCGGTACGAGCCCGAACGACTGCGCGACGCTGTGCAGCCGGAAGCCCTCCCCCATCGGAGTGCGGAATACCTGAGACGGCGTCAGCTGATAGATGAGTGGATAGGACAGGTATGCGACTCCGAAGACGAAGAACAGCAGCGACAGTCCGCAGCTCAACCAAATGGTGATCGAGTTGACCACCAACCAGATCCAGTCCCGCCACGTCGCCGGGTCGCGCAGGATCGTCCAGAGCCGCACGGGCCACCCGGCGTCCGGCGTCGGCTGATAGGGCCGGGCGGGCACCGGTTCGCCGAGCCGGTCGGCGGCCCACCGGCGATGCAGGTCGGCAAACCAGCGCACCAGTACGGTCGCGAGCAGGGTCAGTGGGATTCCGGCACCAAGCGCGACGATCGATATCGAGGTGATCCAGAGTGTGGCGAGCACGGCACCTAGGACCGCGCCCGGCAGCAGCACCAGCGACCAGCCCAGCAGGCTCATCCGCTGGGCCAGCGCGGAGCGCGGAATCGGACCGCTGCGAGCGACGCGACCCGGCCCGGAGCCCTCCCGCGAGGACGAGGAGCCGCCGGACCGGGCGGTTCCGCTGTTATCGGTCATCTCACTCCACCATTGCGCATCGTGCCGAACCGCAGGGCTGGTGATTCATGTTGGCCGGCGATCCGCACTTCCCCACGGTCGGTGTCCCCCCACGTCGCGTGGGATCCAGCGACCATGGTGTCCGTCCGTGGTCCACGGAGGCTCGCATCGCGATCGGCGGCTCGATCGATCGACACCCGCACACACGCTACCCATCGCGTAAGCAGTTCCGGCCCGCTCCCCGAATCTCGACCACCACCTCGCCGTCATCGGGATCCGGACCGGGTGGCTTGTCGCGCTCGCCTACGGCGCTTTACTTGACGGTGGCGGTCATCTGTTCGATGTCCTTGAGCACCAGGGCGGGCTTGTCCTGGGGAACGTCGTGCGAGCTTCCCTCGGCGACGACGAGTGTGCGGTCGGGCCCCGCCTTGGTGAACGCCGCTGCCGCGTCGCGCCAGGCCTGAGCGTCCTGCGGAGATCCATCGAAGGGCGTCTTGTCCGACACGACATAGATGACGGGAACGCCGTCGGGCCAGGAGACCTTGTGGTACGCCTGGTGCGTGGGCCCGAAGTTGTCGGCCGTGGCGATGAGCTGGCGGTTCGCCTTCGTCGACGGCGCCTTCTTGAGCTCCTCGATCTGCGGCGCGGTCAGCGCGACGAGGCGTTGGATCTGGGTGTCGGTGAAGAATTGCGGCACGTTGGCATCGATGAGCACCGCGCCGGAGACAACGCCGGGGTTCGCGAGGACGAAGTAGTGGGCCACCTCTCCTGCCTGCGAGTGGCCCGCGAGGACGACGTTCTGGGTGACGCCGAGTTCACGCAGACCGGCCTGCAGGTCGGAGGCGGCGGCCTTGGGGTCCCATGGGCCCTTAACCTCCTCGCTGGCGCCCAGGCCGGCCCGATCGTAGGTGATGATCTGCGATCCGGTGGCCTTTGACAGCTGCGGCACCAGGGCATCCCAGTACGAGGAGTCCTCGCCACCGCCGGCGTCCAGCACGATGGTGGGAGAACTTCCCGGCGTGACGTGGAAGGCAAGCTGATGCCCGTTGTTGGCGATCATATGCAAGCCCGCGGCCGGGGCCGCGCTTGCCGGGCCGGCCGCGCTTGCCGAGGTCGAGGGAGCCGCGGCTACCGAACTGGCCGTGGGCGCGGCCTTCGGCGCCGCCGAGTCATCACACCCGGCGACTGCCGCTGTCACGGCGACGGGAAGGACGAGGGCCAGGGCGGCCCGATGGAACCGGGAGATCCTCTGCGTGGTCATGGAAACGAGCTTCCACGGTTTCCAGATCTTGCTCGATCCTGCCAGCCCCCAGTCGGGTTGGGAGTTACCCCTACCCTCGCCAGGGGCACATCAGAACCCGTGCGGCAGGTGCCCGGTCCGGGTCGGGCGCACCAGCGCCCGCCGGTGGGCCGGTCAGCAGGTGGCTGCTGGTGGAACCTCTCATCGTCCCGGAGTGACCCGGCGGGCGTACCACCGGGCCAGCGACGGGGTGAGCGCGACCAGGGCGACGGCGAGGGCGGTGATCACGGCCTGCCCGATCCGGCCCGGGGTGACGCCACCGGCGGGGTCGAGCACGTAGTTGGCGTACCCGTTCGCGGCGGCGTCCGTCACCAGCACGGCGCAGCCCAGGGCGAGCCCCGCCGGGCGGCGAGCCGCCAGCAGCAGCGCCGCCAACGGATCCCACAGGGTCAGGGACGCGAAGTAGACCGCAAGCCACCCGGGCAGGGCGACCTGCGGTCGCAGCCCGGGGACGAACAACTGGAGGACGTGCACGACGGCGCCGTAGGCGAGGACCAGCACGGCCGCCGACACGACCAGCCGGACCCGCACTGGTACGCCCCGCCACCGACCGGTGCTCATCCGGCCAGTCTGTCGCAGCGGTGCGAGCGCCAAGCGACCGGTCAGAGCGGCTCGGGAAGCGTCTGCTCCATCGGCATCGGCACCTGGAGGTAGGTGACGCCGCGCATGTCCAGCCAGGCCCGGTCCGGCGCGCGGACCAGCCGCACCATCACCGACTCGCAGGACGGACAGCGCGCGACCAGACCCGGGGCGTGCGAGTAGACGTGCAGGCTGGCCATCGAGCCGGTCATCCCGCAGTTCTCGCAGCGGCCCATCGCGGTGCTCAGGTCGACGGTGAACAGCTCGCGCATCGGGCCGTCGAGCATGTTGCCGTCCAGGTACGACATCTCGGTCATCGGGTCTCCTCGACGTTGCGTCGGCGGGCGGGGCAGTCGGCGGGCGGGCCGCCAGGGCTCTCAGCCGGTGGGGCCGAAGCGTTCGGTCCTGATCCGCCGCGACGAGTGGCCCAGGCCCACCAGCAGATCGGCCACGGCCTCCACGAACCCGGTCGGGCCGCACACGTAGGTGAGCGGTTCCAGGTCCGGCGGCCAGCCATGGGTGTTCACATCCGCCAGCCCGACCCGGTGCGGCTCGCCGCGCCAGCCGTCGGGCGCCTCTCGGGTGTACACGTACGCCACATCGAGGCCGAAGTCGTCGCGGCCCCGGCGGCGCAGCTCGTCGGCGTAGATCACGTCCTGCGCGGTGCGCACCGAGTAGATCAGCCGGAACGGCACCTTGCTGCCGACCGCCCGCCGCGCCCGGATCATCGCCATCAGCGGCACGATGCCGGAGCCACCCGCGACCAGCTGCACCGGCGCGGTGTCCTCCGACCGCCAGATGAACCAGCCACCGAGCGGTCCGCGGACCTCCACCGGGTCGCCGGCGCCGAAGACATCGATGAGGTACGGCGACACCTCGCCGTCGGGCACCCGCTGGACCGTCACCTCGATGCGCGGGCCGTCGGGGCCGTCCACTGCCGGACCGGCGACCGAGTACGACCGGGCGGCCTGGTAGCCGTCCGGCGCGGTCAACCGCACGTCCACGTGCTGTCCGGGCAGGTGTCCCGGCCAGTCCGGCACCTCCAGCACGAGCGTCTGCGCGGTCGGCGTCTCCACCCGGCGCTCGACCAGCCGCGCCACCTGCCACTTGATCGGCGCGCGGGCCGGGGTGCCCGTCGCCACGGCCCGCTCAGTCACCCTGGTACCGCTGTTCGCGCCACGGGTCGCCGTAGTCGTGGTAGCCGGCCGTCTCCCAGAATCCCGGCTCGTCCATCGTCTTGAGCCGGATGCCGCGCACCCACTTGGCGGACTTCCAGAAGTACAGGTGCGGCACCAGCAGCCGCGCCGGCCCGCCGTGCTCGGCCGGCAGCGGCGCCCCGTCGAACGTGTGCGCCACCCAGGCCCGGCCGCCGCGCAGGTCGTCAAGCGGCAGGTTGGTGGTGTACCCGCCGTACGAGTGGGCGAGCGCGAAGTGCGCGCCGGTGTCCACGCCGTCGAGCAGCGTGTCCAGGGAGACGCCCTGCCAGGTGGTGCCGAGCTTCGACCAGTGGGTGACGCAGTGGATGTCGACCATCGGGGTCTCCTGCGGGAGCGCCATCAGCTCCTGCCACGACCACCGGTACTCGGTGCCGTTCTCGGCGGAGATGACGAACTCCCAGGTGTCCAGGGAGACCCGGGGTGTCGGGCCGGCCGAGAGCACCGGAAAGTCCTCGGTCAGGTACTGACCGGGTGGCAGGGCCGGCTCCTGTGAGCGGGGCCGACCCGAGAAGCCCGGTGACACGATTCCCATGGCACAGTCGTACCACCCGGGCCGGCCAGGGCGGGAGCTTTCCCGCGTACCCCCTCGTCGGCCCGGCGCGGCGCGGTCAGTGCCGTTCGGTCACGACCTCTCGCTGCTCGGGTGTGTCGCCCCGGGTGGCGCGCAGGCTGGTCAGGGTCACCACTGCCAGCACGCCGATGATCACGCCGAGCGAGGCCAGGGTGGGGATCTGCGGCACGCTCGGCCAGATGCCGTGCGCCCAGTGCAGGCCCAGCTTGAGACCGATGAACGCCAGGATGATCGCCAGGCCGTAGCTGAGGTGCACCAGCCGGCTCAGCGCCGCGTGCAGGACGAAGTAGAGCGCCCGCAGGCCGAGCAGGGCGAACGCGTTGGTGGCGAAGACCAGGTACGGGTCCTCGGTGATGCCGTAGACGGCCGGCACCGAGTCGACGGCGAAGACCACGTCGGTGGCCAGCACCGCGACCACCACCAGGGCGAACGGGGTGAGTGCCCGCTTCGCGCCCTGCCGCACGGTCATCCGCGCGCCGTGGTACTCGTCGACCACCGGCATGATTTTGCGCAGCAGCTTCACCGAGCGCATCGTGTTGATGTCGACTTCCTGCTGGTGCCCGGCGAGGGCGTCGCGCAGCAGCTTCACCGCGGTGGCGATGAGGATGATCGCGAAGAGCAGGAACGCGAAGTCGAGGGTCTGCAGCGCCGCCGCGCCGAGGGCGATGAAGACCGCCCGCAGCACCAGCGCGCCGGCGATGCCGTAGAGCAGCACCCGCTGGGCGAGCACGGCCGGCACCGCGAACGCGGCCAGCAGCAGCATGAAGACGAAGAGGTTGTCGACCGAGAGGGACTTCTCCACCAGGTAACCGGTCAGGTACTGCACGCCCTGCTCGGAGCCGTAGCGGGACCAGACCCAACCGCCGAACGCGAGCGGCAGCGCGACGTAGAACGCCGACCAGCCGATCGCCTCCCGCATGGACACCTCGTGCGGCTTGCGCGTCACCAGGAAGTCCAGCACCAGCAGGAGCACCACGCCGGCGATGGTCAGCGCCCAGAGCGTGGGCGTACCCACCGACGACAGGTCACTCGCCGCGGCCAGGTATGACAATTCGGTCATGGGGTCTCCTCGAACACCGTGTCATGTTCGAGGTCTCCTTCACCCATCGGAGATGGGCAACCACCCGAGGCACGCCGGGCGTGCCGTACTGACCGGAATGGTTCGTGGGAAGTACTCCCCTCGCACGACAAGGTTAGGCCAGGCCGGATCGACACGCCAAGCCGGACGTCGATGGTTGCCCTGGCCAACCGCTGTGTGCCCGTACCTGTCAGGTGCGGCGCAACGTCGCGCCCGGCGCCATCGCCTGCTCCACGAGACCCCGGTAGTCACGCGGCAACTGGGTCGCCACGTCGTCGAACTCCCCGCCCGTGATCGCCTCGCGCAGGGTGGTGAACACCGCCCGGACCGCGTCGCGCGCGGCCGGCTCCTGCACCCGGGCACGCAGCGCGACGCGCGCCACGAACTCGGCGGCCCCGAACCGGTCCGCCTGCTCGGTGCTCGGGCTCGGCTTCAGCACCAGTTGCAGCGGCTGCGGAAGCTGCGCGGCCAGGTCCAGCACCTCGCCGCCGGTCAGCCGCTCGGCGAACGTCTCCAACACCGCCCGGGTCAGCTCGACCGCCTGCTCGGACGGCGTGCGGGTGCGCTGGGAAACCTGATCGACGAAGGTGTCGTAGTTCATCGCGTACTCCCTCGGGCTTGTCGACGGCGCCTGCGGGTACCCGCGGCCGTGCGGTGGAAACGACGCCGATTTCCTCGCTCGGGCCGGGCGATTTCCTCCGGCGACCCGGGCGTGAGCAGGCGGCGGGCGGGTAACCGCCGCCGGTCGTGACCACATCGATGCCCCGAGGGAGCCCCAGACATGGCGAGCTACGCGGACGTCCTGCAGTACCTGTCGAGCCTGGACTACCCGGCCGAGAAGGACGACGTGGTCCGCGAGGCCGAACGGGAGGGCGCCCCGCCGGACGTGCTCAAGGCGCTGCGCGCCCTGCCGCCCGTCGACTACGCCAACGGCAACGAGGTGGCCCGGTCCGCCGGCATCGAGGCCGCCCCCGAGGTGGGCCCCGCACAACGCGCCGCGCAGGCCCGGGACAAGAAGCACAACCGGGTGTCGCAGCATCTGCGCGGCATCTGATCCGGCGGTGGCGGACCCAGCCGTGAGCCGCCCATGACCGGCACGGGTCCGCTGTCCCGCCCCCCGGACGGGCACACCCCGGCGGCGACGCAACTCGTCGTCGTGGCGGTGGCCGGCGTCATCGCCGGCGGGGTCTTCGCCCTGACGCTGTCGCCGTCGCTCGCCCCACTGGCCGGCTGGGACGCCGCCGCGCTGAGCTGGCTGGTGCTGGTGTGGCGCAAGCTCTGGCCGATGGACGCCGCCCGCACCGCCCGACTCGCCGTGCACGAGGACCCCAACCGGGCCACCCGGGACGTGGTGCTCCTGATCGCCTGCCTCGCCAGCCTGCTGGCCGTCGGCCTCGTCGTGGCAAGCGCCCACTCGGCGCCACCCGGCCTGCACCGGGACCTGTACGGCGGGCTCGGCGTCTTCAGCGTGCTGCTGTCCTGGCTGGTGGTGCACACCGTGTTCGCGGCACGCTACGCCCGGATCTACTACACCGGCCCCGACGGCGGGGTGAACTTCAACCAGCCCGAACCGCCCCGGTACACGGACTTCGCGTACGTGGCGTTCACCATCGGGGCGACGTTCCAGGTCTCCGACACCAACCTGACCAGCAACGAGATGCGTCGCACGGTGCTGCGGCACTCGATGGTGTCGTACCTGTTCGGCGCGTTCATCATCGCCGTCACGGTGAACCTGCTGGCGGGGCTGGCCCACTGAGCGGTCCTACCCGGCTGCGTCACGGGCGGCGGCGTCTGCTGCCCGGCAGCGTCACGGGCGGCTGCTCGCCGGGACAGGCGGGCGCCCCTTGGCCACGAACCGCGACCGGGGACGCCACGCAAACCTGCCCAGGCGGTGAACCGCGCCCGAACCGGCCGCGGTCACCAGGCGGTGGACGACCGCTCGAACCGAGCGGCCAGCACTGCCGGGTACAACCATACGACAGACCATCCCCCGTACGGTTGATTTTTGCCGAAGTGTGGGCCAGGGCACGTCAGGAGTGACCGGTCAGCTCCGCGTACCGGTGCTCCAGATCCACCCGGGCCAGGGCCCCCACCAGCCACGCCAGCTGTTCCGACTCGCCGCTGGCCAACCCGGCGAGGTCATCCGCCGAGCGGCCCAGCCCGAGCCGCCGGGCCGCCACCAGCGCCCGCCGGTCCGCGACGGGGGCCACCTCCCGCCACAGCGCCTGCGCTTCGCGCAGAAACAGGTCGACGACCTGCTCGCCCACCCCGGGCAGCTCGGCGAGGAGCGCCCGCTCGGCAGCAGGATCGTGGTGCGCCACCGCGCGCAACCGGCGCAGGTCTCCCCGGTACCGCTCAACGACCGTCCGCGCCAGATCGCCCAACACGTCCGCCAACGCGTCGACGTCACCGCGCTGACCACTGTCGCGCAGCACCCGCACCCGGTCCTGGTGCAGCGACCGGGCCAGCCGGGCGGCGCTGTCCCACCCCTCGTCCCGCAGCGCCCGCGCGCCGTCCAACGCCCGCCGGAAGTCACCCCGGCGGGCGAGCAGCACCGCCAGGTAGAGCACCTGGAACAGGCTCGCCGGATTGTTGGTCACCCGAAAGCCGTACTGCTCGGCGAAGCCCCGTCCGCTGCCGGCCAGCCGACGGGCCAGGCGTTTGCGGTCCTCCACTGGCGTGCTGAGAGTGGTCGCCATGCCGGCGACTACCCGCGCCACAGTCGTGCACACGCCACCCCGGGCTGCCGCCCCGGCCCTGGGCGCTGTTGGCCCGGGGCGCGTTGACCAGCCCGTCCGGGCCGCGCTCTTGGCCCCGTGCGCCCTGGCCCGGCGTGTTCCGAACCGGTGCACCGTGGTCCGGTCAGCCGTGCAGGCCGCCGTTGCGGTCGCGGGCCTTGAGCCGGGTGGTGGGCAGGGCGGGCGCCGGCAGCGGCGACGCAGCGTCGTCGGCCACCACTCCGAAACGTCGGCCGGCCATCCAGTCCTCCCGGGCGGCGGCGACCTCCTCATGCGAGCGGCCCACGAAGTTCCACCACATGACCAGCGGCTCCTCGAACGGCGTACCGCCCAGCAGCAACAGCCGGGCCCCCGCCCCACCGCGCACGGTCACCTCACGTCGACCAGAGCCCAGGTACAGCAGCGCGCCCGGCTCGAAACCCACCCCGGCGGCCTCCGCGGAGCCGGACATCGCCAGCACGGCGTACTCGAAATCGGGCCGCAACGGCAGCGTGGTCGGCGCCGCCCCGCCCAGCTCGAGCTGCACGCCCACCAGCGGGGTGTGCACCACCGCCGGGGACCGCTGGCCGGCGAACTCGCCGACCAGCAGGGTCGCGTCCACGTCGCCGTCCCGCCAGCGGGGCAGGTCGGCGTGGTGGGCGAAGTCCGCGGCGCCGGCCCGTGCCGGGTCCGGCAGCGCCACCCAGAGCTGCACGCCGTGCATGACCGGCGGGTGCGTGGCCGGCGACCGCTCCGAGTGGGCGATGCCGTGCCCGGAGGTCATCACGTTCAACTGGCCGGGCCGGATCGCCTGGACGTTGCCCAGGCTGTCCCGGTGAATGATCTCGCCGTCGAGCAGCCAGGTCACCGTCTGCAGACCCGTGTGCGGGTGCGGCGGGACCTCCATGCCCGGCCGCTGCGCCACGTCGTCGGGGCCAAAATGGTCCACGAAACACCACGCGCCGACCATCCGCCGAGGCCGCTGCGGCAACAACCGCCGGACCGTCGTGTACCGCCCCAGCGGCACGTCGTGGCCCGGCAGCAGCACGCTGCCGGGATCGACGTCGGCCACGCCGGGCGGTCGGGTCTCTGCCAGCATCGATTCGGTACGCTCCACCGCCCGACTGTACGCTCGCGCCCTCCCCGGGCTGCGGCGCTTCCCGTCCGGGGTGACCGCCGACGCAGCACGTCACGGGCAGCCCGGTCGGCGTCCGTGGGGCGGTCACCGGGACTCGGTCACCGTCACGGTGCCGGCGCCTGCCACCAGGTCGAGGAAGAGTCGGTCGGTCGAGCGGTCCCACCCCGGCGTACTCAGCAGCGCACCGGCGGCGACCCCGGCCCACCGCTCGCCGCGGACCACGACCGAGCCGGCCCCGGCTCCCGCCCGCACCCGTACCGGTGGCGTGCCCGGCACCCGAATGTCGAGCTGGTGGGCTCCACCGGTCAGCCGCACCGTCGTCGTGCCGCCGTTCACCGCCGGCAGGATGAGATCGGTACGGGCGGAGCCGCCGACGAGGTCCACGCCGAGAAGGCGCGCCTGCGCCAGGTCGAGCACCTGTTCGCCCACGCCGCCCTCCAGGTGCAGAAGCCAGGCGACCCGCTCGTTGAGCAGCACCCGCGCGGCCCGCCCCTCGGACGTGCCGGTGGCCACCACGCCGAGCCGGACGGTCTCACCCTGCACCACGGGACGGACGGCCACACCCGAGCCGGCCGGGCTGCTGATCCGGTAGAGGTCGTCGCCCAGGTCGGCCACCCGAAGGTCGAACGAGGACAACCCGTCCGCCAGCACGAAGGTGGCCTTCTGCCGCCCTGCCAGCGGCGTGGTCATCGTCTGCTCGGCAGCCGCAGCTGCACCCGGCCGGGTGCCGTCGGGGTGGACGCCGTCGGGCCGGGTGCCGTCGGGCCGGGTGCCGTTCGGTTGAACGTCGTCAGGGTGGACGCCGTCGGGGTGGACGCCGTCGGGGTGGACGCCGTCGGGGGCGCCGGAGTATGCCTGGCCGAGGCGGTAGGGGTCCGCGACAATGACCGCCACCGCCGCGGCACCGAGAACCAGCACGACCGCCGCGGCGGCCAACAGCAGACGAGCGCCGACCGACCAACGTCCCGGTGCCGCTTCGGCACCCATTTGTCGCGGCTCCGTCTCCGACACTGGACGGGTCGCCGCCGGATGAGTCGGTTGCCGCCCCGATTCACGTTCTGCTTCGTCTTCGGTGCCGTCACCCACTGCGGCCATGCGTCTGCCCTTCCGCCGGTCCCCGCCGGAGGGTACGTACCCGCCCGCCGATCGGATCACTCCGCGCCAACCACGCCGCTCCGGCACGCCTCACCAGTGAATCTCGGACAGTTTCCGTTCGCCGCTAACGGAAACTGTCCAGGATCTGGGGGCAGGCGGTTTGTGACCGGTGGCCGGGCATGCCGCTGGCCGGCATCCCGGGTTCGGGATGCCGGCCAGTCGGTCGGGTCGTGCGGTGGGTCAGCTGTTCCAGTGCTGGCCGACCAGGTCGGTGGCCTGCTGCTCCCACTGGGCGTACGCGTCCGGGTAGGCGGAGACCTGGACGGTCTGCGCGGCCTCGGTCAGGGGCATGTCCTGCCACCCGTCGACCTGCTTGAGGCCCTTGAGGAACGCGGTGGTGGAGTACTCCGGGTTGGTGATCTGCTCCGGCGTGCCCCAACCACTGGTCGGGCGCTGCTGGAACAGGCCCAGCGAGTCGTGGTCGTTGGCGTCGCCGAGGTGACCCAGGTTCTCCAGCTTCGACTCCTGCAGGCTGGTGGCGATGGAGATGACAGCGGCGCGTTCGGGCAGGCCGGCCTTCTTCGTGGCGGCGATGATCGCCTTGACGTTGGCGGTCTGCTCGTCGTTGAGGGTGATGTGCGACTGGTCGCCCTGCGGCTTCGGCGCCGCGCTCTGCACGGCCACCGCGACCGGCTTGGCGTCAACGGGGTTGGCGTGGGCGGCGATCGGGCCGGCGAAGACACCACCGGCGAACGCGAGACCAGCAACCGACAGCATGCTCTTACGGAAGATCGTGTTCATCAGGGGTAGCTCCTTCGGGGGTAGGAACACCCGCATCACCTCGGGGGAAGCGGTGGCGCGGGTGTGAGCACCTCGTCCGGCGCTGCACAAAGCGGGGGAAAGTCTTCGGGTCGGCGGCCTGCGAGCGGGGGGCTCGCGGCGCCGGGACCGTGTGTAACGACCGTCGGGCCGGGGTCATTCCCGGGGTGGCCGGCTCGTGCCAGCTTCCGACCAGTCGGCCGCGGGACCTGCGGGGCGCAGAACAACGGGTTGCTCGTCGCGCCGGGACCGTCTGTAACGACCGTCGGACCGGGCTGATTCCCGACGGGCCGACCCTGCCTGCGGTTACCGGATCGAGCCGGTCGTCGGCGGGGCCAGCGGCCGTGTTCGGGGAGTCTGCAACGACCCGACCTGGCCTGCCATTCCCACCCTCACGACGGGGGCGGCGGGTGGCCGTGGTCCTGCGATCGTCAGGGTATGTAACGACCCCCGGCCCGCCACGATTCCGGCCCACGGATGCACCCGGTCACACCCGGGCAACCCCCAGAAACGGACATCCCGCCCAGCCGGCACCTCCGACGCGGGCGGCACGGCGCGCCCTCGGGGTGATCGACTCGGGTTCGCCGAAACCGGGGCATCCGGGGCGGGCTGACACCGCGATTTCAGCGAAATCGAGTGGATCATGGAGAGCGGACGGGTGTCACCCGTCCAGGCGAGAGCGGACCTTTCCGGCACAGGCCCCCACAACGGTCTGTGCGTCGAGTCCCAGACTCTCGATGGCCACGAGCGCGGTGAACACCACGTCGGCCAACTCGGCTGCCACGTCCTCGCGGGTGTGGGTGACGCCCTTGCGCGGATTCTGCCCGAGCAGCCCGATCCAGGCGGCCGACGCCTCCCCCGCCTCCTCGGTGAGCTTGAGGATGCGGCAGGTCAGTTCCGTCTGCCCGGTTCCGTTCGCCGCGTCCAGCCAGCTCCGCGCAGCCCGGGCCGCCGCCCAGATCGAGTCGTCCACGGCGACCAGTCAACCCGACCGCCTCGACCGACCACACACCCGGCCCACTCGGTCGCGGTTCGCACCGCGTCGCTGCCCGGAAGGCACTGTCCAGGCCGTTCACCGCATCCGCGGCACGCCTCGGGACCTGGACAGTGCGGCTTGGGCGGCCCGGTCCGGGCGGCGCGGTACTCGCCCAGACCGTCCGGGGCCGAGGGCGGCGGACCCGGCCTGATCGGCTGGACAGGCAGCTCTGACCGGTCGGTCAGCTCAGGCATTGACTCCGGTCGACGGCGGTCCTAGGTTCAGGACGCTACCGGCCGGTAGGCAACCGTCCCGCCTGGTCGCCCCACAGGCGACATCCGTCCGATGGGGAGCATCGATGCTGTCCGTACCCATTCGTACCCTGCGCCGCCTGGTCGCCACCACCGCGACACTGACCCTCACCGTCGGGCTGCTCGGCGCCGCACCCAGCACCGCCGCCACATCCACCGCCACCGGATCCACCGTCACCGGGTCCACTGCCGCCGCAGCCAGCAGCGCCGGTCACGACCCCTCCGGCGACCAGCCGCTGCCCGGCTACACCTTCCAGAATCCGCCGCTGGCGCCGCTGGTGGTGGCCGGCAGACCGACGACGGTACGCCAGGGCGTGCACCGGCACGCCGCGTACATCATCGAGGTTCCCGCCCGGTGGAACGGTGACCTGGTGGTGTGGGCGCACGGCTACCGGGGCCAGGGCACGGTGCTCTCGCCGGAGCCGCCGGCCTTCGAGCTGCGTCAGCGGCTGCTGGCCCAGGGGTACGCGTGGGCGTCGTCGTCGTACGACCGCAACGGCTTCGACATCCGCTCCGGAGTGCTGAGCACGAAGGACCTCGCCGACCACTTCGGGCGGACGGTGCGCAGACCCCACCGCACCTACCTGGCCGGGGTGTCGATGGGCGGGTACGTCATCGGGCGCTCGCTCGAGCAGTATCCCGGCTACTACGACGGGGCGCTGCCCATGTGCGGCGTACTGGGTGACCAGACGCTGTTGGACTTCTATCTCGACTACAACCTGGTCGCGCAGGCCCTCGCGGGAGTGCCGGCCTACCCGACGCCGGCCGACTACCTGAGCAACGCGGTGCCCCGCATCCAGGTGGCGCTCGGGCTGGCGGGGCTCACGCCGACCGGGCCGGACACCACGACCGATCGGGGCAAGCAGTTGCGGGCCATCACCGTGAACCGGTCGGGCGGCCCACGGCCCGGCGCGGAGGCGGCCTTCGCGGTCTGGAAGGATTTCCTGTTCTCCATCTCGGTGACCGACGGGGGCGACTCCCCCGCCCAGCGGCCCGGCCAGATCTCCACCAACCTGCTGACCCGCTACACCCCGAACAGCCCGGTCAACGTCAACTCAACGGTGCAGCGGGTGGCTCCGGAGAACGTCGTGCAGCGGCTCCTGCCGACGCTGACCGAGGTGCCGAAGATCGCCGGTCGTCCGGGCGCGCCCGTGGTCAGCCTGCACGACCTGGGTGACATGTTCGTGCCGTTCAGCATGGAGCAGGCGTACGCCACCGACGTGGCACGCAACGGTCGCAGCCGGCTGGTGGTGCAGCGGGCCATCCGGGCCGCGCAGCACTGCGAGTTCAGCCCGGCCGAGGCCGGCGCCGCCTGGAACGACCTGGTGTCCTGGGTACGCACCGGCAAGCGCCCGGCCGGCGACACGGTGACCGATCCGGCGGTGGTGGCCCGACCCGAGTACGGCTGCCGGTTCAGCGACCGGGCCGCGTACGCCGCCGGGGTGGGCACCCGCCGCCTGTACGCGGCCTGCTGAGGCAGCGCCTTCGGGCACGACGACGCCGGCCGGCTCCCGAGTGGGGAGCCGGCCGGCGTGTGCGTGCGTGTCGTGTCACCAGAGCTGCTGGACGACGTCCGCAGCCTGCTCCTCCCACTGCGCGTACGCGTACGGGAAGGCGGAGACCTGCACGGTCTGCGCGGCGGCGGTCAGCGGGAGGTCCTGCCAGCCGCCCACATTCTTGAGGGCGCTGAAGAACGCCGTGGCGGCGTACTCCGGGTCGGTGATCTGCTCGGGCGTGCCCCAACCGGACGACGGACGCTGCTGGAACAGGCCCTGCGAGTCGTGGTCGTTGTACGCGCCGAGGTGGCCGAGGTTGTAGAGCTTCGACTCCTGCAACGAGGTGGCGACGCCGATCACCGCGCCACGGTCGCCGACGCCTGTCTTCTTGGCCGCGTCCACGATCTTGCGGGCGTTGTCGAGCTGCGCGTCGTCGAGCGGGATGCGCGACTGGGCGCCCTCGATGCCGTGCGGGATCAACTCGTCGCGGCTCGGCTTGCCGGCCGGCGGCTTGCCGGTGGCGGAGCCGGTGGTCAGCCCGGACTCGACGGGCTGCTCCTCCTGGTGCGCCGCCGTGGCGGCCTTACCCGTGGTGGCCTTGCCGGTGGCGAGGTCGATGGCGGCTACCGCGCCCTGGTGCGGCCCGGAGGTGACCGGGGCGGCGGCCGCGGTCGGCGCGAGCGCCAGACCGCCGAGGGCAGCCACACCCACCACGCTCAGCGCGGTCTTGCGGTACGAGTCCTTAGCGATGGCGGGGAGCCATCGAGTGAAGTCGACCTTCACGATGGTTCCTTTCGATCGTGCGGGGCGCTCCGGGGTGAGCGCTCCTCGGGAGATGACCGCGGAAAGGGGTTTGGGCTCCGGCGGTACGGGGGACACAACCGGGTTGACCTGTCGGTCATTCCGGAAATGCCGGGCGCTCGGCGGGCTGCGGTCCCGGTCACCCCGGGAAACGGGACAGGCCGACCCTTCGCCGACGAGGCGCCCACGACGTGACGGAGAGTCCCCGCGGGAGCTGCGGTCGACAGGCACCCAGCGCCCTTTGCTCTGCTTCAACCCGCGCACCAGTCACGAAAAGTGACGAAGGACTGCAGCCCTCACCCACCGCGCGAAATCCCCTGTCCGCAGCTCAGGGCACGTGTTGCGTCTGTTGAAGCAGAGCAAAGGGCCCGAGCGAGGTGGCCGGGCCTGCGCGTGCCGGGACTGTCGAGCGGCTGTCCGTTGACTGTCAGTGATGCGGACTGTCAGTGAGATGGCTCGCCGGACCAGACGAGGACGTGCCAGAGCTGCTTCAGGTGCTGAAGGGTGTCGACGATCGGGCCCCGGTCCGCCCACCGCTCCGGTTCGGTGACCACCGACACCGCGCCCCGACCGATCAACGCCGCGTCCACCGGGGCGCCCGGTCGGGCGAACTCGCGGTGCAGGCGCGCCGCCAGCACCGGGATCGCGGGGCCCCGGAACTCGGCGTCGACCCCGTCGACGGCCAGCGCGAAGCCGGGGTGCCACCGCAGCGGAAAACCGTACCGCCGGGCGATCGATTCCAGCGTCGCCCCGGTCGGGGTGCCGGCGAAGGACGGATCCACCACCAGCTCCTCGACGTCGCGCGCGAGGTCGAGAGGGCCGTGGATCTGGGCCTCCACGTAGTCGTCGAGCGCGCGCCCGACCGTGGCCCGCGCGCTCGGCGCCTCCAGCAGCGTCCGCGCCAGGGTGGCGACGTCCGTCCCGGTCCGGCCCAGGCACTCACCCGTGCCGGCGACGCCGGCCAGCAGCCCGGCGAGCACCGCCTCGAAGGCGTCGGCCGTGCCCACCACGCCGGGGTCGAGGTGGCTGTCGCCGAGGCAGAAGGTCGCCCGGGCCAGCACCGCCGGGCGCAGCCGCAGGTGACAGGAGCCGAAGCGGGGACAGGCGCCGTCCGCGTGGTCGAGCAGGTTCAGGCCGCCGTACGTGGGTCGGTCCGCCGGCGCCACCCCGGGCTGCTGGTACGCGCCGCCGAACATCCGGTGCTCCCACCGGTCGCGGTCACCACCGGGGTACGCGGTGAGCCCGCCGTTGGAGATCCCCGTGACGAACTGACTGCGGTACACCCCGTCCTGCGCCAGCGCGGACGCGACGGCCCGCCCGTCGGCGCACAGGCGATCGGGGTGGAAGTTGACGGTGAGCCAGCCACGGTCGGCTGCCGCGGCGAGCAACTGTTCCGGCCGGTGGTCGACGTCGGCGGCGGCGAGTTCCCGTTCGACAGCGGCGAGCGCCGAGCGACGCTCGGCCACGGCCGACGACCGCACGTGCGCGAGGGCCGCCGCCTGCGCCGGGGTGAGAGCGGCGGCGCGGAGCCCACCCCGCTCAGACGTCGCCGTCATGGCCGGGGTCCACGGCTGCCGGCGCGGCCAGCTCCTCGAAGACGGTGATCTGCAGGTCCGCCGGGGCGTCCAGGCGGGAGTTCAGCGACTGCCACGGTGTACGCGTCGGCGGCGCGATCTCGCTCGCCCCGGCGGCGACCAGACGGGCCGTGGTCGCCCGCGCGTCGTCCACCTCGAAGGCCACCCGGATGCGCGGGGCGACCTGCCGGCCCACCTCGACCTCGTCGATCATGCGCTTCTGCGCCGGGTTGGCGATCTCCAGGGTGGCCCGACCGGCGTCCAGGATCACCACCCGGGCGTCCCCGTCGCCGGTGAACGCCGCCTCCTCGGGCAGGCCGAGGGCGTCCCGGTAGAACGCCACCGCTGCCTCGTGGTCGGCTGCCTCCACGACGAGGCGCAGCTGACGGACGGCGGGTACGGGGTGCTCGGCGGCCATGCGCCGGATCCTAACAACGCCCTAGGCTGACACATTGTCCGGAAGGGAGCGACGATGGTCGAGACGTACGGCGACGACGCGTACCTGCTGCGCCCGGTCGGTCGGGTCGCCTCGCCGCTCACCGACGCGGCGAGCGCGCCCCGGCAGGGCGACGAGGGCGCCCCGACGGCCTGGTTGATCTTCGACCCGCGGGTCGAGCAGGCCCTGAGCGACCTGTCGGCCGGCGCGGAGCTGCTGGTGCTGACCTGGCTGGACCGCGCCCGGCGCGACGTGCTGGCCGTGCACCCGCGCGGTGACGAGACCCGCCCCCGCACGGGCGTGTTCAGCACCCGCTCCCCGCACCGGCCCAACCCGATCGGCCTGCACCGGGTACGGGTGCTGGCGGTGGACGGGCTGCGCGTCGAGGTGGCCGACCTGGAGGCCCTGGACGGCACCCCCGTCCTGGACGTCAAGCCGGTGCTGGGCGCCGCCGACGAACGCTGAGGTCAGTGCCCGCGTGCCAACCACTCCGGCAGGTGCGGGGCCTCCGCGCCGATCGTGGTGTCGTCGCCGTGACCGGTGTGCACGACCGTCTCCGCGGGCAGGGTCAGCAGCCGGGTACGGATCGACTGCACGATGGTGTCGAAGTCGCTGTACGAGCGCCCGGTCGCGCCCGGCCCGCCCTGGAACAGGGTGTCGCCGGTGAACACCGCTCCCAGGTCCGGGGCGTGGAAGCTGCACGCGCCGGGACTGTGCCCGGGGGTGTGCAGCACCCGCAGCTCGGTGCCGGCCACCTCGATGCTCTGCCCGTCCTGCAACTCGCCGTGCGGCGGCAGGTGGGGGTGGACCAGGTCCCAGAGCACCCGGTCGGCGGCGTGCAGCAGCACCGGAGCGCCGGTGGCCTCGGCCAACTCGGGGGCCACCCGCACGTGGTCGTCGTGGGCGTGGGTGGCCAGGATGGCCCGGACCCGACGATCGCCCACCAGCGCGAGGATCGCGGCCACGTCGTGTGGCGCGTCGAGGATGACGCACTCGGCGTCGTCGCCGATCACCCAGACGTTGTTGTCCACCTCGAACGTCTGGCCGTCCAGGGAGAACGTGCCGGAGGTGACCGCGCGGTCGATGCGGACGGTCATCAGAACACCACCACCGAGCGGAGCACGTCCCCGTGGTGCATCCGGTCGAAGGCGTTCTCGACCTGGTCGAGGGCGATCTCCTCGGTGACGAAGGCGTCCAGGTCGAGACGACCCTGCAGGTACAGGTCGGTGAGCATCGGGAAGTCCCGGCTGGGCAGGCAGTCGCCGTACCAGCTGGACTTGAGGGCGCCGCCGCGACCGAAGACGTCCAGCAGCGGCAGCTCGATCTGCATCTGCGGGGTCGGCACGCCGACCAGCACGACAGTGCCGGCCAGGTCCCGGGCGTAGAACGCCTGCTTCCACGTCTCCGGTCGGCCCACCGCGTCGATCACCACGTCGGCGCCGAAACCGCCGGTGGCGGCACGGATCGCCTCGACCGGGTCGGTCTCGGAGGCGTTCACGGTGTGGGTGGCGCCGAACTGGCGGGCCCAGTCCAGCTTGCGGCTGTCGGTGTCCACTGCGACGATCGTGGTGGCGCCGGCGAGGGCCGCGCCGACGACCGCCGCGTCCCCGACACCGCCGCAGCCGATCACCGCGACCGAGTCGCCGCGGGTCACGTTGCCGGTGTTCATCGCCGCGCCCAGCCCGGCCATCACGCCGCAGCCGAGCAGGCCCACGGCGGCCGGTCGGGCGGCCGGGTTCACCTTGGTGCACTGGCCGGCGTGCACGAGCGTCTTCTCGGCGAACGCGCCGATGCCCAGCGCCGGGGCGAGTTCCGTGCCGTCGGTGAGGGTCATCCGCTGCGCGGCGTTGTGGGTGTTGAAGCAGTACCAGGGCCGGCCCCGGCGGCAGGCCCGGCAGACGCCACAGACGGCCCGCCAGTTGAGCACCACGAAATCGCCCGGGGCGACGTCGGTGACGCCCTCCCCCACCTGCTCGACGACGCCCGCCGCCTCGTGCCCGAGCAGGAACGGGTAGTCGTCGTTGATGCCACCCTCGCGGTAGTGCAGGTCGGTGTGGCAGACCCCGCAGGACTGGATCCGGACGATCGCCTCACCGGGGCCGGGATCGGGCACCACGATGGTGGTGACCTCGACCGGTGCGCCCTTGCTGCGGGAGATGACTCCCCGGACTTCCTGGCTCACTTCGCCTCCTGCTGGTGGTGTGCGGCGGGACCGGACGCCGGGCAGGCGGGTGAACCGGGCTCGGCGGTGGGCCCCCGGCGAACCTACCGCGATCATCACGGCCGGCCCAGTCGGCCGGGCGGCGGGTTATCGGCTGGCACGCGGGGTACGCGGGCCACAATTCGGACCACGGCCACCAGGAGTGATCATGAAATTCGCGCACCTGCCGCTGCGGGTCAGCATCGGCGCGTACTTCCTCAACTCGGGTCTGGGCAAGCGGAACCTGGAGGGCGAGGCCGCGCAGGCCATGCACGGGATGGCGGTGGCGGCCATGCCGCAGCTCGGCCAGTTGGAGCCGCCGCGGTTCGCCAAGCTGCTGTCGTACTCCGAGATCGCCCTGGGGGCGGCGCTGCTCGCGCCGTTCGTCCCGGCGCCCCTGGTGGGGCTGGGCCTGACCGCGTTCGGCGCCGGCCTCGTGCAGCTCTACCTGAAGACGCCGGGGATGCGCGAGCCGGGCAGCATCCGGCCGACCCAGCAGGGCGCGGGGCTGGCCAAGGACGTCTGGCTGGTCGGCGCCGGCCTGACCCTGCTGCTGGAGGGTTTCAGCCACGGCCGTCGGCGCGGCTGACCTGGGCGAATCGCGTCGGCGGCACCCGTTATCGTGTGGGCGACCCGGCGGTCGGCCTGAGGAGCTGCGGTGACCCACAGTCGTTCGGTACGGCCGTTCTACCGGCCGATGCGGCCCCGCCGCCGCGACGAGCAGCACCGCGCCGCCACACCGCTGGAGCTCTTCTTCGACCTGTGTTTCGTGGTGGCCGTGGCGCAGGCCGCGTCCAGCCTGCACCACGACGTGGCCGAGGGCCACCTCGCCCACGCGCTGCCCAGCTACCTGATGGTGTTCTTCGCGATCTGGTGGTCGTGGATGAACTTCACCTGGTTCGCCTCGGCGTACGACACCGACGACGACGTCTACCGGATCACCACGCTGGTGCAGATCACCGGGGCGTTGATCCTGGCCGCCGGGGTGCCGCGAGCCTTCACCGACGGCGACTTCAGCGTCATCACCTACGGGTACGTGGTGATGCGACTGGCCGCCGTCGCACAGTGGATCCGAGCGGCCGCCGGCGATCCGGCGCACCGCGCGGCGGCACGCCGCTACGCGGTCGGCGTGACAGTGGTGCAGCTCGGCTGGCTGCTGCGGTTGGCGCTGCCCGACGGCTGGGGCGTCGCGGCATTCGTGCTGCTGGCGCTCGCCGACCTGCTGGTGCCGGCGGTGGCCGAGCGTCCCGGGATGACCCCGTGGCACCCCGGGCACATCGGCGAGCGGTACGGGCTGTTCACGCTGATCGTGCTCGGCGAGGCGGTGCTGGCGATCTCGGTGGCGATCCAGACCGGGCTCGACGCGGGCGACCACGGTCTCTGGGCGCTCGCGGCGGCCGGCACGCTCATCGTGTTCGCGCTCTGGTGGCTCTACTTCGACCGCCCGGTCGAGGCGCCGGACCGGTTGCCGTACTCGCTGATCTGGGGCTACGGCCACTACCTGATCTTCGGGGCGATCGCCGCGGTCGGGGCCGGCCTGCCCGTGGCGGTGGACCACGAGCGGCACCTCGCGCACGTCTCCGCGACGACCGCCGCCTACGCGGTGGCCGTGCCGATCGCGGTCTACCTGCTGACCGTCTGGGTGCTGCTCGTCCGCCGCCAGCAGCACGGCGCGGTGGTCGTCGCCTACCCGGTCGTCGCCGGACTGGCGCTGCTCGTGCCGCTGGGTCCGGCACCGGTGCAGGTGCTCGCGCTGTTGCTTGTCGCCCTCGTGACGCTGACGGTGCTGCTGCGCGGACGCGACGCCGGGGCGTCCGCGACGCTCACGTCCTGATCCCCGATCTGGATCAGACATCGACCAACCGGCCTGCCGGCGCGCGATACGGCCCGAAAGTGGGCAGAATTGCGGCATGCTTCGCCGCCGATGGTTGCTGGCCGATCAACTCGGGCCACATTTCCTCGACGACCCCGATCAACCGGCCCTGCTGGTGGAGGTCCGGGAGCTCTTTCGCCGTCGGCCGATGCACCGGCAGAAGGCGCACCTGATCCTCTCCGGAGTGCGACACCGCGCCGCCGAGTTGGGCGACCGGGCGCTGCTGCTGCGTACCGACACGTTCCGCGAGGCCCTCGCCCAGGTCCCCGAGCCGGTGGAGGTGTGCCACCCGCACTCCCGGGCCGCGTTGGGTTTCGCCCGCTCGGTGCCCGGGTTGACGGTGCTGCCGCCGCGCGGCTTCATCACCGGCCAGGCCGACTTCGTGGCCTGGGCGGACCGCACCCGCCGGGGCCCGCTGCGGATGGCCGACTTCTACCGGCAGGCCCGTCGCTGGCACCACGTGCTGAGCGGGCCGGCCCGTGGGTCCGGTGGCGCCCCGGCGCCGCGTCGACCCCGCGCGGAGGCGGCGGCCGTGCCGGCGACGCCACCGCCTCCGCCGCCGATCGTCGAGGACGACATCGACGCGCAGGTCCGCCGCGATCTGGACCGGTGGGAGGCCGACGGGGTGCGGTTCGTCGGCCGCGACGGCCCCCGGCAGTACCCTGCCACGCACGCCGAGGCGCAGGCCCGGCTGACGCACTTCCTGACGTACCGGCTGCCCGACTACGGCCGCTACGCCGACGTGATGAGCGCCGACGACCCCCTGTTCGCGCACTCGGCGCTGTCGTCGTCGTTCAACCTGGGGTTGCTGCACCCCGAGCCGGCCGTACGCGCCGCCGAGCAGGCGTGGCGGTCCGGCGCCGCGCCCCGCACGGCTGTGGAGCCGTTCATCCGAGGGCTGCTCGGTTGGCGGGAGTTCCTCTGGCAGTTGTACTGGTACCACGAGCCACAGTTCCGGGGCGCCAACTGGCTGGCCGCGACCGAGCCGATTCCGCAGTGGTTCGCCGAGTTGGACGCCGACGCGGTGGAGGCGCGCTGCCTGGCCGACGTGCTCGCCGCCGTCCGGGACCGGGCGTGGACGCACCACAGCCCCCGGCTGCTGGTGCTGGGCAACTACGCGTTGCAGCGCGGCTGGCGTCCCGTCGAGGTGGCGGACTGGTTCCAGCGCTGCTTCGTCGACGGCACCGACTGGGTCATGAACGCGACGGTCATCGGCATGAGCCAGTACGCCGACCTGGCCCGGGTGGACACCCGCCCGTACGCGGTGGACGGCACCGACATCGACGAGATCAGCGACTACTGCGCCGGCTGCCGCTACACGCCGGAGCGGGCACTCGGCGAGCTGGCCTGCCCGTACACCGGGGGTTTCGAGAGCTTCCTGCACCGCAACCGGGAGCGGCTGGTGGCCGACCCGCGGCTCGCCGCGGAGCTGGCCCGCCGCGACGAGCCGGAGCACCGCGAGGCGGTGCTCGCGCAGGAGGAGAAGCGGGGCAGCACCGCGCCGTGATCAGGCGGGGTCGACGACAGTCGCCGGGGGCTGCGGGGCGGGCCGGGCGACGCCCCGGTTGAGGCCGACGACCAACAGCCTGTTGTACGAGGCCGGTAGGAGCCGGGCCAGCAGGTCGGGCAGCTTCGCCGACCAGCCGATCAGCACCCGGCCCCGACGCCGCTCGACGCCTCTCAGGATCACCTCGGCGGCCCGCTCCGGCGCGATGGTGAGCAGCTTCTCGAACTGGGCCCGGCCGGCGGTGTACTCCTCGATCGACACGCCGCTGCCGACCCGGGCGTTCTCGGTGATCCGGGTGCGGATCCCGCCGGGGTGCACCGACGTCACGCCGATGCCGTCGTCGACGAGCTCGTGGCGCAGCGCCTCGGTGAGGCCGCGGACGGCGAACTTGCTCGCCGCGTACGCGGTCTGCCCGGCGGGCGCGATCAGCCCGAACAGGCTGGAGACGTTAACCAGGTGCGCGCCCGGCTCGGCCTTCAGGGCGGGCAGCAGCGCATGGGTCAGCTGCGCCACCGCCCGGAAGTTGATGTCGATCACCCAACTGAACTCGTCGAACGTCACCTGGTCGAACCGACCGCCGAGGCCTACGCCTGCGTTGTTCACCAGCAGCCGTACGCGCGGATGCCGCTGGCCGATCTCCACCGCGACCCGGGCGGTGGCCGCCGCGTCGGCGAGGTCCACCCGGTACGTGTGCACCTGCCGGTCGGGGTGCTCGGCGCGGATGGCGGCGGCGACGCCGTCCAGGCGTTCGGCGTCGCGGTCCAGCAGGACCAGGTCACTGCCCCGGCCGGCCAGGCCGTGCGCCAACGCCGCGCCGATGCCACTGGCGGCGCCGGTCACCACCGCCGTCGCCCCGGCGAACTCAAACCTGCGCATGATCGGTGCTCCTCTCCCGGGTGGCGTGGGAGAACCGCACACCCTCGTCGGTGAGCCGGCCGTGCCGCATCAGCAGCACGTCCCGGGCGTAGTTCTGGTGCAGCCGCCAGGGCGCCCGCGCGCCCTGCCTGGGCAACGCGTCAACGCCGCGCAGCACGTAGCCCGAGCGCAGGTCGATGAGCGGCACCCGCCGCGCGTCGGGCGGCGGGAGCGGGGTGACGACCTGCTGGCCGGTGCGGTCCAGGTGGCGCAGCAGCCGGCAGACGTAATCGGCGACCAGGTCGGCCTTGAGGGTCCACGACGCGTTGGTGTAGCCGATGGTCAGCGCGAAGTTCGGCACGCCGGAGAGCATCATGCCCTTGTAGGCCACGGTGCCGGGCAGGTCGACGTCGACGCCGTCCACGCGCAGTGTCAGGCCACCGAGGGCGAGCAGGTTGAGCCCGGTGGCGGTGACCACGATGTCGGCGCGCAGCTCGTCGCCGGAGGCCAGCCGGACGCCGTGCGTGGTGAACGTGTCGATGGTGTCGGTCACCACCGAGGCCCGGCCCTCCCGCACGGCGGTGAACAGGTCGCCGTCGGGTACCACGCAGAGCCGCTGGTCCCACGGGTCGTAGCGGGGCGAGAAGTGCCGGTCCACGTCGTACCCGACCGGCAGCCGACGCTTCGCGCCCCGCCGCAGCAGCCGCCTGACGAGGCCGGGCGCGCGTCGGCTGAGCTGGAAGGTGACCGTGGAGAGCAGCACGTTCTTCCACCGCACCACGGGATACGCGGCGTTCGCCGGCAGCCAGCGTCGCAGCGCGCCGGCCAGCCGGTCGCGCGAGGGCAGGGCGATGACGTACGTGGGTGAGCGTTGCAGCATCGTCACGTGCGCGGCCCGCCGCGCCATGGCCGGCACCAGGGTCACTGCGGTGGCGCCGCTGCCGATCACCACCACCCGCCTGCCGGTGTGGTCGAGGTCGTCGGGCCAGTGCTGCGGGTGCACCAGCCGCCCGGCGTACGCGCCGACGCCGGGCAGGGTCGGCGTGTAGCCCTCGTCGTAGCGGTAGTAGCCGGTGCAGGCGAACAGGAACGAGCAGGTCAGCACCACGGTCTGGGCGGTGTCGCTTCCGGCGGTGTCGCTCGCGGACGTGTCGGTGCGTCGGGCGTGCACCGTCCAGCGGGCGGTGTCGCTGTCCCACTCGGCGCGCGTCACCCGGTGCGAGAAACGGATGTGCCGCTGCACGTCGTACTCCCGGGCGGTCTCCCGCACGTAGGCGCGGATCGCCGCGCCGTCGGCGATGGCCGTGGCGTCGGTCCACGGCCGGAACGAGTAGCCGAGGGTGAACATGTCCGAGTCGGACCGGACGCCCGGGTAGCGGAACAGGTCCCAGGTGCCGCCGACGGCGTCGCGTGCCTCCAGCACCGCGTACGTCTTGTCGGGGCAGTCCCGGCGCAGGTGGCAGGCGGCGCCGATGCCGGACAGGCCGGCGCCGATGATGAGCACGTCGACGTGGTCGGAGGGCATGGCGTTCCTCGGTTCCGGGGCGGTGGACGGACACTAACACCGCCCCGGACACCCGGCACCTAGCGCGAGACCACCGCCCCGCCGAGCTGGCCGTGGCGGCGGGAGGCCCGCTCGGCGTCGAGCCGGGCGAGCATCCGGTCGAAGTCGTCGGCGGAGAGCACCGGGCCGTTGTTCTTGCGCCAGCCCATGTCCCGGGAACGGCGCTGCACCGCCGACTCGAACGCACCCCCGGTCGTGCGGACCCAGCAGGCGTCCCGCACGGTGGGCCCGCCGAGGAACAGCGCGGGCCGGGCCTCGAACCCGGTCACCTCGGACCACGGGAACGTCCGCGTGCGAAAGACGTGCCGCAGCCGTACGCCCTCGTCGTTGACGTAGATTCCGGCCAGGTACATCCGGAGAACGCCGGTCAGCCACAGCCCGAGGAACAGCAACGCGCCGGTCAGACCGAGGGCCGCCGCTGCGTCGATCCTGCCCTCGGCGAGTCCGCGGCTGGCGGCGACCAGCACGGTGACGGTCATCGTCGACCCGACCAGCGCCATGAACCCGGTGACCGCCTGCGCCGCGCCCCAGGGGCTGATCCGCCGCCATCTCCGCATGGCTCGGAGATTAGCCGGTGGACGCTCGGGTGGACTCCATGATCCAGTTGGTCTCCCAGGTGCGTTCGCCGTCGACCGAGAACGCCTGCTCCCAACGGGCGGTGGTCGCGGTGATGCCCGACCAGATGAACCGGCACCGCACCGGGCGCCCCTCGTGCTTGTCGTCGGCGTAGAAGCGGCCCACCCCGTCCACGAAACGCCCCACCATCGGCGGCTGCTCCACCTCGCCGCGACCGCTGTTCATCCAGTAGATCGACCACTGTTCGCGCGCCGGGTCGAAGATCCTGATCGTGGCGCCGGAGAAACCCTTGGTCGGAAAGGTGATCTCGTCGAAGTTGCCGCCGCCGCCGAAGAAGCTGTGCGCGACCGACACCGCGGGAAACTCGTCCCACTCGTCGCAGCCGGTCAACCGCTCGCGCAGCCGCCGGTTGACCACGTTCCAGGTGCCCACGTAGAAGTCGAAGTCGCCCATCAGCGGCCCACCGGCCCTTCCGCTCGCGTGTCACACAGATAACTGGTCAGGTCGGGAGCCTCCGGCGCCAGCATGTGCCGGACCCAGGCCGCCCGTTCGTGTTCCAGCACCGCCAGCTCCCACACGCAGCCGACGGCGGGCCGACGTACCTCGACGAAGTGGGTCGGATCGTCGTCCGGGCAGTCCAGCGCCGGCTGCCCGGCCGCGGCGACACGAACCTCCACCGCGTTGTCCCACACCCAGGTGTACGCCAGCAGGTAGGCGCCGGTGTCCGCGCCCCGGTGCAGCACCACCCACCCGGCGGCCGGGGTGCCGTCGTCGATGATGTCGACCAACAGTAGGGGCACCTGGTCGTACGCGGCCTTCTCCACCTCCGGTTCGATAGGCCCCTCCGGCTGGTCGATGTGGTAGCGCTTGAGCTGCCAGCCGTCCACGGTGACCGGTCCCGGCGTTCGTAGATCCTTGTCGCGAAATGCCATGCCGGGACGGTAGGACCACTCCCCTGACAGCTAGTGTCAGTGAAGTGCGGGCCAGTCGACTTCTCTCCGTCCTGCTGCTCCTGCAGTCGCACGGCCGGCTGACCGCCGCGCAGCTCGCCGAACGGCTGTCGGTCTCCCCGCGCACCATCTACCGGGACGTGGAGTCGCTGCACGCCGCGGGCATCCCGCTCTACGGGGAGGCCGGGCACGCCGGCGGCTACCAGCTCGTCGACGGCTGGCGGACCCGGCTGACCGGCCTGACCGCCGACGAGGCCGATCGCCTCTTCCTGGCCGGGCTGCCCGGTCCCGCCGACGAGCTGGGCGACGGCGACGTGGTGGCCGCGCTGCAACGCAAGCTGCACGCCGCGCTCCCCGAGCCGCTGCGCGACCGGGCGACCCAGCTGTCGCAACGCTTCCACCTGGACACACCCGGTTGGTACGCCGACGGCGACGCCTCCCCCGAGCTGGCCCGCACCGCCGAGGCCGTCTGGCGGCAGCAGCGCGTCGAGGTGCGCTACCGCGGCTGGCGCGGCGAGGTGACCCGGGTGCTGGAGCCGTACGGCCTGGTGCTCAAGGGCGGCAGGTGGTACGTGGTGGCCACGCGACCCGGCCGGGCCGAGCCGGCGACCTACCGGGTCAACCAGATCCTCGCGCTGACCCCACTGGCCGAGGAGTTCGACCGACCGGCCGACTTCGACCTGCCGGCCTGGTGGCGGGAGCACGTGGTGCGGTTCCGGGCCCGGCTGCACCGCGACGAGGCCACCGTACGGCTGTCCCCCGCCGGCCGGGAGCGGCTGCGCGAGATCGGCAGTGACCCGGTGGTGTCCGCGGTGGACGCCAGCGCCGGGCCTCCCGATGCGCGCGGCTGGGTGACCGCCGTGCTGCCGATCGAGTCGCTCACCCACGCCCACGGCGATCTGCTGCGCCTCGGCGCCGACGTGGAGGTGCTGACCCCGGTCGCGCTCCGCGAGCGGCTGGCCGCCACCGCCGCCGGGCTGGCCGCGCTCTACGCCCCCGGCGGCCCGCCCGCGCTGCACGCCCCCGACGGCCCGTCGACCCGGTAGCCGCCACCTTCCAGAGTGGAAGGTCGGCGGGACATCCACTGTCGGCAGGGTGTGCCACCCTGGGACGGGCATCAGCGGTCACCGGAGGTGAGGGTCACGTTACGACTACGCGCACTGGTCGCCGTCCCCGGCACCGGGCCGGTGACCCTCGACGTCCCGTCCGGTGCGACTGTCGCCCTGGTCGCACCGCCCCGGGTCGGCACGGCCGTGGCGCGGGTCCTCGCTGGGCTCGCGGCACCGGTCACCGGGCGGATCATGGTCGGCGACCGGGACGTCACGACACTCGCGCCCCCGCGTCGGCAGATCGGCTACGTGCCCGCCGGCGGCGCGCTGCTGCCGCAGCTCACCGTGCGCCGCAACATCGAGTACGGCCAGCGTAAACGCGAGCGGGTGCACGAGGTGGCCGACGACTGGACGGCGACGGTGGTGGACCGGCTGGAGCTGGCGCCGACGCTGGCTCTGCTGCCACACCTGCTCTCCGACGCCCAACGGTTCCGGGTGGCGCTGGCCCGGGCGGCGGTCTGCCTGCCCGAGGTGCTCGTGGTCGACCTGCCCGTCGACCCGTCCGGCGGCAGTCGCCTCGGTGACCTGCTGCCCCGACTGGCGCCGCCGGACGCGCCCGGAGTGGCAGTGCTCGTCTGCACCGCCGACCCGGCCACGCTCGCCGAGATCCCCCGCCACCACGAGCTGGTCACCGAGCCCGACGAGGCGCTGCGGTGACGCCGGCCGGCCGGCTCAGCCGGCGTACGCTGCTGCGCGCCGCCGCGGCCGGCGCTGCGGCGACCGCGGCCGGGTGTGCCGGCGGCGGCCCCTCGGTGCAGGTGGCGGTGGTGTGGAGCGGCAGCGAGCTGGACCGCTTCCGCGAGGTCGTGGCCACCTATCCCGACCCGGTGCGCGTGGTCAGCGCCGGCAACGACATCGACGCGTTCCTGCGCGCCCGGCACCTCGCGGGCACCTCGCCGGACGTGGCGATCCTGTCGCGTCCCGGCCTGGTGACGGAGTACGCCGCGCGGGGCTGGCTGCGCCCGGTGCGCCCCTCGACGGAGTACGCGGTGCCCATCGGGCTCAGCGACCTGCTGCTGGCCGGCGGGCAGCGCTACGGCGTCTGGGTGAAGGCCGCGCACAAGTCCCTGGTCTGGCACCTGCCCTCGATGCTGCCCGAGCAGCCGACCAGCTGGGACGAGCTGGTCTCGTTGACCCGCCGCCTCGGAGCGCTCGCCCGGCGCGACGGCGGCCCGGCACCGCTGGCGATCGGCGCGGCCGACGGATGGGTGCTCACCGACTGGTTCGAGAACGTGCTTGCCGACCTCGCGCCGACCGCCTACGACGCCCTCGCCGGGCCGGACGCCGACTGGCAGGGCCGGCCGGTGCGCGACACCCTGGACCGGCTCGCCGAGCTGTGGAGCATCGACGGCGCCTTCCCCGGCGGCGGCCGGCGCGCGCTGCTCACCCAGTACGAGGAGTCGGTGATCCAGGTGGTGCGCTCCCGACGGGCGGTGATGGTCTTCGAGGCCGACTTCACCGCCGAGGTGGTCGGCCGGTTCCGGCGCGGCCCGGAGGAGCCGGTCACCTTCCGGTTCCCGAGCGCCGGCACGGGCGGCGGCGCGTTGATCGTGGGCGGGGACGTGGCGGTGGTGTTCGCCGACGCCCGGGGTGGGGTGGAGCTGGTCGAGTGGCTGACCAGGGCCGACTCGTTCCGGCCCTGGTTGCGCGCCGGCGGCTACCTGTCGCCGAACACCACAATTGCGCTCACCGACTACGCCGACCCGGTCCGTCGCCAACTGGCCCGCGAGATGCGCGGCCCCGACACCCTGCACTTCGACCTCTCCGACCAGCTGCCCGGCGCGTTCACCGGCTCCGACGGGGTGGGCATCTGGCGGATCATGCAGGACTTCTTCGCCGACGTCACCGACGGTGTCTCCGCCGCTGAGGCGGTTCGCCGGGCCACCGGGCAGCTCGCGGCGGCGGCCCGCGACGCGGGCGGTGGTCGATGAACGAGGTCAAGGTGCTCGGCGAGCTGACGGTGCTCGACGACGTGGGCCCGCCCCGGCGCGGCCGTGCCTACCCGGCGGCCGGGGCGACGTCCGCGCTGCTGCTGCCGGCGGCGCTGCTGCTCGGCGCGCTCGTGCTGTGGCCGGTGCTGCGCACGCTGCACGCCAGCGTCACCAGCGACGGCCGCTGGGTCGGCGCGGAGCACTTCCGCGCCGCGCTCGCCGCGCCCGGCACCGGCGCGGTGGTCGGCCGCACGGTGCTGTGGGCGGTCCTGGTGCCGGCGGTGGTGACGGCGCTGGGCTACCTGTTCGCCGTGGCGTCCCGCCGCTCCGAGGAGGGCGGGCTGGTCCGCCTGATCCTGCTGGTGCCGGTGGCGTTGCCGCTTGTCGTCACCGGCGTCACCTTCCGCCTCATGTACGACCCCGACCCGACCCGGGGCCTGGCCACCCTGCTCGCCGCACGACTGACCGGCCGCTCGGCCGACGACGCGCCGCAGCTGCTCGGGCCGGGCCTGGTCACGGTGGCGCTGATGTCGGCGTTCGTCTGGGCGTGGGTCGGTCTGGCCGTGCTGGTCTTCCGGGCCGCGCTGGACCGTCTGCCGCCGAGCCTGGCCGACGCGGTCCGCGCCTACGGCGGCGGTCGACGACACGTCCTGTGGGACGCGCAGTGGCGACCGCTGCTGCTGCGGACCGTCGCGGTGGTCTTCGCGCTTGTGGCGCTCGGCACCAGCCGTACCTTCGACCTGATCCTCGTCATGACGCCCGGGTCGGTCCGCGACGACGCGGCGGTGCTCGCGCTGCGGGTCTGGCAGACCTCGGGCGGCACCACCACCGGGCAGGGCGCCGCGCTCGGCGTCGTCTGGCTGGTGGCGGTGGTCGCCGGGATGCTGGTGGCGGCGTTCTTCGTCCGCCAGGCGTGGCCGCCGCCCCGCGTCGAGGCGACACCCGGGCCCGCACCGACGACGCCGCCGCGACGACTGTTCCGGCTGCTCGCCGCGGGCGGCGCGGTGGTCTGGCTGATCCCGCTCGTCGTGCTCGTGGCAACCTCCGCGCACGGACAGGTGGACGCCGCCGCACGCGGCTGGTGGTCGGCCCCGCCCGGGACGGGCTCCTATGCGGCACTGCTCGGCGGTGACGAGCTGTGGCGGGCGCTGGGCTTCACCCTGCTGTTGGCGACAGTCGTCACCGCCACGGTGCTGGTGGTCGCGCTGCTGGCCGCGTATCCGCTGGCGTGGCTGACCGGGCCGGCCGCGCAGGCGACCGGGCTGCTGCTGATGGCCGCCACCGTCGTCCCGGTGCAGGTGATCGCCGGGCCGGTCAACGAGGTGCTCGGCGTGGTGCTCTCCTCCGGCACGGCCCGCGGACTGGCGCTGGTGCACGTGGCGCTGGGGGTGCCGTTCGCGGTGCTGGTGCTGCGCAACGCGTTCGCCGACCTGCCGGCCGAGCAGGTACGGGGCGCCCGGCTGGGCGGTCGGCGCTGGTGGGGCACCCTGCACCGGCTGGCCCGGCACAACCTGCCGGCCGTGGTCGCCGTCTCCGTGCTGGAGTTCGTCCAGGTCTGGAACGACCTGGCGGTGGGCCTGCTGTTCAGCGGGCCGGAGGCCACCCCGGTCGGGCTGTTCCTGGCCGGGCAGAGCCGCGGCTTCGTCTCCAACAGTGGCGTCCTGGCCGCCGGGTCGGTGCTCGCCTCGGTGCTTCCGGTGGTGCTGATGGTGCTCGCCCGACGGCAGCTCGTCGCCGGGCTGGTCTCCGGGGGCGTCCGGTGACCGGCCCCACCGGTAACGGCCGGACGCCGCGCTGGCCGGTGCTCGTGACGATCGGCACGCTGCTCAGCGGGGTGTTCGGCAACCTGGCCAGCAACCTGCTGTCCGAGGTCGCGGCAAGCGTGCTCGGCCCGGCCAGCATCGTGGTGGCGGTCCTCGGCGGCGTGGGTTTCGTGGTGTTCGAGCTGCGTCGACGTCGTGCCGCCCGGGAGCCCGGCCCGGAGCCCACCGACGTCGTCACCGCACCGCCGGCCGACGTGCCCACCCTGCCGTACACGGCCGGGTTCGCGGGCCGCGAGGAGCACGTCCAGGCGGTGCTCGACCTGCTCGCCCGCGAGCACGCGGTGGCGGTGCTGGGCCGGCGGGCGGTGGGCACGTCCGCCTGCGCCGTCCAGGCGGCGAACCTGCTCCGGGACGAGTTCCCGGACGGGCAGTACCACTTCGACCTGCGCCGCGGTGGCCGTCCCCGCTCCGCGCGGCAGGTGCTCACCGCGCTGGCGGGTGTCCTGGGCACCGCGCCACCGACGTCGGGCCGCCCGGACGCCCTCGCGGCCGCCGCCGCCGCGCTGCGCCGCAAGCTCGACGGTCGCAAGATCCTGCTGGTGCTGGACAACGTCGACCGTCCCGAGCAGGTCCGCGCGCTGCTGCCGCCGACCGCCCGCACCTGCCGACTGCTGCTGGCCGGCGGCCCCGCGCTCAGCGGTCTCAACGGGGTCGTGGAGCACTGGCTCGCCGAGCCCGGCCCGGACGAGGCGGTCGAGCTGTTCGCGGCGGCCGGTGGGGCCGCGCCCGCGGCCCGGATCCGCCGCGCCGACCCGCGCACCGACCCGGCGGTACGCGAGATCGTCGACCTGTGCGGGCGACAGCCCCGCACCGTGCGGGCGCTCGGCTACCGCACCGCCCAGCACGGGTGGCGCCACTCCGACGTACTGGACGCCCTGCGCCGTGCGGTGCGCACCCCGCCGCACCAGCGCGTCGCCGTCTCGCCGGCGGCCCAGCTCGTCACCGAGCGGGACACCGCGTACCGGGCGCTGACCCGCGAGGCCCGCCGGTTGTACCGACTGATGTCGCTGGCCCCGGCCCCGGTGGACCGGCCGACCATCGCCGCGCTGGCCCGCCGCCACCCCGAGCGGGTGAGCGCGCTCCTCGACCAGTTGGCCGCCGCCGCGTTCGTCATCGGGGCGCCCGGCGACAGGTACGAGGTCCGCCCGCTGCTCGCCGCGAACGCCCGGCTGCACCTGCGCGACGCCGAGCCGGCCCGCTCCCGGGTCGCCGCGCAGGCCCGGCTGACCCGGCACCTGGCCCGCCGGGCCGAACGACACGCGGCCAACCTGGCCGTGCTCGGCTCCCCACCGGACCGGGAATGGTCGCTGCCGCTCGACGACGACCCGTACGGCTGGTTCGACCTGCACCAGGAGCTGCTGCTGGCGGTGGTCCGGGTGCCGGCCGGAGCGGCCGAGACGCTGCCCCGGCGGGTCCGCCGGTGGTGGTTCCGGCTGGCCGTGGCGCTGTGCGGGTGGCTCGCGCACGTCGAGCGGCTCGACGAGTGGGAGCAGGTCTGCCGCACGGTCCTGGCCACCCCGACCGCCGACGACCGGCCGGAGATCGCCGGGTGGGCGCACAACGAGCTCGGCGTGCTGCGCCGGCGTCGGCACGACCCGCAGGGCGCGGCGGCTGCCCTCACCCTCGCGGTGGCCGAACGCGGGCGACGCGGCACCGCCCAGGCGCGGATGAACCTCGGCCTGGCCCTGCTCGACCTCGGGCAGCTCGACGACGCGGTGGAGCACCTGGAGCTGTCCCGCCGGCACCGCTCGTCCGCGGACCGCGCCGGGCACGCCCTCACCGACCTGGGCCTGGGTGCCGCGCAACTGGCCCGGGGTGAGCTGGACACCGCGCACCACCACCTGGTGCGGGCGGCGAACACGTTCCGCTCGGTGGGCGACGCGCGCGGCTACGCGGCGGCGCTGACCAACCTGGTGCTGGTGCACGCGACCCTCGGCGAGCACCTGGACGCGGCGCAGGCGTGGCGGGCCGCCCTGCGCGAGTACGAGTCGGTGAACGACCCGACCAGCCGCGCCGCGGCGCTGCTCAACGCCGGCGCGACGCTGCTGACCAGCACGCCGGGGCAGGCGCGGGCGGCGTACGAGCTGCTGGCCGAGAGCCGGCGGCTGCGGGCCGAGACCCGGCCCACGGCGGGGCTGGGCCGCACCCTGCTGTACCTGGGCGACGCCGCCGCCGCCCTGGGCGACGGGGCCGAGGCGCGGCGGCTCTGGGCGGACGCGGCGACGGTGGCCGAGGAGGTCGACGACGACCGGGCGCTGGCCGCCGCGGACGACCGCCTGGAGCGCGACGCCAACCCGCCGCCGACCGGCCCCTGAGCGGTGGGCCCCGCCGGGCCGGCGTGATGTCCATCGCTCACGTTGGCCGGTGGCGCGGGTCTGGGAGAGTGTGTGACCGTGGACGCTCTCTCGGTGCGGGGACTCAGCCGCAACTTCGGCAACCTGGTCGTGCTCGACGACGTGAGCTTCACGCTGGCGGCGGGCCGGATCGCGGTGGTGCTGGGCCCCAACGGCAGCGGCAAGACCACCCTGCTGCGGTGTGTGGTCGGCGCCGACCGTCCGGACGCCGGTGAGGTGCTGGTGCAGGGCCGCCGGGCCGACGAGACCGATCCGCAGGTGCGGGCGCTTGTCGCGGCCGCCCTGGACGACATCGACTTCTTCCCCGACCTGTCGGTGGTCGAGCACCTGGAGCTTGTCGCGTACGCCCACGGGGGCGACGCCGAGCCGGTCGAGGAGGTGCTCGCCGAGCTGGGTCTGGAACCGGCCCGCGACCAACTGCCGGTGACCCTGTCCAGTGGGCAGCGCCGCCGTCTGGCGCTGGCGTCGTGCTTCGTACGCCCCCGACGGGTGCTGATCCTGGACGAGCCCGAGCAGCGGTTGGACGTCCGCGGCCGGCAGTGGCTGGCCGACCGGCTGCGCCGGGAACGGGACGCCGGCACCGCCGTGCTGCTGGCCTCGCACGACCCGGAGCTGATCGACGCGGTGGTCGACGAGCGGATCGAGATCGGCCGGTGAGCGCCGCGCCGGCCACCATCGCCGAGGCGCCCCCCGGGCTGCCCACCGCCCGGCAGGTGCGCACCCACCTGCGCCGGGCCCGCCGCCGCCACCACGACCACTCCCTCGGCGACGTGCTGGGCGACGCGTACGTCGTCGTGCTCTTCGTGGGCATGTACGGCTGGTTCGCGGTCAGCGCCAGCCGGGATGTGCTGGTCTCCCCCACCGTCGGCCGGGCCGACCCGGGGGTGCGCTGGTGGCTTGCGGTGGCCGCGCTGCTGGCCGGCGCCGGGCTCGCCTGGCGGGGTCTGCGCGCGCTCGGCCCGCTGCTCGTCACCCCGGCCACCCAGAGCTGGGTGACAAGCGCCCCGGTCGACAGGCGGGCCTGGCTGACGCCGCGCCTGGGCGTCCTGCTGGCCGGCGCGGCGGCCGGCACGGCGCTGCTCGCGGTGGCCGTGGCCGTGCTGAGCGGCGTCACCGACCTGGGCGCCGTGGGCTGGGCCGCGGCGGCCGGCGCCGGGTGGGGCGCCGCCGCGCTCGCCCTGAGCGTCGTCGCCCAGAGCAGCCGGTCGGGCCGCCGCTGGCCGACTGTGGTCGGGGCGGCGCCGATGGTGGCGGCCGCCGTCGTCGCGACAGTGGTGGTGATCGCCGGTCGCCTCGGTGACGCGCCGCCCCGGCCGGCGGCGCTGCCGACCGGCGCGCTTGTCGCCGTCGGGGTGCCCCTCGCGGTCCTCGGCACGGTCCTCGCCGTGCGGGCGCTGCCCCGGGTGGACCGGGCCACGCTGACCACCGGCGCACAGTTCGCCAACGCCGCCGCGACGGCCACGATCCTGCTCGACCCGAGCATGCTCACCAGCCTGGTGGAGAGCCGGCGGTGGCGGCGCATCGGCCGGGTCCGCAGTCGCCGCTTCCTGCCCGGCCCGGCGTGGTGGGCGCTGCTGCAGGCCGACGTACGCCGGCTGCGCCGCCACCCCAGCGCCCTGCTGATCTGGGCCGGGCTGATCGGCGTCCAGTACGCTGCCGCGCTCGCCCTGCCGGGGCTCGCCGGCGCGACGCAGGTCGTGTTCGCCTACTTCGCCACCGACCGGCTCACCGGCGGCCTGCGCGCGGTCAGCCGGTCACCCGGGCTGCGCCGGGCCCTCGGTGGCAGCGACGCGGCGCTGCGCGGGATCCACGTGGTGGTGCCGGCGGTCGGCGCGGCCCTGTGGTGGCTGCTGACCCTGCCGAGCCTGCCGACCCTCGACGCCGGACCGACCTGGCTGGCGCCCACGCTTGCGGTCGGCGTGGTGGCCGCCGCCTGGCGCGCCGGCACCCGCCCGCCGATCAACTACGGCGGCGCGACCGTCAACACGCCGTTCGGGATGATCCCGGTCGACCTGCTGCGCCAGGGCTCACGCGGGCCGGCGCTGCTGGCCGTGCTGGTGCTCGTCCAGCTCTTCCTGGGCTGAGCGCGCCGGCCGACCGCCCGGCCGCAGCACGGCGGCGATGGCGGCGACGCCCTCGTCGATCTCCGTTGCCGTCCGGGCCGCGTAGCCGAGCACCAGGCCGGGCCGGTGCGGCCGCTGGCAGTGCCAGGACAGGGGCTGCACCTTCACCCCGCGTGCCAGTGTCGCCGCCGCCACCTCCGTGTCCGCCACGGTGGGGTCGTCCAGGGTGATCGTCAGGTGCAGCCCGGCCGCAGCGCCGTGCACCGTGGCGGTCGGCAGGTGCCGGGCCAGGGCGGCGACCATCGCGTCCCGGCGGCGGGTGTGCCGGCGGCGCAGCAGCCGCAGGTGCCGCTCCAGCGCGCCGGAGGTCATCAGCTCCGCCAGGACCAGCTGCGGCAGCGCCGCGTTGCCCAGGTCGGCGTTGCGTTTGGCGGCCACCACCGCCGCTCGCAGTCGCGACGGCACGAGCAGCCAGCCGACCCGCAGTGCCGGGGCGAGCAGTTTGGACACGCTTCCGGCGTAGCACACCTGCTCGGGCAGCAGGCCCCGCAGCGCGGGCACCGGGGGCCGGTCGTAGCGGTGCTCGGCGTCGTAGTCGTCCTCGATGATCAGACCGCCGGCCCGTGCCCAGTCGACGAGTTGGCGGCGGCGGTCACCGTCGAGCACCACGCCGGTCGGGAACTGGTGCGCGGGCGTGAGCAACACCGCGGGCAGGCCGCTGGCGACCAGTTCGTCGACGCGCAGCCCGGCGTCGTCCACGCTTACCGGCGGGGTGACGACCTGCCAGTTGTTCAAATGCTGCCGTACGCCGAGGGAGCCCGGCTCCTCGACCGCGATGCGGTCGATGCCGACCGGGCGGAGCGCCTGGGCGAGGAGCCCGACAGCCTGCGACACCCCGGCCACGATGATCACGTCGACGGGGTCGACGGTGATGCCCCGGTTGCGGGCCAGCCAGGCGGCGACGGCCCCGCGCAGCACGGGCGCGCCGCAGGGGTCGCCGTAGCCGAGGTCCGCCGCGGCGAGACGGCGGAGCACGGTCCGCTCCGACCGCAGCCAGTCCGCGCGGGGAAAGGCGGTCAGGTCGGGTACGCCGGGGGTCAGGTCGATCGTCGCGCGGGCCGCGCGTACCGCGTCGAAGATGTCGCTGCCGGGGGTCGGCGGGAAGAGCGCGGCCGGTTTCGCTGGCGCGGCCGGGGCGGGCGGCGGCGTGGGCGGCGCCGCCGGGGCGCCGACGACCACCGTGCCGGCCCGGCCCCGGCCGGTAAGGTGCCCCTCCTCGGTGAGCCGCTGGTACGCCTCGGTGACCACGCCCCGGGAGACGCCGAGGTCGGCGGCGAGCACCCGGGTGGCGGGGAGCCGGGCGCCGATCGGCACCCGCCCGTCGGCGATCGCCTGGCGCAGTCGGCCGGCGAGCCAGTCGGCACGTCCTCCGGGGGGCGCGTCGGCGACGGTGAGGTGCAGGAAATCCGACCCGGCCGTTATGGACCTCTCGGAGTCATTCGGTTTGGCCCTGCTCACCGGACCATCTTGGCAGCAGAGTGGGTCGGAGACAGCCCCGCCCGACTCCACCGGAGGACGACAGTGAGCATCCCCTTTCTGATCACCGCCCTGATCGTGGTGATCACCCCCGGCACCGGGGTGTTCTTCACCCTCTCCGCCGGACTGTCCCGGGGCGCCCGGGCCGGCGTGCTTGCCGCGTTCGCCTGCACGCTGGGCGTGGTGCCGCACCTGCTGGCGGCGCTGACCGGGCTGGCGGCGCTGTTGCAGACCAGCGCCACGGCGTTCGAGGCCGTCCGGTACCTGGGCGTCGGCTACCTGCTCTACCTGGGCTGGTCGACGATCCGCGACCGCAGCGCCTTCGCGGCGACGAGCGACCGCCCACCCCGCTCGGCGGCCCGGGTGATCGTCTCCGGTGTGCTGGTGAACCTGCTCAACCCGAAGCCGACGCTGTTCTTCGTCGCGTTCCTGCCGCAGTTCGTGGACACCACCGCCCCGGGCTCGACCCGGGCGATGCTCGCCTGCGGCGCGGTGTTCATGCTGCTCACCTTCGTGGTGTTCAGCGGCTACGGCGTCTTCGCCGCCCACCTGCGGGACCGGGTGCTGACTCGCCCCCGCGTCATCGACTGGCTGCGCCGGTCCGTCGCCGGCACGTTCGTCGCGCTCGGCGTGACGCTCGCCCTCGCCGAACGATAGGAAGTCCGGCGTGCCGGCGACCGCCGGCACGCCCGGTCAGGCGGTGTCGCCGGGGGTGAGGTGGCGGTAGCCGGGGACGGTCTCGGCGAACCAGCCGGCGACGCTGGCCAGGCCACGCTCGTTGAGCTGCGCGTCGTGGATGGGGTACGTGGCGGCGGCGCCCACGGCGCGGGCGAAGCGGATCGCCTCGTCCAGGCGCAGCCACGACCCCTGGGCGGGAACGAGCAGGGTGCGCACCGGCTCGTCCGGCACGTGCACCGAGTCGCCCGGGTGGTAGAGCCCGTCGCCGATCAGGTAGCCGAGGTTGGCGCAGTCCGGCTGCCCCTCGTGGATGAGGGCGTGCCGGCCACCGTGCGCGCTGACCGTGATGCCGGCGGCGGTGAAGCGCTGTCCCGCTCGCACAGGCGTCACCGGCAGCGGGGCGAGGTCGGGCAGCCGGGCGCCCTCCGGGGCGTACACCGGGACGCCCAGCCCGGCCAGGCGCAGCACGTCCACGTGGTCGGTGTGTTCGTGGGTGACCAGGACGGCGTCCGCGCCGACGAGCGCCCGCGGCTCGCTCCAGGTGCCCGGATCGACGACCAGCACCCCACCGTCGTGCTCGACGCGGACGCAGGAGTGTGTGAATCGGGTGATCCGCATCCGGCGACGGTACGCCGCGACGGGTCGGGGTACTGCGCACCACATGCCCCAGCGATACGAGAACTATCCGAGGATCGCCGTGGTCACCGGCGCGGACTCCGGCATCGGCAAGGCCGGCGCGGTCGCCCTGGCCGAGGCCGGCTTCGACGTCGGCATCACCTGGTACGGCGACCCCGACGGCGCCGAGCGGACTGCGACCGAGGTCCGCGCCACCGGGCGGCGGTGCGAGGTCGCCGAGGCGGATTTCACCCGCCTGCCGGACGCCGCGGCGGTGATCGACGAGTTGGCCGACCGGCTCGGCGGCATCGGCGTACTGGTCAACAACGCCGGCACCGGCGCCTCGACGCCGTTCGTCGACACCGGCTGGGAGCAGTGGCGCGAGGTGCTCGCCGTGGACCTCGACGCGCCCTTCCTGTGCGCGCAGCGGGCCGCGCGACGGATGCGGGCCGCGGGCGCGGGCGGACGGATCATCAGCATCACCAGCGTGCACGAGCACGCGCCCCGGGTGGGTTCCGCCGCGTACTGCGCCGCGAAGGGTGGCCTGGGACTGCTGACCCGGGTGATGGCCCAGGAGTTGGCCGCCGACGGGATCACCGTCAACGCCGTCGCTCCGGGCGAGATCGCCACACCGATGACCGGTCAGGAGGACGTCGACCCGTTCACCCAGGAGCGGCCCGGCGTGCCGGTGGGGCGGCCCGGCGACGCCCGCGAGGTGGCGGCCGTTGTCGCGCTGCTGGCCTCCCCCGCCGCCGGCTACGTCACCGGGGCGTCCTGGCCCGTCGACGGCGGCATGCTGCTGATGGGCCCGCAGGCAGCCGCGCTGACCACCGACGACTGGCGACGGGTCTGACGGATCGTCAGCTCAGTCGCCCGTTCGACGTGCGGACGATGTACGCGAACTGCACGGCGAACGCCACCAGGGCGACCAGCGCTCCGACCAGGACCGCGAGCCCGCGACCGAGACCGACGGTGTCCGTGACCAGGGCGACGCCGACCCCGAGCAGCAGCGCGTTCACCGCTCCCACCAGCGCGGCGGTGGTGAGCAGGAACTCCCAGCGTCCCGGCTGGGTGCCGACGAGCGTCCAGGCCGTCCGCATGCTGCCCTCGTCGACCACGGCGTCGGCGAAGAAGTCGTGCTCGCTGGCGAACCGGTGCTGGTAGTACGCGCGGATGCGCTGGATCCGCCGCAGGTCCAGCGAGTTCTCCACGGTGGTCTCCACCAGCCGCAGGAACGTCAACACGCCGATGATCACCAGGGTCGGCAGGACCGCCCCCAGGTACGGCCGGACCACGGCGTCGTTGCCGGCGACGAAGCCGAGCCCGATCAGGGAGGCCGACAGCACCGACAGGAAGATCGTGGCGCGGCCCGTCGCCTCGGCGATCGTGCCGGAGCGGGACGTCTGCAGGGCGTAGTGCTCGGTGGTCAGGGCGGCGAGCAGGGCCTTCTCGCGTTCGTCGTCATCCATCGACCCCTACTCTCCGCAGTCGCCCCGCCCCGTTACCGTCACCTTAGAAGCGGTGGAGACGGTCCGGTCGGCGAACCCGGCGGTCGCGAACGGGACAGCGAGCGGCAAAGCCGGCACGTATCCTCCGCATCTCGATGATCGGTGGGCCAGGACGGAAGGGGACCGGATGCCCGAGTGGGCGGGGCGGGGCGACCGTGGCGGCCGACAACGACGCGCCTTCGGCGTCGGTGGGGCGCTGCTCGGGATCGCCCTGGTGATGCTGCTGGCCGCGTGGCGCAGCAGCGGCTTCCTCAGCGACCTGCTGCTCAACATCGGCTCCAGCGTGGTCCTCGCGGCCATCTCGTACGTCATCTTCGATCCGCTGTTCGAGGAGGCCCGCAGGGCACGGGTGCAGGAGCACCTGAGCTTCGACCAGCACGCCTTCGTGACCCGGCTGCACCGCTCCGGACGCCGGGTGCGGATCCTCGACACCTGGACGATCCTGCTGGAGGACACGCAACGCGAGGAGGCGCTGCGGGGGATGCGGGCGGCCCTCGCCAACGGCGCGCAGGTGCAGTTGCTCCTGCTGGACCCGGACTGCACTGCCGCGCAGCAGCGCTCGGAGGAGTTGGAGCGGCAGCGGGTGGACGTCCCGCGCCAGATCCGTACGAACCTGCGTCACCTGGCGCTGTTCCAGGACACGCTCGACGCCCGACTGCGGCACCGGTTGCAGGTCCGGCTCTACGACGCGTCCCCGTCGATCCAGCTCTACCAGTGGGACAGCCGGGCGCTGATCTCGTTCTTCCCGATCGGGAAGCTGTCGTTCAACGTGCCCCAGCTCGAGGTCGACATGGACAGCCCGTGGGGCGGGTTCGTGCACGCCCGTTTCGAGGAGCTGTGGGAGCACGAGCAGGCGACAGTCAACCTGGAGCGGTACTGGTCGGTCGCCGTCATGCTGCGCCACGACGACTCCGACGTGATCGAGATGCAGGTGCCCTACGTGAGCGTGGAGGGGCAGCACTACGTCGACTGCAGCGGGTTCAAGGCGAGGGGACCGCTGACCGTGCGGGCCGTGCTGCCACCGCGCGCGCCGGGCGGCGCCCCGGCGGTGTTCGCCCTGGCCGAGCCCGCCGACGGGGACCGCACACCGGCCGACACCGTACGCAGGCACTTCGACCAGAAGTACGGCGGCGGCGACGGGCCGCGGGAGATCCGCCGGCTGGTGCCGCCACCGGACGGTTCGCGTACGCCCGCTCCCCGCTCCGCGGCGGCCGGCGACGCACACGGACGGTGACCCCCGGCCCGGTGGGTCGGGACGCGGCGCGGGACAATGGGGTCACCGCCTCGATCGCCAGGAGGACCGTTCCCCGTGTCGACCCATTCCGCGCCGCCGTCGCGGTCGGCGCAGCTGCGCGCCGACTGCGCGCGCTGTTTCGGGTTGTGCTGCGTGGTTCCGGCCTTCGCCGCGTCGGCCGACTTCGCCATCGACAAGCCGGCCGGACGGGCCTGCCCGAACCTGCGCCCGGACCACCGCTGCGGCATCCACACCGAGCTGCGGGAGCGGGGGTTCGCCGGCTGCACGGTCTTCGACTGCTTCGGCGCCGGGCAGCAGGTCGCCCAGGTCACCTTCGGTGGGCGGGACTGGCGGGACGCCCCGGAGACGCTGCCCGCGATGGCCGAGGCGTTCACGGTGCTGCGCCCGCTGCACGAACTGCTCTGGTACCTCACCGAGGCGGTGACGCTGCGCCCACCGGCCGCGCTGCGCGCCGAGCTGGACCGCGCCCGCGCCGAGATCACCGCGCTCACCGAGAGCGATCCGACGCGACTGCGCGCCGTCGACGTCGACGCCCACCGGGCCCGCGTCAACCCGCTGCTGTCGCGCGCCAGTGACGCGGCCCGCTCCCCCGGCGGGATCGATCGGCGGGGCGCACAGCTCCTCGGGACGGATCTGCGCCGGACGGACCTGCGCCGGGCCAACCTGCGCGGCGCGCTGCTGGTCGGCGCCGACCTGCGCGGCGTCGACCTGACTCTGGCCGATGTCACGGGCGCCGACCTGCGTGGGGCCGATCTGCGCGGCGCGGACCTGCGAGCCACCCTGTTCCTGCATCAGGCCCAACTGGACGCCGCCCGGGGTGACGTCCGCACCGGCCTGCCGGCGACGCTGACCCGGCCGGCGCACTGGACGGCGCTGGCGCTCACGCCGGTGCGCAACCCGGCCCGGGCCGCCGCCCCGACCCGCCGGGGCCGCCGCCGCTGACAGCGGCACGACAAGCCGGGGTACGCGGCACCGGCCGGCGGACCCTGCGCCCGTCGAGCGGCCGGCCGGCGGACCCTGCGCCCGTCGAGCGGCCCGTCGGAGGCGGCCCCGCGCAGCGGACCGGCGACTTGCCGACGGGCGAGGTTTCGTGGGTGACGGCGCGGGTAGCCACGGCCGACGCGGACCGGCATCGACGGGAGGGCACGGCGTGGGCTACCGAAATCGCCAAGGTGAGCAGCCGGGCGACCCGCAGCACAGCGAGGACCAGGCCGGTCAGGTGCCGTTGGTGCAGGTCGAGGCGGACACCGAGGTCCCGCCGCCGGCCGACACGGACGACCGGCCGGACATCGTGACCGAGGGCGACAACTCCGGTGTCGCCGGTGGCTCGTCCGGCAGCAGCGGCGGCGGATCGAGCATGCCGGGACACCCCGACGCGACCCGCTGATCCGGGCGGACGACCGGCTTAGCGGCTCGCCAGCGCCGCCCGTGCCTCGGTCATGCCCTTGTTGGCCAGACCGTCGGCGCGCTCGTTCTCCGGGTGACCGTTGTGCCCCTTCACCCACAGCCAGGTGACCTCGTGACGCTCGCAGGCCGCCTCCAGCCGCTGCCACAGGTCGGCGTTCTTGACCGGCTGCTTCGCGGCGGTCCGCCAGCCGTTGCGCTTCCACGACGCCAGCCAGCTCGTGATGCCGTTGCGCACGTAGGTGCTGTCGGTGTGCAGCTCGACGGTCACCGGCCGGTTCAGGCTCTCCAGGGCCTGGATGGCCGCCATCAGCTCCATCCGGTTGTTGGTCGTCGGCGTGGCCTCGCCGCCGCACAGCTCCCGCTCGTGGTCGCCGTAGCGCAGCAGGGCGCCCCAACCGCCGGGCCCGGGGTTGCCGCTGCACGCCCCGTCGGTCCAGATCTGTACGCCCCTGCCGGCCGCCGCATCCACCATGGCAGGCAACCTACCGGGCGCTGACGTCGTACTCCCCGGTCGGGGCCAGCCACGCCGGGCCGGACCGACTAGGGTCGGCCGGATGGATCGGCACCTCGCGTTCGACCGCCTGCACAACTTCCGCGACCTCGGTGGTTACCGCACCGACGACGGACGCTCGGTGCGCTGGGGCCTGCTCTATCGATCGGATTCGCTCGGCAAGCTGTCCGGCGCCGACCTGGACCGCTTCCAGGCCCTCGGCGTCCGCACGGTGATCGACCTGCGGTACCCGTGGGAGATCGCCGCGCGCGGCCGGGCACCGGAGATCGACGGGCTGGCCTGGCACAACCTGAGCATCGAGCACCGCCCCTACGACCAGGCGGTCATCGACCCGGCGGTGGACCCGTGGCGCCACCTGGCCGACCGGTACGCCGAGGTCGCCGAGGACGGCGTCGCCGAGCTGCGCGAGGCCCTCGACGTGATCGTCGCCGCCGACGCTCCGCTGGTCTTCCACTGCGCGTCCGGCAAGGACCGCACCGGGCTGCTCGCCGCGCTGCTGCTGGCACTGCTCGGAGTGGACGAGGAGCAGATCGCCGCCGACTTCGCGCTCACCGAACTGGCCACCGCACGCCTGGTCGCCGACTGGCAGGCCCTCAACCCGGACCGCGTGCTGGTGTGGCCGGGGTACGGGCGCGCCCCGGAGGCGATCATCCGGCACTTCCTGGCCGACCTGAGCGCCGCGTACGGGTCGGTGGTCGGCTACGCCACCGACCGGCTCGGCGTGGACGAAGCGCTGACCGCCCGACTGCGCGAACGGCTGCTCACCGACTGAACGGCCGCCGTCCGGTTGGGGCTGCCGAAAATCGGACGCGCCGTCGGGGTCCGGTCTGTCAGAGTCGACCGTCGTGAACGGGAACTGGGACGGCCTGCGGGCCGACGTACGCAAGACGGTCGACGAGCTGATCGCCGGCGGACGGGAATCCGGGGTGCAGGTCGCCGCGTACCTCGACGGCGAGCCGATCCTTGAGGTGCACGCCGGCAGCGCCGACCGGGCCACCGGCCGGGCGTTGACCGCCGACACGCCGATCTGGAGCGTGTCCACCGGCAAGGTCCTCACCGCGACCGTGGTGCACGTGCTGGCCGAGCGCGGCGAGGTGGACTACGACCAGCGGATCGCCGAGGTGTGGCCGGAGTTCGCCCGGCACGGCAAGGACACCGTCACCCTGCGGCACGCGCTCACCCACACCGCCGGCGTGCCCGCCCTGCCGGCGGACGTGACGCCGGAGGACTTCACCGACTGGGACCGGATGTGCGCCATCGTGGCCGACGCCGAGCCGATCGCCCCACCCGGCGAGCTGAAGGCGTACCACGCGTGGACCTTCGGCTGGCTGGTCGGCGAGGTGGTCCGCCGGGCGACCGGCCGGCGCGTCTCGGCGGTGCTCGCCGAGGACGTGGCCGGGCCGCTCGGGGTGGCCGACGAGCTGTACCTCGCGGTGCCGGCCGCCGACCTGGACCGGCTGGCCCGGGTCGAGGACCGCAACATGGCCGCGCTGTTCGACTTCGCCAGCGCCAACCTGCCGAACTTCGACCGGGTCGCCCCGCCCGGCGTCCGGCCGGGCGCCCAGGTGGGCGGCCGGGCCGACGTCCTCGCCGCCGAGGTGCCGGCCACCGGCACCATGACCGCCCGCGCGGCGGCGCGGATGCTCGCCGCGCTGATCGGCGAGGTGGACGGCGTCCAGCTGATCTCGCCGGCCCGGCTGCGCACCGCCACGACGCCCGCCGGGGCGGGTCCGGAGTGGGTGTTCGGACAGGAGGCGACCTGGGGTCTGGGGTACGCGGTGGACGCCGACGGTTCGTTCGGCGCGGCCGGCAGCGGCGGCAGCCTCGCGTACGCGTACCCGGAGCTGGGGTTGACTGTCGCGGCGACGAAGACGCTGCTCGGCGCCGGCGACGGTGACCCGATGGAGGACCTGCGGGTGCTGATCCGCGACGCGGTGGCGGCCGGGCGCTGACCGGCCCGGTCGGGCTTCGAGTCGGCGACAGGCAGCGGCGGCCCGCCCGGCGCTGACCGGCGCGGGTCAGGTTTCCGCGTCGGCGACGGGCCGCGGCGGTCCGCCCACCACGGCGGCCGGGATGGCCGGTACGGGCCGGGCGGGCCGCAGCCGGTCGCGGACGCGGTGCGCCGCGTCGCCGGCCGTGGCGGCGATCATCGGCAGCAGTCGGGTGGAGTTCATGATCGCGATCTCCTCGGCCGGGCTGGTGGCGCCGTCGAGGAAGCGCAGGACCCGCTCGGGCGGGTTGCGGTCGAAGAGCCGGTCGAAGAAGTCCGGGCCGCCGACGCCGCCGCGGTCCAGCGCGCGCAGCGCCACCGCGTCCATCCAGCGGTGCCGGGCCGGGTACGCGGGCGCCGGCACCGGCGGACGACCGGCGGCGAGCGCCCGGGCCACCTGGTCGGCCTGCCGGTACATGGCGGAGAAGGTGAAGCCGGTGGAGGGGCGGGTCGCGCCGCCGGCCGTGCCGAGGCGTACGACGCGGGGCGAGGGCCGGGCCGGGAACGGCGCGTCGGTCATCGGGATCACCCCGTTCTCCACCTCGCGGACGCGCAGCCCGGCCGGGTCCAGCCCGAGCAGGTCGCGGTAGCCGGCCAGCGCCGTGTCGTACCCGGCGTCGGTGCGCAGGCCGGGCGAGAACTCGGTGTACTCGACCAGGGCGTAGCGGTCGCTGACCGGCAGCACGTACCCGAAGGAGACGCCCCGGGCCGGCTGTGGGGTGCGGAAGTCCATGAGCACCGCCCGCGCGGGGTCGAACGCCGGCCGGTCGGCCTCCAGCCACCAGCCGCGGAAGTGCTGCAACCAGGTCGTCCGCCCCGCTCGCACCGGTGGCCGGGGGCGGGAGTCGAGCACCCAGCCGGCCCGCACGGTGGGCCCACCGCCGGTGCGGACGACCACCCGGGCGCCGTCGTCGGTCACCGTCTCGGCCGGGGCGGCGATCCGGATGGCGTCCAGCCGACGCTCGGCCTCGGCAGCCCGGTCGTAGACCGGGCCGGAGCGCAGCATGGCGTACCGCAGCGGGGTCAGGTCGAGGACGCGGCGCCGCGCGGGCGTCGCCACCTCGACCTGCCGCCAGCTCGCGCTGAGCAGCGGGTCCAGGTCGCCGGCCGGGTGGCCCCAGAACGCCCAGGTGCGGTCCTGGCCGCGACGGCGCACCGGGTCGACGACGGCGATCCGCAGGTCGCGGACGCCGTGGCGGTCCAGCGCGGCGAGCAGCAGCGACGCGGCGCCGCCGCCGCCGAGCAGCGCGAGATCGACGTCGAGCGGCGCGGAATCGGTCACCGCACCACGCTGCCACACCGAAGGGCCGGACCGCGCGTCGCGTCCCTCAGGACACCGGGGCGGGTCGCTGCTCGACCGGGGGCTCGTCGGCGTAGGCGCGCGCCACGGCGTCGCGGTTGAAGACCCGCCAGGTGGCGGCGGAGACGCCGATCGCCACGACCAGCCCGACCCAGTACGGGGCGGTGATGCCGAAGCGGGCGGCCAGCAGCCCGCCGAGCAGTGCGCCCACGCAGTTGCCGCCCGCCGCCACGAACATGGTGGTGCTGGCCACGCGCCCCTGCAGATGCGGTGGGGTGAGTCGTTGGCGCAGCGAGTTCGCCACGAGGTTCCACAGTCCGCCGTGCACGCCGAAGGCGAAGAGCGCGATCGCCACCACGACGGTGCTGCGGGACGCGGCCAGCGCCAGGTGCAGTCCCGCCTCGATCAGCAGGCCGATCCGCACCGTCCAGGTGGCGGTGATCCAGGCGACGATCCGGTCGCCGAGCAGCGCGCCGAGCACTCCGCCGCAGGCCATGCAGGTGAACAGCAGCCCGTAGCCGACGGAGCCGAGCCCCAGCCGCTCGTCGGCCAGCAGCACCAGCACGGCGAGGGCCGCCGTGAGGGTCACGTTGAGCAGGCCGATCAGCACGGCCATCGTGCGCAGCAACCGCTGGTGGGCCAGCCAGCGCAGCCCCTCGACGATCTCCCCGCGCATGGAGCGGGTCCGGGGTCCGGACGGGTCGCTGCCGGCGGCCCGGAAGTCGCCGCCGATCAACGCCACCAGCACCGCGCTGAGGGCGTACGTGACGGCGTTGACGAGGAACGGGCTGCCCGCCGCGAGCGCGAAGAGGAAGCCGCCAAGTGGGCCGGCGAGCATGCTGTTCATGAGTGTGGCGCCGCCGCCGAGCCAGCCGTTGGCGCGCTCCAGTCGGTGCCGGGGCACCACTGTCGGCAGCATGGCCTGGCTGGCCGCGCGGAACACGATCTCGCCGGTGTTGATCACGAACAGCACCACGTACAGCAGTGCGACGCCGGCCCGGCCGGTCATGATCGCCGTGGCCAGGACGGCCAGCGCGACCACCCGGACCAGGTCGATGACGATCATCAGGCGGCGGCGGTCCATCCGGTCCGCCAGCACCCCGCCGGGCAGGGCGAAGAGCAGCCAGGGCAGCCAGGCCACGGCGGACGCCGCGGCCACCACGAGCGGGTCGTCGGTACGCGAGGCGACGAACAACGGCGCGGCCACGGTGGCCAGCCCGCTGCCCAGAGCCGAGAGGGTGCTGGCCGCCCACAGCCGGGTGAACCCCGTTCCCATGCCGCCGCCCACGTCCCGTGCCACGGCCAGGGAACCTACCAGCGCGTCCCCCGCCGCCACCCCCGGGTTTCCAGAGGCGGAGGGCCGGACGACGCCGCAATCGCGTCGTCGTCGCCCGATACCTCGCCATCGTCTCAGGGGTGACAGCCCGACCGGAGCGGACATCGACCGGAGCACCGGCGTCGGTCGGGCCGTGACGGTATTTGCGCTGCTCTCCCCCGCCTTCGGGTGGACACGTGACGGCAACGAAGGTTTCTCATTTTCACCTGATCGAGGTCCCAACCCACCTAGTGTTGGGCACACCGGTGCTAGTCACGGAGTTGGCCACCCGAACGACGTCCCACGCAGTCAGCGGACGAAAAGTGAGGGAAGACGCGTATGAAGGTCTCAACAGCACTCTGCTCGGCGGCGCTCGGCGTGGGCCTCGGCACGCTCCTGCTGCCGGGCGCCGCACTGGCCGACACCGTCGTGTCACCGGCCACCACACCGGTCGGAGGAACCGTCGTGCTCACCGCGACTACCTGCAACCCGAAGTCTGGTGACGTCATCTTCCGGGTCACCGGACCCAACCGCGACGAGAACGTCCGATCCACCACGGCCGCCGCTGGCGGCGGGCTCAGCGCCGAACTGTTCACCGCCGGGTTCACCCTCGGCACGTACACGGTGGCCGCGACCTGCGGCGACGGCAGCTCGGCAGGCAGCGCCACGTTCACCGTCACCCCGATCGGTGGCGCCCCGGCCGGCTCGGGCGGCGACAACCGCGACGGCCGCGACGCGGGCGCCCTCGCCGCCGGAGGCACCCTGCTCGGCACCGCCGCCGCGGGCGCGGTGGTCCTGTTCCGCCGGCGTCGTCCGGTGTCCACCGTCGCCTGACCGGCGACGCGCTCCATCCCTGAGAACGGGTGCCCGTGCCGGTGACACCGGCACGGGCACCCGACGATCCCCACGGAGGTCAGCACGTGTGGTGGCGGCGGACCCTTCCGGCGGTGGTCGCGCTGCTCGCCGTGTCCGGGCTCGGGCTGATCACCGTCGGCCTCACCGCCGAGCCGACCCGCCCTCCACGTCCGCCGGCCGACGCGCCGACCCGCTCCCGGCCCGCGCCGGACCTGGCGCCGCTGGCCCGCGCCGCGCCCGTCCGGGTGCAGATACCCGCCATCGGCGTACGCGCCGAGATCGTCGCCGTCGGCGTGGACGCCGCCGGGGTGCTGGAGGTCCCGCCGCTGGACAAGCCGACAGTCGCCGGCTGGTACCGGCACGGGGTCAGCCCCGGCGAGACCGGCAACGCCGTCTTGGTGGGCCACGTCGACTCCCCGGCCGGCCCCGCGGTCTTCTTCGACCTGGGACGACTGCGCGCCGGCCAGGAGATCCAGGTCACCCGCGCCGATGCCCGGGTCACCACGTTCACAGTGGACGGCGTCCACGCGTACCCGAAGGACCACTTCCCCAGCGGCCTGGTCTACGGCCCGGCGGACGCCGCCGGGCTGCGCCTGATCACCTGCGGCGGCCCGTTCGACGACGCGACAGGCAACTACGTGGACAACATCGTCGTCTTCGCCACCCGCACCGCCTGAGGTGACGACGATGGCACGCTGCGAGTGCGCCTTAGTTCCCCGGCCATCAGTAGTCGGGGGCAAGACACGGCTGCTCAAGACGTCCGTTGAGCCAGCGGTCAAGCCACTCCAAAAGAGAGATCCCTTCCGAGTAGAACGAGTGTTCGGCCATACCCGAGTTCGGGTCGAAGCCCCACATCATCGCGCCCCGGCCAGCGCAGTCGACATACGAGTAGATCGCGCATCCCCAATAGGCAATCGGCAAAAACCCAGGGCGTTGTCGGGAGTCAAGCAGATCGATCAGTGTGCGCCCGAGATCATCCGTGCAGCCACCAGCGACACCCAGTACAGGCCCGAAACCGCCGTTGGCAACCTCCAGGTAGACGCGTCGGAGTAGAGGCGGTAGCGGATACCCCAGCGCCTGTTCAGCGTCGTCTACCGCCTGCACAGAGGCCGGTTCAAGCGGTGGCAGCGGGTCGACGGCGTCGGCCGCCAGCGCGGCGAGGTGCTCCTGCGACCCACGATCAACCACCTGTCGGATGCCCTCGGGCGCGGGTTCCAACGTCCAGACACCTGTGGGGTCGAGGTAGCCAGGGCGGACGAACACGTGATCGCTGTAGTCGCGGGCTGCCACGCGAGTGGCGATGCCCCGGAGCACTTCCTCTTCGCGCATTGCCCGAGTATCCGCCGCCGGCTGACACGGGCCGATGCGGACCGAAGGCGTTTCCGAGGCGGTGGGGGGACGCGGTGCCGCTGACCAAGGACGATGAGTCGCGGCGGCCGTGGTGTCGCCTGAGGCAGCGGAGGCTGGTCGGCGTGTGCAGGATCGCTTGCTGGTGTTGCTAGACGAGTCGGCTGGTGTAGCCAGCGTCGACGAGGCGGCGGTACGCGGCGCGGACGTCGTCAGGCATCTGCTGGGGGATGGCGAAGCCGAGTTCGGCGTACTTGTCGATGCGTTGGGTGTCGCCGACGAGCATGTCGATGACCTTCTTAGGGTCGCCGATGCCGATCGCGTAGTCGTCGAGCGAGAGCGGATCGGAGGCGCAGATTATGTCGACGCCGGGCCAGAGTTTCTTGCAGGTGGCGTACGCGCGGCGTTGTTGGTACGGACGGGACATTAGGATCACCGACCGGGCCTGGACCTGGTGCTCGGCAAGGAGCGCCCGGGCGTACTCGATGTTCTGGCCGGTGTTCTCGGCGCGAGTGTCGATGAGGATCGCCCCGGATGGAACGCCGTGAGCCGTGGCGTACTCGCGGTAGTGGACGGCCTCGCCTCGGGGAAAGATCTTGATCGTAGTCGGGGCGTTGGCACCGGTAAAGACCAGCGTCGGATACATTCCTCGGCGGTAGAGTTCGGTGGCGATTTTGGCGACTCCGAGGTCGTGGCTGCCGAGCCCGATCCCGACGTCGACCGGGCGGATCTCGTGGTGCATGTTGTGGTAGTCCCACAGGCGTTCGACGTCCGCGCGATGTTGGGCGGGGATGGTCCGAAGAGTCGTCGGCATCTGATCTCACTCGGGGATCTTGAAGGTGTACGACCAGGTGAAGCGGGATGCGGCGTGGACGCCTCGAGCAAACTCGATCGGTCGGCCGCCATCGGTAAACGTCGTGCGGTGCAGGACCATGACCGGTTCACCGGCGGGGAGGCGGAGAAGCCGCGTCTCGTCCGGGGTGGGCATCCGAGCGTGCACGGTCTCGGTGATCGTGTCGGGTTCCAGCCCTCGGCCAGTAAGGATGGCGAAGCCTCCACCTTGTCCGGCTGGCCCTGGCGTCGGATCAACCAGGGGTGTTCCTTCCACATCTTCGGGACGGTAGTAGCTGGTGAGGGTATGAGTGGGCACTCCAGCTTCGGTGACCAGGCGGGCGCGTTCGTAGACGGGTGTTCCGGGTGCCAGTCCGAGCGCGTTGGCGGTCTCAGCATCTGCCTTAGCCAGGCGTACATCGTTGGTTTGGTCGCCTGGTGCCCATGTGCGGCCGGCGGCTTCGCGGTCGGCGGCGAACGCGACGAGTCCCGACTTCCACTTGCTCTTGGCATAGCGATCGGCACCGAGCCGCCTCATGGCCAAACGTGGCCGGACCACGGTGCCGCGTCTGCGGACCGGCGTGACGAGCCCTTCGGATTCGAGTAAACGCACTGCTTGCCTGACGGTGTTGATGTTGACCCCGTGCTCGGTGGCAATCTGGTCCTGTTTGGGCAGAGTGCTGCCTTCGGTGTAGTCGCCTCGCTGGACGGCTTCGCGCAGGAGCGCGGCTAAATCCCGGTATCCGATGCCCATCGCTCCTCCTGGCCGGTCGCTGCGTAGCGCCATCTCTACCAGCAAGTATGCCTGCCTTCGAAGATTAGAGCTAGCTCTATTGACATCCAACGAGCAGTCGGCTGCTATAGAACCAGCTCTAATTCTAGGTGGGAGATGTGATGCGTGGTGCTGCCGAAGTTTTGAAGACGTCCGGACCATCTGCGGTTCAACATGCCAGCCCTCCGCATGTCATCACCGCAGGCGTCTTCTGCTCAGGCAAAACATGGAGGTCCGTTCCCCAATGGGCTGACCTTCGTCCCATCGACCAAGGACCTGCCGGGGCTCAGTGGCGCACGCGTCAGTCGGGCCTGGACAGCGCGGGTACCGGTCGCGCGGCGGCCCGCTGAGGCTGGCCCGGGGTGGGTGCTGGCGTGGGATCGCGACCCGAACGACAGTCCGCCAATGGCCCGCCCGCCCCGGTGCCTCGCACCGCCGCGCCGCGCCGGCCGGGTGTCCCCGTTACGGGTGATCTGGTGCTGGTCAACGGTAGGGCGTCGGTGCAGTTCGGCGGCGATCGGGCTCTGTGGCTTCGCGTCACCTCGGTCTGCGACAAGCCGACGTATCACGGCTGGGTGTGGCTGACCGGCTACTCCATCGACCTGGCCACCGGTAGGGCCCTGACCCGGCGGGAGGTCTTCGTCGAGATCGCTGGTCTCCAGAACCAGCGACCCAGGACTGACAGCGCGCCGCCCTGCGACAAGGCGGAGTCAACGACAAGGAGACGCGGTGTTTGACGTTCGAGTACAACTCGGGGCAGTACTGAATATCGACGCGGTCGATCGCCTTCTGCCGTCCGACGGGCCGGTACGGCTGTGGGTGACCGGAGTACGGCTGGTAGCCAACCGCCCTCCCCAAGACGAGTGGATCTGGGTCGAGGGCATCAGGCTCTTCCCGTCAGGTCATCACGGCCCTCGAACACAGATCCTGGTACGCGCGAGCAAGCTTCCGCCGAAAGGCTCGGTGCGGTGAGCGCTAGCTGTCAGCCGCGGGCACGCGCTCGGCTCCGAGCGGCGGCGCAACCCACCCCGCTGTCGGTAGCCGGACGCCACTGGGCAGAATCCGGTGGCACCATGCCCTGCGAGCACCGTGGCCGCGACGGTGCACCGGGAGGGGGCGTCGTGGATCAGCGAGCGGTACGGGACCGGGCCGGTCGTGGCGTACGCGCCCTGGCCCGCCGACTGCTCGGCCGCCCCGGCGGCGACTCCCCCACGCCCCGTCGGTCCAATCCGGACGCCGTGGTCGACTGCGCCGTCTACGTCAACGGTCGACGGGAACCGGGCCGGCCGCACTACGCCGACGCGTACGCCCGTGCCCGGCGTGGCCGTGACTCCTTCGTCTGGCTGGGGCTGCACGAGCCCGGCCCGGCGGTGCTCGCCGCCGTGGGCCGCACCTTCGGCCTCGACGAGCTGACCGTCGAGCAGGCGCTCGCCGACGGGCACCGGCCCACGATGCAGCGCAACGGACCGGTCACCCTGCTGGTGCTGCGCACCGCCGGGTACGTGGAGCACGCCGAGCTGACCGACACCTCCGAGGTGATCGACACCGGCGACGTGATGGTGCTGCTCGGCGACCGGTTCGCCATCACCGTGCGGCACGGCGCCGCCGGGGCCCTGCGCGACGTCCGCGCCGACATCGAGCGCCGCCCCGCGCTGCTGGCCGCCGGGCCCTGGACCGTGGCGTACGCGGTCTGCGCCCGGATGGTCGACACGTACCTGGAGGTGGCCGGGCACGTGGAGCGGGACCTGGAGCGGGTGGAGGAGGCGGTGTTCGCCCGCGACCGCTCGGCCGACATCCAGCACATCTACCAGCTCAAGCGGGAGGTGGTGGAGTTCAAACGGGCCGTGCTTCCCCTGCAGACGCCCGTGCGGATGCTCCTCGACCCGGGCACCGACGGACCGCCGCGTGCCCTGCACCGCTGGTTCGTGGACGTGGACGGCCGGTTGGCGCGGGCGGTGGACCGGGTGGCCGCGTACGACGACCTGCTCACCTCGATCGTGCAGTCCCGGTTGGCGCAGCTCGCCGTCGAGCAGAACAACGACATGCGCAAGATCGCCGCGTGGGCGGCCATCGCGGCCACCCAGACCGGCACCGCCGGCGTCTACGGCATGAACTTCGACAACATCCCCGGGCTCACCTGGCGCTACGGCTATGCCGCAGCCCTGGCCCTGATGGCGCTGACCGGGCTGGCCCTGTACCGCCTGTTCCGCCGCTCGGGCTGGCTCTGACCCCTTCCCCGCGATCTTGCGGAGAGGTCCGCCGGGTCAGCGGTCGGCACGTGTCGGGCGAGGACTAACCTCGCCCGGGTGATGTGGCAGCGGTACGTGGCGATCGGTGACAGCACCACCGAGGGGCTCGACGATCCGGACGACGCCGGCGGCTACCGGGGCTGGGCCGACCGGTTCGCCCTGGCGGTGGCGCGCGCCCAGGGCGGCCTGGAGTACGCGAACCTGGCCATCCGCGGCCGGACCACCGCGCTGATCCGCGCCGAGCAGCTCCAGCCGGCCCTCGATCTCGCCCCCGACCTGGCCACCGTGGTCGCCGGCATGAACGACGTGCTGCGCCCCTCCTTCGACGCCGACCAGGTCGCCGAGGACGTCGCGGCTATGCAGCGGGCGCTCGTCGGGCAGGGGGCCACCGTCCTGACGTTCACCATGCCGGACCCGGCGCCGGTGATGCCGCTGGCCCGGCCGCTGCGGGGCCGGATGCTGGCGCTCAACGAGGCCCTGCGGGCGGCCACCGCGCAGACCGGGGCCACGCTGCTCGACCTGGGGGCGCATCCCGTCGCCTCGGATCCGCGGCTGTGGAGCGACGACCGGCTGCACGCCAACAGCGCCGGGCACGCCCGGATCGCCGCCGCCCTGGCGTACACCGCTGGTCTGCCCGGGTTCGACGACTCCTGGACCGCGCCGCTGCCGCCGGCACCGCTGCGGCGTCGCGCCGAGGTGCTCGGCGCCGAGCTGGCCTGGGCCCGCCGGCACCTGCTGCCCTGGGTGGCCCGGCACCTGCGGGGCCGGTCCTCCGGGGACGACCGGGTTGCGAAACGGCCGGTTCCGCTGCCGGTCGAGCTGGAGGGCTGACGGCCGGCCGCCGGGGCCGCCCGCCGGTGCGGCAGGATGGCGGGATGGGCAGGGGTACGGGTGGCCGGCGGGCGAACGCGACGACCGGACGGGCCTGCCCGTGCGGCTCCGGCCAGGCGTACGCCGACTGCTGCTCCCCGGTCCACGGCGGCGCCGCCCAGGCGTCGACCGCCGAGGCGCTGATGCGCTCCCGGTTCAGCGCCTTCGCGCTCGGCGACGTCGACTACCTGCTGCGCAGTTGGCACTCGTCGACCCGGCCCGCTCGGCTGGAGCTGCCCCCGGGGCAGCGGTGGACCCGGCTGGAGGTCGTCGAGACCGAGCGCGGCGGTCTGCTGGACGCCACCGGCACGGTGACGTTCCACGCCCACTACCGCGAGGCGGGTCGGCCGGGCACGCTTACCGAGCACAGCCGGTTCGTCCGCGAGGACGGCCGATGGGTCTACCTCGACGGCGACCAGCCCTGACTCCTGCGCGGCCGCGTCCCATGCGGGTGGTCGTCGGCGTCGACGCGGTCGGCGAGTCGAAGGCCCGGGTCGGCATCCTGCACGAGAAGCTGGTCGGGGCCGAGCAGGCCGCCGAACTGACGGCGTACTGGCGGGAGCGGCTCGCCGTGTCGAAGGCACTGCTCGAGTCGGACGGAGACCACCGATGACCATCACGTTCATCAACCTGCCGGTGCGCGACCTGCTCAGCGCCGCCGAGTTCTACCGGGCGCTCGGCTTCACCACCGGCCACACCGAGCCGGACGGGGACAGCATGGTCCTCACCGTGTCCGACAACACCCGACTGCTGCTGCACGTCCGCTCGGCCTTCGAGGCGTACACGGGTGTGCCCACCTCGGACCCGGCGACCAGCCGGGAGGTCATCGTGGGGTTGTCGGCCGAGAGCCGCGAGCGGGTCGACGAGTTGGTCGACCGGGCCGTGGTGGCCGGCGGCGAGTCGCTCGGGGTGGGAAGCACCAACGGGCCGATGTACATGCGCGGCTTTCGCGACCTCGACGGCCACCAGTGGTCGTTCCTGCACCTCGCCGGCTGAGGGCACCCCCGGCGGCGGGCCGCTGCGCCCACCGCCGGGGACCCGCCGTCACACGCCCGACTCGTCCGCCAGGTCGGCCGCCACCCGGCCGAGTGCGGGCACGATCTTGTCACGCCAACCCGGTCCCATCCGGGCGAAGGCGTCGCGACTCCGAGGGTCGTCGAGGTCGAATCCTGAATGGTCCAGGAACAGGCGGGTGCCGGTGCCCTCGGGGACCAGCCGCCAGGTCAGCGTCCAGTTTCCGTTGAAGGTGTAGACGAGGCGCCGCTCGGGCTCGACCTCGACGACCTCGCAGGCGACCGCGCCCCAGCCGGGCATCTGCAGGTGGAAGCGGTGGCCGACCACGGCGGCCACGTCCCCGGGCACCCACCACCGGGCGAGCAACTCGGGCTCGGTGAGGCTGCGCCAGATCTTCGACGGCGCGGCGGCGATGAATTGATCCACGGCGATGGTGGCGGTTTCGGTCACTGGTTCCTCCTGGAGCAGATCGGCAAGGGTGCGGAGGCGATGTCGCCAGAACCGCTCGAAGGGATGGAGCCAGTCGCCCACCTGGGCGAGTGGCTCGGCGGTCAGGTGGTAGTGCCGTTGTCGTCCGGCGGGCTGGTCCTCGACCAGCCCGGCCCGCCGCAGGATCTGCAGGTGTTCGGCGACGGCCGGTCGGCTCAGCGCGAAGCTGGCGGCGAGGTCGCCGGCCGTCCGGGGCCCGTCGGTGAGGATTTCCAGCAGTCGTCGGCGGACCGGATTCGCCAGGGCGAGGAAGAGGTCGTCGTCGGGCACGTCGGCAATGATGCGTCGGAACTTCCCGACACGTCAACAATTTCCGACGTAACTCTCCGCACAGGTGGTCCAGTTCACGCGTCTCGCCGGCGGGCCAGCAGCACCAGCGCCACGACGAGGTACGCCCCGGCCGCCGCCGCGAACGCCACCGCGTTGCCGGCCGCCGTGGCGACGAGGCCGTAGCCGGCGTACGTCCCGATGATCAGCAGGTCGGTGGCCATGCCGGCAAGCGAGGTGACGGTCGCCCGAGTGTTGCCGCTGATGCGGGCCTGCAACCGCGCGTCGGCCAGCACGGTGGCCAGTTGCGCGGCACCGAACGCCACCGCGAGCAGCACGAAGCCGGCCGGGTGCCGGACGAGGGCGCCCCCGGCCAGCGCGACGGCGACCAGGCCGAGCAGCGCGGCGTAACCCCGGCGGCCCAGCCGCTCCCCCGCCGGGGCGAGCAGCCCACCGACGGTCACGCCGGCCCACAGCAGCAGGAGCAGCAGCGGTACGGCCCGCGCGCCGACGCCGGTGTCGACTGCCAACAGCGGCGTGTACTCGTCCAGCGCGCCCCAGTCGGCGGCCACCACCGCGACCAGCAGCACGGCCCCCCGCACGGGAGGCCGTGTACGGACCTGCGTCACGCCTTCCCGCAGCGTGTCCCACCAGGTCAGGTCGCCGTCGTCGTCCGGCGGGATCCCCGGCGGACGGTCGCCCGCCAGCGCGACGACGGGCGACACGACAGGAGCCGGTTCGTGCGCGGAGGCCGGCGAATGCACGGCCGACGCCGGGTCGTGCACGGCCGACGCCGGTTCGTGCACGGGGGGCGGCGGTGGCGTGCCGGGCGGTCGACGGTGTTCGGGGAAGCGGGTCGCGACGGCGGCGGCGAGCAGGCAGGCGAGCACGCTGGCCACGCCGACCGCCGGGTACCCGCCGACGGCGAGCACCGGCCCGGCCAGGACCCCGGTGACCACCACGCCCAGCACACCCGCCGTCCGGGCTCGACCGAGCACCCGGGCGTACCGTCCGACGGCGCCGAGCCGGTCCAGCTCGGTCCAGACCAGCGCCTCCAGAGCGCCAGAGACCAGTGCCCCGCCGGCGCCCCACAGCAGGAACCCCACCGCGAAGGCCGGGTACGACGGCACCAGCACCCAGAGCGCGTAGCCGGCAGCCGTCACCAGCGGGGCGAGGCACAGCAGCAGCCGGCGCGGCACCACGTCGGCCCACGCGCCGGACGGCACCTCGAACAGGATGCCGGCAGCCGACCAGATGACGAAGAGCGACGAGATCTGCCCCACCGACAGGCCGGTGTCGGCGAAGAGGACGACGTACAGCGGATAGAGCAGGACGAGGTCACTGAGGAACGCGTACCCGTAGAGGGTGACCGACAGCCGGCGGACCGCCGGGTCGGGCGCGCGCGAGGCAAGGTGGGTCATGGGGCCTTCCCGTGGGAGTGGAGACGGACACCGGACGTGCGGTGCCCGTGGCGGCCCACGGGTGCGGCCTACGGCGTCGGATCAATGTCGCCAGGTCATGTCGGCGATGTTAGACCGGCGTCATCGTGCCCGGCCAGCGCTTTCGGCGTGCCGGTCAGCGCTTTCGGCGTGCCGGGCAGCGCGCTCACGGCGTGCCGGGCAGCGCGCTCACGGCGTGCGGGGTGCGACGGGAACGGGGCGGGATCCGCCTGGATCCCGCCCCGTCGTCGCGCCTCGGTTCAGCGCCGGTTCGGGTCCACCGGCGGGATGACAGTCGTGGTGTCGCTGTCGTCGCTGCTGCGCTGCCCGGGAACGATGCCACCGCTGATCACCTGGGTCGTGTCGGCCTCCCGACCGGGGCCGACCACCTGCGTCGCGTCCGGGTCGGCCGGACGGGCGACCACCTGCGTCGTGTCCTCGACGCTCTCCCGGGCCGGGACGCCGACGGCGGGCGCGTCCCGAGCAACCACCTGCGTCGTGTCGTCGGTCGACGACCGCACCACCTGCGTGGCGTCCGGGTCGGCCGGACGGGTCACCACCTGCGTGGCCTCCGGGTCGGACGAACGGGTCGTGACCTGCGTGGCGTCCGGGTCGACTGAACGGGCCGTCACCTGGGTGGCGTCCGGGTCGGTCGGGCGGCTCACCATCTGCGTGGCCTCGGGGTCCGTCGAGCGGGTCGGCGTCGGAGTGGCCACCGGGTCGGGGCGGGTGGCCGCCGCGCGGGCCAGTTCGGCCTCGGCCTCGCGGCGGCTCGCCTGGTACGCGCGGGCGTGCGTGGCGATCAGCGCCGACTCCTGCTCGGCGCGGGTCAGCCACGCCTCCCAGCGACTCTGCATCGGACGGATGAGGCCACCACCCACCCCGACGACGAGGATGCCGCCCACGGTGGCCAGCACCGCGATCAGCACCGGGGTGGTGACCGCAGTCGCCACGCCGATCTGGTTCAGTGCCGCGATGACGCCCAGGCCGAGGATGAACACCGAGGCGATACCGGCCAGCACCCGACCGTACGACAGTCCGCCGAGCGCGCCGCTGATGATGTCCTTCACGGCGTTGGCGATGGCGGCGGCGACCACGACGATGACGATCGCGACGAAGGCGCGGGGCAACCACGCGACCACGGCGGTGATCAGGTCGGAGATCGGGTTGGGCCCCCAGATGCCGAAGGCGAGTTGCAGGGTGAGCAGCAGCACCCCGTAGTAGACGAGCTTCGCGACGATGTCGCTGGCGTCGTACCGGGAGCGGCTCAGGGCACGGCGGATGCCGCCGCGCTCGACGGCGCGGTCGAAGCCCACACGTTCGAGGACCTTCTCCACGATCTTCAGTACGGCCTTGGCGATCAGCCAACCGGCCACCAGGATCGCCAGGAAGGCGACGGCCTTGGGCAGGAAGAGCATCACCGAGCGAAGGGCGTCGCCCACCGCGTCGCTGACGTTGTCACTCATATGGTCGTTCCTCCACGCGGAGCAGCCGGGATGATAGGCCACCGACCTACCCCCACCAGCTCACGCGGAAACGCCGACCGGTTCGCGACTGTCCCGTCGATCAGGGGTTTCTGCGGCGACCCAGGTGGTCGCCACGATGTGGAGTGCCCCGAGCCCGCCCTCGCCGCCGTGGATCTGTACGTGGTGGTGTGTCGTGCGTGATGCACTGTTACCTGTCCTCGGTGCGGGGCTGCATCGTGCTCGGGGAGTCGAACCCCCACGCTGCCCACCGCGCGCCAAGAAGTGCCGGGATTGCAGCCCGGCGCTGGGTGTACACGCCTCCACGACGGCTACCTGCTCCACATCGTTACTGGACCCGGTCAGTCCAGCAGTTCCGCCTCCCAGTTCGTCCGCTGGATCTGCACGTCGAGTTCGCGCAGGTCCCGGGCCAACTCGTCGGCACGGCCGCGCAGCTCGGCGACCGGCAGCGCGGCGAGCATCTTCAGTTCGGAGCGGAGCTGGCGGGCCGCATGGCCACGCCCACCGCCCGCAGCGGCGTCGGCGGCCGCTGTGATCGCGGAGTGCCGCAGGCGCAGGACGTCGCGTCGAGCGAGCGCGTCGGTGAGCGTGCCGAGGTCGCCGACGAGCACGGCGGCGTTGGTCCGGTTGATCCTGCGGATCAGCGTCTCCAGGTCGTCGAGAACCCGATCCAGCTCTGTCAGCAGCTCCGCGGCGTCCTCCGGAGGGACCTCGCCCTCCTGGTAGCGGGCGCTGCCGGTGATGCGAGCCCGCAACTGCTCGACCCGCCGTACCGCCTCGGCGCGCTCTGTCAGCGCCTCACCAAGCCTCATCATCCACCCCCGAGTGAGCGGCCAGACTAGCCGATCGTCGATCGTCCAGCCGACCGGTTTATCCGGCTGCCACTCAGGCCGGCACAGGTCTAGCGCACGGGTGAGTTTTGGCAATATTCTCCGGAGTGCGTGCGGCCACTGGAGCTACTTTTCATCCCCCCGCCGTCGGCCGCAGGAGGAGATGTCATGCACGTCGACCATTCCGAAGTGGACCGCCGAACGCTGCTGCGGGCCGGTCTCGGCGCGGCCACGGTCGCCGTCGTCGGAAGCGAACTCGCCTTTTCGGGCGCGGCGCAGGCCGCTCCCGGCACCGACCTGGACTGGATCATCAGCTGCGACGAGTGGGCCGCCCGCCCACCGAAGGACCCGCTGTCGGTGAGCGCCATCGCCACCAACAAGATCATCGTGCATCACATGGCGTTCCCCAACGTCACCGACTACTCCCGGGAGCAGGCGGTCAAGCTGGCCCACGACTGCCAGGACCTGCACATCGACGGCAACGGCTGGTCGGACACCGGCCAGCACTTCACGGTGAGCCGCGGCGGCTACGTGCTGGAGGGCCGCCGGGGCAGCCTGGAACGCCTCGAGGCGGGCGACCGCCAGATGATCTCGGCGCACTGCCCGGGCGAGAACGGCCGGGCCATCGGCATCGAGAACGAGGGCACCTACGTCACCGAGACGCCGCCGGAGGCGCTCACCGACTCGCTGGTCAAGCTCTGCGTGACGATCTGCCGACAGTACGGGCTGCACGCCTTCGACATCTTCGGCCACTGGGACTTCAGGACCACCGACTGCCCCGGCGCGGCCTTCTATCGGCAGTTCCCGGCGCTGCGGCGGCGGGTCCACGCGGCCCTCGGCACCAAGCTGGGTGACGTGCCGGCCCGCCGCTGGCCGGACCTGTGGCGGTTCGTCAACTCGCCGTCGGTCCGGGTGGTGCAGCACCTGCTTGCCTACCGGGGCTACGCGGTGACGGTCAGCGGCACGTTCGACGCCGCGACCGTGGCCGCCGTGCAGGACTGGCAGGCCCGCAACGGCATCGCCGTGGACGTGGACGCCACGCTGACCACGCCCACCTGGGAGACCCTGGCGCCGGAGCTGGACCAGCACGCCGTGGGCGCGCCGGTCACGGCCGTCCAGGAAATCCTCGCGACCAAGGGGTACGCGGTCACCGTCACCGGGGCGTACGACCACGCCACCCGCAGGGCTGTGCAGGACCTGCAGGCGCTGCACGGGCTGCCCCGCAACGGCAAGCTCAGCACGAGCACGTGGTGCACGATCGTCGGCGGCACGGTCCGCCAGTCCTTCACGCACCACTGACCCTCCGTCGACGGCGGCGGCGGCGCGGGGTGATCCCGCGCCGCCTCCGCCACGGACGAACGCTTGTCACCAGCAGACACGCCACCCCTGAGCAGCACAATGTCGCCGGCTCGGCGGTTTGGCCGACGGCGCGGGCGGAAAGGTTGCCCGGCATGACATGGGCCCGTCGAGCCGTACCCGCCGTCGCCGCCGCCGTCGCGGCACTCGCCGCGCGGGATCTGATCCAGCGCGACCACGCGCTGCTGCGCAACTTCCCGGTGCTGGGCCGCGCCCGCTACCTGCTGGAGGCCATCGGTCCGGAGCTGCGGCAGTACATCGTGGCCGGCAACAACGAGGAACGCCCGTTCACCCGCGACCAGCGCCGCTGGGTGTACGCGTCGGCGAAGCAGGAGAACAACTACTTCGGGTTCGGCACGGACAACGACATCGAGTTCACGCCCGGCTACCCGATCATCAAGCACCGCACGTTCGGCCGGGCGGTGCCGCCGTCGTCCCCGACGGCCGGGCACGACGTACGGCTGCCGTGCGCGAAGGTGCTCGGCGCGGCGCGGGGGCGGGCACGCGCGTTCCGTCCGGAGTCGGTGGTCAACATCTCCGGAATGAGCTTCGGTTCGCTGTCCGGCAACGCCATCACGGCCCTGAACAAGGGCGCCGCGCTGGCCGGGTGCCTGCAGAACACCGGCGAGGGCGGCCTGTCGCCGTACCACCGCAACGGCGGTGACCTGGTCTTCCAGCTCGGCACGGCGTACTTCGGCTGCCGCGACGAGCACGGCCGGTTCAGCCTCGACCGCCTGAAGGACCTGGTCGCCGGCGCACCGGTCAAGGCGTTGGAGATCAAACTGAGCCAGGGCGCCAAGCCGAGCCTCGGCGGGCTGCTGCCCGGGGCGAAGGTGTCCGCCGAGATCGCCGCCACCCGGGGCATCCCGGCCGGTCAGGACTGCGTCAGCCCGTCGCGGCACGCCGAGTTCTCCGACTGTGACAGCCTGCTCGACTGGGTGGAGCTGCTCGCCGCCGAGACGGGCCTGCCCGTCGGCATCAAGTCGGCGGTGGGCGACCTGAGTTTCTGGCAGGAACTGGCCGGCCTGATGCGCGACACCGGCCGGGGCGTCGACTTCGTCACCGTCGACGGCGGCGAGGGCGGCACCGGGGCCGCGCCGCTGATCTTCACCGACTCGGTGTCGCTGCCGTTCCAACAGGGCTTCTCCCGGGTCTACAAGGTCTTCGCGGAACACGACCTGCACGAGCAGGTGGTGTTCGTCGGCAGCGGCAAGCTCGGCCTGCCGGACAACGCCATCGTGGCGTTCGCTCTGGGCTGCGACATGGTCAACGTGGGTCGGGAGGCGATGCTGTCGATCGGCTGCATCCAGGCGCAGAAGTGCCACACCGACACCTGTCCCACCGGTGTGGCGACGCAGAACGCGTGGCTGGCGCGGGGCCTCGATCCGACGCTCAAGTCCGTCCGGGCCGCCAACTACCTGGGGACGCTGCGCCGGGACCTGACCAAGGTCGCCGAGGCGTGCGGCGTGGAACACCCCGGCCTGATCGGCACGGACGCCGTGGAGATCCTGGACGGCCGCACCGGCTCCACCCCACTGCACGAGGTGTACGGCTACCGACCGCACTGGGGCCTGCCCTCGCCGGCCGATCAGAAGGAGATCATCCGGCTGATGACCCCGGAGGCGCCCCGGGGCAGCAGCGCCCCTCCGTCCGCCACCGCCGTCGGCTGAGCCCCAGCGCAACGTGCCGCTCGGGGTAAGGGCCCCTACCTGGCCCGCCTGGTCTGAGAGGTGGCCCGGCACTCGGCCCGGCGGTCGACGTGGGCCGATCCCGGGGCCATCGACCCGACGAGCCACATACCTGTGAGTCATAACTATGACTCACAGGTATATGCCGTTGCCGCGACATGCCCTCCCGGCTGAGGCGTGCGGCGCGACCGAGGACCGGGCCACCCGGCAGCGCGCCTGCGTCGACAGTCGACGACGCCGCGTCATCGGCCGATCGCCGTCGATAAACGCGTAGAGCCGCTGCCGGAGACACCCGTATCGTGGCGCGGTGCTGATCAGACGCGAGACGCCCGCCGACGTCGACGCCATCCGGGCGGTGCACGCCGCCGCCTTCGCCACGACCACTGGCGATGGCGCGGAGGTCGAGACAACGCAGGCCGGGGCAACGACGCCCGCCCCGGCAACACCGCTCGGGGCGACGCCCGTCGAGGCGACGCTTGTCGACGCGCTGCGGACCGATGAGGGCTGGCTGCCCGCGTACTCCCTGGTGGCGACCGATTCCGACGGCCAGGTGGTGGGGCACGTGGTGGCCACCCGCGGCCGGGTGGGCGGTGCGCCGGTGGCGTTGGGCCTGGGTCCGCTCGGCGTGCGGCCCGGCTGGCAGCGGCGCGGCGTCGGCACGGCGTTGATGCACGCGGTGCTCGGCGCGGCCGACGCCCGCGACGAACCCCTCGTGGTGCTGCTCGGGCATCCCGAGTACTACCCCCGCTTCGGGTTCCGGCCCGCCGTCGAGCTGGGCGTCACCCCGCCACAGCCGTGGGGTCCGCGGTACTTCATGGCCCGGCCGCTGAGCGCGTGGCGCGAGTCGATCCGGGGCGAGTTCCGCTACGCCCGCCCCTTCGACGACCTGTGAACACACCGCGCATCCGCCGCCGGCGCGCCACCGACCTCGACGGCTGCGTCGCGGCGCTCGCCGACGTCCACCGGGTCGACCGCTATCCGTTGAACTGGCCCGCCGACCCGCACCGCTGGCTACGCGAGCCGCGCCCGACGCGCGCCTGGGTCGCCGTCGACCCCGCCGGAACGATCGTCGGACACGTCGCGGTACGTCGCCTGCCCGAGGCTGCGGACGAGCCGCTCGCCGGGCCGACGGCCGAGGTCTCTCGCCTCTTCGTGGCACCCGCCGCCCGAGGATCGGCGCTGGGCAGCGCTCTGCTGGGACGGGCGCGGCACTGGGCGGACGCGCGCGGGCTGCGGCTGGTGCTCGAGGTGGTCGCCGACAGTCCCGCGGCCGTCGCCCTGTACGAGCGCACCGGATGGCGGTGCACGGGCACCGGCACGGCATCGTGGACCGCCCCGGACGGCAGCCCGGTGTCGCTGCGGCGTTACACCGTGCGCTCCGAGGCCACCCCGGCCATCGCCGCGAGGCGGCGGGCGAGCAGGGCCGCGGCCTCGCGCAGCTCCGCCGGCTCCACCACCTCCACCTCGTAGGGCAGGCGGGCGATGTGCGCGGCGAGCCAGTCCAGGCTGTCGCCGCCGACGACGAGCACGCACCAACCGTCCCGCCCGGCCTCGACGCGCCCCACCTGCGGTGGGACCGCCTCCCGCACGCGCTCGGGTGGAGCGTGCACCCGCACCCGGGCCAGGTAGCGGTAGGGCGCGTCGGTCACGGACCGCTGCACGAAGGCGATCGGATCCGGATGGTCACGGGCCCGGAAACGCCAGGTCGTCGCCGCCGTGGCCCGCATCCGGTCCAGGCGGAACGTACGCCAGTCGTCGCGATCGACGTCCCAGGCCATCAGATACCAGCGACGGCCGGTGGTGACCATCCGGACCGGCTCGACCGTCCGCTCCCGCTCACCGCCGTCACGGCCGGCGTAGCGGAACCGCACCCGCACCGCGTCGCGACAGGCGCGGGCGAGTGTCACCAGCAGTTCCGCGTCGATCTCGACCACCGGGCCGATGAGCGTGTCCGTCCAGCCGTGCACCGCTCGCACCTCGGCCCGCAGCCGCGCCGGCATCACCTGGTCGAGTTTCGTGAGCGCCCGCAGGGCCGCCTCGCCCGCCCCGGCGACCGTGCCCCCCGACGCCAGCCGCAGGGAAACCGCGGTGGCTATCGCCTCCTCGTCGTCGAGGAGCAGCGGCGGCAGCCGGGTGCCCGCGCCAAGCTGGTAGCCGCCGCCCACGCCCGCCGTGGCGTGGATGGGATAGCCGAGTGCGCGCAGCCGTTGCACGTCGCGGCGCACGCAGCGGTCGGTGACACCCACCTCGACGGCGAGCTCGGTGGCCGTCCACGACGACCGCCGCTGCAACAGGGCCAGCATCCGCAGCACCCGCTCGGTCGTCGCCTCCACAGTCACCCGCCGATCGTTTCACGAATAGCGGAACGATCCTGTCCGCCAGCCACGAGAGGGTGGCAGCATGACCCACCAGACCGGAGACGAGGGAGCTGTCATGGCCCGCGAGGTGCAGGTAACGTTCGACGCCGCCGACCCGGCCAGCCTGGCGGCGTTCTGGGCCGACGTCCTCGGCTACGAGTTGCAGGGTCCACCGGGGGACTTCGACTCGTGGGACGCCGCGCTGGACGCGATGGGCGTACCGCCGGAGCGCCGCAACGACGCGTCGGCGGTGGTCGATCCCAAGGGCGCGGGGCCGCGCCTGTTCTTCCAGCGCGTACCGGAGGGCAAGCAGGCCAAGAATCGCGTACACCTGGACGTGCGGGCCGCCCCCGGGCTCACCGGTGACGACCGGATGGCGGCCCTGGAGGCGGAGGCCGAACGGCTCGTCGCCCTCGGCGCCACCCGCCTCGCACGGCACGAGCCCGCTCCCCCGCTCGGCGCCGGCCACCTCGTGCTGGCCGACCCCGAGGGCAACGAGTTCTGCCTCGACTGACTGGATGTTCGCCCAGCTCACTGCCGCGATGACCGGGCGCCGTGCGAACATGTGTTCGTGTCGACCGGCGCCCACATCCTGCACGCCGACCTGGACGCCTTCTACGCGTCGGTCGAGCAGCGCGACGACCCGCGCCTGCGGGGGCGGCCGGTGATCGTCGGCGGTGGCGTGGTGCTCGCCGCCAGCTACGAGGCGAAGGCGCGGGGCGTGCGCAGCGCGATGGGCGGCCAGCAGGCGCGCCGGCTGTGCCCGGACGCGATAGTGGTGCCGCCCCGGATGGCGGCGTACACGCAGGCCAGCCGGGCGGTATTCGAGATCTTCCGGCAGACCACCCCGCTTGTCGAGGGGCTCTCCATCGACGAGGCGTTCCTCGACGTGGGCGGCCTGCGACGGCTGGTCGGCGCGCCGGCCGAGATCGCCGAAAGGCTGCGCCGGGAGGTCCGCGACCGGGTCCGCCTGCCGATCACGGTGGGCGTGGCCCGGACGAAGTTCCTGGCGAAGGTGGCCAGCGGGGTGGCGAAGCCGGACGGGCTGCTGGTCGTCGCCCCCGACGCCGAGGTGGCGTTCCTGCACCCGCTGCCTGTGGAACGGCTCTGGGGCGTCGGCCCGGTCACCGCGGCGAAGCTGCGGGAGCGCCGGATCCGTACCGTCGGGGAGGTGGCCCGGCTCGGCGAGGCCGCGCTGGTGTCCCTGCTCGGGGCGGGCGCCGGCCGGCACCTGCACGCCCTGGCCCACAACCGCGACCCCCGGTCGGTGCAGGTGGGCCGCCGCCGGGGCTCGATGGGCGCGCAGCACGCGTTGAGTCGTACGCCGCACGCGCCGGCGGAGCTGGACGCCATCCTGGCCGGCCTGGTCGACCGGGTCACCCGACGGATGCGCTCGGCCGGGCGGTCCGGGCGCACGGTGGTGCTGCGGTTGCGCTTCGGCGACTACACCCGGGCAACCCGCTCGCACACCGTCCGCAAGGCGACCGCGGACACCACGCCGCTGCTGGCCGCCGCGCGGGCGCTGCTGCGGGCCGCGCTGCCGGAGATCGACCGGCGGGGCGTCACCCTGATCGGCGTCTCGGTGGGCAACCTCGACGACAACCCGGTGCAGCCGGAACTGCCGTTCGACGCCGACACCGGGGCCGACCTGGACGCCGCGGTGGACGCGGTGCGCGACCGGTTCGGCTCGGCGGCGCTCACCCGGGCGGTGCTCCTCGGCCGGGATCCGGGCGTCGAGATGCCGCTATTGCCGGACTGAGGGCGTTGTGGGGCCGCTTGAGCTGCGACCGGAGACACATCACAGCAGGTCGGCGGTTTAGCCGGCGGCTGACGGGTGACCCTTGAGGGGTACAGCCTGACGAGGGGGGCCCACCATGTCCGACGACACCAGCAACCGACCGAGCCGGCACGCCGAACGCCCGGACGACGTGACCGACCCCCTGCTCTGGCAGCTGGCGGTCGACGTGCTGAGTGCCCACGAGCCCGACGACGAGGGTCACTGCCGCAACCTGCAGTGCGCCGGCCAGTCCTGGCCGTGCTCGGCCCGCGCGGTTGCCGAGCAGTCGCTGCGGCTGGCCCGCAGGACGCCCGACTCGGTCGAGATGACCGTCGACGGTGACGGCGAAGATGCCGGCACGGGCTGGCCCGGCGAGGCGGCCGCACCGGCCCCCCGCTGGGACCGCGACGCCACCGCGGTGATGTCGCGCCGAGGTTCGAGGGCGTCCGCCGCGGCGTGACCGCGCCGTCATTCGCGCCCCTACCGGCGCCGTCGAACGACCGAACGCTCGGCCGGTGACCCGGCCGAGCGTTCGAGTGTCGTACGTCAGAGCGCGAGCCGCTGACCCGGGAGGATCAGGCCCGGGTCGGCGCCGATCAGCTGCCGGTTGCGCTCGTACAGGGCCTGCCAACCGCCCGCCTGGCGGTGGCTGTCGGCGATCTCCGACAGGGTGTCCCCCGGCTTGACGACGTACGTGTCGCCGCTGGCCGCGGGCGCGGTGCGCTCGTGGTTGCGGGTCGCCGGCTGGTCGCCGCGCGACGACCGCTCCTTCGGGGCGGTGGACCGGTCCTTCGGCGCGGTGGACTTCGACGACTTCGCTGTCGACTTGGTCGAGGACTTCGTGGCGGAGCCGCCCGACGAGCCGCCCTTGCGGCCGCAGGTCGGCCAGGCGCCGATGCCCTGCCCGTCGAGGACCTTCTCGGCGATGGCGATCTGCTCGCCGCGGCTGGCCAGGTCGGCACGTGCGGCGTACTTCCTGCCGCCGTAGCCGGCCCAGGTGCCCTGGGAGAACTGCAGGCCGCCGTAGTAGCCGTTACCGGTGTTGATCTTCCAGTTGCCGCCGGACTCGCACTTGGCGATCGCGTCCCAGTTGACACCGGCCTGGGCCGGCGCCGCGGGACCGAAGAGGGCGACAGCGCCGGTGACCGCGCCGACGGCCAGGGTGCCGACGGCGACGCGGCGGGTGCTGACCCGTCGATGACGGGGCGTGTGGACAGACGTCATGTGTGGTTCCTCCACGCCGGCGAGGTGAGCTGTCGGGTTCGGGCCGAGGAGCCCGGCCGCGCGGTGGCGGCTTCACCCCGAGGTGACATGCACCGAGGAACGTTGGGTCCCCCGCTCCTGCCCGGGTTCTGTTTCCGACGACCGGGGGCAGGATTTGGCGTTGCCGGTCGTGGCGTCCACGGTGGTGGACTCGACCGACGGTAGGCACGGTCGGTGACGGTCGCCCAACCCTTGTGAAGTTGTTCACCGGGGCACGCGAGGCGGCCCGCTCAGCGGTTGCGGACGGTCCTCGACTGTGCAGCGACCACGATGGACCGTTTCCGATCAGGCCGGGATGCCGCCGACCGGGCGCTGCGGGGCGCGATTGACATTCCGGCAGGATTCCATAGATCGGCGTTCGCGATGCTCCAGTGCATGCCGGGTCAACCCGGCAGCCCATCCCAGGAGGAGAGCATGCCGATCCACCAGAGCCGCATCGGCCGCCGCAGCGCCGCCGCCACCCTCGCGACCGTCCTCGTCAGCGCCGGACTCGTCGGGCTCGCGCCGACCGCCGCGCAGGCGGCCACCACCTGCACCAGCCTCACCTACTACAACGTCGGCGGCTACCCGGGTGGCGCCGAGATGCACGTGCCCACCGTCGGCTGGCAGGACCGCAACAAGACCTGCTACCTGAAGTACGGCAACTCCAACAGCGCGGTCAAGGTGTTGCAGGAGGCACTGAACAACTGCTACTCCCAGTCCCTGCGTCCCGACGGCGAGTACGGCACCAACACGCGCAACGCCGTCCGGGTCGCGCAACATACGATCAACGAGACCTGGGAGTGGGCGAACATCGCCGAGGACGGCGAGTACGGCCCGCAGACCCGGGCGTGGATGGGCTTCGCGATCTTCGGGGTCAACGGCGGTCCGGTCATCCCGAACCAGTGCTACTACCCGGGCTGACCCGCGCGACGGCGCCGGTCGGAATCCCCCGTTGGATTCCGGCCGGCACCGTCGTGCCCCCCGGCCCGGTTCGGGCCCCCGGATCAGCAGACCCGGACCGCCTCGATCCGCTGGTTCCAGTTCCCCCCGATGGCAGCCGAGTCGTACGCCAGGTTCGCCCGGTAGCCGTAGGCGTGCTGGTAGCCGAGCAGGCCCGTGGCGTTGACGTTGTCCCAGAAGGTGGAGACGGTGCCGGACGGCCGGTTGTTGATGATCGACTGGGTCTTGTTGCGGAAGTACGAGGGCAGCGGAACGTCGTTGCATCCGTTGTACGGCCCGTCGAGCAGGAAGATGTCGCCGCTGAAGTTGGTGCCGGCGTACAGGCAGAGCAGACCCGACGGGCAGGCGTAGTTGGCCTGGGCCGGGCTCGGGGCGACGCCGATCGCGGCGCCCACGGCGATCACGCCGAGCAGGGCGGACGTGAACCTTCGCAGAGCATTTCGCACGATGGTGACCTCCGGTGTCGTCACGACCGGAACAGGCCGTGAGTCGAGTTGCCGACATCGCATTGATCGATGCCGCTGTGCCAACGATGATCGGCGCGGAAGGTCGACAGATTCCTGCCAGAACCTCAATCCAGCTGTCCCGGTGCCGGATGGGCGACCGGCGGCACAGCGAGTGGCGGTTCATGGAGATTCGGGTCCTCGGGCCGGTCGAGGTCTGGGCGGATGGCCATCCGGTCGATGCCGGAGCGGCCCGCCAGCGCGCCGTGCTGGCGGCGCTGGCGGTCGACGTGGGCCGACCGGTCCACCTGGAGACTCTGGTGGACCGGGTCTGGGGCGAGGCGTCGCCGCCCAGGGTTCGTCACAACCTGCATGTCTACCTCGCCCGGCTCCGCCGTGTGCTGGCCGACGCGGGCGCACCGGACGCGCTGGCGCGACGGTCCGGCGGATACCTGTTGGACCTGCCACCGGAGACAGTGGACCGCGCGCACTTCGACGCGCTGCGGCACCGGGCCGACGGGCTGGCCGACGACGACCCTGAGCGGGTGGAGCTGCTGCGCAGGGCGCTGGAGCTGTGGCGTGGCGAGCCACTGGCCGGGCTGCCCGGCGAGTGGGCGGCCCGGGTCCGGCAGGACTGGCACCGCCGGCACACCGAGACCGTCCTGCAGTGGGCCCGTGGCCTGCTGCGCAGCGGTGAGCCGGAGGCTGTGATCGACCCGTTGACCCGGCTCGCCGACGAGCACCCGCTGGACGAGCCGGTCGCCGCCGCGTTGCTGCGCGCACTGGCCGCCGCCGGCCGCAGCGCACAGGCGTTGGCGTACTACGCCCGGCTACGGGAGCAGCTGGCCGACGCACTGGGCGCGGACCCGAGCGCCGAGCTTCGCCTCTTGCACCAGGCCATTCTGCGCGGTGAGATCACCGCACCGACGCCCGGCACGGCACCCACCTCGACGCACACCACGGCCGGCCCCGTCACCCGGCCGGCCCTGACCCACCCGGTGCCGGCACAGTTGCCGTCGGACGTCCGGGGGTTCGCCGGACGGAGGGTCGAGCTGGCCCAACTGGACGCGCTGCGGGCGACGGCCGACGCGCATCCCGGGGCGGTACCGGTGGCGGTGTTGTCCGGGTTGGCCGGGGTGGGCAAGACCGCGCTGGCCGTGCACTGGGCGCACCAGGTGGTAGGCCATTTCCCCGATGGGCAGCTCTACGCCAACCTGGAGGGCTACAGCCACAGCGGCGTGGTGCGCAGCGCGGAGCAGGTCGTACGCGGCTTCCTCGCGGCGCTCGGGGTGTCGCCCCGGGAGCTGCCGGTCGACCCGCAGGAGCAGACCGCGCTGTACCGCAGTCTCCTGGCCGGCCGGCGGATGCTGGTACTGCTGGACAACGCCCTTGACGCCGCTCAGGTCCGGCCGCTGCTACCCGGCTCCGCCCGCTGTCTGGTGCTGGTGACCAGCCGCGATCGCCTGACCGGTCTGGTCGCCACCGATGGAGCGGAGCCGCTGGTGCTGGACCTGCTCACCGCCGCGGACGCGGAGGCGTTGCTGCACGCACGGATCGGGGCGCGGGCCGAGGCGGAACGGGACGCCGTCGGCGATTTGGTCGGGCTCTGCGACCGGTTGCCGCTGGCCCTGGTCGTGGTGGCGGCCCGGGCGGTGGTCCGGCCTCAGCTCTCCCTGGCCGAGCTGGGCGCGCAGTTACGCACCGACGGCGGGTTGGACGGGCTGGACGCGGGCGACCACGCGAGCAGCGTACGGACCGCGCTGTCGTGGTCGTACCGCCTGCTGGCCGGGCCGACGGCCCGGCTCTTCCGGCTGGTCGGCGGCAGCACGGACGTGACGCTCAGCACGGCGGCCGCAGCCAGTCTCGCCGGCGTCGACCGCCGCCACGTCCGAACGGCGTTCACCGAACTCACCGACGCGCACCTGATGCTCGAACGCGGCCCGGACCGGTACGGGATGCACGACCTGCTGCGGGCCTTCGCCGCCGAGCTGTCCGGTGAGCAGGACCCGACCGGCGACCGGGCCGAGGCGCGGCACCGGCTCTTCGACCACTACCTGCACAGCGCGCACGGTGCGGCCGTGCTGCTGCATCCGCACTGGGACCCCATCGCGCTGCCGCCCGCCGTCGCCGGAGTCCGACCGGAGAAGGCCGGCGACCACGACGCGGCAGCGGCGTGGTTCTCCCGGGAGCGGGAGGTCCTCATCGCGCTCGTCGAGCGGTGCGCCGCCAGCGGGTTTGACCGGCACGCCTGGCAACTGGCCTGGAGTCTGACCAGTTTCCTGGATCGACAGGGCGGCTGGCACGACCAACTGGCGGTACAGCACACCGCGTTGATCGCCGCGCGCCGCGGCGGAGACTCAGCCGGTCAGGCACACGCACACCGCAGTCTGGCCCGGGCACAGGCCCGGCTGGGTCGCCTCGACGAGGCACCCGGTCAGCTCCAGCGGGCGCTGGAGCTGTTCCGTGAGCTGGGCGACCCGGCCAACCAGGCGCACACCTGCCTGGATCTGGCCGAGATGGCCGACCGGCAGGGTCGGCGCGACGAGGTGGTCGAACACGCCGAGGCGGCACTCAGGTTGTACCGGGCGGCCGGGCATCGGTACGGGCAGGCGATGGCGTTGAACGCGATCGGTTGGTACCGCGCCCAGCTCGGTGCGCACGACGCCGCGGTCGAGGCGTGCCAGCAGGGGCTGGAGCTGCTGCGCGAGTTCGACGACCGGCACGGCCAGGCGGCCACCTGGGACACCCTCGGTTACGCCCAGCACCGCGCCGGCCGACCGATGGAGGCGGTCAGCGCGTACCGGCACGCGGCGGAGCTGTACCGGGAGTTCCGGGACCGGTACTACGAGGCGGACACGCTGGGGCACCTGGCCGAGGCGCAGGTCGACGCGGGCGATCCGGCCGGGGCGACCCGGAGCTGGCGGACAGCGTTGAGCCTCCTCGACGGCCTCGGGCACCCGGACGCGGAGAAGGTCCGACGTCGGCTCGCGGCCGCCGAAGGACCGTGACCGTCCGCCGCCGCGCCCCAGCGACGGAGACGACAGACAAGCCCAGGCACAAGAACGGAAACCAATCTCCCGTACGCGAGTAGACCGTGCCCCAGCCCGTCGTCGGACTCCCCGTGACCAGCACCTCCGCGTCACCGGCGGTGGCCTCGCCCAACAGCCTGCCGCCGGCGTCGCTGACCGTCAGTCGGCCGGACACGGCGGCCCGGACCACGGTGAGCCCGTTCTCCACGCCCCGGACCAGGGCGATGCGGCTGTGCAGCCAGCCGTCGGAGGTGAAGTCGAGAGCGGGGACGAGCAGCACCGAGGCACCCTTTGCCCGATACCGCCGGACCAGGCCGGGATAGTCGAGGTCCTTACAGATCGCGACGCCGAACCGCCCGTCCACCACCACCTCGTCGTCACCCGGCGTCAGCCACTCCTCCAGGCCCGGGATCAGATGCTGTTTCTGGTACGTCGTGACGCTCCCGTCCGCGCCCAGCACCAGCGCCACGTTGCTCGCCGTGCCGGCCCGCCACAGCACCGCGCCGACGACGACCTGGGCCCCGGCCTGCCGCAGCGCGTCCACGAGCAGGGGCAGCGTCGTGTCCGTCACGGCGAACACCTTCTCCGGCAGCACGACGATCCGCGCCCCACGGGCGGTCAGGCCCGCGACCCGCGCGCCGTACCGGGCGAGCAGGTCCCGGCCGGGCGGTTCGTCGATCGGGAGCCCGTCCTCGGGCTGCCGCAGGGCGACAAGGCCCACGGTCAGCGGCTCGGCCGGGTCCGGGGTACGACTCAGCGACCAGGCCGACCACCCCCCGGCGCCGAGCAGGAGTGCGAGCAGACAGGCGAGGGCGGGGCCTGGGCGGTCGAGCCGGCCGGTGTGGGTTGGCCGTGCGCTGGCGAGCAGGGCGGCGAGGGCGATCGGGACGGCGAGCAGCAGGTAGGTGACGCCCCAGACGCCGGTGAGGGCGGTCAGCTGGATGACCTGTCGCACGTCGGCCTGCGTGTAGGCGAGGCTCCACCACGCACCGTGCGGGAACAGGTGCGACGCGGCGTACTCGCCCAGCACCCACAGTGCCGGCACGGTGAGGACGGCGCGCACGGTTCGCCCCCGCAGCAGCAGGGCGCGGGCGAGCAGGACCGTGCCGGCCGCCAGGCCGAGACCGAGGACGAGCACACCGGCGACCGCGGGGACCGGTAGGCGCAGGGTCCCGAGGTAGTACCCGACCATGCCGAGCTGCCCGATCGACCAGGCGAGGATGGTCGCCCAGCAGGCGGTCTTCTGGCGTACCCGCACCGAGGCGAGGATCAGCGGGATCGGGGCGAGCCAGGTCAGCGCGGCAACGGGGTGCAGTCCGGAGCCGCCCAGCCAGAGCAGGCCACTCAGGAGCGTGGCGAGGATCGTCATCATGCGTCGATCGTGTGGCGGAGGTGGCCGGGACGGATCGCCGTACGGGATGGAGGTCTTCTGGTCCTGTGGAGGGAGGCGGGGAAGGGCCCGGCCGGACGATACTGCCGACGTGAAGCGGTACGTCAATCTCGCCGTCACCGTGGTCGCCGTCGCCGCGACCGTGCTGCCCGCCGTGGCCGGCGGGCCACGTGCCTGGTGGGTGCTGCCGCTCGCGGTCGCGTCGTCGGTCCCGGTGCTGTGGCGGGAACGCGCGCTGGTCCCGGTCGCCGTCGTCATGGGCGTCGCCACGACCGTCTCGGCCTCGCTCGGCGCACCTCCGCTGCTGCCGGTCGGCCCGCTCGTCTGCCTCTACACGTTCGCGGCACGGTCCTCGCTGGTGGTCCGCCTGCTCGGCATCACGCTCACCGCCGCCGGCCTGCTGTTCTCGCTGCTGTATCCACACCCGGACGTGGAGGTGCTGCGGTACCTGTCGGTCGCCTACGTCTTCTCGTACGCCCTGGGCACCAGCACCCGCGCCCGCCGTGCCCAGGCCGCAGCCCTCGCCGAACGCGACCGTCGCGTCGCTGGTGAGCGGGCGGCGGCCGTGTTGCGTGAGCGCGCCCGCATCGCCCACGACCTGCACGACATCCTCACGCACGCGGTCGGTGTCATGATCGTTCAAGCGGAGGCGGGGCCGCTCCTGGTCCGCCCCCATCCGGACCGTGCCGACGCCACGTTCGCCACGATCGCCGCCACCGGCCGCGACGCGGTCGTCCAACTCCGTCGCGCTGTCGGCAGCCTGCGCGAGCCCGTCGACCATCCACTCGACCAGCCGGGTCTGGCTCACCTCACCGCTCTCATCGCACGCGTCCGCGCCACCGGGCTGGACGCCGTCCTCGAGGTCACCTCCGAGCCGCCGTTCGGGCTTGCCTCTCCGTCGCCGTTGGTGCCACCCGCGGACGTCGGGGTCGCCGCCTACCGGATCGTGCAGGAGTCCCTGACCAATGTGGTCCGGCATGCCGGGGCAGGGTCGGTCCGCGTCCTACTGGCTCACACCGCGGAGGCGCTTACCGTGTCGATCACCGATGACGGCCACGGCGATCCGGCCTCCGGCGCGGGCCGGCCCGGATACGGGATCGTCGGCATGCGCGAGCGAGCCCAGGCATGCGGCGGAACCCTGCGCGCCGGTCCCGCCGCGGACGGCCACGGCTTCACCGTCACCGCCACTCTCCCCCTGCGGGCACCGGCGGTGGCCTGATGGGGAAAGCCGCCGTCGTCGCCCCGCGGCCTTCGACGCCTGTGGTGTCGTGCTGATGCTGCGCGTCGTGCTCGCCGACGATCAGGACCTGTTCCGGGCCGGATTCGCGACGATCCTCGGTGCCGAGCCGGACATCGAGGTGGTCGCCGAGGCCGCCGACGGCGCGAACGCGGTGCGTGCCGCCCTCGAACACCGACCCGACGTCGTCCTGATGGACATGCGGATGCCCATCCTCGACGGTGTCGCCGCGACCCGGCAGGTCTGCGCCCGTACGCCGAGCCGGGTCCTCGCCCTGACCATGTTCGACACCGACGACTACCTGTACGCGGCGTTGCGCGCCGGGGCCAGCGGCTTCCTCCTCAAGGACGCCCCCCGAGCCGACCTGGTCAACGCCGTCCGCGTGGTCGCCGCCGGTGACGCGTTGCTCGCCCCCGGCGTCACCGCCCGCGTGATCGGCGAACTGCACAGGCGCGGTCACCCGGATCCGGCCCGGGCCGCCGCGGTGACCGCGCTCACCGCTCGCGAGACGGACGTGCTGCGCCTGATCGCGGCCGGTCTGTCCAACGCCGAGATCGCCGCCCACCACCACCTGAGCGAGCACACGGTGAAGACGCACGTCGGCAACCTGCTCGCCAAACTGAACCTGCGCGACCGCGCCCAGGTGGTGATGGTCGCCTACGAGTCCGGTCTGGTGATTCCGGGCCAGTGACGTGACCGGCCGGCGGGTCCGCTGTGCGGAACCCGCCGGCCGCAGGGGGTACGTCAGCTACAGGGTGCGCGCCAACCGGTCGGCGAGCGTACGGGTGAACCGGGCCGGGTCGGCCAGCTCACCGCCCTCGGCGAGCACCGCCAGGCCGTACAGCAGCTCGGCGGTCTCGGTCAGGGTTTCGGTGGAGTCGCCGTGCTCGTGGGCCTTGCGCAGCCCGGTGACCAGCGGGTGGCCGGGGTTGATCTCCAGGATGCGCTTGGCCGAGGGGACGTCGTGCCCCATCGCCCGGTACATCTTCTCCAACGTGGGCGTGAGGTCGTGCGCGTCGCCCACGACGCAGGCCGGTGAGGTGGTCAGCCGCGACGACAGCCGGACCTCCCGAACGCTGTCGGCGAGGGTCGTGCCCAGCCACTCCACGAGCGCCGCGAACTCCTGCCGCTGCTGCTCGCGCTCGGCCTCGGCCTGCTGCTTCTCCTCGTCGGTGTCCAGGTCGACCTGGCCCTTGGCGATCGAGCGCAGCGGTCGGCCGTCGTACTCGCCGACACGCTCGACCCACACCTCGTCGACCGGGTCGGTGAGCAACAGCACCTCGTGACCCTTCGCCCGGAACGCCTCCAGGTGCGGGGAGTTCTCGATCGTGGCGCGGGAGTCGCCGGTGGCGTACCAGATGTCGCTCTGGCCGTCCTTCATGCGCGAGACGTAGCCGGCCAGGTCGGTGGGCTCCGCCGCGTCGTGGGTGGAGGCGACCGACAGGATCTCCAGCAGGGAGTCCCGGTTGTCGGTGTCGTCGATCAACCCCTCCTTGACCACCGCGCCGAACTCGGTCCAGAAGGTGCGGTAGCGCTCGGGGTGGTTGGCCTTGAGGTCCTTGACCGTGGTGAGGACCTTCTTGACCAGGCGGCGACGGACGATCTGGATCTGCCGGTCCTGCTGGAGGATCTCGCGGGAGATGTTCAGCGACAGGTCGTGCGCGTCGACGACGCCCTTGACGAAGCGCAGGTAGGTGGGGACCAGCGCCTCGCAGTCGTCCATGATGAACACGCGCTTGACGTAGAGCTGCACGCCGCGGCGGCCCTGCGGGGAGAACAGGTCCAGCGGGGCGTGGCTGGGCAGGAACAGCAGCGCCTCGTACTCGAAGGTGCCCTCGCCCTTCATGTGCACGACCTCGAGCGGGTCGGCCCAGTCGTGGCTGACGTGCTTGTAGAACTCGTTGTACTCGGCGGCGTCGACCTCGTCGCGGGGCCGGGCCCAGAGCGCCTTCATCGAGTTGAGGGTCTGCACCTCGCTGGTGGCGGCCTCGCCGTCGGCGCCGGGCCGCTCGACGCTCATCCGGATCGGCCACGCGATGAAGTCGGAGTATCGCTTGACGATCTCGCGGACGGTCCACTCGGCGGTGTAGTCGTGCAGGTTGTCCTCGGTGTCGACCGGCTTGAGGTGCAGGGTCACCGTGGTGCCCTGCGGCGCCTCGTCGACCGACTCGATCGAGTAGGTGCCCTCGCCGGTGGACTCCCAGCGGGTGCCGCCGGTCTCGCCGGCCTTGCGGGTCAGCAGGGTGACCCGGTCGGCGACCATGAACGCGGCGTAGAAGCCGACGCCGAACTGCCCGATCAGGTCCTGCGAGGCGCGGGCGTCGGCGGACTCGCGCAGCTGGCGCAGCAGCTCGGCGGTGCCGGACTTGGCGATGGTACCGATCAGCCGGACCACCTCGTCGCGGGTCATCCCGATGCCGTTGTCCCGGACGGTAAGCGTGCGGGCGTCCCGGTCGACCTCGATGGCGACGTGCAGGTCGTCGGTGTCGGCGACGAGATCCTTGTCGACGAGCGTCGCCAGCCGCAGCTTGTCCAGGGCGTCGGACGCGTTCGAGATGAGTTCCCGCAGGAAGACGTCCTTGTTCGAATAGATCGAGTGGACCACCAACTGGAGGAGCTGACGCGCCTCGGCCTGGAACTCCAACGTCTCGGCCTGGTTGCTCACACCGTCTCCCTTCTCGGCTCGTGCGGAGGTTCGCGCAAAGGATACGAGTCGTCACCGGTGCGGTCGTGCCCGCGTCCGGGTCGTATTCCCGATCCGAGGGAGGTGCGCGCGTGACATAGCTGACTTTGCTTAGCAGAAGTCAGCCGGATAGCGTTCCGGCCAGCAAACGTCGTCGCGCCGCACCGACCACGAACCTGGAGCACTCCCATGAAGATCGCTGGAAGCACCGCCCTCGTCACCGGCGCCAACCGGGGCTTCGGCCGACACCTGGCCGCCGAACTCGTCGCCCGGGGCGCCACGGTCTACGCGGGCGCCCGCAATCCCGACAGCGTCGACCTGCCCGGCGTGACGCCGGTGCGCCTCGACATCACCGACCCCGCCTCGGTGGCCGCCGCCGCGCAGCTCGCCGGCGACGTGAACCTGCTGATCAACAACGCCGGCATCGACAGCCGGGCGGACCTGCTGGAGGGCGACCTGGACCTGATCCGGCTGGAGCTGGAGACGCACTACCTCGGCAACCTGTCGATGATCCGGTCCTTCGCCCCGGTCATCGCCGGCAACGGCGGCGGAACCGTCCTCAACGTGCTCTCCGTGCTGTCCTGGGTGAATTTCCCCCTGCACGGGGCGTACGGCGCCGCGAAGTCGGCCGAGTGGGCGATGACCAACGCGCTGCGCGTGCAGCTCGCCGAGCGGGGGGTCCGGGTCGCCGGCCTGCACGTCGGCTACATGGACACCGAGATGGCCGCGTCCGTCACCGGCGCCAAGTCGGACCCGGCGGTGATCGCCCGGATCGGCATCGACGGCATCGAGGCCGACGCGTACGAGATCGTCACCGACGAGATCAGCCGGCAGGTGCAGGCCGGCCTGGCCGGCGGCGTCGCCGCGCTCTACCCGCAGCTCCCCTGAGCCGCGACACCACGGCCGTGATCGGGCCGCCGCCGGGTTCCCGGCGGCGGCCCGATCTTCGGGTACGCGGTCAGCTCCCTCCGCGTACCCGGCCCGGCACACCTCGCTCAGCAGCCACCGCAGCTGTAGAAGAGGATGTCCCAGTGGCTGCCCTCCTTGGTGTAGAGGTTGCCCGAGGCCGCCCGGTACTGATAGCCGAAGCCGGAGATGTAGCCGACGTAGGTGTAGTTCGCCGAGATGTAGTTCTGGATGCAGGCGCTCAACGCGATGTCCAGCTTGTAGCCGGTCCAGTGGCTGTACGTGCCCCCGGCGTGCCCGACCTCGGTGCCGGCGGTGATGGTGACCGCGCAGCCGCTGGCCCGCTTGAAGGTGATGATGCCGTCGATGGTGGCCTGCCGGACCCCGTCGAACGAGGTGCAGGTGGCCACGTTGCGGTCGCTGCAGTTGCCGCTGGAGGTCCAGGAGATGCCGGCGGCGCGCAGCTGCGAGGTGGCGTTGGAGTGGCTGATGGCGAAGGCCGGGGCGGCCAGGCCGAACGTGGCGCAGACCGTGGCGAGGGTGGCCACGAGCAGTGTGAGCACGCGGCGGCGCACTGTGGATCGGGTGGGTGACATGGCACTCCCGTTCGCGTGAGGGGCGGAATTCTGCGAATCAGGGGCCGGCCTTGAAAGATTTCTACCAGAGATAGACACCCGTGACTAGACGTCGGGTGGGGGCGCGTGCCCCCACCCGACGTCGGTCAGCTCGCCTGCAGCGTCACGTCGTCGATCACGAAGCTGGTCTGCAACGACGAGTCCTCGGTGCCGGTGAACTTCACTGTCACCGTCTGCCCGGCGAACCCGGCCACGTTGAACGTGCGCTGGGCGTAGCCGGAGCCGGCGTTGAGGTTCGAGTACGTCGCAAGCGTGGTCGAGCCCACCTGCACGACGAGCTTGTCGTACGCCGTCGAGGAGGTGGTCTCGGCGGTGTCGACGTGCAGCCAGAACGACAGCGTGTAGCTGGCGCAGCCGGCCGGCACGGTCACCGACTGGGACAGGGTGTCGGTGTGGGTGCTGCCGTACCCGTCGAGCCACGCCTTGTACGACCCGGTCCGGGCCGGCTGACTGCCCGAATTGGTGATCACACCGGAGGACGCGGTCCACGGCGTGCTGCCGCTCTCGAAGCCCCCGTTGCCGACCACCTGTCCGCCGGCGCAGCCGCCGGTGCCGGTCACCGTGAGGGTGAGGCTCGCCGTCCGGGTGACCGATCCGGTGCCGGTGACCGTGACGGTGACGGTGCCCGTGGCGGCGCCGGCCGACGCGGTCAGGGTCAGCGTGGCCGACCCGCCGGAGGTCACCGACGACGGACTGAAGGAGACGCTCACCCCGCTGGGCGCGCCGGACGCGGTGAGGCTCACCGTCTGCGCCGAGCCCGAGGTGGTCGCGGTGGTCACGGTGGCGGTGGTGCTGGCGCCCCGGGCGACGGCGAGCGCGGTGGGGTTGACCGCGATCGAGAAGTCGTTGGTCGGGGTGCCGCCACCCACGGCGAGCTGCCACAGCGCGTACGCGACGCCGTCCGCGGCCCGGTTCAGCACGGTGGCGCTGACGTTGGCGGTGGTGTCGCAGGAACGGTGGTAGCACGAGTCGTAGGCGGCGTTGGCCGTGCCACCCCACTTGGCCGCCTGACTGCTGGTCTTGCGGGCGCTCGCGCCCGCGGCGTACCCGGAGGTGGGGATGCCGGCCTGCTGGAAGTAGTAGTCGTCGGAGCGGCCCTGACCCTCGACGTTCTCCTCGGGTTGCAGCCCCAGCGAGTCCCAGTACGCCTTCAGCGGCGCCGCCGTCGTGGAGGTGACCCGGTTGATGAAGTAGCCACCGTTCGTCGAGCCGACCATGTCGAAGTTGTAGTAGCCCTTGATGTAGCCGCGCTGGGTGGTGGTGAGCGAGTTCACGTAGAACCGGGAGCCGTTGAGGCCCTGCTCCTCGTCGGTCCACCAGGCGAACCGGACCTTCTTCGTCATGGTCGGGTTCTGCGCGGCGAGGACCAGCGCGTTCTCCAGCAGGGTGGTGGAGCCGGAGGCGTTGTCGTTGATGCCCGGGCCGGCCGAGACGCTGTCCAGGTGGGCGCCGAACATGACCACCTGGTCGGTCGGGCCGCCGGGCCACTCGGCGATGAGGTTGTTCGAGGGGTACGTGCAGCTGGAGCAGGTCTGCTCGCTGACGGTGTAGCCGGCGGCCTGGAGCCTGCTCTTCACGTAGCTGACCGAGGCGGTGTAGCCGGCCGAGCCGGCCCGCCGGTTGCCGCCGTTGCTGCTGGCGATCGAGTTGAACTGGGTCAGGTGCGCCTGGACGTTGGTGACGGAGATGTCCGGCGCCGCCAGGACGGCGGCGGACGCGGCGATCGGCCGGGTCGCTGTCGTCGCGGCGGAGGGTGACGCGGTCACCGGCTGGGCGGCCAGCGTCACCGTCATCCCGGTGAACACGGCGAGCACGATTCCCGCGCTCAGCGTTCTGCCTCTCATGGGGGCTCCTCGGGGGTTGGAGAGATAACCGAGACACTTACAGAGATCTATGTCTTCGGCATCGGTCGTTCGTCCCGAACCCCCGCCGGTTCGACGATGGGTACCGACGACGGCACAGGTGAGTAGAGGTGCCAGGATGGGTAGGTAACACCAGCAGGGGTCGTCGGGCCCGGAACGGGGGGCTTGCGATGAGGCCGGGTCGAGCGTGACACGACCCCGCACCGACCTGTTCGCCGACGGCGGTGACACCGGACGGCTGATGGCCGAGCTGAACTGGGCCGACACCCCGCTGGGCGCGGTGTCGAGCTGGCCGCAGAGCCTGCGCGCCGCCGTGCGGGTGGTGCTCTCCTCCCGTTACCCCATGCTCCTGCTCTGGGGCGACCGCCTCTCCCAGCTCTACAACGACGCGTACTCCGCCCTGATCGGCGACAAGCACCCCGCCGCGCTCGGCGACGACGTGCGGGTGACCCTGGCCGAGGGCTGGGACGTCCTCGCCCCCCTGATCCGGCAGGCCATGGAGAGCGGGGTCGCCAGTTGGGTGCCCGCTCTGCAACTCCTGCTGGAGCGCGCCGGCTACCGCGAGGAGGCGTACTTCAGCGTCTCGCACGCCCCGGCCCGCGACGACGACGGCCGCACCGTCGGCGTGCTGACGGTGTGCAGCGAGGTCACCGAGCAGGTCGTCGGCGAACGGCGACTGCGGCTGCTGCGCGACCTGAGCCTGGGTGGCGACGGGCGCACCGTCGACGTCGACGCCACCTGCGCCCGGCTGGTCGACGCGATCGGCGGCCACCCGCTGGACGTCCCGTTCGCCGCGATCTACCTGCGCGACGGCGCGGTGCTGCGCCGGACGGCCTGCACGGGCGGTGACCCGGGTCACCGCCCGGTGGCCGAGACGCTGCCGGACGTCGTCGACGTGGCGGACCCGAGCCCGGCGGCCCACGCCTGGGGCCTGCCGGACGCCGCGCAGGGCCGACCCGTCGACGTGCCAGGCGTCACGGACCGACTGCCCCTGCCCGCCGGCCCGTGGGGTGATCCCACCCGCACCGCGCTGGCGCTGCCGCTGCCCTCGGCCACCGAGGACCAGCCGCTCGGCGTCCTGCTGGCCGGCGTCAGCCCCAACCGGGAGCTGGACGAGGCGTACCGCTCCTTCTACCAACTGCTGACCCAACAGGTCTCCATGGCGGTCCGCAACGCGAAGGAGTACGAGCAGGAGCGGCGCCGGGCCGAGACACTGGCCGAGCTGGACCGGGTGAAGACCACCTTCTTCACCAACGTCAGCCACGAGTTCCGTACGCCGCTGACCCTCATGCTCGGGCCGCTCGCCGACGCGCTCGCCGACACCGCCGCGCCGCTGGCGCCGCCGCAGCGGGAGCGGGTGGAGACCGCCTGGCGTAACGCCACCCGACTGTTGACCCTTGTCAACAGCCTGCTCACCTTCTCCAGCCTGGAGGCCGGCCGGGCCCACAGCGACGCCCGCGAGGTCGACCTCCCCGCGCTCACCGTCGAGTTGGCAAGCGTCTTCCGGGCCGCCGTCGAACGGGCCGGCCTGGCTCTGGAGGTCGACTGCCCGCCGCTGCCCCGGCCGGTCACCCTCGACCCGGTCAACTGGGAACGCATCGTCACCAACCTGCTGTCCAACGCCCTGAAGTACACGTTCATCGGCCGCATCCGGATCGCCGTGGACGCCGACCACGACGAGGTACGCCTCACCGTCGCCGACACCGGAATCGGGATCTCCGAGGCGGACCTGCCGAAGCTCTTCGAGCGCTTCCACCGGGTGCAGGGCGGGCGCTCGCGCAGCCACGAGGGCACCGGCATCGGCCTGGCCCTGGTCCACGAGCTGGCCCGGCTCGAGGGCGGCGAGGTCCGGGTGACCAGCCAGGTGGGCGTCGGCACCACCTTCACCGTGGCCCTGCCGTGGTCGACGGCGCGGCGCGCGCCGGCGACCACGCCGGCACCGAACGGGCGGGGCGACGTGGCCCGCGCCGCCGTCTCCGAGGCGGTGGGTTGGCTGACCGACCCGGCCGGCGGTGTCGCCGAGCCCGCCGCGGCACCCGGACCGGCCGCCGACGAGTTGGCCGGCGCCCGGATCCTGGTGGCCGACGACAACAGCGACATGCGCGCGTACCTGAGTCGGCTGCTCGCCGGTCAGGGCTGGCGGGTGCGGTCGGTGACCGACGGTCGGCAGGCCCTCGACGCGATCCGGCAGGAGCCGCCGGACCTCGTGCTCACCGACGTGATGATGCCGGTGCTGGACGGCTTCGACCTGGTTCGTCGACTGCGCGCGGACCCGGCGACCCAGGCGCTGCCGGTGCTGGTGCTCTCCGCCCGGGCCGGCGAGGAGGCCAGCGTGGTGGGCCTGAGCCTCGGCGCCGACGACTACCTCGTGAAGCCGTTCGCCGCCGCGGAGCTGATCGCCCGCATCCGGACCGCCATCCGCCGTGCCCGCACCGACCCGGCCGCCGACGACACCACCGCGCCGACCGGCGACGACGCCGTACCGGCCGGCGACGAGGCCACCGTACCTGCCGCCGGCGGCAGCCGGAGCGCGGTCGACGCCCCGGGGTCGACGCGACCCGCCGGGGTCATGGCCGTCGCGCCCGCTCCGCCGGTGGCGGAGCCCACCGGGAGCGCGCCCGCCGTGCGCTTCGCCGCCGAACCGGTAGACGCGGCACCGGCCAACGGGAAACCGGCCGGCGGCGAACCGGCCAACAGAGAACCGGCGGCCGGCGCGGCTGCGGCCGGCGCGGCACCGGTCGGCGCGGCACCGGTCGGCGCGGCACCGGTCGGCGCGGCACCGGTCGGCGCGGCCGACGACGGGCTCGGCGACACCCTGGCCGCGGAATGGACGTACCCGTCCGTGCCCACCTCGGCGGCCGCCATGCGCCGGGACGTCCGGCTGGCGTTGACCGAGGTGGACGTCCACGCGGACGTGTTGGAGGATCTGCTGCTCGCCGCGTCCGAGGCGATGAACAACGCCGTCGAGCACGCACAACGACCCAGTCGCCCCGAGGTGCGGGTCCGGCTCCAGGTCGGTGACGACCGGGTCCGGATCTCGGTCCGCGACTTCGGCACCTGGCGGGACCGTCGGCCGGCCATGGACCGGGGCCGGGGCGCGCTGTTGATGAACGCCTACGGCGACGTACGACTGGTCTCCACCGGCGAGGGGACGACGGTGACCATCGAACGCCGGCTGACCGATCCGGCCTGAGCCAGCGCCTCAGAGCCGACGGCCGTCGCGGTCACGGGCGACGATGCCGTCCAGCCGCTCCCCGGGCGTGAGCGTGGCCGGGTCGAACCAGAAGATCACCACCTGCTTGTCCATGCTCCAGCGCGACAGCCGGGCATCGATCTGCCGACCGTCCACCGTGCCGATGATCCGCTCGGCGGGGCCGACGAAGTAGCCGAAGGTGGGCGCCGCCGCGGCCGACGAGCTCTCGTCGTAGCCGATCTGGTGGAAGCCGGGGCTGCGGTCGGCGCCCTCGACGTCGTTGACGAGGATGTCCGTGCCCACCGTGCCGTCGGGGGCACGGCGACCGGCGGCCAACCCCATGGTCACCTTCGGCTGGCCGGGCACGGTGACCCGCACGAAGTAGTAGACCCGCCGATCGGTGCCGTGCTTCACCCCCGTGTCGACCACCTGGCCGAGGGGCTTCGGACCCGGTACACCACGGGCGATCGTCGGCGGTGGCGTGGCCTCCCGCGACGGCGACGCCAACGACGACGGCATGCGGCCGCCCGAGGGCGGAGCGACGGCGACCGGCGGCGCGGAACCGGTGGGCGCCGGAGCGCCCGGCCCGGACGCGCCGACCGCCACCGCGGCGACGGCGACCACCCCCGCCACGAGCGTCGCCGCTCCTCCCCCGGCGACCCGCCGACGGATACGCAGCCGCCGTCCCGCACGCATGACGGTGTCCAGGTCGAGCATGGCGTCGGGGCGCTCCGTCGCCCGCATGGCGTGGCGGAGCCGATCCAGCTCGCTCATCGGCGCGCCTCCTCGTCGACCGTGCGCGGCGCGGCGGTGCGCAGCTTCTCCAGGGCGCGCGAGCTGGTGCTCTTGACGGTGCCGACGGATACGGCGAGTTCCCGGGCCACCTGCGCCTCCGGCAGGTCGAAGTAGTAGCGCAGCACGACGATGGCCCGCTCCCGAGGGCTGAGCGCGCCGAGGATGGTGACCAGCCAGCGGCGGGTGGTCACGTCGTCGGCCACGTCGGCACCCCGCTGTTCCGGCACCTCGTCGGTCGGGTACTCCCGCATCGGCCGCCGCCATCGATCCACCAGGTGGTTGACGAGGGTGCGACGGGCGTACCCGTACGCGTCGTCGTCGTGGATCCGCGACCATGACGCGTAGGTGCGGACCAGCGCGGTCTGCGCGGCGTCCTCGGCCTGGTGGTGGTCGCCGGTCATCAGGAACGCGGCGTGCACCAGTCGCGCGGACGCCGCCCGCGCGAACTCGACGAACTCCGCATCACCCCGCGCCACCGCGAACCCTCCCCCGTGCCACACCGCCTCAGACGGGCTAGACCGCCAAAAGGTTGAGTCCTCGCGACGTGAACTTTTTGGCCGTCTCACCCGTCTTCTCTCCCGCGTGGCCGCAGACCGGCTCGCGAGGGGAGAGAAACATGTCGACGAAGGCTACCCGTCGGGGGTACCTGTTCTCGGCGGCGTTGCTGCTGGCCGTGGCGCTGCTCACCGGGTGCGGCCTGCCCGCCGCCGGGAACGGGCCAGCCGGTGGCCCCGCCGCCGGACCGGACCCCACCGGCCTGCCCGCGGCGGTCGCGACGGGCCGGCCGGCGGGAGTGGCCGGGAGCGGCGGTGTCGCGCCGGTGACGCCCACTGTCGCGCCGGTCAGCTATCCCGCCACCGGCAGCAACCGCTGGTCGGTGGCGGCGGCCGAGACGACGGGCGGGGGCGGGAGCGCGGGCCAGTTGATGCGCTACCGGGTCGCCGTGGAGCGCGACATCCGGGGGCTGCGGGCGGGCGACATCGCCACGGCGATCTCCGCGACGTTGAACGACAGCCGCGGGTGGACGGCGGGCGGGACGTGGCGGCTGCGCCGGGTCGGTGCCGACGAACCGGCCGACTTCACCATCTACGTGGCGACCCCCGGCACCCGCGACACCCTCTGCCAGGACGTGCCGGACGGCTACACGTCGTGCCGCAACGGCGCCCGGGTGGTGCTCAACGTGGCGCGCTGGGTCTCGGGGGTGCCGCACTACGGCGCGAACCTTGCCACCTATCGGCAGTACATGGTCAACCACGAGGTGGGGCACAAGCTCGGGTTCGGTCACGAACGCTGCCCGGGGCGGGGCCGGCCGGCGCCGGTGATGCAGCAGCAGACGTTGGGCCTGCACGGCTGCCGCGCCGGGGCCTGGCCGTACCCGAACGGCACGACCCGCTACAGCGGCCCGGTCGGGGCGTACGACGACGGGATCCCGCGGCCCGAGGGCGCCTATCCGGCGCACTGAGCCCGACGGTCCGGAGGTCGTCCGTCAGGTGCGGCGGCGTTCCTGCTCGAGCCGCTCGTCCAGCCGACCCAACTCGTAGATGCCGTTGAGCGTGGTCGGCAGGCGGCGGACATTGTCCGGCGTGGGTTCGAGATCCGGGCCGGGATCCGGCGCGGGACCGGGATCCGACGCCGGAGCGGTGGGAGGGTCGGGAGCCCGGCGACGCAGGAGCAGCAGTGCCAGCACCGCCAGGAGGGCCACGACCAGCAGGTAGGACACCGGCGGCCAGCCACCACGGGCGGGCTCGGCGAGCGCCGGCGAGGCCTCGGAGGCCGGGGTGTCCCCCATGCGCGGGGGCACTGCCGCCTCCTGCGCGTCGACGCCGGAGCCACCGGCCGGACGCTCGGGGGCGGCCGGAGCCCGGACACCTGCCGACGACCCGGCGGGCGCGGCGGTCGCACCAGGCGCGGCGGGGCGGGGCCGGCCGGTCGCTGGCGGCCGGCTCGGCGCGGACGTCGCGGTGGGGGTGACGCTCGGCGTCGGCGTCGCACTCGGCGCGCCGTGGCCGCCGAACAGATCGTCGACGGCTCGGCCGACGCCACCGAGGATGTCGCCGACCGGGCCCGAGGTGGGCGACGGAGACGGAGACGGCGCGGGCGCGAGGGCGAGGGTCAGCGCGAGGACGACGACGGTAGGCACGGGTCCACCTCGAATGTGTCGACTGTCCGGCACAGTACCGCGTTGTGGGACGGCGTGGGTGACCCAGCCACGCCGGGGCTGGGGAGGTATCCGGACGTCATGCGCTCCCCAGCGGTCGTCCGGCGACCGTCGGCCACTGTTACCCGGCGGTTACGCGGCGGCGAAGCGCGCGTGCCACGAGAGGACGACCGTGACGGCTGAGGGTCACCGGCGACGCTGCCGCGACGTGACCCCGGCATCGAACGGAGAGATCACCATGAGGATCAGGAGCACACTCACCGCGTTGGCGGTCGTCGTCGCCGGTCTGGTCGCCAGCGCGGGCAGCAGCACCGCTGCGGGCACCACCACCGGGTCGGCGTACTGCGGGATCACCTGGGGCAGCGCGGAGAAGTCGGCCGGCGCGCTGAGCGACGCCCCGCTGGTCGCCGTGCGGACCGGTCGGCAGGACTGCTACGACCGGGTGGTGTTCGAGTTCGCCGGCCCGGTCGACGGTTACGCGGTCGGCTACGGCGAGACGTGGACCGAGGGCGAAGGGCTGGCACTGTCGCCGTACACCGCCGGGGACGCGCTGCTGCGGGTCTCGCTGCGGGCCCCGGCGTACGACGACGAGCACCAGGGCACCGTGCCCTACGCGGTGGGCGAGCACGTCACGAACGTTCTGCGCTGTTCGACGCTGCGCGACGTCGTCTTCGGCGGCAGCTTCGAGGGCTACAGCACCTTCGCGGTCGGCGTACGGGCCCGGTTGCCGTTCCGCACGTTCACGCTCGCCGGCCCCGGCGCGCACAGCCGCGTCGTGCTGGACGTCGCCCACCAGTGGTGAGCGGAGCCGCCCACTAATCCGGGTGGGGACGGCGGGCCGTGCTGAACCGTCGTTGGTAGGCGGCGGGGCTGATCGACAGCTTTCTCGCGAAGACCCGCCGCATGCTCTCGTAACTGGGGAACCCGGCGAGGGTCGCGGCCTGCGTCGCGGTGTGGCCCTGGTCGAGGAACGCCCGAGCCAGGTCGAATCGGATGTTCTCCACGTAGCGGGCCGGTGTCGTGGACAGCTCGTCGTGGAAGAGCCGGGTGAGGTGCCGGGTGCTCACGTTGAGGTGTTTGGCGAGTTCACCGAGCGAGTGGTCCCCGCGGGGGTTCGCGGTCACCAGGTCGGCGATCCGCCGCAGCGCCGGCGAGCGGGGCGGCGGGCCCTGCAGCGGCGCGGAGAACTGGGACTGGCCGCCCGCCCGCTGCATGTACACCACCAGGGCGCGTGCGACGTCGCGCGCCACGTCGGGCCCGTGGTCCTCTTCGACGAGAGCGAGGGCCAGGTCGATACCGGCCGTCACCCCCGCCGAGGTGTACGTGCTGCCGTCGCGCACGTAGATCGCGTCGGGCTCGACGCGGCAGGTCGGGTGTCGGGCGGCCAGCTCGTGCGCGACCTGCCAGTGCGTGGTGGCGCGCTTGCCGTCGAGGACGCCGGCGGCGGCGAGGACGAACGCCCCGGTGCAGATCGAGGCGACCCTTCCGGCCACCGCCGCCGGTCTCCGTGCGGCCTCGGCCAGGTCGGCGGGGACATGGGCGCGCGGATAGTGGTCGGACCCGGCCACCAGCAGCGTGTCGAAGGCCGGCTCGGAGGAGACGGCGCCGTCGACCGCGATCCGAACGCCGAGACTCGACGTGACGTCCGCGCCGGTCGGCGACAGCAGCACGATCCGGTAGTCGGCGCCGAAGCGGTTCGCCTCCTTGAACACCTCCGCCGGACCTGCGACATCCAGCAACGTCACTCCGTCATAGACGAAGATCGCGACGCGGTGGGGCGGCATGGACACCGGGTATTGGTAGCACGCCGTCACCGGAGATGACGGTGATCCTCGTGGAGGCGTCGCCCACCTCGCGATCACCCCGTCCGGATGTAAGTGGTTCCTGGCCGGATGAGGGCGGCAGCGTACGACGATCGGAGGGCAGCATGGAGGCCACCAGGACGTTCGCACATTGCGCCGGGAAGGTCGAAGGGCATGTCAGAGGTCATCGCGGGGTTCGAGATTCCCGACACGGCGGCGGTCGCCGAAGCGACCCGCCACATCCGGGAGACGACCGGACCGCTCATCTATCACCACTCCCGACGGGTCTTTCTCTTCGGCCTGACGCACGCGCACCGGCTCGGCGTAAAACCGGATCCCGAACTGCTCTATCTGGCGTCGATGTTCCACGACAGCGGTCTCCTGACTCCGTTCTCCGACGTCGAACAGCGCTTCGAGGTCGACGGCGCCGACCACGCCCGCAAGTTCCTGCTGGACCGGGGCTTCTCGACTGCCGCCGCCGAGACCGTCTGGACCGCGGTCGCGCTGCACACCACACCGGGCATCCCCGACCGGATGGGCCCGGAGATCGCCACCACCTACCTCGGCGTCCTGACCGACGTGCTCGGGCTCGGCCTGGACGGGCTGGAGAAGGATCAACTGGACGAGATCCTCTCCGTTCATCCGCGGGGGGACTTCAAGAACGAGTTCCTGCGGACCCAGTTCGACGGGATGAGGAATCGCCCGGACACCACGAACGGCACAGTGAACTCTGACATCCTCGAACACTTCATCCCCGGTCTCGATCGCGTGACGACCGTCGAGCGCATCGTCGGCTCGCCCTGGCCGAGCTGACCGGACACGGGCCCACGCGGTCGGCGTCACGCGTCGGCCAAGCGCCGGACCCGCACCGCCGGGCCACACCGACGAACCCCTTCGGAAGGACTTGAGCATGCGAGCGATCACCGTGCGCGACCGTGACGCGGGTGTCGACGGGCTCGCCCTCACCGACATGCCGTACCCCCACGCCGCGGAGAACGACGTCATCGTGCGCGTTCACGCCGCGGGGTTCACCCCCGGAGAGCTCGACTGGCCGGCGACGTGGACCGATCGCGCCGGCCGCGACCGGACACCCAGCATCCCCGGGCACGAGGTGTCCGGAGTCGTGGTCGAGCTGGGCTACGGAACCACAGGTCTCACCGTGGGCCAGCGGGTGTTCGGACTGACCGACTGGGCGCGCAACGGATCCCTGGCCGAGTACACCGCGGTGGAGGCTCGCAACCTCGCTCCGCTCGCGGCCGACATCGACCACACCGTGGCCGCCGCGCTGCCCATCTCCGGGCTGACGGCGTGGCAGGCGCTGTTCGACCACGCCCACCTCACGACCGGCCAGACCGTCCTCGTCCACGGCGTCGCGGGCGGTGTCGGCTCGATCGCCGTCCAACTCGCGCGGGAGGTGGGAGCCCACGTGATCGGCACCGGTCGAGCCGACGACCGCGAACTGGCACTCACCCTCGGCGCGCAGACGTTCGTCGACCTGGACGCCGACGACCTGGAGCACGTCGGCGAGGTGGACGTGGTGCTCGACGTCATCGGCGGCGACATCCTCCGGCGGTCGACCGAACTGGTACGCCCGGGCGGCACCCTCGTCACCATCGCCGTGCCGCCCACCGTGCAGCCGAGGGACGGGCGCGCCGTCTTCTTCGTCGTCGAACCCGATCGCGCCCGGCTGGCCGACCTCGCCCACCGCGTCCGGACCGGGCGGCTCAAGCCCGTCGTCGGCGCCGTACGGCCGCTCTCCGAAGCGGCCTCAGCGTTCGTCCGACACCGCCGCACCCCCGGCAGGACGATCATCCGGGTCGCGGAGGAGCACGGCACGCCGCACCCGACCGCGGGCCGGTAGCTCACCGGGGGGCTACCCGCGGAAACCCGGTCAGGGCCGCTCGGGTTCCTCCGCGCCCGCCTCGTCGGCCAGGTGCCAGATCTCCCGCATCGGGGCCCACCAGTCCCCCGAACCGGGTTCGGCGACCGACTCCTGGCACGGGTCGGTCAGCTTCCACCACTCCTGCGTCTGCGGGTCGGCGGCGATGTACCGCAGGTCGGCCTCGTAGTCCTCGCCGACGTACTCGTAGTAGCCGAAGAGCAGGTCGTCGTGGAGGAAGATGGTGTAGTTGCGGAAGTTCGCCTCGCGCAGCGTCTTCTCGACGCTCGGCCAGACCTCGGCGTGTAGGCGCAGGTAGGTCTCCCGGTGCTCCGGGCGAAGCCGGATCACGCAGCCATGACGTTGCACGTCGTGTCCTCTCAGGTGAACTGGTCACGCGGTGGCGGCGGCCCGGGGCAGGTTGACCATCGATGACCGTCGCGTTGGTGCGGTTGGCGACCCGATGGTAGCCGTAGCCAAGATCGAGGATCACCCGCCGGAGGTCGGAGGCCGCCGTCCCGTGATCCGGAGCCGACCGGCCGCCGACACCGACCGTTCCGCCAGGGCTGCGCAGCGTCGCGGCGGGTCTACCCTCAGGTGGTGGAGGGCCGCGTGCTGGTGGTCGAGGACGACGCCTCCATCCGGGAGGTCACCGCCCTCGGACTGCGTCGCGCCGGTTTTCGGGTCGACACCGCCGTCGACGGGCGGCAGGCGCTCCTGACCTGGCGCGCGCACCCGGTCGACGCGATCGTGCTCGACGTCATGCTGCCCGGGCTGGACGGCCTGGAGGTCTGCCGGGAGATCCGGCGGACGAGCCAGGTGCCGATCCTCATGCTGACCGCCCGCACCGACACGCTCGACGTGGTGGTCGGCCTCGAGTGCGGCGCCGACGACTACCTGCGCAAACCCTTCGACCTGCCCGAGCTGGTCGCCCGGGTCCGCTCGGTGCTGCGGCGGGCGAGCGCGCCGGTCGGGTCGCACACCATCACCGTCGGCGACCTGGAGATCGATCCGGGCGGCTTCGTGGTACGCCGCGACGGCCGGGAGGTGACCGTGACCGCCACCGAGTTCCGTCTGCTGCTGGAGCTGGCCCGACGCCCCGGCCAGGTCTTCACCCGGGAACTGCTGCTGGACCTGGTCTGGGACCACCGTTTCCTGGGCGACTCGCGACTCGTCGACGTGGCGGTGCAGCGGCTGCGCGCCAAGGTCGAGGACGACCCGACGCACCCGCGGCGCATCCGCACGGTGCGCGGCGTCGGCTACAAGCTGTCCACGGGCTGACGGGAGGTCGGCGATGGCCGGACGAGCGGTGGCGCCGGGCCGCCTGCGGCGCCGGTTGACGATCGCGTTCGTGCTGGTCGCCGGGGTGTCCGCCGGCCTGCTCGCCGGTGGGGCCGGTCTGCTGCTGCGGCAGTCCTGGTTGGACGCCTCGCTGCACGAGGCCGCCGCCGACGCCCGCTACCAGCTTCTGCTCGCCGGTGAGTTCCTGCCCCTGACCGAGCAGCGCGGCACCGAGCTGCTCACCAGCTTCGAGGGCAGCGGCCGGCACGTCCTCCTGGTCGACGGTCCGGTCCGCCCCTCCGACCCCGCGTACGCCCCCGCCCTCGGCACGCGACTGCGGGCGTCGGTCGCCGACGGGCAGCTCGCCTACCAGCGCTCGGCGCCGGCCCAGCGGCCCCGACTGCTGGTGGTCGGTGGACGCATTCCCGGCTCGACAGCGGAGCTGTACGTGATCACCGTGGAGGACGACATCGCCGCCGACCTGGGTCAGGTGCGCACCGCGTTCCTGGCCGGCTGGGTGCTCGTCGTGCTGGTCGCCGCCGGGGTGGGTCACCTCCTGGCCCGGCGCACCCTGGAGCCGGTGGGCCGGGCCAGCCGCGCTGCCCGCTCACTCACCGAGGGGTTGCTCGCCACCCGTCTGCCGGTACGCGGGCGCGACGAGTTCAGCGTCTGGGCGGCGTCGTTCAACGAGATGGCCGAGGCGCTGGAGTCGAAGATCGCCGCCCTGTCGGCCGCGCAGGCCCGGGAGCGGCGGTTCACCGCGGATGTCGCGCACGAGCTGCGTACCCCGGTGACCGCCCTGGTGGCCGCGGCCTCGCTGCTGGGCGAGCAGTTGGACCGGCTGCCCGACGACGCCCGGCCGGCCGCGCGGCTGCTGGTGGGCGACGTGGTCCGGCTGCGCCGCCTGGTCGAGGACCTGATGGAGATCTCGCGGCTGGACGCCGGGCGGGAACGGCCGAGCGTCGAGCGGGTGGACGCCCCGGCGCTGCTGCGCGCGATCGTCGCGGCGCGCGGCTGGTCGGACCGCGTGCTGGTCAGCGGCGACCCGGTGGCGCTGCGCACGGACCCCCGCCGCCTGGAGCGCGTCCTGGCCAACCTGGTCGTCAACGCGGTCGAGCACGGCGGCGGCGAGATCCGGGCGACAGTGACCGGGGTGGGCCCGCTCGTCGTCGTCGAGGTCACCGACCAGGGGCCGGGCATTCCCGCCGAGCACCTGCCGCACGTGTTCGACCGGTTCCACAAGGTCGACGCCTCGCGCTCCGCGCCGGGCAGCGGGCTCGGCCTGGCCATCGCCCGGGAACACACCGCCCTGCTCGGCGGGGTGCTGAGCGTCCGCAGCGCGCCGGGCGCCGGCGCCCGGTTCCGCCTGGAACTGCCCGCGCACGGCCCGGGCGGGCCGCCCGACGGCGTGCCACGCCCGGCGGGGCACCCCGACCAGGACGCCGCAGCCGCCGCAGGCCCCTCGGGGGGT
>NZ_HF570108.1:3198458-3212978 GCF_000297395.2 Micromonospora lupini str. Lupac 08 | reverse complement strand
CCACCGCCGCCGGTGGCGGCCACCCGCACCGCGCCGCGTCCGCCGACACCGACGGCCGCCGGCACGCGCCGGCCGGAGCCGGTGACGATCGAGCTGTGGTACGTACGCTCCGGCCTGCTCGCCCCCACCCGGCGTACCCGGCCGGCCACCGTCACCACGTCCCGGCTCGCGCTTACCGAACTGGCCGCCGGGCCCACGCCTGCCGAGGCTGCCACCGGCATGGTCACCCTGCTGCCGGCCGGTGTCGAGGTCACCCGGATCGCCGACGGCGTGGCGGCGCTCGGTCCCGTCCCGTCCGGCGACGACCCGGCGGAGCGTCGGCGGCTGCGCGAGGCGCAGGTGGTGTGGACGCTGACCCAGTTCCCCACCGTCCGGAAGGTCCGCTTCCCCGGCGGCGCACCGGTCGGCCGGGCCGACTATCCGAACCTGCTTCCGCCGATCGTGGTCACCGCTCCGAGCGTCGGCGACCGGGTGACCGCCCCACTCACCGTCACCGGCACCGCCGACGTGTTCGAGGCCACGGTGAGCATCCGGGTGCTGGACGCCTCCGGCCGGGAGGTGGCCGCCGGCTTCGGCGCCGCCAGCTGCGGCAGTGGCTGCCGGGGCGCCTACCGGCTGGTGGTCGGCTGGCGCACGGCCCGGGAGCAGCACGGCACGATCGAGGTGTACGAGGTGTCCGCGCGCGACGGCTCCCGGAGCAACACGGTGACGCTGCCGGTGATCCTCGCGCCGAGCGGCTGACCACGGGGTTCATCCGCGCGACGTCGGGCAGAAACGTAACCGTTTCGTCCACCGGGTGCGACGCACCTCATAAAAGCCTGCGGAAACGGTGAGCAGCGAACTAGGGTCGGTACGACATCGTTTCGCGGGGGGTCTTCAGGTGTTGGACGGTCAGCAGGTGAGCGCGGGCGTCGGGGTACCGGCCGCCCGGGCCGCGCGGTGCACCGCTGGCGACCTGTTCGCCGTGGTGATCGACCTGCTGCGCGAGGTCGGCTACGACCGGATGACCATCGACGCCGTCGCCGCCCAGGCCCACATCAGCAAGGCCACCATCTACCGGCGCTTCGACGGCAAGGCCGAACTGGTCGTCGCCGCCCTGCGCGACCGTCAGGTAGGCGTGCACAACCCGCCCGACACCGGCTCGTTGCGGGGCGACCTGATCGAGCTGCTGCGCGCCACCGCCGCCATCTGCGTCGCCGACTGCGACCTGATGCAGGCGCTGACCTTCGCCATGCGGACCAGCCCGGAGCTGGAACGCCTGGTGCGCCACCAGGTGCTGCCCGCCGGTCGGGTGGCCAGCACCGCGATCCTCGTCCGCGCCGCCGCCCGTGGGGAGATCCCTCCGGATGCCGGTGAACGGGAGTTGTTCCACGACCTGGCGCCCGCGCTCACCATGTCCCGCGTCGTCGCGCACGGGCTGCCCGCCGACGACGCGTTCCTCACCCAGGTCGTCGACCAGGTGCTGATTCCGGTGCTCCGCTACCAGCACGACCGCCCGTCCCAGGCCTGATCCATCGACATCCGCACCACGGAAGGCTTCACCATGTCCGGAACCACCTCGACTGCCCCCGGCGCACCCGGCGCCGGAACGTCGACAGGCGCGCCGCACCCGCGGCGCTGGATCGCGCTGGCGGTGATCGCGGTCTCACAGCTGATGGTCGTCCTGGACGCCACCATCGTGAACATCGCGCTCCCGCAGGCCCAGGCCGACCTGGGGATCACCGACGCGAACCGGCAGTGGGTGATCACCGCCTACACGCTGGCGTTCGGCGGTCTGCTCCTGCTCGGCGGCCGGATCGCCGACTACTGGGGTCGCAAGCGCACGTTCATCGTCGGCATGGTCGGCTTCGCGCTGGCGTCCGCGCTTGGCGGTCTGGCCACCAGCGGCGAGATGCTCTTCGCCGCCCGCGCGCTGCAGGGCGCCTTCGGCGCGCTGCTCGCCCCGGCCGCGTTGGCGCTGCTCACGGTGCTGTTCACCGAGGCCACCGAGCGGGCCAAGGCGTTCGCCGTGTACGGCGCGATCGCCGGCGGCGGGTCCGCGGTCGGGCTGCTGCTCGGCGGGGTGCTGACCGAGTACGCCGACTGGCGCTGGTGCCTGCTCGTCAACATCCCGGTCGCCGCCATCGCGATCGCCTTCGCGATCCCGCTGGTGCCGGAGAGCCGGGCACACGGCAACACCCGCTACGACGTGCCCGGCGCGGTCGTCGTCACCGCCGGCCTGGTCTCCCTGGTGTACGGCTTCACCAAGGCCGCCGAGGACGGTTGGGACGCCACCGCGACGCTCGGCTTCATCGCCGCCGGTGTGGTGCTGCTCGCCGCCTTCGTGGTGATCGAGCTGCGCTCCAACCACCCGCTGCTGCCGCTGCGGATCATCCTGGACCGCAACCGGGGCGGGGCGTACCTCGCCTCCACGCTGATCGGCGCGGGCCTGTTCGGGGCGTTCCTCTTCCTCACCTTCTACTTCCAGGTGGTGTTGCAGTACAAGCCGCTCGAGGCGGGGCTCGCGTCGCTGCCGGTCACCGCGGGCGTGCTGATCGCCGCGGGTGGCGCCAGCCAGCTCATGCCGAAGGTGGGCGCGAAGCCGCTGATGGTCGGCGGCGCCGTGCTCGCCGCCGTGGCCATGCTGACGCTCACCCAGATCGACGTGGACACGTCGTTCCTCACCCTCCTGCTGCCCGCCCAGGTCGTCCTCGGCATGGGCCTCGGCTTCACCTTCGTGCCGCTGTCCAGCCTCGCGCTGGTCGGGGTGCCGGAGCACGACGCCGGCGCGGCAAGCGCGACGCTGAACGCGACGCAGCAGATCGGTGGCTCGCTGGGCACCGCGCTGCTGAACACCTTCTACACCAGCGCGGTCGCCGCGTACCTGGTCGGTCGGGCGCCGAACCCGGTCACCCAGGTCGAGGCGCTCGTGCACGGCTACCGCGTGGCGTTCGCCTGGGGCGCGGCCCTGATCGTGCTCGCCGGGGTGGTCACCCTGGTCCTGGTGAAGGTGCGCAAGGAGGACATCCCCGCCGGCAACGCCGTGCACATGGGCTGAGCCGGGCGACACGGCCGGCCGGTCCACTCCCGAGCGGAGCGGGCCGGCCGCCGACCCGTCCGGTACCGTCCCGACCATCGTCGAAGATCCGTTGAGGAGACACATGTCCACGGCTGCCGACCCGATCATCCACGCGCTACGCTCCGGCCACGAGGAGCTTGCCGCGCTCGTGCGCGACCTCAAGGAAGACGACCTGCGCCGCCCCTCCGGGGCCAGCGAGTGGCAGGTCTCCCAGGTGCTCAGCCACCTCGGCAGCGGCGCGGAGATCGGCCTCGCGACGCTGACCGCGGCCCGCGAGGGCACGGCCGCGCCGGACGGCGACTTCAACCGCACCGTCTGGGCGCGCTGGGACGCCATGTCCCCCGAGGAGCACGCCGCCGGCTTCCTGGAGTCCAACAAGCGGCTCGTCGAGGCGTACGAGGCGCTGGACGACGACACCCGCTCGACGCTGCGGATCGACCTCGGCTTCCTGCCGGAGCCGGTCGACGTGGCCACCGCCGCCCGGTTCCGGCTCAGTGAGTTCGCCCTGCACCAGTGGGACGCCGAGGTGGCGTTCAACTCGTTCGCGGCGGTGACGCCGGAGGCGGTGCCGCTGCTGATCGAGCAGATCGGCGGCATGCTGGCCTGGACGAGCCGGCCGCAGGAGCTGGCCGGCCGACAGGCCACCCTGCTGGTACGGCTGCGGGACCCGGAGCGGACGTTCGGGCTGCGGCTGGGCGAGCAGATCGAACTGACCGACGCGCCGGAGCAGCCCGACGGCGAGCTGTCCCTGCCGGCCGAGACGTGGCTGCGGCTGCTGGTCGGCCGGCTGGGACCGCAGTACACGCCGGACGGCGTGCAGGTGACCGGTCCGCTGACCCTGGACGACCTGCGCCGGGTCTTCGTCGGCTTCTGACGGGTCGTACGCGCGGGCCGGTGCTCCCGGCCCGCGCGTACCCCCGTCAGCCCTTCACGCAGACGACCTGCTTGAGGTGCGCGACCACCTCGACCAGGTCCTCCTGCTGGGCCATCACCTCGGTGATGTCCTTGTACGCGCCGGGGATCTCGTCGACCACCCCGGCGTCCTTGCGGCACTCGACGCCGGCGGTCTGCGCGGCCAGGTCGTCGGTGCTGAACGTCCGCTTGGCCTGCGCCCGCGACATCCGCCGCCCGGCCCCGTGTGAGGCCGAGCAGTACGCGGCCGGGTTGCCCCGCCCCCGCACGATGTACGACCCGGTGCCCATCGACCCGGGGATGATGCCCAGGTCACCCCGCCCGGCCCGGATCGCGCCCTTGCGGGTGACAAGCACCTCGACCCCGTCGTAGCTCTCCTCGGACACGTAGTTGTGGTGACACGAGATCGGCTCGTCGTAGCCGACCTGCGGGAAGTGCTCGCGCACCACGCCGCACAGCAGCGCCAGCATGACCGCCCGGTTGCGCCGCGCGTACTCCTGCGCCCACCACAGGTCCCGCCGGTACGCGTCCATCTCCGGCGTCCCGGCCAGGAAGACCGCCAGGTCCCGGTCGGGCAGGTCGGTGTTGTGCGGCAGCTTGCGGGCCACCCCGATGTGGCGCTCGGCCAGCTCCTTGCCGATGTTGCGCGACCCGGAGTGCAGCATCAGCCACACCCGACCCTCGTCGGCGCCGCCCTGCTCCAGGCAGACCTCGATGAAGTGGTTGCCGCCGCCGAGCGTACCGAGCTGCCGCTGCGCCCGGGTCTCCAGCTGCGCCACCCGCCGGTCCAGGCTCGCGAACCGACTCCAGAAGTCGTCCCAGCCGGCCTGCTCCAGGCCACGGACCCGACGCGGGTTGACCGCCTCCTGCCGCTGGGCGAAGCCGACCGGGATGGTGGCCTCGATCGCCGAGCGCAGCCCGGCCAGGTCGTCCGGCAGGTCGGCGGCGATCAGCGACGTGCGCACCGCCGACATGCCGCAGCCGATGTCGACGCCGACCGCGGCCGGCGAGACGGCCTGCCGCATGGCGATCACCGAGCCGACCGTGGCGCCCTTGCCGAAGTGCACGTCCGGCATGACGGCGACGCCCTGCACCCAGGGCAGCGCGCCGATGTTGCGCAGCTGCTTCGCGGCCTGCGGCTCGATGGCGTACGGGTCGGCCCAGACCCGGACCGGTGCCCGGGTACCGGCCAGAGGGGTGAATCCCATCGTGGTCTCCTCGTGTCGTGCCGGCACCAGAGCTACCTGGTGACCGTAAATGATCGCGCGCCGGGCCGAGCCGGCGGCAAAGCTCGTCGGATACGAAAAGGGCCGCCGACCCCTGCGGGGGTGGGCGGCCGCGCTCGACGCACGTGACGTCAGCGAGGTCGCCGCCCCTGATACCGGTCCTGGTTACAGCCCTGGTTGCGGCTCTGCGCGACCCGGCCGAGACACCTGCACGACGCGCCGGACAGCAAGGCGGCACCGGCACCGGCACCTGGCACGCGCCAGGTGGCGTCGGTGGCTGTGCGTTGCGACATGGTGTGCTCCCCCCGGGTGTGCTCGGTCGGCCGTACTCCGCATCACGGTAGGCGAGGCAGGAGCTGTCCGCAAAGGATATTGCGTCAGTGCCCAGCGGGCCGTGATCGGGGAAGGCCGTGATCGGCCCGGCGGGCCGTGATCGGGCCGGCGGGCCGTGATCGGGCCGGCGGGCCGTCGTCGGGCCCGGGCCGTCACTCTCGCGTCCTGTAGAGCTGCCCCACAGATGGGGCGGCGCCCCTACCCTGGCCCGGCCGGAGGAGGTGCCGGCATCAACGCGTCAGCGGTGGTCGCGGCACGCGCCCACGGCGGCGGTGGTCGCGGCGCCGACCGTGCGCTCTCGTGCCTGCCCCGTTCGTGGGGCAGCTCTACAGGGCGCGTACCCGGGGGTGCGTCCCGGCCGGCGGCCGCGCCGCGCCGCGCCGCGCCGGACCGCACCGGGTGACTCAGGTGTCGTAGCAGCCGTCCCAGGGCGGGTCGAAGCCCAGATCGTCGGGGAGAAACTCGGCGTGGTCCGCGCCGTCGTACTCTGCGGACCAGTCGACCAGCCCGAAGACGTGCCCGTCGACCTCGACCTGGAACAGCCCGATGGCGATGTCACCGAACACCCGGCCGGGCAGCCCGTCGAGCCATTCGAGGAGGCGAGCCTCGGCACGGGTGCCCGAGGCCTCCTCGTCCTCGCTGGTGCCGGCGAACCAGATGTCCGAGTCGGTGTGCACGCCGTCGGCGTCGAAGCGGTGCAGCACCGCGTACCACCGCTTGTGTCGGTACCAGTCGTCTTCGGCTCCGGCACCGTCGTCGAGTGTCGCGGTGACGGAGCCGAAGAACTGGCCCTTGTCGTACCGGCCGATGTAGCGGGTGCGGTAGTCGGACTCGTAGGCGATGGGCACGCGATCGGGGATGGCCATGCGCGGACGCTACCGCCCGCGATCTACGCCTGCGGCACCAGCCGGAAGGACTGCGCCGCGGTGCCGTTGCAGGTGTACTGGACGAGCTGGACGCTGTCCGCCGTGGACGCTCCCGGCACGTCGAGGCACTTGCCGCTGTTGCGGTTGACCAGCCGGTAGTAGCCGCCGCCCTCAGACTCGGCCCGCCACTGCTGGTTGTTGCCGCCGCTGTAGGACCAGAGCTGGATGGACGCCGAGTCGGCGGTCGACCGGTCGGTCACGTCGAGCACCTGGGCGCTGTTGCCGCGGTTGTTGACCCGCAGGTAGCCGCCGCTGGTCGGCGCGAACTGGTACTGCTGGGCGGCGCTGCTGTTGCAGGCGTACTGCTGGACGGCGGTGCCGTTGGCGGTGCCGGCGGCGCGGGCGTCCACGCACTTGCCGCTGCCCCGGTTGACGACCGTGTGCCAGGCGGTGGGCGAGATCGGGCCGGCGGTGCCCGTCGGCGTGGGCGTCGGGGTGGGCGACGTGCCGACGCCGGCGAGCCAGTGCAGGCCGTCGATCAGCAGCTTGTTCTGCTGCGGGCTGTCGAAGGTCGAGGACAGGCCGGTGTTGGTGCTGTAGTTCATCGCGTTGTGCCCGAAGTTGGCGTAGAGCATCCTGTAGCGCTTGTTGCTCCACACCAGCGGGTAGTAGCCGCCGTACCACGACTGGTTGGGGTCCGTGCCGACCGGGAAGCTGGACGGGTCGACGGAGGCCAGGATGTCGATGTCCGGGTTCTGGCGCAGGTCGTTGCTCCAGGAGTACCACTCGCTGATCGACGACGCGAAGGTCGCCGGGAGCGCCTGGGTGGCCGGGTGCGTGCGGTTGTCGGTGCGCATCGTGACGCGGGTCGGCCCCCAGGTGTTGGTCTGGAAGGCGCCGGAGCCGAGGAAGGTGTTGTAGTACCAGCTCCAGCTCGACGGGTTGTCGGTCCAGGCGCTGACGTGGAAGCCCAGCCACGCCCCGCCGTTGCGCATGTACTGCTCGAACGCGGGCCGCTGCGCGGCGGGCGGCGCGTCGTCGAGGAACATGACGACCTTGTACTGGGCCAGGTTGGCCGTGTTCAGCAGACCCCAGTTGGTGGTGGCCTCCCAGGAGAAGCCGTACTGGGCGGCGGCCTGCGGGAACCAGGCGCGGGCGTCCCGGTCGAAGTCGATGTGCGCGGCGTCCCAGGTGCCGTTGTAGAAGGCCAGGACCTTGAACGTCGGCGCGGCCTGCGCGCTGCGCGCAAGGCCGAGGCCGAGGCCGGCGCTCACGGCGACGACGAGGGCGACGAACACCGACAGGATCCTTCGGGTACGGGAGGGGAGTTCTGCGATCACCTGATCGTCCCTTCGGTCGGGACGCGCGCCGCCGCGTCGACGTGAACTATCTGTTCACAAGGTTTACAGATAGACGAAAGGTTATGCGCTGCCGACCGGTGCGTCAATCGCGGGCCGGCCGATCGGGTGGGATTCCTGCGGCAGCGGGTACCCCCGCCCGGTGACCAGCCCGGACGCCGTCGACGTCGACCAGCCGCTCGCCGTGGACGTGCCCGCCGCCCCGCACGACGCCAGCGGCGAGCGGGTGCCGACCCGCGACCTCGCCGCCCTCGCCCCGGCGGCGAGACCGGCACGCCGCTGGACCCCGGGCCGGGTGGTGGCCACGCCGGCCGCCCTGGAACACCCCCACGGGCAGCGGATCGTCGACCGCGTGCAGGCGCTGGGCATCGAGGTGGAACGACTGCGGTCCAACCGGCTCGTCGGCGTACGCGGGCAGACCGACCGGGAGACGTACGCCCGCGCCAAGGCGACCATGGCGATCGTGGTGAGCCCGCCGTCGCGACGCGCCCTGCAACCCATCGCCCCCAGCGCCGACTGGCGCGTCGACCTCGCCGAGGGCTGCCCCGCGCACTGCCAGTACTGCTACCTCGCCGGTTCGCTCTCCGGCCCGCCGGTGACCCGGGTGTACGCGGACCTCGACGACATCCTGGCCGGCCTGGCCGCGTACGCCGGGCGCGGAACGGTGACCAGCCGCAACGCGCGCCGCGCCGACGAGGGCACCACCTTCGAGGCGTCCTGCTACACCGACCCGCTCGCGCTGGAGCACCTGACCGGCAGTTGGCGACGGGCGGTGCAGCACTTCGCCCGCTGGGACGCGCCCGTGCAGTTGCGCTGGACCACCAAGTACGCCGACGTGGGCACCTTCGTCGGGCTGCCGCACGCCGGCCGCACCCGGGTCCGGTTCAGCGTCAACTGCGCCCCGGTGAGTGAACGGTTCGAGGGCGGCACCGCGCGGGTGCCGGACCGGCTCGCCGCGCTGCGCCGGCTCGCGCTCGACGGCTACCCCGTCGGGCTGACCATCGCCCCGATCATGCCCCTGCCGGACTGGCGCGAACGCTACGGCGACCTGCTCGATCAGGTCCGCGCGGCGGTCGACGGGGTGCCGGAGGTGGACCTGACCGCCGAGCTGATCACGCACCGGTTCACGCCGGGCAGCAAGGAGGTGCTGCTCGGGTGGTACCCGCACACCCGGCTGGAGATGGACGAGGAGTCCCGCAGCCGCAAACACGGCAAGTTCGGCGCGGTGAAGTACGTCTACCCCCGCGACACGATGGCCGAGCTGCGCGGCTGGTTCACCGCCGAGCTGGCCGCCCGCGTACCGGCCTGCCGCATCCTCTACTGGACCTGACCGTCAGCTCGCATCGTCAGCCGAGTGAGGAGCGGGCCACCGGGGCGGCGAAGAAGGTGTCCGGGTACGGCTCCTCGCGGAGGCTGTAGTGCCACCACTCGCGGTCGTAGTTGACGAACCCGGCGTCGGTCATCAACCGCCGCAGCAGCTGCCGGTTCTCCCGGGCCGGGCCGGTGATGCTCGGGTCGTCGGTGTGCGCCCGGGCGTCGAAACAGTCGAACCCGGTGCCCATGTCGATGCTGTTGTCGGCGAACCGGCGCCCCGGCGGCGCGGTGCAGGGGACGAGACGCTGCCCGGGCACGTACGCGGGTTGGCTGGCGGCCGGCTCGTCGACGAGGGTCAGGTCCAGCGTGCTGCCCCGGCTGTGCGCGGTCGGCGCGCCGATGTAGCCGTCGGCGAAGAGCCGGTCCTTGGCCACGTCCGGATAGAACTCGGCCCGGGTCTGCTGCTCGCCGGGGCGCTTGGACCAGGCGACGAAGTCGTCCACCGCCGGCTGCGGGCGGTAGCAGTCGTACACCTTGAGGCTGTGGCCGCCGGCCAGCGCGGCGTCCTGGACCCGGCGCAACGCCTCGGCGGTCTGCCGGGTGAGCAGGCACAGCGGCTCGCGGTAGCCGACGATCGGCCGGCCCACGAAGTTGTGCGCCGTGGCGTAGCGGATGTCGGCGTGGATGCGCGCGTCGGCGTCGGTAAGCACCACGAAGCCCGGCAACCCGCCGGTCGCCGACGGGGTCGCCGACGACGGTGGAGGGGTCGCCGAAATGGAGACCGGGGCCGGGGCCGAGGCGGGAACCGGGGCCGCCGGGCGCGGTTGCGGATGGGAGCAGCCGCCGAGCACCGCGACGAGCGCGAGCACGACGCCGCCACCAACCCGCCCTGACCTGCACACCCGTCCTGTCTATCAGCAGCGGTCGGGGCCGCGCGCCGGATCAGTCGCCGGCCGCCGCGAGCCCGTTCAACCGCCGGCCGCCAGCGGAGCCGGATCCGCCACGGTCGGCACCGCGTCGCGGGTGTCGACCAGGTGCGCGCCGAGGAAGCGCAGGGCCGCCTCGTCGTCGTCGATCCCGCCGGCCTCGTGGCCGTTGTACCGCCACACCGACAGCTCTGTCGCCCCGGCGTGGGCGTTGTGCGCGGCGTAGACCCCCGACGGCGGCACGATGTCGTCCATCAACGCCACCGAGTAGCGCGCCGGCCGACGGCACCGTCGGGCGAAGTTGACGCCGTCGACGTACGACAGGGTGGTCAGCACCCGCTCCTCGGCGTCCCGGTGGATCGCCAGGTAGTCGCGGATCTCCCGGTACGGGTGGGCGTCGGTGGTCACCACGGCGCGCGGGATGTCACAGAGGAACGGCACGAGGGCGACCACGGCCCGCACACCGCGTGCCAGCGCGCCGGCCGCGAGAGCGAGGGCGCCACCCTGGCTGTGCCCGAGCACCGCCACCCGGGTCGGATCGACCATCGGCAGGGTCCGGGCCGCGTCCACCGCCCGGACCGCGTCGGTGATCAACCGTCGGTAGTAGTAGGTGCGCGGATCGGCGATGCCCCGCGTCGCCACACCGGGCGCCTCCGGGCCGGCGGCGACCGGGTCGGCGGTGACGCCCCGACTCCAGCCCGAGCCCTGTCCCCGGGTGTCCATCTGCAGGTGGACGAACCCGGCCGACGCCCAGAGCAGGTTCTCCAAGGCGTGCCCGCGCCCGCCCCCGTAGCCCACGTACTGCACGACTGTCGGCAGCGCCGTGCCGGCCCCGTGCGGCACCCGCAGCCAGGCCCGTACGGGCTGACCGGCGAAGCCGGGGAACGTCACGTCGTACACGTCGATGGCGGTCAGACCTGTCACCACGGGCTCGAGCCGGACCGGCCAGTTGGCGTCGCGGGCCTGCGCCAGGGTGCCGGCCCAGAACTCGTCGAAGTCGGCGGGGTCCCGCACCACGCCGCGGTACTCGCGCAGCTGCGCCTCGGGCAGGTCCGTGTGCATGGCGCCCCTCGTCTGTCGCGTGGCACTGAACAGGGTGCGTCCACGGCGTGGCCGACGCCGACAGCCGGGCGGCGGAGACGGGACGTACGCCGATACGCATCCGACAAATTACCGGAACATTTCCGCAACTCAGCCGAACGCTAGAACCGACCTGGCGTGTCGTCAACCCCCGTCCGTGAGGCAAGATGGCGCGAGGGGCGGGCGTGCCGTTCCGGGACACTGGATGGACGACGCTCGTGGTCGTCCCTCCGGAGCGGTGAAGGAGACGCGGGTGGACGCGGACGACGGACGCAGGGTGACCATCACCGCGATCGCACGGGAGGCCGGGGTCTCGGTGCCGACCGTGTCACGGGTGCTCAACGGCCGGTCCGATGTGGCCCCCGGCACCCGGGAACGCGTCGAGGAGCTGCTGCGCCACCACGGCTACCGGCGCCGCAGCAGCCGCAGCGTCCGCCGCGCGGGCCTCGTCGACCTGGTCTTCAACGACCTGGACAGCCCCTGGGCAGTGGAGATCATCCGGGGCGTGGAGGACGTCGGGCACGGCGCCGGGGTGGGCACCGTGGTCTCCGCGATCCACCGGCAGCCCACTGCGGCCCGGCAGTGGTTGCAGAACCTGCGCACCCGCGCCACCGACGGCGTCATCTTCGTGACGTCGCACCTGAGCCCGCCGCTGCACGCGCAACTGCGCCGACTCAACGTGCCGGTGGTGGTCGTCGACCCGGCCGGCGTGCCGGCGATGGACGTACCGACGATCGGCGCCACCAACTGGGCCGGCGGGCTCGCCGCGACCGAGCACCTCTTGGCGGTCGGGCACCGGCGGATCGGGTTCGTGGCCGGGCCGACGCACCTGCTGTGCAGCCGGGCCCGCCTCGACGGCTACCGCGCCGGACTGGAGGCCGCCGGCGTGCCGGTGGACGACGCGCTGATCTACCCGGGCGACTTCTACCACGCCTCCGGCTTCGCCGGCGGCACGACGCTGCTCGACCTGCCCGACCCGCCGACCGGCATCTTCGCGGCCAGCGACCAGATGGCGTTCGGCGTCTACGAGGCCATCCGCCGCCGCGGCCTGCGGGTCCCCGACGACGTCAGCGTGGTCGGTTTCGACGACCTGCCGGAAGCCCGCTGGGCGTCACCGCCGCTGACGACCGTCCGGCAGCCCCTGGTCGAGATGGGCCGGCTGGCGGTGCGGACGGTGCTGCGACTGGCCCAGGGCGAGGGCATCGACTCGCCCCGGGTGGAGCTGGCCACCGAGTTGGTCGTCCGGGACAGCACCGCCGTCCCGCCGACCGGCTGACCCCTTCCGTTCCGACGGCCCGAACCGGGTCGGATTCCGGTTCCACCTGTTCCGGTCCAACTACGAAAATTCCGGCCCGCCGGCCCGCCAGCCCGCCTGCCGGGCCCGCCGGTCGCCGGTCCGGCATGCGGTCCCGGTGACGGACGTGGACGCCTCGCGGCGCGGTGGGCGACCCGGGGGCCGCCCACCGCGCCGAGCGGCTCAGTGGTGGTGGTGTGCGCGGACGGCACGCCGGATGGTCACCGGCTGCGCGGGCGCGCCGTCGACGGGCGCCGGGTCCTCGGCCGTCGGTGCGATCCCCTGGGCGGCGATCCGGTCCAGGGTGGCGAGCCCGGCGGCGTCGACGGTGCCGAAGATCGTGTAGTTGGGGCGCAGCGCCGAGTCGGCGTACACCAGGAAGAACTGGCTGCCGTTGGTGTCCGGCCCGGCGTTGGCCATCGCCAGCACACCCCGGGCGTAGAGCCGGCGTACACCGGTCGGGTCGGTGGGGGCCGGCGGCAGGTCGGTCGGCAGCTCGTCGCGGTACCGGTAGCCGGGGCCACCCTCGCCGGTGCCGGACGGGTCGCCGCACTGCAACACGCTCAACGTCGGGTACGCGGTGAGCCGGTGGCACGGGGTGCGGTCGTAGAAGCGCTTGCCGACCAGGTGCAGGAAGCTCTGGACCGTGCACGGCGCGGCGGCCCGGTCCAGCGTCAACCCGATCGGCCCCTGGTTGGTGGAGAGGGTCACTCGGACGCTGCCCCGGTCCGGGGTGCGGCGCGGGTCGGGCGGCAGCGGCACCGGCCGGGCGGCCGGCTCGTCGGGCGTCTCGGTGTACGCGCACGGGCCGTGGGTGGTACGCGGCGGTCGGGCATCGGCGGCGGCGCTCACCGCGTGGTCGGCCGGGACGGGCGCGGCCACCGCGGCGGCCGACGCGCCGACGACGAGCGTTGCGGCGAACGCCGTCACGCCCGCGAGGCGGGTCAGCGCGCGCATCGACCGGCGGGGTGCCGCCGCGCCGGTAGGCGTTTCGAGTTCACTCGACACAGGGATCCTCCTGGGCTCGTGCTGGCCAGAAAGACCGGAGTCTATGGATGTCGAGGGCCGTTGTCGATCGGACCGGGCAACCGGCGGCGACGGTGCCACAGCAACCCGCCCAGCAGCGCCAGCACGCCCGCGCCACTCAGCGCGACCACCGACCACAGCCATCCGGAGCCGGTGCCCGCCGGGCCACTGGCCGCCGCCGGGCGGGGCGGACCGGGCGCGGCCAGCGCGGACGGCGCGGCCGACGGCGTGGCGGTCAGCTCGCCCGGCTCGACGAGGCGGCCGACGCCGGCGTCGCGCGGCAGCGAGAACCCCCAGTCCAGCAGGGCCGCCCCCTGTTCCCAGCCGCGCATCGGCGCCGGTTCGGCGCCCAGCAGCGTCACCACCAGCCGACGTCCGTTCCGTTCCGCCGCGCCGACGTAGGTGTGCCGCGCCAGGTCGGTGAAGCCCGTCTTGCCACCCAACGCGCCCGGGTACCGGTAGATGAGCTGGTTCTCGTTCTGGATCTGGAAGCCCTTGGTGCGCTGCGCCGGCTGGGCCGGGATCGTCGCCTGATCGGTGAGCGCGTACCGCCGGAACGTCGGCTGGGCGAAGCAGGCCCGGGCGATCAACGCCAGGTCGTACGCGCTGGTGAACTGGCCCCTGCCGTCGAGGCCGGACGGGGTGACCGCGTGCGTCTGGAGCGCGCCGAGGTGGTGTGCCTGCTCGTTCATGGCGCGGACTCCCCCGGCCGCTCCGTCGGGCCCGCCGCCCAGTCGGGCCAGCGCGTTCGCCGCCTCGTTGCCGGAGTTGAGCAGCAGCCCCAGCCAGATCGTCTCGATCGTGTACCGGCCGCCCTCGACCAGGCCGACGGCCGAGGAGCCGGGCTCGATGTTCATGTCCGCCGCGGTCACGGTCACCGTCTGGGCGGGGTCGAGCCGGGGCATCATCGTGGCCGCCAGCAGCAGCTTCTGGACGCTGGCCGGGGTGCCGTACTCGTGCGGGCCGCAGCCCCCGAGCACCTGGCCGGAGTCCAGGTCCGCGACCAGCCACGAGGTGGCGGTGATCGCCGGTGGCGCGCCCGCGCCGGCCGGCACGACCAGGCCGCTGGTGGCCAGCCCGGCCCCGCCGACCACCCGTGCCTGCGGCACGGCGGGCGGGGGCGACGG
>NZ_HF570108.1:2708105-3198358 GCF_000297395.2 Micromonospora lupini str. Lupac 08 | reverse complement strand
CGGGCAGCGCACGGCCCGCGCCGCGGCAGCACTCTCCGTGGCGGTGGCCTCCGTGGCGGTGGCTGGCGCGGGGGCCGCCGCAGCGGCCGGGACCGGCGCGGGAGCGAGCAGGACGGCGGACGCCGTGACCGCCAGCAGCGCAGCTCTCATGCGCCCGACCCTAGTCAACAAGATCGCCCGGCGGGAGCGGTTGGCCGCTCGACCATCCGGCGGCGGCCCGCTCCACCAGGTAGTCGTGCAGCGCGGCGCTCCCCCGCAACCGGCGCAGACTGCGGGCGTGCAGGTCCTGCTCACGGCGGGCCAGCTCGGCGCGGACCCGCTGGGCGCTGCCCGTGGTGCGCGAACTCGCCCAGCACCGCCGCGATGATCTCGAACGGGTAGGCGCCCCGGCGCAGGAGCGCGACGACCTGCGCGGCGCGCAGCTCGGTCTCGTCGTACACCCGGTAGTTGGTGCCGGGCGCGCGGCCCGGCCGCAGCAGGTCGCGCGCCTCCCACAGACGCAGCTGGGAGGTCCGGACCCCGACCAGGGTGGCGACCTCGCCGATACGGACGCCGCGGCGCGGCGCCGGCCGGGTCGCCGGCGGCTCGGCCAGCACGGTCTCGAAGGCGCCGAGCACGCGGCGGATGTCGGCGCGTTCCCGGTCCAGTTCGGCATGGCCGCCGTCGAGCGCCGCCAGGGCCGCCGGCACGTCGCCCCGGTGCACCGCCGCCATGATCTCCCGGGTACGGCCCCAGCCGTGCCCCTCGGCCAGCCGTCGGGCCACGGTCAGCGCGCGGGCGTGCGCGGTCGTGAAGATCCGGTAGCCGCTCGCGGTGCGCCGCACCGGTGGCAGCACGCCCTCGTCGACGTAGTTGCGGACCTGCTGCACCGAGATCCCGACGGTGGCGGCGAGGTCCACGGCCCGCAGGCGATCCTTCGGCACGGTCTCCACGCGGCCACCGTACCGGTTGACACGTGATTTGAGACTTTCCATCTCCTTTCGTCCCGGCCCACGCTGTGTTGTCGACAAAAGGCTCTACAGGAGGACGAATGAGACAATGTAATCCACCAGTCCGGCGGGAGATCACCCGCCACGACCTCGTGAAGGGTTCGCATGTCGCAGCCAGCAAGGTCCGCCGCCGACAGCCACGACATGATCGAGGTACGCGGAGCGCGGGAGAACAACCTCGCCGCCGTCTCGGTCGACATCCCCAAGCGCCGGTTGACCGTCTTCACCGGCGTCTCCGGCTCCGGCAAGTCGTCGCTCGTGTTCGGCACCATCGCCGCCGAGTCCCAGCGCCTGATCAACGAGACCTACAGCGCGTTCCTCCAGTCGCTCATGCCGAACCTCAACCGGCCGGACGTCGACTCGCTGCGCAACCTCGGCGCCGCCATCGTGGTCGACCAGGAGCGGATGGGCGTCAACTCCCGCTCCACAGTCGGCACCGCCACCGACGCGTACGCCATGCTGCGGATCCTCTTCAGCCGGCTCGGCGAGCCGTCGGTCGGTGGCGCCGGCGCGTTCAGCTTCAACCTGCCCGAAGGCATGTGCCTCACCTGTGAGGGGCTGGGCCGGGTCTCCGACCTCGACGTCAACGAGCTGGTGGACGTCGAGCGCTCGCTCAACGACGGCGCGATCACGGTGCCGAACTTCGCGGTGGACTCCTGGTACTGGCAGACCATCGTCGGCTCCGGGCTGTTCGACCCGGACGTGAAACTGCAGGACTACACGCCGCAGCAGTGGGAGGACTTCCTCCACAAGCCGGCCACGAAGATCAAGGTGGGCAGCAACAACTGGACGTACGAGGGCCTCGCGGTCAAGGTGAAGCGGCTCTACCTGGCCAAGGACCGCGACTCGATGCAACCGCACATCCGCGCCTTCGTCGACCGTGCGGTCACCTTCACCACCTGCCCCACCTGCGACGGCACCCGGCTCAACGCCGCGGCCCGGTCGTCGCGGATCGGCGGACGCAGCATCGCCGAGTGCTCCGCCATGCAGATCAGCGACCTGGCCGCGTTCGTACGGAGCATCGACGACCCCGGGGTCGCGCCGCTGGTCGGCAACCTCCGTGACCTGCTCGACTCGCTGGTCGAGATCGGGTTGGGCTACCTCAGCCTGGACCGGGAGTCCGCGACCCTCTCCGGCGGCGAGGCGCAGCGGGTGAAGATGGTCCGACACCTCGGCTCCAGCCTCTCCGACGTCACGTACGTCTTCGACGAACCCACCGTCGGCCTGCACCCGCACGACATCGCCCGGATGAACGACCTGCTGCTGCGCCTGCGCGACAAGGGCAACACCGTGCTGGTGGTGGAGCACAAGCCGGAGACCATCGCCATCGCCGACCACGTCGTCGACCTGGGGCCGGGCGCGGGCAGCGCCGGCGGGCAGATCTGCTTCACCGGCGACGTTCCCGGCCTGCGCGGCTCCGACACGCTCACCGGGCGGCACCTGGACCACCGGGTGACACTGCGCGAGGAGGTACGCCTACCGACCGGCCAGCTCACCATCCGCCACGCCGACCTGCACAACCTGCGCGACGTGGACGTGGACATCCCGCTCGGCGTCCTCACCGTGGTCACCGGCGTGGCCGGCTCCGGCAAGAGCTCACTGATCCACGGGTCACTGCGCGGCCGGGCCGGTGTGGTGATCGTGGACCAGTCCCCGATCCGCGGGTCACGACGCAGCAACCCGGCCACCTACAGCGGACTGCTCGACCCGATCCGTACCGCCTTCGCCAAGGCGAACGGCGTCAAGGCGGCACTGTTCAGCGCGAACTCGGAGGGCGCCTGCCCGGCCTGCAAGGGCATCGGGCTGATCTACACGGACCTGGCGATGATGGCCGGCGTGGCGAGCGTCTGCGAGCGGTGCGAGGGCAGGCGGTTCACCGACGAGGTCCTCACGTACACGCTGCGCGGCAGGAACATCGGCGAGGTGCTGGCCATGTCGGTCACCGAGGCGTACGAGTTCTTCCCGCACCCCATTCTCCGCCGACTGGTCGACGTCGGGTTGGGCTACCTCAGCCTCGGCCAGCCGCTGACCACCCTGTCCGGCGGGGAGCGGCAACGACTCAAGCTGGCCATCCACCTGGCGGAGAAGCGCAGCACGTACGTCCTCGACGAGCCCACCACCGGCCTGCACCTGGCCGATGTGGATCAACTGCTGGCCCTGCTGGACCGCATGGTCGACGCCGGCAACACGGTCATCGTCATCGAGCACCACCAGGCCGTGATGGCCCACGCGGACTGGCTCATCGACCTGGGCCCGGGCGCCGGACACGACGGCGGGCGCATCGTCTTCACCGGCACACCTGCCGACCTGGTCGCCCACGGCGACACCCTCACCGCCACCCACCTGCGCGAGTACGTCCACCGGCCAGCCGCGCCGCCCCAGGGTTGAGGGTCGGAGGGGGTGGTCGGTCAGGCGGCGTAGTGGCGTGGCGTCCGGTGGGTCAGGTGACGTGGCGCAGCCAGCGCCGCTGCCAGGGTGTCTCGACCGCCTTCGGGTGGTAGCCCGCCCGGACCCAGGGCACCGCCCGCTCGGCCGGCAGGCCGTCGAGGATCGCCAGCGCGGCCAACGCCGTTCCCGTCCGGCCGACGCCGCCCCGGCACGCCACCTCGACGCGTTCGCCGTCGCGTGCCCTTCGCAGTGCCACGCGCAACGCGTCGAGTGCGTCCGCCCGGTCGAGCGGCACCCAGAAGTCGGGCCACCTGATCCGCCGGTGCGGCCAGGCCGGCTCCGGGCCGGGCGCCAACAGCAGCGCGAAGTCTGCCGGCGAGGCGGTCGCGGCGACACGACGCCCGCGCACCATCGCGCCGCTGGGCAGTACGAGCACACCCGACTGCTCCGACCAGGTCTCCGCCACAGTCACCGGACCATTGTGCCGTGACCGAGGGCAGATCATCGTGCCCGATGGGCACAGACAGCGCCGCCCCCGGCCGGTTGGGCCGGGGGCGGCGCTGGTGTCGGTGTGCAGGTCGCCTCTCGGCGAGTGGCGCGACGCGGCTCCAGCCGAACGGTATTCCGCGAGGGCATTGAGGTGAGGCCCGGGGACACTGGATCACACCGACACAGCTTCACAACCAGCCAACCCCTTCCGATGTTCCCGCCCCGCGCAGATCTTGGACAGTTTCCGTTCCGCCCTGACGGAAACTGTCCGAGATCTGTTGCGGAGGGCATGCCACTCGGGCCAGGCCGGGTGAGCGGTGGGTGGGTGTGCCGATGGCCGGCACCCCGGGTTCGGGATGCCGGCCAGTCGGTCGGGTCGTGCGGTGGGTCAGCTGTTCCAGTACTGGCCGACCAGGTCGGCGGCCTGCTGCTCCCACTGGGCGTACGCGTCCGGGTACGCCGACACCTGCACGGTCTGCGCGGCCTCGGTCAGCGGCATGTCCTGCCACCCGTCGACCTGACGCAGGCCCTTCAGGAACGCGGTCGTCGAGTACTCCGGGTCGGTGATCTGCTCCGGCGTGCCCCAACCCGAGGAGGGGCGCTGCTGGAACAGGCCCAGCGAGTCGTGGTCATTCATATCGCCGAGGTGACCCAGGTTCTCCAGCTTCGACTCCTGCAAGCTCGTCGCGATCGAGATGACCGCCGCCCGCTCGGGCAGGCCGGCCTTCTTCGTGGCGGCGATGATCGCCTTGGCGTTTGCCGTCTGCTCGTCGTTCAGGTCGATGTGCGACTGGTCGCCCTGGGTGCCGTGCGGGATCAGCTTGCTCGTGTCGGGCTTGTCGGCCTGCACCACGGCCACCGGCCGGGCGTCCATGCTCGGGGTGGCGACATGGGCGATCGGACCGGCGAAGACACCACCGGCGAACGCGAGACCAGCAACCGACAGCATGCTCTTACGGAAGATCGTGTTCATGGGGGTAGCTCCTTCGGGGGTAGGAACACCCACACCACCAGGGGGCGGCGGCGCGGGTGTGAGCACCTCGTCCGGCGCTGCACTGTCAAGGGGGAAAGTCTGGGGGCCTGCGAGCCGAGGGCTCGCGGCGCGGCGGCCTGCGAGCGGGGGCTCGTGGCGCCGGGACCGTGTGTAACGAGCACCGGTCCGGGGTCATTCCCGTGCCCTGCGGGGCCACGTAGCGGACCCGAGGGCGGGGCTCACGGTCGTTCGGGGGTCTGCAACGACCCGACCCGGCCGGCCATTCCCATCCCGGTCGACCGGGCGGTGCGGCCGTGGTCCTGCGATCGTCAGGGTGTGTAACGACCCCCGGCCCGCCACGATTCCGGCCCAGGGATGCACCCGGTCACACCCCAGGGCGCCCACAACCGGACATCACGCCCGCGACCCACCGCGCCCGAGAGCCTGAGCGGGCCGTCGGGTGACGATCCACGCAGAGTCGCCCGGTACCGCAAGGCCCGGACGATCGGGACGTTGCGCCCTCTAGGAGGTGCTGCCCAGGTAGCGCAGGACAGCGAGGACGCGGCGGCTGTAGCCGGTGGTGTGGGCGAGGCCGAGCTTGTCGAAGATGGCGTTGACGTGCTTCTCCACGGCGCTCTGCGACACGTGCAACCGCTCGGCGACCGCGGCGTTCGTGTGCCCCTGAGCCATCTCGTGCAGGACGTCCCGTTCGCGTGGGGTGAGTCGGCCGAACGGGTCGGGTCGATCCGTTCCGGCCACCACCTGGCGGACCACCTCCGGGTCGAGCGCGGTGCCCTTGGCGGCGACCCGGTCGAGGGCGTCGAGGAAGTCGTCCACCTGCGCGACCCGGTCCTTGAGCAGGTAGCCGACCCCTTCGGGACGGTCCGCGAGGAGCCGGGCGGCGTAGCGCCGCTCGACGTACTGGGACAGCACGAGGACACCGGTGTCGGGCCAGCGCCTGCGGATCTCCAGCGCGGCACGCAACCCGTCATCGGTGTGCGTGGGCGGCATCCGGACGTCGGTGACGACCACGTCGGGACGGGACCGGCCGACCGCCTCGACGAGTTCGTCGGCGGTGCCGACGGCCGCGACCACCTCGTGGTCCTCCTCGGCGAGCAGCCGTGTGAGGCCCTCCCGGAGCAGCGTCGAGTCTTCGGCGAGAACTAGCCGCACGGCAGCTCCGCGAGCACTGTGGTCGGGCCGCCGGCCGGGCTCGTCACGCCCAGTCGGCCGTCCAGCGCGGCGACCCGGCGGGCCAGCCCGGACAGGCCGCGCCCGGTGAGATCCGCGCCGCCGACGCCGTCGTCGTGCACGCGCATGCGGACCCACCCCTCCCGTACGTCGATCTCGACCGTGACCAGGGTAGCGGCGGCGTGTTTCGCGGCGTTGGTGAGCGCCTCGCAGGCGACGAAGTAGAGCACCGTCTCGATCTGCCGTTCGGGGCGCTGTGGCAGGTCGCAGCGGATCCGCACCGGCACCTCGGAGCGGCGGGCGACCATGGCCAGCACCTCGCCCAGGTCGCTGCCGTCCAACGCCGACGGGTAGACCCGCCACGCCACCTCGCGCAACTCCTCGACGGCCCGCTGCACGTCCTCGTGGGCCTGGGCGACCAGGGCGCGGGTGCGGTCGCTGTCGCGGGCGCGGCGGGCGCGACCGAGCAGCATGCCGAGGGCGACCAGTCGCTGCTGGAGGCCGTCGTGCAGGTCGCGTTCGATGCGTTGCCGTTCGGCGTCCACCGCTGCGATGACCGCCGCCCGGCTGGTGGTCAGCTCCTGCACCCGCCGGGTCAGCTCGGCCCGGCTGTCCGGACGCAGCAGCCGCCGAGCCAGCCGGACGTCAAGCGCGGCGATGCTGGCGAGGGCCTGAATGTTGAGCAGGAGCAGCACCGCACCGACGGCGACCTGGGACAGCGTGTCGAGGAGGCTCAGCTCGCCGCGTACCGCCGCGCGCACCACGATCCCGGCAAGCACCAGCCCGATGCCCAGCACGGCGTATGCCAGCAGGCCGAGCGTGCCGGGCAGCAGCCGGGCGGCGAGGTAACCGACCTGCCGCCGCGTGTCGACCTCGCGCGTCGGCGGCGGCAGGTCGCCAGCGGGGAGGAGACCGGCGAGGCGCCGACGTTCCAGGGCCACGAGCTGTCCCGCGTACCGTCTGGTCAGGTCGGTGACCCGGCGGCTGGCCGCGGGCGCGAGCACGGACACGACGAATGCGACCGCCGCGACGGTCAGGAAGCCGAGCCCGACGGCGGCCGTCGCGCTCCCGGCGGCGACGCCGACCGGCAGCCGCAGCCGAGCCCACCACCGGCGGGTACGCCGCTCCCCTGCCACTGCGCTCCCCTCGCCCGGTCAGCGCTCGTCCGAGGCCCAGGAGCCGCCCCGGTAGAGGGTGCCCCGACCACCCGGATCGGGCATCCCCGACGCCTGCGCACCGTGCCGGGAAGGATCGGAGGGGTCGGCCGACTCGGGGTTTCGCGCGGTGCGGCGGGCCCGCCGCACCCGCGACCCGACGAACCAGGCGACGGCCGCGACGCAGGCGACGATCACGACGTTCTGAAGTGTGCCGACGTAGCCCTCGACGAGGTGCCAGTTGTCGCCGAGAAGATAGCCGGCGAGCACGAAGGTGGTGTTCCAGATCAGGCTGCCAAGCGTCGTGTAGAGCAGGAACGTCCGCACCGGCATCCGCTCCACCCCGGCCGGGATGGAGATCAGGCTCCGGAAGATCGGGATCATCCGGCCGAAGAACACCGCCTTGACGCCGTGCCGCAGGAACCACGCCTCGGTCCGGTCCACGTCGCTGAGCTTCACCAGCGGCAGGCGGGCGACGATGCCGCGCATCCGCTCCCGGCCCAGGGACGCGCCGATCAGGTAGAGCGCCAGCGCGCCCAGCACCGAGCCCAGCGTGGTCCAGAAGATCGCGCCGACCAGGCTCATCCGACCCTGCGCGGCCACGAACCCGGCCAGCGGCAGGATGACCTCGCTGGGGATCGGCGGGAACAGGTTCTCCAGCGCCACCGCCAGACCGGCGCCCGGCCCGCCGAGCCGTTCCACCAGATCGCTGACGTAGCCGACGATTCCGCCCTCGGGCGGTTCGGCCGCGGCGGCGGGGGTTCCGGTGGCGAGGACGGCGTGCGACGTTCGAATCATGTCCCCACGCTACGAACCGATCCTGAGAATCGACCATGAGGCGGACCGCCCGGTCCCGCGGGTCGCCCACACCGGCGGGGGTGCGGAAAACCGCACCCCGATGCGGCTCGCCGTGGCGCAGCCGCCGTGCGTACCCCTGGATGTCGCAGAGAACGCGCGGGCGCACGCCGACGCGGTCCGCGCGGCGCGCGCCCGGGTGGTGGTGTTCCCGGAGCTGTCACTGACGGGGTACGAGTGGGACGGCCCGGCCGTGCCGGTGGACGACAGCCGGTTGGCGCCGCTGGTGCGGGCGTGCGCCGAGGAGGGCACGCTGGCGTTGGCCGGCGCGCCGGTGGCGGGTGACCACATCGGAGTGCTGGCGGTCACCGGTGACGGGGTGCGAGTGGCGTACCGCAAGATGTGGCTGGGCGGCACCGAGGCGCAGCGGTTCCGGCCGGGCGACACACCGAGCGTGCTCGACGTGGACGGGTGGCGGATCGGGCTGGCGGTCTGCAAGGACACCGGCGTCGCCGCGCACGCGCAGCGCACGGCCGCGCTCGGGATCGACGTGTACGCGGCGGGGGTGCTGGAGATGGCGTGCGACGCCGCCGTGCCGGACGAGCGGGCCCGACGGATCGCCACGACGCACGGGGTCTGGGTGGCCATGGCGAGCTTCGCCGGGTCGACCGGCGGCGGCTACACCGAGGCGGCGGGCCGGTCGGCCATCTGGACGCCACGGGGTGACGTGGCCGCCCGGGTGGGCACCGCGTCGGGCGAGGTGACCGCGACGACAATCCACTGAGCGTGCCGCTCTCGACGGCCGGCACGGCTGAGCGTGCCGTGGTTGCCCCTGGGCGGAGGCGTTTGCCATGCTTCGGTCCATGACCGTTTTCCCGCCGACGTTCGCCGAGGATGTCGTCAATCAGCCGGCCCAGACGCAGTTCGAGGCGTTCATCGACGAGCACCGCGAAGCCCTCAACGGCTGCCTGGACGGGCTGACCGAGGAGCAGGCGCGCCGCTCGTTGGTGCCGTCGCGGACGACCCTGCTGGGTCTGGTGAAGCACGCGACGTTCGTCGAGAAGGTGTGGTTCGACGAAGCCGTGACGTGTCGGTCGCGCACCGAGATCGGCCTCCCGGCGACGCCGGACGAGTCCTTCATCCTCGACGACGGCGACACCATCGCCAGCATCCGGTCGGCCCATCGGGAGGCGTGTGAGGCGTCCCGTCGCGCGACGGCGTCCCTGGGCCTGGACGACGTGCTGCGCGGCAACCGGCGTGGCCCGTTGCCGCTGCGCTGGGTGTACCTGCACGTGCTGCGCGAGTTGGCCCAGCACTGCGGGCACGCGGAGATCCTTCGCGAGCAGATCCTGAGCGACTGACGCGCACGGCGTTACTGGATCACGCTCCAGTCAGGCCGGTGGTGTCCCCGAAGCGGCGCAGGGTCCAGCGGGCCGGTGGCCAGCCGCCGGGGTCGTGGTCGGTGACCCATTCGGTGATCGAGGCGGGTGGCACGTCCAGGTCGAACGCCCGGAAGATCGGCTGCGCGGCGAGGGCGTGGAACGCCCCCTCGACGGTCTCGCTGTGGCCGACCAGGACCACTGTGCCGCCCCGGTGCCGGTGCGCGATCTCCATGATGGCGCGGCTGACGCGTACCACCAGTTCGGCCCAGCTCTCGTTGCCGTCCTCGAACGGCCGGAACACACCCCCACCGGCCACCGCGTGTTCCGTCCGGAATCGGGTGACCGGCAGCCCGTCGGCGTACGGCGGGGTGTGCCAGGTGCACAGGCCACAGTCGGCGAGGGGGCGGATGCCGAACGCCGCGGCGATGGGCTGCGCGGTCTCGACGGTGCGGCGCAGCACGGACGAGTACACCGCCGTCGGACGGTCGACGGCGTAGTCGTCGGCGAGCCGCCGGGCCAGCCGCTGTGCCTGGTCGTGGCCGAGCGCGGTCAGGCCGCGGCAGCCGTGCGGGCCGCCCACGACCCCGTCGATCTGGTGGACCGACTCGCCGTGCCGCACGAAGATCAGCCGTGTTCGCATCGGCCCATCATGCCAGCGACGCGAACGGATGGATCAGCCGTCCGTACGGCCGGTGGAGAAGATCGTCGTCAGTCGGCGTCCAACACGTCGCGCAGCCGCGCCGCGAACTCCTCGGGCTTGCCCGCGTAGCCGAACTCGCCACCGAGGAAGCCGCCGTGGTGACTCGGGAACACCACGGCTTCCTGGCCGAGGAGCGCCGCCGTGCCGAGGGCCGTCCGCGCGGTGTACGTCCCCGTCGACTCCTCGCCGACCGCGATCACGATCCGGGTCGACGCCGCGGTGAGCAGGCTCGCGTCGGGCCGGTAGTCGGTGATCGCCCACGAGTTCTTCGACAGCAGCGGGTCGTCGCGGTTGCCGTCGTCCTCGCTGGGCATGCCGACCGACGCCGGGTCGGGCGCGGGCTGGGCGAAGTAGGCGTCGGTGAACTCGCCCTGCCACGACGTCATCGCGATGAACGCGGCCATGCCGGCCCCGAAACCCTTGGCCTCGTACGCCTCGTGGAAGCCGGCCCGCGCGCGCTCGGCGGCCGCGGCGTCGGGGAGCACCGCGTTGATCGGCGGTTCGTGCGCCACAAGCGTGGCGACGTCATCGGGGTGGGTGGCGACGAGTTCGAGGGCCGTCACGGCGCCGCCGCTGCTGGCGAAGATGTCCACCGGGCCGACGCCGAGCGCGTCGATCAGCAGGTGCAGGTCGGCCGCCTGCTGCTGGGGTGTGTTGTCGGACCGGCCGTCGGTGCGGGTGCTGCGCCCGAGGCCGCGCGGGTCGTAGGTGACGACGGTGCGGTCGGTGACGTACGTGGTGAGCGCCTGGAAGCCCTCCGCCGTCATCGGCTGGGCGATCATGAGCAGCACACGGTGACCGCCGGACGGGGGCAGCGTGCCGTGCACGTCGTAGACCAGATCGACGCCGGGTAGGGCGAGGGTGTGCGTCTGCGGTGTCGTCATCGGGTGAGACTACGACCGGCGGCGGTGCGCGGGCGAGCGCGCCATGCGCTCAGTCGTCGGCGCGGCCGGTGGACAGGTCACCGGCCCGGCTGAGCAGGGCGTCGAGGTGGGCGCCCGTCTGCTGCGGCAGCCGGCCACGGTCCACCAACTCGGCGATGGTGTTCCGCAGGTCGGCGATGCGCCGGTCGCGGTCCTTGGACCGCCGGTTCACGTCGGCGAGGTCGTCGCGGAGGTCCTCGGCGGTCCGCCGGTCGACGTCGCCGCGGGCCACGGCCGCGGAGAGCACCGCGCCGAACTCGTCGCTCACCTGGCGGAAGCTGATCGGCACCTGCTGGCCGACGCTCGAGGGCTCGGGGTTGCTGGTGGCGGGCGGCGACGTGGAGGCCGACGCCGTCGGCTTCGGTGACCGTGTGCTGGGCGCGGGCGTCGGCGCGGAGGCCGACGGCGCAGCGGCGGTCGGCGCGGAGCCGGAGGTGTCGGGGGTGCCGTCGCCCTGGGTGAGCAGGGCGCCGAGGCCGACAAGCACCGCGAGACCGGCCGCCACGAGGAGGGCCAGGGGCCGACGCGAGCGGCGACGGGCCGGCGGGGTCGCGACCGGCGCGGGGCGGGCGGCGACTGAGCGGTCGATCAGGGTCGGCGGGTGGGCCGGCGCGGCCGGCGGCAGGATGCGCAGCAGCTCGGTGGGCGGCTCGACCGGTTGACCGGCGCCGAACCGGCGGGCCAGCTGCGCGGCGCTCGGCCGGCGGGCCGGGTCGGCGGCGAGGCACGCGAGGGTCAGCTCGGCGATGTCGCCGGGCAGGCCGTCCACCCGCAGCGGCGGCACCGGAGTGCCCCGCCGGTGCACCTCCAGCGCGTCCTCCCAGGTCTGCACGGGCAGGGGCGCCTGGCCGGTGAGCGTGCGGTAGAACAGTGCGCCGAGGGCGTAGACGTCGCTGGCCGGGTCGGGCGGACCGGCGGCGAGGCGCTCCGGGGCGAAGTACGCGGGAGTGCCCATCAGCGGTTCGCCGGACTGGCTGTCGAGGCCGCCGAGCGCAGCGATGCCGAAGTCGAGAACCTTGGCGCCGGTGTCGGTGAGCATGACGTTGCCCGGCTTGACGTCGCGGTGCACCACGCCGATGCGGTGCGCGGCGGCCAGCGCGGCGGCGATCTGCCCGGCGACCCGGACCGCCTCTGGCCAGGGCAGTGGGCCGCCGCGCAGCCGGTCGGCCAGGTTGTGCCCCTCGACCAGCTCCATCACCAGGTACGGGACGACGACGCCGCCGGCCAGGGTGGCCTCGGCGTAGTCGTACACCTGGGTGACGTGGGGGTGGGTCAGCCGGGCGGCCGCGCGGGCCTCGCGCTGGATGGTGGCCCGCAGTTGCGGGTCGGCGGCGAGCTGCCCGGCGAGCACCTTGATCGCGACCGGGCGGCCGAGCACCTCGTCGTCGGCCCGCCACACCTCGGACATGCCACCGAGACCGATCCGCTCGTGCAGCACGTAGCGGTCGTGGAGGCGGAGGGTGGGCGTGAAGGGTGACATGGCTTCACCAGTCTGCCTGGCGAGTGCGCAATCGACCACTCTGCGTGCCCGGACCAGCACCGTTCGTCCCGGGTGTACCGAAAGTCAGGAGCAGCGGGGCACCGGTCGGGGCTGGATCCGGTCGGCGAGGCGGCGCAGGGCGACGGCTGTCACCTGTCGGGTGGGGGTCAGCAGTGGCCGGCGGGTGCGCTCGACCACGACCGGGGCGTCCGGTCGGGCCGAGGTGACGTGCCGGTTCATCGCGTCGAGAGCGGTGACGTAGCCGGTGGGGAATTCCATGGTCAACTCCTCGGGACAGGTCCGGTGGAGGCCCGGACGACGAGTGCGGTGGGTAGCAGCACATGACCGGCCGCGGCGTCCGCGGGCGGGTCGAGCAGCAGTTCGGCGGCGATGCGGCCCTTGTCCTCGGCCGGTTGCCGGACGGTGGTGAGGCCGGCCGCGGCGGCCTCGGGGATGTCGTCGAAGCCGGTCACCGAGACCGGCGGGTTGGCGCCGCCCGGTCGCTGGGCCAGCGCGTCGAGCACGCCGAGGGCGAGCACGTCGGAGCCGGCCAGCACTGCGGTCGGCGGTGCAGGCCCGTCGAACAGTCCGGCGACGGCGGCGGCCGCGGCCTGACGGCTGTTGCCGAGGGCGTTGACCACCGTCAGGTCCGCCCAGTCGACGCCGACCTCGCCGAACGCGTCGGCGAAGCCGGTGAGCCGGCCGCGTGTCGTCGGGTGCCACGCTTCGTGCACGCCGTCGAGGGTGAGGGGGCCGGCCGGCGCGTCGGGCAGCACGGCGTCGGCGAGCAGGGCCACCCGGCGGTGGCCGAGACCGGCGACGTGCGCGGCGATGCCGCGGGCCGCCGCCCGCTCGTCGATGCCGACGTACCGCTCGTCCGCGCCGGCGTCGTCGCGGGGAGCCGTGCTGACGTACGGCAGTCCGCGCGCGCGGATCACGTCCAACGCCCATTCCTCGTCGGCCACGCAGTAGACGCAGAAGCCGTCGACGGCGGCGTTCTCCACCGCCCGGCGCGCGTCGGTCTGCGCCGGCGGCAGCGGCACCAGCAGCATGCTGGTGCCGTGCCGCTCGGCGGCGGCGCTCACCCCGGTGAGGAAGCGGACCGCGAAGGGGTCGGTGAAGGCGTACGACAACTGCGACGTGAACAGGACCCCGATCGAGCCGACGAAGCCGCGACGCAGCGACCGGGCGGTGGGGTTGGGCCCCGGGTAGCCGAGTTGGCGGGCGGCGTCGAGGATCCGCTCGCGCAGTGCCGCCGAGAGCTGGTCGGGACGGCTGTAGGCGTTGGACACGGTGCTGCGGGAGACGCCGACGGCGTCCGCCACGGCTTGCAGTGTTGGCTTCACCCGGCACCTCTCTGTATCGATTCAGACTGGATCGATACAGAGACTAACCCGACGAGTTCGCGACGGTCAATACGCAAGCCCGGTCAGGGCACCAGCACCAGCCGACCCCGCAGGCCCCCGGCGGCCACCCGCTCGTGCGCCGCCGCCACCTCGATCAGCGGCAGCCGGTCGGCCAGACGCAGACTGAGCTGGCCGCCGTCGACGAGTGCGGACAGCTCGGCCAGTCGTGCGCCGTCGGCGCGGACCTCCTGCACGACGACCCGCGTGGCCCGCAACGGCGGCGGGGCGAACGGCGCCAACAGCGCGACGAACGTGCCCCCACCCCGCAGCGCCTCGTGCGCGGCGACCCCGACGACCGCCGCGTCGACGACCGCGTCCACCCCACCCGGGACCACCGCGCGCACGGCCGCGCCGAGCCGTTCGGTACGCGCCACGAACCAGTCCGCCCCGCACCCCCGCACCAGCTCCTCGTCAGCGGCGTCGGCCACCGCGACGGTCCGGACGCCGCGCAACGCCGCCAGTTCGAGCAGCAGACCACCCACCCCGCCGGCCGCGCCGGTCACCAGCAACGTCCGTCCCACGCCCAGACCGGTGAGGGCCAGCGACCGGGCCGCGGTGAGACCGATCAGGGGCAACGTCGCCGCCAGCTCCGGGGCGACGGTACGCGGCGCCGGCGCGAGGGCGTCCTCGTCCAGCACCACCCATTCGGCCTGGGCGCCCGGCGCGGAGAGCAGGTCCCGCAGCCCGATCACCTTCTCGCCCACCGCGAACCGCCGCACGCCCGGCCCGACCGCGTCCACCTCCCCGGCGACGTCCCAGCCCAGCCCCACGACGGGTAGCGGTGGCAGCAGACCCGCCGCACTCAACGCGCCGCTGCGGGTGGACAGGTCGATCCGGTTGACGGCGGCGGCGGCGACGCGCACCCGCAATTGTCCGACTCCCGGCTCCGGCACGGGCAGGTCGGCGATCTCCAGGACCTCGGGGCCGCCGAACCGGCGGACGATCACAGCTCTCATACCGGCGACGCTAGGAGCGCTAGTCTGCGGCGGGAAGGAGGCACCTTCGGGTGCCCTGGGCACCCGGGAGGTTCACGATGGCCACCATGACCGCCGACGAGCGCCGCGAGCGGGAACGCCGCCGGTACAACGCCTTCCTGGCCGAGTGCCCGGGCCACGAGCTGTTGGCGACACTCAGCGACAAGTGGCTGACGCTCGTGGTGAGCGCACTGGCCGACGGGCCGCTGCGGCACAGCGAACTGGCCCGTACCGTTGCCGGGGCCAGTCAGAAGATGCTCACCCAGACGCTACGCAAGCTGGAACGCGACGGCCTGGTCGACCGGTCGGTGACCGCGAGCGTGCCGGTCCGGGTCGACTACCGGCTGACGCCGCTGGGCGAGAGCCTGCTGCCGGTGCAGCGCGCCATCAAGGCGTGGGCCGAGACGCACATCGGCGAGGTGCACTCCGCCCGCGAACGGTACGACGCCTCGGGCACCTGACCCGGGCCGGTCGCTCAGGGCAGGCGGGCGACACCGCCGTACATGCTCACCTCGACCACCGACGGCCGAGGCTGCGGCTCGCTCTCGGCACGCCACTCGGCGACCGACGTGATGCCCGGCTCGATCACGTCCAGCCCGGTGAAGAAGCCGGTGAACTCGGCCCGCGTACGCAGGTTGATCAGCCCGTGCGGGCCGCCACCCTTGGCCGCCGCCCTGGCCTCCTCGGCGATCGCGGGCGGCAGGTATTCATGTGTGGCGTGCGACGCGGCCAGGTAACTGCCGGCCGGAAGCGCGTCGAGCAGCCGCCGCACCAGCGCGTACGGGTCGTCGTCGTCCGGCACGAAGTGCAGCACCGCCACCAGCATCAGCGCGACGGGCTGCGCCAGGTCGATGGTGCGTCGCAGCTCCGGGTGGGCGAGGATCTTCTCCGGGTCGCGCAGGTCGGCGTCGATATAGGCCGTGGCGCCCTCCGGCGAGCTGGTCAGCAGCGCACGGGCGTGGGCGAGCACGATCGGGTCGTTGTCCACGTAGACCACGCGCGACTGCGACGCGATGGCCTGGGCGACCTCGTGGGTGTTGTCGGCAGTCGGGATGCCGGTGCCGATGTCGAGGAACTGCCGGATGCCGGCCTCGCGGGCCAGGTAACCCACCGCGCGTCGCAAGAATCGGCGGTTCTCCAGGGCGGAGGTGCGGATCGTCGGGAACGCGGCTGCCATCGCGTCGCCGGACTCCCGGTCGGCCTGGAAGTTGTCCTTGCCGCCGAGCCAGTAGTTGTAGCGGCGGGCGGGGTGCGGCACCGCCGTGTCGATCCGGTCGCTCGGTGAGCCGCCCGTCGTACCGTCCGTGTCGGTGGTCAAGGCTGCCTCCATGACTCTGTGCGCACCCAGTCGGTGTCGTTCGTCCACTGTGACCGGCCGCCGCTCATGCTAATGCCACTCCGACGACGCGCGCCGCCCGGTCGGTGGTCACGCCGGGTAGTGCTCCTCCAGCAGCCGAGAAAGGATCTCCGGCGTACGCTCCGGCGGCTCGGCCTCGACGCACAACCGTTCCATGGCCACGGCGTAATAGTCGAGGTCGTCGCGCTTGTCGAGGTAGATGGCGCTGGTGAGCTGTTCGATGTAGACGATGTCGGGCAGCTCCTGGTCGCCGAAGCGCAGGATGGTGAAGGCGCCACCGGCGGCCGCGTGGCCACCGGCGGCGAACGGGATGACCTGGAGCCGGATGGTGGGCGACTTGGTCGCCTCGATGAGCGCGGTGAGCTGGCCCCGCATCACCTCGGCCCCACCGATCGGACGGCGGAGCGCCGCCTCGTCCACCACGGCCCAGAGCTGCGGCGGGTTGTCCCGGTGGAGCAGCTGCTGGCGCTGCATCCGCAACGCCACGCGGCGATCGATCTCGGCGGCGCCGGCCGCGCCGTGGCCGAGCAGCACGACCGCGCGGGCGTACTCCCGGGTCTGCAACAGGCCGGGGACGAACTGCACCTCGTAGCTGCGGATGAGCGCGGCCGCCGCCTCCAGGCCCAGGTACGACTGGAACCAGCTGGGCAGCACGTCGCCGTAGCGGTGCCACCAGCCGGGGCTGTTGGCGTCCCGGGCGAGCTTCAGCAGCGCCTCGCGCTCGCCCTCGTCGCTGACGCCGTAGAGGGTGAGCAGGTCGGACACGTCGCGCTCCTTGAAGCCGACACGTCCCAGCTCCATCCGACTGATCTTCGACTCGGAGGAGCGGATCTCCCACCCGGCGCCCTCCCGGGTCACCCCGCTGGACTCGCGCAGGCGGCGCAGTTGGGCGCCGAGCAGCATGCGCAGCACGGTCGGCCCGGTTGTCGGGCCGCCCTCGGCGGGAACCATCGTCACGTGCGGACCTCCGGATACCGACCACGCGGTCGGGCACCCAGCCCGGCCGACGTGTAAGCATGCCATGGACCGACAGTGAGGTGAACTCCTCCGGACCGGCGATTCAGTCCCGTCGCCGGGACGGCCTTCGACGGCCGGTCAGTTGATCAGGTGATCGAAGTCGCCGTCGCGCGCGCCGAGCACGAACGCCGCGATCTCGTCCACTGTGTAGATCAGTGCGGGTCCCTCCGGATGGCGCGAGTTGCGAACGGCGATGCCGGCTCCCCCGGGCAGTTCGGCGAGTTCGACACAGTTGCCGCTCGGGTTGCTGCGGCGGCTCTTCAGCCAGGTCAGCGGGGGCAACTGAGGAATCGGAACGCCATTGGGTGGCTGTTGCATGAGAGGCGTCTTTCTGCTCACGAGCCCGCCGGTGCCCGTGGGAGGAGCGGTGACGGCGAGGGTGCGGTATCGACATCGGACGGTTATGCACGTGCATCTGCTATTGCATCTGCACCGGACGGCGAGCATGATAACGCACGTGATCGGTGCTTATCCGTTCACTTTGCGTTACCCCGACTGGGGCAACCACCAGGGAAAACTGGCCCGACGCGGCACCGCGCCGCGCAGACCGACGGTTGGAGGCGGTCGCGGCGATGGGAGGTCTCGTGCCGGATCCGATGAGCGTCGCCTCCGGCCTCTGTGCCGCGGGAGCACTCCTCTCCTCCTGGCAGATGCGCCGCCGGGCCCTGCAGGCCGAGGCCGAGATCGGGCACCTCCAGGCCGAGCTGGCCGCCGAACGGCACGCCGCCAGCCACGACCCGCTCACCGGGCTGCCCAACCGACGCGCCTTCTACCGCCTCGCGGCCGCCCTGCTCACCAACGCCGACGGCCAGCCGCTGATCGCCATCGTGCTCGACCTCGACGACTTCAAGCAGATCAACGACCGGTACGGGCACGCCGCCGGCGACCAGGTGCTGATCAGCGTGGCCGAACGGCTGGCCGGGTTCGCCGGGGACAACCTCGTCGCCCGTCTCGGCGGCGACGAGTTCGCGGGCCTGCTCGCCAGCCCGACCGTCGACAGGCGCTGGATCGAGCACGCCACCCGACGCCTCAGCGAGACCGTCGCCGCGCCCATCCGGCTCAGTGGGTGCAGCGTCCGGGTCACCGCCTCGGTCGGGCTCTCCCCGGTGACCGGCCCGGCCCAGCTCACCGACGCGCTCAGCCGCGCCGACGCGGCCATGTACCAGGCGAAGAGCCTCTCCGGCCCGCGGGCCCCCCGCCAACTCGTCGACAGCACCCGCCTCGCGGAGCGGTGACCGCTCAGGTGGCGGGTCGGCCGAACCACCGGGGCAGGTGGTCCTCCAGATCGGCCTGATCGTCACCGGCCCACGCCACGTGGCCGTCCGGGCGCAGCAGCACGGCCGGTATGTCCAGTTCGGCACCGACGTCGACGACGTGGTCGACCCGGTCGGCCCACCCGGCGGCAGAGAGCCGGCCGGTCTGGTCGAGCAGCAGCCCACGACCGGCGTGCATCAGCTCGTAGAGGCGTCCCCGCCTGAGCCGCACGTCCCGCAGGTGCCGGCCGAGCAGCTCGTGGCCCGCGCCGAAGTCGTAGCGGACCCCGATCGCGGTGACCTTCTCGATGAGGTGCCGGTTCACGTCCTCGAAGTCCATCAGCTCCGCCAGCAGGTGGCGTACCGCCTGCGGCCCCGGATCGGGCGACAGCAGGAACATCTGCGCGCGGGTGTTGACGAGCACGTCGGCAGCGACGGGGTGCCGCTCGGTGTGGTAGCTGTCCAGCAGCCCTTCGGGCGCCCAGCCGGTGACCTCGGCGGCCAGTTTCCAGCCGAGGTTCACCGCGTCCTGGATGCCGAGGTTGAGCCCCTGCCCGCCGGTCGGCGGGTGGATGTGCGCGGCGTCGCCGGCCAGCAGCACCCGACCGACCCGGTAGCGCTCGGCCAACCGGGTGGCGTCACCGAAGCGGGAGAGCCAGCGCGGCGAGTGCACGCCGAAGTCGGTGCCCGCGTACGCCCGCAGTTGGTGTTGGAACTCCTCGATTGTCGGCGGGACCGAGCGATCCTCGGCCACCCCCTCGGCGGGAACGAGGACCCGGTAGACGCCGTCCCCGAGCGGCCCGAGGCCGAACCGCAGGTGGGTCCTGCGCACCTCGGCCACCACGTCGGCCACCGTCTGCGGTGACACGCCCACCTCCATCTCGCCCAGCAGCGAGTCGACCCGGCTGGGTTCGCCGGGAAAGCCGACGCCGAGCAGCCGACGCACAGTGCTCCGGCCGCCGTCGCAGCCGACCAGGTAACGGGAGCGCAGCCGCGTGCCGTCGGCCAGCTCCGCCGTCACCCCGTCGTCGTCCTGGCCGACTCCGACCAGCTCGCGGCCGCGAAGGATCTCGACGCCGACCTCGACGGCGTGTTCGGCCAGCAGGCGGTCCGTGACGGTCTGCGGGATGCCGAGGACGTACGCGTGCGCGGTGTCGAGGCCGACCGGCGGCGGCTTGGGAATCGCGGCGAAGTAACCGCCCAGCGGATGCCGCGTGCCCAGGGCGAGGAAACGCTCCAGCAGTCCGCGCTGGTCCAGCACCTCGATGCTGCGCGCGTGCAGGCCGAGCGAACGCACGTAGCGGGTCGGCTCGGTGTCCCTCTCCAGCACGAGCGCGCGCACGCCGTGCAGCCGCAACTCGCTGGCCAGCATGAGACCTGTCGGTCCACCGCCGACAATGATCACGTCGATCATGAAATCCCCCGATTTTCCCAATTGTGGGCTTCGGGTGCAGATTCTGCGGCACCACAGGGGTCTTGCCGCAAGGCCCCCGGTGCGATATACGTTAGAGGTGGCAGGGAGCGCGATCTCCCTGCCTTTTCTGTTTTTTCACCGGGTTTTCCTGCTCAGTGCTGCGGCCCGTCGAGGTCACGCAGCGCCGTGTCGGCGAGGGTGACCAGGCCGACCGGCGACACGAGGCCCCGTACGATCCGGGCAGCCGTCGCGCGATCGTCGGGGCTGCCGGCACGATCCAGCGCCTGGCGGGTCCAGTCGCTGAGGTCGTCGAGCGCGCGAACGGCGAGGAACCAGGCCAGCCGCGCCGCGTCGATGTCCGAAGCGCCGTACCCGGCGCGCACGGCCCTCTCCTGCGCGGGCGTGATCGGCGCGAAGGCGAGCACGCCGCCCACGACGAACATCAGGTCACACTCGGGCGGGGCCAGCACCGCGTCATCCCAGTCGATCAACCAGACCTGGCCATCGGGGCCGAGCAGCAGATTGCCCAGGTGGGAGTCGCCGTGGCAGACCACCGCCGGCCCCGACCGGGCGGCGGCCAGCCGTTCGACCCCCCGGATCAGCGTGGTCACCCGGTCGGCGACGGAGGCCCAGGTGGCCGCCAGCTCGGCGACCAACGGATCGCCGGGGTCGGTCCGGTCGCGGAGCCGCCCGGCCACGTCGCGGGTCGCGGCCACGATCGAGGGGTACGCGTCACCGCCCGCCGGCAGCGCACGCGCCAGCTCATCGGTCACCGGCACCGCGTGCACGGCGGCCAACACCTCGCCGTAGGCGTGCCAGTGCGCCTCGGTCATCGGGCCGTCGAGCGCCCGCTGGTCGCTGACCCAGGGCACCGCGGAGAGCCGCCGCCCGTCGCGGTCACCGTGAAGACGCCCGTCGAGGGTACGCAGCGGCGCCGCGATCCCCGGCACGCCCTGCGCGGCCAGGTGCGCGGTCACGATCAGACCGGCCGGCGTGCCGCCACCGCTGAGCTTGACCGCGTACCGGCGTCCCTCGGATGTCCGGGCCCGCCACAGGCGTGCGTGCTCGTCCGCGCCATCAGTGACCTCGTCCAGCGTGGACAGGTCGAGACCGAAGTCCGCCCGGACCCAGCCGGCCACCTGCCGTGATACGTCCCGCGCCATGCGGACACCGTGCCACCGGGCACGTCGCACGGCCAGGGATTATCCGCACGCCGGCCCGCCGTGCGGCGCGTCAGCGCAGCGTGGCCAGGTGGCGGTCCAGTGCGGCGTACGACTCGGCAACTCCCTGCGCCATGCCGGACTCGACCATGCCGTCGCGGTCCTGGGCGGTGTCGAAGGACGTGGTGGTGGTGACCACCGTGCGGCCGTCGTGCTCGGTGAAGACGAGCGTCTCCACCGCGACGTGGCCGGGCATCCTCTCGAACTCGAAGGTCTGCACGACCCGCTCCGGCACGACGATCTCCCGGAACTCGCCCCGGAAGGCGTAGTCGCTGCCGTCCGGGGCGTGCTCGACGTGCCGGTAGCGGCCGCCCTCCCGGAAGTCGATCTCGGTGTCCAACGGGTTGCCCCGCCCCCACCAGCGCTTGAGGTGCTCGGCCTGGGTGTGCGCCGCGAAGACCAACTCGCGCGGAGCGTCGAACGTCCGGGTCATGGTGATCTCGCGGTCGGAGGGCTGGGTGATGGTCAGATCACTGGTGTCGGTCATGGCTGGTCCCCTTCAGGTCACGCAGGTAGTCGTCCAAGGTGTCGTAACGCTCGTCCCACAGCCGGCGGTACTGGTCGACCCACTCGGCGAGGGTGCGCAGCGGTGTCGGGTCGAGCCGGCAGCGCCGCCACTGCGCCTCGCGCGTCCGCACGATCAGCCCGGCGCGCTCCAGCACCCCCAGGTGTTTGGAGATCGCCTGGACGCTGATCGGGAACGGCTCCGCCAGTTCGTTGACCGTCGCCTCGCCGGACGCCAGTCTCGCCAGGATGGCCCGGCGGGTGGGGTCGGCGAGCGCGGCGAACACGGCACTGACCGGATCTGCAGTCATCACGTCGCTTTCAACCAAGTGGATTATCAACCGATGGGTTGAATATACCGCGCTCCGCCTCCCGGTCGACACCTTCCGCGAAAGCGGCACCGCGAGGGCGTGATTCGGGCCGGTGCCCGGGTATGGGATGGCGGTCAGTCGCCCTGCCCGATGGCCGGAAGGAACAAGACGTGGCCAGCATCCGTGCCCTCGTGCTCAACTGCACCCTCAAGCCGTCACCCGCTCCGTCCAGTTCGGAGCAGCTCGGCCGGGAGGTCCTGACCGAACTGGCCGCGCAGGGGGTGGACGGCGAGCTGGTCCGGATCGTCGACCACGACGTGCGCTTCGGGGTGTCGACCGACGAGGGGCACGGCGACGGCTGGCCCGCGATCCGTGCCAAGCTGCTGGCGGCACAGGTGCTCATCATCGCCACACCGATCTGGCTCGGGCAGCCGTCGAGCGTCTGCAAGATGGTCCTCGAACGCCTCGACGCCGAACTCTCCGAGACCGACGCAGAGGGCCGGCTCCTCACCTACGGCAAGGTGGCCGGGGTGGCGGTCGTCGGCAACGAGGACGGCGCCCACCACACCATCGGCCAGGTGCAGCAGGCCCTCAACGAGGTCGGTTTCACCTGCCCCGCCGCCGGCGCCACCTACTGGGTCGGCGAGGCGCTGCACACGGTGGACTATCGCGACGTCGGCGCCAAGCCGGACACCACCGGCCGCACCACGAAAGCCCTGGCCCTCAACAGCGCGCACCTGGCCCGGCTGCTCGCCGACCAGCCGTACCCCCCGCCGGACGCGCGCGGCGCCGCCGTCGGCCCGAGCCGCGAGCCCGCCTGACCGTCGGCGTCACGCCGGCGTCAGGTGCCGGACCGCGCCACCGCCCCACGGGCCAGCACGCTCGACCAGCGCGCACCGGCTCGGCCGGCCGACCTGGATGCACACCTACTCAGCCTGTCGAGCTGCCCCATGCGTGGGACGGCCGGCGATCTCCTACCGCCGACCCACTGGACGTGCCCGGTCTCGGGGCCGCGCCACAAACTCCCGGCCACCGCCACAACGGGCCGGGCCGCCGCCACGAAGCAGCCGAGCCCGGGCCGCGCCACAACCGACCAGGGACGCCGCCACGAACCAGCCCGGGCCGCGCCACAACCGACCAGGGACGCCGCCACGAACCAGCCCGGGCCGCGCCACAACCGAACAGGGACGCCGACGGCTCCCCCGGCCGGCCCACCGCCCGCCCGGCGCGATCGGGCGCGTGCCCCACTGCTGGGGCAGGTCGACAGGCACTGAGGGGGGCATCCGGCTGACACCTACGGGCTTGGCCGGCAGGCGTACGGTCAGCGCCAGCCGTAGTTGGCGCGCAGCGCCTGCCCGACCCGGTCGAACCGGGGCCGGTCCAGCACGGCGCCCTCGCGACGGATGCTGTCCTCGCGCATGGTGAGCACGCGGTCCAGTCGGACCCAGCTCGGCCGATTGTCGCGGTCCCACTCGCCGGGGCCGAGCGCGAACCAGTGCCGCTGCCCGTCCCGCTCGCTCTGGCTGGACAGCATCAGCCCGAACAACGTCCGGCTGTGCCGCCCGACCACCAGCACCGGACGGTCCTTGCCCTGGCGGGGGTCGTCCTCGTACGGCACCCAGGTCCAGACGATCTCGCCGGGGTCTGCCTGGCCGTCCCGCTCGGGCGCGTAGGTCAGCTCCCGACGCTGCAACGCGCTCACCTGACGGGGGCGGGCCACCCGCGCGGGGGCCGGCCCGGTACGCCGGGGCGACGGGATGACCGCGCCCACCCGGGAGATGCGTTGCGCCACGTTCCTCAACAGACCAGCCACGGCGGGCAGCCTACCGGCCCCGGCGTGGGCCGCCGGAGTCGGCGCACTGCGGCAGACTGGCCCGATGGACGAACTGCCCGACGACCTGCCGATCCTCCAGCGGCGCGCGGTGCGCGTGGTGGTCCTCGACGACACCGACCGGGTGCTGCTGTTCCACACCCGCGACCCGGACCATCCCCGGCTGGGCACGTGGTGGGAGCTGCCCGGCGGTGGCATGGACCCCGGTGAGACGTACCGCGACACCGCCGTGCGGGAGCTGCGCGAGGAGACCGGCATCGTGGTCGACGTCGGCGAGGTGGGCGCGCCGACCTGGCGGCGACGGGCGAGTTTCCTGCACCGGCAACTGCGCCACGTCCAGGACGAGGTGATCGTCGCCGTACGGCTGACCCGGCCCGGCCCGGACGTCGACGAGGCGGACCGGCTCGACTACGAGCGCGAGGACTACTTCGGCTTCCGCTGGTGGCCGCTGGCGGAGGTGGTGACCAGCCGGCAACGGTTCTACCCCGGGCAGCTCCCCCGGCTGGTCACGCCCTTCCTGGCCGGCGAGGAGATCGACGAGCCGTTCGAGCTGTGGTCCTGACCCGCGTCGGCGGGATGCCGGAGCGCGGCGCGGCGGGCAGAGTGGGGGCATGACGACCGACCTGCACGGGCCGCTGGCCGCGTACGCCGAGCGGCTGCACGCCACGATCGGCGACCGGCACCACGTCGCCTCCCCGCTCGGCGCCTGGCTGCTGCTCGCCCTCAGCGCGGCGACGGCCGACGCCGACCAGGTGACCCGGCCGAAAACGGGGACCGACCCCACGGAGGCCACCGACCTGGCGGCCGCGACCGGGCCGAAAACGGCGAACGACCTGGCGGCCGCGACCGGGCCGGAAACGGGGACCGGGCGGCTGGCGGACGCGCTGGGCACGGACCTGGCCCGCGCGGCGGAGGTTGCCCGCACCCTGCTCGACGCGCCGCATCCGCTGGTCGCGTCGGCCACCGCGCTCTGGCTCCGACCGGGCCGACGCACCGACGAGCCGGCCGGGTGGCGGGCCGCCCTGCCCACGGCGACCGAGGTCGGGGCGCTCCCCGACCAGGCCGGGTTGGACGCGTGGGCACGCGAGCACACCGACGGCCTGATCGAGACGTTCCCCCTGAAGGTCCACCCGGACGTCGTGTTCGCCCTGGCCAGCGCGTTGGCCACCCGGATCTCCTGGGCGCAGCCGTTCGAGGTCACCGACGCCCGCGCGCTCGGCCCGGCCAGCGTCTGGGCACGGGACCTACGGCGAGCGCTGCGCAGCCCGGACCACGGGCACCAGGGGGCCATCGTCACGACCGATCGGGCCGGTGACGTGATCGTGCACGCCGCCCGGGCCCAGGCGACCGACGGCGCGGGACTGGTGGTGCTCTCGGTGGCCGCCGCACCGCACGTGCCGCCGGCCGATGTGCTGGCCGTCGCGTACGACCTCAGTGCCGGCGCCGCCGAGGGCGCGCAACCGGCCGGACGCCGTTCGCTGTTCGACCTGCCGCTCGGCGACACCGCGCTGTGGACGCTGCGGGAGGAGCGGGTCCGGACCCGCGCCCGCGACGGCCGCGAAGAACGACACAGCGCGGTGCTCCCGTGCTGGTCGGCGCGCAGTGAGCACGACCTGACCGCCGAGTCGCTGGGCTTCCCGGCGGCGACGGCGGCGCTGGCCGGGGCGCTCGACCAACCGGTGCAGGGCTTCGAGGCGCGGCAGGTGGCGATGGCCCGGTACGGCCGGTACGGCTTCGAGGCGGCGGCGGTGACCGGCATGTTCGGGACGGTGAGCCTGCCGCCGGAGGGCGTCGCCCGCACGGCCGAGTTGCGCTTCGGCCACCCGTACGCCGTGGTGGCCGTCGCGACCGACACCAGGGCCGACGGCGTCACCGGGCCGTGGCATGGGGTGCCGGTCTTCTCCGCGTGGGTCACCGAGCCCGACGACCTGCCCGACGCCGACGCCTAGCCCGTGTTTCATAAAGCTCGGAGGTACTGGTTGATGGCGGCGATGGTCAGGGTGGCTTCGTAGCGGACGGCCAGCTTGTCGTAGCGGGTGGCCATGGCGCGGTGTTGCTTGAGCTGGTTGATGCCGCACTCGACTGCGTGGCGTCGGCGGTAGGTTTCAGGACTGAAGGCGGGTGGCCGGCCGCCGCGGGAGCCTTTCGCGAGGCGGTGGGCGTCTTGGTCGCTCTTGCTCGGGATGCAGGCCTTGATTCCGCGTCGGCGCAGGTATGCGCGGTTGGCCTTGGACGTGTAGGCCCGGTCCGCCAAGATCTGCTGCGGGCGGGTCCGGGGCCTACCGGGCCCGGACCGGGTGACGCGGATACGGTCGAGGACCGTGGTGAATTGCGGGCTGTCACCGCGATGTCCGGCCGTGACGACGGTGGCCAGGACCTTGCGGCCCTGTTCACAGGCAAGATGAGTCTTGGTGGTCCACCCGCCCCGCGACCGGCCCAGCGCGTGATCGGCAGGCTCGGCATGGATCCCGCCGGGTGGTTCTTTCTGCCGATCGCCGTCACGACGGGCACCGGCGGCGTGTTGATGGGCGCGGCTGATCGTGGAGTCGACGCTGACGCTCCAGTCGATGCGCCCGGCCGCGTCGGCGGCGGCTTGGAGCCCGGCCAGGATGCGGGCCCAGGTGCCGTCACGTTGCCAGCGGCGGAACCATCGATACAGCGTTTGCCATGGGGCGTAGTTCGCGGGCACGTCGCGCCAGGGTGCACCGGTGCGTACCCGCCACCGTATGCCGTCGATGATCTGTCGTCTGGTCCACTTGCACGGTCTTCCCCGCGACGATTCCGCAGGCAGCAACGGGTGCAGGTGCTGCCACTGGATGTCGCTCAGGTCATGCCGCGCCGCCGCCGCTAGGCTGGCCACGAGGTCTCCGGTATTCAGGTTTGCTTGGTCGCTAACCCACTTACCGGAGACCTCTTCAGTTATCGATCACCGCCACGCCGTGACCTCACCCGGCCCACGCCCACTTACGAAACACGGCCTAGGTGCCCGCCCCCGTCCCAGGCTTGATCGACTCCGGTTCCTGCAAATCGGGGCGTCCCGAGACCGCGGATGCCCCGATTTGCAGAAAGTCGAGTGGATCTTGGCGGCCCGGAGCGCGGACTGCGGCGTAGGCGCGGGTCAGGGTGTGGACGGGTCGGGCAATACGGGCGGACCGGTCGCGGCGCCGCCATCGTCGTCGCGGGGCAGTCGCGCGACCATCTCCCGGAACTCCCGTACGGTCACCGCCTCCCGCAGGGTCGCGAAGACGGCTCCGGTGCCGGCCCGTGCCGTGGCCGGATCCACCCCGGCGCGTTGGCCCACCCGGCGCAGGAACTCAGCCGGCCCGGCGTCCACCGGCGGTGGCGTCGTGACAGGCCCACCCACGTCGAGGCCCACACCGGTGTCGAGCCCGTCGACGCCGGTGACCGGATCGGGAACCGGGTCCGAGGACGAGCCAGCCAGCTCCGCAGGTAGCCCAGCCAGGCCCCCGGGCAGGCCAGCCGGGTCCGCAGGCAAGCCAGCCGGGTCCGCAGGCAGGCCAGCCGGGTCCGCAGGCCAACCCGCCACACCCGCAGGCGGGCTGGACGGGTTCGCGGGTGGGCTCGGCGCCGCGCCGTTTAGGTAACCGTCGACCTCGTCCGGAAGGTGTCCGGTGAGATCGTCCGGAGGGTGTCCGGTGAGATCCGGCGGGCCGCCGGTCACTCGTTCGGCCATCGTCTGGAGCACCGCGCGGGCGAGCGCGGCGGCCTGCTCGGTCGGCAGGCCGGACCGTCGGGACACCGCGTCGATGAAGTGCGGAAACCCGTCGCCGCCCGCGCTGTCGGTCACGCCGCGCGCTTACCCCGGGCCGCCGACACCAAACGGCGCGGACAACACGGCAGCCCAGCCACCAGCACACCGTCAGCGCAGCAGGTCCGCGTCCCGCAGGTGGTCGAAGATGAGCTGGTCGACCGGGGAGGTGCGGTGCCGGTCGGCGTATCCGAGCCAGGCCATCTCGGCGATCTCGCTGGCCGGTCGCAACCGCCCCCGGTAGCCGGCCCGGTAGCAGGTCATCCGCACGGTGATCCCGGTCGCGTGCCCGTGCGCCTGCGCGCTGAACGTGCCCAGGTGCACAGCGCTTCCCGTGTCGACCTCGACGCTCAACTCCTCGTCGACCTCCCGGCGCAGGGTCTCCAGGTCGCTCTCCCCCGGCTCGCGCTTGCCGCCGGGCAGGTACCACACGTCCTTGCCCTGCGACCGGGTGCTCAGCACCCGCCCGTCCTCGATGAGGATCCAGGCCACCTTGTCGATCTCGCGCACGCCGCCTCCCGCCCCGCTGAGAGCGGGCACGCTACCACCCGGTGCCGGCCGAGAGAGACTCAGTCGGCCAGCAGGTCGAGCAGCAGCGCGGCGGTCCAGCCGAACGCCGGTGAGCCCAACCCGGCGCCCGTGTCGGGGTGGAAGTACTCGTGGCAGCCCGCACCGGCGACCAGGTCGATCATCGAGCGGCGCAGGCCGGCCGCCAGCTCCGGCCGCCCGTGGGTCAGCAGGCCGCGCCGCACCAGCCAGCCGATGTTCAGCCAGCTCGGCCCGCGCCAGTAGCGCAGCGCTTCGAAGTCGGGCGCGGTGCGGTCGTGGGTGGGCAGCGGCCGGTCCATCCACCGGGCCACCCCGAAGCGCGGCGACCGGGCCTCGGCGACCAGCGCGTCGACGTGCCGGGCGGGCAGGTCGGGCAGGATCAGGGGCGCGAGCCCGAGCACGGTACGCGCGCCGACGAGTCGATCGGTGCGCAGGTCGCGGGGCTGGAACGTGCCGGTGCCGGGGTCGTACAGCCGTCGTACCAACGCCTCGGTGACGCGGTCCGCGCGGACCCGGTGCGCGGCGGGGTCGACGCCGAGCAGCGCGGCGATCTCGGCCAGCGCGTGCTCGGCCGCCCCGAACGCCGCGTTGAACAGCGGGCACTCCACCAGGAACGGATGGCCGTCGGCCAGGTCCCGGTCGGCGTAGCCGTGGTCGCGGTAGGCCGCGACGATCGCCAGGTAGCGCGCGTAGTCCAGGTCCGTGGGGCGGTGCGCGGCGTCGGCGTGCGCGGTGTCGTGCCGACGGTACGCGCGCATGACCGCCGCGTCGGCGTCGACCGCGGCCATCGGCTCGTCCCAGGCGGGGCTGTTGTCCAGACCGGACTCCCACGGGTGTACGACGCACACCAGCCCGTCGCCTGCGACGTCCCGCCGCTCGGCCAGATACCGCTGCTGGGCGACGAGCGCGGGATAGAGCCGGCGCAGGGCTGCCAGGCCGGCCGGATCGGGCGCCCGCCGGTACGCCAGCAGCGCGGCGAGCGCGTGCACCGGCGGCTGGACCAGGCCGGAGGTGTCCATCGTCGGCGTGCCCTCGACGTCGGCCGAGCGCCACAGCTCGGGGCCGGGAAAGTACGCGCCGACGCGCAGCGCCGGGTTGAACACGATGTGCGGCACCCGCCCGTCGGCCCACTGGGCCCGGAACAGACTCGTCAGCTCCTGCCAGGCCCGCTCGGGACGTACGTGGGCCCACCCGACCGCGATGAACGCGGAGTCCCAGCTCCACTGGTGCGGGTAGAGCGTGCGCGACGGGACGGTGTGGTCGTGTTCCCAGTTGGCGTCGAGGGTGGCCACGGCGAGCCGACGCAGGCCGGCCAGGTCGGTGGGCCCGCCGGTGCGGGTGGGGACGGCGCCGGCGGTCATGCGGCGGCCCGCCGGGGCAGCGCGTGCCGCAGCACCGCCGCGGCCTGTTGCAGGGCCCGGACCGGGTCGCCGCGCAGCCGGCACTCCAGAGCCAGCCAGCCGCGGTAGTCCAGCTCCAGCAGGGTCCGGACGAGCGCCGGCCAGTCCAGGTGCCCGGTGCCCGGCTGGTACCGGTTGGAGTCGCTGACCTGCACGTGCCCGAGGTACGGAGCGGCGGCGCGCAGCGCCCGGTGCATGTCGTCCTCCTCGATGTTCATGTGGAAGGTGTCGGCGACGACCCGCACGGAGGGCAGTCCGAGCGCGGCGCAGAGGGCGACCGCCTCGTCGAGCCGGTTGACCATGTGGTCCTCGTACCTGTTGAGGGGTTCGAGGAAGAGGGTGACCCCCTCGGCGCGGGCGTGTTCGCCCAGCTCGCCGAGGGCGTCGAGGAGCACCTGGCGGTCGCCGGCGGGCGGGCGTGGCGGCTCGAACGGCGGCAGCCGCCGGGAGAACATGCCCCACGCGGCCGGAGTCATCGCCCCCACGCCGCCCAGCTCGGCGATGACCGAGAGCTGGGAGCGCAGGTTGCGGACGGCGTCGGCGGACCGGGCGGGATCGAAGTCGCCGATGAAGTGGTCCATCTCGACGCAGACGGTGGGCATCGCCACCCCGGCGGCGCGGGCCCGGCGCAACTCGGGCAGCCGGTCGGCGAACGCGAGGTTCCCGCGGCCGCGCAGCTCGATGCCCTGGTAGCCGAGGGCGGTGGCGAGGGCGTACTTCTGGATCAGGTTGGTGCCCGGCAGGAGTTGTTCCTGGCAGGCAAGCGCGATGGTGGTCATCTAGAACCTCAGCACCACTTGGAGGACGTCACCGGCGCCGCGGTCGAGCAGCGCGAGGGCGTCGGCGACCGCGCTGGCGTCGACGATGTGGCTGACCAGCGGCAACGGGTCGACGCTGTGTTCGGCCACCAGCTCCATGAAGGTCTGCGCGACCCGGTCTCCGGTCCACCGGCCGGCCATGCTCGGCGCGGGGGTGGGCCCGGAGACCTGGGCGGCCACCAGCTGGATGCGGTTGTGGTGGAACTCCTCGCCGAGGCCGAGCGCGTCGGCCTGGCCCTGGTAGAAGCCGGCGGCCACGACCCGGCCGGCGTGTGCGGTGGAGCGGATCGCCTCGTGCAGCGCCGGGTACGCCCCGGACAGCTCCAGGCAGACGTCCGCGCCCCGACCGCCGGTGAGGTCACGCAGCACCGCGGCGGCGGACTGGGTCGCGACGTCCACGGTGGACCGGGCGCCGTAGCGGGTGGCGTGGGCCAGCCGGCCGGGTACCCGGTCGACGGCCACCACCCGGGCGCCGGAGAGCGCGGCGAGCCGGGTGGCGAGCAGCCCGATGACGCCCTGCCCGAAGACGCCGACCCAGTCGCCCAGGTGCAGGTCACCGGCGAGCACGGCGGTCAGCGCGATGGCGCCCGGCCGGGCGAAGACCGCGGCGAGCGGGTCCAGGTCGGCGGGGAGCGGCCAGACCGCCCCGGCGGCGAGGACGGCCTCGGCCCGGTGCCCCCAGATGCCCCACACGAGTTGCCCCGGGTGCCTGTCGACGACCTCGGGCGCCACCTCGACGACCTCGCCGACCTCCTCGTAGCCGAAGCCGATCAGCGGGTAGGGCACCGGGGTCTGGCGGGGGACGAACATTCGGGCGGCGTCGTCCCAGTCCTTGCGGAGTCGGGGATTGCTGCCCCGGTAGAGGGTCAGCTCCGTGCCGGCGGAGATGCCCGAGTAGCGGGTGCGGACCCGGACCTGGCCCGGGCCGAGCGGATCCGGCGGGCAGGGCTCGAGGCTGATCCGTCGAGGCCCGGCGAGAGAGACCACCCAGTTGCCCATGCGTCACATCCCGGTAGCACTGGGCTCCAGGATAGACACAAAATCGCAATATGTCTTGTTATTGATCTATCGAAGGTGTTGAATCCGGCATGTACCCTTCGAGAGGAGTGCCACCGATGTCAGCACCTCCGAGGCGGATACTCGCCACCACCCTGATCATGGCACTGACCGCATCCACCCTGCTGGCCTGCGGAGATGACGGATCCGACAGCAACAGCAAAAAGATCACCGTTTGGAGCCTGGAAGACGTCGCCGACCGGGTCACCGCCACCAAGGCGATCATCGCGGACTTCACCGCGAAGACCGGGATCCAGGTAGACCTCGTGACCGTCAACGAGGACCAGTTCCCGTCCCTGATCGCCGCCAACGCCGCCGCCGGTGACCTGCCCGACGTGGTCGGCTCGGTCTCCCTGGCCGGCATCCGTACGCTCGCCGGCAACGAGCTGCTGCACGCCTCGGCGAACGCGGAGGTCGTCGACAAGCTGGGCCGGCAGACGTTCTCACCCCGAGCGTTGGAGCTGACCTCCGACGACGGCAAACAGCTCTCCGTGCCCAGCGACGGGTGGGGCCAGCTGCTCGTCTACCGCAAGGACCTGTTCGCCGCCGCCGGTCTGCCGGCCCCCGACACGTACGAACGGATCACCACCGCCGCGGCGAAGCTGAACACCGGCGGCGTCGCCGGCATCACCGCGGCCACCTCCCCCAGCGACGTGTTCACCCAGCAGACCTTCGAGCACCTGGCTCTGGCCAACGGCTGCCAGCTCACCGACGACTCCGGCGCGGTGACACTCGACTCACCGCAGTGCGTCGAGGCGTTCCGCTTCTACGGCGACCTGATCCGCACCAGCTCGGTGAAGGGCGCGCAGGACGTGGACACCACACGGGCCACCTACTTCGCGGGCAAGGCGGCGATGGTGGTCTGGTCACCGTTCATCCTCGACGAGCTGGCCGGGCTGCGTAACGACGCCAAGCCGACCTGCCCGCAGTGCCAGGCCGACCCGACGTTCCTGGCCAAGAACAGCGGGTTCGTCACCGCGATCAAGGGCCCCAACGGCACCGAACCCGCGCAGTACGGCGAGATCAGCTCGTGGGCGGTGCTGGACGGCGCGGCGGCCGACCCGGCGAAGTCCTTCGTGGAGTACATGCTCGGCGACGGCTACCCGCGCTGGTTCGGCATGTCCCCCGAGGGCCGGTTCCCGGTGCGCAAGGGCACCCCGGCCGAGCCGGAGGCGTTCCTCACCGCCTGGAACACCAGCCAGGCCGGCGTGGACGCCAAGAAGCCGCTCGCCGACGTGTACGGCGACGAGGTCCTGGCCACCCTGCGCAGCAGCCCGGACACGTTCCAGCGGTGGGGCCTCAGCCAGGGGCAGGGCAAGCTCGTCGGCGCCATGCTCGGCGAGCTGCCGGTGCCCAAGGTGCTGGGCGACCTCGTGTCCGGCAAGTCCGACGCGGCGGCCGCCGCCGGCCGGGCCAAGAAGGACGTCGAGGCGATCAAGGCGGGCGTCAATTGACCACCACCGCCCCCGACACCGGCCGCTCCCCCACCGAGGAGCGGCCGGCGTCGCCCCGCCGCCGACCACTGACCCTGCGCCGCCGCGAGTCCCGCGCCGGGCTCGCCCTGGTCGCGCCGACCCTGCTCGTCACCATCGCGGTCATCGGCATCCCGATCGTGTGGACCGTGGTGCTCGCCTTCCAGCGGGTCCGGCTCGCCACCCTGCGCAAGACCGGGCTGTTCGGCGAGTTCACCATGGACAACATCGACCGGGTGCTGCACACCCCCGGCTTCGCCGACACGCTGTGGGTCACCCTGCTCTACAGCATCGGCGGCACCGTCGGGTCGATCGCGCTCGGTCTGGTCGCCGCCCTGGTGGTACGCCGGCCGTTCTGGGGTCGCACGTTGGTGCGGGCCTCCATGCTGCTGCCGTACGTGGCGCCGGTGGTCGCGGTCACCTTCGTCTGGCAGGTGATGCTCGACCCGCAGCTCGGCATCGTCAACCACTGGGGTCAGAGCCTGCTGGGCTGGGACGCGCCGGTGCCGTTCCTCACCCAGGAGTCGACAGCGCTGGCCACCGTCATCGTGTTCGAGGCGTGGCGCTACTTCCCGTTCGCGTTCCTGTTCCTGCTGGCCCGGCTCCAGGCGGTCCCCGGCGAGCTGGAGGAGGCCGCCCGCGTCGACGGCGCCACGCCCACCCAGCGGTTCCGGCACATCCTGCTGCCGCAACTGCTCCCGGTGATCGCCCTGCTGGGGGTGCTGCGCTTCATCATGACGTTCAACAAGTTCGACGACGTCTACCTGCTCACCGGCGGGGCCGCCGGCACCGAGGTGGTGAGCGTCCGGGTGTACGAGTTCCTCACCGCCCGTACCGACATCGGCGCGGCGGCCGCGCAGGCGGTCGTGCTGGCCGTGGTGCTCATCGTGTTCGTGCTGATCTACCTGCGCTTCTTCGGACGGAGGGTCGACTGATGGACCGGGACCTGGTCGAGACGGTGAGCCTCCGCTGGCTGCGCCGCCTGGTGATCGCCGCGTTCCTGGTCGTCACCATCTTTCCCTTCTACTACATGCTCGTGCTCTCGGTGCGCCCCATCGAGCGGCTGCTGCTCGACCCGGGCTCGCTTGTCGTCGGCTTCGGCGAGTTGACCGTGGCCACGTACGCCGAGGTGCTCAGGGCCACCGACGACGGCGGCCAGGGGTTTCTCACCTTCATCCGCAACAGTGGCCTCGTCGCGGTCGCGGCGACTGTGCTCACGCTGCTCGTCGCGATCCCCGGCGCGTACGCGGTGGCCCGGCTGCGGTTCTTCGGGCGGCGGCAGGTCGACTTCCTGTTCCTGGCCGTCTACCTGTTCCCGTCGATCGTCATCGCGATCCCGCTGTTCGTGGTCTTCAGTCTCGCCGGGCTGCGCGGCTCGCTGTTCGGCCTGGTGCTGGTCTACATCTCGCAGACACTGCCGGTGTCGGTCTACATGCTGAAGAACTACTTCGAGACCATTCCGGTCAGTCTGGAGGAGTCGGCGGCCATCGACGGGGCCGGCCGCCTCGGCATCATCCGCCGGGTCAGCCTGCCCCTCGCCGCGCCGTCGATCATGGCGGTCGCGCTCTACGACTTCATGATCGCCTGGAACGAGTTCCTCTTCGCCCTGCTGTTCCTGGTCGACAAGCCGGACCGGTGGACGGTGTCCCTGGGATTGTCGCTGCTCGCCGACGGCGTGGAGGTGCCCAAGACGGTGCTGATGGCCGGGTCGGTCGTCCTCACCCTGCCCATCGTGATCCTCTTCTTCGCCAGCGAGCGGCTGCTCACCGAGGGCCTGACCAGCGGCGCGGAGAAGGGCTGAATAAAGGAGTAGGGGGCGCTGGGCGGCGTCACGCCGCTCAGCCCCCCGTCCCTTGATCGTCGGTAGCTGAGCGAGTCGACACGCCGAGCACCGCCCTGCTGAGCTGCCACCGATCGGTGCGCCTGCCGCACCGGTCCGTCGCGCCCCGACCGGCCCGGTTACGGTGGCCGTATGGCCAACCCGACCCGCTGGGCGACCGACACCGGTCCGGAGCACTCGCAGTGGTACATCGACCGGTTCCGCAAGCTCGCCGCCGAGGGAGCGGACCTGGCCGGCGAGGCCCGGCTGGTCGACACGCTCGTCGCGCCCGGCTCGCGGATCCTCGACGCCGGCAGCGGCACCGGCCGGGTGGGTGCCGCGCTGGCCCAGCGAGGGCACACGGTGGTCGGGGTCGACGCCGACCCCGCGCTTGTGGAGGCCGCCCGCGCCGATTATCCCGGCCCGCGCTGGCTGGTCGCCGATCTGGCCGAACTGGACCTGCCGACGCTCGGCGAGCCGGAGCCGTTCGACGCGGCAGTGCTCGCCGGCAACGTGCTCGCCTTCGTCGCCGCCGGCACCGAGCCGGAGGTGCTGCGCCGACTCGCCGGGCACCTGCGCCCCGACGGCGTGCTGGCCGTGGGCTTCGGCACCGAGCGCGGCTACCCGCTGACCGCGTTCGACGCCGACGCGGTCGCCGCCGGGCTGCGCCTGGAGCACCGCTTCGCCACCTGGGACCTGCGGCCGTGGCGCGACGACGCGCCGTTCGCGGTCAGCCTCCTGCGCCGCCCGACCGACTGACGCCCGACCGGCGGGATGCCCGCCCGCCGCCCGCGCGGCGCGCCGCCGGCAGACGACACCCGATTGACAGGCGGCCGGGCGCACGGCCGACCGGCAGACCAGCCGGCGTCAGGACGGGGCGGCGACGGCCCGGGCGGCGGCCGGGTCCAGGGTGGCGCCGGCCGGCACGAGGCTGACCAGGCCGGCGGGAAGCCGCACCGGCCGCACGTCGCGGTAGCCGAGCATCGCCAACACCTCCCGGTCGGCCAGCACGTACCGCCGGCCCAGGTCGGTGATCACGGACACCGCGCCTCCGGACGCCCCGGGCGCCGCGGCGGCCTCGACCACCGCACCGCCGCCCGGCTGCACCACCACGTGGTCGGCAAGCGCCGCGCCGCCGGTCGGCGCGGTCCGTGGGACGGCCGCCAGGTCCGGCAGTCGTACGCCCCGCAGCACCTCGCCCGTGCCGCCGTCGTCCCCGACCCGGGCGCAGATCGCCGCGTCGTCGGAACCGGCGAGCCGGGGCGGTACGGGCGGCGGCGCGGTCGGGCCGCTCGGGGCGAGGTCGGACATCGTGGGCAGCGCGGCGAACCGACCCAGCGTCATCGGTTCGGACTCCCCCTGCCCGGTGCGGGCCAGCAACAGCCCGGCCTGCAACTCGGTGATCCCGGCCAGCCCGCCGTCGAGCGCCACCGCGTACTGCCGACCGCCGCCGGAGTTGCGCACCACGTAGACCTGACCGATCGTGGCGCCGGACACCCGGGTGGAGGGCCGGCCCTCGCCGGGCAGCGCCGGCGGGGCCAGGTCGACGCCGGCGGGGAGCGCGTTGAGCAGGGCGGGCGCGACCGGCACCGACCGGGCCCGGGTGGTGGCCAGCGCGGCCAGCACCCGGTTGGGATCGCGGACCAGGTACCGGTGCTGGTGCCACACGAGGTGCAGGCTGCCGTCCGGGTGGCGCAGCAGCAGGGCGTCGTCGCCCAGCGGCTGACCGCCGTCGGGCTCGGTGCCGATGAGCAGCGCGGAGCGGGGCTCCTCGCCGCCGGCCGTCGAGCAGACCGTCCAGGCCGCCGTCGCCAACCGGCCCGGTGCGGGCAGCGAGTCCGGCGCGTCGGCGATGCCCAGCGGCAGGCCGCGCGGCACGCCGTCGATCGACCGCCGGGACACCAGCACGGTCTTCGACCGGTCCGCGCCGACGATCAGCAACGCCGACGCGTAGTTGAGCACCGGGTGCAGCTTCTGTTCGCGGTAGACGAAGCGGGCACCGGACTCCTTCTCCACGATCACCGCGCCCGGGTCGCGCCATCCCGTGCCGCCGCCGGCGAACAGGCCGTAGAGCGCGAAGCCACCGAGCCCGATCACCGCGACGAGGACGCTGGCCAGGCCCGCGCCCGCCAGCCGCCGAAACGGCGACTGAGCCGGGTCGGTCTCGCGCATCACCAGAGCGGCGACCGCCCGCTGGACGCTGAACTGGTAGGAGTGCAGCTGATCCTGCCGCGACGGCATGAGGTCCCTTCCGCTGGTTCGACCGGGCCACAGGATATGCGCTGCGTCGATGTCCCGTGGACCCTGCGTGGCGGTCCCGGCCCCGAGCGGTACCATCCGGGGACGAATCCGGCGGCGAGAGGGCATCCGTGGGCGCGCGTTTCGAGGAGCTGGCCTGGCGGGAGACCCCGATCGGCGCGATCAGCCTGCGGCGGCGCCGCGATCCGGCCCTCCAGGTCGAGGTGTACGAGGTCAAGCTCGACGACGAGTACCTGATGTCCAGCCTCTTCCCCGTCGCGGAGATCGAGCTGGCGCGGCTGGGCCTGGCCGAACTGACCGGTGACGTCCTCGACGTCGTGGTCGGCGGCCTCGGACTGGGCTACACCGCGTGCACCGCGCTGGCCGACCCGCGGGTGCGGTCACTTCTCGTCGTGGAGGCCATCGAGGACGTCATCGACTGGCACCGGCGCGGGCTGCTGCCGTTCGCGGCCGGGCTCGCCGAGGACCCGCGGACCCGGTTCGCGCGGGCCGACTTCTTCGCCGCGGTGGCCGGCGACGGCTTCGACGCCGAGTCGCCCGGGCGGCGGTTCGACGCCGTCCTGCTCGACGTCGACCACTCGCCGCGCAACGTCCTGCACCCCAGCCACGCTCCCTTCTACGCGCCGGACGGGCTGCGCCGGCTCGCCGCGCTGCTGCGCCCGGAGGGCGTCTTCGCGCTCTGGTCGGACGACCCGCCGGACGACGGGTTCACGGCGGCGCTCACCGAGGTGTTCGCGACCGTCCGGGCGCACGTCGTGCCCTTCGCCAACCCCCTGACCGGCGGCCGGTCCGCCAACACCGTCTACGTGGCCCGCCGCTGATCCCGCAGATCCTGCGCTTCGCGTCGGGTCCCGGTTCGCGCGGACAACAAGCGCAGGATCGCGGAGGCCGCAGTGCCCGTTTGGGGTCGGCGGGATCGGGAAGGGGAGGCGAGGGTTCGCGTATCCGCACGCGGCCCGTCCTGTGGAGGTCGAGATGCGCGCCATGCTCTGGGTCGTCGGCGTGGTCGCCGGCGTGCTGATTCTGCTCGGGCTGATCCTCGAGGCGGTCCGCTGGCTGATCATCATCGGTCTGATCGCGCTGGTGATCGTGATCATCCTGGGTGTGGTCAAGGGACGGCAGGCCATGCACCACCAGACCCGCCGACGGTGACGACCCGCCCCCTCAGAACCAGTCCGCGCGCATGTCGAGCGTGGTCCGGTCGAGGCTGTCCAGCAGGTCGAACTGCGGACCCGTGCGGGGCAGCTCGACGCTGAAGAAGTAGCGGGCGGCCTGCCGCTTGCCCGCGTGGAAGGCATCGCCGCCCTCCTGCGGCGGCAGCGCCAGCACCTGCTCCAACCACATCCACGCGATCACCACGTGCCCGACCGCCTCCAGGTAGACGCTTGCGTTGGCCAGGGCGAGCGCCGGGTCACCGCCGGCCCAGAGGCGGCGGGTGACAGTGGTGATCCGGTCCACCGCGTCGGCCAGCCGGTCGGCCAGCTCGGCGGCCTCCCCGCCGGCCTTACGGCCCCGGGCGACGGTGTCCCCCATCGTCTCGGTGAGCAGGAGCAGGCCCGCGCCGTCGCGCATGGTCATCTTGCGCCCCAGCAGGTCCAGCGCCTGAATGCCGTGGGTGCCCTCGTGGATCGGGTTGAGCCGGTTGTCCCGGTAGTGCTGCTCGACGTCGTGGTCCCGGGTGTAGCCGGCACCGCCGAGCACCTGGATCGCCAGGTCGTTGGCGGCCAGACACCACTGCGACGGCCAGCTCTTGGTGATCGGGGTGAGCACGTCCAGCAGCAGGTGCGCCCGCTCCCGGTCGGTCTGCTCCGGCGCGGTCTGCTCCTCGTCGAGCAGCCGGGCGCAGTAGAGCACCAGGGCCAGGGCACCCTCCACGTAGCTCTTCTGCGCGAGCAGCATCCGTCGTACGTCCGGATGGTCGATGATCGGCACCTGCGGCGCGGCCGGGTCCTTCGCGTCGACCGGCCGGCCCTGCGGCCGCTCGCGGGCGTACGCCAGGCTCTTGAGATAGCCGGTGTAGCCCAGCGCCATGGCGCCGGCGCCCACACCGATCCGGGCACCGTTCATCATGTGGAACATCTGGGCGAGCCCCTGGTGCGGCGCACCGACGAGGTGGCCCACCGCGCCGGGCCGGCCGCCGGGCTCGTGCCCGCCGTCGCCGAAGCTGAGCAGGGTGTTGGTGGTCCCGCGGAAGCCCATCTTGTGGTTGAGCCCGACGAGCACCACGTCGTTGCGGTCCCCGAGCGACCCGTCCGGCCCGACGAGCACCTTGGGCACGACGAACAGGGAGATGCCCTTCACGCCGGGCGGCCCGCCGGGAATCCGCGCCAACACCAGGTGGACGATGTTCTCGGCCAGCTCGTGGTCACCGCCGGAGATCCACATCTTGGTGCCGAACAGGCGGTACGTGCCGTCCGGCTGCGGCTCGGCCCGCGTGGTGATGTCGGCCAGTGAGCTGCCGGCCTGCGGCTCGGACAGGCACATGGTGCCGAAGAACCGACCCTCCAGCATGGGTCGCACGTACGTGTCGACCTGCTCGGCGCTGCCGTGCGCCAGCAACAGCTTCGCGTTGCCCAGGGTCAGCATCGGGTACGCCGAGGTGGCCACGTTGGCCGCCTGGAACCAGGCGAAGCAGGCGGCGGCGACGGCCTGCGGCAGTTGCAGACCGCCGACCGATTCGTCCAGCCCGGCGGTGAGCAGTCCCGTCTCGGCGAAGCTCTCCAACGCCGCGCGTACCTGCGGGATCAACTGCACCCGCTGCCCGTCGAACGTCGGTTCGGCGAGGTCGGCGGCCCGGTTGTGCGGGGCGAACTGCTCGGTGGCGACCCGCTCGGCGAGGTCCAGGGCGTCGTCGAAGGTCTCCCGGGAGTGCTCGGCGTAGCGGGGACGCTCGACGAGCTGCGACACCCGCAGCCAGTCGTGCAGCAGGAAGTCGAGGTCACGGCGGGAGAGCAGGGTGGACGGCACGGAACTCCTCGGCGGGGCTGGGGTGTGTCGGTTCGGGGGCGGCGGACCGGCGTCGCCTCGACCATCCTGACCGATGGATCGGGAGCACACCACCGCCGCCCGTCGGCGGACGTCATTGTCGTACGCGTCGGCTAGCGTCCCTGCCCGTGACCGCACCCGGAGACGTCGACCCCGAGGTTCTCGACCGGCTGCGCCCGATCTGCCGCGGGCTGCCAGAGACCTACGAGGAGCCGGCCTGGGTGGGCATCCGTTGGCGGATCCGCCGGCGCACCTTCGCCCACGTGCTCACCGTCGATCCCGAGCGGCAGGCGGTGCTCGCGCGCGCCGCAGCGCTCGCCCGGCCGGCCTGCCTGCTGGTCTTCCGGTCGCCGCTCGACGAGATCGCCGGCCTCCTCAGCGGCGGGCACCCCTTCTACAAGCCGGACTGGAGCCCGAACGTGCTGGGCATGATCCTGGACGAGGCCACCGACTGGGCCGAGGTCGGCGAGCTGCTCACCGAGAGTTACTGCGTGCAGGCGCCCAAGCGGCTCGCCGCCCTGGTCGACAGGCCCGCCTGAGCGCACCCGGCGAGGCCGGCGTTCCGGCGTGGCCGGCTGGGGATACCGCGCACCGCCACCTACGCGCCGCGGCACGACGGGCGGCGGACGGGCGTCCTCGATATCCTGCCTCGCATGCATCGAAGCCGTGTGTACGCGTTGCTGATCGACGCGCCCGAGGCGGAGGCCGCGCGGGCGGCGGAGTTCTGGTCGGCGGCGCTCGGCGTGGGCACCCGGTCCCATCCGGCCGAGCCGCAGTTCGTCGGCCTGCACGAGGCGTTGCCGGGCCTGGTCACCGCGATCCAGGCCGTCGACGACGCGCCGCGCTACCACCTCGACATCGAGACCGACGACGTGGCGGCCGAGACCGCTCGGCTGGTCGGTCTGGGCGCCACCGAGGTGTCGCAGTGGTTGGAGTGTCGGATCCTGCGGGCGCCCGGCGGGCACCTGCTCTGCGTGCTGCCGGTGGAGAGTCCGCCCGAGGTGTTCGACGCCCAGGCCCGCACCTGGCCCTGACGAGCGAGCCTGTCGGAGGTCGGCACTAGGGTTCGGCCATGGCTGATGTGGTGCTGGTGGCGGGTGCGTGGCTGGGGTCGTGGGCGTGGGACGAGGTGGTGCCGGGGCTGCGGGCCGTTGGGCACCAGACCGTTCCCCTGACCCTCTCCGGTCTCGCCGAGCGACAGGGTGTGCCCGCCGGGCAGCAGACCCACGTGCAGGAGATCGTCGGCGAGATCGAGCGGCGCGACCTGCGCGACGTGGTGCTGGTCGGGCACAGCTACTCGGGCATCCCCGTGGGTCAGGCCGCCACGCGGCTCGGCGACCGGTTGGCCCGGGTGGTGTACGTCGATGCGGAGGTGCCGGTCGACGGCCTGTCGTTCGCGTCCGGTTGGTGGCAGGGTCGGGCGGCGTTCGAGTCGGTGCTCGCCGACAACGGCGGCGACTGGCCGCCGCCCGACGCGGCCGAATTCGACGGCCAGGGGCTCACCGACGAGCAGACCGCCCGGCTGGTCAAGGGCGCGACGCCGCACCCGGGGGCCACGCTTACCGAGCCGGCCGTGCTGGCGCGTCCGCTGGGCGAGCTGCCGACGACGTACGTCAAGTGCCTGCTCGACGGGCCGGAGCCCAACGACACAGTGGCCGCGCTGCTGACGAGCGAGCACTGGCGGCTGGTCAGGATGGCCACCGGCCACTGGCCGATGTTCTCCCAGCCGGCCGAGTTGGCCCGGCTGCTGGCCGACGAGATCGGCTGACCGGCCGACGCTCGCCCGGGCGTCCACGGTCCGGGCGAGCCGGCCGGCAGGTCAGGTCGCGGGGTCGTCGAGGGTCGTGATGTGGCGTACCGGGGACGCGAGCAGCCACAGCACGGCGAGCACGCCGCCCACCCCGGCGACGACCAGGGCCGGCCGCAGCCCGAGGGTGGTGCCCAGCGCGCCGCCGACAAGCGCGCCGAGTGGCCGGATGCCGTAGTTGACGGCGCTGTACGCGCCGGCTCGACGACCGCGCGCGTCGTCGGGCGTCACGGCCATGAGCAGGGCGTTGAGGTTGACGTCCATCAGCATCACACCGAGGCTGGACACCATCTCGATGGCCGCCAGCATGGCCACCTTCGCCCAGGTCGGGCCGGCGATCAACGCCGTCAACGCCAGCGGCGCGGGAAAGACCACCACGCCGATCATCGCGGTCCGGCCCAGTCCGATGGCCCGCGACAGGCGGGGCGCCAGGGCCGCGCCGGCCAGTCCGCCGAGCGCGCCGACGCCGAACGCGACGCCGATGGCGCCGGGCGAGAGATGGAGTTCACGGTTGGCGTAGAGCACCAGCAGCGCGGCGGCGATGAAGGTGAAGAAGTTGACTGTGGTGGTGCAGCCGAGCGCGGCGCGCAGCACCGGGTGGCGCAGCACCAGCCCCAGGCCGTCGCGGACCAGGCCGAGAGTGGACGTCCGCCGGGGAGGCGGAGGTGCTTCGGTGACCGGGATGCGACGCAGCAGCAGCGCGGAGGCGAGGAAGGACACCGCGTCGACGAGGATCGCCACCGGCGCGCTGAGCGCCTGGACGAGTCCACCGCCCACGGCCGGACCGGCGATGAACGAGAGGGACCGGCTCAGGCTGAGTTTGCTGTTCGCGTCCACGTACGCCGATCGTGGCACCAGGGCGACGAAGAACGCCTGCTGTCCCAGGGTGAACAGGACGGCCCCGGCACCGCTGAGCAGTGCCACCAGGTAGAGCTGGGTGAGGGTGATCGCCCCGAACAGGTAGGCCACGGGCAGGCTGAGCAGCACGGCCGCGCGGGCCAGGTCGGCGAGGATCAGGAGTCGACGCTTGTGGGTGCGCTGGTCCACCCAGGCGCCGAGGAACAGGCCCAGCAGGTTGGGCAGCCAGATCAGCGCGGTGAGGACGCTCACCTGCACTGGCGTCGCGGCGAGCAGGGAGACGGCGATCAGCGGCAGGGCCAGCTCGCTGATCCGGTCGCCGAACGCCGAGATCGTCTGACCGATCCAGAAGGTGCGGAACCGCCGGTCGCCGTGCAGCGCCGGTGCGGGCGGGGCGTCGACGGCGGTCATGACGCGGACGTGTCGTCGGCCGGCTCGGGCAGCAGGTAGCGCAGCATCCGGACGATCTGCGCGCCGGCCGGCTTCGTGTCGTCGTCCTTGCGACGCACGTACGGGGCGATCAGCTCCTCGATCGCCTCTTCCAGGTGCCGCAGCTCGTCGGGCGTCGCGACGAAGCTGGTGTCGGCCACCCCGGCGAGCCCGCGCCACTCGGCGTCCAGGCGGGGCTCGTCGTGCAGCAGCCACTGCTGTGGCGTCTCCGCGGTCCGGGCGAACATCTCGCCGCGGAGCTGCCGTCCCGCGGCCTGCCCCTCGGCGTCGTCGGGCAGCGAGAAGCGGAACCCCCGGGCGGCCGCCTGCCACCACCGCTCCCGCTTGCTGGTGGCGCCGTCGGCGTCGGTGACCAGGCCGAACGTCGCCAGGTGGCGCAGGTGCCAGCTGACCACCGAGGGCGTGGCGCCGACGTGCGACGACAGCCCGGTGGCCGTGGCCGGGCCGTGCCGCTGGAGCCGGTCGAGGATGGCCAACCGGACGGGATGCGCCAGCGCCCGCAGCGCCTGCGGTTCGGTGATCTCGAAATCCCCGTACGGATTAGTGAGAGACATGTTTCGAAAGTAGTCTCTCAGGTTCGTCGGGGCAAGCCGGTCAGCTCACCCCCAGGCGGGCCAGCGGCTCGACCAGCTCACGCTCCTCGTAGCTGAGGTGCGACAGCAGGGCGTCGGTCAGCAGGTTCACCGCGGCGCGCAGCTCGGCCAGGCCGTCCGGCGCTCCGACGTACGCGACAAGCGCCTTGTCGACGCCCTCCAACACCTCGTGGATGACGTGGTGTTCCTGCTCCAGCCGGTCGACGACCGGCCGCAGCCGCGGGTCGGCCTGCCGCAGCCGCGGGAAGAGTGCCTGGTCCTCGATGGTGTGGTGGGTGGTGACGATGCGGCAGTAGGACTCGCAGTAGGCGCCGAGCGTCCACCGGTTCTGCCGCATGGTCATCGTGTTGATGTGCGATCGGGCCGTGCCGGCGTCGATCTCGCCCGCCGCGACCTGCTCGATCAGGTCGTGGATCTGGGCCAGCTCGCCGCGCAGGCCGTCGTGCACCTGCACGAGGTGGTGACCGTTGGCCTGCTCGTGTGCCGTGTAGGTGCGCGTCGGGTCGGGCGCGGGCCCGGTGGGACGGGCGGACTCGTCCCAGACCTGCCGGTCGCTGAGCCGCCGGCCGTCGTCCGGCGTCGGCACCACGGCGAAGGCCCCGCCGGTCACCCTCGCGCGGGCCGGCCGCGCGGGGGGCGCGACGACCGCCGCCGGCGCCGCGGCCACCACGGGCTCGCCAGGAGTACGCGCCGACGGGGCGCCACTGTCGCGTTCGGCCGCGACCAGTTCGCGCACGGCAGGGGCCACCTCGCCGGCGAACCGTCGCAGGTCGTCGGGGTCGTCACTGGCGAGGATGAACGTGCCGACGCCGTCGCTCAGTGCCAACTCGACCAGCTCCCGCACCCACTGCTCGGCGGGCCCGTGCAACCGGCCGCCCCCTGCCGGCGAGAAGGTGCCGGAGATGTTGAGCAGCCGGCGGACGTCGCCGGGCGAGCGGCCGGCCTCCTGCGCCGCGTCATCGATGATCTTGTTGCCCCGGGCCAGGTCACCGGGCTGGAGGTAGTCCAGTGACGGCAGCCAGCCGTCGGCCCGGCGACCGGTGAGCGCGAGCATGCGCGGCTTGTACGCCCCGAGCCAGATCGGCACCGCGTGGGCGGGCGCGGGACCGCGCTTGGCGCCGACCACCCGATGGAACTCGCCGTCGACCCGTACGCCACCGCGCGCCTGGGCGTCCCACATCTGCCGGATGACGTCGACGGCCTCCTCCAGCGCCCGCACGCCCTGCCCGGGGGTCAGCCGCCGGCCGCCCATCGCCTCGATGGCGTCCCAGAACGCTCCCGCGCCGAGACCCAGCGCGACCCGGCCACCGCTGAGCAGGTCGAGGCTGGCGACGCTGCGGGCGAGCACGGCGGGCGGGCGCAGCGGCAGGTTGGTGACGTTCGCCGACAGGTGCACCCGGTCCGTCCGCGCCGCGACGAAGCTCAGCAGCGTCCAGGTGTCCAGAAACCGCGGCTGGTACGGGTGGTCCTGGAAGGTGACCAGGTCCAGCCCGACCTGCTCGGCCAGGACCGCGAGGCCGACCGTGCGGTCCGGATCGTCGCTGCCGGGCGTGGTGAACGATCCGAAGACCAGGTCGTGGCCGTAGTCGCTCATGGTGCGAGCCTCCCATCGTGACGCGTCGGACGATGCGCCGTGACCTCAACCTTATGTCAGACAGAACATCTGTTGCCAACAAGGTCGGTCGTGCTGCGCTATTGTCGGGGCATGACGGGTGCCAGTGACCGGCCGGACCGGCCCGATCCCCTCGACGACGACCTGGGCTGGATGCTGGGAATCGTCTTCCGGGGTTACGTCCGGGCGGCCGAGCACACCCTGGCCGATTTCCCCGGCGGCCCGCGCGGCTACCAGGTGCTCACCGCCGCGGCCACCGGGCCGGCCCGCAACCAGGGCGCGATCGCCGAGGAGCTGGGCATCGACCGGACGGTGCTCACGTACCTGATCGACGACCTCGAACGTCCCGGGTTCGTGGCCCGGCGAGCGGATCCGGCCGACCGGCGCAGCCGGCTGGTGGACGTCACCGACGCCGGGCGGGTGGCCTGGGAGCAGCGGCGCGCGGCGCTGCGGCAGGTCGAGGCGCACCTGCTGGGGGCGCTCACGCCTACCGAGTCGGCGACCCTGCGGGCCCTGCTGCAACGGGTCGCCTGCTCGACCCAGGCGATCGACCCCCTGCGCGATCTCTGCCAGGCGGTGGCCGAGGTGCGGCCGGAGCCCGCCGCGCCGGCGCCGGGTCAGCCGGGCGCGCCGTCCGAGCGCGCTCGGCCCCGCGCCGCCCGACCGCGCCGCGGCAGCGACGACTGAGCTGACGCTCGACCGGCGAGAGGCCGGACGCAACGGCGCGGGCCCGCCGGCCCCTCCCCGACCGTGGTGCGTCGAGGGGTGCCGGCGGGCCCGCCGTGTCGCTGCGGCGACGGGTCAGCGCACGTGCACGAACACCGGGTTCGAGTAGAACCACAGGTCGTCCCACGGGCTCTCCAGCCCGTCGGCGAGCGGCTCGGCCTCGTCGGTGCTAGTGCCGCGCACCCGCGCGTAGGTGTCGGCCTCGACGTTGCGCAGGGTGTGCCTGATGACGTAGTCGGCGCCCTGGCGACGCCAGTCCCGCGGACCGAACCGGGCCGCCACAGTCGTGGTGGGGTTGGTGTCGGCGTCCAGGTTGGCGCTCGGTCCGGTGATCTGGCCGACGATCAGGTCCACCCGACGGACCTCGGGACGGACCCCGTTGCCGTTGACACCGTCCAGCGGGCGGAACCTGATCTCGATCTCGACATCGGTGCGGCTGCGGCGGCTGACCGTGATGGTCTGGCCGACCTCGGCCGTCCGCCCCTGGGACGTGGCGGTCACGTCGAGGCTGCGGATCAGGTCACCGGTGGTCACCCAGATCCGGCCGTTGCGCAGGCCGTCCATGATGTCGCCGTAGTCCTGGCGGGCGTGCACGTAGGTCTTGCTGTACTCGCCGGGCCAGAAGTCCGAGCCACCGCGCGACCAGTGCACGTGCGAGTCCGACGTCGCGGTGATCCACCAGCGCCGGCCCTCGCCGAGCAGCGAGTCCCAGAGCCCACCGACCCGCGCGGTCATCTGGTCGAAGCCACCGTAGGTGGGGTGGTTGCCGTACCCGCCGCGCTTGCCGCCGTTGAGCGGTCCGGCCTGGTGGCCGGGCGCGCCCTCGAAGCCGATGTAGACGTCCGGTGCGGCGTTGTTGCCGTTGCGGAACTCCCGCGGCGTGTCCTGGCCGTAGACGCCGAGGCCGGTGGCCGAGCGGGAGGCGTGGTGGGCGATGACCAGCGGCTTGTGCGGCATGCCCCGGGCGACCTTGAGGAACTCCACCATCCTGGCCTCGGTGTCGCGGGCCGGGTCGGTGGGGAACGCGTCGTACTTGGCGAACCGGCTCTCCAGCTCGAAGAGCTGCTTCGCCTCGTCGTCGTGACGCGGGATCATCAGCGTGTGGTGGTCCAGCGAGGGCGCGTCGAACTCCATGCCCCAGAACTGGAGCACCTCGGGGACCAGCTTGCGCGAGCGCAGCAGGTCGGGGTACGCCTGCTCGATGTTCACCTTCGAGTGCGTCGGTCCACCGTGGTCGGTGCACATCGCCCAGGTCAGACCGAAGTTCTTGGCCATGATCGCGTTGGTGACGATCGGGTAGACCGCGTCCGCGCCCTTGTGGAACACGATCGGGCTCTTCGTGGTGTCGAACTCGCCGCTGTACTCGGAGTGCACGTGGTGGTCCCCGGCGCGCCAGGACCGGTTCCTGGCGTTGCCCCGGTCGCTCGTGTCGTCGCCGGGTCGGCGCTCCTCGTCGGCCCACGCCGCGCCGGCGCCCACGAGCGGGCTGGCCGCGGCCAGCGTCGCGCCGACGCCGGCGTACTTGACCAGCTTGCGCCGCGACAGCTGCGCGTGCTCGACCTCTTCGGCTTGCTTGTCTCTCACGTGAGAGCCTCTCCTCGATCAAGCGAATGCTCTTTCGATCAAGAAGCCTCGAAGAGGTGGGTGAACGCCTGTCGTACGACGGGCGGGCGCACGATGAACACCCTGGCAGAGCCCGTTGAAGGCGCGGCGAGACGCGGCGGTGGGTCACGCCGCGACAGCGGGGCGTGCCGTCGGACCGACCGCCGGCGAAGGGTCAGGGCCGCTGTCGCGGGTCGCGGGCCGACCTGGCCGACGACGGCTGGCCCGGCGCGGCGGGTACCGACGGCGCGACGTCGACGGGGGGCAGCTCGGCCCTTCCGGTGACCGGAAGGATCAGCTCGCTGCGGCCGAGGTCGACCCGGACTGTCGCGTCCTGGTCGTCGGTCTCGGTGAACTCCGGGTCGCTCTGGCCGAGCACCAGGCCGAGGACGTGCCCGGCCGGCACCACCGCGTCGTACGCGCTCAACGCCACGGTCACCCCGTACGACCGGTCCGGCCGCAGCGGCGTGGTGAACCGCAGTGTGCGGTGGTGCGCGGCGTCCAGCCAGCCCCGGGTCAGCACCGCGTGGTCGGAGACCTCGGTGATCTCCTCGGTGTCGCGGTAACAGGCGTCGTCGACGTCGGTGGACGCTCCCCAGCAGGACTCGGTGTCCAGCGTCCGCACTCCCCCGAAGCTGACTCGCTCGGCGGTGCCGTAGTCGACCAGCCGGACGCTCAGTTCGGTGGTCGGCCGGTCCACCCGGATCCGTAGCCGCACCGACGGGCTGCCGGAGATCCGCAGTGGAGTGCGCAGCGCGCCGGAGAGGAAGACCAACCGGCCGGCGGTCGCGGTGTTGGGCTCGGCGGTCACCTCCTCCTCGGTCAACGACTCGTCGACGTACGCCTGCTCCTGGCCGGGCCGCGCGCCGCGCCCACCCAGGGTGCCGGTCACGCCGTCACCGACGCCGAGGGGCACGCGGACGTCCCGGGTGCCGGGGGCGGGCCAGTCGCGCTGCGTCGTCCACGTGTGCGGCGCGGTCTGCAGGTCGACCCGTGGCTCGTCCAACACCCCGTTGGGCAGCCCCTGCAACCAGTAGTCGAACCAGCGGTGCAGGGCGGCCACCCACTCGGCGCGTCGCACGTCGAACGGGTCCTGGTGGCCGGACTGGGACAGCCACAGCTTGCGGGGCACACCCCGCTCGGCCAGCTCCTGCCACCAGTCGGCGAACTGGTTGGTGGTGACGTTCAGGTCGTTGAGGCCGTGTGCCGCGAAGACGCTGGCCCGGACCCGGTCGGCCGCGGGCCGGTAGTCGCGCTGCGCCCAGAACCCGTTGTAGTTCCCGGTCTCCTCCGCGCTGTCCGCGCGCAGCCGGGCCAGCACCTGCGCGCAGACCTCCTCCGGGCGGCCGTTGACTGCCTCGTGCAGGTAGCCGGGATAGTCGGCGGCGGTCACCATCCCCCGGTAGCGCATGTAGTCGTACCAGCTGGAGATCGCCGAGATCGGCACGATGGTGGCCAGGCCCGGCACGCCGGTGGCGGCGACCCCGTTGGCGACCGAGCCGTCCCACGACTTGCCGATCATGCCGACCCGACCGGTGCTCCAGCCGGCGTCCACCTGTCGACCGTCGCCAGTGAAGGCGCGGGCCCGGCCGTTGAGCCAGTCCACCACCGCCGTGGCACTGCCCACCTCGACCGGCCCGCCGACGTCCTCGCAGCCTGTCGAGCGGGCGGTGCCGGCGAGGTCGACGGCGACGAAGGCGTATCCGCGCGGGACGAAGTAGTTGTCGTAGAAGAGCGGCACCTTGGCGATGACGCCCGCCGCGTCGTACGTCTTGAGCTCACCCTCGTTGCCCCGACCGCAGCAGAGGTAGTAGGGCGAGGCTTCCATGATGACCGGCACGCGGACCCCGGCGGCGGCCGCCTCCCGGGGTCGGACGACGTCCACCGCCACCCGGTCGCGCACGCCGTCGCCGTCGCTGTCGGCGCGGGTCTCGACCCAGACGCTCTCCCGGATCGCGTCGGCGTAGGAGTAGGCGGGGACCGTCCCGGTGCCGACGACGTGCGGCGGAGCCGGGCGGTGTCGGGCGGCCGGGGCGGCCGTCGGCGAGGCGACGGCCGGGGCGGCGGCGAGCGCCGCGACCAGCAGGCTGGCCAGGACGGTGGCGATCCGTGCGCGGGGTCGGGCGGTCGACATCGGTGTCCTCCCGGGTACGACGCGTGGAGGACATTCCATCGCATCGATGTGCGTCTGCCTAGTGTCCAGGGCGGCGCGTCGTCGTCAGATCCGGGCGCGTGGCAGCCAGCCCAGGAAGCGGAGTCGTGCTCGCGGCAGGGGCAGCGTCGGCAGGTCCTGGGCGGCGGCGACGAGGCACGAGCCGAGATAGACGGCGAGGGCGGCGCGCGCCCCGCCGAACTCGGCGAGCAGTTGGCTCTGCTTGGTCGCGCAGGGCCATTCGCGGCCGCATCCGGTGCAGGTCCAGCTCGGCGGACTGGGCAGGTGCTCGGGCAGCTTCGTGCGCCGGTACCGGCCCACGACACTGTTGTCCGCGCGCACGTCGCGTCGGCGGGGCTCCGGGCCACTGTTGCGCAGCGCGGGTGGCCTGGGGGCCGGCAGGTAGCGCCGGACGGTGCCGAGGAGCGCCCCGACGCGGACCAGGGCGTCCGGCCCCACGTGGTGAGCCAGCAACGCCGTGAGCAGGTAGTGCCCCAACAGGTCGAAGGAGTCACGGTTGAGCCGCAGGTCGCGGCACAGGTCGACGAACTCGGGCGTGGTCAGCGGCACCCGGTCGTCGAGCGCACGGCGCAACACCGTCCGCAGGGCGGCGCCGAGGCTCACCAGCGCGTCACCCTCGCCCAGTCCCAGGCTGTCCTCGTCCGCCACCCGCGCCAGCGCCTCGGCCACCGCCAGCCGAACGACGCGCTCCGGATCGGTACTGTCCAACGCCTCACCTCCGCCTGCTGGCCGGATCTCCGGCAGCGGTCCGGACGCCGACGACGCCCGGGGATCATGAACAAGATTTCGTTGCGGCCGCCGGGACGACTAGGACAGCAAGCGCAGAATCGCGGCGCGCGATAGCCAAAAAGCGAAGTCGGCTCGCCATCTTGGCGTATCGCCGACAGCACACCGCCGACTACCGTATGGTGGAATTCCCATCAATGGATATGCGCTTTGTTGGGAATGCTTAGAGTTCCGCCCACCTCGACACCGCTCGACCGGTTGCCACCCGTCCCTGCGCCAACACCCGAGGTCCACTGGATCCTTCTCCGGCCGCCCGATCGCGGGCGGCCCCGAGGAGGCCGCCACCACCGCCGTACCACCGGTCAGCAACGTGCCGCGATCAGCGGCGCGTGCGCCCGGACACGTCCCGACCACACTGCCGGCCCTGGTCTCCCCATCCGGCGGTTTCCTCCCGGACGGAGACAGCGGATGACGTCACCAGTGCAGACCCGAGGGTTCGACAGCCGCGACCCGGCAGCCATCCACCGCTTCCTGGCCAGCACGTACACCCCGGACCTGCGGATCCGCGCCGGCGAGGCCGGATACCACCTCGTCCACCAGCGCGTCGACACCGGGCCGTTCGCCCTCGCCACGACCCGGCAGACCGCCCATCTCGACATCCAGGTGGGCCAGATGGACGGACTGGTCGTCTGCCGCACCCGCACCGCCGGGATCAGCCGCGCCAGCGAGGGGTCGACCCACCTCTTCGGCCCCGGCGACGCCTTTCTCGTCACCCGTCCCGGTGAGCCGTTCCACCTGCGGTGGGAACCCGGCGAGGTGGAACTCTGCGTCCTGGACGTCGGGGTGCTGACGCAGGTGGCGACAGCTGCCACGGCTCGCAGGCCCGGCCAGATCCGGTTCACCGACCTCGGCGGCGTCAATCCACTGCTCGCCCGGCAGTGGCAGCGGACCACCAGTTACGTCAGCGACGTCGTGGCGAGCATCCCGAACGCCAGCGCCCAGCCGTTGGTGATCGGCAACGCCGCGCGGATGCTCGCCGCGGCGGCGCTCGCGATCTTTCCGAACACGGCGTTCACCGACGAGACCGTCGAGGACCGCCGCGACGCCAGCACTGCCACCCTGCGCCGCGCCGTCGCCTTCATGGAGGAGAACGCGGACCGGGACATCAGCGCCGCCGACATCGCCGGCGCCGCCGCGGTCTCCCAGCGCGCGGTGCAACTCGCCTTCCGCCGCCACCTCGGCACCACCCCGATGGCGTACCTGCGGCGGATCCGGCTCGATCGGGCCCACCACGACCTGGTGCGCGCCGACCCTCGACAGGAGACCGTCTCGGCGATCGCCAGTCGATGGGGGTTCGCCAGCCACAGCAGATTCACCGCCCGGTACCACGCCAGCTACGGGGTGCCGCCGCGCGAGACGCTCAACGCCTGACCGCTGGCCGGGCGCGACCGCCGATCGAGGGTGTGTGTCCGGGTCCGCCGCAGGCCGGCCCCGAGGCCCGGGCGCGGCCCTAGGCCGTGTCTTCAAAGGTTCATAACCATTGGAGTAGCGCGGCGATGGTGACGGTGGCCCGGTATGACGTTGCTGTCTTGTCGTATCGGGTGGCCAAGCTGCGGCATTGCTTGAGCCGGTTGAAGCACCGTTCGACGACGTTGCGCCGCTTGTAGAGCTGCTTGTCGAACGCTGGTGGCCGGCCGCCGCGGCTGCCTCGCCGGCGGCGGTTGGCCTGCTGATCAGCGCGTTCGGGGATCGTGTGTGGGATGCCTCGTCGGCGTAGGCCGGCGCGGATGGCCTTGGAGCTGTAGCCCTTGTCGGCGATGACGTGCTCCGGGCGGACGCGGGGCCGGCCGGGGCCTGAACGCTCGACACGGATGCGGGTGAGGACCTGGGTGAAGCGGGTGCAGTCGTTGACGTTGCCGCCGGAGAGCACGAAGGCCAGGGGCCGACCCAGGCCGTCGCAGGCGAGGTGAATCTTGGTGGTCAGTCCACCTCGAGATCGGCCGAGGGCGTGATCTTGTGGTTCGTCCGTTTCTCGGCGCCCCCTTTAGCGCCTGCAGCGTGCTGGTGGGCTCGCACGATGGTCGAGTCGACCGACACCAGCCAGTCGATGTCACCGGCCGCGTCCGCGTCGGCCTGCACTCCGGCCAGCATCCGCTCGAACGTCCCGTCCAGGGCCCACCTGCGGAAACGGGTGTAGATCGACTGCCAGGACCCGTAACGGGTGGGCACGTCCCGCCACGCTGCCCCGGCCCGGACCTTCCACACGATCCCGTTGAGCACCCGCCGGTCATCGACCCGCGGCCGACCACCCGTCACCGCCGACGGCAGATACCTGGACAGGGCTTCCCACTCGACGTCAGACAACTCGTAGCGACGACCCACGCGCTACATCATCCGATACCAAGATCCTTTGAAGACACTGCCTAGTCCCGCTCGCGTGCGCGGGCGGTCTGCAGCTCGGGCACCGAGGCTTCCAGCAGGTCCGCGAGGCCGCGCAACTGCTCGGCGACCCGGGCGCCGAGGGGCGTCAGGGAGTATTCGACGCGGGGCGGGATCGCCGTGAGCACCTCGCGGGTGAGCATGCCGTCGCGTTCGAGGGTCTGCAGGGTCTGGGAGAGCATCCGCTCGCTGACCCCGTCGACGCGCCGTCGCAGCGCGTTGAACCGGTAGCGGCCCTCACCGAGCGCGAGCAGGACGAGCGAGGCCCACTTCGAGGTGACGTCCTCGAAGGCCGCGCGGGAGGTGCAGCCGCGCGCGAAGACATCGCTGACGAGGTCCTGGGTAGGCCCCTCCGGGTCCTGGACCGGCATGTCGCTCACCGCACCAGCCTACCCGAGGCTTACCCGACCACTAGTGCTGTAGATTAGTAAGTGCTTACCTTTCGTCATCGATGCTCGGAGGTCCCCATGCCCACGTACGCCGTCACCGGTGCCACCGGCCGGCTGGGCCGCCTGGTGATCGAGCAACTGCTCGACACCGGCGTGCCCGCCACCGAGATCGCCGCCATCGTCCGCAGTCCGGAGAAGGCCGCCGACCTGGCCGCACGCGGGGTCGAGATCCGCCGGGCCGACTACGACGACCCGTCGACGCTGCCGGGCGCCGTGGCCCTCGTCCGCCGCCTGCTGCTCATCTCCGGCGACACTCCCGGGCAGCGGACCGCCCAGCACACCGCCGTCATCGAGGCCGCCGCGCTCGCCGGGGTCGAGCGCCTCGTCTACACAAGCATCCTGAAGGCGGACACGACCACCAACCCGCTCGCCCCGGAGCACAAGGCCACCGAGGAGATCCTGGCCGCGTCGGGCCTGCCCCACACGGTGCTGCGCAACGGCTGGTACACCGAGAACTACACCGACCAACTGCCGCAATACCTGCAGAGCGGCACCATCCTCGGCGCCACCGGCGGCAGCAAGGTCTCCGCCGCCGCACGGATCGACTACGCGACCGCCGCCGCGGCGGCGCTGACCCGGGACGAGGACGGCAACACCGTCTACGAGTTGGGCGGCACCGCGTTCACCTTCGACGAGCTGGCCGACGCCGTCACCGAGGTGACCGGCACGACTATCGTCCACCGCGATCTGTCGGCCGCCGAGCTGGCCTCGGCGCTGGAGAACGTCGGGCTCGACGCCGGCACCGCGGGGTTCGTCGCCGCGCTCGACCACTCGATCGCCATCGGCGAGCTGGCCACCGACAGCGACGACCTCAGCCGGTTGATCGGCCGGCCCGGCACGCCGCTGCGCGACGCCATCCGGGCCGCGCGGGCCTGACCGCCGCGACCCGTCGGGCGGGTGACGGGGGTACGTCCGCGTCGCCCGCCCGGCGCGACGTCGACCGGTCGGGACCACCTCGGGGTACGCCCCGGGTCAGCCCACCTCGGGCGACGCGGCGAGCAGGCCGGTCAACAGACTGCGCAGCGTCCGCTCGAAGAGGTCCGTCCGGGGCGCCGGCGGCGAGGGCTGGCGGAACGCCGCGACCAGGTGCGGGTACGCGGCGAGATCGGCGCCCGCGAAGCTCGCCGACCCGGCGGCGGCCTCGGTGCGGGCGAACAGGCTCACCACGCCGGTCAGCATGGCGATCGCCTCGAACTTGGCGGTGACGGCACAGCGCACGGGTTGCAGGATCCGGATGCAGTTGTCGAACCAGGCCAGGCTCTCGGGGCCGACGCCGGACGGCCGTTGGATCACCTCGATCAGCCACGGGTGGGCGCGGTGGAGCGCCAACTGCTGGCGGGCCACCAGCAGCATCTCGTCGAGCCAGTCGTCGCCCGCCGGCGGGTACGGCCGCAGCTCCGCCACCACCCGGTCGGTCATCAGGTCCAGCAGGTCGTCGCGGGACGACAGGTACCGGTAGAGCGATCCGGCGCCGGTGCCGAGCGCGGCGGCGACGGCGCGCATCGACACCGCGGCGAGTCCCTCGGCATCGGCCAGGGCGACGGCGGCCGTGACGATGGCGTCCCGGCTGTGCGTCGGAGCGGGGCCACGGGCGCCCCGTTCGGGTCTGGCCCAGATCGGCTGCCTGCTGGCGTCGCGGTCGCCGGGTCTCCCGGGTGTGTCGCTCACCGATCCACTCTAAACAGCAAACACTGTTCGCTGTTCGGGTGCACGGCCGTCCCCGCATCCTTGATCTTGGCTAGGGTGGTGGCATGCCTCCGCGCCGCCACCACGACGACCGGAGGTGGGCCCCCGCGACGGCCTCGGCGCGCGCCAACCGGTCGGCCGCCGGATGAGCGGACCACCCGCGCCCGCGCAGCGCCGTGCACCGTCCACACCCGGACCCGGCCGGCCCGCGCTGGCCGACGCCTGCGCACGCCTCGCCCGGTCCCGCCCGTTCGAGATCGGCATCGTCGTCGTCATCCTCGCCAACGGGATCGTCCTCGGTCTGGAGACGTACGACGGTCTGGTCCCCGCGACCCGGGCGCTGCACGGGCTGGAGGCGCTCTTCCGCGCCGTCTTCGTCGTCGAGATCGGCATCCGGCTGGCGGCCTACGGTCGACGTCCACAGGACTTCTTCCGGCACGGCTGGAACGTCTTCGACTTCGTCGTGATCGCGGCCATCTTCGTTCCGGGCCTGCACGGCGACTCGGCGCTGCTGCGCGTGGTGCGGGTCGCCCGGATGGTCCGGCTGGTGCGCTTCTCGCCGGGCCTGCGGACCATCGTCTCCGCGCTGTGGCGCAGCCTGCCCGGCGTCACGGGGTTCCTGGCCCTGGCCGTGGTGACGCTGTACGTCTACGGAATGGCCGGCTGGCTGATCTTCGGCGACCGGTACCCGGACGAGTACGGCGACATCGGCCGGTCGCTGCTGACGTTGTTCGTGCTGCTCTCGCTGGAGACACTGCCGGACCTCATCGAGCAGGGCCTGGCCATCTCGCCGTGGACGCTGCTCTACTACGTCAGCTACGTGGTGATCACCGTCAACCTCCTGCTCAACATCCTCATCGCGGTCATCGTCAACTCGATGGAGGAGGCCCGCCGCCTGGAGATGACCGAGCGGTTGGCCCCCGACTACGACTCCGACGGCGACGGTGCGCCCGACGAGGTGGACCGCATCGCGCTCACCCAGCGGCTGGACGACCTGCGGGCGGTCATCGCCGAGTTGGAGCGGGAGCTGCGGATCGACCGGGAGGACCCGCACGGCCGGCCGCACCACGGGGACACCCGCCCCCGCCGGTGAAACCACACTCTCGATCATGAGGATTTGATCGGCTAGTCTCGATGGCGGTCCCGCCGGTCCGACTGAAGGGGCACCGCGCATGACGGCAAGTGTCGACAGTGTCCAGTCCCGCACCGAGGTCCTGACCAGACTCACGCCCGTGATCGAGGACGTGATCCGCCCGCGGGCGGGGACCGTCGACCGCGACGGCGCGTTTCCCCGCGAGGGCGTCGACGCCCTCGCCGCCGCCGGACTGCTCGGCCTGGCCAGCGCGACCGAGGTCGGTGGGGGCGCCCAGGGCGTGCGCGTCGTCGCCGACGTCATCGAACGGCTGGCCGCCGAGTGCGGGTCCACGGCGATGGTGGTTCTCATGCACTACGCGGCGACAGCGGTCGTCGAGGCGCACGGCCCACGCGAGGTCCGCACGGCCATCGCCGCCGGCCGTCACCTGACCACGCTTGCCTTCTCCGAGTTCGGCTCCCGCAGTCACTTCTGGTCGCCCACCGGCTCCGCGACGACGTCCGGTGACGACGCGGTGCGACTCGACGCCCGCAAGAGCTGGGTCACCTCGGCGGACGAGGCCGACAGCTACGTCTGGTCGAGTCTTCCGCTGACACCGGGGGCCGGGCCGATGACGCTGTGGCTCGTTCCCGCCGACAGCGCCGGGCTCCGCGTCGCCGGTGACTTCGACGGGCTCGGCCTGCGCGGCAACGGTTCCCGGCCGATGACGGCCGACGGCGTGGTGCTCCCCGCCGACGCGATGCTGGGCACCGACGGCGCCGGCCTCGACATCGCGCTCGGCGCCGTACTCCCCTGGTTCCTGGTGCTCAACGCGGCGTTCTGTCTCGGCCTCGCCGACAGCGCGGTCGCCGAGGCGGGTCGACACCTCACCGGCACCACGCTCACGCACACCGGCGCGGCGCTTCGTGACGCGCCCGTCGCCCGACGCGACTTCGCCCAGTTGACGATCCGCACCCACGCCCTGCGCGCCTTCCTCGGCGACACCCTCACCGCGCTGGAGACCGGCCGGGACGACGCGACGCTGCGCGTGCTCCAGGTCAAGGCCCTGGCCGGCGAGACGGTCGCGGACGTCACCGACGGCGCGATGCGGCTCTGCGGTGGCAGCGCCTTCCGCAAGGAGTTGGGCCTGGAACGCCGATTCCGCGACTCCCGAGCCGCCCGGGTGATGGCACCGACCACGGACGCCCTGCACGACTTCGTGGGCCGCGTCGCCACCGGCCTGCCGCTGCTCGACGAGGGCAACCGCTGATGCCGGCGCCGTCGGTCCTGATGGGCGCTGTCGCGTACGACCCGAAGGTCGTCACCATCTGGGAGGGCTTCCGGGCCTGGCTGCGCGGGCGCGGCCTGGATTTCGACTTCGTCCTCTACTCGCACTACGAGCGGCAGGTCGACGACCTGGTCGCCGGCCGCATCGACGCGGCCTGGAACTCCCCGCTCGCCTGGCTGCGCGCCGACCGGTTGGCCACGGCCGGCGGCGGCGCCGTGCACGCGCTCACGATGCGCGACACCGACCGGGACCTCACCTCCGTCGTGGTGGTGCGCGCCGACTCGCCGGTACACCGGGTCGAGGACCTCGCCGGCAGGCTGGTGGGCACCGGCGCGGTGGACAGTCCACAGGCGACGCTCATTCCGCTCGGCCACCTCGCCGCGGCCGGCGTCCAGGTCGACGTGCGCCGGTTCGACGTCGGTGTCGGCCTGCACGGTGACCACATCGGCGGCGAACGTGACGCCGCCCGCGCCCTGGCCGCCGGGGAGGTCGACGCCGCCTGCATGATCGACGCGAACCACCTGTTGTTCGTCCAGGAGGGCACGCTGCCGCCCGAGGGCACCCGGATCGTCGCGCAGACCGGGCGGTACGACCACTGCAACATGACTGTGCGCGAGCCGGCGTCCGACGGGGTCCGGCTCTTCGGCGACCTGCTGCGCGGCATGTCGTACGCCGACCCGCAGGTGCGACCGCTGCTCGACCTGGAGGGCCTGACGGCCTGGCAGGACGGCCGCACGACGGGGTACGCCGCCCTCGCCGAGGCGGTCGACGCGAGCGGGTTCTACGCCCCCGACGGGCGGGTGACCGCCCCGGACTACCGACCGTGACCGCCGACGTCGAGATCGATCTCGGCGGCCTCGGCTTCGACCGTGGCGCGCACCTGCTGGTGCAGCGCGCCCTGGCCGGGTTGCCGCCCGGCGGCCGGGTGGCGGTCTCCGGCACCGACGCGGCGCTGGGCGTGCACCTGCCGGCATGGTGCCGAAGCCGGGGTCACCGGGTCGAGTGGCCCGATCCCGCGCACCGGAGTCGCCTGGTGGCGGTCGTCGTCCGGGGCACCGCCGACGACGACCGCTGGTTCGGCGCGGAGCGGGCCGGGCCGCCCCTGCCCGCGGCACTGCACAGTCGCCCACCGCCGCGGTGGGGGCTCGGCGCCCGTGGCGCGCTGCTGGAGGCCGGCGGGCCCGAGGCCCGGTTCGACCTGGACGACCGCGACCTGGTGTGGGCCGACATCGCCCCCACCCTGTACGCGCAGGCCGCCGCGCGGCAGTGGGACCCGCAGACGGCGGTGCCGTGGGACGACACGTTCGCGCTGCCGGCGGACGTCGAGGCCGCGGTGGTGCAGGTCATGACCTACCTGGTCGAGAACGAGCAGGCGGCTCTCGTCGTACCGGCCCGGTTCATCGGCCGCATCCACCCGCACTTCCGGGAGGTGGTGCAGCTCCTCGCGGTGCAGGTGGCCGACGAGGCCCGGCACATGGAGGTCTTCAGCCGGCGGGCGCTGCTGCGCGGCGCGGAGTTGGGCACCTCCTCGGCGGGTGGCCGGCAGTCGCTGTTCACGCTCGTCGCCGAGTCCGATTTCGCCCTGGCGTCGTTCCTGCTCTCCGTGCTGGGCGAGGGCAGCTTCGTCGACCTGCTCGGGTTCCTGGTGCGGCACGCGCCCGATCCGGTGACCCGGCGGATCTGCTGGTTGGCGATGCAGGACGAGCGTCGGCACGTGGTGTTCGGCATGGCCCACCTGGAGCACCAGGCGACCGTCGACCCGCTGCTGCGGGACCGACTACGTGCCGCGATCCACCGCCGTCACGACGCGTTGGCCGACACCGCGGGCCTCAACGCGGACGTCTTCGACGCGTTGGTGGTGCTCGCGGCGGGCGGGTGGAACCCCGATGACGTGGCCGCCGGCTTCGCGCACGTGCGCGCGCTGCAACAGGCGATGGACCAGGGCCGCCAGCGCCGCCTCGTCCGGCTGGGTTTCCGACCGGACGAGGCGGCCGCGCTCTCCGCCCTGCACACCCGCAACTTCATGTAGACGTGTGCGGGTCCGCGCGCCGCGTACGGTGGAACCGCCATGGACACCGATTCCCGCGCGATCCGTGCGGACCTTCTGCGCCGACGCGACGAGACCGCGGCTCAGGCCGCCGCGCTGGAGGACGATCTGCGGAGCCTCTTCGAAGCGTCCCGGTCCTCCAACGCCGACGACGAACACGACCCCGAGGGCAGCACTGTCGCGTTCGAGCGGGCGCAACTCAGCGCCGTCCTGGATGCGGCACGCCGACGCCTGACCGAGCTGGACGTGGCCCTGAGCCGCGTCGACGCCGGCACCTACGGCGTCTGCGAGCGCTGCCTGCGCCCGATTCCCGCCGAGCGGCTCGCCGCCCGCCCGTCGGCGCGTACCTGTGTCGCCTGCGCCGGCCGACGGTGACGACGGCGGCCCCGGGTGCCGGCGGACGCCTTCGGCACGGGTGGTCAGCTGGCGCAGCAGCCGCCGGCGGACGCGGTGTCGACGGCGACGAGGCTGAGTAGCCCGCCGGAGACGCCGGTGGCCAGCCCACGGCCGGCCGGCTCGGCGACCGGCGTCGGGCCGCAGCAACTGTCGCCGCTCACCGGGTCGGCGGCGTTGCTGCTGCACACGCCGGTCTCGGGCAGGTCGAGCCGGACGTCGCGGGCGGCGGCCCAGTCTCCGGCGAGGGCGGCGACGACCGAGCGGACCTGCTCGTAGCCGGTGGCCATGAGGAACGTCGGCGCCCGACCGTAGGACTTCATCCCGACGGCGTAGTAGCCCACCTCCGGGTGGCTGAGCTCGTCGACGCCGTGCGGAGGCACGGTGCCACAGGAGTGCTCATTCGGGTCGATGAGCGGGGCGAGCGCGCGGGTCGCGCCCAGCACCGGGTCCAGGTCCAACCGCAGCTCGGCGGTGATCGAGTGGTCCGGGCGGAAGCCGGTGGCCGCGACGACGCGGTCCACGAGCACCGACTCCTCGCCGCCGTCGGCGTGCCGGACGACCACCCGGACGCGCCCGTCGACAGGCGTGAGGGCGTGCACCCAGAAGCCGGTGAGCAGCCGGACCCGGCCCGCGTCGACGTGCGCCCGCAGCCGCGCGCCGAGAGCGCCGCGCGCCGGCAGGGCGTCGGCGTCCCCACCGCCGTACGTCCGCGCGGGCGAGGCGGTGCGGATCGCCCAGGTCACCTCGGTGCCGGGCTCGGCGGCGGCCAGTTCCGCCAGGGACAGCAGCGTGTTCGCCGCCGAGTGACCGGCGCCCACGACGAGCGTGTGGCGCCCGGCGAAGCGGTCCCGGTCGGCGCCGAGCACGTCGGGCAGGGCGTGTTCGAGGTACGCGGCGACGTCGGTCTCGCCCCGGGCGGGCAGGCCGGACGCGCCGAGGACGTTCGGGGTGCCCCAGGTGCCGGAGGCGTCGATCACGGCGCGGGCCAGCAGCTCGTCGCCGTCGGCGAGGCGGACCAGGAACGGCGTGGTGTCGCGGCCGGCGGTGCGCAGCCGGTCGAGGCCGAGGCGGCTGATCGCCTGGACCCGGGCGCCGTAGCGGACGTGCGGCGTGAGCGGGGGCAGCTCCGCGAGCGGCCGAAGGTACGCGCGGACCAGCTCCGCCCCGGTCGGCAGAGCCTCCGGATCGGGGGCGACCCAGCCGGCGTCGTCGAGCATCCGGCGGGCGGCCGGGTCGATGTTGTAGCGCCAGGGCGAGAAGACCCGCACGTGCCCCCACTTGGCGACGGCGGCGCCCGGGGTGTCGCCGGCTTCCAGGACGACGAAGGGCAGGCCGCGTTCGTGCAGGTGGGCGGCGGCGGCCAGGCCGGTCGGGCCGGCGCCGACGACAACGACGGGAAGGCTGTGCGGGGCGTTCATCGGGTGACTCCTTGTCAGGTGATGGTGGGGCTGCGGCGTTCGAGCAGGACGACGTCGCGCCAGCGGTCGTGGTGGCGGCCGATCCGCTCCCGGACGCCTATGACACGGAACCCGACCCTCCGGTGCAGGGCCAGGCTGCCGGTGTTCTCCGGGAAGATCCCGGACTGGATGGTCCAGATGCCGGCCGCCTCGGTCGAGGTGATCAGCGCGTCGAGCAGCACCCGGCCGACCCCGCGCCCCTGGGCCGCCGGGTCGACGTAGACGGAGTGCTCGACCACCCCGGCGTAGACCGGGCGGCTCGATGTCGGGGTGACCGCGACCCAGCCGAGGATGGTGCCGCCGCCGTCCACGACCACGAAGCGGTGCGCGGGCAACCGGGTGGCGTCGAACGCCTTCCAGGTCGGCGCGGTGATCTCGAAGCTGGCATCGCCGCCGTCGAGGCCCGCCTGGTAGATCGTCAGGACGCGGTCGGCGTCGGTGGCGGTCATCGGGCGTGTGGTCAGGTCGGTCATCTGCGGGCTCCGTTCCGGTCTCGGCCCAGGAGACACTGTCTCGACGTCTGTCGAATCAGACAGTTGCACGCTGATTAGATACCTGTCAACCTAGAGGAATGTCGAAACAAGCGGTCGTGGACGCGCTGTGCTGCCCGCCCCTGTCCGAGCGGCGCGTGCCGGCCGAGACCGCCGCCGCGCTCGCCCCCGCGCTCAAGGCCCTCGGCGACCCGGTCCGCCTGCAGCTCATGTCGATGATCGCCTCCGCCGAGGGCGGCGAGATCTGCGTCTGCGACCTCACCCCCGCGTTCGACCTGACCGGCCCGACCATCTCGCACCACCTGAGGACGCTGCGCGAGGCCGGGCTCGTCGATGCCGACCGCCGCGGAACCTGGGTCTACTACCGCGCCCGGCCGACGGTCCTGCACCAGCTCGCCGCGCTGCTCACCGTCGTGCCGACCGGCACCGACGCCACTCCCGCCGCCCGGTCGGAGTGCTCGTGAGCACGCTCACCCGCCGGACCGACCCGGCCGGGAGCGCCGTCGTCGGTCGCCTCTCCCGACTCGACCGGTTCCTGCCCGTCTGGATCGGGCTGGCCATGGTGGTCGGGCTGCTTCTCGGCCGCCTGATCCCCGGGCTGGACGACGCGCTGGACGCGGTGGCGGTCGGTGGGATCTCGCTGCCGATCGCGATCGGCCTGCTGGTCATGATGTATCCGGTGCTGGCGAAGGTCCGCTACGACCGGCTCGACACCGTGACCGGCGACCGCCGCCTGCTGATCTCGTCGCTGGTCCTCAACTGGCTTGTCGGCCCGGCCGTGATGTTCGCCCTGGCCTGGGTGTTCCTGGCCGACCAGCCCGCGTACCGCACCGGGTTGATCATCGTCGGCCTCGCCCGCTGCATCGCCATGGTCGTCATCTGGAACGACCTCGCGTGCGGCGACCGCGAGGCCGCGGCGGTCCTGGTCGCGCTCAACTCCGTCTTCCAGGTCCTCGCCTTCGGCCTGCTCGGCTGGTTCTACCTGGCGGTGCTGCCCGGGTGGCTCGGGTTGCCGGGCGCCGAGCTGCGCGTCTCGGCGTGGGAGATCGCCCGCAACGTGCTCGTCTTCCTCGGCATCCCACTGCTTGCCGGTTACCTCACCCGCCGCCTCGGCGAGCGCGCCAGGGGTCGTGAGTGGTACGAGTCCCGCCTCCTGCCCCGCGTCGGCCCGGTGGCCCTGTACGGGCTGCTGTTCACCATCGTGATCCTGTTCGCCCTGCAGGGCGACGCCATCACCGGCCGGCCGTTCGACGTCGCCCGCATCGCCCTGCCGCTGCTTGTGTACTTCGCGCTGATGTGGGCCGGCTCCTACGCCCTCGGCCGCGCCCTCGGCCTCGGCTACGCGCGCACGACCACCCTCGCGTTCACCGCCGCCGGCAACAACTTCGAACTCGCCATCGCCGTCGCGATCGGCACCTTCGGCGTGGCTTCCGGCCAGGCGCTCGCCGGGGTCGTCGGGCCGTTGATCGAGGTGCCCGTGCTGGTTGGCCTCGTCCACGTCTCACTCTGGGCGCGCCGCCGCTTCTTCACCCCACCCCTCGACCGAGAGGCGTCACGATGAGCCACAAACCAAGCGTCCTGTTCGTCTGCGTCCACAACGCCGGCCGCTCCCAGATGGCCGCCGGCTGGCTGCGCCACCTCGCCGGCGACACCGTCGAGGTCCGCTCGGCCGGCTCCGCCCCGGCCGAGACGATCAACCCCGCCGCCGTCGCCGCCATGCGCGAGGTCGGCATCGACATCACCGACCAGACCCCGAAGCTCCTGGAGTACGCCACCGCGGAGTCCTCCGACGTCATCGTGACCATGGGCTGCGGCGACGCCTGCCCGGTCTTCCCCGGCAAGCGCTACGAGGACTGGAAGCTCGACGACCCGGCCGGCAAGGGCGTCGAGGCCGTCCGCGGAATCCGCGACGACATTCGGACGCGGGTGCAGCAGCTCCTCGCCGACCTGGCCGCCCTCGCCTGATCCGGACGAGACCGACATACGCCCCCGCTGACCGAGACTCACCGACGGCACCCGGCGTCCACAAAGATGCGATGTATCAACTCAACCGCATCGGTAACGCCTTTCGCGGCCGCCGTCGGCCGTCGCGGTGAACATCCAATCTTCATCGGGCCTCATCGACGTTCGCGGTGCCGGCCGGGGCGCTGCCGGCCGACCCGGTCCGCAGCGCGGCGGAGCAGGTCGGCCGCCCTGCGAGAGGGTCGGCAAGCAGCGGCGGTGCCACCCGACCCCCGTCGCGGCCTCTCCGCGCGGGTTCGTCCGACGGGCCCGGCGGACACCCCGGCGGGCGGGGAACGGATGCGGTCACCGCACTCCGCCGGAGTGCGCCAATCATAGGATCTATATTGGCACCGGTCGATCGATGTCGTTGACGCACCCGATCGGGCCTCCGTATACTCCAAATGATCATCAGATCTTTAGCCTAGTCGGGCGAGGAGCGCATGCCGCAGATCACTGGCGTCACCGTCGAGGACGTCCGCTTCCCCACCTCGCTGACCGCTGACGGGTCCGACGCCATGAACAAGGACGGCGACTACTCCGCGGCCTACGTCGTCCTGCACACCGACGGCGTCGACAGCGCCGGCGCCCCGCTGGCGGGGCACGGCCTCACCTTCACCATCGGCCGGGGCAACGACATCGTCGTCGCGGCGGCGGCGCACCAGGCCCACCGCCTGGTGGGCCTGGACGTGACGACGATGGCCGCCGACATGGGTGCCGTCTACCGCCTGCTCACCTCCGACTCCCAGCTGCGCTGGCTCGGTCCGGAGAAGGGCGTCATCCACCTGTCGCTGGCCGCCGTGCTGAACGCGGCCTGGGACCTGGCGGCCCGACTCGCGGACAAGCCGCTGTGGCGGCTGCTCACCGACATGTCCCCCGAGCAACTCGTCGACATCGCCGACCTGCGCTACCTGTCCGACGCGCTGACCCGGGACGAGGCGCTGGCCATCCTGCGCGCCAAGCAGAGCACGAAGGCCGACCGCCTGGCCGAGTTGGCGCGCACCGGCTACCCGGCGTACACCACCTCGGCGGGTTGGCTCGGCTACGGCGACGACAAGCTGCGCCGACTGTGCCAGGAGGCCGTCGACTCCGGCTACGGCTACGTCAAGCTCAAGGTCGGCGCCGACCTCGACGACGACATCCGGCGGTGTCGGATCGCCCGGGAGATCCTCGGCCCGCACCGCAACCTGATGATCGACGCCAACCAGGTGTGGGACGTCGACCAGGCCATCGAGTGGGTCAAGGCCCTCGCCCAGTTCTCGCCACTGTGGATCGAGGAACCGACCAGCCCGGACGACATCCTCGGCCACGCCGCCGTACGCCGTGCCGTCGCTCCCGTGGGCGTCGCCACCGGCGAGCACTGCCACAACCGGGTGATGTTCAAGCAGTTGTTCCAGGCCGAGGCCATCGACTTCTGCCAGTTGGACACCGGCCGGCTGGCCAGCATCAACGAGATCGTCGCCGTGCTGCTGCTCGCCGCGAAGTTCGACGTCCCGGTGTGCCCGCACGCCGGCGGTGTCGGGCTCTGCGAGATGGTCCAGCACGTGTCGGTGCTCGACTACGTCGCGATCTCGGGCGATCTCACCGGCCGTGTGACCGAGTTCGTCGACCACCTGCACGAGCACTTCACCGATCCGTGTGTCGTCCGGGACACCGGCTGGGGCACCGGTTACGTGCTGCCCAGCACGCCCGGCTACTCCACCCGGATGCACCCCGCGTCGATCGCGCAGTACCGGTTCCCCGATGGCCTCTACTGGGCCGCGGCGGAGCCGGCTACGGTGTCATCTCCGGAGCCGTACGTCATCGCGGGTGGGACGGCCACCCCCGCCGGCCGCTAGGAGGTGTCATGTCCCGCACCGACGAAGTGGTGAACGGCATCAAACGGATGATCCTCGAAGGGACGTTCAAGCCCGGGGATCGGCTGCCCATCGAGAAGGACCTCGCCGAGTCCCTCGGCGTCTCGCGGGGATCGCTGCGCGAGGGGATGTCGGCGCTGTCGATCCTCGGCATCGTCAACATCCGCCAGGGCGACGGCACGTACGTCACCAACCTCGACGCGCCGCAGCTGCTGGCCCCGATGGGCTTCGTCGTCGACTTCCAGGGCCAGGGCGACGGGCGGCACATCCACACCGTCCGCCGCCTGCTCGAGTGCGAGGCCGCCCGGTTGGCGGCGACCCGGATCACCGACGAGGCCCTCGCCCAGGCCGGGGAGCTGCTCGACGAGGCGGCCCGGATCGCCGGTCGGTCTCCGCAGGACCATGAGCGGATCATGGAAATCGACATCGCGTTCCACCGGATCATCGCCGCACACGCCGACAACCCGGTGCTGATCGGCCTGATCGAGGCGTTCGCCGGGCGGACCCTCCGCGGGCGGCTCTGGCGAAGCCTGCACGAGGAGGGCGCGGACCGGCGTACCCACGACGAGCACGTGGCGATCCTGAAGGCTCTCCGGGCGCGCGACCCGGAGCGGGCCCGCACCCGGATGGCCAACCACCTGATCGGTGTGGAGGAATCGCTACAGGGGGTCCCCGACGAGGGTGAGACGGGCGTCGACGCACAGCCGCAGTGATCGCCCGCCCGTCCCGCGCGCCGGCGGACCCGATACCGGTCCACCGCGCGCGGTCACGGGCGGGCGACCGCCAACACCTAGTCCCGCTCCGCGCCGCTGCTCCCGGTCATCGCCGCGACCAGGTCGTCGGTGGTGACCTCGTCGGCACGCAGCCGGGCGGCCCGCCGGCCCAGGCGCAGCACCTCCACCCGGTCGGCGATCTCGAGCACCTGCGGCATGTTGTGGCTGACCAGCACCACCGACATGCCCGCGTCCCGGGCCCGGCGCACGACGTCGAGCACCCGCCCGGTCTGCACGACGCCCAACGCAGCGGTCGGTTCGTCGAGGATGACCACGTTCGTCGCCCAGATGATCGCCCGTGCCACCGCCACGCACTGTCGCTGACCACCGGACAGCATCGCGATCGGCGTGGTGACCCGGGGGATCCGTACGCCCAGCTCGGCGAGGGCGGCGGCGGCCCCCTGCCGCATGGCGCGCTTGTCGAGCAGCCCCAGCCGGCCGAGCGGCCCGGAGCGCAGGATCTCCCGCCCGAGGTAGAGGTTGGCGGCGACGCTGAGGTCGTCGGCGACCGCGAGATCCTGGTAGACGGTCTCCACCCCCGCGCGCCGGGCGTCCACAGGCGTCGCGAAGTGGACGGGACGACCACCCACCCGGATCTCACCCTCGTCGGGCGCGTGCACACCCGACAGCGTCTTGATCAGCGTGCTCTTTCCGGCGCCGTTGTCACCGATGAGCGCGACGACCTCACCCTTTCCGACGGTGAAGTCGGCGCCGCGCAGCGCCTCGACGTGGCCGAACCGCTTGACGATGCCACGGGCTTCGAGGACCGGCGGGTCGCCGGCGGCCGGCTTGTCGTTCTCGGCGGTGGCCGTTGCGGCGGTGGCCATCACTGCACCGGGGGGTTGGCGCAGCTGGGCTCGAGCACCGCCTTGATCTCCGCCGAGTCGATGTTCTTCTTGGTGACGAACGTGACGCCGGTGTCCGCCGACGCCAACGGCGCCTTGTCCCGCAGGTGCTTGACCATCTTGTCGACGCCGAAGTAGCCCATCTTGAACGGGTTCTGCACGACAAGCGCCGAGATCTGGCCGCTGCGTAGCCCGGCGACCTCGTCCGGGGCGGCGTCCCACCCGATGATGACCACCTTGCCGGACTTGCCCGCCGCCTGGATGGCCTGCGCGGCGCCGAGCACGCTCGGCTCGTTCGCCGCGAAGATGCCGGCGAGGTTCGGGTTCGCGGTGAGGATGTTCTCGGTGACCCGCCGCGCCTCGTTGACGTCGCTGCGGCTGGGTTGCTGGCCGACCAGCTTCAGGTTGGGGAACTGCGCGAGGCCGGCCTTGAAGCCGTCGACCCGCTCGGTGTTGGTCTGCGAGCCGGGCTGGAACTCGACCAGGGCGACCTGGTGGTTGCCGGGGCCCAGCTCGGTGGCGAGCAACTTCGCCGCCTCGGTGGCCGACGCACGGTTGTCGGTGGCGAAGAGGGGAACGCCCGACGGCTGCGGGCTGGTGCCAGAGTCGATCATCGCGACCGGGATCTTCGCGGCGAGCGCCTGGTCGGTCGCGGGCGCCAGCGCGCTGGAGTCGGTCGCCGCGTAGACGATGCCGTCGACCTTCTTGGTGACGAAGTTCTGGATGAGGTTGACCTGACCCTCGACGTCGGTCTCGGTCGTCACCCCGTCCCACTGGACCGTGACGTCGCCGGCCCGCTGCGCGGCGCACTCGGCGCCCGCCTTCACCGTGTTCCAGTAGTCGGCCCCGACAGCCTTCGGCACGACGGCGAGCTTCAGCGGACCGCTCGCGTCCTTGGACGCGCCGTCACCTCCGTCGCGGACCTCGACGCCGCCGCACGCGCTGAGCAGAGCTGTCGCCGCGGCGGCGGCGATGATGACCTGTGCGCGCAGGAGGCGCCCTCGTGGCCGTCGGCTGGTGGTGGTGTGTGACATGGTGTGCGTCCTTCCTCTGTCGAACTCCGGGAACGGCATGTCAGCCCCGTGACTCCAGCCGCCGACGGCGGTACTGGTCGAAGTAGACGGCGGCCCAGATGATCAGGCCGACGATCACCTGCTGGTAGTGGATGCTGATGTCGAGCAGGACGGCGCCGTTGCGGACCAGGGCGATGAGGAAGGCGCCGATGATGGTTCCGACGATCCGGCCCTGCCCCCCGAACAGGCTCGCGCCGCCGATGACCGCTGCGGCGATGACGTCGAGTTCCAACGAGATGCCGTAGTTCGGCTGGCCGGAGTTGACCCGGGAGGCGGCGATCATGCCGCCCAGACCGACCAGCACACCCGCCAGGACGTACACGTAGGTCAGGTTCCGGCCCACCGCGATGCCCGAGCGGCGCGCGGCTTCCAGATTGGACCCCATCGCGTAGGTGTACTGACCGAAGCGGGTCTGCGAGAGCAGGAACGCGACCCCGACGGCGACCAGCACGGTGATCACCACGGCGAACGGGATGCCGATGATCTCGCCGTTGCCGAGCAGTTGGAACGACCGGGGCAGACCGTAGACACCGACCGCCCCGGTCATGATGAAGACCAGGCCCCGGCCGACCGACATCGTGCCAAGCGTCGCGATGAACGGGGGAATCCGGGCGACGGTCACCAGCAGGCCGTTGAGCAGCCCGGCCAGGGCGCCGACACCGATCGCGACCGCCGTCGCCGCCAGGAGCGGGAAACCCAGGTCACGGACGACCATCGCTCCCGCCACACCGGCGAGCGCGGCGACCGAACCGACCGACAGGTCGATGCCCCGCGTGATGATGACCATCGTCTGCGCGGCGGCGATGATGGCGATCACCGCGGTCTGCGCGCCGATGTTGAACAGGTTGTCCGCCGTCAGGAAGTAGGGACTGGCGAAACTCAACGCGACGAACAGGACGACGAGCGCGGTGGCCGCGGTGAACTCGGAGAGCGCGTGGGAGATGCGCTCCCGCAACCAGTCGTTGAGCGCGCCACCCCGGGCGTCCGCCGTTGCCTCGACAGCACTCATCGTCGGACCCGACCTTCCTCCACTGTGTCCCCGGCTCCACAGGCGTCTGCACCGGCGAACAACGCACTACTCAGCAACCGGACCTCCCCAGGAAGTCACTCACGGGCCCACACCCGCAGCGCCTCGCGCGATAGATCGGATGTTTCCTGCGATCAGGCGTTACCTTGCCATGGTCACACTCATGTTGCCAAGGTCTTACAGCCATGTTGTGGCATCGTTATGGCCCGTTTCGGGCGGCATACGTCGGACCAAACTTCGTCACCTGCGACCGGCCGTGGCGTGCGCCCCGCGCCCGGGGCCAACCGGCCCGCCCGCCGTGCCGGCCACTGTCAGCGGCAACGCCCGACAACCACCTCGTGGGTGTCATCGCCGGCGGCCCTCGGTGGCCGGTCGCCACTCACCTTGAGCATGTTATCGATAACATGCTATGTTCCGCCAAGGAGTCGAGGGCACGTCCCTCCCGTTCGGAGTAACCGACACCTCGAAGGGCATCGGGTCCCGCGACCCGGTCGACGGTCGGTGACCAGTCCGAGCCACACCTGTCCGGCGTACGCCGTGTTTCCGCGTCCGCGCACGCGGTCGCTCGCTTCGTGACGTCCGCCCTCAGGCCATCGCCGTTGGCAACCCATCGGCCACCCGGGGTCCCTCCACACCCACCCCGAGCCGGTTTCCGACGGGCAGCCCCACCACCGGTTGGACCGGCCGATCCCCCGACTCCGGCCGCCACCATCTCGAAAGGCAGAACCCCATGGACAAGATCCCCGACGAAGACGCACCACGATCCCGGTTCCGGGGTCGTCGGGTGCTGGTGCCGGTCGCGGCCGCCCTCGCGGCCGTCGCCGCGACGGTGGCGATGACCTCCGCCGCCAACGCCGGCACCACCCTTGGCGCATCCGCGGCCGAGAAGGGCCGTTACTTCGGCGCCGCGGTACCCGCCTTCAAGCTGTCGGACAGCCAGTTCGCCAGCATCGTGAACCGGGAGTTCAACCAGCTCACTCCCGAGAACGAGATGAAGTGGGACGCCACCGAGCCGCAGCAGGGCCGGTTCACCTACTCCGGCGGGGACCAGATCGTCGCCCACGCCCAGTCGCACGGCATGCTGGTCCGCGGTCACACGCTGCTGTGGTACCAGCAGCAGCCGGGGTGGGCGCAGGGAATGTCCGGCACCGCGCTGCGCAACGCCGCGATCAACCACGTCACCCAGGTCGCCACCCACTACCGGGGCAAGATCTACGCCTGGGACGTGGTGAACGAGGCGTTCGCCGACGGTGGCAGCGGCGGCCGGCGCGACTCGAACCTGCAGCGCACCGGCAACGACTGGATCGAGGCGGCGTTCCGCGCCGCCCGCGCCGCCGACCCGGGCGCGAAGCTCTGCTACAACGACTACAACACCGACGGGATCAACGCGAAGTCCACCGGCATCTACAACATGGTGCGCGACTTCAAGTCCCGCGGTGTCCCGATCGACTGCGTCGGCTTCCAGTCCCACCTGGGCACGTCGGTGCCCGGTGACTACCAGGCCAACCTCCAGCGCTTCGCCGACCTCGGCGTCGACGTGCAGATCACCGAGCTGGACATCACCCAGGGCTCCAACCAGGCCAACGCGTACGCCCAGGTCACCCGGGCGTGCATGGCCATCCCCCGCTGCACCGGCATCACGGTGTGGGGTGTGCGGGACAGCGACTCGTGGCGCGGTAACGACAACCCACTGCTGTTCGACCGCTCGGGCAACAAGAAGGCGGCGTACACCTCGGTCCTCAACGCGCTGAACTCCGGAACGCCCATTCCGACCACCGCGCCGCCGACGACCCCGCCGCCCACCACTCCGCCGCCGACGACCCCGCCGCCGACGACCCCGCCGCCCACCACCCCGCCGCCGACCGGTGACGGGTGCACGGCCTCGGTGTCGCTGAACTCCTGGAACGGCGGCTTCGTCGCCACCGTCAAGGTCACCGCCGGGTCGACGGCCCTGCGGGGTTGGACGGTCCGGGTCACGCTGCCCTCGGGCGCCGCCATCACCAACACCTGGAGCGCGCAGGCCAGCGGCTCGTCGGGCGCGGTGGACTTCCGCAACGTCGACTACAACGGCCAGGTCGGCGCGGGAGCCAGCACCGAGTTCGGCTTCCAGGGCACCGGTGCCAGCCCGTCCGGCACCCCCAGCTGCACCGCGAGCTGACCCGTCCCCTCTCAGCTCACCACCCCGGCACCCCCGGGGCGTCGCGGACGTACCGCGCGCCCCGGGGGTGCCGACCCTTTCGGCCGTCGATCACCTTCGACGTGTCGCCCGCGCCGGTGTCGACAGCGTCCGCGAGGCACGATCCCGACCGGTCCAGTCCTCGGCCGTCAGCTCAGGTGTTGACGGAGAATGGCCGAAGCCGTGCCGGTCAACGACGTGCCGGCGGTGGTCGCGTCGACCAGCCGCCGGTAGGCCGGCCCGGCGGCGACGTTCTCCCGGTCCATCAGCACACCGAGCGCCCGTTGGACGAGGTCGCGGCAGCGCAGCGCCTCCGTGAGCCCCGCGAGAAGCTGCTCGCTGCCCGCGTCCAGCCGGGCGGACGCCGCGGAGTCGCCGGCGTAGCAGGATTCGACCCGCTGGATCAGCTGTCGCATGGCGGTGACGTCACGGGAGTAGAGGTTCAGCCCGGCGACCGGTGCGCCGCTGCCGGCGAAGAGCGGGATCGACAGCGAGGCACGGACCCCGTACCGCCAGGCCACGTCCCGGAAGCCCGGCCACACCACCACGCCGGCCACATCGGGCACGCCGACAGTCCGTGCCGACCGCACCGCCTCGAGGCAGGGCCCGGCGTCCTCGGCGTACTGGGCCAGATCGATCTCGTCGGCGGCGTCGGCGCTGGACGCCTCGGTGCGCGGGCCCTCCGCAGCCAGCACGGTCACCGAGGCGAAGTCGACGGGCGCCACCACCGCGGCGCTCAGCGCGACGATCGTGCGCAGGTGGGCCGGCAGTGCCGGAGATTCGTCGGGCAGGCCGGCGAGGACGAGCAGTGCGTCCCGCAGAGCCTCGGGCCGCCCCTCCTGTGTCGGCGACAACACGCCATCTCCCTGATCGGTTGAACCCACGCTCACACCCCAGCCCTCGGGACCGCCCTGGCAACGAGGGCCTCCGCGACGTCACGCACCTTGCGGTTGGAGTCCTGGGAGATCTTCGACAGCAGCGCGAACGCCTCGTCCGGCGTGCACCGCCGCTCCCCCATGATGATCCCCTTGGCCTGCTCGATCACCGCGCGACTGCGCATCGCCTCCCGCATCTGCTCCGCCAGGGTGGCGGCGCTTTCGTACAGGTGGGCATTGGCCAGCGCCACCGCCGCGTACGCGGCGAAGTGCTCCGCGACCGCGATCGCCGGCGGATCGAAGGCGTTCGCCGGGCCGCCGTAGACGTTGAGCGCCCCCACCACCGACTCCTGGATCGGCAGCCCGACCGACAACGAACTGCCCACGCCGACGGCGCCCGCCCGCTGCGCCCATTGCGGCCAGCGCTGCTCGACTGTCATGTCCGGCACGGAGATGGTGTCGCCGCTGGCCGAGGCGTCCAGGCACGGGCCCCGATGCTGCTCGTACTGCCACTCGTCCAGCTCGCGGGCCAGGTCTCCGGTGAACGCCGCGGTCCAACCGAGCTGAGCCCGGACGAGGGTGACCGAGACCTCCCGGGCGCCGGGCACGCTCCGGCTGGCCAGCGTGGCCACCCGGAGCAGCATGTCGTCGAGGCTGACCTCGTCGAGTCGGATCCGGCTCAACTCGGCCAACGCGTGGGCGGGGTCGGCTGTCGGCTCGGTCATCGCCGACGTCCGTGTCGGCCGGCGCCTGCCGGCAGGTGGGAGTCGCGCACAGCTTGTCACTCCGTCGGATCGTGGCAGCGTCTCGCCGCATGGCCGCCGTCGACGTCCTCCCTACCCCGTGCGGCGCCGACTCACACCGCATCCGGCCTGTTCAGGCGTCGAGGCAGGAGCGGACGGCAGCGGTGAGCCGGTTGGCGCGCTCGTCGTCGGCCCCGTACATCTGGTTGACCACGTAGCCGAACCCCACCTCGTGGTCCGCGTCGGCGAAGGCGAGGCTGCCTCCGGCGCCGTCGTGGCCGAAGCTGCGCTCTCCCAGCAGGGGCCGCGCCGGCGGCGAGTGCAGCAGGAAGCCGCTGCCCCAGCGCTGGCCGGTGTCCGGCGGGCCGTGCCGCTGCTGGCCCTGGGAGCGGACGACGACCGCGTCGTCCACCGACGCGCGCGTGAGCAGGGGCCCGCCCCGGAGGTCGGACACGCAGGCCGCGTAGAGCCGCGCCAGGCCGTCGGCGGTGCTCACCGCGCCCGCGCCCGGGATGCCGGCGGCCTGGATGGCGGGGTCGTTGAAACTGACCAGCCCGTCGGCGTCGGCCGGAAAGGCGAACGCGCCACCCATGGTGATGCCCCGCTCGGCGACCGGTTCGACGAACGGATCGGCGTTCGACAGTGGCGCCAGATCCCAGGCGACGGTGTCGCGCTCGCTGGCGGGGAGGCCGAGCCAGGTGCGCAGTCCCAGTGGCCGCGCGACGGTGTCGTGGAAGTACGCGCCGGGCAGCTGGCCGGTGACGCGGTGGATGACCTCGCCGACGAGCCACCCGTAGGTCATCGAGTGGTAGCTGTGGGCGGTGCCCGGCTGCCACAGCGGCGTCTGCGCCTCGATCGCCGCGATGACCGGATCCCACGCGAGCACCTCGTCGAGGGTCAGGGGCCGGTCCAGGGCCGGCAGGCCGGCCTGGTGCGTGAGCAGCATGCGTACGGGGATGTCCGCCTTGCCGTGCTTGCCGAACTCCGGCCAGTAGTGCGTCACGGGCGCGTCGAGGTCGAGCCGCCCCTGCTGCACCAGGAGGTACGCGCAGATCGCCAGGATCCCCTTGGTGCAGGAGAAGACGACGGCAGGCGTGTGCGCCGTCCACGGCCGCCCGGTGCGGGAATCGGCAAGCCCGCCGTACAGGTCGACGACCTTGCGGCCCCGCACGTAGAGGGCGACCGCGGCGCCGACCTCGGACCGGAAGGTGAAGTTGTCGCGGAAGGTGTCGGCGACGCGCCCGTAGCGCTCGTCGACGTCGCCGTGGATCTGCGGCTGCGTGGCCACTGCCTATCCCTTCAGTGAGCCCTGGATCAGGGCCTTGATGAACTGTCGCTGGAAGATCAGGAACACGATGAGGGTGGGGGTGAGGATCAGCAGCGAACCAGCGCACAGCAGCACCACGTCGGTGCCCCACTGGCCCTGGAACGCCCCGAGCGCCCCGGCCATCGTGCGTTTGCTGGCGTCGTCGACGAGGACGATCGCGAGCAGGAACTGGTTCCACGTCCACAGGAACATCAGGATCGTCAGCGACGCGATGGCCGGGCGGGCCAGCGGCACCTGGACCCGCCAGAACAACTGCCAGGTGCTGCTGCCGTCCACCCGGGCGGCCTCGGACAGCTCGACCGGCACGTTGGTGAAGTGGGCACGCATCCAGAACACCGCGAACGGCATGTAGAGGCCGATCAACGGCAGGATGATGGCCCACCGGGTGTTGAGCAGCCCGAAGTCCTGCATCTGGTAGTAGAGCGGGGTGACCACGGCCTCGAACGGCAGGGTGAGGCCGAGCAGCAGCAGGCCGAAGACGAGCCGGCCGCCGGGCACCCGGAGCTGGCCGAGCCCGAAGCCGGCCATGGTGGCGATGAGCACCGACACCGGTACGACGCCGGCCACGATGAGCAGGCTGGAGCGCAGCAGCGCGCCCATGTTGGCGGCGGTGAACGCGTCGGCGAAGTTTCCCCACTGCGGGTCGGACGGCCAGGCCAGCCCGTCGGGCACGGTGCCACGCGGTTGCAGGGCGGCCGAGAGCATGCTCACGAACGGCAGCAGGGTGACGAGGATCAGGGCGATCAGGAAGACCCGCCCGGTCACCTGCTCACGTCGGCTCAGGTTCACGGCTTCTCCCCCCGGGTCAGTCGCTGGATCGGCAGCACGAACGCCAGCACCAGCAGCATGAGCACGACGGCGAGGGCCGAGGCCAGTCCGACCTGACGCTGCGAGAAGGCGAGGCGGTAGATCTCCAGACCGGGAACTGTGGTCTGCAGACCCGGGCCTCCGCTTGTGGAGATGTAGACGATGTCGAAGCTCGCCAGGGCGGCGATGATCGTGACGGTGAGGCAGACCCCGATCTCCTGGCGCAGGCTGGGCAGGGTCACCGCGAGGAACTCACGGACCGGCCCCGCGCCGTCCAGGCGGGCGGCCTCGTAGAGCGCCGGATCGATCTTGCTCATGCCGGTCACCAGCAGGATCGTGCAGAGCCCGAGCAGGACCCAGGCGCCGATCACGCCGACGGCGGGCAGCGCGGTGTCGAAGTCGCCGAGCCACGCGCGGGCGACGCCACCCAGCCCGAGCGCGCGCAACACCTGGTTGACCAGCCCGTTTGTCGAGAGCAGCCAGCTCCACGCGATGCCTGCCGCGACGAGCGGGATGACCTGCGGTAGGAACAGGATCGTCCGGACCACGGTCCCGAACGCGCCGGTGGTGATCCGGCGGACCAGGCTCGCCACCAGCAGTCCGAGCGCGACCGGGACGAGGCTGAAGAAGACGATCAGGATGATCGCGTTGGAGATGATCTTCAGCAGGTCGCTGTCGGTGAACACGGTGACGTAGTTGTCCAGCCCCGCCCAGCGGGCGACGCCGATCCCGTTCCAGTCGTAGAGCGAGTACTGGACCGTGAGCGCAAGGGGGCGCAGGACGAAGACCGCGTACATCACCAGGGCGGGCAGGACGTACAACCAGCCGGTCCCGGCCGCGCGGGCCCACCGGCGTCGGTGGGCCCGCGTGGGGATCGGACGGGCACGGTGGTCCTGCCCGGTCGGTGCGCTGCCGAGGGCAGACGTCATCGGGACAGTTCCTTCGCGTACTCGGCCTGGACCGCCTTCACGTACCCCTCGGGCGTCTGCTGGCCGGCGACCAGCTTCTGCATCTCCGGCGTGATCGCAGCGGCGAAGATGCCGCCGGTCGCGTTCGCGGTGAAGTCCACCGCGCCGTTCTCGGCGCCGAGCTGCTGCGCCGCCTTGAGGGTCTCGGCCAGCACGGTGTTCGGGGCGGCGGCCGGCACCGGGAGGTCGCTCGGACCGCCCGGGCTGGAACCGCCGACCGTCACGGCGATCTCCCGGGCCTTGGCGTCGGTGTGGACCCAGTTCAGGAAGTACGCGGCGGCGTCCGGGTTCTTGGCCTTCGCGGAGACGCCGAACGTGTTGGGGGCGGACATCGCGACGTGCCTGCCGCCGGCGGTCTCGGCCGGGAACAGGAAGAAGCCCACGTTGCCGGGCATCGCCTTGTCGAGGTTTGCCGACTCCCAGTCGCCGTTGAACATGAACAGGCCGTTGCCCTTCTGGAACTGCCCCACCATGCCCGCGTAGTCCAGGGCGTTGGCGTCCTTCGGGAAGTAGCCGGCCTGGGCCCACTTCTGGATGCTCTGGGTGGCCTTCAACGCGGCCGGGGTGTCGAACGTCGCCCCCGGCTTCTGGAAGATCCAGTCGGCGACCTGGGCCGGGTCGCCGAACTGGTTCTGCAGCGCCTGGTGCGGGAAGTTGATGCCGGCGGTGTTCTTGTTGAACTGCATGATCGGCTGGACCCCGCCGGTCTTGGCCTTCGCCAGCAGCTGCTCGAACTCGGCGACGGTGGCCGGCGGCTGGGTCATGCCGACCTGGCTGGCCAGCTTCTTGTTGTAGAAGACGCCTGTGACGCTGTAGCCGAGCCCCATGCCGTAGAGCGAGCCGGTGCCCCTGGTGTTCTCGCCGACGCGCAACTGCACGAGCTGCGAGGCCGGGAACTTGTCCCAGCCGTACGCCGTGACGTACGGGTCGAGGTTCTTGAGCAGGTCGTCCTTGACCAGGTCGACCATCGTGGGGAGCCGGATGATGTCCGGCGCGTTGTCCGAGGCCATCACGCGCGGCGCGTTCTCCACGATCACCGTGAACTGGTCCTCACGGATGGCGAACGTGACGTTCGGGTACTGCTTGGAGAACTCGTCGGCGAGCGCCTTGGCCAGTGGGAAGCCGGTCTCCGCGTACATCTCCAGCTTGATCGGCGCGGTGCCCAGGTCGGTCTTGACGGCGGCGTCGGGCCCGGCGGTCGACGACCGGTCGGCTCCCGGCGCGCTGCACGCCGTCGCGGCGAGCCCGATCGCCAGCAGTGGCGCGAGGATCACCGCTCTGCGTCGCGGGAGTTTCGTCAGCAATTCTGCCATTTCATGACTCCTAGATTCCTCCGCGCGCCCGCGACCCTTGGCCGCGCGACGGCTCCACCGGGACCACCGCGACCGGGTGCACAGCCACGACCGGAACGTCGTGACAGGTCATCCCGCCGCAGCACTCGTTCCGGCCACCTCTGACCCTCGACACGGCGACCGACGACGGCTCCGGACGCGCCAAAAGTGGCCGCTAAACTGATTTAGCAGAGCATGCGCGTGACACGGGAGGCTGTCAAGGACAACCTTGGCAACGGTCCGGAAACATCGACGTCACGCCACGCCCGACCCGACCGGGGCCAGGCTCCGGGCACCGACGCATCATGATGGGCGGGAGCGGAGCCGTGGCACCGCGCCTGATTCGGAGGACTGATGGGCCGCAACAGAGCAACCCTTGCCGACGTCGCGCGGCGAGCCGGGCTGTCCAAGACCGCCGCGTCGATGGTGCTCAACGGCAGGGAGGGCACGCGGCTCTCGGCCGAGGCACACCAGCGCGTGTTCGCCGCGGCCGAGGAGCTGGGCTACCGGCCCAACCTCGCGGCGCGCAGCCTGCGTACCCGCAAGACCGCGACCATCGCGTTCGTCTCCGACATCGTCGCCACCACCCGCTTCGCCGGCGGTCTCATCCGGGGCGCGCTCGACGCGGCCCGGGAGCGGGACCACGTGCTGCTCATCACCGAGACGCAGGGCGACGCGACGTTCGAGCAGTACGCCATCGAGGCCATGCTCGACCGACAGGTCGACGGAGTCATCTACGCCGCCATGGCCACCCGGCGGCTGACGGTGCCCCCGGCCATCCTCGGCGGCCCGGTGGTGCTGCTCAACGCCACCAGCGCCGACGGCCTGCCCTGCGTCCTTCCCGACGACGACCGGGCCGGTCGCTCCGTGGCCGCCGCCCTGTTGGAGCACGGCCACCGCGACGCCATCGCGCTGATCGGCCGCAACCGGCTCAAGGAGGACGATCCGGAGGTCTCCCTCGCCGCCCGGGCCCGCCTGGGCGGCATCCAGCAGGCGCTGGACGAGGCGGGCGTCAGCCTCCTCGCCGAGTGCTTCTGCACCGAGTGGCTGCCCGAGCACGGCTACGCGGCCATGCGCGGGCTCCTGAGCAGGCCGTCGCGCCCCAGCGCGGTCATCTGCATGAACGACCGGCTGGCCTTCGGCGCGTACCAGGCGCTCGGCGAGGCGGGCCTGAGCGTCCCGGACGACATCTCGGTGATCTCGTTCGACGACGACCCGATCGCCGCCTGGCTGCGCCCCAGCCTGGCCACCACGGCGCTGCCCCACGAGCAGATGGGGCGGCGCGCTGTCGAGCTGCTCCTCGACGGCGGCCCCGCCGAGCCGTCACTCGTCGCGATGCCGCTGCGCCGACGCCGGTCCCTCGCGCCCCCCGCCGGCTGACCTGGGCCACGGCCCCGGGCTTGCGCCCCTCGTCCGCTAAACCGGTTTAGTGCTACGTTTCCGGCCATGCTTCGTCTAGCCGACCACTGGGTGTGGGACAGCTGGTACGCGCGGGACGACAACGGCCTCTGGCACGTGTTCTTCCTGCGCGCCTCCCGCGCCCTGCACGACCCGCACCGCCGCCACCGCCGCGCCTCGATCGGCCACGCCGTCTCGACGGACCTGCGCACGTGGCAGCTGGTCGCCGACGCCGTCGTCCCCGCCGACGCGCCGGCCTGGGACGACCTCGCGACCTGGACCGGGTGCACCGTGCGCGGCCCGGACGGTCGGTGGTACCTGTACTACACCGGGGTCTCCCGCGCCGAGGACGGGCTCGTCCAACGGATCGGTCTCGCCGTCTCCGACGACCTGACGACCTGGCACCGACACGGTTCCGAGCCGGTCGCGCAGGCCGACCCGACGTGGTACGAGCTGCTCGACACCGACCTGTGGTACGAGCAGGCGTGGCGCGATCCCTGGGTCTTCCCCGACCCGGACGGCGACGGCTGGCACATGCTGATCACGGCACGCGCCGACACGGGTGCGGCGGACACGCGGGGCGTCGTCGGTCACGCCACCTCCCCCGACCTGCTCACCTGGACCGTCCGGCCGCCGCTGTCGACGCCTGCGGGGTTCGGTCACCTGGAGGTGCCCCAGGTCGCGGTCGTCGACGGGCAACCCCTGCTGCTGTTCTCCACCGACGCGACGGTCAGCGCCCGGCGCGACGACCACCGGATCTGGGTGGCGACCGGGCAGAGCGTCCGCGGCCCGTGGGACGTCGCGGCCGCCCGGCCGGTCACGCACCCGCACCTGTACGCGCCCCGGCTGCTCCCCGGACCGGCGGGCGACTGGTCTCTCATCGGCTTCCTCGACCACGTCGACGGGACGTTCGTCGGCGAACTCACCGATCCCATCCCGGTGCGCTACCACGCGTCGACCGGGCTGACCCTCGACGCGACGGCGGCGATCGACGCGACCTGACGCGCGGACGGTTCTGCGCACTCGGTCGTCGGCGCGGCGGGCATCGATCCCACCCGACGACACAGGTCCGGGCCGGGACGACGTCGCCCCGGCCCGGACCTGTCACCACTGCCGCTAGCGCTGCGTCCAGCGCTGGTTGGTGGCTCCGGTGCAGGACCAGAGCAGCACCGTGGTGCCGTTGGCGGTCCCGTTGTTGTTGACGTCGAGGCACAGGCCGGACTGGGCCCCGCTGATCGTCCCGTTCGAGTTGACGGTCCACCGCTGGTTGGCCCCGCCGTTGCAGTCCCAGATCTGGACCTTGGTGCCGGCCGTGGCGTTGGTGGGCGCGTCCAGGCACTTGCCGAGCGACTGGAGGGTCTGCCCGTTGGCGGTCCAGCGCTGGTTGGCGGCCCCGTTGCAGTCCCAGATCACCGGCTGGGTGCCGTTGGTGGTGTTGCTCGCCGGGACGTCCAGGCACCGACCCGAGGCGACGCTGGCCAGCGCGAAGGACGTGGTCGCGGGCGGAGGCGTGGTGGGAGGCGGGGTGCTGGTGCCGCCGCCGCTGACCCGGTACACCACAGTGCCGTGCGCCGGAACGCTTGCCGAGATGCTGCCCGTGCTGGTGGTGGCGGCGTTGCTCCAGGCGTCCACCAGGGTGAACGAGCTGCCCGACTTGCCCACCGCGGCGGCGGTGGTCGAGATCGTCGTGGTCGAGGCGCCCTGGTTGAGCAGGGCGACGGCGACGTCACCGTTGGCCAGCCGCTTGGCGAGCACCCGACGGGTGCCGTCGAACGAGACCTGGCTGCCCTGCAACCCGAGGGAGTCCTGGTTGATGGCGATCAGGTTGGCGTTCTTGAGGATGGTCTGCGTCGCGGCGTTCATGTTGCGCACGTCGTTGCCGGCGATCAGCGGCGACGCCATGACGGCCCACATGGCGAAGTGGCTGCGCATCTCCGTGTCGTTCATGCCGCCCCGGCCGACCTCCATCATGTCCGGGTCGGTGAACGAACCCGGTCGCGCGTACGACGCCAGGGGGACGGTGACGTTGATGATGTTCTGGATGCCCATCGGGTAACCGTTGGTCTGCCCGGTGTCCCACGCGTTGGTGATGTCCTCGGTGGTCCGCCAGATGTTCGCCACGTCGCCCCAGTTGCGCTGCGGACCGGTCTTGGCGTGGATGCTGTTGGGGTTGATGCTGTAGAGGATCGGCCGGCCGGTCGCGGCCAGCGCGTCACGCATCTTGGCGAACGTGGTGACCTGGTCGTTGATGCTGCCGTTCGGGGAGCACCAGTCGTACTTGAGGTAGTCGACGCCCCAGGCGGCGAACTGCCGCGCGTCCTGTGCCTCGTGGCCCTGGCTGCCCGTCGCGCCCGGGTAGCTGTTGAAGTACTGGGCGCAGGTCTTGTCGACGGGCACCTGGTAGAGGCCGAACTTCAACCCTCGCGCGTGCAGGTAGTCGCCGAGCGCCTTCATCCCGCTGGGAAACCGGGTCGGATCCCCCTGGAGGTTGCCGGAGCTGTCGCGGTTCGGGTTGAACCAGCAGTCGTCGACCACGACGTACTGGTAGCCCAGATCGCGCATGCCGTTGCTGACCATCGCATCCGCCGTCTGCCGGATCAGCCCCTCGTTGATGTTGCAACCGAACGAGTTCCAGCTGTTCCACCCCATCGGGGGTGTCCGGGCGGTGCCGTTCTCCAGCGCCTGGGCCGCGGGGGCGCGCAGGCCCACGAGGGCGGCGGCCACGAGCAGCCCGGCCGCCGCCGCCCGCCCCCAGTACCGGGCTCGGACGTTTCGCTTCATGCGGGAGCATCCCTTCGTGATGCCGTCCACCAGGGACAGCGGCCCGGATGAGGCGGGCGTCATGATGTCTACGGGGCCACTGTTAGCGTTAACAGCGGACGCCGGTCATATTACGGAGCCGTTACGTTGAATTCAACTACTTCCATGTATCGAGGTGCTGGTCCCCAACGACAACAGGGGCGGCCCCGGTCGCGTGACCGGACGCCGCCCCTGCCGGCGAGCCGTCAACCGGCCACCGCGCGTCGACGCTCAGGCGTCGGCGCGACGAGGTCGCGGTCGCCGAGCGGGATCGCTAGAACTGCGAAAAGAACCGCCACACCTCGCCCTTGGTCCAGGTCGTGATGCCGCTCTCGGCGTACGTGCCGTCCACCGGCCCCGGCATGTGGCCGTTGTCGAACGCCGCCCACTGCACCGGATATCCGGCCCGGCACCCGGAGTAGGCGGTGGTGATGTGGGTGCGACTGCCCGAGGCCGGCTCCCGCGGACTCTGCGCGGTGCAGCCGTTGTTGCGGACGAACGTGTCCCGCAACGACCGACCCGAGGAGATGTTGAGCACCGAGTCGGTGATGCCGTGCAGACCGAAGTACGCGATGGGCTGCGTGCCGCCGCTGCACCCGCTGAGCTGGGCGCCGCTGAAGACCGCCACCGCCCGGAACACGTTCGCCCGCGCACACGCCAGCGCGTAGCTCATGCCCCCGCCGTAGCTGAAGCCGAGCGCGAAACGCTGCGTCGTGTTGACGCAGAGGCTGCCCTCGATCAACCGGATCATGTCGTCGACGAAGGTGATGTCCTCGCCGCCGGAGTTGGCCCAGCCGTTGCCGAGACCCTGCGGCGCGACGAGGATCGCGGTGTTGTTCGACTGCTCCTGCTGCCCGTAGTACGACCACGGAGTCCCACTCGTGCCACCCGAGTTGACCTCGGCCGCGGTACCGCCCCGCCAGTGGAAGGCGAAGATCAACCGGTAGCGGGTGCTGTTGTTGTAGTTGGCGGGAACCCGCAGGATGAAGCTGCGGCTCTTGCCGTTGCTCTGGATCGTGTGGGTGCCGCTGGCCAGCGTGGGGCTCTTGCCGCACCCTCCACCGGTGCCGGTGTCACCGGACACCTTGGCCAGCTGCCACTGCTGGTTGGCGCCGCCCGTGTCGGCGTACTGGACGACGTTGGCGCCGTCGGCGGTCGAGGCGCCCTGGACCTCCACGGCCTTGCCGCTCTGCCGGCCGATCAGCCGCACGTTTCCGGCGTCGGAGTCGGCCAGCCGGAACTGCTGGTTGGAGGCGTTGTTGTCGGTCCACTGCACGATCGCCGCCCCGTCGGTGGTCGACGCGCCGGTGACGTCGAGGACCTTGCCGGAGAGTCGCGACTTCAACCGGTAGAAGCCGCCGCCGGAATCCACGAACTGCCACTGCTGGTTGGTGCCGTTGTTGCGCGTCCACTGGGTGATCCGCGCGCCGTCGCTGGTGGACTGGCCGTACACGTCGAGCGCCTTGCCGCTGTTGCGGTTGACCAGGACGTACCAGGCGTTGGTGTCCACAGTCGCCGCGGCCGCGGGCGTCGCGTTCACCGCGACGAGGGTGCCGGCGGCGAGCACCGTCGCCGCCACGGCGGCCAGTCCCGACCGCCAGCGACGCTGCGGCGGGGCGACGGAATGAACCGCGCCGTTGGATTCCATGAATTCACTCCCTTGCTGGACACCCGTGGGGACGGGGGGTGACCTGTTCGGTTAGCGTTAACACAGCCGCTGGTCGATGACCGGCAGCAATTGGTGGGCCCCGGCCAGTGGGGGCCTGCTGCCGGGTCGCCCCGGCCGGGGTGCGGCCGGCCGGGGCGAACCAGATGTCAGCTGCGCAACTGCCACTGCTGGTTGGTGCCGCCGCTGCAGGCCCAGAGGATCAACTTCGTGCCGTTCGCCGTCGCGGCGCCGTTGGCGTCCAGGCAGAGACCCGACTGCACGCCGGTGATCGTGCCGTTGGCGTTGACGTTCCACTGCTGGTTGGTGCCGCCGTTGCAGTCCCAGATCACGACCTTCGTGCCGTTGACGGTGCCCTGGCCGGAGGCGTCCAGGCACTTCGTGCCGTAGACCATGAGCTGGCGGCTCGCGGTATGGGTCCACCGCTGGTTGGTGGCGTTACTGATGCAGTCCCAGATCTGGGCCTGCGTGCCGTTGGTGGTGCTGGAGTTGCCGATCTCGGCGCAACGACCCGACTGGACGCCGACGAGCTGCACGTTCTGCGGGTTGGTGCTGCCGCCGCTCTGCACGCCGGCGGAGTTGATGACCGTCTGCGCGCCCGACGGCCAGGCGCCGTTCGAGACAGTGGTGTTGCTGTTGACCACGTTGCCGCGGTCGCCGTTGGTCACGTTCGTGCTGCCGTTGGTCGACCAGTTGTTGGTGACCGTGAAGTTGCCCATGTTCTCGGCGTAGAAGTAGTTGGCGGTGGCCCAGGTGCCGGTGGACGAGAACACGTTGTTGCGGGCGGTGTAGTAGCGCGAGCCCTCGTCGAAGTAGAGCCCGAACCAGCCGTTGGTCCGCAGGCAGTAGTTCTGGGTGATGGACCCGCCGGGGTTCGCCGACAGCGTGTAGATGCACCCGCCGTCGGTCATCTGCTGCATGACGTCGTGCACGTAGTTGCCGACGACCTGGTTGTTGGCCGCGGTGGTCGCCGTCGAGTAGCGGGGCTGGTAGTTGTACAGACCCCGGTTCGCGTAGTGCTGGCTGCCGCCCGCGTCGTTGGCGCCCCAGCCGTAGCCGACCGACATGCCGGTGTACGGCATGTTGTAGACCTCGTTGTGCGAGACCAGCGAGGTGTTCACGTAGGTGGTCAGGATCGAGACCACGCCGCGGTACTCCAGACCGAGATCGTGCACCCGGTTGTTGCTGATCGTGACGTTCCGGTTGACCATCCGCTGGTCGCTGGGGTGGTGGGCGTCGGCGCGCACGCCGCCGACCACGACGCCGCCGGCCGAGTTGCGGGCGATCTCGGAGCGGGTGACCGTGATGTTGTCGACACCGAGGCCGACGCCGCTGGCGTGGGCGTTGGCGTCGTTGCCGATACCGATGGCCGTCTGCCCCAGGTTGACGAACTGCGAGTCACTGAAGGCGATGGTGTTGGCGGCGGAGACCTGCACGGCCGCCGGCATCTGGGCCCAGCTCGGGCGGGTGGCCTCGAACAGCGGGCAGCCCTCCTGGCAGGAGGTCAACGCGTCGGACGGACGTGCCCAGGTGCCGACGATGTGCGCGCCGGTCTGCTGGTCGGCGAAACCGTTGCTGCTGCTCGGACCGAGCCAGCTGGTGCCGGTGAAGGTGATCCCGCTGAACGAGATGTGGTGCGCCGGCGCGTCGTAGGTGCCGCCGACGTTGACCAGGGACTGGAGCTGCGGCAGCTCCACGCTGACGGAGCTCATGTTCTGCCCGGAGAGGGGGATGTAGTTGAGCTGACCGCTGCCGGGGTTGAGGTACCACTCCCCCGGCGAGTCGAGGAACTCGTACGCGTTCTCCAGGTAGAACGGTCCGGCCCGGTGCGGGCGGGACAGGGTGTCGAAGCCGAAGGTGTTGTTGTTCCAGGCCGGCTGCTGCATGGTCAGGAAGTTGCCGCTGATGCTCTGCACCGGCGAGTACCGGTCGGTGAACGAGCCGACGCTCTCCACCTCGACCCGGTTCTGGTTCCCGACGTTGTTGAGGTAGCTCAGCGCGCTGTTGCTGAACCGCATGCCGGACGTGGTGAACGTGAAGTCGGACCGGTTCACGGCCGTGCGCGCCCGGGTGGCGATGGCGCCGTTGACGTAGAGCTGGCGGCTGTCGAGCCCGGCCGGGACACTGGCCCGCCAGATGTTCTTGCCGGAGTCGACGAGGGACCACCCGGTGACCGCCCGGGCGCCGCTGATCGTCGGGCGGGCCGAGGCCGCGGCCCGCCAGATCACCTGGTAGCCGTTGTTACCGGAGTCGGCGGCGGTCAGCCGGAACGGCGCCGCGAGCCGGTAGACGCCGTCGGCCAGCTCCACGACGATGTCGCCGGACATCGTGCTGTTGAGCGACCGCACGGCGGTCTGCGCGGCCGTCAACGAACACGGTTGGGCGGACGTGCAGGTGGTGCCGGTGCCGGTGGGGGACGCGTAGAGAGTGGTGGTGGCCGCCAGGGCCGGGGACGCCGAGGCGGTCACGGCGACCAGAGCGGTCACCGCCACCGCGGCGGCGCCGGCGAGAAGCCGGCGCGCCACGGCGATGGCTGTTGGGACGGACATGGGACGGTCTCCTGGGGGTGACGGGGGTGGTGGGGGATACGCCTCAGCGAGGCGGGTTCGGGGGGTGGGCGTTAGCGCTAACACCACGGGCCGGCCGTCGCCGGGTCATGCGACGACCTTCCGCAGGTGGTGCAGGCCGTCGACGGCGAGGCGGTCCTGCGAGGGGGCCAGGGGACGCCAGATCGACGCCGCGGTGGCGATTGTCGCGTTGTCGGCAGTGAACGACTCGATGCAGACCGCACCCTGGTAACCGGTGCCCCGCAGGACGGTGAAGAAGCGGGGCCAGTCGAAATGATCCCTGCCCGGGGCGCCACGGTCGGTGCCGCTGACCTGGACGTGCTTGATGTGCGGGCCGGCCAGCGCGAGCGCGGCGTAGGGGTCGGCCTCCTCGATGTTCATGTGATAGGTGTCGATCATGATGCCGACGTTCGGTGGCAGGCCGTCGATCAGGTCGACCGTCTGCTCGATGGTGTTGACAACGCTCGTCTCGTAGCGGTTCAACGCCTCGACACCGATGCTCACGCCGCACTCGCCGGCCCGCTCGGCCACCGGCGTCAGGGCCCGCCGAAAGTCGGCGTAGCACGCCGCGCGCTCCGCCAGCGACATCCGCCAGGTGCGACCGACCGCGGCGTACACCGGCCCACCGACACACGGCGCGCCCACGGCCGCCGCGCTCGCCACACACCCCATGAGGTACGCGACTGTCGACTCGACGACGGCCGGGGCGGCGTCCACCAGGTCCCGCCCGGGCGGAGTGACCGCGCAGACGCCGGCCGCGACGAGGCCGTGCGCGGCCAGCAGGTCCCGGGTGCGCACCGGGTCCCAGTCGCCGGGCTGCTCGATCGGCAGTTCGACCGCGTCGAACCCGAACGAGGCGATCCGCGGGATCAGCTCGGCGAGGGCCTCGTCGTCGACTGGCGAGGCCCACACCCAGGGGTTGACGCCGATGGCGTACACCGCGAACCTACTTCCAGCGCTGGGGGTAGCCCGGCAGGTCGGTGCAGCCGCACATCGCGTAGTGCAGCGGCGGCATGCTGGCGTCGAGGTACTGGTCCAGGTTGTCCTGGGTGATCGTCGGCTGCGGCAGCTTCCACGGGTTGGACACCTGGGTGCCGTCGAGGATGTTCAGCGCGGCGATGATCGGCGTCCGCCACTGGTACGTCGGATACGTCGGCGCGATGGCGGTGAGCTTCTTGTCCTTCCACAGCTTCAGGAAGTCGAGCTGGTCCTCACCGTTGATCGGCGGTACGGGTTTGCCGGCGTCCTGGAACGCCTCGACCGCCGCCACGGCGACCGCTCCGGCGTCCATCCAGACCCCGTCGATCGTGCCGTACCGCTGGATGTAGTCGTTCACGATCTTCTTGGTCTTGGCCGGGTCGCCGTCGGTGAACTCGACCCCGACGACGTTGACCTTCGCCTTGTCCAGGGCGATCTTCGCGGCCGACCAGCGGGTCTCCAGCACGTCGACGCCGGGCAGGATGCGCAGGGCCAGCACCTTGCCGCCGGGCTTCATCTTCTGGCTGACGAACTCCGCGCCCACGTGGCCGAAGCCGTAGCCGCCCACCGGGTTGATGAAGGTCACCGGACAGGTGGTGTTGACCCCCCGGTCGAAGACGACCACCGGAAGGCCCGCCTGACAGGCCGCCTCGACCGCCGGGGTGAGCGTGGCGGTGGTGTTCGGCGAGACGATGAGGGCGTCGCACTTCTTGCCGAGCAGATCGTTGATGTCGGCGATCTGCTTCTGGTCCTTGCCCTCGGCGTCGACGTGCACGAACTCGCTGATCCGGCTCTTCTGCGCCTCGACCTCGGCCTGCATGGTCTTGAACCCGACCTGCCGCCAGGGGTTGTTCAGTGCCGCGTTGGAGAAGCAGATCTTGTGCTTGCCGGGCTTCTTGTACTTCGCGGTGTCCACCATCTTCGGGTTGAGCACCTGCTCCCACGGCTTGTCGGCCGGGCCCGTCGGTGTGGCGTCGAGCAGCGCCAGCTCGTTGTCGTAGTCGGCCTGCACGAAGAACTTGGACTGCTCGCCGGTCCCCGATCCGGCCGCCGCGGAGGCGGTGCCGGAGGGGGACGCGGTCGGCTCGTCGGTGGCACATCCCGCGAGCACCAGGACACTCACCGCGGCCAGTGCGGTCATGGATCGTCTCATCGAATCACCTTTATCGGGAGGAGGAGGAACGCAGGGAAGAGACCGCCACGGCGAGCAGGATGATCACGCCCTGGACGGTGGATCTGAGAGCGCCGGAGACGCCGGCGAAGTTCATCAACGCGAAGAGCGTCTCGAGGGTCAGGGCGCCGAGCATCGCCCCGACGACCGAGCCGCGGCCGCCGCCGAGGGCGACCCCACCGAGCACGACCGCGGTGATCGCCCCGAACTCCAGGCCGACGCCGGCCTGGAACGACACGCCGCTGTACCCGCCCAGGAGGATCGCCGCGACCGCCGCCGCGAGACCGCTGAGCATGAACGCGATCGTCTTGGTACGCACGACCCGTACACCGCTCAGCTCGGCGGTGCGCGGATTGTCGCCGACGGCGACAAGTGTGCGACCGAAGTCGGAGCGCGTCAGCACGACGGCGATGGCGGCGACGACCACCAGGACGAGCAGCGCGTACGGGATCCGGCCCAGCAGCGGCACATCCTCGATGGCGCGTCGGCCGAAGCGGCGGAACTCCTCGGAGAGCCCGCCCTTGGGGGCGCCGTCGGACCACAGGTACACGGCGCCGACGAGGATCAGGAACATGCCGAGAGTGGTGATGAAGGACGGCACCCGCAGCACGGTGGTCACCAGGCCGTTTACCAACCCGACGAGCGCGCCGCCGGCGAGCAGCAGCACGACCACCGGCCAGGTGCGCGAGGGGTCGCTGTCGATGAGCCGGGCGGCGACGACGACCTGCGCGGTGACCAGCGAGCCGACGGAGAGGTCGAACTCTCCACAGACGATCACGAAGTACTGACCGGCGGCGAGCAGGATGATCGGTGCCGACCGCCCGAGGAACGACATCAGCGACGACGGCGCGAGGAAGTCGGGCTGGACGAACGCGATCAGGATCAGCAGGACCGTCAGGAGCGCGACGATCGGCGCGATCCCGTCGGTACGGATCCGCAGCGGCAGCGGACGACGTTCGGCGACCCGCATGGTCAGGACCCCGCCTTTCGCATGGCCCGTCGGGCGTAGACGGCGACCGCGGCGATGATGATCACGCCGCGGATCACCTGCTTGAAGAACGCGTCCACCTCGAGCTGGTTGAAGACCGCGTCGATGCTGGCGAGCAGCAGCACGCCGCCGACCGTGCCGAGGACTCCCCCACGCCCGCCCGCGAGGGCGGTGCCGCCGAGGACCACCGCGGCGATCGACTCCAGGTCGTAGAGCCCCTCGGTGCCCACCCGTGGGGCGCCGGAGCCGAGTCGGCTGGCCAGGTAGACGCCGGCCAGACCGGCGCAGAGGGAACACAGCACGTGGGCGGTGATGAGGACCCGGTCGTTGCGGACGCCGGAGAGCCGGGCGACCTCCGGGTCGCCGCCGACGGCCACCAGGTGGTGGCCGAAGCGGGTCCGCGACAGCGCGAACCAGGCCGCCGCGGTCACGGCGAGCAGCAGCACGAAGGACAGCGGGACCGGACCGACCCGTTGGTATCCGAGAGTCCGCACGAGAGCCGGGGCGCTCTCGCCGGCCGGGCCGTCGTAGCCGTTGTCGAGGTAGCCCTTGAGCAGCAACCCGACGCCGAGGGTCGCGATGAACGCGTTGATCCGCGCCTTGGTGACGAGCAACCCGTTGAGCAGCCCGACGGCGGCGCTGATCGCGAGCGCGAGCCCGATCGCCGGGAGCATCGCGCCGTCGCTGCCGTTCATCGCCTCGGCCGCCACGAGGGTGCTCAGGCTGATCACGAACGCCACGGAGAGGTCGAGCGAACCACCGAGGATGACAAGGGTCTGCCCGACGGCGACGAGCCCGAGGCCCGCGGCGACGTGCAGCAGACTCACAGTCGTCGACTGGTTGAAGAGCTGCCCGCCGTCGAGCAGTACGACCAGCCAACCGATCACCAGGGTGAGGGCCAGGGCCACGAACACACCCGGTACGGCGTGCCGGGCCGGACGAAGCGACAGGGCGGTCACGGTGCCGTCTCCATTCGCGACTGCGGGGCTCGCAGACCCGGCTCACTCCTCGCGCTCATCGGGCCGTCTCCATTCGCGACTGCCGGGCTCGCAGACCCGGCTCACTCCTCGCGCTCACGCGGCGGCCTCCCGGACGGCGCCGACCGCGAGGGCGACGACCTCTTCCTCGGTCGCGCCGGCGGGCAGCTCGCCCGCGATCCGGCCGTCGCGCAGGACGACGATGCGGTCGCTCATGCCGAGCAGTTCCGGCAACTCCGACGAGATCATCAGAACGGCCGCGCCGTCGGTCGCCAGGCGCCGGACGAGATCGTGGATGGCCGACTTCGCGCCCACGTCGATGCCCCGGGTCGGCTCGTCGAAGAGCAGGATCCGTGGTGTCAGCGCGAGCCACCGGGCCAGGACGACCTTCTGCTGGTTGCCGCCGGAGAGGAAGCGGATCTCCTGGTCGTCGCCGGCGGCGCGGACCTCCACGGCGTCGAGCAGTTCACGCACCCGTGCGGTGCGGGCGGCGCGACCGGACCGCGCCGCGAACACGGCCCGGCTGGCGAGCAGCGCGTTGTCCAGCACCGACTGTCGGGCCACGATGCCCTCACCCTTGCGGTCCTCGGTGACGTACGCGATGCCCGCCCGCATCGCGGCGCGCGGCGAGCGCAGCCGCACCGGTTCGCCGTCGAGCTCCACGTCCCCTGTCGTGAACGGGGCCACCCCGAAGAGCGCACGGGCCAGCGCCGATCGTCCGGAACCCTGCAGGCCGCCGATGCCGAGCACCTCGCCGGCGCGCAACTCGAGGTCCACCCCGCGCAGCTTGCGGTTGCCCCCGCCGCGGACGGTGAGGCGCACCGGCCCGCGGTCGTCGGGGCCGGCCCGCTGCGGGTAGTAGCTGGACAGCTCGCGGCCGACCATGTGCCGCACCAGCTCGTCGGCGGTGGTCTGCGCGGTGTTCACTGTGGTCACCCGGCGACCGTCCTTGAGGACCGTGATCCGGCTGGACAGGTCGAAGACCTCGGTGAGCCGGTGCGACACGTAGAGCAGGCCGATGCCGCGTTCCTGGAGCCGGCGTACCAGACCGTAGAGCAGCTCGACCTCCTGGTCCGCCAGCGCTGCGGTCGGCTCGTCCATGATGAGCAGCCGCGCGTCCAGGGCGAGCGCCTTGGCGATCTCGACGACCTGTTGCTGGGCGACGCCGAGCCGCCCCACCCGGGAGTCGGCCGGCAGCGCGGTCTCCCCGATCGAGGCCAGCAGGCGCCGGGTGCGGTCGAGCATCTCGCGGCGGTCGACCAGCCCGCGCCGGACCGGCTCGTGGCCGAGATAGACGTTCTCCGCGACGGTGCGCTCGGGCAGCAGGTTGAACTCCTGGTGGATGATGCCGACCCCGGCCCGCTGCGCGTCGCGGGGGCCGTGGAAGGCACGCGGTCGACCGGCGAACTCGACGGTGCCCTCGTCCGGGGCGTACCCACCCGAGACGATCTTCATGAGCGTCGACTTCCCGGCGCCGTTCTCACCGACGACCGCGTGGACCTCGCCCGCCGCCACGTCGAGGTCGACCCCGTCGAGGACGCGCACACCGAGAAAGGACTTGCCGATGCCCCGCAGGGCCAGCAACGGTGCCGGTGGTGGATCTGCCATCCCGATAGCCCTCACACATAGTAGTCATCGACGAGATCCGTACGCCGGTCCGTAGGCCGTTCGACGCGCTGAGCGACGTACTTTTGTAGCTCTCTGCAGAACTTGCGTTTTTATGGTGCAAACATTTCCTTGACATCGAGGAAACATCACACGTATGAAGATAGATGTTTGGATGCGGCTCCGCAATCCTCGATCTGCGGCGACTGCCAGGCCCGGCACTCGATCGGCTCGACTGTCGGCTCAGGCAGGTCAGACTCGACCACTCCTACCCGGGGGTAACATCAGACGCTCGACGTTACATTGACAGTCATCAGTGGATAGCCCATCCTGACCTCGCAGACCTTGGACGAGCACACAGCCCACGTCACGCTGTGTGACGTCCTGCGGGGCTGACTGCCGTTTCGGCGGACGGCACGACGACCGCGATCAGCACATTCGTGGCCCACGCGCGCCCAGGCACAACCTGGCGCGTGCCGGACCCGTGCTCGCAAACGGAGTTGCCCGCCCACACCTAGGAGACGGCATGCGTCGCCCCACCATCATCATAGGAATGATCGTCGGCCTGTTAGTGGCCCTCGGCCTGGCCCCGCCGGCGTCGGCCGCCCCGGCCTTCCGCGCCCTGTTGTTCACCAAGACCGCCGGCTACCGGCACGACTCGATCCCCGCCGGTATCTCCATGTTCCAGCAGCAGGCTGCCGCGAACAACTTCGAGCTGGTGGCGACCGAGGACTCGAGCGTCTTCACGCCCGCCAACCTCGCCACCTTCGACGTCATCATCATGTTCCAGACCTCCGGCATGGTCTGGACCTCGGCAGCCCAGCGCCAGGCCGTGGAGGGTTACCTGGCCAGCGGCAAGGGAATCGTCGGCATCCACAACGCCCTGGACATGGGCATCGAGGGTGAGTACCCCTGGTGGGACCAGACCCTCAACGGCGGCGCCCACATGCCCGAGCACTCCCCCGGCGTGCTGCCCGGCACCGCCATCGTCGCCGACAAGCAGCACCCGTCGACGACCGGTCTGCCGGACCGCTGGAACCGCAGCGAGGAGTGGTACAACTTCGACGCCAACCCGCGCGGCAACGTGCACGTCCTGGTGACCGCCGACGAGCGCACGTACAACCCGGGCGCCCGGGCGATGGGCCCGGACCACCCGATCTCGTGGTGCCGCAACGCCGGCGGCGGCCGGGTGTGGGCCACCGCGATGGGCCACGCGATCGAGTCCTACAGCGAGACGAACTTCCGCAACCACGTCCTCGGAGGCGTCAAGTGGGCCGCCGGCAACCAGCCCGGTGACTGTGGCGGCACCGTCTGGAGCAACTTCGAGAAGCGCACCCTGGACGACAACACCGCCGACCCGATGGCGCTGGCCGTGCTGCCGGACGGCCGCGTGCTCTACGTCCAGCGCGGCGGACAGGTGAAGATCTTCAAGCCGAGCACGAACAGCACCGTCACCGCCGCCACGCTGAGCGTCTACACCGGCGGTGAGGACGGCCTCACCGGCGTCGCGATAGACCCGGCTTTCGCCAGCAACGGATACGTGTACGTCTACCACTCGCCGGCGAGCAGCACGACCGACGTCAACCGGGTCTCCCGCTTCACGCTCACCGGTGACACCCTGAACCTGGCCACCGAGGCCCGGATCATCGACATCCCGGCGTACCGGGACCGGACCTTCGCCGAGCCCGGCCACACCGGTGGCTACATCGAGTTCGGCCCGGACGGCAACCTCTACATCGGCACCGGCGACGACACCCCGCCCAACCTCGACCCCAACTGGCAGGGCTACGCGCCGCTGGACTGGCGGTCGGGCAAGGCCAACCTGGACGCCGCCCGCTCCGCCGGCAACACCAACGACCTGCGCGGCAAGCTGCTGCGCATCACGCCGTCGGCCAGCGGTGGCTACACCATCCCGACGGGCAACCTCTACCCCCAGGGCACGGCGCAGACCCGACCCGAGGTCTACGCCATGGGCTTCCGCAACCCGTTCCGCTTCTCGATCGACCCGGCCACCGGCTGGGTCTACCTGGCCGACTACGGCCCCGACCGCAACCCGCCGACGACCAACCGGGGTCCCGAGGGGCTCGTCGAGCTCAACGTGATCAAGACCCCCGGCAACTACGGCTGGCCGTTCTGCCACGGCAACAACCAGCCGTACGCGCCGTTCAACCCGGACACCGGCGTCGTCGGGGCGAAGTTCAACTGCAACGCCCCGGTCAACAACTCGCCCAACAACACCGGCCTGGTCAACCTCAAGCCGATCGTCTCGCCCAACATCTGGTACGGCTACCCCGCGTCGACGACCTTCCCGGAGCTGGGCTCCGGCGGGTCGGCGCCGATGGGTGGGCCGGTCTACCGCTACAACGCGGCGAACCCGTCGGCGACGAAGTTCCCGGCCTACTACGACGGCGTGCACTTCTTCTACGAGTGGTCGCGCAACTACATCAAGGAGACGCACTTCGACTCGTCGACGGCTGTCACCCGGACCAACTCGTTCCTGCCCGGCGGCAACTTCAACAAGCCGATGGACATGGAGTTCGGCCCGGACGGCTCGCTCTACCTGCTGGAGTGGGGCTCCAACTTCGGCGGTGGCAACAACGACTCCGGGCTCTACCGCATCGACTACATCCAGGGTGGACGCTCACCGATCGCGAAGGCCGTCGGCACGCCCACCAGCGGCAGCGCCCCGCTGACCGTCCAGTTCAGCAGCGCCGGCACGGCGGACCCGGACGCCGGCAACACCCTGAGCTACCAGTGGACCTTCGGTGACGGCGGCACGTCCACGGCGGCCAACCCGGCGCACACCTACACCACCAACGGCAACTACACGGCGCAGCTGAAGGTCACCGACAACACCGGCAGGACCGGCTTCGCCAACGTGCAGATCACCGTCGGCAACACCGCCCCGGTCGTCACCATCACGGTGCCGCCCAACGGCGGCATGCTGAACTTCGGCGACAAGGTCTCGTACACGGTAAGCGTCTCCGACCCCGGCGGCGCGGCCATCGACTGCTCGAAGGTGTTCGTCAACCCGGCGCTCGGCCACGACGACCACGCGCACGAGACCACTGAGTACCCGGGCTGCTCGGGCACCATCTCCACCGACCTGCTCGGCGGGCACCCCGAAGGCGCGAACCTGTACTACGTGCTCAACGCCCGCTACACCGACGACGGTGGCACGGGCGGGGCGGCGCCACTGACCGGCTACGCGACGGCGATCCTGCAGCCGAAGCACAAGCAGGCCGAGTACTTCAGCAGCCAGTCCGGCGTCCGGATCATCGACCAGACCGCGGCGGAGAGCGGCAAGCGCGTCGGTGAAATCGCCAACAACGACTGGGTGGCGTTCAACCCGATGAGCCTGTCGGGCATCAGTAACGTCAGCTACCGGCTGTCGTCCCCGAGCGGTGGAGGTTCCATCGAGCTGCGGGCCGACTCGCCGACCGGCACCCTGCTGGCCACCACGGCGGTGCCCAGCACCGGCGGCTGGGACAACTACCAGTCCACGTCCCCGGTGTCCGTGGCGGCCCTGTCCGGGACGCACACGCTCTACATGGTGTTCAAGGGCTCCACGGCCAACTGGTTCGACCTCGACGCGTTCACCTTCGGTGGCAACGGCGTGGGGGTCCCCAGCACCGGCGGCGGCGGGATCGCCGGCCGGACCTGGACCGTCGCGGCGCAGCACAGCGGCAAGTTGATGGACGTCAGCGGCAACTCCACCGCCGACGGCGCCCAGGTCGTGCAGTGGGCGGCCACCGGTGGCAACAACCAGAAGTGGCAGGCGGTGGACGCCGGCAACGGCGCCGTCTACCTCAAGGCGGTGCACAGCGGCAAGTGCCTCGACGTCGTCGGCGGCTCCACCGCACAGGGCGCCTACCTGCAACACAGCACCTGCACCAACTCCAACCAGCAGAAGTTCACCGTGACGGCGACCGGCACCACAGGGGTCTACACGGTCAAGAGCGCGCTCAGCGGGCTCTGCGTGGATGTCAACGGCGCCTCGACTGCCGACGGGGCCCGGCTGTTGCAGTGGGGCTGCCACAGCGCCACCAACCAGCAGTGGCGGTTCACCGCGGTCTAGCGATCAGGCCGTAGCTCCGAAAAGGCGCCGGCCACCCGATCGAAGAGGATCGGGTGGCCGGCGCACCGCGTTTCACAGGCGTGTCGTCACCCGTCGAGCAGCCCGGCGTCGCGCAGCGCCGCCCAGAGCTGCTCCGGCACGTCCGCGTCCCACCGGCGCAGGGTCTCGGTCACCTGGGCGGCGTCGCGCAGGCCGACCACCGTCGAGACCACTGCCGGATGCCGGCGGACGAACGCCAACGCCGCCTGCGGCAACGTGACGCCGTGCGCCTGGCAGACCGCCGCGATCCGCCGGGCCCGCTCGATCACCTCCGGCGGCGCCTGCTGATAGTTGTAGACCGCGTCCGCCGGCGGCTCGTCGCGGGCCAGCAGCCCCGAGTTGTAGACCCCGGCGATCACCACGCCGACCCCACGGGCCTGCGCGGCGGGCAGCAGGTCGTCAAGCGCGCCCTGTTCGAGAAGGGTGTACCGGCCGGCGCACATGACCACGTCGATGTCGGTCTCCTCGACGAACCGGGCCAGCATCGCCGACTGGTTCATGCCGGCGCCGATCGCGCCGATGACGCCCTGGTCACGCAGCTCCACCAGCGCGGGCACCGCCTCGGTCGCCGCCTGCTCCCAGTGGTCGTCCGGGTCGTGCAGGTACACCACGTCCACGCGGTCCAGGCCGGTGCGTTCCAGGCTGGCCTCCAACGACCGGCGTACGCCGTCGCGGCTGAAGTCCCAGACCCGCCGGTGGTCGGCCGGCACGTCGAAGCCCTCCGAGTCGCGCTCCCCCGCGGTCTCCGGCGAGGGTACGAGCAGCCGCCCGACCTTCGTCGACACCACGTACTCGTCGCGCGGCCGGGACCGCAGCGCGGCGCCCAGCCGCCGCTCGGACAGGCCGAGCCCGTAGTGCGGCGCGGTGTCGAAGTACCGGATGCCGGCGGCCCAGGCGGCGTCGACGGCGCCGGCGAACTCCTCGCCCGACGTCGCCCGGTACAGGCTGCCGCCCTGCGCGGCGCCGAAGCCCAGCGCGGTGAGACGGACCGCCGGCCGGTGGGGCAGCGCCCGGCTCGTCATGACGCCTCCAGCCGGTACGCACGGTGGGCGGTGTCCCGCCAGATCGCCGCCTGCTCCTGGTCACCGAGTGGTTCCAGCAGGTCGGCGAGCACGGCGACCCACCGGGTGTAGGAGCTGGCGAGCAGGCACACCGGCCAGTCCGAGCCGAACATGAGCCGGTCCGGGCCGAACGCGTCGAGCGCGTGGTCGACGGCGGGCCGCAGGTCGTCGGCCGTCCAGGACGAGCCGTCCACCTCGGTCACCAGACCGGAGAGCTTCGCGGTGACGTTCGGTTCGGCGGCGAGCGACCGCAGGCGGGCCGGCCATTCGCCGAGGCCCCCCGTTCCGAGCGCCGGTTTGCCGAGGTGGTCCAGGACGAACGACACCTCGGGCAGGTCGCGGACGAGCCGGGTGGCCGCCGGCAGCTGGTGGTCGCGGACCAGCAGGTCGTAGGCGAGGCCGGCCGCGCCGACCGCCGCGATGCCCCGCCGGACGTCGCGTCGGTCGAGGTACGCCGGGTCGGGTTCGGACTGGACGAGGTGCCGGATGCTGACCAACCGCTCCCCGCCGCGCGCCGCGCGGAGCCGGTCGAGGCGCTCGTCGATGTCGTCGGCGGTGAGGTTGACCCAGCCGACGACCCCGCTGATGAGCGGGTCGTCGGCCGCGATGCCCAGCAGGTGCTCCGTCTCCGCCACGGAGGCGATGGACTGCACGACGACGGTCTCGGTGACGCCTGCGGCCCGTGCCGCCGGGGCGAGGTCCGCCGGGGTGAAGTCGTTGTCGATCGCGGCCATCGTGTCCGGGTCGATCCAGGGTTGCGGGTGTCGCGCACGGACCCAGAGGTGGTGGTGCGCGTCGACGATGCCGGGGCGTCCGGGAGGCGTGGTCTGCGTCATCGGCCCAACCACCCGCCGTCGACGGGCAGGACGGTGCCGTGCACGTAGTCCGAGGCCGCGGCGGCCAGGAACACGGTGGCGCCGGCCAGGTCGTCGGCGCGTCCCCACCGGCCGGCCGGGATCCGGCCCAGGATCGCGTCGTTGCGCTCGGGGTCGTCGCGGAGCGCCTGGGTGTTGTCGGTGGCGATGTACCCGGGCGCGATCGCGTTGACGTTCACCCCGCGGCCCGCCCACTCGTTGGACAGGGCCTTGGTGAGCCCGGCGAGGCCGGACTTCGCCGCGGTGTAGCTCGCGACGTTGATGCCGCCCTGGAAGCTGAGCAGCGAGGCGGTGAAGATGATCTTGCCGTGGCCGCGGTCGAGCATCCCTCGACCGATCTCCCGGCTCAACACGAACTGGCTGGACAGGTTCACCTGCAACACCCGGTCCCACATCTCGTCCGGGTGCTCCGCGGCCGGCGCCCGGGCGATCGTGCCACCGTTGTTCACGAGGATGTCCACCGGTGCCACCGCCGCGGCCTCCTCGGCCAACCGGTACACCGCGGCCCGGTCACCCAGGTCCGTGCGGATGCCGGTGAAGCGGCGACCGGCCGCCTCGACCCGCCGCTGCACCTCACTGCCCTCGGGCTCCAACTGCGCCGACACCCCGATGATGTCCGCGCCGGCCGCCGCCAGGGCCTCCGCCATCGCCAGGCCGATCCCGCGCCGGGCGCCGGTCACCAACGCCGTACGTCCCGTCAGGTCGAACAGGGCGCTCATCGGGCCTCCTCCTGCCAGTCGAGCAGCACCTTCATGACGCCGCCGCCACCTTCCAGAGCCGTGAACGCGTCCGTGACGCCGGCCACGGGGAGCACCCGGGAGATCAGCTCCTGGGCGGGGATGACGCCCGCCGCGACCAGCCGGATCGCCTCCACCACGTCCTCGCGCTGGTACAACCGCGCGCCCAGCAGCTCCAACTCGCGCCAGAAGAACCGGTGCAGGTTCACCGGACGCGGCTGCGGGTGGATCGCCACCATCACCAGCCGACCCCGGGTGGTCAGCACGTCCACGGCCGTGCCGACCCCGGCGGCCGAGCCGGACACCTCGAACGCGACGTCCGCGCCAGCGCCCCCGGTCCGCTCGTTGACGAGCGCCACCACATCGGTCGGACCCGGGTCCACGACCTCGATCCCGATCCCCGACGCGACCCCGCGCCGGAAGCCGTCCGGCTCGACGAGCAGGACCTCCGCCCCACGCGCCCGGGCGACGGCCGCGATGAGGACGCCCACCGGGCCGCCACCGACGACGACCACGTGCTCGCCGGACGTCACCTTCGCCCGTCCGACGTCGTGCACCGCGACCGCGACCGGCTCGACGAGCGCCGCGTGGTCCAACGGCAGGTCGTCGGGGAGCGGAAGCACCAGGTCGGCCGGCACCGTCCACGACGACTGCATCGCGCCTGGCGAGTCGATGCCGAGAAAGTTCATGGCGTGGCAGATGTGCGAGTTGCCACGGCGGCACGCCGGGCACTTGCCGCAGGCGCGGGTCGGCATCACGGTGACGGGCTGCCCGACGGTCAAGCCGCTGACGCCGTCGCCAAGCGCGGCGACCCGGCCGGACATCTCGTGCCCGATCACCGCCGACGCGCCCACCCGGGCGTCCATGTCGCCGTGAAAGATGTGCAGGTCCGTGCCGCAGATCCCGGTGTACGCCACCGCGATCCGCACCTGGCCGGGGCCCGGCGGTTCGGGGGCGCGGTCCTCGATCCCGAGATCACGCGCACCCCGGTAGACAACTGCCTTCACTGTTGCTCCGCTCAACGTCGTTGATTACCTGTGCAGGAACGCGGTCGTGGGCACGTCGCCGTGACGACGCGCCCACGACCGAAGATCGTCAGCTCACCTGGAAGTCGCTGAAGCTGAACTGGCCGGTCACGCCGGAGGCGTGCGACGTGGCGATCAGGCCGGCGTCCTGTGTCGCGGCGATGCCCGGCAGGGTCACCGCCTGGCCGACCCTGGTCCAGTCCGTGCCGTTCGTGGAGTAGTACCCACTGACCGTGTCGCCGGAACGCACGAGGCGCACCCAGGCGGGCGCCCGGACCCCTCCGGCCCCGCTGAACGAGTCCAGGTAGCCGTTGCCGTCGGCGTCCCACTGGAAGGCCACACCGTTGCCGGGCGTGACCACCAGGACGGCGTACCCCGGCGACGAGCCCGACCCGGTCAGGTCGTTGCGCAGGGCGACGCCCGCCTTGGCCCAGGAGTTGGTGTTGTCCAGCGCGGTGACCCGCGCCGTCACCGTCGTGGTCGCGCCGGCGGCGTCGTCGGCGTAGATCGCGCCGTACTCGTCGAACGACCCACCGGAGTCCTGCCAGATGTCGGCCCCGGAGGTCAGGATGGCGTACCCCGAGTCGGCCTCGGCGAACTGGCTCGGCACCGAGCCGTGCCCCTTGAGCGAGGTCAGCGGGTTGAGCGCGGTCAACGTCAGCGACCGGCTCGGCGCGTACGACGTGCCCTCGGCCCGGAAGCCCACCGTCGCGGTGACCGCGGCCCGGCTGACCGGCGCCGGGAACGACGCGGGCGCGGTGACGCGCCAGGACGCGGTGGTCGAGGCGCCGCCGGGCAGCGCCGTCCGTGCCGGCCTGCCGGTCGGCACGGCCCGCCATCCCTCGGGTACGACGATCGTCGGCCGTACGCCGGTCGCGGGCCGGTCACCGAGGTTCTCGACGGTCAGGGTGACAGTCGTCGTGCCGCCGGCGCTCACGCTGGCCGGGTCGGCGGTGAGGACGGCGCCGACCGGGGGGCGTCGCTCGTCGGCGGCACCGCGGTACGGTCCGGTCGGACCGGCCTGGTAGATCACCCGGCTGGCCTCGATCGGGATGTTGCCGGCGGGAATGGTGACGTTGTCCCGCACGACGTTGCCACGGCTGCCGTTGACGAGACCGGTGATGGCCCCGTTCGTCGCCCAGTTGCCGATCAGCGTGAGGTCACCGGTGCGGTTGCCGTTCTGGTTGTTGGCGTGCGCCCACTGCCCGGCCGTGTTGACGAAGACGTTGCGGGACGCGCTGAGGTAGCGGGAACCCTCGTCGAAGTACAGGCCCAACTGCCCGCTGTTCTCGCACAGGTTCTCGTCGATGGTGCTGCGGGGCATCGCCGACAGGGTATAGATGCAGCCGGCGTCGAACATGGTCTGCACGACGTTGCGCACGATGTTGCCGACGACCCGTACGTCGCCGAGGGTGGTCGGGGTGTCGTAGATCGGCTGGAAGTCGTAGAGCCCACGGTTGAGGTACTCTGGGCTGCCGCCGGGGTCGTTGGCGCCCCAGCCGTAGCCGAGCCCGATGCCGGTGTACGGCATGTCGGAGACGTAGTTGTGCTCGATCGTCAGCCGGGTGACGTAGCTGGCGAAGATCGCGTCCTGGTCCAGGTACTCCCGCGAGGTGGAGTAGACCCGGTTGTTGCCGATCAGGATGTCCCGGTTGGTCGCGCGGGGGTCGCTGGGGTGGTGGGCGTCGGGGCGGACGCCACCGACCACGATCCCACCGCCCGCGCTCGCGGTGAACGTGCTGCCCACGACCGAGACGTCGTGCGCGCCCAGCCCCACACCGCTCGCGGTGGCGTTGGCGTCGTTGCCGATGCCGATGCCCACCGAGCCCAGGTTCACGAAGGTGTTGCCGGCGAAGTGGATGCCCTCGGCCGCCGACACCTGCACCGCCGCGGCCGTCTGCGCCCAGTTGTTCCGCGATCCCTCGAAGCCCCGACAGCCGAAGTCGCAGGAGGTGAACGCGTCGGCCGGCCGGTCCGGTTGGACGCCGGAGATGAAGACGCCGGTCTGCTGGTTGGCGTACCCGTCGGACGTGCTCGGGTGCAGCCACGTGGTGCCGGTGAACGTCAGGCCCTCGAACCGCAGGTTACGGGCCGGGGCGTCGTAGCTGCCGCCGACCTGGACCAGGGACTCCAGCCGGGGCAGCTCGACACGCGACCGCGCCAGGTCCTGGCCCGGGAGCGGCTTGTAGTAGAGCGTGCCGGCCGTGTTGTCCAGGTACCACTCGCCGGGCTCGTCGAGGAAACGCTTGGAGTTCAGCAGGGAGAACGTCGGCGTGCGCAGCGGGGACTGGACGGTGTCGTACCCGTAGGTGTTGTTGTCCCAGGCCGGTTGCTGCATGACCACAGTGCTGCCGGAGATGCTCTGCACCGGTGCGAACCTGTTGGTGAACGACAGCATCGCCTGGAAGTCGATCCGCTGCTGGTCGGGCAGCGTGTCCAGGTAGGACAACCGCGGGTTGTGCACCGTGAAGCCGGTCGCGTTCAGCGTGATGTCGGTCCGCGCCAGCGGCAGTCGGGCCCGCTGGGCCAGCACGCCGTCGACGTAGAGCTGCCGGCTGTCGAACCCGATGCCGACCTGGGCCCGGTAGACGCCGGTCCCGGCGTCGTCGAGCTGCCACCCGGTGACCGGCCGGGCACCGCTGAGGACGGGCTTCGCGCCGCGGGCCGCCCGCCAGGTCACCACGTGCCCGTCGCGGCCGGAGTCGGCGGCGTCGAAGCGCAGCGGCGCGGTCAGTCGGTAGGTGCCGTCGAGCAGGTGGACGGTGACGTCCCGGTCGCCCCTCGCGGCCGCCGTGCGGGCACGCCGCTGCGCCTCGGCCAGGGTGGCCAGCGGACGACCGGCGCTGGCGGGGCCCTTGTCGGTGGCGTTCTTCGCCCCGGTGGGGGCCACGACGATCGTCTGGCTCGGTCGGGCGGCGCCGGCCGGTGTGGCGAGCGGACCGGCGAGGGCACCGGCCACGAGCACGGCGGCGACCGCCGCGGAGGTCCGTCTGGAGGGTACGAGCGAGGGAGACACTCGGATTCCTTTCGGTGGGGGATGCGGTGGTTCGAGGTTCAGTGCCGCAGGGGCGCCACGTCGTTCTGCCCGGCGACGGCGTCGGCGAGAAGGGCCTCGACCCGGACCGGCCCGGCGGTGGGCATGTGCTCGGCCACCGCCAGCAGGCGTTTGCCCGCACGCTCCGGTCGGACGTTCGGGCTCTGGGAGGCCGGGCTGCCGGCTCGGTGTCCGGCTGCCGCGATCGCCACCTCGTCGATCCGGATGCCCAGGCCCGGCGCGTCGCCGAGGATGAACGCGCCGTCCTCGACGTGCAGGTCGAGGCCGATGCCCGCCGGCGGCCGCAGATCCTGTAGTTCGCTGACCAGGTGGTTCGGCACCGAGGTGGCGGCGTGCAGCAGCCCGACGGGGATGTTGCCGATGGGGCTGACCGGCAGGTCGTGGGCATGTGCCAGGGCCGCCACCCGCAGGAAGTGGGTGACGCCCCAGACGGCGGCCATCTGGACGATGTCGACCGCGCCCGCCCCGATCAGCGGGCGGTACTGCTCCAGCCCGGTGAGGTTCTCGCCGGTGGCGACCGAGGCGCGAACGCCCCGGCCGACGGCGGCCAGACCCTCGGCGTCCCAGCGGCGGACCGGCTCCTCGATCCAGATCAGATCGAGGGTGCGTTCCAGCTCGGCCACGTGCCGGACGGCCTGCTTGCGCGACCACGCCTCGTTGACGTCGAGCATCAGACCGGGCCGCCGGCCGTGACCCGCCTCGGTCAGCACGTCCCGCACGAGGCCGAGCCGGTGCCGGTCCCGTTCAATGTCGAGGCCGCCCTTGAGCTTCGCGGCACGCAGGCCGTACCCGGCGTAGACCTCGTACTCGGCGACGAGCTCGTCGTCGGTCAGACCGATGTCGAGGCCGGACGCGTAGGCGGGGACGCGTCGGTCCCGCCCGCCGAGCAGCCGCCAGAGCGGCTCACCCGCGAGCTGCGCCTTGATGTCCCACAGGGCCGTGTCCAGCGCGCCGATCGTCCCGAACACCGGGCCGCCGTGACCGGCCTTGAAGGTGTGCCGGAGCATCCGGTCGTACAGGGTGCTCACCGCGCGGGGATCTTCCCCCTCGATGGCCGGGAAGATCTTCTCGATCTCCACGTGCGGTCCCAGGCCGACGCCGCTGATCCCCCCGTCGGTCTCGACGATGGTGATCGGCACCGTCGTGACGCCGTCGGGGAACACGCCGTTGGCGTCCCCGACGGGCCGGCCCCACTCCTGGACCGTGGTGAGGGTTCGATACCCGGTGATGCGCATGTCAGCCTTTCGTGGAACCAGCGGCGACGCCGTCGGCGATCTGTCGCTGAAGGAACAGGTAGACCGCCAGGACGGGGATCGCGGCGATGAGCACCCCGGAGGCGAAGGTGGGAATGTCCTCGGAGTACTGCCCCCGCAACGAGGTCACCCCGACCATGAGGGTGCGGTGGTCGGCCGACGGCATCAGCAGCAACGAGATGAGCACGTCGTTCCAGCAGAACAGGGTGTTGAGGATGCCCACCGAGAGCAGCGCCGGAGCACCCAGCGGCAGCATGATCCGCCGGTAGACGCCGTACACGGTGTTGCCGTCGATCCGTGCCGCGTCGACGATCTCCGCCGGGATGGTCTTGTAGTAGCTGGTCATCAGGAAGACCGTGAAGGGCAGGAACTGCGCGACGTACGCGAGGATCAGCCCCGGGTACGTGTCGACGAGGCCGCTGTCCGCCATGACCCGGGCCAGCGGCACCATGATCACCTGGAAGGGGATGAAGAGCGCCGCGAGGCAGCCGATGAACAGCGCGTTGGAGCCCCGGAAGCGCAGTTGGCTCAGCGCGAAGCCGGCCATCGACCCGAACAGCAGCAGCAGGAACACCGAGCAGGCCACCACGACCACCGAGTTGACGGCGTAGCGGCCCATGCCGACGCTTGTCCACGCCGTGGTGATGTTCTCGAAGCGCAGCGAGTCCGTAAGTGAGAAACGGTCGAGAATGTACTCCCGGCGGGTCTTCATGGCGACGTTCGCGGTGAACAGCAGCGGGTAGATCGTCGCGAACGCGAGGAGCCCCATCGGGATCACGAGCAGCCATCTGCCCAGTCGGACGCGGGACATCAGTCTTCCCTCCCCGCTCGGCGGAGCAGCTTGAGTTGCAACAGCCCGACGACGAGCATGATGACGAAGAGGACGGTGGACGCGGCCGAAGCGAGCGCGGGCCGGTTCATCTGCCCCTGCTGGATCCAGATGTAGTACTCCGGCAGGTACGTCGAGCCCTCGGGGCCGCCACTGGTCATGACGTAGAGCAGGCCGAACATGGACGTCAGCATCCCGATCATCGTGGTCACGAAGACGAACTGGATGGTGCGGGTGAGGCTGGGGATGATCACGTGCCAGATGACCTGGGTCAGGGACGCGCCGTCCACCCGCGCGGCGTCCAGCAGCGCGGAGTCCAGGGTCGCGAAGCCCGCGAGGAACACGACAAGGGCCATTCCGAAGGTCGCCCACACGTGCACGCCGACGACCGCGAACATGGCGACGTCCGGGTCACCGAGCCAGTCCACCGGGCCGATGCCGAACGCGCCGAGGATGCTGTTGACCGGGCCGTCGAACGAGAGCAGCAGGTTGAAGATCGCTCCGACGATGACCGGGGACAGCACGGCCGGGAAGAAGTAGACGCTGCGGTAGAACCGGTGCCCGGGGACGCGCAGGTAGATGAAGGTGGCGAGCAGACCCGGGATGGCCACCGCCACCGGCAGGAGCAGCACCAGCAGCCCCACGTTGCGCAGGGCGCCCTGGAACAGCGGGTCCCGCAACAGGTCGACGTAGTTGTCGAAGCCGACCATCGCCCCGTCGCGGTCGCCGTCGCCGGTGAAGGAGAAGTTGACGCCGAGCAGCAGCGGGTACAGCCGCAACAGCACGAGGATCAGGACGGCCGGGGCGACCAGCACGAAGGGCGCGAGCATCTCGGCGCGACGGCCGCTTGCGACACGCTTGTGAACGGCACGGCCGGCAGACGGCTGTGGTACGGGCGGGACCCCGCCGGTCCGCTCGGCCGAGGCCGAGCGGACCGACGGGAGCGACTTACCGATCGACACGTGATCAGCCCGCCGTGTCCGCGGCGGCCATCTGCTTCACGACGTCGTCGACACTTATCGAACCGCTGAGCAGCTGCTGCGAGAGCCGGCCCATCAGGTCGAGCGCCTTCGAGGAGAGCGCCACGTGCGGCGCCGGCTTGCCGGTCTTGAGCGCGCCGACGATCGTGGTGACGGCCGGCCCGGACTGCGACACGTCGATTGTCGTGTCGGCGGTGATCGCGCCGGCGTTGGCGTAGAACGCCTTCAGGGCGTCGGTGGAGGTCAGCGAGCGCACCAGGTCGGCGGCCACCTTCGGGTCCTTGGTCCACTTGGCGACCGCGTAACCGATACCACCGTCGTACGGCAGGCTCGGGGTGGCGCCACTGGTCACCGTCGGGGCCATCATCACGCCGAGCTTCTCCGGCGTGATGAACTCGTTGAAGTCCTTCCAGTGCCCGATGTCGGACATCAGACCGATGATGTGGGCGGCCTTAGCGGACTGGAAGACGGCGAAGGCGTCGTTGAACATCGCGGTGGAGTTGGCGCCGTCGTTGTTCAGCTTCGCGGTGCCGGTCTCCTTCCACAGCTCGAAGATCTTCTTCACGTTCGGCGAATTCCAGTCGCGCTTGCCGGCGATCCAGTTGTCGTACTCCTGCGGGGTGAGGACGCCCGAGGCCATGGCCGACAGGAAGAACTGGATGCCGATGCCCTCCTTGTTGCCCTGGGCGAAGCACTTGGCGCCGGTCTTCTGGGTGATGGTCGCGCAGTTGGCGAGGAACTCCTGCCACGTCGTGGCCGGCTTCGCCGGGTCGAGGCCGGCCCGCTCGTAGAGCGCCTTGTTGTAGTAGATCGGGTGGCCCTGCAGGGTCACCGGAGCGGCGTAGGTCTTGCCGCCCTTGGCGAACGCCTCCCAGCCGGCCAGCCGCTGCCGGTCCTCGCCCACGTACTCGTCGAGCGGCTGGAGCGAGTCCACCCGGTCGCGGATCTGGCCACCACCGTTGAACAGGATGACGTCCGGACCCTTGCCCGACTGGATGGCCGCGCCCAGCAACGTGTAGTACTGATCGAACGGCTGGGCCACAAATTCGACCTCGACGTCCTTATGCTTCTTGGCGAAGTCGGCCTTGGCCTTCTCCACGTACTGCGCGGAGCTGGCCTCGCCGGACTTCCAGTCCCAGACGACCAGCTTCTTGTCCGAGCCTCCGGACGATGAACCCGAACCTGTCGCGCTTCCACAGCCGGTCAGGGCCAGCCCGGCAACGAGGACCGCGGCCCACACTGCTCGTTGCTTCATCGTTGCTCACCTTCATATGGGGAGTGGCCGAGGAACGGCCGTCGATGCAAGATTGACGAGAACGTAACTCGTATGACGTCTGACGTCAACGGTTGCCCTTACACTGGGGCGGACTCGTGGGCCCGCTCCCGCGGCTACGCGGAGGTGAACGTGACGACATCGAACCAGTCGACCGTCAACGGCACGGCGGCACCGACCTGGGCCCGTCGCCCGACCAACCTGGCTCAGGCGATCACGGCCGAGCTGGTGACCCGGATCGTGCAGGGAGTGCACCCCTCGGGCACACCGCTACCCCCCGAGCCGGTGCTCTGCGAGACCTTCTCGGTGAGCCGGACGGTCATCCGGGAAGCGGTGAAGATCCTGCAGGAGAAGGGGCTCGTGCAGGTCCGCCAGGGCAGCGGCACGCTTGTCACCTCGCCCTCGGCGTGGGACATGCTCGACGAGCTCGTCCTCGCGGCCACCATCGCCGTGGACGACACCCTGGCGATCCTCGACGACCTGGTGGTCACCCGGCGGGTGCTGGAGTCCGACATGGCCAACGTGGCCGCCCGACTCGCCGACCAGGAGACCATCGACCGGCTGCGTGCCCAGGTGGACCGGATGGACGAGCTGGTGGACGACCACGTCACCTACCACGAACACGACCGGGCCTTCCACGACACGGTGATGCAGGCGTCCGGGAACCGCATCGCCCGGGGCGTCGTCCGGTCCCTGGAGAGCCAGGTCGTCAACACGGCGCGGTACATGGGCAAGACCGAGCGGGCCCTGTGCGTGGCGTCGAACCAGGGGCACCGGCGCATCTTCGAGCGCATCGCCGCCCACGACCCCGACGGCGCGGCACAGGCGATGTTCACGCACATCACCGAGGCGTGGCTCGTCCGGCGCAGCGGGCCGGGCAGCCCGACGCGGCTGCAGCGCTGACGACCCGGCGCCGCGGCGCTGACGACCTGGTCACGCGCCGCGCGCGCCGCGGACGGGACCGGTCCGTGACGGCGGCGTGGAAATCCAGGTTCGTCCATCGCTTGAGAATGTTAGCGATAACAGACTACCCTCAGGCCGCAGAGGCGAAGGGCACGCTTCACCGCTCCACTCGATCCGCCGAGGTCGATGGAGTCGCGCATGACCAACGCCCGCTGGTGGGTGTCCGGGCCTCCCTCAGGGACGTTGACCACCGCCGTTGACAAACGGCGGGCCGCCGCGTGCGGGAGCCGTGGTGGACACCCGATCCCTCCTGCCGTTCCCGCGACACGGCCACCACCGAGGTCCCGAAGCGACAGGCGACGACACGCGGCACCCCGCCGGCGAGACCGGCGAACCGTGCCCGCCCGTCGTGACCCATCCTGGAGGTACCGATGCACCGCACACCGCCACCACGGACGAAGAACCGGCTCCGACGCGGCGTCGCCTGGCTCGTGAGCATGCTGCTCATCTCGACGCTGGCGCCGGCCACGGCCGCCCACGCGGACAACCCCATCGTCCAGCACATCTACACCGCCGACCCGGCGCCCCTGGTGCACGACGGACGGGTCTACCTCTACACCGGGCACGACGAGGACGGCTCCACGTACTTCACCATGAAGGACTGGCGCGTGTGGTCGTCGGCCGACATGGTCAACTGGACCGACCACGGCTCACCCCTGAGCCTCAACACCTTCAGCTGGGCGAGCGCCAACGCCTGGGCCGGCCAGGTCATCGCCCGCAACGGCAAGTTCTACTGGTACGTGCCGGTGACCGCCCGGGCGACCAACTCGATGGCCATCGGCGTCGCGGTCGCCGACAGCCCCACCGGACCGTTCCGGGACGCCATCGGCCGTCCGCTGGTGGGCAACGGCGAGATCGATCCCACCGTCTTCATCGACGACGACGGCCAGGCGTACCTGTACTGGGGCAACCCGAACCTCTGGTACGTCCGGCTGAACGCGGACATGATCTCCTACAGCGGCAGCGCCACCAAGATTCCGCTCACCACCGCCGGGTTCGGCACCCGGACGGGGAACGCGAGCCGGCCGACCCTCTACGAAGAGGGCCCGTGGGTCTACAAGCGCAACGGCCTCTACTACAACGTGTTCGCGGCGGAGTGCTGCTCCGAGTTCATCGGTTACTCGACCGCGACCGGCCCGACCGGACCCTGGACCTACCGCGGGACGATCATGCCCCGCCAGGGGGCCAGCTTCACCAACCACCCTGGGGTCATCGACTTCAACGGCGGCTCGTACTTCTTCTACCACAACGGAGCGTTGCCCGGCGGCAGCGGTTACACCCGCTCGGTGGCCGTGGAGAAGTTCACCTACAACACCAACGGCACCATCCCGACGATCACCATGACCACGACGGGCGCGCCCCAGATCGGCACGCTCAACCCGTACGGGCGGCAGGAGGCCGAGACCATCGCCTGGGGCTCCGGCATCGAGACCGAGCCGGCAAGCGAGGGCGGGATGAACGTCGGGTTTATCGAGAACGGGGACTACATCAAGGTCAAGGGCGTGGGCTTCGGTACGGGCGCGACGTCCTTCTCCGCCCGGGTCGCCTCGGCCACGTCCGGTGGCACTGTCGAACTGCGCCTCGGTAGCCCCACCGGCACCCGGGTGGGCAGCTGCGCGGTGCCGGGCACCGGCGGGTGGCAGACCTGGCAGACCGTCTCCTGCCCGGTCAGCGGCGCGACCGGGACCCAGGACCTGTACCTGCGCTTCACCGGCGGCACCGGCAACCTGTTCAACCTCAACTGGTGGCAGTTCCAGGCCGGCGGCACCACGACGCCCACCCCGACCCCCACCCCGACGTCGACTCCCACCCCGACGCCGACGCCCACTCCGACCCCCACCCCGACGTCCACTCCCACCCCGACGCCGACGGTCCCGGCCGGGCAGTCCTGCGCCGTGACCAACACCGTGGTCAACACGTGGCAGGGCGGATTCGAGGGGCGGCTGACGGTCACCAACTCCGGAGCCTCGGCGCTGGGCGGGTGGCGGGTCACCTTCACCCTCCCCAGCGGCCAGACGGTGTCGCAGGTCTGGAACGGCGCCCTCACCCAGACGGGCAGCCAGGTGACAGTCACGAACGCCGCCTACAACGGGCAGCTCGCGCCGGGAACGTCGACCACCGCGGGCTACCTGAGCACGAGCGCCACCAGCAGTCCGCCGACCATCACCCCTACCTGCTCCCCCGCCTGACAGTCACCCCACCCCCAAGAACACCCCCGCCCCACCCCCACCTCGCCCGCCGCCGACGTTGATCATGAAGTTGGTGCCCCTGACACGCCGATAGGGGAGCAACAACTTCCTGGTCGACGGGGTGGGAGGGGGGTGGGGTGGGGGGTCCTCCTAGAAGTCGTCGTCGAAGGCCACCGTCCCGGTCACCCCCACCTGGTACGCCGACACCCGCCGCTCGAAGAAGTTGGACAGCTCCTGCACGTCCTGCAACTCCATGAAGGCGAACGGGTTGGCCGACCCGTAGTGCGGGGCGATCCCGAGCTGAACGAGGCGGCGGTCGGCGACGTGCTGGAGATACTCCCGCATGTCCGCGAGGGTGAGACCGGGCACGCCCTGACCCACCAGGTCCTCGGCGAACTGGACCTCGCACTCGACGGCCTCGGTGAGCATCTGACGGACCTGGTCGGCGAGATCGTCGTCGAACAGGTCGGGCTCCTCGGCGCGCACCGTGTCCACCACGTCGAACGCGAACGCCATGTGCATGGACTCGTCGCGGAAGACCCAGTTGGTGCCGGACGCCAGGCCGTGCAGCAGGCCGCGGGAGCGCAGGAAGTACACGTACGCGAACGCGCCGTAGAAGAACAATCCCTCGATGCAGGCGGCGAAGCAGATGAGGTTGAGCAGGAACGCGCGCCTGTCGTCGGAGGTCCGCAGCTCCCGCAACTCCCCCAGCGAGTCGATCCAGCGGAAGCAGAACTCGGCCTTGCGGCGGATCGAGGGGATGTTCTCGATGGCGGCGAAGGCCGCGAACCGCTCGGTCTCGTCGGGCACGTACGTGTCGAGCAGGTTGAGGTAGAACTGGACGTGCACCGCCTCCTCGAACAGCTGCCGGGACAGGTAGAGGCGACCCTCGGGGCTGTTGACGTGCTGGTAGAGGTTGAGCACCAGGTTGTTGGCGACGATCGTGTCGCCGGTGGCGAAGAACGCCACCAGGCGGCTCACCAGGTGCCGCTCGGCCGGCGACAGCTTGTCCAGGTCGGCGAGGTCGGCGTGCAGGTCGACCTCCTCGACCGTCCAGGTGTTGCGGATCGCGGCGCGGAACCGGTCGAAGAAGTGCGGGTAGCGCATCGGGCGGAGCGTGAGGTCCATCCCGGGGTCGAGCAGCATGTGCGTGGTCCTCGTGTCGGTGGTGGTGTCGGGAGCGGTCACTGGCACGCCTCGCACGACTCGGGGTTCTCCAGCGAGCAGGCCAGCGCCTCGGCGTCGACGGCGACGGGTCCGACGGCGACCGGTGTGACGGCGCTGACGGTGGCCTGCTGGATGCGCGTGGCCGGGCGCGAGCGCAGGTAGTAGGTGGTCTTCAGCCCGGTCTTCCAGGCGTACAGGTACATCGAGGAGAGCTTGCCGATGGTGGGCGAGGCCAGGAACAGGTTCAGCGACTGGGACTGGTCGATGAACGGCGCGCGGGCGGCGGCCAGGTCGATGAGCGCCCGCTGCGGCAGCTCCCACGCCGTGCGGAACAGCTCCCGCACGTCGGCCGGCAGCTCCGTGACGTCCTGCACCGACCCCTCCGCGCGGCGGATCGCCGAACGGATCTGCTCGGTCCACAGGCCACGGGCCTTCAGCTCGCGGACCAGGGCCGTGTTGACCTGGAGGAACTCCCCGGACAGGGTCTCGCGCTTGAACAGGTTGGACACCTGCGGCTCGACGCACTCGTAGCAGCCGGCGATCGAGGCGATCGTCGCGGTCGGCGCGACCGCCACCAGCAGGGAATTGCGCAGCCCGTACGCCCCGACCCGCTGGCGCAGCGCGGCCCAGCGTGCGGTCTGCGTACCGTCGACACCCCACAGGTCGGGCTGGAGCTGGCCCCGGGCGGCCCGGGTCTGCGCGTACGCCGGATGCGCGCCGAAGTCGCGCGCCAGGTCGGCGGAGGTCTCCAGCGCGGTCAGGTACAGCTCCTCGCTGATCCGGGTGGACAGCTCCCGTGCGGCAGGCGAGTCGAACGGCAGCCGCAGCGCGAAGAACACGTCCTGCAGGCCCATCAGCCCGAGACCGACCGGCCGCCAGCGGGGGTTGCTCGCCGCCGCCTGCGGTGTCGGGTAGTAGTTGATGTCGATGACCCGGTCGAGGAACGTCACAGCGGTCCGGACCGTGGCGCGCAGTCGCGGCCAGTCGATGCCGTCGTCGGTGAGGTGGGCGGCGACGTTCACCGAGCCGAGGTTGCACACCGCTGTCTCGGCGTCGCTCGACACCTCGACGATCTCGGTGCACAGGTTGGACAGGTGCACCACGTTGCCCGGCTCGGCCGTCTGGTTGCACAGCCGGTTGGCCGCGTCCTTGAACGTCATCCAGCCGTTGCCGGTCTGGGCCAGGGTGCGCATCATCTTGCCGTACAGCTCCCGCGCCGGCAGTTGCCGCACGTAGCGGCCCTGCGCCTCGGCCGCCCGGTACGCGGCGTCGAACCGCTCCCCCCACAGGTCGGGCAGCTCGGGCACCTCGTCCGGGTCGAACAGCGACCACACCTCGTCGGCCTCGACCCGGCGCATGAACTCGTCCGGGATCCAGTTGGCCAGGTTCAGGTTGTGCGTACGACGGGCGTCCTCGCCGGTGTTGTCCCGCAGTTGCAGGAACTCCTCGATGTCCGGATGCCACGGCTCCAGGTAGACGCAGGCCGCTCCCTTGCGCCGGCCGCCCTGGTTGACCGCGGCGACGCTCGCGTCCAGGGTGCGCAGCCACGGCACGATCCCGTTGGACTGCCCGTTCGTGCCGCGGATCAGCGCGCCACGGGACCGGACCCGGGAGTACGCGATGCCGATGCCGCCGGCGAACTTGGACAGGTTGGCGACCTGGGCGTAGCGCTGGTAGATCGAGTCCAGCTCGTCGCGCGGCGAGTCGACGAGGTAGCACGAGGACATCTGGGTGTGCCGGGTGCCGGCGTTGAACAGCGTCGGTGAGCTGGGCAGGTAGGCCAGGCTGGACATGAGCCGGTAGAAGTCCACCGCCTCGTCCGGCGTACGGGACAGGCCGCAGGCCACCCGCAGCAGCCAGTACTGCGGGGTCTCCAGCACGAGGCGGGTGGTGGGGTGACGCAGCAGGTACCGGTCGTAGACCGTGCGCAGGCCGAAGTACTCGAAGCGGCGGTCGCCGTCGGCGTCGACGGCGTCGTCGAGCGCGCGACCGTGCGCGGCGACGAACGCGGCGGTCTCGTCTCCGATCAGCCCCTGCGCGTGGCCGGCCCGGATCGCCGCGCTGAACGAGGTGACGCCCTGCCGGCGTACCTCCCGCTCGACGTGGCTGGCCAGCAGCCGGGCGGCGAGGCGCGAGTACTGCGGCTCCGTACCGATCAGCTCGGCCGCGGTCTGGATGGTCAGCCGGTCCAGCTCGGCAGTCGTCGCGCCGTCGTACAGACCGCTGATCGTGCGGGTCGCCACCCGCAGCGGGTCGACGTCGGGCAGGTCGTCGGCCCAGCGCTCGACCGTGGCGGCGAGCTTGCGCACGTCCACCGGCTCGCTGGCGCCGTCGCGTTTGCGGACCTGCGTCGGCGTACGCCGCAGGGCCGTGTCGCCGCCGGCCGGGGTCACCTCGGTAACTGTCACCACTCACTCCTCGCGAGCTTGAGGACCTGATGGCCCTCGGCGCGGGGAGGCCGACACCGGCGGACGCCACGCTGACGGGGCGTGGATCCGCAAGGCGTCGGCCGTCCCTCGCGGCCTCGGACCACCGCCCACCCGGATGCGGGTACGCGGCGCGCTGGCAGGTCTTCGGACTCGCGGGCCCGACCGGGATCGCCCGGTCACCTACTGGCCGTCGCTTCCCAGGCCAGATGGCGGCCCAGTGCTGATGACGGCTGTCGTTCCCACTCACCGCTGCGGGGCAGTCCCGGATTTCCACCGGCTTCCCTCTTGCCTCGGCCACCCTGGGTCGAGTGGCCGAACCAGCTGCGGTCGACACCATATATAGGGGCGACTGGGTTTGTCACACCCCACATGTCGGGTCCGGGCGTGTCGCGGCCACCCGTGATGGCAGTCGTCGATCCGATCGGCGCCACGGGCGAGCGGCGTCGGGCGTCGTCGCGTTCGGACCTCGCCGCCGGCTTGACCGAGGAGAACCGGCACCGTTACGGTCGACCCACTATCTGCGGCGACGCGAGGGAAGCCGGTGAGAATCCGGCGCGGTCGCGCCACTGTGAGCGGTCTCCGATCCTGGGGGCCGCGAGCCAGGACGCTCGGTCGTCCGCAGCCTTGCGATGGGGACGCGTCATCCCCGAGGAGGTTCGTGCACTCATGTCCAGTTCCACGTCCAGCCAGCCGCTGGTGCACCCCGCTGCCCCGACCCGTCTCCTGTGGACGGTCCTGGCCACCGTCGCCGTGCTCACCCTGCTGGCCTATCTCGTCGCCTTCGACCAGGGTGCGGTCTCGCGCAGCGGGACGTACCTGCACGAGCTGATGCACGACGGCCGGCACCTGCTCGGTGTCCCGTGCCACTGACCGGCACCGCGCCCACGTTCGTCACGGTTCTCCTGCGCGGGCTGCTCGCCGGCCTGGTGGCCGGTCTGCTCGCCGGAACGTTCGCCTACGTCGTCGGCGAACCCCACGTCGAGGCGGCCATCGCCATCGAGGAGGCGGCGGCACACACCGAACCCGCCACCGGTGGGCACCAGCACGACGAGGACGCCCTGGTCAGCAGGAACGGCCAGCGCGGCGGCCTGTTCCTGGCCACCGCCCTCTTCGGCGCCGCGATGGGTGGCCTGCTGGCCACGGCGTGGGTCCTGCTGAACCGGCGCCGGCGGACGGTCGACGACGGGCGGTCCGGGCTGCTGCTGGCCGGCGGCGCGCTGCTCGGCGCGGTGATCGTGCCGTTCCTCAAGTACCCGCCGAACCCCCCGGCCGTGGGCGACCCGGCCACCATCAACCAGCGCACCGTCACCTACCTGCTGCTGGTGGTGCTCGGGCTGGTGGCGGTCTGGTCCGGTTCGTTGGGCTACCGGTCGGTCGGCGCACAGGCGCCGGTGTGGCTGCGCGCCGCCGCGGCGGTCGGCGGTTTCCTGCTGGTCACCGGTGTGGCCTACGTGGTGCTCCCGTCGTTCCAGGAGGTCCCGGGCGACTTCCCCGCCACGCTGCTGTGGAGCTTCCGACTCGCCTCCCTCGGCACCCAGGTGGTGCTGTGGACCGGGATCGGCCTGCTCTTCGCAGCCCTGATGCACCGGCAGCGCGCGGCCACCGACGCACGACTGGCCGGGTGAGCGCCACCAGCCTGCGGCTGGTCGCCCACGGTCACACCGCCGCCCTGCGGCGGGCCCGCTTCGGCGGGGACGACGGACTGGACGAGGGTGGCCGACACGCCGCCCTCGCCCTGTCCGGGCTGGGCCGGCGGGCGTCGTCGGGCGACACCGACGCCTGCCTGTCCAGCCCCGCGCCGGCGGCCGTCCAGACCGCGTACGCCCTCGGCCTCGCGCCCGCCGTCGAGACGGCGCTTGCCGACTGCGACTACGGCGACTGGACCGGGCGGTCGCTGGAGGAGGTCGCCGCCGCGCGACCCGACGCCCTCCGCGAGTGGTTGTCCACCCCGGACGCCGCGCCGCACGGGGGCGAATCCGTCGCGGCCCTGCGCGAACGCGTCGGCAGGTGGCTCGACGGACAGCGCGGCCTCGGCCGCCGGGTCACCGCCGTCACCCACCCGCTCGTGATCCGGGTGGCGGTCGTGCACGCCCTGGGCCTGCCGCTGGCTGCATACCGGCAGTTGGACGTCGAGCCGTTGGCGATCGTCCGGCTCACCGACCACGGCCCACGGTGGCAGCTCCGGCTGAGCGCGCCACCGGAATCCGCGGCGGCGACACCGCCGAACGGGTGACGAGGGTCAGGAGCGGCCGCTGTAGAGCTGCCCCAGGTGTGGGGCAGCTCTACTGACGGCCCCGACGGACGCACGGCCCTGGCGGACGCACGGCCCCGGCGGACGGACCACGGGCGGACCCCGAGGCCGGACAGGCCGCCGTGGCTCGAGACGGCCCGTCGCGACGGCGTCGGGCGGGCCGTGGAGCACGGCCCGCCCGACGGTGTCACCTCCGGCTCACCTCGCGCCGGTGACGGTGAACGGCGCGGACACCGCCGTCGCCGACGTGGCACCGGACAATGTCACCCGGGTCGCGCCCGGCTGCGCCGAATCCGGAACGCTGACTGTCGCGCCGGCGACGACGCCGTCACCGTTGGCGCGCACCGTGCCGACCCGACGGCCGTCGCCGAGGCTGACCGTGATCGCCTCGTTCGGGGCGAACCCGGAGCCGTCAACGGTGATCGACGTGCCGCGCGGTCCGGACGTCGTGGGCAACGACACGCGCGGTTGGTAGGCCGGGGCCGCCGACCGCGCGGTCACCTGGACGGTGGCCGTCGCCGACGTACCGGAGGAGGCGCCGGTGGCGCGGACGGCGTACCGGCTCGGCGCCATGTCGGCCGCCGTCGCGACGGTGGCGCGGACCGTGCCCGTCGCGGACGCCGGGACCGTCACGCTGCGCGTCGTGTCGGCGGCCAGGACCACCGTCACCCGCTCCCCTGCGGTGAACCCGCTGCCCTCGACCGTGACCGCGTCACCGGCGGTGACCGACTGGGCGCCGGACACCGCGAGCGCCGGTTGCCGCCCGGCATTCCGGACGGTCACGGTGAACGTGGCGGTGCTGCTCGACAGCGTGTCCCACGCGGTGACGTGCACCGTGTAGGTGTCCGCCCGGGCGTAGGTGTGCCGGCCGCTCAGCGCGCCGGCCGCGCCGATGGTGACGTCGGCCGGAACCGTGCCGTCGCCCCACTGGACACGTGCCCGGTAGCCGCTCGCGCCCGGAACCCCTCCGGTCACCGACCCGAGACTGGCCGCGAGGACCTGCCCGGCGTCGACGCTCTGATCGGCGGGGGCGGCGGTCACCAGCGCGGCGGCCGGCGTGCCGTCGTCGGCGACGGCGAACACGTGGATGCGGCCCGCCGAACGGGGATCCCCGGTCTGCGTCGGCAGGGTCACCGAGACCAGCGTCCTGCCCTCCGGGATCTGGTACGGCGCGGTGGCGAACAGGAACGGCTGGGCGCCGTCGCGGCTCGTGCCACTGAGCCGGTAGGCCGACTTCGCGACCACGATGTTGCCGTACGACGGGGTGCCGTTGGCGTTGCCGCCCAGCGTCCAGTCACTCAACTGGATCGGGATGCTGGCGGTGCCGCCGTCGCTGAACGTCGCCGTGGCGGTGGTGCTCTGGTTGCCCTGCGTGCCGGCGCCGACGAACGAGATGCTCCGGGCGTCGGACGGCAGGCGCAGAGCGATCGTCGCGCCGTTGCCGGTGGCGTTGTCCGGCTGCCCCGCCGGGGTCTGCGGCAGGGCGAAGCTCAACGCCGTGCCCGGCACCTGGTGCCGCTGCCCCTGGGTCACGCCGGCCGCCGCGAGGGCGGCCCGCGAGTACGCCCACGACTTCGCGTCGCAGTCCGCGGCGAGGGTGCCCTCGTCGCCGACACACACGGTGTCGAACGCCGCCGCGAGGCCGGAGTCCGGCGCGTACGCGACGTCCACGCCGACAGTCACCGAGCCCTGGCCGGCGCCGTCGGTCACCGTGACGCTCGCCTGCTGGTAGCCGGGCGTGGCGTAGGTGTGCGCGCCGCTGACGCGGTAGACGGCGCGCGAGCTCAGCGTCAGGGTGCCCTCGGTGGCCGGTGAGCCGTCACCCCAGTCGATCGTCGCCCGGTAGTCGTCGGCGGCGCCGCCGGTGACCGTGGCCAGTGCCACGGTCGCGGGTGCGCCGGACCGCGCGGTCGCGCCGTCCGTGGCGGTCACCGTGATGTCGCCGCCGCCCAGGTCGAGGTCCCCGCCGGCGAGCAGCTCGATCTCGGCGACTGTCGGCTGCGCGGCGCCGACGGTCCTGGTGACGACGAGGCGGAACTGGGAGTACCGCCCCGGCTTGTCGATCCGGAACGGTCGGGTCTGGTTGCGCCAGCGGAACACCTCTCCCGTACGGGAGTCCAGGGTGCTCCAGGTGAGGCCGTCGGTGGAGCCCTGCAGCCGCCAGTCCGCCGCGTCACCGGCGGCCGCGCCGGAGGTGATCGTGTAGTACGTCGGCTTCTGCCGGCCGCCGCGGGATGCCCAGCTGATCTGCGGTGTGCCCGACGACGCGGTGAGCTGCGTGGTCGACGAGTCGTCGAACAGCGTCGCCGCGTCCTGACCGCCACTGGCGGTGGCGGTGCCCAGGCCGGGCCCAGTGACGTCCTGCAACGGCTCGGGCGCCGCGTCGCCCTTCGTCAGCGACGGCGGCACGTCGTTCCGGCCGGTGCCCCAGGACGACGGGTTGGGCCCCATCTGGAAGTCGATCGTGGCACCCCGGGCGAGCGCGGACACGTCGACGGACACCCCGTTCTGCTTCTTGCCGTTGACCCGCACGCTCTGCACGTACACGTTGCGGGTGCTGTTGTTCGCGGCGTTGACCACGATGTCGCCTGTCGTGCGGTGGACGGTCATCCTGGTGAACTGCGGTGAGCCGATGGCCCAGTGGGTCGAGCCCGCCTGCAACGGGTAGATGCCCAGCGAGCTGAGGACGTACCAGGCAGACATCTCCCCGTTGTCCTCGTCGCCCAGGTAGCCCTGGCCGATCTCGCTGCCGACGTAGAGGCGCTGCATGATCTCGCGCACGATCGCCTGCGTCTTCGCCGGAGCGCCGGCGACGTCGTACAGGTACGGGATGTGGTGCGACGGCTGGTTGCTCATGCCGAGCTGACCCAGGCGCACCGCGCGTGCCTCGAGCATCTCGTGGATGACGCCCCCGTAGCCGCCGGGGCGGTCGGCGTTCTCCGGCGTGGCGAAGAAGGTGTCGAGCTTGTCGCGCAGGGCCTTCTGCCCGCCGTACAGGTTGATCAGGCCCTGCGGGTCCTGCTGCGCGGTGAACGCGAAGTTCCACCCGTTGGTCTCGGTGTAGACGCCGCCCCAGTCCAGCGGGTCACCGGCGAGGAACGCGCCGGTGGCGTCGCGACCCTGGAACAGCTTCGTCTTGTCATCGAAGAGGTGGACGTAGTTGCGGGCCCGCTCCAGGAAGTACCGCGACTCCTCCTTCAGCCGGTCACGCTGCGACTTCGGCGTGGCCGGGTCCTTCGCCAGGGCGGCGGCCATGTTGCCGATGCCGTAGTCGTTGATGTAGCCCTCCAGCGCCCACGACACCGACTCCCCGGTGGAGGTGGGCGTGTATCCGAGGAACAGCGAGGTCTCGATGCCCTTGCGGCCGACCGCGCCGCGGCCGGACGCGACTGTCGCGTCCTTGACCGCCGCGTCGTACGCCGCGAGCGGGTCGGGCAGCTCGACCCCGGTGAGGTACGCCTGAGCGAGCGCCACGTTCGCGCTGGTGCCGGTCATCAGGTCGGCGTAGCCGGGCGACGACCAGCGGGCGATCCAGCCGCCGTCACGGTAGTGCTGGACGAAGCCGTCGGAGATCCGGGCGGCGACGTCCGGGTAGAGCAGCGCGTAGGCGGGCCACACGGTGCGGTAGGTGTCCCAGAAGCCGTTGTTGACGTAGATCTGGCCGTCGACGATCTTCGCGCCGGTCCGGGTGGCGGTCGACGTGCCGGTCGGCGCGGACACCGGGCTCGCGTACTGCCAGTGGGGTGCGGCGGCGGTGCCGGTGTTCTCCGACTGCGAGTTCGGGTAGAGGTTCAGCCGGTACAGGTTCGAGTACATGGTGACCAGCTGCGTCTCGGTCGCGCCGCGCAGCTCGACCCGGCCGAGCCGGTCCTTCCACGCCGCGGTGGCGGCCGCGCGGATGGCGTCGAAGCTGCGGCCGGTCACCTCCAGGTCGAGGTTGCGGCGGGCCTGGTCGACGGAGAGGAACGACGTCGCGATGCGCATCGTCACCTGACGCTCGGCGGAGACGTCGAAGGTCGCCGACGTCGCGGTGGACGCCGTGGGCGCCCGGTCGAAGGCGCCGGAGACGAACATGCGGCTGCGCCCGGCGGACAGGCCGCTTCCGTTGTCGACCCAACCGGTGAACGTGCCGTCGGCGGCGATGGTGAAGGTGCCCTTGGTGAAGACGAGGCTTCCGGTCGCCGGGCCGGGGCCGAAGGTGAACCGCATGATCCCGGCGTGGTCGGTGGGTGACATCTCCGCGACCAGGCCGTTCTGCGTCGTGACCCGGTAGAGGTCCGGCTGTGCGACCTCGTCGTCGTGGCGGAACGCCAGCGCCCGGCCGGCGGGCGGCCCGGTGAGGGGACCGTCGCCGGCCACCGGCATCACCGACATCTGGTTGCGGTCGCCCATCCACGGGCTGGGCTCGTGGGAGATCGCGAGGCCCTGCAACAGGGGCAGGTTGGCCGCGTTGTTGGCGCGGTGGTACTCGTACTCCCAGGAGTCGGTGGTCGCGTCGGTCACCGGGGTGAAGAAGTTGAAACCGTTCGGCACCGCGGTGATCGGCAGGTTGTTGCCGCGCGAGAACCCGCCCGTCGAGTTGGTTCCGCGCCGCGTGTCGACGTAGTTGGTCAGCCGGGAGCCGTCGATCGCCGCCGGCGAGCCGGTCACCTCCACGTCGTCGAGCCAGCCCTGGAACCGGGTCTCCGAGGTGGCTCGCGGGCCGTCGTAGGCGAGCAGGATGCGGTCGATCGTCTTGCCCCGCGCGACGGCGCCGAGGTCGGCCCGTACCGCGTTCCACTGGTCGGCGTAGAGCACCTTCGACGCGCCCTGGCCGGCCGGCGTCAGCGGGTAGCCGTGCTGGTCGACCGGCGGGCGTCCACTCAGGTAGCTGCCGTCGGTGAAGTGCAGGTCGACGGCGGCGTACGTGGACGGGTACCGCGCGTCCTGGCCGGTGAACTCGGGGAAGATCCGGTAGGACAGGCGGGTGTCCGGCCCGACCGGGATGTCGACGTCGAACAGCCTGTTCGTCGCGTACGAGCGGCCGTCGGCCTCGGCGCCACCGGAGTAGCGCAGCGCGGCCAGCCCGGTGAAGCCGACACTCGGCTTCGTCGTGTAGCCGCCGACCGGCCCGGGGCCGACACCGCTGACCATGGGCGTGGCGGGTGGGCGGACGTCCGAGCCGTCGCTGATGTCCCAGCCGGCGAGCTGGGTGAGGGAGTCGCCGGAGTTCGCGGCGATCAGCAGGCGGTACCAGCCGTACGCCGTCGTGTTGGCGGCGCGGTAGGTGTTCGTGGCGAACCGCTTGGCGAAGCGCTGCTGCGTCTGCCGGTCCAGGTCAATCCAGGTGCTGCCGTCGGTGGACCCCTGGAGGGTGAAGTCGCGGGGGTCGCGGGTCGGTTCGTCGTCGGCGGCGGTCAGCGCGTACCGCGTCACGACCGCCGGCTTCGCCAGCCGGTACGTCACCCAGCCGGCCGCCTCGAACGCCAGCCACTTGGTCGACGGGTTCCCGTCGGCGAGGTTCGCCGCGATCTCGTTCGGCGCGTTCTGGGCGCTCGCGGTCACGGCGTCGACCTGGCCGAGCAGGCTGCCGGGGAGGTTCGCGCTGCTCGATCCGCTCAGGTTGCCCTGCACGGGCCGGCCCGACCCGTCGACCTCGACAGTGCTCGTGGCGGGTTGCGGGTCGGCCGACTCGAACGAGGAGCGGAAGGAGCCCGGTGGGGCGGCGCTGGGCGCGGCGTTGGCCACTGGCGCGGCGACGACCAGGCCCAGCGGTAGCAGGGCGGCGGTGGTCGCGGCGGCCAACCGGAGGGACACGGTGCGCGCACGGGGGAGATACGGCATGGGGGCGGGGCCTTTCGACTCGATCCGGTCGAGTACGTCGTACGTCTGGGGGTGGGGACGGGTGGCTGCGGCGGTCGATCGTGGACGGACGGGCCGGCCCTGACATCGTTGTCATCGGACGTGCGTGACAAGCGAGGGCAGAACCGGTGGATGTTGGGCAGATGCTTCCCGGCGACCACGGCCCTGTCAATGGGTTGACCGCACCGAAACACGCCGGCCGGGGTCCCGGATGGACGCCCCGGGGGGGCGGCGCTCAGCGACCGCCCGCCGCCAGCTCGGCCAGCATCCCCTCACAACTGCGGACGACCACCTCCGCGCCCCGGCGCTGGGCCAGCGGGAGCAGAGGGTCCTCGGCCCGGTCCCGCCACCGCCACTGGGCGTCGGCGGCGACCTCCCACAGCCGCTGCACCGTCGCCTCGTGCTCGACGCCGAGCCGCGCGGCCAGACCCACCCCGTCACCGCCGACCAGGCGCCGCGCCTCGGCCGCCAGCTCGGCGTCGAAACCGAGGCGGGCATTGCGCAGCGCCACCAGCAGGCGCAACTCCCGGAACTCGTGCGCGCCCGCCAGGATCTGCTCGATCGCGCCGACCAGCCCGTCGGCGCCCCGCACCGGCTCGGCCCGCACCAGGGCCTCCACGGCGGCCAGCGCCGAGCGCGCCTTGAGCGTGTCGCGACGATCGACGAAACAACGGGTCATCGACTCCCGCAGCTCGGTGAGCCCACTGCGCCGGATCAGCTCGGCCGACAGCGTCACCCGGGTGTCGAACCCGCCGCGTACCAGGGTCGTCGCGAGCCGGATCCCGAAGAGCCCGAACCGGTCCAGCAGACCGGCGCGCACCTCCGCGTCCAGGTGCACCGGAAGCTCGCCACGGACGAAGCGGTCGGCGGAGAGCAGGTGGGCCTCCAACTCGACGCGGGACGCCCCGGCCAGCGTCGCGAGCGCGGCGAAGTCGGATTCGCTCAGCATCCGGCCCGCGAGGCCGATCGCCCCGCTGCACGCCACCACGTTCACGGCCAGCGCGCCCACCCGGGGATCGCGGTGCTGCCGGCGGGCCAACTGGCGGGCGGTGAGCAGCCCGTCGATCCGGCCGCCGCCCACCTCGTCCGCCCGGGACAACACCATGATCACGTTCACCGGGGCGGCCTGCCCGACGACACTGTCCCGAGCGGACTCCAACACCCGAAGGTCACTGTCGCGACCGTCGCGGGTCAGGAACAGCACCGCGTCCGAGTCCCGCAGGACGCGATCCAGCACCGGCGCGTGGCCCTGCTCGTCGACCGCCGCGAGCGCCGGGGTGTCGATGAGCGTCACCTGCCGCAGCGCCCGCGTCGGCCACCGCACCACGATGTCGCGCACCTCCCCGACCCGCCAGCCCAGATCCACCCGCATCCCGGTCGCCGACTTGACCACCGTCAGCTCCTGCGGCGGTTGGCCGACCGGGTAGGCGGTGGCGCGCGGCGACGTGCCGTCCTCGTACCAGGTGAAGACGCCGTCGGCGCCCTCGACCGGCGCAACCTCCTCCCCCATCAACGCGTTCAGCACCGTCGACTTGCCGGCACGCCAGGGGCCGGCCACCGCGATCCGCAGCGGCTGCTCCAACCGCGCCACCTGGCGCCGCAACCGCCCGACGGCCCGCCCGTCGTGCTGGTAGAGGTCCATGGCCTGGTGCAGCAACCCCCACGCCGCCTCGTCCAACCGCACCCCGACCGTCATGCCCGGGGCTCCAACAGCACAGGTGTGGACCGGGCGCCGGTCAACTGCTGGGACTGCTCGTAGAGCGCGGCCAGGCGGGTCATCTTCAGCCGGATCTCCCGCTGCCGCTGCTCGCGCAGGGCGACATCGGTGTCCGCCTCCTGCTTCGCGCTGCGGAACGACTGCACGATGGCCTCCTGCAACTCCTCGGTCAGCCCCGTGAAGTGGTCGCGCAGCATCCGCTGCACCTGACGGGCGGCGTCGCGGCAGTCCCGGACCATCCGGACGAAGAACTCGTCCACATGCCGCTGGATGGCCGTCTTGACTGTCGCCTGCCGGCGGCGCAGCAACTGCTTACCCTCGTCGCGGATGCTCTTGCCGCCGAAGAGCGCGCCGATGCCGACCGAGACCGGGTTGATCATCGGCATTCCGGCCAGGGTCGTCGCGAGGCCGAACATCAGCATGCCGCCGTACGAGCCCTTCATGCCGGTGAACAGCTTCTGCCCCGTGGTGAACCGGTCGATCCGCGGTCGTTCCAGATCCGGCAGCCGGTCGCCGAGATCCGCCGGCATCGTCATCGACCAGGGCGGCAGCACGTCGTAGCCGTACCTGTCGAAATTGGCGGCCACCCGACGGGCGACCCAGTCGCAGCGCTGGATCAGCCACTCGTGGTTGGCCTCCGCGGCCTCGACGAGACTGCGCTCCAGCCACTCGGCGAAGGTGTCCCACGCGACGAGAGGGTCGGCCGTGTCGAACGCCTCGTCCACGGCACGCAGGATCTGACGGGTGCGGTCGCGCAGGTCGTACTCGATGTCGGACAGCAGGTCGGCCATCTCGTCGGCGAGGGTGTTCTGCCAACGGGTGGAGCAGCGGCGCAGCTCGTCGACCTCCCGCTGGGCCGCGTGCAGCCGGGAGATCGGCCCGGACTGCTCCTCGGCGTCCTGCGTCGCCAGCTCGGCGCGCAGCGGCGCGGCCAGTTGCTCCACCACCGTACGGGCCACCGCCTGCACCGACGCCCGCGCCAGGTGGTCGGCCTTGCCGGTCAGGTCCCGCTGCAGGCGGGCGATGAGCGCCGGAAAGCCGGACTCGGCGTTGAGGCCGCGATCGTCGGTCGCCGCCGCGCGCAGCCGCAGGGTCGCCGACACCGGGATCAGCGGCGCCGCGACGCCCGCGTCGGCGAGGTGCTGCCGGTTGCGCTCGGCCACCGCACGCCAGTCCGCCACGAGATCGGTCTTGCTCTGCACCACCACCACGTTCGGCTGCGAGCGCGTGACGTGCAGCAGCATGTCCAGCTCGGCGACCGAGAGTTCCCTCGTCGAGTCGGAGACCAGCAGCACGGCGTCCGCGCGGGTCGAGGCGGCGACCTCCGCGGCCCCGCCGAGCGCCGCGACCTGGTCGGTGCCGGGAGTGTCCACAAGCACCAGTCCGGCGGCGAGCATCGCGCGGGGCAGGCCGACCTCGACGTACGCCGGACCGCCGCCCGGCTGCCGCCCGACCGCGCCGGACACCCCGGCCGCGACCTGGTCGAGCGCCAGGGGGGTCCGCTCGACGAGCGTCGCGGCCGGGGTGCCGGCGGTGCCCATGGGCCGTCCCGACGCCGGCGGCGCCTGGACCACGGCCGCGGCGGCGGCCTCCGCGTGCTGCACCACGGTCGGCAGGACCGTGGTACGACCGTCACCGACCGGGCAGGCCGGCGCGTTGATGATCGCGTTGATGAGCTGGCTCTTGCCCTGGTTCGGCTCGCCGACCACCAGGACGCGCAGCTTCGGGTCCAGCAGTTGGGCACGCTTCTGTCGGACCGTCTGGAGCAGGTCGCCGCGACCGTGTGTGGTGCACGTCCGGGCGATCTCGTCCAGTACGTCCAACCAGATCCCCGCCATCACCGCACCAAGTGTGCGGATTTCGGCTCAATTATCAAGAGGGGCCGGAAAGGAACCCGGGAAGGGCCGGGCCGCCCGAGGCGACCCGGCCCCCCGCTCCCGACGGGAATCCCCGTCAGAGCAGACCGCCGGTGAGGCCCAGCAGCCCGTGGTCCGACGAGGCGGGCCCCCCGTCGTGCACGTCGCCGGTCACACCGTCGGTGACCCCTCCGGTCACGTCACCGACCGTGCCGGTGACACCGGGGAGGAGACTGTCCACGTGGTGCGTGACGCCGCCCACCACGGACGGGACGTCGACCGGCGGCACCACACCGCCGACGGCACCGTCGGTGAGGCCCAGTCCACCCAGGGTGTCGTGGACGCCGAGGGAGCCGACGATGCCGTCGACCTGACCGTGCGCGTCGGAGAGGACACCGCCGGTCAGGTCGCCGTCGAGCAGACCCGGGTCGGTGGCGCCGAGCAGGCCGGTCGTGTCGCCGACCGTGCCGGTCACGTCACCGAGCACCGGGTCGGCGATGCCGTCGACCGGCTGCACCACGTCCGCGTCGAGGGTGTGCGCCACGTCTGCCACGCCGGTCAGGTCGGTGTCGAGGCCGCTCGGGCCGACGCCCAGGCCGACACCCGGAAGCACGGTCACGCCGGCGGCGACCGTCGTCGGGTCGACGGCGATGGCGCCGAGCACACCGGCCTTGACGTCCACCCCGGCGGGCGAGCTGGTGACGCTGATCTGCTGCGCCACGCTCTGCAGCTGGCCGACCACATCGGTGGTGTCGGTCACCAGGGGGTCGAACCCGAGCTGCCCGACGGCCGGGACCAGCGGCGTGAGGCCCTGCCCCGGCGCGTAGTCGACCACGAGCGGCACCACGTCCTGCACGTCGGCGGCGGTGATGTCGCTGAGGCCCGCGGCGTGCAGCGCGCCCTCCGGGTCGAGGTCGAAGGCCGACCGCGCGTCCGGGTTGGTCAGCAGGTCGAGCACGAAGTCGTGGAGGGTCTGTTGCGAGTCCATGTGCCGGTTCTCCTCGGATTGGCATCGGCGACCGTCGTTCGTCGACAGTGACGCTATTGCGGGGGGCCGGTCCCGGACATCGGGGCTCGGCCCGCATCCGATCGCGCTGCGTTAGGGCCTTGATCGGCTCCACCGTTAGGGGGACTGGGGGAAACCGTCCCGGCCAGATTAGGGTCCCGACCAGGGAGCGATCTCTGGTACGAACGTAGGAGCCCGCGGGTGTCGCCGGGGGCGGGTCGCCGGGCAGCGCCGACGCCATCGCCACCAGCCGGCCAACTCGCGAAAAGAGAAGAGACGGATGCCGTACGTCCTGGGGATCGACATCGGAAGCACCAACACCGCCGCCGCCGTCGCACGGCGCGACGGTCGCACCTGGACGCGTCCGGAGGCTGTCCCGCTGAACGCCGGCTCGCCCCTCGTACCGTCGGTGCTGCACCTGGCCGAGGACGGCACCCTGCACATCGGCGGGCCCGCCACCGACGACGGCAGCCGCACCACCAGGGACTTCGTCCGCCGCATCGGCGACGACGTGCCCCTGCTGCTCGGCGGCGAGCCGTGCGCGCCGCAGACGCTCACGGCCGAGCTGGCCGCGTGGGTGGTGGAGCAGGTGCACGCCGCGGAGGGCGGCCCCGCCGAGGCGGTCGTGCTCAGCCACCCGGCGAGCTGGCGGCCGTACCGGCGGGAACTGCTGCACCGGGCTCTCGTCGACCTCGGGCTGCGTTCCGTCACGCTGCTGCCCCGCACTGTCACGGTCGCCGAGAGTCATGCGGCCGGCGGGTTCGCGGGCACCACCGCCGCCGTCTACGCGCTGGGCGGCGCCAGTTTCGAGGCGGCCCTGGTGCGGCGCACTCCGCGCGGCACCTACGAGAGCTTCGGCACCCCCCAGGGCCTCGACCCGATCGGGGGCGCCGACTTCGACGAACTGCTGGCCGGCCACGTACGCACCGTGCTGTCCCGGGAGCTGGCCGCCACCGGCCGTCGGGAGCACCACGCCGCCCTGCGCGGGCTGCCGGCCGAGTGCGACCGGGTCAAGCGGGCACTGACCGTCGAGCTGGCCGCCGACGTGGTGTTGAGCCTGCCGACCGGCCCGGCGCGGATACCGGTGACCCGCGCGCAGTTCGAGGCCATGGTCCGCCCGACCGTGCAGGCCACTGTCGACCTCCTGCTGCGCACCGTGCACGGTGCCGGCCTCGCGCCGACGCAGCTCGACGGCGTGCTGCTCGCCGGCGGTTCGGCCCGCATCCCACTGGTCACCGAGCTGATCACCGCCGCGCTTCCGGTCCCGGTCGAGGTGCAGCCGGACGCGCAGCTGACCGCCGCCACCGGGGCGGCGAGCGCGGCCTGCCAGGTGGTGTCGCCCCGCCCCCGGCCCCCGGCGCCGGTACGCGACCCGGCGCCGGTCAGCGGCGCCGGCCGGGCCAGCATCCCGGCGGCGCGCCGACCCCGGGACCGGACCACCGATCCGGGTGCTCCGCCACCGCGCCCTCCGGTCCGGATCCTGCCCCTCGACCTGCCGAAGGCGTCCCGCCTGGCACTGACGCTCAGCCGGGGACGCGAAGGATGACCACAATGATCATGAAACACGTCGTCGACTCCCGTCTGGTGCTCGGCAGCGCATCCAAGGCCCTGCTGGACCGGGTCGTCGACGATCCGACCGGCCCGCTCACCGTCGGCCTGGTCGGCCCCGCCGGCCACGGCAAGACGGCGCTGCTCGCCGAGCTGACGCACATCCAGCAGCGGGCCGGGGGCACCGTGCGTACGGGCGTCCCGGAGCCGGGCGAGCCCGTCGACGCGGCCGAACTGCTGCTTGTCGACGACGCGCACCTGCTCGACGACGAGCGGATCGGCGTGCTGCTGAGCCTGGTCGCCACCCGTCGGCACCGGCTGGTCGTCGCCCACCGGCCCTGGCCCCGGTCGGCGGCCCTCGCCGAGCTGGCCGACGCGCTGCGCCGCGAGGGGCAGGCCGTGCTGCTCGGCCCGTTCGGACGGGAGCAGACCGCGACCCACCTCGCCGCCGTGCCGGAGCTGGCCCACCGAGGCGACCTGGTCGACTTCGTGCACACGCAGACCGGTGGCGTCCCCCGCGACGTCGAGCGGCTGGCCCGTGGCCTACGCGCGGCCCCGGGCCTGACCGGCGTCCCGACCGAACCGCCCCGGTCCGTCGTCTCGGAGTTCGCGCCGGAGCTGGAGATCCAGCCCACCGCCGTACGACGGCTGCTGCTCGCGGTCGCGGCCGGCGTACCGCTGCCGGTGACGATGCTCGGCCCGCTTCTCGACCAGGAACCGGAGGCGGTCGACGAGCTGATCGCCACGACCCGGGCCGCCGGGCTGATCGGCGCCGACGGCCGGCTCACGCCGATCGTCCGGCGGGCCGTCACCACGCTCGGCCCGGCCACCGAACGCAGCGCGGTGTGGCGTCGCCTCACCGAGTTGCAGCTCGCCCGGGGCGGCCCGGTGCTGCCACTGGCGCGCTCGCTGCTCGCGGTCGGTGTGCTGGGCGACTGTCCGGCACCGACGCTTGTCGCGGCGGCGCAGGAGGCGCTGGCCGACGAGCCGGCCTTCGCGGCCGACCTGTTCGCCGCCGCCACCGCGGCCGGGCACCCCACGAGCGCCCGGCAGGCGCTCGCCGCCGCACTCGCCGGCAACCTCGACGACGCGCTGCGCCTGGCGGACCGGCTGCTGGCCGCGAGCGACCCGACGGACCGCGCCGACGCGGCAGTGGTGGCCGCTACCGCACTGGCCCACCGCGGCCACACCGGGCGCAGCGTCGAGCTGTACCGGTGGTCGGGCAGCGCCTCCTCGCTGGCGTTCGCCACCGTCGGCGGACTCGCCACCGGCGACCTGACGGCCGCCGGTGCGCCGGTGGACGAGCCGGCAGGCGAACCGCCCACACTGCACGCCAGCGCCGCCCGGCTGATGGCCGAGGGCGTACGCGAGAGCGTCACCGGCACGCCGAGCGCGGCGCTCTCCGCGCTCGTGCAGGCCGCCGCCCTGCTGGAGCCGGACGGTCGGGCGGCGCTCCTGCCGGACAGTCCGGCCGCGCTGGCCGCCCTGACCGCCGTGCACTCCGGCGAGCTGGACATCGCCGAGCGGGTCCTGCACCGGGCGCAGGACGCCGGCGTCGGCGGTCCACTGATGGCACGCCGCCACCGACTGTTGCAGGCCTGGATCCTGATGGTCCGGGGCCAGACGGCCGCGGCGGCCGAACGCCTCGCCACGGTGACCGCCGACGAGCGGCCGCTGGAGTCCCGTGACCTGCTCTTCGCCGCCGCGCTGCGGATGGGCATCGGCCGGCGCACCAGCGACCTGGCCGCGCTCAAGCGGGGGTGGGGCCAGGCCCTGGAGGCGGTGGTCCGCCATCCCGTCGACCTGTTCACGCTGCTGCCGCTCGGCGAACTCGCCATCGCGGGCGCGCGGCTGGGCGACGCGGCCCGGTTGGCGCCGTACCTGCGGGAGGGCCGGGCGCTGCTCGACCGTCTCGGCGCCCCGACGCTGTGGAGCGTCCCGTTGCACTGGAGCGGGTTGCACGCGGCCATCCTGAGCGGCGAGCCGGCGGCCGCCGACGACCACGTCGCCGCCCTGCTGGCCGCCGCGGGCCACAGCCGTTACGCCGCAGTGGTCGCCGCGGCCGCCGAGAGCTGGGTCGAGGTGCTGCGGGGCGTTGTCGATCCGGTGCGGGTGGAGGCCGCCGCCCGTGGCCTGCACGACACCGGACTGTGTTGGGACGGCGCGCGCCTCGCCGGGCAGGCCGCGATCCGCACCTCGGACCGGCGGGCGATGACCACCCTGCTGGAGTGCGCCCGGGTGCTCCAGGGCCGGCCGGCCACCGCCGCCGGTGGGCCGCGACCGACCGCCGGCGAGAGCACCACCCAGGCGACCGACGCCATCGCCGCCCCCACCCAGCAGGGCCTCAGCGACCGGGAGTACGAGGTGGCCGAGCTGGTGCTGGCCGGACTTACCTACCGGGAGATCGGCGATCGGCTCTTCATCTCGGCGAAGACCGTGGAGCACCACGTGGCCCGCATGCGCAACCGGTTGAACTGCGCCAACCGGGCGGAGCTGCTGGCGCTGCTGCGCACCGTCGTCGCCGACCGGGCCAGCGACGCCGCCGGGCAGCCCTGGCCGCAGCGGTCGGCGCGATGAGCCGGTCGCACCACGGGTCGCGGCGGAGGGCGACGTGACGCGCACCCACGAACGGCGACTGCGGGTCCGGCTCGTCGCCGCGGCGGTGGTGCTGCTCACGCTCTGGTCGTACGCGGCCTACCTGACCGGTCAGGACGCGGTCGACCTGCTGCGGGTGCGGACCCTTGCCGACACCCTGGGCCAGCCCATCGACCGGCTGATCCGCAGCCTGCAGACGGAGCGCCGGGTGACCGCCGAGTCGCTGGCCGGGTCGGCGCGGGCGCGGACCGCGCTGGCCGGGGCGCGGGAGGTGACCGACCGGGCGGCGACGGACGTCCGGGCGTTCCCGGCCGGTCGCGATCTGCGCCTGCTCAGCGCCGGTGCGGTCCGCGACCGGGCCGAGACGCTCGTCCGGCGGTTGAACGGGCTGGGCGCCGTCCGGTCCCAGGTGGACTCCGCGTACCTCGACCGCGCCGGGGCCACCGACGGGTACGACCAGCTCGTCGACGCGGCCTTCGACGTGTACGGACCGGAGTGGGGCGCGTACGAGAGCAGGTTGGCTGTCGAGACCCGTGCGGTGATCGCGCTGGCCCGCGCCCGCGAGCTGCTCGCCCGGGAGGACACCCTGGTCACCGCCGCCGTCGTGAGCGGCCGGATCAGCGACGGGGAGCGGCGCCGGCTGGTCGAGCTGGTGACCACCCAGCGGTACGCCCGCGCCGAGGCGGCGGCCGGCCTGCCGGCCGGCGGCCGGGGCGCGCACCAACGGCTCGCGGCGAGCCCGGGGTTCGCGGGCCTGCTCGCCGTGGAGGACACCCTGCTGCGGGCGGACCGAGCCGACGCCCTGCGCGGGATCAGCGCGGCGGACTGGCGGACGGCGGCGGACGCCGCGCTCGGCGCGCTGCACGAGCTGGTGACGACCACCGCCCGCGGGAGCGTCGAGCGGGCCACGCCGGGCGCCGCGGTGATCGTCGGGCGGACCGGCGCGGTGGTGGGGCTCGGGCTGATCGCCGTGCTGGCGGTGCTGCTCGGCTGGGCCGCCGCCGTGCGCCGCCTGACCGACGAGCGGGCCCGCTCGGGCACCGACGAGCGTCGGCCCGAGCCACCCGCGCTCGTGCCGCCGGCCCCACCCACCGACAACCAGCCGCCCGCCGGCCAGACCGGGAGCGGCCAGGCCCTCAGCGGCCAGACCGGCGGCGGGCCGGTCGAGGACAGTCGCGCCGGGGAGCTCTTCCTGCGGGTCACCCGGCGCAACCAGGTCCTGCTCCGCGACCAGCTCGACCTGCTGGACGCGATGCAGCGGCGGGAGCGCAGCGCCGAGGAGGCCGACGAGCTGTTCCAGCTCGACCACCTCACCACCCGGATCCGCCGCAACGTGGAGAAGGTCATCACCCTGGCCGGCGCGACCCCGGCCCGCCGCTGGCGGCGTCCGGTCCCCCTGCTCGACGTCACGCGCGGCGCGGTCGCCGAGGTGCCGGAATACCACCGCGTCCTGGTCGCGCCGCACTGGCCGTGGTCGCTCGCCGGGCCCGCCGTCACGGACGTCGTGCACCTGCTGGCCGAGCTGATCGAGAACGCCCTTGCCCACTCGTCCACGGACACCACCGTCCGGGTCGTCGGTGAGCACCGGCCGCACGGCTGCGCGATCGTGGTGGTCGACGACGGTCCCGGCCTCGACGCGACAGCGCTGATCGAGGTCAACCACCTGCTCGCGAACCCGCCTGCCCAGCCGCCCGCCGACGCCACGGGGTTGCACACAGTCGCCCTGCTGGCCGCCCGCTGTGGTGCCCGGGTCACGGTGCGGCCGAGTCGGCGCGGCGGGACGACCGCGATCGTGGACCTGCCCGCCGAGCTGGTCACCGTGACCGGCGGCCCGGCCGGGGCGGTCCCCGGGCCCGCGTACCGGCCGGGTCGCGGTGGGCCCGACGCGCCGGGCGCGGGCCGGGCGGGCGACGCCGGTGGCACCGGCGAGCTGCCGATGCGGGTCCGCCAGTCCCGGGCCGCCGGCCCCGAACCCGGCAGCACCGACACCGTCGAACTGCCGGTCACGAGAGCAACGAGGAGACATCGATGACGCATGCAGTGGTCACCGCGGACAGCCTGACCGGTGCGCTGGACCGCCTGGTCGACCGGGTGAGCGGAGCGGAGTTCGCCGTGGTGCTCTCACCGGACGGGCTCCCGCTCGGCGGATCCCGCCGGGTGGAGGCGAAGCTGGCCGACCAGATCTCCGGCATCGTCGCCGGCCTGCTGGCGTTGGGGCTGGCCGCCACCCGGACCTGCGACGCGGGCGGCCTCCGGCAGATCGTGGTGCAGATGTCGCGGGCGTTCCTGTTCGTCGCGACCATCCCGAACGGGACGATCCTCACCGTCCGGATCGCCGGTGACGAGATCGAGGTGGGTGACATGGCGTACGAGGTCGCGCTCTTCGTGGGGCAGGCCGAACGGCACCTGCCGATCACCCTGGGCCCCGCCTCCGCGGCGAGGAGCGGGGACTCTGGTGCACAGCGCCGGCTCAGCTGACGAGGCGTGGTACGACGACGACGCCGGCCCGGTGGCCCGTCCGTACACGATGACCGGTGGGCGTACCGCGTCGGAGCGGGGCCGCTTCGACCTCATCTCGCTCGTCGTCGCGCGGCGGCCGGCCGCACCGCCCACGGCGCTCTTCCCCGAACAGGCGCGGATCGTCGAGCTGTGTCACCATCCAGTGTCGGTGGCCGAGGTCAGCGCCGAGCTGGATCTGCCCCTGGGCACCGTCCGGGTCCTCCTCGGTGACCTGCTCGGGGCGGGTCTGGTCGAGACGCACGAACCACCGACGCTGTCGGAGCTGCCGTCGCAGGAGCTGCTCGAGTCGATACTTGTCGGGCTGCGCGCCCTGTGACGGGTCGGGTGCCACAGCGGCCGGGCGGTCGCGGGTGGGCGTCCGGGGATGAAGTGAAGGGGAGAGGCAGTGCCGGCAACACCGCCGCAGCCACGGCGTACTGTGGCGATCATTCTGCTGGACCGGATCGTGGCCGCCGCCGCAGCCGTACGGCGGGTGGTCACCGGCCGGGCCGACGTGTCGCGGGCCACCTGGATCGCCGTGCTCGCGGCGCTCGGGGTGGTGGTGGCGACGGTGGTCTCCATCGTCGGTGTGGTGCGCACGCCGGAGCAGTTGGCGCCGGTGACCCTCGACCCACCTCCGTCGGTGGACCAGTTGGGCACCCCCGAGGCCGGTACGCCCCGGGGACAGGCGAAGCCGGCGGCGAGCAGCCCGACCACGTCCGCGCCGCCGTCGGTGAGCGCGGCCCCGCCGCCCGTCCCGCCGCCGACCAGCGCGCCGGCCGCGACCCCCTCGTCGGCGTCGCCGACCCCTGCCGCGCTCGGCGCCGACTTCGCCGTCGAGGAGAAGGCCCTGCTCAGCTACGGCGCCGCCGTGACGGTCACCAATCCGGGGCAGGTTCCGGTGGCGCAGTGGACGCTTGCCGTCACGCTGCCGCGCGAGTCGCTGCGCATCAGCGCGGTCCAGGGCGCGCGGGTCACGCAGGACGGCGCGGTGTGGACGTTCGTGCCGGACGGGAGCGTCGGGCAGGTGCCGGGCAGCGCCTCGGTCCGTGTGACGTTCCGGGTCAACGGCGCGGCGGTCGGCGCAACACCCACGGCGTGCACGATCGACGGGGTCGCCTGCGGCGGGCTGCCGGACTGAGCGCGGGCCTCCCGGTGGCGCGCGTCGCGCATGCTGAAGGAGTGATTCGCTTCGTCCTGAACGTCCTGTGGCTCGTCTTCGGTGGTGGCCTCGTGCTGGCGATCGGCTACGGCTTCGCCGCCCTGGTCTGCTTCGTCCTGGTCATCACCATCCCGTTCGGCGTCGCCTCGCTGCGCCTCGCCGTCTACTCGTTGTGGCCCTTCGGTCGCACCCTGGTGCCCAAGCCGGGCGCGGGTGTCGGTTCCGGGTTGGCGAACGTGTTGTGGGTGGTGCTGGCGGGCTGGTGGCTCGCCCTGTCCCACATCCTCGCGGGCGTCGCGCTCTGCGTCACGATCATCGGGATCCCCTTCGGCATCGCCAACTTCAAGCTCGTCCCGGCCGCGTTCTGGCCGCTGGGCCGGGAGGTCGTGGACGCGCCGTGACGCGTCGCCGGGTCGCCCGTGCGCCGTGGGCGACCCGGTCCGGACCGGTGCCGTCGATAGTGGACAATCCGGGGTGCTACCCACGCCCTCGAACCCCTCGACAGGAGCCTGGCATGGCCGGTCCGGACCCCGAACTCACCGCGACGCTGCAGCCCGACGTGCCGCACGCGGCGCGAATCTGGAACTACTGGATGGGCGGTAAGGACAACTTCCAGTCCGATCGGGCGGCCGGTGACGCGGTGGCCGAGGCCTATCCGGAGATCGTGGTGATGGCGCAGCAGTCCCGGGGCTTTCTGGTGCGGGCCGTACGACACCTGGCCGCCGAGGCGGGCATCCGGCAGTTCCTGGACATCGGCACCGGCCTGCCCACCATGCAGAACACCCACGCGGTCGCCCAGGGCATCACGCCCGACGCGCGGATCGTCTACGTCGACAACGACCCGATGGTCCTCGTGCACGCCCGCGCGTTGCTGGCCAGCACGACCACGCAGGGCGTCACCACGTACGTGCCGGCCGACTACCACGACCCGGAGAGGATCCTCGCCGAGGCGGCGCGGACGCTGGACTTCGACAAGCCGATCGCGGTGATGTTCATGGGCGTGCTGGGGTACGAGCCGGACCTGGAGGTGGTGCGCTCGATCGTGGGGCGGACGATGGCCGCGACCGCGTCCGGCAGCCACCTGGTGCTCTGGGACGGCACCAACACCAGCCCGGCGGTGGTCTCCGGCGCGCAGCGGTTGGCCGAGAACGGTGGTGTGCCGTACATCCTGCGCAGCCCGGAGGATCTCGCCGGTTGCTTCACCGGGCTGACGATGGTGGAGCCCGGCCTCGTGCCGATCCCGCTGTGGCGCCCGGACGACGCCGACGCGGTGGGGATCGACGCCTACGGCGCCGTGGCCCGCAAACCCTGACGGGCGCGGGCCACGGCCGGGTGACCCGTCAGCGGTTGCAGGCCAGCGTCAGCGCGTCGGGCACCGCGCTGGTGGTCACGAGCAGGCCGAACGTCGTCGCGCCGCCCGGGGCGAGGGTCCCGTTGTAGGAGGCGTTGCGGACCGTGACGTCGGCGCCGGCCGTCTCGGCGACGCCGCGCCAGACCGTCTGGATGCGCTCGTCGCCGGCCCACCGCCAGGAGACGCTCCACCGGTCCAGCGACTGGGTCCCGGTGCTGCGCACCGTCACCGTGGCGACGAAGCCGGTGCCCCAGCGGGAGTCGATGGTGGCCGTCGCCTGACACGCCGTCAGCGCAGCGGTCCGGACCGCGGCGATCCAGTACGGGTCCCGCCGACCCTCGGCGTCGCTGAACCGGAACCAGTACTCGGTGTCCGGCGTCAACTGGTCGATGGTGACGGTCCCGTTGCGCTCGGGCCCGGTGACGACCTGAGCCACCGGCGCCTGCCACTGTTGGGCGTCCTCCCGGCTGGCGAAGAGGCTGACGGTCATCGGCGGGTCGTAGCCGCAGGGCGGGCGGAAGAAGATCGAGTACGACAGCGTCACGCTCGTGGTGGTCACCGCGGTCACCGAGCCGGCGATCGGTAGGGCCGGCGGGCAGGTCGGGGTCGGGGTCGGCGACAGGGTGGGTGTGGGCGTGACCGCCGGCGCCGGTGCCGGCGCGGCCTCGGCGACGCCTGTCGTGCCGGCCCAGCCGGCCAGCGCCATGGTGGTGGCAGCCAGGAAGATGCGGAGCATCGGTACCTCCGGGGAAACCGTCGCCGTCGCGGTCGAGGATGGGCGACCGACCGTACGGGGCCGGAGTGCGGCGGCCGCCCGACGGCGATCGGCATGCGGCCGCTGACGAGGACTGCCCGGCGCGGGTGGCGTGGCCACCTCGCGCGTCCCCGCATCCGGAGAGGATGGCGCGCCGGCTCCCGAGCGCGACCGACCACAGCATCGCATTCGACAAGCGTCAATACAAGCTCGTCAGTCGGTGGGGACGGCGGCACCGGGCCGTCGGACGCGAACCCGTCGAAAAGCGGCTGCCCGCTCGTCGCCGCAGGGACACGTGCCGGGCCCCTGCACCGACGATCATCCATCGCGGCCTGTCAATTCGACGCGGGAGAGCACACCATGCGCGACAGATTCACCACGAACCGGCGAACCCGGGTGGCGAGGGCACTGACCGCGACGGCCGCCGTGGCGGCGCTTGCCGTCGCTCCGCTCGCGGCGCCGGCGCCCGCCACCGCCGCCGTCAGCCGGGCCGACCTGGCCCTGCGCTGGGCGCCCGTCCACTACCAGGACGTCGACGCCACCGGCGCGCACGCCCTGGGCGGCCAGTCCGACTACCTCACCGCCGTGGACTTCGACGGCAACCTGAACGGGCGCGACAACTGGGACCGTGCCGGCGCGTCCGGCACCTCGCTCGCGGCGCACGCGTACTACTCCGTCGTGGAGACGAGCACGCACTGGTACATCACGTACCTGTTCTTCCACCCGCGCGACTGGACCGACCACCCGTTCTTCGAGACCGAACACGAGAACGACGGCGAGGGCGTCCTCTTCGCGATCGAGCGCGACGGCTCCCCGTACGGCGTCCTGCGCGGGGCGGTCACCGTCGCGCACAGCGACTTCTACTCGTACACGCCGGCCGGCAGCACCTGGACCAGCGGCCGGGAGAGCGTCGACGGCACCCTGCAGTTCCAGACCTCGCCGCACGACTCGTTCGCGCATCCGGTGACCGCGCAGGAGGCGCAGGGGCACGGCCTGAAGGCGTATCCGCAGTACGCCATCAACGGCGACGGTCTGGTCTACTACCCGTCCACGGTCGCCGAGACGCCGAGCAGCGGCGACGACCGCGACGTGCGGTACCAGCTCGTCGACATCTTCGCCGCCGGGGGCCTGTGGGCGCAGCGGGCCAACGCGAACCTGTTCGCCGGCCTGGGCACGTTCGCCGGCGACACCTCCGGCGACTGCGGCTCCGGCACGTGGAGCTGCTCGGCGAACTCCGCGAACGCCCCGTGGGGCTGGGACGACGGCAACGACGTACCCGCCCGCGGTGAGCTGGCCAGCGACCCGGCGAAGGTGTCCGCCGAGTACTTCACGGTCCCGGCCGGGCTGGCGCGCGGCTACAGCTACAACCCGTACGCCGGCGCCGCGGCGGCGCTGGCCGAGGCGGCCAGGACGGCAGCGCCGACAGTCGACTGACCGACGGCCGAGGTGCGCGGCCGGGCCGGGTCGGGGCCGGCCGCGCACCGGCTCGCGTGCCGTCGTCGGGCGCGGGCGCGCGGGTCGCGCCACGCCACGTCGGCACGTAGCCTGCGCAGATGCGACACACCCTCGCACCGAGCGACGAGACCCTGCACGGTCACTTCTCCCCCGACCTTGCGCCGGCGCTCACCATCGACCCCGGGGACACCGTCACCTACCGCACGCTGGACTGCTGGTGGTCGGCCGGCCCGTACCCCGGCGGACCGAACCGGGACCGGCCCCGGGCACCGCAGTACCAGCCCGACCACGGGCATGCGCTGACCGGGCCGGTCGCGGTCCGCGGTGCGCGCGCCGGCCAGACCCTGGCGGTACGCATCGACGCGATCGTCCCGGCCACCTGGGGAACGACTGTGGCCGGTGGGTGGCCGAGCGGGTTCAACAAGCGCTACGGCGTCGAGACCGACGGCGTGGTGCACGCCTGGGAGCTGGACCCGGTGGCGCTGACCGGCCGGAATCAGCACGGCCACACGGTGGCGCTGCGCCCGTTCATGGGGGTGCTCGGCATGCCGCCCGCCGAGCCGGGCAAGCACTCGACCATCCCGCCCCGCCCCTGCGGCGGCAACCTGGACTGCAAGGAGCTGACCGTCGGCAGCACCCTGCTGCTGCCCATCCCGGTCGACGGGGCGCTGTTCTCGGTCGGGGACGGGCACGCCGCGCAGGGCGACGGCGAGGTCGGCGGTACGGCGATCGAGTGCCCGATGGACGAGGTGACGCTGTCCTTCGACGTCCGCGACGACTTCCCCGTCACCGGCCCGGTGGCCCGCACCGCCGACGCCTGGCTGACGCTTGGCGTGGGCGCGTCCCTCGACGACGCGACGTTCATGGCTCTCGAGGAGATGCTGACCCTGCTGCAACGGCTGCACGGTCTCAGCCGACCGGACGCGGTGGCGCTGGCAAGCGTCGTCGTCGACGTGCGGGTGACCCAGATCGTCAACCAGACGGTCGGCGCCCACGCGGTGCTGCGCGACGACGCGCTGCGCGGAGCCGCTGTCAGCGCAGCCGACGGGCGGTGAACCTCGCGGGCGGCTCGGCGATCGCGTCCTGCGCCGCGATCAGCTGGATCTCCCGGGTGCCCGCCGCGAGAGTCGCCTCGAGGACGGCGAAGACGGAGGAGATGGTGCGCTCCAACGCGGTCGCCGGTGAGCCGGAGGTCCACAGGTGCGCCAGGTACAGCGCCGCGGTGACGTCGCCCCCGCCGTTCGGGTTGATCGGCAGCAGCGGGGTGGTCACCGCCCAGGCGCCCTCGTCGGAGACCGCCACCACATCCAGCGAGCCCGCCGGCACGTCGCCGTGCAGCACGCTGGTGACCAGGACGTGCCTCGGCCCGGTGGCGCGTACGACGTCGACGGCGTCGAGCACCTCCGCCAGCGAGGACGTCGTGCGGCCGGCGAGGAAGTCCAGCTCGAAGTGGTTCGGCGTGATGATGTCGGCGCGCGGCACGACTGTGTCGCGCAGGTACTCCGGGATGCCGGGCCGGACGAACATGCCCCGACCGAGGTCGCCCATCACCGGGTCGCAGCAGTACACGGCGGCCGGGTTGGCGGCCTTGACCTGGGCCACGGCGTCCAGGATCACGGCGCCCATCGCCGGATCACCCTGGTAGCCCGACAGCACCGCGTCGGCGTCACCGAGGACTCCCCGGTCGGCGATGCCGGCGATCACCTCGGCCACGTCGGCGGCCGGCAGCAGCGGCCCGCGCCACGCGCCGTACCCGGTGTGGTTGGAGAAGTGGACCGTCAGCACGGGCCAGACCTCGTGCCCTAGCCGCTGGAGGGGAAAGACGGCTGCCGAGTTGCCGACGTGGCCGTAGGCGACCGACGACTGGATGGACAGGATCTGCACCGACCCATCATGGCGGCCTCCGACGACACCGAACGCGCGGCCCGCCGAATCTGTCGGCTGGCCCACTCCGGCGACCGCCGAGCAGGGCCGAACCGGGGCCGGCGCACGCGCGGGCGGCCCGGACCGTCGTGGTCCGGGCCGCCCGAGAGGTCGTACGTCAGGAGGGTCGTCAGCCGCCGAGGCTGGCCGCGGCCGAGGCGATCGACGAGGCGAAGTAGCTCACCTGGGTGTAGACGCCCGGGTAGTTGGGTCGGGCGCAGCCGTTGCCCCAGCTGACGATGCCGACCTGGATCCAGGCGTTGGTGGCGTCGCGGCGGAACATGGGGCCACCCGAGTCGCCCTGGCAGGTGTCCGTGCCGCCGCTGGCGTAGCCGGCGCAGATCTCCTCGGCGGGGATGAGGTCGCCGCCGTAGTTGGAGTTGCAGGTGGAGTCGCTGACGAACGGCACGGTGGCCTTGAGCAGGTACCGCTGCTGGCCGCCACCCTCGCGCGCGGCTCCCCAGCCGGCGATGGTGAAGGTGCCGCTGTCGTACGCGGTGGTGGTGGCGATCTTCAACGTGCTCAACCCGGTGACGGGGGTGGCCAGGCGGATCAGCGCCCAGTCCTTGCCGGCGCCGTTGTAGCCGGGAGCGCGGTAGACGTAGTTGGACCGGACGGTGATCCGGCTGGACGACTGGAGGTCGACCGTCCCGAGGGTCGCGGTGATGCTGGTGTTGGTGCCGGTCGAGCCCACGCAGTGCGCCGCGGTGAGCACCAGGCGGGAGCTGTAGAGGGCCCCGCCGCAGCCCATCGAGAGCCGCACCATGAACGGGAACTCACCCTGCGCGGCGCGGGTGCCGCCGACGACGTTCGGAGTGACGGGGCTGTCGGCCGCGGCGGGCGCCGCGAGGGTGAGGCTGGCCGCGGCCAGCGCGGCGGCCACCAGGCCGGTGAGGGTACGCCAGCGAACCATGCATTCCTCCGCATCCGGACGGTACGCCTCGTGAGCGCACCTCGATTCGAGATAGCGGTCAGCATATTGAGGAGCGTGGATGTTGCGGGTCATCCCCGCTGGGTCGTATCCCCGCGTTATGGGGCCGAGGCGTCGTCGTCGCGCCGGCCACGCCGATCCGCACGACGGCCGCGGGCGACGCCGACGGCAAGAAGGCTGACCACCGCGGCGGCCAGTTGCAGCGCGGCGCCGAGCAGATCGACAACGCTGGAAAGGGCGCTGGTGTCGGGGACAAGGTCCATCGCGGCCTCCGGGTTACGACCCCACCGTCCGCGCTCTGCGGAGGGCTTCCCCCGGGCCCGGCCGTATCGACGGGCGCCACAGTCATTATGGCAGCGCCCGACGACAAGGGGAACCGGCAGCCGTGGCCGGCGAGAAGCGCGGTCAGTCCCGCCACTCCTTGGCGAGCAGCTCGTAGGAGCTGACCCGGTCGGCGTGCGCGTGCGTGATCGTGGTGATCAGCAGCTCGTCGGCGGCCGTGACGTCCCGCAGGGTCCGCAGCCGCTCGGTGACCGTGCCGGGCGATCCGACGAACTGCGTGTCGACCCGGTCGGCGACGAGCCGGCGGTCGGCGTCGGTCCAGGGCAACGCGGCGGCCTGTTCCGGGCTGGGGAACGGGATGGCGCCCTCGCCACTGCGGATGCTGCGCACCCACGGCCCGTACGGCGCGGCGAGACGGCGCGCGGCCTCGTCGGTCTCGGCGACCACCACGTCGGCGGAGACCACCACGTACGGCTGCGCCAACACGGCCGAGGGCCGGAACGCGGCCCGGTAGGCGGCGACCGCGTCGAGCACCGAGGAGGGGCTGACGTGGTAGTTGGCGGCGAACGGCAGGCCCAGCGCGCCGGCGAGTTGGGCGCTCTCCCCGCCGCTGCTGCCCAGCAGCCACACCCGCAGGTCGGTGCCCTCCCCCGGAACGGCGTGCGCGTCCAGGCCGTCGGCGTCGGTGTAGTCGCCGCGCAGCAGGGCCAGGACGTCGGCCAACTGGTCGGCGAAGGCCGGCGGTTGCGCGCCCGGCTGGTGCAGCAGCGCGCTGCTCAGAGCGAAGCGCGGGGAGGCGAGCACGCTGGCGTAGGAGAACGGCGGCGGGATCAGCAGTCCGTCGACCACCCGGGCCTCGGCCGGCGGCGGCGGGGCGGACGCGGCGACCTCTCGGGCGGCTTCCACCCGCCGCTGTCCGGACCGGCCCAGGCCGAGGTCGATCCTCCCCGGATACAGGGCGGCGAGGGTGCCGAACTCCTCGACCACCGACAGGGCGGTGCGGTGGCCGACCTGGACCGCGCCGGAGCCGACGCGGAGCACGCTGGTGGCCGAGGCCACCTGTCCGATGAGCACGGCCGGCGCCGAGCTGGCCACGCCTGCGGCGAGGTGGTGCTCGGCCAGCCAGTAGCGGTGGTAGCCGAACTGCTCGGCCCGGGCGGCCAGGTCGACGGTGTTGCGCAGCGCGTCGGTGACGGTGCCGCCGGCGGGAACCGGGGAGAGATCGAGAACGGACAGAGGGGTCGCTGACATGGTGGTCCCCGTTTCTGGTCAGGCCGTCGCGACGGCGGTCACCGGCGCGCGGAAGGGGCGGCTCGGGATCTCCCGGCGCAGCACCGGCGCCACCTCGGCCTGGAACAGCTCCAGGCTCTCCCGGTGCTGCTTGTCGGTCAGCCCGTCGTGGTCGGCCTGGAGGTGGATGACCTCGTGGCCGAACTGCGCGTGGTAGCGCAGCACCTTGTCGATGATCTGCTGCGGACTCCCCACGAGCATCGAGCTGCGCTCGATCGCGTCGGACAGGGTGTGGAAGACCGGCGGGACGCCGAGCCGGCGGAACGCGGCGAGCCGGGCGTCGAAGATCGGCCGGTACCTCTCGACCGCCTCCTGCGACGTGCGCGCCACGTAGAACCCGGCCGTACCGGCGCCGACGAGGGCGTCGGCCGGGTCGTGTCCGTGGTGGACCCACCGCTCCCGGTAGTGGCGGATGAGGTCGGCGTAGGGCTCGATGGGGTTGGTGACGTTGGCGGAGAAGAGCGGGTCGCCGTGGCGGGCGGCGAGGTCGACCGACTCTCTGCTGGTGGCACTGCCGTGCCAGACCCGGATGGGCCGTTGCAGCGGGCGGGGCCAGGTCTCGGCCTCGGTCAGCGACGGCCGGTACGTCCCGGACCAGGTCACCTTCTCCTCCCGCCAGAGCCGACGGAACAGCTCGTACCCCTCCCGGTTGCGGTCCCACTGGTCGTCTGCGGTGACGTGGAAGAGCTGGGCCTGCGCGGCGCCGTTGCCCTTGCCGATGATCAGTTCGAGCCGGCCGTCGGAGAGGTGGTCGAGGGTGGCGTAGTCCTCGTAGGCGCGGACCGGGTCGAGCAGGCTGAGCGTGGTGACCGCCGTGAACAGCCGGATCGTGGTGGTGCGGGCCGCGATGTGGCTCAGCACCACCGGCGGCGAGGAGGAGATGAAGGGGCGTTCGTGCCGCTCGCCGACGCCGTACCCGTCGAAGCCGAGTTCCTCGGCGAGAACGGCGGTGTCGACCACCTCCCGGAACCGTTCGGTGGTGCTGCGACGGCGACCGGTGACCGGGTCGGGCAGGTGGGTGATGAGGGTTATCAGCAGGAACTTCATGCGGCGACCATCACTTTCGGCGGGGTCGGAGGCGGGCGGGGCCGAGGCCGAGGTGGTCGCGCAGGGTGGTGCCGGTGTACTCGGCGCGGAACACGCCGCGCTCCTGCAGCAGCGGGACGACCCGGTCGACGAACTCGTCCAGACCACCCGGGGTCAGGTGCGGCACCAGGATGAACCCGTCGGCGGCGTCGGACTGCACGAAGTGGTTCATCCGCTCGGCGACCTGCCGCGCGGTGCCCACGAACGACTGCCGGCCGGTGACCTCGATGACCAGGTCGCGGAGCCCGAGGCCCTTCTCCTCGGCCAGGGTCCGCCACTGCCGGGCGGTGGCGACCGGGTCGGGGTACATGCCGGCGCGGCCCCTGCTGATCGTGTCGGCGGTGACGTCCGGGTCCTCGGCGGGCAGCGGGCCGTCGGGGTCGTACCCGGACAGGTCCCGGTTCCACAACTGCTCCACCAGCAGGATCGCGGTCTGCGGACTGACCTGCTGGCGGCGGATGTGGTGGGCGCGTTCCTGTGCCTCGGCGTCGGTGTCGCCGAGGACGAATGTGACCCCGGGGATGATCTTCAACTCGTCGGGGTGACGGCCGTACCGGGCCAGCCGGGACTTCACGTCCCGGTAGAACTCCTGGCCGGCCTCCAGGGTGCCGTGCCGGGAGAAGATCGCGTCGGCGCTGGACGCCGCGAACTCGCGCCCGTCGGGCGAGTCCCCGGCCTGCAGGATCACCGGGTGCACCTGCGGGCTGCGCGGGACGGTGAAGTGCCCGGCGATGTCGAACTGGTCGCCGTGGTGGGCGAAGGCGCCCGGGTCGGCGTCCGCGACGTACCGGCCGCCGTCCCGGTCCCCCACGATCGCCTCCGCCGGCCACGACTCCCACAGCGTCCGGGCGGTACGCACGAACTCGGCTGCCCGCTCGTAGCGCAGCGAACGGTCGAGGTAGCCGCCCCGGCGGAAGTTCTCCCCGGTGAACGCGTCGGAGGTGGTGACGACGTTCCAGGCGGCCCGCCCACCGGAGAGGTGGTCGAGGCTGGCCAACTGGCGGGCCAGCTCGTACGGCTCACGGAAGGTGGTGTTGAGCGTGCCGGCCAGGCCCAGGTGGGTGGTGACCGCGGCGAGGGCGGCGAGCACTGTCAACGTGTCCGGGCGGCCGACCACGTCCAGGTCGTGGATGCGGCCCCGCTGCTCGCGCAGCCGCAGCCCTTCGGCGAGGAAGAAGAAGTCGAACCTGCCACGCTCCGCGGTGCGCGCCAGGTGGACGAAGGAGGAGAAGTCGATCTGACTGCCGGAGTCCGGATCCCTCCAGACGGTGGTGTTGTTCACGCCGGGAAAGTGCGCGGCCAGGATGATCTGCTTGGGCATGACGGTCTCCAGACTCAGGCGGTCGCGGCGACGGCGTAGCGGCTGGCCGGTCGGGTCAGGCCGAGCAGGCCCCGCAGCGTCCCGCCCGGGTAGCCGGCGCGGAAGAGGCCGCGTTCGCGCAGCGCCGGCACCAGCGCCCGGGTGATCGCGGTCAGATCGTCGGGGAGGACGGCCGGCCGCAGCCGGAAACCGTCCACTCCGGCCCGGTGCCACTCGACCAGCAGGTCGACCAACTGCCCCGGGGTACCGGAGAAGAGGGACGCGTCCGACGTGAACCGCGCGCCGTGCAGGTCGTCGAGACGGGCCCTGCGCCGGCGGGCCAGCGTCGGCGTCTCGTCGAGCAGCACGACCAGGTCGGCGAGGACGCGCAGCGGCGGCCCGCCGCGGCCGACGGTCTCCTCGACCGCCCGGATCTCCCCGACGATGGCCGCGGCGTGTCCGGGGTCGGTCGGGGTGACGAAGACGACGTCGGCGTGCCGGGCGGCGAAGGCGTACGGCACCGACGAGTGGGCCAGCACGGCGACCACCGGCTGGCCCTGCGGTGACCGGGGCACGATGGAGGGGCCTTTGACGGAGAACCACCGCCCGGTGAAGTCGACGTAGTGCAGCCGGTCCCGGTCCACGAAGCGGCCGGTCGCCACGTCCCGGATCTCGGCGTCGTCCTGCCAGCTGTCCCAGAGCCGGCGGACCACCTCCACCGCGTCGCCGGCCTCGGCGAAGAGGTCGCCGACGAGCCGCAGCGTCTCCGGTTCGTCGAGCCGGGCCGGGTCCAGCACGGGGATCTCGCGGCGACCGAAGTGCCCGGCTTCGGCTCGCCGGGCCGAGACCCGGGGTCGCCAACCGGCCCGCCCACCGCTGATGTGGTCCAGCGTGGCCACGGCCGTGGACAGGTGGAACGGTTCGGTGTGGGTGGTGCTGGTGGTCGGGACCAGCCCGATGTGCCGCGTCAGCGGAGCGATTTGCGCCGCGATCTGCACCGCGTCGAGACGCCCCCGCAGCTCGTCGGCGCGGCCGTCCGGGCCGTCGGGCCGCGACGACTGGAGGTCGAGGCTGTCCTCGATGGTGAGCAGGTCCAGGGTGGCCTTCTCGGCCTCACCGGCGAGCGCCGCCCAGTAGCGGGCGGTCAGCGGCGCGGATGCTCCGGCGCGCGAGAGCCGCCAGGCGGCCGGGTGCCAGCCCAGGCCGTCCAGTGCCACGGCCAGGTGCAGGGTCTTCTCGGTCATGGGCGTACCTCCTGCGGTCGGCCGGCCGTGACGAGCGTGGGCAACGCGTCGAGCAGGGACCGGGTGTGGTCGTGTCGGGGGTAGGTGAAGACATCGCCGACCGGTCCCTGCTCGACCACCGCGCCGTCGTGCATGACCAGCACGCGGTCGCTGAGGTGGTGCACCACGCCCAGGTCGTGGGAGATGAAGAGCAGAGCCGTCCCGTCGGTGGCACGGAGATCGGCCAGCAGGTCGAGGACCTGGGCCTGGACGGAGACGTCGAGCGCGGAGACCGGTTCGTCGCAGACGATCAGGCTGGGTCGGGGGGCGATCGCGCGGGCGATGGCGACCCTCTGCCGCTGTCCGCCGGAGAGCCGCCGGGGGTGCCGGTCGAGCAGGTCCGGTCCGAGGCCGACGCGACGCAGCAGGTCGACGACCTGGTCGCGGCGATCGCCGCGACCGACGTCGGGGTCGAGGTTCTCCCCGACGACCTGGGCCACGCGGTAGCGCGGGTCGAAGGAGCTCAGGGGATCCTGGGAGATCAGTTGCAGCCGGCGGCGCAGCGGGCGACGGACCCGCTCGGGCACCCCGGACCACTGCGCGTTCTCGAAGGTGACGGCGCCGGTGTCGGCGGCCAGGAGACCGGCGACGATCCGGGCCAGGGTGCTCTTACCGGACCCGGACTCCCCCACCAGCCCCAACGTCTCGCCCCGCGCGATGGAGAAGGAGACGTCCCGCACGACCGTGTGGTCGCCGTACCTCCTGGTCAGCCCGGCCGCGTCGAGCAGCGTGTCGTTCGGGCGGACCTCGGGACGGGCGGGCAGCGCCTCCCGTCGCGCGACGCCGCCGTCGCGCCCGACCGCGACGGCGGAGGCGGCGAGCCGGTGCCCCCGCGACGACGCCGAGGGCACCGCCGCCAGCAACTGCCTGGTGTACGGATGCGCCGGCGACCGCAGCAGCCGTGCGGTGGGGCCGTGCTCGACGATCCGACCGTCGCGCATGACGAGCACCCGGTCGGCGACCTGGGCGACCACCGCCAGGTCGTGACTGATCAGCAGCAGGCTCACCCCGGCTGCCCGCCGCTCGGCGAGCAGCCGCAGGATCTGCGCCTGCACGGTGACGTCCAGCGCGGTGGTCGGCTCGTCGGCGATGAGCAGGGCCGGTTCCCCGGCGATCGCCGAGGCGATCAGCGCCCGCTGTCGCAGCCCTCCGGAGAGCTGGTGCGGATACTGCCGGGCGCGCCGCTCCGGCTCCGGGAGGTGGACCTCGTCGAGCAGGTGCGTGACCCGGCCGGCCCGTTCGCGGCGGCCGACGATGCCGTGGGTGGCGAGCACCTCACCGATCTCGGCGCCCACGGTGCGCAGCGGGTCGAGGGAGACCAACGCGTCCTGCAGGACGAGCCCGGCGAGCCGTCCGCGTACCCGTCGCCAGTCCCGTGGGCGGTGGCCCCGGACATCCTGGCCGGCGAGGTCGAGCCGGGCGGCGCGGACGCTCGCGCCCGGGCCGGCGAGGCCGACCAGGGTACGGGCGGTGACGCTCTTGCCGGACCCGGACTCGCCGACGATTGCCACGCACTCACCGCGCTCGACGGTGAGGCTGATCCCCCGGACCGCCGCGACCCGTCCGGTGGGGGTGTCGAAGTCGACGTGCAGGTCCTCGACCGCGAGCAGGGGGGCCATCAGCGCTGCCGCCCGTCGAAGCGGGTCTGCCAGTGCCGGCCGACGACTGTCAACGCCACCACCGTCGCGGTGACCGCGACGCCGGGCAGGACGGTGATCCACCAGGCCACCTGGAGGTAGTTGCGACCCTCGGAGAGCATCGCGCCCCACTCGGGCGACGGCGGCTGTGGACCCATGCCGAGGAAGCTGAGCCCCGCGGCGATCATGATCGCCTCGCCGAGCCCGATCACCGCGAGAACCGGCACCGGGCCGATCACGTTGGGCAGGACGTGCCGCGCCACCAGCCGGGGTCGGGACAGACCGAAGGTGACGGCCTCCTCGACGTACGCGGCGCGGCGGACGAGCAGTGTCTGACCACGTACCACCCGGGCGTGGTGCGGCAGGGTGGCGACGCCGATGGCGATGATCAGGCTGACGGTGCCCGGCCCGGCGACGGCGATGAACAGCAGCGCCAGGAGCAGGATCGGAAAGGCCGAGATGGCGTCGAAGGCGCGGCTGAGGGTCTCGTCGGCGAGCCGGTGGGTGAGGCCGGCGAGCAGACCGAGCAGCACGCCGCCGGTGACCGCGATGGCCGTGGCCGCCACTCCGATGGTGAGCGAATGCCCGGCGCCGTGCACGACCCGGGTCCACACGTCACGGCCGAGGTGGTCGGTGCCGAGCCAGTGCGCGGCGCTCGGCGCTTCGAGCACTCCGAGCGGGTCCGCCGCCAGCGGGTCACCGGGCGCCAGGACCGCCGGCCAGACCGCGGCGACCACGAGCAGGATCAGGTACGCCCCGGCGGCGAGCAGCCCGGGTCGCCACCGGCGCCGACGGGCGGTCGAGGCGGGCGGGGTGGACGGGTGGGGTGTGTGCGCCTCGGTGGTTGCCGGGGCCAGGGTGACTGTCATCGGGTCAGCTCCTTCTCAGGCGCGGGTCGACAAGCAGGTACGTCAGGTCCGCGATGGTGTTGACCGCGACGTAGACGGCGGCGGACAGGGTGACCACCGCCAGCACCACCGGCATGTCCTTGCCTGTCACCGCCGTGAGGGTGACCTGGCCGAGGCCGGGTCGGCCGAAGACCTGTTCGACGATGACGGCGCCGCCGAGCAGGATGCCGAAGAGCCAGCCGGCCAGGGTGACGGCCGGCAGCAGCGCGTGCCGCAGCGCATGCCGCAGGAGCACGGTTCGTTCCCGTACGCCCCGGGACCGGGCGGTCAGCACGAACGGCTCGTCGAGTGCCCGGTCGAGCCCGTCGCGGAGCACCTGGGCGAGCAGCCCGGCGATGGGCAGCGCCAGGGTGACGGCGGGCAGCACCAGCGCGCCGACGCCCCGGTCGCCGGAGACCGGAAACAGTCCGAACCGGAACGACAGCACGCTGAGCAGCACGATGCCGATCAGGAAGGGCGGGGTGGAGACCAGCAGCAGTTCGGCGCCGGAGCTGGCCCGCCGGAGCCAGGGACGGCGGTTCCCGGCGGTGGCGACGGCGAGGACGACTGCGAGCAGCACTCCGAGGCCCGCGGCGGCGAGGGCGAGGGTGAGGGTGGGTGCGAGCTGTTCGCCGATCACCTCGACGACGGGCCGTTGCAGCAGGTAGGAGCGGCCCAGGTCGCCGCCGGCGAGCCGCCGTAGGTAGTCGAGGTACTGGACGACGGCGGGCCGGTCCAGGCTCCACTCGGCGATGATCTCGGCGCGGATCTGCGGGGTGTCCGCCCCGTCGCCGACGATGGTGTCCACGGTGTCTCCGGGCGCGACCAGCAGGGCCAGGTACGCGGCGGTGGCGGCGGCCCAGAGGACGACCAGGCCGGCGGCGAGCCGGCGAGCCGCCGCGCGCAGGGGTGAGCTGAACATGTCACCTGCCGATCCACAGGTCGTACGCGCTGGCGGGAACCCCGGCGGTGGGCTCGAAGCGGACCCCGCCGACGCTGGTGCTCGCCGCGATCTGGTCGGCCGGCGCGTAGAGCGGGAGCACCAGAGCCTGCTCGGCGACGACCCGCTGTTGGAGCTGCGCGTAGATGCCGGCTCGCTTCGTCTCCTCGGCGGTGCCCTGACCGGATTCCAGGAGCTGGTCGATGCGGGGATCGTTGGCCCGGGTGCGGTTGATGCCGCCCTTCGAGTGCAGCAGCAGGTTCAGCGCCGCTCCCGCGTCGGTGTCGGCCCGCGAGTTGTCGAAGACCTCGTACGCGTTGCGCTCGAACGCCTGGGTGGCGGTGCCCTGGTCGACAAGTGCGATCTTCAGGTCGATGCCGGCGCTCTGCTTCACGGCGGCCTGGACGGCCTGCGCGAGGACGTCGCGGCGGTCGCGGACGTACGGGGCGGCCTGCACCAGCCGTACGGTGAGCCGCCGGCCGTCGCGCACCCGGAAGCCGTCGGCGTCACGCGCTGCCCAGCCGGCCTGGTCGAGCAGGGCGTTGGCCTTGGCGGCGTCGCCGCCGTACCCACCTTCGAGGCTCTTGTCGTAGAGCGGGCTGGACGGGCTGATCACACTCCAGGCGCGGGTCGCGGTGTCGCGGTAGACCGACCTCAGCACGGTGTCGACGTCGACGGCCTCCCGGAACGCCTGCCGGACCCGCAGGTCGTCGAAGGGCGCGTGCGAGGTGTTGAAGTAGTAGGAGTAGGCGGAGCCGGAGTTCAGCTCCCGGGTGAGGCGCAGCGTCCGGTTGGCGGTGACCAGGGGCTGGTCGGTGGCGGGTACGCCCTCGACGAGCTGCACCTGGCGGGAGGTGAGGGCGCCGACGCGCACCGCCGACTCCTTGAGGAACCGGTAGGTGATCTCGTCGAGGTGGGCGGGGCCGTTGTGGGCCGCGGTGGGCGGCGCCCAGTCGTAGCCGGGATTGCGCCGGTAGTGCAGCTCCTGCCCGGGGACGTAGCGGTCCAGCACGAACGGCCCGGTGCCGACGACGTCGACGCCGCCGGCCTTGAGGTTCTTCGCCTCGCGCAGCGACTTCGGCGACACCTGGGCGCCCTGCGGGGAGGCGAGGAAGTCGAGGATGAGCACGTCGGGCGTGGTGAGGCTGAGCCGTACGGTGCGCGGGTCGACCACCTCGACGGCCTTGAGGTTGCGCAGTTGCACGGCGGCGACGCCCGGCGCGTACCCGGGCTCGCGGAGTTTGTCGATGTTGGTCTTGACGGCCGTCGCGTCCAGCGGCGTCCCGTCGGTGAAGGTCACCCCGTCGCGCAGCGTCAGGGTGTAGGACAGGCCGTCCGGGGCGGCCTGCCAGCCGGTGGCGAGCCAGGGCACCAGCTTTCCCTGCTTGTCGTACGTGAGCAGGGACTCGAAGGTGTTCCAGACCAGGAGGCGGGCCTTGGCCTGGGCGTACTGGTGTGGGTTGAGGGTGATCGGCTCGGTCTCCACGGCCCAGGTGAGGGCGCCGCCGGAGCGGGGCTCGCCGGCCGCCTCGGCGGCGGGGGCGGCGGCGGTGGAGCAGCCGGTGACGACGGCGAGCAGCGGGGCGAGTGTGGCGACGGCGAGGGTACGCAGACGGCGGGCGGGCATGGCGGGTCTCCTGTCCAGACAGGCGGATTCGGGTACGCCGACACCCGGCCCTCGCGCGGTTGGGCGGGCCGGTCAGGGGGTGTCGGCGCGGATGGCGCGGCGGTCGGCTCGGCGGTGAGCCCCACCTCGGCGGCCGGTGTGGCGGGCCGGGTGCGGGTGAGGGTGCCGGGTCAGGCCAGACAGGAACTCGACCACACCCGACCGAAGTCGATGTGGCCGCGGATCGTCAGCCGCAGCTCGCTGGACATGAGCCGAGTCCACAGTCACCGCCCGGGTGGTGTCAACGAATCGATCGGCGGATGTCGGCTATCGCACGCGGCGGGGCCGATTCGTTGACGTAATACCTACTAAAGCTATAGGATTTAAAGGGTATGTGTCCGGTGGGCCGGCCCGGACCCGCACGCGAGCCGGGACCGGCCCGCCGGGCAGCCGTCCGACGCCGGTTCAGTCCAGATCGAGCAGGATCTTCCCCGGCACCCGACGCTCCCGCAGCGCGCCGACCGCCTCCCCGAGGCGGTGCCACGAGCCGCGCCAGCCGATCGGCGCCCGCAACTCTCCCCGGGCCACCAGGTCCAGCAGCAGCGCCAGATCCGCCGCCGGCGCCGACGTGTCGCCGAAGGAGCGCAGCGTTCGCGCGACGCCCGGGGCGAAGGTCGAGTTGACCGGGAAGACGGCCGGCGCACCGGATGCCCAGCCGATGCTGTGCAGCACCCCACCCGGTGCCAGCAGACCCCACGCGGTCACCAACTGGGCGCCGCCCACGGTCTCCAGCACCACGTCGACAGGCGCGACGCCGCCATCGAGGCCGACGATCACCTCGTCGGCGCCGAGCGCGGCCAGCCCCTCGCCCCGCGCCGCCGAGCCCACCACCGCGAGCACGTACGCGCCGAAGTGCCGGGCGAGTTGGACCGCCACCCGACCCACTCCCCCGGACGCGCCGGTGATCAGCACCCGGCGACCGCGCAGCGGGCCGGACGCCCGCAGCGTGCGCAGTGCGGTGAGGCCGACCATCGGCAGCGCGGCCACCTCGGCCAGGTCGACGGCCGGAGGAACCACCGCGACACTGTCCACCTCGAACACCGCACGCTGCGCCCAGGCGCCCGGGCCGAAGGCGAGCACCCGGTCACCCGCCCGAGGGCCGGAGCCGTCCTCGGCGCCGCGCAGCACGTGACCGGCGGCGTCGTGGCCGAGTACGCTGCCGGCCGGCCAGGCGTCGAGGTGGCGGACCTCGCCGGCGTTGACGGCGGCGTGCCGCACCTCGACGAGCACCTGCCCGCGCCCGGGCGCGGGGTCGGGAACCTCGGTCACCCGGAACCCGTCGACAGCGTCCGGTGCGGCGACGATGGCACGCATGGCATCCTCCCGAGTCGTGGCGGGCCGCGCTCCGGTCAGCTCGCGGACGGTCGGGGCATTCGCGGCCCCCGCGCCGGTCAGGCGGCGACGCGACGGACCGGCCCGTCCGGAGCGTCCGCGAGACCGGCGTAGCGGCCTCGGTGATAGAGCAACGGCGAACCCACGTCGGCGTGCCGGAGCAGTTCCGGCTCGGCCAGCACCACGGCGTGGTCGCCGACGGTCACCCGGTCGACGACCCGACACAGGAGCCAGGCCAGGGTGCCGTCGAGAATGGGCGCGCCCTGCGGGCCGGGCCGCCACCGGGTGGGCGCGGCGAACCTGTCGATGCCGCTGGTGGCGAAGGTCTGGGCCACCTCGTGCTGATCGTGGGCGAGCAGATGCACCGCCACGTGCCGGGCCCGCGCCAGCGTCGGCCAACTCGACGAACCGAGGTTCAGGCAGAACGAGACGATCGGTGGCGACAGCGACACCGAGGTGAACGAGGTCGCGGTGAAGCCGACCGGCGGTGAGCCGGGGGCGGTGACCACCGTGACGGTGCTGGCCTGGTGGCGCAGCAACGTCCGCAGCGCGTCGGCGTCGGCGTCGGTCACGTCGTCCTCCGACGAGGTCATGGCGTTCCTCCCGAGAGGTGGGTCCAGGCGGCAGGGGCGGCCCGCTCAGGCCGGGCGGGGCGCCGCCGGACAGAGCTGCGCGGCGACCCTCATCAGGTCGACGACTCGGCGGGAGGTGAACAGCCGAACAAGCAGCATGAACCGATTTTCCTATCAGACAGGTAGGATTTCAAGTCCTGGGCGCGTACGTCCCGCCGCTCGACGTCCCACCTCACCGCGGAACGGACTCCTGGGCAGCCAGTACGACCAGCTCGTCGGCGCGGGCCGCCAGCGGCGCCGACGCCCCGTCGGGCCAGACGAGATAGCCCACCGGCGGACCTGACGAATCCCAGCGGACGCCGACGATCGTGGCCGTCGCCGTTGCGGTCGACCCGTCGAGCAGGCGTACCCGGGTGCCCGGAGCATGGCCGTCGTCGGCCACGATGAGCAGCGCGTCGAGGATCTGGCGGACACCGGTGACGGGCAGCTCCGCCACGTACGGCTCGCCCGAGGGTCCCACCCGTGGGGTCATCATCGCCCGCAGGAGCGCCGCGTGCCGGATCGCCTCCTCGCGGACCGGCCAGTCCGGGCCGCGCTCGGCGCGGACCAGCGCCTTCTCGATCATCGACCAGAGCGACACCGGCTCCCGGTCGAGCAGCCGGCGGGCCTCGCGGTCGACCTCGGCGCAGGCCGTGTCGAGGGCGGTGTCCTCGCCCAGCTCCGCGATCCAGACGAGATCCCCGACGTTGGGCAGCAGCCCCGGCGACTCGGCCGCGACCACGATGTAGAGCATCGCGAGCAGCTCCTCGCGGCCTTCGCCGTGGTAGAGCGGGCCCACCCCGGCGCCCGTGCGCCCCCGACTGGGCGGAAAACGGTCGACGAGGTGGCGGGCACGGCCGCTCGGCAGGGCCGCGGCCCGCCGCGTGTCCGTCACCCGCTCCTCGAACGAGCGCCGCTCACGGCGTTCGACGAGCAGTTGGCGGTGGCTGTCGACACCGATCGGATAGATCGTCCGGCCGTACGTGGCGAGGGTCTCGCCAGGTCGCAGATCGAGCGACTCGAGGTGCCGGGCGGCCACCGAGTAGGCGACGCCGGCGCGGGCCGCCTGCTCCCGGATGGCGCGCTGACGGGCACGTCCCGGGGTCGGGGTGCGGCGGCTGTGGTGATCAGACATGGCGCCTCCGGTGCAGCCCCACGCACCGCACCGAACGGGCGGCGTGACGGGCACACCGAGGGTCGGCACGACGGCGCGGAGTCGGTGACTCTTGGCCCCAGCATGTGGTCGGGCGTGGGCCACCACATCGGGCGCGGGCAGGCGCTCTGCCGTGGCCAGCATATCGCGACCCGGGGCCGTCGGTCGCCCTCCCGGCAGCCCTCGGCCACCGGTGTCGGCCGGTGTCGGTGGCGGTGTCGGCGGCGTGTCGGCGTGGTGTCAGGCGACCGGCGCACGCTCTGGGACATGACAACCGATCTGGTGATCGAGGCCGAGGGCCTCGTCAAGACATTCGGGAAGACGAGGGCGCTACAGGGCGTGGACCTCGCCGTACCCCGGGGGACCGTGCTCGGCGTGCTCGGCCCCAACGGCGCGGGCAAGACCACCGCCGTCCGCATCCTCTCCACGCTGCTCACGCCGGACGCCGGGAGTGCCCGCATCGGCGGCTTCGACGTCGTCCGCGACGCCGAGCGGGTCCGGCAGAGCATCGGCCTCACCGGCCAGTACGCCTCGGTCGACGAGGACCTGACCGGGCGGCAGAACCTGGAGCTGTTCGGCACGCTGCTGGAGCTGGGTCGCGCCGGCGCCCGGCGACGGGCCGCCGAACTGCTGGACTGGTTCGACCTGACCGATGCCGCCAACCGGCAGGCCAAGACCTACTCCGGGGGCATGCGGCGGCGGCTGGACCTGGCCGCCAGCCTCGTCGGCTCCCCCGACGTGATCTTCCTGGACGAGCCGACGACCGGGCTGGACCCGGCCAAGCGCGAGGACATGTGGGACGTGGTCCGGACGCTTGTCACCAACGGCTCGACAGTGCTGCTCACCACCCAGTACCTGGAGGAGGCCGACGCGCTCGCCGACGCGATCACGGTGATCGACCACGGTCGGGTCATCGCGCACGACACGCCCGAAGGACTGAAGCGGGTGGTCGGCGGGCAGACGCTTGAGGTCCGGCCGTCAGACCTCGCGGACCTGCCGAGGATCGCGACGATCCTGTCCGAGGTCGGCTCCGGAGCGCAGGCCGACGAGATCCGCAAGGGCGTGCTCGCGGTGCCGGTCACCGACGACACGGCCCTGACCGAGAGCGTCGCGCGGTTCGCCGCCGCCGGCATCTCCGTCACCGAACTCTCCCTGCACCTGCCGAGCCTCGACGAGGTGTTCTTCACCCTCACCGGGCGTACGGCATCCGAGGACGACACCACTTCGCGCGTGGAGGTAGCGGCATGAGCACCCTGGTCGGCACACCACCCACCACGAACCCCGCCCTGTCGACGGCAGCGGTGAACCCGCGACCGTTCCGGCTCGTACGGCATTCGTTGGCGCTCGCCAAGCGCAGTCTCATCAAGACCTGGCGGACGCCCGAGGCACTTATCGACGTCACGCTGCAACCGGTGCTGTTCCTCATCATCTTCGTCTACATCTTCGGCGGCGCGGTAGCCGGATCCACCCACGACTATCTCCAGTTCCTGCTGCCCGGAATCCTGGCGCAGACCATCGCCACCGGGGCCATCGCGATCGGCGTCAACCTCAACACCGACATCGCCAAGGGCATCTTCGACAGGTTCCGGTCGCTGCCGATCCCCCGCTCCGCGCCGCTGGTCGGCGCGGTCCTGGGCGACGTCGTCCGGTACGTGATCGTCACGGTCTCGACCCTCGCCATCGGTTACCTGATGGGTTTCCGGATCGACACCGACCCGTTCCGGGCGATCGCCGGATGCCTGCTCGCGGTGCTGTTCGCGCTCTGCCTGAGCTGGCTGCCGGTCTACGTGTCGATGAAGGTGCGCACCCCGGGCGCCGTACAGGGCCTGATGTTCGCGCTGATCATGCCGCTGAGCTTCGCGTCGAACGTGTTCGTCGGCGCGGACACCCTGCCCGGCTGGATGCAGGCCTTCGTGGACGTCAACCCGATGACCCACCTGGTGGCGTCGGTACGCGGACTGTTCCTCGGCACCCCGCTCGACTCGCACGTGTGGTGGACCCTCGCCTGGTGCGCCGGCTTCGTGGCGGTGTTCATGCCGCTGGCGCTGCGCGCGTACCGCAAGAAGATCTAGCCGAGCAGGTCCTCCATCAGCTCGCGGATCCGGGTGACGGCCGCGGCCACCGGTCGGGCCCGCCAGGGCGCCAGCAACGACTCACGCTGCTCCTCGTCACCGAGGGCGGCGTCGAGTCGTTCGCTGCGCCGGGTCGGGAAGAAGAGCTCCATGTGCGCGCCGAGCCGCTTCGCGAGCGCGGTCAGCTCGCGGGTGGTCTCGATGTCGTCCCGGTACGCGGCGAGTTCCGCGCCGGCCGACGCCCACGCCCCGATGACCGGCAGGTCCTTCGAGTTGAGCGCGTCGTCGCGGGCGAGCGCCAGCAACGCGGCCGCCTGGGCGGCGGCGTCGATGCCCGACGCCGGCCGCGCGTCGGCCACCCGCAGGTACAGGACCGCCACCGAGGCCCGGAGCATCACCCGCGGCTGCGGTTGCGGTCCGGTCCAGCCGGCGAGGGCACGGTTCACCGCCTCGGCCTGGGCGAGCACGTCGTCGTAGCGTTCGCGCTGCCAGGCGAGGTGCGCCAGGCCGAGCAGCGCCTGCGCGACGTCCATCTGCTCGGCCTGGCCCGGTGTCGCCGTCTCACGGAGTCGCCGCTCCGCGTCCGCGTCGCCGGTCAGGGCGAGCTGCACGTCCAGCCGCACCCGGATCGACCGCGCGTCCTGCTGGGCGCCGATCATCTCCATGTGCCGGACGCTTCGCGCCAACCACTCGGCCGACCGCCCCTCCCGGCCGGGCAGCAGGAACTGCCCGACGGCGCCTGCGGCCATCGCCATGCCCCAGTGGTCGCCCGCGATCTCGAAGCGGTGGTACGCCTGCTCGGCGTCGTCGATCGACGACTCCGGCAGGCCGCTGTTCTCCCGTACCGCCGCGCGCGCGATCAGGCCGAGCGCCTGCACGTACGGATCCGGGTGGGCGATCATCTCGGTCGCGCTCTTCAGGCTCTGGTCCAGGTCGGACTTGTCGAAGCCGGGCAACGCCGCCGCGAACGCGGTCAGCCGCGGCGACACCTCGGCGGGCCGTTCCGCGAGCAGCGTCCGCAGGGCACGTCGACCGAGCACGGCGGGCCGCAGGTCGGCGCTGATGCCACTGTTCACGCTGATCAACAGGCACGTCCAGGCGAGCCGGTCGCCGTGTGGCAGCGGCCGGCCGCTGGCCCGACCCCGCAGGATCGCCGAGCGTCGACGCCGCTGCGGCTCGTCGAGGTGCAGCAGCCCGCGCGCCCACACGAGGACCTCCAGGTGCAGGCCGCGCACCGTCCAGAGGTGCAGCAGCGCGGTGGCGACGTCGATGACGGCCGGCTCGTCGTCCTGCTCCAGCGCCCACCGCAGGCCGGCGACCAGGTTGTCCTGCTCGGCGGCGCAGCGGTCGAGCGCCTCGACCTGGCCGGGGCCCACGAGGCGACCGGCGAGCCCGACCGCCTCGTCCCGGGCCCAGCCGAGGAGACCGGCCATCGCCGCGGCCCGTTCACCGGACGCGTCCAGGCGGGCCTCGCCGTACTCGCGGACGGTCTCCAGCATCCGGTAGCGCGGCGGCCCGTCCCCCTCGACCAGGGTCAGCAGGGACTGCTCGACGAGCCGCGCCAGACCCCGCCGTACGTCAGCCCTCTGTGCGACCGCGGCGGCGAGGTCCGCGGTGAACGGCGCGGGGATGACCGCGACCCGCGCGAGCAGCGTGCGGTCGTCGGGGGCGAGCAGTTCCCGGCTCCAGTCGACCATCGCCCACAGGCTCGCGTGGCGTTCCGGCAGGCCCCGCAGCGCGTCGTCGAGCAGCGCGAACCGGTCGGTCAGTCCGGCGAGCACGTCGTCGATCGGCATGTGCCGCAGTCGCGCCGCGGCCAGTTCGAGGGCCAGCGGCAGGTTGTCGAGCCGGTTGCACAGCGCGAGAGCCCGCGCGGTGTCCCAGGTCGGCACCGCGCCACCGGCCCGCGCGCGGGACTCGATCAGACCGAGCGCGTCGGAGTCCGGCAGGGCGGTCAGTCGGTGCACCCACTCGCCGGCCAGGCCCAGCGGCGCACGACTGGTCGCGAGCACCGCGACCTCCGGGGAGATCACCGCGAGCAGGTCGGCGACGACGGCGGCCACCGCGTCGAGGACGTGTTCGCAGTTGTCCAGCACGACCAGCCCGTCGAGGTCCGGCGCCAGGGCCCGCAACCGCTCCTCGGGGCTGAGGACCCGCCGTTCCAGGCCCAGGTTGCCGCCGGTCGTCGAGGTGTCCGCGCCACCGAGCGCCGCGAGCACCGTGGGCAGCACCTCGTCGGGCGAGCGCAGACCGGCCAGCTCGACCACGCGTACCGCCTGGCCGGCCGCCGCCGTACGCCGGGTGACCTCGGCCGCGAGGCGGGTCTTGCCGGCGCCGCCGGACGCCACGATCGTCACGAGGGCCGACTCGTCGAGCGCCGCGTCCAGGGCCTCGACGTCGCGCTCGCGGCCGACCAGGGCGGTCATCGGCCGGCGCCACGCGGCGGGCAGGGCGATCCGCCCCGGCGGGCGGGGTGGCGCGACGACGGCCGGCGCGGTGAGTTCGCCGCGCAGCAGCGCCAGATGGACCTGGGTGATCACGGGTGACGGGTCGGTGCCGTAGCGCTCGGCCAGGTCGTCGCGGAGGCGCTCGACCACCTCCAACGCCTCGGCCTCCCGCCCCTGCGCGGCGAGCACCCGCACGAGCAGGGCGGCGGACGGCTCGTCCGGGGGCGTCCGGGCGGCGAGCCGGCGCAGGTCGGCCTCGTCGTACGGCCCCGCGCCGGCGAGCGCCGCCTCGGCGCGCAGCGCGGCGACCTCGGTGAACAGTCGGGTGTCGTCGGTGGTGAGGATCTCCGGGACCTCGGGGAACAGGGCACGGGCCCGGTCGGCCGAGTCGCGGGCAGCCCGCGCGTCGCCGGCCCGCAGGGCGGCACGGCCCCGGTCGAGGAGCGCCCGCGCCTCGACGGCGTCGACAGTGACCTCGTCGGCGGGCAGGCGGTAACCTCCCGGCACCGCCACCACGGGCAGCCCGAGACGGCGTACGCGGGACACGAGCGCCTGCACGGCCCCGGTGGCGTCGTCGGGCGGCGCCCCGTCCCACACCGCGTCCACGAGCAGGCTGGTGGAGACCGCCCGACCACGCGCGTCGACGAGCGCGCGGAGCACCGCCGCCAACCGCTCGCCCCGGACCGGCCGGCCGTCGACGGCGAGGGGACCGAGGATCGTGATCTGCACGCCCCCAGCATCCCCCACGCCGACCACGGCACCGAGCAGGGTGTCCGACGGCGCGAGGGTCGTCTGTGCTGTGCGGCGCGGCGCGGGATGCGTCCAGGACGGCGCGGTGCGTACAGTTTCGGGTCGGACTTGGGGTGGGCCGGCGGAATCCGGCACAGGAAACGGGACGAGACAACGACGCATGACAGTGGACAAGATTGCCCAAAACGGTCAGGACGGTATCGACCGGAACCGGCTGGAGACCTGTCTCAGCGTCTTCGAGGCGTTGGAGGCCCTTCCGTCCGACCACCCGGACGTGGTGCGGGTGCAGCGGGCCACCGCGAAGCTCTACAAGGTGATCAAGCAGCGGCGACGCGAGGAGCGGCGCGACGCCGTCCTGGCTGCCGACCGGGCGGTGACGGAGGCCACGGCCACCGGCGCGCCCGGCCGGATCGACGACGAGACCCAGGGCATCCCCCTCGCCTCCCCGACCACCGGCACGACTGCGGGATTCCTGCACAACCCGCGCGGCTGCTACGTCTGCAAGCAGCGCTACCGCGAGGTGGACGCCTTCTACCACCAGCTCTGCCCGTCCTGCGCCGCGCTGAACCGGGAGCGCCGCGACGCGCGTACCGACCTGACCGGCCGGCGCGCGTTGCTCACCGGCGGCCGGGCCAAGATCGGCATGTACATCGCGCTGCGGCTGCTGCGCGACGGCGCGCACACGACGGTGACCACGCGGTTCCCGCACGACGCGGTCCGCCGCTTCGCCGCGATGCCCGACAGCGGGGAGTGGCTGCACCGCCTGCGGATCGTCGGGATCGACCTGCGCGACCCCGCCCAGGTGATCGCCCTCGCCGACTCGGTCAGCAGCGAGGGCCCCCTCGACATCCTGATCAACAACGCGGCGCAGACCGTCCGCCGCTCGCCCGGGGCGTACGCCCAGCTCGTCGCCGCGGAGGCCGCGGCGCTGCCGGACGGCCCCCTGCCGGAGCTGATCACGTTCGCCAAGCCGACCGGTCCGGGTGGCCCGGCGGGAAGCCTGACCGCCGGCACCGAGTCGACGGCGCTCACCCCGCACGCGCTCACCGCGTTGGCGTTGACGAGCGGCTCCGCCTCCCCGGAGCGGATCGCGGCGTCCACCGCCATCGACGCCGGCGGCCTGGTGCCGGACCTCGACTCGGTCAACAGCTGGGTGCAGCGGGTGCAGGAGGTCGACCCGGTCGAGCTGCTCGAGGTGCAACTGTGCAACGTCACCGCGCCGTTCGTGCTTGTCAGCCGGCTACGACCGGCGATGGCCGCCGCGCCGGCCCGGCGCAAGTACGTGGTGAACGTCTCGGCGATGGAGGGCCAGTTCGGCCGTGGCTACAAGGGCCCCGGGCACCCGCACACCAACATGGCCAAGGCCGCGCTGAACATGCTCACCCGCACCAGCGCGCAGGAGATGCTCACCGACGGCATCCTGATGACGAGCGTCGACACCGGTTGGATCACCGACGAGCGGCCCCACCCGACGAAGATGCGGCTGGCCGACGAGGGGTTCCACGCCCCGCTGGACCTCGTCGACGGCGCGGCCCGGGTGTACGACCCGATCGTCCGCGGCGAGCTGGGCGAGGACCTGTACGGCTGTTTCCTGAAGGACTACGCGCCCTGCGCCTGGTGAACGACGCTCGACGAGGAGAAACGCATGTCATCTGACCAGTGGCCGACGCTTGACGAGCTCCAGCGCGAGGAGAACGAGTTGGAGCTCGCGGGCCTGACCGAGACCGACGCGTACGAGTTGGGCGTGCGGGCCGTCACCGCCGCCTTGGAGCTGAGGCTTCCGATCTCCATCGGCGTCTGGCGGACCGGACGGCAGTTGTTCCACTGTGGCCTGCCGGGCTCGACGGCGGACAACGACGGGTGGCTGCGCCGCAAGGGACGCGTGGTGACGCGGTTCGAGCACTCGTCGCTCTACATGGCCCGGCTCTGCCAGGACAAGCAGACGACGCTCACCGAGAAGTTCGGCCTACCGGCCGCACGCTACGCCGCCGCCGGAGGCGCCGTGCCACTGCGCGTTCGTGGCACCGGCGTCGTGGGCTGGATGGGCGTCTCCGGGCTCCCGCAGCTGGACGACCACCGCTTCGTCGTCGACATCCTGCGCGGGACGGCGCGCTAGGCCCCGCAACCGCCGGACGCCGCCCGCCCGCCGACCGACGGGGTCGGCGGGCGGTGTCGTCGGACGCTCGGCGCGCCCGCACGACCGTCAGCCCGCCCGCCGGTTCGCGCGCAGGGCGCCCAGGATCACGCCGGGTGTGGCCAGCGACAGCGGGTGCTCCCGCAGGGAGACCACCTCGTTGAACCGGCGGGCTATCGCCACGTCCGTGACGGTCGCCGAGAGGATCTGCCGGCTGACCCAGCTGGAGACCCGGTAGCCGCGCGGGTAGGGCCCGTCGACGTGCGGCAGCGCCAGGTCGGCGGAGGTCGAGGTCGACCAGGCGGCGTCTACCACGACCTTCTGCAGATCGAGGAAGTGGCGGGCGGGAACGCTCAGGTCCGGGTCGGAGAGCAGGTACGCCGACAGGCAGGCCGCGTGCAGGGCCGCCGCCGTCATCCCCTGCCCGTACACCGGGTTGAACGACGCGACGGCGTCACCGACGCTGACGAGCCGCGCCGGGAACCGCCGCAGCGCGTGGAAGTCCCTCCGACGGCTGTCGGCGTGGTGGTAGGTCTGGACGTCGCCGAGCATCTCCTGCCCGGCGACCTCGCCGAACTCCGGCGGGAACTGCTCCCGCAGCCGTCGGACGAAGTCCTCGGCGGTACGCCCCGGCCGGTCCTTGCCGTAGCCGGCCATCATGGCCATCCACCGGCCGTCCTCGATGGCGAAGAAGGCCGCGCCGGCGATGTCCGTCATGGTCCGCGGAGTGTGCAGGGCCAGGACGACTGTCGCCTCCGGAGTCTGCTCGGGGCGGCGGAAGAGGGCTGTCGCGTAGTTGAGGTGCACGGCCATCCGGCGGGTGGTGGGCCGCTCCCAGCCGGCCTGCTCCAGCCAGTCGGAGAGTCGGCTGGACCGACCCATGGCGTCCACCACCAGGTCGGCGGCCTCGACGCCGGGCACCTGGCCGACCTCGCACTCGACGCCGGTGACCGCGTCGCCGTCGAACACGAGACCCGTGGCACGGCCGGTGACCGTCTTGACGTTGGGCAGTCGGAGCACCTGCTGGCGGATCAGCCCCTCCAGGAGGGGCCGGCTGCCCGCCAGGCTGTCGTCGTCGTCGGGGACGACCACCTTCCGCCGGCCGTCGAGGTAGCTGCGCCGAGCGGCGGGCGGCGCCTCGATCGCCCCGTGCGCCAGCGCCTGCTGCCGGAACCCGGGGAACAGTTGCTCGAGCTGGAGCAGGCCGCCGGGCAGCAGCGCGTGCAGTTGGGTCCCCTGCGGCACGCCGGGCCGGGCACCGCTCACCTGCGGGTCGTCCCGGTCGAGGAGGACCACGCTCTGCGCGTGGTCGGACAGGACCCGGGCGGCCAGGAGGCCGGCGACACTGCCGCCGACCACCACCGCCCTACCCAGGCGTGGGGTCGGCTGGTCGGGAGGTCGCACGGCGTTCAGCGCGGCGAAGACCCGCACCGGGGAGAGGGACATCGTGCTCCAAAGGGGGTACGAGGTGTGGCACCGATCGTTGCACAGCGTCGACCGTCGCCCGACGCCTCCACGCCGGTGTCAGATACCGGCCAGGACGCCGGCCGCCGGGCCACCCGCGCAGCCTCAGCCCGCGACGGCGGCCGGTTCCCGGTCGCGGCGACGTCCAGCGGCGAAGCTGACGATCCCCAGGCCCAGCCCGACGACCGCCAGGACCAGACCCACCCGGGCCGGCGCGAGGTAGCCGAGTCCGGCGGCGATGCCGACGCTGCCCAGGGCCGCGCCCAGGCTGTTGGCGATGTTCATGGCGGACTGGTTGAGCGCCGCGCCCATCAGTTGGGCCCCGGGGGCGACCGTGATCAGGCGTGCCTGCAGGACCGGGCCGAGGTAGAGGCTCGTGGCGCCGACCAGGAACGCGCCCACGAACAGGCCCACGCGGTTCGACGCGACGAGGCTGAACACACCGATGCTGACGATCATGGCGACGAAGCCGATCATCATGCTGCGGCGCAGGTCCCGGTCGGCGAGCCAGCCACCAAGGGCGTTGCCGACGGTCATGCCGAGACCCACCGCGACAAGCACCCACGGCACGGTCGCGGCGGAGAGGCCGGCGACGTCGGTGGTGACCGGCGCGATGTAGGAGTCGACAGCGAAGAACCCCGCGAAGCCGATCGCCCCGGTGGCCGCGACCAGCCACACCTGCGAGGTCCGCAGCGCGCGCAGTTCGGCGGCCGGCGAGCCGTCCGCCGCCGCGGCGACCTCCGGGACCACCGCCAGCACCGCCAGCAGCGTGAGCAGGAAAACCCCGGCGATCACCAGGTACGCCGCACGCCAGCCGACCGCCTGCCCGAGCCGGGTGATCAGCGGTACGCCCACCACGTTGCTCACGGTCAGCCCACCGAGCACTGTGGCGAAGCCGCGTGCCTCGTTGCCGGGACCCATCAGGGTGGCCGCGAGCAGGCCGGCCGCGCCGAAGTACGCGCCGTGCGGCAGCGCCGCGACGAACCGCGCCACCAGCACCAGTTCGAACGTCGGGGCCGTGGCGGACGCGACAGTGCCGACGGCGAAGAGGACGAGCAGCCCGAGGACCAGCCTGCGGCGGGGCAGGCGCGCGCTGAGGGCGGCGATCAGCGGGGCGCCCACGACCACGCCCAGCGCGTACGCGGTGATCATCCATCCGGCCTGGGCGACCGCGTCCGACGACGATCGGGCGTACTCCTGCGGGAGCAGGCCGCGTGCCATCTCGGGCAGCAGACCCATCGCCACGAACTCCGTCAGGCCGACCGCCACTCCGCCCAGGGCCAGGGCCGCCAACGCCGCCAGGCGCTGGCCTCTGCTCAGTCCGTTCACCGAGCGAATTTAGCAACAGCGTTGCGTAATAGGCTGGTGAGATGACGCGCACCACAGCCGACGTGACGTTCCTGCGCGGCTACAACCAGGCGCTGGTCATGGCCGTGGGGCGCACCGTACGGACGTTCGAGCGGTCCACGGTCGTCGACGCCACCGGCCTGACACCGCAGGCGGTCTCCAAGGTCATCGCCCGCCTGACCGCCGACGGGCTGATCCGCCCCGCAGGCGTCCGCCGCCCGGGGATCGGCAAGCCGGCGGTCGTCTACGAGCTGGTCCCCGACAGCCGCTACGCGATCGGCGCGCACGTCGCCCGACGCACACTGCGCCTGGTCCTGGTCGACCTCGCCGGCGCCGTGCACCACTCCACGGTCATCCCCCTGCCCGCCGACTTCACCCCCGGTCAGCTCCTCGACGCCCTGTCCGTCGGCATCGAGGCGATCACCACCGGCGCCGAGCTGCGGAGCCGGCTGACCGGCGTGGGCATCGGCATGATCGGCCCGCTGGACCACGCGCACGGGCTGGTCCGGGACGCGCACGGCCTGCGGCACTGGCACGACGTACCGCTGCGGGAGCTGGCCGAGGCGCACCTGGGCCTGCCGGTGCACCTCGACAAGGACGTGACGGCCGGGATCACCGCCGAGGCGTGGCGGCACGGCGCCACGTTCGGCGACGCGGCGCTCATCATGGTCGAGTCCGGCATCGGCGGTGGCTTCTGGCTGGGCGGCGCCGCCCACCGGGGCGCGCACACCAACGCCGGGGAGTTCGGGCACACGGTGGTCGACCTGGACGGGCCCCGCTGCGTCTGCGGACGCCACGGCTGCCTGGAGGTCGTGCACCTGCGCGCCACCGAGGCCGGAGACGTCGCCCGCGCGGCCCGCGTCCTGGCCGTCGGCGTCGTCAACCTGCTCCAGACCCTCGACCTCGCCCACGTGGTGCTGGCCGGCGCGGACCTGCTGCGCCACGCGGACGTCTACCTCCCCGCGGTCGAGCGGGCCGTCCGCACCGACGTGCCGCGCGCGGACTGGCTGGCCCCGACGGTGACCCTGTCCCGCCTGGGCGCGGACGTCATCGCGGCGGGCGCCGCCATGCAGGTCCTCGACAAGCACTACGGCATTCCGGAACTCGCCGCGCTCCAGGCCGGCACACGATCCCGTTGACACCAGGATCCTTTGACGACTGCCTAGGAATCCACTGCGTCACGGTGGCGCTGCGGGCCTGGCACGCCCGGGGACCGCCACATCGACCGCAGCCCCAGATAGAGGAACGGCAACAGCAGGAACAGGTCCGCCAGGTGCGCGACGGACGCCTCCCGGGTGACGCGGCTCAGCGGGAACACGACCGCGCCCAGGCTGACCATGACGCCTACCGGAAGTGGCGCCACACGCACCTTGGCCAGCACGAGGCCCAGGACGAACAGGCTGAGGGGAAACAGCGGTCCGCACGTCCAGTACACCGCGTACGCGGCGAACGGGTGCTCGCCGAGTCGTTCGACCGCGTCGGCGTGGGAGACGGCGAACAGTCCCTCATGAATACTCTGTACGCCGTAGGCCACCCCGCCGATCGCGCCGAACACCGTTACCGGCAGTCCGACCGCGACGTACCTCGGCGTGCTGGGCCGCAGCCGCTCGAACAACCCGATCAGCCCGATGAGCCAGCACGCGGTCGACAACACGATGATCGTGCCGGCGGTGATGCCTTGAGTGTCGTTCTGCCAGAAGAAGCCGGCGAGCAGATTCAACGCCGGACCCAGGATGAGAAACATGACCGGAACGCTACGAGCGGCGTACGCGTGCCGGATCTGCCATCGGTGGGCGTCGACCTACCGCGGTCGCGGTAGGCCGGCGAGCCCGCTGCGGTACGCGAACACGACCAGCTGTGCCCGATCGCGAGCCCCGAGCTTCGTCATCGCCCGGTTGGTGTGGGTCTTCGCCGTGGCCGGGCTCATCCCCAGCCGGTCCGCCACCTCCACCGTCGACAGGCCGTCGGCGACGAGGCCGACCACCTCCCGCTCCCGCGAGGTCAGGCTGTCGACGCCCGGTACCCCTGGACCGCTGGCGAAGGCGGCGATGAGCCGTCTGGTCACGGCGGGCGCCAGCAGCGCGTCACCGGCGGCGACCACGCGTACCGCCCGGCGCAGTTCGTCCGGCTCCAGGTCCTTGAGCAGGAACCCGCTCGCGCCGGCCTGCAGCGCCGCGAAGACGTACTCGTCCAACTCGAATGTCGTCAGCACCACCACGCGTACGCCGGGCAACCGGGGATCGGCGAGGATGCGGCGGGCGGCCGTCAAACCGTCCGTGCCCGGCATCCGGATGTCCATCAACACGACATCCGGCCGGTGCGCTCGGGTGAGAGCGATCGCCTCCTCCCCATCGGTCGCCTCCGCGACGACCTCGATGTCCGGCGCCCGCTCCAACAGGACCCGGAAGCCCGCGCGGACGAGGGTCTGGTCGTCGGCCAGCAGGACACGAACCGTCATACCGGCAGCCACCCCCGCACCTCGAAGCCTCCGCCGTCGGCCGGCCCGGCTCGAAGCCACCCGCCCAGCCCGCCGGCGCGCTCGGCCATGCCCCGCAGCCCGTTGCCGGCCACCGGGACGCCACCCCGCCCGTTGTCGCGCACCGTCACCGACAGTCCGTCGGGGCGGTATCCGACACGCACCTCGATCTGGGCCGCACCGGCGTGCCGCAGCGCGTTCGTCACTGCCTCCTGGACGATGCGGTAGGCGGTCGTTTCCACGGCCCGCGGCAACGCGCGCGGCTCGCCGTCGCAGGTCACGACCGCACCCGTCGACTCGGCCAGCGCGGGCAGCCGATCGAGGGTGGGCGTCGGCGGCTCCGGGCCGGCCGCCGGTGTGCCGTCGCGCAGCACGCCCACCGCCGCGCGCAACTCCACCATCGCCTCGCGGCTGGCCCGGCGCACCTCGCGCAGCGCGGCGCGGGCCTGGGCGGGATCCTCGTCCAGCACGTCGGCCGCGACGCCCGCCTGCACGGACACCACGGCCAGGGTGTGCGCCGTGACGTCGTGAAGCTCCCGGGCGATGCGGATACGCTCCTCGACGACCCGCTGCTCGGCGGCCCGGCTCTGGTCGGCCGCCAGCAACGCCAGCTGGGTCCGGCGCCCGCGCACCACCTCGCCGAGCAGCAACGCCGCCACGAACACGACAGTCGAACTGTCCAGTGACGCGTCGAACGGCCTCGCGCCGGCGACCGCCACCCGCCCCTGGGCATCCAGGAGCACGAACAGGGCCGCGACGACGAGACCCACGCGCTGCCGCGACGCCGCACCGACGGAGTACAGCGCCACCCACGCGGGCACCGCCGGCGCGCCACCCGGGTAGTGGTAGATGTGGTAGGCCAGGTAGAGCCCGCCCACGAGGATCAGCACGCCGACCGGCCACCGCCGTCGAACGGGCAGCACGAACACCATCACGGCGGCGGCAGCGTACGCCCACAGGTCCGGCGCTCGATCACCAAGCGCCACCGGCGTCGTCGCGAGCCGGTACGCGGTCAGCACGCCCACGGCCACCACGATCATCGTCTCCACGACCCAACGCCGCATACCGCCAGACTGTACGGACCGCCGGACCCGTCGACATACCACGAACGTCGTATCCGCCTCGCGTGAGCCGGCTACCGCGGCACAGGATCACCGCCCGTCAGACCACCGCGGGCCGGACCGCAGAGCGGCTCCGCGCACAGATCGTCACGCTGTCACCTCAGGTAGGCGGCCAGCGGGATGTTCTGCGCCCGCAGGGCGGTGGCGATCAGGCCGGCGATCTGTCTGGCACCGGCGGCCTCGAAGTGGGTGTGGTCGTTGCAGAAGAACGCACCTACCGCGCCCGTCGAGTAGTCACCGTTGTTCGGGCACAGCCTGAGCGTGTTGTAGAGCGCCACGCTCTTCGCGTGCAGGTCGATGACCGGTACGCCGTTGGCGGCGGCCGCAGCCGTCGTCTCGGTGACGAAACCGCGGTTGCCGACGGCGGTGCTGCCGCTGCAGGTGATCGCCGCGACCGGGGTGACGAAGATGGGCTTCACGCCTCGGGCCTTGGCAGCCGTCGCCATGACGCCGAGCAGTTCCTTGAAGCGGTTGGTGCCGACGTGACGCGGGCAGGCCGAGTCACCGTCGTTGATGCCGAACTGGATGATCAGATAGTCACCGGCCTTGAAGCCGGTGCCGGCGTCCAGCATCGCCGACCACCGCGCGCTGTAGGCGGTCGAGCTGAGCGTGCACTCGCCGGCCGAGTTCTTGGTGGATGTCACATTGCCCTCGTACAGCCACGTCTGGATGCTGCGACCGCCGACGGCGCTGTTCTGCACGGTGACGTTCGACGTGAGGTAGGACGCGAACTGGCTGCCCCAGCCGATCGGGCAGGAGCTGGCGTTCATCATCGTGGAATCGCCGGCCATCCACACCTTGATCGCCGCGGGCGCCGGCGACGTGGAAGGGGTCGCCGACGGTGTGCTCGGGCCGGGGCAGGGCGTCGCCGTCGGCGTCGGTGTTGACGTCGGTGTCGGTGTTGACGTCGGTGTTGGCGTCGGGATCGGCGTCGGTGCGGTGGGGGTCGCCGCCGGCGGGCCGGCACAGGTGACGCCGTTGAACGTGAACGACGACGGCACCGGGTTGCTGCCGCTCCAGGAGCCGGTGAAGCCGAAGTTGACGGATGCGCCAGAGCCGACGGCACCGTTGTAGCTCATGTTGGTGGCGGTCACCGCCGTGCCGGTGACCGTGACGGCGGCGTTCCACGCCTGCGTCACGCCCTGCCCGGGGGCGAGGCTCCAACCCACGGCCCAGCTGCTCACCGCGTCACCGAAGTTGGTGACGACGACATCGGCGCCGAACCCGCCGGCCCACTCGCTGGTGATCCGGTAGGCGACACCGCACGCCGGGGTGCCGGCCTGGGCGGTGGCGATGCCGAGCCCGCCGGCCACGACGGTCAGGACCGTTGTCGCCAGGACCACGAGACGCGATCGGCGAAGCTTCATCGGGTTACTCCTGCCTTGATCGGAGACGCTCGCCGTCACGTGGCGGCGGCGCACGGGGAGCCGTTGAGGGCGAAACCTGTCGCGCCGTCGAGCGGGCTGTCGGTGACGAACCCGAAGCTCGTCGAACCGGCGGCCGGGATCACCGCGTTCCAGGAGACGTTCACCGCCGTGGCCGCCGCACCGGACTGGGTGACTGTGGAATTCCAGGACTGCGTGATCCGCTGACTGCCCGGCAGGGACCAGGTCAGTGTCCAACCGTTGACCGGGACGGCTGAGGTGTTGCTCAGCGTCACGTCGAACTGGGCACCCGTACCCCAGTCACCGGTCTTGCGGTAGGTGACGGCGCAGGCCCCGCCCGCGGGGGTGGTCGGCGCGGCAGTCGTCGGCGCGGGGGTGGTCGGCGCGGGAGTCGTCGGCGCGGGAGTCGTCGGCGCGGCCGTGGGGGACGGGGTCGTGGTCAGTGCTGCGCTGACGAGCGGGGCCAGCCTGTCGGTGATGGCCTGGTGGCCCGCGTCGTTCGGGTGCACCGAGTCGCTCAGGCCGCCGGACGGCAGCCAGCCGGTGGTGTCCACGTAGAACACGTTGGCGTCACCAGCAGCGTTGCGCGCCCGTACCGCCGCCTCCGTCTCCGCCGCGTAACGACCGATGAACGTTCGCATGGCGAAGAGCTTGGCGTTCGGAAATTTGGCCCGGATCCTGGTGAGGAAGGTGGTGTACGTCGCCTGGAAGGTCGCGGCGCTCACGCCGTGGCTCTTGTCGTTGGTCCCCAGGTTGATCACCACGCCGTCGGCCGTGTAGCGGGAGAAGTCCCACTGGTCGGTGCCGGCCTGGCCACCTGACGACATCCAGTAGCGTGTCGCCTGCGCCCAGCATCCATCGGTCGTCTCGGCCAGACACATGCCGCCGATAGCGATCTGGGTGTGGTCGTAGCCGAGCCTCTCACCGACCTTGAAGCCGTAGTCCGTCACGGCGAGCTGACTGCTCGTGGCGCCCGCGGTGATCGAGTCACCGACGAACTCGACCAGCTTGGGACGGGCCGGCGGCGTGAACGTGCCCGCGCCCGAATCCAGGATCAACCCCTGGAAGACCGCGTCACCGGTGTAGGAGCCGGCCACCTGCCGGTAACTGACGATCAACGTGTGGTTGCCGGCCGCCAGGGCGGTCGGCGTCAGGTTGATCGTGCCGGAGCCGGTGAAGGACGTGAACGCCCTGCCGTCGATGCTGGCCCACAGCTGGATGGTGTTGCGCTGCCGGAGCTTCACCGTCTTGCCGGTGAACCCGACCCGCAGGTACGCGCCGGCCCAGTAGGGCACGTACGCCGAGGCGTTCGACTTGTTCCACCGGCCGACGAAGCTGATGTTCGAGTCGGCAGGTGTGCCGTTGCCGGCCGCGGCCTCGGCGCTGAGGACCGGCAGACCTGCGGCGAGCACTCCGGCGGCGACGGCGATGAGGGCGGCGGTACGCGTCTTCGTCAGCGCGTTCCTGAGTGCCCCCAGGTGGGTGCGCAGGCGCACGGGACGGCGATCATCATCGTGGGAACGAATCTTCGTCATCGGATCGGGTTCCAGCCGTCGTTGCCCGCCAGGTAGGCGGTGGGGGTGTACTGGGTGGCGGTGGACGCGCTCATCTGGGGCCGGTTGGCGTTGACGACGGCGCCGGGCCCGGTGCTGCCGTACTCGGCGAACCGGGCGGTCCTCCACGAGAAGCCGGACATGTCGGTCCAGGGGTCGGTGCGGACATGCGCGCCCATCGCGACGCCCCGGTAGAGGACCTGACCGCGGGCGTTGACGTCGCCGCTGGGGTGCCAGGGCCGGCCCAGATAGACGGTTCTGGCGGGAGCGTTGCTGGTCAGTGTGGTTCCCCAGAACAGGAAGCCGAACTTGTTGTTGATGTCGGTGGCCGCCGCGGTGATGTAGCCGTTGTTCGATGACGAGCCCCGGGTGAGCGAGTGCACGGTGCCGTTCTGGAAGACCATGGTGCCCCGCCCGAAGATGAAGTCGACGTCGCCCTCCACGTAGGAGTTGCGGACGTAGAGACGCCGGACCGAGCTGACGCTGGGTGCGTTGACCAGCAGGGTGTCCTGGTTGCCGAGGATGCGGACGTTGTCGAACTGCACCCGGTCGCCGGAGGTGTTGACGGCGACGGCCTGCTCGGCGTCGAGGGTGTTGGCGGCCTCGTTGAAGTCGTTCGACATGGTCAGATTGCTGATCGTGGTGTCGTTGGCGTTGACGAAGACCGAGGCGCTGCCGGACGTGCCGTACGTGCCGCCACCGGGCTTGGTCTGGCCGGACGCGTGCCCTTCGACGATCACCACCTGGCCGGGGGAGCCGCCGGCGCCCGCCAACGTGAGGTGGGGCTTGTTGGCGGGAACGGTGACCACGCCCCGGTAGGTGCCGGGTTTGATGGTGATGGTGACCGGAACGCCGTTGTTCGCCGCGACGCTGTCGATCGCCGCCTGCACGGTCGTGTAGGTGCCGCTGCCGTCGGCGGCCACGGTGATGGTCGCGGACGCGGACGCGGCGGAGGTCAGCGAGACTGCGGCGGCGAGAGCGCCCACCGTCACCACCGCCACCGAGCGCACGCGCAGAATCGCACCGGATGTGGACATAAGGGTTCTCCGATCCCACCGGGCCTCGGCCGAAGATCATGTCGACCGGCAGACGACGACGTTAAGTTAACGTTAACATCGACGAATTGAAATATAAAGGTGGGAACGGCCGCCGTGCGCCGTCGTCGCCGCCGGTTGCTAGACCAGGGCGGCACCAGTCCGGTTGCAGCCGCTGGCCGGGCTCTCGCTGAGCGCGATGACGTCGTCGAGCCGGGCCCTGGCCTCGATGAGCTGGTTGATCTGCTGGTCGATACGGCCGCGTTCGGCGTTCAGCAGGGCGCGGGACTGCGGGGTGTTGACCTTCGCGTCGACGCAGGGCAGCAGGGCCAGGATGGTCCTGCTGGACAGGCCTGCCGCGTACAACGTCTGGATCAGCTGGACCCGGTCGACCGCCGCCTCGTCGTAGTGGCGCTGGCCGCCGCCGCTCCGTTCGGGGATGAGCAGCGCCTGCTCCTCGTAGTAGCGCAGGGCGCGCACCGACACACCCGTACTGGTGGCGAGTTCCCCGATCCGCACGACCCCTCCCCCGTGACCGGTGACCCCAGCCACACGACCTTGTCCCTCACGTCCACGTCAGGTTCTAGCGTAGGTCGCGTACGAGTCATCGTCGAACCCCAACGGAGGGCATCATGCAGATCTCAGGCTCGATCGCGCTGGTCACCGGCGCCAACCGTGGCATCGGCCGGCACTTCACCCGACAACTGCTCGAGCGCGGCGCGGCGAAGGTGTACGCCACGGCCCGCGACCCCGAAAAGATCGACATTCCCGGCGTCGAGAGGCTCCGCCTGGACATCACCGACCCGCAGGCGGTGCGGGACGCCGCCTCGATCGCCTCCGACGTGACACTGCTCGTCAACAACGCCGGGATCACCACCGGGACCAACCTCGTCACCGGCGACCTGAACGGTATCCGCGCAGAGATGGACACCCACTTCTACGGCACCCTCGACATGGTGCGCGCGTTCGCCCCGATCCTCGGCGCCAACGGCGGCGGCGCCATCCTCAACGTTCTGTCGGCGTTGTCGTGGTTCTCCTATGACGGGGCGAACGCCTACGCCGCCGCCAAGGCTGCCGAGTGGAGCCTGACCAACGGCGTCCGGCTCGAACTGGCCAAGCAGGGCACGCTGGTGACCGGGCTGCACCTGGGCGCCGCCGACACCGACATGATGGCCGACTACGACGGCGACAAGATGGACCCCGCCGACGTCGTCCGCGCCGCCCTCGACGGCATCGAGGCCGGCCGGATCGAGGTCCTCGCCGACGAGTGGAGCACCTACATCAAGGCATCCCTGGCCAACGACCCGAGCGCCTTCTACAGCAGCACCGGACAGTCGTAGCCCTCGGCGCCTGTTCACCTTTCGTGACCATCGGGGAATTGGGGCGTGATGCCGCCTCGGAATGCTGACGACATGCGCAGAAGACGAGTTCCACGGATTCTGTTGTCACTGTCGCTGCTCAGCCTTCTGACCGGGTGCACTCCACCCGACGAACCTCTCGTCGCGCTGGCCGTCCATGATGGTCAGCCGATCGGTGTCCTGGTGACATGCGGCGAGAGTTCGGCCCGGCTCGATGTCTACGAGATCCACCCGGGCGACGTCACCGAGCGACCGCTGGTCATGTGGGCCGTCAGCGGCCGACCCACAAGCGAGACCGTGGAGGTTGCCCTGCTCGGTCAGCCGCCGGACGGCTGGAAGATCGACGACGCCACCGACTTCTTCGCCGCGGGGCTCGGCAGAGTGGTGGACGTCGAGCCGCTCACCGAACTCAGGCCAGGGGTCACCTACAGCATCAAGGGATCCGGCAGGCATGACGCCATCTCGGTAGACTTCACCCTCGCGGATCTCCCACGGATCGGCTCGGACCAGGTGCTGGCGCCGCGCGGGCAGGATTCGACGAAGATCGTTTCGCGGAAGACCTTCCTGCGCAGGGCCCGCAGCAGTTGTTGACGACCGGGCCCTCGCAGCGCAGCCGCTGCCGGTCCCCTCGGTGTCGTTCGTGACCTCGCGTCCGGCACATCGATGTGCTCCTGAGCGGTATACCTCAGAGGCATATTTATGCCTCTGAGGTATACCGCTCACTACCGCATCCGCCCCGACCGAGGTGACCGACGGTCACCGGCTGTGCCCACCGCCGCAGCCAGGGTCGGGACCTGCTCCTCTAGAGCTTCGCGGCGCCGGCCGCGGCGGCCTCCTGCACCGCCGAGGTACGACGGGTCTCGGCCCGCTGGTCGCCGGCGTCGTCCCGGTCGGCGCCGGCCATTCGGGCCGCCCGGTTGGTGGTCGCCGCGGCCTGGTCGCCAGTCACGCCGCCGCGGATCCGGTTGTTCGCGGCCACCTGGGCGGCCGGGTTGTTGCCCGTCACCGTCAACTGGCCGTTGATGATGTTGTCGTCGACGGTGACGCCGCCGGTGGTGCTGGTGACGCTGACGTCCGCGCCCCAGTAGCCGCCGGACGCGCAGCTGTCGAGGGCGCCGTTCGGGCCGAGCTGGACGCCGCCGAGGTTGCCGGCGAACGTGGCCCGACCCCGGACCGCGCTGCCGCACACGACACTGCCGGTGGCGCTGTTGAGCACCGACAGGGTGCCGTCGACGAACGAGTCGTGCACGTCGGTGTAGTAGGTGCCGGTGCTGCTGACGTTGCGTTCCACCTGGGTGCCCCGGTCGAGCCGGACCTCGCCGGCGCCGACTGTGACGTTCCCGGCGATCGTCGCCGCCTCGGCGAACAGGAAGCTGTCGATTGTCGCCGAGCCCTTCGGCCGGACGGTCACCGCGCCGGTGCGGGCATCCTTGAGGAAAACCCCGTACCCGCCGGCCGCCAGCACCACCTGGCCGTCGACGCTCGTCTCGGTGGCGTCGAGGTAGCCGTCGGCGGCGACGCGTACCTCACCGCTGACCCGGCCACCGGTGACCACCAGGTTGGCGCCGGCGGCGACCGTGACGTTGCCGGTGATCGTGGTGCCGGTCAGCGCGCAGGACTCGCCGGCCGGGACGAGCAGGTCGTTGGGAACGGTCACCGCACCGCCGGTGCCGATGCAGTGGGTGACCAGGTCGGCGTGGGCGGTGGGCGCCACGGCCAGCACCGAGGCGGCGATGACGGCGGTCACGGTTGCCAACTTGGCGACGGTACGTCCGGGCATCGTGGTACTCCCTGTCGATGAGATTCGGGTGCTCATGCGCCGACGTCCGATCGGGCCGCGGCCCGGACGATGGCGCCCTGTTGCCGCTTGTTGAGCGTTCCGCCGCTCACCAGCGCGGCGGTGACCGCCTCGACGTGCCGGACGAAGTCGGCGTGGCCGGGGTAGTCGGCGTGTTCGTCGATCAGATCGTTGATCGTGCAACCGTCGCCGGTGTCGACGTTGGCCACGCCGGTGTCGTCACCGTCGATGACCACCGTGCCTCGCGTGTCGGACGCGGGGCAGGCGTCGGTGCCGTCGGCCACCACGGTGAACGTCGCCGACTGCTCGGCGGCGGCGTTCCCCGCGGTGTCGGTCGCCCGGTACCGCAGGGTGTGCGCGCCGACGGTGCGGACGCTCACCGGGCCGGCGTACGCGGTCCAGCCGCCGGTGTCGAGCGCGTACTCGACCGACGCCACGCCCGAGCCGGTGTCGGTCGCGGTGACGGTGACTGTCGCGGCGCCGACGTACGCGCCGCCGGCGTCCCGCTCGCCGGTGACCGTCGCGGTCACCGTGGGCGGGGTGTCGTCCTCCTCCGGCGGGGCGACGACTGTGAAGTGGGACATCTGCTCGGCCGAGGTGTTGCCGGCGACGTCGGTCGCCCGATAGTGCAGCATGTGCATCCCGACCGCGCTCACCATGACCGGGCTCGTGTACGCGGTGAAGGCGCCGTCGTCGAGCGCGTACTCGATGGTGGCGACCCCGGAGCCGGCGTCGGTGGCGGTAAGCGTGGCGGCGGCCGTACCGACGTAGTTGCCGTCGCCGTCGCGGTCGCCGGCCAGCGCGGCCGCGACCACCGGCGCGGTGGTGTCCTCCTCGGTCGGTTCGACGATCCGGAACGACACCGAGCCGACCGTGCTGGTGTTGCCGGCCTGGTCGGTGGCGCGGAACTGCACCGAGTGGTCGCCGACCGCGCTCACCTGCACCGGCTGGGTGTACGGCTGGAAGCTGGTGTCGTCGACCTGGTACTCGACGGTTTCCACGCCCGAGCCGGCGTCGGTGGCCGTGACGGTCACCGTTGCCGTGCCGACGTAGTTGCCGTCCTGGTCCTGGTCGCCCGACACGGCGGCGGTGACCGTCGGCGGCGTGGTGTCGTCGCCTCCCCCGCCGTCGGTGACGACCAGTTCGCCGACCATCTGACTGTGGCCCGGGATCGCGCAGAAGTAGCGGTACCGGCCCGGGGTCAGCGTGACTGTCGCCTGGTGTCGGCCGTCGTTGGCGTCGAACGGGCTGGCCAGGATGTTGACCGTGACGTCGTGGTTGTAGCCCTCGGTGCTGGTGTCGAAGGTAAGCGTGTGCGGCATCCCGGTGGTGTTGCCGGTGGCCGCGCTGTTCTCCCAGATGATCGTCGCCGCGCCGGCCACCGCTGTGGTGGGCACGGACTTGTAGCGGGTGGTGTTGTCGTCGGCGGTCCAGGTCAGCACCTGGTCCGCGGCGGCGCGCGGGGCGGCGGACGCCTGCGGCGTGGCAAACGTCGTGACCGTGAGCAGGAGCGCCGCCACGGCGGCCGTGAGTCGTCGGATCATTGTCTCTCCTAGAGTTCCCGCACGCGGATGTTGCGGAACTCGGTCAGGTCGTTGTCACCGTGGTTCTGCAGGCCGATGAAGCCGCTCAGGAACTGCCGCAGGTCGGTGGGCGGGTCACCGGCCCGGGAGGACTCCTTGCCCGGCGTGTTGTCGAACTCGTTGATCACCACGCCATTACGGATCATCGTGTAGTGCTGCCCGACCACCCGGATCTCGTAGTCGTTCCACACGTTCTTCGGCGTGACGCCGGCCTGGGCGAGCGGCACCGGATCGAAGTTGTAGACCGAGCCGGTCTTCTGCGGCTCGCCGGTCTCCCCGTCGTAGATCTGGATCTCGTGTCCGCAGTAGATCGCCATCCAGGCCGGCGAGGTCCGGGCCGACCCGACGGTGCCGCAGCTCCCCGGCGGTCGCTGCTCCAGGGGCGTACGCAGGTCGGGGAACCGGATGAAGACGCCGGTGTTGGCGCGGCCGGTGCCCGGCGCGATGTCGCGGAACTGCACCTTCAGCGAGAAGTCCGCCAGCTCCCTGGTGTGCCAGAGCATGCCGAGGCCGCCGCTGGAACGCAGTGCGCCGTCCGGCTGGATGCTGAACGACCCCGTCGGCGCCTGCTGCCAACCGCGCAGCGACTCGGCGGTGCCGTCGTAGAGCGGCTCGTATCCGGTGCGCCCGTCCCGGCCGATGTCGGACGCGGCGGCCAGGCGGGTGAGCGTGCCCGCCTCGCGGGCGTTGAGCAGACCGTCGTCCTGCAACGCGCCTGTCACCGCGCTCACGTGCCTGACGAAGGCGTTGTGGTCGGGCCAGGTGCTCTCGTCGTCGATCAGGTCGTTGATCGTGCAGCCCTGCCCGACCGTACGGCTGGGCACCGCGGTGTCCGTGTCGCCGAGCCACACCGTGGCCCGGGAGTCCGGCACCGCGCAGCCGACCGTGACAGTGGTCTGCACCGTCGCCGTCTCGCCGTCGGCGTACGTGACGGTGAGCTTCGCGGTGTAGGTGCCGACCGTGGCGTACGTGTGGCGGGGGTCCGCCTCGGTGGACGTGCCGCCGTCGCCGAACTCCCACCGGTGGCTCACGCCGCCGGACCGGGAGCCGGTGAAGGCGACCGTCAACGGCTTGTTCTGCACGGCGACCGAGGTCGCCGCCGGCGCCGGCGTGGGCGCCCCGCCGGTGTAGGTGATCCGGATGAGCTTCTGGTTGGGGTGCAGGCTGAAGAACCCGCCGCCGTAGTCGAGCAGGTAGAGCGCGCCGTCCGGGCCGAACTTGGCGTCCATCCAGCTCTGCAGCCGGGTGTCGCCGTTGCCGCTGGGGATGATGGCGCGCAGCGACTCGGCGTACACCGGCGGGGTGGCCGTCGGCACGCCGGCGGGGTCGACGGTGACCGCGACCCGGTTGGCGGCGTTCGACTGGTCGCCGATGAACCACTTCTCGTCCCAGTACGCCGGCCACGCGACTGTGCTGTTCGGGTCGACCCGGTCACGGTGGTAGGTGGGGCCGGACATGATGGCCTGCCCACCGCCGCGCAGGTACGGCTGGGTGTAGGTGGCGTCGGCCGCGACGTACGTCGGGAGGCCGCTGCCGTCGGTGCGCTTCGGGAAGACCGGGCCGCCGCCGTCCGGCGAGTACCAGATCATGTTGTCCCGGGCCGCCGGGATGTCCGCCAGTCCGGTGTTGCGCGGGGACTCGTTCTTCAGGTTGCCGCAGTCGTACCAGCCGGTCAGCACCGTCGCGTCGGTGCTGCTGCGGTCCCGGTACGGCTGCCGGTTGCCCATGCAGTACGGCCAGCCCTGGTTGCCGGCCGAGGTGATGATGGTGGCCGTCTCGTACTTGGCCGGGCCCAGGGTCGGGCTTGGCGACGCGGCGTCCGGGCCGACCCAGCCGGCGGTCAGCCACTGGTGCTCCGGGTCGACCTGGAGGCGGGCGATGTTGCGCACGCCCATCACGTAGATCTCCGGCCGGGTCTTCTCGGTGCCCGGCGGGAAGAGGTTGCCCTCCGGGATGGTGTACGTGCCGTCGGCCTCCGGATGGATCCGGATGATCTTGCCGGCGAGGTCGTTGGTGTTGCCCGCCGTGCGACGGGCGTCCTGGAACGAGATGCCCTGGTACTCCTGCGTCCAGTTGTTGCCGGAGTAGCCCTGCGACCCCTCGGAGGAGTTGTTGTCGCCGGAGCCGACGTAGAGGTTGCCCTTCGCGTCGAACGCCATGCCGCCGCCGGCGTGGCAGCAACTGTGGATCTGCACCGGGAACGTCAGCAGGTCCTTGCGGGTGGCCTGGTCGATGGTCTGCGCCTCGCGGTCGTAGGTGAACCGGGAGACGGTGCGCTGCCCGACCCGCTGCACGCGGTCGATCGACTCGTGCGGCATCCAGTAGACGTAGAGCCAGCCGTTGTCGGCGAACTTCGGGTCGGGCACGATGCCGAGCAGGCCCTCCTCGTTCTTCACCAACTCGGAGCCGCTGCCCCGGTTGCCCATCACCTCCAGGGTGGTGAGCAGCTTGACCTGCCTGGTCCGCGGATCCCAGGAGTGGATGGTGCCGCAGCCCAGGCCGACCTTCGGGTCGTTCCAGTCCGCGATCGGGCCGCTCGGGCAGGCCGCCTTGCCGACGTAGAAGACGGTGCCGTCCGGCGCGATGGTCAGCCCGTGCGGCTCGCCGATCTGGTCCAACTGCCCGGTCTGGTTGGCCGCGGTGAGCCGCTCCACCTTGTAGTTCGCGGCGATCGTCGCCTGGCAGTCCCCGCGTACGCGGCCGGTGGTCCACTCGAGCGCCCCGGCCAGGTGCGTGCGGAACGCCTCCTCGCCGTAGCTGCCCTCGGTGTGACCCATGCCGGTGTAGAACGACCGGCCACCCTCGTAGTCCCGGCACCAGGACACCGGGTGGAACGGGCCGTTGGCGCCCGGTCCCGGGTCGTAGTGCCGCTCCTCGACCTGGGCGAGCGTGTGCACCGCGCCGATCGGGTTCGGGTCCCAGTTGTCCCAGCGGTCGGAGCGGGTGATCGTCAGGGGCAGCGACGCCGTGGCCGGGTGTTTGCGGTCCAGGATGTCGACCACCGCCCGGTTCACGGGGGTCGGCGGCGGCGCGGTGGCCGTGCCGGTGAACAGGCGCAGGTCGGCCAGCTGGATCAGCGGCTCACCGCTGTTGGCGGTGATGTTCAGCCGGTAGCGGGTGAACTCCTGCGGCGTGGCGATGTCGAACCGGCGGGTCTGGAACCGCTCCGCGAAGGTCTGGTTGGTGCGCCGGTCCAGATCGGACCAGCTCTGCCCGTCGTTGGAGCCCTGCAGGGTCCAGTCCTTCGGGTCCCGTCCGACGAAGTCGTTTGCCGACGTCAGCGCGTACCCGGTGATCCGCTTCGGCGCGGCCAGCTGGTACGCCACCCACGCCGTCGGGGTGCGGACCAGCCACTTGGTGTTGGCGTCGCCGTCGGTCAGCTTCTCCTTGCTCTCGGTCGGCGGGTTCTCGCCGCTGGCGGTCACCGCGGCCACCGGCTCGGCGACCGGGATGGCACCCGCCGGGCGGGCGCCGATCAGGCCGGCGAACCAGGTGGAGTCGACCTGCGCGCGGGCGGCGTCGGCGATGCCGACGAAGCCGCCGCCGGCCTTCAGGTAGCCCTGCAGCGCCGACTCCTGGTCGCGGTTGAGCGCGGCGCCCGTCGCGGAGAGAAACACCACGCTGCGGTACGCGGAAAGCCCGGTCTGCGTAAAAACGCCCGGGTCCGTGGTGGCCGTGACATCGATGTCATGACTGACCGCAAGCTGTCGGATGGTGTCGACGGCGCGCGACACCGGGTCCTGCTGCTCGGCCACCGGCCCGTGGAACACGAGCACGGCGGTCCTGGGTGCCTGTGCCGCCGGGGCGGCTGCCGCGGGTCGCGGCGCGGCGGTCGCCGCCGTGGCCGTGGCCGCGCCCGGAATCAGTGTGGCGAAGGCCGCTACCGCGGCGAGGGCTCGTCGTACGTCTCTGGTCATCCCCGTCCCCACTTTCGGTCAGCTTCCGTGCGTGTGGGTGTGGCCCTGGAACCGGTGGATCGCCTCTTCGGCGCCGGGGGGCATGCTGCCGTCGGCGTTGCGGACCAGGAAGATCCCGGCCATGCCGCCGTCGGAGTGGTTCTGCACGTGGCAGTGGTACATCCACGCGCCGGGTCCGACGCCCTCACCGGCCAGCACCTGGAACCCGAACGAGCTGCCCGGGTTGAGGTCCTTGTTGTCGATGACCAGGCTCGGGTCGGCCGGTCCCTCCAGCATTCCGGTGCGGTTGTCCGCCCAGCGGTGCGCGTGCAGGTGGAAGGTGTGGAACAGGTTGCCGTGCCCGATGGCGAGCCACTCCACCCGCTGGCCCAGGTTCGCCTCGAACATCGGCGTGTCCGGGGCCATCCGGTTGTTGATCGTCATGTCGTGGAACACGACTGTGAACTGCTTGTCCGGCAGGATGTCGCCACGGCGGCGGACGATCAGGGCCCCGTACAGGCCCTTCGCGACTCCGGCGGTGCCGTGGTCGGTGCCCATGGCGTGATCGTGGTAGTGCCAGTAGCCGGCGCTGCCCGGCATGTACCGGCGGCCCGCCGCGGCCACCATCTCGTGGGAGCGCCAGACGTACGTCCGGGTCTCGCCGGGGTTGTTGAACGAGGCGTTGAGCGGGCTGCCGTCCGAGTCGGTGCTGTAGTCCACCCCGTGCGGGTGGATGGACAGCCGCTGGTCGGTGGTGTTGACCAGGGTGATCTCCAGGGTGTCACCCTCGTAGATCTCCAGCACGGGCCCGGGCACGGTGGCCTGCCCGGGCGCGAGGCCGTACCCGAACAGCCCGCCGGGCATCTGCTCGGCATAGATGGTGACCTTCTTGGTCACTCCGGCGGCGGCCCGGGCCGGGCTGCCTCCGAACGCGTCGCCGAGCGTGGGGGCGGACGCCCCCAACGCTCCGGCGGCGAGCGCCCCGGTCGCGATCAGTGATCGGCGGGACAGATGGCGCTGGGAGCCAACGGCGTGATCGTCCATGGGTCTCCGTTCCCGACCGGGCGAAGACACGACGAGGGCAGGGTGCATCGACCGCCGAGCACAAGGCGGCAGCACGACTGAGGTGAGGATCGTCGCGGACTTCGCTCGGAAGACTCAGAACTTTCGATGGATGAACCCAACTTATGTAATCCATCGACGAAAGTACAGGTCTGATTGCAGGAAGATTACCGCGACATCACAACGTACGTCGATTGACCAGGCGTTGTGGCGTGATCAGACGATGTGGCGGCCGTCGGTCGGCAGGCCGGGGCCCTCGGGCGGCGCCGGTGACTCGTCGGGCTGACCGAGCCGCGCCACGCGAGTCGGGTCGAGGACCCGGGCGAGGAACGCGCGGGTCCGCTCGTGCTTCGGCGCGCCCAGCACCTCCTGCGGCGGTCCCTGCTCGACCACGACACCGCCGTCCATGAACACGACCCGGTCGGCCACGTCCCGGGCGAACGCCATCTCGTGGGTGACCACCATCATCGTCATGCCGTCCTCGGCCAGCTTGCGCATGACGGTGAGCACGTCGCCGACCAACTCCGGGTCGAGCGCCGAGGTCGGCTCGTCGAAGAGCATCAGCTTCGGCTCCATCGACAACGACCGGGCGATCGCGGCCCGCTGCTGCTGCCCGCCGGAGAGCTGCGCCGGGAACGCGTCGGCCTTGTCGCTCAGGCCGACACGCTCCAGGTTGGCCCGCGCGATCCGCTCGGCCTCGGCGCGACCGCGCCGCAGCACCCGACGCTGGGCGACGGTGAGGTTGTTCAGCACGGTCAGGTGTGGAAACAGGTTGAACGACTGGAACACCATGCCGATGCCCCGGCGTACGGCGTCGATCTCGACGTCCGGGTCGGTCATCTCGACGCCGTTCACCCAGATCCTGCCGGCGGTCGGCTCTTCGAGGAGGTCGACGCAGCGCAGCAGCGTCGACTTGCCGGAGCCGGACGGCCCGATCACGCAGACGACCTCGCCCTGACCGACCTCGAAGTCGATGCCCTTGAGCACCTCGAGCGCCCCGAAGGACTTGTGCAGGTCGCGGATCTCGACGGCGGGACGGGACGGGGTGGTCGTCATGCGGGTCACCGGGCCTTGGCGTAGCGGAGTTCGAGGCGGCGCACCACCTGGGACAGGGGCAGGGTGATGACCAGGTACGCGAGGCCGGCCACCAGCAGCGGCGTCGCGTTCACCCGGTCGTTGAGCATGTCCCGGCCGAACTTGGTGACCTCGATGGTCGATGCCGTCACGCCCAGCACGTAGGCCAGCGACGAGTCCTTGGTGAGCAGGATGAGCTCGTTCGTCAGCGGCGGGATGACGATCCGGAACGCCTGCGGGATCACGATGGTGCGCATGGCGGTGACGTGCGACATGCCGAGGGTGCGGGCCGCCTCCATCTGCCCCTTCGGCACGGCCTGGATGCCCGCCCGGATGGTCTCGGCCATGTACGCGGCGGCGGTCAGGCCGAGACCGATGGCGATCGAGCCGAACACGCCACCGGGAATCTCCCGCTCCGGGAAGGCGATGGGGATGCCGTACCCGACGAGGAAGAGCACCAGCAGCGCCGGCAGACCCCGGAACAGCTCGATGTACGCGGTCGCCACCCAGCGGTACGGCGCCACCCGGGACAGCCGCATCAGCGCGAGGACGGTGCCGAACACGAGGCCGAAGGCGAACGCGCCCACCGTGTAGAGGATCGTGTTGCGCAGCGCCACGGTGATGATGGTCGGGAACATCGACTCGATGATGTCGACGCGGAAGAACGCGTCGGCCAACCGGCCCCAGTCCGCGGCGACGAGCACCGCGGCGATGATCGCGACGAAGACCAGGTACTGGATGCCGAGGGACAGTCGTTCCCGCTGGCGGCGTCGCAGCTTCACGTCGGCTCGTTGCCCTTCCGGAGTGTGTCGACGGGGAGGGCGCACAGCACGTGCGCCCTCCCCCACTGAGCTTCGATCAGGCGCTCGGCCGCTTGCCGATCCACTTCTCGTAGATCGCGTCGTACGAGCCGTCCTGCTTGGCCTTCGCCAGCGTCTCGTTGATCTTCTTGAGCAGCTCCGGGTTGCCGTCCTTCTTCACCGAGAACCCGTACTGCTCGCCGGTGTCGAACTCGGCGGTCACCTGGAACCCGCCCGGGTTCTTCTTCAGGTACTCGCTCCAGACCGGCAGGTCGTTGACGGCGGCCTCCACCTGGCCGTTGGCGAGCGCCTGCTGCTCGGCGGCGAGGTCCTCGAACTCGACGAGCTGGAGGCCCTTCTCCTTCTCGAACTTCTTCGCGTAGTCACGGCCGGTGGTGGCCGCCTGCACGCCCACCTTCTTGCCCCGCAGGTCGTCGAGCGTCTTGTACGTCTTGCCGGTCTTCACCAGCATCGCCTGGGTGGCGTCGAAGTACGGGTCGGAGAAGTTCATCACCTTCTGCCGTTCGGCGGTGATGGTCATGCCGGCGGCGGCAGCGTCGCACTTGCCGGTGTTCAGGTCCTGACCGGACTTGATCCCCTCGAACGGCGTGTCGATGATCGTCTGCTCGACGCCCAGCTCCTTCGCCACGAGGTCCATCACGTCGACGTCGAATCCGGTGACCTTGCCGCTGGCGTCCTTCGACTGGAACGGCGGGTACGGCAGGTGGGTGCAGACGGTCAGCTTGCCGGCCTCGACCAGCTTGACCCCGCTCGCCTGGACCTCGCTGTCGTCCTTCTTGGCGCATCCCGCGCTCAACGCCAGAGCGGCGACCGCCGCGACGAGGCCGGCCTGACGGACTGCGCTACGGACTCTCACGAGTGTGTCCCTCCGGTTCGGCTCCCGCTGTGACGGGCAGCCAGGTTGGTGCGAAGACGGTGTGACAGGGGACGGTACCTGATTCGACGAACGGTACCCAGATCACGCGGCGTAGCCGCCGTGCTGCGGCGACCATCACAGTCCGTGAACCCGACAGCCGGCCACGAACGGGGGCGAACGGCATTTGAGTATCCGAGCCACCTCGAACGAGTAGGCCGCCGTGCCGGCCGTCGCTGCGCCACCACAGAAGCTGGTAGACGATCAGTGGTACCGCCGACTTCGGAATGGGTGATCAGAACTGACCATCGAGCCGGGTACACCGAGGCGATCCCGGGTGGGAGGGCACGACTGAGGATGGACACCTACCCCACGACACCTCAGATGGCGTTCGCGCAGTTCGTCCGCCAGGCCGTCGACGATGCCCGCGAGCAACACGGTTGGACCGTCGGCGACATCGCGCACCACACCGGCGTGAGCCGCTCGACGCTGTTCCGCTGGCTCGCCGGTGACTGGCAGCGCTACCCCGAGCTGGCGAAGGTCCGCAGCCTCTGCGCCACCCTCGGTCTCTCCATCGCCGCCGCCATCCGACCGCTCGCGATGCCGAACGCCGCCGTGACGCCCCGGGCGCTGGCGGAGGTCGAGGCGGACATCGGCACCATCCGGCGGCGGCTGCTCGACGACGCGGTCCCCGCCGCGGACAAGCGCCAGATCCGGGAGCTTCTCCGCCGTCTCGCCGGCCGCGACCTCCCGGTCGAGGCGCCGTCGCCGTCCACGACCGGCTCCGGCGTCAGCCCGCCCTCCCCGTCGCAGGCGGGCGCGTCGCGCCGGTAGCCCGACCGGGCCGGCCGCCGCAGACCCCGCCGACGTCAGACGTTGCACGACCTCGGCGACCTCAACGCGCGGCGCGACTCCGCCGGGCCGCGGCGCACGGCCCGGCCGACCTGAGCGCGCGGCACATCAGCCTCAACGCGCGGCCGACGTCAACGCGCGGCCGGCGTCAGCGCGCGGTGCGGCCGGGCCGGCCCGGTCCGGTGCCGGAGCGCCGGGTACCGATGCGGGGAGCCCGTACCACCGGGGAACTGCCGACGCCCGGGCGGAAGTCCCGCGCGGCGGCGGACACCATCTCGTCGGGATCGCGTTCGAGCGTCTGCCGGACGTGCGACGGAATGATCTCGGACGTGGCCATCGCCAGCCGCACCTGCACCGAACGATCGTCGACCAGGCCCGCCAGGTCCTCCTCGCTCAACTCAAGCGCGCGGACCAGCGCGGCCCGCACGTCGACCGACGGGTCCGCGGCCAGGGCGCTGCGCTGCGCGGCGGTGGTGCGCGGGTTGCGGGCGAGCCCCTTGCGGACGCGGACGGTACGGTCGGCCAGCAGGGCGACGATGACGTCGGGATCGTGGGTGTGGGTGGCGAGCCGTTCGCGGACCTCGGGCGAGACGTCGTCGACCAGCCGGGCTGCCAGCTCGGGCTCCAGGTCGCGGCTCTCGGCGAGCAGGCCCCGAAGCTCCTTGTCGGGCGCGGCAGCCATCACCCGGCGGACCGACTCGTCGCAGGCCGGGTTGCCGCCGACGGCCCAACGGACCCACCGGTCCGCGTCCTTGACCAGGCGCAGGAGGTTACCGACCGACGTCGCGGGATTGCGCGCCACGGCCTCCCGGACCTGACGATCATGGTCGCGGGTCAACGACCGCAGCGCCTGCGCGGGCGCGTCCGGCCGGCCCGCGACCGCCTTGCGGACCGCGACCGACGCATCGGACGCAAGGTCGATGAGGGTCATCTGTGGCGTTGTGGGGTCGTGTGCGACGGCGAGCCGCGCGTCCGCCCCACCACCGGTCGGACGGTCGGCCGTGGTCCCCGACCCGCTGTCCCGGTCGGCCCCGCCGACGTGCTGCTGCTTGCCCATGGGCGCAATCATGGCACGTGGCGAACCGGACCCCGCGCGGCAAGCCCGGGCGCGGCCGCTGGTCCGCCGCGAGTCGCCGAGGGTCAGTCGTGGCGCGGGGCCACCAGACCCGACTCGTACGCGACGACCACGAGTTGGGCGCGGTCGCGGGCGTGCAGCTTGGCCATGGCCCGGTTGATGTGGGTCTTGGCGGTCAGCGGGCTGATCACCATGCGCGCGGCGATCTCGTCGTTCGACAGGCCCTGGGCGACCAGGACGACGGCTTCGCGTTCCCGGGTGGTCAACTCCCGCAGGCCGTTCGGGGCCCGCAGGTGGCGCGGCTCGGCGACGTACCTGTCGATGAGCCGGCGGGTGATCGACGGGGCGAGCAGCACGTCACCCCGCGCGGCGACGCGTACGGCGTGCAGGAAGTCCTCCGGCTCGATGTCCTTGACCAGGAAGCCGGCGGCGCCGGCGCGCAACGCGTGGAAGACGTGTTCGTCGAGGCCGTAGTTGGTCAGGATGACGACGTGCACCCTGGCCAGGGCCGGGTCCGCGGCGATGAGCCGGGTCGCAGCGATGCCGTCCAGCACCGGCATCTGGATGTCGATGAGCGCGATGTCGGGCAGGTGACGCCGGGCGAGGGCCACCCCCTCGCGGCCGTCGGCAGCCTCGGCCACCACCTCGATGTCCTCCTCGACGTCGAGGAGCGCGCGGAAGCCACTGCGCAGGAGCGCCTGGTCGTCGACGAGCAGGACGCGGATCACGCGGGCGGGCCGACCGGAAGTTCCGCGTGGACGGTGAAGCCGCCCTCGTCGCGTGGCGCCGCGTGCAGGCGACCGCCCAGGGCGCTGACCCGTTCGCGCATCCCGAGCAGCCCGACCCCGGGCGTCGGCGCGGTGGCCAGCGTGGCCGTACCGTCGTCGTCGACGCGGATCGCGAGGGCGTCCGGACGGTAGTCGACGCGGACCGACGCGGTGGCCGCGGCGGCGTGCCGGGCGACGTTGGTGAGCGACTCCTGCACGATCCGGTAGGCGGTCCGGTCCACCGCGGCAGGCACGGCCTGCCGTTCGCCCTCGACGGTCAACGTCGTGTCCAGCCCGGCCAGCCGGGCCCGCTCCACCAGCTCCGGCAAATGTTCGAGGCCGCGCGGCGGGTTCCTGCCGTCGTCGCGCAGGGCCTCCAGGGTCGCGCGCAACTCCCGGCTCGCCTCCCGGCCGGCCTCCCGGATCGCCAGCAGCGCCTCCGGCACCGCCTCGCCCCGCCGGCGGGCCAGGTGCACGGCCACCTCGGCCTGCACCTTGATGATCGAGATCTGGTGGGTGAGGGAGTCGTGCAGCTCCCGCGCGATGTGCAGCCGCTCCTCGTCGGCGCGGCGTCGCGCGGTCTCCTCCCGGGTGCGCTCGGCCTCGTCCGCCCGCCGCTCGGCCTGCCGCAACGCCTCACCCGCGGCGCCGGCGGCGATCAGCCAGGCCACCTCCAGCGCGCCCCGGGCCCGGGCGAACGCCTCCCCCGGCGGCAGGTCCTGTGGCGGGGCGAGAGCGGTGAGGGGAAGAGCGACGAGCATCAGCACCGCGGCGACGACCGTGACGACGCGGTGGCCCGCTCGCACACCGGTGTAGACAGCGAACAGGAAGGCGACGGCCGGCACGTCGAACCCGACCGCCTGGTAGCCCACCGCGCACAGCCCGGTGACGGCCAGGACGGCGACGGGCGCCCGGCGACGCGCCGCCAGCGCCAGACCGCTGGCCGCCAGCAGCGGATAACCCAGCAGGTCGCTGTCGATCGTGGTGTGGTCCGCGGACAGCCCGGCGACCAGCAGCACCGCCGCCACACCGACGGCGATCGCCAGGTCCCGGACACCGGCACGCCCTGTGCTCATGCGCGCACCCTAGCCCGAGGCGCAGCGCGGGCGACTCCTGCGCGCGGATGACCTGGAACTACCGCGCCCGCGGTAGTCGGCCGGCAACTGCGCCGTGCGCGGCAGTCGCCTGCGCCGGTGGCGGCAGCGGAAAAGGCATCCGGCTGCCGGACGACCCGCGGTCGAATCGGCGACAGGATCGAGCGACAACCACCGAGACGTACGACGAAGGAGAAACACATGTTCGCGTCGAGAAACCTGAGGCCGGCCCGTCTGCTGTGCACCGCTGCCACGTCCGCCCTGCTCGGAGGATTCGGGCTCGCCGCGCCGGCCGCCGCGTACACCTCGTCCGCGCCGTTGGCGGCAACCGTGACCACCATGAGCGCCGGACGACTCGGGGCGAGCGTGGCCTCCCTGCTGGGCCTGGCGGGTGTGATCGTCGGCGCGCTGGCCCTGGCCCGCCCGACCAGTCGCGTCGGCACCGGCAGCGGGCTGCTCGGCGCGACAGTGGCGCTGGCGGCGGGGCTGGTCGGCGTGGCCCTCGGCGCGCTGGTGGTGGCGACGTCCGACGGCGGCGTCGGCACCGGCAACGGACTCGGCGGGGCGTACGTGGCCCTGGTGGTGGGGTTGGCCGCCCTGGGCCTCGGCGGGCTGGCGCTGCGCCGCACCCGTAGCTGAGGGCGGGTCAGCTGCCGAACGCGAGGTAGAGCCCCAGGGCGAAGTTCCCGACCAGGATGATGGCCCCGACGACGGCGACCCAGCGCTGCCACCTCGTCCACCGGACCGTACTACGGGAATCGAAGAGGCCCGCCTCCTCTATGCGGACGGCCGCGATCCTGTCCCGTTCCAGGGCGTCCCGACGCCCCGAGGCCACGTTGGCGGTCAGAAGGGCGGCGTTGGCACGAAGCTCCTCGGTGAGAGCCTGCAACGCCTGCGTCATCGAGTCGATCGAGCCGTTGATGTGGCGCAGATGCTCGTCGTGCCCCTGCAGGCGCTGTTCGATGCGCCCGGCGCCCATACCGCGTTCATAGGCGGCGGCCGCGCTCTCGCTGTTCTCCGTCATTGTCGTCGCGTCGCTGGCGCTGGTGGGACGCCGGCCGTGCATTCGTGAGCGCCAGCCATCCGGGCTGACCGGGTCGGGGTTGTGGTGCCTCTGCGATGCACGGTCGGTACCTCCTACTGGCCACGGCAGCGTCGACCGGCTCGCCTGCCCCCACTGTCGACGATGCCGCGGCTTCCACTCGGCGGACTCCCGGGCAGGTCTCCGCCGTCGCCTCGGTGCACCAGTCCTACCACTCGCGGGCCGGAGAATCACCTGCTGAAATCCGACAAAGCCGCAGGTCAGAGGCATGAACCTCGACCTGCGGCAGACCGCTCGTCGTCAGGCGCGCCGTGCACCAGCCCGGCGGAAGCCCAGGATCACGACCGCACCGACCGCCAGGTGCATCAGCACGAGGGCGACCCTGGTGCCGGCCGAGGCGTCGACGAGGGATGCCGGCACGAGCGACAGCACGAGCACGGCGACGGCGATCGCGGTCCAGATCGTCGTGGCGTGCGCCGAGAGGCGCTCGAGCACCGCGAGCAGGCCCCAGCCGAGGAGGGCGGCGAGCGCGGACGTCACGATCACGGCGAGCACCGTGACGTCCTGCGGGCCGGCGCCCTGATCGACGGTGAGCGACGCGCCGGCGACGGTGGCGATCAGCCACACGACCACGGCGGCGAGCACGGCGACCGCGAGGGCGATGGACCGGTTGCGCAGGCGCGGGGTGTTGTCGACGGCGCGGGGGGCGGAGGCTTCCGTGGACATGAGGTGACTCCTCTGTGGAGGGGCGGGGTTGTCGAGATCGAACCGTAGCAGAAGGTTCCGATATTTACTATCTCGTTCTTAACTTCCCGTCAGGCGCGGAGAGATGCTCCGCTCTGAGATAGTTCGGGTCACGAACTAGTTGCTAGGCTGCCGCCATGACGACCGGCACCTCCGGGCCCGATGGCGCGGCGCCCGACCTGATGTTCCTGATGTCCTGGGCCACTCACGCGCTGGCTCAGGAACACGCCGCCGCCCTCTCCGGCCTGGGTATCTCGACGCGGGCCTACTGCGTGCTCGATCGCGGCTGCACCGGCGAGTTCACCCAGAGCCAGCTCGGCGACATGTGCGGCATCGACAAGACGACGATGGTCGTCACACTCGACGAGCTCGAACGTGCCGGCCTGGTCGAACGCCGCACGTCGACAACCGACCGACGTGCCCGCATCGTCACCGTCACGCCCGACGGCGAGCGGCTGGTCGCCGATGCGCGGCGGATCGTCGCGCGGCTGCAGGGCGACATCCTCGACACGGTTCCGTCGCGCGACCGGCGGATCTTCCTGGACGTGCTCGGTCGACTCGTCGACGGCCGGCTGTCGACGTTCGTGCAGACCGACCGTCCCGTCCGCCGACGGTCCTCCCGGGCAGCCTGAGCACCGCTGCACCGGCCGGCCGGAAACCGGCGGTGGTCGGTCGTGGATCGGCTCTCGGCCGGCGATGGCGCGACTAGACTCGCAGGCGGCGTCGAGCGGGGGAGCATGTCCAGGTGAGTTCGGACCAGCTCCTCGTCACGCTGGACCGCGACAGTTCGGTTCCCCTGCAGCAGCAGCTCTGCGACCAGATCAGCGGGTCCGTGCGGGCCGGCCGACTGCGCCCCGGCGACGCGGTGCCGCCCAGCCGCGAGCTGGCGCACCAGCTCGGGGTCTCCCGGACGGTGGTGACCCGGGCGTACGAGCTGCTGCGGGCCAACGGGGTGCTCACCTCGCGGCGGGGTTCCGGCACGCGGGTCAGCGCCGCCCTCACCGAGGCGCCGGCACCGACCCCGCGCGCCGCCCGCGCGCACCTGCGGCCCGAACCCCCGCTGCCCACCGACGCCGGCAGTCCGCTGTGGAAGCCGTGGGAGCCGGCGCCGATGCACCGGCCGGACGGGACGTACGACTTCCGGCACGGCACCCCGGCGCTGGCCAGCTTCCCGGTGGCCCGGTGGCGGCAGTCGCTCGCCGACGCGGTGAGCCGGGCCGACGCGGTGGCCCTGGGCTACGGGCCGGCCGAGGGCGCGGTGTCGTTGCGTGCCCAGATCACCGCCCTGCTGCGGCGCAGTCGTGCGCTGGACGCCACCCGCGAGAACACGGTGGTGACCAGCGGCGCCACCCAGGCCATGGACATCCTGGTCCGGCTGCTCGTCGGCCCCGACGACGTGGTGATCATCGAGGACCCGAGCCACACCGTACTGCGGCAGATCTTCGGCTACTCGCGGGCCGCCGTGGTGCCGGTCGGTGTCGACGAGGAGGGTCTGCGGGTCGACGAGATCGAGTGCCGGGTCCGCGCGCACGGCCTCGACCCGGCCCGCGTACGTCTGGTCTACGTCACCCCGTCGCACCAGTTCCCGACCGGGTTCATCATGTCCGAGAGGCGGCGGCGAGCGCTGCTGCGCTGGGCCCGCGAGCACGGGGCCACGGTGCTGGAGGACGACTACCACAACGAGTTCACGTTCGCGCAGGAACGGTTGCCGTCGCTGGCCGCCGACCCGCAGGACGCGGACGTCGTCTACGTCGGCAGCTTCAGCAAGACCCTCTTCCCCTCGCTGCGCATCGGGTACGCGGTGTTGCCGCCACACCTCGTCCGGTCGTTCCTGGGCGTCAAGTGGATCACCGACCGGCTGACCCCGACGCTGACCCAGGAGGCGCTTGCCGAGTTCATCTCCTCCGGCGCGTACGCCCGGCACATCGGCCGGATGGACCGCCTCTACCGGCAGCGGCGCGCCCGACTGCTGGAGGCGCTGTACGAGCACTTCGGCGCGGGGGTGCGGATCTCCGGCACGGCCGCCGGGCTGCACGTGCTGGTGACCCTGAGCGGCGCGCCCGACGTCGGCGAGGCCGAGATCGTGCGCGCCGCCGCCGCGCGGGGCGTCCGGGTCTACCCGGCGTCGGGCTACTTCGTCACCCGCCCGCCGAGCGAGCCGACGTTCCTGATCGGGTACGCGGCCCTGCCCGCCGCCCGGATCACCGAGGGAGTGGCGCTGCTGGCCGCCGCGGTGCGGGACGTGACGGCTCGGTGAAGCGGGGCCGGTGGAACCGGGCGCGCTGGGCGTACGGGACGGTGCAGTCGAAGACCGCCTTCGCCGTGCGCCCGTCGGCCGACAGCGACGGTGAGTAGCCGGTGTGCTGGCTGGGGTCGAGCGGGAAGCCCTCCCGGTCCGGCAGCACCAGCAGGTCCTGGTCGGCCTGGAAGCGGGTGACCATCGCCCACCACAGGTCCTGGTCGGACTCGATGTCGACGTCCTCGCCCACGCACAGCACCAGCTTGGCCATCCGGAACTGCTCCAGCACCGCCTCGGCGGCGGCGCGTACCGCGAGGTCGTCCTCCGGGCCGCGCTTGGCCGGCCACTGGAGCACCACCATGAGTTGGCCGCCGCCGGCGGTGTGGCAGTGCGCCGCCAGGGCCGGTGTCCCCCGGCGGCGCAGCAGGTCCAGCACCGCGGCCTCCATCCCGAAGCCGAGCAGCACCGACTGCTCGTGTCCGGGCCCGGAGACGGCCTGCAGGATCGGGCGTTCCCGGGCGGTGATCGCGGTGATGCGGATCAGCGGCAACGAGGGATGCGCCCGACCCTGGTAGCCGAGGAACTCCGGCGTGGCGACCGTGCCGTGTGCGCTCTCCGGCGCCCGGTCGGCCCGCAACTCGCCCTCGATGACGTACTCGGCGTGCGCGATGAACTCGGCGTCCACCGTGGCGCAGGGCAGCAGCTCGACCGGCTGACCGGCGAGCGCGCCGGCCACCGCCAGCTCGTCGAGCTCGGGCGGGACCAACGAGGTCGGGCAGCAGGAGGACAGCAGCACCGCCGGGCTCAGGCCGAGGTGGATCGCGACAGGCAACGGACGCCCGCGGCGCAGGGCGGCCTGGTACGCGAGCTCCAGGTCCCGGCCGGGCACCATCCAGATGGTCAACGAGTCGGGCCCCTGCACGCACATCCGGTGCACGGACAGGTTACGGACGCCGGTGTCCGGGTCGGTGGCGAGCACCGCGCCGAGCGTCAGGTAGGGGCCGGCGTCCTCGTCGGTGAGCACCGGCACCGGCAGCGCGGTCAGATCCACCGGCAACGTCTCGCGCGGCCAGCGGGACGCGTCGGGGGCGGGCACCGGCGGACGGGGGGCGGCAACCGCGTCGAGCAGCCGGTGCGGCAGCTCGGCAGGCGTGCAGCCGAGCAGGCCGGCGGCACGTCGGCGCGTGCCGTAGAGGCCCATCAGCACCGCCCGGGTCGGGCCGTGGTCGGGGCGTACCCGGTCGAAGAGCACCGCCGGGCCGGCGCCGGTGGGCGGAGCGGCGGGCGCACCGGCCCAGCGGGCGTAGTGGGCGGAGACGCCGTAGCGGGCGGGCAGCTCCGTCGCGACGCGGACCAGCTCGCCCGGTAGCGGGTCGAGGCTGGCCAGGGCGTGCCGCAGGTCGACGGGCGGGCGGTGGCTCATCACTTCTCCGCCAGTGACGCGGCGGCGCGGCGGGCCGCCAGCATCTCGAGCTGCATCCGGGTCAGCTCGTCGATGAGCGCACGGTAGGTGCCGACCGCCACCTCGGGCGGCATGCCCTGCCGGGACGCCAGGTCGTGCACCCGGCCGAGCACCTGCCGTGCCCGCTCGGGCGACCGGACCGTCGCCTCGTCGGTCTTGTGCGCGGTCAGCTCCTGCACCACCCGGGTGCGCTCGGCCAGCAGAGCGACGATCTGCTGGTCGAGCGCGTCGATGGCGACCCGCAGCTCGGCGATCCGGGCCGGGCCGTCGACACCGCCGGCCGGCGTGGAGCCGGCCGGCGGCGCGATCCGGTGCTCGTCGCTCACGGCTGCGGGACCTCGTCGACCACGAACACGACAGTGGGCTCGGCGTCGCTGCCCTGGGACCGGTGCTCCTCGTCGTCGGGGATGACGAAGCCCATGCCGGGGCGGCACGGCACCGACCGGTCCCGGAAGTGGATGGTGAACTCGCCCTGCAGGACGTAGCCGGTGTGGCCGCGCAGGCACCAGTGGTGCTCGTCGAAGCCCGGCGGCAGCTCCAGCAGGCGGAGACGCTGACCCCCGACGTACGAGATCTTGACGCGTCCCTCGGCGCCCGGCTTGTCCCACCTCTCCCACTCGGTGGCCGGGAAGTCGATGCCGACCGGGGCGGCGACCTGCTCAGTGGACATTCTCGATATCTCCTCTGGTGTGGGCGGTTTCGGCGCGGCGGGGCCGCGGAACGCGTTCGTTGCGGTCGCGGCGCGGGAGGACCGGACCACCGTCGACCCGCTGGTGCTGCTTGAGCAGCTGCACCATGTCGAGCATCCGGTGCACCATCCGCTCCAGCGCGTCGACGCCCTCGACGTCGGTCAGGCCGGGAGCGCCGGTGGTGTTGCGCAGCAGGACGGGGAAGCCGCTGCCCACCAGAATCATCCGGTTGAGCAGCAGGTTGTTGACGATCTGGTTGTGCACCGAGGAGTCGCTGTAGCGGCGCCCGGTGACGATGATGCCGCCGACCTTGTCGGCCAGCGGCCGGGTGAAACGCAGGTAGCCGACGCCCGCCCGCTCGATGAAGACCTGCATGAGGTGGGCGAGGCCGAAGCCGTGCACCGGAGCCGCGTAGATCAGCCCGTCGGCGCTGGCCATCTGCTCCACCAGGGCGGGGACGTCGTCGTCCACCTGGCAGGGCAGGGTACGGCTGTTGCAGTCGCCGCACGGGCTGCACGGCGAGATCCGGTGCTCGCGTAGCGCGATGGTGCGCAGGATCGCGCCTCGTTCGGCGATCAGCTTGCCCGCGTACGCGATGGCGTGGTCGGTGTTGCCACCGGCCCGTTCCGATCCGTTGATGGCGAGGATGGTCGCTGCTTCGCTGTGCAATGGCACCCCCGGTGCTCGTCGCGAGGGGTGGACGCCGCGGCGGCGCCCACCCCCGGCGAGGTCAGTCCGTCAGTTTTCCGGCGAAGTAGTCGATGTAGGCCTGCATGTCGAAGTGGCCGTGCCCGGACAGGGAGAAGACGATCGCCTTCGACTCGCCCGTCTCCCGGCAGCGCAGCGCCTCGTCCACCGCCACCCGGACGGCGTGGGTGGACTCCGGCGCCGGCACGATCCCCTCGCTGCGGGCGAACAGCACGCCCGCCTCGAAGCAGGCGGTCTGCGGCACCGCCCGCGCCTCGATGAGGTCGATGTCCCGCAGCGCGCTGACGATCGGCGCCATGCCGTGGTAGCGCAGCCCACCGGCGTGGATCGCCGGCGGGTGGAAGTCGTGGCCCAGGGTGTGCATCTTGGCCAGCGGCGTGAGCCCGGCGGTGTCGCCGAAGTCGTAGTCGTAGGTGCCCTGGGTCAGCGACGGGCAGGAGGCCGGTTCCGCCGCGATGAACCGCACCGTCGGCCCGCCGCCCAACTGGCGTCGCACGAAGGGCAGGGCCAGCCCGGCGAAGTTGGAGCCACCGCCGGCCGCGCCGACCACGATGTCGGGGTAGTCGTCGGCCATCGCGAGCTGGAGCAGCGCCTCCTGCCCGATGATCGTCTGGTGCATCAGCACCAGGTTGAGCACCGAGCCGAGGGCGTACTTGGCGGCGCCGCCGCTGGACATCGCCGCCTCCACCGCCTCGGAGATGGCCAGGCCGAGACTTCCGGTGGAGTCCGGGTCGGCGGCGAGGGCCGCGCGGCCCGCCTCGGTACGGTCGCTCGGGCTCGCGGTGACCGACGCGCCGAACGTCTCCATCAGCCCTCGCCGGTACGGCTTCTGGTCGTAGCTGATCCGCACCATGAAGACCTCGCAGTCGAGGCCGAAGTACGCGCAGGCCATCGAGAGCGAACTGCCCCACTGGCCGGCGCCGGTCTCGGTGGTCAGCCGCTGCACGCCGTCGAGCTTGCTGTAGTACGCCTGCGGCACGGCGGTGTTCGGCTTGTGGCTGCCGGCCGGGCTGACCCCCTCGTACTTGAAGTAGATCCGGGCCGGCGTGTCCAGGGCCTGCTCCAGGCGACGGGCGCGCACGAGCGGGCTGGGCCGCCACTGCCGGTAGATGTCGAGCACCGGCCCGGGAATGTCCACGTCCCGCTCGGTGGTGAACTCCTGCTCGATCATGCCGGTGGCGAAGAGCGGTTCGAGGTCCGCCGCGGTGATGGGCTCCCGGGTGCCGGGGTGCAGCATCGGGGGCAGTCCCTTGGGCAGGTCGGGAACCACGTTGTACCAGGTCGTCGGGATGTCACTCTCGGGCAGCACGAACTTCGTCGCGGTCATGGCCTCTTCCGATGCGGGGTGGGGTGTCAGGGACTGGCGGTGGCCGGTTCGGCGAGTGCCGGCGCGGGCCGGACGGCCGGTCGGATCCGCAGCACTGCGAACGCGACCATGCCGACCACCGGGGTCAGCAGGAGCAGCAGGAGGACGGGGTGGTGTCCCTGGGTCTGCCAGACGAAGCCGAGACCCATCGGCACGACGAGCCGGGCGGAGCTGAGCACGAAGGCGTTCAGGGCCATGAAGCCGCTGACCCGGTGCTCCGCCACGTGATCGGCGATGTAGGTGGGCACCACCACCGACGCGATGATCTCGCCGAGGGTCCAGACCACTGTGGAGAGCAGCACGGCGGGCAGCGAGAACGCGAACACCAGGACGGCCATCCCGGTCGACCAGAGCAGGCCCGCCACGATCAGCAGGACCCGCGTCGAGTACGCCTTGATCCGCTTCTCGATCAGCAGGCTCGCGCTGACCACGACGACGCTGTTGATGGTGTAGACCGCGCCGACCAGCGCCACCGACGAGTGCAGCACCGTGGTGACCGCGAGGGGCAGCGTGTACTCCAGGCCGATGAGCGGCGCGACGTAGCAGAACGAGACGAGCACCAGCACCGCCACGTCGATGTCGCGCAGTAGCCCGGCCCGCCCGGTGCTCGCGGTCGTCGACGCCGTCGGGGCACGCCTGGTGTCCGCCGGCACGAAGAGCCGGATGGTGACCGCCGCGAGCAGGCCGAGCAGGATGTTCCCGGCGAACATCAGCTGGTAGGAGAAGGCCGCCGCGAACCCGCCGAGCAGCGGGCCGACCCCCATGCCGAGGTTGTTGGCGAGATAGCTGACCGTGTACGCGAAGGGCCGCTCACCGGGCTCGGTCAGGTCGGCGATGAGCGTGTTCGCCGCCGGGGAGAACATCCCCATCCCGACCAGCGCGACGAAGAGCAGCACCGCGTACGTCCAGGTGGGACCGTCGACCAGGGCGAGACCCAGGTAACCGGCCGCGTTGAGCAGCAGGCTCGACACCAGCGCCGCGCGTCGGCCGGCGCGGGCGCAGACCGGGCCGCTGAGCAGGCTGCCGGCGAGCAGGCCGGTGCTGCCGACGGAGATCAGCACGCCCGCCTCGCCGGTGCTGAGGTGCCGGCTCTGCACGAGGTAGACCGCGAGCAGCGGGAAGACGAACATGCCGGCCCGGTTGATGAAGGAGGCGTAGACAAGCATCCGCAGCGGGCGCGGCAGGGCACGGAACCGGGTCAGCCACATCACTGCTGCCCCACCGGCTCGGTACGCACCTCGAAGGAGTCCCGGATGACCTTGAACCGGGCGCGGACGTCGTCGAAGTCCCGGCCCTCGCAGACGTACCAGCCGAGCACGTCGTTGGAGGCGGTCGGCACGGCGAGCACGTCCCCGACGGCCTTCCACACGTCCGCGTCGCGCACCGCGTCCAGCGCCCGCAGCTCGTCGGCAGTGGTGATCGCGGTGATCCGGCCGTACCGGTCGGAGCACAGGTATTCGGTGCCGATCTCCGGGCCGAGGGTGGCCGCCGGCACGTGCTCCGGGTCCAGTTCCAGGCGGCACCACTCCCCCGCCAGGTTGATCCCCCGGCCGGCCTGGATGGCGGGGACGATCGAGCCGCCGCCGGCCCGTGCGGCCGCCTCGCCGAAGACCACCTCGCCGTCGTCGCGGAGGAAGAACTCCACGTGCGCCACGCCGGTACGCATCCCGAAGCCGCGCAGCACGGTGGCGCTGGCGGCCAGGATGCGCCGCTCCGCCGTGGTCAGGTCGTGCTTGCGGGAGACCGTGCCGCCGGGCTCGTCGCGGAACTCCAGGACGGAGTACGTGTAGCGGGAGAGCTGCTCGAAGACGACCTCGCCGTCGCGCAGCAGGGAGTCGACGTGGTACTCGGCGCCCCGGACGTACTCCTCCACCCGGTAGTCGTGCCGGTCGTCGGCGATCAACGGCCACACCCGGGCCAGATCCTCGGCGGAGTCCACCCGGTGGGTGTCGCCGCAGGCCCAGCCGGCGTACGGCTTGATCACCACCGGCCAGCCCACCTCGGCGGCGAACTCGGCGACCGCCCCGACCGTCTCGGGGCGGCACGAGCGGGCCACCGGCACGCCCAGCTCGACGGCCCGGCGGTGCATCACGTTCTTGTCCCGGAAGGTCAGGGCCTCCTCCGGGTCGAGCCCCTGGATGCCGTGGTCGCGGCGGCAGTGCGCGGCGGTCAGCACGTCACCCTCGAAAAGCGGGAAGATGCGCTGCACCGGATGCGCGGCGAGGATCGTCGCGACGACCGAGCGGACGGCCTCGCGGTCGTCGAGGTCGGCGTGGTAGCAGGGCAGGCCGGCGGCCTCGGCGGCCGGCTGCCCGGTCGGCAGCAGCGCCACGGTGGCCACGCCCCGCTCGGCGGCGGCGGCGACCACGCTGCGGAACTGGGCCGCGTACCGGCCGGCCGCCGGCCGGTAGATGACCAGGATCGCGCGGTTCACGAACGGCTCCCACTGTCGCTGCCGACCGGGCCTGCGATGTGCAGGACGGCGCTCGTCGCCGCGCCGTCGAGCACGGCCTCCTGCCGCGTGCCGTCGGACAGGTCGTCGAGGGCGGCGGCGAGCCGGGCCAGCGCGGCCGCGACCTCCGCCCGGCCGCCGGGGTGGGCCGACTCGACGGTGAGCAGCAGCCGGTGCCGGCCGGCCTCGGTGCGGACCAGGTGCCCCTGCCGCCAGTTCCAGCGTCGGGAGTGGGCCCGCCCGTCGGCGTCGGCGTAGACGACCTCGCCCGGTTCGGGTCGCTCCGGCGCCTCCGGCACGCCCAGTGGCAGGAACGTCTCGGTGCCGTCGGCCGGTCGGACGACGAGGTCGGTGATGCCGTCGACCGCGCACGAGGCCACCGGCAGCGCCGCGTCGAGCGAGACGGCGTTGCAGAGGTCGACCAGGGCGTTGATCCGGGGCAGCCGGTCGCCCTTGGCGACCCGCCGGGCGATCGACTCGGCGGCGCAGGGGAACCGGTTCGGGTTCACCCCGACCGTCCGGTACGCCTCCCGCCACGCGGCGATGCCCGGCAACCCGGCCACCCCCGCCTTGTCCAGGCCGGCCGCGTGCAGCGCGTCCTCGGCGGCGGTCAGCAGCGCCGACACGGTGGGCGGCGCCGGGGCGACCTCGACCGCCGACACGGCGAGCACGCCGAGGACGTAGTCCGGCACTGCGGTCAGCACCCGGTCGTCGATGCGGACGGTGAGGGTGTCCGCACCGTCGCTGAGCTGGGTCATCGTGATCCTCGTGAGGTTCGGGTCCGATTGTCGGTCCGACCGTACGCAGCGCCACGACCACCGGGTGTGGCCAATCCGGGGTGATCCGGTGAGGCCAATCCGGCGGTCGCCGGCGGGTCGTCGCGACTGTCGGCGCGGGCCCGCGCGCCGAGCAGCGTGGTGCCCACCGCCAGCACGCAGAGTGCGGCGCCGACCGGCCCGAGCAGGTCGAGGGCGTCCGCGCCGCCGTGGCGCAGCAGCCGGTTGCCGAGGAAGCCGCCGAGGGCGATGCCCACGAACGTGGCCGAGGAGTTGAGGGACAGCAGCAGCGGCCCGGAGGTCGGCGCGACACTGAAGAGCCGGTGCTGCTGGGCCGGCTGCGTGGCCATCGCGGTGACGCCCCAGGCGGCCATGGCCAGCGCGGCCGGCAGCAGCGCCTGGCGGGTCAGCGGCAGCGTGACGAGCACCAGGGCGAGCCCGGTGATCGCGACCACCAGCACCGGCAGGCCACCCCAGCGGTCGGTGGCCCGCCCGCCGAGCACCGTCCCGGCGACCGCCGGCACACCGAAGACCAGCAGCAGCACCGCGAGCAGGGTTCCGTCGCCGTCGGTGGCCGGCGCGAGCAGCGCCCCGACGTACGTCAGAGCGAGGTAGCCGCCGGTCATGAACAGGGCGGTGGTGAGCACCGCCAACCCGACGCGGCTCTGGCGCGCCGGGGCGAGCCGGGCGGCAAGCGACGGCCCGGGCGGCAGCGCCAGCCTCGGCAGGCCGACAAGCACCGCCAGCGCGCAGGCGGCGCCGAGGGCGGCGAGCAGCCAGAAGGTGGCCCGCCACTGGAGGTCGGCGGCGAGCCAGGTGCCGAACGGCACCCCGACCACGGTGGCCGCGGAGAGGCCGCCGAGCACCACCGCCATGGCCCGGCCACGCCGCTCGGGTGGCGCCGAGGCGGCCGCCGACGCGGTGGCGGCGGGGACGTAGAGCGCGGCGCTGACCGCCGTGAGGACCCGGGCCAGCAGCAGCAGCGGCAGGTCGGGCGCGAGCGCGGAGGCGACGTTGCCCACTGTGAACCCGACAAGCGAGATCACCAGCACGGTACGTCGCGGAACCCGGCCGGTCAGCGCGCCGAGCACCGGGGCGGCGAGGGCGTACGCGAGGGCGAAGACGGTGCTCACCCAGCCGGCCGAGGCGACGCTCACCCGTAGCGTGCGGGCCACCTCGGGGAGCACCCCCGCGACGACGAAGGTGTCGGTACCGATGGCGAACGCCCCGACGGCGAGCAGCGGGACGACGGGCACGGAGCGCCGCATCACGCCACCCCCGCCGGCTGCCCGGCGCGGTAGCGGGCGGCGTCCCCGGCGACCACCCGGCCGCCCAGCAGCACCAGCTCGATCGCCTCCGGCCGGCCCAGCACCGTGATGTCCTCGGCGGGGTCGCCGTCGGTGACCACCAGGTCGGCCAGCCGGCCCGGCTGGACCGTGCCCGCGTCGTCGCCGCGCCCGGCCAGTCGCGCGCCGTTGGCCGTGGCCCAGGTCAGCACCACCGGGGCGGGAATACCGGCCATGGTCACGTACGTCTCCAGCTCCTCGGCGTACCGGCCGTGTGGGGTCCACGCGAAGCCGAAGTCGTCGCCGGCCACGATGGGGATGCCCATGTCGACCATCAGCGGCAGGATGCGCAGGGTGTTCTCCACCTCGGCCTGGAACTCGAGCGTCTCCAGGTACTCCGGGGTCTTGCCGTGCCGCGTGCCGGTGGTGAGCAGCCGGTACGGCTGGTGCAGGCTCGGCACCACGAAGATGCCCCGCTCGGCGATCGCCTCCAGGGCCGCGTCGTCGGCGTACGTGGCGTGGTCGATCACGTCGACCCCGGCGGCGATGGCGTTGCGGATGCCGCCCAGCCCGCGCGAGTGGGCCCGGATGCGGACCCCCCGCTCGTGTGCCGCCCGCGCCGCGATCACCAACTCCTCGGCGGTGAACAGCAGCTCGTGGGAGCGCCCGTTGGGGAACGTGTCGTCGCCGGTGGAGAAGACCTTGATGATCTCCGCGCCCTGTTTGACCTCGGTGTCGACGTACTCGATCAGTTCTTCCGGGGTGTCGGCCAGCCGCATCAGGTCGCTCGGGATGCGTTGCTTGACCGCCGGGTTGCGGCGCTCCGGCGGGCCGGACACCATCAGGTCCCGGCTGCACGGGGTGATGCGCGGGCCGGGCAGCGCTCCGGCGTCGATCGCCCGGCGCAGCGCCATGTCGATGCCGGACACGGAGCCGGCGCCGACGAAGGCGGTGTAGCCCAGCCGCAGCATCGCCGCCGCGTTGGCGGCGGCGCCGAGGGTGACCTCCGGGATCGTGTACTTGAAGAGCATCTCCCGGCCGTCGAGCACGTTCAGGTACGCGATGTGGGTGTGGCCGAGCGTCATCCCCGGCATGACGGTCCGGCCGTCGAGGTCCAGGACGTCGGTGCCGGGGTCGTGCAGGGGCGCCTGCGCCTCGGGCAGGACGGCCACGATGCGCTCGCCGTCGAGCAGCACACTGTGGTGCGGTCGGGAGGCCACTCCCAGTCCTTCCTGGACCGTGGCGCGGTGCAGCAGCGTTCGTCGGGACACGAGGTGTCTCTCCGGTTCTCTCGGTGTCTGGTCTCAGCGGCGGCCGAACAGGGTCCACACGATCTCGGCGCCCGGGCGGTGGGCCACCCACCGCAGGCCGTGGCCGTCGACCCCGGGCGCGTTTGTCACGGCGAGGTCGGCGCCGCCGGCGGCGACGATCTCGGCGGCGTGCTGGGTGGAGTCGGCGTCTACCCACCGCACCTCCCGGTCCCGCAGGGCCGGTGGCGCGAGGTCGGTGAAGATCCGCCGGACCTCCCAGAGGGCGGCCACGGCGAGCTGTCCGCCGGACAGGTCCGGCTCGCGGTGCGGGTGCGCGGCGATGCCGTACTCCGGGGTGGCCTGGGCGAAGTAGGCCTCCAGCCGCAGGTCCCGGTGCCAGTGGAAGCGGGTGAGCCCCTGGTAGGCGCTCGGCACGAGGGCCTGGTCGACCCGCCGGTCCACAAGCGCCGCGAGGACCGCGTCGAAGGTGTCGGACAGCTCGACGCGCAGCCCGTGCCGCTCGGCGAGGAACACCGCGGTCAGGTGGCTGGATGTTCCAGGTGGGCCGAGCGTGGCAAGGGTGGTGCCGGGCCGGCTCGCCCAGCCGTCCACGACGCTGCGCCAGCGCCGCCCGTACGCCTCGGCGAGCGGCCCGGGCAGCGCCGGCACCCGCTCGTCGGCGACGGTCTCAGGTGGTGTAGCCACGGTTGCCCGCCATCCGCTGCGCCACCTGGGTCTCGTGGTCGGCCTCGACCCGCCGGTCGACGATCCGGGCGGCCTTCCAGCTCACGAAGGCGCCGGTGCTGACGATCGGGTCGAGTCCGTCGGTCACCTCCACGTCGACGGGCACGCCGAGCGCGGCGGCGGCCCGCTCCCGGACGCCGTCGGTCACCCCGGCGGGGTCGTCGACCAGTTCCTTGAGCAGTTCCAGTCGGACGGTCAGCCGGTCACCGCCGGCGGCCGGGTCGTGGTCGATCACCACCTGGTAGCCGCCCGAGCCGGTGACCCCGGACAGGACCGCCGTCTCGATCTGGCCGGCGGTGAAGCGTCGCCCGCCCAGCTCGATGCGGTCCAGGGTGCGGCCGACGATCTGCACGAGGTCGCCGGCCATCTCGCAGTCGCAGTCGGACGCCTCGACGATCACCGCGTCGCCGGTGCGGTAGCGAACGAGCGGCTTCACCCCGTCGATGAGCATGGTGACGGTGAGTTCCCCGCTGCCGCGCGGGCCGTGCGACTCGCCGGTCTCCGGGTCCACCACCTCGATCAGGTAGTTGGTCTGGGAGAGGTGCATCCGCTTGTTGCGGCAGGCGGTGGCGATGACGAACGCCTCCTGCGAGCCGTACAGGATGTTGTAGACGTCCGCGCCCCAGACGGACTCCAGGTTGCGGGCCAGCGCCGGGGTGCACATCTCGCCGGTGACGAAGAGCAGCTTGACGGCGAAGTCCTCGCGCAGCCGGTAGCCGTAGTGCTCGGCCGCCTTGGCGAGCATCATCGCCACGCCCGGCGTGCAGCAGACGACCTCCAACTCCAGGTCCTTCATGAGCTGCAACGCCTTGGCGAAGCCGATGACCGGCGAGTACGGCCAGATCTTCGCGTTGAGCGAGCCGACGTTGCGGGCGATGTCACCGAGGGTGTCGCCGAACGAGTGCACCTCGGTCGGGCCCATCAGCCCGATTCGCGGCGGGTGGTCGCCGAAGTGGTGGCGAAAGATCGACGCCCAGGACTCGGTGACGTGGGCGTTGCTGGCCACCACCTCCCGGCCGTCGCGGGGGCACGGGGTCGCGCGGCCCGTCGTGCCTGTCGTCTCGTAGAAGAAGACCCCGTCGGCCAGCGGCCGGCTGAGCACGTCGAGCATCTCCTCGCGCAGGTGCGTCTTCGTCGTGAAGGGCAGCCGGTCGAGGGTCGCCGGAGTGATCGTGGCGAGGTCGACGTCGGCCAGGTGCCGGGCGTAGAACGGCGAGCCGGTGGTCACCTGGTCGAGCACCGTCCGCAGTTGGCGTTCCCGCCAGGCGTCCAGGTCGGCGGGAGCGAGCGTGCGGTCGTAGAAGGACTTGTGCAGGGCCAGGTAGTCGACGGCGAAGTCGGCCGCCGGTCCGGTGGTCGGAAGCCACATGGTCGGGATCCTCTCCAGGGGTGAGCCGCTGCGGTGCGATCGGCACGCGGGCGGTGACGCGACGTCAGTGCAGGCCGCCGTTGACGTCCACCACGGTGGCGGTGACGTAGCTGCTGGCCGGGTCGGCGAGCCAGGCGACGGCAGCGGCGACCTCGGCCGGCGTGCCGAACCGGCCGACGGGGATCCGGGCCCGGTAGTCGTCTCGACGCCGCGCCGGAATCCGGGCGGCCATCGGGGTGTCGACGAGGCCGGGAGCGACCGCGTTGACCCGGATGCGGTGCTCGGCGAGCGCCCGGCCGAGGCTGTGGGTGAGCGCGATGCACGCACCCTTCGACGCCCCGTACGCCGCGTCCGGGCTGCCGGACTGCCCGCTGATCGAGGCGACGTTCACCACCGTGCCCGGCCGGCCGGCGCTGATCAGGGCGCGGGCGAACGCCTGCGTGCAGAAGAACGCCGCCCCCACGTTGACGTCGAACACCTGCGCGTACGTCTTCGGGTCGTAGTCGAGGAAGGCCCGGGCGTGGTAGATGCCGGCGTTGTTCACCAGAACCGTGGGCAGGCCGTACCGCTCGCGGATCCCCGCGAAGAGCTGCTCCACCTGCTCGGGCACGGCCACGTCGGCGACCAGCGAGGCGTACGCCTCCGGGTCGCCGGCCGGGTCGACGTCCACGCCGAGCACCCGGTGCCCGGATGCGGTCAGGGCCGCCGTCACGGCCCGACCGATGCCGCCCGCCGCGCCGGTGACCACGGCCAGGGGTGCCGATCCGTCGGTCATGACGATCCCGCCGTCAGCGCCGTCGACGCGCTGCGCAGGAAGTTGTCGAAGAGGCGCAGCCCGTCCTCGGTGAGCACGCTCTCCGGGTGGAACTGCACCCCCTCGACCGCGAGGGCCCGGTGTCGTACGCCCATCACGTAGCCGTCGTCGGACGACCGCGCGGTGACGTGCAGGGCCAGCGGCGCCGGATCCGCGACGATGAGCGAGTGGTAGCGGGTGACGGTGAGCGGGGCGGGCGCGCCGTCGAAGACCCCCCGGCCGTCGTGCGTGACGACGCTTGTCTTGCCGTGCATCAGGTGCTTGGCGACCGCTACCGTCCCGCCGTAGGCGAGGCCGATGGCCTGATGACCGAGGCAGACGCCGAGCAGCGGGACCTCGCCGGCGAAGGCGCGCACCAGCTCCACGTGCCCGGACTCGGCGGGATGACCCGGCCCGGGGCCGAGCACCACCGCGTCCGGTCGCAGGGCCGCGAGCTGGTCGCTGGTCCGCGTCCGGGAGCGGACCACCACGGTCCGCGCGCCGAGCGTGCGCAGGTACTGGTCGATGATGTGGGTGAAACTGTCGTACGCGTCGACGAGCAGGACCTTCACGACAGCAGCTCCGCACCGGTCAGGGCCCAGTAGGTGGCGCTCATCTTGGCCAGCGTCTCCCGCCACTCGTCGCCGGGTGTGGAGTCGGCCACCACTCCGGCGGACGCCTGGGTGCGGTAGCGCTCGCCGTCGTGCACGGCGGTGCGGATGCAGAGCGCCAACACCGCGTATCCGCGGACGTCCACCAGCCCGACCGCGCCCGCGTAGACGCCCCGGGGCTCGTCCTCCAAGCCGTCGATGATCTCCATGGCCCGCAGCTTCGGCGCGCCGGTCATGGTGCCGGCCGGGAAGGTGGCGCAGATCGCCGCCCACACGTCGGCGTCGTCGGCGAGCTGACCGGAGACGGTGGAGACGAGGTGGTGCACGTACGCGAACGGCTCGACGTCGAACATGGCGTCGACGCTGAGCGTGCCGGGCACGCAGACCCGGCCGATGTCGTTGCGGCACAGGTCGACGAGCATGACGTGCTCGGCGCGTTCCTTCTCGCTGGCCGCCAGCTCGGCCACCCGCCGGCGGTCGGTCTCCGGATCGGCGGCCCGGGGCGCGGTGCCGGCGATCGGCCGCATCGACAGCCGGCCCTGTTCGATGCGCAGGAACAGCTCCGGGCTCGCCCCGATGACGGTCCGGCCGGCCCACGGGGTCAGGTACATGTACGGCGACGGGTTGCGGTGGCGCAGCCGTCGGTAGACCTCCAACGGCGTGAGCGTGGTCTCCACGTCGATCCGGTGGCCGATCTGGATCTGGTAGCTGTCGCCGACCTCGATGTGCCGCAGGCACTGCTTCACCCGGGCGGCGAACGTCTCCTCGTCGACGGTGTCCCGGACGAGGCGGGGCGGCGGGGCGGCCGGGACCTCCGGATGATCGACGGGCAACTCCGGCAACCTGGGCACACCGCCCTCCCCGGGCAGGTGCGGGCCGCTGGCGGAGAGCTGCCGGACCGTGCCGGAGCGCAGGTCCCACCAGACGGTGTGCCGGAACAGTGCGAGGGTGCAGCGGGGGATGTCGTCGACCACCCGGTCGACGGAGAGCTCGTCCATGTCCCGCGCGGCCTCGTACGCCAGGGTGGTGAGGAAACCGAAGGCGAAGCTGTCGGCGGGGACTGTCGTGCGCACCGCGAACGCCCGCTGCACGGCGCGGACGGCGGCCCACACCTCGGGCGGCCCGGCGACCGGCCAGACCCGCTGGGTGCCGCGGCGCCGGACCGGCTCGCCCAGGACGGCGGTGAGCACGGCTGCCAGGGCGTCGGCGAGCGGACCGTCGGCGGTCAGCTCCAGCCGGTCGGCGATGAACCGCACCTCGGCGAGGAGACCCCAGCCGACCGCCGCGGCATGGCGGTCCTGCGCAGGACCGTCGAGACTTTCGAAGAGATACAGATCGTTGTCGGCGCAACTTTCCGCGAGTGCCGTATAGAGCGACAATGGATCGACCGACGGCAGTGTGACAGATGTCACCTCTATCGGAATTGAGTCGACCAATGGTGTATGTGCCGCAGCCGCCGAATGCGACCGGATGGGCCACGTGACGGGCTCGGTTGACAATAGGGACACTTGCGGAACCCCCTCTGAACAGCCCGATTTCCGCGCCACCGTTGGCGCTGACCCCGCCGACGACGCGGCAGGTCGGACCCTTCCCCCCAGACGAAAGGACTCGCACGACCACTCGGACGCCGGCAGTGGGGACGTCCGCATTGGACAATCTCGGAACGTACGCCCTGATTCGCCGGTCAGTGAGTGGTTGCGCGCCCGGCCAACACTTTCCACAGGCACGGATCACACTGTCCATACCACTTCGACGATCTCGGAGCGGACCACTTGTCCCTGAATCTAAGCCTGTCAATAGACGCCCAATCACGGGAAACGCTCGCGGTGCAGCTCCGTAACGCATTCCGTACGCAGATCGAGGAGGGCGCGCTGCGTCCCGGCACCCGCGTGCCGTCGAGCCGACAGCTCGCCGCCGACCTCGGGGTGTCCCGCAGTGTGGTCGTCGAGGCGTACGAACAGCTCTGCGCCGAGGGGTACCTGGTCTCCCAGCACGGCTCCGGCACCTCCGTGGCGACGGCGGCACGCACCGACCTCGGCTCGGCGCTCACGCCGGACGACCGCGCCCCCGCCGCGGCGCTGTGCGACCTGCGCACCGGCGGCCTGCACGACTCCACCTTCCCCCGCCAGGACTGGATCCGGGCGGTCAGCGCGGTGGTCACCTCGGCCGGCCGCCGCGAGCTGGGGTACGCCCCACCGTCCGGCCTGCCGGTCGTGCGGCACACCCTCGCCGGCTACCTCGGCCGGGTGCGGGGCGTACGCACCCGACCCGAACACCTCATGATCACGTCAGGGTTCGCGCAGGGCCTCGCGCTGCTCTGCCGCGAGCTGCGCGACCGGGGCCACGACACCCTGGGGGTGGAGGACCCGGGGCACCCGGGCGAGTGGGAGTTCATCGCCGAGGCCGGCCTGCGTCCGGTGGGCATCCCGGTGGACGGCGAGGGCATCCGGGTCGACGCGTTGGCCGCGAGCGGGGTCCGTGCCGCGCTCGTCACCCCGGCCAGCCAGTTCCCGACCGGTGCCACGCTCAGCGCGCAACGCCGGGCGCACCTGGTCGCCTGGGCCGAGGAGGTGGACGGCTACGTCATCGAGGACGACTTCGACGCCGCCCTGGTCGCCCCGGCGCAGCGGATGCCGGCACTGCAGAGCCTCGCACCGGACCGGGTGATCTACGCCGGCAGCGCCAGCAAGGTCCTCGCCCCGGCGCTCCGCCTCGGCTGGCTGGCCATCCCGCCCGGCCTGACCGCACGCGTCGAGCGGGTCCGCGCCGGCTGGGACATCGGCTGCTCCGGCCTGGAGCAACTCGCCTTCGCCCGCCTGATCGACACCGGCGCCTTCGACAGGCATCTGCGCCGACTCGGCGCCGACGTCCAGAAACGCCGCCAGGCGGTCCAGCAGTTCGTCACCCGCCACCTGCCCGACGTCACGGTCCTCGGTCGAAACGGCGGGCTCCAGGCGTACCTGGTGCTGCCGGCGCGGTGCGCCGAGGAGGCGATGGTGCAGGCGGCCCGCCGTCGGTCGGTGCTGATCCGCGGTGGCCGTTTCTACGCCCTGCGCGCGGACGACCGGCCGCCGGCGCTGGTCCTCGGCTACGCCGGGGTACGCGGCCCCGAGCTGGGGCGCGGCCTGGCCGGAATCGCGGCGGCGTACCGGGAGACGACCGGCCGCGGCGGTTGATCAGTCGTCGCGCCCGGCCCGGGTCGGCTCGCGCACCATGTACACGTCCACCGGATCCTCGGACTCGACGGTGAATCCGTGCCGCTCGTACAGCCGCCGCGCCGGGCTGCCCCGCAGCACGTTCAACCGGACCCGGATGCCGTCGCGGTCGCACCGATCGAGCAACTCGCGCAGCACTGCCGCACCGATGCCGCCACCCTGGAGGTGGGGAGCCAGGTAGAAGTGCTCCAGCCAGTGCGCGTCGTCGGCCGGCCGCAGCGACACGCAGCCGGCGAATGCGCCGCCCACCTCGATCATCCAGGTGTGCGCGGGCGCGAAGCCGTCCCGCAGCCGTTGGCGCACCCGCTGCTCGTCGTAGCGCCCGAGCCGTTCCAGATCCGCCCGCAGCACCACGGCCCGCAACTCGGCCACGGCCTCGACGTCCGCGACCGACGCCTGCCGAACCGCCCAGTCCCCCATGATCGCCAGGCTACGCCGGGCCTGCCTTAACCCTGGCGTCGCGTCAACTGGTGGCGCGGACCGCCTCGATGATCGACTCGGCGACCTCGCCCGGCCGGGCCACCGCCATCGCGTGCGAACCGCCGACGACCTCGCGCTGGCCGCGCGGGGCGGCCCGCTCGGCCATGAACCGGTGCGCGGCGGCCGGGATGTTCTTGTCGGCGTCGCCGAAGACGAACCAGCTCGGCAGGGACCGCCAGGCGGGGTCGCCGGTCAGCCCGTCGCTCAGGGCCTGCTCGGTGATCGGCCGCTGGGTCCGGGCCATCAGGGCGGCGACGTCGTCCGACGAGTCCGCGGCGAACTGCGCGTGATAGGCGTCCTGGCCGATCGCCATCTCGTTGCCACCGGTGGACAGCGGATACTGCACCAGGGTGTCGGCCAGCGTGCTGCCGGGGAACTTCCCGGACAGCGACAACCCCGACTCGCCGGTGTCCGGTGCGAAGGCGTTGACGTACACGAGGGCCCGCACCGAGGTCTCGCCCGCCGCGGCCTGCGTGATGACCATGCCGCCGTAGGAGTGCCCGACGAGAACGACCGGGCCGCCGGTCCCGCGCGCCACGTCCCGCACGTACGCGGCGTCGCCGGCGACGCTGCGCAGCGGGTTGGCGGCGGCCACCACGTTGTACGCGGCGCCCAGCCGCTCGATCACGCCGTTCCAACTCGACGAGTCGGCGAACGCGCCGTGCACGAGGACGATGGTGGGCTCCGGATCGGGCATGGCACGCACTCCCTTGTTCCGTGACAGTGTTCATCCGCCGGCCGCGCCGGCACGCCTGATTACCCGTTCCTCGACCGCGAAACGTCAGGTTCAGCCGCAGGTTCCCCCGCGGCGCCGACCGGCTGCTCCGCGGCCGTAATCGGCTTGTGCCCGGCGCGGAGGGCTGCTTCCCTGTTGCCCGTGACCGAACTGCGAACGCCGCGACTGCGCCTGCACCCCATCGACGCGGCGGAGGGCGAACGCATCGTCGGCCGGCGCCCCGAAGCCGGCGACACCTGGGCCGAGGACTTTCCGTTCGACGGCGACGTCCACGGGGTCCGGGCCTTCCTCGGCGCCACGGCCGCGCACGGCGACCAGCGCCCCTTCGGGCACTACCGGATCACCCGGGCCGCCGACGGGTTGGCCGTCGGCGGCATCGGCTTCAAGGGCCAGCCGGACGACGGACGCGTCGAGGTCGGCTACGGCCTCTCCCCATCCGCGCGTGGTCACGGCTACGCGGCGGAGGCACTGACGGCCCTGCTGGACGTCGCGGCCGGTCACGGGCTGTCCCGCGTCGCCGCCGACACCACCGCGGACAACGTCGCCTCCCAACGGACGCTCGAACGCGCCGGGTTCCGCCGCGTCGGCGTCGACGGCGACCTCCACCGGTACGAGGTCCTCCTCGACACGCCGGCGCGACCGGCTCGGGCGCGGTAGCCCCGGGCCTCCTCCTCGGCTGTCGACGCATCCGCCGGACCGGGCACCCGGTGCGTTCCGGAACATCTTGACACTCGTCAATGTTAGCGCCAACACTTAGGGCCGTTACGTGGGCGCAACGCCCTCGTCATGTTCCCGACCCGCGGGCGCTCCTTCCCAGCGGGTGCCGCGGGTCGATCGCCGCCTTCGCGGCCGGTCGGCTCTCGCGCACAGACGTCACGGAGGACGGATGCTGCTGCCACTGCACCGCACCGATGCCGCCGCCCGCCGAGTCACCGGCCCGGGGCGTACCGGTCGCGGTCGCGCCCGACGCCCACGAGCGATTCTGACCGCCGTGCTGGTGGTGCTCGCTGTGTCGGTCGGCCTGCCGATGGCCGGGCCGGCGCACGCCGCGCCCGCCGTGAACTACACCAATCCGCTTGTCAACCAGCGGGCCGACCCGCACATCTTCCGGCACACCGACGGCTACTACTACCTGACCGCGACCGTGCCGCAGTACGACCGGATCGTGCTGCGGCGCGCGACGACCCTGCAGGGGTTGGCGACGGCGGCGGAGACGACGATCTGGACCCGGCACACCAGCGGAGAGATGGGCGCCCACATCTGGGCGCCGGAGATCCACTTCATAAACAACAGGTGGTACGTCTACTTCGCCGCCGGCCGGACCGACGACGTGTGGCGCATCCGGATGTACGTGCTGGAGAACGCCAACGCGAACCCGCTGAGCGGTTCGTGGACCGAGCGCGGCCGGATCACGACACCCTGGGACACCTTCAGCCTGGACGCCTCGACCTTCGTGGCCAACGGCGTGCGCTACCTGACCTGGGCGCAGCAGGAGCCGGGCATCTCCACCAACTCGAACGTCTACCTCGCCCGGATGGGCGCCAACCCGTGGCAGATCACCGGCACCGTGACCCGGCTCGTCGTGCCGACGTACGACTGGGAGACCCGCGGCTACCGGGTCGCCGAGGGGCCCGCCGTGATCCAGCGCAACGGCCGCCTCTTCCTGACCTACTCCGCAAGCGCCACGGACGCCAACTACTGCCTCGGGATGCTGAGCGCCTCGGCCAGCGCGAACCTGCTCGACGCCGCCGCCTGGAGCAAGAGCCCGAACCCGGTGTTCACCACCAACGCGGCCACCGGCCAGTACGGCCCCGGCCACAACTCGTTCACCGTCTCCGAGGACGGGCAGAGCGACATCCTGGTCTACCACGACCGCAACTACCGCGACATCAGCGGTGATCCGCTCAACGATCCCAACCGGCGCACCCGGCTGCAGAAGCTGTACTGGAACGCCGACGGCAGCCCCAACTTCGGCATCCCGGTGCCCGACGGCACCACCCCGGTCCGGCTGCGGTCGCACGACCTGACCACCAGCTACATCCGGCACTACGACTACCGGGCCCGGGTCGAGCCGAACGTCGCCAACCTCGCCGACTCCCAGTTCCGCATCGTCGGCGGCCTCGCCGGCGGAGGAACGGTGTCGCTGGAGTCGACGAATTTCCCTGGCTACTACCTGCGGCACTACGGCTTCGCCCTGTCCATCGCGCGCAACGACGGCTCATCCGTCTTCTCCAGCGACGCGAGCTTCCAGCGCCGAGCGGGCCTGGCCGACAGCGCCGGGCTCTCCCTGGAGTCCCAGAACTATCCGGGCCGCTACGTGCGCCACCGCGACGGCCTGCTCTACCTGGAGGCGGTCTCCACGAGCGCCGAGCGCGCCTCCGCCACCTTCCACCTGGAATAGCCGCCCATCGGCGGACCGGCCACGCTGCCGGTCCGCCCCCTACCCCGACACCGTCGGCCGCCGGTCATCGCGACCCGCCGACGCCGATTGGAGCACCCGATGACCTGGCGACCCACGATTGCCGTACTGGCCGGTCTGTGTCTCGCGACCGCCGCCGCCCCGCTGCCCGCCGGTGCCGCCGCCGGTCCTGTGAGCGCTCACACCACGGCCGCCGCCGCGCTCGCCGGCCCACCCGGCGCGCCTCCCGGAGCGTGCCCGACGGGCGCCGTCTACGGCTCGCCGCTGCCGTCCAGCTCCCTGACGGCGACGAAGATCCGGAGTGGCTTCAACTTCCTCGAAGGGCCGGTCTGGGTCGCCAACGGCGGCTACCTGCTCTTCTCCGACATGGCCCCCGGCACCGGACCGTACAACGTCCAGCCGTCCACGATCCGCCGGTTCACCCCGCCGTCGACCTTCGACACGTTCATCTCCAACGCCGGCAGCAACGGTCTGGCGCTCAGCGCCGACGGCCAGCAGATCATCGCGGCCACCCACGACCAGCGGAACGTGTCCGCGTACCGGTTGAGCGACCGCAGCCGCAGCACCGTCGCGGCGAACTACCAGGGCCGGGCGTTCAACTCGCCCAACGACGTCGCGGTCCGGTCGGACGGCGTCACCTACTTCACCGACCCCAACTTCCAGCGCGGCAACCGCCCGGACCAGATGAACGGTCGCACCAGCGTCTTCCGCGTCTCCAACGGCCAGGTGTCGCTCGTGGACGACCAGTTGCGCCAGCCCAACGGCATCGCCCTCGCGCCGGACGGCGCCACGCTCTACGTGGGCGCCTACTCCGAGAACAAGATCTACAAGTACGTCGTCCGGCCCGACGGCAGCATCGGCGCGCGCAGCGTGTTCGTCAACTACATCGGCGGTCCGGACGGCGTCACGATCGACTGCGCCGGCAACGTGTACTGGGCCGCGGGCGGGGACTCGTTGGTCCACGTCTACTCCCCCACGGGCGCCCAGCTCGGCACGATCCGGCCCGGCTTCTCCGGGACCACGAACGTGGCCTTCGGCGGGCCCGACCGGCAGACCCTCTACGTCACCTCGGGTCCCTGGGGCGACTCCGGCCTCTACAGCGTGCGGCTCAACGTCCCGGGCTACCCGTACTGATCGGCGGTGAGCGCGGCCGGCGGTCACCTCCGTGGGGGGCGGATGTGGTCGTGAGCGGTATACCGCAGAGTCATAGTCATACCTCTGCGGTATACCGCTCACCGGCACATCGACACGGCGGGTAGCCACAGCGGACGGCTCCCCCAGCAATTCCACGCGGCGGACGGCTCACGTCACCGACGTCTCACGTCACCGGGCCGGACCTGTCTCCCAGAGCGGCCGCCGAGGGTCGTCGTTGTGCACGACGATGTCGGCGTGCTCCGTCGGGCGGACCGTCGCGTTGTAGAGCTGCTGCGCGGGAATGTAACGCTCGCGCCAGCGCCGTTCGACGTCGGCCCGGGACGACACCTGACGCTCCCGGAGCACGGCACGATCCACTGTCGCCTCGAACGCGGTCGACACGTAGACGCGCAGGTCCCACCGATCGATCAGTTCCGGGCGCATCAGGAAGACGCCGTCGAGGAGCAGCACCGCGCCGGCCGGGGCGGTCGTGACCGGCGGGGACAGCACGGTGTCCGCGGCGTGGTCGTAGACCGCGGGTTGGAAACCTCGGTCTCCGCCCGGCCCGAGCGGATCCAGCAGAACCCGGTTCAGCGCCGCGTGGTCGTGGGTGTCGTAGTAGCAGCCTTCGGCCGAATACTCGCCGCGCGGATAGCGCCGCGCCCGGGGGAAGAGGAAATCGTCGATAGTCGCGCGGATGACGTAGCGGCCCTGGTCGCGCAGGATGTCGGCCAGCTCGTCGGCGAGGGTGGTCTTGCCGGCGGCGGGCGGGCCGTCGACGGCGACCCGCGTCGGGTGCGCGACGGCGACGGACCCGACCGCAGCGGCCAGGCGGCCGAGCATTTCGCCCCGGGTGCCGTGCGCCATGCCCACCTCGCTCATCCGCGCTCCGAACCGGAGTGAGTTTACACTCACGTTCCGTGCCGAGGTCTGGAGACGCCCGCCGATGAGAGGCCGTTACGACAACCTGAAGCAGACCCGAACGCTGGACCCGCGGCGCGACTACCTGGACATCTACCAGACCATGCTGCGTCGCGAGTTCCCGTGGGACATGAAGCTCGGCCTCAACCTCGCCTTCAACCGGTCCTTCTCCGTCCCCGCCATCGCCGCCGTGCACACCGCCACCGGCGAGCTGACCGACCGCACCCAGAAGCGGATCGACGACACCGGCCTGCTGATGTACGAGATGGTGCTCAACGGCTTCGACCAACCTCGCGGCCGCGACGCGCTGCGGCGCGTCAACCAGATCCACCGCCCGTACGACATCGGCAACGACGACTTCCGCTACGTCCTCGGCTGCCTGGTGGTGATCCCGACCCGGTGGTTGCAGGAGTACGGCTGGCGCCCGCCCTGCTGCCACGAGCGGCAGGCGACGTACCTGTTCTACCGGGAGCTGGGCCGGCGGATGGGCATCACGGACATCCCCGGGTCGTACGCCGAGTTCGAGACCTGGTTCGACGCGCACGACGCGGCGCACCTGCAGCCCAACGACGACGCGGCCGCCATCGAGCGGGCCACCCGCATGTTGCTGCTCACCCGGCTCCCCCGGCTGCTCGCACCGCTGGGAAACGCGCTGGTCAGCGCCATGTACGACGAGCCACTGCGACGCGCGACGCGGGTCGACACGCCGCCGTGGCCGATCCGGGCCGGCCTGCACGCCGCTCTGAAGACGCGCGCGCGGCTGCAACGGTGGTGCGGATCGCCACGGACGATCCCGCTGTTCGCCGAGGGCATCAGAGCCAGGAGCTACCCCGACGGGTACGAGATCAGCCAACTCGGTCCGCACCACGACCGCGCCCCCGAGTAGCGGGCGACTGTGGACCGATGAGGGCGCCCTCCGGCGACACCGTCGTCTTCGATCTCGACGGCGTACTCCTGCGCGGGGACGCGTTCGGGCTCTTCATGCGACGCGTCGGCTTCGCCGGCGCTCGACTGCCGCTCGCCGTCGTCCTGCTCCTCCTCCTCGCGCCGGCCGTCGCTGTTCCCGCGTCCCGCCCATGGGCGGCGCGGTGGATGAGCCGGATCGGCCTGGTGGGCCGAAGCGCGAGCCAACTGCGGACGGCGCTGGAGCGTTTCGGCGCGGACCTCGGCGCGGAGCCCGGGCGCATCATCGGGCCCGGTGTCGACATGATCCGTGCCCACGTCGCGGCGGGTGACCGGGTCATCGTGGTCACCGCCTGCGAGCACACCCTGGCGCGCGCGCTGCTCGACGGGATCGGCCTCGCCGAGGTCGAGCTCGTGGCCTCACACATCCACGGCCCGAGGCTGATCGTGCACAACCACGGGGCGACCAAGATGACGCAGCTCACTGCCGGGGGGGTCACGCCGCCGTGGCGGGTCGCCTACAGCGACTCGCTGTCGGATCTGCCCCTCCTCGGCGGCGCGGAGCGGGCCGTGCTTGTCAACGCGAACGCGCGGCAGGTCGCCCGGGCGCGGCGACTGCTCGGCGACCGGCTGCGCACCGTCACCTGGACGGCCGGCTGACCGCTGGCGTCGCCCGGGCCACGCGTCATCGACAGCCTCGGATCCCCCGCAGTTCGTCCCAGGGTCTGAAATCCTATTTACCCAGTAGGAATAGTTGGTTAGCGTAGGAGCCATGATCAGCCAGCTGAATCCCCTCGACGGCACCGCGGTCGCGGTGTCCCGGGGATGTTGCCGTGGCTGGACCACCGCGCGCGGCTGCTGCCGCTGACCACGCGTTCCTGACTTCTCCCTGTCGCCACGCCGTCGTCTCGACGACGAGCGGCAGCGTGTCCGCGACCCCATCAACGGCCGCTCGACGCCGCGCCGTGTCCCCGCCTGCCCCGGGGACGGCGCGCGCCCTGGTCGTTCCCGCCCAGGAGGACCGTCATGACCGTCATCGCCGAACCGGTCGCCCCCATCGACCCGGACACCTTCCGTGCCCTGCTGCGCCGGCAGGCCGCATCCGTCACGGTGATCACCGCCGCCGGGGACCCGCCGGTCGGGTTCACCGCCACCTCGTTCACGTCGGTGTCCCTGCGCCCGCCACTGGTGTCGTTCTGTCTGGCCCGGTCGTCGTCGAGTTGGCCGACCGTCGCGGGGGCGGAGCACGTCGCGGTGCACCTGCTCGGCGCCGACCAGCGGGAGGTCGCGCGGACGTTCGCCACCAGCGGCATCGACCGCTTCGCCGCGCACCCCGGCTGGCGGCCCGGCCCGTACGGAGTGCCACTGCTGGACGAGCCGGTCGCCTGGCTGCTGTGTCGGGTGACCGAGCGGGTGCTCGCCGGTGACCACGCGATCGTGCTTGCCGAGCCGGTGACCAGTGGCCACGGCGACGGCGCCCCGCTGCTCTACCACATGGGGCGGTACGCCGCCCTGCAACCGTCCACGAAGGAGTCGTAAGTGAAGTCGTCACGTCATGTCGATCGCCGCGTGTTCCTGTCGGCCACCCTCGGCGCGGTCGCGCTGGGCCTGACCGCCTGCGCCGGCAACGAGACGCCGACGGCCGCGCTGGCCGCCGGCGCGCCGCTGCCGGAGGCCGTGCCGAAGGGCACGAAGCTCGTCGTGGGCGACAAGGAGCACCAGAAGGCACTTGAATTCTCCGGCGAGGTGGAGAAGTTCACGTTCCAGGTGGAGTTCGCCAACATCAGCGGCGGTCCGCAGACCCTGGAGGCGTTCCGGGCGAAGGCCCTGGACGTCGGAGCGGTCGCGGACATCCCCCCGATCCACTCCCACTGGACCGGCATACCCACGAAGATCGTCGCGTCCCGGTTCCGCCAGGATCCGTTGAACCACGCCATCTACCGGCTGGGCATCGCCCCCGGGGTCCCCGTCACCACGCTCGCCGACGTCCGCGGCAGGAAGATCGCGTACAGCCCGGGGCAGGCGCAGGGCGCGCTGGTACTGCGGGTCCTGCACCAGGCCGGGCTGAGCAAGCGGGACGTCAAGCTCGTCGAGCTGCCGAGCACCGGCGACGTGTACGCGACGGCGCTCGCCAGCCGCCAGGTCGAGGTCGCACCGCTCGGTGGTGTGCAGATCCCGCGCTACGCGGCGAAGTACGCCCGCGACGGCGCCACCACGATCCCGCACGGCCTGCGCGACGACCCCGGCCACCTGTACGCGCCGGTCACCGTGCTCGGCGACCCGGCCAAGGCGGCCGCGATCCGGGAGTACGTGGCGGCGTGGGCGCGGGCCTGGCGGTGGCGGGAGGCCAACCCGGACGAGTGGATCGAGCGGTACTACGTCAAGGACCAGGGTCTCACCGCCGAGGACGGCAGGTGGCTGGTGGAGAACGCGGGCGTGGCCGACATCCCGGCGACCTGGACCGATGCCGTCGCCCGGCACCAGGAGACCATCGACCTGCTGGCGAAGGAGACTGGCAACAAGCCACTGCGGGCCGAGGACCTGTACGACAGGCGCTACGAGTCCGTCGCCGCGGACGCGCTCGCTGCGGGAGGCGCCCGATGACCGCCTCCCTCCTCACCCGCCCCCACGCCACCGCGCCCGTGCGGGCGAGCAGGCCGAGGCGTCGGCTCACGCCGGGTCGCCCCATTCCCTTCGGGGCGGCGCTCGGCCCGCTGCTGCTGCTGGCGGCGTGGGCGGCCGGCTCGGCGACCGGTTGGCTCGATCCGCGTACCGTCTCGGCCCCCTGGACCGTGCTGACGACGGCCGGCGACCTCATCGCGGACGGCCGACTGCAGGACAACCTCGCCGTCTCGGCCCAGCGGGCCGGCCTGGGCCTGGCGTTCGGCACCGTGATCGGCACGCTGCTGGCCCTGGTCGCGGGGCTGAGCCGGTGGGGTGAGGCGATCCTCGACGGCCCGATCCAGATCAAGCGGGCCATCCCGGCCCTCGCGCTGATCCCGCTGCTCATCCTCTGGCTCGGCATCGGTGAGCAGATGAAGGTCACCACCATCACGCTTGGCGTGCTGGTGCCCGTCTACATCCACACGCACAACGGGCTGCGCAGCATCGACAGCCGGTACGTCGAACTGGGTGACTCGCTGCGGCTGTCGCGGGCCGTCTTCCTGCGCCGCATCGTGCTGCCCGGCGCGCTCCCCGGCTTCCTGCTCGGCATGCGGTTCGCGGTCGTGGGCGCCTGGCTGGCCCTCGTGGTCGTCGAGCAGATCAACTCGACGAGCGGCATCGGCTACATGATGGACCTGGCCCGTCAGTACGGCCAGACCGACGTGATCATCGTCGGGCTCGTCCTGTACGGGCTGCTCGGGCTGCTGTCCGACGGCCTCGTCCGACTCGTGCAGAGGAGGACGCTGTCATGGCGACGCACGCTGGCGGACTGACCGAGGCTCGACCGGTACGGGTCCAGGGACTCTCGCGCGGCTTCGGCGACCGGACCGTGCTGGACGACCTCGACGTCCAGATCGACGCCGGGGAGTTCGTGGCGCTGCTGGGGCGCAGCGGCTCGGGCAAGAGCACCCTGCTGCGGGCGCTCGCCGGCCTCGACGGCGACCAGAGGGGAGCGGGCGTCGTCGACGTGCCGGAGAACTCCTCGGTCGTCTTCCAGGACGCCCGGCTGCTGCCGTGGCAGCGGGTCCTGGACAACGTCGTCCTCGGCCTGCGCGGGCCGGACGCACCCGGACGCGGCCGCGCGGCCCTCGCCGAGGTCGGGCTCGCCGGCCGGGAACGGGCCTGGCCCAACGAGCTCTCCGGCGGCGAGCAGCAGCGGGTGGCGCTGGCCCGGGCCCTGGTGTCCGAGCCGCAGCTGCTGCTGGCCGACGAACCGTTCGGCGCGCTTGACGCGCTGACCCGGCTGCGCATGCACGGCCTGCTGCGGGAGCTGTGCACCCGGCACCGGCCGGCGGTGCTGCTCGTCACGCACGACGTGGACGAGGCCGTCACGCTCGCCGACCGGGTGCTGCTGCTCGACGCCGGCCGCATCGCGATCGACCTCGCCATCGACCTGCCGACGCCGCGCTCGCACCGACAGCCGCAGTTCCTCGCCTACCGGGAGTCCCTGTTGCGGGCGCTCGGCGTCGACCCGACGGAAGGATGACCATGCTGCACCTCAACGCGTTCCTGATGGGTGTCGGCCACCACGAGGCGGCCTGGCGGCTGCCGCAGAGCGACCCGTTCGCGCAGACCGACGTCGCGCACTTCACGCGCCTGGCCCGCATCGCCGAGCGCGGCAAACTCGACTCGCTCTTCCTCGCCGACAGCCCGGTGCTGTGGAACAGCATCGGCCGGCGGCCGGGCGGCACCCTCGAACCGACAGTGCTGCTCACCGCCCTGGCCGGCGCGACCAGCCACATCGGGCTGATCGCGACCGCCTCGACGACGTACAACGAGCCGTTCAACCTGGCCCGCCGGTTCGCGTCGCTGGACCACGTCAGCGGCGGCCGGGCCGGCTGGAACATCGTCACCACGGCCGGCGAGCAGGCGGCCCGCAACTTCAACCTGGACCGGCTGCCCGCCCACCGCGACCGGTACGAGCGGGCCGCCGAGTTCATCGAGGTGTCCCGCAAGCTCTGGGACAGCTGGGACGACCGCGCCCCGCTCGGCGACAAGGAGGCCGGGCGGTGGGGCGACGACGACCTGCTCTATCCGCCGGAGCACGTGGGGCGGCACTTCCGGGTGGCCGGCGCGCTCAACGTCCCCCGCTCACCGCAGGGCTACCCGCTGCTGGTGCAGGCCGGGTCGTCCGAGGACGGCAAGGAGTTGGCCGCCCGGTACGCCGAGGCGGTCTTCACCGCCCAGCAGACCCTCGCCGAGGCGCAGACCTTCTACCGCGACCTCAAGCAGCGCGCCGCCCAGGCGGGCCGCGATCCGCAGACCATCAAGATCCTGCCGGGCATCGTGCCGGCGATCGGCGCCACCGAGGCCGAGGCCCGCGCCCTGGAGGACGAGCTGGACCGGCTGATCAAACCCGAGTACGCCCGGCAGCAGCTCGCCACCACCCTGCGGGTCGCGCCGGAGGACCTCGACCTGGACAAAGAACTCCCCGCCGACCTGCCCAGCGAGGACGAGATCGAGGGCGCGAAGAGCCGGTACACGCTGATCGTCAGCCTGGCCCGGCGGGAACGGCTGACCGTACGCCAGTTGATCGGCCGACTCGGCGGCGGACGCGGACACCGCACCTTCGCCGGCACCCCCGAGCAGGTCGCCGACGCCATCGAGGAGTGGTACCGAGCTGGCGCGGCGGACGGCTTCAACATCATGCCGCCGGTGCTCCCGGCCGGGCTGGAGGCCTTCGTCGACCACGTCGTGCCCATCCTGCAACGCCGGGGACTGTTCCGGACCGAGTACACCGGCACGACCCTGCGGGACCACTACGGCCTGCCCCGCCCGGCGAACCAGTACGCGCGGCAGCTCGCCGCGACCGCCCGCTGAATTCCCTGGAGAGGACGATCGATGGTGGACCACCGGCCCTTCGGGCACACCGGCGTACGGATCAGCGCGCTCACGCTCGGCGCGATGAACTTCGGTCAACGGGGCAACCCGGACCACGAGGACAGCATCCGGATCATCCACCGGGCACTCGACGAGGGCATCACCTCGATCGACACCGCAGACGTCTACTCCGACGGCGAGTCGGAGGAGATCGTGGGCGAGGCGCTCGCCGGCGGGCGGCGCGACGACGTCTTCCTCGCCACCAAGTTCCACGGCCAGGTCGGCGACAACCCGCAGCACCGGGGCAACTCCCGCCGCTGGGTCGTCCGCGCGGTGGACAACAGCCTGCGCCGGCTGCGTACCGACTGGATCGACCTGTACCAGGCGCACCGCCCGGAGCCGGGCACCGACTTCGACGAGACACTTGGCGCCCTCACCGACCTCGTACGCCAAGGCAAGATCCGCTACATCGGCACCTCCACGTTCGAGCCGTCGGCAATCGTGGAGGGCCAGTGGATCGCGCAGCGGCGCGGTCGGGAGCGGGTGGTGAGCGAACAACCCCCGTACTCCATCCTGGCCCGCGGCGTGGAACGTGAGGTCCTGCCCGTGGCCCAGCGCCACGGCCTGGCGGTGATCCCGTGGAGCCCACTGGCCGGCGGCTGGCTGTCCGGTCGCTACCACGCGGGGCTCGACGCCCCGATCTCCCGCCGCGCCGACCGGCTCCCGGCCCGGTTCGATCCGCGACTGCCGGCCAACGCGGCCAAGCTGGTCGCCGTCGAGAAGCTGTCCGCCCTCGCCGACGAGGCCGGGCTGTCCCTGATCCACCTGGCCATCGCGTTCGTCCTGGAGCACCCGGCGGTCACCTCGGCGATCATCGGGCCCCGCACCCTGGCACACCTGGAATCCCAGCTCGGCGCCACGAAGGTGACGCTGTCCGCGGACGTGCTGGACCGCATCGACGCCATCGTCGCGCCCGGCACCACGCTCAACCCCGCCGACGCCGGCTACCAGCCGCCCGCGCTCACCGACCCGGCGTACCGCCGTCGCGGCGGACCGTCGACGCCGCCCGCCCGGGTGACCCCGTGAGCCGCGGACCGGCACAAACCATGCCGACCCCGCACCCAACCTCCGAAAGGAAAACCCTCACCATGGCCCTGCTCACCCGTCGCGGCTGGCGCCGCGGCGCGGCCGGAATCGCCGCCGCCGCGCTTACCGTCGGCATCTCCCTCGCCGCGCCGGCCACCGCCGCCACCGCCGCGATCACGATCGACACCACCCTCGAGTGGTACGACGTCACCGCGACCGCCGTCGCCACCGGAACCCGACCGCAGGTGACCAGCAACCGCGCGTGGGCGATCAGCTGGCTCGCCGCGGCCCGCGCGGTCCGGACCGCGCCCGCCTCGCCGGCCTACCAGGACGCCGCGCTGGCGTCCGCCGTGCACACCGCGCTGAGCGCGCTGATCCCGGACGCCACGCCTTCGCTCGACGCGGCGCTGCGCACCACGCTCGACCGGATCCCCGACGGCCGCGCCAAGGACCGCGGCCGCGCCGCCGGCCAACGGGAAGCCCTCTCGCTGGTCGCCGAGCGGTCCGGCGACGGGCTCGACCCCGCCTCCGTCAACACGCCGTACCCCGCTCCCCCGGCCGCACCGGGGATCTGGCAGCCCACCCCACCGAGCTTCACTGCCGCCCAGCAGGCCGGAAACCGGTTCGCCACGCCGTTCCTGCTCGACCGCGCGGACCGGTACCGGCTCGGGCCGCCGCCGGCGTTGGGATCGGCGCGCTACCGTGCCGACCTCGCCGAGGTCCGGGCGTACGGCGCGGCCGGCAGCACGGTACGCACCCCCCAGCAGACCGACACGGCGACGTTCTGGCTCGGCTCCTCGCTGACTCTCTACACCGGCATCCTGCGTGCGGCTCTCGCCCAGTGGACCCGATCGGCCGCCGGGCGGGCGAGCCTCGTGGCCGTCTTCCACGTCGCACTCGTCGACACCCAGATCGCGACCTCCGACACCAAGTACGCCTACCTGCGCTGGCGGCCGGTCACCGCGATCCGGGCCGACGGCGACCCCGGCTGGACGCCGCTGCACGACACCCCCGCGCACCCGGACTATCCCAGCGGGCACAACACCTACGCCGGTGCCGCCGAAGCGGTGCTCACCGCCCTGGCCGGGGCGCGGGCGCGGGAGGCGTACGCCATCACCAGCCCCACCCAGCCCGGCGTCACCCGCACCTACACCGACTGGCACCGGCCCACCCGGGAGAACGTCGACGCCCGCGTGTGGTCCGGCATCCACACCCGTACGGCCGACGAGGCCGGCGTCCGGCTCGGCCGGGACGTCGCCGCGCACGCCGTGCGCAACGCGGCCCGGTTGTTCGACTGACCCTGCTCACCGGCGGGGCGGCACGTCGCCGCCCCGCCCGGTTCCCTCTTCTCAGGAAGGCCGTCGTCGATGAGCCCTCAGTTCCTCTGGTACATCCCGAATCAGGTCGAGCCCGGCCATCGTGGCGACGACGTCGTCGAGCACCACAACAGCTTGCCGACCCTCACCAGCCACGCCCGCGCCCTTGAGGAACACGGGTGGAGCGGCGCGCTCCTCGGCACCGGCTGGGGACGCCCCGACACCTTCACGGTCGCCACCGCGCTTGCCGCCCGGACGACGACGTTCCAGCCGCTTATCGCGATCCGGCCCGGCTACTGGCGGCCCGCCAACTTCGCCTCCGCCGCCGCGACGCTCGATCACCTCAGCGACGGCCGCGTCCTGATCAACATCGTCTCCGGCAAGGACAACCTGGCCGCGTACGGCGACGGCGAGGGCGACCAGGCCCACCGCTACGCCCGCACCCGGGAGTTCCTGCACCTCGTCCGCAGGCTCTGGACCGAGGAGAACGTCACCTACCGGGGCGAGCACTTCGGCGTCACCGGTTCCACCGTGGCACTGCGACCGGTCGTCCACGGTGATCGTCGGCACCCCCGGCTCTACTTCGGCGGCGCCTCCCCCGCCGCCGAGGAGGTGGCCGCCACCGAGGCCGACGTCCAGCTCTTCTGGGGCGAGCCGCTCGACGGCGTGGCCGAGCGGATCGAACGCCTCCGTCTGCTCGGTGAGAAGCTGGGACGCGAGCACGCCCCGCTGGAGTTCGGGCTGCGGATCACCACTGTGGTGCGGGACACCACCGACCAGGCGTGGGCCGACGCCGAGGCCAAGGTGGCGCGGATGGCGGCGGGCAACGGTCCCGCCGCCCGGGGCCGGACCTGGCGGGCCGCCGTCGGTCAGCAGCGGCTGCTCGACCTCGCCGCCCGCGGTGACGTGCTCGACGACAACCTCTACACCGCTCCCGGCAGGTACGGCGGCGGCGGAGCGGGCACCACGTGGCTGGTCGGCTCCGCCGAGGACGTGGCGAGGTCGCTGCGGAGGTACCAGGCGTTGGGCGTCACCCACTTCGTGCTCTCCGACACCCCCTACCTTCCGGAGATCAGACGCCAGGGCGACCAACTGCTGCCGCTGCTGCGCGACTGAGCCCGGCCAGGCCGGCGGACACGGTCCCGGGAGGGCCGGATCAGCGTCGCCGCCCGCCTACTGGACTCCTGTCGGATGTCGAACACTTCCCGCATGTCGGACGTCGGTGCCAACCCCGCGTGGGAACCGGCAATCTGGCGCCGGACGAGGCCCCACCGCGCCCGGTCGTCGCCGAAGACCACCGTGGGCCGGCCAGGGGCCGTGTCACGGGTCCGTGAAGAGGGCACCCGGTGGCGGCGGCGCCGTCCGCTGACGGAGGCATACCCGATCGCTCCCCTGCTCACAACCGTCCTTCCCGCCGTTCCGATCGCCCGCCCCGACGTATGAGGCGAATCGCGCCACAGCGGACGTGTGTGTCTCACGGGCGAGGCCACAGCCCTTGCCAGCACCGACCTACCGTGATCACGCCACCGCTCACAACGATGTCGCCCGGTGGCCGGCAGAACGGTCACGGATGCCAGCGCGTGACGGTTGGTGGTACGCAAATCGGGGGGAACACAGATGGAGCTCAAGATCCTAGGACCAGTGCGGGCGCGCGTCGAGGACCGGTCCGGGGGCCGGACCACGACCATGCGGGAGAGCGACCTGGGGGGCACCAAGCCCCGCACGGTGCTCGCCGTCCTCCTGCTCGCCAGGGACGGCGCGGTCTGCGACGACCGGCTCAGTGAGCTGCTGTGGGGCAGCCGGCCGCCCACCACCGCCATCGGGCAACTGCACACCTACGCCTCCCGGCTGCGCCGGGAGTTGGGCCGCGAGGTGCCGCTGCTGCGGGTCGGGCGGGGCTACCGGCTGATCAGCCGGCACCTGCGGATCGACTACGCCGAATTCCTGCGCCTCACCACCGCCGGCCGGCAGGCGCTGGCCCAGGGACATCCCGAACGGGCCGCGTCGCAGCTGCGCGGCGCCCTGCGCCTCTGGCGCGGGGACGCCCTCACCGACGTCACCCCCCAGTTGGCGGCGGCCGAACGGCCACGGCTGGAGGAGCTGCAACTCGAGGCCCTGGAGGGCCGCACGGAGGCCGATCTCCTGCTCGGGGAGCATGGCCGGCTGGTCTGCGAGCTGACCGGCCTGGTAGCCCGGTATCCGCTACGGGAGCGGCTACGGGCCCAGCTGATGATCGCGCTGTGTCGCTCCGGTCGCCAGGCCGACTCGCTCGACGTCTACCGGGCGGGGCGGCGGATCCTCACCGAGGAGCTCGGCGTCGACCCGGGCCCCCTGCTGCAGGCGGCCCACGGCGCGGTGCTCGCCGGCGGAACGGTGGCGACCGGCGGCGCGGTGCTGGCCGGCGTCCGATAGGGACGCCGCTCAGGTGGCGACGCCGTGGGTTCGAAAGAGCTCGTCGATGGCGAGCCTGTCGAAGGTCTGTCCCTCGGCGAGTCGGCGCAGCACCAGCAGGCACGGCATGCCGAACTCACCACCGGGAAACGACCTGGACCGGGTCGCGCCGACGCACACCGACCACGCCGGTGCCTGCCCGCGCGGCAGCTCCGCCCCGGTCTCCGCGTCGAAGACCCGGGTGCTGGCCGTCAGGATGACGCCGGCGCCGAGCTTGGCGCCGCGCCGCACCCGGGCACCCTCCACCACGATCGACCGGGAACCGACGAATGCCTCGTCCTCCACCACGACCGGCACCGCGGAGGCCGGCTCCAACACCCCACCGATGCCCACCCCGCCGGCGAGGTGGACGTTGCGGCCGATCTGCGCGCACGAGCCCACCGTGGCCCAGGTGTCCACCATGGTGCCGGCGCCCACCCAGGCGCCGATGTTGGTGTACGACGGCATCAGCACCACCCCGGGCGCGTGGTGGCTGCCCCACCGGGCGATCGCGCCGGGTACCACCCGCACCCCGTCGAAGGTGCGCTTGAGTGGCAGCCGGTCGTGGTACCGGAACGGCCCGGCCTCGGACGGCTCCAGCCCGAGGACCCGGAACGCCAGCAGGATGGCGCGTTTCGCCCGCTGGTCCACGACCACCTCGTCGGTGACCGGGTCGACGGCGGCGACCCGGCTCACCCCGCTGTCCAGTTGGTCCACCGCGGCGGTGACGACGGCGTGGCCGGCCCGATCGTCGGTGGTCAACGTGTCCCGGCGGTCCCACAATTCGTCGATCGCGGCCGGCAGGGGCGCCCCGGTCGGGGCGTTCGGCACCACGGTGACGTCAGACATGCGCACCCCTTCTCCGGTCGGAATCCAGCGGTCCCAGGGCCCACGCCCGGGAGGTGATCTCGGCGATGTCGCGGACGGCGGCGAAGCGGACATGTCCCCGACCCGTCGGTCCGTAGGCGCCGCCGGGCATCACCACGATGCCGGCGCGACCGGCCAGGCTCCTCGCCCAGGCGTCGCCGTCGCCGCCCGGCGCGGCGGTCCAGACGAAGAAGCCACCGTCGGGGCTCCGTGCCGCCGCCCCGTTGGCGGTGAGCAGTCGCACCAGGTCGGCCACCCGGGTGGCGCCTCGCTCGTACTGGACCCGGGCGTGCTCGTCGTCGCCGAGCAGGTACGCGGCCGACCGCTGGGCGACCGCGCCCGCCATCAGCCCGGCCGCGCGGCGGCACGGCACCAACCGTCCGACCACCGCGGGATCGCCGGCGTAGAAGCCGACACGGAGCCCCGGGCTGTTCGACCGCTTCGACAGGCTGTGCACCGCGAGGACCCCGTCGACGCCGTGCGCGAACGCGGTCCGCGGCGACCCGCACCAGGTCGACTCGGTGTACGCCTCGTCGGAGACCACGAGCACGCCGTACCGCCGGCCCCAGTCGACCAGGGTGTCCAACGGTTCGAGCGCGCCGGTGGGGTTGCTCGGGCTGTTCACCCACAGGCACAGCGCACGGTCGCGTACCGAGGCGGGCAGCAGGTCGGGCCGCATGCGGTGGTCGTCGTCGGCCGGTACCCGGTAGGTGGCGAAGCCGGCCAGACGCGCGCCGTTCTCGTACGCCGGGTAACAGAGCCGTGGGATGAGCACCGTGTCACGCCCCGGCGGGACGAGTCCGGCGTCGCGCAGGAACAGCGGCAGGGTGGAGATGAACTCCTTCGCGCCGGCGCAGGCCGCGACGGCGTCCGGCGCGAGCGCGACCCCGAACCGGCGGCGCAGGTAGCCGGCGGCCGCCAGCCGCAACTCCTCGGTCCCGGCACTGGGTGGATAGCCGGCCGGCTCCTGCCCGGACGACCCGCCGGCCGTCGGCGGCGGCGGATCGGCGGGCACTCCCAGCGACAGGTCGAGCAGCGCCGACCCCGACCCACGCGCCAGGTCGAGCAGCTCCTCGCGCGACGGCGGGCCGCTCAGCACGGCGACGCAACGCCGGACACGGCCACCAGCGTGGGGGCGGGCGCCACGGCGGGCGGGAACTCGAGGGTGGCGAAGTGGTCGTGTTCGTCCTCGGCCCGGCGGATCATCTCGATGCTGCCGTCGCGGCGCAGCAGCAGCTCCTGCGGACGCAGGCGACCGTTGTAGGTGAAGCCCATCGAATGGCCGTGCGCTCCGGTGTCGTGGATCAGCAACAGGTCACCCTCCCGGAGCGCCGGCAACGGGCGGTCCCTGCCGAACCGGTCGTTGTTCTCGCACAGTGGCCCGGTCACGTCCACCGACTCGGTGGGCCCGACCGCCGGCACGAAGGGCGCCGTGATGTGGTGGTACGCGTCGCGGTAGAGCGCCGGACGCATCAGCGCCGTCATGCTGGCGTCCACCCCGGCGTACTCGCGCCACTTGGACATCCGGTTCACCACCCGGGTGGCGAGCACCCCGTGCGGTCCGGTGATGAAACGGCCGCTCTCGAAACACAGACGCGGCGCGGGCAGCCCGTACTCCCGCTGCCACCGGTCGAGGCGCTCGGCGAGCGCCCGGCCGAGCCCGTCGATGTCGGCGGCCGGCTCGCCCGGCCGGTACGGGATACCGATGCCGCCGCCCAGGTTCAGCGTCCGCACCGCGACACCCGTGCCGCGATGCAGGGCGACCACCTGCTCCAGCAGCAGTTCGAGGGTGAGCAGCACCGGCGCGGCGGTGAGCGAGTTGGAGGCCAGCATCATGTGCAGGCCCACGGTGCGGACGCCGAGCGTCACGGCGCGCGCCACGACGTCGGTGAGCCGGTCGGCGGGGACGCCGAACTTGGCGTCGGCCGGGTCGCCGAGGAAGGTGTCCGCGTGCCGGCGGGAATCCCGGTGGGCGTCGTCGCCCGGATTGACCCGGAACGCCAGGGTGTCCGGCACGGCGCCCAGTTCCGCGATCTTCTCCAGGACCGTGGCGTCGTCCACGGTGATCAGTGCGTCCGCGCGCAGTGCCGCGGTCAGCTCCGCCCGGCTGGTGTTGTTCGAGTTGAAGCAGATCTGCCGGCCCCGCGCACCGGCCCGCAGTGCCAGCGTCAGCTCGGGACCCGAGCTGACGTCGAAGCCGAAGCCGTGCCGGGCCAGGATGCGCAGGATCGCCGGATTGGGCAGCGCCTTGACCGCGAAGTACTCGGTGTAGCCCACCGACCGGAACGCCCGGTCGAAGGCCGCGCAGGTGTCGTCGATGCCCTGCTCGTCGTAGAGGTGGAACGGAGTGCCGAAACGCTCGACGGCGCGCGGTAGGGCGTCGTCCAGACGTGCCTGGAACGCGGGACTCACGGGCATCTGTGGGGTTCGCTTTCTGCCGGGGGCGGGTGGTCCGGGGTCAGTAGCCGAACCGCGCGACGATCACCGAGCGGACACGGTCGCCAGAGAGGGGGCGTCGGTAGACGTAGCTGTTCACGCTGACGTCGTCGAAGCCGGCCAGCTGCGCCTGCTCCCGCAGGTAGTCGACGGCGAGCCAGTGGAAGCCGGTCACCCCCGGCGCCGCCTGGACCCGGCTGCCGTCGCGGGTGGCGTCGTTGGAGGCCACCAGGATGCCGCGGCCGTCCACGCCGAGCCAGCTCCGGACGTGCGCCAAGATCGGCAAGGTCGCGGTACGGGCGTCGTAGAGGTGGCCGAGCAGCCCGTCGAGATAGGCCACCGGCCACGGGTCCGTGGGGGTCCACGTCGTCACGTCGGCTTCCACCGACCGGACGCCCTTGGCCGTCGACATGGCGACGGCCTCGGCCATCGCGTCCACCGCCAGCACCTCGACCCCGGCCGCGACCAGGTGACTCTCCACCGCCGCGTTGCCGCTGCCCAGGCTGACCAACCGGCGGCTGCCGGCCCGCGTCAGCTCGCCGTTGAGCAGCTCCAGCATCCAGGTCCGGTAGGCCGGCGAGTGGGTGGAGGGGGTGACGGAGTCGCCGCGCGCGCCCCCGGTCTCCCAGATGTCGAAGAGGCTGACGTCGTCGCCGGACCGCGAGCGGTAGAAGTCGGCGAGGTCGGCGAGTTGGTCGGGTCGGGTGTGGGTGGTCTCGATCGTCACAGCTGTCACCTTCGTTCGGCAGTAGCCGGCAGGGTCGGTGCGGACAGGACGTCCGCGAGCAACGGCACCAGGTCCTCCATGCCGGAGCGGTAGAAGTGGCCTCCGGGCAGGACCCGGAAGGTGAATGCGGCGGTCGTGAGGGCCGACCAGGCGGTCGTCAGCTCGTCGTCGACAAGCGGGTCGTCGGCCCCGCGAACCGCCAGGACGGGGCAGCCGACCGGCGCCGGCCCGACCGGCCGGTAGCGGGCCGAGGCCCGCACGTCGCCGACGAGGGCCCGCTCGACCAGCCGCCGGCCCAGTGGCGTCGCCCGGATCTGCGCCGGCAGGCCGCCGAGGGCGCCCACCCGGTCCCAGATCTCGTCGTCGGTGCCGTCGAGGAGGGCTGCCGTGGAGTGCCGCCACGGCGCGGCGGCGCCGCTGACCACCACCAGGGCGGGACCCCTCCCCGCCCGGTGGGCGAGCGCCGCCCAGGACGCGGCGAGCAGGGCGCCGAAGCTGTGGCCGACGACGGCCCACCGTTCGCCGGGGGCGGGCGCGTAGCGCTGGTCCAGGTCCCGCACGTATCCGTCGACCTCGGGCGGCGGCCGCTCGGCGATCCGCGCGCCGCGGCCCGGCAGCTCCGGTGCGACGACCGACAGGGCATCGCCCAGCAACGTCTCGAGCCGGTCCTCCCAGCCCCGGAAGACGCCGGCCGAGCCACCCGCGGGGGGCAGCAGGAACAGCCGGGTCGCTGCGACGGTCATGGTGTCGCGGTCGCCGGGACGGCGAGCTCGGCGGCGTACATCCGGTCGAAGGCGGCGACCAGGATGCGGTCCGCCACGGTCCCCCCGCTGAGCGCCGTGCGGCACAGCATCTTCAGCGCCCGCCAGCTCTTCGTGGCGGTGGCGAGCCCTTCGATGAACGGCTCGCCGTCACCGGCCAGCCCCGTCCACGGTTCGCCGGTACGCCGATACGCCTCCGCCACCGCCAGGTACGCCCGCTCGATCATCAAGGCCGAGTGGTACGTGTTGGTCAGTTGCGCGTGCCGGCGCTGGCCGGGCGCGGTGAGCGCCAGCACGAACGCGTCGCGGTACCGGGACAGCTGCTGGGGCAGCGTCCGCCGGTCGGTGAGCAGGGCGTCGACGGCGGCGCGTTCACGGCGACGAACCGTCCCGTCGGCCAGTGCGGTCTGGGTCCGCTCGCCCAGGTGCAGCCGGTAGAGCGAGTCGTGCTTGTCGTAGACGTGGAACAGGTTGGAGCGGATCGCCTCGACGAACAGGGCCCGGTCGAAGCGCAGCACCAGGGTACGGACGCCGACGTTGTCGATGCCGAGGTACGAGTTCTCGTCGAAGTCGACGACCGTCACCTTGTGCCCGTTGGTGCGGTGCTCGCGCAGGTAGTACTCGTCGAAGTGCTCGTGGTAGTAGCTGTCGACGCGGGCGACGCAGTGCCCGTGGTCCCGCACGGCGGCGCGCAACGTCGCCTCGATGTCGCCGTCGACGGGCAGGTGGTGCTTCTGGACGCCCCACTCCCCCAGCAACAGGGCGTCGCGGGCGGCCTCTCCGTCGAGCAGGTTCCGGCAGGACAGGCCACCCCACTCGGCGCGCAGCGTGGGGGCGCCGGCGACCAGGAGGAACGCCGCGAGCAGGCGGGGCGGCAGAAGCTGGGTCAGGCTGACGACGTGACAGTCGTAGTACACGCTCTCCACGGCGGTCCAGTGCCGGCCGGTGACCTCCGACTGGTGGGTGGTCACCCCGGGGACGTCGCGGGTGGGGTGCTGGACGGCGACGGGCTCGGGCTCGGGCACGAAGGCCAGGGTCACGGCGTCGCTCGTCGGGCTGGCGGTCGCGGGACCGTCGACGGTGGTGGTCACGGGCGTCTCCCGAAGGCGAGGCGGAGGGTGGCGGGTGAGCGGAAGCTGAGCCCCTGCACGGGGCTCGGCGTGGCGTCGGCGAAGCGCAGGCCGGGCCGACGTTCGAGCAGCAGGCGCAGCGCGGTGGTCACCTCTGCCAGCGCCATCCGGCGGCCCATGCACTGGTGGCGTCCCGCGCCGAAGGACAGCAGGCGCTGGTTGCCCGGCCGGCCCGGGTCGAACGTGTCCGGGTCGGGGAACACCGCGGGGTCCCGGTTCGCCGAGCCGAGCAGGACGGTCAGCAGCGAACCCTTCGGAATGTCCTGGCCGAGGAGCTCCCCGCCACCCCAGATCCGGATGGTGCTGTGGATCGGCGCCTCGTACCGCAGGGTCTCGTCGACCACCGCCTCGACGAGGTTGCCGTCCTCGGCGACCTGCGCCATCAGTTCCGGCCGCGCACACAGGGTGTGCAGCACGTTCGCGATCAGCCGGTTGCTCGTGTCGATGGCGGCAGGGATGAGCAGTCCGACCTGGCGGACGATCTCGTCGTCGTCGACGTCGGCGCCCTCCGCGGCGGAGGACAGCAGTTGCCCGATGACGCTGTCGTCCGGTGCGGGTCGCAGCTCGGCGACCCGGCTGTGCAGCAGGGCGCGCATGCGTGCCCACGCGGCGACGGCGGCCCGTCGGCGCACCGGATCGGCCGAGTCGATGAAGGCGATCACGGCGTCGCTGCAGCTCTGGAACTGCGGCACGTCCGCCGGTCGCAGGCCGATGATCCGCGACATCACCCGGATCGGTACGGCGTTCGCGAAGCCCGTCACGTAGTCGGCCGGGCCGTCACCGGCCGCTGCGTCCAGGTCGTCGAGCACGCCGCGCACCGCCGCCGGGACGAGATCGTCGAGGTACCCGGGGATCATCGACGCGGAGAAGCTCCGGTTCGTCAACGCCCGCAGCCGGACGTGCTCCTCCCCCTCCACGTCGGTCACGGTGCGACCGAACAGCACCCGGGTCGCCCGGAACGGACTCTCCACACTGGAGCGTCGGTCCCGCAGCACCGCGCCGGCCGCGGCGTGGTCCGTGGCGAACCAGGTGCGGTGCACGGTCGAGTGGACGAGGTGGCCCTGCGCCCGCAGCGCCGCGTACACCGGGTAGGGGTCGAGCTGGAACGCGGGCGTCCCGAAGTCACGGTCGGCTCCGGCCCGCGCGGGCGCGGTCACCGCACCACCGCCGCGTCCGACGCGCCGTCCGGCTCCCACACGGCGGCGAAGCGCAGCCGGTGGTAGTCGGCGTACCAGCGGCCGTCGCGCAGCAGCGTCGGCGCGGCCAGCTCGTTGATCCGCGCCAGGACGGCGTCGCGCCGGTCCGGCGGCACGTGGCCGATCAGGGCCGCGCCGAACATGGCGACCCAGTCGGCGACGCCTCCCGGACAGTCGGTCAGCTCGGTGGGCCGGGCGAAGTAGTCCATCCGCAGCACCTGGAAGCCGTGCGCCTCCAGCAGGGTGGCGTACTGCCCGGGGCTCGGGAAGTACCAGGGCATCCGCGCGCCCTCGGTCAGGCCCAGCTCGGCCAGCGCGGTGCGGACGGCGGCGAGGATCCCGGCCACGTTGTGCGCGCCGCCGAGCTCGGCGACGAAACGCCCACCCGGGCGCAGCGCGCGACGGACCGCCGCGACGACCTCCGCCGGACGGGTCATCCAGTGCAGCGCCGCGTTGGAGAACACCGCGTCGACCTGCTCGTCGATCCGGAAGTCGTGACCGTCCGCGAGCAGCACGTCCGATCCCAGCCGGGCGCTGGCCGAGGCGACCATGGCGGGGTCACCGTCGACCGCGATCACCCGCGCGCCGCGCGCCGCGATCGTGGCGGCCAGCTCACCGGTGCCGCACCCCAGGTCGAGGACGGTCTCGCCGGGCACCGGGGCGAGCAGCTCGACGACGCCGCCCGCCAGCGCGGACACGTAGCCGAACTGACGGTCGTAGCGGTCGGCGTCCCACCCGGGCGCGGGCTGGGACTCGTGGACGGAGTGCTGTGTCATCGTGTCACCCTCGATCGATCTGCTGGAGCATGAGTTCGGTCGTGCCGCCGGCGAGCGCCAGGCCGGTCGCGTCCCGCAGGGCCCGTTCCGCCGGATGGCCGCGCCGGTAGCCGTCACCACCGGAGAGTTGCAGCGCCTCGTCGGCGACCTCGGCCAGCACGGCGGCGGCCCGGTGTTTGCCGGCGGCCGCCCAGCCGCCCGGGCAGGCGCCCGCGGCGAGCAGCCGGAGGCTCTGCCCGGCCATCGCCCGCACCTCCTGGACGTCGGCGTCGAGCCGGGCGAGCGTGAACCGGACGTGCTGGTTGGTGATCAGCGGGACCCCGAAGGTGGTCCGCCGGCCGGCGTCGGCGACCGCGTGGTCCAGGACCGACGCGGCCAGTTCGGCCATCCGGACGGCGAGCATCACGCGCTCGTGGATCCAGTGGCGCATCAGCACCAGCAGCCCGTGCCCGCCGACGGCGAGCACGGCCGCGACCGGGGCCGCGTCGAGCGCCACCGCACCGGTCAGGCCGGTGTGTCCCAGGCCGTCCAGGGTGGTCACCTCGACGCCCGGCCCGGCGGGCACCAGCAGGAGCGCCGGTCCGCGCCGGCCGGTCCGCCCGTCGCGGTCGTCGGCCAGCACGAGCAGGTGGTCGGCGTACGGGGCGTTGCTGATGAACCACTTCGTCCCGGTCACGGTCAGCCCACCGGCCGACCCGGCGCCCACAGTGGTCCGCAGGGCGGTCAGGTCGCTGCCGCCGTCCGGCTCGGTGGCGGCCAGCGCGCTCGTCGACGAGCCGGCGAGGGCGCCCGGCACGAGCCCCGCCGGTGTCGTCGGCAGGACGCCGAGCAGGCGTGTCGCCACCTCCAGGTGGGTGAGCAACGCCGCGCCCGGCGCGCCGTTACCGACCCGGGCGAACGCGCGGTGCAACGCGGCGGCACGCCACAGGGCGGTGGCGCGGTCGCCGCCGCGGTCGGCCCACGCGTCGCGCAGCAGGCCGGCCTCGCCGACGGCGCGCAGCAGCTCCCGTACGGGCGGGCCTGCCGACTCCCAGGCGTCCGCAGCGAGCAGGCCGTCGCGGTGCCGGTCGGTGAAGGCGTCGACCCGCGTCGCGAACTCGACGTCGGCGGCGCCCTCCGGGCAACGCGACCCGACGGTCGTGGCGAGCACCGACGCGGGGGTCACTGGGGTCACCCGCGCAGGCGGGCGAGGGCGGTGAGCATCATCTCGTCCGATCCGGTGGAGATGGACAACAGCCGGGTGTCGCGGAAGGCACGGTTGACCGGGTGGGTGCTGAGCTGCCCCTCGGCTCCGTGCAGGTGCAGGCAGGTGCGGGCGACCGCACGGGTGAGACGGCTGGAGCGCAGCTTGACCGCTGCGGACACGGTGTTCACCGCACCGCCGGTCACCCACCTGTCGATGCCGGTGTACGCGAGCTGGCGTACCGCCTCCACCTCGGCGCGCAGGCGGGCCAGCTGCGCGGCGGGCTGCTGACGGTCGGCGATCGGTACGCCGAAGGTCCGCCGCTCCCGCAGCCGTTCGGCGGTGCGCAGCAGCAGGGTGTCCGCCATGGCGATCGCGCGACAGGCGGACAGGATGCGCTCCGGTTCGAACTGGCGCAGCTGGGTGACCAGTCCGAGGCCGTGCCCGCCGAGGCGGTGCCCGTCGGGCACGAACACGCCGTCGAGGCGAAGCTGACCGGCGACGCCTGCGGTCCGCAGCCCGAGCGTGGCGTCCGCCGGCTCCACGCGCACGCCCGGGGCGTCGGCCGGCACCATCAGCAGGACGTGACCGAAGGCCCCGCGTGCCTCGGGTAGCCGGGCCAGCACCGCGAACGCGTCCGCGGTGAGCCCGGCCACGATCCACCGTTTGGCGCCGGTCAGCCGGTACCCGCCCGGCTCGGGGGTGGCCGTGGTGGCGACGGCTGCCACGTCGGCGCCGGCGCCCGGCTCGGAGACCGCGTGCCCGAGCAGGCAGCGCCCCGCCAGGGCCGGGCGCAGGAAGCGCTCGACGGCCTCCGGCCCGCCGGCCTCGGCCAGCATGGGCGCGACCATGTCGTTGTGGACCGTCACTCCCATGCCCACGCTGTCGAACAGCAGCGCGCCGAGGCATTCGGCGAGGACCACGTGCTCCCAGGCGGTGCCGCCACCGCCGCCCTGGTCGACGCCGAACCGCATGCCGAGCCAGCCTCGCGCGGCGAGGCCGGTCAGGATCTCGCGCAGGGGGATCGTGCCGCGCCGCTCCCAGGCGTCGACAGCCGGTGCCACGGTGGCCTCGAGGTGCTCGGTGAGGCGGGCCCGCAGCTCGTCCTCGGCGGGCGTGAACCAGCCGGTGCGGGCCGCGACGGTGAGGGCCGCGGTTCTCACGGCGCCTCGCCGAGCAGCAGCGCGGCGATACGGGCGCGGTCCGGCTTGCCGGTGGACAGCACCGGCACGGACGGCAGTCGGTGCAGCTCGCGCGGCACCATGTAGCGGGGCAGCAGGTTGCCCACGTGCCTGACCAGGGCCTCCACCGTGTCTGCGGGCAACGGCAGCAGGGCGGCGTCCGGGCCGGGATCCGGCTGGTCGTCGGTCGCGTGGGGGCGCAGCACCACGGCGCACGCCAGCGACAGCCCGTCGCGCGGATCGGGGACGGCCACCACGAACGCGCTGCCGACGGCCGGGTGCGCCTCCACGGCGCGACGTACCTCGTTGAGGTTGATCCGGTAGCCCTTGATCTTCACCTCGTCGTCGCGCCTGCCCGCGAAGCGCAGCGCCCCGTCCGCGCCGCGTTCCCCGATGTCACCGGTGAGGTAGAAGCGCGTCCCCTCGTGGTCGAGGAAGACCGCCGCCTCCTCCGTCGGGCGGTCCAGGTACCCGCTCATCAGCTGCGCACCGGCGATGGCGATCTCACCCGGGCCGTCCGTGGTGATCCGGCCGTCGGCGTCCCGGAAACGGATCGTCACCCCCGGCAGCGGCGGCCCGATGGGGTACGGCTCGGTGCGGCCCGGTTCGCGCTCGCCGATCGGCTGGAAGGTCACCCCGCACGTCGCCTCGGTCGGACCGTAGCCGTTGACCACCACGAGATTCGGGGCGGCGTGCAGCCAGTCCTGGACGGTGGCCGGGTTCAGCACCTCCGCGCCGGTGAGGATCCGGCGCAGCGCGGTCAGGTCACGCCCGCCCAATCCGGGCGCCGTCCGGGCCAGCAGCGTCAACGTGGAGACCACCGCCGTGAAGTGGGTGATCCGGTCCCGTTCGATGAGGTCCAGCACCCGGGCCGGCAGGACGAACGCCGGGCCGAGCCGCACGTGCGCCCCTTTCAGCAGCGGCAACAGCAGATCCGCCACCGAGCCGTCGAAGTGCAGGGCGGTCGTGTTCAGGCAGCGTGCCCGATCGGTGATGCCGAGCACCGGGTCGACCGCGGCGAAGAACGCCTCCAGCGCGCCGTGCGGGATCCGGACGCCCTTCGGTCGGCCGGTGCTGCCGGAGGTGTACAGCACGTAGACCGGGTCGTCCGGCGCGGTGGCCACCGGCAGGCCGCCGAGGTGGGCGTCCGCCTCGGCGCCGAGCTCCTCCACGGCCACCACCGGCACGGGCAGCGCCTGGTCGACCAGCCGGGCGACCGCCGCGCGGCCGGCGAGAAGACGTGGGCTTCCGCAGTCAAGCAGCAGCGCGCGCCGCCGGTCCGCCGGGGCCGACGGGTCGATCGGCAGGTAGGCGGCACCGGCGGCGACCGCACCCAGCAGCGCCGTCACCGTGGCGGCGGTCTTCTCGCCGTGCACGGCGACCAGGTCGCCGCGGCGCACCCCGCGGCTGCGCAGCCCCGCGGCGACCCGCAGCACCCGCTGCCACAGCTCGGCGCGGGTCAGCGTCCCGTCCGGTCCGGTGAGCGCCGGCAGGTCCGGCCCGGCGGCGGCGTGCCCGGCGAGCGCCGCCAGGAGGGACCAGCCCACCGGCGCCGGGCCGCCGGCCTCCGGCGTCGAGGACTCGACGAGCATGGTCATCGGGTCGCACGCCTCTCGACGAGGGCGACCAACGCCGCCAGGCTCTCCAGCGCGTCGAGGTCCTCGGCTTCCTCCCCGAACTCGATGCCGTACTCGCTGCCGAGCCGGACGGTGAGCTCCACGGCGTCGAGGGAGTCCAGGTTGAGCGCGCGCATGAAGTTGTCGTCGGCGGCCAGCTCGGCCGAGACGTCGCGCTTCTTGATGGTGGCGAGGGTGTCGGCGAGACGGTCGCGGACGCTCTCGGCGGTGGGACGGGTCATCGGCTGACTCCTGAACGGTCTCGGGTGACACGGGTACGGCCGAGCGCGGCCGTGGCAGGTGCGGCGGGTGCGGTCAGCGGCTGGCCGGGACGGCCGGCACGGTCGGGACATCTGAGGTGTGTGGGGGGACCGGCCGGGCGGCGGACCGCACCGTCCAGGCCACCGCCGCCACCAGGCAGGCGGTGCCCACCAGGGTCGCCGTGGTCAGGTCCTCACCGAGGACCAGCGCTCCCAGCGCCACCGCCACGAGCGGGTTGACGTACGAGTAGGTGCTGGCCAGTCGCTGGTCCACCCGGGTGACGAGCCACGTGTACGCCAGGAAGCCCACCAGCGATCCGAGCAGCACGAGATGCAGTTGCGCCAACCACACGGTGGGGTGCAGGTGGCCGACGTCCAGCCGGCCCCACTCTCCGGCGAACCCGGAGACGACAAGCAGGGCCAGACCGCCGCCGAGCATCTGCACCGCGCTGGACAGGGCGGCGCCCGGCACGGTCCCGGCGGCGGCGCCGCGCCCGGCCGAAGCGGCGGCGATCCGCCCGGCGACGGCCCACGTCAGCGCCGCGGCCAGCACGAGCAGCGAGGGCAGCAGCGGGCCCGGCTGGAAACCGAGCAGGAGCGCCACGCCGGCCAGCCCCACCGTTGCCGCGCCCAGGTCCCGCCCCCTCGGCCGGCCCCCCATCACCAGCACCCAGATGGGTACGGTGGCGAAGTAGGTGCCGGCCGCCGCCGACGGCAGATCCTCGGAGGCGACGCTTACCAGCCCGTTCGCGCCGAGGAAGTGCATGAGCCCGAGCAGGGTCAGCCGCCCGGTGTGCCCGCGCAGCCGTGCCGCCAGTCCCGGCTGGCCGCGCCGGCGCCAGTGCCAGCACAGCCCGCCGAGCAGCAGCGCCCCCGCCGCGGTGAAGCGGACCCCGGCGGCGAACAGGGGCGGCACCTCCTGGACGACCACTCGGATCCCGAGGAAGGTCGAACCCCAGAGCAGCCACACCGCGAGCAGCGCCGCGGCGATGCGCCCCCGGTCGGCGGCCGGCCGGTCCACTGTCAGGGCGGGTGTCGACGTCCTCGGTCGAGCCGAGGTGGAGTCCGGGCGGCGGTCCGGCCGGGGGCGTCGACGCACGCGCTAGGCCGGGTTCTGGGCGAGGATGCGGTCCAGGTACCGGCAGGAGGAGTTGAGCCTCCACAGCGCGCCGCGCACCATCGCCCGGCGGGTCTGCGGCTCGGCGGCCATCGGCTTGACGACGTGGGCGAACCACGCGCTCGCGTGATGGGCGTCGATGCCGATGTGCAGCCGGTGGTACGTGATGCCGTCGGCGGGCAGCCCGAGGCGCTCCCAGCCGTGCAGCACCTGGGAGAACCGGTCCGGCGCCAGCCACTCCGCGACGGCGAGGTGGCCGACGGCCTCGCCGAACAGGTTCCGGTACCGGCAGATCAGCACCGGCAGGTTCCCGCCGAGCAGCGCCTCCGTCGACAGGCTCTCCTTCAGCTCGTCGTCGGTGATGCCGAAGTGCGCGATGATCCGGCCGAACAGCGTGGTGTGCACCATCGCCGGGTCGCCGTTGCCCATCTCGTCCCAGAAGTTCTTGGCGATCTCCATCTTGGTCTCGCCGTCCGAACCGACCTGCATCATGGCCAGCAGGTCGTCGAACCGGGCGTCCACCGAGGACTCCTGGAGCACGAAGCTCCGGAAGTCCTCCGGCGTGGCCCGCTCGCGCAGGAAGGAGTGGTAATAGGGGTGCTTGAACACCCGGTGCTCCCGGGTCATGTTCTTGAGCCACGGCACGAACCGCTCCGGGTCGTCCGGGATCGAGGCGTAGATGCTCTCGTCGATCCAGGCGTCCTCGTCCCGCGCGGTGTCCCGCTCCAACTGCCGCGTCACCGCGTGCAGGACTGTGGACGCCTCGGCTGTCGGTTCCGCCCCCAACTGGGTGTGCAGGCCGTAGATCTTCGCCAGCAGGTACTGCTGTGCGAACTGGGCGTCGGCGTCCCCGGCGGACGCCGCGACACCCAGCCGGGTGACGTTGTCGAGCAGCTCGGCGTAGGCGTCGTGTTCGGCGTACGCGCGATCGAAGTCTTCCTCGGACAGGGCGAAGCGGCTCACCAGATCGGTGACGAACGCCGTAGGAGTGGTGCTCAGCGTGGCGGGCATCCGGGTGCGCTCCTTGCAGTCGGTATGGCCCGAAGCATTCCCCGGCCGTCTGCACGGCTTCGCTGATTTTTCTGTATCCGCAGGTCGGAGCGCACGCGACGCGCCGCGCGGGAGGAGCCCCACGGGCTGGGCGGTCGCGGCACGGTGGTGACGCGACAGGGTGGCTGAACGTGAATCTCGCCTGAGCCGACAGTTCTCCACCTAGGTTCGATGCGCAGGACGCCGTCGAACCGGGGAGAGACGTGGACAGCTATCCGGCGATCGAGGATCACGGACTCATCGGCGACCTGCAGACCGCCGCGCTGGTGACGTGTGACGGCACTGTCGACTGGTTCTGCGCGCCGCGCTTCGACTCGCCGAGCATCTTCGCGGCCCTGCTCGACAAGGACAAGGGCGGCTACTTCCGCATCGCCCCGCACGACGTGCGGTACGTCACCAAACAGCTCTACCTCCCCGGCACGCCCATCCTGATCACCCGGTTCATCAGCGCCGACGGCGTGGCCGAGGTGATGGACTTCATGCCGGTCACCGGCGAGCGGGCCACCGACGCGCACCGCCTCGTCCGCATCGTCACCATGGTCCGGGGCAGCATGCGTTTCCGGGTGGAGTGCCGGCCACGGTTCGACTACGCCCGCGAAGAGCATCAGGTGGAGCGCCACCGCAACGGCTACATCTTTCGCGGCCGTACGGCATCGCTGACCTTCAACCCGGTCGACCCCACGCGGCGGTTGATCTCCGAGCACGGCGACGTCCGCCTGGAGGGCGGCGACCTCGTCGCGTACGGCACCCTGAACGAGGGCGACACGGGCGGGGTGGTCCTGGAGACGGGCGCCACCGAGCCGCGGGTCATCCCGGCGGAAGAGATCCAGGGCATGTTCGAGTGGACCCGGGACTACTGGCGGCGCTGGCTGGAACGCTCGCGCTACACCGGCCGCTGGCGGGAGATGGTCGAGCGCTCCGCCATCACGTTGAAACTCATGACGTACGCCCCGACCGGCGCGATGATCGCCGCGCCCACCGCCGCGCTGCCCGAACTGGTCGGCGGGACCCGCAACTGGGACTACCGCTACACCTGGGTGCGGGACACGTCGTTCTCGGTGCACGCGTTGCTCGGCCTCGGCTTCACCGAGGAGGTCAGCCGGTACATGGACTGGTTGGACGAGCGGATCCGCGAGGCCGGCGACCTCCAGGATCCACTGAAGATCATGTACCGGGTGGACGGCTCCTCCGACCTGCACGAGGAGGTCCTCGATCACCTGGAGGGTTACCGCGGCTCGCGGCCGGTCCGGATCGGCAACGGCGCGGCCGACCAACTTCAGCTCGACATCCACGGCGAGGCGCTCTACGCCATGCATCTCGCCGACGAGCAGGGCATCCGCGTCTCGCACCAGGTGTGGAAGAGCACCGTCCGGCTTGTGGACTGGCTCTGCACCCACTGGGATCAGGCCGACGCCGGCATCTGGGAGAGCCGTCACCACCCCCGCAACTACACCTTCGGGCGGGTGATGTCCTGGGTCGCGCTGGACCGGGCCGTCCGCCTCGCCATGCGGACCGGCCGACCCGGCGACATCGCCGGCTGGACGGCGCAACGCAACCGCATCTACGACCAGGTCATGGCCCGCGGCTACGACCGGGGTCGCGGCACCTTCGTGCAGGCGTACGGCGAGACCGTGCTGGACGCGGCGTTGCTCGCCATGCCGTCGGTCGGCTTCGTCACGCCGAGTGACCCACTGTGGCAGTCCACCCTGCACGCGATCGAGCGCGAGCTGGTCTCGGACAGCCTGGTCCACCGGTACGACCCGGTCCACTCCCCCGACGGCCTCCCCGGCCACGAGGGCACCTTCAACATGTGCACCTTCTGGTACGTCGAGGCGCTGGCCCGCTCCGGTCGCCTCGACGACGCCCGACTCACGTTCGAGAAGATGTTCACCTTCAGCAACCACCTCGGCCTCTACGCCGAGGAGATCGCCGCGACCGGGGAGCAGATCGGCAACTACCCCCAGGCGTTCAGCCACCTATCGCTGATCAACTCGGCGCTGACGCTCAACGACCTGCTCGACACCGAGGCCGACGCCCGCAGACGCCGGTAGCACGAGCACCGCGGCCGACGTGACCTCTCAGGCGACGGCGAGGGCCATTCGGCGGACCGCCTCGGTGATCAGCTCCGGCGCGGTGGCGAGGTTCAGCCGGACGTGACCGTCACCGCCGGTGCCGAAGGTCGTACCGGAGTTGAGCGCCACCCGGCCACGGTCGAGGAACACGGCCGCGGGGTCGTCACCGAGGCCCAGGGCGCGGCAGTCCAGCCAGGCGAGATAGGTGGCCTGACCGGGGTCGTAGCGGATGGCCGGCAGATGCTCGGCGAGCAGCGCGGCGAGGAGTCGCCGGTTGTCGTCCAGGCCGGCCAACAGGGCGTCGAGCCACTCGCCGCCGTCGCGGAAGGCGGCGGTGTGGGCGATCACGCCGAGGTGGCTGGTGCTGACGCTGGTTCCGAACGGAACGCGGGCGACGTCTGCCGCCGCAGCCGGGCCGGCGATCAGCAGCGCACCGCGCAGGCCGGCCAGGTTCCACCCCTTGGAGGCGGACATCAGCGACAGGCCGTTCTCGGCACCCGGCACCGAGAGGTACGGCACGAAGCGCGCTCCCCCGAGCACCACCGGAGCGTGGATCTCGTCGGCGACCACCCGCACTCCGTGTCGCGCCGCCAGGTGGGCGACCGCCGCCAACTCGTCCGCGGTGTGCACGACGCCTGTCGGGTTGTGCGGACTGCACAGCAGGTACGCCGCCGGCCGCCCACCGGCCCGGGCCTGCTGGAACGCGTCCGCAAGCGCGCCGAGATCGATCCGCAGGTCCCCGCCGAGTGGCGCCTCCACGATCCGGCGGCCGGCGTGCGCCACGAACTCGTAGAACGGCGGGTAGACCGGGCAGTTGACGACGACCGCGTCCCCCGGCTCGGTGACCATCCCCAACGCCTCGACGACGCCGTGCATCACGTCCGGCACCAGCGCGGTGCGCTCCACGGCCAGCCCGTCCCAACCCCACCGCCGCCGGGCGAACTCCGCCAGCGCCTGCGGGTACGCCGTGCCGGCGGTGTAACCGGTGTCGCCGCGCGCGACGGCGTCGGTGATCGCCCTCGCCACCGGCTCGGCAAGCGGCACGTCCATCTCGGCCACCCAGAGCGGCAGCACGTCGGCGGGGTACTCCCGCCACTTGAGGCTCGTCCGTTGCCGAAGCTGGTCGATCGTGAGCTGGCGAAGGGGATTCACCGCGTCCCGCGGACGGTTCCGTACGCCACTCATGGCCGAAGCCTATTCGGCGAACCCGCCGCGCGTGAACCGGGCGCTGTCGCGCGTCGATCTCGTTCGTGCCTCGAGGACGGTGATCACGCCGATCATGTCGATCGCGCCGTGGCCGCCCTCGACCGCCTCCTGATACAGCTCCCGGCTCACCCGAATGAGGGGGTGCGCCGTCCCCGTGGCGACCGCGGCGTCCTCGATGAGGCGAGCGTTCCTGAGGACGTCGGCGATCGCCGCCTGGGGAGCGAGGTCACCGTCGGTGAGCTTCAGCGCCTTGCCCCGGGACACGACGGATGCCATCGGCCCGGATTCGAGCACGGCCCGCAGCACCTCCGTGTCCGCGCCGGTCTGCGCCGCGAAGTGGAACGTCTCGGCCAGACCCGTCACCATGGTGATCAGGAACGTGTTGACGGCGAGCTTCATCGACAGTGCCGCCGGCACCGGGCCACAGCGGAACCGCTGCGCGCACATCGCGTCGATGAGCGGCTCGACCTGCTCGATCGCTTCGTCGTCGCCGGCGAGCATGGCCACGAGCGTTCCCTGCGTGGCGGGTCCGCGCGACCCCGACACCGGCGCCTCGACGTACCGTCCGCCGCAGTCGCCGATCTCCACGGCGAGCCCTCGGGAGTACGCGGTCGTGAAGGTGCCCATCCCGACGATGGTGTGTGCGCGTACCCGCCGGACGAACTCGTCGGTCCCCCGCCCGAGCACGGCGTCGACGGCCGCCTCGTCGCGAAGCATCAGGATGACTGTCTCCGCCGCGTCGAACAGCCCCGGGAGGTCGTCGGCCGCGCGGGCTCCGGCGGCGACGAGTTCCGCGACGGGCCCGGGTGTACGTGCCCAGACGACCACGTCGACACCCGCGTTGACGAGGTTCGTCGCCATGGGCACGCCCATGATGCCGAGCCCGACGAATCCCACCGTGCGAGCACTCATCCCGGCTACCTGCTTCCCGCTACCCGTCGTCGTCTGACGCGCCGCCGCACCGGTCACGGTACGTCCCCCGTGGGCGCCTCTGCCCGCCCTGGTCGCGGGGGCCGGGGCTACAGCATCTCGAGTGGTTGCGGGCCGGTCGGTGGCGGAAACGCCGTGTCGAGTGCCGCCAGGTCCTCCTCGGTCAGCTGCACATCGCGCGCTTCGGCGTTCTCCCGGGTGTGTTCGGCCTTGGACGATCGGGGGATCGCCGCGACCATCTCCTGCCGCAGCAGCCAGGCCAGCGCGACCTGGGCGGCCGTGGCCTCGTGCCGGGCGGCGACCTCCGCGATCTGGGGGTGGCCGAGGAGTCGACCCTGCTCGATCGGCGAGTACGCCATCACCGGGATGCGGTGCTCGCGGAGCCACGGCAGCAGGTCGTACTCGGGTCCGCGGCGGGTGAGGTTGTACAGGATCTGATTCGTCGCGCAGGCGCTTCCGCCCGCGTCGAGGAGATCGGCCATGTCCGAGAGATCGAAGTTGCTCACACCCCACTGCCCGATGTCGCCGGCGTCGACGAGTTCGGCGAACGCCTCGATCGTCTCCGCGAGTGGATGCGTGCCGCGCCAGTGCAGCAGGTAGAGATCGATGTGGTCGACGCCGAGTCGTTGCAGGCTGCGACGGCAGGCCTGCACCGTTCCCCGTCGACTGGCGTTGGACGGCAGCACCTTGTCGACCAGAAAGACGTCGGCGCGTCGTCCGGCGATCGTCTCGCCGACGAGTTCCTCGGAAGCCCCGTCACCGTACATCTCCGCGGTATCGATCACGGTCATTCCCAGGTCGAGCCCGGCGCGCAGGGCGGCCATCTCGTCCCGTCGCCTCTCGGGACGCTCGCCGAGGTACCAGGTTCCCTGGCCCAGCACGGGCATGGTCTGTCCGGAGGGCAGCTCGATCGCGCCGGTAGCGAGAGTCATGTCGACCTTTCCGGAGGCTCGAATGCCGTCAGGGCGCCTGCGTTACCCGCTGGGACAGGCAGAACACCCTCGCAGCCGCTGCAGGTCGACAACGGCCTGGTCACCAGCCGCAGCCCCAGCGACCTTCCCGCCTTCTGCGCTCGGGCGGTCGAGGAGTTCGCCCAGGGGGAACACGTGCGCCAGATGGCGACAGCCTGACCTGCTGGGCTCACGGCCGGAAGGAGCGGGCCCCCGGGAGCCGAGCTGAGCGCCAGAATCAGGCCTGCGCGGGCCACCCTTTATGAAAGGGTTTGTACCTGACGGCGCCAATCATCGGCGGCACTCACCGGAGCAGGTCAAGCGACAGGGGCGGACATGAGGTGGCTGATCGGCGGAGCGGTCGTGGTTGGCGGCGTGATGGTCGCCCGGCGCCTGCTGGGCGGGGCTGGCCAGAGCAAGGATCACTGGCAACAGGGTCCGGCACGGCGTCGCGAGCCGCGATGGCACGTGGCGACGGTGAACCGACCAGCCAGTGACGTCGCCCCGGGCGGGCGCCTCCCCGAGCCGCTGGCCGGGCTTGGCGACGCCGTCGAGGTCCAGCTCCGGCCCGCCGCCGGCGACCGAGGGACAGAGGTCGCCGTACGGCTGCGCGACGGTGCCCGACTCCCGGTTGCCACCGCGGCCCGACGGGTCACCGGCCGAGATCCCGAGCAGGCGATCCGGGCCGCGCTACGAGAGTCGAAGCAGCTGATCGAGACCAGTGAGGTCCTGCACCCGGACTATCCACCCACCACCGAGCCGACTCCGATGAACAAGCCACTGCGGATGGCCACCCAACAGGGTCGGCGGGAGGGACGACTGTGAAGGCGCTGGTCTGGCAGGGAGCCAACGAGCTCGCGGTGCGCCAGGTTCCGGACCCGCAGATGCGCAACGAGCAGGACATCATTGTCCGGGTCCGTCGGACGGTGACCTGTGGTTCGGACCTGCACCTGCTCGGGGGGTACATCCCGTTCATGGAACGCGGCGATGTCCTCGGGCACGAGTTCCTCGGCGACGTCGTCGAGGTCGGTCCGCAGGTACGCAAGCACAAGGTGGGCGACCGGGTCGTCGTCTGCTCGTTCGTCTCCTGCGGCAAGTGCTGGTACTGCCAGCACCAACAGTTCTCGCTGTGCGACAACGGCAACACGAACCCGATGATCACCGAGAACGTCTGGGGTGCCGCGCCCGGCGGCTGCTACGGCTATTCGCACGCGCTCGGCGGCTTCGCCGGCAGCCACGCCGAATACATTCGCGTGCCGTACGCCGACCAGGGCGCCTTCACCGTCCCGGACGAGGTGAGCGACGAGCGTGCGCTGTTCGCCTCCGACGCCGCGCCGACCGGCTGGATGGGCGCCGACCTTGGCGGGGTCAAACCGGGTGATGTCGTGGCGGTGTGGGGCGCCGGTGGGGTGGGGCAGATGGCGGCCCGCGCCGCCGTGCTGCTCGGTGCCGACCGGGTGATCGTCATCGATCGACTCGACAATCGGCTCGAGATGGCCCGGACGCATCTCGGCGTCGAGACGCTGAACTACGAGCAGCAGGACGTCAGCGGCGAGTTGCTGGAGCGCAGTGGTGGTCGCGGCCCGGACGTGTGCATCGAGGCAGTCGGTATGGAGTCGCACAGCAGCGGGCCACAATTCCTGTACGACCAGGTCAAGCAGCAGTTGCGGATCGAGTCCGACCGTCCGATCGCCGCCCGGGAGGCGATCTACAACTGTCGCAAGGGCGGCAGCGTGTTCGTGCTGGGCGTGTTCGCCGGCCTGGTGGACAAGTTCCCGCTCGGAGCGATCATGAACAAGGGGCTGACGCTGCGCGGCGCACAGCAGCACGGACAGCGCTACATTCCCATGCTGCTGGAACGGATGGCCCGCGGCGAACTCGTCACGGAGCATCTCGCGACGCACACCATGCCGCTGGACGAGGCGCCGCGCGGCTACGAGATGTTCAAGAAGAAGCTCGACGGCTGCGTACGCGCCGTCTTCCAGCCCACCAGCTGACCGTCTCGGCTCAGGACCGATGCCCACTCAGCTTCCGCTGTGGGGCTGCCCGTCCTTCTCGTCCCGCCAGCCGTCGGGTTCCGGATGGTAGCCGTAGGCGGCGGCGCGGACGGTCTCCTCGTTCTCCAGCCCGGAGCCGATCGCGCCGCCGACGGTGGCCAGCGAGCTGGTGATCCAGGCGAGCGTCAGGTAGTCGGTGAAGTCGACCGGCCGCTGCAAGGTCTGTTCCAGCACGGATGTGTCGATAAGCAGCGCCCCGACGAGCGCCGTTCCCACGAACAACACCACGTAGGACACCGCCGTGGCCAGCGTGAGAGTGAGGACCGTACCCAGGTTGAACAGCCGAGCCAGCTCGACCGACGTCCCACGGTCTGGCTTCTCCCACAGGTCATGCGCGACGATCAGCCAGGCCACCAACGCGATCAGCCCGAGCAGCATGATCACGGTGAGCCGGAGTCCGCCGAGCGCGTCACCCATCTGCCAGATGGTGTCCGTCGTGAGCGCGAACGCCGCCGTGCCGAACGCGCCGACCAGTAACTTGGACAGGCCCAGCAGGGCGCGCCCGGGGCGGTTGGCGCGGACCATGCCGGTCAACAGCCGCACCCGGCCGATCAGCCCCGAGGCGACGTAGCTCAGTTCCCCGCCGTCGGCCTCGCCGACCACCTTGTGGACGGCGGGAATTCGGCGTGCCATCTCGGCCGGCGCCCAGCCCGCCGACTGCACCCGCTCGTCGGAAGCGTCGGTCAGCACCCGGCTCACCAGGTCCGGGACGGCCGCGCGGGCCGCTCGCAGCTGCTGCAGTCCCAGCGCGGGCAGGGACACCACCGCGACTCGACGCCGAGCCGAGGTCTGCGCGACAAGCGGCATCCGCGCGGCGTGCAGCGGCAGGTCGGTCAGGCAGATCGCGATGTCCCACTGGTCGTCGGCACGCCGTTGGGCAAGATCGTCGAGCAGCGCCTCAGCGCCGCCGTCGCGGCGTGGCGCCACCTCGCCCCAGCCTTCCCGGACAGTCCACCGCACGTCGGCGTCCACCCGGTCGGCGAGTCGGGCGGCCAGCTCGGCGGTGAGCGGCGCGGCCACCCGGGCCGGGTGGTCGGGTGGGGTCGCCACCAGCCCGACGACGATCTCGGGGCGTTGCTGTTCGCTGTGGGTCACCGGTGCTCCTCACCGCTAGCCGGGCTCGTCGTCCGCGGTCACCGACGCTGGCCGTGCAGAGGCCGTGAACCCGAACAGCGCCCCAACGGCGAGCGTCGGGGTGCAGCAGAACCTTGGTCCAACCGTCGTTGCGGGCATCGAAGTTCTGGTACCCCATTGGCGCCTCGTCCAACGTGAGCTCGTGGGACACCAGGAACGAGGGCTCGGCCTTGCCTGAGGCGATGAGATTCATCAGCTGCCGGTTGTAGGCCTTGCCTTGGTGGCGTTCACATCCTCGCAGACCGTTCTGACCCTTAGGACCGGTTTAGACCACCCGGACCGGCCCAGCCAGCTGGCGTAAATGAGCGGCCGGCGTTGCCGATATCCGCCTTTGTGGACCGGATCCGATGACACCCTGTGACGGTGAACGGCCACTGATGCGTACCGCGTTGATCGTGTTGGCTGCGCTGGCGGCGGCCGTGCTCGTGGACCTGGTCGCCGGCGTGCTGATGCGCCGAGTGGCCCGCGGCCGCTACCGGTGGCTGCTGGAACCGTTGCGGGACGCGTGTCGCCGCCCGGCGGCCGCGGTCCTGCTGTTCGGCGCGCTGCACTACGCGCTGCCGCCCGGACCGGCCGATTGGCAGCGTCATCTGCGGCACGCCAGCCTGCTGGTGCTGATCGCCGCCAGCGCGTGGCTGCTGATCAGAACGTTGAGCGTCATCGAGACGGTGTCGTTCAGCAAGCTGCCGAGCGATCTGGTCACCAGCCGGCGCATCCGACGGGCCCGCACCCAGATCCGCCCCGTGCGGCGGCTCACCGTCGCCGTGGTCACGATCGTCGCGATCGGCCTGATCCTGATCACCTTCCGGCCGGTACGCCTCTTCGGCATCTCGGTGCTCACGTCGGCGGGCGTGGTCGGCGCTTTGATCGGCCTTTCCGCCCGAACGGCGCTCGGCAACGCGTTCGCCGGCGTCCAGGTCGCCTTCGCCGACGGTCTGCACGTCGGTGACGTGCTGGTGGTGGACGGCGAGTGGGGCCGGGTCGAGGAGGTGAAGCTGACCAACGTGGTGATCCGACTCTGGGACGAGCGGATGCTCATCCTGCCGACCACCTACTTCACCGAGCGGCCGTTTCAGAACTGGACCCGGAACGAGTCCCGAGTCGTCGGCAAGGTCCAGATCCATGTCGACCACACCACCGACCTGGATGACCTGCGCCGGGAGGCGCGCCGGCTGGTCGAGTCCTCACCGCTGTGGGATCGCGGCCAGTGGGTGCTCCAGATGGTCGACTCCACCCCGCAGACGGTGGTCGTCCAGGTGCAGGCCTCGGCGGCCGACGGCGCCAGCGCCTGGGACCTGCGCTGCGACCTGCGCGAGGGACTGGTTCGCTACCTGCGCGACAGTCATCCGCAGTGGCTGCCCCGCACCCGCAACCAGTACCAGCCCTGACCTACCGCCGCATCGAGGGGCTGTCAGCGATCTGGTGGCCCGAGTACGAGGGTGAGGCCCTCTTCGGCCGCCAGCACCGGACCGTCGAACTCCGACTGCGCGGCGGCCACTGCGGCCGCCCGGTCGTTGCCCGGCCAGAAGTGGGTGAGCAGCAGCCGTCGGGCACCCGCCCGGCGAGCCCAGTGACCGGCCTCGGTGGACGTCATCAGGTTGCGGGTGGGTCGGTCGGTCTCGCCGGCATGGTCGGTGGCCTCGACGATGAACAGATCGGCGTCGCGGCCGAGGTCGGCCAGCACGGGGGTCGGGCCGGTGTCCCCGGAGTAGGCCACGGCCATCCCGTCGGCCTCCACGCGAACGCCCGCGTTGGGCACGTAGTGCGGGAGGGACAGCCCGGCCAGGTCGAAGGGCCCCACCCGGTAGGCGCCGGGCAGCGGATGCAGGTCGAAGACGGCGTGCAGGTCGACGTCCGGTTCCAGGCCGCCGAGCCGGTCGAGCACGCCTGGCGGGCAGTACAGCGGCAGCCGTGGCCGATCGGCCGCGCCGTAGAACCGCATCCGGAACAGCCCGTGCAGGTCGACGCAGTGATCGGGGTGCTCATGGGTGATGACGACGGCGTCGACCGCGCCGTCGGGCCAGTGCCCGAGCAGCCGTGGGAGCGTGGCGTAGCCCAGGTCGAGCACCAGGCGGTAGTCGTCCCAGTCCACGGCGAAACCGCTACAGGCACGGCCCGGCTCGGGAAAGGCACCAGAACTGCCCAGCACGGTGACCCGTCGCATCCGCACAGAATGCCAGACCGCAAGCCACCCGTCCGGCCCGCGCATTCGAACGCGAAGTGCCGGGTGCGCGGCGGGCGGCGGGCGGCGGGCGGCGGGCGGCGGGCGGGTGAGCCTGGCGTGGCACGGCGATAGGGTGGCGCGGTGTTCTCCGTCGGCACGCGCGACTCGATCCGCGAGCAGTTGCTCAGCTCAGCCGCAGGTGACCCCGCAGTCGTCGGGGCCGCCATCACCGGATCCCAGGCCGTCGACGGCGGCGACCAATGGTCGGACATCGACCTGGCGTTCGGTATCGACGGTCCGCTGGATTCGGCGATGCACCGCTGGACGGACCTGCTCTACCGTGACTTCGCCGCCGTGCACCACTGGGACCTGCCGTCCGGCTCGACGGTGTATCGGGTGTTCCTGCTACCCGACATGCTCGAAGTGGACCTCGGGTTCACTCCGGCTGCGGAGTTCGGGCCGCACGGCCCGACCTGGCGTACCGTCTTCGGGCAACCCGCAGCGGCGAAGGAAGAGCCCATCCCCTCTCTGCGGACTCTTGCCGGGCTGGGATGGCACCACGCCCTGCACGCGTGGACATCCATCCAGCGACACCGCTGGTGGCAGGCCGAGCAGTGGATCAGCGCCCTACGCGGCCAGGTTCTCGCCCTGGCCTGCCTGCGCCTCGGCCATCCCACCAGCTACGCGAAGGGCGTACACCTGCTTCCCCCGGAGGTGACCGCGCCGCTGGACGCCACCCTCGTCCGCGCGCTCGACGAAGCCGAACTCACCCGCGCCCTCGCCGCCGCCACGGCGGCGCTGATCGCGGAGCTGGCGCTCGCCGATGCGGCTCTGGCCGCCCGACTCGCCCCCACCCTCAGCGGCCGTACGCCTCCAACAGCCGCAACCACACCTCACTGACGGTCGGGTACGCCGGAACCGCATGCCACAACCGGTCCAGCGGGACCTCACCGACGATGGCGATCGTCGCGGCGTGAATCAGTTCGGCCACGTCCGGACCGGCGAGGGTAAGACCGACGATCACCTTCCGGTCCTCGTCGACGACCATCCGGGCGTGCCCCCGGTAGCCATCCGCGTGCAGCGTGGACCCGGCAACGGCACCCAGGTCGTAATCCACGACCCGGGTGCGCAGCCCAGCCGCCTCGGCCGCAGCCGCCGTCAGGCCCACCGACGCGACCTCCGGATCGGTGAAGACCACCTGCGGCACCGCCCGCTCGTCCGCCGTCGCCACGTGCCGGCCCCAGCGGCCGTCCTCGACCGTGGCACCCGTCGCCCGGGCCACGATCACGTCGCCCACCGCGCGCGCCTGATACTTGCCCTGATGGGTCAACAGGACCCGCCGGTTCACGTCGCCCGCCGCGTACAGCCACTCTCCCCCGCCGGCGACGCGCAAGGTGTCGTCGACCGCCAGCCAGGCACCGGGCGCCAGCCCGATCCGGTCGAGGCCGATGTCCTGGGTGTTCGGTGTACGACCAACCGCGACCAGCACCTCGTCGGCCTCGATCCCGTCGCCGGCGGCGGTCTCGATGCGGACGGTTCCGCTGTCGTCGCGCCGGACGGCCACGGCCTCCGCGCCGAGGCGGACCGAGACGCCGGCCTCGCGCAACGAATCCGTGACCAGTTCACCGGCGAACGGCTCCGCCGACGGCAACACGCCGTCGCGCGCCAGCACCGTCACCGACGATCCCAGTGCGGCGAACGCGGTCGCCATCTCGGCCGCCACCACACCGCCACCGATGATCGCGAGCCGACGGGGAACCGACCGGGCCGAAGCGGCCTCACGGCTGGACCACGCCGCCGCCTCGCGCAGGCCCGGGATGTCCGGCAGCAGGGCGCTGCTGCCGGTCGCGACGACCACCGCGTGCCGCGCGGTCAGCCTCGTCGTGACGCCGTCGGCGCCGGTCACCTCGACGACCCGGGCGGAACTGATCCGCCCCTGACCACGGTGCAACGCGATGCCGGCCGACTCCAGCCAGGACACCTGCCCGTCGTCCTCCCAGTGCGACGCGAAGGAGTCCCGCCGGGCCAGCACCGCAGCCGCGTCCAGATTTCCTGTCACCGCCTCACGCGCACCGGGCAGTTGGCGAGCCGCCCGCAACGCGGACGCGCTGCGCAGCAACGCCTTGGTCGGCATGCAGGCCCAGTACGAGCACTCGCCACCGACCAGCTCCCGCTCGACGACGGCGGCGGTCAGCCCACCCCGCACGACCCGGTCGGCGACGTTCTCCCCGACCGGACCGGCCCCGATCACGATGACGTCGTACTCCATGGTGGTCATGTCAGTTGCCCTTTGCGGCACGGCCGAGCCGGACAGCCGCGATGAGGAAGAAGATGGCACCCGGAATGGCGTAGCCGGCCGCGTTGGTGAGCGACGGGTTGTCCGCGGAGGCTCCGGCGATGAAGGATCCACCAGCCAGAACCGAGATGCCACCGCTGATGATCATCGGCCACTGGCCGCCCATCCTCCGACGGGTGACACCGACGATCAACTGGACCAGACCGGCGACGATCGCCCAGGCGCCCCAGACCCGGAGGACAGCGGGAACACCGGACGTGGCCGCGACACCCACTCCGACGGCCGTGATCAGGCTCACCGCGATGTTCACGTACAGCAGGGTCGGCGAGCCCGCGGCCCGCGACGAACGAAGGTCGTAGATGGCGGCGCCCACGTCGAACAGCGGGTAGAGCACGAACAGCGTCACCGCGAGCGGGCCGATCTCCTTGGCGGTGGCGATCGTCACGAGTGCCCACACGATGGCGAAGGCGAAGCGGACGAAGTACAGCCGCCGCAGTGCGGACGCGGTCCGGGAGATGCCGGGCGAAGCAGCAATGGTGGTCACGGGTGACCCTTTCCACGGAGGGGTGGGAGACCGAACGTTCTGTCCACCGAGCATGACAGCCCCAGACCCCTCCGTCAAGACCGACCGTTCTACCCACCTGACCTGCCCCCGGCGCGACCCCCGTCGCTGCGGCGCTTCCGCCAGACCGAACGTTCTGTCCGCTAAGATGGGGGGTATGACGAGCGGCAAACCCGACACTCGGCCCTCCGAGGCGCGAGCCCGGCTTCTCGCCACGGCGACCAGGATCTTCTACTCGGAAGGCATCCATTCCGTCGGCATCGACCGGATCATCGCCGAGGCGAAGGTGACCCGCGCGACCTTCTACCGGCACTTCCCCAGCAAGGACGATCTCATCCTCGCCTACCTGCGCGAAGTCCATAAAATGGAACGCGACGCGTTCGACGCGGCCATCGCCGACAACTCGTCGCCCGTCGACCCGCTGCTGGCCATTGCCGGCTCCATCGCGCAGAACATCCAGTCCCCCGGGTTCCGTGGATGCGCCTTCCTGAACGCCGCGGCAGAGTATCCCGCGACGCAACATCCCGTACGCCAGGAGATCATCGCCCACCGGCAATGGTTCCTCGACACGCTCAGCACGCTGATGGCGCAGATCGACCAGGAGACGGCCGATCCCGCCGCGCGCCATTTCGTCATGCTCCGCGACGGCGCCATGGCCGCCGGATGCCTCTTCGACCCCGCGAAGGTGTCCGAGACCTTCCTCCGCGGCGTCGACGGTCTTCTGACCACTGCCGAGCGCCAGTCGGCAGAGTCCGCCAGCTAGCAGTCACGGCGACTGGTCCGTACCTGCTGCGGTCGTGGTGGCGTCCCGCCACCGCCGCGCGGTCACGCCTCGGAGTCGCTTACGTCCGTTGCCCCTCGCCCGATCGGCGAGGCCGGAAGCTCGGGCGGCCGTCCCCGGCTCCGTAGCGCGTCGAGGAGCGCGACCAGGGTCAGCACTCCGGCCACGACGCTCAACCCGGCCATCGGCGTCCACCGGGCCAACGCCGGCGTGCACAGCAGCAGAGCCACCAGTCCGATGATGCGGGAGCGGGAGAGCCGGCCGAAGACCTCGTGCTCCAGCCGCAGGCGGGCGACGAGGAAGAGCATCGGACCGCCCACCACGAACAGGAGCCAACCGGGCCGCGGCTGCCCGAACGGATGATCGATCACCAGCTCGTAGCCGACCGCAGTGACGAGCACGCTGAGCACGATCAACAGATGCGTCCGTTCCGACACCGCGCCCAGCCGGCCCGGCATGGCCGCCCGATCCAACGCGTCGGTCAGCAGCAGACCGGCCCGGTGAAAGTAGATCCGCCAGAGCAGCGCGCTGGTGGTGAACGCGACAGTGAAGGCGGCTGCCCGCTCGGCGGAATAGTCCGTACCGCTGAAGACCACGCCGATGACCAGAATCGACTCACCGAGCGCGATGAGAAACACCTGCTGGTAGCGGTCGGCGAGGTGCGTCCCCGCGATCCGCCAGCGGCCCACCTTCGACGCGCCGAGCCATGGCAGCGGCCAGCCCAGGGTCCAGGCGAGGTAGTCGAGAGCGAGCGCGGCGGCCCACAGCGGCAGGCGCAATCGGTCCGGACCCAGCGCGCCGGCCAGCCACAGCGGCGCGCTCGCCGACGCCCACACGGCAAGCCGGAACGGCACCAGCCGTCGCGGGTGGCCGCGCAGCGCGGCGGCGACCACAAGCGGCCGCACCAGCATCACCATGAGGTACGCGGCCGTGAACGGCAGCGCTCGTTCCTCCATGGCGCGTGGCAGTGTCACCGCCATGATCAGGCCGGCGAACATGGTGCCGACCACGACCGCCTGGATGAGGGGCTGCTCTGGTTCGTAGCGACTCGTGATCCAAGCGGTGTGCGACCAGATCAGCCAGAGCGCCAGGAAGAGCAGCAGGGTACGTCCGAACCCGGTGACGAGCGCCCAGCCGGCGTCATCACCCAGCCCGGCGAACCGTTGCGAGACCCGGGTCAGGGCCACCACGAACGCCAGGTCGAAGAACAGCTCCAGGAATGTCGCCCGGCCCGAACTGGTCAGAGGACGCAGCAGCTCGGCACCCCGCCCCGCCGCCATCGTCCGCCTCCGTCCGCCCGTGGTCCCAACGAGCCAGCCGACAGAGGAGTTGCGCCAGCCACCATCGCGCCGCAATGACGCCGGAACGCACCCGCAGATCAGATAGGGACCGGGCCGTCAATGTGCAATCGAGATTGCGTGGGGCCACAAGTGACCCGGGAACTGCAAGGCATTGAGATTCCGATCTCTGCCGGCGGAATTCCTGGTCGACGAGGGAACCCGTCTCTATGCTTGCCGCCGACCGCACCTGCGGCTCATCCGGGCCGAGGGATACCAATACGGGGAACTTGCGAATGCGCCGGAAGTCTGCTCCGCACAATGGCACTCCTAGCGACAGCGACGTAACACCAGAAGGCGAGCCCGCGACCTCTACCGCGGAGGGCGTCGCACGCCGGTCCGCGGTCGCCGAGGAACAGGCGTTTCTCGACCTGGCCACGGCTCGGCGCGACAGGCTGGTCGAGCACCTCCAGGTCGAGCTTTCGTCAGAGGCCCTGGACGCGCTGGAGCAGGCACGCCGACGCATGCTCCGCCAGCAGTACGACGAGCTCCGCCACGCAGGGGAAGGGCTGGTCTTCGGCCGCCTCGACGGCCTTGACGGCACCGTACGACACGTAGGCCGTGTCGGTCTCCGCGACGACGGCGAGGACGGTGAGCCACTGCTTGTGGACTGGCGCGCTCCCGCAGCTCGGCCGTTCTACACCGCGACGGCCGTCGACCCCCAGGGTCAGGCACGGCGCCGGCACATCCGCACCACGGGATCGGCAGTCGTCGGCGTGGACGACGAGCCGCTGGACGGCACCGCGACTGCGGAACTCGTGGGCGAAGGCGCTCTCCTGGCCGCCCTCGACCAGCGCCGCACCGGCCACATGGCGACGGCGATCTCCACGCTGCAACGCGAACAGGACGACATCATCCGGGCCGAGGCCACCGGCCCGCTGATCGTTCAGGGCGGCCCCGGCACCGGCAAGACCGTGGTCGCGCTGCACCGCGTGGCGTACCTGCTGTTCACGTACCGGAAGATGGCCGAGCAGGCGGTCCTGGTTCTGGGCCCGTCGCCGCGGTTCCTCCGGTACATCGCCCAGGTGCTGCCCGCGCTCGGTGAGACGGCCGTCGTCTCGGCGACCTGCGACACCCTGCTGGCCGACGTCCGCGTCAGCCGCGACGAGAGCCGGCTCCTCGCCGAGGTCAAGGGCCGCGCCCTCTGGCAGCCCGCGCTCGAAAGCTACGTCGCGTCGCTGCTCCCCCGGCCGCGCGCGCTGAAGCTGCGTTGGGAGGGCGAGTTCTACGTCATCCCCGCCACGACCGTGGCGCAGGCGCTCGCGTCGGCGGTGCAGGGACGCCCGTACCACCGCGCCCGCGCGGCGTTCGCCGAGCAGGTGCACCACCTCCTCGCCGACGTCGTCGCCGAGCAGCGCGAGGCGCTGATGGACGAGATGGAGGAGGGCTTCGAGGACATCCTCGCCCGCGTCGACAAGGGCATGGGGTACGACCAAAAGGCCGCTCGGAGGTCCACCGGCAGCGACGTCGACGGGTTGCTCTCCGAGGAGGAGATCGAACAGTTGCGGTGTCGTATCGCCGAGAACGCCACCATCGCCCGGTTCATCGAGACGTGCTGGCCCACCCTCGACCCCGGAACCCTGCTGGGTGCTCTCCTGACCGACCGCGCCCTGCTGGCCCGGTTCGCCCCGCAGCTGGCCCCCGAGGAGATCACCGCCGTCGCGGCCGAGCCCGCCGGATGGGCATCGAGCGACATCCCTCTGCTCGACGCCCTCGCCGAGCTGCTCGGCGAGGTCGACGCCCCGCCACCACAGGGCGAGTTCGTCGCCGACCGCGCGCGCCGACAGCGTGGCTGGGTGTACGGGCACATTGTCATCGACGAGGCGCAGGAACTGTCCGAGATGCAGTGGCAGATGGTTCTCCGGCGCTGCCCCAGTCGCTCCATCACCGCCGTCGGCGACATCGACCAGGCGGAGGCGGCACACCGGCACACCAGCTGGGCACAGGCGGTGCAGGCCGCTTTCGGAGACCGCTGGACCGCCGCGGAACTCACCATCTGCTACCGGACCCCACGTGAGGTCATGGACCTCACGGGACCGGTCCTGACGAAGGCTGGCAGCCACAACACGCCGCCACGGGCGGTACGCTCCGCAGGCATCGCTCCCTGGGAACGCACTGTCGCACCCGCCGAGCTGGCCGGCGCTGCCGCCGAAGCGGTGCGACAGCTGCAGCAACGGTGGCACGGCGGCACCGTCGGCGTCATCGCCCCCGCCGACCGCACCGCCGAACTCCACGCCGTGCTGACTGATGTGCCGGTGCTCACCGCCACCCAGTCCAAGGGTTTGGAGTGGGACGCGACGCTCCTCATCGACCCCCAGGGGATCGCCGCCGAACCGCGCGGCTGGAACGGTCTCTACGTCGCGCTCACCCGATGCACCCAGGAACTCGGACAGTTGATACTCACGCAGCAGTCGCCGCAGTCATGACCAGGTTTTCTGCGGCCCGGGCCTCATCCATTCGTGCGCTACAGCACCGCAAGCAGGATCGGGCTTGCGGGAGGGGATTCGTATCGGTGCCACTCCCCCGCCATTTCCCACCGACGACACGGGCGCAAACAGCGTAGGGTCGGCGTGCAGTGGAGGACTTCGCGCCCACCGCGCGGGTCTTCCGTCACCTGCATGACGCGATCAGGCGAGTAACACGCCGCACGTTCACCAACCTGCTCCAGGAGGTTCGATCATGTCCAAGGACTCGACGAGCAAGGCGAACGTCAAGAAAAAAGGTAAGACGATCAAGGAGAAGCAGACTGCGAAGCGCCTGAAGCGCGACGAGCAGAACGGGAAATCCTCAAACATCGTCCCCACCGGGCGCTGACGCCGACAGCATCGCCCAGCCGTCCGAACGCGGCAGTGAAGGTGGGGGCTGACGACCGTCGGATCCCCACCTGCCGCATCCACAGTTCCAGGTCACTGCCCCTCGCCGCGCGGACCACGACGCCAGGAATGCAGACGGTCGCGCGGGGCGGCCCCGAAATCACCAGCGAAAGCGCAGGCAATTCGCGTCGTCAGGCACGCGAAGTGCGACGGATCCGGATGCCCGCATACTCGACCGTCGTCGCGCTGGAGACGGGCCGCATCGTGAGATCAGGTTCTGTCGCGGTGACGGCGTGCTTCGATGTCGCGCAACACGTCCGGGTCCCATTGGCCGGCGTTCCAGTCTTCGCTGGTCGGAGTGGGCGACAGGGGCCACGCCGGATTCTGCCCAGCGACCGGCGAGGAGTGTCCGGCGACGAGTCGGTCGACGTCGGCGATCAGCCGCAGGACCCGCGCCCGGCTGTGCAACATGCCCCCGATCAGCGCAGCGGCTCCGAGGGTGCGCAGTGCCGCCTGACCGAACAGGACGGCCGGGGCGGTTCGGTCGGTGGACATCCAGGCGACGACGACGCTGAGGACCAGGCAGGTGGAGAAGACGCGGATGCCCCAGTGGCGGCTGTACGACCGGCCCGGGGAGCCGTGCGCCTCGGCGAGCCGGCGGGTTCCTCGGCCCCAGACCAGCCCGCTGACGGCCAGGCCGATGATGGCGGCGAACAGGATCAGGTTGGCCAGGACAAAGCCGATCGCTGGGGCAGTGCCGGACGTGGGCAGGGGCCGCGCGCTCGGGATGCTGCCGAGGACGGCCGCGGCGATCGCGGCCAGGACGTAGAGGACGGCGAACCCGATCATGCACCAGGTCGCGGCGTCCCAACCTGCCGTCCTGGGCCCGGACGGAGGCGTCGAGGACCGGCACGTGTGGCCTTGGCCGGGGTGGTCGAGTCCGGCTCCGCATGTCGTGCAGTGCACAGTGTTCTCCTGAGCGGCGCGGCCGAGACTTCGCTGGGCCAATGGGGCGTGAGGTATCGCCATTCCGTTGCGGCGGGTAGAGGATCCGCGGGATTCGGCGCGTAGAGGATCATGCCCGTTCGCTGCCGATCGGGCGACCCCGCGCAACGCGAGAGAGTTGTCCGAAGACTGGATCCGAGGGCCCGAGCAGCGGGCCACTGAACGTGACCGGCGCAGATACCATCCACCTGTGGAAATCGATGTACTGGCTCGTTTGGCCGACGTGGCGGATGGCCAGTTCGGCTACCTCACCCACGCGCAGTCGGCCGCCGTCACACCGCCCGGCGATCTGCAGCAACTGTCGGCGGCGGGCCTGGTGGAGGCCGTCTCGGCCACTGTCGTACGGTTTCGGGCCGGCGGCCGCCACCCGACGCCCCGCCTGTACGCGGCCTGGCTGGCTCTGGACCCGACGACTCCGGGATGGGAACGGGTCGCCCCGCAGTGCGGTGTGGTTTCGCACTCCGCAGCGGCGAGGCTCTGGGGAGTCGGCGCGGGCCCGGGCCCGGAGGTTGAGTTCACCGTGCCGCGCCACCCGGCCGGGCCCCTGCCGCCCGAGGTGCAGTTTCACGTCGGCGCGCTCACCGCGCATCAGTGGACGGAACGCCATGGCATGCCGGTCACCACACCCGCACAGACTCTTCGGGACCTGGCGGCTACGGGCCGTCTCGACGGCGCGGACCTCGGCCGTGTCGCCTGGGCGTTGATGTCGGCGGGACAGGTGTCCGAGGAAGCGCTGGCTGCCGGGCTCGCGCCGGATCACCCCGACCCGTCGGCGACTCTGCGGCACTGGCTCGACGCGGCTGATCACCTGGACGGGTGACTGATGACCGAACCTCTCTCGGGACACATCGGCCCGGATTTCCACGCGGCGTTCCCGACCTGGGCGGACCTGCGTCGTCACGTCGCCGCCCAGGCCGACATCCCGGAGTTCGACACGGCCCGGGGTCTGCAGCACCTGCTGAAGGCGGACGTGGCGAGCCGGTTCCACGAGGTGGCCGGGGTCTCCTGGATGCTGTACGGGTCCACCGGCCTGCCAGCCCGGGTACCGCCCAGCACCACGACCGGCCTGGGCCCATCCGCAAACGGCGTCGACGCGGCGTACGTGATGACCCGCTCGGCCTTCGACGTCGACCTGGCCCTGGTCGGTGACGAGGGCCAGGTCGGTGACCGCCGGCATCTGACCGAGCGCCTCGCCTCCGCCCTGCAGACGGTCGCCGCTCCGGAGGCCGAGCCCGGTACCGCCGCGGGTATCGGGTTGGGCGGGCTCGTGCGGTACAGCATCTCCGCCATGCGGACGGTGCCGGAGAACGGCAAGGTCTACGGACAGATCACGGCCCAGCCGATCAACCCCCGGTACGGCGTGCGGCGGCCGCCCGCGGTGGACGGTCCACTGACCGTCGAAGTCGACCTGAGCCCGTACAAGGCGGTCACCCAGCCACCCGAGGTGGCACAGCGCCCGGTGCTGGGTCTCGAGATCCCCGGGTTCCAGCCCCTGACGCCGTTGCTGACTCCGAATGCGGACGCGATGGCCGACAAGATCTGCAACCTGGCCGGTGTGCCCCGCAGCTCGCGTAACGCCGATCGCCCACCGGACTTCCACCGGTACAAGGACCTCTTCGACATCTACTACATGATCGAGACCTGTCCTTTCACGGCCGGTCAGCTCCGGCAGGCCACGGAGCAGAACCACAACATGCCCCGCATCGGCCTGCAACGGCTACCGGTGCCGTACCAGCTCTTCCGCGAGCAGGGCGCCGGCGGAGTGACACCACTGCCGTGGGCCAGGGAGTACGAAGCACTTCGCCAAGGATCGGTCCAGCTCCGGCACTACCCGACCTTCGAGCAGATGCGCGCTCGGGTGGGGTCCTTTGCCGACGCCCTCGCGGCGGCACCCGACGACGCCACCTGGAATCCGAGCCGCGGCTGGCAGACGCTACCGCAGCAGCGGCGCTCGGCTGCTCTGCTGGCGTTCCCGCCGGTGGCACAGCGAGCAGGTGAACGGGCCGCCCAACCCGGCAGGGGTGAACCGCCACCGCCTGCCCAGCGGTTCCGGCCCGAACAGCGCCGTGACCAGTCCCCACCGCACCGTTGAGGAACGTCATGTCAGCGCCGTCATCCTGCCTGTCGTGTGGGCAGAACGCCGAGAATCCGAACCGCCGCCCCGAGAATTGGATCGCCTCCGACGACAACTGGCGGGTCAGTCACGCGATCGGTGCCGCAGTCGCCGGTTGGCTCGTCCTGGTGCCACGCCGGCACGTCGTCACCATCGCGGACCTCACCGACGACGAGGCCGCCGCGCTGGGGACCTGGCAGATCCGGTTGTCCCGTGCACTGCACGCGGTGACCGGCTGCGCGAAGACCTACGTCGCGCAATTCGCCGAGCTGGCAGGTTTCGAACACGTCCACTTCCACGTCGTGCCCCGCGCTGATGGGCTGCCCCATCATTTCCAGGGCCCCCGGGTCTTCCGCCTCCTCGGCAAGCCTGACCAGCCCGCCGTCACACCCGCCGAGGTGACCCGCGTTTCCGCTGCCCTGCGTTCCTACCTGGGAGGGTCCGACACCTCGGCGGCACCATCGCTGTGATCGGGCGCCGACGAGCCCGGCGCAGTCGAAATGGGATAGCCACGTCGGCCGGGCCAATGCAATGATCAACATCTGGGTCGCTAGCTCAACTGGATAGAGCATTCGACTGAGTAGCGCGTCCGCTCTCCGCCTTGCGCGGTGATGGGTGCGCTTCCTTCTCCTAGTTGGATCGAAGGGTTCGGGGTTCGAGTCCCCGGCGACCCACTGCGGCGCGGCTGCGGGGCCGGCATCCGCCGGAGTTGACCGGGACGGGGAACCACGTGCTCGAGAAGCTGATCATCCAGAAGACCCTGCGCGTGCCGGCCAGCACCGGCGCGGCCGGCGATGGCACGCCGGTGGCCCGGCAACTGGACGTGGCGCTCCTCGACGTCGGATTCTCGGCATCACGGGCTCTGCTGGAGCACATCGGCGCCCTGGCCCCCGCCCCGGCGATGGACCTGGCCGCCACGGTCGTCTCGGCGGTACGCGAACTGGTGGGCGACCATGTCCGGCACAACGCCTACTTCATCGGCTTCCCGGATGACGTGCCGGACACCGCCGAGTTCTGGACGGAACGCCTGCGGGCGGCCGTCTTCACCGGCGGAGGCACGGCGACCGACGAGCAGCTGCGGGAGGCCGTCGCCTCGGGTGCGGTGAACCTGCTGGACCTGCCGGCTTATGGGACCTACCAGCACACCTATGCGGAGCTGTTGGCCGCGCACGACGAGCTGATCACGGCAGCCGGTGACCGGGTGACCTTGTTGCGGCTCGGCGACGCCGCCGAGGTGGAGGCAACCCGGTTGTATCTGGCCCTGGCCGGCAACTCGACCCCGCTTGGCGAGGCGGACCTCGCGATCCTCAGCGAGCTCGCGGTCGCCTGCGTGGACGGCGCGCAGCCGGCCGAGATTCCGGTACGGGAGAACCGTGCCGTGCTCAACGGGATCCGGCTCGTCCTCGGCCGGCCGTTGGTCGGCGTGGACACGCCGACCGATGTGCTGCGCCTCGCCTGCCAGGTCTCCGGCGGGGACGCCTCGCTCGTGACACCCACGCGATTCCGCGCCTTCCGGCGCCCGGAGCGGCGGATGCTTCTGGCCGCGCTGAACGACGTCGTCGGCGCGAGTCCCGGCAAGCTCGGTGACGTCGTGCGCTACGGGGAGCGGTGGAAGCGGCTCGGAGAACGGCTCCATCCGCACGAGTACGACAGGTGGCCGCACGCACAGGCGGTGTTCGAGGTCGCGCGTGGCCAGCGGCGGGTGCCCACCCTCGCCGGTCGCGCGGAGGCGGCGATCCGCGCCGGAGCCATCGGTTCGGCCACGTCGGTGCTGTCGGCGGCGCCGGGCCTACTCCTGCGATCTGCGGACCGGCTGCTGCGGCTGGCGTCGGAGCCGGAGCGAAGCGGTGTCGTCGAAGCGGTCGCCGGCGCGCTGGGCTCGGCGTCCGGCCGAGTGCTGCTCTCGCTGCGGGAGCATCTGGACAACCGGCTGACGCCCATGTCTGCCCGGATGTACGCAAGCCGCTCGCGCAGCTCGTGGGTAGGTCCCGACGAGCGGCCACCGCTGCCGGCCGAGCTGGTGGCCGAGCTGACGTCGCTGCTCGACGCCGAGATCAGCGCCCGGCTGCCGCAGCCGGAACGACAGCTGGTGGTGGACCCCGAGGTGCTCGACGTGGCGCTGCCGCTGTCCGGCAAGGCGGCCGAAGGCGGGTTCGCGGTCCTACCGAGGGGCTCCCGGGCGTCGGTGTCCGGTGAGCTGCTGCGGTTCTTCACGTACTGGCGCCAGGCAAGCCGCCGTACCGACTACGACCTGTCGGTGCTGCTCCTGGATGACGAGTTCCACAGTGCGGGTCAGGTGTCGTGGACGAACTATCGCCACGATGGCGTGGTGCACTCCGGCGACATCACCGACGCGCCGAACGGGGCGACCGAGTTCGTCGACGTGCCCCTGACAACCGGGGGACGCTATGTGGTTCCGCAGGTCTTCATCTATGCGGGCGAGTCGTTCGACGAAGTCGCCGAGTCGATGTTCGGATATCAGGCCCGCACACGGGACCAGCTCGGTGCCCCCTTCGACGCACGGACGGTCCGCGCGCGTTCGCACCTGCGCGGCCAGGGACGGATCGCGCTGCCGATGGTGTTCGCCAGAAGCGAGGGCGGCTGGCAGGCCGTGTGGCTTCACCTGTACCTGCCGGGTGCGCCGTCGTTCAACCGAGTGGAGGACAACACCTTCACCACGGCCGACCGAGTACGGGCACTGATGGAGCGGCGCTACCTCACCGTGTCCTACCTGGTCGACCGGTGGCGGGCACGGGCCGAGGTGACGACGTGGAACGGCCGGCTACCGGACGAGCCGATCACGTTCATCGGCATTCACGCGCCTGAGGACCTGCCAGACGGGTCGGAGGCGTATACACTTGATCGGCTCAGCGAGTTGATCCCTGAGTAAGCGGCGACAGCCGAGGCCATGCGGGCGCTTCCTTCTATTTCCGTTCAACTCGGGAACCTCCGTGCAAGCGGAGGATGTGGTTATTCAGCTTCCGCGCTTTCCTCGACTGTCGCACCGCACGTGTCGATGGCCAGGGCCGTCTCGCGGTGGACCCGCAACTGTTGGCGCTGCTGGACGCGATCCAGGTCAACGAGTCAGCCTCGTCCTGATCGCCGCCACCATCTGGCTTGCCTGATCGATAGGACAGGCCCCAGGTCGAGGGTCTGCACGGGCTCGCGAGCGGACAAGCTCAGGCTCAGTCCTCGATGACCAGGGCGCGAGCTCGCGTGCAGGTCCGGCGGAACTGGACGGCCTGCTTGCAGCGAGGGCCGAGTCATCGTGCACTCGCTGCGGCGCGACGACCTGGGTGCCAGGTTTCCCGGCCTACTCGACGCCGTCCTCGTCGCCCTGGCGAGCGAGGACCACCCTCCTACAGCGCACGGCGCCCGGTAGCCCAACGCTTCCCGCGTCCGGACACCCGGTGCTCGAACGAGGTGCACGCACCGTTGAGGAAGATCGCTTGACGCAGCTGGTTAACGCGATTAACCTACAGATAGCACCGTTAACCAAACCTGGAGGTCGGCATGGCCGAACACCTGAGCATCGCCGGCAACACCCTCGCCTACGAGGTGTCCGGGCAGGGTCCGCTCGTGGTCCTGGCGCACGGCATCGGCGACAGCCGGCACTCCTACCGTTTCCTCGCTCCGGCCCTGGTCGCCGCCGGGTACCGAGTCGCCAACGTCGACATCCGCGGCTGCGGCGACTCCAGCCTCGGCTGGGACGGCTACAGCCGCACCGACATCGCGGGCGACCTCATCGCCGTCGTACGTCACCTCGGCGGCCCCGCCGTGATCATCGGCCAGTCGATCAGTGGCGGTGCGGCGACCATCGCCGCGGCCACCGCGTCCGATCTGATCAACGGCGTCATCGAGCTGGCGCCGTTCACCCGTGCGCAACCCTTCGATCTCGGCGGGTTGGTGCGGGTGAAGCGTTTCCGCAGCGGTTACAGCCAGATGGCGCAGGTCATGGTCCGGGGCAGTCTGTCGAGCTGGAAGAAGTACCTCGACGTGGCGTACCCGGTCAAACCCGCCGACTGGGACGCCGAACTGACGCGTATCGCGGCGAAGCTGACGGAGCCCGGCCGGATGAAGGTCCTGCAGGCCATGTGCAAGACCAGCCCGAGTGACGCCGGCGCGCAGCTGACCAACGTCACCTGCCCGGTCCTGGTCATCGAGGGCAGCCTCGACCCCGACTGGGCCGACCCCCGCGCCGAGGGCGAGAAGATCATCGCTGACCTGCCCAGGGGTCTCGGTGAGCTGGCCGTCATCGCGGGTGCCGGTCACTACCCGCACGTGCAGACGCCGGATCAGGTCCTCGCGCTGGCCCGTCCCTTCCTCGACAAGACGCTGGCGAATGCCTAGGGCCCGGCTCACCCCGCAGTCGGTCACCGAGGCCGGCGCCGCCCTGATCGATGAGATCGGCTTCGAGAACATCAGCATGGGCCTGCTCGCCGAACGGCTCGGCGTCAAGACCCCGGCGCTCTACAAACACGTCACCAGCCAGGCTGATCTGGCACACCGGATAGCTGTTCTGGCCATGGCCGAGTTCGCTGACGCCATTCGCGACGCCATCCAGGGCCGGGCCGGCAGCGATGCCCTCGCCGCCGGCGCGCAGGCGATGCGGACGTACGTGAACGAACACCCGGGCCGGTACGCGGCCGGCAACGCCGCCCGCCCGAGCGGACCCGACGACCCGCTCGTCCCCGCCCTCGAACGGGTCGTCGCCTCCTGGGCGGCCATGCTGCGCGGCTACCGACTGGACCCCGTTCAGGAGATTCACGCCCTGCGGATGCTCCGCAGCGCCCTGCACGGATTCTCGACCCTGGAAGCGGCCGGCGGTTTCCAGATGGACGCATCCGTCGACGACAGCTTCACCTGGATGATCAATTTTCTCGACCACGGTCTGCGTGCCGCCACCAGCAGCGCCCTCGCACCCACGAGCACCGCGACATCGCCAGCCGGCGGCCACTGATGGTGAACATCGACGAAGAGCCGAAGGACGCCCGGATCGAGCGGCACGCGAGCTGGGCCGAGCTCTTCTTCGACCTCGTGGCGGTGGCCGGCGTGGCCGCCCTGGCACACGTGCTCGGGTCTGAACTGGACGCGGCGGCACTCGGTCTCTACGCACTGCTGTTCCTGGCTCTGTGGCTGTCCTGGACGACGTTCATGCTGTACAGCAACGTCGCCGCCGGCCAGACCCGCGTGCTGCGGCTGATGGTCGGCATGTTCGGCCTCGGGGTCATGGCCGCGTCCGTGCCAGGCGTGGCGCACACGGTGCTCGGACACGGCGGCGACAGCCGTCCGCTCAATGTCTTCGCGATCGCCTACATCGCCACGCGCGTCTACGGGTCCAAGTCGTGGCAACGCGGCGCCGTGTTGCTGGACTTCCCGGTGGTGCAGTACTCAGCGGGCCTGTTGCCCTGGTTCGCGTCGCTCTGGGCCGACGAACACGTGAAACTCGGGCTCTGGGCGGCTGGAGTCGGCCTCGACCTGCTGCTGATCCTGGTCCTGTCTGGCAGCAGGATTTTCCAGCGCGTCCAGTCGTACCTCACCGCGCAAAGAAGTCCTCGGCGTCGGCCACGATCAGGAGTCCGCAATTACGGCACGGGACCGGTCGTCCACGGGGTGTCGGTCGACCCGGCCCACCTCTCCGAGCGGCTGGGACTCTTCGTGATCATCGTGCTGGGCGAATCGGTGGTGCAGGTCGTCGCCGCCGCAGGCGAGGCGCGGTACGACATCGGCCTGCTGGCCACCACGATCGCGTCCTTCGTCCTGCTGGCCGGTCTGTTCGGCCTGTCCGTCGTCTTCGGATACGCCGGCCTGCCGCACCTGCGGGCCGGCCGGATCCCCACCCGCGCCGCCCTGGGCCTGCACTGCCTGGTCACCGGCGTCGTCGCCACCATCGCCGTACCGCTCTCTCTGGTGGTCGGACACGGCGCCGACCCACTGCCCGACCACGGTCGCTGGCTGCTGTGCGGCGCGGTTGCGGCCTACTTCACCCTCGGCGTGGTCACCGGCGTCGCCAGCCGCAGTTCCGACCTGCCGAGGACGATCTCACGGGTCACCACAGGCATCGCGGCCCCACTGTTGCTCGGCCTGCTCGCCACCGCCGTCAGTGGCCGAACGCTCGTGGTCTACCTGGCCCTGATAGTCCTCGCCCACCTGTGGTTCGAACGACGACTGACACCAATCCAGGCCGCTCCCACCGATGAAGCGCCCGACCGCGCGGCCGGCTCACGAACCCTTCCTTAGCGAGCAGGCCGGGCTGTACGAGCCTGACACCTCCCGGGCACACGCCTCACCCGCGGCGTCCGCCGTCTCTGAAACGGCCGCGACTCGCCCTCCGAACACCCCTCACTTCACAGGTGACTGGCCAACCAGTCACCGAGACGGAAATGGAAAACATGGTGAACAGGCTCCGCCCCCTCGCCGCTGCCGCCTTCCTGCTGGGCCCGGCGCTCTATCTCGCTGCCGAAGCGATCACGGCCGCGGCGTGGAAATCGCCCAGCTACAGCTACGCCGACAACTGGATCAGCGACCTCGGATCCGCAACAGCCGGGGTGTTCCAGGGCCGCGAACTCGACTCGCCGCTGCACGTCGTCATGAACTCCGGCTTCATCGTTCAGGGCATCCTCTTCGGGATCGCCACAGTGCTGCTGTCGCGAACGATCAGCGGACGGTCCCGAACGTTCACCGCCGTGACCGGGGTCGTGACCATGATCGGCTACATCCTTGTCGGAACCTTCCACGGTTCCCTGCAGGCGCAGCAGAACGGCACGCTTCCCCTGCACTTCACCGGAGCGACGCTGGCGATCGTCGGCGGGAACGTGCTTGCCCTCGTCCTGGGCATCCACTGGCGAAAGTCTCCCGAGACGCGGCTGATCGGCCTCATCAGCATCGTCGTCGGAGCATTCGGCCTGGTCTCCGTGGTCGCTCTCTTCCTCACCTTCGGTGCCGGCCTGCCCTCGGGGGCGATCGAACGCGGCTCCGTCTACACCATCGTCATCTGGCAACTCGCCGTCGCCAGCACACTCCTGCTCAGCCGGGCCAACTCTCGCGCACCCCGCGCCGCCGCGACCGGTGCATCCACAACCACGGCATCCACGAGCAACTGACCCGCCAGCTCCACATTTCGCACACCTGCAGGACCATCGGTGATCGCCGGTCTGAAGCAGCGGCTGGCCAGGACTCCGTGGCCGGATCCGGGAACAGTTGACGACTGGTCGCAAGGGGTTGGCGTAGAGCCGCTGTCGGACGGGGAGCGGAACTCCTCGCCGGTCTGTCGGTTCACGAGGTAGACGCCGTCGTCATCGCTGCCGAAGCCCAGCTTCGGATCGGACGCGAGCACCTGCCCGACGAACAGCAGAATCCGGGGACTGCCGACCACGACCAGATCGGTGGGGTTCAGGTCGACCGTGCCCGGCGGTGACACGACCCGGTACTCGGTCTTCAAGCCGAGTCCCCGAGCGAGGTTGGACAGCTTCTCGTACGCGGCCAGCATCTCGGCGGAAACGACCGCGTACGGGTTCGTCTCACCCGCCTCGAACGTGCCAACGACCGGCGACAGTGAGCGCGCCACCTGCCCGGCGTCGCTTGGTCCGGTCGGGGTCCATGCCGTGGCTCACCGCCTCATCCGGACCAGCCGCTACCACCGGTATCACCCAGCACAGCCGGCTACCCCAACCGGTCGACACAAGCGCAGATCCGTATCTGAGGGCGAGCGCGGCGAGGAGTCTGTGACAGGAGGTTAGCCTGGAGCGGCGAACGACCTTGGGGGATCGTGGTGGGGGATCTTGATGAGGCGGCGGCGATCTTCATGGGCGTGCGGCCACGTCTGTTCGGGATCGCGTACCGCATGTTGGGCAGCGCCAGCGAGGCCGAGGACCTGGTGCAGGACGTATGGCTGCGTTGGCAGGCCACCGACCGGAGCGTGGTGAAGAACCCGGGCGCGTTTCTGGCGACGACCACGACGCGGCTCGCGATCAATGAGCTGCAGTCGGCGCGGGCGCGCCGCGAGACATACATCGGTCCGTGGCTGCCGGAGCCGGTCGACACCAGCGCGGACCCGTTCCTGGGCGCCGAGCGCGGGGAGGCGCTCGAACTCGCGGTCCTGATGCTGATGGAGAAGCTCACCCCGCAGGAGCGGGCGGCGTACGTGTTGCGGGAGGCGTTCGACTACCCGTACCCGCAGATCGCCGCAATCCTGCAGTCCACCGAGCCGGCCGTGCGGCAGCTGGTCAGCCGGGCGCGTAAGCACGTCGCCAGCGAGCGGAAGATCCCGGTGCCCGAGTCCGCGCAGCGCCGGCTGCTGGCAACCTTCCTCGACGCCGCCCGCACCGGTGATCTCGAAGCATTGGAGAAGTTGTTCGCGGCCGATGTGGCGAGCGTCTCCGACGGCAACGGCGCGCGGCAGGTCTCCCGCAAGGCGGTCGTGGGCGCGGCCCGGGTGGCGAAGTACATCGCCGCGTTCTCGGCCGATTACTGGGAGGGCATGGACCTGCGGTGGGTCACCACGAACGGGCAGACCAGCGCGATCATGCGCCGCGGTGACACGGTCCTCGGGATCGTCACGGTCGTCGCCTCTTCGGAGGGTATCGACCAGGTGCTGTGGATGATGAATCCGCAGAAGATCGCCGCCATGGCCGACGTCACAAACTAGGGGGCAGCCCGGTCTCTATTGGTGAAGGCGAGAGACAGGGGACGAAGGTGCGGACCATCCTGGTGGTCGGCGGCGGGTACGCCGGCTTCTACACGGCCTGGAAACTGGAGAAGAAGCTGCGCCGGGGCGAGGCGCGGGTCATCGTCGTCGACCCCCGGCCGTACATGACCTATCAGCCGTTCCTGCCCGAGGTGGTGGCCGGTTCGGTCGAGGCGCGCCACGCCGCCGTCTCACTGCGCCGACACCTCCGGAAGACGGAGATCATCGCGGGCCGGGTGACGGCGGTCGACCACGCGCGTAAGACGGTCACGGTACGCCCGGCCATGGGTCGGGAATACCCGCTCGCGTACGACATCATCGTCGTGACCGCCGGTGCGGTGACCCGCACCCTGGCCATCCCTGGTGTGCGCGACCACGCGATCGGCATGAAGCACGTTGAGGAGGCCGTCGCGATCCGCGACCGGTTGCTGACCGCCTTCGACCAGGCCGCGACGCTGCCGCCCGGGCCGGAGCGCCGGCGGCTGCTCACCGTGACGTTCGTCGGCGGTGGCTTCTCCGGGGTCGAGGGCTTCGGTGAGCTGCTGTCGCTGGCGACGGCGCTGATCCGGCGCTATCCCGAGCTGAGCCTGGACGAGCTGAGCTTCCACCTGGTGGAGGCACGCGACCGGATCCTGCCCGAGGTGACCGACGGGCCCGGCGAGTGGGTCGTGCGCTCACTGACCAAGCGCGGCGCGCGCGTTCACCTGAACGCGCAGCTGCTCTCCGCGCGCGACGGTCACGTGGTGCTGTCCACCGGCGAGGAGTTCGATTCCGAGCTGATCGTCTGGACGGTCGGCAACGCCGCGAACCCGATGGTGCACAACCACAGCGACCTGCCCGTCGACGGGCGCGGGATGCTTGTGGTCCGCGCCGACCTGCGGGTCGGCACCGAGGACGCGCCGGTGCCGGACGCGTGGGGCGCCGGCGACGACGCGGCCGTCCCCGACCTCGCGGCGGAGCGGGCCGGCGTCTCGACAGTGCCCAATGCCCAGCACGCGGTGCGCCAGGGCAAGCTGCTGGCCCGCAACATCATCGCCACGCTGCGCGGGCGGGAGCCGAAGCGGTACGTGCATCACAGCCTCGGCACGGTCGCCACGCTGGGCCTCGGCCGCGGCATCTTCCAGTTCCACCGCCTGGTCATCAAGGGCTTCCCGGCCTGGCTGATGCACCGCGGCTACCACGTGCTGGCGGTGCCGACGTGGGAGCGCAAGGTCCGGGTGCTCGCGGTCTGGGCGACCGCCGCGCTGTTCGGCCGGGACATCGTCTCGCTGACCTCGGTGCAGCACCCCCGGGAGGCGTTCCTGGCCGGCACGCCCGCACCGGCACCCGCGGAGGCGGGTGCTCCGCCGGCGGGTGTCACGGCGGGCGATGCCGCGCGTTCATGACGACGTCGTACGGCGGCTTGCAGCTGCCTGCCACGTGGGCGACGTCACCGCGATCGAGGCTGTCCTCGGCGCGGACGCCGTTGCGGTGTGCGACAGCGGCGGCCGCGTGCCCGCTCCGATCCGTCCGGTGCACGGAGCAGCCGAGGTCGCTCGGCTGCTCCGTGCCCTGCTACCCGGAGCCGACCTGACCGTTGCGAGCGTCAACGGGCACGCCGGACTGGTGATCCGCCAGACCGGGCGTGCCGTCGCCGTGATCGCCGTGACCTGCGACAGGGATCGGGCCGCAGCCATGTGGATCGTGCTGAATCCCGCCAAACTGCGGGACTGGCACCGCAGCTGAACCACCATCGCTGCAGGACGTTCTCGCCGAGCACTACGGCCCCGTTTGATCACATCGGCTTCCCTGCGCGCAGGTGGACGCAGGCATCGGCCCCGCCATCCGGGCCCTCCCGGCAGGGCGGTCGACACATGGGGCGACGCTGACGGAGGGGCGGGCGCAGTAAGGCCGTCAGCTGGTGGGATCGTGCGGATGTGTTCTGGCACGCTTGCCCTGCAACAGTCCCGTGGACTGACCAATCTCGATGAGGTACCCGTCCGGGTCCCGGAGGTAGCAGCGGATCTCAGACTCGCGGTCGATCGGCGGCGTCAAGAACTGTGCGCCGTTCGCCGTCCACTGCTCGTAACAGGCGCGGATGTCGGCGACCCGCAAGTTCAGGAAGATCGATGTGGTGTCGCCGGGTTTGTAGTCGACCACCGAGATTCCGGGCTTGTCGGGGGTGGGCGGGCCACCCGGATTCATGATGATCCACGAATTGGACAGCCTGACGATGCACGGGTTCTCGTTCAGCACGACGGTGCCGCCCAGAACATGGGCGTAGAAGTCGCGGGACCGCGCTACGTCGCGCACCGTGATGAACAGCGTCACCAGAATGCCCTCGGCGGGCGCCGGGAGGTTGGCGAAGTCCGGTGCGGACTCCGACCTGGGATTTCGCCATTCCGGCGGGCGTTGGGACGCCGGCCCCGTCACGAGGGCAGCGCTCGGCACCGCAGCGGACTCGGCCCGGTGCACGAGCCGGCCGAGGTAGAGCAGGAGTAGCGCCAGCACCACCTCGATGCCGAGCCCGGTGCCGACTCCCAGCGCTTCCAGAAGCGAGAAGTGGTCGACGTGCGTGACGTGGTAGGTGAAGTGCGTCGCCGCGTAGATCAAGTAGCCAAGGAGCGCCGACAGGACGACCTTTCTGTCGAGCACCACAGCGGCGAGGTACAGCATGGCGGCCAACGCGAGCCCGAGGCCGCCGACGTCGGACACCAGATGTTCGTTGTACGCAGGGTCGAGTCGCACCGTCGGGAAGTCGTCGTAGAACGATCGGGGAAACACGTACTGCCACACGGAGGCAACCGTCTGCAGCGCGGCCAGGGTAGTAAGCCCGCCACGCAGCCACTTCTTCATCATGGGTACAGCGGTGTCGGTGGCTTGAGGTGTCATGGCTGGAAGACTCTCGGCTCGGTGGATTGTTGACAGGTCTCAGCCACGGAACGCGGCAGCGAACAGCAAGGACGACCCGCGTTCCGGGCTCGATCCATCACTGTGCGGCGTCGGTCTTCGCCGTCTCAGTCAGCCATTGACCGAACCGCAAAGTGCCACGGGGACCCGGCCCGGCGGGAAGGAGGCCACCGTTGGCCATCGACCGCCCCGCAGCTGACGGCCACGGCACGCTGATTACGGCTTTACGCGGGCCCCGAACCGTGGCTACCCGCCGTACGGCCGACGACATCATCATCACCTCAGGCCCTGCCAACTCCGGAACACGCCCCAACGCGGGTCCTTCGGCCAGACGCACCAACTCGGCGGCCACCTCAGCCGCTGCCACCGGTTGAGTACGCATCCGCGGGACAACGGCCACGGGTCCCGGGAAGAGGGTGAGTGACTGCACGGCGAACTCGAAGAACTGGGTGGCCCGCAGGATGGTCGCCGGCACCGGACCGGCGAGCACGAGTCCTTCCTGACGACGCTTACCGTGGTAGTAGCCCCAGTTCACCCGGTCGATACCGACAATCGACAGCAGTACGTGGTGATTGACCCCGCACCGTTGTTCAGCCTTCAACAGGTTCCGCGTGGTCGTCTCGAAGAACCGAGTCGACGCGCGCTTACTTATTGTCTGGATGTTCGACACGTCGACCACGGTCGCCACGTTCCTGAGTGCGTCGTCCAAACCCGCTCCGTTGGTCAGATCGACTCCCTGGGACCGTGAGATCACCACGACGTCATGGCCCGCCGCGCGTGCCCGCTCGACGACCAACTTGCCGACGCAGCCCGTACCTCCAGCCACCGCGATCCGCATCGCGTCACCTTCCTCTCAGCACTATCCAAAGGGCGTCGGCCGGTCCTCGTCGCAGCTCACAACGAGCACGGTGATCGCACGACGGCAACGCCCGCACGGCCGGGGAGATCGCCGAGGCGATCAGAGCAAATCCCATTCCGGTACGAGACCGGCGTCACGGCCGCCTGAGCTCCGGCGGTACGTACTCGAATGTCGGGCCGGCTGTTGTGCTTCCTCCATCGGACATCTGGTTCAGTCCCTGCGCCCTGGCCTTGAGGGCGTACATGGTGCCGGTTGCGACGCCGAGCATCCCCGGGTTGCCGTTGAACGCCTGCTCCAACAGATTCAGCACAGCGCAGTAGGTGTGGTTGAAGTCTTCCTGTGCGGCCCGGATCGGACTACCTGGATCGTGGTCGGCCAGACGTGGGTTGGGCCGCATCGGGTAGACGCCGCCGAGGTCGACCGAGAGAGCCTCGCCGGTGGGCCCGGATTGCGAGGTGTCACCGCGCCGGTATCGCCGGCCCAGCTTGAGTTCCAGCAACCGGTAGTAGTGCGCGACCTCGTCCCGATCGGGGTGCAGGATGTCCTGGTCACCGTCCCAGACCTCACCTCGTGCTGTGCCTTCGCCCTGCTCGACGATCTCCTCCAACGCTGCCATTGCCGAGCTGAGATCGCTGACCGCGATCAGCCGTCCGCCGCTGTGCTGGAACAGACCCGCAGTGACCTGGCGGGCCGGGTCGCCGCAGAAGACCGCCCGCTCGCCGAGTGCAGCGCACAGATGGCGCACTCCTTGCTCGATTGCGCTGTAGAACTGCCCGATCGTTTCGTAACTGTCGTCCTCGGCCGGAGCACCGGGCGGTGCCGGCCGTTCGAGTCGGAGGAACATCTCAAGTGCTTCCGCCCCGAACGGAACCAGCGACAGCTCCAGAGAGCGGTCGCCGTGGGGCAGAAGTCTGGGATAGCCCGGCAGCATCTCCGGCGTGTCCAGCCGAGGGTGTCCGCCGACGGCGTTGAGCAGGTTCGCGGCCAGCGCCAGGTGGATCATCTCTTCGACGAAGACGCTGCCCACGACCTGAACGGCCTCGGGGTTGCGCGATGGGTCGAGCGAATAGAGCGCGCAGAGGTACGGCGGCAGGGTGGCGTGTTCCAGCTCGATCGCCCATTGAAGGTGCTTGCGAAGATCGTCCAGCGTCTCGATCCGCATTGCCGATGGGGCTGCCACTGTCCGTTGCGGTTCTGACTGAGTCGTGGTCGGGTTGGTCATCTTTCCTCCGTGTGCTGCTTGTCCAGGGCTGGGCGGACGACCGCAGGAGCAACTGCATCGAGACCGCGGCCCGGCGAGGCATCGGGCGGCAGTACCCGATGGATCTCGCCGAGCAGCGGCTTTTGTCTCGACGGTGCAGAGCCCACCCAGGCACCAGGCGGCGTCACCTGCACTGTCTGGAGTGGAATCCGAAACCGGTCGGCCACCCGCAGCGGTCAGGCCGTCTCGCGCGTAGCCCCGGCGACTAGCGGGCCAGCCAGTCGCGGTAGGTGGTCGTCGCGAGGGCTGCGCCCTCCGGGGCGAGCAGGACGTCGCCGGGCACGGCGCCGAACATGCCGGCGGCCGGGTCGAGGACGACCGTGCGCTCGTCCCCCTTGGCGGCAAGCGTGATCCGGCCCCACTCGTCGAGGGTGATGACCTCGGGACCGGCCACGTTCCGGGTGCCCTGCAGCGGCGCGCCCACGGCGACCTCGGCCACCGCCTTCGCGACGTCGGCCGATGCCATCGGCTGCACCGGCGTACCGGGCAGCCGCACCGTGTCGCCGTCGGCGGTCCAGGACAGGATCGCGCCGGCGAACTCGAAGAACTGGGTGGCGCGGACGATCGAGTACGGCAGCGGGCCAGCCTTCAGGATCTCCTCCTGCAGCACCTTGGCGCGGTAGTAGGCGAGGTCCGGCACCTGGTCCACGCCGACGATCGACAGGATCACGGCGTGGCCGACGCCCGCGCGCTGCGCCGCCGCCAGCAGGTTTTCCATCGTCGTCCGGAAGAAGTCGGCCGAAGCCTCGTCGAAGGTCGGCGAGTTCGTCAGATTCAGCACGACGTCGGCGCCCTTGAGCCCGGCGTCGAGGCCCTCGCCGGTGAGCAGGTCCACTCCGCTGGACGGAGACAGCGGCACCGCCTCGTGCCCCTCGGCCTGCAGGATCTTGACGACCTGCGATCCGATGAGCCCGGTACCGCCCAGTACGGCGATCTTCATGTCTCTCACACCTCTGTCTTGGTCGGGACGCCGGGCGTCCGCCCGGCTACGCCAGCTATGACCGGACAGCACCGCCGGTTGTGACTCGGATGCACGTCACACACTGGGCGCGTGCCGCTGAAGGGTGAGCAGGTCGGTCAGGCCGAAGCGTGCTCCCGCAGCGGGCAGGGTCGGCTCCCAGTCGGGTTCCAGGCTCAGGTAGCTCGCCGGGTCGGCGCGGAGCAGTCCGATCAGGACCTCCGCCACGATTCGGCCGCCGACCGGGCCGAGCCGGTCGCCGCCGCCGCGGTGCTCGGCCTCCTTGAGGATGTAGAACCACAGCGGGGTGCCGTGCGGCCAGGCCTGTCCCACCTCGTCGGGGGTCAGCGGCGCCGCGCCGACCAGCCGGGCGACTGCCTCGCCGCTGGGCAGCCCGGTGGTTCCGCCGCGCAGTAGGTCGCGTACCGCCAGCGAGCGGTAGGCGGCAGTGTCGACCACGCCGGTGACTCGCTCGGGCAGGCCGATGAGGCTGGCGGCGAGCCGGCCGTCGAGGCGTTTGGCGAGCTGCGCCGGTGGGCGGCCGGGAACATCGAAGATCTGCGCCAGGTCCAGGCGCCGACCGGCGGGCAGCGGGCCGAACCCGACCAGATCGGGGAAGAGCGGCACCGCGGGACCGCCGTCGACGAGCCGGTAGCTGTGCCGGATCTGGCCGTGGCCATAGCGGAAGGCCGCGTCGGCGAACTCCAGCGGAATGTACGCCTGCCCTGACGGCGGCGCGAACCATCGGCCGCCCTCGGCGAGCACCTGCTCGACCAGGCTCGTCCCGACAAGCCTGGGCAGGAAGTCGTGGACCACGTTCCACTGGTAGTGCCAGGTGAGTGTGACCCGCGCCCGGTCGAAGACGTCGGCCTCGGGTACCCCGCCCTCGCGCAGCAGGTCGACCACCTGGTTGTGCGCGTGCAGCAGCGCGACGTGCAGACTCAGCGCGAACAGATGCACGTCGTTGCGCGGATCGCCGATCAGGGCCACGCCCTGCGGGTTGCGCGGCACGTCGCCGCCGTCCTCGCTGAGCAGGAACTTCGCTGGGTCGCCCACGTCGAACAGGTACGGCGAACCGATCGGGCCGTCCGAGTACATGGTCTCCAGGTTGAGCTTCGGGGAACGCGCGTTGCGCAGCGCCTCGGGGTCGACGCCGCCGGTGATGGATGAGCGGTCGGCGGTGATGTCGTGGGCGATCAGCTGGCCGAAGAAGGGCCAACCGGCGGCCTCCGTGGCGTCATCGCCGTCCCGGTTCAACTGGTCCAGGACCGGGGCGGCGTCGCAGATCCCGCCGTCGCCCCCCGCGCGCATCAGCAGCCCGGGGTCCGTGCCCAGCGGGCCCAGGCCGGGGAACATGCGTCCGTATCGGGCCGCCCCGGTGGGCCGGTCCACGGTGCGCACCAGGCTGAGGCAATGGTCGCGGGCGGCCAGGTGGCTACCGCTTACAGGCATCTCGATCTCCGTATCGCTCGGCCGGCCGTGACCGGGCCGTCCTCCAGGGCAGCGCCCGCGCCGAAGAGACTGCACAGGCCCGCCTTCTCGCGTTGGTATCCGCCGGGTCGAACAACCGGTGGATCGATACAGCGAGGGCGACGCCCGTCACCTCTCCCCTGACGTTGCGCTCGAGCCTGGACAGGAAGGCGTCATCGCTGGCCGGGACTTTCCTCTTCTCCACCCGGTATCCGGGTGAACACCAGCAAAGACAAGGCAACCCGACGACCTGTGACACGCCGGCCGAGGTGTCTCAGGACACCGATCTCGGTCTGTCAACGCTGCCGCTGCCTGTCACAGATTCCACGGCTGCCCGGTCTTGGACGGTGACGACACGGAACCCGCAGCCGCGGCCCTCCGCCGGCCACCACGGAGAAGGACAGAATATGACAGCGCCGGATAAAGGAACCGCTACAGGGAAAGGGACGACAGAGCGGTGAGGACCGGTCGACTCGAAGCCTTCAGCGATGGCGTGCTCGCCATCATCATCACGATCATGGTTCTCGAGCTGAAGGTGCCGGAGGACCACAGCCTCAGCGGCCTTCTTCACACGACCGGCGTCGGGCTGCTGACGTATCTCCTCAGCTTCGTCTATGTCGGCATCTACTGGAACAACCACCATCACATGTTCCATCTGGTGCGGCAGGTCAGCGGCGCGGTGCTGTGGGCGAACTCGGCACTGCTGTTCTGCCTGTCGCTGTTCCCGTTCACGACAGCCTGGATGGACGAGTCCAGGTTCGAGCCGACCCCGGTCGTCATTTACGGCCTGAATCTGCTCGCCGCGGCAATCGCATACTTCGTGCTTCAAGCCGTGATCATCCGGCGGCAGGGACCGGACTCGCCGCTCAGGCGGGCCGTCGGCAATGACCTCAAGGGCAAGCTCTCCCCCGCGCTCTACCTCCTCGGGATACTCGGCGCCCTGGCCATCGACCGGGACCGCATCGGCGTCTGGGCTGCCCTGACGTGCTTCGTCGCCACGGCGATCATGTGGATCATTCCCGACCGCCGTATTGACCGGGTAATCCACCAGCACGAGACCGCGGACTGAGGCGAGAAATTGACCGCGTCTGTCGCACTGATCGACAACGGTCCGCCGCCCCTCGGTCCTGGCGCACCACCTCGCGAGCGGTTGCTCGGGTTTGTCGACGGACCGCCCGCCCAACGGCGGGCGGTCCCATCCTTCGAACGACGAACCGTCGAGAGAGTGCACCCATGACTGCCCGACCGGAATTCGCTGTCAATCTGGGCCCACGGCACGGGTGGGACACGCTACGGCTTCAGCACGATCTTTCCTCGCGCATGGCGGGACTCACTCAACTCGTGAGCGGCGGCCGCCTCTTCCAGAGTGAACACGGCAGCGACCGGCACCGTGAAGCGGCCCCGCTCGGCGAGGTCGCCCGCGGCGGCGATTCCTTCGAGAGCCGGTGTGTCCGCGCCGGGGCCAGAGCCGCGGGACAGGTGCACGCCGTACGCTCCGGCGTTGATGTCGGCGATGCTCACCACCCTGTCCGGGCTCGCGACCAGGCCGACCAGGTCGGGTATGGAACCAGAGCCGGCACAGTCGAGTACGACATCCACCCCGTCGGGCACCAGGGCGCCGACCCGCTCGGCCAGCCCGGGGCCGTAGGTGGTCGGGACCGCCCCGAGCGAGGCGACGAAGCCATGGTTACGATCGCTGGCCGTGCCGATGACGGCCGCGCCGCGAGCGACCGCGAGTTGGATCGCGGTCGTACCGACCCCGCCAGCCGCACCCTCGATCAACAGCGTGGTGCCATCTTTCACGCCGAGTCGGTCGAGCACGCGCGTGGCCGTCTCGATGTTGCCGGCCGCACCTCCGGCCTCTTCCCAGCTCAGCGCGGCCGGCTTCGGTGCCCACGCGGCCAGGACGGCGTATTCGGCGTTCGCTCCGCCCATCTGGGCGTAGTCCGTGATCCCGAAAACCTCGTCGCCTACCCGAGTGGTGGTCACTCCGTCGCCGACCTCATCCACCACGCCGGCTGCGTCGACGCCGGGCACGTGCGGCAGTCGGAGCGGAATCCATTCCTGGAATCGGCCGGCGCGGACGTACGTGTCGGCCGGGTTTACCCCCGAGGCCCGAACCGCCACCCGGATCTGTCCCGGTCCGGCGTGCGGTTCCGGTGCCTCCGATACCTCAAGCACACTCGCGGGACCATACTTGGAAAACTGCAGAGCCCTCATGCGCAGGACGCTAACGCACCCTGCTGTCCACCTCCCTGGAAGTGAGAGCAGTGACCGATCGTTTGCCTCACACCCTTCGCTCCGATGCCCTGAACAACCGCGAGCGCATCCTCGATGCCGCCCGCGCAGTCTTCGCCGTTGAAGGTCTGGACGTGCCGATGCGGGAAATCGCACGGCGTGCCAGGGTTGCACCGGCCACCTTGTACCGCCGGTTTCCGACCAAGGAGATGCTGGTCACCGAGGCATTCGCAGAGCAGATGTACGCGTGCCGCGCCGTCGTCGACGAGGGCCTCGCCGATCCGGATCCGTGGCACGGCTTCTGTCTCGTCATCGAGAAGATGTGTGAACTGAACGCGCGTGATGGGGGCTTTACCGCAGCTCTCACCTCAACGTTTCCCCGTGCCGTGGATTTCGACGCGCGCCGCGAATACGCTCTCAGGTCGATCGCCGAATTGGCCCGCCGCGCCAAGGAAGCCGGCCGTCTGCGCCCCGACTTCGCCTTGGACGACGTCATCCTCGTACTCATGGCCAACAGCGGTATCCACGCGTCCTCGCCGGCTGCCAAGGTCACCGCCTCCCGGCGCTTCGCCGCGCTCGCCATTCAGGCATTCCAGGCCAGCCCGGACGCCTCGTCGCTCCCGCCCATGGCGCGGCCGGCGCCCCCGGCATCGGCATCCCGCGGCCAAGGGGGCCAGTACTCCAGCTGCACCTGACGGAGTGGGAGTCGGTGCTGGTGGACGGCGGTCTCGTCGCCCTCGTGCCTCAGCCTGGCGAGGAGGTGTCCGGCTACCGCGCCCCGAAGCAGCGTCGGCCGGTGCGTCGACGTCGCTCCTGCCCGCACACGGACGAGGGTGGCAGCCCGACGAACCCCGACGCCCCGGTGGTGTGGCCGAACTCCGCTCCGAAGGGCATCGCGCCCTCACCGCTGACATTCCAGATGTGCCCGCGATGCGGGCCGGTCACGATGAGATACCAGTACATCCCACAGGCATCCGTGCCGAGCACGATCGATCCATGGTCGAAAACGGGATCGAGCAGCGGCTCGATCTCCTCCGACGGCCGGGAGTCCTCCTCCCACAGCCACGCCTCAGTCAGCGGGAACGAGGCCGCCAACTCGCGCACCGGGCGGTCGTTGCCCCAGTCATCGGGCATCTCGGCTACGCCGAGGAGACCGAAATCCGGTGGTCCGGAGAACGATCCGTCGGCGATCTCCGCGACGAAGGTTCGGTACGGCTTCGGCAGCACGACCTCATGCTCCGCTTCAAAGGCGTGCACCCCTGGCCGGCCCAGCGCCGATTTCGTCCGCGTCGCGCCGGGCATCCTGGGGCTGCTTCACGAGTCAGTTCTGAAGTGAAGGCCAGCGATGGGTGCGATCGCCACCGTCAGGATCGTCGAGGTGGACCGGCCGGGGCGCCGAGTGTGGCTGGAGCCCGCGTCGACGCGTTGATTGGTAGCCCACTGCGAGCCGCCCGACCTACAACGCCGACATCAGCCAAACCCACACCAGTGCGGATCGCGGGACGCTTTGGACGAGACGGACCCGCGTTCGGTTCAGGTGCAGTCGCGCGGATCGCGGCAGAAGAGTGTGTCGACGGTTCGACGCTCTCGCGGCCGCTTGTGATCAGTGTGCAACGACGACGGTGCGTAGGACGCCATCAGCAGGTCTCGGATGCTCGGTCGAAAGCCTGACGAGATCACACCCGGTGGTACTGCACGACGCAGAACTCGTTGTCCTCCGGGTCGGTCATGACGAGGACTGCGCCCTCCTGGTAGTCATGTCGTTCACCTGTCCACCGCCCGCCCAACATCCCGATCCGATCGACCGCTTCGTCAACGTCGATAACGGCGATGTCGAGGTGTAGTCGCGTCTTGCCGGCCTTGGGCTCCGGGACCGGCTGGAATGTCAGCACCGGGCCGCCCCCGGCGACAGTGACACGCCGCCAGCCGGGAAGAGACTCCGTCACGCGTCCGCCAAGCACCACGGACCAGAAGTCAGCCAGTCGCTGCGGATCCCGGCAGTCGACCGTGACTCCGGCAAGGCGGCCCAGTGTCTCCACGACACCGACCATAGCGACGATGTGCAGCCCGCTCCCCCTGGGGCGCACTCATCTCGGCAGATGTGCGCGCTCGTCATCCATGAGTCACCGCTGGAGGGCGCCAGGCTCAGCGCGTCTCGCTGTGGGTCGTGCTGAGCCTCGCGCAGGCCAGCACGGTCAGAGCGGCTCCGAGCAGCAGCGCCGCGACCGCGACGGCGGTCTCGACGTCGGGCCCGGTCTCGACGGCCACGGACACACTGACGCCCGTCTGGTAGAAGGCGTCGCTGCCGCGCGGCTCCGGCCGACTCCGCCAGGCATCGTCCACCGCGAGCCAGGCCGCCGTGGCCAGCAGCGTGGCACCGATTGCGGCGATCGGGGCGGGGCCATGGCGCCGGACCGCGCGGCTCACGACCCAGGCATACCCCCCGAGCACGAGCAACGCCCCCACGGCCACATTGGTGAACGAGCCGAGTAGGGCGGACAGCCCCGACGGGAGGAGTGCGACGAATCCCAGGGTGACCAGCGTGAGCACGCCCACGGCCGGCGCGGCCCGGCCGACCCGGCGCAGCCGATCTCGCGGCAACCGCCCGATAGCGCCGCCGAGGCAGGCGCAGGCCAGGATCAGACAGCTTGCCACGGCTAGCTGTCGTAGGAACTGCGTCCGCTGCCGTACCGGGTCGGTCACCAGCGCGATCAGCTCGCTCGCGCTCCGTGGGGCGTCGCCGAATGGCGAGGCCGCCCATCCCCACATCTCCACGACGCCCGCGAGGGTGAGTAGGAGCAGGCCACCCTGCAGCAGCAGACGTGTCGACCGGGGCACAGCGGGACCGGTCACCGCGGGGTGGACGGCGAGGACGCCCAGCACGACGACGCCGCCGGCCCCGGTCGTCCAGGGGGATCCGAACAGCGCGCCCACGACGGCGATCAGCGCGGCCCCGAGGAGCGGCAGAAGCTGCTTCGCCGAAGGCATCCGCACAGGGTATACAGGCGGATCCCAGACTCGGCGCCCCGCGGCTGGAACCGACTCGATCTTCCAGAATGCCGGCCCGAGCGGTAGCTGGCCGAACGCACTGACATCGGCATGAGTGGACGTCGCGCGACCGACGACCGGGAGAATCACGGGTGACACCTTCGCATCCGCCGAAGAGGTCACGACAAGGGATGCGCTGGCCACGGCGTCGCGAGCGGGATCGGTGTCTCGATGGCGGGACTGCGGGGCACTTCAGCCCCGCTCACCCGAAACCCTCTACGTCGATCTACAGCACTTGCAGCGCGGCGCTGAGGGATGTCTCGTAACTCGATTCCCGTGCTGGCCTGTTCAGGTGAGTCGCACCCCGTCGAGGAGCATGGTCAGGCCTCGCTGGTAGTACTCCTGCTCGTCGGGAAGTCCGAGGAAGAAGTCGGCGGTTTCGGTCAGGTGGGGGTAGTCCTGCGGGGAGAGTGACTTCAGCCGCGCGCGCTTGGCGTTGAGCAGGGACTCCCGCAGGGCCGGGTCGGCGACGGCGGTTTCACCCGGCTGGCGGATCACCAACCCGATCAACGCGTTGAGCAGGAAGATGCTCAGCTGCGCTGCGGCCACCGGCGAGTGTCCCTCGGCGCGCAGAAGTCCGATGACCCGCTCGGCCAGATCGATGCCGGCGTCCGTGCGCATGAAGCGGAGGGGTGCGATCTCGGCGAGGGCGGGGTGCGCGCGCAGGACACGCAGCAGGGCCGCCATCACCGTAGGCAGGTCGGGCTCGCTGTCGGCGGTCAGCTCCATTTCGCCGAGGATCCGCTCGACCAGCGCGTCGAGGAGGGCGTCCTTGCTCTTGAAGTGCCAGTACAGCGCCATGGGAGTGACGTTCCAGTGCCCAGCGACCCGGCGCAGCGTGACGGCGTCGAGCCCGTCCGCGTCCGCGATGGCGAGGGCTGTGGACAGGAGCTCGTCGTGATCGAGTCGCTCGGCGGCCGGGGGTCGGGGTGACATGAGGCTCACTATATCTCGTAAAGGGTGCGGTTGACGATCAAGCAAGGAGGCGTTACCTTCGATATACAAGGTAAATTTACGCCGTATAGTTAGAGGTGGTCATGAGTCTTCAACAAAGGGAGAACCCGGTGACCCACACCATCGTCATGACCGGCGCGACTCGCGGGTTCGGCCGCGTCGCCGTCGAGCGCGTCCTTGACGGCGACACTGAGGCGCACCTCGTGCTCCTGGCACGTGGCGCCACGGGAAACGAGCTCGCCTCCCAGTTCCGCCACAACGGGCGCGCCGTGACATCGATCCCGACGGACCTGTTGTCGATGGGCAGCGTCCGCGCAGCAGCTGACGAGCTGATCCGACGGCTCGATGCAGGAGATCTGCCGCCGCTGCGCGGATTCATCGGCAACGCCGGCCTGCTTTACACGAACAACGTCACAGAGAGCCCGGACGGATTCGAGGCGACATTCGCCGTCAACGTGCTCGCCAATCACGTCCTTCTCCGCCTTCTGCAGGATCGATTCGAGGTGCCGTCACGAATCGTCCTCACCGTCAGCGACGCGCACTTCGGCGACTTCCGCCACAACGCGGGAATGATGCCCGCGCCGTCCTGGCAGGATCCGGCCGGCCTGGCCCGCATCCGCGCGTTCCCGGAGGCCGACACCGTCACGGCCGGAGGGACGGCTTACTCCACCAGCAAGCTCGCCGCGATTTACCTCATCCACGAGTACGCACGACGCCTGCCGCAGGGCGTCGACATTGTCGGCTACAACCCTGGATTCGTGCCCGGTACCGGCCTGAGCCGCGACGCAGGCGCAGCTGTCCGGCTCGTGGGGCGGCGGATCATGCCACTGATGACGCTGACCCCGATGGCGTCGAGCCAGAAAGTCGCCGGCCAGCGCCTCGCCGACGTCGCGCTCGGACGCGTCCCGGCACCTTCCGGTTCCTACATCGACCGCACACGAGTGGAGCGCTCGTCCAAGGAGTCCTACGACCCTGACCGTGAACGACAGCTTTGGGAGGCCGTAGAAGACCTGCGCTCCTCAGTCGCGTCCTGAGAGACACCCCAGACCATGCGCCGGCTCGGCGCCCTGTTCGGGGCTTCTCACTCGGCAGCGCACCGGGTGATCGACATCGTCGGGCCGCTACTCGCGTCGGCACCGGGTACGCCACTGCCCGAAAGACCAGGTCGCGATCGTGGACGGCACCCCGATCCCGACCCGGGATCACCGGCTCGCCGCGCAGAGCAAGAACTACCGCTACCCGACCAACCTGCAGGTGGCGATCGACGCGAACACCCGCCTCGTCATCGCCTCGGGCGACCCGCAACCCGGCAACCGCAACGACACGATCGTGTACCGCAGCAGCGGTATCAACACCCAACTCGCCGGTCGCGAGGTGATGGCCGACGGCGGCTACCGCGGGAACCTCGAAGGGAGCATGCCGTACCGCAAGCCCCGAACCTGTGGCAACCCTCCTGTCCGCAGTGCGCTGGCCGAACCTGCACCTCGACGCGGTCCACTTCGCCGTCCCCACCTTGTCCCCAGCGTGGCCCCCGACCGCTGGGTGGATCCGTCGCGGTGCTTCAGCCTGACGGCCGGATGTTCGAATCTGAACTCTCTTGCACGTCTCGCTCCGTTTCCTGGCATCTCTAGATCCGGATGGCATATATATGGTTCGATGCGATCAGACGATGACGTGCCACCTCTGGTCACCGCAGGCCGGCGAGCCGGAGGCGTCGGCTGCCACACCTTGACCGGTTGACTGGAGATCTCATGACCAGCCCTCGATCCGCTCCGCCTCGGCAGACTCCGGGAGTAGCCCGCCCCCGCCGTGTCCGCGTCAGGCCCACCGCGCTGAGCATGCTGTCGATCGCAGCGCTTGTCCTGACGTACGTGGTAGCCATGCCGGTCGCATCCACGCCAGTGGGCCTGACCATGGAAGCAGCCGCGGCCTACGTCAAACTGGGCAACCGGACCACCGGCAAGTTCATCGACGGCATGGGTCGGACCACCAACGGCGCCGCTGTCGGCCAGTATTCCTCGTCGTCGAGCGACAACCAGCAGTGGACGATCGATGCCGTCGGCGACTACGTCCGGATCAAGAATCGGGCCACCGGCCTGTACCTGGACGGGATGGGCCGCACGACGGGTGGATCCATCTGCGGCCAGTGGAGTGAGAGCGGCAGCACCAACCAGCAGTGGACCCGGGAGGACTCCGGCGGCTACGTCAAGTTCAGGAACCGGGCCAACGGGCTGTACCTGGATGGCGGGGGCAGCACGTCCGACGGCGCCAACCTCGTCCAGTACGCGAACAGCGGCAGCACCAACCAGCAGTGGATCGTCACCGACGTGTCGACTCCGGGATCGGGCACGATCACGGTGGACGGCAACAACATCCGCGCCGGCAACGTCAACGGCCTGACGTTCAAGGGCTTCGGTGCGCTCAGCGCCAACAGCACCAGCGAGTTGCTGATGGATTACAAGGCCCAGAGCCCTACCGCGTACGCGCAGCTGCTGCGGGTCCTCTTCGGTGGGGAGAGTCCGGTCTTCACCAACGTGAAGATCGAGATGGGCAACGACCGCAACAACTCCACCGGACCGGACCCCTCGACCATGCGTTGGGAGTCCGAGACCCCCAACGTCAAGCGTGCGCAGGGCTTCCAGCTCGCGGCCGACGCGAAGAAGGTCAACCCCAACGTCAAGGTGTCCCTGCTGCGCTGGAACTCCCCCGGCTGGGCGAACAGCAACGACAAGGTCTACACCTGGTTCAAGAAGACCATCCTGAGCGCGTACCGGACCTACGGGTTCATGGTCGACTACGTCAACCCGGGTCTCAACGAGCGCGGGGCGGACCTGAACTGGACCAAGACCTATGCCAACCGGGTCAGGACCGACAGTGCCGACTTCGCCAACTCGACAGAGCAATCTCGGTACAACCAGATCAAGGTCGTCATCTCCGACGAGGTAGGTGTCGGGTCGTTCGGCGGCAGCATGATCAGCGACGCCGGCCTGCGCGACGTGGTGGCGGCGGCCGGCTACCACTACAGCCCCGACGACGACAGCGCCGGCAACTTCAAGCGCCTGGCGATGGACTACGACAAGGAGATCTGGAACAGCGAAGCACAGGCGACCTTCGGCAATTCCGCCTTCCGCCCCAACAACAACATGCGGTCCCCGTCGGTGGTCGGAACCGGCATCGGCGGCACCAACAGTGCGCTGGAGATGGGAAACACCATCATCAAGGGATTCGTCAACTCGCGCCGGACCAACTTCATCTACCAACCGGCCATCGGGTCCTTCTACGAGGGTGGGCAGTACTCCTACAAGGAGATCGTCAGCGCCCGTGATCCCTGGTCGGGCTGGCTGCACTACGACGCCGCCATCGACGTGCTGCGGCACTTCAGCTGGTTCGCCAAGACCGGCTGGGAGAACTCCAGCAACACGGCCGGTATCTGGCGCGCCGTCCCCGAATCCAGCTATACCGGAGCGACCGGGACGAACCCGGTGGTCGGACGCAACGGCACGCCCAGCTATCTCACGCTCGCCGCGCCCGACAGGCGCAACTTCTCCACGGTCTTGATGAACGACAGCGAGTACACCCAGTCGTACCGCCTCCAGCCGGTGAACATGGCCTACTCCGGCACTCCGGCCCTACAGCTGTGGGAAACCCGCGCGGCCGACCCCGGCCAGGCGTTCAACGCCAACTACCTGAAGCACCTCGGCAGTGTCACGGCCGATGACGGCGGGGTGTACTCCGTGACGGTCAGGCCGAACTCGGTCGTCACCGTGACGACGCTGGCCAACCACACCAATCCCGAGTACCTGGAACCCCTGCCGGTGGAGGGCCAGCGCACCGTGCTGGACACCGACATCTCCGGCGACGTGCAGAGCACAAGCGACAACATCCTCTACGCCGACGGCTTCGACTACTCCGGCAAGACGGTCCCGGTGATCGGCAGTGGCGGCACCATCACGGGCACCGAGGACTTCATCACTTCGCGTGGCGGCGCCAGGAGCGTCATCCCGCGCTACGCCAGCGACCGCAATGGCGCCTTCGAGGCGTACCAGCCGGACGGATCGACCAATTACGTGCTGCGTCAGCAGCTGGACGGCCCGAGCCAGGGCCTGGGCGGTGCGTGGAACGGGGGAGACGCGGTCACCAGGATCGGTGACAGTCGGTGGCTCAACTACAAGGCCAGCGTCGATGTCTCCTTCGAGAACAGCAGCACCCAGAACGGCGCCAACCACGCCCGGTTGGGCATCCGCGAGCAGCACGGTGACAACGGTGCGCCGTACTCGGTGAAGTTCACCTTCGACGGGGGCTGGCAGTTGCTGGTCAACAACAGCGCGGTCGCCAGCGGCAACGTGGTCAGCGGCGCCGGCGGCGTGCGGATCGGTGGATTCAACACCGCTCACAACGCGTGGCACAACATCGCGCTGAAGGGCGCCGGAAGCACCGTGACCGCCTACCTCGACGGCGTCACACTGGCCACCTACACCGACCCGAATCCCAAGCTGTCCGGCCGGATCACGCTGGGCAGCGGCTACTACTTCACCCGGTTTGACAACCTCCGGGTGGAGACGGTCGACGGAAGCCCGCCGTACTACTCCGAGGTGCTGGACAACCTGGAGATGTCCGACCTGGCCAATCCGCCCGCCAGGAAGCTGGTGTACGGCGGGTCCTGGGCGCACGAAAACGGTAAGGGTATGTACAACGTTCAGCGGAGCCTGTCGACCAGCCAAGGAAGCGGCTCGACGCTGACCTACACGTTCGCCGGTACCGGACTGGACATCATCGGGCCGAACAACGGCTCGGCCGTCCTGCAGGTCAGGGTGGACGGTACGGTGGTCAACTCCGCAGCGAGCACGCTCGCCTCTCCCGAGTTCTATCAGACGTACGCCCTGCGCAACCTCGCCGCCGGCACGCACACCGTGGAGATCATGGTGCGCAGCGGCAGTCTCGTCGTAGATGCCGTCGGGGTCGTCCGGCCGTGATGCCGGACGCGCCGGACGGCCAACAGGGCTCATCCTGCACAGGCCGTCTGCACGGAGCGTGCGTCGGCCATCAGCAGCGAGCGACAGAGGCGGTTCGCCTGTTCGGCGGGTCCGGCCGCTAGTTACCTATCACGCGACCGGATCCCCGTGCGAGCTCGGAATCCCGGGGGGCGGTGGCCTGTCCAGGCTGCGCGGCTTGTCAATGTACCCGTGGTGTAGATGAAGAGTGTCTGGTCGTCGTCGCCGGGTAGTGCCAGCGCCTCGTATCGGATGGTCATCGGACCCACGGCGGGGTGGACCATGTGCTTGGTGCCGTGGGTCCGCTCGTGCACCCGGTGGTTGTGCCACCACGTACGCCAGGACGTAGGCGTCATGCGCCCGTTGTGGCCGGCGCGTCAATCGCAGGCCGGGCATTCGCCTCCCCTGAGTGCGCCGATACCTGGCGATCATCGCCGGTGCCGGCGCGCGCGTGACGGCGAGGTGCATGGTGATCGACTTGTCGTTGTGGGCCCGGTCAGCGGGACGGCGGCGGGTAGAGGGTGTTTATGCGTACCGTCCACGGCTGGTATGGGCTGGGGCACGGGGTGGGGTCGTGGTTGCACGCCGTGTCGGTCTGCGTGTAAAGGTCGAACGAGGCGCCCCCGACCGCCCGGAACAGCACCCTGAGCTGCTGCCCGGTGGGGTAACCACCGGTGGTCCACACGAGGGCCATCGCAGGGTTCACGGACGTGAACGGCCGGTAGTTCGCGGGTAGCGACACGCCGAGTGTCTGCCCGACGACCAGATTGACCGTGGTCCGGTTCGCGGCCTGGGTCAGGTTGACGTCTCCGGCCGGCGACGCGGGGACGACGTTGACGTGAACCGTCCACTGCAGGACCGGTCTCGCACACGGTGGCGTCGTGTGGAAGCACGGGTCGTCGCTCACCGTGGACAGGTCGAGCGAACCGGTACCGACCGCCCGGAACAGCGCGGTCAGCGGCTGACCGGTGGGGTATCCGCCGCTGCTCGACACGAGGGTCAACGCCGGGCTGGTGGACGTCAACGGTAGGTAGCTCGACGGCAGGGACACGCCGAGCGTCTGCCCGAGGACCAGGGTCACCGCGGTCCGGGTGTCGGCCTCGGTGACCCTGACGTCCTCAGGCCCCGGCGGCGAGCTGGAGACCGGCGGCGAGGAGGGCGGTGACACGGCATCGTTACTGCAGCTCAACGCCGGTGCCGAGCTCGAGCCGGCCAGCTGCATCCCGAACGTCGTGGAGGCACCCGGAGCCAGCCTGCCGTTCCATGCGAGGTTGACCGCGGTCACCGTCTGGCCCGACGTGCTGACCGTGGCGTTCCACGCGTTGACGACCCGTTGGCCGTCCGCCAGCGTCCACGTCACCGACCAGGTCGTCGCGGGCGTCGTCGCGGTGTTGGTGACCGTGACGACGACGACCGCGCCGCTCGTCGGACCATTGCCCCAATGCGAGTCGGTACGCGCCGTCGCCCGGCATCCACCTGCCACGGTGTCCGCCGAGGCGCTACCAGGCACCACAGAGATCATGGCGAGGGCGGTCAGCGCGCCCACTCCCGCTACCAGCCAGGATGCCGCAAGGGCCACCCGTCTTGATAACGCCACGTCGACGCCCCCTCTGCAATCGATACCTGCCTATGCCTGCCCATCACGATATACGCGCGGGTGGGCGCACGGAGCGTCCACTATGACCGAATGCTCAGCAGTCGCACCAAGGCCCGACCGTTCAGGGCCCACCACGTCGAAGCGGAGGCCGGAAGCGAGCTCGGTCCGGCGCGGGATCCTGGGCACGGCCGGCCCACAGGTACAGGCTGCCGTCGGCCGGCGGTAAGGCGGGTGTAGGTGTCGCAGTTGTGCAGGTGGGCCAGGGCTAGCAGGGCCTGGCGGCCCGGGTTCAGCCGCCTCCACCGGGATTCGCGCTGCTGGCGGTGGTTGCGGATGCGGTCGGCGAGGTGGTTCAGGGTCCTGCCGGGTGTCATCCTGGGTGCGGTCATCCGCGTCTTTGCCATCCCGGGAGCGGACGCCTTCCGGCTCGTCGCTGCCGCTGTCCTACTTCCGCTCGAACTCTGGCTCTGCGCCCGCGCACTGCGTACCGGCACGCCCGACTTGCCGCCGCTGTCCCAGTCCACAATCCTGGGCCTCGATCATCGGCCCCATCCTGACCGGCCGCGGCACCCCGGTGCCCAGATCGCGCCCGCCGCCCTGGCCTCGACGTTCCTCGCCTCGATCGTCGGCGCCGGCACCTACGGCATCCTCGCCCTGACCACCACCGGCGATATCGCCCCGCACCGGATTCTCGGCCTACTCTGCGGCGCGGGCGGTCTCATCGGGTTGCTATCCGGGCGTAACTCGCCGGTCACAGCAGACAATTGCCGGATTGTCGCTGCTGCGCTCGCTCCAGCGACATCGGGCCCAGCCGGACTTAGGTAGGGTCGCGTCGGTGCTGGCGGGTTCGTGCCAGTACGCCGACGAGCATGAGCAGGGCGACGGCCTGGGCAAGCACCACGGCGATGATCAGGCTTGGCACCGAACGGTCGTAGAGCAACCCCGCCGCTGCGCCGCCGGCCAGGGCTCCGGCGCCCTGCACAGCGGCGAAGATGCCGTATGCGGTGGCCCGCCGCTTACGGGGCACGAGATCGGCGACCATGGCCTTGACCGTGGAGTCCTGCAACCCGACAGCGGCGCCCCAGACCACGACCCCGAAGACCGCCGCCGACAGGCCGCCACCGAACGCCAGCGGCGGCACGACGGCAATCATGGCGGGTAGCACCACCAGAACCCACGGGCCGACCCTGTCGTACAGCACCCCGGTCAGCAGCGCGGCGAGCCCACCCGCGGCCATCGCCATCGCGTACATCAGCGGCACCGCCGCGGTCGCGACCACGCCCGCGCGCACCAGATGAAAACCGATCAGCCCGAAGGTCACCAGGCCCGCAGTGCACACCGCCATCGCCGCTGCGAACCAGTGGAACCTGCCCGGCAGCGATTCCCGACCGGTCTTCGCCGCGGTGCCTGACCCTGTGTCGGTGTCGCGCTCTGCCGGAGAGGTACCGGCCCGCGTGCGAAGCGTGATCAGCAGCAGCATCGCCACGACGGCCGGAACGGTCAGCACCGCCGGCCCCGGCCACAGCGCACCGGCGGTCACCGCGACGACCGCAGCGACCAGCAGCGGACCGGCGAACGCACCGATCTGGTCGAGGGCTTTGTGCACCCCCAGGCCGCGGCCCATCCCGACCCGGCTCGCGGCGTCAGCGAGCAGCGCCGACTTGGCCGGGCTGCGGATGGCCTTACCGAGCCGCTCGGCGAGGATCAGCACCGCGGCCACCGCCAGGCCGGCGCCGCCCAGAATCGGGGTCACCGCAAGCAGCGGTACGCAGACCGCGGTCAGCCCGTACCCCACGATCGTCAAGGTCCAGTACCGGCGGGTCCGGTCCGCCAGGGGCCCGGACACCAGACGCAGCAGCAACGCCGCCGCCTCCCCAGCGCCCGTGATCAGGCCGACGACGACAGCCGACGCGCCCAACGAGGCCAGCAGCGGCCCGTAGATGGAGCGGGCACCCTCGTACACCATGTCCGCGGCCAGGCTCACCACACCGAATCCGACCACCACCCGCCACGCCTGACCAGTGCTCGCCGCCACCGCGGTTCGACCGGTAGCCGGGGCCACCTGCTCCACGTCGGCCGCATCGTCGACACGATTCGCTCCAGCAGACATGCCGGAGATTATCCGACCACCCGTTCGATCGGGTACAGCCTCGGACGCCACCGCCCCTGCTCCGGGCGCCGGTTGCTGACAGACGGCGATTCGCGCAGGCGCGGCGGGCGCAGCAGCCGCTCCACCTTCGTCCGGCGCGTAGGCAGCGGCTGACTAACAACGCGACGGCATGCGACACGGCCTTGCGTCACCGCCGGCCTTGCGCGACGGGTGGACTCGCCGCCGCTGCGCACAGACGCCGTGCGCCTGCCGGACGAGTTCAGACCGGCAGGCGCGGCGACAGCGTGGTTCAGGCGACGGGGATGAGATCGGTGAGGAGTGCCTGCACCCGGGTGCGGATCTCGTCGCGGATTCCGCGGACGACCTCGACGCCCTGGCCGGCGGGATCGTCGAGTTTCCAGTCCTCGTAGCGCTTGCCGGGAAAGACGGGGCAGGCGTCTCCGCAGCCCATGGTGACGATGACGTCGGACGATTCCGCCGTGACGTACTCCAGCAGTTTCGGGCCCTGGTCGGTGATGTCGATGCCGACTTCGCGCATGGCCTGTACGGCGGCGGGGTTGATGGCGTCGGCGGGGGCCGAGCCGGCGGAGCGGACTTCGACGGTGTCACCAGCGAGGTGGCGTAGCCAGCCGGCGGCCATCTGGGAGCGGCCGGCGTTGTGGACGCAGACGAACAGGACGCTGGGCTTGTCACTCACGGTGTTTCCCTTACCGCTTAGGCGGATGTGCTGATGAAAGGCGTGGACGTGAAGTAGCGGCGGCGTGCCCACAGCGAGACGTAGACGAGTCCGACGAGGACGGGGACTTCGATGAGGGGGCCGGCGACGCCGGCGCGCTGCGCGTCGACGTGCAGGTGCCAGCCGCGCACGTTGACGTCCTCGACGCGCTCGCGCAACGGGCCGCCGCCAGGATGACGGCATGAACGGGCTGCGCAGCAGCCAGGTCGCCGCTGCGGCCGGAGTGAACTCGCAGACCCGGCGCGGAGTCGGCGTACACCAGGAAGAACTGGCTGCCGTTGGTGTCCGGCCCGGCGTTGGCCATGGCCAGCACGCCCCGGGCGTACACCCGGCGTACGCCGGTCGGGTCGGTCGGCGCCGGCGGCAGGTCGGTCGGCAGCTCATCGCGGTACCAGTAACTCGGCCCGCCCTCGCCGGTGATCGGTCCGACGCGATCTCAGGGTCAACCCGGGTTCGACGATGGTCGCTAGGATGTAATCCGTGACGACGCCGCTACCTCGGCCCGGCAGGGTGCGGACGGCGGCGGAGTTTGTCGCCCGGTTGCGCGCGCTGAAGGCGTGGTCCGGGCTTTCCTACCGGTCCTTGGAGAGAGAAGGCCGGAAGGGTGGTTGTCAGTTGCCCCCCAGCACCGTCGCGAGTGCGCTGAATCGCAGCTCACTACCCAGCCAGGAGCTGGTCACGGCATTCGTACGGGCCTGTGGCGGCGAGCCGTCCATCGTCGATGAGTGGCTCGAAGCCCAACGGGCACTGTCCGTGGCCGAAGAGACGACACCGGACGTCGTCGAAGGCGTCGTGGAGCGCGCGACCGTTCCCGAGGCGGCGCAGTCTCCGAAGAGGGCTCTGTCCGCAGCGCAGGCGACACCCTATCTGCTTCCGCCCGACCTGCCGGTGCTCGTGGGCCGAGACGACGAGGTGGACCGCGCCTGTCGGCTACTGACCGAGGACGGACCTGGACCGGCGACTCTATTGATCACCGGCGCGGCCGGTGGCGGGAAGACGGCACTCGCGGTACGCGTCGGGCACCTGCTCACCGCTCGCTTCCCGGACGGTCAGCTCTATGTCGACCTGGGTGGTTTCAATGAGCAGCAGGCCACGCCGGCAGCGGTTCTCGGCGCGTTCCTGCGAGCGCTCGGCGTACGTGGTGGAGCTGTGCCCGCGGATCTGCCTCATCGGATCAACCTGTACCGCACGCTGCTGGCCCAGAAACAGGTACTCGTCATCCTGGACAACGCACGGGACGCATGCCAGGTACGCGATTTACTGCCGAGCGGATCACGGTGCGCCACCATCGTCACCAGCCGCACCAGCCTGGCCGAACTCGGTGGCCGTCGTCTGCCCCTGAGTGTGCTGGACCCGTCAGCCGCACTCGCTCTGCTGGCCGACATGCTGGGCCACGGCCGGGTCGCCGCTGATCCGGCATCCGCTCGGTTGATCGTGGACACCTGCGGTGGTCTTCCCCTCGCGGTCTGGGTCGCGGGAGCGCGGCTCGCCGCGCGTCCCCACTGGCCGCTGAGGAAGGTTGCCCGGTCGCTGGCCGACGAGCAGCGCAAGCTGGACGAGCTGACCGTCGGACATGTGGCGGTGCGGGCCAGTCTCGAACTCACCTACCAGGCCATGGACGAGCAGTCACAGCACGCCCTGCGGATGCTGAGCCTGTTACCCGCGACGGATTTCGCTGCCTGGTCCGCCGCAGCGCTTCTCGACCTGAGCCTGCCGGACGCGGAAGTCGTGCTCGACGGTCTGGTCGACGTGCACCTGGTGGAAATCTGCTCCGTCAGCGCCGCCGACCTCCGTTACCGTCTGCACGACCTGGTGAAACTACTCGGGCGCGAACGCGCGGAACAGCAAGATTCGCCACACGAACGCCACATGGCCGCCACCAGGGTGCTCAGCGCGAGTCTCGACCTCGCAGAGCGTGCCGTGGACATTCTCTGCACCGACTTCCTTGGCATACCGCAAACCGAGCTCGTGCATTGGCGACTACCGGGAGGAGTCTCCGACGAGCTCCTCATCGACCCGCAGACGTGGTTCACCAACGAACGTCGGTTCCTCATCGACGTGGCCGACTGGGGAATGAACGACACCGACATCGCTTCGGCTGCCGGATTGATCACCGCCATGACGTCTTACTTCCAGATAGGCAGTCACTTCGACGACTGGGAACGGCTCCAGGACCGGGCGCTGAAGGTGGCGTTGCACTGCGGCGACCGGCGCAGCGCCGCGAAACTGCACCGCTGCCTCGGTGAGCTCACCACCATCCTGGACCGGTACCCGGAAGCGATCGAACATTTTCAGCAGGCACTTCTGCTCGCCGAGGGCGAAGGCCCGACATACCGTGCCAGCGCCACCGCCGGGCTGGCCTACGTACACCGGCTACTCGGTCACTACACGTCCGCGGTACGTCATTTCGAGGCTGCCGCCACGCTGGCCCGCGGAGCGGGCAACGTCAACTGCCTCGTCTACGCGATGAACGGGATCGGCGTCATCGACCTGGAGAATGGGCGCCCGGAGAGGGCCGAGAAACGGTTTGAGGAGTGTCTTCGCACCAGCAGACTCGCAGGCTACCGACCTGGGGAGGCGCAGGCCCTGCGGTGTCTGGGCCAGAGTCACCGCGCGCGTGGTGACTACCGGGCCGCGGGCGACTGCTTCGAACAGGCGGCAACCATCAGCGCAGGTCTGGGTGACCGGCTCAGCGCCACCCACGCGACGTGCTGGCTCGGAGACGTCCTCGTGCGCCGGGGCGAACACGCGCAGGGGCGACGGCATCTGGCTCGCAGCCTGTGGACGTATCGCGAATTCGGCAACCTCTGGGGCGAGGCTGCGACACTGAACGCGCTCGCGGAAGCGCAACTCCTGGCGGGCCAGCCTGCGCTCGCTCGACGCCGTGCGGAAGCAGCTACCAGCCTGTGGCGGCGGATCGGCTCGCGAACCTGGCTTGCCAACGGCCTGGACACCCTTGCCCGCGCACACACCGTGTCGGGAGATCTTGTCGCAGCGGCCCGTGCCCGCGAAGAGGCCGCCGCGATGCGGGCCGCTGACGCCACCGACAGCTGACGAGCCTTCTCCTGAAGGTGGTGCCCTCGACTGCGGTGGCCGGTGGCTGGTGCGGGTCGGCGGGGAACGGTGGGTACTCAGCCGCGACGGCTGCCCTGCCGGCGACAGCCGCGCTACGGGTCCGGAGCCTGGTGCTGGCTGAACACGATCAGGTCGGCGTGCACCCGCAGGTGCGCCACCTGCCAGTGCTCGCCGGCCTGCTTGGCGAGGCTGAGCAGTTCCTCGTCGGTGACGCGGTACAGGACGCGTCGCCGTCGGTGTCGGCGCCGACAACGACGATGTGCTGCAGGTAGCCCGGCCCGACAGCAGGCGCGCGCACGTGGCCAGCAGCCACGCCAGCCGAAACTGTTTGGTGGACTCAACGACGCGGTACGCGACGCGACCGTGCGGATCCACGGACGGCGCTGATACGAACACCCGCCGCCCGCACGATTCTCCCAAACGGGCGGAAGGCCGGGCCTCCACCCTGACGACCGGGCCGGACGGTGGCGCGGCGGCTCCCGGGGGTCGCCGCCGCGCGTCCGGTTCGGTCAGGCGTCGCAGGTCAGCCGGGCCGCGCCCCAGTCACCGTGGTCGTTGCCGACCCCGTCGCCGCCGTCGGTCAGGCGCAGTTCGAGGCGCTGGCCGCCGGTCGCGTCGACGGAGAGCGGCTGAGGCTGCCGGAGCCGGTCAGCACTCCGGTCTGGGCCTTGCGAACCCCGTCCACCCACACCTCGAACACCACCGAGCCGTTACTGCCTGTCTCGTCGTCCACCCCGGACGTCGGAGCGGAACGTGGTGCACCGCCCGCCCAGGTCCAGCGAGATGACCGACAGCGCGGACCCGCCGAGACCCTTGTCGTAGGCGACCCCGTCGATACGCATCGGGTTGCCGTCGCCGCCGGCGTCCTCGCCGTTGCTGCGGTCCTTCTCGACCGGCCCCACCCGTTGGACTCGCCCGTCCACTGTTGGTCGCTCAGCCACACCTGGCCGGGGGGCAGCGGCGTGCGCACCGTGACCTCCGCCGTGACGGAGCTGGGGAACCCGGCCCCGGAGGTCGCGCCCACCGTGGCTGTCAGGTCGAACGAACCGATGTCCGTGCCGGCCGGGGCGGTCACCTGGAACACCGCCGTCTCCGGCGTGCCGGCCGCGACCGTGCCCAGGTCGGCGCTGGCCGGCGTGACCGTCCAGCCCGTCGGGACGGCGACGGTCGCGTCGACCCCGCGCAGCCCGTCGGCGCACCGGGCGGTGACCGCCACCTCGACCCGCTCGGCGGTGCCGGGCGTGACCTGCCCGTCCGTGGTCAGCGCGACGTCCGGCGGGCACGGCGCGGACGTGCGTGAGTCGACCACACCGCCAGCGCGTACCTCCGTGCCGGTGAGCGGCCGCAGCACCAGGTCCTGGTGGTGCGGCTCGGACGCGGAGACCGCGAACGGTTCGAGCACCGAGTTGGGGGTCTCCCCCATGCCGGTCTCGCCGGCCTCGGCGTGCAGGGTCACCCAACCGTCGTTGCGCACCAGGGGCAACTGGTGGTCGTACTCGGCGCGGGGTACGGAAATCTCGACGGCGAGGCGGAGGCGCCGAACCGGATCAGGGCGTGGCGCGATTCCCGGTTGCCCGATCGACGAGAGCCTGGGCCACGCCGCGGGCCCTGCGGTTGGAGTCCTGCGACACCTTGGACAGTATCGCGAAGGCTTCGGCGGGGCTGCAGCGGCGTTCGGCCGTGATGATGCCCTTGGCCTGCGCGATGACCGCGGCGATCAAGGGCAGATACAGCCTTCCCCACGTCGCGGGAGCGCGACGCGGGGAAAGGCCGGATCACCTGGGTGACATCAGGTACTGGGGCGGCACAGTGAGTTCTGGTTGGCGCTGCAGTCGGTCAGTTGCAGTGTGTCCACGTGCATGGTCAGGGTCGCCGGTTGGGAGCCACCGGCCGGTGCCACCACGGAGATCTGCACGGTGGCCGCGTTCGCCGGGGCGACCGCTTCGTGCGACCACTCCCACCAGTTCGACGTCAGGCCGAACCAGCTGCTGGTCGACGTGGACAGCAGCGTGCCGCCGGAGTTGTACCACCGCATGCGCAGCGCGGCGGTGCCGGAGTCGGCGCGAAGCCGGACGTAGAACTTGTAGTTGTGCCCGACCGTCACCGACGGCCTACGGCTCACCATTACCGACTTCTCCGCCGGCTGCGGTGAGCTGACGAACTGCAACGAGCGACGGTTGTCGAAGTAGCGGGCGGAAACGCCGGTGTACGAGCCCTGCGGGGTGACCGAGATGGTGGCCCCGGAGCCGGAGGTGGTGAACCCGGTGGGGTTCGACGTGCCAGGTACCTGTGCCTCGATGGTCCGCTCCTGCGCGGTCAGCAGGTCGTTGTTGGCGCCGACGTCGCAGCACACCGGCGAGGTGAGCAGCGGGTGAACCGCCGCGTTGTTCGTCGTCGTTGACGGATAATTGTCGACATAGAACCTTGCGCTGGTCTCGCTCGGGTCGTAGTTCTGGCGGTAGCCCATGTCGAAGGCCCACCAGTCGCCGGCGCACATCATGATGTCGGGGCAGTATTGCTCGGCCTGCCAGCTACCGCTCGAGTCCTGCCAGACGTGCTCGGTCATGTAGGCGTGACCGGCACCGAGCAGGTGCGCCATCTCGTGCCCGACGACTCCACTGTCCCATGCCTCAACGATGGAGACGCAGCCGCTGCCTCCACTGGTCGGACACCAGTGTGCCGAGGCGGACGGCGCGGCGAACTCCGTCAGGACCACGTACCAGCGGTTGCTGTCGTCGTACCCCTTGGCCGCCAACTCGTTCGCGATCGACCAGAAGTCGGTGCTCGGAGTGTCGATCTTCTCCGACGTCACCATCGCCTGCGCATACTGGTTGTACGTGCTGGTGGTCGTCGATCGGCAGCTGAACGTGAAGTGCTGGTCATAGTCGCTGGCCTGGTCGAGCAGCCAGTCGACGCGGTCCACGACGCGGGCGGCGTTCTCGACGTTGGCGGCGTACTGGTTACCGGTGGAGTCATTCCACGCGTAGATCACCTGCACCGCCGCCGGACTGTTGACCGGCGGATTCTTCGGGTCGGTGGCGGTCGTGTCGCACCCAGCCCTGGGCAGGCTGGTGTTGCCCGGCTGCGCGTAGGGCAGGGTCGGCTCGCTACCGAGGTTGGCCGCGTAGACCGGCTGCCCGGACGACACCGCCACCAACACGCTCACGAGCAGAGAGGCCAACCCCAGACGGTGACCGCGCCGAAGCCGGCGCCCGTTGTCAAACATTCGCATTCCCCCTTGTGTGGGTCTTTGGCTATGACGTGTGGCGGAAACGCCGAACGCCCGGCGTCTGGGTCACGACCCTCACGGAGGCCGTGACCCTGGCCCTCGGTCAGCCGAAGGTGATCGGATCGGTACAGGTCTGCAGGGGCGGCGAGGTAATGTCCTCCACCCAACAGGCACGGAACGTGTAATGGCTGTCGAAGTAGATGCCGTACATGTGTGTCCAGCCTGGTTACGCGGGTCGTTGCGGGGCACCGCGCAGGTCCGCTCGTCCTCAACCGGGTTCGTCGTCGAGCCGGCGGCGGCAGCGATGCGCTGACGCGTGGCGGTCCCCGGCACCGGGCTCGGTCCCCGGCCGGCCGGGTCGCCGCTGGCCGTCACGTCGACGGTGAAGTGAAGCCGATGGCCGGTGGAACGAATGGCGAGCGCGACCTCCACCGCAGGTGTCGGGTCCGGTTGCCGGGCTCCGGCCGCCGACCAGCCGGTGGAGGTCACGAAGGACTCGCCCCTCGTCGAAGCCAGCGTTTCCTTCGGCAGGGCGGGAGTCCCCGCCACGCCGGACCGTTCACCGGTGGCGGATCCCGTGACGTAGGCGCGACCGGTCGCGTCGCGGGTCAGGCCAATTCCGGTGAGGTCGCCGCGCGCCACCGTGCTCGGCCTGCTTGCCTTGCGCGGCAGATGCTGCACCAAGCCCTTGCCGTCCGCGTGGTCGAGGTACGTCAGGCCGCCGTCCGGACCAACGACGATCGTGAACGGGACGGCGTGGGTGCGCGCCAGGGCCCGTCGCCGGCCGTCGGCGCCGATGCCGACGATCCGGTGCCGGTCGGCCGCCGCGATCGTGCCGTCGGCGAACGGCACCGCTGAGGTCACCTGACCGGTCTGCTCGACAGCCGCGGCCCGTTTGCCGTTTCCCGCGTCGACCCGCACCAGCCGGGTACGCGAGCTGTCCTCATCGGCCGGCTGGGTGAACACGACGGACTCGCCAATGCCACAACCGGGGCTGTAGTACGCGAGGCTCGCCCGCAACGGCAGCTTCGTCACCCTCCCCGTGCCCAGGTCCACCACCGCCGTGAACGCGCCCCGCGTGAAGAGCGCTCCACTGTTGGTGAACGTCCGCGGCGTGTACGTGGCCGCCAGCCGGCGGCCCGAACCGGTGACGCAGACGTTCCCGATCCAGGCGTCGGCTTCGAAACCAGGCTCAGACAGGGTGGTGATCGTGTGCCAGGCGTACCCATCGCCGGCTTTCGCCGCCAGGATGTGCAGCCCGTTGGCATCACCGGAGGTGGTCCAGGCGATGTCGGTCGAACTTCGCCAGCCCTTGCCCAGTACTGTGTCGCGCTGCGCCGGGGCGACCTCCGGCCGACTGGCGTGCGCCGTCGGCTGCGGATCTGCGGGCGCGAGGGCTGGCGGTGGCGCCGAGGCCGCCTCAGCCGCATTGGGCAGGACGGCCGTGGTACCGGCCAACACCAATGTTGCCGCGACACCAACCGCGACCTGAGCACGCCGGGCCATTGCTAGTGCCTCGTCATGCAGCCTTGAACGGGTAATCCGGGTGGCGGATTTTTGAGTCGATCGCGAATCCGGTCTTGGGTCGGGCTCGCTGGTTGCGCCACCGGATGTAGCTGCCGATCGCGGTGTCTTGCTCGGCGTGGCTGCGGTGGTCGGTGCCGTTGAGGGCGAAGTAGCGCACGGCGGCGAACTCGGCTTCGATCCAGTTCAGCCAGGAGGCGTAGGTGGGTAGGAAGACCAGGTCGACGTGGTTGGTGGCGCACCAGGCGCGGACCTCGGGGTGTTTGTGCGGGGAGAAGTTGTCGCAGATCAGGTAGAGGTGCTCGCCGGGCCAGCGGGCGCGCAGGGTCTTGAGGAAGCTGAGGAACTCGCGCCAGCGTTTGCGGTCGCGGATGCGGTAGTGCAGCTTGCCGGTGCTCAGGTCGAGGGCGGCGATCATGTGTCGCACACCTTGGTCGCGGGTGTAGGTGGCGCGTAGTCGCACAGGTTGTCCGACCGGGCGCCATGCCCGTCCCGGGCGGGGTTGCAGGTTCAGTGGGCCGAACTCGTCCACGCAGAGGACCCGGCCAGCCGGCGGCGGGTGGTCGTAGAGGTCCAGGATCCGGCGCATCTTCGTCGTGAAGTCGGGGTCGGTGCTGGCCTTCCACGTCTTGGTGGCCTGCCAGGACACGCCACGCTCGTGCAGGATCCGGCGAACGGTCTCGACGCTGATCGTGGTGACATAGCCGGCGGCGATGAGGTACTCGCACAGCTTCGACAGGGACCAGCAGGAGAACGGCTGGCCGAGGAAGCGGGGGTCGCACCGGGCGATGACGCAGATCCAGTCACGAGTCTGCTCATCGATCCGTCTCGGTGCGCCCCCGCTCCATTTTGGGTCCAGCGCGTCGAACCCCCGATCGTTGAACGCGTGGATCACGTCGCGGACGTAGTCCTCGGTCACCTTCAGCAGGTGAGCGATGTCCGGTGCAGGTTGACCCTGGGCCGACATCAACACCACGATCGCCCGCCGAAGCTTCACCGGGTCCTTCGCCGTGCGGGTGATCTTCTGCAACCGCTGACCCTCGACCATCGACACCTGCCGGACGAACACCTCCGGGCGTCTGCCCACGACCATCACCTCCCACAGCCAACCGATGGGAGACAGCCTGCCCGAAACGCCCTCAGAACCGGCGGATTACACGATCAACGTTCAAAGACGAGGCACTAGCCCCACCAGAGACCGAGGCGTCGCACCTGCGACCACCTCGTCTGTCCGGGATCAACATTCAGGGCCAGACCCACCCTGCTCTGGTCCGTGTGCCGCCGGTTGAGCACCCTCTCACCGGTGCTGTTCAGTACGTGGACGGAGGCGCCGGAGCTGTTCCGGGGAAAACGGTGGTAATAGGGTCGGTTGACGTTCGGGATCGATGGGCGGGCGGCACTGGCGGGGGTTGTGAGGGGCACGACCACCAGGGCACGGAGTAGGCTGGCAGCCGGAGCCGGCGAATGGCGGAATGTGTGCACATCGCCTCCTGAGGGCCGCATAGACGCCGCTCAAATCGATGTGCTGAAACCTATCCGAGCGCAACTACGGGTTCGAGCATCTCGAACAGTCTCGAACAGTCTCGAACGGTGGATGGCCGGAATTCTCTGTGCGCTGCGGACCATCTTCGATGAGGCATTCCGCCTACGGAGTGCGGGGCCGAGTGAGCCGTCGGACCCGGCGGCGCAGCCCGGCGGGGACCTGGTCAACCGGCGGTTCGCCGCCGACCGGCCGGACGCCTGGGGGGTCAGCGCCGCGAACGCCGCGTGCGCGACGTCCAGGAAGGACGCCGCCCCAGCGGTTCGCTCGGTCAACGAGGGCGGCGAAGCGACGACCAACTTCGGTGACGTCGATGGGTTGCCCGGCGAGGCGGGCAAGGAACATGTCGAGGGGGTAGCGGACAAGCACATGGTAGCGGGCGAGATACATGACGACTGCGGTGACCGGATGGCCGGATCCTGCTGCGAGGAGGGCATAGGCCAGCACCTGCTCGACGAGAGCATCAAGGTCACCACCATCGTCGAAGTGACCCGTTTTGTATTCGACGATGGTGGTGCCGGCGAGGAATCGATGATGCGACGTCCGCCCAGCAGGCTCAGAGAGGCGGTGACAGGTCCGTAGCCGCGCAGCACACTGCCGAAGCCGCTGGTGTAGCTAGCCCAGAAGTTGCCAAAGGCAGGGCGAGCAGCGCGCGCTCCGGTCGCGTATGCGGTGATGGCCCGCCGGTCGCGCAGCACTGCCTGGATCAACTCCCGCGCCTCGTCCGGGTTCGTCCGACGCGCGTGCACGACCCTATCGAGGCCGGGGAGCAGGCTGCCCACCGTGAACGATCCGCCCGTTGCGATCCCCTCGGTTACCGGGTTCGTTACCGCGGATCGTCAAGCGCTTCCCATGCCAGGCTGTCCGAACGTACTCCTGCCTCGCGACCGTCAGCGGCGCCAACCTTCGACCGGCTAGAGCGATTGGGTACCGCGCGCCTGGGCGCGCGGTGTCGCAAGGACCATTGCTGCAAGACATCACCTGCGCCACCATGATCGCAGTGATTAAGCACCTGGACTGGGTAGACCGCTACGTCGACGGGCAACAAGATCGGGTATGGCACGAGATGCGGCAACTGGGAAGCCGTGTCCGTGAGCCAGCCTTCGCCCCCCAGGCGCAGGCGGTATGCGACGAGATGGCCCGCCGAGCCCGGAGCAACATCGAAACGCTTGTCGCGCGACTGCGCGAGCAGGGCTACCGATTCCACCAGAACGACGACGACCAGACCCCGACAGAGCCATACACGCCACCCGGCCCGAAGGCAGAAGAGCTCCTTCACTGGCTGGAACAGCGTCTCGGCCCACTCCCGATGGTGCTGTCGTCGTGGATCCGGATCGTGGGCGACGTGTGGTTGGTGGGAACGCACCCCCAATGGCCCAACTCGGCCGCGGCCGACCCGCTCGTGCTGGAGTTGGCGGGTTCCCGCTACCCGAACAGCGGCATCCGCGACTACTTCGCGGAAGAAATCGAGGCGTGGCAGGAGGACCAGGACGATCCATTCCTACTTCCCGTCGCGCCCGACCACTACCACAAGGACAACGTCAGCGGCGGTGGCCCCTACGGCATAATCCTGCCCGACGCATCCGCCGACGCGCACTTCGTGGGCGAGGCCGGCATGCCCCTGGTGTCCTACTTGAACTGGACCTTCCGGCACGCCGGCTTCCCCCGGCCCACCGGAGAGGAAGCACAGTGGCAAGTCATCCACCAGCTCAGCGAAGGCCTCCACCGCCTCTGACGGACGCAAGCGGACACCTCCCCGACTGCAACCCAAACCAGAGACGGCGGGAGTGCTGATGGCTTACAACCTTCGGCACCACCTGTAGTCATTGGCCCACATACAGGCGATGTTCTGCCCGCATCCGACAGGCTCGGTCGACCGGCATTGGCATAGATCAGCCGGCGACATAGAGTATCAGCGAGATTCCATTTAGTCAGCTATCGCTAGCAACGCAACCGGGTCAACCGGATCAGCGAGGTCGCCGCGACATGGACACCGGCAGACACAATCCTAGTTGCGAGACAGCGCGAGGCCACCGCTGCCTCTGAACCCAGTGCGGCGGCAGCCCGCATGGTGTGCACGGTTGGCTCGACCACGTCGACCAGGACCATCTGATCCGTCACGAGGGACGGAAGCGCTTCGAAAGCAAACTGGTCTGGACAGAGCATCGTCCGCGGCGCCTGGAGCAGACCCGCGGCAACCAGGAAGCCACGACCGACCTCGCCCGGGTCGACATCGCGGACTGGTTTGCCGCTCCGCCGCCGCCCGCAGTGCCCGAAGACGGCGAACCGTACCCGACGCCAGCCGAGCAGGTGACAGCGCTTGCCGAGGAAATGACGCGCGGAGCCTGGCGGGAGATCGTCACGGAACTCGACCGTGCCACTCCGGACGCCACCAGCGTGAAGCGCGACCTCACCAACCACTTCTGGTGCGATCTCTTCATCGGGCTGGCGGATGAGCGAGAGTAGCGCACGCGGGGACTGGGAAATGTCGCCGCCCTCAAGCACCCTAAGCATTTCGGCGCGCGCCGACCCGGCGTGAAGCGGTTGCCTTGACCTGGACCGAAATGCCGAGTGCGTCGTGCCCACCAGTTGGCTCTGCGCCGCTTCCATCACGAGAGGTAGCTCGTGTTTCCTTCCCGTGCGCCGGATTAGACTCGCAAATGCGCTACCGCAGCTGTGCACCAATACCGATGCGGCACCTGCCAGCACGTGGTAGGTGCCGGATGCCATCGGCTGTGAGGGTTGGGGACTCGGCGTTGTTCGGTGAACGGTCGGACGAGCGCTCTGCGGAAAAACAGGACGCCACGTCGGTTCTTACTTTCGATTACATGCAAGTGAATGCATAATTGGGGGTGACCGACCCTATTCCGAGCGACCAGCAGCCATTCTTTGTGGAGTCGACATGGCCTCAGAAGCCGTCCCACGCAATCTCGCGCCAACGGAGCATTTTAGACTCTCCGGAGCCGTGCGACAGGGATGAATGGGGGCAGCCGAAGCCACCCCCATTCTTGCACCTACCAATAGAATTGACTGGAAACCTTCACACCAAACACGCTGGTCTTGTTAACTGATCGGGGGTCGGCGCAGCCAGGCATCTATAACACATACGGCCAGCCAGTGCCCCCGAAAAGATGCATATTCTGCCGCGCTGGAGCCATGGCCGCGATTCGACCTAACTGCCGCGTCGGCGCCCTTTGCGAGAAGAAGGACAGTGGTATCGACATGGAGTGGTTCTCCAGTCTGCACGTGTCCATCAACCTCGACGTCTATCGCGTGCTGCAGAAGACTCAGCCCGTCAACCTCCGCGTTGATATCAGCACCGTTATCCAATAGTTCAGCCAACAGGACGAGATTCTCGTGCTCTACGGCTAAGTGGACCTGCTCCGGATCCATCTGCCACCTCAACCAGTAGTAACTGATACGCGAATTCCGGGAAACATTCCATTGAATTGAGCTATAACGCTCGAGCACGAGCCGCAGACGGGTAGCTCAGTATGGAGGTCGACACGTCCGGTGATCGAGCTTGAGGACGGCCCCAAATCGTTGGCGAGTTGGTTTAGGATCTTGAACTCGGTATCGAAGAAACGATTGTTCTTGCCTCCGCGCAGAACCTGAGGTATCAGGCGCTGGGGGTTCCCGTGTTCGCCAACATTAGCAACCATCCCGCTTCGACTGGCCCCGCCGCTGACCGACCGCATTAGGACGGGGGCCTTTCCGTCGATTTTGACCTCCGCCGCCGCGATGTTCCGCTTGGACGCGACGGTACCACTGGCACGTAGGTCATCAACCGCCTTCTTGGCTGCACTGCAGTTGTGTACCAGTACCTCAGTGCTGCCGGCTACCACATGGTAGGTGTGGATGCCGTCGACGGTGAGGTTGTGGACTCGGCGTTGTTGGGTGAACGGCCGGACTGCCTCGACCTGCACCAGCGTGCCGGCTGAGGTGCGCAGCCACTGACCGGGCTTCAGGTCGGCGGCCTTGACCCATTCCTTGAGGTCGGCGACCCAGAACGGGTGGCCGTCGGTCGCGATCACCGAACCGGAAGCATCACCCTTCGCGCCGTCGGTGTCGACCGTGACGTCAACAAGGTTCTTCTGGCCCTCCCCGACGATCAGCCCCACGACCGGCCGCGCCTCGGTGAGCCCACTCTCCGGGTCGGTGGCGAGCACCTCCTCGCCAAGCTGGACATCTTCGATCGGCTTGGTGGAGCCGTCACCCATAACCACCAGGGTGTCGGGGGTGAAGCTGTTCTTGGCGCAGTCGGTGGCCGTTTCTGCGACGTCGTCGCCCTGTTTCGCCGCTGTCGCCGCAGCGTCGTCGGCCTGTTTCGCCGCCGCTGCCGCTGCTTCGTCCGCCTGTTTGGCGAACAGCGCCGCCGCCTCGTCGGCCTCCGCGAGGACCCGCCGAGCCACCTTCATCTCGTCGAACCAGGTCATCACGGCCTTACCGGCCCGCAGCATCGCCTGGCCGATCTTCTTGGCCTTGAGGATCTTGCCCCACGGCAGCGCACCCGCGACCGCCATCGCGCAGGCGCCGATGTCGCCCTTCATCACACAGTCGCGGATGTCGTTGATCCCGAGAACCTCGAGCAGGATCTGCCCACCAGCTTCGATGACGACGTCCAGGATCTTCTTCTCCGAGACCGTCTTGGCCTTGCGGACCTCTTCGTCACTCGGCCCCGACGGCGCTTTGGTCCCGTTGGACGGCGTCGTGGTCTGCGTCGGAGTGGGCCGCGGCCCCGTACCCGCAACGCCACCACCATTGCCAGTGCAGTTGTCGTCGGCGCAGAACCGCAGGCCCGAGGCGTCGGAGAAACTCACCGGCGAGTTGTTCGCGTACGCGTACCCCTGCATCTGCTGCGGATCGTTGAAGTCCACGATCGGATCCAGCGAGATGAACCGACCCGTGGCCGCGTCGTACTCCCGCGCGCCGAGGTGTGTCAGCCCGGTCGACGAATCGATCGTGCCCCCGACGAAGCCCTTCTGCCCCGGCCACACCGACGGCTGGGTGCCGCGAGCCTGACCGTAAGGTGTGAACTTGCGGCGCGTCGAGGCTTGCGTGGTCGCGTCGATGGTCTGCTGCGCGGTGCCGTGGTGGTCACCGAGCAGGAAGTTCACCTTGTTCGACGGAGTACGGACCGCGCCGACACCCTGGTAGTAGCGGGTCCCGGTGACCGTCGACGTGGCCTTGGTCAACGTCACCTCAGTGGAGCCGAGGTAGAGCGTGACCGTGCCGGGATCCCGCCGGATCAGCCGGCTGCCGCCGGCGTCATAGAGGAACTCGGTGACCTTCGTGCCCTCGGTGACCTTGGACAGGTGTCCCTCGGCGTCCCACGTCAGGTCCTGGGTCGTGCCACCGATCTTGCGGCTGGTGGTGTTACCCGCCTTGTCGTATTCGTACTGGTCCAAGCGCTGGCCACCGGGCAGGCCACCGCTGGCCGGACCAACAGTGGTCACGTTGCGCAGCGTGTGAGGCTGCGCAGCCTTGGCCGCCGGATAGACGTAGGACGCGGTGACGTTGTTGGCCGGATTACCCGAGGTGTCGTGCTGAACCTCGGTCTTCCGGTTGCTGGTCCCGTCGAAGAACGTGTACGAGTGCCAGTACGGGTTCGGCCCGCCAACGGTGGCTGCCGACGGGGTCTTCGCCGCACAGTCGTCGGTGGCCGTCCACGCCTCGGTCATGCGCCGCAGATAGTCGTAGCCGAAGCACTGAGTGTCGGTGGACGTGCTCTGCTCGACGCCCTTGATCTTGGTGATGTTGCCGATCGAGTCGTATTTGTACTCGATGTCATCCAGTCGGGTCGGCGCGATCGACCGGTCCGTAGTGGTCTTGGCGAGGCGCCGGGTGCCTTCCTCGTAGGAGTAGCTGAGGTAGACCTCCTTGCCAGGTGCTCCCAGGGTGTGCCGAAGCGGCTCGCCGTATCGCGAGTACTGGGTGGTCTGGAGGTACTTGCTCAGACCGGTGACGCTGACGGGCATGTCCAGGCCGTCGTACCCGTAGGTGACGGTCTCCGCGGGGAGGCCACCGCCCGACGGGTAGGTGTTGGTCTTCGGCAGGCCGACATTCGGGGTGTACGACGCCCCGAAGCTGTACGTGCCCGCGAGAGCACCCTCGCTGGGCGGGATCGTGTACTTGGTTCCCTCCGCTTGGTAGCGGGCGTTGTAGCCGGTGACCTCGGTGGTGTAGGCGTTGGACCCCACATATCGGGTCGACGAAGTCGGCAACCCCAACTTCAGGGTGTCGTACTCCCATTGCGCCGCAAGGTTTCCGGGTTCGGCGCCCTGCCGCAGGGTCTTCGGGCGACCCAGCTCGTCGTACGTGTACGAGAGCCGCTCCAGCCGGGCGTCGGTGGTCGAGGTCAGCCGGTCACCGTCGTCGTAGGTGCTGGTGGTGTCGCCCTTGTCCGGGTCGCTGGCCTTGATCTGCCGACCCCGTAGGTCGTAGACGTAGGTCCACTCGTTACCGGTCGGGTCCTTGACCTTGCTGAGCCGGCCGAACCGGTCGTACGCGTAGGTGGTCGCGTCATAGGCGCCCGTCGCCGTGGTGCCGTGGTACTGGCGCAGCTCGGTCTGACGGCCCAGCCCGTCTTTGATGGAGGTCGTGGCGGTTCCGCCCGACGGTGGGGTCACATTGATCCGGTCACCACCGTAGGTGGTTACCGTTCGCCACTTCTCGACGCCGAAGCTCTCGAAGACCTCGTTGGTCGGACGACCCATTCCATCGAAGTAGTACCGCATCTGGCTCGGCACCAGGTTGTCGCCGACATCGTCCAGGAGTTGAGCCGACGGCGGCGAGTCGTTGTAGTAGGCCGCCCGCTTCTTGAAGGCGAGACCGCGGTTGTCGTAGAAGACGTCGGTGAGGATCCGGCCACCACCGGCAGCTGGCTGCTGGGTCTGGCGCAGCCGCAGCATGCCGTCGTAGATCTCGTACCCGACCCGGTACGAGCCGTCTTCCTTGAGAGTCTCGGTGGTGACCACCACCGGAGCTGACTGGGTGACCTGGTACGAGAACTTGCTGTTCGGCGTGTCGAGGTTCGCAGTCTTGTCACGGCCTGGCAGCCAGACCTTCTCCAACCGACCCAACGGGTCATACGCCAGATCGGTGCGAGCACCGTTGGCATCGACCTCGGCAGTGGGCAGACCCCACGCGGGTTGGACGTAGGACGTGGACTTGTGCAACTTCGGGTTGATGGTGTCGATCTGGGTCACCAGCGCGTCGGCCGCTGGCGTGAACACCGTCGTCGTCTTGTTGCCGTAGACGTCGTACGCCTCGGTCACGCGACCGTACGCGTCGAAGACCGACCGCGCGGTCACCTTGTAGCGTGGACCGCCCGCCGGCCACTCCATCAGCTCCTCGACCTGGGTGACATCACCCTTCGTCGGAGCCTGACCGAGGGTGGTGGAGCCGTCGTAGTACATCCGGGTCTCGGAGACCACGTCGGTCGGGCGAGACGGGGTGGTGGCGCAGTCCACCGCGACCTTCTCGGTCCGCTTGACCTTGGACAGCAACCAGTCACTGGTGTTGCGCGCGTACTCGTGCCGGGTGCAGCTGTTGTCGTCGCTACGAGAAACGTCACCCAGGTCACTGATCTGGGTTGGGATCCCGTACTCGTCGAAACTGTTCTGCACCTCGGTGCGACGCCAGGACCCGTCGGCCATCTTCGACCGGGACTGCACCTTGGTCGTCTGCGTGACGTACGACTTCAGGGCGCTGGTGCCACTGCGCGCTCGGGTGGCGGTGGCCGCGCTGCGCCACGGGGTGCTCAACGTCGCGGATTCGAGGACACCACCGTCGGCGGAGTAGTACAGCGCTTCCCGGATCATGCCCTGGAACTCGGGCAGGTCGTTGATCGAGCCACCTTCCGAGTCGACGACCTGCGCGTCACGGGTACCCGTCGACGTCTTGTCGCCGTGCAGACCCTGGAAGTAGCGCGTCTCGGTCAGCGAGATCGGGTCTGGTGCCTTGCCAACCCGGGTCTGCACCTTGGCGTAGCCACGCCACTGACCCCACGTGCGCTGATCGGCCTTGGTGAACTCGCTGTCGTCGTAGCCCCAGGCCGGTCCGGAGAACTGGTAGTTGGTCTCCTTGGGCAACTGACCGCCCTTGCGGTCCTGCTCGACGACCTGGTTCACCACATACTTGTGGAACCAGTCGAGCACCGGCTTGGTCTCGCCTTCCGGCTGCCAGTAGACCGGATAACACCGTTTGGTGTTCGTCTCGTTCGGCGCCGGCAGGACGATTGGCTCGAAGCGGCTGCACTCGCGAGGCAGGTAGCCGATACCGATGGTCGACCCGGTCTCGGTGTCGATCCTCACCATACGCTGTCGGGTGATCGCCGGAACGCCCTCCAGGCCATCGACCCGGTTGGGCATGGTCTGCCCGGTGAACTGCACCGCGGGCATGCTCTTACTCCCGCCGAGCTTGCCGGTGCGGGTGATCGACGCGAGCCACAGGGAAGGGGTGGTGCCGTCGGCGGTGTCCGGGAACTCGTGACTCAGCGTCCAGGAGTCGACATCGCTGTACGAGCTGCCCACCCGAATCTGGGTGGTGATGGACGTCAGCCGCTTCCGGGTCCAGAAGGTGGGCGAGAAGCGGTCGGCGCAGGCCTCGCCGGCGTTGCAGTTCTGGTCAGCCGGCACATCGGGCCAGTGACTGCCATTGCCGACGTTGAACTTCGACTCGGCGCAGTCGAAGCTCGCGTTCGGCAGACACCGCTCGGCGACGCCGAAGACAATCTTCGCGGGGGCGGCTTTGGCGTACTCCTGGCCGTTGCGCTGGCCGTACTCGATCCGGTCGAGGTAGCCGCCACGCTCGTACTGCACGCCGTTGGTCTTGATGTTGCGGCCGTAGTAGTTACTTTCCGGCTGGTAGTAGTACGCCATCGAGTTGTCGTGCGGGTCCACGACATGGTCGAGGTTCCATCGCCAACCCTGCTGACACCACGCGGCGTCGAACGTGCTGGCGTGGCACGGCTCACCGGAGTTGTTGCCGAAGACCGGGACGGTCCACGTCGACTTCGTCTCCGGTGCATTGCCGGACCAGTTCGGCAACCGGTTACGGCCGAAGTAGTACTGGGTGCCGTCGGTGGTCGTCACCCGCCAGTACTCACCGTTGTTGTCGCCATTGCTGGCACCTGTCAACGATTCGATCCGTGAGCCGTCGTCCTCGGCCGTCCGCCAGACGCCGGTGTCGTCGTCCCGAACCAACTCGGTGGTCCGTCCGTTCAACGACAACGTGACGTTGTTCGAGGCCCAGCACAGATCGCCGGTCTTCTCGGTATTCAACGCTCCGGAACCCATGTCGTCGGCGCAGGACTTGTACCGACGCTCGACGTAACCGGGCCAGTAGTCCCAGCCGTCCCCGACCCACGTGGCCTGGTTATTGGTCGAGACCATCCGACCGTCGACGCTGCTCGACGAGTAGCCCAACCCGATCGAGGGCGTCGGGCCGCCGAGCGAGGCCGGCAGATCCATTGGGTACGACCACGAGAAGTCACCCGCCGAACCACCAGCAGACCACGAGCCCGTGGCGCTGAGGCTGGTTGCCCCGTAACTACCGCCAGGGCCGGACGCCGCCGCGGTTGCCGCGAGCACCGTAGCCGCACGGGCCACGTTCACCTCGGCGACCAGAGTGGAGGCCGCTCCGTTGTTGCGGGTAGGCAGCACCGTCGGTTGCTGGCACGCCGCCCGATCCGGTGTGGTGAGCGCGCAGGCCGGAAGCTGAACGAGACGCAGCCGGGAGGCGTAGTCCGCGCCGTACGCGGTGCGGAACGTGCTGTAGTTGACCTCGACGGACACGCGCCCGGCCCTGCCGTCAGCACTGCCGACGCTGAGGAGCAGACCTCGCACACCGGCCCGATCGGCGGTGGCGCGGTCACGGACCTGCACCTGGACCATCGCCGGCGTGCTCGTACTGGAGCTGCCCCGCTGGGTCGCCGCGGCAGCGGGACCGATCCGGACGGGGGCGTTTCCTGCCTGCACCCGCGACCCGGCGTTCTGGGCGCCGCCCAGATCCACCGTCGTGGACGATGCCGCCGGCCACCGAGGCGTGGGCAGAGCGGCGCTCGGCACTCTCCTGAGCGTGGAGGACCGGGACTCGGCCGGCTTCGTACGGCCGGTGACCGAGCGCTCCGTCTGCAATGCCGGCAAATCGACGCTTTGAGATGCCTGTGCCTGAACCGGTGTGAGCACACTGGTCACCAGGACCAGGCTCAGCAGACCGGCGATGTGTCTCAGTCGCCGAGCTGCTGACGACCGCTTGCCGCGCCTGGGCGCGGACGGCGTGGATGGACCTCGGGCCACGAAAGCCTCCCCCGTTCACGAACGACCATCGATGATGATCTGACCGTCGGATACCGTAGAGATCGTTTAGGGCGCACACAAGGACGGGAAATCTCACAGGGCGAGATCGGTTGATGTGCTGGCCCATGTCCTGTTTGGCCAGTCAGTTGTTCACCGGCAACTCCTTGTGCGGTGACGGTGAGTTTGGTTGACTCCTGCCTCGCCGCCCGGGGCACCGACGACACCGGCCGGGCTCACGGGGAGGATCCATGTCGCGTCGCCGTACGCTGTCCAGATTTCTAGCCACACTCGCCGCTACCGCATCTGTGCTGGCCACGGCCGGAGTTACGCCGGCCTCGGCGGCACCAGCTTCACGCGCTACTGACAAGCGCTCCGCAGCGCCCGCCGGCGACATGGCGTGGTACGCAACTGAGCCAGAAGCGCTCGCCGCAGCCCGCGAGACCGGCACACGGATCGAGGTCGACGGCCTGACGACCGAGACCCGGCAAGTTTTCGCCAATCCCCAGGGCACCTTCACCCTTGAGCAGCGCGCCCGCCCGGTCCGGATCAAACGCGACGGCACCTGGGTCCCGGTCGACACCACCCTCGTCTTCGACAAGGCCGGCCGGGTTGTTCCTCGTGCGACCTCCGTCGGCCTGAGCCTCTCGGCAGGCGGCGACGGGGCGTTGGTTCGACTCAGCCGGGACGGCAAGGAACTCGAATTCGGCTGGCATCGCACACTGCCCCGGCCAACTCTGGACGGCGACACCGCCACCTATGCCAATGTTCTGCCGGACGTGGATCTGGTCGTCAAGGCCGACGTGGAGGGTTTCTCCGAGGTCTTCGTCATTCGTACGCCCGAGGCAGCCGCCAACCCCGACGTCACCACGGCCACGTTCGCCGTCAGCACCAAGGGTCTCAACGTCACGACCGACACGGCCGGAAACATCAAGGTGTTGGACGGCGACGGCAGGACGGTCTTCAACGCGCCGACACCCCGGATGTGGGACAGCGGCGGCACGGCCGAGCCGGGCGCTTCGACCAGCGCCCGCACCTTCGAGAACAACCAGGGCGCCCGGCAGGCGGAGGTGAAGACGAGCATCCGCGGCGGAAAGCTCTCACTCGTACCCGATCAGGCGCTCCTCAAGGGATCAACCACCCGGTACCCGGTCTACCTCGATCCAGCGCTCGTCGGCGGCGCCCGACTCGCCTGGACCTCGGTGTGGAAGACCTTCCCCAACTCGAAGTACTGGAACTCCAGCGACATCGCCCGCGTCGGCTACTCCGAGACCGACAACCTGACCAACCGGTCCTTCTTCCGAATGGACACCAGCAAGGTCAAGGGCAAGAACATCATCCGCGCCACATTCCAGACCTACGAGACGCACTCATGGTCCTGTAACGAGCGGTCAGTGGAGCTGTGGCGCACCGGCGCCATCAGCTCGTCGACGACCTGGAACACACAGCCCGGCTGGATCAGCAAGCTGTACACCGCCAACGTCGCGCGCGGCTACAGCAGCTCGTGCCCGGACGGTGGGGTCGACTTCGATGCCACCGCCGGTGTCCGGACCTCGGCGGCGGCCAACGCCGGTGACGTCACCCTCGGCCTGCGGGCCAGCAACGAGTCCGACACTTGGGCGTGGAAGAAGTTCCGCAACAACCCCACCCTCAGTATCGAGTACAACTCCACACCGTCGGTCCCCACCAGCCTGAGCACCAGCCCCGGCGTGCCCTGCGCCGGCGGGAAGCTCGGTAACACCGATGTCTACCTCCGCGCGGTGCCGAGTGACGCCGACGGCGGCAACGTGACCGCGGAGTTCTCCTACTGGCCCACCGGGGGCGCCACCACCATCCGGAACGTCACGGTCTCCAGCGGCAACCTGGCCAGCACCCTGCTGGCGAAGACTGGCCTGACCGACGGGGCGACGTACAACTGGAGGGTCCGTACCAAGGACAGTGACGGGGCGTTCTCCGGATATTCGACAACGTGCAAGTTCACGGTCGACCGGACGATGCCCATCGCCGATGTCGACATCACGTCGGCGGAGTATCCGAACTACAACGACCCGGGCAACCCGTCGAGCACCAAGCCTGCTGGCACGCCGGGTCAGTTCACCATCAACGCCAAGGGCAACAAGGACATCGTCGGGTTCTACGTCGGCATCGACAACGACGCCCCGACCCGGTACGTCGCCGCGAACGCTCCCGGCGGCACGGCGACCATCACCATGACCCCGACCCGTAGCGGGCCCGGTGTGGTCAGTGTGCGCACCTGGGACGGCGTCAACCCCTCGACGTCACTGGACAGTGACTTCAGCTTCTTCGCGACCTCTCCTGGTGTCCACGAAAGCCGGAGCGACGTCAACGCCGACCGCCACGGCGACGTCATCGGCCGAACCGCCGCCGGCGACGTCTGCCTCTACATCGGCGACGGCGCAGGAAACTTCCTCGACGGTGTCCAGTGCTCACTGAAGATCGACAGCAATCGGGCCGGTTGGCTGCATGTGGTCCGGCCGGGCGACTGGGATGGCGACGGTTGGAACGACCTTGTGGTCGTCGAGGCCGACGGTGACCTCGTCTATCACAGCGGCATGGGCGCCGGCAGCTTCTATCCCAACGCTGAACCGGTGACCAGCTGGGACGCTGACGGCAACCAGGTGGCCGCCACCGGTTGGAACCAGTACAACCTCGTGCTGGCACCCGGAGACTGGGATGGCGACGGTGCACCCGACCTGATCGCGCGCAAGTCCACCGGCGAGATCGTCCTGCACCGCGGAAACGGTTACGGTGGCTGGGCCGACGACTCCCAGCCCGTCCGGCTGGGCTGGGGCATCTGGCAGGGCTTCGACTCCATCGTCGCCGCCGGCGACGTGGACGGTGACGGCAAGCCCGACCTGTTCGCCCGCAAGTCCACCGGCGAACTGACGCTGTTCCGCGGCAACGGCAAGGCCGGATTCGCCAGCATCGGCGGTGCCAAGTACAAGGTCTGGCAGGCCGGGGTCAACGTCCGCCAACCGAACACGACGTGCGACCCCGCACCGACCATCGCCAAGTGCCCCACCATCATCGACAACCTCGCCACCACGGAACAGTTCACGCCCATCTGCACCCGCCAAGGCGAGTACGTCGGCGGGAACCCGTACTGGGTGAAGGTGACGACACCACGCGGTAAGACGGGGTGGATCTCGGCCTACTACGCCGACTACAGCGAGAACCAACTGCCAGACGTGCCGAACTGCACCGTACCGACGAGCGGCACCTACACCGTCTGGACCGACGGAATCACCGTCGCCTCCACCAACGCCGCATGTGAGGCATCTCCGAGCACCACCAACTGCTCAACCGCCATCGACACCCTGAACACCGGCTCCATGTTCACCCCAATCTGCCAACGCACCGGCCAGGTCGTCAGCGGCAACCCGTACTGGGTCTACGGCATCAGCTCCAACGGCCAAACCGGCTGGATGGCAAACTGGTGGATGGACTATCCCGACAACCGGATTCCGTTCCTCGCCATCTGCGGCAACTACAACGGAACGGTCGCCGGCACGGGCTGGAACGTCTACACCAACGCGCTGTTCTCCCCCGGCGACATGAACGACGACGGGAAGAACGACCTGCTCGGCATCAAGGCGAACGGCGACCTGCACGTCTACTACGGCAGCGGAAACGGCTCCGCGCTTTTCACCAACCCCTCCGGCGGCACCAGGATCGGAGTCGGTTGGGGAGGCTTCAACAAGTTGTTCTGATCAACTGACGACGACCGGGGGCCCGCTCATCCGAGCGGGCCCTCGGTCGTCGTCGTAGTGCCCTTCCGCCGTCCGCTCACCGAGCAGGGCAGTCCTCCTGCCGACGGCGGATCAAGGAACTGTCCCCCGCAACCGCACATGACGGCCCGACACCGCGCGGGCAGGTGACGCAAGAAGATTCGCCTGGCCCGAGTGCTGGAGATTCTGTCCGACTACAGGCTTGGATTGTCGCCCTGGACGACGAGACCCTCGATTCTCCCTACGCCAACCAGCGACAGCCGGCGCATCAGCAGCGCTTGACGCGCAATCAAGAGACCAAAATGCCGCCTCATCCGAAAACGCAGATGAAGCGGCAGGTCAGAGCGTTCCAAGGCGAGCAGGCCGGCGGCCAATCGTCCATGCGGTTACCGCCAACAAAGATCATCCGTTACCGGATGTTACCGCCGTTACCTGAGAAGATCTTCATCTTCCCAGGTCAATCGGTCGGGACGGCCGGATTCGAACCGACGACCCCTTGACCCCCAGTAGTCCGGTGGCCCAGCGGCATGCTCAAGCACGTTTGCCCAGGTCGCCTGAAGTATAAGCCAGCCGAGTAAAGGAGTCGTCGCAACACTGCCCGGCAGCGCCGCGCCGAATTCGGCCTGGGCCCCGACCTCCCGCGTGCCCTGGGGGCCCGTCCAGGATGTGCCCCCTGACGCAATCGACAAACTGATGCTTAACGATTGGTTGGTACGTCTAGCGCGAGTGAACGCGTGCTCACGGCAGGCAGAGGGCCTGGTCCGTTCAGGCCCGTTTTGCAAGAATGTCATTGATCTTGTTGCCTTCTTCAGGCGTGAGGCGTCCCTCGGGGAGGTCGATGCCCGTGACCTTGGCCAGGTCGTTGGCGTGGGCGTCGACGGTGGCCTCGATGAGCGTAGCCAGGATGGCGCTACTGGTACGGGCCTGCCGGTAGCCGAAGGCCAACACGGCGGTGGCAATCAGGACGGCGGGCCACCACCGCACTGTCCACGGAAGGTAGAGCAGTGCCCATGCAGCCAGGGCAGCGTCGCTGAAGTACTGCCGGTGCGCGGCGCCAATCATTGTGCGAGTGTCGGCGCTGGCTAGAATCCACAGCCGGGGCCAGGCCAGGTTTACCGACAGCCCGTACTGGGCGTGTACGCGTTCGCCGATGAGCCTGAAGCGTTCACCGATGACCGTGGCCCGCTGAGGCAAGTACCGCTGAGGTGGTCTGGGAACACGCCCCTCCCAGCGGGCCTCGGTCCGCTTGGCGAGGGTGTCGAGCCGGGCTTGAGGGCCACGGATAATCCATAGCCGATGCACGACGTCCTCGGCCACCACCGTGGCGGCCACGCCGGCCAGCCCAGCCCCGGCCAGTGCGACGGCAGTCGCCACCGCCGCCGCAGCCGGGCCGGGTGGGTGGTGCTGCCACAGGTCGTTGAGTCGGCGGATGAGCCAGGACAGGTCGAGGGCGTGACCGTGGCCGGCCAACAGAGCCCACCCTGTGATGGCTACGTACAGCAGGCCAGGCAGCAGGACGGTGGCCAACCACCGTTCGGTGATCTTCTTGCCGAGGGTCGCGATCAAGTCCGTCACGAGATGACAGTCCGTTACCGGCTACGCAGTGTCATGGTCGTGCCGCGCACGCCGCAGCGCGGCTGGTGACCGTGTGTGTCGGGTTGGCCGCGCCGGGGGCAGGGCGGTGTGGCAGGGCAGGTGTAGGGGCCGGTGACGGCGACCGGGTCGATGTTGAGATCGTCGAGGAGGCCAGGATCGCCCCTGCTGATGCGGACCTGCTCGGCTCCGGCGGCGGCGATATCGATGGGCAGGTGGTGGTTGGCCAGGGCTTGGGCGACCGGTGTGCCAGCGCGGATGTCACCGATGGCGGCGGTCAGCTTGTGGGCCCACCGGTGCTGGTTCGCGGCGTCAGTGAGCGCGGGTAGGTAGGTGCAGAGCCAAGCGGTCAGGTCGGCGTCGTCGACGGGGGCCGTGGTCACGGATGCGCTCCTCCCGGGCAAGGGGTGCGGTAGTAGGAATGCGGACACACACCGAGTTGCTCGGTACGTCGGTCTTAGGTTAAGTGCCGGTGTCACCACAAGGGGGACCGCAGATGTTGGTATCCGGACGACTGATCGCTGCACTGACCCGCCGCATCCGCGCGTTCGAGCAGGGTGATCCGGGTGCGGTCCTCGACCGACAGGCGTTGATAGAGTGCGACGAGCTTCTGGGGCGGATCACCGACGCCGACGGTGGTGACCCGTTCGATGCGATGCATGTGGTGGCCTGGCTGCGGTGGTGTCGCTATCTGGCCCTACCTGAAGGCGACGACCGGGAGGATCTGCGGGCCGCAGTGGAGCTGTTCACCCCCATTGCAGACATAGATCCGCAGGCGGTCCCCGAGCCGGTGCGCCGGTACCTAGGCGGCCTCGCTGAACGCAGCGCCGACCTGGGCCAGCAGGCCCTAGCGGCCTTTGACCTGTTACAGCGGGTTATGCACAGTGACAATCCGGTGGCGTTGAACCAGGCCATCGAGCTGCTGACCACCGCGGTGGCAGCCACCCCTACCGACCATCCCAACCGCGCCGCGATGCTGTCCAACCTCAGCGGCGCACTGCAAACCCGATTCGGACGCACTGGCTCCAGCACCGACCTGGACGAGGCCGTCACCGCCGGTCGGGAGGCGGTAGCCGCAACTCCCGAGGACAACCCCATCCGCGCCATGATGCTGTCCAACCTCAGCGCCGCACTGCAAACCCGATTCGGACGCACTGACTCCAGCACCGACCTGGACGAGGCCATCACCGCCAGTCGAGAGGCGGTAGCCGCAACCCCCACCGACCACCCCGACCATGCCGGGTACCTGTCCAACCTCGGCAGCGCACTACAAGCCCGATTCAGACGCACCGGCTCCAGCACCGACCTGGACCGAGGCCATCACCGCCAGTCCGAGAGGCGTAGCCGCAACCCCAGGACAACCCACGCGCCATGATGCTGTCCAACCTCGGCAGCGCACTACAAGCCCGATTCAGACACACCGGCTCCAGCACCGACCTCGACGACGCCATCACCGCCAGTCGGAAAGCGGTAGCCGCAACCCCCACCGACCACCCCAACCACGCCGGATACCTGTCCAACCTCGGCAGCGCACTACAAGCCCGATTCAGACACACCGGCTCCGGCACCGACCTCAACGAGGCCGTCAGCGTCAGTCGGGAGGCGGTGGCAATCACCCCCGCCGACCACTCCGACCGTGCCGCGATGCTGTCCAACCTTGGCAACGCGCTGCGGACCCGATTCGAACGCACCGGGTCCGGCACCGACCTCAATGAGGCCGTCGCCGTCAGTCGAGAGGCTGTGGCAAGCACCCCCACCGACCACCCCAACCGCGCCAGATACCTGTCCAACCTAGGCGGCATGCTGGCTAACCGGTTCGAGCGCAACGGGTCCCCCACTGACCTCGACGACGCCGTCACCGTCAGTCGAGAGGCCGTGGCAGCCACCCCCACCGACCACCCCAACCGCGCCAGATACCTGTCCAACCTCGGCAACGCGCTGGCTAACCGGTTCGAGCGCAACGGGTCCCCCCCTGACCTCGACGACGCCGTCACCGTCAGTCGGAAGGCGGTGGCAGCCACCCCCACCGACCACCCCGACCACGCCGCGCACCTGTCCAACCTCGGCAACACGCTGTGGACCCGGTTCGAGTGCACCGGGGCCGATACCGACCTCGACGAGGCAGTGCAGGGATGGTCCCGCGCGTGTGCGTCGACGGTCGCGCCCGCCACGACACGCCTGATCGCTGCTCGGCAATGGGCTCGTGCCACCGCAGAGCAGTGGGGGCCCGCTGCAGCGGTCGAAGCGTACACGGCAGCATTGAACCTGCTTCCGCTGCTGGCGTGGCGCGGCATCGACCACCAAGACCAGCAACATCTACTGCAAACCCATGCCGCCACACTGGCCCGCGACGGTGCCGCCTGCGCGATCGCAGCCGGCCGACTCGACCTTGCGCTCGAGCTCCTTGAACAAGGCCGCGGGGTGTACTGGTCCCAACTCCTGGGCACCCGCACCGACCTGACCGCACTACACCAGGTAGCGCCGCACCTGGCCGCACAGCTGGTCGACTGCCGTGCCGTCCTCGAACAACCCACCACCGAGTATGCGAGCGATCCCATCCCCGGGGCCGCCGAGGCCCGCATGCGGGCCGCGAGCCGCTTTGACGAACTCGTCGATCAGGTCCGTGCCCTACCCCCCACAGCTCTGTTCCCGAACCCGGACACGTTCCTCAATCCCCCAGCCATCCACACCCTGCTGCCCGATGTCAACCAAGACCCGATCGTGATCGTCAACATCAGCCGATGGCGCTGTGACGCGCTCAACCTCACCCACCACGGCATCACCACGGTCGAGCTGCCCGACCTGTCCGAAGAGCAGGTCATCGACGAAGCCATCAGATACCTGGAAGCACTCCAGGATTTCGAACGTAGCCGCCAGAGCACGGCGGACCGGCTGATCCTGGAAATGGCGATCACGACCGGGCTGGAATGGTTGTGGGAGCACATCACCGCCCCCATCCTCGACACCCTCGGACACAGCAGCACCCCAACCGGCATATGGCCGCGGCTGTGGTGGTGCCTCACCGGAGCCCTCACCATGCTGCCCCTGCACGCCGCCGGACACCACCAGACGACCAACAACGTCTACGACCGAGTGGTGTCCTCTTACACCCCCACCGTGCGCGCACTCAATCATGTCCGCACCCGACCCGAGTCCTCGCACCCGCCGCAAATCCTCATCGTTGCCCTCCCCAACACCCCCGGGCAGAGCCAGCTGCCCGGTACCACCGCCGAACACGACCTACTTTGCACCGCGCTCGCCCCGGCGCAGCGCACCGTCTTGACCGACGCCCAAGCCACCCGCGCCGCGCTGCTCGCCCAAATAGGCCAGCACCGATGGCTGCACGCCTCTTGCCACGGCACCCAGAACCTGGCCACCCCCACGGCCGGTGGCCTGCTGCCCCACGATTGGAACAGCGCCGGGCTCATCACCATCACCGACCTAACCGGCCCCGATCACACCAGCGGGGGCGAGTTCGCGTTCCTGTCCGCATGCAAGACCGCCATGGGCGGCGTCACCAACCCCGACGAAGCCATCACTGTCGCCGCCGCCATGCAACACGTCGGATGGCGGCACGTCATCGGCACTCTTTGGAGCGTGTGGGACGACTCGGCCGCCGCTGTCACCCACGACCTCTACCCCCACCTACTGAGCAACGGCGGCCTCGACCCCACCAACGCCGCCCACGCCCTGCACCACACCATCCGCAAACTCCGCGACGCTCACCCCGAACGTCCCAGCACCTGGGCACCGTTCATCCACACTGGTCCGTAGCACCCACAGCAGACGCCTGCTTTGAAACACAACTGCCGGAGGCAACGAAAAGCGGCCCCACCGACACTCCCCCTACCGACAACCCTGGCGACTCAATCGTGCTCAAGGGCATGCTCAAACGCCGCGGCCGACGCGCCGGCGGCGACACGGGCGATCTGATGCTGCTGCTCGGTTGGACCTCAGACGACATGCCCCGCCACTACGGCGCCAGCGCAGCCGCCGAACGCGCCCAGGAGAGCCAATCCCGTGTCGGGATCGGTGAACGTGTCTGAGCCCGAAGAACGGACAGCCGGGTCGACGGGGCTGACACCGGAGCAGCGCCGACGCCGGGCACGCATAGCCGCCCACGCATCCTGGGCCAGAACGACCGACCGTCGCGCCCGGACGGCAGCAGGCACGCAGGGTTTCCTCGATCGCTTCGAACGACAGGTCGACCCCGACGGCCTGCTCGATCCAGATGTACGCGCGGAAATGGCACGACACGCCAGGACGGCGTACATGTTGCAGCTGGCGGAGCTGTCCCGGAAGTCCCGCCGTCGGCGCACAGATCCGAGTGCATAGGCAGGTACGCCGTGACGTACAAGGATCGGCATGGCAAAGGGCTCCTGCGGCGCGCCGGTGAAGCCAGTCGCCACGATGGTCCCTACAACAGAGACAATCGCGACAACGAACAGGGGTCTGCTGTCACCGGATTCGCCAGTCGGCCGGCGTGGATGCCACCGGCAGCGCGGCCGGCGCCGCCGGCATGGCAACTGACGGTAGTGCAAATCATGCCTGAGGGGCTGAGTCCATCCATGGCGAGGGGACGTCGATGAGTCTGCTGGAGACGATGATGCCGCAGGTAGCGGCGCTGATCGGCGTGGTGGTCGGCACTGTCGGCACGATCCTTGCCACGACAGTGGCCGAGGGGCTCGGTGGCGGCGCAGTCAAATGGTGCGATGGGACGAGCGGCGGCTGGACGCCTACACCGATTTCACGCGTGCCGTAAAGGAGATCCACTTGCTGGCGCTAGGCAGTGTCTTCAAAGGATCTTGGTATCGGATGATGTAGCGCGTGGGTCGTCGCTACGAGTTGTCTGACGTCGAGTGGGAAGCCCTGTCCAGGTATCTGCCGTCGGCGGTGACGGGTGGTCGGCCGCGGGTCGATGACCGGCGGGTGCTCAACGGGATCGTGTGGAAGGTCCGGGCCGGGGCAGCGTGGCGGGACGTGCCCACCCGTTACGGGTCCTGGCAGTCGATCTACACCCGTTTCCGCAGGTGGGCCCTGGACGGGACGTTCGAGCGGATGCTGGCCGGAGTGCAGGCCGACGCGGACGCGGCCGGTGACATCGACTGGCTGGTGTCGGTCGACTCGACCATCGTGCGAGCCCACCAGCACGCTGCAGGCGCTAAAGGGGGCGCCGAGAAACGGACGAACCACAAGATCACGCCCTCGGCCGATCTCGAGGTGGACTGACCACCAAGATTCACCTCGCCTGCGACGGCCTGGGTCGGCCCCTGGCCTTCGTGCTCTCCGGCGGCAACGTCAACGACTGCACCCGCTTCACCCAGGTCCTCACCCGCATCCGTGTCGAGCGTTCAGGCCCCGGCCGGCCCCGCGTCCGCCCGGAGCACGTCATCGCCGACAAGGGCTACAGCTCCAAGGCCATCCGCGCCGGCCTACGCCGACGAGGCATCCCACACACGATCCCCGAACGCGCTGATCAGCAGGCCAACCGCCGCCGGCGAGGCAGCCGCGGCGGCCGGCCACCAGCGTTCGACAAGCAGCTCTACAAGCGGCGCAACGTCGTCGAACGGTGCTTCAACCGGCTCAAGCAGTGCCGCAGCTTGGCCACCCGATACGACAAGACAGCAACGTCATACCGGGCCACCGTCACCATCGCCGCGCTACTCCAATGGTTATGAACCTTTGAAGACACGGCCTAGTACTGCAACGGCAGTTGGTCAGGGGTAGCCGTGTCGTCGGTAGTGGCAGGTTCGGGCTTGGTGTTGGCGTCGTCGGCGCCATCGCGACCAGGCCCAGACGTGCTCGGGTGGGTGGGTTGATCGCACTATGAGTGCGGTGAGCAGTCTTCGGATCTCCGGTACCGTGTAGCCGATCATCATGTCGTCGCCGGGACTGGATCCCCTTTTGCGGTAAGGGATCGGGCCACGGACAGCCAGGCGTGAGCGGCCATGGACAGGGTGATGTGGCGTACCAGGCTCGCCAGTCGCGGACCTGGTATTCGTCGAGGCCGGCTTCGTTCTTGGCCTGCTGGAAACACTCCTCGATCGCCCAACGGGCTCCCGCGATGCGGGCCAGGTCGAGCAGTCGGGTGCGGCGGGGTCCGTAGCAGACGTAGTAGGCGATCTCCCCGGTGGTCATGCTGCGCCGGGCCAGGAGCCAGTGGCCCCGGCCGGGTTGCCAGCAGATCCGCACCGGCACCCGCGCCCACCAGTACTCGCGCGGGCCGTGGGCGCCCGCGCCGGCGGACAGCCGGCACCACGCCCGGGCCGGCAGAGCGGCGATCAGCTTGTCTGCTCGGCAGGTGCCCATCGTGGTGGTGATCATGTCGTCGTTGCGGCGGGTCGCGACCACATAACCCACATCCCGGTGTTCCAACCAGACCCGCAACGATTTCGACTGCCCGTAGGCCTCGTCCATCGTCACCCACCCGACCGGCACCCCGGCATCCAACGCGCGGGCCAGCATCTCCCGGGCCATCTGCACCTTCGTGGCGAACTGCACCGCGTCCGGGATCCCCGCGGCCCGGCACCGGTCCCGGTCATCGGTCCACGACGCCGGAAGGCAGAGCTGCCGATCGATCAGCGCGTGGCCCTTCGCTGAGCGGTAGGCCAGGAACGCACCGACCTGGCAGTTCTCCGTCCGCCCGGCGGTGCCGGAATACTGACGCTGCACTCCGGCCGACCGGGTGCCCTTCTTCAGGAACCCGGTGTCGTCGACGATCAGCACTCCGGCCGGGTCGCCGAGGTGCTCGACCACGTAGTCCCGCACATCGTCGCGGACCGCGTCGACGTCCCAGTCCGCCCACCGCAACAACCTTTGCATCCCGTCCGGCGACGCATCCCCGGCCTGCTCAGCCAAGGTCCAGCCGTTCTTACGACCCAGACCAGAGACCAGCCCACACAGGTACTGACGGACCCGCAGCCGCGGCTCCGACCGCCGAAACCTGGGCCCGATCCGGGCATGCAGCCGGTCCAACTCTCCATGCCAACGATCGACATCAACATCCGTCACAGTCGGACCAACGAACACGAGTCGAACTCGATTCGCCTACTGCCGTTGCAGTACTAGCACCAGCCCTCGCACTACCGACGACGCTTATACCCGCGGGCCAACGTCAGCCTGTAGGCCGTTGGGCACCCGCCATCGGGCACAAGGCGGCGTACTTGGAGTTCACGGCAGACGGTGAGTGGCACGGATCCGACGGCTGCAACGACCAAAGCGGTCGGTGGATCACCGCTGCCGGTGGCACCCTGCTCGCCACCGCGAGAGCATCCACATTGGCGTTCTGCGCCGACAGCGTACCGATCGAACAATGGGTCACGACGGCCAGACGAGCCGGTCTCGACGGCGAGGTCCTCGTGCTTCTCAACGCCCAAGCCGATGAGACAGGCCGATTATCCCCCACGAGTTGAATGCCGTTCTGCAACGCTGCTGCCACGCCTAGCGGGCCGCCTGCCGTGCTGCCGATTCACCGCCCGCCTGGACCACCTACTGCAGCGGCGAGCAGGGCGAGCGAATCAGCCTGCCCTGTAGCGCCCATAAGGGTTGGTGTTTTTTCCCGAGACCGACTCGCTGCGCACTCCCCGCAGGTCCGGCGGTCCAGTTACACCTAGGAATGGCTGCGAGCCTTGATCTGTTGCGGCTAAGAGCTTCTAACAAAATGATGTTGGGCGTAACCGGCTGATCGTGAAGCTCGTTCTGTCTGAACGTGAGGAGGGGTGAGCAGTCGCCGTGGATCGTCTCGGACGACCTCTGGGCCGAGATCGAACCGCTGCTGCCACCTCGACCGCCTCGCCGGCACCGGTTCCCCGGCCGTAAGCCCCTCGATGACCGCAAGGTGTTGTGCGGGATCCTGTTCGTGCTCTACACCGCGATCCCGTGGGAGTACCTACCCCAGGAACTCGGGTTCGGGTCGGGTATGACCTGCTGGCGCCGGTTGCGTGACTGGAACGACGCCGGGGTGTGGCAACGCCTGCACGAGACACTGCTCGGCAAGCTGAGAGCCGCCGACCAGCTCGACATGTCCCGGGCGGTGATCGACGGAACCCATGTTCGGGCGCTCAAGGGCGGCCCAAAACCGGTCCGAGCCCGGTCGACCGCCGCAAGCCAGGCTCGAAACACCACGTCATCACCGACGCGGGCGGCATCCCCCTCGCCGTCAGCCTGACCGGCGGCAACCGCCACGACGTCACCCAACTCCTGCCCCTGGTCGACAAGATCCCACCCATCAAGGGCATCCGAGGCCGACCCCGGCAACGACCCGAGCGGATCTACGCCGACCGCGGCTACGACTTCGACACGTACCGCCGCGAGTTACGAGCCAAGGGCATCACCCCGGTCATCGCCCGACGCGGCACCGACCACGGCACCGGACTCGGCACCCGACGGTGGGTCGTCGAGCAAACCATCGCCCTACTGCACTGGTTCCGCCGTCTGCACATCCGCTGGGAGATCCGCGACGACATCCACGAAGCCTTCCTCACCCTCGCCTGCGCCATCATCTGCTGGCGCCGACTCCAACACTCAAAGAGTTAGGAGTTCTAAGTCCGTGTCCATCTTTGACTGTTCGCGTAAGTTCCCCTACGTCCGAGTAGCCACCGAGCGAGGACTTCCGGGCGACCAGGCTCACCGCCCACGGCGTGATCCATCCGCCACGTTGACCAGCACGCGGGGCGAGCGACGCCACTGCGCAACCAACGCCGTGGCCAGCAGCCGAAGCAGCCCGATGCCCTTGAACCGACGGACCGCGCGGACGGATTCGTCGTACGACACACAAGTGGGGCGGTCGACGGCCCAGGACAGCGTCACGTGCCGAGCCTGAGCGGAGCGTCCGTTGCTGAGCCGCGAAGGCGACATAACGCCGACGCTCAAACTTCGGGTGCGGAGTAGGTGAATTCCTTGCCACCGCGTTCAGCCACCCCACGCCGCCGGACGAGCGCTCTCGCCGCGACGAGGCGTTTGAGTCGGTTATTCGCATTGGGGGCGCTGATGCCCAGTTGTTCAGCGACCGTCGTCGCGGTGAAAGTTCCCAGCGTCCTGGCTAGCTTGAAGGTGTCCGAGAGAACATCCGACGCCGCCAGTAGCACAAGGTCATCACCGAGTCGCTCCAGCGCGAGAAGTTCGCGACGTTCGAAGGCGATGACGATCGTTTCGCGGGTGTCGTTGTTGAGTCCGCTGACGAGCACGGAGGTCGGGCCGTCGTCCTGGGTGGCGAGGGTGGAGTAGTACTTGCGGAGGAACTCGTCAGTGAAGCTGACGGTCATCGCCTCCACGTTAATGAAGTTGATGACGAGAAGGCTGGTGCGAGGCGGGATGTGGTCTTCTAGGTCGTGAAGCACTTCCCTGCCGCGTTCCCTGGTTGACAGGAACGCCTCTTGTCGTCCGACGTCGTAGGTGACGGTCGTAGCGGGATCCGGTTTCACCTGACTGATTGAAACACGTTACCGCCCGTTACGGAACTCGGACGCGGAGCCAGGCCCACGTGCCGTGCACCGGCTCGGCGACGCGGCTGCAGATCGAGATGGGTTCCGAGCGGAGCCTCGCGGTAGCGACGGCGTCTCCGCTGCGAAGCATGAGTTCACCTCCCTTACCGCCTTGGACGGCCTGCCGCCACAGGCTCGGTAGGCCGTGGCCTCGCCCTTCGGCGCGTCTAGTGCCGCCATTCAGTGCAAGCTCGAGAGCCGGGGGTCCTTCCAACTCATGGTTGGTCGTGCCAGAAAGGACCCTCTGGATCCCGGCGCCGGAGTCGCAGACGGCGAACTCGAACCCAGGTGTACGGCTCAGGGTGCCGCTGTAGAGCTGGGCGGCGGTGAAGGCACCAGTCTTGCTGAGGCCGTGCGTGGTGGCGTTGCTGAGTAGCTCAGCGAGGCTGCGGAAGGCCGCCCTTCCCGCGTCCGGTCCAAGCCGCGCCGTTACCAGTTCGCCGAGTGTCTTGCTGATGTCTTCGATGTTGGTAGGCGTGACCTTGGCAACCTCGAGAAGTTTGTCGGAGTGGTCGCGCCGCCCCTGAGATGGGACTGACCCGTCGATCTCGGCGAAGGGCTTGAGTAGCTCCACAACGTTCATCCGCACGAGATATGACGCGATCTTCGGATCGTGAGGAACGAGCAAGTGGACGTCACGGCCGTCGGCAGCGGCGACGGTCCCCATCGAGACGATGGCGGCGAGCTCAAGCGGGCTGACCCACCGCAGTCCTCGCGCGTCGAGCACCAGGTTCCCCGTGTCGCCATGAAAGTCAGCCCTCAACTCTCGGCGTCGGAGAGGGTTCCGGCCGGCCAACTCGATACGCACACACCAAGCATGACAGCTGGAACGGAACCTGCACGCCCTCGGGACGCCGGAGTGGACCAAGGGGCCGCTTCGGGGTTGCGCCGGACACGATCACCTGTTTCACTGGTCTCAGTGAAACCGAAATCTCGGGGACAGCTGGTGCCCTACCGGCGGCCTCCGAGACCGCGGAGCCCGTCGACACGGCCCCGCTGAAGCAGAGGAGCAGACGTGAGGATCCACAAGTTCACGGCCGGCGAGGCCGTCGCCCAGACCCGCGAGGTCGAGCCCGATGTGCGGCTCGGTGATCTTCTCGTCCTCGAGGAGGACGAGAAGGTGTTCGCGGTCGACGACGAGGCCGAGCTCGACGTGACCGTGACGGTCGCGGCGGCTCTGGCCGGGCGGCCGGGTCACCTCGCTACTTCGGCCTGCCGCCAGATCGCCGTGACCGTCGGGTACGGCGGCGCCGACAAGGTGGTCAAGGTCCACCCGGCCATCCGGCTGCGTCAGGTCCGCAAGCGGGCGATCGCGGCGTTCGGAATCAGCCAGGCCGCCGCGGCCGATCTGGTCCTGCGGCTCCCCGGCGAGACTGAGGACCTGGACCTGAACACGCCCGTCACCACCATCGTTCCGAGGCGCACCTGCAGCGCCATGGTCGACCTGGTCCACACGGTCCGGCCGCAGGGATGAGCACGGCGTCCGAGCCCGGCGTCGACCCGAATCTGCGACGTCTGCGCCGGCATCTGTCGGCCGCCGACGTCGAGGCCGGTGTCGACACCGGGTCCTGGCGCATCGTCGACCTCACCTGGCCGTTCCTGACGGTGGCCATCGCGGTCGGCGAGGACGCGGAGCTGGGCATGCGACTCAACGTCCAGGACTACCCGCTCCAAGCGCCAGCGGGGCAGCCCTGGAACATCGTCGCGGACGCGCCGCTGCCCGTGGCCGAGTGGCCGATCTCCGGACGCAACCCGGAGATCTTCCGCCCGGACTGGTCGCCGGGGAACAACAACGCGCCGTACCTGGCCTGCGACCGAGCTGGGATCACGAGTCACTCGAACTGGGCCAGTGAACGCCCGGAGCGGTCCTGGAACGTGAACCGCACGATCGGCTTCTACCTGCGCGAGCTGCACCGGGAGCTGTCATGCGCGACGTTGCCTCAGAAAGGGTTTGCCCGGTGACCGCCCGCCTGACGATCGCACCGGACCTGTTCGACGTCCTGCTCGCCGGGCTGGCCGAGCGGGGGCAGGGACACCGTGAGAGCGGCGCGTTCCTGCTCACCGACCGGGCCCACCCGGAGGAGGAGCTGCCCCAGCCGGTCACCGCGATCGCGTTCTACGACGACCTCGATCCGGACTGCCTCACCGGGCGGATCGACTTCCACGCCGCCGGCTACACCAGGCTTCAGGACCTCTGCCGTCGTGACGGGCTGCGCGTGGTCGGCGACATCCATACCCACCCAGCCCACCGCGTTCAGCAGAGCCGTATCGACGCCGCGCACCCCATGGTCGCCCGGGACGGCCACGTCGCGCTGATCGCCCCACACTTCGCGGCTGGCGTCACCGACGTGTCCCCGCTCGGGGTCCACCTGCGTGTGAACGGCGACTGGGCTTCCTTCTACGGAGAACAAGCCGGCGAGCTCCTGCTCGTTTCCGAACGGCACCTGGCCGCTGAACTCAGATCGTGGTGGCACCGGCTGCTGTCCCGCTTCCGCCGTCGGCAACTTCAGGAGAGACGATGACCATCCCGATTATTGACACCTTCAACCGCACCACCCTGCTGGCAGTGCATGAGGGAACCCGGGCAACCGTCAACGCCGCGCTCGACGCGCACGTCGCGACGGGTATGGCCATCGTTGCGGACAGTGTGGCCTCGGACGTGCGCGGCCAGGCCGCGCTGTGCACGGCCGTCGCGACGGCGGTCCGCGCGTTCGGCCAGGTCATTGTGATCACCGACGGCAAGGTGCCACTGACCGCCGGGCTGCACCGAGGGCACACCATCGTGCAGATGATCGACCGGGAAGGCGCCCGGCACGCCGATGACCTGACCGACGTCCCGGCTGACTGGCCCGTGCTGTACCTCGGCGACGCTGCGCGTCCGGCGCCCGCCGGCGGCGTCCGGCTCCGGGCCAGGTGGAGCGGTTGGACCGCTCACGTCCACCCGGTCGACACGGGGACCGGCCACGCCGTCGAGGGCAACGTTCTGGCCGCGATCGCCGCCGGGGCACTTGGTGTGCACGAGGCCTTCGGCGCGATCCGGAACCGCCCGGGCAGCGACGCCGGCTGGCGCACCATCACCGTCAACCTCTGGCAGCCGGGGACCAGCACCGACGGGCCCGAGCTAACTCACGCACCAGCGGCTTGGTGGATCGTTGGCCTCGGTCACCTCGGCCAGGCCTACGCCTGGGTGATGTCCTGGCTCACCTACGCCGACCCGTCCCGGGTCGAGGTAGTCCTGCAGGACACCCAGCGAGTCGTGGACGCCAACCACAGCACCGGGCTTCTCACCCCCGTGAAACCGGTGCCGGTCCGCAAGACCCGTCTGGCCGAGGCGGTCCTCGAGCGGGCCGGTTACGACGTCGTCATCCTCGACCGGCGGCTCGATCACACCAGCCGCGTCCTAACCGAGGACCACCATGTCGCGCTGCTCGGCGTCGACAGCCTCGACCCTCGCAGGCTCATCTCCGGAGTTGGCTGGAAGCTGGCCATAGACGCCGGACTCGGCGTCGGACCGGCCGACTTCAACGCCCTGCTCCTGCGCCGATTCCCCGCTCAGGTCCCCAGCGACGAGGTCCCCGGCTGGAAGGAGAACGTTTCGCAGCAACGACGTGCTGCCACGGCCGCCCTCGCCGACCTTGAGCGACGCGATCCCTGCGGATCGGTACAACTCGCCGGGACCGCCGTCGGCGCCGCCTTCGTCGGCGTCGTCACCGCATGCCTCGGAGTCGCCCAAGGCGCCCGCGCCGCCCTGCTTGGAGACGGCTTCGACGTGATCAACCTGCACCTGCAGACCGACGACGTCGATCTCGCACCGGCAACCCGCGAGGTCGATGTGGTCGGGGGCCGCCTCTTGCCCGTGAGTGACCGGGGCCCGGCCATCTCCGGGACGGCGGCGGGAGAAGGCAGTTAGGACATGGTGGCGAGGTGGCGCCCGGCGTCGAGGGCGGCGGCGCAGCCGGTGCCGGCGGCGGTGATCGCTTGGCGGTAGGTGTGGTCGACGAGGTGACAACAATGTGAAGCGCGCCCTAAGAATGGTTGACGAATGCCGATGACCGAAGTCATCACGCTCCAACGGGGCCACGGCGTTGACCAGGGAGGGGCATCCGGAACTGCCGCCAGCCCCACATCACCACACAGCAACGCCCACCAGCATGAGATCGTCTGCACGGTCATCCAACGGCGCTCCGGCTATCGGCTGCAGGCCCACCCCGACCACACCGTCGGCATCGCGCCGGAGCCATAGCCGCCCCACCGCGGCGTCGCCGTCACAACGGGCGAGGACGACACGACCTTCGTAGAGGTCGAGTTGCCCGGAGGTGACGGGCTCGAAGACCTCGCCGGGTGCCTCCGTCACCAGGAATCGGCGAGTCGCGGTAAGCGCAGGCCCGACGTCCGAGAGCGATACCCGCAGCGCCCCGACGGGAGCCTGGTCGTGCTTGCCGAGAAGACGGCTGAGCACGTCCGCCGCCACGCCGCGACGTAGCTGCTCGTGGTAGCGCTCGTTGCGGAACACCCTCAGGCAGCGGTAACAGCTGGTCTCCGGGCCGCATTCACAGTCGCGGACCCGCTGCAGCGCCTGGTCGAGTACGTCCCGCAGCCGCTCAGCGATACGTCGGACGTGGCCGGCTCCTCCGGGGACGGTGTCGTAAAGCATGATCACGCTGCGACCGGCTTCGGTTCGGTAGACGGTGGCATCGATGTCGTCGCGGGAGATCTCGAGCGCGCGGACCGCGCCCTCGACTAGCGCGTAGGCGACCGATCGCCAGGCGTTGTCCTCGACTCCGATCACGACCGCACCGTCGAAGCTCAGGTCGAGGACGTCCGTCTGATATTTGTGGGCCAGCGACAGGTTCTCCATGCGGCCACGGCACTCGCGGCCGCTGAGTGGACTCTGGTGGTCGACCCGACCGTCGATGGCCCGGCCGGCGAAGCCACAGGTCGCGCAGACGAGGAAGCCGCGTCCCATCGCGCCGTCGCTGATTGCTACCAGCTCGCCCCGGGCACCGGCCCGGATGGTGATCGCGCCTCCGGCGAGGTCCAACTTGTCCGCGTAGAGCTCGGCACCGGGCGACACGACGTGGGTTGCGCCGTGCCAGGCCCGGCGCGGCGCAGTGGTGGGTCGCCGGCCGGTACCGCGTGCCGCGACGAACCCAAAGACGGGAATGGCGTACTGACGGGGTACGCCGACGAGAGCGGAGCCGCAGGCCGGGCACTCCTGGTCGAGGCGGTCGATCGAGTCGCGGTAGTGGCCGCATCCGTCGCACACCGCGTAGTAGCGTCGCTCAAGGTCGCGTCCGGGCAGCCGGTACAGGCCGGCCGACTGCCAGACCAGTCCCCCGGCGACGACCTCCGCACCGGGTGCGTACTCGTAGATGGCCGACGAGAGGTCTCGGGAAAGCTCTAGTTGCTTGGCGATGGGGGCGTCCGCGAAGGCCAGCCGCAGCTCGACGGTGTCGACGGGAAATCCGTACTTTGGCAGGACGTTCCGGTTGGCGAGCAACCCGAGCAGTTCGCGGCGAGTGATCGTGTTCATCACGCGGCCGTATCGCGCGGCCTTGTCGTCCTGGCGGGCGGTGAAGGCCTCCTGCCGCTTCTGCTCGTACGTGTCGACATCCTGCTGCAGCTCGGCCCGGACCGACTCCAGCAGGTCAACCAGGTGCTCGACCCATTCTTCGGAGTCGATGCCGATGATGTCGCGCACCTCGGCTGGCAACACCTGTCGCAGCGAGTCGGTGACCTGCGGCGGCACCGGTGTAAGGAAGTCGCGGACCAACGTGACCGGGGCGATCCCGTCGTCTCCTGGCAGGAAGAACTCCCCTGCGGTACGCCAGATGGTGCCGTGGAACCGAAATTGCTGCCGGAAAAATGCTGCGAGCGCGACGGAGTGGGCGTGCCGCCGATCGATGCGCACGTTGGTCAGGGGCACGTACGGCGCCCGGACCTCCCCGGCGATCATCCGGTCGGGCTCGGCGAAACGGGATAGGTCATGCGAGCGGCGCTGGGCATAGGTGAGCACGAGCGCGGCTGAATCGGTTCGGCGGCCGGCCCGACCGGCCCGCTGGACGTAGTTCGCGGTGGTCGGAGGCATGTTGCGCAGCATGACCGCTTGCAGCTCGCCGACGTCGACACCGAGTTCGAACGTGGTGGAGCAGGAGAGGGCGTTGACTTCGCCGCGGACGAACTGCTGCTGGATTTCAGCGGCTCGTTCGCTGGTCCACTGGGCGGTGTGTTCGAGGACGCGCAGCGGCACTGGGTTCATGTCCCGGTAGACGTTGCGGTAGTGGTCCGGATCGATGTCCGCCGCAGGGGACGTCCAGGATTCGAGGTCACCGGTGCAGGCGATGGTGGGGCAGGTGGCGCGCACGTTGAACGGGGTGAGCTTGCGGCACCTGCTGCACTGCCACATGCTCAGGCCGCCGGCCGTAGGCGTGCAGGTGATCAGGGCGGAGTCGAGTTGGTGGACCTGGCCGATGCCGGGTTCGGTGCCGGCGATCAGCCACTCGGCCTGTGGACCCTTGGTCATCAGGCGCCACACGCCCTCCAGCACCTGGATCGGGTCGGCCTGCCGGTCGAGCCGAGCCAGCACGCGGGTCACGAAGTCGGCCCGCCGGTTGGTCCCCTTGGTCGGTAGCCAGCTGAGGACCTTGCGGCGGGCGTCGGAGCCGGTGCCGCGTACGTAGATCGGGCCGAGTCGCGGCTGGAACGCCTCGTCGCGGGGGTCCACGCCGTCGAGGGCACCGACGGCGCCCTGGAGCCGAATCGATCGAATCAACTCGGAGAGCAACGCCCAGACCTCTTCGTCGCTGAGGCCGAGGGCGAGTAGCGGCTGGGGTGGTAGCCAGGCGGGGTCGCGGGACATGTCCCAGGCGATCAGTCCCCTGCCCTCCAGGGAGTTGCGTTCGTTGACGCCGACGGCCTCAATCTGTGCCCAGAGGGCGACTTGCCTCTCCCGGGCCTGTCGGCTCTGCCGCCGTTCGAAGATGCCGTACCGGTCGGCTACTCGCGAGGTGTGGTAGACGACGTCGGTGAGGCGTACTTCGTCGTCGGCTGCTGCGGCGGCGACCGTGCCCTCGTGGAGCAGCCGCCGGCGCTGCACCCGCTCGTAGGAGTCTTCGAGGTACGGCGCGAAGTACGCCGCAGACTGCCGGCTGTCGCTGAACAGCAGCAGCTTGCGCCCACCGCCTCGTAGGCCCCGCTGGATGGGATCGGAGGCCACGGGCAGCTTCTGATAGAGGGCGGTCGCCAGGACCGAGGCGGAGGCTTCGTTGCCGCTGGCGAAGAGCCGGATCAGGCCGGCTCCGCGTCCCCCGCACGAGAGGCATGCAGCGAGCTCGTCGCTGCGCTGCCGTAGGAAACGTACGGCCCGCATGGCGCCATCCGGGCAGCGCGGGCAGTTGGCCGCCTTACCGATCTGGAACACCCCGCACCGGGTGCACAGCGCGCCCAGCTCGCCGGCCGCTTGGGCAGCACCGCTGAACATCTCCTCGTCCTCGTCGGTCGCCACGTCGTCGACCAGCGCCATCCACACCTGCTGCTCGTCGCGGGAGCGGCGGGACCGGAACACGGTGAAGGTGCCGACCCGCTCCAGCGTGCCCATCAGGTAGACGGTGCCGCAGCGGCGGCAGGTACCGAACTCGAAGGCGGCGTCGCCGCACCGTCCGCAGCGCTCGTGCCGGGTCAGACTGACGTGCGGCCCGTTGGCTCCGAGGCAGGCGAAGGCTCCTTCCGTCGCGCGGGCGAAGAGGTGGTAGCGGGCGGAGAGCACCGGTGTGCCGGCCTCGTCGTGCACGCTGTTGGCGAGAGCGACCATCGACGCGGTCGCGGACGCGCCGCTACCGGGGAACAGGGCCTGGGCGACCTCGTGCAGCGGTATCGGCCCGTGGGCGAGCAGTGCCTTGAGCCGGCGAACGCGCTGCTCGTACGCCAGCGCCTCGGCGGGGTCGTCCCCGGCGTACCCGTGCTCGCGGGCGAGGGCCACGACGGCGCCGGCGGGGTCCGGCGCGTTGAGCAGCTTCTCGTACGCCGTGGCGGGCAGGGGTCCCCACTCGGGCCCGGGCGGCAGCTGGACCCGGTCGGCGGTGATGACATCTTGCCTCGCCTCATCGGCGGGGTCGTACTCGAAGGGGACGGGGAAAAGGGAGGCAGCGAAGTCGACCACGGCTGACATGTCGCTACCGACGGTCGCGCTCGTCGCGATGCACTGCACCGGGCGGCCCGAATCCACCCGATCGGCGAGTCGGCGCAGCAGCATCGCGAGCTCGGCCCCGCGAGCCCCGTCGTAGACGTGCGCCTCGTCGACGACAATGAACTGCCAGTGCCCGGCGTGCTCACCCTCGAACAGGTCCATGTCCAAGGGCCGCAGCAGCAGGTATTCGAGCATGGCGTAGTTGGTCAGCAGGAGGTGCGGCGGTCGCTGCTGCATCTCCTCCCGGCTGAGCAGTTCGTTGGGCAACGGCCGCTCGCCAGGGTTCTGCTGCTCGAAGACCTCCACGGCCTCCCGGCGACTGCGGCGGGTCTCACCCGTGTACCGGCCGAAGGTGATGTCCGGCGCCTCGGCCAGCAGACCCCGCAGCCGCTTCATCTGATCGTTGGCCAGCGCGTTCATCGGGTACAGCAGCAGCGCCCGCACGCCAGGCGCGAGGGTGCCCGCCGCACGTTCGGCCATCAGCCGGTTCAGGATGGGGATGAGGAAGCTCTCGGTCTTGCCGGATCCGGTGCCGGTAGCGACGACGATGTTGCGCCCTGCAGTTGCCTTCCGGATCGCCCGCTCCTGGTGCTGGTAGAGCGGACGGTCCATGGCCAACCCGGTGCCCAGGCTGGCGATGCCGGGATCGAGCACGCCCGCGTCGATGAGCTGCCGAGGTGTGGCGCTGGTGACGTAGGGCGGGGTCGCCTCGAGCAGAGGCCCCTTGGTGATCTCCTGGTTGATCGCGTCGCCGATCGCAGTCTCTAACGCGCTCGCGAGCCGGGGATCCTTCGGCTCCACGAGGGAACGAAGGTAGCGCCGGTAGGTGGAGATAATCGCGTCGCTGGTGGCGAGGGGGTCGAGGATCATTCGGCTGCTCCGGCTCCGGTCAGGAGGAACTCCGCGAGGAGAAGGTCGATGGCGACGAGACGCGGCGCGCTGCGGGCGAGCGTCGCGTGCAGGGGAAGGATTCGTGGCAGCAGCACGGCCGGGGCCGCCTGCCCTCGGGCGGCCAGCCGCGCCACGAAGGCGAACGCCAGCGACAGCGCGGGGAGAGCGAGCCACCCTCGAGTCGGGTTGCGGGCCTGCAGCGCGGCCGCCGCCCGCGGCCCACCGCAATCGACCAAGGGCTTTTGCAGGGCGCGCAGCAGCCCCTCCGCGTTGCTGGAGAGCCGTCCCAGGCCGGGCCGCACCCGTACCTCGAACAGGTGGCGGGCCGCAACCATCCGTTCGTCGGCGTCGAGCAGGCCGCCGGGAACGACGCGCATCGCCCGCCACACCCGGTCGCGTTCCGCGGCCGGCAGCAACGCAAACACCTCGGCCGACTGGTCGAACCTGCCGACTGTCTCGTACGGATCGGGGCCGCCGGCGAGCAGATGTGCTGCCACCTCCCCGCACACCGCGGCGATCTGTTCGCCCAGATCGGCATCGGAGGCGATGTCAGGCAGCCGGTGGGCCGAGGCGAGCATTGCGGCCAGCGGGCTCGCCGTCCATAGCCGCGCCTCGTCGGCCGGACTGACGTACCTGTCGGGAGGCAGGGCGATCAGACCGGAGTGCACCAGGGGCGCGACCACCTGGTCGGCCGAGGCGTGGTGCTTGGTGAGCGCGGCCAGCGCGGCGGCGGGATGCGGGCGCAGGAGCGCTGCGGCGCCCCGGATGTTGGCCGTGACACCTCGGGCATAAAGGTCGTCCGCGCGCGGGTAGAGGTCGAACAGCAGCGGCGCGATGTCCGGTCGGTCGGGCAGGGCACTTGCTCCGGCAAGGTACGCCGAGACCGCCTCACCAGCCAAGTCCTGGCCGGTCGGCTGCCACTTCAGCTCGGCGAGGTCGAAGGCGTTGTCGTGGCCGGGCCAATCCGGCCAGTCCGACGGCAACCACGGATCCTCGATGCGCAACAGCGCCACGAGGGGCCCCGCCGTGGTGACCCGCGTGGGCAGTGGGTCGCTGACCAGGTCCTCGCTGAGGCGTGCGAGGTACGGCGGTTCCCACGGCGAGTACACCTGGTACAGCGCGGCCGTCAGCCCTTCGGCCCGCACGCCGTCGACCAGCACCAGCCGGTCGTCATCGAGGTGCACCGCGCTGGCAAGGCGTCGGGGTACGCAGCGCGCTGCCGGGAAGTCCTGCCCGTCAAAGCGGACGTCAAGCTGAGCGAGCCCGTGGGCGCCGACCGTGTCGGCGATGGCCGCGAGCCCAAACCGGGCCATCGGCTGCCCGTAGGTTTCTCCGGACGGAACGGTTTGCAGCTCGCGGCCCCCGGAGCGGACGATCAACCGTGCGTCCGCCGCCCGCGGCAGCCTCACGAGCAGTTCACCCTCTCCGATCGTCTCGGTGTCCAGACGCAGTGGTTGCAGGGACCATTCGCCGCGGCTGCCGCCGCCCAACCGTTGGAGCGCCATGTGGGCGGGCGTGACCCGTACGGTGGTCGCGCCGCCCGGGCTGTCGAGCTGCAGCTCAACAGCGGTGTCGGCGGGGCCCAGGTGGGTCATTGAGGGCGTGACCGACAGGTCGGGCAGGGTGGCGTCGGCTCCTACGGTGGCCGGTTCCAGCCCGTCCGCCGTGATCTCCCGCCAGGCGGGGTGGGAGATGACGGACAACCCCTCGGCGAACTCCAGCGTACGGGCCAGGCCGCGGCCGAGCGGACCTCGAACGGTGATCTCGTAGGCGCCGACCAAGGGGCGGGCAAGGTCCCGCCACGGGTCGACCGTCGTGTCGTGGTTGGAAGAGAGGCTCTCGGTATGCAGGAGCTGACCGGAGCCGGGTCGACGGATCCGGATCGACCAGTCGGTGCTCACGCCGGGCTCGGTCGGCAGGGTCAGCCGTGGGGCCGTCGCGATGACTGGTCCGCCGGCGAGGCTGCTCACTCCGGGCAATGGCTGAGCGAGTTGCAGTTGGGCGCGGCGGGCACCCTTGACCCGGCGCGGTAGTCCGCCGCCAAGCCGCAGCTGCGACACCTGACGAAGGTCGGCGCGACGCAGCGTCCAGCCGAGCCAGCCGTACGGGGCCGGCACGTCGTACGTGTCGACCAGGTCGCCATCCACCTGCAGCTCGAGCGGCCCACCGCCGTCGCTCTCTTGCGGGTACAGCAGCCAGACCGGCTCGGGCGGAAGGCCGGTGGTTGCCGGCACCCGTCGGCCGTCCTCGGTGAAGACCAACAGGGGATCCCGCGGGTCAACAACGTCCAGCTCGTACTCCTGGTCGTAGCCGGCCAACTCGACAGTCACCTGACGTGCGGGGCGTGCGATGGCTACCACCGTTGCGGGTGCCGTCTCGCTGGTGCCGGGCCAGCGGGACTGGCTGACGACCGATTCGACCTCGCCGTCGAAGCGCAACTGCCACATGACACGACCGTCCGCTGCGTCATGGACCGGCGGCAGCCACACCATCAGGCCTCGGCCGAACGGCTCCAACTCCAGGTGAGGTCGCTGCGGCGCCGCCTGCGCGGCCGACCCGCCGCGCTCCGAGCTGCCTGTCCAGTCGAGCTGCTCCGCCTCAGCGAGCGCCTGAGCTCTTTCGATCAGGTGTGGGGAGAGTCCGAGTCCGTCGGCGGTGAACCCCGGCTGCCGCAGCCGTTCCAACAGGTCGAGGCAGCGGTCGACAAGGTCCGCGGCGTAGTCCTCGCCGCGCTGAATGAACCGCTGCACCGGCTTGTCGGTCCCGTTCAGCCGCGACTCACGGCCCGGCGCGAGCGCCCAGGCGAGGAAGCTCTCGCCAGTGAGTCCGGGCTCGCGGGCCTGGCGGTGCAGGAGGAGATTCAACAGGTCACCGAGGCAGTACGCGGGGACCCCGGCATGCATGAGGATCTCACCGACGTAGACCTGCGGCAGACCAGGGAACCGGGCCAGCCGGAAGTGGTCGAGGTTGAGGCGGAAGGCCCTCCCCCAGAACGTCTGGTCGATTTGGCCCGGCGCCTCGTTGTGGACGGCGCTCCAGTAGTCGCCGTGCTCGTACCCGACGGCACCGAGCCCGGCCAGTCCGACGACCAAGCACGCGGGGTAATGACGGGTGAGCAGCCGCTGTCGGTCGAGGGGGGCACTGAGCCAAAAGACTCGTCCCAGGGCGCGGATGACCTCTTTGGCGTGGTCCTCCGGTGCATCAATCTCGGCGACCAGCGACACCGCGCGCAGGGCTGGCGCCCACTCGTCTTCCCGGAGCCGAAGTATCTCGGTTGCGTGTGACACGGTCTCCCTCTTGTGGATTGGGGTGGTCAGCGCGGTAGGGCGACTATGCAAGCAAGCCAAGGCGTCTTCAAGACCAAAGCATCGCCTCAGCGTCCGCCCTGCCCGATCGGTCACTGAGGTGGAACCAGTCGGCTGCAGCGGTGGACAGGTCAGATAGGACGCCGCCCCACTCAGGGGAGTGAGAGGTGGCGGCGTTGACGTCGTCCGCCTGCCGGGCCGGTCACCTGGCGGGCAGGTGACCGGCCCGGCCCTCGGATCATTGGATGGCGGGCGCGTCAGGCCGTGACCCCTTCGGGCCGGCGGGGTCGGCCAGCTCGAGTTGGGGTAGAAGTGCGGCGACGTCCTGGTGCCAGCCGCGGAGTTCCGCCACCGTGGGCGCGAGCTCGTAGGTGTGATGGTGCATCGCGCGGGACAGGCCGTGCCAGGCGGTGCGCGCCGTCGAGGCTGCTTCGGCACCGGCGAAGGTGGGTAGAACGAGCAGTTGGTTGCGCATGGGGCGGTCGACGACGGAGGGGGCGACCTGGTCCCAGTAGTGCCGCAGCCCCTGTTCGAGGGCGAGGCGGGTCAGACAGGCGGATCCGCGTTGCCAGCAGCGGCGCATGCTGGACGGCGGGTGCAGCAGCAGCTCACTGGCAGCGCTCAGATACGTGTGCGGGCTCACGGCTGACTCAACCTCCCCACCACCGCACGCGCGTCGGACACGAGCCCGGCAAGGTCGCCGGAACTACCGCCGTGCGCGCCACGGTTGGCGAAGGCGACGACCCGCCGGGCTGCGGGGTGCAGCCGTTCCAGCGGTTGGTTCAACTCTTTGCCGGCCCGCCGGTGATCCGACAGGAGCGTCAGCGCGAGGGTCGGTCGCAGACCGTGCGCCTCGCTGATCGCCGCCTCGGTCTCTGCGATCGGCAGCCCGGCCCGGAAGTCACGGGTACGGATCCGCTCGTGGCAGGTGTATTCGAGGGCGTCGCGGATGAGGTTGCAGACGACCGGACGGCGGACCTCGTCGGCCATGTCGTCGTCGCGGACGATGGCCGTCGCGTCGTCAAGGTAGCGCCGGGCGGGGTCGCCGTGCGCGTCACCGGTGACAGTGACCTGGGACTGCGCCAGCCTGCTGACGATGCGAATCCGGGCGTCGAGTTGCAGGTGTCGCACCGCGGCCGGCAGGCGGTCGTCGTGGGTGAAGACGATGACCTGCCGGTGCTTGGCCACCTGGTCCAGGACCTTAGCCAGCCCGTAGACCTTGGCCGGGTCCATGGATTGCACCGGGTCGTCGATGACGAGGAACCGGAACGGGCTCTCGGGCATCGTGGCGCGGGGCAGGAAGAGCGCCAGGGCGAGCGAGTGCAGTTCGCCCTGGCTCATCACCCCCAGCGCCGCCCCGGGTACGCCGTCGACGTTGACCTTCAGGTCCACCCTTCGGTTGGTGCCGGTGCCGGCGAGTTGGATCGCGCCGAGGTCGACGTTGCTCTCCTGCCGCAGCGTGTTCCAGATATCGGTCGCCTCCGCGGCCACCGGTGCGAGCTTGTCGTTACGGATGCTCCCGCCGACCGTCTGTAGCCAGGTGACCGCGGCCTTCAGCGCCGTGAACATCTGGACGGACTGACGACTGGCCTGCTCGGTGTCGATCCAGGCGCGGATCTGGTCAGCGAGCGGCTGCCAGGCGGCCTGCCGGCGTTCGAGCGCCAGCCGTGCTGCCGCCTTGACCGGCTGCAGGACGGTGGTGAGCGCATCGAAGGTGACGAGCGCCGATTCGGCGATCTTGTGCGAGTCGGCGGACCCGATCAGCTCGTCCCAGTGCTGCCATCCGGCCCGGGCGTCGTCGGTGTCCACCCCCTCGGCGCTGAGGTCGACGGCGAGTACGGGCGGCAGCTGGGGCAGCCAGCTCCGCAGCGTGCGGCGCGAACCCCGCTCGAGCTCGTGGGCTTCGTCGAGGCGTTCGGCCCGCTCGGTGAGTCGTCGCAGCTGCGCCTGCGCCTGCTCGGCCCACGCCTCGTCCAGGGTGCGACCCCCGCACACTGGACAGGGCTGGCCCGGGTGGCTGTGGTGATGGCGCAGGGCGTCGCTCAGCAGCCGGGCGAGCGCCCGAGCTTCCTCCACCGGCGTGCCGGCCAGGTCGTCGATCTGTTGCAGCGCCCCACGGAGTCGCTCCAGCTCGCGTACCAGGGCGTCTCGTTCGGGCAGGTCGAGTACGTCGAGCTGGCGCAGCGGCACGAGGGTCGTGTCAGTGGTCGGCTCGTTGGCGGTGGCCAACGCCGCAAGCGCGTCGAGGTCGGCCGCCTTGCCGCTCAGCGCCTGCTCGGCGCGGCGGGCGCGCGGGTCCGGGTGGGCGGCGAGCGCGGTCCGCAGCTGCGGCAGCTGGGCGCCGGCCAGCTTGCGCCGGTCGTCCATCTCCTTACGCGCGGTCTTGAGCATGGTCTCGATTTCGACCAGCCGGCCGAGGCCGAGGATGCGGTGCAGCGAGTCGTGCATCTCGCTGGGACGGCCGCTGAGCAGCCCACCGAGTTCGGCGTAGGAGAGGAACGGGCGGTACAGCTCCAACGGCTGCGCCCATCCGAGGTCCGCAACCGACTGCCGGGGCTTACCGGCGATCTGCAGGAACGTCTCGCCATCGTTGAGCCCTGCCTCGGGCTCCCAGTCGCATTCGACGGTGGCGCCGTTGCGGTGGCCCTCGACCCCGAGTCGTACGTGGATGCGAGGGCTTTCGGTGGCGTGGAGGTTGCGCCAGCCCTCCTGCCAGACCGAGCTGCGGCCGGCCCACCGCTTGTTCTCGCCGGTCAGGGCGAGCTCGGCGGCTTCGGCGAAGCTGGACTTACCCGAGCCGTTGCGACCGGTCACGATGGTCAGTCCCGGTCCGGGTACGAGGTTGAGCGTGGCCGTAGGCCCGATGCCGCGGAACCCGGTCACCTCGATGCTGGCTAGGTAGGTCCCGATCGGTTCCGGGGTTTCGGTGTCGGGCGACGGGGGTGTCGGTCGGCGCGGTGTCGCGCCGCCGAGCACCGAGGCGAGCTCGTCGCCGCCGAGCAGGGCGGCGATGACGAGGTCCTTGGCGGTCTCGGTCAGGTCGGAGTGGTCGAGGTGGTCGAGGATGAGCTGGTCAACGGTGTCGGCTTGAGGGTCGATGCTCATGTGGTGCCTCCTCTCATGGGAGGGGGGCGAGTGGCCGCGCCGGAAGGCGGGGCAACTCGCTGCGTCGGCATGAGGAATCTGACCGGCCGGAAGGGCTGGGCCGGACATGAGGGTGGTACGCCCGGGCGTCGACACCCGGACAGGAAGCATCGGCGGCAGCCGAGGCAAACCTCGGCCCGCTCACTGAAAACGACACTAGCACACTCGGCATTGAAAGCGGTGTCAAACCGTTTACACGCCTCAGGGGTCGTGTAGTGTGATCCGCGAGCAGGACGATGCATGAAATGACAGGACACCGATGCCCAGACATGCCCAGGTGACCGCCGCCGAGATCTCCCGGCTGGCCGGGGTCACGCGCGCCACCGTCAGCAACTGGCGTCGGCGTCACCCAGACTTCCCGGCCCCAACCGGCGGCACGGACACCAGCCCGGCCTACGACTTGGACGCGGTCCAGGGCTGGCTTGCCGCGCGAGGTCAGCTTCCTGCCACCTCACCCGCCGACGACCTGCGCACCGCCATGCGCGCCACTCAGGCCGGCAGCGGCACGCCGACCAGACTGCTACCGCTGGTCCTGGCCGCAGCCCGGATGGCGGACAGCGACCTGAAACAACTCGTCGACCTCCCCAACAGCCAACTGCCCGAGCGGGCCTTGCAGGCGACCCGGCCACACGTCGCCGAGATCCCCGGGATTGCCGACCTCACGTACGACGCGGAGGACGCGGCGCTACTGCGGGCGCTGCTGCGCTGCGTCGCCGACGAGGGAGCTCTGCGCGCCGCGGACGCGCTCGCGGAAGGCGACCACGAAGCCACCAGCGCCGGCGGCATGTACGAGACCCCCGCGCCGGTGGCCACGTTGATGGCCGACCTGCTCGCGGAGCCGGGCGAGCCGTACCCGGAGGCTGTCTTCGACCCTGCCTGCGGCGCTGGCAACCTTCTTCTCGCGGCCGCAGCCCGCGGGGCACGGAAGCTGTACGGCCAGGACATCGTCCCCGCGCAGGCCGCGCAGACCGCCGTACGCCTCGCCCTTCAGCCTGGGGAGACCACCGTTCAGGTGAGCGTGCGTGCCGGCGACAGCATCCGTGCCGACGCCTTCCCGACCCTGACCGCCGAGGCCGTGCTCTGCGCCCCGCCCTACGGCGACCGCGAGTGGGGTCACGACGAGCTGGCGTACGACGCACGGTGGGAGTTCGGCCTGCCGGCGAAGAGCGAGTCGGAGCTCGCCTGGCTCCAGCACTGCTTCGCACACCTGGCAGAGGGTGGACGCGCTGTTCTCCTCATGCCGCCAGCCACCGCCGAGCGCGGTTCAGGCCGCCGGCTTAGAGCCGAGATCCTTCGCACCGGCGTGCTTCGGGCCGTCATTGCCCTACCGCCCGGGGTCGCGCAACCTCTACACGTCGGCCTTCACCTGTGGGTGATCGAACGCCCACACCCGCAGGCCACGTTGCCGCTGAACATCCTCATGGTGGACGCCGCCACGCTCGACGTCTCCCGGCCTGACCAGCCACCAAGCAAGCGCCAAAAGTTGGACTGGCCCGCGCTGCACGACGACGTGCTCAAGGCGTGGAACGACTACGACCGGCATCCAGACAACTTCGACCCCGTTCCGGGCGTCGCTCAAGCCGTTCCCATCATCGACCTGCTCGACGAGACGATTGACCTCACGCCCGCCCGTCACGTCCGGGCCACCCCTGTTCCGGCGATGCCCGACGAGCTCGCCGCGATCGGCCAGGAACTGCGTTCCAGGCTACGGCGGGCAGCCACGGGGTTGATCACTTTGAGCGGCGGCGAGGCCTGGCCGCCCGTCGGCGCCGCTCCCCTGTCCTGGCGCACCGCCAGCATCGCCGATCTCCTACGTGGCGACGCGCTGGAGCTCCTGCGGGTGCCAGCGGCGATCCGCAGTTCAACACCCGTCGCAACAGACCCGTCCGCGCCGCCCACCCTGACCGCCCGAGACGTGATGTCACACCGCCCCGCCTCCGGCCACGCCGAGGAGGAACCCTCGGGCACCGAGATCGAGATCCGGGAGGGTGACGTCATCCTTCCGGAACTGCTGCAGAACGGCGCAGGCACCGCCCGGGTCGCCGACGCCCGCGACGCCGGCCTCCACCTTGGTCGGCACCTTCATCTCCTGCGACCCGATCCCACCCGCCTCGACCCGTGGTTCCTGGCCGGCTTCCTGGCTGCCGAGGAGAATCTCAGCGCCGCGTCGTCTGGCTCCACCGTGATCCGCCTCGACCCGCGCCGCCTGCGGGTGCCGCTGCTGCCCCTCGCCGAGCAGCGGCGCTACGGCAAGGCATTCCGCCAACTGAACGCCCTGCGCACGGCGGCCGACATCGCCAGCCGCCTCGCCGACGAGACGGCCCGCACCCTTGCGGCGGGGCTCGCCGGCGGCGCGCTGCAACCACCAGGCGCCGATCAGACGCCATCCTGAACCTGACCCGACTCCCCCAGCCACCTCAGCACCGACTCTTCGGAAGGACCCCGTTGAACAGCAGCAAGCACACCGAACTGGCAAACCACGCCTGGTCGGTCGCCGATCTCCTACGTGGTGACTACAAGCAGTCCGACTACGGCAAGGTGATCCTGCCCTTCACCGTGCTGCGCCGGCTGGAATGCGTCCTGGAGCCGACCCGGGAGAAGGTGCTGGAGACGCACGACAGGTTCGGCGGCCAAGACGTCGACGTGGCCCGCTTCCTGCGCCGCGCCTCCGGCCACAGCTTCTACAACACCAGCCGCTACACCCTGAAGCTGGTCGCCAACGACTCCAGCCAGGCCGCAAAGCATCTCCTCGCGTACATCGGGGCGTTCTCCGAGAACGCGCAGGAGGTGCTGCACCGCTACGAGTTCCCGCAGCAGATCCGCCGACTCGACGCCGCGAACCTGCTCTACAAGGTAGTCGGCCGCTTCGCGGACCTGGACCTGCGGCCGGTCGAGCTAGACGAGCACGGCGAGGTGGTCAAGGACGAGCGCGGGCAGCCCAAGGTCGTCGTCTCCAACCACCAGATGGGGTACGTCTTCGAGGAGCTGATTCGGCGCTTCGCGGAACAGTCCAACGAGACCGCCGGTGAGCACTTCACCCCGCGCGAGGTCATCGAGCTGATGGTGAACCTGCTGGTCGCCCCCGACGACGACGCGCTCAGCATCCCCGGCGTGGTGCGGACCGTGATGGACCCGGCCTGTGGCACCGGCGGCATGTTGAGCGCGGCCGAGGAGCACATCACCAAGCTGAACCCGTCGTCGACGGTGCAGGTATTCGGTCAGGAGCTGAATCCGGAGTCCTGGGCAATCTGCCGATCCGACATGATGATCAAGGGACAGGACCCGGAGAACATCAAGTTCGGCAACTCGTTCAGCGACGACGGCCACCGGGGCGAACGCTTCGACTACCTGCTGGCCAACCCGCCGTTTGGGGTCGAGTGGAAGAAGGTCAAGGACGAGATCGAAAAGGAGTACGAGTCACTCGGCGACGACGGCAGGTTCGGCGCCGGCCTGCCGCGGATCAACGACGGCTCGCTGCTCTTCCTCCAGCACATGATTTCAAAAATGAAACCGGTCACCGCCGACGGCAAGGGCGGCAGCCGGGTCGCGATCGTCTTCAACGGCTCGCCGCTGTTCACGGGAGCTGCGGAGTCCGGTGAGTCTCGGATCCGCCAGTGGATCATAAAGAACGACTGGTTGGAGGGGATCGTTGCTCTGCCCGACCAGCTCTTCTACAACACCGGCATCTCCACGTACTTTTGGATCCTTACCAACCGCAAGTCGCCCGACCACGCGGGCAAGGTGGTGTTGCTCGACGCCCGCGACTACTTCGCCAAGATGCGCAAGTCCCTCGGCGACAAGCGCAAGTACCTGACGGGCGAGCAGATCGGCGAGATCACCCGCCTCTACACCGAGGCGCTGCACGTCGCCGACGACCCCGAGCACCCGCTGCACCAGAAGGTCAAGGTCTTCGCCAACGAGGACTTCGGCTACCGACGGATTACCGTCGAACGGCCACTCAAACTCCGCTTCGAGGTCACCGAGGAAACCCTGACCCAGGTACGCGAGTCGAAGCCGATCCAGAAAAGCCTCGACGTTGGCGCGTTCGAGACTGTGCTCAAGCCGCTGATGGGACGTTCGTGGCTGACCAAGCGGGCCGCCTGGGACGCGGTCCGCTCGGCGATGGCCGAGGCCGGCGTCCTCTGGCCGGCCGGCGTCCCCTTCCAGAAGGCGCTGCGAGAGGTCATCGGCGTGCGCGACCCGGAGGGCGAGGTGCAGTTCGTCAAGGGCAAGCCCGAACCCGACTCGGAGTTGCGCGACTACGAAAACGTGCCGCTGCGCGAGGACGTCGAGGAGTACCTGCGCCGCGAAGTCCACCCACACGTCCCCGATGCCTGGATCGACCACACCAAGACCAAGATCGGGTACGAGATCCCTCTGACCCGCCACTTCTACGTGTACAAGCCCCCGAGGCCCCTCGCTGAGATCGACGCCGAACTCAAGGCCCTCGAGGCCGAGATTCAAACCCTCCTCGGCGAGGTGACGAATTGAGCTCCGCGGATGGAATTTACTTTTCGCAGCTACCCCTGCGGCGATTCCTGCGAGAGATAGTAGACGGTCCATTCGGAAGTTCCCTGACCAGCAGCCACTATTCAGACGAAGGTGCCCGTGTCGTTCGACTCGGCAACATCGGCGCAGCACATTTTAGAGGTTCCGACGCCGTCTACATTCCGCACGAATACTTCCGGCAACTGCAACGCCATGAGGTCAAGCCAGGCGACTTGCTCATAGCTGGACTCGGCGATGAGCGGCATCCGGTCGGCCGCGCATGTATCGCCCCAGAAGGCCTTGGTCCAGCCATTGTCAAAGCGGACTGTTTTCGAGCGCGCCTAGACGAGCGTCGAGTTACCCATCGTTTCGCCGCATGGGCGCTTAGCTCCTCCCTCGTAAGCGACCAAGTTGCGGCACTGTCTCGTGGATCTACGCGCACTCGAATAAATCTCGATGTAGCGCGTGAGATCCAAATTCCGGTCCCCAGCCCAGAGGAGCAGCGCCGCATCGCCGACTACCTCGACGCCGAAACCGCCCGGATCGACAACCTCATGCAGCAAGCGCGACGCGGCTTGACGATGCTGGATGAGCGGCGAAGCGCTACGGTGTTCAACGCTGTCACGGGTCGTGATCTCGCCGAGAAAAAGAAGGGTTCGAGTCTCGGTTGGGTCGACTCGCTGCCGGAAAGCTGGCCAGTCATTCCCTTGAAATGGGCTGCAAAGATCGGCAGTGGCCACACCCCCAGTCGAACTCGTCCCGAGTACTGGGAGAACTGCACGATACCGTGGATTTCGCTCTTCGACGTTGGAAGGATGCGCAACCCAAGGCAGGAGCGTCTGTCCGAAACGACGCAAAAGATCAGTGAGTTGGGGGTGGCCAATTCCTCGGCATGCCTCCATCCGGCTGGAACCGTTGTCCTCTCCCGCACCGCATCCGTGGGATTTTCAACTATCATGGATGCCGATATGGCCGTTAGCCAGCACTTCGTTACATGGACTAGCGGAGAGCGACTCTCGCCCGAATATCTGCTATACACACTACGGGCTATGTGGCAGTATTTCGAGAGCGTTCAGGTTGGAACGACGAACGTAACTGTTTTTATGCCCGACCTGAATGCGATCCGGGTGCCCGTGCCGCCGACAAACGTTCAAAGGTCGATTGTTAACAGGATTCGAGCTGATGCGAATCGAATCGATGCTCTCTCGGACACCTTTGGCAGCCAGATTAAGCTCCTTACAGAGCGGCGGCAGGCGTTGATTACTGCGGCGGTGACCGGACAGGTTGATGTGTCGACGGCGAGTGAACGAGGAATCGAGGCCTGAGCTGCAATGAGCCCCATCCATCACGAGTCCGCGTTCGGTGACGCGATCGTCGCCGCCCTCCTCGGCAACGGCTGGGCGGAGGGCACCCGGGCCGACTACCGTCCCGAGCTCGGCCTCGACACCGGCCAGCTCTTCACCTTCATCGGAGCGACCCAGGCGCAGGAGTGGGAGAGCCTGGTAATTCGCTGCGGCAGCGACCGCGATGCAGCACAGCGTGAGTTCGCGAGAGGGCTCGATCGGGCGATCACGGACGACGGGGTGCTAAACGTCCTCCGCAAGGGATTCAGAGTTCACGGCCTGCGGTTCCGGGTGGCGTACTTCAAGCCGTCCTTCGTGGAATCGGAGGCGATCCTGGCCGACTACCGCAAGAACCGCCTCACCGTGGTCCGGGAGTTGGAGTACGCGACCAAGCAGGCCGACCGGGGCAACCGGCTCGACCTGACCCTCTTCCTCAACGGCATCCCGGTCGTCACTGCCGAGCTGAAGAACCCACTCACGGGTTCCGGGGTGGAGCACGCCAAGGAGCAGTACCGGACCGACCGAGACCCCACCGAGCTGATCTTCTCGCGCCGGGTAATCGCGAACTTCGCGATCGACCCGGACCTGGTCTTCGTCACTACGCAGCTGCGGGGGGCGCAGACCAGGTTCCTGCCGTTCAATACCGGCAGCGAAGGTCCGGGGCGTCCCGGCGGAAAGGGCAACCCACCGGCCACCGAGTACGGGAAGTACGCCACCTCCTACCTGTGGGACGAGATCTGGCAGCGGGACAACTGGCTCGACCTGCTGGAGCGCTTTGTCCACCTGCATCAGGAGAAGGTTGCGGGCGGTCGTACCCGAAAGACCTTGGTCTTCCCGCGTTATCACCAGTGGCATGCTGTGAAGCGGCTGACCGCGCACGCGGCTCGGCACGGTGCCGGACACAACTACCTGCTGATGGCGTCAGCTGGCTCTGGAAAGTCGAACGCCATTGCCTGGCTCGCCCACCGGCTCTCGTCGCTGCACACCTTGAGCGACCCGGCGGCGCTCGACCCGGACGCGCTTGCGGCCGGCGTCAAGCCGGGCAGCCCGGTCTTCGACAAGGTCATCATCATCACCGACCGGCGGAACCTGGACTCTCAGCTCCGGGACACCGTCGGCAGCTTCGAGCAGACCGCCGGGCTCGTCGTGAAGATTGACGAGAAGCACGGCGCGAAGTCCGAGCAGCTCGCCAAGGCACTGTCCCAGGAAACCGGCAAGATCGTCACGGTCACCCTGGCCACCTTCCCAGCCCTCAGGGATTACCTGCAGCGCAATCCGACCGAGATCCGCGGCAGCCGGTTCGCCATCATTGTGGATGAGGCGCACTCCTCCCAGGCGGGTGAAGCGGCCACCGACGTGCGGCGGGTGCTGCGCGACCTCGGTCTGGACGCCGAGTCTGATGACCCGGGTGCGACCAGCGCCGCCGGGCCACGCACCACCGAGGAGAAGCTGGCGGCGAGCGTCCGCAAGCGGCAGCGCAGCTCGAACCTCTCCTACTTCGCCTTCACCGCCACCCCGAAGCACAAGACCCTGGAGCTCTTCGGCACCCTCGGCGAGGACGGCAAGTACCACCCGTTCCACGTCTATTCGATGCGGCAGGCGATCGAGGAGGGCTTCATCCTCGACCCACTGCGCAACTACGTCACCTACGACACCTACTGGAAGCTGGTCAACGCGAACCCGGACGAGCGGGAGGTCGACTCGTCCAAGGCGAATAAGGAACTCGCCCGGTACGCACTGACCCACGACTCCACCGTCGCCCAGCACGCGCAGATCATCGTCGAGCACTTCCGGGCGCACACCGCCGGGCGGCTCGGCGGTCGGGCCAAGGCGATGGTCGTCACCTCCTCCCGGCTGAGCGCCGTGCAGATGTCCCGGGCGATCAAGCGGTACCTCGACGACCGCGACTACCCCGACCCGGGCGTCCTGGTGGCCTTCTCCGGCACCCTCACCTACGAAGGCGCGGAAGTCACCGAGTCGAAGGAGAACGGCGGCCTGCCGGAGACCGCCCTGCCGAAGGCGTTCGCCTACACCCGGGCCGACGACAAGACCGCCCGTGCCGGCACCGCAGCTGGCCAGCGCGAGTACCGCATCCTGGTCGTCGCGGAGAAGTATCAGACCGGCTTCGACCAGCCGCTGTTGACCACGATGTACGTCAACAAGAAGCTTCACGGTGTCTCAGCCGTGCAGACGCTGTCCCGGCTCAACCGCACCGCCGACCGCAAGAGCCAGGGAGACCTGGCGGTGCTGGACTTCGTCAACGACGCCGAGGAGATCAAGGAGGCGTTCCGGCCGTACTTCGAAGAAGCCGAGACCCTTCCCTCGGACCCCAACCTGCTCTACACCGCGCAGAGCCGGGTGATGTCCGCGCAGCTGCTGGTCGAGGCGGAGATGCAGGAGTTCGTCGAGGCATACCTGGCGGCCGAGGAGCAGGCCGCCGGCAACGCGGCGAAGTGGGAGAAGCTGCACGCCGAGCTCTACCGGCACCTCCAGCCCGCCGTCGACCGCTTCGACGTGCTGCTCAACCGCGAGGACGAGTCGGACTGGGAGGCCGCTGAGACGTTCCGCGGCGACCTCACCGACTACGTCCGCAAGTACGGCTTCCTCGCCCAGATCGTCCCCTACGCCGACTCGGAGCTGGAACGGCTCTACCTCTACGGCCGGCATCTGCTCAACCGGCTGGGTCGTAGGGGCGACGGGGGCGTCGATGTCGGCGAGGTCGACCTCAGTCACCTGCGGGTAGAGAAGACCGGCGAGCACGACGTCAGCCTCAACCCGGAGGGCGCCGCTGAGATGAAGGGGTTCGGCGACGGCTCCGGCGGGGCGAAGGAACCGGAGAAGTCCCTGCTCTCCGAGCTGGTCGACCGGTTCAACGAGCGGTTTGGCACCAGCTTCACCGACGATGACGTGGTCAAGCCGTTGAACGAGGCGATGGCCGACCCGAAGGTCCGCCAAGCCGCGGTCGCCAACGACGAGGAGAACTTCGGCCACGTCTTCGGGCCGGTCTTCGAGGAAAAGATGATGGACCACTTCGAGACCGCCGCCGACCTCGGTCGCCGCTACTTCGGTCCGGAGCCCGACTTCCGCAGCTCGCTCAACCGCAGCGCCCGCAGCGCCGCCTGGCGACTGATCCGCCGGCAGGAGGGGGTCGTCGACGACGAGGCGGCCTGACCCACTGATGCCGTCGCGGCACCAACGTGACACGCCGCGGCGGCAACCCTGGACGATGATCGGTTCGACCGCAACACTGACCATTCTGGCTGGGACAGTCGCAGGGGTGGGGGCAACATGCGGGCAGAGCCGATCGCCGGTCGATACGAGCGGGTCGAGGAAATCGGCTCCGGCGGCATGGGGCACGTCTGGCGCGGCTACGACAGCATCCTCGACCGTGAGGTCGCCATCAAACTCATCCGCGTCGAGGCCGTGCAAACCCCGCAGCAGGCGGAAGAGTTCGCCAAGCGTTTCCGCCGCGAGGCCCGCGTCACCGCACGCATCCAACACCACGGCGTACCCCAGGTGTACGACGCGGTCCTCGACCGCTCCTACGACCGGCTCTACCTGGTGATGGAGTTTGTTCGCGGCACCGCCCTGCGGGCCTTCATCGACCCACAGCATCCGCTGCCGGTCACCTGGGCAGCCGCTATCGCCGCGCAGATCTGCACCGTCCTCTCCCACGCCCACGCCATCCCCGTCGTGCACCGCGACCTCAAACCCGACAACGTCCTGGTCACCGCTGATGGGGCTATCAAGCTCCTCGACTTCGGCATCGCCGCCATCCTGCGCACCGACGTCACCCGCCTCACCGCAACCGGCAGCGCCCTCGGCACCCACCACTACATGCCGCCCGAGCAGATCCAGAACGCACAGATCACGCCACAGAGCGACCTATACGCCCTGGGCTGCGTCCTGCACGAACTCCTCGCCGGACAGCGGGTCTTCGCCGGCGGCAGCGACTTCGAACTGTGGCACCAGCACGTCACCGAGCCGCCACCACCTCTACGGACGCTCCGCCACGACATGCCCGCAGCGATCGAGGAGCTGGTCCTCGATCTGCTGGCCAAAGCCCCAGAGGACCGGCCGGCGGACGCCTACGACGTCTACGAGCGACTGCTGCCCTTCCTGCCCCTACCTGGATCGGCACCGCCCGCCTCCGAGCACGCGAGCAGCGCGATGCCCGACCCGACGCTGGTGTACCGCCGACCCAACGCGCCCCGTCGCCGGCCCGCGCCCGCCCCCGTGGTCCCGGCGCCGCGCAGTGAGACGTCAACCGACAATCCGGCGGCGGTTCTGCAGACCGAGGTTCGAGACGCGATCAAGGCTGCGGTCTCGCAATCCGATGAGCTGCTGGACGACGAACGCTTTGCCCAGGCCGCCGAGGTGCTCGAGGGCGTAATCGGCCCCGCCAGCGAGGCACTCGGCGCCGAGAGTCCCCGCGTGCTGGGACTACGATCACGGCGAGCGGCCATTCTCATCATCGGCGGGGACTTCCGGCGCGCGCTGCCGGAGTTCGACGCCCTCGCCGCCGCGTACGCCCGTACCGCTGGCCCCACCAGCGAGGACGCGTTGGAATGCCTGCGGCAGGCAGCCCACTGCCGGGCGGAACTCGGCCAGGCCACCACAGCCCTGCGCCAGTTCCGGCAGGTGCTGACGCACGTACGCGCCGCCTCCGGCGACGTCTCCCCCACGGCTCTCGACCTACGTTTCAACATCGGCATACTGCTGGTCTCCGAAGACAAGGCCGCCCAGGCCGCGGACGAGCTGCAACCGCTGCACGACGACCTCTGCGTGGTGTACGGCCCAGATCATGAACTGACCCGGGAAGTCGCCGACCTGCTTGCCCGGCTCCGACTCGCCGCCGACGGATAGATCCGCCACCGCGGTCTGCTCAGGTTTCCCCCGCGTGTTGCCCGGGGTTGCTCCCGGCCTCGATGATCTCTATGCTTCCTGGGCGTCAAGAGTGGTCAGCGTCAAGCCTCCCGGCTTGCTGACCCGGCAACCGCGCCACCCGCGCACGGTGCCCCCGGGGGAAGACCAGGCCGACCGCAAGCCGCGGCACGGCAAGAGCGGGTGCCTCGTGGCACCGGAGAGCGAGTTCATCGTGCCATTGGAAGAGCTGGACCTGACTGCTTTCGCGGTCTGCCTGACCTGCGGGCACCTCCGCGATGGCGCCCCACGCGAGCAGCGGTGCCGCTGCCAGCCGCGTACGCCGGAGTGGGAGCAGCAGTGGCAGGGCCAGGACATCCCCAGTGACCTCGACCTGTGTGTGTTGTGCGTCCGGGACACGGTGACCACCCGAACCCGGTGGTCGTGGCTGGCCTGCGAGACCTGCCGACACGTCTCGCAGGTCGTCGGAGAACGGTACGGCCACCGCGCCGCACTGCCGCTGGGCCGGCACTCGCTCATGAACGGCGACGTGGTTCAGCCGCCGACGGCCACGAACACCGAGGTCGCTGCCTCGATGGTGGCCTCCACGCGGCGTTGCGACGAGCTGCGTGAGTGGCAGCAGGTGGAGTTCGCCCGGCTCACCGAGCCACTACGCCCAGTCGGCCCAAGCGTGCCGCTGGCCGAGTGGCAGCGGCAGTTGCCGCCGTCGCTTGGAGCAAGCGTCGACGCTTTCGACCGCTACGGCGTCCTGCCCGTACCCAACGACCTCAGCAGCCTCCGCCAGGCCCAGAACGAATTCCTGTCCACCGCTCGTTGACCGCCAGTCCAGTCAGCGGCTGCTGTGGCTACCCGGTACCGCCAATGACCGAAGAAGCGGTCGGCCGCAGAACAGAGCACTAACTGCGTCGCTGAACCCGCTTACCCTTCCGCAGATAGCGGTAGAGTTCGTCGGCCGAACAGAGCACACGTAGGCCAGGAAGCGTTTCACTTAGCCCTGCATTAGGTACAAATGCCGGAAATGGAGTGACTACAACACCGTGAATGTGTACTTCCGGTGAGATCGTGTAGTTCTTGCCTATTCGACTCGTCCGCAAATACGAAATGATTCTCTGCCACTTCACTAAGTCCGCTTCCAGCTTAATTCGCACGGCGCGCACAGCTTTGAAGTCACCTATCGAATACTCAAGCGAGTACGGATAGCTCTTCGCGCTAACCAGGAGAAGATCTTTACCCATGACCGCGACAGCGTCCACATCCGTCAAAGACGAATCGTCGGGTCGCCTGAGAATCTTTCTCAACGAGAGGTACTCCGCGCTCGGCTTCCATGGCGTTCGATCAATAAGCGATTGGATGTCGTCCTCGAATCGGAAGCCTCGTGCATTACTTGCAACACCTCCATTAGCCGACGCAAGCAGGAGGCGTCGCGCCAGCAGGTCGGTTGCCGCGAGCACATCCACAAGGATCTCCTCGCCACCCTTAACGCTTCGAATCAAAGGGCCAGGTAAGACCGGAAACCGACTTACTGGGAGGCGCGTAAGTTCCCGCAGAGTCGCACCGAAGAGAGGTGGTTCCGGATCGACCCCCAGGCAGCCCCGCATGACGCGCAAGTCGCTCGAGCGGTCGGCATAAGACTGGCTGAGTAGGCTGCGAGCGGTGCGAACGTATCCGAGACGTCGAACCTGCCACTCCATCGCTTCGCGAGTCATATGCTTATCACCAGAGAAGCAATGCAACAATGCGAGGAGTGCCGGCAGGTCTCCACTAAACCAACTGCGATCATCGCCAGGAAGGTCTGCCACGGTATCGAGATAGGGCTTGATGTCCAGCAGGCCAGTCTCGTAACGCAACTCCATGCCTCGACCACGGGCGTCTTCATCTACTTCCGCCGGGACCGCACGAATCTCTGGCGTCCGGGACTGAGTGCACGCGAAGATCGTTGAGGCTGAAGAAGTATCGGTCTCAATCGCAAATTCTGCGCCGGCCACCGCGATCAAGCTCAGCCCGGGAACAATCCTTCTATCGTATGCTGATATAGCAGATTCCAGCTCTTCTTGATGTTCACAATAGGGTGGCCAATCAGATCGAATTACGACACGCCCGCCCTTCCCAGCCTTGCGTGCAGTGCCCGCAAGGAGAACAAAATGCGCCGTCGCAACAATCTGCTCAAGCACCTCCAGCGCATCTTCTTTGCTCAAGGAATAGTAAGTTATTGCCCCTCGGCGAATAGGGGCGGTTCTAGATGGACCGGCGGTCGCGCTCAACGGCAATAGGCGTGCGACGCTCTGCCGAAGACTATCTAGTTGCCACTCTTCCACATCGGCGGGATGACTAAGCGCCCCCTGCACGAAAATGGCTAACCTGCGGGCGGGGATGCGGCGCACTACATAGAGCCACTTCGCTGCATCCCAGCCAGGAAGAGTGAGTCGTTTTCCCCATGCACTTAGCAGACTGTCCATGAATCCCGTGGCGGCTTCGTGCTGGAGAACCGCTCCGGCTTTCCCTACCTCAATACCCCCTGGGAGGAGCTGAGCCGCCAAACCGATGAGCTCCCTGCGGATTTGGGTGTAAACACTAATCATCGTCGCAATTTCGATACCCGAGAAGGCGCATTCAACATGATCTTGAATGACGTCAAGTCGAGAGACAGCCTTGCGCCTTCTGATTGTCGTCCTCGATCGAGCGCCCATGACGAAATGCTACAACAATGGCTACAAGTCTTGTACCCTTATCGCTCGGTAAATCGACGGATGAGGATGGGTTTACGCGGGCGGCGGTGCTGGGCCTGGATAGGCAGGGGCCCTCGGGCCGACCTTCGCCGGATCATCGCTGATGAACGCCGACGTCGACCTGATCGCCGCGGGCCTGCTGCTCGAACTCAAGACGGGCCTCGGCAGCATGCGCCGCGACGGGAGGCGGCGGTCATCATTGGAAGCGCCGACCATCATGCAGCTACTCGGCTACGTACTGCTGGACTTCCCTGACGAGTTCGCCATCAAAGCTGTCGGCGTTTACAACGCCCGCTATGCACACCTGACGACCTGACGCCTAACCGAACTCCTGGCTGAGTTGGCGGGCCGGCCCGCCGACCTGAAGGAAGAGCGTGTCGCCTTCCATCAGCTGCTCCACGGGCGACCACGTTAGTCCTCGCGTCGGAGACCATCTATGTAGCCCTGGATGAGGGCGGACGCGTCGCGGAAGTCGAGGTTGAAGAACTCGCGGTCCTTGCGCACCCGGTAGGGCGCCAAGCGATCGTGCAGCTCGGCCTCTACCGACGGAGCATCCGCGACGACCCACAAAGCGCGCACGCCATACGGGATAACGACGCCCGTCGCCCGGTTGATCTCCCTCACCCGCTCTTCGACGGTTCGCTCGGTATAGCCGATCTTCAGCATCCGAGGCTGCTCGCGAGTCGACAGCACGTAGATGTAGCCAGCTCCTCGTGCTTCACGCGGCTGTTCCCCGACGAGTCCGGCCAGTTGGACCTGGACGTCCGCGTCAGTCAAGAGCGTGAGCTGCTTCGCAGCTGTGGCATCGTCGCCATCCCTGATCGCGGTGCGTAGGCGACTGAGCGCGTCACCAACTTGTAGGCAGCGCTTACGTCCGGGGCGGCCCAGCTGTTGCCACACGGTGAACCAGTCCCACTGGTCCTGCTTGTGACAGCGCGAGTAGAGCCCCTTGACTTCCGACAGGGCCTCCAGCAGTGACGTGCTGGACTCAATCGGGTCGTTCTGCAGGTAGCTCAGCACGGCCGCTACCGACTGCCGTCGTTTCTGCTCGATGTCGGGCTTGACGGGGGCCATCCCGAAGCCCCACTTCTGCGCGACCTGCACGCGATGGTCTCGAACTGGAGATGCCACGACCGCCTCCTCCTCCCGTAGCTTCATGCGCCGTCGGATGCGGCGATCCCGGCAACCTCAGCAGCGGCCGGAATGAGCGGGAAGAGTATCCGACATGACTCGCTGGCCGCCGAGCCGGAGCCCGTGCGGAAGGCCGCCCGCCTGCGAAGGAACACACGCGACTACAGGCCGAGAGAACGGAGCGGGCAAGATGACCTCTGCGTGGTCTCCGGCCCTACCCGCGAGGAGGGTCTGGCGATCGCCCACGTGCTGGCCCGCGTCCGGCTCGCCGGGCCGGGGGTGGGTGACAATGGCATCCCTGTTTCACCGGCATGGATCAGCACGACGGATCGCTGCGGCGGTCGCCCGAGGAGGAGTCCGTGGAGTTGGCACCAGAATCTGATGCCGTCTCTGCGGCCAGCGCCGTTCGCGCGTCAATCGGCTTCGACCAGTTGCGCGTGGTCGGGGAAGCGCTGTACTGGCTGGAGTCCCGTCCGAGCTACGGGAGCGGGCCGACCCTCGTGCGGTGGTCGGCAGACGACGGCGCGGCCGACGTAACTCCGTCGAGGTTCGACGTGACCAGCAGTGTGCACGCCTACGGCGGTGGCACGTACGCCCCAAGCAGCGACGAGGTGTGGTGCGCCGGCGCGAACGGCCTCTACCGGGTAGCCGAAGGCAACGTCAGCCTGATGTTGGAGGACTCGTCGTCGTTCGGTGACCTGACGATCGGCAACGGCGAGCTACTCGCTGTACGGGAGACCGACGACGGTGACGCCCTGGTGGCGGTTCCGCTCGTCGGCGCCCCGGTGATGCGGGTGCTTGCGGAGACTTCGGGATTCTTCGGGGCTCCGCGACCCGGGCCGGGAATGCTGGCCTGGTTGCGGTGGAGTGAGCGAGACATGCCGTGGGACTCAAGCGAGCTGTGGGTGGCGCCCTACGGTGCCGACGGGTTCCTCGGCGATCCGGTGAAGCTCGCAGGCGGGCCGACGGAGTCCGTGGTGGAGCCGCGGTGGGGGCCGGACGCCGCCCTGTACTTCGCGTCGGATCGCAGCGGCTGGTGGAACCTCTACCGCTGGGATGGAGAATCGGTCGAGCCGGTGGCTCCGGTGGCGGCCGAGTGCGCGGCCGAGCCCTGGGAGCTGGGCTACGTCTCTTACGACTTCCTGGCTGATGGCCGGATTGTGATGGTGGTGCAGGAGGGACCGCGCCACCACCTGGCCGTCGTTGATCGTGCGGGAGCGGTCGCCCCGGTGAAGCTGCCCTACACGTCGATCAAGCCGTACCTCGCGGTGCGCGGGGCGTCGGTGGCCTTGGTGGGATCGTCGCCGCAGGTGGCCCCGCAGGTGGCGTTGGTGCACTTGGGCGACGAGCCGCGTGTGGAGGTGTTGGCTCGGGCCGAGCATCCGGGGCTTGACGGGCTGACGTTGTCGACGCCGGTGGAGCTGCGCATCCCGGTTGAGGGCAGCCGGGAGGTGGTGGCGCTGGTATACCCGCCAACCGGGGCAGCGCCCGACTGGTGTGCGCCCGTCATCGTACGGGCGCACCCGGGTCCGACGGCTTCCTGCCTGGTGCGGCTGGACTGGCAGGCGCAGTTCTTCACCAGCCGCGGGTTCGCTGTCGTCGACGTCGACTACACCGGAAGTACTGGGTACGGGCGGGTATTTCGGCAGGCTCTCTACGGCCGTTGGGGCATCGACGACGTGGTGGACTGCCGTGCTGTGGCCGAATTTCTGCTGACCGAGGGCCGGGCGGTCCCGGGGGCGGTGTTCATCCGTGGCGCCAGCGCAGGCGGGTATACCGCGTTACAGGCGGTGGCACAGGACGGTCCGTTTACCGCGGCAACAGCCGTGTCAGCGATCGTCGATCCCGAGCGTTGGGCGGAAACCGTGCCTCGATTCCAGCGCGCACACGCGACTCGGCTGCACGGTGGCGCCGGGCGAGTTCATGCAGCGAACATCCGCCGACCCGTCCTGATGATCCACGGCACCGCCGACGACGTAGCGACCGCCGACGACGTGCGGGAACTCGCCGACGAATTGCAGGCTCGGGGCGTGCCGCACGAGCTGATGCTGCTCGACGGTGTTGGGCATTACGTCGCCACCTCGGCTCATGCTGCCCGGGCGTTGGAAGCAGAGCTTGCCCACTACCGCTCGGCGATGGCCGCAATGGCGTCCGGCTGACGGCTACACCACCGCGGACGGTAGCCGGTGCCGCACGTACTCGCCGAGTTCCTGTACTTCCGGCTCGCCCCGGTAGGGATCGAGGTCGACCTGGACGTCGACGATGCGTTGCACGCAGCGGTGGGACAGGGTCGCGGCGGCGTGGTCAACCGCGGTGCGCGCTGTGGCACAGGCTTCGTCGATCCGCCCGGCCGTTGCCAATGACGAGGCGAGGAGCGCGGTGTCGATCGCGAGCCGGCGCACGTGCGACGGACGAAGCCCGGCGAGGGCTGCGCCGAGGTGCCGTTGCGCCTGCCGGGGCTGGCCGAGATCGTGGAAGCAGTGGGCGAGTTCGTCGGCCAGGTAGGCGGCGGTGAAGTAGCGAATCCACGGCGGCTCCTCGCCCGCCCGGCTGCGCGCAAGCTGCCGTTCCGCGACGTCGAGGTGGGCGGCGCAGGCCGCCTCGCGCCCGAGGCGGGCCTGGGCGCGGGCGGCCACGGCGTGCAACGCGGCCCGCACGGCCGGGGTAGCGTGGGTCTCGCTGCCCGTCAAGGCCGCGAGCGCCATCCGTAGCGCGGGCTCGGGGTGGTTGCAGTGCAGGGACAGATGAGCGATGTTGACCGCGAGCAGGTATCCGCCGTACACGCGGTCACCGGCGGACTGGGCCAGCCGGAGAGCACGGAGATAGCGGCGTTGGGCCAGACCGTAGGCGCCTGTGTCGACCGCCTGGTACCCGCACAGCTCGAAGAATCCCGCCGCGAGCCCTTGCAGGCGGACACGGACGACCTCGTTCGCGGGCGAGGCCGCCAGCAGCTGGTTGAGCTCGCCCTCGATGTAGTGCTGCACCTGGGCGTGGACTCGGCCGCCCCCAAAGGTGTGGTCCAGCTCGCGAAACATCGCCAGCGAGATCTCCGCAGCCTGGAGATTCTCTTCCGACACCCACCCCGAACGGGCCGGAGCGTCGACCCTCTGCGTCAGCGAGCCGGCTTCGGCGGTCACCCATTCCAACGCGGCGCGATCGAGGACGCCGGGCTGAAAAGCTACCCGCCTGACCAGCTCGGCGCGTTCGCCAACCTTCGTGTGGCCTGAGGTGCCGCCCGCAGAAGGGCTCGCCGTTCCTGGAATCGTTCGGGTCCTGCGACGCTCTTCCTCGATCAGCGGCCACATCCGCGTGAGAGCGCCGCCAGCCGAGAGTGCCGCGTCGCACGCCTCAGTGAACTTGCGGGATGGGAACCGGTCCGCTGTTTCCACCCGGCGCACCAGGTCCGCGCTGAAGCAGATCATCGCCCCGAGCTTCGCCTGCGAGCACTGCGCCGCTTCACGCAGGCGACGGAGCTCCGCGCCGAAGAAGTGGCGCTGCGACGCGAACGCCTCCAATGCCCGTGGCGTCTGCCCCATGGCGCATCCCCTTCGAGTGCGTCGCAGCTACTGCATCCAGATGCAGGCGGTAGAGGTCGACGAACGCTGATGTTACTACGATTTGTCACCGGCAAGAGACCCAGCCATTACCTAAAGAGGCTGGCCGTGGGCGTTGAGCGAAGAATCGCGCAGTCAAAGCCCGGTGGCCGCTGGTAAGCGGCCGAGTATCGGCACTGCGCGGAACGCCTCCGCGTACGCGGCGTTGATCCGCCGGCCGTGCAGCTTCCCGAGCGCCTCGGCCATCGGCCCGAAGTGATCGAGGATCGGCTGGGATGTGTGGGATCGGAGGGCGTCGAGCTTGGTGGGCCATTGGTCACCGACGTCGACGATGATCGGCAGATCCATTGGGCGGCCGTGCTGGTCGAGGTTGTTGTAGCCGTCGCAGTGGTAGACCCGCTTTGGGTACCCGGTAGTGATGACGACGTCGGGCAGAGCGCTGAGGACCGCCTCGGCGCATCGGCGGTGTTCGGGGTGGATGTCGTTCGTCGGGTGGGTGAGCAGTACGTCGGGACGGACTTCCCTGAGCACGTTGACGACGGTCGAGACAGAGAGCTGGTCCATGAGATAGAGGTCAGCCCCGAGCAGGCGCGCGCCGACTGCGGCCTCGGTGTCGCGGACTGGATCGTGGTGGGGAACGGCGATCACGGCCGTGCCTCCGTCGCGGACCTGGCGGGCGATGGTGCCGCCTGCCCAGAGTTCGGCGTCGTCCGGGTGCGCCATGAGGGTGAGCAGGATGGACTCGGGCATCACCACAGGCCCAGTCCCTCAACGATCTCGGCCGGTGCGGGCAGGAGTTGACTCCGCTGGCCGGCGGGGGTGACGGGAACGTCCAGCTCGTGATTGAGGCGGATCATGTCCCGCCATTTGCGGGCCAGGCCGAGCTGTTCCCGGACGAGGCGTCCCCGTCCGGTGTCCAGACGGTCGGAGGACGCCAGGTCGTCAAGGGTGAAGCCGTCAGCGAGGAGGGTGGCGGCGGTCTTGGCACCGATGCCGTGGATGCCCGGGATGTTGTCGGCGGGGTCGCCGGTGAGAGCGCGGAAGTCCGCCCACTGGGCGGGTGTGACCTGGTGGCGGGTGAAGACGTCGGCGGGACCGATGTAGCGCTTTCCAGGGTGCATCTTGGTGTTGAGGACGCGGACACGATCGGTGACGAGCTGGTAGTAGTCGCGGTCGCGGGACATGACCACGATCTCGCGGGGTGGCGGGGTGATGCGGACGAGTGTGGCGATGACATCGTCGGCTTCGGCGTGGTCGAGTTCGGTCCAGACGATGCCGTGCTGATCGAGGCCGCGCTTCACGTCGGGCAGGAACTGGATCGGGGCCAGTGCGGCCGGATCGGTGGGCCGTTGGGCCTTGTAGGTGGGGTCGACCTCTTTGCGGTCGCTGCCGCCGTACTGGCCGTCGAACACGACGATGACCTCGGGTTGGTCGGTGAGGTCTTCGCGGATGGCGACGCGGAGTAGGGCGAAGAACGCGAATACGCCGGTGAGTAGGCGTGTCTTGTCGCGGGAGCGGATTTCGGCGGGGAAGCCGAAGGTGGCGCCCCAGAGCAGGTTGTGTCCGTCGACGAGCAGGAGTGGACAGGGTTCGGGTGCGGATGGCAGGACAGAGCCGCCCATCAGCTCACCACCTTCAAGAGTTGGTTAGCGACAAGGGCGGGCCAATAGTCCCGCGAGCGGTAGTACGCGGCCCGTGATGCTGCGGCGTAGTTTATCGGGTCGGCCAGCAGGTGCTGGGCGGCGCGCCACAGGCTGTCGGGGCGGGACCGGTGCGGCACGATGACGCCGCCGTCGCCGAGCAGGTGGGGCAGGTTCCCGACGTCGTAGGCGACGACCGGGGTGCTGGCGGCCATGGCTTCCAGCGCGACGAGGCCGAACGTTTCGGCCCGGGACGGGACGATGACGACGCTGGCGTCGGCGAGCCAGGGCGAGACCTCGTGCCAGGCGAGGCCGGGCAGCAGGGTCACGCCGGGTGTCTCTGCGACCAGGGCGTGGCACCTGCGGCGTACCTGTTCCTGGCTGCCAGCGGTCGCCTCGAATGGTGCGTCGGCGAGCGCGACTTCGATGGGCCGATTGAGGTCGATGATCGGTTCGAGCAGTTCAGCGACGCCCTTTTCCGGTCCGAGCCGGGCAAGGACGCGGATAGGGCCGCTGGCCCGGAGGTGCTCGCGGTCACTGCCGGGTCGGGGTTCGGGCACGGTGAGCAGGGTGTTCGGCACCACGCTCCAACTGCTGCTGTCGTAGCCGCGGACTGCCGCCTCGGTAAGCACCGTGGCTGAGGGCGCGATGATGGCATCAGGGCGACGGGCCAGTGCTGCTTGGAGGTCCACGTCGTGGCCGATGACGTGTGCGGCGAGGACGGTGCGGATGCCGGGGTGGGTCGGCATGACCCGGCCGAGTCCCCACAGGGCGTCGACGTAGACGACGGCGCGTACCTGACGTCGCCGAAACAGCCGCTCAAGCTCCTCGCCGATGGCGGTGGCGGATGCGTCGATCGCCGCGCGCAGGGTGCCGTCGTCGCAGGGGAACTGTACGTCGAGGCTGCGCAGCCGCTCGATAGGTACGTTGCGGTAGGTCGGTGGCGCCGCCGGGTCGGCGGTCACGATGACGGATTCAGCGTTGATCTGCTGGAGGCCGACGGCGTGCGCGATGACCGCGCGTTCCATCCCGGCCGGGACATCGGGCCGCCAGGAGGCGAGGACGAACGCGATGGTCATGCGGTCCGTACCCGGCTCGGGATAGGCAGGTCCTCGATCGTTGTTTCGGCGGCGAGTGTTGGTTCCCAGGGGAACCAGACCCAGTCGTCGACAGTCCAGATCCACAGGTCCGGGTCGAAGACGCTCCCAGCGTTGCGGCACAACGCCACGGTGCGCAGGGCTACGTCAGGGCCGAGGTGCACGCCGAGTTCGGGCAGCAGCGTGGCGAAGGTGGCACCCGTGCCGCAGATGTCATCGACGACCAGGACAGTGCCGCCAAGGCTGCGCCTAGCCGGTCGGGTGGTGAGGGGGCTGAGGTCGTAGGTGACGGTGCCGGTCGCTTCGGTGTAGGTGGCGTCGGTTGGGTTGTGCTTGGCGTCGACGTGGAAGCTCGGGACATGCAGGAGTTCGCTGATGCCCCGTGCTGGGGCGAGGCCGCCGTTGGCGATGCCGATTGTGGCGGTGATGGGCCAGTTGCGCTGCCGGACGGTGTCGGCCAGCACCTCGACCGCCCGGTCGTATGCGTCAAGCTGGATGCGGAGGATCCGTTGGTGGCGGAATGTGCGCGGGCGGGCAGGTGGTTGGTGCGCCGGCGAGATGTTCATGGGGTGCCTTCCCGAGCGCTGAGGGCGAGGTCGGTGGCGCTGCGAAGGGGGTGCAGGCCGCCGATGTTGAGGGCGGTGCTGTCGTTGCGCCAGACTCGGCCGTCGGCGCGGATGACGGCGAAGTTGCCGGCGACGTCGCGGGTACGCAGCCGCATATTGAGCCGCTCGGGGACGTCCAGTGCGGTGAACAGGGTCAGGGCTTCGTCGTCGCTGAGCAGTTCGTCGGGCAGAGCGGTGCCGGCGCCGATGGGCAGCATCTGCAGGGCGCTGAACCCGCAGGCCCCGAGTCCGGCCGCGAGGTCCACCATCTCTTGCAGGTAGCCAGCGGTGCGGCGCATGAGAACGGTCTGGATCTGTACGGGGATGCGCAGCGCGACCGCGGTCTGGATGCCTTCGATGGCTCTGGCGAAGCTGAGCGGTCCTCGAATGGCGTCGTGGCGGGCCACGTCGGGGCCGTCGAGGCTGACCCGGATGGCGTCGGTGTGCCCGACCAGCTCGGCGGCGCGTCGCGCCAGGTGCCAGCCGTTGGTGGTGATGGAGACGGCGCTGCGGCGCCCGCCTCGAATGATGTCCAGCAGCCTGGGCAGGTCTCGCAGTAGCAACGGCTCACCGCCGGAGATATCGACTCCGAGAACGTCGGCATCGGCGAGGACGTGGGCGACCCGGTGCCGTTCGGTGGTGTCCGCCTCTTTCACTGAGGTGTCGTCGAGGCATTGCGGGCAGTGCAGGTTGCACCGAACGATCGGCGACCAGCAGATGCTGTCGGGGGTAGACCGCCCGAGGTCACCGGGCGCAACGGATGGCCAGCCGGTCACCGTGGCCTGGGCGAGGGTGACTCGGCCGCTCCCGATGGGGGTGGGAGCGCGGTGGGTCATCCCTGATGCGGGATCGTGGATGAGGTCGCCGTGGGCGGCGAAAGTTCGCATCATCGCAGGGTCTCTGCCTTCCGCAGCAGATTGCCGGCGCCCTCGGCCAGGTCCGCGGCGCGGCCAGTGGGCGCCGGCTGCGAGCAAAGCTGCCGGTAGAGGGCGATTCGGGGTGCGACACCGGCAAGCTTGGCTTTCCAGGCGGCGGCGGGATCGGGTGGATCGATGTGCCAACCTCGGGCCTGCCGCAGCGGGATGACGAAGCAGCCGTGGCCGATGAGGGCCGCACCGAAGTGGGTGTCTTCGGCGCCCCAGCCCTCGGCACCGAACGCGGGGTGAAAGCCGCCGACGTCCAGCACCACCCGGCGAGGCACCGCGACGAGGGCGGTCACAGCCATGCGGGGCAGGTCCCAGTCGTAGTAGGTGCGACCGTTGCCGAGGTCGATGAAATCGCGGGTGTCCTGTAGTGGCCTGCCGACGAACGGCGTCGGGTAGACCTGGCCGGTGTAGAACATCGGCACACCGGCCGGTGGGGTCCACCGCACTCGATGGTCCGCGTCGAGGTCAGGCTCACCGGGCGGCACGACCGGGGAGCCGTTGGCGTCGGGCAGGTAGGGGATGTTGTTCCGGAAGCCGACGAGGACGGTGTGATGCCGGGCGCGGGCGGCGACGTCGGCCAGAACGTGGTCTCGCAGGACCATGTCGGCGTCGAGGAACACGATCGTGTCGCCGGTGGCGAGGTGGACTCCGACGTTGCGGGCCGCTCCCGCGCCCGAGCGGGTGTGAAGGCGGACGGCCCGGTCGACGCGCGGGTGCGCCGCGAGCAGCTCGGTGGTGGCATCGGTGGACGCGTCGTCGACCGCGATCACCTCGACGGTCGCCGCAGTGTGCTGCTCAGCGAGCGCGTCGAGAACCGGCGCCAGACTATGGGCGGTGTCGCAGGCGGGAATGACGACGCTGAGTCGGGCGCCGGCTCCGAGCTGCGGCGGAGTCGGGGTATGCCAGTCCAGGCCGGTGCGGCGGGTGAACGTCGCGGTGATGTGGCGGTAATCGTTGGCGGTGACGGCCAGCACCTCGCTGAGGGTGGTGGGCACGCTCACCACCCCCACGCGTCGAGGACCTTGGCGGCATCGGGCCAGCCGGTGGCGTGGTCAGGGATCCAGTGGATACGCGGCCGGTGGGGATCGGCGAGGAGTTCGGCGAGGAGCACCAGGTAGAGCGGTTCGGCTATGACGAGGATGTCGTCGGGGATGTGGTCTGTGAGCAGGTCGGCTTGCAGCTGAGCCCTGACGCGCGGGCGCAGCGCGACGGCGCGGGCCGGGTCGAGGGGCCGGTCGTAGGTGTGCAGGTGGGTGTCGGCGGTGACGAGGCCGTGCTCGGCAGACAGGAATCGGACCCGGCTGCGCTGGTGCGGCAGGTGACCGAGCCGGGCACGCAGGTGCGGCACACAACCACCGTCGTAGAGGTCGAGGGCGGGCAGCGGCGTGGTCGTGGGCGTCTTCTCCGCCGAGCAGCCGACGATGACCAGCTCTGCCCGATCGGCGTGGGCGCTATGGGCGAGTCGCAGGCGTGGGAGGTTCATGGGGTGCGCACCGGCCTGACGGAGATGCCGGGGCTGCGGCGTTCGACGGGGGCGGCGTTGAGGAAGGTGGTGTGTGCATACAGCGGTGGGGAGGCGTACGAGCCACCTCTGATGATCTTTCCCAGGCCCATCGCGGTGCTGGCGGTCCATTCCCAGACGTTGCCTGCCAGATCCAGCACGCCCTGCGGCGTGACTCCTGATGGGTACCGGCCGACCGGCTCGGCGGCACGTGGGGACTGTCCGGCCCCCGTGAGCAGGGCACGGTCGGGGGTCCACGGTTCCTCGCCCCACGGATAGAGGCGGCGACTCGGTCCGGCGGCGATCCATTCCCACTCCACCGATGTCGGCAGGCGCCCGCCTGCTTCGGCGGCGAGGCCGACGGCGTCGCCGTAGCTGACGCCGGTGATCGGCAGGTCGGTCTCGCCGACGCCGCATTGGGCGGCGGTCAGTGGCGTCTCCGCGACCAGGAGGTCAGGCACGGGACGGGGTTTACGGGCGTCGCCGTAGAGGCAGGTACCGGCAGGGACGTGTACCCAGCGGACGGTACGGGGGCGCGCGAGCGGTTCGGTGTGCATGGTGGTCATCGGTCGGCTCCTATCCGTCGATGAGGAAGAGGTCTTCGGCGTTGGCCTGGTGCGGTGGCCGGACGCGGCTCTTGCGTGGGTGCGGCTGCATCTGCCAGCTGGCGAGGGCAGCGGTGAGGGCGTCGAACGCGGCGACCGCGCGGGCCTGGTCCGTCGCGAAGATCAGGTAGTTGTCCGCGAACCGCACTACCGGCCAACCGGTGAGCATGGCGTCGACCTGGGACAGTCGCAGGTGAAACAGCACCGGCCACAGGCCGCTGCCCGGGACCAGTGGCGTCGGCAGCGCCCCGACGATGCGGCGGAACAGCCGCAGGAACGAGCCATCGGCCACGTGGACGGCGAGCCAGTCCACGAACTGATCGCTGCTGCCGCCCGCCGAGGCACCGGCCACGTCGACATCGGCGACCCACTGCCGGCCCGCCGCCAGATGTTGCTCGGCTTGGCGCAGGGCGGTGATCCGGTTACGGCGCGGCCGGTACGCCGACACCCAGTCCGCCAGGACGTGATGCTCGATGATCGGCTCGACTGCGCGACGCATCGCCCGGTGCACGATGCGGTCCTCCACCGTTGGGATCACCGCCGGGAAGACCTTGCCCGTGTAGGAGGTGATCTCCACGTGCCGTAACGGGCCCGGCTCCCACGTCCCTGTCCGCAGCCGGTCGGACAGCTCAGCGAGACGCGGTCGTAGCCCGCTGCGGTAGCCAGCCCAGGTAACGCCGTCAGCACCCGGTGCGCCGGCACGGCGCATGCACAGCCGAGCCGCCGCCACCAGGTGCGGCAGGTCCACCAGGTACGGCATCAGAGAGTGCACCGGGGACTGCACAGGTGGGGCCGGTTGGGCTATCGTGGGGTTCGCTTGGACGGCAGGAACGATCCCGCCGCCGACGATCGCAGGGCCGCTCCCCCACACGCGCGGCCCGTCACGGCGGGAACGACGGCCCCGTCCAAGCCCATCTGACCTGCGTGAGTCCGGTGATTCAGCGGCCACGGGTGTCCTCCCACAGCAACACGTGCAGGCGGCTGCTCAGGTGCCAACCTCTGGCTAGGACCGCGTCCGCGAGGTCCCGCATTCCGGCTAGGACCGCATCACTGGTGGTGCCTTCAGGCATCACCCAGACCGGGTCCAGCCCGAACTGCTCCTGAAGCCGGGCGATCTCGTCCAACTCCGCTGTGTCGGCGGCCACGAACTTGAACACGGCCCGGCCCGAGCCGGCCAGTGCCGACAGCGCGTCCGGGTTGATCCGCCGCCGACCGTCCCTCGGTCCGGCGAAGCCAGCAAGCTTCGGAGACACGTTGAACGCGCCTACCGATGCGACAAGTGCCGGCAGGGGAACGACCGTGCCGTTGGTTTCGATCTCTACCCGTCGCCCCGCAGCGGTGACCGCGTCCACCACGGGCAGCAGCCGGTCCTGCTGCAACAGCGGCTCGCCGCCGGTGATGACCAGCAGCCGTGTCTGCTGTGTCAACACCCACCGAATGATCTCCTCGGCCGGGCGGTCGGCCGTGTGCGCGCGGAGATCGAAGCGGGAGGTATCCCACGTGTATGGGGTGTCGCAGCGTGGGCAGGAAAGGTTGCACCGCGACAGCCGTAGGAACAACGCCTGCTGGCCGGTGCTCGGTCCTTCGCCCTGCAGCGTCGGGCCGAATGTCTCCGCGACCAGCAACGGCCGCGCCGGCACCGCAGGCGAGCCGGCTGGAAATGGCGGTACGGCGGGCATGGACGGGGCTGTCATGGCAGGTCTGGCCCGTACTCGGCGAAGGTGGACGCCGTTTCCGACACCCGGACCTTCTCCACCCGAACCGGTTCCGGTAGCCGCAGATGGTCGCGGCACCACTTGTAGAAGTAGGCGGCGAGGTGCTCGCTCGTCGGTGGTGCGTCCAGCACCGTATTGAGGTCGCGGTGGTCGAAGTGGTCGCGGATATGAGCGCTGAACGGGCCGAGTTCGGCGAAGTCCACGACGAACCCGGGTCGGGTCAGCTCGCCGTCAGAAACGAGGTGCACCTCGACGGTGTAGCTGTGGCCATGGACGCGCGCACACTGATGGCCTTCGGACAGATCAGGCAGCGAGTGCGCGGCCTCGAAGCGGAATTGTTTGCCGATGCGGAACACCTAGCCCGTGTTTCATAAAGCTCGGAGGTACTGGTTGATGGCGGCGATGGTCAGGGTGGCTTCGTAGCGGACGGCCAGCTTGTCGTAGCGGGTGGCCATGGCGCGGTGTTGCTTGAGCTGGTTGATGCCGCACTCGACTGCGTGGCGTCGGCGGTAGGTTTCAGGACTGAAGGCGGGTGGCCGGCCGCCGCGGGAGCCTTTCGCGAGGCGGTGGGCGTCTTGGTCGCTCTTGCTCGGGATGCAGGCCTTGATTCCGCGTCGGCGCAGGTATGCGCGGTTGGCCTTGGACGTGTAGGCCCGGTCCGCCAAGATCTGCTGCGGGCGGGTCCGGGGCCTACCGGGCCCGGACCGGGTGACGCGGATACGGTCGAGGACCGTGGTGAATTGCGGGCTGGTCACCGCGATGTCCGGCCGTGACGACGGTGGCCAGGACCTTGCGGCCCTGTTCACAGGCAAGATGAGTCTTGGTGGTCCACCCGCCCCGCGACCGGCCCAGCGCGTGATCGGCAGGCTCGGCATGGATCCCGCCGGGTGGTTCTTTCTGCCGATCGCCGTCACGACGGGCACCGGCGGCGTGTTGATGGGCGCGGCTGATCGTGGAGTCGACGCTGACGCTCCAGTCGATGCGCCCGGCCGCGTCGGCGGCGGCTTGGAGCCCGGCCAGGATGCGGGCCCAGGTGCCGTCACGTTGCCAGCGGCGGAACCATCGATACAGCGTTTGCCATGGGGCGTAGTTCGCGGGCACGTCGCGCCAGGGTGCACCGGTGCGTACCCGCCACCGTATGCCGTCGATGATCTGTCGTCTGGTCCACTTGCACGGTCTTCCCCGCGACGATTCCGCAGGCAGCAACGGGTGCAGGTGCTGCCACTGGATGTCGCTCAGGTCATGCCGCGCCGCCGCCGCTAGGCTGGCCACGAGGTCTCCGGTATTCAGGTTTGCTTGGTCGCTAACCCACTTACCGGAGACCTCTTCAGTTATCGATCACCGCCACGCCGTGACCTCACCCGGCCCACGCCCACTTACGAAACACGGCCTAGATCACCCCCGAGGCGGTGGCGTACTCGGTCGGGTCCGTCACGCCCGCCATCGCGAACGCCTCGCGCCGCTCGACGCACGTACCGCAGGTCCCGCAATGCCGCTCGCCGCCCTTGTAGCAGGACCAGGTGTCGGCGAACCGCACGCCGATGGTGTCCCCGAGCCGGGCGATGTCGGCCTTCGAGCATTCAATGAACGGCGCGACGACCCGAAAGCCAGCGGGCAGGAAGCCCTCATTCGCCAGCCGCACGGTCGACTCATACGCGGCAAGGAAGGCTGGTCGACAGTCCGGGTAGATCGGGTGGTCACCGGCGTGGGCACCGAATGCCACCGCGTCCGCACCACCGGAGACCGCGCGGGCCACGGCCACATCGAGCATGATCGCGTTACGGTTCGGTACGACCGTGGCGCGCATCGAACCATCGGTGTAGTGCCCGTCCGGCACATCGACCTGGGCGTCGGTGAGAGCCGAGCCCGTCAGCACACCGACGATGCCAGTCAGGTCGACCACCACGTGAGGCGCGTGCAGGGCCTCGGCGGTCCGTGCCGCATAGTCCAACTCACGGCGGTGCCGCTGCCCGTAGTCGCACGACAGCAGCGTCACCGTCGACCCGCCCTGCTGCAGGGCGTACGCCAACACGGTGCTGTCCATGCCACCGGAGACGATGACGACGACGTGCGCGGGTACCGGAGTGACCAGCGGCAGCACGGCAGCGGTCACGGCCGCCACCCCCGCCCCGCCAGGCTGAGGAACTCCGACCGCACCGAGACATCGCGTGCCAGCGCGCCGCGCCACGCCGAGGTCACCGTCGAGGCTCCCCGCGCCTTGGCTCCCCGCAGCGTCATGCACAGGTGCTCCGCCTCGACGATCACCCCCATGCCGCCGTTGTCCGGGACGACCTGTTGCAGTCCGTCGGCGATCTGTTGCGTGACGTTCTCCTGGACCTGCAACCCTCGCGTGGCGTGCTCAACCAGCCGCGTCAGCTTCGACAGCCCCAACAACCGCGCACCCGGGAGATATCCCACGGTCGCCGAGCCGACGAACGGCAGCAGGTGATGGGCGCAGATCGCGGCGAACGCCACGTCCCGCACGATCACGAAGCCCTGATGCTTCGCGTCGTTGACGAAGTCCGTCGCCTCGAACGGCGCCGGCCTCAAGACTTCGCCGTACGACAGCACCATCCGTTCCGCAGTACGCCGGAGGTGCTCGGCCTGTGTGTCGACGCCGAGCGCGGCCAGCATCCGCTCAGCGGCGGCTACCGCCGCGGCGACGTCTGCCCTCGCCATCTGAACGGGCGCAGAGGGTCGTGTTTCGATCACCGTCATGCCAACTCCTTTGTGAAGGTCCGAGCGCCCCAGCGCTGCGGAGTCCAAACGGGTTCACATTCGAGGCGTGCTGCGCCGGCTCGAAGCTGACGCTCTTTGAATCGAGGCAGGGATCACGGCGCCCTGCTCGGAGTGGCAGGCACTCCGAGCGCCGAGGCAGATCCGTCAGTCGAAGATCCGGCCCAGGAGCGCGCCCTGGCCGGATTGCAGGATGTGCCCCGCCGTCAACGGCACCCAGAAGCACTCGAACCGGGTCGGCAGTTGGGTGCCGTCGTGGTCTTCCTGGCTCGACCAGCGCATGGGCGTGGGCTCGAAGAGCTCCAGGAGGAAGATGTGTCGGTGCTGGATCTCGAACCGCAGCGGACTGATGTCGTACTTGGACTCACCCAGCTTGCGGACGACCATGAGGTCGGTGAGCCCGGTCTCCTCGCGGGCTTCGCGCAGCGCAGCATCCTCCGGAGCCTCACCGGGGCGGATGGTGCCACCCGGCACCTGGATGCCCACCTCTTCGTAGCTGTAATTCGTGTGCCGGAAGACGAGCAGCAGCCCATTCCGCACGATGCAGCAGAGCGCCTTGTGTGTGAGGACCTTTTCGGGCATGACGACCTTTCGCTCGACGTCGAACCTCGATATCGGTCCGCGCCCTACAGCGCTGATGCGGGGCACCACTGCCCTCTCGAACGACGATGGATCTGTCGTCAGCGCCTCCCGTCGACCATTAGACAACCATCGACGTCACCATTGATGTGACCCGGATGCGGACAACAGCACTTGTCCGCATGACGGCCTCGATCGGAGTGACGATGCCAGCCGTCGTCCGGTCAGTGATCCGGAAACGCAGCGCCCGGACCGTCAGCGTCAATTCCTGGTCATGCCTTGGGCCCCGGCAGGAGGCCGTAGTGATCGGCGAAGGAGCGGACAAGGTCCTCGAGTACGGCTTTGCCCTTGGCGGCGGTGGCGTGAGACGGCAGACCGATGACGCCGCTGGTGGTGTAGCCACCCATGCCCCGCGTGAGGAGGTGACGTCTGTCATCCGCGACGTGGTCGGCATGCTGGAAGCCATCACGCACGACCTCCGGCGCGACGTGCAGGAGGAGTGAAACCTCAATCTCGCCAGCGTGCATGTCCTGGTGGGCGGTGCTGTGCAGGCCGGCGGCCAGTCGAGCCTCGTCCCAGTCGGCCCGAGCGGGGAACAGAGTCATCCGCGGTCCGGCGACGTTGGCTTCCTGGACGACGTTGGCAAGCGCATAGTTCCCGCCGTGTCCGTTGATCACGGCGAGCTGATCGATGCCCGATTCACGCAGAGAGGTGGCGATGTCGACGACTACGGCGGCGAGGGTGGTGGCGCTGATACTGACCGTTCCACGCCACGCCGCGTGCTCGTGGGAGCAGGAAATCGTCACGGGCGGTAGCAGAAAGAGGTCGTAGTGCTCAGCGACCGCCTTCGCAATCGCGCATGCCACGATGGTGTCCGTCAGCAACGGCAGGTGGGCGCCGTGCTGTTCGAAACTCCCGACCGGGAGGACCGCGACGGACGCCGCCCGCTCGGACTCGTCGGTGCTCGTTGCCGTGGTGATCAGGTCCACGGGCTAATGGTTACACGCTTCCAGAGTCGCCTGCCGATAGGCGAGCACGAAGGCCACCGCCTCGGGAACGCCTGGCTGCTGTCGAAGGGCAACCACCGTGGGGTTCAACCAGCGCAGAGCCCGCCCGGAGGACGTACCAGCGGCCAAGGTCAGGGCGTTGGTGGCCTCGGTCGCGGCGCGTTCGACGTTGCCACTGTTGACGTAGGCGGTGGACAGGGCCGATCGCCAGAGGGCCTCGTCGACACGCCACTGACTTGGCCAGTCCTGAAGAAGCTGCTCGTAGAGATCGGCTGCCGCCGCCGGCTGGCCGAGCAGTAGACGGCACTGCGCTTCATGGGCAGTCACGTACACCGGGTTGCAGTGGACGCCAACGTCGATCGGCAGTTCCGAGTCCCAGTCGGCCCTGCCGGCAACCCTCTGCGCCTCGTCGATGCTGGCAACGCAGGAGATCTGGTCGCCGCCCATCGCGAAAGCCTGAGCCTGACGAACCAGCAGCAGAGCGCGAATGCGGCCCGGTAACCGGACCTCGTCCAGAGCCTGCTGCGCCAGGGCAGCGGCCTGACGCGGGTCGAATCGCTCGAGAGCGCGTTGGCTCTGCCTCATCAGGACGTAGCTTGCCAGCGCCGGCGCGTTGGCTTCGACGGCGTGCTGCTGGGCGCGTCGCAGCCATGCGTCCGCCTCGGCGGCGTCGCTCTGCTCGTCGATCCAACTGAGGAACTCGGCCCACATAGCCTGGGCGATGAGCACGTTTCGACGGTCGGCTGAGCTGCTCCGTCGTCCGATGGTGGCTGCGGCACTGATCTGCGCATGGGCGGTGGACGCCATCCCCGCATATCCGGTGCGGTTTCCGGCTGTGGCGAGATCGGCGAGCTGCTCGTGCCACGAGCGGAGCAGGTCAGTCTCCTCGGAATGATCCATGAACACCCCGAGCTGGCCGTCCGCACCGCCGGCGGGGCGGTAGCCGACGCCGGTCAGTCGACGCTCACGTTCAAGGTCCGACAGGAAAGCGACCAGCTCGCCACCCGTCTGCAGTGCGGCCTCGCACGACTCGATGAGGCGGGCGGACGGCCAACGTTCGGCCTTTTCCACCTTGCCGATGAGGTCCCCGCTGACGTGCACCAGCCTGCCTAGAGCGCGCTGGGACAGCCCGCGGCACTCGCGCCACTGTCGCAGCGCGGCGCCATACCCATGCAGCACTGATCGATGCGGGGTCAGTCGTCGCGGAACCTGGGCCACCGGTACTCCTGCATGCCGTTGCCCGCCGCTGCCGCAGCCGGACGGGCCTCACCGTACGTGCTCGAACGCTACGCGGACAGTCGCATGCGGACAACACCGCATGTCCGCATCATCGCTATCGACTCATCTGGCTCAGTACGCAATTCTCGTCGTTGAAATACCCCCGGCATGCCAGGCAAATCATCAGCAGCCGATTTCGGGCCAACGAGTAGCTGCCGTGGCCGACGGACCAACTGCGAACCAGGACTCAAATACCTGAGGAGTCTAATGAGTCTCCAGAATGACCTGTCGCGATATGGATATCGGCAGGAGCTGAGCCGCCAACTGCGGTTCAGGGATCTACTTGCCTACGGGCTGGTATACATGGTGCCGATCGCGCCGATGGCGATCTTCGGCAGCGTCTACGCTGGCTCCGGCGGGATGGTCGCCCTGGCGTACGCCGTCGGTGTGGTGGCGTTGGTGTTCACGGCGTTCTCGTATGCGCAGATGGTGAGGGCGTTCCCGATGTCGGGCAGCGTCTACAACTACGCCGGCCGGGGCATCAGCCCGCCGGTCGGGTTCCTGGCCGGCTGGGTGATCCTCCTGGACTACGTACTCGTGCCGGGGCTGTTGTATCTGGTGGCTTCGGTGGCGATGCACGCGACGGTCCCGGCGGTGCCGGTGTGGTTGTGGCTGCTCGGGTTCGTCGCAGTGAACACGATCGTCAACTCGGTGGGGATCCGCATGACGGCGGCCGTCACCCGGGTGATGCTCGTCGGCGAGCTGATCGTCCTGGCGGTCTTCCTGGCCGCCGCCGGCTGGGCCCTCGCCTCTGGTCGGGGCCGGTTCAGCTGGGCGGCGTTCTACAACGCCGACACCTTCACCTGGTCCGTAGTGGCGGGTGCGGTGTCGATCGCGGTGCTGTCCTTCCTCGGTTTCGACGGCATCTCGATGTTGGCCGAGGAAACCAAGGGTGGCTCCCGGCAGATCGGCCGCGCAATGGCCGCGGTCCTCGTCCTAGCGGGGGTGCTGTTCGTCGCGCAGACGTGGCTGGCGGCGATGCTCGTCCCCGACCCGGTCTCGCTGCTGGCCGAGGGCGATCCGAACGGAACCGCCTTCTACGACGCCGCCGCCGTGGCTGGCGGGGGTTGGCTGGCGACCCTATGCGCGGTCGCGACAGCGATCGCGTGGGGGCTGCCGAACTCGATGGTCGCGCAGGTCGCCACCTCTCGGCTGCTGTACGCGATGGCCCGCGACCGACAATTGCCGGCATTCTTGGCGAAGGTGTCGATCCGGCGCAACGTGCCGATCAACGCCACGCTGCTCACCGGTGCCGTGTCCGTGGCGCTGGGCCTGTACATGGCGACCCGTGCGGACGGGATCACCCTGCTGTCGTCGCTGATCAACTTCGGGGCGATGGTCGCGTTCCTGGTCCTACACGTCTCGGTCGTGGTGCATCACCTCATCCGGGAGCGCAGCGGGAACTGGTGGGCGCACCTGGTCATGCCCGCGATCGGCTTCGCGATCTTGGTGTGGGTGGTGGTCAACGCCAACATCGCCGCGCAGCGCCTCGGCTTGGCCTGGCTCGCCCTCGGGATGGTCGTTCTGGCTGGCCTGTACCTGTCGGGCCGCCGGCCGGCACTGTCGGGGTTGGCGCCGGCGCAGCCGCAGGCGCGTCACGTGGAGCGGGTGTGACCGGCATGGACAGGTTCACCTACCGGCCCGCTCGGGACGAGCTGGCGTACACCTTCGGCGGTCGGATGCCGGTGGCGCACGTGCGCGGCGGGGACGTGTTCACCGTCGTGACGGAGGACTGCTTCGGTGGTCTCGTTCGGGGGCCGGCGGACCTGCCGTCGCAGGTGTGCCGCATGCCGTACCTCAATCCGGTGTCCGGGCCGTTCTTCGTCGAGGACGCCGAGCCCGGCGACACCCTCGCCGTCTACCTCGCCGCCATCACCCCGGCCCGGGACTGGGGTGTGTCGTCGACGTTCCCGCACTTCGGGGCACTGACCTCCACCGCCCACACCGCCACCCTGCAACCGCCGCTCGAGGAGCGGGTCTGGGTGTACGACATCGACCGCCAGGCCGGGACCGTACGGTTCGAGGCCACCCGCAGCGACCACAGCGTGGACCTGCCGCTGGACCCGATGATCGGCACGATCGGTGTCGCCCCCGGCGGATTCGAAGCCCGCTCCACACTCGTGCCCGACACCCACGGCGGGAACCTCGACACCCCGCACCTGCGCGCCGGCACCACCCTCTACCTGGGGGTGAACGTTAACGGGGCGATGCTGGCCCTCGGCGACGGGCACGCCCGCCAGGGCGAGGGCGAGGCCTGCGGCGTCGGCGTGGAAATCGCCACGACCACCACCCTCGCCATCGACGTCATCAAAGGCGTCACCACACGGTGGCCGCGGTTGGAGACCGACCGGGACATCCTGACGATCGGGTGCGCCCGTCCGTTGGAGGACGCGTACCGCATCGCCCAGCACGACCTCGTCGGCTGGGCCAGTACCCTGACCGGCCTGGAAACCCTGGACGCCTACCAGCTCGTGTCGCAGGCGGGCCGAGCGCCGATCGGCAACGTGTGCGACCCCAACTACACCGTCCTCGCTGCCATCGACAAAAGCCTGCTCCCCGCCCCCGGACCCGCCTATGGCGGGGCACACGAGCGGCTGCGGCGGCTCACCGCCGGACTGCGGTCGGAGCCCCGCCGATGACCGCGTCGATCCCGCGCCTGCCGCTGCGCGATGACCTGTTCCTCCTCGGCCACGACGACGACACCGGACACCTCCACGTGCACCGGCAGGCCCTCGCGCTCGGGCTCGCCGGCGCGGTCCTGATCGACCTGTACCTGGCCGGGCGGGTGACTCTCGACCTGAACGACGAGGCGCGCGCAGCAGGCCACCAGCGGGTACACCCGCACATCGACCGCCCGGTCGGAGACCTGATAGCCGACGCCGCAGCCGCCACCATCCGCAACGCTCACCCGCTGCTGCGCACGTGGCTGCAGGGGTTCTCCGACGACCTGTACGACCGCACCCGCGCGGGCCTCGTCGCCGGGGGAATCCTGCGCCAGCACACCCGACGGCGCCTCGGCGGCCTCATCCGCGCCGACACCTACCTGCCCACCGACGGCAAATGGGCTGTCATCGCCCGCTCCCGCCTGCGCTACCTCGCCACCGGCCGCGAACAACCCGACAACCACACCGCCGCCCTCGCCGGCCTCGTCGCCGGACTCGGCCTCACCCACCACCTCTACCTCGACGACGACACCCCAGCCATGACCGCTCGCCTGAAGGCCATCGCCGCGCAGCACTACCAGCCGGTACGCGACATCACCGCCGCCGTCGACGCCGCCGTCGGTGACCTCGCCACCGCCGCCTACCGCTAATTCCGCCTCCGTCACCTTCGGAAATCACCGTGAGCGACTGCCTCACGCAAGGCCCAAGGCAACCTGCGCATCACAGGAGTGAGCATGGCGAGCATCAGTACAAACGTGACCGTACGTCAGGCCACGCCCGACGACGCGGGCAGACTTATCGGCGTCCTCGCTGAGACGTTCCTCCACGATCCGGTCGCCGACTGGCTGATCCCCGACCACGACGATCGCCGCTTCATCTCCTACCGCTACTTCACCCACATCGTGGGTCACGGCCTGCAATACGGCCACGTGGACATGGCTGCCGACGGATCTGCCGCGGCGATCTGGTATCCCCGACCCGAACCGTCCCCCGCCGTCGCGGCCGACCACCGGGTGGGTGTGCGGGAAGCGACCGGTACGTACGCGCCGAAGTTCGTCCTGATCGAGACGATGCTCGAATCGCACCACCCACCCGAGGTGCACCACTACCTCGCGTACGCCGCCGTGAGCCCCGGACATCAAGGTCGGGGAACTGGGACCGCGCTGCTGAGTAACCACCACCAACAGATCGACCCGCTCGGCATGCCCGCCTACGTGCATGCCACCAGCACACGCAACCGAGACCTCTACCTGCGGCTCGGCTACCTGCCCGGCCCGTCGATGGTCCTACCCGACGGAGGGCCGAAGATCTGGCGGATGTGGCGAGCGCCGCTCGGCATCACAATCCCAGCCAGCTTCTTCACCCCGCACCTATCTGACCGGTGAGCGCAATGAACCCTGAGGGGAGCACGCCGGTTCGGCCGGCTGCTCCTGCTGACGTCGCGAGCATCGTGGCCATACTGACTGCCGAGTTGCAGGGCGACCCGCTCGCCCAATGGCTCATGCCGGACCCGGAGCAGCGAACCTATATTTCCCACCGGTTGCTGGCGGTGGAGGTCAGCCACGCCGTCGAGCAGGGCGGCGTCGATGTGCTGAGCGACATGTCCGGCGCCGCGATGTGGCGACGGTATCCCGCCGACGGTGGACCAGTCCTCACTGGTCAGCACCTGGGTACCTTCACCGGTCCGGCGCTGCCGCGGTTTGAGCAGGTAACTTCCGCCCTGCGCAGCTACCAATCGGCCGCCCCGCACTACTGGCTCTCCTGGTTGTCCGTACACCAGGACTTCCGTCGTCAGGGCATCGCAGGCGACCTCCTCGCATGCCGTCACCGGGCAATCGACGAAATCGGCTACCCCATCTCCACCGTCGTGACCACCAGAGCGACCCGCGACCTCCTGGCCGTCCACGGCTACCGGGCCGAGCTGCCGATGCAGCTGCCCGGCGGGCCCACCCTCTGGCCGCTGAGACGCCGCGGGCGCCCCGTAACCACGGCCCAGACCGGCACGGCACCCGCCGAGTGAACTCCGGGAATAACCGGGCTCCGATCCGCTGCACACGTGAAGTGGCCCGGGCCGGTTCCCGCACAACCAGCGAGAGGACCCCCAGGATGTTGACGCGTCGACCAACTGCTCCGACCGTTCGAATGGCGATGAGTGTCCTCGGTGGCATCCTGATCACCGCCTGCCAGCCAGCCGCGCCCACGAACCGTGTCCCGGAACCATCAGGGTCTCCCACAGCGCGACAGCGGCCCACAGCAGCGACCGACCCTCGTCTCACTTCACAACAGCGGCTCATGGCCCTGGCCGCCGACATCGGCGCAACGCCTGCAGACGACACCGAGACCCTGGCCTACACCTACCTACACACCCAGTCATGGACGCGTGCCACCAACGTCATTACCCGAACCGATCTGCGACGGTGGCGCCACGATGACGGCTCTGGCCGTGAGGTCACCCGCCAGCCGCCGAACGTACGCGGCCTCACCCACCGGCCGAACGCCAAAGAACGCGATCTGTTTGCGGTCGCGACCGTACACGCCCGGCGGTGCGCGCCGGGCGAGCTTCGGCCGTACCTGCCGGACCCGCTGCCCACCGAACCCAGCGCGCTCACCAACGCGCTGGCCCCACGCGAACTGGCTGATGAGCCTGCCTACCCCCGGATGGTCGTCCACGGCATCGTCGGCCTCACCACCGGCCAATACCTCAACCAGGAACAGCGCGCGGCAACACTGCGAGTGCTCGCCAACGTGCCGCACATCGCCTACCAGGGGTTCGCGACCGACATCGCCGGACGAGTCGGCCTTGGCTTCATGGTCACCGCCGATGGATCGACTTTGGAGCTCGTAATCCACCCGCGTACGGGTGAGGTCCTCGCCGCACACGAACAGGTCGCCGGTGCCCGCCCTGGCCTCTTCTCGTACGTACTCATCCTCGAACGCGGCCACACAACCGACACCGCAACAGTTCTCGTGCACCCCTGAACCACCCGTCGAGACGGGTGGGAAGGCCCGGAAGGAATGATCATGCGAATCCGCAGGCGTACGGATCCGCCACCCGCGGTCACCCTTCCGGGCCTTCACCGTGGCCCGGCACGCAGCATTCGTCGAGCATTGCCTACGTCGGGCCGCGCGACTCCGGTGCCGATCCCGCCCACCGGTGGCAATCCGACCGCCACCCCCTCTCCCAAAGGACCTGGTCGTCAACAACGTCGGTCGCAGGGGTGCCAGATCGGCAGCGTCGGGGCGGATAGCTACCGCAGAATCTTGCCCGGGTCGTCGGGCGGTCGAGCCACGAACGTCAGACGGACGACAACGTTCATTTCAGTGACGGTCGATACTGCGCTGGCCCTCTTCGAGCGCCTTTTCGATCATTGCCAGCATCTCGGCCCTCTGACGCGCCTCAGCTGTGAGCGTCCAGGTCAGGTACCCACGTCCATCGTCGACCTGGTTGACGAGCCCAGCCTGGCGCATCTGCTTGAGCGCCTTGGACAGGTGGCCGTCGCCGGGCCTCGCTCCCCAGCGCTCGACGAGGGCGGCAGCGAGCTCGGTGTACCGCAGCTGTCGATCAGCGAGCGTCAACAAAATCGAAGCCCACCAGCTGTGCCTGAAAACCTGCTCCAAGATCCGAAAATGGATCAATGCCACAGTTCACCGTCCCCCGCCCAGGTGCCCAACGCCTGGCCCGACTGCCTCAGCTGTCGTGCATCTGACATTGCGCGAAGGAACCACTTCACCGAGTAGCGGCAGCGGTGTCAAGGTCTCTCCTTTGCTGATGTGACGGAGGGCTACCGGTTAGAACCGCTATGGGGGAAAACGAAATCCAGTCGTAACGAGCAGTGGTGCCGGACGACCTCGTTCTGATCACGCACCGACAGGGCGGACTGTCCGCCCGCTGCTATCTCCCTCGCCGGTGTAGCCCCTGCCACCGAGACACACACGATCGGGACGCACGATTGGCGCGCGCGGTTGTAGCGCACTCACGTGCCGTAGCGGCAGGCTCTGATCCTGGGATAGGACAGAACATGTTGACCGCGATGGAGGCAACTGGTGGCACACCGTAGGGGGAGGGTGGTGGCCGTGCTCGCGCTCGTCGGCCTGGTGGGGATCGGGGCAGGTTGCACAGGTAATGACAGCGGCGAGGAGAGCTCATCAACGCCGACGTCCGGCAACCAATCCACCTCCCTCTCCCAACCAGCTACGCCCGGGGATCTCGCGCTTGCCGCGTACCGCGGGATGTGGGCCGCTTACGACGAAGCCGGGATGACGTCCAACCCGGACCATCCGGAGCTGGCCAAATTCGCGGTTGGCGATGCGCTGAAGGTCTTGAGAAGCGGCCTGGAGTCCGATCGTCGCGAGGGTCTGGTCGGGCAGGGCAAAGTCGCTGTGAACCCGTCGATCCAGTCCCTCACGCCCGCAGCCGCTCCGACCCAGGCGAAAGTCCGAGACTGCGCGGATACCTCCGGCGCGGCCAGGGTCAGAGCGACTCCGAATGGAACTCCGTTCACCGACTCACCCGGCGGGCGCCGATTGGTCAACGCCACCGTGAGCATGGTCGGCGGAAGCTGGAAGGTGGCGTCCTTCGGGGTCCAGGGAGTCGGCTCGTGCTGAGGCTCCGGCTCCTGGCCGCTGCCGGTGTCATGCCCGCGGCCTGCTGCCTGGTTCTGCTGGTGGTTGCGTCCCCCGCCCAAGCCGACAAGTGAAAACCGGTGGACTGCAGCCTTACTCCTGACGTGCCTGAATGTTCCGTCGAGGTGGGTACACCGCCCTCGACCGGCGACGGAAACTCGGGGGGCGAACACAACGGCGGGTCGAACACCGGTGGCGGCTCCGGTGGTGAGCACGAGGGTGCGGACGGTTGCCGCTACATCGTGATCGGCCGGGACGATCCCCCGGCGGGTGCCCGTCAGCCTGGAGCGTGGTATTCACGCCACTGCATCAATGATGGCGGGGCTTCCGAGAGGTTGCCCGTGTGGATCGCGGATGCCCAGTCGCCGGATCCGGCGGTCTTGGCGCGGTCCGCGATTTCCCGGCTGGATCTGCCTGTACCGGCGATCCGGGCCAATCCCGCTCCGCCTGCGGCTCAGCTGCTGAACGTTCCGACGTGGCTGTGGCTGGAAGGCCCTTCTTATCGGGCACGGTCAGCGACGGCTTCGGTGCCCGGCCTGAGCGTCACGGCGACGGCTTCGCCGTCCAAGGTGCGGTGGTCGACTGGTGACGGCGCGTCCTTCACCTGCTCGGGCGCGGGAACGCCGTGGCGCGCGGGCATGGATCCGGCAGTAGCGTCGAGTTGCAGCCACACCTACAAGGTCCCGTCGAATGGCCAACCGGGCGGGGTGTACGAGGTCCGGGCAACGGTGACGTGGGAGATCGGCTGGGTCGGCGGTGGCACGTCGGGGTCGGTCGATCCAGTGACGACAACCGCCACGGTTCCGCTTCGGGTGCAGCGCTCGTCCGCGCTCAACGGGGCGGGCTGACCAAATGGCTGTGTCATTGACGAGGTCATCGGCCACGGCGGCGAACGGACGGTCGCCATCCACACCTTCGCCAGTTGGTGTGCGCCGACGCTCACCGCGCAACGTGGTGTTGGGACTGGTCCTTGCAATCGCGTGCTCGCTGCTCTTCGCCGGCACGGCGTTGCGGACCGATCCGGCGACTCCGGTCCTGGCGCTGGCCCGCGACGTGGGAGCAGGTCAGACGATCCGGGACCGAGACCTGAAGGTCGTACGGATCGTGCCGGGTGACGCGGTGCAATTGGTAGGCGAATCGCAACGTGAGACGGTGGTCGGTCGGACGGCAGCGGTACCGCTGGTGGCCGGGAGCCTGTTGTCGCCTGGCCAGATGGGTGGTTCGGCGTTTCCGCCGGTGGGTCAGTCGGTCATCGCTGTCGGCGTCAAGGCGGGCAAGGCACCGGCCGGCATGGCGGTGGGATCGCGGGTGACCGTCCTGGTAGTGCCGCCGACCGGCAACGGCTCTGCACCTGCGCAGCCGGTCCGGGCGTCTGCAACGGTTTCCGCGATCGAGGTCCCCGACGCTGCCGGCCTGACAGCCGTGTCGCTTCTGCTGTCGTCGGAGGCGGCACTGCAGGTCAGCGTCGCTTCGGGAGACGTGTCGCTGATCCTGCAGGGCTCGGGCGGCTGAGCGTCATGTTGATTGGGGTGACGAGCGCGAAGGGCTCGCCGGGCGCGACAACACTCGCCCTGGGGCTGGCACTGCGTTGGCCCGAGCCGGGCGCCGTGATGGTGGAGGCCGACCCTGCGGGCGGGGACCTGATGGCGCGGTTCGGTCGGACGTATCACGATGACGGGCGGGAGCCTGGGCTGGCGTCAATGGCCGCCGATGCTCGATCCGGGGCCGGCGTCCGAATGGATCCGTCCCGGTGGGTGCAACCGCTGCCGCCCGGGGTGGACGTAGTCCTGGCGGAGCCCGGCGCCGCGGCGGCGAGCCTGCGGGCGCTGGCTGTACGGGGACCCCACATGCTGCGAGTGCTGGCCGCTGGCCGGCCAGCGGTGGTGCTCGACGTGGGCCGATGGGAGCCGACTTCGCCGGTGAACGCGCTGCTGTCGGCGGTGGACGTCCTGCTGGTGGTGCTGCGGCCGATGCAGGATGAGGTACGGGCTGCGGATGTACGACTGAACGGCCCTACGGGCCGGCCGATCCCATCAGCAAAAGGGAGAGACCTTAGCCAGGGACGCGAGCACGTCGAGCAGTTGACCGGTTTGGTCCGGGACGTACAGCTGGTGACCGTGGGTGTCGACGGGTGGCCCGCCGTGGAGGTGGCCGGCAGCCTTGGACTGCCGCTGGCCGCGACCGTACCGACCGACCGTCGCGGCGCCGGGATTCTGGCCGGACGGATGGTGCCGCGGCGCGGTTGGCAGTCGACAGGCTGGACGCGGTTACCACTGCTGCGGGCCTGTCGTGGCCTTGCTCGGGACCTCGATCGGCAGACCAGTGCTGAGGCGTCCATCGCGCCGGTGACCGAGCACGCCGGGGTGAGCGGCCGATGAACGCTCGGCATTCCGCTCCGACCAACAGCATGGGCGTGGGGGGCGCCCACGCGCTGACCAGTGGCGAGCGGGATGTTCTCGATGCGTTGCGAGCCACGGTCGCCGTCCAGCTACAGGTGTCCGTCGTTGGGGCGGTGGACAGCACCAGCGACGTGGATCTGTTGATATCCAACGCCCTGGACGAGTACGCGCGCGAAGCGTTGCACCGCGGGCAACCCCCGCTGAGCGAGACGGCCGAGCATCGGATTCGACAGGCGTTGCGCAACTCCTTCGTGGGCGCAGGTGGGCTCCAACCACTCCTCGACGACGAGGCGATCGAGACCATCAACATCAACGGCTGCGACAACGTGCAGGTGCAGTACCGCGACGGCCGACGTGCCCGGGTGGCCGCAGTCGCACACTCCGATGCCGAACTGATCGAGCAGCTACGCGACATGGGCGCCCGGCTCGGAGCCCATGAGCGCCGATTCGACCCGGACGCCCCCGAGCTCGCCATGCAGCTGCCTGGCGGAGCGCGTCTGCACGCGATGCAGGTCATCAGCGACCGGGTCGCGGTTTCGATCCGCCGGCACCCGATGGTGAAAGTGAGCCTGGATGACCTGGTGGGGATGGCAGAACTGACGCCGACTATGGCGGATCTGTTCACCGCCTTGGTGTTGGCCCGCCGGAACATCGTCATCAGCGGTGGCCCCGCCGCAGGAAAGACCACATTCCTGCGAGCCCTCGCCTCCGCGATTCCCGTGCAGGAGCGCCTGATCGTGATCGAAGACTCCCGCGAACTGTCGCTGGACCCGCAGGTCCACCCGGACATGATCTCGATGCAGGCACGGCAGGCGAACATCGAGGGCGTGGGCGAGTTCAGCCTGGATCAGTGTGTCCGCGCCGCGCTGCGGTTGACGCCAGATCGGGTCATCCTCGGCGAGGTACGCGGTGCTGAGGTCGTACAGATGGCGAAGGCCATGTCGATCGGGGTGGACGGCTCGATGGCGACGGTGCACGCCTCGTCGAGTTCGCAGGCGCTGCTGCGGATGACCACCTATGCGATGGAGCCGCCGGCGTCGTATCCGCGAAGTGCCGCAACGTCGCTGCTCGGTGAGGCGGTGCACATGGTCGTGCACCTGGACCGCACTCCCAATGGCCTTCGAGTGGTCTCCTCCGTCCGCGAGATCGTCGGCACCGACGGGGACCAGATCATGTCCAACGAGGTGTACCGGCCCGGTCCTGATCGCCAAGCGGTGCCGGCGACCCGACTGCGGGACGAGACCATGGACCGGCTCGTCGACGTTGGCCTGGATCCTGCTGTCCTCGACCGTGACGGGTGGTGACACGGATGGCCATGCCGGTTGTGCTGCTGGTCGGCCTACTCAGCGGCCTTGGCCTATGGCTGATCGTTGACGGAATCCGGCAGCGTGACCGTGACAGCCCGGCACCGGTCGACGGTCTGCTACGCCGAGCTGGTGCGGCCGTAACCCCCGTGCAGGCCGCAATGGTGATCGTCGCGACGGTGCTCTCGGGGCTGGTGACCGGTTGGCTGGTCGGCGCGATACTGGCTGGCCTGGCAGCGTGGAGCCTGCCCACGGTGCTGGTTGGGAACCGGGTTCATCAGCGTGAGCAGGAACTGTTGGAGGCGATCGCGGGCTGGACGGAGAGTTTGCGCGACACGCTGGCCGCGGCGGCCGGGCTGGAGGAGGCAATCGCCGCGACGGCCGGCACTGCGCCAGCCTCGATCCGATCGCAGGTCATCGCGCTGGCGGAGGCGATCGGCGCTGGGGTCCGCCTTCCGATCGCGCTGCGCGCGTTCGCCGCTGATCTCGATCATCCGACCGGGGACATGGTCGTGGCATCGTTGCTGCTGGCGGCCACCAGGCAGGCTCGCAACCTCGCCGAGCAGCTCGGGGCGCTCGCGGCGACCGCACGCGAGCAGGCCGCAGCACGGATGCGCATCCAGACCGAGTGGGCGACCACCCGCACGTCGGTGCGGATCATCATCGCGATCACCCTGGTCATGGCCGTTGGACAGGTGCTGCTCAACCGCACGTTCCTCGCTCCCTACGACACTCTGGCCGGGCAGGTCGTACTCGCCATCGTGGGTGCGATGTTCGCCGTCGGGTTCATCTGGCTCAGCCGGATGTCCCGGATCGCCCGTGACGAGCGGGTGCTGGCCGGCACCAACCCCGAGGTGGTGAGGAGGTGATCCGCGACGCGCTGGTGCTGGGTGCCGGTACCGGAACCGGCCTTGCGCTGGTCCTGCTGGGGTTGCGTCCCAACCGACCTGCCCTGGTCGACGTGCTCGATGGCCTACGTCGTCCGGCGTCGCCGCCGATGACCGCCCGACAACGGCGCTATCAGGTGTTGGGGGCACCCCTCGTACGCCTGGGTCTGCCCACCGCCCGCACCCGCAGCGACCTGGCAGTGCTGCAGAAGGACGTACCCACGTTCCTTGCCGAGCAGGCCGCGGCCATCGGGCTGGGGGTACTGGCGTTGCCCGTCCTGGCTGCGTTGTGGGGTGTCGGCGGGCTGGTGCCGCTGTGGCTCGCCGGCCTGGGCGGACTGATCGGCTACCGATGGGCGGTCACCCGGGCCCGCGCCCAGGCGGAGAGGCGGCGTGCCCAGCTGCGCCACACCCTGTCGGTGATGCTCGACCTGGTCACCATCAGCCTGGCCGGTGGCGCCGGCGTGGAACAGGCCCTCGACGATGCGGCAAGCGTCTGCACCGGCTGGGCCGCTGACCAACTGCGTGCCGCGCTACGCACCGCCCGGCTGACCCGGCAGCCGCCGTGGCGGCCCCTCGGCCAACTGGGCCTTGATACCGGGGTGAACGAGTTGGCCGAGTTGGCCGCCACGATGCAGCTGGCCGGCGCCGAAGGCGCCCGGGTCCGTGCTTCCCTCGCCGCCCGAGCCTCGGGGATGCGCGCCCGCACAACCGCCGCAATGGAATCTGCCGCTCGCTCGGCCGGGGTCCGGATGTCCCTACCCGTCATGCTCATCGCCCTCGGCTACGGCCTGTTCTTGCTGTATCCAGCCATCGCGGCCATCCGCACCGGCCTCTGAAACCGCATCCGTACGGAGCTCGAAGGAGTTGATCACCATGATCCGCCGTCTACGCGCCAACCTTGCCTACGGGCTCAGGGCCATTCGTGAGAATCCCGAGCACGGAGCCGAGACCGTCGACACAATCATGTGGATCGCGATCTTCATCGTCGTCGTCGGCGGAATCGGCATGCTCTTCCGGGACACCGTGACGCAGTACTGGAACTCCCTGGTCATCACCATCGGCTTCTGACCGTCACGATCATGGGGAGTCCGAGCAGCACCAGGCAGCGCCTCCGCAGCAGACCTCGCGGCGACCGCGGCTCAGTCACGACCGAGACCGTCGGCTACACCGTCATCTTCCTGCTCGCTCTAACCGTGATCGTGCAAGCCGCCGTCTGGTCGTTGGCCGATCAATCGGCTCGGCACGCCGCCAAGGAGGCACTGCAGGCGGCGCGGGTCTACGGGGCGACGGCCGAATCCGGCTACAGCGAGGCCGCTGAGGTCCTGGCCGAGACCAACCCGGCCGGCATCGACGACATCCAGATCACGGTGGAGCGTGGGCCGGTCACCACGACGGTCACCATCACCGGCACAGCGAACCGTGTCGTTCCCGTGCCGGGGCTCACGGTGCCCATCGAGGTTCAAGTCCAGGCTCCCACCGAAGATGTCCCACCCGTCAGGTGAGACCAGGCGGAAGGAGCGAGGCGTCGATGACCAAGCGCAGCCGGGCGCGACCTCCTCGACGGAGCCTGTCCGGAGACAGCGGCTCGGTGTCGGTCGAGGTCGTCGGGCTCGTCCTGCCGGTCATGGTGATCGTGGCGATGCTGATCGTCGGCGCATGGCGGTTGTCGGCCACTCGTCTCGACGTACACGCCGCCGCCGCATCGGCCGCCCGCGCCGCATCCCAACAGCGCACCGCCGCTGCCGCGCAGTCCGCCGCTGAGGAAGCCGCCCGCGCCGACCTCGCCGGCCGGGTCCGCGGATGCACCCCGTTGACCGTCATCACGGGCCTCGACGATTTCGACCGTGGCGGCTCGGTCACCGTCACCATCACGTGCCACGTGTCCACCGGTGACCTGATCGGCGTCAGCGCCCCGGGCGGCGCCGACACGACCGCGACCGCCAGGGCCCCACTGGACACCTACTCGGAGATCGTCCCGTGAGTCGCCCAAGGTTGGAGGCGGTCCGCCGACAGCTGCGCGAAGACCGCGGCTCCGGCACCGGCTGGGCAGCCGGGATGTTCCTCATCGGCATGCTCGCTGCCGCACTGATCATCGACGGCGGTGCCGCCATGACGATGCGCGTCGACGCCCGCCACGTCGCCCAACAGGCCGCACGGGCCGGAGCAGACCGTATCGATCTACTCCTACTCCGCACTGCCGGCACCGTACAACTCGACCCGGTTTTGGCCGAAGCCGCGGCGACCGAGTACCTCGCCCAGGTTGGAGCGACCGGCACCGTCTCCGCCACCACGACGTTGGTCACGGTCACGGTCACCAAGACCGGATCCACGCCGCTACTCGCCGCCATCGGAATCACCACCGTCACCGTCTCGACCACCGAGCGCGCCGAACCCGTAACCAGCTAGACCACCGTGAAGGGGGTGCCATGAACGTCACCGCGGCGCTCGGCCGGCTACTCACCCGCCTCGCCAGCGCCACCGCGCTGCTGTTCATCACCGTGGGTATCCCCTACGGTCTCGCCGCCCACATCGGTTGGCCTCTCCCCCGCTCCATCCCGCGTGACGCCGCTGGCTGGCAGGCATGGCTCACGGCCGGCTTCACCGACACGATGGCGGTCAACCTGCTGGCCATCGCTCTGTGGCTGCTCTGGGCCGTGTTCACCGCAAGCCTCCTCGCCGAGGCAATCGCCGGGATTCGCGGCCTACCCATGCCGAGAATGCGGGGCTTGACCTCCGTACAGACCCTGGCAGGGTGGCTGCTCTCCGGACTCACTGCCGGCGTCGTCGCCACCGCGACCGTCGCGCCAGTCACGGCGACTCCCCCGCCCTTGCCCGCGGTCGTGCCGGCCGCCGCGGCGCACGCCACCCCGGTGGTACTGGTTGGCACCCAAGCGGCCAACGTCGGCACCGAGCAGCAACCACCAATCCTGTGCGCAGGCGAACACCACGTTCTCATCAAAGACAACAGCTACGTGTACGTCGTCCAACGCAACGAAAGCCTCTGGGTCATAGCCGAGAAGTGCCTCGACGACGGCAACCGGTGGCCCGAGATCTGGCAGCTCAACCGCGGCCGACATTTCGACGCCGGGGGCACGCTGCGAGTCCCCCGCCTGATCCAACCCGGCTGGGACCTACGGATGCCAGCCGACGCCGTCCCGCCCTCAGCCACCGATCCGGTGCCCGCCAAGCCCGCCCGACCGCCGGGTCCCGGCCCGGTACCCGCTTCACCTAGCCCGGCCACGTCGACAGCCCCACCCATGTCGACACCGTCCTCCTCATCCGCCGAGGATCCGGACCGTGTAGTCGAGCCGGCACCGGGCATGCCGGCGTCGTCAGGTCCGGCCTTGACCCCAAGCAGCGCCAGCCCGGCGACGCCCGACCAGAACGATGCCGTTCGGCCGCCCGGTGAGGATCGCGGCGTGGGCGTGCCGGGCGGTTGGGTGAGCATCGGACTGGCCGCCGCACTGGCCGCTGCCTCGTCGATCGTGTGGCTACGCCGACGCGCCCGCTACAACCCCGTCACCGACATCGACCCGGCCACCGATCCCACCCTGCAGCCCCTGCCGGCGGTGGTCAGCCGGCTACGTCGGGCCGTCCGTGAGCAGGCACCCGAACTGTTGGCACCCCCGCCACCACAACCTACAGTCCGTGACCTCGCGGGTGCCGAACGGCCGCCGCTGGCACCGATCGGGCCGTCCGGACCGCAACTGGCCGGCCTACCCAACCACCCACGAGGAGGCCTTGGCCTTACCGGACCAGGCGGAGCCGACGCCGTCCGCGCGATGCTCGTGGCGACGCTCTCCTCCGGCGGTGTTCACGACCCGGACGCCCGCGGGCAGGTGGTGATCCCCGCGACGGTCCTCGCCGACCTGCTCGGCGGCACGGCGATCACCGACCTGGTTGGTGCCATACCTCGGCTGCGAGTCACCGCCGGCCTCGACCATGCCCTGACCTACGTCGAAGAACAGATCATCCACCGCACCCGTGCCGTCACCGACGCCGACGTCACCGATGTCACCGCACTCCACGACGCCGACCCGCACCACGATCCGCTTCCGCCGATCACACTGATCGCCGACGTCCCCGACACCGCGATCCGGGCTCGACTATCCACCGCGCTACACCTGGGCCACCCCCTGGCCATCAGCGCAGTCATCGCCGGACCGTGGCCCCGCGGCACCACCCTCACTGTTGAGACCGACGGCACGACCACCAGCAATGAGCCGGGACAGACCTCCAAGCTGTCGGTCCTAGACGCCGATACCACCCTGCAGCTGCTCACCGTGATTCGCGAGGCTCACACCGGAGAGCCACCATCTCCCCCGCCCAACGCCCCGTCGCCCGAAGAGCCGGACTCCACGAGCAGTGGCGACGACACATCCACGGTAGAGGCCACCGCGATCCCAGCACCGCCAGTCAGGCCAACCCCAACGGCCGAACCTCCCCGAGCGAGCGGGAAGCGGCAGTCACGGGTACGCGTCCAGGTCCTCGGCCGGCCGATCATCTTCGGCGCCGACGGCAACCCCGTCCCTGGCGTCCGCCGAGCCAGCTACGAGCTCCTCACCTACCTCGCCGTTCATCGTCAAGGTGCGGACATCGCCGACATCGAGGTAGCGATGACGCCGGACGCCACCCCACGCCGCGCCCGCGACCGCCTTTCCACCAATGTCGCCAACCTGCGTAATCGGCTGACCCACGCCACCGGACTCGACCCCAGCGCGGTCAACGAAACCTTTAAACCGGTCGTCAACCCCGGCGGGCGCTACTACCTCGACCCGGCCCTGCTCGACGTCGACTGGTGGCGCGTCCTCGACGCCGTCAGCCGCGCCGGCGCGACAACCGACCGGGACGCCCAGCGCGCGGCGCTCGACGACGCAGTCAGCAACTGGAACGGCCTGCTGCACGACGACAGCTTCGAATGGATGGACGGACCACAGCACAGGTGCAGGCAGGTCGGCGTCAACATCCACGCCCGACTCGCGGTTCTGCTCGCCGACACCGACCCCGGTCGAGCCCGGACCCTTCTCGACGCTGCCTGTGACATCGACCCGATCAACGAGGAGGTCGCTCGCCTTGCCATGAACGCTCATGCCGCCACTGATCACACCGCAGCCATCAACGCGCGACTGGCAGCGCTTACCTCGGCGCTTCAGGAAATCGACGAGGACGTCTCCGACGAAACCCATCGACTCGCTCGTCGACTGCTCCAGAAGTCTCTACCGCATACCGATCGACCGTCGGACTGAGAGGACGGTTGAGCGCTCTCGAGCAGACCGGGCGTGCGACTCCCAGAGCAGGTCGCGCAACCATCGCCGGATGGGCTGATAGCCGGCCAGTGGCGATTGAGTTCAGCCGCCTCGCCGAGGTCTACCGCGGTCAGGCCCCACCTCGATCTCACCGCCGTCGGTCAACGGCTGGCACCGTTTGGTGGACTCGGGTGCACCGGATGCCCAGTTGAGTGGGTAGACGGTGGGTCTCTCGGTAGCGTCGATCGGGGACGTATGCTGCGGCCGTGCTGCAGGGACTGGACGAGGTCAGCTGGAATGAGCTGAGCCACGCGTACGGAAAGGCTCTCGACACTCCCAACCTGTTACGGCAGGTGGCCTCGCCGGACGAGGAAGCTGCTCAGGAGGCGGTCTCCGAGCTAAACGGCAGCATCTTCCACCAGGGCACCGTCTACCTGGCAACGGTGGCGGCCGTACCGTTCCTGGCCGAGCTGGCGCTGGCCGCGCCGCACGGCCGGGCCGACCTTGCCTGGATGCTCGGACAACTGGCCGATCCACGGCACGCGTACGGCGACGACTTCCCGGACGTGCGTGCAGCAGTCGTCGGGCACCTTCCGGCCCTCCTAGCGCTGCTTGCAGACGGTGATCCCACGGTACGGGAGGCCGCGGCCTACGCGGCGGCTCAGGCCGGGACAGTCCCCGAACCGCTTTGGCAAGCTTGGCGGGTCGAAGCCACTGAGCCGGTTCAGGCATCGCTCGCTCTGGCGCTGGGCCTGATCGATCCGGCCGCCGCCGAACCGGTGCTCGCCGACTTGGTCTTGCATGCAGCGCCGCTGGTACGGGTGGCCGCGGCGGTGGCGCTGCTGCGGGCCGGGGTGCCCTGGCCGGACGGTGCGATCGCCGCGGTGGTCGCAGCGATCGACGACGGCGCTTCGGTCACCTACTGCTGGGCGCACGGCGGTGACTGGTCCGATGAGCTGATGGTGGCACCGCCCGCGCCGGTCGCACTGGATCTACTCAGCCACCTATTGCGGGCCCGCGAGCCGAAGACCCGGGAGCTCGGCCTGTGGGCGGCGTCGGAACGGTCCGACGGCAGCCGTTCGGCGCCGCCGCAGATCGTTCCGCTGGTCGCGACTGCGTTGCACGATCCGGATCCCGGGGTGCGGAGTATTGCTCTCGACACGCTCAGCCGGGCTGGCGCGGCGGCCGGGCGATTCGCGGACCTGCTGGCGAGCATCGCCGCCGGATTCGCGCAGGAGGCCGGGGCGCCCGGGTTCACCGCTGAGTACCGGGCGGTCAGGGCTCTCGCCCGGCTCGGTGATCCCCGTTGGATCGAACCGGTGTGTGCGGCGGCAGCCGCTGGGCACCGTGCGCAGCGGTTGCTCGACGGCGCCCGCTTCGAGCCTGCGGTGCTGGCTGCGGTCCGCCAGCGCCTAGCCGACGAACCGGCCCGGGCCGACGTGCTGGCCGGGGTGCTGGGCACGTGGCGCGCCGCAGAGGCGGTGCCGGAGCTGCTTGCCGCGCTGCCGTACGAGGGACCACAGGTGGCGTGGGCGCTCCTGGAGATCGGACACGATGACGCCGCCGCCGTACCGCACCTACGTACACGGGCGACGCAGGCCGGCGATCCGCTGGCGGCCCTGGCCCTTCGACGGATCTCCGGCGACGTGCAGCCGCTCCTCGGCATCCTCGACACTGCCTTGTCCGGTGAGCGGCGGCTGTGGCCCGGCCCGCAAACGTTCGTCGACGAGTTGGGCGAGGAACTGCGCCCACTGCTGCCTAGGGCGCGCGATCAGCTCACCGGCGCGGCGGCCGGGACGCACCCGCAGCGGGAGGCCCAGATCCTCGCTGCTCGGATAGTTGCCATCATCGACGGCGTACAGCCCATCCTGACAACCGTGCGCGCGGTGCTTGCCGGTGGGCACACCCCGGCTCGCGCCGCCGCAGACCTCATTGCAGATCTTGCCCCGGCCCACCGCGACGCCCTGACCGACCTCGATCCGCTACTGCGCAACAGGCTCGACGACCGGTGGAGCCGAGTGGCGGCGTCCCGCGCCCTTGCTCGGCTTGGCGTACCGACCGTAGACCTGACCGAGCCGCTGCTTCACGGCGTCACCGACTACGCCGGCCGGTATGGCCTGGCAACGATCCTGGAGCTACGCGCAGTCGAGACGATCCCCGGTCTCAAGAAACTCGCCGCAGGCGACAACCGCCTCGGTGCCACCAGCTTCGCCGACGACATCGTCTGGGCTGACGAACTGTTGACCGGTCGTATCCGTACGACCATCGCCGCCCTGCGCCGACTGACCACAAACCCTCCGCGGGGCTGCCAGCAGTAGCCACCCACCGGTCACCCGCGTCAAGACCGATCGAGGACTGTAGCTCAGTCTGTCCGCGCCGTGGCGGCCGGGCTTGTAGAACTGATGAAACGCCTGTCCTGCCGGTCCTCGGTCCCGACGTTGGTGGGCCACGGGGGTCGTCGAGGACGAGGAAGCCGCGGGAAGGACCGGCGGGTTGGCGAAGGCTGATCCCGGGCACGTGTTCGTGCATCGGCCTGTCGTGTGGAGTGCAATGCAGTCCCATGGCCGCAAAGGGTGTGGAACTCAGTCGGTGACACCTTCGATCTTGTCGATCAGGTCGAGGATGTCAGGGACGGCGTCCAAAACGGTGACCTCGACCAACGCACCATCGCGGCCAAACCGGCGGCGGTACTCGTCGTAGGGGTAGTCGGCGATCGGAACCCAGGATCGATGTCCTCGCAAGGGGTGGTTCTTCTGCGTCACCGCCCCAGAATTGAGCCGGCAGAGTTCGATACGTGGGCCGTATCGCTCGACAAGGGCGCGAGTGTCGACGTGCAGGACGACCTGGCCCTCGGTGCGATACTCCTTCGCTTGACGCAACCGGTCCAGTCGCTCAGCACTGGCCCAGAAGAAGACCCGAGAGTTGATGGCGATGAGGTACTCGGCCAGCGAGGAGTCAGGATCAATCTTCTCCGCGACAAATTTCATCGGCTTCTGATCGCGGATCACGGCCGGCGGCAGGCCGGACGCGCGCAGAACGGTGGACTGCTTGCGAGGTGCATTCAGGAGTCGCTCACGCTCGCCGATGTCGAGGCCGAACAGATCGACCAGTTGCTGCGTGGACAGCAAGCCGTGCCGTTGTACCGACGGCCAAGCGACCGCCGACATCGTGTGGAAGACTCGCGGATGGCGCGCGATCAGTTCCTCGACGTCCATGCCGGTCATGATGCCGGACATCCGCGGTTACAGGCCATGAGCGATCCGGCCGACATCCTCCCATCACATGGTCGACGGGTGGTCAGCAGCGCTGGCGGTCTTCGGTGCTACGCCTACGCCGCCCGAGACAAGCGCTACCCGTAGCGACCGGATCGCGGCTATGAGCGGGCATCCAATAGCTCGATACCATGCGCATGTGTTGGGATTGCGTCGGCCGCGGACGGGTTTGAGCAGACGGGCCCGCTCGTTCGTCAGCGTTCACGGAGTTTGGCTCGACGTGCCGCCGGTGAGTCAGTTTCGAGGCGCGTGGCAGGAGGCGCAGATTCCTGACGAGGTCATCGACCGCGCCGAGGCGTATCGGGCCCGGTGGGGTGGCCTTGTCCTGCCGTCCGCGCCGGGCATGCCCGAGGATGCCGCAGGCCCGCGGATGCTCAGCGTGGACACGCCGGAGTGGGAAGACACGTTTGCTCCCCAGGGTTGGTTTTTCGAGGCCGGGCCGCAACGCACCGCCGTGCCGTATGCGTTCCTGATCGGTCCGGACGGTACGTTCGGTATCGCCGGTGGCGACGATGGGCAGTGGGTCCCGTTGCATCGCAGCATCGTCGGCTGGGTTGAGGCCCTGGCTCTGGCGTATGCGGCGATGGACGTCGCGGATTCGGTCACCAGGCTGACCGGCTCGGCCGTCGACCAGATCGACCTGACCGCCATGCAACCGGTCGCAGAGGTTGCTGGCATCACGAACGGCTGGTGGTACCGGCCGGGCCTGCTCGCTGCCGTGTACTCGGGCGAGTCGCAGTTGTTCGCGCGGCCGGCCTACCGCACCGCCTACCTGTACGCCGGCAACATTGATGAGCAGTGGTTGTAACGCCGCTACGCCGCTACCACCTCCCCAAGTGGGTGGGGATCTGGTGAGCACCATCAGCGGCAGATCGGAGCAGATGATCAAAGGGCCGAGGCGATCGGAGATCCAGCTTGATCGCCGAACATCGACCATCCCTGGTGGGCGGGCGCCGACAGCGATCAACCGGTTCGCACTTCGCCGGGCTGCCCAGTTGTTGGGTCATCGGCTAGCGTGCCCGCGAAGGATCGGACGTCCCTGCGTCCGATGTGCCGCCGGCGCATTGCGAGGTGCGAGCGACATGGCAGATGACTCACCTTCGACGCAGCGGCGACGCTGGATCTGGCTGATCCTGCTGGGCGTCCAGACGACCCTGTCCTACGCGGGGCTCGCGCTCTCGTCGATCCTTCTCGAAAGTCGGCCGGAGGTGGTTCTGTTCCTCAGAACCTCGCCCGACATGGTGATCCTTGTAGCACCTCTGGTGGGAGCCTCGCTCACCTTCGCGATCATCTACCCGATCCGGTGTCTGATCCACTATGCGTACTTCGAACTCGGCCGGAACTTCGGCGCCCGTCCGGTTCGATGGCTCACCGGACGTGCGCCAAAGGCGCAGCATCTGCGATCATCAGCTCTGCTGGTCGGTACGTGTCTCTACCCTGTCTCGGTCGTCGATGTGACGCTCGGCGCGGCAAGCACTGCGCCCCGCGTGTACCTGCCATTGCTGTTCGCGGGAAGCGCTGTCTCCTCTGCCGCGATCATCGCGCTGGCGATGCGAACCGCGGGGATGCTCACACCCGTTTTGTCATGGATTGTCGCGCACCAGACCGGCATGGTCGTCGTGGTCGCCGTACTCATCGTGGTCAAGGTTCTAGTGCGGCTGAGACGGCTCCGCCCCGGTAGCCATGAGCCGGAAGGTCGAAGCCGGTGAACAGTCACGCGTGGATGCGATGTGCGTTCCAGCGACCGTTGCGGTTCTTGACCAGCAAGAGTCCCTTGACCACGAGTCGTGGAAAGAGGCCTGGGCAGTAGCGGAGACATTTCACCGACTCCCATGCCGCGACCGTCGCCAGGGTCACCCGTGCATGCCGAACGCGCAGCTGGACAGCCCCTTCGGCCCTGTCGACGTCCAGATCGACCACGCTGTCGATGAACTGCGCGGCGATCGTGATCTGGGCGAGCGCGGCGCTCAACCGACGGCGGCGTTCCGTCGAGTAAGGGACGACGGCGGTCATCAGAGCCGCGAGATGGCGACTCTCCTGGCGACGTAGCGCGAGGAAGGTTCTTAGCGATGTGGTCCGTCGAAGAGCGGCAGTGTATGCCGCCCAGCCCCGGACGTGCCCGGCGAGCTCCTGGGCGGCTCGTTCGGCCTGCACGCCGGTAGTAGGCAGACAGTCGCGCAGGTTGAGCAACGAGGTGCGCTGTCGAGGGCTGAGCGAGGCGATGGCCTCAGTGGATCCGCCACGTTCCAGGAATACCGCGCAACGCTCGACCTCGCCGGCGCTCGACGCGTTGTCGTCGAACCAGTCGTCGAGATGACACATGAAATCGGTGACCGCCTGCCAGTTGTGGTAGAGGCTGTCGTCCACAGGCAGCCCGCAGTCGATTGCAAGCACTCGGGTCAGCGACGGAATGGAAAAGCCGGGTCTGATCGAGCCGGTCGCGTCGCGTTGTGTCACCGTGTCGATCCCTCGAGCTTATGGCGGTCGCGGCATTCGATGACGAAGGCGTAGATCAGGCATGCAGGTAGTCGAAGGTGGCCGATCCCCAACGCGTTCGTCAGCCGCCATACCGCGATCAGGACATGTGCCGCATAGGTCGGGACAGACACAATTAGCCGACTTCTTCCGGAGCTGCGGGGGAGAAAACTGATCGGCATGAAGCTGACTACATATCCTAGATGGGCGGCCCGAATGACCTGCTCCTGCGTGTACGTGTAGGTGCCGGAGATCAGACAGGTGTCCGCGAGCTCCCGGGTGAAGACGCGATAACCGCTCTGGGCATCGAGGATGGGAATCCCGATCAGGCACGCAACCGCCCGAGAGAACAAGCGGTTCGCGAAGTATCGCGGCCGTGACATGCACGCCGGCCGGTTCCAGAGTCGGCTTCCGATCGCCAGATCGGCACCGTTGAGGACGATGTCAAGCAGCCCCAAGGCGTCCGCAGGTGAGTACTGGCCGTCGGCGTCGACGTGGAGAATGTGCGTCACGTCGTAGGTCAATGCTGTGATCACGCCCGTTCGGAATGCCTGTGCCAGACCTCCGGTGCCACCAGACGGGATGACGACATCAGCACCGGCATCTCGCGCGCGAACCGCGGTGTCGTCGGACGAGCGATCGTCGACCACCACCACAAGTGCCACGATTCCGGCGCTCATCAATATTGCCCGAAATGAAGAGACGACCTCGGCCACAGTCGCACTTTCGTTGCGAGCCGGAATAACCACGGCGACGACAGGATCATCACGGGATGATAGTCCATCGAAATCGGTAGTCAAGTGGTCCTCACTGTTGACTCCTAGGCAAGAGCTTGACATACTGATGGCCAACGATACCGCCCGCATTATTGCTCGCGCAAGAGGCCAGACTCCGTCACCTGAGTTACCTGTGGGGTGGTCGTGGAATCCGTTGAACAGAACTCGGTCGGAGCGCCGAGCTGGTGCCCCGTGCGGCCCGAGGACTGCTTGGCCTTTGTTTTCTTGATTGGGGTGATTACCCTCAGCGTCCTCTCGCGCGAAGTCCCGTCCCTGCTTGACTCCCTTCTCGGGCTGTGGCCGGTGGTTGTCGTCTTGGGATCGGCCTCCGTGCCGGTGTACTGGTATGGATGCCGACATGGCGGCGGGCGACCGCACGGACGGCGGCTGGTCCGCAAGACGGCGCGAGAGGTGGCTCCGGCCGTCTTCTGTCTGTCGTTCTACCTGATGCTGCATCATCTGACGCCCGATCTGGACCGGCCGCTGCTGGACCCGCGGCTCTCAAGCCTTGACCGGAGCATCTTCGGAGGCGACGCGGGGGTGTGGCTGCAGCGGAGGGTGGGCAGCGATATGACGACAGCAATTCTCACGGGTTGCTATCTCAGCGTGGCCATCGTGCCAGCCGCATATACGGCGCTTCTTTACCTACGCTCGCATTACCAGCATTTTCGTGAGGTCGTCCTTGCTGTTACAACATGCATGTTATCGAGTTATGCCGTCTATCTTGTCTCGCCCGCGGTCGGGCCACATGTGTATCGTGGCCCAGTAGGCGTAAATCTGGTTTCGAATGAATCTCGCGCACCGGCGCTGAGGATGATAGCCGTGATTCAGGGCGACGCCAGAGACGCTTTCCCGAGCGTCCATGCCGCAGTAGTTTTCGTGATTCTTTGGTACATGTTCAGGAACTATCGGAAGCTTTTCTGGAGTTTCCTTCCGGTGGGGATCGGAGTCGTGCTCGCCACCGTTTATCTAGAGGTTCATTACTTCATCGATGTCGTGGCCGGCGCGGCCGCCGCGGCCGCCGGCATCCTGAGCGCGACAGTCTACGCCCGCATTCAAGGGTTCGAACCTGCACGGCTCGCGCCAGAAAGGGCACGCCATTGATTCCAAGGCTACTGTCCAAGCGTCCTCTGCTGCCGATTCCAAACATACCAACGTGCGGTGACCGGCCTCTGACACAGCTTCTTGAGTTCATCCACGATGCCCCCGGTTACCTGCGGACGCTCGCCATCCGACATGGCCCGCTCGTACAGCTGAATGTCAGTCGAGGCCGTGTCGTATTCGTGTCCGGAGCTGCTCCGACCCTCCAGGTGCTCGCCGACGAGCGCCATTTCGGGAAGGGCTTCCACCAATCCATGGGACACGCATGGAAGGAGGAGGTGCCCCTCCGAAGCATTCTCGGCGACGGGCTGCTGACCAGTCGCGGATCGGACCATCGCCGGCAGCGTCGTCTGCTGCGGCCGGCGTTCGCGCGGGAACGCCTGCCCGCATATGCCGACATTGTCCATCACGAGGTCGATACGGTTACGAGCGGCTGGACGAATGGAGCGGCGGTAGACCTAGCGGACGTTTTCGCATCCATCACACTGCGGGTGATGGCCAGGTCACTGCTCGGCGTGCCACTGTCAGCTGCGGATACAGACCGGATCAAGGGCGTTTTGAAACGTTTGATGGAAGGGCTCGTTCTCGACGCGACGACAATGCTTCTGCTGAAGCGTGTCGGCCGGCTGCGAGTAGATCGGCGGCGCAGGGTCCTCGACGAGCTTGACGATGTCGTGGTGCAAGCCGTCGAACGTATTTCTCTCGATGAGCAGGACGCGGACACGGCGCTCCATCGACTGGTCCGGGCGAATGGGGGCCGAGCGACTGAGGGAAGCCTCGCCACGCCGGAGGTGCGGTCCCAGATCCGGACTTTGCTGGTGACCGGCTTCGAGACGGTAACCACGGCGCTGACATGGGTGTACCACCTACTTTCCCTGCATCCTGATATCGAGGGTCACCTGTATGAACGGGTTCGCGATGCTGGCGTGGTCCGCTTGGACGCTTCGTGCCCCGTCATGCAGCCGACAGACTTCGTGAATGCAGTGGTTGCCGAAGCGCTGCGGCTGTTTCCGCCCATCTGGTTACTCGTCCGTCAGGCGCAAGACGATGCCGTGCTTGCCGGAACCCGGATTCCCGGAGGTACGACGCTACTTGTGAGTCCGTACGTCGTGCAGCGTGACCCAGCCATCTGGACGGATCCGGATAGGTTCCTGCCGCAACGGTGGCTCAAGTTCGACGGCAGTGAAGACCAGCGTCTTTGGACTACCGCTCCGGGTAGCTACTATCCGTTCGGTGGAGGAGCACGAGTCTGCATCGGTGCTGACTTCGCGTTCTACGAGATCGGATTGATCGTCGAACGCATCTCGCGTTCGTGGAGGCTTGTGGCAGCTCGGTCGGCGACGCTCCCCACCAGGGCATCGGTGACGCTTCGTCCGCGGGGTGACCTCTCGTATGTGACTATCCGCCGATAGCGATCGGGCAGGATCATCTCGTCGTCAAGGCAGCCGGTCCGGCTGGGGAGTGCGGGCCAGCATGTACTGGAGGCTGATGTGCCTGAACTGGTACACGCTTCCAACACGCCTGAGAACGCCGCGGTCCTCCGCATCCGCGAGGAAGTCCATCAAGTTAAACGGCAGGCGCCGGCGAATGCCTGCCCAGGCGAGCATCAAGCGATACCAGACCGATGCGTTCCATGCGAATGCGCCCACCGTCCCGAAGAACAGACCGAAAAGGGCGCCGGTAGACACCGTCGAAGGACCTTCGAGGATCGGACCGGGCAGCAGCACGCCGACCACGACACCTACACTGCCGGCGAGAAGCGCCCCACCGACAAGGCCCGCAGCGGATCGGGCCGTGACGGCGAGCAGTCGGTTGTGGACCTCGTTGGCGGACCTGTTGATGTGGCCGCCAGCGAACCCGCCGGCGAGAATGCCAGTTAGTCCGCCTGCCACCCATGTTGGCGTCGTGGTGGCTGTGCTGATGGTGGACATGGCGCCGAGAGCCCCGATGACCATCCCCAAGCCGGTAATCCCGAGTCCAGCATAGCCATCGATGGCCAGCTGCCGACGAGGGCTCGACTCGCGAAGAGGGTACGGTCTGCCGACGAATGTGAATCCCACCCCGAGCAGCGCGCCCAGGCTGAGCACAGAAACAGCGAACCTGGTGCCGAAGAGGGGCAGCGTCGCGATGCCAACGGCACCACCGGCAGCGAGACCGAGAACCGCTCTGCGGAGCGTGGGCCACGGATCGGTGAAGATCCTCCAACTGAGATGCATCGGGGACGTGGGCAGGTCGGCGTGTGCGAACGCGGTTCCGATCGTGACCGCGGTCACGAGGGTCAGCATGGTGACGAACGCGACGGCCTTCGTCGCTCCGAATGCCAGCCCTCCGAGGAGCCCGAAGACCATACACAGCAAGACACCGGCGGCGAACCGAACCCGCCGCGGCAGATCTCCGGCGAGGTGGAACCACGCGAGGTCGCGGCCGCCACGCCGTTCGATGTGCCGCGCGAGGTAACGCAGCCAACGGTCGGCTTCTTCGAACGAGTACCGTGACCGCGGCGGCCGCCGGTCATCGTCGGCCATCGGGTACACCGAACGAAGATGCTGGCTCAGGAGATAGTTCGCGATGGCCGACGCCGTCGCGAATCGCCGCTTGTCGAGCAGGTCACGGGGATTTGTCGCCGGATCCTGGTAGTGCACGAAGGCGAGCCAGATCATCAGTGGCTTCGACAGTGCTTCGGAAAGCTCACTGGAGCTTTTTCGGAGATCATCGAAGACGGGTAACCAGCGATGGTCGACGGTGCGGAGTCTGTCGTTAATGTAACGGATCGCATCGCCCGGTTGAACCGCTCGAAGTTCGATGACGTAGGCGGCTGGTAGGACAGTCGCTTCGCGTTCCGCCGTACGCGCGAAAGACTCCGTACGGCTGGTGAGCACGAACGGCTGACCGTTCGCGGTGGCTCGCTTTAGCTCACGGATCGCCGCTGACTGCAACTGTTCAGGCATCTCGTCCAGTCCGTCCAGGAACGGAGTGATGAGCCCATGTGTGATGAGCTTCCGCGCGACGTCCTTGCCGTACTTGCCCTTGTTCTTCAGGCCGGGATAGTCACGAACGAGGCGATCGCTCAGCCACGACCGGAAGTCAACCACCGTTGGATCCCATTCAGCGAGCGAGGTCAAGTAGGGAACGGTGCAGGCCTCCTCGAACCGTCTGCAGAGGCCTTCAAAAAGGACGATCGCCGTCGCGGTCTTGCCAGATCCGGGCGGCCCGAGCACGATGAGCTGCCGCGCCGGGATTCGAAGAAAGAGATCATCGATAGAGAGGATCGTGCCGACGGTGGGGATCTTCGTGGCGCGTTTGTTTTTTCCGTTGACGGTCCTGCGCGGGTTCCAACCGAAATTCTCCAGTCTCGGCCCGAATCGGTCCGTCGCGGTCCAGGAGATGACGATCGGGCCCGGCACCTCGAGCGGACGGGCGCGGTGGTCGTCGATGGCACGTTCCCATGTATCGGTCAGCAATTCCCGCGACAAGACTCGCAGATATTCATCCGTCGTGCCCTGGTCCGTGGACTGCGAGCCGGTGAGCGCGATCGTGACGACGAGCAGGAGGATCGCCGGGATGGCGGTCCACGTGTAACCCTTCCAGGCTTCCGGCAGAACGCTGGTTGCGATATTGACCGCAGCTGCCAAGAGGGTGGCAAGCAGCAGTGAATAGGTTGCAGTCGTCGCAACCTTCCGCCGGCTCATGCGTCGCCTCCTCTTGCGGTTGCGGTCGCCTGTTCCACGGATGTTGCGACACGGAGAGGATCGGTTGATTGCGACTGACCGTGGATCTCACCGGGTTTCGCTGTGGTGGTCGTGCCCGGCCGACGTGGTCGGGATCGGCGCTTTCGCATGCGTGATCCACAGTAGCGACATCCGTACCGGATTGGAACAGCGCCCGGTTCCATAGCGACTTGCGGGGGCGCCGCACGCTTCGGGCATGAGGCACGGCGGACCGTCCACCCTGGAGCCAACCCACGCTCAGCCGGTTCATCGCCGCGCATTGGGCTCTCCGTCGTCATGATTCCGGCGAAGTCAGGTGCGCGCATATCGGCTACTTGTTTCATTGACCTGCGACCGTGGCCCGGCCAGGCTTCGGTCGAGGCGCCCGGGCTGTCGCTCTCATTTCGGCTGCCCGCGCTGGTCGTGTGGCTCTCATTTGGCCTGCGCGGCCCGGGCGTCGCCCCAGAGCGGGGAGAGGCTCAACAGGGGTTTGCTCGGCTCGAAGTAGCGTTGCCCTCCCGGCTCGACAACCCAGGTGGATCGAGCATCGGAGGACGCGTTGAGCGGCACGTCAGATCGTGTGGTCATCGGGATGGACCCGCACAAGCGCTCTGCCACGATCGAGGTCATGGCCGGCGACGAGACCATCGTCGGCGGCGGCCGGTTCGACACCGACCGCGACGGCTACACCGTGATGAGGAAGTACGCCAAGCAGTGGCCGGACCGGGTCTGGGCGATCGAGGGCTGCCAGGGCATCGGCCGGCACATCGCCACCCGGCTACTCGCCGACGGCGAACAGGTCGTCGACGTCCCGCCGAAGCTGTCCGCCAGGGCGCGGGTGTTCGCCACCGGGCAGGGCCGCAAGACAAACGCCACCGACGCCCACTCCATCGCGCTGGTCGGCACCCGCATGGCCGGACTGCGCCCGGTCGTCAACGACGAACAGCTCGCCCTGCTGCGGATCCTGGTCGACCGGCGCCGCTCCCTCGGTGAGGACCACACCCGGATGGTGTCCCAGCTACACCAACTGCTGCTGGAACTCATTCCGGGTGGCGCGAAGAAGAGCCTGTCCGCCGCCCAGGCGAAGGCACTGCTGGCCACGGTCCGACCCCGCGACACGGTCGGCAAAGCCCGGCGCCGGGTCGCCGCGGAGCTGATCGGTGACCTCGAACGCGTCTACCGGCGCTCCAAGGAAGCCGACAAGGAGCTGAAAGAACTGATCGCGTCCACCGGCACCACGCTGATGGACCTGCACGGCATCGGACCCTCCGGCGTCGCCCGACTCCTGGTCGAGGCCGGCGACATCACCCGATTCCCCAACCGGGCCCACTTCGCCTCCTGGAACGGCACCGCCCCCATCGACGCATCCTCCGGCGGACAGGTCCGCCACCGGCTCTCCCGCGCAGGCGACCGGCAGATCAACCGGGTGCTGCACATCATGGCCACCGTCCAGCTCCGCAACCCCACCGAAGGCCGCGCCTACTTCGACCGCAAAAAGCTACCGGAAAAACATCGATGGAAGCGATGCGCGCGCTGAAACGACGCCTGTCCGACATCGTCTACCGACAGATGACCGACCACGCCACGACGGCCACGGCGACGGGCCCGGGAGGACAACGCGAGACGACTACTGACTCCAGTTTGACCAGCTCACATCCCCATGCCAGCTCTTCGGAGAAGTCACTTCCCGGACCCGCCACACCCCAGCCTAGAACAACCCTCGCCGCGGCCTCTTGACACAGAGGGGAGCCAGATCCGCGCAGGCGCACGCAACAGTGCAGTTCACGCCTCCCGTCGATACGTAACGTCACTATCAGCGGTCGACACGTCAACCCGGCACCCATACGGCCGCCACACCGGACGACCATGCGGATCGTCGAGAAACGGCCAGCTTCGTCCGGGGGCGAAAGGGTTCCTCGTGGAGTTGGGCGAGACGTCAACCCGGTTGGCACGTCCATGAGAGGACCGACCAATGATGGGGGTCGACATAGTGCCCAGCTACCCCAACGGTGCGCCTAGGTTGATCATGAACAGGACCGGATCTATGGCCGCTTCCGCACTGGCATCACCGTTGGCGTGGACCTCGAAGTGGAGGTGCGGCCCGGACGAATGGCCGGTCGAGCCGACAACACCGATAGGCTCGCCGACCACGACGCGGTCGCCGACCTCGACCCGCGGCGGTTCATCCATATGGCAGTACCGGGTGATGATCCCGCCGTCGTGATCAATGTCTACGTACCAGCCACAGCCGCTGGTGAGCTTCGGGTCTCCGTCGCGGTCGCAGCCCCAGTTGCTGCCGTCGCGGTTGTCGATGGCGTTGCAGCGTACCCGGCTGACGATGCCGGTGGATGCGGCTCGGATCACGGTGCCGCGTGGTGCGCTGAGGTCCACGCCGTCGTGACCGGGCCGGCCTGCGGTGCGGAAGCCCGAGCCGACAGGCGCGAGAACTGGCTGGGTCCAGGACCCGCTGGCGCCGCCGCAGCTGGCCAGCCGCCCAGTTGGCAGTGAACTCTCGCCGCTGGTGATCATGCCAACGAGTTGAGTGGCTTGCGGCTCCCACTTGGCGTATGCGTCGGGATAGGCGCTGACTTGGACACGTTGGGCTGCCTCGGTGAGCGGCATGCTCTGCCAGCCGGGGATCGTCAGCAACTTGGCGTAGAACCTACCGGCGGCGTAGGTCGGGTCGAGGAGTTGCGCGACGGTTCCCCATCCCTGGCTGGGCCGTTGCTGGAACAGTCCGACGGAATCCCGGTCGCCGCCGGAAAGGTTCCGTAGCGTGGATTCCTGCATCGCGGTGGCGACGGCGATCACCCACCCCCGAGTGGGCACGCCCTTGCTGGCTCCGACGGTGGCGATGGCGGCAGCGTTGGCTACCTGATTGCGATCCCACCGGCCGACAGCTGGCCATCCTCTGGTCTGCGCTGGGGCGAGCGATGGGTCGGCTGTCCCACCAGGGCCGCAGCCGGCAGCGGAGCCACCCACCAGGAGGCCGGCGCCAGCGAGGCAGACGAAGACGACTGTGACGACGGCGGCGAGCAGGGTGGCGAGCGTTCGGCGACTCACCGCCGGCTCCAGGACTCAGGTCGACTGGTGGTGCCGAAACCTGTCTTGATGGTCATGTTCCTCCATTGGTGAGCAGTCGCAGCGGCGCCGAGGAGCTGATCCCGGCGCCGTCCGGCGAGTCGAAGGGGTCTGGCGCTGCGACGGGCAGGTCTACAAACGCAAAAAGGGCCGCATATGCGGCACCAGGAGGTGCAAATCGGGTTCGAGCGGGAGGACAGGCGGACGCGGGTCCCGGGCAGGCTGAGCAGGATTGGTTCGGCGGATCAGGCTCCGGCGGGAGTCCCTGGGCGCGCGGACCAGGCGGGCGGCTCTTCGACCTCGAAAAATGGGTCCGCCCAGGTGTCGTCCGGGCCGGCCCCCTCTGCCCCTCTATGCAAGTAGGTATGACCCACTCACCGGGACAGAGGGGTACCGAGAGGGCCAGGCGGAGCCGGCCTTATAGGCACTCACGGCCCGAGAATCGAGGGTCCCGCCGGCACTTCGGGCGGGTTGTCGTGGCTCCCGTTGCGGGAGGCCAGTTCGGCCAGCCGACGGGCGGTCGGGACGGGGTGGTCGAGCATGCCGACCTGGCCGGCGCGCCGGATCGCCTGGACTGAGCGCACATCGAAGTTGTACCGCTGCCCGAGGGCACGAAGGTCGGTCTCGCCGTCCTTCATGTCCGCCCAGACGGACTGCCAGCGACGGTAGCGGTCGGCATTCACGGGGATGCGGCGGATCAGGTCGACCGGCCACGGCTGCTCGAGGACCTCACCGGGTTCGTGGTCATTGCCGTCGGGCCGCGACATGTCAGGGTCATCCCGCGACACGTCGGGGTCGTGTCGCGAAACGTCGTCCAGCCTGTTGTCGTCGTGGTCCGGTGCTCGTCCGGCGATCTCCGGCTCGGAGTGGTGTCGCTTGTCGCTCGCCTGCGGCTCAGTCGTGTCCTCACGTCGCAACGAGTCGTCGGCGGGGTGTTCGAGCATCCGTGACAGCATTTTGATCGCGGCGATGAGCGCGACCGCGGGCCAGCCGGCGATGATCCGGGCGATGGCGTCGTCCTCAGCGATGAGGATGTTCGCGCCGAGGCTGACGACACCGCCGGCGGCGAGGGCGATCCACGGGAACGCGCCCGAGGGGCGGCCGGCCCTCCGGTCGGCGAGGATCGCCAAGGTGGCGACGACCTCGATGCCGTCGACCGTCAGCGGGAAGGCGTGTGCCTTCCAGCCGTGCTCACCGCGTGATTCGGCGAGTTCGCGGAGGTGGTCGTAGCTGACCGCGCCGGCGACACCGGCCAGTCCAAGGGTGGTGAGGGTCGCTGCAGTGGTGATGACGATGTCGGTCAGGGATCGTCCCGGTCCGACCGGGCGGGCGGTTCGCCGAAGTACGACGTCAATTGCTGTGACGGCGACGGCCACGGCGATGCCCACGAGGACGAGTTGGATGTCCATCAGCGACCCGCCTGTCGTAGCGGCGGTGGGACCCTGGTCTCACCGGCAGGTCGGACGACGCAGCATGAACTGTCATGTGTCGCGACACACCCTTGCCAGGGCATCGTCCCGCCCCCGGTGCCGACTGCGGTGCCGCTGCCCTCCGGGCGGGCCGGGGCTGGACCGGCGACCTGTCGATGCGGGGTCGCGGCGGTAAGCAGGCTGACCGCGATGGCGAGGAGTTGGCCGAGCGTTCGGGTGATCGATCGCATCTGGGTTCCGCCTTCCAATAAGGCGGTGCCGGCGCCTCTTGGGCGCCGGCACCGCACATAGGTGTGATCCGGCGCCCGTGGGCGCACCCGTTGGTGCGTCACGCGGGTGCAGGCGTGGAGAACGCAGTCGTTAGTCGGTGCGGAAGTCGTACTCGCGGTCGTCGAGGGGCACCACGTCGACCACGCGGATCTCGTCGGTGTGAGCGCGTGCGACCTCGAGGTGGTCCAGGTCGTTCGCTATGGCGTCGACGGCGACGGGGATGGCCGATCGCGGGTCGAGGGCCTTGACTTCGACGACGAGTGGCACCACGAAGACGATCCGATAGTGGAAACCACACTCGCCGCTGACCTTGCCGGGCGGTGGCGTCCCATCGAGTGCGCGCAGCCGCAGTTGCCACTGTTTGGTCGGGTGGACGGATGCGTCCCGTAGGCAGCGAAGTTCGATGCGTAGTAGGCGTTCTACGGCGGCTGCAGCCTCGTCGCTGTTGTCGGCCTCGGTCTCGATGGCGAGCGGGGTGTAGACAGTGACCTGGAAGTGAGTCCGCAGTGGCGGGGGCATGGTCAGGTAACGCAGGGCCTCGTTGGCGTCCGGAACGGTCAGTGCTCCGGTGTTGACCGCGAAGATGATCCAGCGCCGAACCAGGTCGGCGAACTGCCGGTAGCGTTCCTCGATGGCCGTGCTGCTGTCACGGAAGTCGTAATCGGCCTGGGTGAGTGCGCCGCGCAGCGCGGCGATCAGATCGGTGTCGGCTTGCCGGACGAGGGCCACCTGTTGGGCGACGAGGTAGGCGACGGCGCGGACTGCGCCCACGTCCGGGGCGACGCTGCGGGAGTGCTGGAGACCGGCATACAGCAGGCCGAGGATCTCCTCGGTACGCCACCGGGTCTGCTGCACGGCGAGGGCGGTTGCCAAGTCAGTGGGTGGGTTGGCCACGGTGCTGCTCCCCTCCTGACCGGGGCGGATCATGGGTGGTCGGTCTCTTGGGCAGCCCAGCTCTGCCAGTCCTCGAGGACCGACGGGGGGATGCCCGCGCGGAGGCCGTCGAGGACGAGCAGTGCCATCCCGTAGTTCGGGTCGGCTTCTAGCGCGCGATGCGCCGCGATGTCTGCCAACGCGCCATTCCCCTGAAGCCAGGCGGTGAACGCCAGCAGGCTGGCCGGCGCCGCGACCAGGTCCGGGTCGGCACGCCGGGTGAGGTCACGCCAGAGGTCGAGGTGCCGCTCATCGCCGCTGGCGGTCAGCCAGGCATGGTCGCGAACGGCGATCGTGGTGAGCAGTGTGGTGAGCCAGGCGACCTCGTCATCAGTGCACCGCTGGCCGCCCCGGTACCGGTTGGTCGCCGCGTCCAACGCGGCCCGTCCTTCGGCCTCGATGGCGCTGAGACTGGCTGGTAGGTCCGCCAGCCGTCGGCGGGCGCGGGCGGTCGCTTCGTCCATCGCGGCACGGAGGGCACCGTCGGCGGGTGCGATGGAGGCCGCGAGGCTTGCGCGGTCCGGGAACGGGCTGGATCCGGAAACCACGGCCCGCACCGACACTGGGCTGGTGACCGCGTCGTAGGGGGTGCCCTCGGGTGAGCAGCACGTCGGGTTGTCACACAGGTAGGACCAGTACCGGCCATCGGTGACGCGGAGCGCGTCGTACACCTGCAGGCCGGCGACGGTGAGTACCGCACGGGCAGCGTCGACCGCCGGCGTCGCGAGGTCTTCTGGTCCGTAGGCGGCGATCACCACATGGGTCGCGTCGGCCTGGGCGAGGGCCGGCAAAGCCTGCGCGATGCTGTCCACTCCTGCGGGCAGATCTCCCCGGGTGACAAGGGCGACCTTCGTCCCGGCGATCGCGATCAGGACGATGCTGTTCGTCGGATGGAATCCGACCAGATGCGGCACGGCAGCGAGCATTTCCGCGGCCGACCGCACCGGCAGAATGGGGTTGTCGGGGCTGGTCATCGTGTTTCCTTCCGATTCGGATCCACCGCACGAAAGCGGCGTGGATCGGTGTGGGATTGCGGGGTCTGGTCGAGTTCGGTCAGGCGTCGCGGGCGAGTAGGAGTCCTCCGGGGAGCACGCCCGAGCGCGCGGGCGATCTACCGGGCGTGAGCTCAGCGCAGCTATGGCCCGGACGCAGCGCCTGGTCGTGCGATTGCGCAACGGGGCGGCATTCGGTTAGGCCGGTGGAGGGGGTGCGAGGTACCTGGTAGGTCGTGGGCGTTCGGCTCGCGGCACCTGCAACAGCGCGTTTCAGACCGTCAGCGCGGCCGTGCTTCCGCGCTCTCCACGCGGAGAGCTTCAACGGCGGCGGCTACTGCAGCCTCGATCGTGTCGAACGATGCTGCGCGCGCCCCGCCGTCGGTGTAGAGCGGGAAGTCGATCCCGGTGGTGCGGTTGTGGACGCGTACGTACCAGCCGGATTTGCCGTCGGGTGGCGACAGGTAGCTGGTCGCGTTGACATCAGCCGGCGCATCGATGGCAACGTGGCACCGGGCACCGTCGTTCTGGTGACGTCGGGCGGCCCACCCTTCGGGGACCAGCCGTTGCGCCTCTGGCAGGTGCTCGTCAACGAGCTCGACGGACCTGGCAATGGCCCGATCTTCCTCCGCCGCGCGCCGACGCTGCTCGCGATCGGCGAAGCTGACCCACCTGCCGGTCCCGGCGTCGATGACGAGGTACGTCTCGCAGGCTTCGCACCACCGCAGGCCGTGACGCCGCAGTCTGCTGAGGGTCTGGCACCGCGAGCAGACGATGTCAGTCATGAACCTGACCCCGCGTTGGCTCTTCCTCCGCGGGCGTCCGACTGCTCGTGGCCATTGATGTGGACTGGTAGGGGTGGGGACTCGGTGAGGCGTCCCTGCCCTGCGGCGATCTGCTCTATGACCGCGACGATCAGGGCGGCGACCTCGGTCGGGCTGGTGTGGTCCGGCACCGCGATGGTCCAGTAATCGTCGTCCGGTCCAATCTGGAACTCGCTCGTGTCGGCGACCGGAGCCTGGCGAGCGGGTTCTGTGAACCAGCCGGGACCGGCGATGACCGCCCAGCGAGCATCCCCGTTCTGATCGGTGTGTTGGCTTCCGGCGTAGATGGTGGCGGTATTCCCACCCGAGTGGCCGATGTGTGCGTCATGACCGTGTCTGGCGACTTCGACGACCACGGCCTGCATGTCGAAGCGGGTGGGCTGCCGCCCGTCGTTGAAGGCGTCGCGTAGTTCGGCGAGCAGGTCGTTGTCGATCTGATCGGGCAGCGCGACCCTCTGGCTACGGTGGGCGACCGCCCACAGTTCGTGGTCGGTGGGCAGCGAGGTGCCGTTCCTGGCGTCGGTCTCGCCCGCCGCTCTCAGGAACTCGAGCAGGTCCAGCCAGTTCGGGAAGTCGTTCATGTCGTCGTTCCCTCGGGTGGGCGTCGCTCAGTCAGGTGCCCGATGACGTCGGCGACGTCCCGGACCAGACGCACCCGCGGCGTCTCGCGCAGCGCCTGGTGACAGCCGGCGGATAGGGCGGAGGTCACGGGACCGGGCACCCCCATCAGAGGTCGGCCGAGGGCATCGGCCTGCGCCAAGACGGTCCGGGCGCCGCTGCGGAGGGCTGCCTCTACGAGCACGCATCCGCCAGTCATCGCCGCCAGGAAGGCCCCGTTGACGGAGATGCGGCTCCGGCACGGGGCACTGCCGGGCGGCCACGCGCTGATGAGAGAGACCCGCTCGAACAGCGCTGAGTTGCCCTGTGGGTGGGGACGGTCGAGTCCAGCGGGATTTACCGCGACGGGCAGGTGCCCCGCTGTCAACGCGCCGCGTAGCGCTGCGGCGTCGACGCCGTACCCACCGGTGTTGAAGATGGTCCAACCGCTCTCGGCGAGTCCGTGGCCGAGTTCGGCGGCGACATGCTGCCCGTAGCTGGTGGCCGCGCGGGCTCCGATGACCGCAACAGACCGGCGCAGCGTGTCACCGAGCGGCTGTGCGCCACGAACCCACAGGCACGGCGGTGGGGCGGGCAGCCCGGCATCGCCGTCGCTGGGCTGGTTCAGGTCCTCGAACGCCGTGGGCCACTCTGCGTCCTGCGGGATCACGATCCGCGCACCGATCCGTTCGGTGTCGGCAATGATCCTGGTGGCGACCTGCCGCAGACTGGCTGCGCCCAACTTTTCGGTAGCTGCGGACCGCGCCTCGGCCTGCGGCAGGTGGCCGGCGATCAACCGGTGGAGGACCGCTTCCGGCCCCTCCTCGTGGATCATGGTGTGGACGAGTCGATCGCCGACAATGGTCAGCCGGGCCAGGACGGCGCGGGCGACTCTTGGGTCGTCGATGGTGCTCATGTCAGCTTCGGTCTCCTTCCGGGTAACGGGATCGTGGAAGCAGCCGCCGGCCACGCATCCCTTGCGGAGGTTGTTGGGCCTGGGCGCGGCGCTACGCCGCGCCCAGGCGTAGTCGTCTCGGGATCGCCGGGGTACGGCCCGGCGGAGGTCAAGGTCGAGGGAAGCAGCGTCGTCAGCGACGACAGGTGGAATCAGCGCGGGCTCGCCCTGCGCGAATGGCTGTCACTCGGCGGCGTTCGGTCGCGCGGGTGTGGCTGCGAGGGCCCTGCACCGCGATCGGTGCGAGGCGGTCGGCGTCAGTGGCCCCCGAGTGATCCGAGACCGGTCGCGGAGATGACGACCAGGGCGACGACGTGCAGGCTGACCAGGGCAAGGACGTGGACGGCGGGGTGGAGTCCACGGCGCAGACAACGGCGCAGGAGGCCGATCTTGGTCTCGGGGGCGACGTGCTTGGGCATCAGCAGGTTCCTCTCGGCTGGCCGCGCTTGCGGACGGGCGCGACTGGGAAGGTCGGATTTACGGACACCGGCGTCTAAAGCGGGACGGTCCGTAGTTCGGTTCGTTGACGGGCAGACGGCGATCCAGCTCCGCAGCCGGTTCCCTGCGCACTGGCAGACGGGCGTGCCGGGCACGTCTGGTTCGTTCACGACCGCTCGTTCACGCTGTCGATGAGCGCTGAGATACGCCGTGCCAAGCCCGCGTACTTGGCCATCTCCGTCTCGGCGAAAGCGGCCGTGCGGTCGAGTCCTTCCGCCGTGGGTGTGACGTCGATCGTCTCGGCCGGAGCAGTGGATGCCGCGGGATCGCTCGGTTCGGTCTGGAGCACGGCCGCCCACCGGTCGTAGGCAAGCCAGAGGGCGTTCGCGATGGCGGCCGCCTCGTCCAGCGAGCAGACCAGCCTCGTCGTCGGGGCAGTGCCATCGGTCGCCCGGGCCGCCGTGTCGCGGTCGGGCGTGATATCCCGGCGCCGCACCTGAGGTCGGGTGCCGTCGAGCTCCGGCACGCCATCACGGTCGGCGTCGTAGACGAGCGTCTGGTTGCCCACCCGCTTGGCGGTGAACATGGCGGCGTCGGCCTGGGCCAGGGCCTTGCGGGCGATACCGCCGCTGCTGACGGCGATCCCGACGCTGATCCGGAGTGGCATCCGCCGTCCCGCTACGGTCGCGGGCCCGACGAAGGCAATGCGGATGGCGTCGCGCAGGGCCGTGGCGGCCGCGCGGGGCACGAGGACCATGAACTCGTCGCCTCCCGTGCGAGCAACCTGCGCCCCGGCGCTGACGGAGGCGGCGGCGTGGGTCAGGCGGGCGGCGATGGCCTTCAGGTACTGATCGCCTGCGGCGTGTCCGCCGTCGGCGTTGATCGTGTTGAGGCCGTCGGCATCGGCGAAGGCGATGGTCAGCGGTGCCGCCACCGCGGTGGCGGCGGCCATGGTCCGGTCAGCGAGCGCCCGGTTGGGAAGTCCAGTGAGCGGGTCGCACTGGGCGGCTGTGAGTTCTCGCCGTAGCAGCTCCTCAGAAGCGGCACCGGCGGCAACTCGACGTTCCAGTTCCTCCTCGCGGGCATGGGCCGCAGCGAGTCTCCGGCGTTGCCGGATGAGCTGGGTCGTCGCGGTGATCCCAACCGGGATCCAGCTCTGCATCGTGATGACGGCAACGAGTACCGCCGCCGGGAGATGGCCGTACGACGCCAGGAGGGCAACCGGTGCGGTCGCGAGGACGGCGACGACTGCGATGGTCGCGGTCGAGCGAAGCAGATCACCTCTGTCGGTGGGTCGCGCATCGGGTTTGGACATGATTGGGCTCCTTCACGGAGGAGCTCCGGGGGCGGGCCGCTGTCGCAGGTGAGGCCCGCCCTCGGGCCTTCGGGGTGGGTACCGGCCCTTGATGGGCCTATCGCCTGACGGGAGCCAGCTCGGAGGAGCTGCCACTCACGGTGTCGCACGCGCCGTGCCCGGGCCTGTGTCCGCTGCCGTAGCAGCAACTGCATCGGGCGGGCCGAAACCGGGTGCCGGCCGTGGCAATCAGTCGAGGTCGTCGAGGTCGATGTCCTCGTCGCTGACCTGGGCACCTTCGCGGCGCAGGTCGTACTCGTCGAAGTCCAGGTCTCCGCCATGCAGCATGGAGCGCAGCTCGTCCGCGGCGCGGTCGTAGGCGTTCTCCTCGTCGGTCGCGCGCACCCGGACGGTGACCGGAACGAGTAGCTCGACGCTGTACTCAACGGGGAGAGTGGTGATCCCCAGCCGCTCCAGGGCGTAGTTCGTGCCCGACAGGCAGATCTCACGGTTGTTGACGGCGCGGGCCGCCCTACGGCGTACGTCATTGCTGAACTCGTCGTGGGCGAGTTGCCTCGCGTTGGCCTCGACCACGGCGGCCTCGGCAGTCGCGTTGGCGGCGGCAACGGCCACAGTGAGTAGGTGGTGGGCCATCTCGTCCGTGGGGGTGGCGGGCATCGGCCCGTAGCCGGCGGCGAGGAGAATCGCAACCCTGTTCAGCCACGGCGGTGCGTCTTCGGATCCATGTGTGGCCTGCCAGGCGGCAGCGAGCATCTCTTCGGTGACCGCGGCGTGGAGCATCGGGTCGGTGGCGGCTGGCCCGATCTCGGGTTCCCTACCTTCCGGGGTTGCGCGGTTCTGGTCGTCGAGCAGCTGGACGGTTTCCGTCATGATCGTGTTACCTCCTCTGGCTGAGACGAAGAACGCCGCCCCTGTTGGGACGGCGGCGGATCGTTTGGTTGGTCGGGTTCGGCGATCACGGTCACTCGGTGGTGATGGAGACGACCTCCACCTCGTCAGCGCAGAAGAGTGGCCGGCGTGGCAGCCGGGGCGACTCCTCGCTGAGTTCGCTGACAGCCAGGCGGACTGCCTCGACGCCGTCGACCGCAGAGACGCAGATGGTGATCGGCACGCGAAGGGTGACCATGTGGTTCGAAGGGACCGGCGGCAATCCCCAGTCGGCCAGCGCCTCGCTGAGGCTCCCCTCGAAGTCTGGGTTCTCGCCGAGAGTGCCGAGCCCTGCTGTCCGGACGCCTAGTTGCAGCCGACGTAGGCCGGCGCGGTGCTCGGCTGCCTCGTGGCGTGCGCGGTCGGTCCGCGCTCGGGCCTCAAGCAGATCCTCGATCAAGCGGACGTGACACACGAGGCGGTCATCGCCGTTGCTGTGGTGGTGCTCGCAGGCGACGCTGGGTCCTTCACTGGCGTTGCTGCTGGCGGCGGCGAGGAATGCGGTCAGTAGGTCATCGGGCATCGGCTCGCCGGTCACCTCCCGCCATGCCTGGACGGCTGTGCAGCCGAGCCGGCCGTTGTCCTCGGAGAACTCTTCGGTCATGAGTGCATTCCCTTCGTCGACGCCCGCGCTGCCGCACGGGCGGGAGTGGAGATGGAGGTCGGTGTCTCAGGCCAAGACAGGAGCGGACGACGGAATACGGCAACAGCCTGGCCACCAGTCGCATCGGTGGTAGCGACGGCATAGACGTCGTTGTCGAACAGGTCCCGCTCCAGGGCTTCGAGGTCGATGTAGCGCCGGGGCATTCCGAGGCGCGCCAGCGCCGTGGCCCAGCCGCGATCGACCAGGTGCCTCTCGGCGTAGGCCGAGCGGTGCGGGAAGAGACCGAGGAAGCCGGCGGTGAAGATCGCGGGCAGGTCCTCAGCGGGCACGTCCGCGTCGACGCCGCCACTGGTCGCGAGCCAGTCGCCGACCGCAGCCAACGGCAACTGATGGGTCGAGGCAATCCGGCGCATCGCGCACAGCACCGGCAGTGGCAGTCGGTGCGAGTCGCGGCCGTACCGGCCAAAGCCGTGCGCGTCGAGGACCACCACCTCCGCTGCGGCATCGACCGGAAGCACCTTCGCGATGCTGGCCCTGGCTGCGGTGAGGTCGCCGTCGAGGAGGACGGCTGCGGACGAGGTCAGGTCATCGGCAGGCGCGATACGTACGGCCCCCTCCTCGCTCATCACCGAATGGACGATGGCCTCCTCGCCCTCCGCCCTGGCATCGGCGAGCGCGACCAGCACCCATCGGGCAAGGTTGGACATCGCCGACACCGCCATCCGCTGGTGCCGGGCCGGCGTTCCGTCGAGTACGAGATCAGGGGTGACGACGGTGGCCCGGACCGTGCACCAGGCCACCGGAAGATCGCCGGAGTAGACCAGGTACGCGGGGGTTTCCCCGTCGATTACCCCAGCGGTCCGAGCCTCTATCGAGGCAGCCAGCACCGCAGCTTGGGCCGGTGGCAGTGTGTCGACCTTCAGTGGTGGTGAGGTGCGGTACCGGTCCGCCAGGGCGACCCCGACCAAACTTCCGGCGTTGACGCTACGCAGTCGTTGGAATGCTCGGACCGCGTCCGCAACGGTGCTTCGCCTCATGCTCCCCCCGTCCGACGGGGGCGCCGAGGTGGCTGTCGGCAGCCAGACTGACGCCAGGTCGTGGTGAGAGATTCCTGGACCGACGCGCAGAGAACTCGTCGAAGAGCGCGGTCGTCGACCTCATCACCACAGCTCCGTTGCGGCGTGGGCGTCCACGAGCAGCGAGAACTGCCGGTCGGTGAGCCCGATCGGTTCCGCGTGACGGCCGGCGCCGGTGAAGATGACCGGCCCGCACAGGTAGGGCTCGTCCCACGGGCCGAGGTATGGACGGCCGGTGGTCTCGAGGGCCATCTGGGTGGCCGTCCAGTTGGGGACTCCCCTGCCCTGCTGGTCGTCCTCGAGCCACATGACGGTGCATTCATCGAGCTGGACTCGGTAGGCGGCGCCGGTAGTGATGCGTCGATCTCCATCGGCTGGGGCTGCCAGGACGGTCAGCCGTCCGGACGGACCGACCATCAGGTAGGTGGCCTGTTGGGCCGGAGCCGGCGCCGAGTTACGCGTGTCGAGCGGCGGCCGCATCGCGGTGATCGTCATCTTCTTTCTCCTTTACTGTCGTGGGGTCGGTGACCCCTGGGCACGCAAAACGGCCGGTCAGGCGAGTGCCTGATCCGGCCGGGAGGGACGGCAGTTGGCAAGTCAGCCCGGCCGATTAGCTGGGCGGGGTCTCCCGTCGCTGCACTGGTCCGAGTCGATTGCGGCTTGTCGTGGGTGTTGTTGGTATGCCCGACCCGGGAGGTCGCGCCGCAGGCTGGACGATTGCTAGGCGAGGGGCCAAGCGGCCATGGCGACCAATTGCTCGTTCGGGCGCAGCCGGTCGATGTGGTCGTTGGCGGCGTACAGATAGTCCAGCTGGTCGGCCAGCCGGCCCGATCTGGGCGTGAGCCAGTTGGCGGCGTCGGCGGCCAGGGCATCGCCGGGCACGGCCGCGAGTGCCGCGAGGGTGCGGTAGCTGTTGAGGCCGACTTGAAGGGCCTCAATGTCCGCGATGGGAATAGGTTGTCGTCGGTAGGCGGCGTTGTAGGTGGTCATCGCGAGCACCCGAGGTTGGGCGAGGTATGCCTGTTGGGCGCGGCTGAGCGGCCAGCGTGCCGGCTCGTCGCGGTGGCGGTCAACGAAGGCCGAGAGCGGTTGGGCGTCGCGCGTGCCGTCGATGACGTCTCGCCATCGGTGCCACAGCCAGACAGCACTGGTGGCGGCGCGGGCACGCATGCCGGCCAGGTCAAGGTGACGGACCGGGCCACCGGCGGCGTAGCCCTGGTAGCGGTGAAGCAGTTGTCGGGTGAGTCGGTGATGGGCGGCGAAGTGGCCAACAGGGCCGGCGGGACGGAACTGTTGTGCAACGAGGCGGGTCGCCGCGAGGGCGGGCATGGACTGGGGTGTCGCGTCGGTGGGCAGGCAGACCACGATGGTGTGCACGGCAGGACGTGCGGGCATGGGCTCCTCCAGGCAGGGTGCGGGGACACGGCCGAGGTGCAATCGCGCGAGAGCGCGCGGGCAGGCGACAGCGTCGGCGGACAGAGTGGTGGGGTGCCGGGATCGCGGGGCGGGCGCCGTTGGAAGCTCCGGCGGGCGGGGATCCCGAGCGTGATGACGCGAGCGCGTCGAGGCGATGTTTTCTGTATGGCAGGGCTGGCGCGGTGGCGCCGAGGTGGTGCAGATGGGCGTGGGTGCCGGGGAGGATGTGTCGCGGCCGACCGGCCAAAGTGGCGGGTGGGCGGGTGCGGCTCCTGCCGTGGCGAGCCAAGGCCCGCGATGGTGCAGTGATGGGGGTTCTATAGAAGAGAGTTCACGATATCCCGCCGATCCAACAGGAAATGATCATGGTCGAATCGCTCGACGGTCGACTGTTGAGCAGGTGTGTTGGGCGCTTCGACGACCGACATCCATGGGGTGGCCGAGGTCGTTGGGTGCCACGACGCGGGTGTTGGGTTTCGCAGCTACCTGGCCATGGCGGACAACCGGAACCGTGACCCGCCCGGGCAGCCTCGCTGAGCTAGTGAAGCGTCGATCTACCCCTTCACGGCAGCTCTCCGCCGGCCAGCACCGGACGCCGACCGCGTCGGCGCGGCGCGGGATCTGGCTCCGGCGACCGCACTCTCATGGCCGATGAGCCGATGCCTCGCGCCGTCGGCGCGGCTTGGACGTCGGCTGTTTTACTGCAGCTGGCATCACCCAGATTTGAACCGGCCGTCATTGCGGGCGAGCCATGCAACCCAGCATGTCCTCCCCACCCCGTGAGGGTGTTCCGCCAGCCACCGCCGAGCCGGTCAATCTCGGATCTCTGCCAGCCCGACGACGTCGGGAATTAATGGGATCCGATGTCAGTGGGGATCGTCATACTGGGGCCGTGAACTCCGAGTATGGACGGATGGAGGTCGTAGGCACCGGCGTGACGGGTAGCCTCACCCGAGCCGCAACCTACCTCCAGCAACTCTCCCAGGCTGCATCTAATGTTGACGATGCCCTCACTTACCTCGGGGAGGCACTCGCGTCCGCTCGCCTTGCGCTTGAGAAGCGCCTGCATGGGTACGACTCGTTCGACACGCTCGCGTTCCTTCGCTTCGCGGCGGGGCCGTGGGACTTCAGCGAAATGCGAGAGAGCCAGAGCCAGGTCGAGAACTCTCAGGCCGCTCAGGACGTCATCGCACTCACGCTCCTAGGCATGGGGTTGCCCCGGCAGCCGCTGACCGGCGAGAACTCGGGGCAGCCCAACCCCGGGAAGGCGCTAGGTCTGGCGGCCGACATCGTGAGGGCCGCCCAGACGCGCGCTGTCTTGCAGGGTCAGCGTGTAGATCAGCCGCTCGGCACTCTCGCAGGCGAGTTCAAGGGGTACGAGCTCTCGGTCCGCGGACGACAGTACGAGTCGATCGCGAAGGAACTGAACACCGAGCTCTTGGGTGATCCAACCGTCGCCACCGTCATGGTGAATACCCTCGGGTTCACCCTCGACGCAATCCGGGCGGTGCGCGAGGCGTCGGTGGCCCTGCTAAACGAGCGGTTCTTCGGTGCGCGCGACCGCGTCGGGGACGTCGCTCAGTCGGGTGTCGACATCGAGGACATCGACGCAGACGCGTTCCGGCGCGACATGAATCTCATGGTGAACGAGTGCCGGCTGTTTGGGGCTGTGTCGGCCATCGAGGCCGCAGGCCGTGCCGGAATCGAGGAGTCGACGGCGAAGGCAGTGCTGGAGTATTTCAGCACCTCGCGGCCGGCGGGTAGTGAGGCTAACCCGGTCATCAGGTTCGCGCAGGGGGAGCGTGTGGTGCCGTGGGGGTGCATCGCGGACGACGGCGAGTACCTCATCCTCAACGGGTTCCTGGGTGAAGACGAACTGCGCCGTAACATCGAGCGTGGGATCGCCGCGGCCGCCGCCGGGAAGCGCCGGAGTGCAGGCAAGGTGTGGTCGAAGTACGACGGACGGCGGGCCGAGTATTCCGAGTCGAAGGCGGCTGCCGCGCTCAGCAAGCTGCTTGCCGGAGTCGAGCCCCACTGGAAGGGGCAGAAGTACGCCGGCCCGGTCTCCATCGACCAAACGGCAAGCCTGGGCAAGGACGCCGACCGGACGGGCGTCCCGACCCGGGACTTCGAGTCGGACTTACTGTTCGTCGTCGACGGTATCGCCTTGTGCGTCGAGGTGAAGGCCGGGTCCGTCACGGAGAAGGCCCGCGGCGGCAACGCCAAACGGTTGGCCTCAGACCTGCAGAAGACCCTCAAGGAGGGCAACGAGCAAGCGGACCGGTTGACCAACTTGATCCGCACCAACCAGGGGGTCTGGAGCGTCGGCGGTGAGTGGATTGACCTGGCGTCGGTCAGGGAGATCCACTCGATCATTGTGATGCTCGACGATATGGGTCCGCTGTCGTTGTCGATGAACGAGCTCGCGCACAAGGGCATCATCGATACCGACGAGGTGCCGTGGATCGTGAGCCTGCACGACCTGATCGTCATCAGCCGCACGATCGACCACTCCGCCCAGTTCCTCGAGTACCTGCGGCGTCGCCGCGGCCGAAAGCTCGCAACAATGGTGAACGGCGTCGACGAACTCGACATGTTCATGTGGTTCGTCAACGGAGGCATGTACTTCGAGCCCGACCCGCGGGACGTCGCGGCCCAACTCCCAATCGACAGGCCCATCAAGGCGTCCGACATGCGCCGCTACGAGGAGCAGTCCCGCGTACGGCTCGGAACTCTCACTGATCCGCTGGATGCTTGGTTCTATAGCCGCGACGGTCTCTCAGAAGTCCAAGCACCTAAGCCAACCCGCCAGGAGGAGCCGTGGGTTGAGCAGTACCTGGCAGCGAGCGAGTCGGCCAAATCACCCGGGTGGCTTCGGTTTGGCGCCGACCTGGTCGGTCTGAGTGAGAGCGCGCAGCGCGACATCGGGAAAAAGCTGGAGGAGCAGTGCCACCAGGCGCGTGGCGGCGACATCGAGCGCAGCGTGACCACTCACGGCACCACCAGTGCCGGGCCCTGGCTGCTTACTGCGGCGGCCGTGCCTGAAGGGGTGAGCATCGACCATCTCCCCGGGTATATAGACGCGAAGCAGTACCAGACCCGGTCGAGCCGGTCGATGCTGCTGCTGTACGAGACCGACGGGTCGCTACGCGGGTCTCGCTACCGCGGCGAGCCTCAACGTCGGACTGCCGACCGAGACGCCGCCCTCGAGGTCACCCCGCTGCGGGGCCTCGCGGCCACCTTCAACAACAAGGTTCCTCCGAGTGCACGACGCAGCACCAGGCAGTTACGCGGCAAACGGGGAAAGAAGAACCGCCGGCGCCGCTGAGCACGTTGCACCGGAGGTCACGGGTCGGTTCGTCACCAACGCGACAGCCGCGCGTCACCCGAACACGACGGTGACCGAGCGCGGCTAGCGCGAGGCGAAGGTACGGTGCGCGCAGGTGGGTGCCGGATCTTCGCCGTCTCATCGGTGCTCTCAGCTCAACCGAGCATCGGGTGCGGAGGGGCTCGCCGTGTCTCGCCTGGGGAGAATACGTGGGAAGTTGGCTGCTGCGGCTCGCTGCCCGCGCCGCACTGCTCATCGTCTGGTGGATCACGCTGCCCCTCGAGAACCCCGCTTGGCGAACCGGCGTCAGTGTCGCGGTGATCTCCCTCGCCTGCGGACTGCTGGCCGACGGCGGCCGCATAGTGCGTGCCAGGTTTGGAACTCGGTGGCCCACGCCGACTGCTGACCCACGGCCTTGATTCGGGGTCGGTGGCGCCGCTACTTGTCTTCGCTGGCTCCGTAGAGGCTGGAACCCTCTCGCAGACCGTAAATGAACCCGGCGACGGCCGCTCGTTCGCGGGCGGGCATCGCCATCAGCGCATTGAGGATCCATCCGGCCTCTAGAGAGGAGCCTCCCTGAGGCTTTGCCCCCATCAGTTCGGTCGGAAAGGGCCGTGTCACGGGCTCAGGGCACGCGAAGGTGGCCATCGTGTCCAGAGATCCGTCCGAAACCTGTGCCCGCAGCTCGATATTGACCACTGCGAGGTAGCCGTCGGAGGGCTCACGGAGGCCGATCTCGGCTTTATAGCGAACCTTCCATGATTCGCCCAGCATGCGCGCCAGGATCCCGCAGATCGCGTCGGCGAGGGCGATCAGGGCCGCCGAAGGCGCGTAATAGTCGTCGTTCGGAGTCCGCTTCGTCTTGGCGGCGGTTCTGGCGCGGTGAAGGTCAAATTCGGCGTCGAAACCCGGCCTCAGCTCGCGCCACCACTGCTTAACCACGCGCTCTTCCGCCTCGCTCTCCAGTGCGACCATCCCCTGCATCGCCCACCAGAGGTCGAGCAGCGCATCCTCGTCGAGTTCCAGGGCGGCGGCGTAGCCCCGGACGATCGCCTCGCTTTTGGGTGGGCGGTTGCCGCTCTCGGCCATGGAGACGGCGGCCACGGAGAGCTTGGGGTCGAAGGAGGCGGCGACGTCGGCCTGGTTCTTCGACAGGTGCTTGCGCACGGCCTGCAGCACGCGGCCAAACGCCACCGCCGAACCCGATCCGGATTTCACGGCAACACCCCTTCCTTGTGAACTGTGTTGCTGATACTTTTCACCAGCAACACAGAGAAGCTCCAAAACCGTAACACGAGGCGCCGCTCGATCCGTGCGTCCGACGCAGCCAACTTGTATGAGAGAGGGAAGTTCCCGATGAGCCACGAGGACTCGAACAAGCTCCGAAACGTCGACAGGGTTGAGCAGGCGGGCCAGGACTACAGGCGATACGTGGACGTGGCTTTGGTGGTCATCGGCGGCGTCAAGGACGTGTATGCAGCCGCGTCTCCGCTCGTCGCGCAGTGGAAGCGGCGTAACCGGCGTGACCGGCGCCGTCGATGATGCATTCCAGCAGGGCCAATGCCTTACACCGCTGCCGCAGCCGGCCGATGGAGGGCAGTCTGGCGGCGATGTCGTACGAGGTCACCGGGTGCCCCTACTGGGGCGGGCAGTCAGCGAATCGGCAGGTCCCATTCTGCCAGGTATCGACACGACGGTTCACTCTGCTTCGTCACGCAGCTCGTGGAGCGGGTCGTCGGCCGGGCGTGGTGGGCCGGGGTTGAGCGGGCCTGGTTCGTCGTCGGTGGTGGGTAGGTCGGCCAGGCTCAGCCGGTGTCCCCCGTTGCCCACGAGCCGCCATACCGGTCCGGCCGGGCTGTGTCCGTTGATCCGGTCGCGGGCGCAGGTGGCGACGGTGAGCGCGGCCAAGGCGTCGGCGACACGGTGATCGTGACGGGCGGCGTCAGCGAGCTTGGTGTGGAAGTTGCGTTCGCGTTCCCGACTCGGCAGGGAGAACAGCAGGATGTGGCCGGGCCCGCCGTCCACACGGAGGCGCCGGTAGGGCTCCAGCTTGTCGCGTAGACGCGGGTGGTCTTCGGTGGCACGGTCGTACTCGAGCCAGAAGCCGACGCTGTTGCGACCGTTGGTCCAGACACCGTGTGCGTCTGGGCGTACCCGTTGCCCGAAGGCGGCGGCTGTCTGCTGCTCGGACCACCAGCGGGTCAGCCTCACCTCGGGGTGACCGCGCCCGTGGGCGAGGAGGTCGATGAAGAACTGATTGGTCTCGATGGTGTGTTGCCGGATCCGGTTGGACAGCACCGAGTCCGCAGCGAGTGCGACGGTTTTCGGGGTGGGCGGGGTGTCACCGCGGGCGAGGGCCACGAAGCGGGCGGAGAGCCGGCCGGGCACCCAGTAGACCTGTGCGGGTTGGCCGGGGTGGGAGCGCAGTACACGGTCGATGAAGTCGAGCCGTCGCAGGGTGTAGAGGCGATGGGCGCAGGTGACCGGTGAGTCGAACAGGGCCGAGGTGATCTGGTCGGTGGTGAGGGAGGTGTGGTCGGACAGCAGGAAGGCGATCACCCGATCGCGAGGGCGAAGGCGGGCCGAGACGTCGGAAAGCGTGGTCGTGGAGCGACGGAGGGGAGATCGGGATCGGGGGGTCACGGGGCACCCCCCGATTGGAGGATGTCCCCCCGGTGGGACTGTCGGGACGGCTGATCATGACTCATGTACGTCTCCTAGCTGCGTTGTTGGGTGAGCACCGGCCGATTCCCAGGCTGCTCGCAACGACCATGGCCGGGCCGGACCGGCGACCAGGGTGCGAACCCACCCCGGTGTATGGGGTGGGAAGTTGCGACGTCAGTCGCTGCGACGGGATGTCTTGCCTCGATCGCTGCCGGCGAGGCGCTTGGCGAGCTGCTCGATGGCGGTCGGGTCCGTCGCGTTGCCGCTGGCAGCGGCACAAGCGGCCCGGATGTGTGTGGCGGCGCCGACCACGGGGCGGGGTGGCCGGGTGTGCAGGGTGAACGCCGCGGTCTCCCGGTTGCCGATGACCAGCCGCGCGGCTGCCTGGTAGGCGTCCAGGTGGCTTAGATCGTGTTCGGACAGTTCCGGGAACATGTGCCGGGCCATCTGATGCGCATCCTCAGGCGCCACGTTGAAGGTGATCTTGTTACGAGCGTTCGCGCTCAGTGCAAGCTGGGTGGGTCGTGGTAGTTGAGCGAGGTCCTGGTGGGCCAGCACCAGGCTCATGCGATAGCCGCGGGCTTCGGCGAGCATGTCGTCCACCGAGCCGGGCAGATTCAAAAAGTTGTGGCACTCGTCGACGAATATGGTGCAGTCGCGTCGTTTGTCTTCGGGCAGTCTCGCGCGGGCAGTGGCGGCCTGCCAGGCGCGGGCCAACACGAAGGAACCCATCAGCCGAGAGGTGTCCTCGCCGAGTTGGCCTTTGGGGAGGCGAGCGAGCAGGATGCCGCCGTTGTCGAGCAGTTGCCCCATGTCGAATGAAGAGCGGGGCGTGCCGAGGGTTCGGCGTGGGAAGTCCCGCAGCAGGAACGCTCTCAACCGGGCCATGACGGGTCCGATGACTTGCGCTCGCACCGGCGGCGGCATCGACTCGTACCAACTCCAGTAGCCGAGCAGGCCTTCTGGGTCGTCGAGCCCGTCGGTGAAGGCCATCCGGAACTGGCGGTCGTTGAGCAGCGGTGGCACCAACGCGAGCGTCGCGTGCGCCTTGCGCATCAGGGTGAGGCAGGCGACCCGCAGGGTGTCGTCGATGCGCGGCCCCCAATGCCTCTGGAAGATCTTGCTGAAGATGGAGACGACGTTGTCGACGGCGAGGTCGTGGTCGTCCCCCGAGAGCGGGTTGAAGTAGCCGCCCTGGTCCTGGTCGGGATCGATGAGGACGACCCGGTCAGCGACGGTCTCCGGCAGCCGGTCCAGGACGTCGGTGACGAGGTCTCCCTTGGGGTCGATGACCACGACACCGCGGCGGGCGGCCACGTCGTCGAGGATCATGTTGACCAGGAAGGTCGACTTGCCGACGCCCGTGGAGCCGAGGACGTGCAGGTGCTGGCGGGCGTCGACGACGGGCAGCCCGACGGCGTGACCGCCGATCTCGGCGTGTCCGAGTTGTTTGACGCCGCGTCCGCCGGCGGGGACCTCGACCGGCGCTGGCATGGGCTTCGCGCGAGCGCGTCGGAGGCCGGGTACGGCCAGGTCGGTCGGTAGGGCCGCGACGGCGGCGAGTTCACCGGCTCCGAGCAGGTACCCGGAGCGCAGTGGTCGAGCGGACAATACTGCGGCGGGCTGCTTGAGCCGGACGCGGCGCAGTCGTTGGCGGGCGGTGTAGACGCCGTAGGCGGAGGCGACGCCGTGGGCGAGGGTCTTCAGTCGGGCCCGCAGATTGTCTTCTGCCGCATTGCGGGGGTTGGTGTGGGCGACGCCGTACCGGATCGAGGTCTCCCACAGCTGCCCGGCTGCGAGTTTGTCGACCGCGGCGCGGGCGTCGCGATCGCGTTCCGGATCTGTCGGTACCGACCGGGTGGCGGCGACCCGAGTGGCTGCGGGTGCCCGGCCGGGGCCGGGCACGATCAGTTCGAGCAGGCCGCGGAGCCAGGCTGTGGGGTCGAGTAGCCCTCGTGCGGGCTGGCCATTGCGGAGGGCCCCGGTCCCGGCGCGGAGCCGACGGATCTGCCGGGGTGTGGCTGGGCGGGTGAGTACCTGCACGCAGGCGTACTCGGGATCCTGCAGTCCGGACAGCGCGGAGATCAGTGGTCGTAGGGGGTCGCTGTCGTGGTCGGTGACGATCGGGTACCAGGCCGCGAGGGTGGGAAGCAGGGCGCCGCCCTCGTCGAGGGTCGCCCGGGGTATCGGTGCGGTGGCGTCAGTGACGGCGGCGGTGGCGCCCGGCCAGGCGCCGGTGATGGCGGCGAGGACGGGTCCGGTGGGCACGGTGCCGGGCAACCAGATGTTGATGGTCAATTGCCGGCCCGCCCATCGGTATTCGAACCCGACGTGTGGAGTGCCGTGGATCAGGCGCCGCCACCCGGCGGGGCGAAGAATCTCTGCGCAGGTAGCCCACCAGCGTGCAGCGCTGTCTGGATCGACCTCCGGTGGTGGAGTGATGACGACCTGGTGGGCGTGACGCAGTAGCCGCCGGTGCCGCCAACTGAGCAGTTGTCCTCGCGCGATCAGTACGACGAGCCCGAGGGCGGCGACGACGATGCCTAGCCACGGGCGGTCGGTCACCCACCGGAGTGCGTCCACGATGGCGTCCGCGATTGGGTTGGACGGCACCGGCGGAGGCACGAAGGGCGACGCCGGCGGTGTCGATGAGGTGAGCGTTGTCACGGCGTCTGCCCGTCGAGGTCACCCGTGACGCAGAGTTCGTGTTCCCGTTGAGAGGACACGGCGTGGGCGCCTACCCGGTTGGCGCCCGCGAGGAGGAGGCTCTCCCCTCGTTGCGCTGACAGCAGCATCCGCGCCTCTCCCCCGGTCAGGTTGAAGCTGTCGGCGACGGCGGCGATGGCCTGCGGGGCCTGGCGCATGAGGAGCTGGGTCGCCGCGTTCGCGACGACGGCCTGCCCGAGTTCAGAGCCCAGCAGGTCCGCGGCGTCCTGTGTCACCACGGACACCCCGGCCCGCCGCTTGCGGGCGGCCTTCGCCAGCCGGTTGAGGAATCGGACGCCTTCGCCGTCGCGCAGCAGCGTCCAGGCCTCGTCGACGATGACGAGGCGGCGTGGGTCGGCGGTCGGGCCGTCGGCGGGTGGGGCGTCGACGGTGCGCCAGATCGCGTCGAGGGCGAGGAGCATCCCGGGGGCGCGGAGTTCGTCGGCGAGCTGTCGGGTGGACCAGACCACCAGGTGCCCGGTGGGGTCGGTTGTGGTGGGTCCGTCGAAGAGGTGGCTGAAGCTGCCGGTGGTCCATGGGGAGAGGCGGGCGGCAAGGGTGAGCGCCGGCGGTGTGGCGTCGACCTCCAGGGCGGCGGCGACGTCGCGGAGAAGCGGAGCCGGGCGGGCCCAGGTAGTCGGTTCGTTGGTGATGCCGGCAGCAAGGTACGCAGTGTTGACCGCCCGGTCGAGGGCGGCGCGTTCGGTGGGTGCCATCGCACCGTCGTGGCCGCCGGCGCCGAGCAGGACGTTAATCAGTGTGTGCATGAACAGGGCTCGCCGGTTGCGGGCGTCGGGTCGGTTGTCGTCGGCAGCGATGTCCAGCGGGTTGAGCCGGACGTTGGGTGCGCCGAGTTGGATGACGGTGCCGCCGACTGCTTCGGCGAGCCGCAGGTATTCGTCTTCGGGGTCGATGACGTTGACCTGCACTCCGTCGTAGAGGGAGCGCAGGGTTTCGAGCTTGATGAAGTACGACTTACCGGCGCCGGATCGTGCGAGTACGAGGCTGTTGTGGTTGTCGGCGGCCCAGCGGTCGTGCCAGATGATGCCGTTAGTGGCGGTGTTGACCCCGTAGAGCACCCCGGAGGCGCTGGGCGGGTCGCCGGGCAAGGGGGCGGGTAGATCCGCGGAGGCCAGGGGCATCGCTGCGGCGAGGGCATCGGTGTCGAAGACGCGCCGCATGCCGATGCTGTCTACGCCCATCGGCAGGGTCGATGTCCAGGCCGGTAGTTGCCGCCAGGTGGCTGGGACGGTGTCGAGCATGACCGAGGCGGCGGTGGCCCGTACGTGGGCGACGGACTCGGTCAACTCGTCCAGGTTGGGCGCGTGCACGGTGACGTAGTGGCCGACCCGGAACAGGCGGCTCGCGCCGCGGGCGACTCGGTCGGCGAGTTCTGCGGCGTCCGCGGCGGCGGCCTCGGTGCCCGGGTCTTCGAGGCGTCCGTGTTGGGCGTCAGCGCGCCGGGAGGATTCCAGTCGGGCACGTTGGCGGCGCAACCGGGAGGCGGCGACCTGCGGGGCGAGTGGTTCGATGTGGATGACGACGTCGGCACGACCGGGCCAGCCGGTCAGTGGGAGCAGCCAGCCGGCCCCGGCCTCCGCCGGGTAGCCGTTGACGATCAACGTCGAGGCGTACCCCTCACCGATCTTGAGGTAGCGGGGGGTGACTTCCACGCTGGCCGGACCGATAAGCGCGGCGAGGGTGTCGGCCTCCGCGGACGGCGGTGTGGCCGGGCGGGCAGGCCGACGAGGACGAAGCAGTCGCAGCAGGTTCACGACGGCTCCTCGGCGGTGATGGGCTCGTCAGGTAGGGCCCGTTCGCCGGGCACGGGCAGGGTGTAGGGGTCGACGGCGGCGGCCAGCACCGCGGCGACGGCAGGGCCATCCAGTACGCGGGTGCTGGCGCCCAGGCTCTGCAACGCTCCAGCGGTGTGCTCGGCGGCGCGCAATGCGTCCTGGTCGCGGCGGGCGCCGGTCGCGGTATGGACGATGGTGACGGTGCGCCACAGCGGCTGCCGTTCGTCTTCCAGGTCGAGGAGGAACTCGGCGTAATCCGCAGCGGCGTCGGCAAGAGCGGCATTGGGCAGTAGATCCGCAGCGTCGGCGATGCGCTGCGCGTGCCCGGCCAGGTCGACGCGTTGGGTGGAGACCACGATCTGCACTGGGGCCGTCAGGCTGTTGAGCCACCGCGCGTAGGCGCCGACCAGGGCGGCCTGCTCCGCTGGGGTACGGAGCCCGAGGTTGACGGTGCTCACGGCGACCAGCGCGGCGCTGGTACCGCCGAGGTCGACCACCCCGTTGGTGGCGATGGACCGGGCCGGTAGGCGCAGCGGTGTGGGTGGGGTCAGCTCACCCTCGGCGCTGGTGAGGGCGGGTGCCCACCGCGGCGTCTTGAGCACCCCTCCGGGCGCGGGAACCTGCCGTCGTGGGGTGCGGGAGCCGCGAACCGCGGCGAGCAGCCAGGCGTCCAGGCTCAATCCGTCCCGGCGGCCCAACGCTAGGACGGTCGCGGTGCCGAGCAGCGGGACCAGACCGGCGAGCAGGACCGGCATCGGCAGAACGTCGAGCAGTGTCCGAAACAGCAGGTAGGCGATGGCCCCGGCGGTGGCCAGGATGGCGACCTGACGGGTGGTCAGGTTGAACAGCAGACGATCGGGTGTTTCGACGTCGGCAGGGATCCGCGCACGGAGATCGACATCAGACATGGGGTCTCCTCAGGCAATCGTTTGGACTGGGCGTGGGGTGTCAGCCGGGCTAGCGGTCGCTGTTGCGTCGGGCCGACGGCCGGGGGGATGGAGTCGGTGGTAGAGGGCTGGTGGCCTGGGACCGCGTTGCCGCGCGGGTGCTGCGCGGGCCGTACGCCGTCGTTGACGGCCAGCCCGTACCGCTCGGAGGGTGTGCCGACGCCGGGCCTGGCCGGACCGACGACGGCGTCGCTCCGTCCCCGTGCGGTGGCCGATTCGTCCCGCGCAGGCCCTGGGCCGGGGAGTCCGCTGGCCAGCCGGTGCCGGTTTCGGTGTAGGCCCACCACCGACGCCAGTGAGGCATTCGCTGCGGCATCGCGGTGGCTGGGGTCCGCCCGGCCGGCACCCTCGGTAGAGCACGCTCCGCGGCAGCCGGTGCCTCCGTCGGTGCGGTCCTGCGCGGAACCGGCCCGGGCCGTGGCCCGCCGCCGGTCGGTCTCGGCAACGATGGGCCGGTCCCCGGTCGTCCGGGGCCGGTCTGGTCAGCGGCCACTCGCGCCGCCGATCGACCGGCCTGCCGGCCACCGCGCCACAGCCCTCCCGTCAGGGCCCGACTGACCTGCTGCACGATCGCGACGCGGATGAACGCGCCGACGACGTTGTTGGACTGGCCGCCCGTGACGTAGCGGCGCATCAGGGCGGGGATCTTCACCACGGCCAACAGCAGGCAGCAGATGATGAACAGGTTGAAAGTGCCGGTCGGGTCATCGGGCAGGCCGAGGGCGGGCAGGTTCGCCGTCGGGCTGAGGAAGACGGTCAACGCCGTGTGCAGGGCGAGAGCTTGGGCGATGACGGTGGCCAGGGCACCGATGAAGGCGCGCCACCACAGCTTCGCCGCAGGTTCCGTCCATGGTGTGGCATGACAGGCCAGCGCCAACGGTGCGGTGCCGACGAGGATCACCAGCAGGCCGAGGCGCAGGATCCAGCCAACCATGATCATCGCGAGGAGAGCTGCGATGGCAACTCCAATGATCAGTGTGAGGAGCGCATTGGCGGGGTTGGTGAGGGCGTCGACGACTGTGCGTTTCATCTGGGCGAGGGAGCCGTCGGTGGCGATGGGGTCACTGGTCAGCGCCTGGGTGAGCGCGTTGCCCAGTTCGATGAGCCCCTTCGACAGCGGCGTCGCGAAGTTGGCTGCGATGAAGCCGATGACCAGGCGCGGCGCCAGTTCGCCGACGCCGTAGCGTGCCTGCACGCTGTCCCGACCCATGATGACGACGCCGCAGGCGATGATCGCCAGTACGAAGCAGGTGTTCACGATCATCAGGGCGCGGGCACCGATCGTCTCGACCTGCGGCAGCCCGGTGACGTCGGGTATGACGAGGAACGCCGAGGACAGCAGTGACCACAGGGCGTCGATGACGTCCGCGACCCGCTGTGCCAGCCAGGTGAGGATCTCGTCCAGCAGGGTTCCGACTCCGACGATGTCCCAGAACATCGGGGTCAGGTCCCCAGGATGCCGCGCAGGATGGTCAGCAGCACCGGGGCCAGCACGGCGAGCGCATAGCCCGTCGCTGCGCCCTTGAGTGCGCCCTTGGCCTTCTCCACCTGCCCGGGGTCACCGCCGGCCATCAGGTACAGCGCCCCACCGTAGGTGAGGAACAGGGTGGCGACACCGACGAGGATGCCGACGATCCAGACGACCAGGTTGTTGATGACAGTCGGGAGGTTGTTGACGGCTAGCAGGTCCGGCGCTCCGGCGATGGCCTGCGCGGCCGGGCCGAGCAGGACACCGGCGTTGGTCGTAGTGGACAGGGACAGTCGGTTCAGGATGCGGCGCATCGGTGGTCACCTCCCGCCCCACCTCTCGGTGGGACGTGCTCGAAGCGGATGGGAGGCGCCGCCCGCACGAGCGGGGACCGTGGAAGCACTGCTCCTTCCACACCGGGTTCGGTTTCGTGGTGAGCACGGACCTGGAGCCGGACCGAGTCACCACCCGTACCGGGCGGCGCCCGAGACCGCTCGCGTACCCCGGCTGGCGTGTCGGAGGGGTGATCGGTCTCGTGACCGCCAAGAGCCCGTGTTGGCCCCGGTTTCCCGGGACTGACCGGCCAACGAGTGGCCAACCGTCACCCAACAGCCCGCCCGGTCACTGGCCGGGCCACGCCCGCAGGGACGTGCGGCGGACCGGTTTGGCCGGACGGGTACGCAGCCTGACGTGGGCCAGTTCCCCGTCACGGATGGCGTCCACCAGCCTCGACTCAGCCCGGTCGCGCCAGTGCGACGCCAACTGTCCCGCGATGCCCCACCGGGCCGCAGCCGCCTGCACCGATGCGCCTTCCAGCCGCGTCTCGGCGATGATGTTGGCATCGTCGGCGTCGATCACCCCGATCGCCACCGCGCGGGCCAGAACGAACTCCGGGTGATCCCAAGGCTGCAGCGGGGTACGCGGCCCGGGAGGCTCACTGTCGAAGGGTTCGGTGGTGACGTCGGCGTACCGCACCTTCAGGCCCGCCCTGCCGGCAGCGTCGAGCATGCGCGGGAGAATCCGCGGTTGGTCGACGTCCACCCGGCGCATCAGACGGTCCCAGAAGGTCCCCAAAATTTCCGCGTCGATATCGTCGCTGTCGCCCCGGTAACCCCGCGCCAGCCCACCTGCCAAGGCCCGCAGGCCGGGCATCGCGAGGCCGACCGCCCCCAACACCCAGCCGGGGCCGTCCTGGCGCGAGCGGACGACGAGTTCCCGCCAAACCAGGTCGCGTACCCCCCGCGAGGTGTCCCGGTCGAGGAGGAACCGCTTCAGCTCGTACAGGGACATCAGGCGGTCCGGGCAGCCGGCGAACCGGCGGCCGTCGAACTGAAGAGTCGTGGGCGGGTGGACGAGCAGGTCGAAAGCACGCTGGGCGGAGTCCAGCGGAGAGTCGGGCCACTCGGAGAAGGAAGGCATCGCGGGTACTCCCGGTGTGCGGCGGGCTGCCACCGACCGCGGCAGCTCTCGAGGCTCATCCACACACGCGCACCCAACGCGACCTGGCGTTCACCGCTGCTCCACGACTTCAGAAATCGGCACACGTACGGCTGTTGTCCGCAGCCCACAGCATTGGACCGCCTGTTGGCCAACACGACGCCGCTCTTCGTAGCACCCCTCAGGGAGATCGCTAACTGGTTCTGTTTCAGCAGCTCAAGAGTCCTGTTGGCTGGTGTGGGTGGAAATTTTGCCAACGAGGTGCGGCCGGCTTCCGCCTGTCCCGTCCGCCGCAAGGCTGCACCGTCCGGACCGAGTTGGCACCGTCCGGCTCGATGCGGTTCAGTGCCGTAGGCGAACATCAGAGTTGTGGAGATCGTGGAGCAGATCGTGTTGGGTAAGTCCGGAGATCCGCACGTCTGCGAGGACGCAATCGTGGTGACCGCAGAGCATGCGGCTGTCATTGACGGCGCCACGGATGTTAGTGGCCGGCGCTACGGAAGCGCGGCGGGTGGATGGTGGGCCATGGCGGCTTGCCGGGACGCCGTGCAGCACCTGCCGCACGACGTTGACCCGCATCGGGCGGTTGCGGCCATGACCGCGGAACTAGCGGCCCGCCTCGACTCTGGGCTGACAGCAGCCGAGCGGCCGAGCGCTGCGGTCACCGTCTTTTCGCGAGCGTGCCGCGAGATCTGGCAGATCGGTGACGTCGGATTCTCCTACAGCGGACTCCCTGCGTCGGTCGGGCAACCACGCAAACTGGTCGACCGCGTCGCTGCGTCGTTCCGGGCTGCGATTCTCGCTGCGGAGGCCGCTGCCGGAACGATCAGCATGGACCGGGTGGTAGAGGCGGACTCAGGGCGACGCGCGGCGCGAGCTCTGATCGGACGGCAGGGTGCCCTCCGCAACAGCATCGGCCCATATGGGTATGCCGCAATCGATGGGCGGCCCGTTCCTCCGTCGTTGGTGGTAGTGCATCCGGTGCCCGAGGGCATCGACGAGCTGGTGATTGCCAGCGACGGTTACCCGGTCATCGGCGAGACCCTGGCCGCGTCCGAATCAGAGCTTGCCCTGCTTCTGAAGAAGGACCCCTGGTGCGTGGCGGAGCTTGCCGGCACCAAGGCGGTCTTGCCCGGACAGGTGAGCTTCGATGACCGGGCCTACCTACGTATTCGCCTCTGATCGAGCCGGGATCAGGTCGAGCAGCGGCAGCCAAGCCAATCGCCGAAAGCGCCACTCAGATCCGGACAACCAGCCTCGATCTTGTCCGGGCCCACCTGGAACGACCACAGCTCAGCACTCACCACCAAGTGCCACTTCACACCGAACGGTCCGCCGCCGCGGAGATCGGCGCGGTTCCCCGGGCACCTCTCTGCCTCGATGATGCCCTCGCTGTAGCGAGACGTCCAGCCCAGCGCCCGGGGTCCCCCGGATCTTGGTCGTTCACGTACCGTGGTCCTACCTCGCCGTGGCGGGCGCATCACGGAAAGCGTTGACCGAGCAGGAAGCCGGGGGGCGAATGCAGCAGGGCAGCAAGCACGAACGCCTCAAACTGGCGAGTCTGGACTTCCTGGGCGATGATTCCGCCCTACGCGAGCAGGCCGATCGCGCGCTGCGCGAGACGGGACGTGAGCCGCGGCCCGAGGAGTGCTCCAGGGCAGATCAGACCGGCTCCGTCCGTGTGGTGGTCGACACCCGGCGAGAGGTCTCAGCTGTCACGATCGCTCGCGACTGGCGCAGCCGGCTCGGCCCCACCGGGTTCGCCGATGCGCTCTTCGAGGCATACGCCGCCGCCGTGCAGGCTGCCCTCGAAGTGGCGGCGCTCCTTCATCTGCAGACGGAGGAGCGAGGTCCTGCAGTACCGGACCAGGAGCCGCTCGACAGTACCCCCGATCGGGACGTTGACGAGTACACGTGGCTGCGCGACACCTGGCGAACGCTGTCCGACCTTGACGCAGAGTTCGACGCTGCGACTCGCTCGCACAGACGGACGGACGAGTCGAGCATGACGAGCCCCAACGGCTGTCTGACGTTGCGCATCCGCGGAGGCGGCATCACCGGCATCGCCGGAGACGTCAGGCGAATCGCACGGGCAGACGCAGGTCAGCTGCAATTCGAAGCCCGTTCCCTCTTCCGTGCGTTCGAGCTGGCCAGCGCCGGACCGACTGGATCGTGAGGTAGTCAGATGGATGCCCTGAACGTCATCACCGACTCGCTCCGTGACGAGGGAGGCAAGTGGCTGACGTTGTCGGACCGGGTCGCCACCATCAAGGTCGCTGCGGAGCAACTACATCTCGACCCCTCAGCCTTCTTCATCGGTGACGCGAACGTCCTCATCCACTCACTGGCGTACAACGACTTCCACGCCTTCATGGTCACCGTCCTGAATGGTGCGGTGACCGAATTTGAGCAGGTCGGCTCGGCCCTGCGGCGCATCGCCGACGAGTACGACCGAGCCGACGAGGTCGTCTCACTGGACCTCAACAAGATCTACAAGGCCTAGCAACCCGCACGCGACGCTCGGAGAGGGCACGGAGCACCCCATGCCAGGTACCACTGATCTTGAGTACGGGGAACCGTTCAACAAGGCGTTCGACTACATCCGCTCCGGCATCGACACGGCGATCGCCACCTTCAACGAGATCGTCGAGAAGGTACAGCAGTGGAAGTGGCTCCTCGGACCGGCAGCACTCCTGTGGATCAAGCACAGCCTGGAAACCACCCAAGCGGCACTCAACGTCGTCCTCGACCGGGTCGAGCAGTCCTTGGAGCATCAACTGCCGGTGCTCTCGCTCATCGAGGTCAGCTTCCGCTGGGTCAACGACGTGAAGACACCGATCTCCGACCTCTCCTCCGACACCACCAACCCGAAGAACGAGAACCTACCCAAGTGGACCGGCGACGCCGCGAGTGCCTACAACGCCAAGGCACTCAAGCAGAAGGCCGCCGTCGACGAGACCGTCCTTAAGTCGGAGTTCATCAGCCAGTGGCTGTTCACGATCGCCAAGGCGAACGTCGACTACGCCGTCGAACTCGCAAAGATCGTCACGGGGCTGGTCGGCAAACTGGTGCAGGCAGCGAGTGAAGGCGGAACTGTGATCGACCTACCCTGGGCCATCTCCACCCTCGCCAAGTCGGTCGGAGAGCTGGTCACCGCCGGCCTGGACGTTCTGCTCACCATCAGCCAGCGCTTCATCGACGCGCTGGGCAACATCCGGGACATCGCCACCCAGGTCGGCGACCACTCGAAGCTACCCGGTGGGCGGTGGCCGGAGGCCGTCCGAGGATGACCGACGGGCGCATCACACAGTGGGTACGGCCGCCTGCGTCGCCCTGAGCAACGTCAGCGCCTTCGGCGCGAGCGTTTCAGTGGCGACGTATGAGGCACCACCGATGGCCAACCAGACCTTCACCACCAGGTTGCCCATGCGAGCGTGGACCATGTACTCGGCGTACTTGAAGCCGGGCTCGGAGCGCCTGGTAAAGGCCTCGGCCTCGTCGCCCACACCGGAGATGCCGCCGACGGGAGTCATCACCGTCACCCGTCCCGTAGACCGATAGAGCAGCCGAGCCTCCTCCGCGTTGGCCGGCGTCGACGCCTCCACTCGCAGGCTCGCCTCATGCCCGTCCTTCGTCCGCATCTCGAACAGACACGCCGCACCCGGCTGCCCGAGAGGTGGCTTCGGATCGGTACGGGCCACCGTCAGCGACAACTCCGCCAGCGGCCGAAGATCAGTACGCTTACACAGCTCCAGATCCTGAGCGCGATAGACGGGGCCGACCGAGGCGGCAGGTGCGGTGGAGGCAACGCTGCTCGTGGCCGCCCCTGCGGTCGGCGGACTCACCGGAGCCGAGGCACCGTCACAGGCGGCAGTGGCGAGCACCGCAACGAGCGCCACGACAAGACGAGACACACAGGTCACCGCAGACACGTCTCGAACATACCGGCTGCGACGCTGGCAGACGGCCCGAGCGACGAGTCACTATGGTGCCGGGTATGCCCGCCGCAGAGACCCCGGAGCAAATCTCCCGAACCCGCACCGTCACCGCCCGTGCGATTCTGCAGGGCAGGGCCGATCTTCGGACGTACCCCTATCGCCTGCTGGCCGTGGTCTCCCATCACGGCCTGGGCGGCGACCAGATCAGCGAGGCGGTTGCTGCCGCCGAGGTCCTCGGGCAGTTTGGTTGGGACCTCGTCAACGTGTCGGAATTCGGCTCCAACAAGATCGTCTACGCCTTCCTGCGGCGACGGTGACGATGACTTGTGCCCCTGCCGGACCTGACGCAGCTGAGCAGGCGACCGCCTTCGGACCGAAGCGTTCCGTGGATCTGTTGACCGCGTCACTGGCGTGTCGCGCCGCCCAGTGATCTGCAGGAGGTTAACGCTCACCCAAAGCGATGTCCGGAGGGAGTGGGATTGGTGCAACAGGGTTCGCTAGGCCGGAACTGATAACTGGTGTTCCCGCAGTCGCGTTGGGCGCCTGCGATCGGCCCTACGGGCCCGTGCCAGTAAGAGCACGTCCCATTGACCGAACAGTCGGACGAGCCTCGACAGCTCGCGGCGCGGTCAGTTGAACACCGGAACGGCTACGACGGCGGCATGGGTCGAGGTTGCTCCGGCGTGCTGGACGGGTCAGAGGAAGTCCCGCCAGAACGCCACCGTCGCCTTCGGGTTCCAGCGTTGATCTGTCCTATCCATACCCGGGCCGCCGAACTCCTGATGGATGTAGTCGACCAGGTCTGTGCCGTAGTAGATGATGTCGGTCTGCACGATCGAGAGGACTGGGTGGCCGACGCTTCCACGCCCGGCGGGCAGGAACCGATGTCCGTAGACGGGTACCAGTCGTGGCGCCTGCCCAAGCTTGAGCCGCGCGGTCTCCAACGCCTCGTCGAGGCCTGCCGGCCGATCGCCCCAGGTGTCGTGCCATACCGTGTTGTGTTCCACGTCGAAGAGCACCCCTTCCACCGGCAACTCCAAGCGCTCACGGATGGCACCGGGGTCACCGTTGCGCCAGTCCGGCCAGGGCCTCTCCCACGCGTAGGACACGCCCTCCTCCGGCTCGAACGGGACGTTCAGCGGCAGCCCCGCCGCAAGGAACGCGCGATGGTCATCGGCGAACTCAAAGCCGTACATCCTCTCAATGCGATCGAACTCCTCATCCGTCAGGCCCGGCGCGACCTCACAACACCCGGTCTGCGCGAGTCGACGCGCCGCCTCCGTGCCCAGTCGACCACCATCACCGTTGATCACGCCGGCACGATAGTGCTTCGGGCCGGCCAGGATGAACCGATATCGTGCTGCCGTGACCGGCTCTGCAGGGCGTCCGCTGCTCTTCCTCGATGTTGACGGACCCCTCATTCCGTTCGGTGGGACACCGCAGCAATACCCAACTTGCGAGACGGGCACTGAACCACGAGAGACCAGCTCGAATCCGCTTTTGGGCAGGATCAATCCCGAACACGGACCCCGGTTGACGGCGTTACGATGCGACCTGGTCTGGGCCACGACCTGGATGGACGACGCAAACGAGACCATCGCGCCACAGATCGGCCTGCCGCAGCTGCCGGTGGTGATCTGGCCGGAGCCGACCGACACCGACGAGCAGGACGAGCGGAACGGGCTGCACTGGAAGACCCGCGCTCTCGTTGATTGGGCCGCAGGCCGCCCCTTCGCCTGGGTCGACGACGAAATCACGAACACCGACCGAGCCTGGGTGTCAGCACATCACGCAGGACACGCCCTACTTCGTCGCGTCGATCCCCGTCAGGGTCTCACTGTGCTGACTACGCCGCACTCATGGACTGGCTGTATAGGATTCGCGGCACACCGCCGCGTGGTGCGGTCTGAATCCCTAACCAGGCAGCACAGATAGCCCTCACCATCGACGAGTAGCACAACGCCGGCGTAGAACTCGTCGTCGCTGATGTCAGCCGACACCGGCGCACTGGACGACACCGCGGCCGGCGCTGCGGCGCGGTCCACAGCAAGGTTGACGGTCACGCAGCCGCACCCGCACCGACCCTCGACTCTGGCGAACGGCAACTGCGCACGCAACTCGTCGCGCCCAGGGAACGGCACGGACAGCAGCCGCGCGATGACGTCCCGCTCGATGACGCTGAGCGGGCGAGGCATGTCGTCGCCGGTCATAGTTCCGCCTGATGGGGCAGGCCGGCATGGAACCGCAGCAGCCGGACCTCATCCTCGCCCAGGATCGGGCGGGCACGTTCGATCAGCTTGTCGAGTTCGGCGGCACGATCGCCCGATGGCCCGTGATAGGTCGTGGCCGCCTGCCGATTGAGCCACACGCTGATGTCCGCCTGCGCACCGGCGCGCAATCGGTCGTCGGGATCATCGATCAGCCGTAGGTTGGTGTCCAGTCGCTGCCATGCGTTGGTCAAGGTCAGTAGCCGGTAGCCCGCGAACCGGACATGCGGCGCGTTGCCCGGCCTGAGGAGTGCCTCAAGCACCTCCGGGTCCAGGGCGCCGATGTCGTGTCGCAGGGCCGCCACCACCTGACGGGTCACCGCGCCAGAGTCGTCGCGCAACAGGGGCCACAGTTCGGCCGACCGGATCACGCCGAGACGACGCAATGCTCGGACCGCTTCGACCCGACCACGCGCACGTGGATGTGCCAGCCACCGTCGAACCAGGCCGGCATCCTCGACGTCACCGGTCTCGCCCAGACCGGCGATCACGCCCGGCGCCGGCGGCTCCCGTCGAGCAAGCAGGCGATAGAACTCCGCCGGGTCCTCGCCGCCGCGGCGGAGCCCGGCCTGGGCGATCGCCCGCACCAGGGGATGCCGATCAGGCAACGCCGCCTCAGCAGCGCCCAGATCACCGACCGCAGTTACGGCCTGCAGTGCCTCAGCCCGGACCAGCGCAGTACGGCTGACCAGTAACCCCCGCAACTGAGCCGGGTCCGTCGCGGCCTGAACGGCACCTCGGGCGCACAGGGACCGGATCGGCAGGTCGTCGTCTTTCATCGCGGCCGTGATCAACCGGCTCACACTCAACAGGCCACCGGTCGTCGCGGCCTGGTACGCCGCCCGCCGGGTCCGACGATCCCGCGCCGCCAGCAACGGTTCCAGGCCGCCCAATGGCAGGTCCCGCAGGACACCTTCGACGCGCTCGGCCAGCCAGGCACCCTGACCTCGACCGCGCAGAGCGAACGCCATCTCCGTGAGCTGGGTCAACGACCCCCGCGATGACGACAGCCAACCATCCACCGCCGCCCGTGCCCGCTGGCGTACCTCAGCCACCCAGTCGGCGGTCCGAAGCGCCAGCACCGCCAGCGCGGCCGGGTGCGTGTGATCAGCCAGGCGAACAACCGCCGCTTCGCGGATCCGCCCCTCACGGTGGCAGCCGGCTACGGCCAGGCGGAGTACCTCCACCTCGCCATCGGCCAGGTCCCCCGCAAGGCTCCGCGACCAGCGCGGCGCGGACCACCACCGCTCCCGCAGCGCTTCATCCACCGCCAACCACCACCGGGCCTCAGCGGAACCCAGCGCATCCACAGCCGCGGCCCGCAGGCCCGGCTCACCGTCGCGGGCCACCCTCAGCAACACGGCCGAGAACTCTGCGGGACTCACGCTTCGATCGCCGCCACCGGCCCCAGCCCGCACCCACTCGATGGCCGGCAGCTCCGGCAGATAATCACGTTCAGGCGACTCGCTCGAGCCGGCAGACGTAGCTCGCAGCCACCGAAGCAGCACTGTGCCCAGCGACATCGCGTCCACCGACGCCCCCGTTCCCACCGCAGGCCACCATGATCGCAGCCATTCTGTCGCCCATGAGCCAACCGGGCGACCGCATTCACCCGTAGCCCCGCGGCGACTCCGCAGCGGGTGGCAACCAACCGTCAAACATGGCACATACCAAATAAGCGAACTTCGCGGTACGGCGAAGGCGGCCAGCCGCCGTCGGGTCGAAACTCGCCGTCGGTGGGTGACGGCGCTCCGCTGTTGGGCCGACCTGGAGGGCTCGTCGGTATCCCTGTTCTCCGGATGGGTCTGCCGCGATCATTGTCGGGCACGACCCCAGGGACGACCGCGGCCGTCAACGTGCAAAGCACTGGTCGATGCCGAGCCTCAGCGCAACACACCGTCCGTGCCGTCGTCGTCCGCGCCCCATACGTCGTCGTCTTCCCTGAGCCAGGTGCCGTGTTGGGCCTCTTCGTCGCCGTCAGCGGCCCCACTGTTCGTCCCAGTCAAGCCGCCCCGGACGCCACCGCCGCCCGCCCGGGCGCCCTTGCTGCCTGACCCACCCGGGCCGCCCGCGCCGACCATGCCAGGCGTCATCGCCGCACCGCCCCTGCTGGACGGACCATTGGCACCGCGCCCAGCACCACCGGTACCAGCCGCGCCACCCATCATCGGCGACATGCCGAGGCTGACCGGGCGGCCCAGGGAACCACCGCCCGGGATGTGGGCACCGGCCCCGCCCAGGCCTGCCGTGCCACCAAGGCCGCCGCCCCCGGCGCCCAAGCCGGTCGCGCTGGGCACGCCCCCGCCGGCACCAAACCCGGAGTTCACGCCGGTGAGGGTTCCCGTACCTGCGCCTGCGCCTGCCAAGCCACTGTTGTACTCGCCGACCAGAGCCCCACCACCGAGGTCACTGCCGACGCCCGAGGGCTTGCCGCTGCCGCTTGGGGCGTTGCCGTCGTAGCCGCCAGAGCCGGAAGAGAGGTCAGGGTGGGCGCCCGAGCCGACGACTGCCCCGCCGGAGCTGAGGTGCCCGGCTCCCAGAGAAGGTTCCCCACCGAGACCGCCAGTCGAAGGCCCGTCACCGAGGCCCGCCGCCTTACCGGCACCGCCGGTGCCCGTCGGACCTTCCAGGTCCACCCCGCTCGGGCCGCTGCCTGTGCGCTTCTCCGACAGCCCGCCTCCGGGGGTCTCCCGCTCCCGGGCTGTGTAGTCGTCGCTGACCTGGTCGTAGGCTTTGCGCGCGTCCTCGGTGTTGTTGTTGAAGAATTCGCCGATACGGTCGTTGAGCTGGCCGAGCTTCTCCATCGGCCAACTACCCGCGAAGTCGGCCCGGATGCTCGCTTCGAACACCCCTGTCTCGATGACTATGGCACCGTTGCGGGCCGCCGCCAGGTCGCCCACGCACCCCTGTGGGACCGGCATCGCGTTCTGCGCACGCTCCAGGTCCTGCGCGGCGGTTTGCAGGACGGTCACGATGCTGTGCTGATCGCTGCCCGACTCCCGGGCGCCGTCCACGATCGTCTCGGCTTGCTTGGTCAGCGCTTCCATGTGCGTGCGGAACGCGTCGTACGCCGGGCCCTTCCAGCTCTCGCCGAGGTCGTGGATGTCGGCGTCCACCAGTCGTTTGACCTCCTCGATGTTGCCCAGCAGCGCCTGCCAGCCCAACGCGGCGCTGGTGATGTCGGCCGGCCGGCCTGCGACCAGCACCTGCCGCGCCATTTCCTCCCAGCTCGGAGCGCTCACGTCAAACTCCTTCCGCGCTGCTGCCCGGAGCGGGGCCGCCGGCCCTCAGGGCACGCTGCATCTCCTGCGCTGACATCTTGTTCGCGTCCTCGGCGGTGTCGTACTGACGCTTGACCTCCCGCAGCGCATCGGCCGCGCGGTACATGTCGTTGGAGAGACTTGTCAGCGACTCCGAGGTGGTCCGGTGCAGACCATGGTGAGCGGCGGCCAGGCTCAGCCCTTTGGGAAAACCGCCCAGCGCGCCGCCGGGGCTGGCCAGTGCCGCTTCGCCGCCGAGCAGGTCCTTGATCTCCTCCATGTCGACGGCGAGCCGGCGCAGGTAGCTTGCGTGGCGCTCGATGTTGTCGGCGGCCGCTTCCAGACGGTCCGCCTCCCACTCGGTGACGTCGCGCTGACCGGGCCCGCCCACGAGCTGTGACGGCGCCGATCCTGCGCCGGCGCGGACGTCATCCTGACGGAAACCCACGGCCGGCCCGTGCGCAGCCACCGTGGCGATGGGCCGCATCGGGCTGCCGGCCGGCATCGCGTCGGCGACGCCGGGCGGCACCCGTATCCAGCCTTCCACCTGCGGCGGGCTGTTGCCCTCGTCGCTCATCTCCGTCCTCCCCGTTGATCGGTCGGTGGTGTGTCAGCGCTGGTGCGGGCCGCCCAAGCCCTGGGGCGGCGAGGTCCCGGACTGCCCCGACCCACCAGGCTGCCCCGGTAGCGCCGCGGGCGGAGGGAATGGGGGTACGGGCTGCGGCCTGGGCTGATGTGGATGAGGATGCTGCGCAGCATCTGACCGCGGGGGCGGCGTACCTCCCGGCGGACCGTAGCCGGGCGGCGGGACGGCCGGGTGCCCGTATCCGGGCGGCGGGAAGCCTGGCCCACCCACCAGCGCTCTGCCCGGTTCGGGTCCGACTAGCGGCGCGGTGCGGCGGCGCCGGCGGCGGGCGACGACTACGGCCAGCACCACCGCGCCGATGACGACGGCCAGGCACAGTACGCCCGCGACGATGACGCCGGTCTTGTTCTTGACCTTGATGGCGACAGCCGGCCGTTCGGTCTGCGCGCCTTTCGGGGAGGTCGTCGCTCCACCCGGCTGCGCGCCGGCCGCCAGCAGCGGGTTGCCGTCTACGGCTGGCACCGGCCGCTGCAGCGCGGCAAGCGCGTCCACTACGCCGAAGCCGAACTCCGGATCCCGACCCGGCACCCCCACGTCCCGGGCCGTCCGGATCAGGCGGTTGATCACGTTCGCCGCGTCCAGGTCCGGGTAGCGTGACCGCACCAGCGCGACCACCCCGGCCATGATGGCGGTCGCCTGACTAGTGCCCGAGGCAACCGCGTAACCGTTGTCCTGCACCGCCGTTGGCACGGGAGCGATGATGTCGTCGCCCGGGGCCGCGAGGACCACCTCAGGGCCGGCGACCGAGGCGCGGGCGAGGTCTCCCGATCGGGTTGTCGCATTGACCGCAATCACGCCGGGTGTGTTGGCCGGAGAGTTGACCGTCCGACCGCCCGCGCCGGTCGCCGCGACGAGTACGACGTTCTTGCCCAGGGCGTACTGGACCGCCTCGACGATTCGGATGCTGGCGGGCTGCTCGAAGCCGATGGACAGGCTGATCACGTCGGCTCCGGCGTCGGTGGCCCAACGGATGTCGCGTGCTACCTCACCGTCGTAGCCGTTGCCCTCGCTGCCGCTCAGCGCGATCGGCAGGACCTTCGCCTCCGGCGCGATCCCCAGCTGCCGGTTCCGGTCGCCGCCCCGCCCGACGATCAGGCCGGCCATCGACGTGCCGTGCCCCTCCTCCTTGTCCCGGTCGACCCAGCCTTGCGGAGATTCCGGCGGGGCAGCACCGGGGCGGCCAGCCAGTTGGCCGGCGAGCGCCGGGTGCGTCGCGTCGACCCCGCTGTCGATGACGGCGACCGTCACCCCACGCCCCTTGGTGATCTCATGGGCCCGGGGGATCTGCAGCGCATCGAGATACCACTGCAGGCCGCGTACCGTGTCGGCCGCCGACGCCGGAGCCGGCACGCCCACCACCCCGGACCCGACCACCACACCAACCATCGACACGGCGACGGCGAACTTCAGCGCCGATCGGCGACCCTTACCCGTACGCACGGCACTCCCCGAACCTCGTCGACTCGCTACGCATGCGGCTTCGGTCCGGCTCCAGCCGGACCGTAGCTGCACGTCTGATTTTCCCAGCCCCGCACCTTGGTTGGCGTTGCTCATCTCGGTGCAGACATCGTTGGCACGGGCAACGCCGACGGCGCCGCCGATCTCGTTCAGAATCGTGCCGACGTCCCGGACAGAGGTGTAGTCGCTGCTCCGGCTTCGAACACCACGTTCACGCCCTTCCGTCTCTTGTGGCGGCGGATCCGCGACGGGAACCTCCACCGCATGGCCGCTAACCCACCCGGCCGCGGCGCAGGTGAGACGCTAGCGCAACGCGTCAAGATCCCGCCACCCTGTGTGACCAGCCGAGGCGGCGCCACACCTCGTGCAGGTAATCGGACGGTTGCCATCCACGCCGGACTCGTCGGCAACCCGCCGCGGCAGTCCGCCACAACCGCCGGACCGGAGGTTGGCCAACCGTTGGCCAACGGATGGCCATCCGTTGGGTAGCCAACGCGCTGCTCCCCCAGCAAACCCACCGTCACGACCGCTCTTGGTGGTCGTGAGCACGGGCCAGCCGGTGTGGAAGCCACCCACCGATGACCAGATCCTCCGCGACACCCGAGAATTCCAACGGGCCGAACCCATCGTCCCGAGACGGCAGACCCGACCCATACGTCGACAACTCCAACTTCGACCACCACCGCGGTTTCCTTCACGTCGACGTCATCGTCGGTGGCTCGCCGATCTGGATCTCGGTGTGGCGCAGTGGCGCCTTTGGCGAGATCAGCGAGTCCACGTTTCGCCGCCTCCTGGTGCGTCGGGTCATCGCCGTCTACAGCCGGCGCGGCGCAACCCTGGTCGACTTCGACGGCGACCCGACCGTTCGTGACGAGAGCATTGCGGCGGGCCGTACCTACCGCCCGGTCGCTCATGCTGCGGATCTGGCCGGTCTCGACAGCATGGAGCAGGTCGACCTGGTCGTGCTGCGTTGGCCGCGACCCCAGTCGCTCGCGCGGCCCAGGCCGGTCGACGGTGCGGTGGCCGATCTCTTCCGTGCCCTCCGGCTGGTCATCACCCCGGACGGCTTCGCGGTCCTCGTCGTCGAGCAGCGTCCGACCCAACCGGCGCCCACCGAGGTCGTGCACCTAGCCGGGCTTGTCCCCGAGGCTCACGCCAGTGGGATGAGGTACCTCCAGCACGTCCTCGCGATCACTCCAACTGTGGGCCTGGCCTCGGACAGCGCAAACGCGGCGCGGTCGGCGGCCGGCCAGCACGCCTTACCGACTCACCTGCACCTGCTGGTCTTCGTCGTGAGAGCAGGCTGCCGTGACTGACCAACCGGAGACTGTCGCCCACCGCCGTCCGTCGCGTCGCCGCTCAACTCGTCCGCGGGTACGGCCGATCAGCTACCGGCAGGCGTGCGCCTACATCAGCGCCAACCACCAGCAGCTCGAACGACCGCAAGGACACACGTTTTCCCTCGGACTGACCAACCACGCCGGCAACCTCATCGGGGTCGCAATGGTCGGCCGTCCCGACACCCGCAGCCACGACGACGGCCTGACCGCCGAGGTCAGCCGCCTGGCGACCGACGGGCCACGCAACGCGTACTCGGTCCTGCTCGCCGCCGCGTGGCGAGTCGCCCGACGCATGGGCTACCAGCGCATGATCACCTACACCCGCACCGACAAGCCCGCCGCCGCCCTACGGGCTGCAGGTTGGAAGGTCGCCGAAGCTCCCTCCGCACCTCGGCGGAATCGGCTCAGCCGGCACCGGGCGCCGCGCGGCACCGGCGACGCAACCCGCACTCGCTGGCAGATCACCACTGAGGACTGGCGCACCCGAAACGAAGCCACCGACCGCGTCCCCCGGCGGGCCAGAGAGGCACAGGACCCACGGTGACCGGCCACACCGCAGCCGCGCACGCACCAGCGGATCGGTGGCTCCACCACCGCGACGGGCCCATCGGCACCCTGCGGCCGGTCCTCGACGAATGCTCGACCTGGAGCGTCACCCCATGCCAATAGACGCAGGAAAGATGCTCGCTGGCCTGCCCTCTCCTTGGCGCGGTTTCCTGGAGGACTGGCATCGGTCACTACGGTCCGGGAACTATCCGGAGACGACCCGCTACAACTATCTGCTCGCCGCGGCACAACTGGCCCGCTACCTGCAGGATCGTGTGGCATCGGCACCTGACACGTCTGAGGCAGCACACGATCCCACTGCCGTGGCCCGGGCACATGTGGAGGAGTTCCAGGCGTGGATGGTGGAGACACGCTCACCCGCAACCGCCCTGAACAAGCACAAAGCTCTGCAGCAGTTCTTCAAATGGCTCGCGTTGGACGAAGAGGAGATCGATCGATCGCCGATGGAGCGCGTTCGGCAGCCCAAGACGCCGCAGAAGCTGATCCCGATCATGCGGGACGACGACACGCGACGCATTCTGGATACGTGTCGGGGCAGGGCGTTCGTCGACCGTCGAGACGAGGCGATCATCCGCCTGCTGTACAACACGGGTGCCCGGCTGTCCGAGGTCGCCAGCCTTCATGTTGACGATGTCAGCCTCGCCGACACGGACACTGTCCGCTACCACGGCAAGGGCGCCAAGGACCGCCGGGTACGGCTGGGACCCAAGACAGCGCGGGCCATGAGCCGCTACCTCCGAGCGCGGTCCCAGCACAAAGGATCACTCCTTGCCGAGCTCTGGCTTGCAGACCGAGGCACACGGGCACTTGCCGCCAACGGCATCAAGCTCATGCTCAAACGTCGCGGCCGCCGCGCCGGCGTAGCGAACGTCCACGCCCACCGCTGGCGGCACAACTTCGCCCACGAGTGGAAGCGCGCCGGCGGCGACACGGGCGACCTGATGCTGCTGCTCGGCTGGACCTCAGACGACATGCCCCGGCACTACGGGGCCAGCGCAGCAGCCGAACGCGCCCAGGAGAGCCAATCCCGTGTCGGGATCGGTGAGCGTGTCTGAACCCGAAGAACCGACAGCCGGGTCGACGGGGCTGACCCCGGAGCAGCGCCGACGCCGGGCACGCATAGCCGCCCACGCATCCTGGGCCAGAACGACCGACCGTCGCGCCCGGACGGCAGCAGGCACGCAGGGTTTCCTCGAACGCTTCGAGCGACAGGTCGACCCCGACGGCCTGCTCGATCCAGATGTACGCGCGGAAATGGCACGACACGCCAGGAAGGCGTACATGTTGCAGCTCGCGGAACTGTCCCGCAAGTCCCGCCGTCGGCGTACAGATCCGAGTGCATAGGCAGGTACGCCGTGACGTACAAGAATCGGCGTGACAAGGGCTCCCCGGACGGCTGTCCACGGGCCCCGTCGCAGCGCGAGCGGCGGTGTCGTCCGGTCAGGCTGAGTCGAGGCACCGCGGACGGACGCGAGCGAGAATCGACATGAGGCATGCATTTAATCGAGGGTCAACGACGTGACATGCCGGGCCTTATCATCCGAAGCATGGTGCGGGTTGAGGCTGTCGTCGACGTGTTCGACCGAGCTGCCGAGCAGCTGCGGTTTCCCGAGCCGGAACACCCCCACAGCTACCTGATAGCGGCTCGGCTACATGCCTTCAGCGACGCCGAGCGCTGGGCGCGGGTCATCGACACCGTCGGTTGCAACCCGCGCGCTGCCAACGTCGTTGACGTGCTGCATGCTCTCGGCAACTGCCTCACTGGCACGAACAAGACCTGGAACAGGCACTTCGTCAACCGAATCGACAATTTCGCCGACCTGTTCGAAGACGATCCGGGGGCGGCCGTGTACCGGCAGGTGCCGTTGGTCATTCGAGGGCAGGCCGTGCCGGTAGCCGCCGCTGCGACGATCTCTCCGGAAGACCTCTTCAGACTCCTCGCTCCCCAGCATCGCGATCTTCTGCTGGCCGAGAATACCGAGGTACGTCAGCTCGTGCCGGCGGACCTACCGCAGGTGCTGCGCCTGGACGACTGGCACCACACCGCTCTACGGGTCCGGCCACCGAGCCCTGAGCGCGATCGGCAACGACAGATTCACAAGATGCTCACGCGCCACGCATCGCCGCAGGCATGGGTGCCATTCGAGGTCCGCCCGAGCGACATCGAGACCTACCAACAGATCGGCGAGGTGATGGCCACCGCCGACCCCTCGCACTACCGGCCGGTTCTTCCAGGAAACACGCACTGTAGCAATTGGCCAATGTCAGGAGCGCTGTGACGGCACGCCAAGATCCGGAGCGCGCGGATCGCGGCTACCGGATGCGGTACCTAGAGTAGGACGACATGGGGATGTACGTGTCGGCCCGCGGCTGGCTGGAGATCGATTTCAAACAGCGGAACACTGCTGAAGAGATCGTCCGACGGCACCATCACGATCCCTACTCCGACGGCTGGGCCTTCCCGGCAGTGCCGTTCAACTGGACGCTGTACCTCTTCTACGGCGGTGACATCCGCGAAGCAGAGCTACCTTGGTTCCGCCAAAAGATTAGCGAGCTGGCCGCGATGCCGCCGGTCGACGATGACGGTGATCGCCCTGTCGGCTTGTTCCTGATCTCCGACGAACGCGGCGGGGCCGCCATGTGGCAGGTCCGTGATGGGTCCACGCACGAACGGCCGGCGACAGCCCTGTCGTGGCTCGGTGAGTAGCCCACCGTCGGCAAGACCCCCATCCGCAGCGTGCGCTGACATCGGCAGTTCCAAATACTGAGCAACGGTGAAGAGGGACTACGGTGCGTGTGGCACGCCGCCTACCCCCGCACACGATCAGCGGCAGATTCGGATGCTGCCCGACTCACCCGGAGCGCCTTCGTGCTCCGTGCCGATCTTGGTAGCGTTCAGCCGTGACTGATGATCGTGAGCTCGTTCGCTGTTTTGAGCCCTATGCCGATCATCTGGCCTTCGTCATCTCGGACGCGGAGGCGACCGAGGACGTCTTTGACGGGGACACCTGGGACTCGGCCGATGACACCTGGCGCATCGCTGTAGAGCGTCACTGCATCGTGGTGGGAACGGCCCGCTACGACTACGTACCGGTGACGGTGGCGCTCTTGAACACGCCTCCCGAGGTTGAATCTCTCGACGCCTTCGACCATGTCGTAGAAGCAGACATTCTGTTGCCCTCAGGGAAGATGGCAGTGACAGGTGCCACGGAGCTTCCGAACGAGGTTGAACCTGTGCCGCTGCCGGCAGGTCGATACAGGGTTCGGGTGGTCTACGCGCAGACGGACCGTCGGCCGGTTAGGTGCAATCTGGAAGGTGTCGGGGACCATCTGGAGTACCAACTCACGATGTGGCCGACCGACGCAGACCTCGGCGTGCACGTCTTGAAGCAAGGCCCATCGCCTTGGGCGTATTGACGAGCATGTACGAAAGGCGCGGCACCCGGTAGCGATCGATCGCGGCAGATCCGGATGCGGCACGGCACGGCACGGGACGTGGAGCCTTACGAGTTCGTGAGTGGTCAGGGCCGGATATCGGGGCCGTGACGTAGCGTTAACGCGGCGATGCCGCCTACCGGGATGATCAGCCAGCAGGAAAGCAGCCGGTAGAGCAGGACAGCGGCGGCGGCGGTGATGCCGCCGACGCCTGCGGTGGTGAGCGCGCCAAGTAAGGCAAACTCGACGACGCCGACACCCCCAGGTGTGAGGGGCACCTGGCGAACGATCTGTACACTGAGGTAGATACTGGTTAATGTCATCGTGCCGATCGGTAGGTCCAGTGCGCGGGCCACGGCGATTAGACATGTCAGGTCTGCCAGCCATTTGACGACGGCGTATGCGAGCGCCGTCGCCCAGTCACGGACCTTGAGTTCAGTACCCGCCTTCCATGCGTCCAGGGCCGAGTCCAGCCCGATCCACAGCCGTTGCCTTACGCCGCTGCCTGCGCCAAAGCGGCGCAGGGACAACCGACGGGCATACCGACGTCCAATCATGACGGTCGCGGTGGTCAGCGCGGCCAGTCCGGCAACGACGGCCAAGGGCTGCCAGTTCTGCAGCGTCGTCGCACTGCCGACGACGATCGCAATACCGCCGCCGGCGTACAGCAAGGCGAGTCCGCCGATGGAAGCGAGCCCGGACACGACCACGCAGGCTGCAGCCACCTCACGCGTGGCGCCGGCACGCTGGTACTTGCTGATGGTGAACGCGGTGGCGACAGCGGGACCCGCAGGCATGCTGATAGAGATCGCGGTACCGGCCAGAACGATCGCGAATGCGTGACCGCGTCGCAGATGCGCTCCAAGGCTGTGGAGCAGACGCCGCTGTTGGAACGCGAAGGCGCCGACTGAAACGGACTGCAGCGACGCGGCGAGCAGGAGCCAGCCGTAGTCGGCGTCGCCGAGGGCGGCTAGGACCTCCCTAGGAGCCGGGAGGCCACCACGCATTCCGATAGCGGCGAAGCCGACTGCGACAGCCAGAGCGACGAGCAGACGCTTCAACCATCTGCGCGAGGTCGTGGACGTCGGACTAGGGCCGCTGGATGTCGTTGCCAGTGCCGTAGTCGGAGCACCGGCAATGACGGCGCGCAACGCTCTCGACTGCGTCGGAGGTTGCGGCAGGGGGGCGGGCACCTGTCGATCCTCGCAAACGACCCAGCTCCCGCATCTTTCGCCGTACCCAACGCCGCGCGCTCATCGACAGATCCGAACGCTGAGCCACGCATCGCTGGCTGGCCACCCGCTACGCAACGTCACCATCGGAACTTCGACCGTTCCTATGACGTGGCGAATGTCGATCAGCGGATCAGCGGAAGCCGACCAATCCGATGCAGCTCCCTACGACAAGTCGTAGGAGCTGCATCGGAGCCAGCACGCCGAGCCCAGCGCCGACTCGACTCAGGCCCGCCGATCGACGACGCGGGCAACGCGGTCGGCCAAGCCGGTACTCAGGTCGGCCGACCGTGTTGCCCGCGTCTACACCCCTTCCCCGATGCCCAGTTGCACCTGGATCTCCTGGGCGCGTTCGGCCGCCGCGCTGGCGCCGTAGTGCCGGGGCATGTCCTCGGAGGTCCAGCCCAGCAGCAGCATCAGGTCGCCGGTATTACCGCCAGCACGCTTCCACTCGTGGGCGAAGTTGTGCCGCCAGCGGTGGGCGTGCACGTTCGCCACGCCCGCGGCGAGACCCAGCCGCTTCAGGCGAATCTTGATGCCGTTGGCGGCCAACCTCCGGCCGCCACGGTCGGCGAGCCACAGATCCGGCAATTCCGAGCCCTTGTGCTTGCCGCGCGCGCGGAGGTAGCGGCTGATGGCCCGGGCAGTCTTCGGCCCGAACCGCACCCGGCGGTCCTTGGCGCCCTTGCCGTGGTAGTGCACCGACTCCGTGTTCAGGTCGACGTCATCGAGCAGCAGGTTGCCGACCTCCGACAGCCGCGCTCCCGTGTTGTAGTACAGGCGAATGATCGCCTCGTCCCGCAGCTGCGGAAACGTCTTTCCCTTGCAGGCGTCGAGGAGCTTCTTCGTGTCCTCGTCCCGGATGATCGGGATCAGCTTCTGGGGCGTCTTGGGCTGTCGGACCCGATCCATTGGGGACCGGTCGATGTCCTCCTCAGCCAGCAACCACTTGAAGAACTGCTGCAGACCCTTGTGCTTGTTCAACGCGGTCGACGCCGACCGGGTTTCGATCATCCACGCCTGAAACGCCTCCGCATGCCCCCGGGTCACCTCGGTGGGGTCCTCCGCGGCGTCGACGGCATCAGGGTCGGGAGAGTGCTCGGCCAGGTACCGGGCCAGTTGCGCCGCGGCGAGGAGGTAGTTGTACCGCGTCGTCTCCGGGTAGTTGCCCGCCCGCAGCGTCCGGTCCCAGTCGCGCAGGTAGCCCGCCCAGGTCGAGGACAGGTCGGTCGTGAGCTTGGTGAGGTCCAGTAGAGCCATGTCGGTCACCCGTCGAGTCAAGGGGTCGATAAGCGGCGTGCTCGACCTCGACGAACCACCATGAACACGAAAAAGAGGGTTTCCACAGGCTCTGACCTGTGGAAACCCTCTCGCTGTCGGGACGGCCGGATTCGAACCGACGACCCCTTGACCCCCAGTCAAGTGCGCTACCAAGCTGCGCCACGTCCCGCCCCCGCGCGGTTTCCCCCGCGACAGCCGCTAAAGCTTAGCGCAGCACCCGCCGGCCGTCCGCACAGGCCCCACCCGCGTCGTGCGAGCCGCGAACCACCGCACATCCCCTAGAGCGTCCTAGGAGGGTGGGGTGAAGAAATGCCGGACGGGCGCAACGGCCCATCCGGCATGTCCACGAGCAGAACAGGTCAGCCGTGCGCCTTGCCACGGCCGCCGGGGCCGAGCTTCTTGCGGGGGCGTACGGAGATCTCGATGGGGCTGCCCTCGTACCCGAACTCCTCGCGGAGCTTGCGCTCGACGAAGCGCTGGTAGCCGGCGTCCAGCGGGCCGGTGGTGAAGAGCACGAACCGCGGCGGCGCCACCCCTGCCTGGGTGGCGAACAGGATGCGCGGCGCGCGCCCACCGCGCACCGGGTGCGGGGTAGCCTGCACCAGCGCGGTCAGCCACTGGTTGAGGTGCGCGGTCGGCACCCGGGTCTCCCAGCTGGCGAGGGCCTTGTTCAGGGCCGGGGCCAGCTTGTCCACCGCGCGGCCGGTCATCGCCGACAGGTTCAGCCGGATCGCCCAGGGGATGCGGCGCAGTTCCCGGTCGATCTCCTTGTCCAGGTAGTACCGGCGGTCGGCGTCGACCAGGTCCCACTTGTTGAACGCGATGACGAGCGCACGGCCCGCCTCGGTCACCATCGTCAGGATCCGCTGGTCCTGCTCGCTGATCGGCTCGCTGGCGTCCAGCAGCACCACGGCCACCTCGGCGGCCTCGATCGCGCCGGCGGTGCGCAGGCTGGCGTAGTACTCGGTGCCGCTGGCCTTGCCGACCCGCTTGCGCAGGCCGGCCGTGTCGACGAGCTGCCAGGTCTGGCCGCCGATGTCGACGAGGCTGTCGACCGGGTCCACAGTGGTGCCGGCGACCGAGTCGACGACTGCCCGCTCCTCGCCGGAGAACCGGTTGAGGAGGCTGGACTTGCCCACGTTCGGCCGACCGACAAGCGCCACCCGACGCGGCCCGCGCGGCCGGTTCTCCACGATCGCCGGGGCTTCCGGCAGCGCGGCGAGGATGGCGTCCAGCAGGTCACCGGAGCCGCGTCCGTGCAGCGCGGACACCGGGAACGGCTCACCGAGGCCGAGCGACCACAGCGAGGTGGCCTCCATCTCGATGGCGGTGTTGTCGGCCTTGTTCGCCACCAGAATCACCGGCTTGGCGCTGCGCCGCAGCATCTTCACCGCGGCCTCGTCCACGTCGGTGGAGCCCACCATCGAATCGACCACGAAGAGGACCACGTCGGCGGTGACCACCGCCGTCTCGGCCTGCGCCGCGATGGCCGCGGCCCGGTCCTTCGCGTCCGGTTCCCAACCGCCGGTGTCCACCACGGTGAACGACCGGCCGTTCCACTGCGCGTCGTACGGCACCCGGTCCCGGGTCACACCGGGGACGTCCTCGACGACCGCCTGTCGACGGCCGATGATCCGGTTGACCAGGGTGGACTTGCCCACGTTGGGACGGCCCACCACGGCCACCACCGGCTGCGGGCCGGTCGGCTCCTCAAGGATGACGTCGGGCTCGCGCAGCTCGACCCATCCCGCCCCCTCGCTCATGCCACTCCTCCGCTTCGCTCCGGACTGTCATGAGACACGACCGCGCTACTCATGCCACTCCCCGCTCGGTGAGCAGGTCACGCAGCCGGGCGACGACCTCGTCGATGCCCAGCTCGGTGGTGTCCAGCACGACGGCATCCGGCGCCTGGGCCAGCGGGTTGACCTTGCGGGTCGAGTCGAGTCGGTCGCGGCGGGCCAGGTCGGCGGCGGTGGCCGCCACGTCGGCGGCGTCCTCGGCGCTGCGCCGGGCGGCACGGGCCGCCTCGGAGGCGGTGAGGAAGACCTTCAGGTCGGCGTCCGGCGCAACGACCGAGCCGATGTCCCGGCCCTCGACCACCATCCGACCGGCGTTGACGATCATTTCGCGCTGCCGGGCGACCAGCAGCTCACGAACGGCCGGCACGGCGGCGACGGCGGAAACCGCGCCGGTCACCTCCGGACCCCGGATGTCCGCGTCCACGCCCACGCCGTCGACGCTCACGGCGTACCCCTGCGGGTGGGTGCCGATGTGCAGCTTGACCTCGCCGGCGACCTTGGCCACCGACGCGGTGTCGGTGAGGTCCACGCCGGAGCGCAGCACGGCCCACGTGATCGCCCGGTACATCGCCCCGGTGTCCAGGTAGCGCGCACCGATGCCGGCGGCGAGCCGCCGCGACACGGTGGACTTACCCGAACCGGACGGCCCGTCCACAGCGACCACACATCGCTCGGCCCGTACGTTTTCCTCCACCGTGTCCTCCTCAGCCCGTACCTCGCGGATCGCCCGGTGCTCTGGCGCCGCAAGCGGTTTGTCAATCGTCATCAATCATGCCCGGGGTCCGTGGCGGACCCACGCGCGACGCCGCCCGAGGCGACCCACGCCACCTCCGGCGACCGCTTTCCGGCCGTCGCGAGCCTACCGGCAGCCGTACCCCGAACTCGGGGGTCAGTCACCCACCGCGTGGAACAGGGCGGCGACCTCCGCGTTGGTCAGCCGCCGGATCCGCCCCGTGCGCAGTTCACCAAGCCGGATCGGACCGATCGCGGTACGCACCAGCCGGGTGACCGGGTGCCCGACCTCCTCCATCAGCCGCCGGACGATGTGCTTGCGTCCCTCGTGCAGGCTCAGCTCCACCTGGGCGGATTTACCAAGCGTGTCCACCACCTTGAACGAGTCGACCTTGACCGGCCCGTCCTCCAGCTCGACGCCGGCCAGCAGCCGCTTGCTCAGGTTGCGCGGGATCGGCCCGACCACCTCGGCGAGGTAGGTCTTGAGCACCTCGTACGAGGGGTGCATGAGCTTGTGCGCGAGGGTGCCGTCGTTGGTGAGCAGCAGCAGGCCCTCGCTGTCCGCGTCGAGCCGCCCGACGTGGTAGACCCGCTGCTCCACCCGGTTGCCGATGAACTCGGCCAGCTCGTTGCGGCCCTTGTCGTCCGCCATGGAGGTGACCACGCCGCGCGGCTTGTTCATCGCCACGTAGACCAGTCGGATGTCGACCTGGAGGCGCTCCCCGTCCACGTGGATCACCGAGGTGGCCGGATCGACCTTGTCGCCGAGCTTGGCGACCCGCCCGTCCACGGTGACCCGGCGGCGGAAGATCAGGTCCTCGCAGGCACGCCGGGAGCCGACGCCTGCGGCGGCGAGCACCTTCTGCAGGCGCTCCGCCCCCTCGAAGACAGGGGCGTCGGGTTTGGGGGAACGGTTATCGGGTCGCATCAGCAAGCTCTTCTACGTCGTCGGGCAGGAAGGGTGCGAGGGGTGGCAGCTCGTCGACGGTGTTCAGCCCGAGCTTCTCCAGGAACAGCGTGGTCGTCTTGTACAGGAACGCCCCGCTGTCCGGTTCGGCGCCGCACTCCTCGACGAGGCCGCGGGTGACAAGCGTACGGATGACGCCGTCGCAGTTGACACCCCGGATGGCCGAGATCCGCGACCGGGTCACCGGCTGCTTGTACGCGACCACGGCCAGAGTCTCCAACGCCGCCTGGGTCAGCCGCACGGACTGCCCGTCCAGGACGAACCGCTCGACGTACGTAGCGTATTCCGGCCGGGTGTACAACCGCCAACCGCCCGCCGCCCGGCGCAGTTCGAACCCGTGCCCGGCGGCCGTGTAGCCGGCGGCGATCTCGTCGAGCATCGGCCCGATCCGCTCGGCCGGCTGCTCCAGCACCTGGGCCAGGACCAACTCGCTCACCGGTTCGTCCACCACCAGCAGGATCGCCTCCAGCGCGCCGCGCAACTCGGCGTCGGGCAGGTCGGGCGCGGGCTCCGGCGCGGCCGTCACCCGCCGCCGCCCAACCGCCCGAGAGGGTACGTCCGCGGCCCCGCTCGCCCCCACGCCCGGTTCGGCGGAGATCTTGGACGATTTCGGCCCCTGGAGGGGCAGTTTGCTACCAAGATCTCCCGCGGTGGCGGGCGGGACCGTTGCCGGCTCGGGCTCGGGTGCGAGCGCCTCGGCGGAATTGGCGGGATCGGGTGCTTCCGCCGGGGCGGGTGGGCGAGGGCGCTCCCACGGGGGGACCCAGGCGGCGGCCTGGTCGGCCAGCGAGTCCCGGCGTTCCTCGTCACTCATTCCGCTCTCCCTCCGTCATTCCCGTCACGTCCGGTCCCCCGGCCTGGACCGCCGGCTCCGGTCCGGCCTCCGCCGACGCCGGCCCGGCCGACTCCGACACCTGCTCGGGGTCGGCGGGGGTGCCGGCGTACTCGTCGACGTGCAGGTCGGTCTCGCCGTCGACCGGGCCGGTCCAGCGCACGGTCAGCTCCTCCAGGGCCTGCTCCTGCACGAAGGCCACCAGACCCTCCCGGTACAGCTCCAGCAGCGCCAGGAACCGCGCCACCACCTCCAGGGTGGCCTCGCAGTCCGCGCAGAGCAGCGAGAACGTCGCCGTGCCGGCCCGGCGCAGCCGGGAGGCGAGGATCGCCGCGTGTTCGCGGACGCTGACCCGGACCATGTGCACGTGGGCGATGGACACCTCCGGCACGGGCTTCGGGGTCATCGCCCGCACGGCCAGCTTCAGCAGCCGCTGCGGGCCGATGCCGAGCACCAGGTCGGGCAGCGCCTCGGCGTAGCGGGGCTCCAGGCTGACCGCCCGGGGATACCGGCGACCGCCGACCGCCTCCAGTTCGGCGATGTGGGCGGCCGCCTCCTTGTACGCCTTGTACTGCAGGAGCCGGGCGAAGAGGAGGTCGCGCGCCTCCAGCAGGGCCAGGTCGGCCTCGTCCTCCACCTCGGCGGCGGGCAGCAGCCGGGCCGCCTTCAGGTCGAGCAGGGTCGCGGCGATGAGCAGGAACTCGCTGGCCTCGTCGAGGTCCCAGCTGTCGCCCATGGCGCGGATGTAGGCGATGAACTCGTCGGTGACCGTGTGCAGGGCCACCTCGGTGACGTCGAGCTTGTGCTTGCCGATCAGTTGCAGCAGCAGGTCGAACGGGCCGGTGAAGTTGGCCAGCCGCACCGTGAAGCCGGTGGCAGGCGCGTCGGCAGCGGGGCCGGCCGGCAGGTCGACAGCGGGGTCGGCGGGCGGCACGTCGTCGACCCCTGCCGCGGCCTCGGGCGGGTCGAGGGGTGGCGCGGTCACCGCACGACCGTAGTCCACGACACGGACACCTGGCGTTCCGGCTACCGCTCCGACTGGGCGGCGATCACCTCGCGGGCCAGCTGACGGTAGTTGCGCGCCCCGGAGGACGCCGGGTCCATCGTCGTGATCGGCGCACCGGCCACGGTAGACTCGGGGAACTTCACCGTCTTGGTGATGACCGTCTGGTAGACCTTGTCGCCGAACGCCTCGACCACCCGCTGGAGCACCTGCCGGCAGTGCGTGGTGCGGCTGTCGTACATGGTGGCGAGGATGCCTTCGAGCTCCAGGTCGAAGTTGAGCCGCTCACGCACCTTGTCGATGGTGTCCAGCAGTAGCGCGACGCCGCGCAGGCTGAAGAATTCGCATTCGAGCGGGATGAGCACGCCGTGCGCGACGGTCAGCGCGTTGATCGCCAGCAGACCGAGCGAGGGCTGGCAGTCGATGAGGATGTAGTCGTACTCCTTGCGCACCGAGCGCAGCACCCGGGCCAGGGCCATCTCCCGGGCGACCTCGTTGACGAGCTGGATCTCGGCGGCGGAGAGGTCGATGTTGGCCGGCAGCAGGTGCAGACCCGCGACGTCGGTCTTGATGAGGACGTCCTCGGCCATCACGTCGTCCTGCATGAGCAGGTTGTAGACGGACAGGTCGAGGTTGTGCGGGTTGACCCCCAGGCCCACCGAGAGCGCGCCCTGCGGGTCGAAGTCGACGAGCAGCACCTTGCGGCCGTACTCGGCAAGCGCCGCGCCCAGGTTGATGGTGGTGGTGGTCTTGCCGACGCCACCCTTCTGGTTGGCCATCGCGATGATGCGGGCCGGACCGTGCCGATCGGTGGGCATCGGCTCGGGGATCGGCTTGCGCATGGTGTAGGCAGCCGGGTCCGCCGGACCCAGGTCCGCGCCGAGCGTGGCCTGCTGCTCGCGGAGCTCCGACGTCCAGGTCTCGGCACGGTCACCGTTGCCAGCCATGTCCTCGTTGCCCCCTCCCGACGACCCACCCGGCGTCGGAGCCGTCCGACGTCCTTCGCGGCGCCGCTGCGCACCCCGGTCGTGTCGCCCCAGGAGGTCCGCGCCGATGCCGACTGTACGCCACGGACCAGCAGGGCGTTCGGCACCGGCCCGGCGTGTCGGAGCCGACGACCGCCGGGGTTCAGCCGAGGGCGCGCGGGTGGGCGGTGGCGTACACCTCGCGCAGCCGCTCGACGGTCACGAGTGTGTAGACCTGGGTGGTGGTCACCGAGGCGTGGCCGAGCAGTTCCTGGACGACCCGCACGTCGGCCCCGCCGTCGAGCAGGTGGGTGGCGTACGAGTGGCGCAGGGTGTGCGGGGAGACCGCGGCAGGCCCGTCGACCGGCAGGCCGGCGCGCCCGGCGGCGCGCCGCAGAATGGCCCAGGCGCCCTGCCGGGACAGCGCTCCGCCGCGCGCGTTGAGGAACACCGCGGGGGTGCCCCTGCCGCCGGCGGCCAGCCCGGGGCGGGCCCGGACCAGGTAGGCGCGGACGGCGTCGACGGCGTACCCGCCGATCGGCACCAGCCGCATCCGACCACCCTTGCCGCGCAGCAGCACGGTGCCCTCGTCGGTGTCGAGGTCGTCGATCGCGGCCCCGATCGCCTCGGAGATCCGCGCGCCGGTGCCGTACAGGAACTCCAGCAGCGCCCGGTCGCGCAGCGCGAGGGGCGCGTCCTCGCCGGTCGCGGTGATCGGGCCGGCGGTCTCCAGGAGCCGGACCACGTCGTCGACGCCCAGCGCGCGGGGCAGCCGGCGCGGCGGGGTGGGCGGGCGGACGTCGCGGCTGGGGTCGGCGCCGGCCAGTCCCTCACGCAGCGCGAAGCGGTGCAGGCCGCGGACCGCGCTGGCCGCGCGGGCGGCGGACGACACGGCGAGGGGCGGATGGTCGTCGTCGCCGGCGCGCAGTCGGGCCAGGTGCGACTCGACGACGCCGGCGCCGACCGACGCGAGGTCGGCGACGCCGGCGTCGGCAAGGGTCGTGAGATAGCGGTCGAGATCCCGGCGGTACGAGGCGAGGGTGTTCGCGGACAGGCCGCGCTCGACGGTGAGGTGGTCGAGATAGCCGCGCACGGCGCGACGCAGGGCCGGCGCGGGCTCCGCGCCCACGCCGGCCTGCTGCGCGACCCCGCTCAGACCGCCACCGCTCTTCAGGCCAGGACGTCGGCCAGCGGGAGCACGCTCATGCCGTGCGCCTCGGCGACCGGACCGTAGGTGACCTGGCCCTCGTGGGTGTTCAGGCCCAGGGCGAGGGCCGGGTCGCGGCGCAGCGCCTCGCGCCAGCCGTGGTTGGCCAACTCCAGGGCGTACGGCAGGGTGACGTTCGTCAGCGCGTAGGTGCTGGTGTTCGGCACCGCGCCGGGCATGTTCGCCACGCAGTAGAAGATCGACTCGTGCACCTTGTAGACCGGGTCGGCGTGCGTGGTCGGGCGCGAGTCCTCGAAGCAGCCGCCCTGGTCGATGGCGATGTCGACGAGCACGCTGCCCGGCTTCATCCGGGAGACCAGCTCGTTGGAGATGAGCGTCGGGGCCTTCGCGCCGGGCACCAGCACCGCGCCGATGACCAGGTCGGCGTCGAGCACGGCGCGTTCGACCTCGTACGCGTTCGAGGCGATGGTCTGCAGGTGGCCCCGGTAGATGGCGTCGGCCTGGCGCAGCCGGGCGACGTTCTTGTCCAGCAGCAGCACCTCGGACTGCAGTCCCAGGGCGATGGCGGCGGCGTTCATACCGGAGACGCCGGCGCCGATGACCACGGTCTTCGCCGCGTACACGCCGGAGACGCCGCCGGGCAGCACCCCGCGCCCACCGCCGGTACGCATCATGTAGAAGGCGCCGACCTGCGGGGCGAGCCGGCCGGCCACCTCGGACATCGGGGCGAGCAGCGGCAACGACCGGTCGGGCAGCTCGACGGTCTCGTACGCGATCCCGGTGACCCTGCGGTCGACGAGCGCGTCCGTGCACTCCTTGGAGGCGGCCAGGTGCAGGTAGGTGAAGAGCACCTGCCCCTCGCGCATCCGGTGGTACTCCTCGGCGATCGGCTCCTTGACCTTGAGCACCAGCTCGGCGGTGTCCCACACCTCGTCGGCGGTGGCCAGGATCGTGGCGCCCGCCGCGGCGAACTCCTCGTCGGTGATGCTGGAGCCGACGCCGGCGCCGGACTCGACGAAGACCTGGTGGCCGCTGCGGGTGAACTCGTTGACGCCCGCCGGCGTGATCGCCACGCGGTACTCGTGGTTCTTGACCTCGCGTGGGATTCCGACCTTCACGATGCAGACACCTCTCTTCGGGGCTGAGTTCCCCCGACTGCGCGGTGCCACGACGGCCCCATTGCCGCCGCGGTCCACCGGTTTCCCCCGACTGCTCGGTGCCACGACGGCCCCATTGCCACCGCGGTCCACCGGTCCCGCCGGCGGCAGTCTAGGCGCGCCCGGCCCCGCCGGGAGCCAGCACAGTGGCATCCGGTGCCCGGGTGACCTGACGGAGTGTCAGGGCGCCGAACGGGCCGGCGGTGGGAGGCCACATCAGCCGTCAGGACAGTGTTCGCCCATTATCGTCCCATCTGCCGTGTGGCGGTACGGACAGCGGGCGAGTGGATCACTAGTGTGTCCGCCCATGACCACTCCTCCTTACCAGCCGGGGTACGCCCCGGGTTACTCCGACAAGAGCAAGGTCGTCGCGGGCATCCTCGGCATCCTGCTCGGCACCTTCGGGGCCGGTCGGTTCTACACCGGACACACCAAGATCGCCGTTCTCCAGCTCGTCGTGAGCCTGGTGACGTGCGGCGTCGGCGCGCTCTGGGGCGTCATCGACGGCATCATGATCCTGGTCAACGGCGGCACGGACGCGCAGGGCCGCCCGCTGCGCGACTGATTGACAACGGCGACACGTAGAGGGGCCCCGCGGCTGACCGCGGGGCCCCTCTGGCGCGTACTCCCTCGCCGGTCTGGACCGGCGGCGGCGCTCAGCGCGGCAGCGGCGCGTCCGCCCGGCGCAGCTGGGTGAAACCGGTGTCCCGGGCGCGGGCCGCGGCGAGCAGACCGGCCACCGCGGACGCGTTGGTGATCTCGCCGGCCAGGACCATGTCGACCGCCTCGTCCAGGGCCATCCGGACGATCTGCAGGTCGGCCTCCTCGTCGCGGCGCTCGTGGCGCTCCGCCGCCGGCACGTCGCCCAGGTCCCGGGCCAGGTAGACCCGGACCAACTCGTTGGTGAAACCCGGCGAGCTGTGCAGGTCGACGAGCGCGTCGATCCGACCGGCGGTGAGGTCGGCCTCCTCGGCCAACTCCCGCAACGCAGCGGCCGGCAACTCCTCACCGGAGACGTCCATCAGCCCGGCCGGCAGCTCCCACAGGTGCCGGCCGACCGGGTGCCGGTACTGCCGGATCAGCACCACCTGACCCGCGTCGTCGAGGGCCACCACGGCCACCGCCCCGACGTGCCGGACGAGGTCCCGCCGCGCGGTCCCGCCGCCCGGCATGGTCACCTCCTCGGTGACCACGTCGAAGATCCGACCCCGGTAGCGCTCCTCGCGGGAACGCACCTCGTAGCGGTGCTCGACCGCGCTGGTGTGGCCGCTGGTTCGCTCGCTCCGCTCGCTCACGCCATCGCCTCGCTGCGCTCGACGACGGCGCGACGCGCCCCGCTGCTGAGCCTGCTGGTTCGCTCGCTCCGCTCGCTCACGAGGCCGACGCGGCCTTCGTGGCGGCGCCGTTGCGGGCGGCCTTGCGCGCCGACGGGGCCTCCGACGCGGCCTCCAGGTCGACGGGCAACTGGTCGGCCTGCGAGTACGTCACGGCGGCCTTGACGAACGACGCGAACAGTGGGTGCGGGCGGGTGGGACGGCTCTTCAGCTCCGGGTGCGCCTGCGTGGCCACGAAGAACGGGTGCAGATCCCGGTCCAGCTCGATGAACTCGACAAGCCGGCCGTCCGGAGATGTGCCGGAGATGTGCAGGCCCGCCTTGGTCAGCGCGTCCCGGTAGGCGTTGTTCACCTCGTAGCGGTGCCGGTGCCGCTCGCTGATGTCGGTGCTGCCGTACGCCTCGGCGACGAGCGAGCCCTCGGTCAACGTCGCCGGGTACGCCCCGAGCCGCATGGTGCCGCCCAGGTCGCCCTTGCCGGCGACGATGTCCTCCTGGTCGGCCATCGTGGCGATGACCGGGTGCGCGGCCTGCTCGTCGAACTCCAGCGAGTTGGCGCCGTCCAGGCCGGCCAGGTGCCGGGCCACCTCGATCGTCATGCACTGCAGGCCGAGGCAGAGGCCGAGCAGGGGGATGCCGTTCTCCCGGGCGTACCGGGCCGTGCCGATCTTGCCCTCGATGCCGCGGACCCCGAACCCGCCCGGGATGAGGATGCCGTCCACGCCGGCCAGGGCCGCCGCGGCGCCGGCCGGGGTGACGCACTCGTCGCTGGGCACCCACTTGAGCTGCACCCGCGCCCGGTGACCGAAACCGGCCGCCCGGATCGCCTCGCTGACCGACAGGTACGCGTCCGGCAGGTCGACGTACTTGCCGACCACCGCGACGGTGACCGTGTGCCGGGGACGGTGCACCCGCTCCAGCAGGTCGTCCCAGCTCGCCCAGTCCACGTCCCGGAACGAGAGGTTGAGCCGGCGCACCACGTACGCGTCGAGCCCCTCGCGGTGCAGCACCTTCGGGATGTCGTAGATGCTCGGGGCGTCCGGCGCGGCGACGACCGCCTCGGCGTCGACGTCGCAGTACAGCGACAGCTTCTCCTTGAGCTTCACCGGGATCTCCCGGTCACAGCGCAGCACGATGGCGTCCGGCTGGATGCCGATGTTGCGCAGCTGCGCCACGGAGTGCTGGGTGGGCTTGGTCTTCAGCTCGCCCGACGGCGCCAGGTACGGCACCAGCGACACGTGCAGGTAGAAGCAGTTGTCCCGGCCCAGGTCGTGGCGGACCTGGCGGATCGCCTCCAGGAACGGCAGCGACTCGATGTCGCCGACGGTGCCACCGACCTCGGTGATGACCACGTCGGGCAGGACGCCGTCGTCGTCCGGGTCGGCCATCGCCAGGATCCGTGACTTGATCTCGTTCGTGATGTGCGGGATGACCTGGACGGTGTCACCCAGGTACTCCCCCCGGCGCTCCTTGGCGATCACGTCGGAGTAGATCTGGCCGGTGGTGACGTTCGCCTTGCCGGACAACGCCCGGTCCAGGAAACGCTCGTAGTGCCCGACGTCGAGGTCGGTCTCGGCGCCGTCCTCGGTGACGAAGACCTCGCCGTGCTGGAACGGGTTCATCGTCCCGGGGTCGACGTTGAGGTAGGGGTCGAGCTTCTGCATCACCACGCGCAACCCGCGCGCGGTCAACAGGTTGCCGAGGCTGGAGGCGGTGAGGCCCTTACCCAGCGAGGAGGCGACGCCCCCGGTGACGAAAATGTGCCTGGTCGTCCGTGCTGATGGGGCCAAGGCCTGCTCCCGTGTCGTCTGTCGCGGTCATGCAGACCGCCGTGCTCGATCAGCAAAGTGATCACGCGATCCACGGGATTCCACGGTAACACCTCCACGACGGGTACTCGCAGGCCGCACCCCGGGCGGCACAGCGCCGGGCCACCGGGACGACGCCCGTCGGTCAGGAGGCGGCAACCTCGGTCGATGGCCGGGTGACCGACGCGGCCGGTGCGTCCGCCGGTTCTTCCGCCGGTGTGTCGGCTGGTCGCCGCTGCGCGGGCGCGGGAGGCGCCCCGGCCGCCGCGTCCGCCGCCGGGTGCTCCTCGGACGGCGGTACGGGCCCGCCGACCACCGCAGGGCCCGCGGGAGCGTCGTCGGGGCCCGGGGGCAGCACGACCGCCCGTGGGGGCGCCGCGGGCGGGCCGCCGATCGGCCGGGGATGACCCGCGCCCAGCGGCCCACCGCCACCGGTCGGACCGTCACCTCCACCGGCCGGGCCGTCGCCGCCGGAGCCCGAGTCGTCGTCCGCCTCGTTCTCCCGGGCGCGGCCGGTGACCGGTCGGGTCCGGTCGGCGGCGTGCCCGAGGACCCGCAGCGACGCCAGCGCGGCCATCGGCACCACCAGGGCGGCAGCCGCGCCCGCCACGTCCAGTGCCGCACCGTCGAGCACACCACCGAGCACCGCCGCGACAGCCGTGCCGCCCAGCGCGGCCCGCACCGCCGGGTAGATGCCGAACAGCCGCATCAGCCCGCCCCACGGCTGCAGCAGGGCGAACCACACCAGCAGCCCGCCGGCCAGCGCCAGCACCGTCAACGGGCTGTTCACCAACGTCTCGAAGTTGGCCGTGCTGGACCGGTGCACGGTGAACCCGCCGGTGCCGTCGCCCACCGCGGACAGGAACCGACCCAGGCTCCCCCGTTCGGCCGCCGGCCGGCGCAGGTCCACCACGGCGAAGCCGATGCCGACCGCCAGGGCGGCCATCGTGGCCCAGGCCAGTCGGGTGATGGTCAACCAGCCGCCGGCGCTGATCGCCGCGGCCACGCTCAGCCCGGCGGTCAACGCGATCGCGCCCACCGGGTCGGCGCCCAGGTACGGGCTGCCGACCACCACCACCGCGAGGCCACCCACGGCGACCATCACGGCGGGCCGCCAGCGGCGGTGCACCCGCTGGGCGAACCACCCGCCGGTCACGAGCGCGCCGGCGAGGAACACCCCCAGCCCGACAGTGCTCAGCCCGGCGTACCGGCCACCCTGCAACGCCGAGTAGCCGACCACGCTGTTGAGCTGGAGGCTCGACCCGGTGAGCACGTCCAGCCCGACCGCCAGGGTCGTGAGGCCGGCCACCGCGCCGAACGGGCCGAGCGTGCTCGCGTACCCGGGGGCGAACCGGACCGCCGCCGTGCCCCCCGCGACCAGCAACCCGGTTACCACGCCGAAGACCCATCCCGGGTGCTCGCCCCGCCACCAGGGGACGGCGTCGGCGAGCAGCGCGGCCGGAACCGTCAACGCGGCCGCCACCAGCAGCAACTCCACCACCGCCACGACGCGGGCGGAGACCGGGGTCGGGCCGGCCGGGCCGGCGTGCGGTCGGGCCCGGCGCAGCAACGGCAGCACCGCCAGGGCCAGCAGCACCTGCAACCCGGCGAGCAGGGCGAAGAACCGGCCGGAGACCGCCCGCTGGGCGGCCGCCTCCCGGTCGGCGTCCGCCGGAGCGTTTATCGCCTTCGTCAGGTCGGCCGGACGGCCCCCGGTGCTGACCGCCGGCCGGCCGAGGAACAGCCGCTCCGGCATGGGCCGGCCCAGCGCGGCCAACGCCGTCGGCGCGAGGTCGACAAGTTGCAGGTAACCGTCGCGGCCGGTGCTGGCCGAGGTGAGCCACCCCCGCTCCCAGCCCGGCCCGTCGGCGACCGCCACGTGCAGCCGAGACGGTTGTTCGGTGTCGGAGATCCCGGCGACCAGCACCAGCGACCGCTCCGGCCGGGCGGCCAGGACCCGGGCCAACTGTTTGTCGGCCTCCCGCGCCTGCACGGCACGCGCCGCCGGGTCGGTCCCCTCGACCGTGCCGAGGTCGACGATGCTCAGCACGCACGAGCCGAGCAGCCGGCGCGGATCGGCGGGCAGACCCGCGGCGTACCTGTCGACCCGGCCGAACGGGCGGGCGGCGGCCACGGCGGCGCCCGGACCCACGGCGACCGAGCAGCGCACCGACTCCGACAGCGACCCGGGCATGGTGCCCCAGGGCAGCCGCTGCTGGTTGTACTGGACCACGCTCTCCTGGTCGGGCAGGTTCGCGCCGATCCCGTCCGGTTGCTCCACTGCCACGCCGGCGGGCGGGCAGCCGCCGTCGGCCCGGGTGCCGTTCCACGCGGCGAAGCTGCCCGCGCCGAGGGTCAGCCACCCGTCGACCGGGCAGGTGGGTCGATGCGCGGACCGCACCGACAGGGAGCCGATCGAGCCGTCCTGGGCCATCCGCCACAACGTCGGGGTGCTCTGCTGGTCGACGTCCTCCCAGCGCAGCCCGGCGATCCCGGCGAGCACCACGAAGTCGGCGGTGCGCCCCGGTGCGCCCTGGGGCGGCCGGGCGGCCAGGGCGGTGACGCCCAACACCACCACGAGCACTGTCAACAGGGCGGGAGCGAGTCGACGCAACATCACCGGTGTCCCGTCATCCGCGCGTCGGAGCCGGGGGTCGCCGGAGGAGTCGGACGGGCGCCCAGCTCGGCGTAGAGGGCCGCCAGCACGGCCACCGTGTCCTCCTCGGTGGGCCACGTCGCCGCCCGCTCGGCACCGCGCCGACCCAGCTCGGCCCGGGCCGCCGGGTCGTCCAGCAGCGCGCGCACCGCCGCGTCGACCGCGTCCACGTCACCGGCCGGGACCAGCACCGCGGCGTCGCCGACCAGCTCCGGCAGGCCACCCACCGCGGTCGCCACCAGCGGTACGCCGGCCCGCATCGCCTCCTGGGCGAACAACTGCCGGGCCTCCCAGTCGCTGGTGACCACCGCCAGGTCGGCGCCGGCGAGCAGGTCGGCCACGTCGGTGCGGTGCCCCAGCAGGGTCACCGGCGCGCGCGCCGCCGAGGTCCGGGCGGCCAGCGGCAGGTACGCCGGACCGCTCCCGGCGATCACCACGACCGGCGGGGGTGTCCGCGTACGCCAGCGGGCCGCCGCGTCGATCAGCACGTCGTAGCGCTTCTGCGGGTGCAGCCGCCCCACCGAGACGAGCAACGGCTGCTCCGGTCGTACGCCGAACTCGGCGCGCACGGCGGCGCGGCGTCGACGCGGAGCGGGCAGCGTCGGGGCGGCGACCGGGGCGAGTCGGGCGTCGGCGGCGCCCAGCGCGGCGGCCCGCTCGACCAGGTCGGCGGAGGCGCCGAGAGCCACCCGGGCGCCCCGGGCGACCACCCGCTCGACGAGCCGGGAGACCCCACCGCGCAGGCCGCCCGCGAGGACCGCGTTGTGCCAGGTCACGACCACCGGGGCGGACGGACGGGCCAGCACGGCGACGAGACCGGCGCGCAGACCGTGGGCGTGCACCACGTCGACAGGCGCGGCGGCGAGCGCCCGCCGCAGGGCGAGCACCGCCCGCGCGTCGGCCGGGGTCGGGCTGGCCGGTATCGCCACCGGCTGGAAACGCGCGCCGACGCCTGTGAAGTCGAACTGCTCCTGGGTGGCCGTCGGCCCGCAGACCAGCACGGAGGCGCCGGACGCGACGAGCCCACGCGCCACCGAGCGGACGTGCTGGCCGACCCCGCCGGTGCTGGAAGCCAGCAGCAGCGCCACGGAACCTCGCCGACCGCTGGTTTCCGTCATTCCGGCCACCGCCGGTTCCCGTTGACAACGCTCACCGAACCGCCGTCTCCTTCCCGTCGCCCCGCTCCGGGGGGACCGCGCCCGGCGTCGACGTGCCGGCCCGGCCCCGCGGCCCTCGCCGGCCGAGGCGGCGGACCACCCCGGTCAGTAGCGGCCGTACGTCCCGCCGGTCGACGAACCAGACCACGACGAGGAACACGACACCGACCACAACCCCGGACAGCATGCCCTGACCGAGTGCCGCGAGCGTCGTCGGGGTGCCGTCGTCCAGCCTGTCGAGCCAGCGGCTCACGCCCAGCCCGGCGAGCGCGGCGAGCAGCCCGGCGAGGCCACCGGCCGCACCGGCCCGGGCCGCGCCGGCCAGCGCCGGCCGGCCGGCGCTGCGCAGCACCGCCGTGACGAGCAACACGCCGAGCACCACCATGCCCACCGAGTTGGCGGACGTCACGGCGAGCACCCGGTCGCGCACCGGCAGGATCGCGCCGAGCACCAGGACGGCGGGCGGCACCACCAGGAAGCCGACGGCGGTCGCGGCGGTCGCCGCCCGAGTCTCGCCCCGGGCGTAGAGGGCCCGGGTGAGGATCGCGAACAGTCCGTAGCCGACCAGGCCCGGGGCGTACCCGGTGATCGCGGCGGCGGCGGTGGACGCGGTGGACGCGGGGAAGAAGAAGTGCCCGACCGGTCCCGCGGTCCCGACCAGGGCGGCCGCGCCGAGACAACTGAACAGCAGCACCCCGCGCACGGAAGGGGCCAGCGTCGCCCGGTAGCCGTCCTCGTCGCCGGCCGACCGCGCCGCCGCGAGCGTCGGATAGGCGGCGACGGCCAGCGGCACCGCCAGCACCGCCCACGGCAGCAGGTAGACGGTCTGCGCCAGGTTGTAGACACCCGGGTTGCTGCGCGCGCCCGCGGTGACCTGGTTCAGGCTGACGATCAGGGCGATCTGCTGCGTGGTGACGGTGACCGCGCCCGCCACCGCCAACCCGCCGACCCGGGCCCGCGCGTCGGCGGGGAACCCGAACCCGGGCCGCAACCCCAGGCGCAGCCGGCGGACCGGGATGAGCAGCGACAGCGACAGCGTCACCACGCCCAGGGTGGTGCCGGCGGAGAGCAGCACCTCGCCGCCGGGGCTCACCCCGGCGACTGTGGCGTACCGCCCCTGCGTGGCGGTGAACCCCAGGTAGACGACGATCACGGTGAGGCTGGACAGCAGCGGGGCGAGCACCGGCCAGGCGAAGCGCCGGTGCGCCTGGAGCACCCCGGTGAGCACGATGCCGACGCCGTACAGCGGCAGCTGCGGCGCGAAGACCCGCAGCATCCGTACGCCGCTCTGCTGCTGGGCGGCGGTCAGGTGGTGGCCCAGCGACTCGACCACCGGGCCGGCGAACAGCACCACGAGCAGCGCGAGCGGCACCAGCAGGGCGAGAGTCCAGCTCAGCAGCGCGCCGGTGGTCCGGGCGACCGCCGTGCGGTCACCGGCCTCGACGGCCCCGGCCAGCAGCGGTACGACGAGGCTGGCCAGGGCTCCCCCGGCGACGATCTCGAAGATGAAGTTCGGGACCGCGTTGGCCACCACGTAGGCGCCGCCGAGGTCGGTCGGGGCGAGGCTCCAGGTGAACACGGCGGTACGGCCGAAGCCGGCGAGCCGGCTGAGCACGGTGAGGACGGCGATGAGCGCGGCTGCCCCGGCCAGCCGGCCGGCGCCGGCGAGGGATGCCGGTCTGGTCACGTCGTCAGTCGGCGCGTCGGCCCAGTGCGTCGAGCTGCCGCAGGCCCGGGGTCCGCTGGATCACCGACGTGAAGCTGACCTTCTCGCTGGCGGCGGTCAGACCGGCGAGCACCGCGAGCAGACCGGCCCGCCCGAGCGGGCCGCTGCGGGCGGCGAGGGCGACGCCGAGCAGGGCGCCGAGCGCGTTCGCGCCGCTGTCGCCGAGCATCACGTCCTCGGACAGGTCGTCGCGGAGCAGGCCGGCCGCGGCGCCGGCCGCGCCGGCGGCGATCCCGCCGTGCGGGCCACCGGCCAGCGGTGCGCCCAGCAGCAGCCCGGACTTGATGGCCCGGCCGGGCCGCAGGTCGAGCAGGTTGAGCAGGTTGGCGGTGCCGGCGATCACTCCGGCGCCGAGCAGCACGTCGACCCCTCGACCGACGGCGCCGTGGCGCTGCCGGCGCGGGTGCGCGGCGACCCGGGGGTCGGCGGCGAGCAGCGCGGCCGCGCCCAGCCCCGCGGCGCCCACTCCGATGACCTTGACCAGCCCGGCGGTGACCCGCCCCTCCCGCAGCGCGGCGAGGTGCCCGGCGAAGCCTTTGGCCGCCTTCTGCTCCGGACGGGATCCGACCACGTCGTCGTAGAGCCCGACACCGCCGGCGCCGAGGCCGGCGACCAGGGCAGCACCTCCGGAGGCGGCGCTTGTGGCGCCGAACACGCTTGCCGCGGTCGCACCGCCGGCGAGCGCCGGCCCGGCGGCGAGCGTCACCGTCCGGCCCCGGAAGTTGGTGCGCTCCAGCGCCGGCCCCACCGGGGCGGTCCGCACCTCGCGCAGCGCGTACCGGGCGGCGGCCGCGCCGGCGCCGGCGATCAGCAGCCGGCCCAGCGTCCTCACGCCGTCACCTCGCTCGGGCGCAGGGTCGCGACGGTTCCGGACACGGGGGTACGTCGTTCGCTCACTGGGGCAGTCTAGGCAGCAGGGACGCGGCGTTGTCGCCGACGCCGTACTGACCGGCCTTCTTCTCCACGAGCTGCTGCACCAGGGCGAGGCTGGTGACCAGTTGGCCCTGCACCGTGTTGGCGTTGTCGACGGTGGAGATGGTCTGCGACAGCACCGGGTCACCGCGGACCACCGACACCACGTTGCCGCCGGCCGAGCCGTTGCCGCCCACCACGATCGAACCGGTCCGGTCGAACTGCTCGGCGATCTTGACGACCGACTCGTCGCGCTTCTCGGAGTCCTTGTCGACGTACGGCTGACCGCTGACGACCACGACGGCCTCGGCCGGCCCGGTGACCTTGTTGTTGTCGGTGGTCAGGTAGCCGGCGTTGTTGTACGCGGCGAGCACCGCCCGCCGGTCGGCGTCGCTGACCGGCGCGGTGCCCTGCGCCCGGTCCAGCAGGACGCTGGCCAGCAGCGCGCTGGAGGTCTCCACGCCGTGCCCGTTGCCCGGCAGGCCGGTGGTCTGCGCGGTCGGCCGGGCGGCGGTGACGGCCAGCTCCAGCAGGTTGGAGTTGTTGTCCGGGTTGATGAACTTGTCCTGCAGGTCGACCCGGCCGGTGATGGTGGCACCGGCGAGCTGGAGCTTCTTGAGCACGCCCTCGGTGTGGTCACGCCCGTTGGGCAGGCTGAGCACCACGACCCGGCGCCCGGCGAGGGTGCCCGGCAGGACGACCTGCGACATCTCCTCGGCGAACTCCTCCTCCAGACCGAGCTGCTTCTCCATGCTGGCGACCTGCTGCCGCCACTGCTGGTTGTCCTTGCGCAGCCCGGTGACCTGCTGCTTGAGCGAGTCGGCGACCGGGCCGTTGAGGGCGGCTGTGCCGACCACCAGGCCGATCGCCAGAGCCAGGAAGACCGCGGTGAGGGACACCACGTGGTAGCGGAAGTTGATCACGCTTGCAGCCTCTTGATCGGTCGGGAACTAGAAGAGCCGGTACAGCTGGAACACGAAATTGTCCCACCACTCGGCGACCACGCCCAGGTACGCCTTCCCGACGGTGGAGACGGCCACCGCGGAGGCCATCGCCGCGATCGCCGAGAGCACAAGCAGCAGCAGCGACGAACCGGAGATGCTCTGCCGGTAGAGCCGGCTCACACCCTTGGCGTCGACGAGCTTGCCCCCGACCTTCAACCGGGTCAGGAACGTCGAGGCCATCCCGCCGCGTCCCTTGTCCAGGAACTCGACGAGCGTGGCGTGGGTGCCGACCGCGACGAGGAGGGACGCGCCCTTCTCGTCGGCCAGCAGCATCGCCAGGTCCTCGCTTGTCGCCGCGGCCGGGAAGGTGATGGCCGGGACGCCGAGACCGTTGACCCGGGGCAGGCCGGGCGCCCGCCCGTCGGGGTAGGCGTGCACGATCACCTCGGCGCCGCAGCGCAGCACGTCGTCGGTGACCGAGTCCATGTCCCCGATGATCATGTCGGGGGTGTACCCGGCCTCGACCAGCGCGTCCGCGCCGCCGTCCACGCCGATCAGCACCGGCTTGAACTCCCGGATGTACGGGCGCAGCACGTCCAGGTCGGCCTTGTAGTCGTAGCCGCGCACCACGATCAGGCAGTGCCGACCCTGGATCTGGGTCTGGATGTCCGGGACGCCCACGCCGTCGAGCAGCAGGTCGCGTTCCTGGCGCAGGTAGTCCATCGTGTTGGCGGCGAACGCCTCCAACTGCACCGACAGCCCCTCCCGGGCGTCGGACATCGCCTTGGCGACCGACTCGGCGTCCTGGAGGGTGCCGTGCGCCACCGGCTCGTCGCCGGCGAACACGGTGTTGCCCTCGATCCGCACCTGGTCGCCCTCGCGGATCCGCTCGAAGACGCCCTCCCCGAGATCGTCCAGGAGCGGGATGCCGGCGGCGACCAGCACCTCCGGCCCGAGGTTGGGGTAGCGGCCGGAGACCGACGGCTTGGCGTTGAGCACCGCCGCGACACCGACGGCGACCAACGAGTCGGCCGCCACCCGGTCCACGTCGACGTGGTCGATGACGGCGATGTCACCGGGGCGCAGCCGGCCGACCAGCCGTTTCGTCCGGCGATCAAGGCGCGCGGTGCCGAGGACTCTGCCCGGCTCCGCGTTTCGGTTCCGGCGCAACGTGGGTAGACGCATCGTGACCATCCTGGCATGTGAGGCAGGCTTTTCTGTCGCGACATGCCTGAGCAGGGCCGCCTACCCAGGGAAGCACACGTCGGCACAAGCCGGTGTGCTTGCGCTCACAATACGCGGCGTCACAACCGCCTTTCCTTGGCGGCCACGGCCAGAAGCTCCTCAGCGTGAGCGATACCCAGATCCGAATCGGGCAAACCGGCGAGCATCCGGGCCAGTTCGCGGGCGCGTTCGGTGTCCTCCACGACGCGTACCCCGCTGGTGGTCACCGCGCCGCCGGTGTCCTTCGCCACTACCAGGTGCCGGTCGGCGAACGCGGCCACCTGCGGCAGGTGGGTCACGACCAGCACCTGGTGGCTGCGGGCCAGCCGGGCCAGCCGCCGGCCGATCTCCACCGCGGCCTGGCCGCCGACACCGGCGTCGACCTCGTCGAAGACAAGCGTGGGCGGGCCGCCCGAGCCGGCGAAGACCACCTCGATGGCGAGCATCACCCGGGACAGCTCACCGCCGGAGGCCCCACGCTGCAACGGCAACGACGGCGCGCCCGGGTGGGCCAGCAACCGCAGCTCCACCTCGTCGCCGCCGTCCGCCGCGACACCCACCTCGACGCCGTTGACAGTCAGCGTCGGCTCGGCCCGCCCGGCCGGCCGGGGCAGCACCGCCACCTCGATCCGGGCGTGCGGCATGGCCAGACCGGCCAGCTCCACGGTGACCTGGTCGGCGAAGCGAACCGCCGCCTCCTGCCGGGACACCGACACCCGGGAGGCCAGGTCGGCCACCTCACCGGCCAGCCGCTGCCCCTCCCGGTCCAGCTCGTCGAGCAGGTCGTCGGACGTGTCCAGGTCGGACAGTCGGGTGCGGGCCCGGTCGGCCCAGGCGATGACGCCGTCGACGTCGTCGGCGTACTTGCGGGTCAACGCCCGCAGCGCGGCCCGCCGCTCGTAGACGTGCTGCAACCGGGCCGGGTCCGCGTCGAGGGTCGCCAGGTACGCCGACAGCTCCGCGGAGACGTCGGTCACCAGCGTGGCCGCCTCCTCCAGGCGGGCCGCCAGCTCGCCGAGCGCCGGGTCGGTGCCGGACTGCGCCTCCAGGGTGCGTCGGGCCGTGCCGAGCAGCGCCGTCGCGTCAGGTGTCTCGTCGGCCGCCTCGGCGCCGCCCGCCACGCACTGCTGGGCCACCTGCGCGGCCGTCCGCAGGCCCTCGGCGTGCTCCAGCCGCTGCGCCTCGGTCTTCAGCTCGTCGTCCTCGCCGGGCTGCGGGTCGACGCGGGTGATCTCGTCGAGGCCCAGCCGCAGCAGATCGGCCTCCTGGTTGCGTTCGCGGGCGTTACGCCGCCGGTCGGCCAGGTCGTCGACGACCCGCCGCCACCCCGTGTACGCCTCGCGCAGCGCGTCGAGCAGCTTCTCGTGCGCCGGCCCGGCGAAGCGGTCCAGAGCGGCCCGCTGCTCGGCCGGGCGCAGCAGCCGCAGCTGGTCGGACTGGCCGTGCACGGCCACCGCCTGCTCGCCTACCTCGCCCAGCATCGACACCGGCATGCTCCGGCCACCGAGGTGGGCCCGGGAGCGGCCCTCCACCGTCACCGTGCGGCTCAGCAGCAGCGAGCCGTCCTCGTCGGGCTCGCCACCGGCCTCGCTGATCCGGGCGTGCACCGTGTCGGCGACCCGCCCGGAGAGGCGCAGCCGCCCCTCGACCACTGCCCGGCCCGGTTGGGCACGGACCCGCCCGGCGTCGGCCCGGCCGCCGAAGAGCAGGCCGAGGCCGGTCACCACCATCGTCTTGCCGGCACCGGTCTCGCCGGTGATGACGTTCATCCCGCCGGTCAACGGCAGCGTGGTGTCCTCGATGACGCCGAGTCCGGTGATGCGCAGCTCTTCCAGCACAGCACCCGACAGTAGACGCGAGGGCCGACAGTTGACCAGCCGACCGGCCCCACGACCGGGCCCCGGTACGGCCCGCACCCCACCGACGTACAGTCTTGCCCCGTGTTGGACGTGATCGGCCTGACCCCCGCCGAGGAGGAGCTCTACCGCTGCCTGCTCCAGCTCACCACGGCCCGGGTGGACGAGCTGGTCCACCGGCTGGGCCGGCCCCGGGCGCAGGTCGTCGAGCAGGTCGAGGCGCTGCGGGCCAAGGGCCTGGTGCAGCCCACCGACAGTGACCCGGACGCCCCGCTGCGCCCCAGAGCGCCGGACGTCGCCCTGGGCGCGACGCTGCTGCGCCACCAGGAGGACCTGGAGGCGGCCCGGCGCCGGGTCACCCAACTGGCCGAGGAGTACCGCTCCGGGCTGCGCCGCCACCACGTGGACCACCTGGTCGAGGTGATCCGGGGCGGCCGGGTGCTGCGCGACCGGCTGCGGGACCTGCAGAACTCGGCCCGCAGCGAGGTGCTCTGGTTCTGCCGGGCGAACCCGCTGGCCATGGCGGGCCCGGAGAACGTCGAGGAGTTCGACGCGCTGGCGCGCGGCGTCAGCTACCGGGCCATCTACGAGCGGGACCTGCTGCTGGAGCCGGGCGCCCTCACGGACCTGGCCAAGGGGGTCGCCGCCGGTGAGCAGGCCCGGGTCCTGGACCGGCTGCCGGTCCGGCTGGCCATCGTGGACGCCCGTACCGCGATCTGTCCGCTGGTGCCCGACCGCGACGGCGGCGAGCCGAGCGCCGCGGTGATCGGCCGCAGCCAACTGCTCGACGCGCTGCTCGCCCTCTTCGAGAGCCACTGGCGGGTGGCCACCCGGCTGCGACTCGACGACCCGCTCGCCGCCGCCACGACCGAGAGCCGGCGCGACGAGGCCGACGACCGCCCGGTCGACGGCTACCAGCCCGACGCCGACGAGGCCCGACTGCTATCGCTGTTCGTGGCCGGCGTACCGGACAAGTCCATCGCCTCCCAGCTCGGGGTGAGCCGCCGGACGGTGCAGCGTCGCCTCGCCGACCTGATGGACGCCGCAGGCGTGGACACCCGACCCGGGCTGGCGTTCCAGGTCGCCCGGCGCGGCTGGCTCTGAAGGCGGTGGGGCCCGCCGTCGGCGCGACGGCGGGCCCCACTCGTCACTCCGCGGTCAGCGCAGCCCGTACGCCCGCAGCACCGTCTGGTCGACGGAGTTCCCGGCCCGGTCGGTGGCGTGCACCCGCAGCGACACGGTTCCCCGCCCGGCCGGCACGGTCGCGGTCCAGCGGGTCCCCGACCCTCTGGTCGGCGCGGCCCGCCAGGTGACGCCCTCGTCGAAGGAGACCTCCACCCGCAGGCTGGTGCCCGTCGGCGCGACGACTCCCCTCGGCTGGCGCAGGGTCAGCCCCAGCTGGTGCGGCCGGTGGCCGGGTACGGCGCCGAGCAGGTCGGCAGGCACCCGGTAGTCCACCTGGAGCAGCGACAGCGGCACGGCCGCGTCACCCGCCGGCCGGGCCGAGGTGAACTGCCACGCCGTGTCGGTACGGGTGGCGTAGCGCCACTGGTCCGAGGCCCGCCGGGTCGTCACGTCGAGGCGGTAGCGGGCCGCTGCGGCGGTGGTCGGCACCGGCGCCCAGCCGTCGGACAGGTCGGCGATCTGCTGCCCGTCGCGGCTGAGGCGAGCCTCGACGGTGTCCTGCTCCTCGCTGTTGCCGGCCACGCTGTAGTGCCCGTCGGCATCGACGAACTCGGGCACCCGCACGTCCAGGCTGTCGCCCGTACGCGTCGGCACCGGCGCCCCACCGGCCGGCACGGCCGGACGGATCACCGGAGCGTGCCAGGTCTCGACCTCCCGGTCGTCGGCCGCGTACCGCCGGGGCTCCTGGGTCAGCCCACCGGTCACCTGCCCCCACTGCATGAACATCTCCTTGTGCAGCACCCGGTGCTGCCACCAGGAGTCCCCGGCGCTGACGAACTCCTGCCGGCTGGTCCCGTTGCGGATGATGCGCTGGTCGTCGTTCCAGGAGTACTCCTGCCACGGACGCCAACCGAACCGCTCCTCGGTGGCCCAGCCCGCGCCCGTGTCGCCGTAGCTGGCGGTCACCTCGGCGGTGTTCTGTGCGGTCACCGTGTGCACGATCCGCTCCGGCACCCGACCCTTCGACACCTGCCACACGTCGTACAGGTAGGGGCTGTCCACGGTCAGCGTCAGGTCCAACGTCGCCCGGCCCCTGCGCGCCGCCGCGATCAGCCGCTGCCCGTCGTCGTACGCGACGACCATCGCCGGAACCGGCAGCCGCTCGCCGGCCGGCCGCCAGACCGTCCACGCGGTCTGGTCCTGCGGGCGGACGATCAGCACCGCCGCGGCGCCGGCCGCCGCCGCGGCGGCCACCTGCTCGTCTTCGCTCCGGTTGGGGTCGGCGGCGAGCAGCGCGGCAGCGCCCCGCACCCGGGCCAGCTCGGCCGGGGTGCCGGCGCCGGCCCAGACCAGCGGCAGCTTCCGCCGACCCGTCGGCGCCGGCGACGTACCCAGCAGGTTGATGTCCGACGGACCGGACACCCCGCTGATGGTCGCGTCCACCATGGGCGCGACGAGCTGCCAGCGCGAGGCGAACTCGAACTCGCCCTGACGCACCGGGCGGGTCGGCGTGACGTTCACCTGCTGGACGGTGCTGTACGCCATCACGCCGTGGTCGATCTGCCGGCCGTTGCCCAGCACGCGGTGCACGTAGTAGCTGAGCGTGGCCCGCTGCTCGCTGGGCTTCGGCGTCTCGATCCGCACCGGCGTGCCCTTGCGGGCGTCGAGCACCACTGTCAGGTCCCGATCGACGGTCAGCTCGGGCTCGACGGCCTCGGTCAGCTGCTCGTCGAGGGGGGCGCCGTGCTCGACAAGCGCGGTCAGCAGGTACGTGCCCTCCTCGACCTGCAGCGTGCCCTCGCCCGGCCACCAGCCCCAGAAGTCCGACTCGGGCTGCTCACCGTAGAGGGTGAGCCCCGGCGAGAGGGTCAGCCGACCCTGCCGGTCCAGCACCTTCACGGTGACCTGGTGCAGCGGGCCGCTGACGGTGAGCCCCACCGGCGTGCGCACGGCGACACCGTCCGCGCCGGTCGCCACCAGCCAACCGCCGTGCGGGCCCCGGGCCAGCTTCGCCGGGTCGGCGCGCAGCGGCACGGCCACGCTGCCGCCCGCCGGCACGGTCACCTCACCGGACTCGACGGCCACGCCGTCGCTCTCGGCCGCGCCGCTGTCCAGGTTGCGCAGGTCCAGGGCCAGCCGCAGGGTCTGCGACCCCGCCGTGTCGTTGGTGTACGTCACGGTGCGCTGCACCGCCGCGCCGCCCGTGGTGATCCGACCGAAGTCGACGGTGGCCGAGGCGTACACCCGCTGGGTGAGCGCCCGCGCCACGTCGACCCGACCGCCGCCCTGCTCGAAAACGGTCAGGGCCGGGTTCCCCCTGGTGGTGCTGACCAGCGCGTCCTTCAACTTCCCGGCGGACCAGTCCGGGTGGTCCTGCGCGAGGATCGCCGCCGCGCCCGCCACGTGCGGGGTGGCCATCGAGGTCCCGGACGCGGTCGTGTAGGCGTCGCCCACAGGCGTACCCATTGTGGTGCCGGCGGCGCGCGCGGCGACGATCCCGACGCCCGGCGCGGTGATCTCGGGCTTCAGGCCGTTGTCGCCCACACGCGGCCCGCGGCTGGAGAACTCGGCCAGGTTGTCGTCGCGGTCCACCGCGCCGACGGTGAGCGCCGCCGCGGCCGCGCCCGGCGAGCCGACGGTACGCGCCGCGCCCGAGTTACCGGCGGCGACCACGAAGAGCGCCCCGGTCTCGGCGGTCAGGTCGTTCACCGCCTGGCTCATCGGGTCGGTGCCGTCGGTCGGGGCACCGCCGAGGCTCATGCTGACCACCTTCGCGCCGGAGTGGGCGGCCCACTCCATGCCGGCGATGATGGCCGAGTCGTAGCCCGAGCCGTTGTCGTCGAGCACCTTGCCGACCAGCAGCCGCGCGCCGGGCGCGACGCCCTTGCGCAGCCCCGCCGACGCGGCGCCGCTGCCCGCGATGGTGGCCGCGACGTGCGTGCCGTGGCCGTGGCCGTCGCGGGCGCTGCCGCTGCCGGAGAAGTCCTGCGCCTCGGCGATCCGCCCGGCCAGGTCGGGGTGGGTGGCGTCGACGCCGGTGTCGAGCACGGCCACCTGCACGCCGCTGCCGTCGCGGCCGGCCGCCCAGGCCGTCGGTGCGCCGATCTGCGGGACGCTGTGCTCCAGCGTCGGGTGCACCCGCCCGTCCAGCCAGACGTGGGCGATACCGCCGCCCAGGCGGGGCGCGGCGGTCGTGGCGCGGGCTGTCGGCGTGCCGGCGAGGGTGCTCCACAGGCCACCGAGGTCGGCCTTGCCGACCCGCAACGCGGCGCCGTTGATGCTCTCCAGGGGGCGGGCGTCGGTGACGCCGCCGAGCGGCCGGACCCGACCGGCGGCCGGCTCCTGGTAGCGCACGATCAGCGGCAGAGCGCCCTGCGTGGCGTCGCCGTAGCCCTCGGCGGCCAACTCCTGCACGTCGAACAGGTCGGCGTCGAGGACGCCGCTGGAGACGTAGGGCAGGGCGTCGCTGGGCAGCACCCGCAGCCCGCCGTCGACCTCCAGGGTCTGGAAGATGACCCGTTCCCGCCCGGGCCCCGGGCGTACGGTGGCGGCGACCCGGCCCGGCGCGGCCGGCGCCAGCTCGACCTGGTCGCCGGTGATGAGGGTGATGCGGACGGGCGCGGCGCCCGGGGCGGACGTGCCCGGGCGCGGGCCGGTGGGCCGGACGGGCGGCTCGGCGGACGCCGGCGCGGCGAGGCCGACCACCAGCGCGCCGACCGCGCCGGCGCTGAGCCAGCGGGGGGACCAGTGCATGCGATGCGCTCCTCTACTCCTGTGGGCCCGCCATCCGTGGATGAGGACCGATCGGAGTCTGCGACGCAGCGCACAATCAGGTCACTAGCGTTCAGCCGCCGCAGCGGCGACATGTCGTCAGGTGGACAACCGCCGGACACCGACGGTGTGCGCCACAGTCACCGGCGGCTGCCCCGCCAGCCGTGCACCGGCAGGCCGAACTTGGCGACCAGCCGGTCGGTGAACGGACGGGCGCGCAGCCGGACGATGCGCACCGGCAGGGCGCCCCGACGCACCGTCACCCGGGCACCCGGCGGCAGGTCGTAGACCCGCCGCCCGTCGCAGGCGAGCACGGCGAGGGTGGTGAACGGGTCGACGGTGATGACGAACGTCGACGTCGGCGCGGTGACCAGGGGACGGCTGAACAACGCGTGCGCGCTGATCGGCACCAGCAGCAGGGCCTCCACCTCCGGCCAGACCACCGGACCGCCACCGGAGAACGCGTACGCGGTGGAGCCGGTGGGGGTGGCGCAGACCACGCCGTCGCAGCCGTAGCGGGACAGCGGGCGGCCGTCCACGTCGACGAGGAGTTCGAGCATCTGCGCCCGCTCCCCCTTCTCGACGCTGATCTCGTTGAGCGCCCAGGACTCGATGGTCGGGCCGCCGTCGAACTCGGCCGTGACGTCGAGCGTGAGCCGCTCGTGCACGGTGTAGTTGCGCTCGACGACGTCCCGCACGGCGGTGTCCAGGTCGTTGATCTCCGCCTCGGCGAGGAAGCCCACCTTGCCGAGGTTGATGCCGAGCAGAGGCGCCTTCGCCGGGCGGGCCAGTTCGGCCGCGCGCAGGAACGTGCCGTCCCCGCCGAGCGCGAAGACGATCTCGGCGCCCTCGGCGGCCTCCGGGCCGGCGACCGGAACCGTCCCGGGCAGGTCGAGATCGTCGGCCTCCTCGGCGACCACCCGCACCTCGAAGCCCGCGGCGATGAGGTCGGCGGCGACCGACCGGGCGTGCTCGGTGCTGCGCCGACGGCCGGTGTGGGTCACCAGCAGCGCCGTGCGGCTCATCGGACCGGCCGCCCGTCCGCCGTCGGACGGCACACCGTCGTCGCCGCCGCACCGGCACTACCGCGTGCCGTCGTGCGCCGCTCGCTGTACGCGTTCACCCTGCGACCTCCTCCGCCGCCACGTCCGGCACGTCGCCGGCCGTCGTCGGACCGTCCGGTCCGGCCTCCACCACGGCCCGCACCCGCTGCGGGTCGGCCGGTGGTGCGCCCCGGCGCAACCATACGAAGAACTCGACGTTGCCGCTGGGCCCGGGCAGCGGACTGGCCGCCACGTCGGCCAACCCGAGGCCGAGCTGAGCCGCCGCGGCGGCCACGTCGAGCACCGCCTCGGCGCGCAGCGCCGGGTCGCGGACCACGCCACCGGCGCCGACCCGCTGCTTGCCCACCTCGAACTGCGGCTTCACCATCAGCGCCAGGTCGCCGTCGTCGCGGGTGCAGCCGGCCAGGGCCGGCAGCACCAACCGCAACGAGATGAACGACAGGTCGGCCACCGTCAGGTGGACCGGTCCGCCGATCGCGTCCGCGACGAGGGTACGGACGTTCGTGCGTTCCAGGACGCGGACGCGCTCGTCGGTGCGCAGCGACCAGGCGAGCTGCCCGTAGCCGACGTCCACGGCCACCACCTCGGCGGCGTCGGCGCGCAGCAGCACGTCGGTGAAGCCCCCGGTCGACGCGCCGGCGTCCAGGCAGCGCCGCCCGGCGACGCGCAGCCCTCCGGGCTCGAACGCGGCCAACGCCCCGGCGAGTTTGTGCCCGCCCCGGGAGACGTACTCCTCGGTCGGGTCGGCCCCCGTGACCAGCAGTGGATCGGCGGGGTCGACCATCGCGGCGGCCTTGCGCGCCGGCACTCCACGCAGCTGGACCCGGCCGGCCTCGACCAGCGCGGCGGCCTGCTCACGCGAGCGGGCCAGTCCGCGGCGGACGAGTTCGGCGTCCAGCCGGTTGCGACGTGCCATGGGTGGTTCTCCGGATCTGTCCGACCTGGTCGTCCTGCTCAGGTCTGGTCGATGGTGGCGAGCGTCTCGCGCAGCGTCTCGTAGGCCGCCTCGTACTGCGCGATCTGGTCGGCCGGGGCGAGCGTCGCCGCGTTGTCCATGGCCCGCACGGCCGCGTCCACCGCCGGGTGGCGGGCCGTGTCGTCGCCGACGTCCTCGGGCGGCGGGCCGGGGCGGGCGCCCACCGGCGGGCTCGGCCGGGCGGCGAACGACCCGGCCGGCGGCGGACCGGGCCGGAAACCTCCCGGCGGGGCGGGGCGGATGCCGGGCGGCGGGCCCGGACGGGCGGCGTCGCTCACGAGTCACCGTCCGGGCGGCGCTTGCGGACGGCCTTCTTCGCCGGCATGACGGCAGGTGTCGGGATGTCGTCGTGCGCCGACGGAGCCGCCGACGTCGAGGTCTCGTCCCTGACCGGCACGGCCTCGGGCGTCGGGGTGTCGTCCCTGCCCGGCACGGCCGCCGGCACCGGGGTTTCGTCGGCGGTTCGGCTGATCGTCGCCGGCGGCTTCTTCACGATGGCCTTTTTCGCGACAGCCCTCTTCGCAACGGCCTTCTTCGCGACCGGAGCGGAGACCGGGGCGTTCGACGGCGCGAGACCGGTGCCGGGCTGTGCGGCGCGGGTCGGGTCGGGCTGCGGTGTCGGGTCGCCGGGCCCCTCGGCAGCCGGCTCGCCGGTCGGCGCCGTGCGCGGCTCGGTGGCGCGCGCCTCGCGCAGTTGCCGTTCCAGGTCACGCACGCGTCGGGTCAGCTCGGCCACCTCGTCGGCGGTGGCCAGACCGACCGCGCCGAGGGCCCGGTCGACCTCGAAGCGGACCAGCTTGGTCAGCGCCTCCCGGTTGGCGGCGCCGGTGGTGACCAGCTCCTCGCCCAGGGCCTGCAGCTGGGCGGCTGTCGCGCCGCCGGAGCCGACGAGGCGACGCACCGCGTCCTGGGCCTTCTTCCGGGGCGCCTCGGCTAGGCCCATGGCCAGTTCGAGGTAGGCGCGCCACGCGTCCTGCATGCCTGAGTCCTTCCGTCCGGCGCCGGTCTGCAGGTGTCACGCTACCGGGCACCCCGGACTGTCCTGTGCGGTACGGTGCCGGGGACGGCGTGGCGATCGGCGAGGGGGAGATGTGGCCAGCGTGGACGAGTGCCGGCAGGCGTTGCAGGAGCTGGCCGCCCGGTTGGACCGCAACGCCGAGACGGTCCGCGAACGGATCGACCTGGAACGGACGTTGGCCTGCCGGATCACCGACCTGGACACGGCGTTCCACGGGCGGATCAGCGGTGGCCGGCTGGTCGAGCTGACCGACGGTGACGACCCGAAGGCCAAGATCGCGTTGAGCACGTCAAGCGACGACCTGCTCGCCCTCGTCCGTGGCGACCTGGACGTCACCAAGGCGGTCACGTCCCGCCGGGTGTCGATCAAGGCCAACCCGTTCGACCTGATGAAGCTGCGCAAGCTGCTCTGACGAGCACGCTCGACGGCGTCACCCGTCGGTGGTCAGCCCGAAGCTCTCCAGCGCGGCAGTCGCGTCCGGGCCCGCCGGGCGGATCGCCGGCGGCGTCGGGGCCGCCCAGGCCGCCGCACAGAGCGCGGCGAGGGCGTCCAGCGGCCGGCCGGCGCCGGCCAGTTCCAGCGTCCCCGCACGGTCCGTGACGGACCAGCCGCCGGCGTCCGCCGAGCCGGGGAGCCGCACGACCGCCGTCGGGTCGAAGAGCCCCGCCAGGTCCCGCGCGACGTACGTGGGCCGCCGTCGTGGCTCGGCCGCGAGCAGCTCGGGTACGCCGCTGACGCCGGTGAGCACGAGGAGGCTGTCCAGCCCCGCTCGGCGGGCGCCCTCGATGTCGGTGTCCAACCGGTCTCCGACGACCAGGGCTCGGCCGCCGTCGCCGCGCCGGGCGGCGGTCTCGAACAGCGCCGACTCCGGCTTGCCGACCACCAGGTCCGGGTCCCGTTCCAACGCGGTCCGCAGCACCGCGACAAGTGACCCGTTGCCCGGCAGCGGACCCCGGGCGCTGGGCAGCGTCCGGTCGGTGTTGGTGGCGACCCAGATCGCCCCGGCCCGTACGGCGACCGACGCCTCGGCCAGCTCGGCCCAGCCGACCTGCGGACCGTAGCCCTGGACCACCGCGGCCGGCTTCTCGTCGGCGCGGCTGACCGGGGTCAGCCCGACCGCGCGCAGCTCGGCGCGCAGCGCCTCCGCGCCGACCACCAGCACCCGCGCGCCGGCCGGCAGCCGGTCCCGCAGCAGCTCGGCCGACGCGGCGGCGGAGGTGAGCACCTCCTCCGGTCGCGCCGGCACGCCCATCCCGGTCAGCAGGTCGGCGACGTCGCTGGAACGGCGTGAGGCGTTGTTGGTGGCGTACGCCACCGCCCGCCCCTCGGCGTGCAGCCGGGCCACCGCGTCGACCGCGCCGGGAATCGGCCGGTCGATCAGGTAGATCACCCCGTCCAGGTCGAAGACCACCAGGGTGTACCCGTCGATCAGCCGCTTCCCGGCGTCCGTGCTCATCGCTGCGTCGACTCCGGCTCGTCACCCCGGGCGGGGGCCGTACCGTCGCCGTCGACAGTCTCGCCGCTCACCGTGTCACCGCTCAGCGTGTCGTCTGCGCGGCTGTCGTCGCCGGCGGGCGTGGTCGAGTCCGCGGCGGTTGCCGGGGAGGTGCCGCTCGCGTCCGCGTGGCGGTCCTCGTCCTCGCCGCCGAGGTCCTCGCCGCGGAGGTCTTCGCCGTTGCCCGAGCGGGCGGCGACGCCGTCCTCCTCGTCGTCGTCGAAGTCCTCGTCGTCGTCCTCGCCCTCGTCGTCCTCGCCCTCGTCGTCGTCGAAGTCCTCGTCGTCGTCGTCCTCGTCGTCGTCGAAGTCCTCGTCGTCGTCGTGGCCGTCGGCCTCGGCGTCGACCTCGCGGTCGGACGTGTCGGAGTCGTCAGTGTCACGGTCGTCGGCGTCGCGGTCGTCGCCTGCGGTCAGGTCGGAGTCCGGCTGGGCCGGCACCGAGCCGGGCGCACCCGGGCCCGCAGCGATCTCCTCGGCCTCGTCCTCGTCATCTCCCTCGATGAGGACGCCGTCGAGTTCCAGCAACCGCTCCGCGGCGTCGGTCTCGCCCTCGGTGTCCACGTCGGCGGCGCGGGAGAACCACTCGCGGGCCTCCTCGCGTCGACCCACGGCGAGCAGCGCGTCGGCGTACGCGTACCGCAGTCGCGCCGTCCACGGCACCGTCGCCTCGCTGGTGAGGTCCGGCACCTGGAGCATCGCGACAGCGGCGTCCTTCTGGCCGAGATCACCCCGTGCCCCGGCCGCGACGATCAGCAGCTCGATCGCGACGGCCTGGTCCAGCTTCGCCTGGTCGGCGCCGCGGAACAGGTCGATGGCCCGCTCCGGCCGACCCAGGGCGCGCTCGCAGTCGGCGAGCACGGCCAGGTGACTCTGCAGGCCGGTCATCCGGTGGTACGTCCGCAGCTCGGCGATCGCCGTCTGCCACTCCCCCGCGTGGTACGCGGCCAGACCGACCGCCTCACGGACCGCCGAGATGCGCGACGCGAGCCGGCGGGCGGCCAGCGCGTGCGCCAACGCCTCGGCCGGGTCCTCGTCGATCAGCTGACCGGTGGCGACCAGGTGCCGGGCCACCGTCTCGGCGACCGGCTTGTTCAGCGAGAGCAGCTCGGCACGGACGTCCTTGTCAAGGTCGGTCGCGACGATGTCATCCGGCAACACCGGGGCCAGGCTGCGCCCACCCTCGGACGACTCGGACCCCGCGCCACGGTCGTCGCGGCGGAAGTCCCCCTCGCGACGTGGCCGCTCGTCGGCCCGGAACCCGCCGCCCTCACGACGGTCACCGCCCCGGAAGCCGCCCTCACGGGGTGCGCCGCCCTCACGACGGTCACCGCCCCGGAAGCCACCGTCACGGGGCGGGCCGGAACGGCTGCGGTCGCCGCCACCCTGGTAACCACCCTCACGGCGGTCACCACCACGGAAACCACCCTCGCGGTCACCACCGCGGAAACCACCCTCACGGTCACCACCGCGGAAGCCACCCTCACGCGGCGCACCGGAACGCGAACCATCGCGGTCACCGCCACGGAAGCCACCACCCTCACGGCGGTCACCACCACGGAAGCCACGTCACGGTCACCGCCACGGAAGCCACCCTCGCGGGGCGGACCGGAACGGCCACGGTCGCCGCCACCCTGGTAACCACCCTCACGGCGGTCACCACCACGGAAACCACCCTCACGGTCACCACCACGGAAGCCACCCTCACGCGGCGCGCCCGAGCGCGAACCATCGCGGTCGCCACCACGGAAGCCACCCTCACGCGGAGCGCTGGAACGCGAACCATCACGGTCGCCGCCACGGAAGCCGCCACCCTCACGGCGGTCACCGCCACGGAAGCCGCCCTCGCGGTCGCCACCGCGGAAGCCGCCACCCTCGCGCGGCGCGCCCGAGCGCGAACCATCACGGTCGCCACCACGGAAGCCACCCTCACGCGGCGCGCCGGAACGCGAACCATCGCGGTCGCCACCACGGAAGCCACCGTCGCGGTCGCCACCGCGGAAACCACCCTCGCGGGGCGGACCGGAACGGCCACGGTCGCCGCCACCCTGGTAACCACCCTCACGGCGGTCACCACCACGGAAGCCACCGTCACGGTCACCACCGCGGAAACCACCCTCACGCGGCGCGCCGGAACGCGAACCATCGCGGTCACCGCCACGGAAGCCACCACCCTCACGGCGGTCACCACCACGGAAGCCGCCCTCGCGGTCACCACCACGGAAGCCACCCTCACGCGGCGGACCGGAACGGCCACGGTCACCGCCACCCTGGTAACCACCCTCACGACGGTCACCACCACGGAAGCCACCGTCACGGTCACCACCACGGAAACCACCCTCACGCGGCGCGCCCGAGCGCGAACCATCACGGTCGCCACCACGGAAGCCACCCTCACGACGGTCACCACCGCGGAAGCCGCCCTCGCGCGGAGCGCCGGAACGGGAGCCATCACGGTCGCCACCACGGAAGCCACCCTCACGCGGCGCACCGGAACGCGAACCATCGCGGTCGCCGCCACGGGAACCACCATCACGACCGCCGGCGTATCCGCCTCGGGTGCCGCCGGCGTTGTCCCGATCTCCCCGGTACGGGGGCCGGTCGTCGCGGCGCGCACCACGGTCGCGTCCAGCCGGGCCGTCGGTGCGGTCTTCGGAACGACGGGGACGATCTCCGCCCTGCGGTCCTGAACTCACAGGTACATCCTTCCTGATTGCGCCACCAATGGCGCTACGCAGTCGAGGGCCGACCCGGATGGGGCGGCCCTCGACTGGAAGATTGTCCGGCGGTGTCCTACTCTCCCACACCCTCACGAGTGCAGTACCATCGGCGCTGGAGGGCTTAGCTTCCGGGTTCGGAATGTAACCGGGCGTTTCCCCTCCGCCATGACCGCCGTAACTCTATGAACATATCAAACAACCCCGGCACACAGTCACGGGTGTTCGCTTGTTCAGAGTTGCACAGTGGACGCGTAGCAGCTTAGTAGTCAAGTCCTCGGCCTATTAGTACCGGTCAACTGAACCCGTTACCGGGCTTACATTTCCGGCCTATCAACCCAGTCGTCTAGCTGGGGGCCTTACCCCACCAAGGTGGGTGGGATACCTCATCTTGAAGCAGGCTTCCCGCTTAGATGCTTTCAGCGGTTATCCCTTCCGAACGTAGCTAACCAGCCGTGCCCCTGGCGGGACAACTGGCACACCAGAGGTTCGTCCGTCCCGGTCCTCTCGTACTAGGGACAGCCCTTCTCAAGTATCCTACGCGCACGGCGGATAGGGACCGAACTGTCTCACGACGTTCTAAACCCAGCTCGCGTACCGCTTTAATGGGCGAACAGCCCAACCCTTGGGACCTGCTACAGCCCCAGGATGCGACGAGCCGACATCGAGGTGCCAAACCATCCCGTCGATATGGACTCTTGGGGAAGATCAGCCTGTTATCCCCGGGGTACCTTTTATCCGTTGAGCGACACCGCTTCCACTCGCAAGTGCCGGATCACTAGTCCCGACTTTCGTCCCTGCTCGACCTGTCAGTCTCACAGTCAAGCTCCCTTGTGTACTTGCACTCAACACCTGATTGCCAACCAGGCTGAGGGAACCTTTGGGCGCCTCCGTTACCCTTTAGGAGGCAACCGCCCCAGTTAAACTACCCACCAGACACTGTCCCTGAACCGGATAACGGTCCGAAGTTAGATACCCAAATCAACCAGAGTGGTATTTCAAGATTGCCTCCACCCATACTGGCGTATGGACTTCACCGGCTCCCACCTATCCTACACAAGCTAATTCGAGTACCAATGTCAAGCTATAGTAAAGGTCCCGGGGTCTTTCCGTCCTGCCGCGCGTAACGAGCATCTTTACTCGTACTGCAATTTCGCCGGGCCTGTGGTTGAGACAGTGGGGAAGTCGTTACGCCATTCGTGCAGGTCGGAACTTACCCGACAAGGAATTTCGCTACCTTAGGATGGTTATAGTTACCACCGCCGTTTACTGGCGCTTAAGTTCTCCGCTTCGCCCCGAAGAGCTAACAGGTCCCCTTAACGTTCCAGCACCGGGCAGGCGTCAGTCCATATACATCGAATTACTTCTTCGCATGGACCTGTGTTTTTAGTAAACAGTCGCTTCCCCCTGCTCTCTGCGGCCATACAACGCTCCACCCGCGCGGGGCTTCACGTCTCCGGCCCCCCTTCTCCCTAAGTTACGGGGGCAATTTGCCGAGTTCCTTAACCACAGTTCGCCCGATCGCCTCGGTATTCTCTGCCTGACCACCTGTGTCGGTTTGGGGTACGGGCCGCTAAGAACTCGCTAGAGGCTTTTCTCGGCAGCATAGGATCACTGACTTCACCTGAATCGGCTCGGCATCACGTCTCAGCCTTCATGTGTCGCGGATTTGCCTACGACACGGCCTACACGCTTACCCCGGCACAACCACCGGCCGGGCTCAGCTACCTTCCTGCGTCACCCCATCGCTTGACTACTACCCATCAGGTTCCCACGCTCCCCACCACTCCGTCCGAAAACACTCAGGCAGTTCGGGTGGTTAGCACAACGAGGTTCATCAGGGACGCTCTTTCGCGGGTACGGGAATATCAACCCGTTGTCCATCGACTACGCCTCTCGGCCTCGCCTTAGGTCCCGACTCACCCAGGGCGGATTAGCCTGGCCCTGGAACCCTTGGTCATCCGGCGGAAGGGTTTCTCACCCTTCTTTCGCTACTCACTGCCTGCATTCTCACTCCGTGCCGCGTCCACAACTGGGTCACCCCGCTGCTTCGACTCGCGGCACGGCGCTCCCCTACCCATCCACACACCTGCACAAGGAATCAAGTCCAAGCGAGGTTAAAATGTGAATGCCACAGCTTCGGCGGTGTGCTTGAGCCCCGCTACATTGTCGGCGCGGAACCACTTGACCAGTGAGCTATTACGCACTCTTTAAAGGGTGGCTGCTTCTAAGCCAACCTCCTGGTTGTCTATGCGACCCCACATCCTTTTCCACTTAGCACACGCTTAGGGGCCTTAGCTGGTGATCTGGGCTGTTTCCCTCTCGACTACGAAGCTTATCCCCCGCAGTCTCACTGCCGCGCTCTCACTTACCGGCATTCGGAGTTTGGCTGATTTCGGTAAGCTTGTGGGCCCCCTAGACCATCCAGTGCTCTACCTCCGGCAAGAAACACGCGACGCTGCACCTAAATGCATTTCGGGGAGAACCAGCTATCACGGAGTTTGATTGGCCTTTCACCCCTAACCACAGGTCATCCCCCAATTTTTCAACATTGGTGGGTTCGGCCCTCCACGCGGTCTTACCCGCGCTTCAGCCTGCCCATGGCTAGATCACTCCGCTTCGGTCTAGGACACGCGACTGAATCGCCCTATTCAGACTCGCTTTCGCTACGGCTCCCCCACACGGGTTAACCTCGCCACATGCCACTAACTCGCAGGCTCATTCTTCAAAAGGCACGCCGTCACCCCGCAAGGCTCCGACGGATTGTAGGCGAACGGTTTCAGGTACTATTTCACTCCCCTCCCGGGGTACTTTTCACCATTCCCTCACGGTACTTGTCCGCTATCGGTCACCAGGAAGTATTTAGGCTTACCAGGTGGTCCTGGCAGATTCACGGCAGATTTCAGGGGTCCGCCGCTACTCGGGAACACCCACAGAAGGTCAGCAACTTTCACCTACCGGACTCTCACCGTCTACGGTCAGCCATTCCAGACTGTTCGACTAGCCACTGACTTTGTAACTCCTCAAACAAGTGTCAGCTTGTTTAGCGGGGTCCCACAACCCCGACCACGCAACCCCTGACAGGTATCACACGCAGCCGGTTTAGCCTCAATCCGCTTTCGCTCGCCACTACTCACGGAATCACTATTTGTTTTCTCTTCCTACGGGTACTGAGATGTTTCACTTCCCCGCGTTCCCTCCACACACCCTATGTGTTCAGGTGTGGGTGACACCACATGACTGGTGCCAGGTTTCCCCATTCGGACACCCTGGGATCACAGCTTGGTTGACAGCTCCCCCAGGCCTATCGCGGCCTCCCACGTCCTTCATCGGCTCCTGGTGCCAAGGCATTCACCGTTCGCCCTTGACAACTTGACCACAAAGATGCTCGCGTCCACTGTGCAATTCTCAACAAACGACCAACCCACAACCCGATCCGCCCCACACCAAACCTGAACCAACGTCCAGCGGTATGTGGGGCCAGGCCATGCCTGGCAGACTTCCAGCCCCACCAAGGGGGCTGGCCAAGTCTCTGAAAGCAACAACCCTCAGGTTGTTCTTTCAGGACCCAACAGGGTGCTTACATTCTCCCCCAGCCGCACCAGCCGCCACGTTCCCACCACACCCGAAGGAGTGGCTGTACTAGGCGCCGCCGGCCGTTGCCAGGGCAAAACTTGCCAGTGTCTCCGCCATTCGAGCACCCCACCACCACATTCGGGCAGCGCGGGCTCCTTACC
>NZ_HF570108.1:2643105-2705605 GCF_000297395.2 Micromonospora lupini str. Lupac 08 | reverse complement strand
CGACCGCCTGCCGGGTCTCCTCGGCGCCGTGCACCAGCGTGGTCAACTCCTCGGCCAGTGCCCGCTGGGCCAGCCGGGCCGCCGGCCGCTCGGCCGTCGCCTTCGCCAGCTCCTCCAGCTCGTCCCGCGAGCGGAAGCTGAAGTACCGCAGGTAGCGGTCGACCTCCCGGTCGTCGACGTTGAGCCAGAACTGGTAGAAGGCGTACGGGCTGGTCAAGGTGGGGTCGAGCCAGACGGCGCCGCCCTCGGTCTTGCCGAACTTCGTGCCGTCGGCCTTGGTGACCAGCGGCGTGGTGAACGCCTGGACCGGCCCCGCACCGCGCCGCCGGACGTAGTCCACGCCGGCGGTGATGTTGCCCCACTGGTCGGACCCGCCGAACTGAAGTTGGCAGCCGTACCGGCGGTGCAGCTCGAAGAAGTCGTTGGCCTGCAACAGCTGGTAGCTGAACTCGGTGAAGCTGATGCCCGTCTCCAGCCGGGCACGCACCACCTCCCGAGCGAGCATCTTGTTGACCGGGAAGTGCTTACCCACGTCGCGGAGGAACTCGACGACCGACATCTCGCCGGTCCAGTCGAGGTTGTTGACGAGCTGTGCCGCGTTGTCCCCCGTGTACGACACGAAGGGCGCGAGCTGGTCGCGGATCCGCTCGACCCAGCCGGCGATCACCTCGGGCGGGTTGAGCGTCCGCTCGGCGCTCTCCTTCGGGTCGCCGATCTGCCCGGTCGCCCCGCCCACCAGCAGCAACGGGCGGTGACCCGCGAGTTGCAGACGGCGGGCCGTGGTGACCTGCATGAGCGAGCCGACGTGCAGGCTCTGCGCGGTGGGGTCGAAGCCCACGTAATAGGTGGTGGTCTCCCCGCCGTCGAGCAGCTCACGCAGCTCGTCGAGGCCTGTCGAGTCCTGGATCAGGCCACGCCAGAGCAGGTCGTCGGTCAGGGAGTCCCGCGTGGGCGGCGGGAGGCTGCTGTCGGTCACGGTCACCGATTCTCCCCCATCGCCGGGACCGACCCGTACCGGGTTTGGCGCAACCCGCCCCGGTTAGGCTGGCGACCCGCTGATCGAGGAGGGTTTCGCCGTGGAGATGCCGGATCTGACGGGTGGTTTCGTCGCCCTGCTCGGCCTGAAGTTCGAGGAGGCCAGCGCCGACCGGGTGGTCATCAGCTGGCAGGTCCGCCCGGAGCTGCACCAGCCGTTCGGCATCCAGCACGGCGGCGTGTACTGCTCGGTGGTGGAGACCGCGGCCAGCGTCGGAGGGTCACTCTGGCTGGCCGACCGGGGCACTGTCGTCGGGGTGTCGAACCAGACCGACTTCCTCCGGGCCGTCCGGGACGGTGAGCTGACCGCGGTCGGCACGCCCGTGCACCGGGGGCGCAGCCAGCAGCTCTGGCAGGTGGAGATCACCGACGCCGACGAGCGTCTGGTGGCGCGTGGTCAGGTCCGGCTGCAGAACCTGTCCCGGGACTGAGCCGGTCAGCCGGGGCGGTCAGCTGCGCGCCTCGTCCAGCACCGGCTGGGCGGCCTGGTCGGCGTCGTCACCGTTGTCGTCGGCGTCGTCGGTGGCGAGCTGACTCACGCGTACCTCGGTGATGGCCCGGTGGTCGATGCCGGCCACCGTCAGCACCCAGCCGTCAAGTGTGACGTCCTCCCCGGCGACGGTGGGGATGTGCCCGAGGCGGGCCAGGACCAGCCCCGCGACCGTGGTGTAGTCGCCGGCCGGCCGTGAGGGCAGCTCGACGCCGATGTCCGGAAGGTCGTGCACCGGGAAGGTGCCGGGCAGCACCACCGCGCCGTCCGACTCGCGGCGCACCGAGTAGCCGTCCCGGTCGGTCTCGTCGTAGATCTCCCCGACGATCTCCTCCAGGATGTCCTCAAGCGTCACGATGCCGTCGACCGCGCCGCGCTCGTCCACGACAAGCGCGATGTGCTGGCGCTCGGCCTTGAACTGGCGCAGCGCGTCCACCACCGGCAGCGAGTCGGGCAGCAGCATCGGCGGGCGGGCGATCTCGTCGACCGGCCTGTCGTCGGGCACGCCGACCAGGTCCCGCAGGTGGATCACACCGGCGGTGTCGTCCAGGCCGCCGTGGCGCACCACGGGCGCCCGGGAGTGCCCGGTGGCGGCCAGCACGAGCCGCGCGGCCTCCGCGGTGGTCCCGCTGTCGAGCGTGAAAACCTGCAACCGGGGTACGAGCACAGCCCGCAACCGCCGGTCGGCGATCTCCACGGCGCCCGCGATGATCGTGCGCTGTTCCTTGGTGAAGCCGTGGTTGCCGGCGACGATGTCGCGCAGCTCGTCCGGGCCGATCTCCTCCGGCTGGTGCTTCGGGTTGAGCCCGACCAGGCGTACGACCAGGTCGCTGGTGGCGCCGAGGGCCCAGACGGCCGGGCGGGTGAGACTGGCGAGCAGGTCGAGCGGGCGGGCCACCAGCAGCGCCCACCGCTCGGCGGACTGCATGGCGATCCGCTTGGGGGCCAGCTCGCCGAACACCAGGGTGACGAAGGTCAGCGCGAGGGTGACCACCACGATCGCCACCGTCTCGGCGGCGCTCCCGAACATCCCGAGCAGCGGAACGAGGGGCTTGGCCAGGGAGACCGCCGCGGCGGCGGAGGCCAGGAAGCCGGCGAGGGTGATGCCGATCTGGATGGTGGCGAGGAAGCGGTTCGGGTCCTTGGCGAGCCGGGCCAGCACCCGTCCGGCCCGGCTGGTGCGCTCCAACCGCTGGATCTGGCTGTCCCGCAGCGACACCAGCGCCATCTCACTGCCGGCGAAGAGCGCGTTGATGACGACCAGGATCCCGACCAGGGCCAGTTGGCTCCCGTAGCTCTGCACGCCCGGTTCGCTCCCTCATGGTGGTGGCACCGGCCCGTACGCACGGCGCCCGCCGGTCGGCGAGCCCGCCCGGCGTACGCGCTTCTGTGCCCCGTGCGGCCACGGCCGAATCCTGCTCGGGCGACGCTACGCCGAATCGGTGGCAGGTGACGCGGGCAGGTCGAGAACGTACGAGTCGCCCTGGGGGCGGAAGCCGAGCCGATGGTAGTAGGGGGCGACCATGCCCGGCGGGCTGACCACCCGGTGGAAGCCGCGCTCGGTGAAGAGGCGGCTGCGCCGGTAGACGAACTCGCCGGGGGTGAAGTCGCGGAACTTCGGGGTCACGTAGTCCAGGTCGATCTGGGCGACCCCGCGCGCCTCGGCGTGCGACAGCACCACCCCGACCACCTCGTCGGCGGTGACCACGAGAAAGGCCGACCGGTCGCCGGCGGTCGGGTCCCAGTGGAAGTCGGGGTTGAACCGGGCGATGTCCGGCGCGTGGATCCGCAGCGTGTGCGCCAGGAACTGGTCGCCGACGCCGACCTCCACCACCTGGTAGGTCTGCTCGTCGTGGCGGGTGGCGAGCATCCCCCGCAGGTACCAGATGTTGATCACCGCGAGGACGATGTTGAGGCCCACCATGGGCCAGACCTCGAGGGCGGCGTTGAAGCCGATCAGCACGACGCAGCCGACGAGGTTGAGCGCGCGCAGCCGCAGGATGCGCGACTGCAGCAACGACCAGACCAGCACCGCGGAGCCGGCCCAGCCGACCAGATCCCACCAGTTCACCAGGCGAGACTAGTGCCCGCCCAGGTCAGGGGCATCGGCGGGCAGCTCCAGCAGCCACTCCTCGACCTCGGCGCCCCGCCCGTTGGCGTACCCCGAGTCCTCACCGACGACGACGAACCCGCACTTGCGCAGCACCGCGAGAGAGGCGGCGTTGTCCTTGGCGGCGCGGGCGTGCACCGGCCGGGGCAGCTCGCGCAGCAGGGCGGCGAGGGCCGCGGTGGCGTGGCCGCGGCCCCAGCGGGTCGGGTCGATCCAGTAGCTGACCTCGGTCTGGTCGTCGACCGGGAAGGCGCTGACGTAGCCGACCACCTCGCCGTCGGCCTCGACGGTGCGGACCCGGTTCGCCGGGTTGGTGAGCACCCGCGCCCAGTGCCGGGCGAACTCGCGGTGGTCGGACGGGTCCTTGGGGCCGAACGCGGCCATCCGGTTCGCTTCGGGGTCCTGCTGGTGCAGGAAGAACTCCACGAGGTCGTCCTCGTGGACCGCGCGCAGCCGCACATCGGAGGTCATCCGGCGAGGGTACGTCTCGCCGGTGACAGTTCGGGGCCTCCCGTCCGCGCACCGGCCGGCCCGTTCGGCGCCACCGCGGCCTCCCGCCGCCGACAATGAGTCGACCGACCCTGGGAGTGCCGATGAACCGACCTGTCGTGGTGGGTGTCGACGGATCGCCGTCCAGCCTCGTCGCCGCCGAGCACGCGGCCCGGGCCGCCCTGCTCCGGTCCCGGCCGCTGCACCTGGTGCACGGTTACCTGCACCCGCTCGGCTACGGCGTGCCCCTCAGCCCGTACGACCTCGGGGTGCCGGCGCCCTCGGAGGAGTCGCGCACGATGGTGGAACGGACGGCGGCCGACCTGGCCGACAGGTGGCCCGGCCTCGACGTGGAGGCCCGCCAGGTGGCCGGCGGGCCCGGCGCGACGATTGTCGAGGAGTCCCGACGGGCGGATCTCGTCGTGGTGGGCAGCCGCGGGTTGGGCGGCTTCGCCGGGCTGCTGCTCGGCTCGGTCGGCGCGCAGGTGGCCGCGCACGCGCACTGCCCGGCGCTTGTGGTCCGCCCGGACGAGCAGCCGATCGATACGGACGCGCCGGTGCTGGTCGGCGTGGACGGGTCCGCGTCGTCGCGGGTGGCCGTGGGCTACGGCGCCGCCGAGGCGGCGCTCCGGGACGTGCCGCTGGTGCTCGTGCACGTCGGCCCGCTGGACGGGGACCGGCCGCTGCCGGACGAGATCGAGGAGGCCCAGGCCGCGTACCAGGCCGAGTCGGTGCGGCTGTTGGCCGAGGCGTCCTCCGTCGTCCGGGCCGAACGGCCCGAGCTGGTGGTGCGGGAGCACCCGATCCGGGCGACCGGTGCGGCCCGGGGGCTCATCGAGGCGAGCGGCACGGCGTCGCTGCTTGTCGTGGGCACCCGGGGCCGGCACGGGTTCACCGGTCTGCTGCTCGGCTCGGTCAGCCAGGCTGCGATTCAGCACGCGCACTGCCCGGTGCTTGTCGCGCACCCGTACGACCCGCCGAGGTGACCGGAGCGTCGTCGCCCCGGCCGAGCATCTGCAGGAAGTCGGTGGTGAGGGCGAACGGGTCGGCGGGGCCGCTGGCGGGCAGCCGGCGCTCGACCTGGTCGGCCAACTCGCCGGCGGCGCGACGGATGCGGCCGCGCAGGGCGCCGTCGACGGTGCCACCGGACCAGTCCTCCGGGGCGGCGAAGACCGAGGTGGGGACCACCACCGCCCGCAGGTAGCTGAACATCGGGCGGAGGGCGTGCTCCAGGGCGAGGGAGTGCCGGGCGGTGCCGCCGGTGGCCCCGATGAGCACCGGCCGGTCGACGAGCGACTCGGCCTCCAGCACGTCGAAGAAGGACTTGAACAGCCCGTTGTACGACGCGTTGAAGATCGGCGTCACGGCGACGACGCCGTCCGCCCCGGTCACCGCGTCGATGGCCTCGCGCAGCGCGGTCGGCGGGAACCCGGTGAGCATGTTGTTCATGATGTCGTGGGCGTACTCGCGCAGGTCGACGACCCGCAGCTCCACCTCGGCCCCGCGCCGGACCAGCTCGTCGCGGGTCGCCCCGGCGAGCTGGTCGGCGAGCAGTCGGGTGGACGAGGGTTGGCTCAGCCCCGCCGAGACCACGGCGATCGTGCGGCGGGTCATCGGGTCGCCCCCTCCGGCGCCTTGCCCGTCACGTCGTCGACGGCGTGCACGGTGCTGTCCTTGCCGCCACCGGCGGCGGCGACGAGCGAGGCGTGGGTCGGCGCGTCCGGCACGTGGGCGGGACGCAGCGCCTCGAACTCCTTGCGCAGCACCGGCACGACCTCCTCGCCGAGCAGGTCGAGCTGCTCCAGCACGGTCTTGAGCGGGAGCCCGGCGTGGTCCATCAGGAACAGCTGCCGCTGGTAGTCGCCGACGTACTCGCGGAAGCCGAGCGTGCGGTCGATGACCTGCTGCGGGCTGCCCACGGTCAGCGGGGTCTCCCGGGTGAACTCCTCCAGCGACGGCCCGTGCCCGTAGACCGGGGCGTTGTCGAAGTACGGCCGGAACTCCCGGACCGCGTCCTGCGAGTTGCGCCGCATGAACACCTGGCCGCCGAGGCCGACGATGGCCTGGTCGGCGGAGCCGTGGCCGTAGTGCGCGTACCGCTGGCGGTAGAGCCCGACCATCCGCTGGGTGTGCTCCTTGGGCCAGAAGATGTGGTTGGCGAAGAACCCGTCGCCGTAGTACGCGGCCTGCTCGGCGATCTCGGGGCTGCGGATCGAGCCGTGCCAGACGAACGGCGGCACTCCGTCGAGCGGGCGCGGCGTCGAGGTGAAGGACTGCAACGGGGTGCGGTACTTGCCCTTCCAGTCGACCACGTCCTCGCGCCACAGCCGGTGCAGCAGGTCGTAGTTCTCGATCGCGAGGGGGATGCCGGCGCGGATGTCCTTGCCGAACCACGGGTACACCGGGCCGGTGTTGCCGCGGCCCATCATCAGGTCCACCCGGCCGTCGGACAGGTGCTGGAGCATCGCGTAGTCCTCGGCGATCTTCACCGGGTCGTTGGTGGTGATCAGCGTGGTCGCGGTGGACAGCAGCAGCCGTTCGGTGCGGGCCGCGATGTGACCGAGCATGGTGGTCGGGGACGACGGGACGAACGGCGGGTTGTGGTGCTCGCCCGCGGCGAAGACGTCGAGCCCGACCTCTTCGGCCTTCAGGGCGATGGCGACCATCGCCTTGATCCGCTCATGCTCGGTCGGCTCCCGACCGGTGGTCGGATCGACCGTGACGTCACCGACGGTGAAGACTCCGAACTGCATGACCAGCTCCTCGCGTGTCAACCGGGTGCCGTCGTGGTACCCGGACGCAGCCCACAACTTATTTGACGAGTCAACTATTCCGCTGGCGGCCTATTCGGCAGTGGCACCGGTCACTCCCGGGAATCAGCCCCCGGCGACCGAGGGGAGCACCTGCACCTGGGCGCCCTCGCCGACCGGCGTGGCCAGTCCGCCGGAGTGCCGGCAGTCCTCCCCGTCGACGTAGACGTTGACGTAGCGGCGCAGCTCGCCGCGCTCGTCGCGGATCCGCCGAGCCAGCCGAGGGTGGTCGGCGGCCAGCTCGTCGAGGACCGCCCCCAGCGTGCCGCCCGCGTCGACACTGAGCCGGCTCGCGCCGCCGGCCTCGCCGCGCAGCGGGCCGGGCAACAGCACGGTGACCACTCAGACCACCGCCGCCCGGACGCACAGCACGTCGGGCAGGTGCGCGGCCACCTGCGACCAGGAGTCGCCCTCGTCCCGGCTGGCGTAGACCTCGCCGGAGCGGGTGCCGAAGTAGACGCCGCCCGGAGTGGCGTCGTCGGCGCACATCGCGTCACGCAGCACCGCCGGATAGAACGGCCCCTCGGGCAGGCCCACCGACAACGGCTCCCACTTGCCTCCGGCGTCGGCGGAGCGGAACACCCGGCAGCGGTGGTCGGTGGGGAACCGCTCGACGTCGGCCACCAGCGGGAACGTCCACACCATCCCGGGTCGAGCGGGGTGCGCCACCATCGGGAAGCCGAAGTCGCTGGGCAGCCCGTCGGCGATCGACGACCAGGTGCGGCCGTCGTCGTCGGAGCGGTAGACGCCGAAGTGGTTCTGCGCGTACAGCCGCTCGGGGTTGCCGGCGTCCCGCGCGACCTTGTGCACGCACTGGCCGAACTCCGGCCACTCGTCGGCCAGGCCGGCGGCGCGGATGCCGACGTTGCCCGGGGCCCAGCTCGCGCCGGCGTCCTGCGAGCGGTAGACCCCACCGGTGGACATGGCGACAAGCACCCGGGCCGGGTCGCGCGGGTGGGGCAGCACGGTGTGCACGGCCTGACCGCCGAATCCGGCCTGCCAGTGCGGGCGGTGCGGATGGTCCCAGAGCGCGCGCACCAGCTCGAAGCTGCGACCACCGTCGGTGGAGCGGAACAGCGCCGACGGCTGGGTGCCGGCCCAGACCACGTCCGGCTCGTCGGCGCCGCCCGGCATCAGCTGCCAGACCCGGTCCAGGCTCGCACCGGTGTCGGCGGGGAACGCCACCGGCGCGTGGTCCGGCTCGTCCCAGGAGGCGCCCAGGTCGTCGCTCGTCGCGACGCTGGGGCCGAAGTGCGAGCTGGTCACCCCGGCGAGCAGTCGCGGGGTGGCGCGGCGGGTGTCGAGCGCGACCGCGTAGACGCTCGTCTGCGGGTGGTGCGGGCCGCTGACCTCCCAGGTGCGCCGGTCATCGTCGCTGGTGGCGAGGAACAACCCCTTCGCGGTGCCGATCGCGAGCAGCGTTGCCATGGACGTCCTCCGAACCGTCGGTGGGCAGGTGGGGTGATTATGGCCACACCCCCCGACAGGCCCGCCGGTCCCACGCCGTGGGCCGCCCTCAGCGCCGGACGCGGGGCACGTGTCGCCGGTACGCGCTGACCGTCGGATCGCCGTCGAGCCAGAACCGCCAGGGCAGATCGTGCGCGCCGGTGACGCCGACCCGGGGCCCCGCGACCACCGTCTCGTCCGGCACCGGCCGGACCGGCGGACGCAACCGGACCGGGCCGTCGCCGAGCAGGTACGCGCCGTACGTCGCGCGGTCGATGCCGAGCGTGGCGCAGAGTCGGGCCGGCCCCCGGGCCAGGTCCACGTCCCGCCGTACCGCCGGCCGGCGAGCCCGCGCGGTGTCCACGCCCTCGACCACCTCGCCGGCGCGCAGCAACACGGCGGCGGCCTCCCCCTCGATGCCGGTGACCACGTTCATGCACCAGTGCATGCCGTAGGTGAAGTAGACGTAGGCGTGCCCGGCGGGGCCGAACATGACGACATTGCGCGCGGTGCGGCCACGGTGGGCGTGCGACGCCGGGTCACCGGCCGTGCCGGCGTACGCCTCGACCTCGGTGATCCGGACGGTGACCTCGCCGGCGGACAGCCGGCAGCCCAGCAGGCCCCGCGCGGCCGGCAGCAGTGGACCGGTGAGCAGGCTCGCCAGCGCCTCCCGGTCGGCGTCGGCGCTGCGGTCGTCCGGCGCGGGTTCCATGACCCGAACGGTACCCAGACCGCGTCCCGATCACCCTGTCGACCGGTCCCGCCGGCCACCGGGAGGCCCACCAGGGTTCACCTTCTCGCCATCCGATCCGGCGAAACCCGCGCGGCGACCGGCGGGTGTATCGGGTGTCGTCGCACGGCGCGGCGGCACATTCGAAGAGGAGCCATCATGACCGTACGAAGCATCCGCCGGCCACTGGTCACCATCGGCCTGATCGCGGCCGGTGCCACGCTCGCCTTCGCCCCGTCCGCCAGCGCCAACGCCCCGCTGCGGGCGGCTGCCCTGACCGACGGCGCCCCGTTGACCGCTGTCGCACTTCAGGGCACCGGCAAGATCGACGCCAACGGTGCGGCGGTCTTCGTCCCGGTCACCCTGACCTGCTCGCAGCCGACGCAGGTCGACCTGACGGTCAAGGTCGCCCAGGCGATCGGGGAGTCGGTCCGGACCGGCACGACCACCCGGAAGGTGCCCTGCGACGCGACCACCCAGAAGGTGCGGATCGCGGTGACCGCGACCGAGCTCCCGTTCGCTCCCGGCGTGGCGTTCGGCGTGGTCACCGGGAACTCCTGCGACGCGCTGTGCAACTCGATCACCGACGAGCACCGCTTCGACCTGGCGCTCTGAGTCGTGGCGTGGCGGCACGGCACACCCGTGCCGCCACGCTTCAACGATCTGTTGACAATCTGGCGTTGATGGGGTGTGCTCGGGGTATGACGCCCGAGGAGCTGTTCACCGCGCCCGACCCGGCCCGCGCTCGCGCCCACCGCACCCACGAGGCGCTGCAACGGATCAGCGAGCGGCACGCCGGCTCCGACGCGCGGCGGGCCCGCTGGGCCCACCCGTACGTGCTGGACCCGTGGGAGGCGGTGGCCCTGGTCACCGCCCTCGCCGCCGGTGGCGCGGAGCGGGAGCCCACCGAGGAGCCGGTGGACGCCGCCGACCTCACCGCCGCGCTGACCCTGCTGCCGCACGTCCGCGCCGAGCTGGACGCCCTGGAGGCGGGACTGTTGACACTGGCCCGCGACCGGGGGCTGACCTGGCAGTCCATCGCGTACGGGCTGGGGCTGGGCAGCGCGCAGGCCGCCCGGCAGCGCTACGAGCGGGTCGCGGCCCGCTCGGCCGAGCAGACCGCCTGATCCCCGCGGGCACCGACGCGATCCGCTGGTCGCGGACGGATCGGCCGGGCACCGGCGGATCGGCGGCCGGACGGGCAGACTGTGCGCACGACGAGGAGGCACCCATGGAGCGCGCGGAGATGCTGGCGTACTGCCTGGCCAAGCCGGGAGCCTGGCTGGACCGACCGTGGGAGGGCGACGAGGTGGTGAAGGTGGGCAGCCGGATCTTCGCGTTCCTCGGCAACGGCGACGGAAAGCCCACTGTCGGCATCAAGTGCGGCCAGACCCGGGAGATCGCCGACGAGTGGCTGCACCGCCACCCCGACGACGCCCGGGTGATGGCCTACATCGGCCGGTCCGGGTGGAACACGCTGCGCCTCGACGGCGGGATCGACGGCGACGAGCTGACCGAGGCGGTCGACGCGTCGTACGACATGGTCGTGGCGAAGCTCCCCAGGCGGGAGCGCCCGACGGCCTGAGCCGACAGTGGCGCCGGCGGCTCGCGCCGACGCCACGGTGACCTCAGCGGGGTACGACCCGCTCGGTGGCCCAGTCCCGCCAGCCGGCCAGCCGGTCCGCCGCGGCGGCGAGCTGGTCGGCCACCGGGCCGGGGCCGGTCGAGCCGGGGGTGGTCCGGGCCGCGAGGGCCGACCGCACCGAGAGCACGTCACGCACCGACGGGTCGAGGTGCTCACTGACCGCGGCCAGGTCGGCGTCGGAGACCTCCTCCAGCTCACACTCCCGGGCCGCGCAGAGCGCCACCAGCCGGCCGGTGATCTCGTGCGCGTCGCGGAACGGCACGTTGCGCCGGACCAGCCAGTCGGCGACCTCGGTGGCCAGGGAGAACCCGACCGGCGCGGCGGCCACCAGGCGGTCCACCCGGACCGTCATCGTGGAGATCATCCCCGCCAGGGCCGGCAGCAGCAGCTCCAGGGTGTCGACCGCGTCGAACGCGGGCTCCTTGTCCTCCTGCATGTCCCGGTCGTACGTCATCGGCAGGCCCTTGAGCATGGTCAGCACCGTCATCAGGCCGCCGACCAGCCGGCCGGACTTGCCCCGGGCCAGCTCCGCGATGTCCGCGTTCTTCTTCTGCGGCATGATCGACGAACCGGTCGCGAAGGCGTCGTCCAGCTCCACCCAGCCGAACTCGTGCGAGGTCCAGAGCACCACCTCCTCGCCGAGACGGGACAGGTGCACCCCGATCAGCGCGGTGGTGAAGAGGAACTCGGCCACGAAGTCCCGGTCGGCGACCGCGTCCATCGAGTTGGCGAACGACGTCCGGAAGCCCAGCTCCTTGGCCACGGCCACCGGGTCCAGCGGAAGCCCGGAACCGGCGAGCGCGCCCGCGCCGAGCGGGCTGATCGCCGCCCGGTGGTCCCAGTCGCGCAGCCGCTCCAGGTCGCGCAGCAGCGGCTGCACGTGGGCGAGCAGCCAGTGCCCGAAGGTGACCGGCTGGGCGTGCTGGAGGTGGGTCATACCGGGCGCGGCGGTGTCGATGTGCCGCTCGGCCTGCTCGACCAGCGCCTCGGCCAGCTCGACGAGGCGGCTGGCCACGCCCCGCGCGTGGTCACGCAGGTAGAGCCGCAGGTCGGTGGCGACCTGGTCGTTGCGGGACCGGCCGGCGCGCAGCTTGCCGCCGAGGCTGCCCAGACGCTCCAGGAGACCCCGCTCCAGCGCCGTGTGCACGTCCTCGTCGTCGACCGTGGGCCGGAACGCACCCGAGGCACAGGCCGCCTCCAGGTCGTCCAGGGCCGCCAGGATCCGGCCCAGCTCCTCCGGGTCGAGCAGGCCGGCGCCGGCGAGGACCCGGGCGTGCGCCCGGGAACCAGCGATGTCGTACGGGGCCAGGCGCCAGTCGAACTGCACGCTCACCGACAGTCGGGCGAGCGCCTCCGCGGGGCCACCGGCGAACCGGCCACCCCACAGGCTCGTCCGGTTGGTGCCAGCGCTGTTCTCGGTGAGGCTCTTGTCGTCCACCCCGCCCATTGTGGTCCCCATGGTCGTCACCCTCCCAGCCGGGCGTCGCGCGCCGCGGCAAGCCCGCTCGGCAGGCCCCACAGTCGTACGAAACCCTTCGCCAGGGTCTGGTCGAAGGTGTCCCCGGTGTCGTAGGTGGCCAGCCCGAAGTCGTACAGGCTCTCCTCGGAGCGCCGGCCGGTGACGGTGGCCCGCCCGCCGTGCAGGGTCAACCGCACCTCGCCGCTCACGTGCCGCTGCGCGTCGTCGACGAACGCGTCCAGCGAGGCCTTCAACGGCGAGAACCACAGGCCGTCGTAGACCAGTTCGCCCCAGCGCTGGTCCACGCTCCTCTTGAACCGGGCCAGGTCCCGCTCGACTGTCACCGCCTCCAGCTCCTGGTGGGCGGTGATCAGCGCGATCGCGCCGGGCGCCTCGTACACCTCACGGCTCTTGATGCCGACCAGGCGGTCCTCGACCATGTCGAGCCGGCCGACGCCCTGCGCGCCGGCACGCCGGTTCAGCTCCAGGATCGCCTGGTACGGGGTGACGGTCTCGCCGTCGATGGCGACCGGTACGCCGCCGTCGAAGGTGATCACCACCTCGTCGGGGTCGCGGGGCTCCGCTGGGTCCTCGGTGTACGAGTAGAGGTCCTCGACCGGCGCGTTCCAGATGTCCTCCAGGAAGCCCGTCTCCACGGCGCGACCCCACAGGTTCTGGTCGATCGAGTACGGGGACTTCGCCGACACGTCGATCGGCAGCCCCTTCTCCTCGGCGAACGCGATCGCCTTGTCCCGGGTCCAGGCGAAGTCCCGGGCCGGGGCGATGATCTTCAGGTCGGGGGCGAGCGCGTTCAGGCCCACCTCGAACCGGACCTGGTCGTTGCCCTTGCCGGTGCAGCCGTGCGACACGATCGTCCCGCCGTGCGTGCGCGCGGCCGCCACCAGGTGCTTGACGATCAGCGGCCGGGACAGCGCCGACACCAGCGGGTAGCGGTCCATGTAGAGGGCGTTCGCCCGGATGGCCGGCACGCAGTAGTCGGCGGCGAACTCGTCGCGCGCGTCGACGACCTCGGACTCGGCGGCGCCGCAGTCAAGCGCGCGCTGCCGGATGGCGTCGAGGTCCTCCCCGCCCTGCCCGACGTCGACCGCCACCGCGATCACCTCGGCGCCGGTCTGCTCGGCCAGGTAGGGAATCGCCACGGAGGTGTCCAATCCCCCGGAGTACGCGAGGACGACCCGCTCGGTCATGACGTGGTGTTCCCTTCGACGGTGTCGTCCCGGCGGGCCCAGCCGGCGAGCTTGTCGCCGAGCGCGGCCCCGCCGACGGCCTCGCGGGCCACGACGAGGATGGTGTCGTCGCCGGCGATGGTGCCGACGATCTCGGGCAGGCCCGCCCGGTCCAACGCGCTGGCCAGGTACTGGGCCGCGCCCGGCGGGGTCCGCAGCACGGCGATGTTGCCGCTGGAGTCGACCCCGTTGAGCAGTTCACGCAGCAGCCGCACCAGCCGGGCCGGCGCGGCCTCGGCGTCGCGCAGCGGCCGCTTGCCGTCCTCCGGGATCAGGTAGACGGCCGGGCCGTCGCCGCCGCGCACCTTGACCGCGCCCAGCTCCTCCAGGTCCCGCGAGAGGGTGGCCTGGGTGACGACGACGCCGTCGGCGGCGAGCAGGTCGGCCAGCTCGGTCTGCGACCGCACCTGCCGGTCCCGGATCAGCTCCACGATCCGGGCGTGCCGGGCGGCGCGGGTCAGCGGAGCGCTCATCGCGTCGTCCCGGTGGCGGCGTCGCCGGTCGCGGCGCCCCCCGTCGTGGCTCCGAGCAGGAACGTCAGCAGCGCCTTCTGGGCGTGCAGCCGGTTCTCCGCCTGGTCGAAGACCGCGCTCTGCGGACCGTCGAGCACCTCGTCGGTGATCTCCTCACCCCGGTGGGCGGGCAGGCAGTGCAGGACTATCGCGTCCGGCGCGGCGTGGCCGAGCAGCTCCTTGTTGACCTGGTACGGCAGGAACGGGGTGACCCGGTCCAGCCCGTCGGCCTCCTGCCCCATCGACGTCCACGTGTCGGTGGCCAGCACGTCGGCGTCACGGACCGCCTGGGCCGGGTCGGTAAGCACCCGTACCGACCCGCCCGTGCCGGCGGCGATCTCGGCGGCCCGGTCGACGACCGCCGCGTCCGGCGCGAAGCCGTCCGGCCCGGCGATCCGCACGTGCATCCCGGCAGTCGCCCCGGCCAGCAGGTACGACTGCGCCATGTTGTTGGCGCTGTCGCCCACGTAGGTGAGGGTGCGGCCGGCCGTGCCGCCGCAGCGCTCCCGGATGGTGAGCAGGTCGGCCAGCAGCTGGCAGGGGTGGAAGCCGTCGGTGAGCGCGTTGATCACCGGAACCGTCGCGCCGCTGGCCACCTCGGCGATCCGGTCGTCGCCGTGGGTACGCAGGACGACGGCCGCGACGTAGCGGGACAGCACCCGTCCGGCGTCCGCGAGCGTCTCGCCCCGACCGAAGTGGGTGACCTGGGTGTCCACGACCAGGGGATGTCCGCCCAGCTCGGCGATGCCGGCGTCGAACGAGATCCTGGTGCGCAGGCTCTGCTTGTCGAAGAGCACCGCCACCGAGCGGGGACCGGCCAGCGGCTGGTGGCCGAAGCGGTCGGCCTTCATCCGCGCCGCCAGGTCGAGCACGCGGGACTGCTCGGCGGGCGAGAGGTCGTCGTCGCGCAGAAAGTGCCGGATCATGCGGTCGTTCCCGTCGTGGTGGTGGTCGGCGTCGCGTCGGTTTCGGCGGTCGCCGCAGCGGTCGCGTCCAGGGCCGCCGGAAGCGCGGCGAGGAAGGCGTCGACCTGGGCGGCGGTGAGGATCAGCGGCGGGACGAGCCGGACCACGCCCGGCTGTACCGCGTTGACCAGGAAGCCGGCGTCCCGCAGCGCCTCGGCGAGAACCGGCGCCACCGGCGCGGTGAGCGTCACGCCGAGCAGCAGCCCCGCCCCGCGTACGCCGTCGATCAGCGGATGGCCCAGCGCCTCGACGCCCCGGCGCAGCCGTTCGCCGACGCGCTTGACGTGGTCGAGCAGCCCCTCGTTGGCGATGGTGGCCACCACGGCGAGCGCGGCGGCGCAGCTCACCGGGTTGCCGCCGAAGGTGGTGCCGTGCGAGCCCGGGGTGAGCAGGTCCGCGGCCCGGCCGAAGGCCACCGTCGCGCCGAGCGGCAGACCACCACCCAACCCCTTGGCCAGGGTCACCACATCGGGCTCCACGCCCTCGGCCTGGTGGGCGAACCAGTGCCCGGTCCGGCCGATGCCGGTCTGCACCTCGTCGAGCACCAGCAGCGCCCCGTGCCGGGCGGTGATCCGCCGCGCCGCCGCCAGGTAGCCGGCCGGCGGGACGACCACGCCGTTCTCGCCCTGGATCGGCTCCAGGATCACCATGGCGGTGGCGTCGGTGACGGCCGCCTCCAGGGCGGCGACGTCGCCGTAGTCGACGTGGGTCACCTCGCCGGGCAGCGGCCGGAACGGGTCGGCCTTGGCGGGCTGCCCGGTCAGGGCGAGGGCGCCCATGGTGCGACCGTGGAACGCGCCGTTGGTGGCTACCACGTGCGTGCGGCCGGTGCGGCGGGACAGCTTGAACGCGGCCTCGTTCGCCTCCGCACCCGAGTTGGCGAAGAAGACCCGGCCGGGCCGGCCGGCGAGCGCCAGCAGCAGCTCCGCGAGGGCGACCGGCGGCTCGGCGACGTAGAGATTGGAGACGTGCCCCAGCGTCGCGACCTGCTTGGACACCGCGGCCACCACCGCCGGATGGGCGTGACCGAGGGCGTTCACCGCGATCCCACCGACCAGGTCGAGGTATTCGCGGCCGGCCTCGTCGACCACCACGGCGCCCGCGCCGGAGACCAGCGCCAGCGGCGGCGTGCCGTAGTTGTCCATCATGGACTGCGTCCACCGCTGCACCAGGTTGCTCATGCCCCGACCATCCCGTCCTGAAGCACCACCATCGTTCCGAACCCTTCCGAGGTGAAGACCTCCAGCAACGTCGAGTGCGCCACCCGACCGTCGACGACGTGCGCGGCGGGCACACCCCCGCGCACCGCGCGCAGACACGCCTCCATCTTGGGCACCATCCCCGACTCCAGGCTGGGCAGCAGCTTGGCCAGGTCGTCCGCGGTGATCTCGGAGACCAGGCTCGTGGTGTCCGGCCAGTCCGCGTACAGGCCGGCCACGTCGGTGAGCACGACCAGCTTGCGGGCCCGCAACGCGACGGCGAGCGCGGCGGCCGCGGTGTCCGCGTTGAGGTTGTGCAGCACCCCGTCGGCGTCCGGCGCGACAGTCGAGATCACCGGGATCCGGCCGGCGTCGATGAGGTCGGTCACCGCCGAGGTGTCCACCGACTCGACGTCGCCGACCTGGCCGACGTCGACAGGCTCCCCGTCCACGTACGCGGGGCGGCGCACCGCGGTGAACAGCCGGGCGTCCTCGCCGGAGAGCCCGACGGCGAACGGACCGTGCGAGTTGATCAGCCCGACCAGCTCGCGGCCCACCTGCCCGACCAGCACCATCCGGACCACGTCCATCGCCTCGGCGGTCGTCACCCGCAGGCCGCCCCGGAACTCGCTGGCGATGCCGAGCCGGCCCAGCATGGCGGAGATCTGCGGACCGCCGCCGTGCACCACCACCGGCTTCAGACCGGCGTAGCGCAGGAACACCATGTCGGCCGCGAACGCCCGTTGCAACGCAGGCTCGGTCATGGCGTTGCCGCCGTACTTGACCACCACTGTCGAGCCGGAGAAACGCGCCAGCCAGGGCAGGGCCTCGATCAGCGTCTCCGCCTTGACCTGGGCGCGGGTGAGATCGCCACTGAGACTCACCGTGCCTGCCCTTCGTTCGCGACTGCGGGACTCCGCTGCGCTGCGTTCCTCGCGCTCACGTGGAGTACGCCGAGTTCTCGTGCACGTACGCGTGGGACAGGTCGTTGGTCCAGATCGTCGCCACCGCGTCGCCGGCGTGCAGGTCGATCCGGATCGTCACGTCCCGGCCGGTGAGGTCGACCTTCGAGCGGTCCTCGGCGGCCGCGCCGCCCCGGCACACCCACACCCCGTTGACGGCCACGTCCACCTCGTCCGGCTCGAACGCGGCGGCGGTCGTGCCGACCGCGGCGAGGATGCGGCCCCAGTTCGGGTCGTTGCCGAACAGCGCGGTCTTGACCAGGTTGTTGCGGGCCACCGAGCGGCCCACCTCTACCGCGTCGTCCTCGTCGGCGGCCCCGACCACGTCGATGGCGACCTGCTTGGTGGCGCCCTCGGCGTCGGCCACCAACTGCTGGGCGAGGTCGTGGCAGGCCGTGGTCACCGCTGCGGCCAACTCGGCAGGGGTCGGCTCGATGCCACTCGCGCCGCTGGACAGCAACAGCACGGTGTCGTTCGTGGACATGCAGCCGTCGGAGTCGACCCGGTCGAAGGTGACCCGGGTGGCCGCCCGCAGCGCCTCGTCCAGCGCCGCCGGCCCGGCCACCGCGTCGGTGGTGAGCACGCACAGCATGGTGGCCATCCCCGGCGCGAGCATCCCGGCGCCCTTGGCCATCCCGCCGACCGTCCAGCCGCTGCCCCGCGCCACAGTGGTCTTCGGTCGGGTGTCGGTGGTCATGATCGCCTCGGCGGCGGCCGGGCCGCCGTCGCGCGACAGCCCCCGGATCGCCGCACGGACCCCGGGAAGCAGCTTCGGCATCGGCAACCGCTCACCGATCAGGCCGGTGGAGCAGACCGCGACCTCCCCGGCGCCGAGGAGCAGCCGCGGACTGACCGCGCTCAGCGCCGTGGCCGTGTGCTCGGCCGTGGCGTGCGTGTCCTGGAAGCCGGCCGGGCCGGTGCAGGCGTTGGCGCCACCGGAGTTGAGCACCACCGCGCGGACCACGCCGCCCTGCACGACCTGCTGGGTCCAGCGCACCGGCGCGGCCTTGACCCGGTTGGTGGTGAAGACACCGGCGACACCGGCGTCCGGGCCGTCGTTGACGACGAGCGCGACGTCCGCGCCGCCGCTGGCCTTCAGACCGGCGGCCACGCCGGCCGCCCGGAAACCCCGAGGGGTGGTGACGCTCATGGTGTGACTCCCCAGACCGACAGGCCCGTCGTCTCCGGCAGGCCGAGCATCAGATTGGCGTTCTGCACGGCCTGACCGGCGGCGCCCTTGCCCAGGTTGTCCAGGGCGCTGAGCACGATCAACCGACCCGAGTCGACGTCGACGGTGGCCTGCAGGTGGCACGAGTTGGAACCCAACGTCGCCGCGGTGTGCGGCCAACGCCCCTCCGCCAGCACGTGCACGAACGGCGCGTCCGCGTACGCCTGCGCCAGCACCTGCTGCGGGTCGACCCCGCGCGCCGGCACGGCGGTGACCGTGGCCAGGATCCCGCGCGGCATCGGCGCGAGGACCGGGGTGAACGACAGGCCGGTCGCCCCCGTCGCCTGCTTGATCTCGGGCACGTGCTGGTGGGTGCCGACCCGGTACGGCGACAGGTCCCCCAGCACCTCGCTGGCGAGCAGGTGGGGCTTCGCCGCCCGGCCCGCGCCGGACGTGCCGGAGGCGGCGACCACCACCACGTCGGCGGGGTTGGCCGCACCGTCGGCGATCAGCGGCGCGAGGGCCAGGGTGATCGCGGCGGCGTAGCAGCCGGTGTTGGCGACCCGGGTCGACCCGGCGATCAGCTCCCGCTGGCCGGGCAGCTCGGGCAGCCCGTAGGTCCACTGGCCGGCGTGCGTGCCGCCGTAGTACTGCGCCCAGGCGTACGGGTCGGCGAGCCGGTGGTCGGCGCCCAGGTCGACGATGCGCACCTCGGACGGCAGGTGCGCCGCGAGGGCCGCCGACTCGCCGTGCGGCAGCGCCAGGAAGACCAGGTCGGCGTCGGCCAGGGTCGACGGGTCGGTCTCGCCGAGCACCAGGTCGAGCCCGGTGAGCTGAGGGTGCACCACGTCGACGCGGTGCCCGGCCTGTCGGTGCGCGGTGGCGGCGACCAGATCGAACTCCGGGTGTCCGGCGACCAGGCGCAGCAACTCACCCCCGGCGTACCCGCTCGCTCCGGCGACCGCGACTCGGATCCCCATACTCACCTCCGCATGACTATGCAGGAAACGGTAACAAGAGAGGGATTATCTTGCAAGTTCATACAGCCTACTGCATGGGAATGTGCATGAGGGTCCGTCGAAAAGGACTCGACTGAGTGACCACTCAATCGACTAGCATCATTTCCTGACGGTGGTGGGTCGGCTCGTCCGGTCCGCGTGGGGGCACCTGACGGAGGACGCCGTGGCGCTGTCGTTCGAGATCCTCGGTCCGGTCCGGGTGCGTCACGGCGAGCAGACCCTGCGGGTGCCCGCCGGCCGGCCCACCGCTCTCCTGGTCACTCTGCTGCTGCATGCCGGCGTGTCGGTGCCTGTCGAGCGGCTCCGCGAGGAGCTGTGGGGCCGACGACCACCGGCCTCCGCCGTGGCGAACCTGCGCAGCCACGCCAGCGGGCTACGGCACCTGCTCGACTCCCCCGGCCACCCGGCCCGGCTGCCCACCGAGCACGGCGGTTACCTGCTGCGGGTCGAGCCGGGCGAGCTGGACGCCGCCGAGTTCGAACGGCTCGCCACCGAGGGACACGCGGCCCGCATCGGCGGTGAGCCCGAGCTGGCCGCCACCCTGCTGGGCCGCGCGCTGGCGCTCTGGTCACCGACCGACCCACCCCCGGCGTACGGGCCGGCGACCGCGGCGGCCTTCGACCGTCTGCGCGAGCGACGGGCCGGCGCCCGGGAGACGTACGCGGCCTGCCGGCTGGACCTGGGCGACCCCGGCACGCCGGCGCTGCTGGCCCTGCTCCGGGACCACGTCGGCGAGCATCCGCTGCGCGAGCCGGCGTGGGCGCTGCTGATGACCGCCCTGCACCGCGCGGGAGACCAGGCCGGCGCGGTGCGGAGCTACCGGGCGGCGTGCCGGGCCCTCGACGGCGAGCTGGGTGTCGCGCCCGGGCCGGAGCTGACCGACCTGTATCGCGAGGTTCGCCGGCACGCGCCGCGGTCGCCGGTTCCGCAACGGCGGCGCGTCGCCCCGCACACCCGCGACCGTCCGGTCGATCCGCGCGGGCCACGCGTACCGCACGAGCTGCCCTGCCCCGCGGCCCCGTTCGTGGGCCGGCGGACCGAGCTGGCCCGGCTGCGCGACGCCCTGGCCGTTGCCCGGCGGCAGCCGGTCACCGTCGCGGTCTTCGGCATGGCCGGCACCGGCAAGTCGGCCCTCGCCCTGCGCGCCGCGGCCGAGGTGCTGGACGCCTTCCCCGACGGCCAGCTCCACCTCGACCTCGGCGGGTCGGTCGCCGACTGCCCGCCGCCGCCGTTGCAGGTCGCCACGCGCGTGCTGCGGGCCCTGCACCCGGGCGCCGACGAGCCGGCCGGCCTCGCGGAGGCCCGGGCCCGCGTCCGGTCCCTGCTGTTCGACCGCCGGGTGCTGCTGGTGCTCGACAACGCCGCCGACGCCGCCCAGGTCGACGACCTGCTGCCGGTACGCGGCGGATGCGCCCTGCTGGTGACCAGCCGCACCCCGGTGACCACCGGCGACGCACCCTCGCTGCGGCTCGACCCGCTGCCGGCCGCCGAGGCGATGGCGCTGCTGCGGGCGACCGCCGGAGACCGCCCGGTCGACGAGGAGCCGGAAGCGGCGTCGGCGGTGGTGAACCTCTGCGAGCGGCTGCCGCTCGCGCTGCGTACCGCGTCCCGTCGGCTGAGCGAGGGGCCGCACTGGTCGCTGAGCCGGCTGGCGCGGCTGCTGCGCGACGAGCGGTACCGGCTCGCCGAGACCGGGCTGGGGCCTCGACTCGGCGCCAGCTACCGCCGACTCGGCTCGGCGGCGCCGATCTTCCTCCGGCTCTGCCGGGCCCACCCCGGGCCGGTCACCGCGGAGCTGACCGCCGCGCTGACCGGAGCGCCGCCGGAGGACGCGGCGCGCGCGCTGGACCGGCTGGTCGCCGCGCAGCTCGCCGAGCCGGCCGGGCCGGGCCGGTTCCACATCGGCGACCTCGTCCGGCTCTACGCCGTCGAACTCGCCGCCACCGAGGCCGGCGGGACCGCCCCGGTCAGGCCGGGGCCGGCGCGTCCTGGCGGTAGCCACGGGCCTGCAGGGTGAACAACCGGGCGTACCCGCCACCGGCGGCGAGCAACCGGTCGTGGTCACCGTGCTCGACGACCTGCCCGTCGGCGAGCACCACGATGGCGTCCGCGTCCCGCACCGCGTTGAGCCGGTGCGAGATGAGCAGGCTGGTCCGGCCCCGGCGCAACTCACGCAGCCGCTGGTTGAGGTCGTGCTCGGCCTCGGCGTCCAGACCCGAGCTGGGCTCGTCGAGGATGAGCAGGTCCCGGTCGGCCCGCAGGAACCCCCGCGCCAGCGCGACCCGCTGCCACTGGCCACCGGAGAGCACCACCCCGGCCTGCGGGTCGTCCCGGTCCGGGCCGTCGAAGAAGATCCGGGTCAGCAGGGTGTCGTAGCCGCGCGGCAACGCGGCCAACGCGTCGTCGATGCCGGCGTACCGGGCGGCGGCGCGCAGCCGCTCCGGGTCGTCGCGCGCGCTCAGGTCGCCAAGCGCGATGTTCTCCGCGGCGCTGAGGTCGTACGGCATGAAGTCCTGGAACACCGCGCCCAACCGCGCCCGCAGCGCCGCCGGGTCCAGCTCGCGCAGGTCGACCCCGTCCCAGAGGATGTTGCCGCGCTCCGGGTCGTAGAACCGGCACAGCAGCTTGACCAGGGTGCTCTTGCCGGCGCCGTTCAGCCCGACCAGCGCGGTGGTGGCGCCGGCCGGCAGGTGCAGGTTCACGCCGCGCAGCACCCACGGATGCTGCGGTGAGTAGCGGAACCAGACGTCGCGCAGCTCGATGCCCTCGCTCAGCGGCCGCACCGGTCGGGGGGTGGCCGGCACGGGCAGGTCCGACTCGACGTGCGCCACCTGGTCGTAGTGGTCGAAGAGCAGCAGCGCCTGGTGGATCGCGCCGAGCTGGCCGACCAGGCTGCCCAGCGCGCCCTGCACCCCGGGCACGGCGGCCAGGTAGATCACCACGTCGCCGGCGGTCAGCCCGCCGGATCGGGCGACCGAGATCGTGTAGATCACCCCGATGCCGGCCACTGTCGCGCCGAGCAGGCCGAGCACCGCCTGGGCGCGTACCTCCCGACGGTCGAGTCGTTGCTCCACCCGATGCATGCCGTGCAGCTCGTCGAGCATCCGGTCGCCGAAGAACCGGCCCAGCCCGAACAGCCGCACCTCCTTCGCCGCCGGCACACCCACCAGCAACTGGGCGAAGAACAGGTCCCGCCGCTGGAAGTGCTCCAGCCGCAGCACCATCGCCGCGCGGGCCCGGTTGAGCCGTAGCTGCATCCACAGGGTGGGCAGCGCGGCGAGGAGCACCAGCACCCCGATCAGCGGGTTGAGCACCAGCAGCACACCGAGGAACCCCGCCATCGCCAGCACGCTCTGCACCGCGCCGAACGCGTTGCCGGTCAGCTGGGTGGGGCCGATGTGGCCGGTCTGCTGGGCCGCCTGCAACCGGTCCTGGAACTCCGGGTCCTCCAGCCGGACCAGCCCGATCAGGCGCTGCACCGCGTCGTACAGCCGGCGACGCACCAGCCGCGACACCGCCCGGGTCCGCTCCGCCGCCACGTACGTGCGCAGGTGCGGCAGGACCGTGCCGAGCGCGGCGGCGACCGCCAGCCCGGCGGCGAGCGCGGTCAGCGGGACCCCGCCCGTGCCCCCGCCGGTGAGTCGGTCCAGCAGCAGCTTGGTCAGGGCGGCCACGAGCACCGGGGTCAACCCGGCCAGGATCGCGAGCACCAGGTCCGCCGCGGTGCCCGCCGGAGCCGCCCGCCAGGTCAGGCCGAGGGCCGCCCGGGCGTGCCGGGCGGCCCGTCGCGGTACCAGCCGGAACCCGGTCACCGCGCCACCGGCAGGTCCAACCGGGCGATGCCGAACGCCGTCGACGCGACGATCCCGCGCTCGTCGAGCAGGCCGAACGCGGGAAAGCCCTTGACGCCGAACGCGAGCGGAAGCGCACCGGTGCCGGGTTCGACGAAGACGGTCGCCAGCCCGGCGAACTGCTCGGCGTACGGCTGGGTCTCCGGGCCCTTGCCGACGACGACGATCCAGACGTGCTCGGCTCCGCCGGGCATCGCCCGCGCCCGGTCGACAAGCACCGGCAACTGCTCCTCGCAGTGCTCACAGCTCGGCGAGAGGAACGCCACGAGGGTCATCGGCGGCAGGTCGGCGCGTGCGAGCACCCGACCGTCCAGGGTGGAGGAGACGAAGTCGCCGGGGATCGAGCCCACCTCCAGCATGACCGCCGGTGGCTGGCCCTGCTGGTCGCTGAGCAGGTCGGAGTGCTCGCGCAAGCGGCGGATCACGCCCAGCATCAGGACCAGGTTGAGCAGGCCGAGGGCGGCGACGAGGACGACGGCGACGGTCAACAGCGCCATGGGGGCTCCTTCGGGGTGCGGGGATGCGAACCGGGGTCAGTGCCGCCCGGCCGGGCGGGTCGGCCGCGACGGTGTGGGTGCGAAGAGGGCGACCAGGTCGTCGAGGCGGACCACCACGGCGGCGAGCGGGACCGCGATGCCGACGGCGAGCAGCACGGTCGGCGCGGACGGCGGCGGCCCGGCCGCGGTGGCCCAGCCGAGCAGACCGAGCAGCGCCACCACGGCGAGGACGACGTTGCGGGTCACGTGCCGGGCGCCGATCGGCGCGGCACCGACGCCGAAGCAGCGGCAGGCGGGTCGGGCGCCGCGGCGCAGCGCCCCGACGATCGCGGCGGTGAGCACACCGAGCAGCCCGGCGGCGAGCACCAGCCCGGCGGGGGCCGTCCGCCCGAGGGCGAGCAGCACCACCACGGCGGCCTCGGCGGCGACCGCGAGGCGGGCGACCGGCGGCGCCCAGCGGGTGGGTACGCCGAACTGGCCCACCGAGCCGACGAACTCGGCGAATCCCGCCCGGGTCCGCAGCTTGCCGACGACCGCGGCGAGGAACACGAGGGCCAACAGCAGCCGTGCGGTCAGTTCCAGGGCTCGCATCCGTGCGCCACCTCCTTGCCGGGAGGCCCACGCTAGGAGCGGCGGATACATCACACATACATCGATGAATGTCGACGGGATCGGCGACTGTACCGGCGGTGTACCGGCCCGCCGTAGCGTCCCGGCAACGATCCGTATCGAGGGGAGGTGAACGAATGTTCCGTCGACTGGAGAACCTGGGCGAGCGGATGCTCGGCGTGTTCGTACCCAAGGTGACGGCAGCCGCCGGCTGTCCGCCGGACCCGTACTGCGCGCTCTGTGGGACGTGCTACTTCAAGCGGTGCACCACGAGCCTTGGTTGCAAGACGACCTGCGGAAGCTGCGGTTACTACTGCAGCGCGGGCGCGAGCACGATGTCCGCTCTCTGCTGAGGCGGTGACGGTGTGCCGCCCGGCCCCGGGGCCGGGCGGCACACCGTTCTGCGGGTCACCGGGCCGTGCTCAGCTCGGGCGCGGTCGCGGTCGGACCGCCACGCCGAGCACGTCCGGCTCCGGGATGTAGCCGCACTCGCGGGAGTCGTAGCTCTGTGACGGGTTGTCGCCGAGCACCACCAGCCGGCCGGCCGGCACGACCCGCTCGCCACCACCGCGCAGCAGCGGCACCCGGTCCACCGGCACCGGGTCACCCGGCACCGCGTACGCCCGCTTGATCAGCAGGCCGGGCGTGCCCGAAGCGTCGGGGCGGGCGGGTCGCCCGGCGGTCATCTGCGCCGGGGCGACCACCACGACCACGTCACCGGGCCGGACCCGGGCCAGCGGCACGCGCCGGGCCAGCACCCGGTCACCGGAGCGCAGCGTCGGCTCCATGCTGCGCCCCACCACGGCGACCAGCAGCAGGTGCCGGCGAGCCCAGAGCAGGCCGGCGGTGGCCACCGCGAGCACGGCGGCCACCGCGAGCCATCCCAGCACCGGCATCGCTCAGGCGCCGCGCAGGGTGGCGCCGAAACGCTCCGCCGCCACGGCTACCGCAGCGTCGCGGGCCGCCAGCGCCTCCTCGACGGTGAGCGTCCGGTCCGGCGCACGGAAGGTGAGCTTGTACGCCAGCGACCGGCGACCCGCACCGAGCTGCGCGCCCGCGTACACGTCGAACAGTCGCACGTCCTCCAGCAGCTCGCCGGCGCCCGCCTCCAGCGCCCGGCGCACCTGCTCGGCCGGCACCGAGTCGTCAAGCACCAACGCCACGTCGATGAGCGCCGGCGGGAAGCCGGACACCGTCGGCGCGGGCGTCACCGGCGTCGACGGCAGCGCGTCGAGGTCCAGCTCCAGCGCGCAGGTACGCCGCGGCAGCTCCAGCGCCGCCACCACCGTCGGGTGCAGCTCGCCGGCGTGCCCGACGACCGCGCCGTCGACGCGCAGCTCGGCGCAACGGCCGGGGTGCCACGGCGCGTACTCGGCGGCACGCACCTCGACCCGCTCGTCGGGGATCCCGGCGGCGGCCAGCACGTCACGGGCCGACTCGATCGCGTCCGCCCAGCCGGCCGGTCGACCCGCGCCCCACCAGCCGGCCGGGTCGAGGTCGCCGGCGAGCACCGCCGCGACGTGCACCGGCTGCGCCGGCACCACGGCGTCGGCGGCGGCGAACTCCGCGTCGGTCGGGCGGCGGTCCACCCCCATGGCCGGCGGGCTGCCCGCGCCGAGACGCGGGTGGAAGACCGCCCCGATCTCGTAGAGGGCGAGGTCGCGGTGACCCCGACCCAGGTTGCGCTTGAGGATGCCGAGGAGCGGGCCGAGCAGCGTGGTACGCAGCAGCGGCTCCTCCTCGGACAGCGGGTTGGCCAGCCGCACCGCGGGGCGGCGGCTGTCGTCGGCCGGCAGACCGAGCTGGTCGGCCAGCTCCGGCGACACGAAGGGGTGCGCGAGCACCTCCACGTACCCCCGCTCGGCCAGCGACACGGCGACGGCCCGACGCCGACGCTGGCGCGGGGTCAGCCCACGACCGGGCGGCGCGGTCGGCAGCACCGACGGCACCCTGTCGTACCCGTCGAGGCGGACGACCTCCTCGACCAGGTCGGCCGGGTCGGTCAGGTCGGGTCGCCAGGTCGGCGGGGTGACGCTCAGCGCCGTCCCCGCGCCGCTGGCCACGCCCACCGCGCCCGGGTCCTCGGACAGCCGGTCGACGCCCTGCGCGACGGTGCAGCCGACCTGCTCCAGCAGGGCGACGACCCGCGCCGGCGGGTACTCGACGCCGACCCGCCGGGTCGGCAGGTCCGCCGGCAGGGTGATCGGGGTACGCGGGCGGACGTGGTCGATGTCCAGGATCTCCGCGCTCGGGGTGCCGCCGCCGTGCTCGGTGAGCAGCCGCACGGCCCGCTCCAGCGCGACAAGCGCCACGGCCGGGTCGACGCCCCGCTCCCAGCGCTTCGCGGCCTCGCTGAACAGCTTGTGCCGGCGTGCCGTGCGCCCGACCATCGCCGGGTCCCAGTGGGCGGCCTCGAAGAGCACTGTGGTGGTGCCGGCGACGACCTCGCTGGTCTCGCCGCCCATCACCGCGGCCAGCGAGATAGGACCACTGTCGTCGCAGATGACCATGTCGTCGGCGGTGAGCACCCGGTTGACGCCGTCGAGGGTGGTCAGCTTCTCCCCCGCCTCGGCGCGGCGGACCACAAGCGGTCCGGCGATCCGGTCGGCGTCGAAGGCGTGCATCGGCTGACCCAGCTCCAACATCACGTAGTTGGTGATGTCCACCGGCAGCGAGATGCTGCGGATGCCGGCGGTGACCAGTCGCTGGGCCATCCACGACGGCGTGGGCGCGGTCGGGTCGACGCCGCGGACCAGGCGTGCGGTGAACCGGTCGCAGCCGACCGTGTCGCGGACCTCCACCGGGTACGGCGGCGTCGGCGTGCCACCCGGCGCGGGCACCAGGGCCGGGTCGCGCAGCGGCACGTCGAACGCGTGCGACAGCTCCCGGGCCAGGCCGCGCAGGCTCAGCGCGTACCCCCGGTCCGGGGTGATCTCCAGCTCGAACACGACGTCGTCGAGGCCGACGACGGGCCGCGCGTCGTCACCGGGCTTGGCCGACACGTCCGGCGGCAGCACGATGATGCCGGAGTGGTCGTCGCCCAGACCCAGCTCCTTCGCCGAGCAGATCATGCCGGCCGAGTTGTGCCCGTACGTCTTGCGGGCGCCGATCGCGAACCCGCCGGGCAGCACACCGCCGGGCAGGATCACCACCACCCGGTCACCGGGGGCGAAGTTGCGCGCCCCGCAGACGATCTCCTGCGGCTCGCCGGTGCCGTTGGCGGCGCCCACGTCGACCCGGCAGAACCGGATCGGCTTCTTGAAGCCGGTCAGCTCCTCGATCTCGCGGACCTCACCGACGACGAGCTGGCCGGTGACACTCTCGCGCAGGTCCACCACGGACTCGACCTCGATGCCGAGGTCGACGAGTGCCTGCTCCAGGTCACCGGTGGGCAGGTCGGCGGGGAGGTCGACGTACTCCCGCAGCCAACTGACAGAAACTCGCATGACGTCAGACCACCGTTCCCGTGTCTCGTACCCGCATCGCCTACGCCCCCGTGGAGAGCGCGCGGCTGAACCGCACGTCGCCCTCGAAGAGATGGCGGATGTCGCTGACCCCGTGCCGGACCATCAGGGTCCGGTCGATGCCCATGCCGAAGGCGAATCCGGAGTAGACCTCCGGGTCGACGCCGCAGGCGCGCAGCACCCGCGGGTTGACCATCCCGCAGCCGCCCCACTCGACCCACTGCGGGCCGTCGCGGTGCTCCGGGAACCACACGTCGAACTCCGCCGACGGCTCGGTGAACGGGAAGTAGTGCGGCCGCCACCGGGTCTTCGCCTCGGGACCGAACATGGCCCGGGCGAAGTGGTCGAGGGTGCCCCGCAGGTGCGCCATCGTGATGCCCTTGTCGACCACCAGGCCCTCCGCCTGGTGGAACACCGGGCTGTGGGTGGCGTCGATCTCGTCGGTGCGGTAGACGCGGCCGGGCACGATCACGTAGATCGGCGGCTTGCGGCTGAGCATGGTGCGGGTCTGCACCGTCGACGTGTGCGTTCGTAAAACAAGACCCGAGCCCGCTGAGCCGTCGGCGGATGCGATGTGGAACGTGTCCATCAACCCGCGCGCCGGGTGGTCGGCGGGGATGTTCAACGCGTCGAAGTTGACCCACTCCAGGTCGACCTCGGGCCCCTCGGCCACCTCGTAGCCCATCCCGACGAACAGGTCGCTTATCGACTCCATCAGGACGCTCAGCGGGTGCCGGGCGCCCCGGGGACGCCTGTTGAAGGGCAGGGTGACGTCCACCCGCTCCTCGACGAGCACCCGCTCGGCCTGCTCGCGCTCCAGCACCTCGGCGCGGTCGGCGTAGGCGGTCTCGATCGCCCGCCGGGCCTCGTTGACCCGCTTGCCGGCGTCGGACTTCGCGGCCGGCGGCAACGCGCCGATCTCCCGGCGGGCGAGCGAGACCGGGGACCGGTCACCGAGGTGCGCGGGGCGCAGCGCGGTAAGCGCGTCCGGGTCGGCGGCCGCCGTGAACGCCTTCGTGGCGTCGGCGACCGCCTCGGCCAGGGCGGCCGGGTCGAGCAGGGCGACCTGCTTCGGGTCGTACGGATCGTTGCGGTAGGTCATGGCGTACGGGCACTCCCTCACGGCGGCGCCAGCCCTCATCGGGGCGGCTAGGCGAGTCTACGGACGCGCGGCTGTGCCGCAGCCCGCCGGTAGGAGTTGCGCAGGGAGCAGGTCAGGCCCGCCGCCCGCCGACACCGGCGGGCTGGCTAAACGAACGCCGTGGCGCGTTCATGGACGGACGCTCTCCCCTGCTGTCAGTCGCGCCGGGCACGATCACCGTCAGCGCTGTGCTCTCGCTGAAGCGTACAGGCAGACCGCCGCCGCGGCAGCCAGGTTGAGGCTCTCCGCGCGCCCGTACAGGGGCACCCGCACCCGGGCGTCGGCGGCGGCGCTCAACGCCTCGGGCAGGCCGTGCGCCTCCGAGCCGAACAGCCAGGCGGTGGGCCCGACGAGGCGACCGTAGTCGATCATGTCGTCCAGGTCGTCGTCGCCGTACCCAGTGGTGGCGAAGATCGACAGCCCGGCGGCGCGCAGCGCGTCGACGACCGCGACCGGGTCGGCGGCGCGCACCACGTCGACGTGGAAGAGGCTGCCGGCCGAGGCCCGCACGCACTTGCCGTTGTACGGATCGACGGCGTCCCCGGCGAAGACCACCACGCCGGCGCCGGCCGCGTCGGCGGTGCGCAGCACCGTGCCGGCGTTGCCCGGGTCGCGAATCTCGGCGAGGACCGCCACCAGCCGGGGCCCGCCCGCGAGGGCCTGCTCCAGCGGCACGTCCAGGTGCCGGCAGACGGCGACCAGCCCCTGCGGGGCGACGGTCTCGGCCAACGCGGCGAGCGCGTCGTCGGTCACCTCGGAGATCGGCACGTCGGCGCGGGCCGCCGTGGCGGCCAGCTCCGGGTACCTGTCGAGGGCGGTGGGCGTACCGAACAGCTCGGTGACCACCCCCGGCCGCGCGAGGGCCTCGCGGACGGCCTGCGGGCCCTCGGCGAGGAAACGGCCGGCGGCGTCGCGGTCCCGGCGGCGTTGCAACCGACGGGCGGCGACAACCCTGGGGGTACGCGGGGTGAAGGCCATGGTGGGTGTTCCTCCGGCACGATTGAGGCGCCCCCCGGACGGCGGTGCCGACACGGGAGACGCCTCGCTCTGGTGCGGGGGGATCAGGCGGCCTGGGCCGCCGCGCCGCCGGTGCCCTCGGCCGTGACCGCGGCCCGGGCCAGCTCGACGATCGCTGCGAAAGAGGCGGCGTCGTTGACAGCCATGTCGGCGAGGATCTTGCGGTCCACCTCGATGCCGGCCAGACGCAGGCCCTGGATCAGACGGTTGTAGGTCATCCCGTTGGCCCGGGCGCCCGCGTTGATCCGCTGGATCCACAGCTGCCGGAAGTCGCCCTTGCGGTCACGACGGTCCCGGTAGGCGTACTGCATCGAGTGCAGCACCTGCTCCTTGGCCTTGCGGTACAGCCGGGAGCGCTGACCGCGGTAACCGCTCGCGGTCTCCAGCAGGGTACGACGCTTCTTCTGGGCGTTCACAGCCCGCTTGACGCGTGCCATCTCAACTCCTTATTACGTAAAGGTGGCGCGCGTCAGCGGCCGAGCAGCTTCTTGATGCGCTTGACGTCGGCCTTGGCCAGCACGACCGTGCCGGTCAGCCGGCGGGTCTGGGTGGAGGGCTTCTTCTCCAGGTTGTGGCGGAGGCCGGCCTGCTGGGCAACGATCTTGCCCTTGCCGGTCACCTTGACCCGCTTACCCATACCCGTGTGGCTCTTCATCTTCGGCATGTGGAACGTCTCTCCCCTGTTACTCGCCGCTGGTGTCGGTGGCGGTGCCACCGTCAACGGCTGCTGCGGTCTCGCCGGCCGCCGCGGTCTCATCGGTGACCGGCGCGGACTCGTCCGCCCCCCGGTCCCGAGGTGCACCGCGGGACGCCGTAGCGGCGACCGCGGAGGCCTTGACGGCCCGATGCGGAGCGAGAACCATGATCATGTTTCGACCGTCCTGCTTCGGAGCGGCCTCGACGTATCCCAGGTCCGTGATCTCGGACTCGAGCCGGCGCAGGAGCCGGTAACCCAGCTCCGGACGGCTCTGCTCGCGACCGCGGAACATGATCGTCACCTTGACCTTGTCGCCCGCCTTGAGGAACCGCACCACGTGACCCTTCTTGGTCTCGTAGTCGTGCGGGTCGATCTTCGGACGGAGCTTCATTTCCTTGATGACGGTCTGCTGCTGATTACGCCGCGCTTCGCGCGCCTTGAGTGCGCTCTCGTACTTGAACTTGCCGAAGTCCATGAGCTTGCACACCGGCGGGCGCGCCATCGGCGCAACCTCGACCAGGTCCAGATCGACGTCCGCGGCCAGCTGAAGGGCGCGCTCCAGCGGGACGATGCCCACCTGCTCACCCTCGGGGCCGACCAGTCGGACCTCACGTGCCCGGATCTGCTCGTTCACGCGTGGTTCGACGCTGATGGGGCCTCCTCGAGTCGTTTCTGCTCTCTCGCCGACCCCTGCGGCTCCCGGGTGGGAACCGACCCGGAAAGCAGAAGGCCCCGGCGCATGCCAGGGCCCGCTCGACCGGTCAGCGCGATCACAGGATCACACGTCCGGGACCGGGACATGCCCGGAACCGGTGACCGGACCCGGCCACCATGGCGGCGACTCGGGTGGGAGCAGGCGCTCCGCTTTCAAGGCTGTCTGCTCGCATGCGGAGACAGCCTGGTCGACTCGACAACCTTACACCCCCGCCTCGCTCGCCCCCAAACCGGACACCCCGCGCCACGACCAGCGGCGCCTGCGGCGTCCGGGGCGGCGCGTCAGGCGCCGGCGGCGCGCTCGGCGAGGCGGGTCAGGTGGGCCTCGTGCAGCCGGCGCAGCGCGCGGACCCCGTCGACGGCCAACTCCTTGTCGGCGGCTTGCAACGCGACCATCGGCAACAGGTCGTCGTCGTGCAGCTCCAGGCTGGCCCACGGCGCGCCCCGGTCGAAGCGGACACCCCGGACAACCTCCCAGGGCAGCTCGTACGAGCTGATGACGTTGCGGACGCGGATGCCGCGCCCGTCCGCCTCCACGCGCGGGCGGGTGAACAACAGGAAGCCCAGCGCGCCGAAGATGCCCAGGCCGATCATGGCGATCTGGTCGCCGCGCTGGAAGCTGCCGTACCCGTCGCCGGTCGGGCCGCTCAGCGACGTGGCGACCAGGGCGAACACCACCACCAGCGCGACCGCCGCCGACCAGCACACCACCCGGATGCGGCGGGGCTTGAGGCGGACCAGCTCGGTTTCACTCACCCCACCAGTCTGCCATCCGCACCCGCCCCACAGCCGCACCACCCGCCGAGCCACCACTCAGCGCCCTTGCCGGAGAGACGGGGATGATCCACACGAGATCAGCGAAACGGGGGTGTCCCTGGCGTGCGGACACCCCCGTTTCAGCGAACCCGAGGTGATCAATCAGGGTCAGAGGCGGCAGGCGTGGATGTTGGTGACCAGGATGGCGCGGGCGCCCAGGTCGTACAGCTCGTCCATGATCCGGTGCACGTCGTCGCGCAGCACCATGGCCTGCACGGCCACCCAGCCCTCGCGGTGCAGCGGCGACACGGTGGGCGACTCGATGCCGGGGGTCAGCCCGCTGGCCCGGTCCAGCAGACCGGCCGGCACGTCGTAGGCGAGCATCACGTAGCGGCGGGCCACCAGCACACCGTGCAGACGGCGCAGCAACTGCTCGGCCTGCGCGTGCGGCGGCGCACCGGCGCGGCGCACCAGCACCGCCGACGAGCGCAGCAGCGGCTCGCCGAACACCACGAGGCCCGCCTGACGCAGGGTCGCGCCGGTCTCCACCACGTCCGCGATCACGTCGGCGACGCCGAGGCGTACGGCGTTCTCCACGGCGCCGTCGAGGCGGATCACCTCGGCCTTGACGCCCGCCTCGTCGAGGTGCCGCTCGACAAGCCCCGGATAGGCCGTGGCGATCCGGTGCCCGCCCAGCTCCTGCACGGAGGCGATGTCGTCGGGTCGGGCGGCGAAGCGGAAGGTGGCCCGGCCGAAGGCGAGGTCGACGACCTCCTCGGCGGGTGCGGCCGAGTCGATCAGCAGGTCCCGGCCGGTGATGCCGAGGTCGAGGTCACCGGACCCGACGTAGGTCGCGATGTCCTTGGGACGCAGGTAGAAGAATTCGACGTCGTTGGCCTCGTCGCGGCAGACGAGATCCTTGGGGTCGGTGCGCTGGCGGTAGCCCGCCTCACGCAGCATCTGGGCGGCCGGCTCGGCCAGGGTGCCCTTGTTGGGGATGGCGACACGCAACATGACGGAGTGCTCCTTCGATCGGATCTGATCAACGACGGGGCGCACTCACAGATGTCGGTAGACGTCCTTCAGCTCGAGACCGCTGGCGAGCATCAGCACCTGGACCTGGTAGAGCAGCTGCGAGATCTCCTCGGCGGTGCGCTGCGGCCCCTCGTGCTCGGCGGCCATCCACGACTCGGCCGCCTCCTCGACGACCTTCTTGCCGATGAAGTGCACGCCCTTCTCCAGCGCGGCGACGGTGCCCGAGCCCGGGGTGCCGGCGGCGGCCTTGGCCTGCAGCTCGGCGAACAACTCCTCGAACGTCTTCACGGGGAACGATTCTTCCAGCCGCCGGCCCGGCGCCCCGAGTCCGGGTCCACCGCGATCCAGCAGACGGACAATTCCCTACCAGCATGGTGGGAAAATCTTCGATCGACGCCCATGGAGCTTTACGCTGTCCGCCATGGCCAGCCGCTCACGTCTCCTCGCGCTCACCCTCGCCGGTGTCGTCGTCGCCGCCACCGGATGCGCGCCCCAGAAGGAGTCACCGACCCCCACCGTCACCGCCCCGCCGCCCTGCGCCAAGGACAGCCTGCCCACCCGTACGCCGGGCAAGCTCACCATCGCCACCGACCAGCCGGCCTACGAGCCGTGGTTCCGCAAGGACAAGCCGGACAGCGGCGAGGGCTTCGAGGCCGCCGTCGCGTACGCGGTGGCCGAGAAGCTGGGCTACGCCCGGGGTGACGTCACCTGGACCCGGGTCAAGTTCGACACCGCGATCGCGCCCGGCCCGAAGAGCTTCGACTTCGACATCAACCAGTTCTCCGTCACCGAGGAGCGCAAGCAGGCGGTCGACTTCTCCGCGCCGTACTACCTGGTGCGCCAGACCGTCATCGCGCTGAAGTCTTCGAAGATCGCCGGTAAGACCTCGCTGGCGGACCTGCGCGGCGCGAAGCTCGGCGCCCAGGTCGGCACGACCAGCTACCAGGCGATCACGGACGTCATCAAGCCGGCCGCGAAGCCGCAGGTCTACAACAGCAACGACGACGCCAAGAAGGCCCTGCAGAACGGGCAGATCGACGGGCTCGTGGTCGACCTGCCGACCGCGTTCTACATCACCGGCGCGGAGATCACCGACGCGACGATCGTCGGTCAGGTGCCGCAGGTGGGCGTACCCGAGGCGTTCGGGCTGCTGCTGGACAAGAACTCGCCGCTGACCCGCTGCGTGAGCGGCGCGGTCGGTCAGCTCAGCGAGGCCGGCACGCTCACCGAGCTGGAGCAGAAGTGGCTCGCGCAGGTGGCGGGGGCGGCCGAGCTGAAGTGACGCCGCGGGAGCACACCCCCTCCGCGGCGCAGCTACGGCGGTCGGCGTACCGGCGTCGGCAGAGCGTCCACAGCGTGCTCATCGCGGCCTTCTCCACGGCGGCGCTCGGTACGCTGCTTGTCGTCGCCGTGACGGGCGCGCCGGGCTGGGACCGGGTCCGGCGCTCGTTCCTGGACCCGGAGATCGGCGCCGACGCGCTGCCGGCGGTGCTGGACGGGCTCTGGCTCAACGTCCGGCTGCTGGTCTGCTGCGCGGCCGGCGCGCTGCTGCTCGGGCTGGTGATCGCCGTGCTGCGGACACTGCGGGGCCCGGTCTTCTTTCCGGTACGGGCGCTGGCCGCCGGCTACACGTACACCTTCCGGGGCCTGCCGTTGATCATCGTGCTCTACCTGCTCACCCTCGGCGTGCCGGGGCTGCGCCTGCAGGGCATGCCGTCGGTGCTGGTGCTCGGTGGGCTCGCGCTGGTGCTCACCTACGGCGGCTATCTGGCCGAGGTGTTCCGGGCCGGCATCGAGTCGGTGCACCCCAGCCAGCTCGCCGCGGCCCGCTCGCTGGGCCTGACCTACCGGCAGACGATGCGGCACGTGGTGTTGCCGCAGGCCGTCCGCCGGGTGGCGCCGCCGCTGCTCAACGACGTGGTGGCCCTGCAGAAGGACGTCGGGCTGGTCTCGCTCGCCGGGCCGATCGACGCGGTCCGCGCCGCCCAGATCGCCACCGCCCAGTCGTTCAACTACACCCCGTACGTCGTGGCCGGGGTGCTGTTCGTGCTGCTCGCGATTCCGCTGATCGCGGTCACCGACTGGGTGACGCTGCGCTCGGCCCGTCGCCAGTCGGGAGGCTGACCATGGCTCTGCTGCGCTGCCGGGGACTGCGCAAGGAGTTCGCCGGCCAGGTCGTGCTGGACCGCCTCGACCTGACTGTCGACGAGCACCGGGTGGTGGCCCTGATCGGCGCGTCCGGGTCGGGCAAGTCCACGCTGCTGCGGTGCGTGAACCTGCTGGAGGAGGTGGACGACGGCACCATCGAGCTGGACGGGGAGGACATCTCCGACCCGCGGGTCGACGCCGACCGGGTGCGCCGGCGCATCGGCATGGTGTTCCAGGCGTACAACCTGTTTCCGCACCTGAGCGTGCTGGACAACATCACCCTCGCGCCCCGGCGGGTGCACCGGCGGGCCCGCGCCGAGGCCGAGGCGCAGGCCCGCGACCTGCTCGACCGGGTGGGGCTGGGCGCGAAGGCGCACGCCTTCCCGGACGGGCTCTCCGGCGGGCAGCAGCAGCGGGTGGCGATCGTGCGGGCACTGGCGAACTCGCCCCGGCTGATGCTGCTCGACGAGGTCACCTCGGCCCTGGACCCGGAGCTCGTCGGCGAGGTGCTGACGATGATCCGGGACCTGAAGGCCGACGGGATGACAATGGTGCTGGCCACCCACGAGATGGGCTTCGCCCGGGAGGTGGCCGACGAGGTGTGCTTCCTCGACGCGGGTCGCGTCGTCGAGAGCGGTCCACCGGAGCAGGTGCTCGGCGAGCCGACGCAGGCCCGCACGCGCCAGTTCCTGCGCCGGATCATCGAGGCCGGCCGACTCTGAGGCCGAGCAGCGTCGCGGGCGGTGTCAGCCGCCGAAGCCGACCCGCTGCGCGTTGCCGGCGGCCACGGCCCGGACGGCAAGCGCCGCGTCGAGCGCCGCCACGGTCGCCGCCCAGCCCTTGTCCTCCGCCGAGCCGGGCAGGCCGGCCCGGTCCCGGGCCTGCTCGATGGTCTCCACGGTGAGCACCCCGTGCGCCACCGGCTTGCCCTCGTCCAGCGCCACCCGGGTCAGCCCGTCGGTGACCGACCGGCACACGTAGTCGAAGTGGGCGGTGGCGCCCCGCACGACAACGCCGAGCGCGACCACCACGTCGCAGCGGCGCGCGAGGGCCTGGGCGACGACCGGCAGCTCGACGGAGCCGGCGACGCGCGCCACCACGGACCGGGCCCCGCACGCCTCGGCGGCGGCGACCGCGCGCTCCAGCATGTGGTCGGTCAGGTCGCCGTGCCAGCGCGCGGCCACCACCCCGACGGTCAGCCCCGCGGCGTCGACCGCCTCGACTCCCGGCTCGCCGAAACCCGCCATCGTCATGCTCCGATCTCGTCGTCGGCGACCGGACGCCCCAGCGGCGCCTCGGACACCTCGTCCAACTCGTCCAGCAGGTGACCCATCCGGTCCCGCTTGGTGCGCAGGTAGCGCAGGTTCTCCGGGTGCACCCCGGCCGGCAGGCTCTCGCGGCCGGTGACGGTGAGCCCGTAGCCCTCCAGCCCGGCCCGCTTGGCCGGGTTGTTGGTCAGCAGCCGCATGGAGCGCACGCCCAGGTCGTAGAGGATCTGCGCGCCGGTGCCGTAGTCGCGGGCGTCGGCCGGCAGACCCAGGTCGAGGTTGGCGTCCACGGTGTCCCGGCCCTGGTCCTGCAACTGGTACGCCTGCAGCTTGTGCAGCAGGCCGATGCCGCGCCCCTCGTGCCCGCGCACGTAGAGCACCACGCCCCGGCCCTCGCGGGCGACCCGGGCCAGCGCGGCGTCCAACTGCGGCCCACAGTCGCAGCGCAGCGAGCCGAACACGTCACCGGTCAGGCACTCGGAGTGGACCCGGACCAGCACGTCCTGGCCGTCGCCGAGGTCACCGAGCACCATCGCGACGTGCTCGGCCGGGTCGTGCTCGGCACGGTAGCCGAGCGCCCGGAACACCCCGTGTCGCGTCGGCATCCGGGCGTCGGCGACCAACTCGACCTGCTTCTCGGTCCGCCGCCGGTAGGCGATCAGGTCGGCGATGGTGATCAGCGTGAGGCCGTGCTCGGCGGCGAACTTCTCCAGGTCCGGCAGCCGCATCATGGTGCCGTCGTCGTTGATCAGCTCGCAGAGCACGCCGGCGGGGCGCAGCCCGGCGAGCCGGGTCAGGTCGATCGCCGCCTCGGTGTGCCCGGGTCGACGCAGCACCCCGCCCTCGCGGGCGCGCAGCGGCACCACGTGCCCGGGCCGGGCCAGGTCGGTCGGGTCGGTCGCCGCGCCGGCCAGCAGCCGGCTGGTGTGCGCGCGGTCGGCCGCCGAGATGCCGGTGCTGATCCCCTCCCGGGCGTCCACGGTCACCGTGTACGCGGTGCCGCGCCGATCCTGGTTGGTGTGGTGCATCGGCGGCAGGTCGAGCCGGTCGGCCTCGCTCTCGGTCAACGCCACGCAGACGTACCCGGAGCTGTAGCGCACCATGAACGCCATCAGCTCCGGCGTGGCCCGCTCGGCCGCGAAGATCAGGTCGCCCTCGTTCTCCCGGTCGGCGTCGTCGACCACGATGACCGGCCGCCCGGCGGCGATCTCGGCGATCGCCTCCTCGATATCTCCGAAACTGGTCACGCGACGGCCTCCGTGTAGGTGGGCGGGAGTGCGGCGGCCGGGCGGGTGGCGCGCGAGGTGCGCCACCAGGCGGCGAAGCCCCAGACGCAGAAGGCGCCGTAGACCAGGTACATGGCCGCCGACGGGTAGAACCCGCCGCGCAGCAGCAGCGGCACGCCTACCGCGTCCACCGCGATCCACACCAGCCAGAACTCGACCCAGCCGCGGGCCATGCCGTAGGTGGCCAGCAGACTGCCGGTGAGGATCCAGGCGTCCGGCAGCGGGCCCCAGGAACCCAGCGCCTTGAGCACCGGGTACGCGGCGGCGGTGCCGACCACGCCGGCCAGCAGCAGCATCAGTCGCTCCCGCCCGGTGGCCCAGCGCGGCAGGACCGCGGCGTGACCGGCGTCGGCGCGGCTGTTACGTCGCCACCGCCACCAGCCGTAGACGCTCACCGCGAAGAAGAACACCTGCCGGCCGGCCTGTCCGTACAGATCGTGGGCCTGCGGGGTGGCGAACACCCCGCCGAGGAAGACGGTGAACAGCAGCGCGTTGCCGATCATGCCGACCGGCCACGCCCAGACCAGCCGGCGCAGCCCGAGCAGCGCCGAGACCAGCCCGAACACGTTGCCGACGATCTCCCGGGCCAACACCGGCGAACCGAACACCTGCACCTGGGCGTCGAGCAGCCAGCCGAGGGCGCCCATCAGGCCACCCCGCCCGTGCTCGGGGTCGCCTGCGACGCGTCGTCGGTCAGCCGGGCGCCGAGCAGCCGCTCGACGTACTTGGCCAGCACGTCGACCTCCAGGTTGACCGGGTCGCCGACGCCCTTGGCGCCGAGGGTGGTCAGCTTCAGGGTGGTCGGGATCAGCCCGACGGCGAACTCGTCCGCGCCCACCTCGGCCACGGTCAGCGACACGCCGTCGATGGTGATCGAGCCCTTCTCCACCACGTACCGGGCCAGGGCGGCGGGCAGCCGGAACCGCACCGTCTCCCACTGCTCGGCCGGTTCCCGGGCGACCAGTTCGCCGACGCCGTCGACGTGGCCCTGCACGAGGTGACCGCCGAGGCGGCTGCCCAGCGCGGCGGCCCGCTCCAGGTTGACCGGGTCGCCGGGGCGCAGCGCGCCCAGCGCGGAGCGGCGCAGGGTCTCGCCCATGACGTCGGCGGTGAAGACGCCGTCGGCCGCGTCCACCACGGTCAGGCAGACGCCGTTGACGGCGATGGAATCACCGTGGCGGGCGTCCGAGGTGACCAACGGGCCGCGCACGGCGACAAGCGCCGAATCGCCCGCCGTGGCCGTGACCCGGACGATCTCCCCCAACTCCTCGACAATGCCGGTGAACATGTCAGCCCTCCCTTTTGCGGGGCAAAGCGGTGATCCGGAGATCCGGACCGACCTGCGTAACGTCGACGAACTCCAGATCGATGGCCTCAGCGATGGTCGTCACTCCCGCGTCGACCAGGGCGGTGGGTCCGGCGCCGAGCAGCCGCGGCGCGACGTACCCGACGATCTTGTCGACCAGACCGGCGGCCAGGAACGCGCCGGCCAGCCGGGGGCCGCCCTCCAGCAGCACCGCGCGGATCCCGCGCTGGTGCAGCGCCGCGAGCAGCGCCGGCAGGTCGACCCGGCCGTCCGGGCCCGCGCCCACCTCGGCCGCGGTCGCGATCCACGTCCGCGCGGCGCCGTCGCGGACCTGGGCGTCGAGGGGGGTACGCCCCGAGCTGTCCACCACCACCCGCAGCGGCTGCCGGATGGCCAGGCTGCCGTCGCGCAGGTTGCGGGCGGTCAACCGGGGGTCGTCGGCCAGCACGGTGCCCACCCCGGCGACGACCGCGTCGACGGTGCCGCGCAGCGCGTGCACGTCGATCCGGGCCGCCTCCGAGGTGATCCACATGCTGGTGCCGTCCGCGGCGGCGGACCGGCCGTCGACGGTGGCGGCGTACTTCCAGATGACGTACGGCCAGCCCCGGCGCATCGAGGTCAACCACGCGACGTTGCCGGCCTCGGCCTCGTCGCCGCGTACCCCCAGATCCACCTGGACCCCGGCGGAGCGCAACGTGGCGGCGCCGCCGGAGGCCACCGGGTTCGGGTCGGGCACGGCGATGACGACGCGGGCCACCCCGGCCTGGACGAGCGCGGTGCTGCAGGGGCCGGTGCGGCCGGTGTGGTCGCAGGGTTCCAGAGTGACGACTGCGGTGCCGCCCTCGGCGCGGGGGCCGGCCTGGGCCAGCGCGACGATCTCGGCGTGCGGCCCGCCGGCGTACGCGTGGAAGCCCTCCCCCACGACCTCGCCGTCGGCGTCGAGCAGCACGCACCCGACCACGGGGTTGGGGCTGGTGGTGCCCAGCCCGCGCGCCGCCAGCTCGATCGCACGCCGCATCGCCTCATCGACGGAGACGCTGGCCATCGCCCTGTCCTGCCCTCTCACTCGCCGGTCCGCGCGCGGGCGGTCAGGGAGGCGGCATGGGCCGCGGGCAGGCGGCGGCGGATTCCGGGTACGGCACAGCCGACCCGGATGGGCGGCACGGCACGCTGAAGCCAGCGGCCGGCTGAAGACCCGTCCGTCCCGCGCGCTGTCTCCCATCCGGACTGTCTGGGGGTGGACGAACCGCCCCCAACCGTCGGCCCCGGATTTTCACCAGGTCCACCGGGCGGCCGAAGCCGTCCGGGTCGCGGGCTGACCACGGTTGGACCGTGGATCACCGCCGGTTCGGAATTTCACCGAGTCCCGCCAGCGCGTGGTGGGTACTTCGCAGTCTTACACGCTTCTGAGGCTCCGACACCTCCTAGGCGAGCTACTTCACAGCCGGGTCACGCGTCAGGTGACGCCGCGCCGCCGATCCACCGCCACGTACGAGCCGGGTTGGCTCTTCGCGACCGTCTTCATCTCCGAGGCCACCGCGATCGCCTCGAGAGGGTCGGTGAACCGCTTGCCGGCGTCGGAGAGGGAGACGCCGATCGACAGCGTGACCAGGGCGGCTCGGCGGATGGTGCCACGCCGGTCCTTCAACTCGACGAACCCGCGCTCCCGGTCGGTCGGGTCGTAGAGCGTGTCGGCGGCCTTCTCGAAGTCGACCACCGCCCGGGAGGTCAGCGGGCGGACCTGGTCCGGCGCGCAGACGATGACGAAGTCGTCGCCGCCGACGTGACCGAGGAAGGCCGGCGGCAGACCCACCGCCACCACCGCCCGGTGCAGGCTGCGGGCCAGGGCGGAGATGAAGTCGTCGCCCCGGACGAAGCCGTACCGGTCGTTGACGCTCTTGAAGCGGTCGATGTCGATGTAGCCGACCGCGTAGTCCACCCCGTGCCGGACCCGGTCGCTGATCTCCCGACGGATCCGGCTGTTGCCGGGCAGCCCGGTCAGCGGGGAGACCTCCCGGAACTCCTTGTTGCGCCGCAGCGTCGAGGAGACCCGGGCCACCAGCTCGGCGGTGTCGAACGGCTTGACCAGGTAGTCGTCCGCGCCGGCGCTGAGCCCGTGGACCTTGTCCACGGTCATCCCCTTCGCCGTCAACATGATCACCGGCAGCGCGGAGGTCATCGGGTCGGCGCGCAGCCGTCGGGTCAGCTCCAGACCGTCGACGCGGGGCATCATGAGGTCGACCACGGCCAGGTCCGGCCGCTGCCGCTCGATGACCTCCAGGGCCTCCTGACCGTCGCTGGCGTGGATCACCTCGAACCCGTGCAGCCGCAGGTTGAACTCGACGAAGCGGGCGATGTCCTCGTCGTCGTCGACGACGAGGATGATGTCCTTGCGGTCGGCCTCGGGCTCCACCTCAGGCCCCGGGCGCCGCGCGCTCCGCCAGTGCCCGCAGGTGCCGGACCGCCTCCGCCGGGTCGGCGGCGCCGTAGACGGCGGTCCCGGCCACGAACGCGTCGGCCCCGGCGGCGGACGCCTGCTCGATGGTGTCGGCGGCGATCCCGCCGTCCACCTCGATGCGCAGCTCCAGGTGGCCGGCGTCGACGTGCCGGCGGGCGGCGCGAACCTTGTCCAGCAGTTGCGGGATGAACCGCTGCCCGCCGAAGCCCGCCTTGATCGTCATGATCAGCAGGGTGTCGAAGCTGGGCAGCAGCTCCAGGTACGGCTCGATCGGCGTGTCCCGGTCGATGGCCAGCCCGGCCTTCGCGCCGGCCGAGCGCAGGTCCTTCGCGAGCGCCACCGGGTCGTCGGCCGCCTCGGCGTGGAACGTGACGTTGTACGCCCCGGCGTCGGCGTACCCGGGGGCCCACCGGCGCGGATCCTCGATCATCAGGTGCACGTCGAACGGCATGGTGGTGGCGGCGCGCAGGCTCTGCACCACGGGCAGACCGATGGTCAGGTTGGGCACGAAATGGTTGTCCATCACGTCCACGTGCAACCAGTCCGCGGCGTCCTCGACGGCACGGACCTCTTCGGCGAGGCGGGCGAAATCGGCGGCCAGGATGCTCGGCGCGACGATCGGCGGCGGTACGGTCACGGGGCCAGTGTACGAACGTGGCCACACGCCGCCCGCAGCACGGCACCAACTCCGACACGCTGTGATCCAGCAGTGACCAGTAGTGCAGAATAAGCCGGTCCGGACCCCCGATTCCGGACGAACAGACATCAGTGGCTGGCCGATCGACCCAAACGCGACGACACTCCAAGCGGGACGGTGCCGTAGGCTGCACGCCCGCCGGGGTCGCGCCGCGGGGCGCGGTGACCGGTCGCCAGCTCCCGGGAGGGCGGACGATGCGACGGTGGCTTCCAGCGCTGGCGCTGGTCGGCATCACGACGATGCTGCTGGCCGGCTGCGGGCCGGCGCGAGGCGCGGACGGTGACCTCACCGACGACTGGCCGACGCTGCGGGTTCCGAAACCGTTCACTCCCGCCACCGACACCTGCCTGCCCCGGATCACCTCGGTCGTGCAGGCCAGCACGTACGAGACTGTCGACTGCGCCCGCAGCCACCTCGCCGAGGCGATCCACGTCGGCACGTTCACCGGCACGGCCGCGCAGGCCGGCACCCGACCCGGCCCGGGCTCGACCGCGCTGCGCGCGGCCCGCTCCGAGTGCGACCAGCGGGCCCGGGAGGTGCTCGGCGGCGACTGGCACACCGCCCGGCTCACCCTGACGCTCTCGCTGCCCAGCGGCCCGGCCTGGACCGGCGGCGCCCGCTGGTTCCGCTGCGACCTCAGCGAGACCGACAGCATCGACAACACCCGGCCGGTGAACCGCGTCGGCAGCCTGCGCGGCGCGTTGATCGGCGACACCCCGCTGACCCACGGCTGCTTCGACCCCAAGCTGATCGGCGACAACCTCAACTACATGGCCCCGGTGCTCTGCACCGAGCCGCACCGCGCCGAGTTCGTCGGCGTCTACGAGGAACGGGACATGAGCTGGGGCGAGTTCACCCGCGCCGGCGAGCAGGCGCACCGGCGCTGCATGACGTTGATCGCCGCGTACGCGGCAGTGCCGAACAACAGCGACCTGCCGTACCGGGCCGGGTCCATCTACTACCCACCGTCGCAGCGGGAATGGGAGGAGGGCGACCGTGGGGTGCGCTGTTTCCTGTGGAGCGACGACCGCAAACTCACCCGTTCGATGCGCGGCGCCGGCCCCGAGGGACTGCCCGCCATCTGAGCCACGGTGCCGTATGCTGCTGCGCCGTGGCGCTACCGACCGGCTGGGGGCCGACCGGAGGTCACCAGCGGCGGGAGGTCGGAGATGCGACGGTGGTTGACGGCGGTTGCCGGGGGCGCGGCGGTGGCCCTGGTGCTCGCCGGCTGTGGCACACCCGCCGGAGTCGACCGTGACCTCACCGACGACTGGCCGGCGCCCGTGGCGGCGCAGCAGTTCGTCCCCGCCGCCGGCGTCTGCCACCACTCCTCCCAGCAGGTCGGTTTCCTGAGCGGCTACAACCCCATGGAGTGCGGCGAGTCGCACCGGGTGGAGACCATCCACGTCGGCACGCTCACCGGCCCCGGCACGGAGCGCGGCACGCCCCCGCCGCCCGGCTCGGAGGGCATGCGGGCCGCGCAGGCCAACTGCCAGACCGAGGTCAGCAAGGCGGTCGGCGCCGACTGGCGCTCCGGGCGCCTCGGGTTGACAGTCGTGCTGCCGTCGGCGCCCGCCTGGGCCGGCGGGGCCCGCTGGTACCGCTGTGACGTCACCGAGATCACCAGCATCGACGACACCGCCGTCGACCTGCGCACCGGCAGCCTGCGGGGTGCGCTGACCGGCGCGGCCCCGCTGGCGTACCGCTGCTTCAACCCCAAGCTGGTCAAGGACAAGGTCGAGGAGATGGTGGCGGTGTCCTGCACCGCCAAGCACCACGCCGAGTTCGTGGGGATCTGGCAGGCGCCGGACATCAGCTACGCGGAGTTCGGCCGCACCACCAAGCGCACCCACCGGGCGTGCCAGTCGCTGACCGCCAAGTACGCCAAGGTGCCGGACAACTCCCAGCTCGACTTCCGCGCCGGAACGATCTATTACCAGCCGTACGAGCAGGAGTGGCGCAACGGCAACCGCGGCGTGCAGTGCTTCCTGTGGATCAGCGACCGGAACCTGACCCGCTCGCTGCGCAACGCCGGCAACAAGGGCCTCCCGGTCACCTGACGCCGGCCGACACGACCGCACCCGGCCGAATCGGCCGGGTGCGGTGTCACGTTCAGCCCCTGTGGCCGACGGCTGTCAGCCCTGTGCGGAACGGCTGTCGGCCTCTGCGGGCGTCGGCCGTCAGCCCTTGCGCAGGACGGCGAGGAACATCGCGTCGGTGCCGTGGCGGTGCGGCCAGAGCTGCACGGTGGGGCCGTCGCCCAGGCCGGGCATGCCGGCCGGCAGCAGCGGTCGGGCGTCGACGAAGTCCACCGACACCCCGCTGCGGCGGGCCGCCTCGGTGACCGTCACGTGCGTCTCCACGGTGTGCGGCGAGCAGGTGACGTAGGCGACCAGCCCGCCCGGCCGGACCGCCCGCAGGGCCGCGCCCAGCAGCTCGCGCTGCAGCCGGGTCAACGGCGGCAGGTCGGAGGGCTGGCGACGCCAGCGCGACTCGGGTCGGCGACGCAGCGAGCCCAGGCCGGTGCACGGGGCGTCCACCAGCACCCGGTCGAAGTGCCCCTCGGGCAGCTTCGGGTCCGCGCCGACCTCACGGCCATCCATGGCCAGCACGGCCACCGGCAGGCCCCGGGTCGCCTGGGACACCAGTCGGGCCCGGTGCTCGGCCACCTCCACCGCCGTCAGGCGTGCGCCGCGCTGCGCGGCAAGCGCCCCGAGCAGGCCGGCCTTGCCGCCCGGGCCGGCGCACAGGTCCAGCCAGCGTCCGTCCGGGCCGTCCAGCGGCGCGTCGGCGAGCGCGGCGGCCACGAGTTGGGAGCCCTCGTCCTGGACGTGGGCACGACCGTCGACCACCGCCGGCACGTCGCCGGGCGCGCCGCCGGGCAGATAGACGGCGTACGGCGAGAAGGCGCCGGGCGCGCCGCCGACCTGGTCGGCCAGCTCGATCGGGTCGATCAGGCCGGGGCGGGCGCACAGGTGCACCGGGGGACGTTCGTTGTCCTCGATCAGGAGCCGGGCGGTCTCGCCCAGGTCGCCGTCGAGCGCCTCGGAGAACGCCCGCACGATCCACTGCGGGTGGCTGTACGCCAGCGCCAGATGCCCGACGGGGTCGGTCTCGATCGGCGGGGCGAGCTTGGCCACCCAACCGTCGATGTCGCGGGTGGACACCTCGCGCAGCACCGCGTTGGCGAACCCGGCGGCGCCCGGCGCGACGGAGCGGACCAGGTCCACCGTCGACGACACGGCCGCGTGCGGGGGCACCCGGGTGTGCAGCAGCTGGTACGCCCCGATCCGCAGCGCGTCGCGCGCCGGCGGGTCGATGCGCTCCACGTCCCGGCCGGCCGCGTCACTGAGGATCGCGTCGAGCGTGCCGAGGTGGCGCAGGGTGCCGTAGGTCAGCTCGGTGGCGAAGGCGGCGTCGCGGCCGTACAGCCCCTCCTCGCGCAGGATGATCGGCAGCACCAGGTTGGCGAAGGCGTCGTCGCGGTGCACGGCGGCCACCGCCTCGTACGCCGCGCGTCGTGGCCGGTCCAGTGGCGGCCGGGTCGGCCGGCGGTCGCCACCGCGACCGGCGGACGAACCACCTCGGAACGGACGTGTCCCCTCCGGGGCGGTCACGCGAGACCCTCGCCGGCGCTGACGCGGACGCCGCGCGCCCAGTCGGTGGCGGCCATGGCGCGCTTGCCCGCGGCGCGGACCTCGCCGAGACGCACCGGCACGGTGGCCGTGCCGGCCAGCACCCGCGTCTTCTCCACCAGCAGCTCCCCCGGTTTCAGGTCCGGGCCGTCGGGCACCGGTGCGACCGCGCCGAGCTTCACCCGCTCGTCCCGGAAGGTCGTCCACGCTCCGGGGGCCGGGGTGCAGGCCCGGATCCGCCGGTCCACGGCGAAGGCCGGGTCACCCCAGCGCACCCGGGCGTCCTCCACTGTCAGCTTCGGCGCCAGCGAGACCCCGTCGGCGGGCTGCGGCTCGGCCCGCGCGGTGCCGTCGGCGATCGCGTCGAGCACCGCCACCAGTAGCCCGGCACCGGAGTCGGCGAGCCGCTCCAGCAGGTCACCGGAGGTGTCGCCGGGGCGGATCTCGTCGGTCAGGGTGCCGAACACGGGGCCGGTGTCCAGGCCCTGCTCCAGTTGGAAGACGCTGGCGCCGGTCAGCTCGTCGCCGTGCAGCACGGCGTGCTGCACGGGCGCGGCGCCCCGCCACGCGGGCAGCAGGGAGAAGTGCAGGTTGATCCAGCCGTACCGGGGGATCTCCAGCGCCGACGGCGGCACCAGCGCGCCGTAGGCGACCACCGGCACGCAGTCCGGGGACAGCTCGCGCAGCCGGTCGAGGAACTCCGGGTCGCGGGGGCGGGCCGGCGTGAGCACCTCCACGCCGTGCTCGTCGGCCCACGCGCCGACCGGGGAGCGGGACAGGCCGCGCCCACGCCCGGCGGGCGCGTCGGGCCGGGTGACCACGGCGACCAGCTCGTGCCGGGAGGCCGCGACGGCGGCCAGGGCGGGCACGGCCACCGCCGGCGTACCGGCGAAGATCACACGCATCCGGGTCACCGACCCAGGCCGAAGGGGCTGCCGCCGGCGTGCGGGTTGATCTTGACCACCGGCGGCGCGGCCGCGTCGTACCACTCGGCCTGGCGGATGGCCTTCATGGCCTCCTTGCGGCCGGCGGCGTCGAGCCGGTCGAGGAAGAGCACACCGTCGAGGTGGTCGGTCTCGTGCTGCACGCAGCGGGCCATCAGCCCGGTGCCGACGATCTGCAGCGGGTCGCCGTAGCCGTTGAAGCCCTTGGCGATGACGTTCTGCCGGCGCTTCGTGTCGAAATAGAGCCCGGGGATGGACAGACAGCCCTCGGGGCCGTCCTGCTCCTCCTCGTCGGGGAACTCCAGCACCGGGTTGACCAGGTGCCCGAGCACGTCGTCGACGTCGAAGGCGAACACCCGCAGGCTCACACCGAGCTGCGGCGCGGCCAGGCCGGCGCCGTTCTGCCCCCGCATCGTGTCCGTGAGGTCGGCGATGAGCCTACGCAGCTCAACATCGAAGTCGACCACCGGATCGGCCGGCGTGCGCAGCACCGGATCCCCAAACAGACGGATGGGCTGGACGGTCACGCGGGACGGCTCCTTCATCAGGCGGGCGAGCGGTGCCGTACCAGTCTACGGAGTGTTCCCGAGGGCCCCGGCCGGCGTACCTCGATCGGCCTCCGCCGGTGTGCCCAGCATCACCGGCAGGCTCTCGTAGCCGCGCAGGGTCAGCCGGGTGCGGTGCCTGGGCGTCCCGGCCAGGGCCAGCTCGGGCAGCCGCCGAAGCAGCAGCGGAAAGGCCAGCTGCGCCTCCAGCCGGGCCAGCCCGGCGCCGAGGCAGTAGTGCGGGCCGGCGCCGAAGGAGAGCGGGTGCGCCTGGTCGCGGGTCGGATCGAAGCGCTGCGGGTCGGAGAACCGGCGCGGGTCCCGGTTGGCGGCGCCGAGCAGCAGCAGCGTCGTGCTGCCGGCCGGCAGGTCGAGCCCGCCGCAGCGCACCGGCGCGGTGCTCGTCCGGGTGGTCAACTGCACCGGGGAGTCGTAGCGCAGCAACTCCTCGACGTACGCCGGGGCGAGCCCGGGGTCGGCGCGCAGCGCGGCGGCGGCCTCCGGGTGGCGCAGCAGCACCACGAGGCCGTTGCCGAGCAGGTTCGTGGTGGTCTCGAAGCCGGCGACCAGCAGCACGACCAGGTTGGCCAGCAGCTCGGCGCCGGTGAGCCGGTCGCCGTCGGCGTCGTGCACCTGGACCAGAGCGGTGGTCAGGTCGTCGGCCGGCGCGCGGCGGCGGGCGACGACCAGCTCGACGAAGTAGTCGCGCAGCTCGGCGGCACCCGCGTCGGCGACGGCCAGCTCCTCGGTGGTGATCTCCGGCTCCAGCACCCCGGTCAGATCGCCGGCCCAGCGGCGGAACAGCGGCCGGTCCTGCGCCGGCACACCGAGCAGCGCACAGATCACCCCGACCGGCAGCGGGTACGCGAAGTCGGCCAGCACGTCGACCGGCTTGCCGTCGGCGGCGCGGCCCGCCATCGCGTCGAGCAGCTCCTCGGCCTGGGCGCGCACCACGTCGCGCATCCCGGCGATCCGACGCGGGCTGAACGCGCCGGCGGCGAGTCGACGCATCCGGCTGTGGTCGGGCGGGTTGGTGCGCAGCATGGACCGGGCGATCGACGAGATCGCCGGACTCTGCCGCCAGTTCGGCCAGACCTGGTCCCGCAGCGCGTCGTCGAGCACCCCGAGCCGGGGGTCGCGCAGCAGCTCGTCGGCCTCCGGGTAGCCGGTCACCACGTACAGGCCGGGCAACGCCTGCACCACCGGCCCGTGCGCGCGCAACCGCTCGTACGTCGGGTACGGGTCGACGCGGCCCTGCGGCGACATGAGCAGTGTGAGCGCCTCGGCAGCCTCCATGGCCGGCCTCCCCCGTCGATGCGTCGAAGGCTCCATCATGCCCACGCCGCCGTCGCCGGCATCCCCGTCGTCGATCAGGCCCGGGCCAGCAGGTCGCGCACCCGCTCGCTGTCCGGGTGGCCGAGGTCGTCGAGGATGCCCAGGGCGCGCCGCCAGGTACGCGCCGCGCCGGCCGGGTCCCCCGCCGCGTGCCGACTCTCGCCGAGGCGGGAGAGCGTGTCCGCCTCGTCGTAGCGGTCGCTGATCCGCCGGTACAGCCGCAGCGCCCGCCCGTAACAGCGGATCGCCTCCCGGTGGTCGCCCAGCCGCGCGTGGATGAAGCCGAGGCTGTCCCAGGTGTTCGCCTCACCGTGCCGGTCACCGGTCCGACGCAGCAGCGCCAACGCCTGCTCACAGTGCGCGAGCGCCGGGCGGTACTGGCCGAGCTGCGCGTGCGCCCAACCCACCGCGTTGCGGGCGCTGGCCTCCCCGGCCAGGTGGCCGGCGTCCCGGTACAGCGCGAGAGCCCGCCGCACGTGGTCCAGCGCCTCGGCGTACCGGCCGAGACCGTCGAGCATCGCGCCGAACGCCCGGTGGGTACGCGCCTGCCCGGTGTGGTCACCAAGCGCCCCGAAGAGCGCCAGGGCCTGCCGGTAGTTGCTCGCCGCCTCGTCCACCCGCCCCAGCCGGGACAGCACCCGGGCGAGGTCGCGGTGGGCGTTCGCCTGCCCGAGCCGGTCCCCCGCCCGCCGCGCCCCGGCCAGGGCGGTCCGCTGGGCGACGGCGAGGTCCGGCCACCGTCCCCGGCGTTGCAGGAAGTCCACAAGCGTCCACGCGAGCTGCCAGGCGTGGCCGTCGAACCCGGCGCGTCTCGCGTGCGCGACGGCCGCCAGCAGCACCGGGTACTCGACGGTGAACCAGGCGAGCGCCTGCGCGTGGTCGGTGATCTCCTCGGGCGCCACACCCGGCGGGGCCGCCGCCAGGGTGACCGGATCCCGGCCCGGTTGCAGCAGCAGTGCGGCCGCGTGCGCGGTGTGCAGGTAGTGGTCCAGCCCGCGCCGGATCGCGGCCCGCCGGGCCTCGGCCGGATCGAGTCGTTCGGCCTGCTCGGCGGCGTACGCCCGGAGCAGGTCGTGCGCGCCGAACCGGCCGGGGGCGTGCTCGGTGACGAGGTGCGCGTGGGCCAGCTCCGTCAGCAGTCGGGGCACCTGCTCCCGGGGCAGCCCGGCCAGGCTGGCCGCCGCGGCGACCCCGATGTCCGGGCCGGGGTGGCAGCCGAACAGCCGGAACAGCCGCGCCGCCTGAGGTGTGAGGCTCCGGTACGACCAGGAGAAGACGGCCTGCACGTCGGTGCCGGCGTCCCCGGCGTCGAACGAGTCCAACGGGCGCGGCGCCCCGCGCAGTTCGGCGGCGAGGGTGGCCAGGGGGAACGCGGGATGCGCCGCACTCCGCGCGGCGAGCACCGCCAGGGCCAGCGGCAGCCGCGCGCACCGCTCGATCATCTCGTCCACGGCCTGCGGCTCGACCGCCAGCCGGTCGGCGCCGAGCCGCCGGGCCAACAGCTGCCAGGCCTCGGCGGCGCTGAGCAGGTCGACGCCGACCGGCCGGGCGCCCTCGGCGGCGACCAGACCGGCCAGCCGGTTGCGGCTGGTGACCAGGACCAGGCAGGTCGGACTGCCGACCAGCAGCGGCCGAACCTGGTCGGCGTCGCGGGCGTTGTCCAGCAGTACCAGCATCCGGCGACCGGCGAGCAGGCTGCGGTAGAGACCCACCTGCGCGGGCAGGTGGGTGGGAATCCGTTCGGGCGGCACCTCCAGGGCCTCCAGGAAGCCCCGGACCGCCTCGACGGCGGTCACCACCGTTCCGGTGGAGTCGAATCCGCGCAGGTCGACGTAGAGCTGGCCGTCCGGGAAGCGGTCGGCGACGCGGTGCGCCCAGTGCACCGCGAGCGTCGTCTTGCCCACCCCGGCCGTGCCGGACAGCGTCACCACAGTGGCCGGTGCCCGGTCGTCGTCGCCGGAGGTGTCCGGGCCGGCGCAGGCGGCGTCGAGCTGGGCGAGCTGGGCGGCACGTCCGACGAATCCGGGCAGCGCCGGGGGTAGTTGGCGGGGCACGGGGAAGCGGGTCGGGGCGGTGGCGGCCCGGGCGCCGCCGCTCCTGGCCCGTACGGCCCCGGCGCCCGCCCGGCCGGTGGCCGCGTGGTCTCGGGTCGGGCGTCGACGTCGCTCCTCGATCCGGTCCCGCGCGGTGGCCAGCACCCCCTGCTCGGTGGGGGTCGCCCCGAGCAGCCGGATGAGCGCGTCGAACCGCTCCGGCGGGGGCAGGATGTTGCCGGCGAAGTACTCCCCGATGATGCCGCGCGACCAGCCGGTCTTCGCCGCCAACTGCCGGTACGTCAACCGGGTCTCGCCCTGCTGCCGGGCTTCACGGCGGCGCAGCTGGCGCAGCAGGCCGGCCAGCTCCTGCAGGGTCTGCGCCTCGACGCCGCCGCGGGCCACGTCGAACTCCGCTGGCGGCCCCTGTGGTGCTGGTCGAAACCCGGACGGTACCCGTTGGTCGGACATGCGGCCCCCACCCCCTACCGGTCACCCGGGCGACCCGGGTGCCGACACGGGCAGGTTAGTTGTGGTCACACACGGCTAGATAGGAGGCGGCCGATGTCTGACAGTTCCACATCAGACGTTTCCCCCGTCCGGCGGTGTCCGGCGGTGTCCAGTCCCGTCCAGGATCGCCGTGCTGAACCGACGTCTCGTGCCACCGTCCTGGTGCGGGCCCGGCCCGCGCCACGAAACCCTGGGGAAGGGGTACCAGATGATCCGTCCACACCCGACCGCCCGACGGTCCGCGGCCATGCTGCGTCGCATCGCCGTCGCCGCGTGCGGCCTCACGCTGCTCGTCGCGGGCGTGAGCGTCACACCGGCCACCGCCGCGCCGGGAGGTAAGGCCACCACCACCGGATCGTTCGTCGACAGCGAGCCCGTGCCCGGTGGCTTCGCCTCCTGGTCCGAGCTGCTCCGGTTGCAGCAGCGGATGAACACCGCCGCCGCCCAGATCACGAACGCGGCGCAGCGCAGCGCGAACTCCGGCTTCGCCGGTGTCGTCGCCGATCCCACCACCCGCCACCTCCAGGTCTACTGGAAGGGCGAGCCGCCGGCGCGCCTGGTGGCCAACGCCCGGGCCACCGTCGCGACGACGGTGCTTCCCGCCGCGTACTCGCAGCGGGAGCTGATGGTCGCGGCCGACCGGCTGCGCGCCTCGGCCGGCGACAAGATCACCACGGTGGGGCCGCGCGCCGACGGCGCCGGCCTGCTCGTCGGTACGCAGAGCGGACTGCTCGGCGCGACGGCTCTCGCCGGCGTGCCGGTGACCGTGCAGACCGGTGTCGCCGCCGCGCCCGCCACCCGGTGGGACGACTCGCCGGCGTGGTGGGGTGGCGCCGCGTGGCGCAACACCGCCAACGGTGGCGGCTGCTCGACCGGCTTCGGGGTCTACCAGGGCGGGGTGTCGCGGGTGCTCTCCGCCGCGCACTGCGCCAACCTCGGCGTCCTCGCCACCGATCCGACCGGGCAGACGATCGGCACCGTCGGAACCCGCAACGTCAGCAGCGACACCCTGCTCATCGCGGGCAGCGGGGGCGGCCGGGTCTTCAACAACAGCACCGACGCCGCCGGCGCGGTGGTCAGCGAGTTCAGCAACCAGGTGATCGGCGCACAGGCCAGCCAGGTCGGTAACTGGGTGTGCACCTCCGGCGCGTACTCCGGCACCCGGTGCTCGATCCAGGTGAAGGCCCGCAACCTGTGCATCAACGTGCGGAACTTCGGCACGGTCTGCGGTCAGGTGCAGGCCGAGAACACCACCCACACCAACGCCATCGGTCAGGGTGACAGCGGCGGCCCGGTGGAGATCGTGAACGCGGCGAACACCCTCCAGGTCTGGGCGACCGGGACCAACACCGCCATCGACGACACCAACACCGCAACCACCTGTACCGGCTACGTCACCAGCGGACGGGTGTGCGCCTGGCGGATCTACTACGAGGACATCTTCTCCGGCCTGGCCGGAGTCGGCGCCTCGGGCGTGGTCCTGGGCTGACACCACGGGGCGTTCCGTCGTTCGATCCGACGGCCGGGCCGGCGCGCACCCCGCGCGCCGGTCCGGCTCCGCGCTGGGCTCAGGCGCCGACGCCCCGGTCCGCGGCGAGCACGGCGTCGCCGCCGAGCAGCGCCGGCTCGGGCAGCGGCAGCTGGATCTTGTGGGCCGCCTCCCAGTCGTAGACCAGGCCGTGACGGACCTGCGCGGCGAAGTAGTCCACGGCGCTCATCCCGCCCACCACCGGCTCGTCGACCTCGGCGACCAACTGGGCGGGGACCAGGGAGAAACCGTTCTGGATAGCGGCGCTGAGCCGACGGTGACCGTCGACGACGAAGAAGTACTCGCCGGTGAAGCCGATCTTCAGTGGTTCGAGGGACTCGTCGCCGGCCTCGGCCACGTCGCCGACGAACTCGCTGTCCCACAGCCCGCGCAGGGTCGCGATGTCCTCGGTCGGGTAGACCCGCGCCGGGTCGAGCAGCAGCAGCGGTTGGCCGTCGCGCAGCACGTCCGCGCCGAGCGTGCCCTCGTACGCGGCGATGATGTGCTCGACCACCTCGGCGGCGGAGGCCCGGGTCGTGTCGCAGATCAGGTCATAGTTGCGCAACCGCGCCTTGTCCACCCCGTAGCGGACGATGAACCGGCTGCGCTCGCTCTCGCTGCGCTCGCGGAGCTTGGCCTTGGCCTCCTGGAGCGAGGCGTAGCTCTCCGCCGGCCCGGACGGGCGGGCCAGCACCCGGCGGGCCGCCTCACCCGGCTCGGTGATCATGTGCACCTTGAGCGCGTCGGTGAAGAAGTGCCAGGCCAGCCGCGAGTCCATGATCAGATGCTCGCCGGAGGCGGCGATGTCGCGCTGGAGCTGGTCGACGTAACCGTCGACGGCCTGGTCCAGCTCGGCGTGCAGATTGAGCTGCAGGGCGGTCATCTGCCGCTGCTGCGCCATCTCCCGGTAGAGGTCACCCACGCTGACCCGGCGCATCCCGAGCCGCTTGGCGATCTCCACCGAAACGGTGCTCTTGCCACTGCCGAGGTCGCCGTTGAAGACGATCGATTGTCGAACGGTCACGACTGGTCCACCCCTGATAACCGGCTTCCTGACATCATCGACATCGCGTCCGACCGACGCGTTCCCGGCCCGCCCGTTCCGGCAGTGCCGTGACCTGGGGCCGTCGTACGCCCGAGCATGACGGGCGATGCTACCACCTCGACGCCAACGCCCTGCCGGACGCGGTGTGCGGTCAGGGTCTTCCGGGCCGGGTTCCACAACCCGTAAAACGGTCAGAACAGGCTCAGCGGATCGACCTGGAGACGAACCGGGTCGGCGGCCTTGCGGGCGGCACGCACCCCGGCGGCCGAGTGCAGGGCCTCGGCGAGCGCGGCGGCCCGCGCCCGGGGCACCCGGACCAGCATCCGCTCCCGCCCCTCGTCGGCCGGCACCGGCCCGAGCACCTCGGCGTCGCCGGGCAGCCGGGCCGCGGCGAGCAGGTCGGCCACCGCCTCGGCCGGGCCGGTGACGCTCGCCATCCGTACCGCCGGCGGAAAACCCAGCTCGCGGCGCTCGGCCAGTTCCCGGCCGGCGAACCAGGCGGCGTCCCAGCGCAGCAGCGCCTGCACCGGGGCGAGCGCGCCGTCGGCGACCACCACCACGCGGCCGCCGGCGCGGCGGCCAGGCGCGCGGCCAGCCACCGGCGCAGCGCCTCCTCGCCGGCCCGCAGGTCGGCCCGGGTCAGCAGGGCCCACGAGTCGAGCAGCAGCACCGCGCCGTAACCGCCCTCGGCGGTCGGCTCGGCGCCAGGGGTGGCGACGACCAGGGCGGCCCCGCCGGGCACGTCGGTTAGCACCTCCTCCCGTCCCGAGGTCCGCACCGGCACGTCGGGAAAGGCCCGGCCCAGCTCCTCGGCGGTACGCCGGGCACCGGTCACCGCGGCCCGCAGGCGCCGCCCGCCGCACTCGGGGCAGGCGTACGCGGCGGCGACCCGGGCGCACCACCGGCAGGCGGGGGTGCCGCCGGCCGACGGCAGCGCGAGCGGGCCCGCGCAGTGCGCACAGCGGGCCGGGGTACGGCAGTCGGCGCACGAGATCGAGGGCAGGTAGCCGCGCCGGGGCACCTGCACGAGCACCGGCAGGTCCGCCCGGAGGGCGTCGCGGGCAGCCGTCCAGGCCAGGCTGGGCAGCCGGGCGGTGGCCGCACCGGGATCACGGGCCAGCTGCGGGTCGTCACCTGTCGGTGCGATTGCCGGTATCCGGGCCCGTACCGTCGCCCGGTCCGCGACCACCTCCCGGGCCCAGCCGGTCTCCAGCAGCAGCTGCGCCTCGGCCGTGCGGGCGTACCCGCCGACCAGCGCGCCGGCCTCGGCGAGCTGCGCCCGGGTGAGCAGCACGTCGCGGGCGTGCGGATAGGGCGCGCGGGGCTCGGAGTGCAGGTCGTCCCCGTCGTCCCAGACGGCGACCAGGCCGAGCCGCTCCACCGGGGCGAACATCGCGGCGCGGGTGCCGATGACCACCGGCACCTGTCCGCGCCGCGCGGCGAGGAACGCCCGGTAGCGCCGGGCCGGGCCGAGGGCGGCGGAGAGGCTGACGTGCCGCCCCGGACCCAGCACACCGGTCAGCGCGGCGTCGAGACGGTCGAGGTCGCGGGCGTCGGCCACCACGACCACGGCGCCGCGCCCACCGGCGACGGTGGCGGCCACCGCGTCGGCGTAGCGGGCGGCCCAGTCCTCGCCGGGCAGCGCGGACCAGACCGCGCGGGGCGCCCGGCCGTCGGTGAGCGCCCGCAACAGCGCCGGCCCGGTCGGGTAGTCCCGCCAGCCGCGCGGGTCGACCGGCTCGGCGCCGACAGTCGGTCCGGCAGCGACAGCCGGTCCGGCGCCGACAGCCGGTCCGGCGCCGACAGCCGGTCCGGCGCCGACAGCCGGTCCGGCGGCGACAGCCGGCTCGGCGCCGACAGCCGGCTCGGCGGGCTCGGGCACGGCGGGCCCGGGCGCGGTGGACCCCGCCCGGGCGGTCGCCGGGTTGGCGGCGACCCCGTCGAGGGCGGTGGCGTCCGGTGGGACGGACGCGCCGGTCGTGTGGGGTTCCTTCTCGACCCGGGCGTGCCGGGGTGGCACGGCGAGGCGGAGCACGTCGGCGAGGTTGCCCGCGTACCGGTCGGCGACCGCCCGGGCCAACCGGGCGATCTCGGGTGCCAGCACGGGCTCGGGCGAGACGACCTTCTCCAGGTAGGCCAGCCGGCCGGTGTGCCCGGAGTCGTCGGCGCGCGACAGCAACCACCCGTCGACGAGCTGCCCCGCGAAGCGCACCTTCACGCGGGTGCCGGGCACCGCCACGTCGTCCAGCTCGGCGGGCACCAGGTAGTCGAACGGCCGGTCCAGGTGCGCCAGCGGGACATCCACGCAGACGCGCGCGACCGGCGACCCCTCCGCGGGTCGCCGGTCGCTACGCCTGGTGGCGGTCAGGCTCCCGCGGCCGACTTGAGGTCGGCGGCCCGGTCGGTGCTCTCCCAGGCCAGGTCCGGCAGCTCCCGGCCGAAGTGGCCGTACGCGGCGGTCTGCTGGTAGATCGGGCGGAGCAGGTTGAGGTCCCGGATGATCGCGGCCGGGCGCAGGTCGAACACCTCGGCGACGGCCTTCTCGATCGAGGCCACCGGCACGGTCTCGGTGCCGAACGTCTCGATGAAAAGGCTCACCGGGTGCGCCTTGCCGATGGCGTAGGCGACCTGCGCCTCGCACCGCTCGGCCAGGCCGGCGGCGACCACGTTCTTGGCCACCCAGCGCATCGCGTACGCGGCCGAGCGGTCCACCTTGGACGGGTCCTTGCCGGAGAACGCGCCGCCGCCGTGGCGGGCGTACCCGCCGTAGGTGTCGACGATGATCTTGCGACCGGTCAGGCCGGCGTCACCCATCGGGCCGCCGATCTCGAACCGGCCGGTCGGGTTGACCAGCAGCCGGTAGCCGTCGGTGTCCAGACCGAGGCTCTCCAGCTCGGGAGCGATGACGGAGTCGCGCACATCCGGGGTGAGCAGCGACTCCAGCGAGATGTCCGCCGCGTGCTGGCTGGACACCACAACGGTGTTGAGGCGGACCGGGCGCAGCCCCTCGTACTCGATGGTGACCTGGGTCTTGCCGTCCGGACGCAGGTACGGGATGGTCCCGTCCTTGCGCACCGCGGCGAGGCGGCGGGCCAGCCGGTGGGCGAGCGCGATCGGCAGCGGCATCAGCTCGGGAGTCTCCGAGCAGGCGAAGCCGAACATCATGCCCTGGTCACCGGCGCCCTGCGCGTCCAGCGCGCTCTCCGACGCACCGGTGCGCAGCTCGAAGGCGTTGTCCACGCCCTGCGCGATGTCCTCGGACTGCGCGCCGATCGAGACGCTGACCCCGCAGGACGCGCCGTCGAAACCCTTCTTCGACGAGTCGTAGCCGATGTCGAGGATGGTGCGCCGGACGATGGTGGGGATGTCGGCGTACGCCTTCGTGGTGACCTCACCGGCGATGTGCACCTGGCCGGTGGTGATCATGGTCTCGACCGCGACCCGGCTGTGCGGATCCTCGGTGAGCAGCGCGTCGAGGATGCCGTCGCTGATCTGGTCGGCGATCTTGTCCGGGTGGCCTTCCGTGACCGATTCGGACGTGAAGAGGCGGCGTGTCACGGCACTCCTAAGCGTGTGAGGTCGTTCCGCGGCAGTCTAGTCACCGCTGCGGCCGGTGTCGGGGTCGGTCGCGCGCTGTTCCACCCGTCAGGAGCGGTTGGCCAACCGCGCCACGACGAGGTCCCACACGGTGTCGGCCACAGCCTCCTTGGCCTGCTCCGGAAGACGGCTCACCGAGCCGTCCGCGCCGATGACCGTCACCGTGTTGGTGTCGGCGCCGAAGACCCGGTCCGGACCGACCTCGTTGACCACGATGAGGTCGGCCCGCTTCCGGGCGAGTTTCGCCCGGCCGTTGGCCTCCGCGTCGCCGGTCTCGGCGGCGAACACCACAAGCACCTGCTCCGGTCGCTTGCGTTGGCCCAGCTCCGCCGCGATGTCCGGGTTGGTCACGAGCTCGATGGTGGGCGCCACACCGTCGTCCGACTTCTTGATTTTGCCAGGCGCGTACGTCGCCGGTCGGAAATCGGCCGGAGCCGCCGCCATCACCACCGCGTCGGCCTCGACGGCGGCCTCGAGGGTCGCCTCGCGCAGCTCGGCGGTCGTGCCCACCCGGACCAGGTCGACCCCGGCGGGGTCGGCGAGGGAGACGTTGGCCGTGATCAGCGTGACCCGCGCGCCCCGGGCGACAGCCGACCGGGCGAAGGCGTAGCCCTGCTTGCCGGAGGAGCGGTTGCCGAGGAAGCGGACCGGGTCCAGCGGCTCGCGGGTCCCGCCGGCGGTGACCACCAGCCGGCGGCCGGTCAGGTCGGCGGGGGCGGAGACGCCCCGGGCGAGGACCTGGCGGGCGACCGCGAAGATCTCCGCCGGGTCGGGCAGTCGGCCCTTGCCGCTGTCGGCGCCGGTGAGCCGCCCGACGGCCGGCTCGATGACCCGGACGCCCCGGGACCGCAGCGTGGCGACGTTGGCGACGGTGGCCGGATGCTCCCACATCTCGGTGTGCATGGCCGGAGCCAGCACCACCGGGCAGCGGGCGGTCAGCAGCGTGTTGGTCAGCAGGTCGTCGGCGAGCCCGTGGGCGGCCTTGGCGAGCAGGTCGGTGGTGGTCGGCGCGACCACCACCAGGTCGGCCTGCTGGCCGAGGCGGACGTGCGGCACCTCGTGCACGTCGGACCAGACGTCGTCGGCGACCGGTTGACCGGAGAGCGCCGCCCAGGTCGGCGCCCCGACGAACCGGAGCGCCGACGCGGTCGGCACGACACGGACCCGGTGACCCGACTCGGTGAACAGTCGCAGCAGCTCACACGCCTTGTAGGCGGCGATGCCGCCGCCGACCCCGAGGACGATCGAGGCGGACATCGACGGGTGCGGGCTTACGGCTGGTCGGTCGGCTCGGCGGTGAGCAGGCCCGCGTTGATCTCGCGCATGGCGATGGAGAGGGGCTTCTCCTGCGGGGTGGTCTCGACGAGCGGGCCGACGTACTCCAGGAGGCCCTCACCGAGCTGGCTGTAGTAGGCGTTGACCTGGCGCGCGCGCTTGGCGGCGAAGATGACCAGCGCGTACTTCGACGTCGTCTTCTCGAGGAGCTCGTCGATCGGCGGGTTGGTGATGCCTTCGGGGTTGGCGATGGATCCCACGAATTAACCTCTGCGTCTTTCGAGCCGCGCGGACGCGGTGCTGAGTCTCAACGGCGGCCGGCCGTCAGCCGCGTACACGCGACCAGGCCGGATCCGGATAAGAAGAACCGAGTAAGCCTACCAGCTCGTCGGCGACCCGATCGCTGTGGTCGTGCGTCAGGGTGTGCCCGAAGGCGGCGGCCACGGCGGCGTCGGGTCGATGTCCGGGTGGGATCAGCAGCACCAGCCGGGCGGCGGGCACTCGCGCCCGCACCAGCCGGGCCCCGGCGACGTCCAGCGGCAGCAGGACCGGCTGCCCGGCGTCGAGCCGGGCGCGCAGCGGCGGGTCGAGGGTGCCCCGGTGGTACGCGCCGATCCGGGACCACTCCAGCAGGTCTCCGGTGGCCACCCGGCGCTCGAACTCGGCCGGGGCGAGGAACACCCGCTGCTCTCCGTCCACCTCCGGTTCCCGGCGCGGCCTGGTCGTTGCCGGCACCGGGATCCACACGGACGGGAAACGCGCCCGAACGAGCTCGACGACACTCTCCCTGCCGGAACCCGAAGGTCCAGCCAGGACAGTGAGCCGAGCCGCCGGGCGCGCCTCGTCATCCGTGCTCACTGCTTGTTTCTACACGCTGCCAGGTTCAGTTGGCGGCGAACTCTCCAAGCAGTGCCTTGCGCTGCTGCTCGCCGAGGCCACGCAGGCGACGGCTGTCAGCGATCTTGAGCTTCTCCATGATCTGGGTAGCCCGGATCTTGCCGATGCCCGGCATCGCCTGCAGGACGGCCGAAACCTTGAGCTTGCCGACGACGTCGTCGCTCTCGGCCCGCTCGAGGACGGCACCGAGGGTGGTCTTGCCCTGCTTGAGCTGCTCCTTCAGCTCGGCACGGGCCTTGCGGATCTCCGCGGCCTTCTCGAGCGCGGCAGCGCGCTGTTCGGGGGTCAGTGACGGGAGCGGCACCAGTTCTCCTCAGGTCCCTATCGCGGCGGGCGGGGCGCACCGCCGCATCTGTGAAACGTGGTGTCGCTGTGAACCAAGGGGTCCGTGGTTCCCAGCGCGGGGAAAACTAGCGGTCAACGGAGCTTTCGGCAACGTGGGCGCGCGATGATCATCGCAAAGTGACCGAGCCGTCAGTCAGTCACCGCGCAGCCAGGACGGCCCGACACTCGGCCGACACCCGGTCCGCGGCGGCCCGCAGGGCGTCGGCGTCCGGTCCCGCCGACAGGACCTCCCGGGAGTACGACGGGAGCACCGCGGCGAGACTGGAACCGAAGACGGTGCGCAGATCGGCGGCACCCGCACCCTGCGCGCCGAGCCCCGGAGCGAGCAGCGGACCCCCCACGCCGGAGAGGTCATGACCGGTGTCACCGATGGTCGCGCCGACCACCAGACCGAAGCTTCCGAGGGGGTCCGCACCCCGGTTGAGCTGGGAAATCTCGTCGATCACGGTCTGCGCGACGGTCCGCCCGTCGGCCGTGCGGGCCCGCTGCACGGCCGCGCCCTCGGGGTTCGAGGTGAGGGCCAGCACGAAGACCCCGCCGCCGTGCTTCGCGGCCAACTCGAACATCGGCGCCAGCGAACCTACTCCCAGGTAGGGACTGGCCGTGACCGCGTCGACATACAGCGGGCTGGATGGATCAAGGTACGCGGAGGCGTACGCGCTGACCGTTGAGCCGATGTCGCCACGCTTGACGTCCAGCAGAACGAGCGAACCGGCTTCTCGTAACTGTCGGATAGTTGACTCAAGGATCGCCACACCGCGGGATCCGAACCGCTCGAAAAAGGCCGACTGAGGCTTGACCACCGCAACCCGGTCACCGAGGGCGTCCACCACCGTGCGGCTGAACCGCTCCAGGCCGTCGACGTCGTCCGCGAGGCCCCAGCGGGCCAGCAGACCGGGATGCGGGTCGATGCCCACGCAGAGCGGTCCACGCTCCGCGACGGCCCGGTGCAGTCGGTTGCCGAAGCTCTCCATCGGCGTACTTCCCCTCTTCTCGTCCGGGCGGCGGACCGCCTCGGCGTACGTGTTGACCGGAACCGTTCAGCCGGCCGCCACCGCCGCCGCCACCCCGGCCGCGATCCGGGCCAGGTCGGCGTCGTCGGTGACGTACGGCGGCATCGTGTAGATCAGGTCGCGGAACGGCCGCAGCCACACGCCGCGCTCCACGGCCGCCGCGGTGGCCGCGCCGAGGTCGACCTCGTGGTCGAGCTGAACCACCCCGATCGCCCCGAGCACCCGCACGTCGACCACGCCCGGGGCGGCGCGCAGCGGCTCCAGGCCGGCGCGCAGGCCGGCGCCGACCCTGGACACCTGGGTCGCCCAGTCCCCGGCCCGCAACAGCCCGATGGAGGCGTTGGCGACCGCGCAGGCCAGCGGGTTGCCCATGAACGTGGGCCCGTGCGCCAGCACGCCGTCGGCGGAGATGCCCCGGGCGACCTCCGCGGTGCACAGCGTCGCGGCCAGGGTCAGGTAGCCCCCGGTGAGCGCCTTGCCCACGCACATCACGTCCGGGGCCACCCCGGCGTGCTCGGCGGCGAACATCGCGCCGGTACGGCCGAACCCGGTCGCGATCTCGTCGAAGATCAGCAGCACCCCGTGCGCGCGGGTCACCTCGCGCAGCACCCGCAGGTAACCCGGATGGTGGAACCGCATCCCACCGGCGCCCTGGACGACGGGCTCGACGATCACGGCGGCCAGCTCGTCCGCGTGCCGCTCCACCGTCTCCACCAACGCCGCCACGTACGCCTCGTCGGGCGGGTCGGTGAAGCCGCCGGGCGGCACCGGGGCGAAGATCTGCCGGGGCAGCACGTCGCCCCAGAGGTGGTGCATCCCACCCTCCGGGTCGCAGACGCTCATCGGGTGGAACGTGTCACCGTGGTAGCCGCCCCGCCACGTCGCCAACCGGCGTCGCCGGGGCCGGCCGACGGCCCGCTGGTACTGCAGGCACATCTTCACCGCCACCTCGACGCTCACCGAGCCGGAGTCGGCCAGAAACACGTGCTCCAGACCCTCCGGGGCCAGCTCCACCAGGGTCTGGGCGAGCCGCACGGCCGGCTCGTGGGTGAGTCCGCCGAACATCACGTGGCTCATCCGGCCGAGCTGGTCGGTCACGGCCGCGTCCAGCACCGGGTGCCGGTAGCCGTGGATCGCCGCCCACCAGGACGACATCCCGTCCACCAGCTCGCGCCCGTCGGCCAGGGTCAGCCGTACGCCCTCGGCGCTCTCCACCACGTACGGCGGGTTCGCCGGTGGCAGCGCGGCGTACGGGTGCCAGACGTGCGCCCGGTCGGTGGCCAGGATCTCCTCGGGTGTCACGCGTACTCCTCTTTCCGGCGCGGACGTGCCGGGCCGTGGTGGTCAGGCGGCCGGGTCGGGCGGTTCCCTCGCCGCCTTTGCTCTGCTTCAACGGACGCACCGCCCGGTGTCCGGATATCGGACGCCGGCCGTTGCGTGGGTTGAAGCAGAGCAAAGGCGCGGCGAAGGGGGTGGGCACCCGGCGCGGAGCTGGCCGGGCCCAGCCCAGAGCCAGCCCGGCGCGGCGCCGCCGGCCCAGCCCAGAGCCAGCCCGGCGCGGTGCCGGC
>NZ_HF570108.1:2605251-2643005 GCF_000297395.2 Micromonospora lupini str. Lupac 08 | reverse complement strand
GGCCCGGCGTTCGGGGCGGGCCAGCACCGGGCCGGGGCCGGTCACCGTCCGGCGACCGGGTCCGGCGCCACCGCTGTGGCCGCCACGCGGGCGGCGGCCCGGGCGGAGGCGCGGACCAGGGCCGGGCCCCGGTAGATGAAGCCGGTGTAGAGCTGCACCAGGGCGGCGCCGGCGTCGACCATCCGCGCCGCGTCGTCCGGGTCCAGCACCCCGCCGACCCCGATGATCGGCAGGCGGCCACCGGTCTCGGAGTGCACGAAGGCGACCACGTCCCGGGCACGGCCGGTCAGGGGCCGGCCGGACAGTCCACCGGTCTCGGCACCGCGTGCCGAGTCGGCCGGGGCCAGCCCGTCCCGGGACAGCGTGGTGTTGGTGGCGATCACGCCGGCGGCGCCCCGGGCCAGGCACACCTCCAGCAGTTCGGCGATCGCCGCCTCGGTGAGATCAGGTGCGATCTTGACCAGGATCGGTTTCTCCCCCACCAGCGCGGACAGCAGGGCGTCCAGGTGCGCGCGGTCCTGCAACGACCGCAGGCCCGGGGTGTTCGGCGAGGACACGTTGACCGCGAAGTAGTCGCCGTGCCCTTGCAGCGCGCGGTACGAGGTGAGGTAGTCCCCGACGGCGTCCTCGAGCGGCGTCACCTTGGACTTGCCCAGCGAGATGCCCAGCGGCACCCCGATGGGGCGCGGCAGCGCGTCCAGCCGGGCCGCCAGCGCGGCGGCACCGGCGTTGTTGAAGCCCATCCGGTTGACAACGGCCTCGCTGCCGGGCAGCCGGAACAGCCGTGGCCGGGGGTTGCCCGGCTGGGCGTGCGCCGTCACCGTGCCGACCTCGACGAAGCCGAAGCCGAGCGCCGGCCAGGCAGCCAGCGCGGCGCCGTCCTTGTCCATGCCGGCGGCCAGTCCGACCGGGTTGGGAAACCGCACGCCGAACACCGTGCGCGGCGCCTGGACGGCGTAGCGGGCCCGCAGGGCGGCGAGGGCCACCGGACGCCGGGACAGCGCGGTCAACCGCCGCAGTGTCCACTCGTGCGCCGCCTCGGCGTCCCCGCCGCCGAGGCGGAACAACTGGGGCCGTACGACCCGCTCGAACACTGTCACTGGGCCGCCCGCAGCATGGCGTGCAGGTCCTGCAGGGGGCGGACCTGCATGTCGCCCCGGATGCGCGCCTCGATGCCCATGACCGCCGCCGCTGCTCCGGGGACGGTGGTGATGCACGGGATGTCGGCGGTGACGGCGGCGCTGCGGATCTCGTAGCCGTCCGAGCGGGCACTGGCGCCCGAGCCCTGCGGCGTGTTGATCACCAGAGCCACGTCGCCACCCAGGATCAGCGACACCGCGTCGTCACCCTCGCCGCTCTGGTAGTGCTTGCGGATCTGCTCGCAGGCGATGCCGTGCCGGCGCAGCACCTCGGCGGTGCCGGTGGTCGCCACGATCTCGAAGCCCAGGTCGGCCAGCCGCTTGATCGGGAAGATCATGCCGCGCTTGTCCCGGTTGGCCACCGACACGAAGATCTTCCCGGCGGTCGGCAACGACCCGTACGCGGCGGACTGGCTCTTGGCGAAGGCGTGCCCGAAGTTGGTGTCGATGCCCATCACCTCGCCCGTCGACTTCATCTCCGGGCCGAGCAGCGAGTCGATCCCCTTGCCCGCCCGGGTGCGGAAGCGCTTGAACGGCAGCACCGCCTCCTTGACCGCGATCGGCGCGTCGGCGGGCATCGTGCCCCCGTCCCCCGTGGCCGGGAGCAGGCCCTCGGCGCGCAGCTCGGCGATTGTCGCCCCGAGCGCGATCCGGGCCGCCGCCTTGGCCAGCGGAACGGCCGTCGCCTTCGAGACGAACGGAACGGTCCGCGACGCACGCGGGTTGGCCTCCAGGACGTACAGCACGTCGTCCTTGAGGGCGTACTGCACGTTGAGCAGACCACGGACGCCGACGCCACGCGCGATGGCCTCGGTGTAGCGGCGGACCTCGGCCAGGTGCGACCCCGCGAGGGTGATCGGCGGCAGCGCGCAGGACGAGTCGCCGGAGTGGATGCCGGCCTCCTCGATGTGCTCCATCACGCCACCGACGTAGACCGCGCCGTCGGCGTCGCACAGGGCGTCCACGTCGATCTCGATGGCGTCGTCGAGGAACCGGTCCACCAGCACCGGGTGGTCGCCGGAGATGTCGGTGGCCCGACCGATGTAGTCGCGCAGCGTCGGGTCGTCGTAGACGATCTCCATGCCCCGCCCGCCCAGCACGTACGACGGCCGGACCAGCACCGGGTAGCCGATCTCGTCGGCGATCGCCTTGGCCTCGTCGTAGGACGTGGCCATGCCGTGCGCCGGCGCGCGCAGCCCGGCACGGGCCAGCACCGCGCCGAACGCGCCCCGCTCCTCGGCCAGGTGGATCGACTCCGGAGAGGTGCCGACGATCGGCACACCGGCGTTCTTGAGCCGCTGCGCCAACCCCAGCGGCGTCTGCCCGCCGAGCTGCACGACCACCCCGACCACGCCCGGCCCGCCGGCCGCCCGGCCGGAGGAGTCCTCCGCGTGCCAGACCTCAAGCACGTCCTCGAAGGTCAGCGGCTCGAAGTAGAGCCGGTCGGCGGTGTCGTAGTCGGTGGAGACCGTCTCCGGGTTGCAGTTGACCATGACGGTCTCGTAACCGGCCGACCGCAACGCCTGCACCGCGTGCACGCACGAGTAGTCGAACTCGATGCCCTGCCCGATCCGGTTCGGGCCGGAGCCCAGGATCAGCACCTTCGGCCGGTCCGACGGCGCGACCTCGGTCTCCAGGTCGTACGTCGAGTAGTGGTACGGCGTGGTGGCCTCGAACTCGGCCGCGCAGGTGTCCACGGTCTTGTAGACCGGACGCACGTCGAGGCGGTGCCGCAGGGTCCGTACGCCGTCCTCGGCGGCCAGCTCCGGGCGCAGCGCGGCGAGCTGCCGGTCGGACAGGCCGGCCCGCTTGGCGCGACGCAGCAGCTCGGCGTCGAGCACCGGCGCGTCGACGATCTCGGCGCGCAGCTCGATCAGCCCGGCGATCTGGTCCAGGAACCACCTGTCGATCCCACCGGACGCCTCGTTGACCTCGGCGATCGACGCGCCGAGGCGCAGCGCCCGCTCGACGGTGTAGAGCCGGCCGTCGTGCGGGATGCGCAGCGCGGCGAGGGTGTCGGCCAGGGTGACACCAGCCGGGTCGGGCTGCGTCCAGAAGCCCGCCGCCTTGGTTTCCATCGAGCGCATCGCCTTGTTCAGCGCCTCGGTGAAGTTGCGCCCGAGGCTCATCGCCTCGCCCACCGACTTCATCGTGGTGGTCAGCTCCGGGTCCGCGCCGGGGAACTTCTCGAACGCGAACCGGGGGATCTTCACCACGACGTAGTCGAGGGACGGCTCGAACGCCGCCGGGGTCTTCAGCGTGATGTCGTTGGGGATCTCGTCGAGGGTGTAGCCGATGGCCAGCTTCGCGGCGATCTTCGCGATCGGGAAGCCGGTCGCCTTGGAGGCCAGCGCCGAGGAGCGCGACACCCGCGGGTTCATCTCGATCACGACGATCCGGCCGTCGACCGGGTTGACCGCGAACTGGATGTTGCAGCCGCCGGTGTCCACGCCGACCTCGCGCAGCACCGCGATGCCCAGGTCGCGCAGGCGCTGGTACTCCCGGTCGGTGAGCGTCATCGCCGGCGCCACGGTGACGCTGTCGCCGGTGTGCACGCCCATCGGGTCGAGGTTCTCGATCGAGCAGACGACCACCACGTTGTCGTGCCGGTCGCGCATCAGCTCGAGCTCGTACTCCTTCCAGCCGAGCACGCTCTCCTCGATGAGCACCTCGTGCACCGGACTGGCGGTCAGGCCGTCGCCGGCGATGCGGGCCAGGTCCTCCGGGGTGTGCGCCATTCCGGAGCCCAGGCCACCCATGGTGAACGACGGCCGGATCACCACCGGCAGGCCCAGGTCGGCGACTGTCGCCTCGACCTCGTCCATCGAGTGGCACACGCGGGACCGGGGCACCAGCCCGGCCGGGTCGTCGACGCCGAGGCGTACGCCGGCCTTCGCCACGATCTCCTTGAACAGCTGGCGGTCCTCGCCCCGGTTGATGGCGTCGATGTTCGCGCCGATCAACTCCACGTTGTACTTCTCCAGGACGCCGGCCTCGTGCAGCGCGACCGCGGTGTTCAGGGCGGTCTGCCCGCCCAGGGTCGCCAGGATCGCGTCCGGACGCTCCTTGGCGATGACCAGCTCCACGAACTCCGGGGTGATCGGCTCGACGTACGTGGCGTCGGCGAACTCCGGGTCCGTCATGATCGTGGCGGGGTTGGAGTTGACCAGGCTGACCCGGATGCCCTCGCTGCGCAGCACCCGGCACGCCTGGGTGCCGGAGTAGTCGAACTCGCAGGCCTGCCCGATGACGATCGGCCCGGAGCCGATCACGAGGATGTGCTTGAGATCGGTCCGCTTAGGCATTGCTGCGCCCCCCGCTGTGGTTCCGGCCCTCACTGGGCCGCCGGTCGAGGGCACGGCCCTCGATCAAGTCGGCGAATCGGTCGAAGAGGTAGTCCGCGTCGTGCGGGCCGGCCGCCGCCTCCGGGTGGTACTGGACGGTGAAGGCGGGGACGTCCACGGCCCGCAGCCCCTCGACGACGTTGTCGTTGAGGCAGACGTGCGACACCCGCACGCCGCCGAAGTCGGTGTCGATCACCTGGTCGGGAACCACCGCGCCGGCGCCCGCGCCCGGCACCTTCACGGCGAAGCCGTGGTTGTGGCTTGTCACCTCGACCTTGCCGGTGGCCCGGTCGAGCACCGGCTGGTTGATGCCCCGGTGGCCGTAGCCCAGCTTGTAGGTGCCGAAGCCGAGCGCCCGGCCGAGGATCTGGCTGCCGAAGCAGATGCCGAACAGCGGCACCTCCCGCCGCAGCGCCTCCCGGGCCAGCGCCACCGGGCCGTCGGCCGTGGCCGGGTCGCCGGGGCCGGGCGACAGGAAGACCGCGTCGGCGCCGGTGGCCAGCAGGTCCTCGATGCTCGACGAGGCCGGCAGCACGTGGGTGGTCACCCCGCGCGTGGCCAGCCGGCGCGGCACGTTGCGCTTGATGCCCAGGTCCAGAGCCGCCACGGTGAACCGGTGCTCGCCCAGCGCCTCGACGACGTACGGCTCGGGGGTGCTCACCTCGGCGGACAGGTCCGCGCCGACCATCTGCGGTGACTGTCGGACCCGGGCCAGCAGGCTCTGCGGGTCCTTCTCGACGCTGGAGATGCCCACCCGCATCGCGCCCCGCTCGCGCAGGTGCCGGGTCAACGCCCGGGTGTCCACGCCGCTGATGCCCACCACACCCTCGGTGGCGAGGCGGTCCTCCAGGCTGCCGGTGGCCCGCCAGTTGGAGCCGATGCGGGCCGGGTCGCGGACGACGTAGCCGGCCACCCAGATCCGGCCGGACTCGTCGTCCTCGCCGTTGACGCCGGTGTTGCCGATGTGCGGGGCGGTCTGCACCACCACCTGCCGGTGGTACGACGGGTCGGTGAGCGTCTCCTGGTAACCGGTCATGCCGGTGTTGAAGACCGCCTCGCCGAAGGTCTCACCGACGCTGCCGTACGCCTCGCCGGGGAACGTGCGCCCGTCCTCGAGGACGAGGATCGCGGAACGTCTACGGGTCACTTGACTGCCTTTCCGTCCAGGACCGTCGGCTCGCCGCGCAGGAAGGTCGCCACGATGCGACCCGGCAGCGTCATGCGGGCGTACGGGGTGTTGCGACTGCGACTGGCCAGCTCCGCCGGCTCGATGGTGCGGCGGGCGGCGGGGTCGATCACTGTCAGGTTGGCCGGCACGCCGGGCGCCGGGTCGACACCGTGCCCGGTCAGCCCCGCGATCCGGGCGGGGGTACGCGACATCCGCTCGGCGATCAGGTCCCACTCCGGGCCGAGCACGTCGAGCGCGATGGACAGGGCCGTCTCCAGGCCGAGCATCCCCGGCCGGGCGTACGCCCACTCGCACTCCTTGTCCTCCACGGCGTGCGGGGCGTGGTCGGTGGCGATGACGTCGATGACGCCGTCCGCGAGCGCGGACCGCAGGGCGGCGATGTCGTCGGCCGTCCGCAGCGGCGGGTTGACCTTGAAGACGGGGTCGTAGGTCTCCGCCCGCTCGTCGGTGAGCAGCAGGTGGTGCGGGGTCACCTCGGCGGTGACGCGTACCCCCCGGGCCTTGGCCTGGCGCAGCACCTCGACGCTGCCGGCGGTGGAGACGTGGCAGACGTGCAGGCGGCTGCCCACGTGCTCGGCGAGCAGCACGTCCCGGGCGATGATCGCCTCCTCGGCGACCGCCGGCCAGCCGATCAGACCGAGCCGGGTGGAGACCTCACCCTCGTGCATCTGGGCGCCCTCGGTCAGGCGGGGCTCCTCGGCGTGCTGGGCGATGATCCCGTCGAACGCCTTGACGTACTCCAGGGCCCGGCGCATCAGCAGCGGGTCGGCGACGCAGTGCCCGTCGTCGGAGAAGATCCGCACCCGGGCCGCGGAGTCGGCCATCGCGCCCAGCTCGGCCAGGCGCTCGCCGGCCAGCCCGACGGTGACCGCGCCGACCGGCTGCACGTCGACGAGCCCGGCCTCCCGGCCGAGCCGCCAGACCTGCTCGACGACGCCTGCGGTGTCCGCGACCGGCGAGGTGTTCGCCATCGCGCAGACAGCGGTGTAGCCGCCCAGCGCCGCCGCCCGGGACCCGGACTCGACGGTCTCGGCGTCCTCCCGGCCGGGTTCGCGCAGGTGGGTGTGCAGGTCGACCAGGCCCGGCAGGGCGACCAGCCCGGTGCCGTCGACCACCACGGCGTCCGGCGCGGACAGCCCGGGACCGACCTCGGCGACGACGCCGTCGCGGATCAGCAGGTCGGTCGGCGCGGCGCCGACGATGCTCACGCTGGTGATGAGGTACGCGGTCACCGGTTGTTCCCTCCGAGCAGCAGGTAAAGAACAGCCATCCGCACGGAGACCCCGTTGGTGACCTGTTCGACGATTGTGGAGCGGGGTGAGTCGGCGACCTCGGGGGTGATCTCCATCCCCCGGTTCATCGGGCCCGGGTGCATGACGATCGCGTGCTCGGGCAGGCGGCGCATCCGCGGACCGTCCAGCCCGTAGCGGCGGGAGTACTCGCGCGCGGAGGGGAAGTAGGAGTCCTTCATCCGCTCCCGCTGCACCCGCAGCATCATCACCACGTCGACGTCGGGCAGCACCGCGTCGAGGTCGTAGGACACGTCGGTGCCCGGCGCGAGGGCGCCGGCGATGTCGACGGGGATGAGGGTGGGCGGGCCGACCAGGGTGACCTTCGCGCCGAGGGTGGACAGCAGCAGGACGTTGGAGCGGGCCACCCGGGAGTGCAGCACGTCCCCGACCACCGCGACCGACAGGCCGGCCAGCCGGCCCAGCCGGGCCCGCATGGTGTACGCGTCGAGCAGCGCCTGGGTGGGGTGCTCGTGGGTGCCGTCGCCGGCGTTGACCACCGACCCGTCCACCCAGTTGGCGAGCCGGTGCGGGGCGCCGGAGGCGGGGTGCCGCACGACCACCGCGTCGGCGCCCATGGCCTGCAGGGTCAGCGCGGTGTCCTTCAGGCTCTCGCCCTTGGCGACGCTGGAGCCCTTCGCGGAAAAGTTGATCACGTCGGCGCTGAGCCGTTTCGCCGCCGCCTCGAACGAGATCCGGGTGCGGGTGGAGTCCTCGTAGAAGAGGTTCACCACCGTCCGGCCGCGCAGCGCGGGCAGCTTCTTGATCTCGCGGCCGGCGACCGTGGCCATCTCGGCCGCCGTGTCCAGGATCTCGGTGGCGGTGTCGGCGTCCAGGTCCGCGCCGGAGAGCAGGTGCCTGATCATGAGGTGGTTCCCCCGTACAACTTGACCTCGTCGGCGCCGTCGGTCTCGGCGAGCGTCACCTTGACGCTCTCGGCGAGCGCCGTCGGGATGTTCTTGCCGACGTAGTCGGCGCGGATCGGCAACTCGCGGTGGCCGCGGTCGACGAGGACGGCGAGCTGCACCGACGCCGGGCGGCCCACGTCGTTGAGCGCGTCGAGCGCGGCCCGGACGGTGCGGCCGGAGAAAAGCACGTCGTCGACGAGGATCACCCGCTTGCCGTCGATGCCGCCGCTGGGCACCTGGGTCGGGCCGATCGCGCGGGTGGCGTGCCGGCGCAGGTCGTCGCGGTAGAGCGTGATGTCGAGCACACCGACCGGGACGACCACGTCCTCGAAGGTGCTGATCCGGGAGGCGAGCCGCCGCGCGAGGGGCGCGCCCCGGGTGGGAATCCCAAGGAGCACGGTGTCGGCGGCGCCCTGGGTCTTCTCCAGGATCTGGTGGGCGATGCGGTCGACCACACGCTGCACGTCGGCGCTGGCGAGGATCACCTTCACCGAGGGTTGTCGCGGTGGTGACGAACGGGCAGCCGGTGGGTACGCCACGGCGGACCTCCTTCCCCGCCTCACGGGACGGGTCGTTAAAGGATGTCGGGCACCTCCGGCCGGCAAGCGTGAGCACGCCCGGCCGAGGCTTCACGCCACGTTACCAGTGGTCACCGGGCCGACGGACGGCGGCCGCTGACCACCGGATCAGGCCGACGAAATGGGGATAACTCCCTCGGTGCTCCCCAACGGTAAGGTCACGACCACTTGACCACGTGTCGCATTCCCCGTACCGTCACGCTCCGTAGCGATCGACGGGAGAACCCCGAGCAGCACTGGGAGTGTCCGAATGCCCTCTGAATACGCCAAATCTCTGGGCGCACGCCTGCGCTCCATCCGCCAGCAGCAGGGCCTCTCCCTGCAGGGTGTGGAGGAGAAGTCGAACGGGCGGTGGAAGGCCGTGGTGGTCGGCTCGTACGAGCGTGGCGACCGGGCCGTGACGGTGTCCCGTCTGGCCGAGCTGGCCGAGTTCTACCGTGTCCCCGTCTCGGAACTGCTGCCCGACGGCAGCGGAGTCCGGCACGAGCCCACCAGCAAGATCGTCCTGGACCTGGAGCGGCTCTACGACGAGGCCTCCGAGGACCTGGCCTACGTCGCCCGCTACGCCCGCGCCATCCAGCAGCAGCGCGGTGACTACAACGGCCGGGTGCTCTCCATCCGCGCCGACGACCTGCGGGCCCTCGCGATCGTCTACGACGCCTCACCGTCGGGTCTGATCGAGCGGCTCACCGAGCACGGCGTGCTGGTGGCCGACCCCCGGGCGTTCTTCGCCTCCTGAGCTGTCGCTTCACCGCGAGAAGGGCCCGTGCCGGACGGCACGGGCCCTTCTCGTCGTGCGGGTACGCGACGCGGTCAGCGGGTGGCGTACTCGGCGATGCGGCCGAGCACGCCGTTGAGGAACCGCGGCGAATCGTCGGTGGACATCTGCCGGGCCAGCTCGACGGCCTCGCTGATCGCCACCGCGTCGTCGATCTCGTCGACGTAGAGCAACTCGTAGACGGCGATCCGGGCCAGGTTGCGGTCGACCACCGGCATCCGTTCCAACGTCCAACCCTCGGCGTAGCTGGCGATCAGCTCGTCGATGCGGTTGAGGTGCTCGGCGACCCCCTCGATCAGGCCCACCGCGTAACCCAGGTGCTCCGGGCGGGGCTGTTCGATGCGCTGGAGGTAGCCGGCCAGGACCTCGACGGGCGGCCGATCCCGCAGGTCGGCCTCGTAGAGGACGTCCAGCGCCCGCTTGCGCGCCTTGCGGCGCGCCGGCATCTGCTGCTTGGGACCCTCAGCCATCAGGCGCGGCCGAGGTAACGGCCGTCGCGGGTGTCGACCTTGATCTTCTCACCGGTGGTGATGAACAGCGGAACCGGCACGGTGGCGCCGGTCTCCACGGTCGCCGGCTTGGTGCCGCCGGTCGAACGGTCGCCCTGCAGGCCGGGCTCGGTGTAGGTGACCTCCAGCACGACGCTTGTGGGCAGCTCGATGTAGAGCGGCACACCCTCGTGCTGGGCGACTGTCGCCTCCGCCTCGGGCAGCAGGTAGTTGGCTGCCTCGCCGACGGTGCCACCGGGCACGGTGATCTGGTCGAAGGTCTCCAGATCCATGAAGACGAAGTCCTCGCCGTCGGCGTACAAATACTGCATCGTGCGCTTGTCCACGGTCGCGGTCTCGACCTTGGTGCCCGCGTTGAAGGTCTTGTCGACCACCTTCCCGGACAGCACGTTCTTCAGCGTGGTGCGCACGAACGCACCACCCTTACCGGGCTTGACGTGCTGGAACTCGACGACGGCCCAGAGCTCGCCGTCCAGGTTGAGTACCAGGCCGTTTTTGAGGTCGTTGGTGGAGGCCATTTCCTGCCTTGATCATCAATTGGCGGACAGACCTGGCAAGTCTACAAGCTGCGCCGAGGCGCGTTACCCGCCGTGGTCGTCCGTCCGCGAGCACGGACGTCCGATGCCCACAAGCGGCTACGTTCCGTCATCGTCCAGGCGCCCCCGACCGCACGTCTCCGCCCCTTTGCTCTGCTTCAACGGACGCAACAGTCACGGTCCGTGCTCTACTCATGATCCGCCCGCACACCGACCCGCCGCACAGATCACCAGCTCACGCCCGGTGTTGCGTCGGTTGAAGCAGAGCAAAGGACGCGAACCAGCAGGGCGACCCGCTTGGGGCGGGAGGAAGGCGACAACCAACAGTGACGCCACCGCCGGCAGGCGATCTCACGGTGGGTGAAGACGGTGGGTGAAAATCGGGCGGGGGTGATCGGTCCGGCCGGGCGGGCCGCTGATCGATCAGGCCGGACGGGCGGCCAGGTGGTGCAGTGCCAGGCGATAGCCGTCGATGCCGAGTCCGCAGATCACCCCGGTCGCCACCGCGGAGACCACCGAGTGGTGCCGGAACTCCTCGCGGGCGTGGATGTTGGAGAGGTGCACCTCCACCAGCGGCCCGCGCAGCATGGCGCAGGCGTCGCGCACCGCGTACGAGTAGTGCGACCAGGCGGCCGGGTTGAGCACCACTGCGGCGCCCTCGTCGGCGGCGGCGTGCAGCCAGCCGAGCAGCTCGTGTTCGGCGTCGGTCTGCCGGACCGTCACGTCGAGCCCCAGCTCCCGGCCGGTGGCCTCGCAGAGCGTCACCAGGTCGGCGTAGCTGGTCGAGCCGTACACGGCGGGCTCCCGGGTGCCCAGCCGACCCAGGTTCGGCCCGTTCAACACGTACACCTTCACGGGGTGGCCACCTCGCGGTAGGCGGCTTCGAGCAGCGCGTCGTCCGGCCCCTCCAGCATCGCCGGGCGGGCCAGCCCGTCCAGCACCACGAACCGCAGCCGGCTGCCCCGGGCCTTCTTGTCCACCCGCATCACGGCCAGCAGTCGCGGCCAGGCCTCGGCGGGGTAGCTCACCGGCAGGCCGAGCGCGGCCAGGGTGCGCCGGTGCCGGTCGGCGGTCGGCCCGTCCAGCCGGCCGGCGAGCCGGGCCAGCGTGGCGGCGTACACCAGGCCCACGGCCACGGCGTGGCCGTGCCGCCAGCGGTATCCCTCGACCTGCTCGATCGCGTGGGCCAGGGTGTGGCCGTAGTTGAGCACCTCCCGCAGGCCCGACTCGCGCAGGTCGCCGCCGACCACGTCGGCCTTGACCCGGATGGCCCGCTCGATCAGCTCCCGGGTCACCGGCCCGCGCGGGTCGGTCGCCGCCGCCGGATCACGCTCGACGAGATCCAGGATCACCGGGTCGGCGATGAAGCCGCACTTGACCACCTCGGCGAGGCCGGCCGCCAGGTCGACGGCGGGCAGACTGTCCAGGGTGGCCAGATCGGCCAGCACGCCGACCGGCGGGTGGAACGCGCCGACCAGGTTCTTGCCGGCGGCGGTGTTGATCCCCGTCTTGCCGCCCACGGCGGCGTCCACCATGCCCAGCAGCGAGGTGGCCACCGGCACCCAGCGCACACCGCGCAGCCAGCAGGCCGCGACGAAGCCGGCCAGGTCGGTCACCGCGCCGCCGCCGACCCCGACCACCGCGTCGGTACGGGTGAAGCCGGCCGCGCCCAGCCGGTCCCAGCAGGCGGCAGCCACGTCGATCTGCTTGCCCGACTCCGCGTCGGGCACCTCGATCGGCATCGGCTCGACACCGGCCGCGCGTAGTCGTTCGCCGATCGCGTCGGCCAGGGCCTTGAGCGGGGGCGTGTGCAGCACCGCCGCCCGGGTCGCGCCGGGCAGCAGCCCGGGCAGCGCGTCCAGCAGGTCGCGCCCGACCAGCACGTCGTACGGCTGTTCGCCGCCGACCGGAATCCGGGTCACCTCGTCCATCGCCGGCAGCCTAGTCCAGCGGACGGCGTGGCGACGGCGTCTGTCCACCTGCTGGCCGGGCGGCCCACTCGGCCAGCAGGCGCGCGTGCTCGGCCACGGCGGCGCGCAACGCCTCCGGGTGGCGCACGGTGAACGCGCAGCCCAGCCCGGCGAGCAGCGCCGCCATCCCGGGCAGGCTCTCCGCCCGGGCCCGCAGCAGCACCCCGTCGCCGCTGGCGGTCAGCTCGGCCACGCTGGGCGGGATGCGCCGTCGGGCGGCGACCAGGTCGGTCTCCAGCAGCACCTCGACCTCGTGCCGGTAGGGCACGCCCGCCAGCGACCGGGTCAGCCATGCCACCGCGTCGAAGCCGTCCGGCACCGTGAACGTCGCCGCGCCGGGCGTCACGGCCCCGATCCGGTCCACTCGGAACGTGCGCACCTGCCCGCGCCGGTGGTCGTGGCCGGTGACGTACCAGCGGCCGGCGTGGAAGACCAGCCCGTACGGGTCGAGCTCACGATGCGACAGCTCACCACGCCAGGAGCGGTAGTCCAGGCTCACCCGCTGCCGGTGCCGGGCGGCCGCGGCCAGGGCCAGCAGGGTGCCCGACGCCGGTCGCGTCTGGTGCTCGGGCCGCCGCAGGGTGAAGCCGAGGTGGTCCTGCACGGCGGTCAGCCGGTCGGCGAGCGCCGCCGGGAGCACCCGCCGGATCTTCGCCAGCGCGGTCGCCGTGGCGGGCAGCTCGGTGGCCAGCCCGACCCGTTCGGCGACGACCAGACCGAGCAGCACGGCCACCGCCTCGTCGTCGGTGAGCATCAGCGGCGGCAGCTTGAAGCCGGGGTGCAGGCGGTAGCCGCCATGGCGGCCCCGGTCGGCGAGTACCGGGATACCCAGCTCGACCAGAGTGGCCGCGTAACGCCGCACGGTCCGCTCGTCCACACCGAGCCGGCCGGCCAGCTCGCCGGCAGTCGCCCGGTGCCGGGCCTGGAGCAGTTCGAGAAGGGCCAGCACCCGACCGGCGGGATGAGACACCTGCCACTCCTTCAAACCGGGCGGATCCTGTCCGGATTCGATCGTACGGTCGGTCGGTAGCCGAGAGAAGGAGCGACAGATGGCGACGTTCGTACTGGTACCCGGGTTCTGGTTGGGCGCCTGGGCGTGGCGGGAGGTGACCGGTCTGCTGCGCGCGCAGGGGCACGACGTCCACCCGATGACGCTGACCGGGGTTGCCGAACGCCACCACCTCGCCGGGCCGGAGGTGACCCTGCAGACGCACACCACCGACATCGTCCGGCTGATCGAGGTGGAGGATCTGCGCGACGTGCTGCTGGTCGGGCACTCCGGCGGCGGCATGCCGGTGGCCCAGGCGGCCGACCGCGTCCCGGACCGCATCGCCCGGGTGGTCTACGTGGAGAGCGGGCCGCTGCCGGACGGCACGGCGCAGTTCGACACGGTGCCGCCGGAGGAGCAGCAGCGGCAGCGCGCGGCGATCGGCGACGGGCACCTGCTGCCACCGCCGGCCTGGGACCCGACGGCCGACCCGACCAACCTGGCCGGCCTGGACGAGCCGACGCTGGCCCTCCTGCGCGAGCGCGCCACGCCGCAGCCCCTGCGCACGGCGACCGATCCGGTACGCCGCACGGGTGGCCGCCCGGTGCCGACCGCGCTTGTCGCGAGCACCTTCCCGCTGGCGGTGGTGCGACAGATGATCGACGAGGGGCACCCGTTCTTCACCGGCCTGGCCGACGGCCAGCTGCACGAGTTGCCCACCGGGCACTGGCCGATGCTCAGCGAGCCGAAGGCGCTGGCCGATGTCCTCGACCTGATCGCTCGCAGCTGAGCAGAGGCTCGCACCGGACGGCGAGAACGCATCGTGCGCCGCCTCGGCCGGGCGGGCGTCAGCGCGGAAGCAGGGCGGCGATCTCGGCGACGACCGCAGCCGGGGTCCGGCCGTCGGTGACCACCGTCTCGGTGGCGACCTCGGCGTAGAGCGGCCGGCGCTGGTCCATCAGGTGCTTGAGGGTGGCGCGCGGGTTGATCGCCAGCAGCGGTCGGCCCGCGCCGAGCCCGACCCGCTTCACCGCGTCGGGCAGCTCCACCGAGAGGTGCACGACCCGGTGCCCCACCAGGGCGGCCCGGGTCTCCTCGGCCAGCACGGCGCCGCCGCCGAGCGCGAGCACACCGGTGCCGGCGGCGAGCGCCGCCGCCACGGCGGCCCGCTCCAGGGCCCGGAAGTGCTCCTCACCCTCGTCGATGAAGATCTCCGGGATGGCCTTGCCGGCCAGCTGCTCGATGTCGGCGTCGGTGTCCCGGAACTCCACCCCGAGGGTGGCGGCGAGCGCCTGCCCCACTGTGGTCTTGCCGCAGCCGGGCACGCCGACCAGGACGACGACCGGCGCCATCAGCGGATGACCAGCGCGTCGAGGTAGCCGGCCAGGTTGCGGCGGATCTCGGCGACCGAGTCACCGCCGAACTTCTCGGTGGCCGCCTCCGCCAGCACGAGCGCCACCATCGCCTCGGCGACGACCGCGGCGGCGGGCACCGCGCAGACGTCGGAGCGCTGGTTGATGGCGGTCGCCGGCTCGCCCGTGACGACGTCCACGGTGGCCAGCGCCCGGTTGAGCGAGGAGATCGGCTTCATGGCGGCGCGCACCCGCAGCGGCTCGCCGGTGGTGATGCCGCCCTCCAGCCCGCCGGCCCGGTCGGTGACGCGGCGGACGCCGGTGGCCGACGGAATGATCTCGTCGTGCGCCTCGGAGCCGCGGGAGCGGGCCTGCTGCCACCCGTCGCCGATCTCCACCCCCTTGATCGCCTGGATCGACATCAGCGCCGTGGCCAGCCGGGCGTCGAGCTTGCGGTCCCACTGCACGTGGCTGCCCAGGCCCGGCGGCACCCCGTACGCCAGCACCTCCACCACGCCGCCGAGGGTGTCGGCGGCCTTCTTCGCGGCGTCGACCTCGGCGACCATCAGGGCGCTGGCCTCCGGGTCGAGGCAGCGCAGCGGGTCGGCGTCGATGCGGTCGGCGTCCTGCGGGGTCGGGCGCAGGCCGGGTTTCGCGGCCACCGGCCCCAGCTCGACGACGTGCGAGACGATCTCGATGCCCAGGGCCTGCCGGATCAGCGCCTTGGCGACGGTGCCGACGGCCACCCGGGCGGCGGTTTCCCGGGCGCTCGCGCGCTCCAGGATCGGCCGGGCGTCGTGGTGGCCGTACTTCTGCATGCCGGCCAGGTCGGCGTGGCCGGGCCGCGGGCGGGTCAGCGGGGCGTTGCGGGCCTGCCGGGCCAGCTCGTCGGGGTCGACGGGATCGGCGGCCATCACCGTGCGCCACTTGGGCCACTCGGAGTTGCCCACCCGGATCGCCACCGGGCTGCCCAGGGTCACGCCGTGTCGCAGCCCGCCGATCACCTCGATCTCGTCCTGCTCGAACGACATCCGGGCACCACGGCCATAGCCCAGCCGGCGGCGGGCCAGCTCGCCGGCGATCTCGGTGGTGCTCACCTCGATGCCGGCCGGCACCCCCTCCATCAACGCGACGAGGGCGGGACCGTGCGATTCACCTGCAGTCAGCCAGCGCAACACAGCGGTCAGTCTGTCACGGCGCGCGACGGGCGCGTCGCGCTGCCCGCCCCGTCCCGCCCTGCGGACGGCCGAAACCGTCCGCAGGGCGGCCGCGCGCGGCGCTCCGCGCGACGGATCAGATGCCCCGGCCGCGTTTGTGCAGGGTGCGCAGCACCGCGTCGGCCCGGACCACCCGACCGGCGACCGCGAGCGCCAGGTAGGCGCGCGGCTCGCGGGGATTGCTGCGCAGGGTGCGTCCCGCCCACCGCACCGCGCCCCGGCGATCACCGGAGGCGGCCTGGGCGAACGCGATCTGCCCGGCGACCCGGGCCGCGCCGGCCGGCTGGGTGGCGAACTCCGGGTAGCGCCGCAGCAGCCACTGCAGCGCCTCGGAGATGGTGTCCCAGCGCTGCGCGAAGTACGAGCGCTTGTGCCAGCGCACCAGCACCGACGGCGTCGGCAGGTTGATCAGCGGCGCGCTGCGGGCGGCCCGCAGCAGGAACTCGTAGTCCTCGGCGTAACTGCCCGGGATCTCCTCGTCGACCAGACCGAAGCCGTCGCGCAGCGCCGTCGCGCGGATCAGGAAGGTGGACGGGTGCAGCTCGGTCAACCGGTCCCGCAGGAGGTCGTCGAGGGTGATCCGGTCCTTGTCGAGCACCCGGTCGACGGTGTTTCCGTCGTAGCTGACGCGGATACCGCAGCAGACGAACTCGGCCGCCGGGTCGGCGGCCAGGGCGTCGACCTGGGCAGCCAGCTTGCCCGGCAGCCACTCGTCGTCGTCGTCGCAGAACGCGATCAGCTCGCCCTCGGCGGCGAGGGTGCCGCTGTTGCGCGCCCCGGCCAGCCCCGGCGCGCGCCCGTTGCCGATGACCCGCACCGCCCGGTCCGGCCCGGAAAGGCCGGTCAGCGACTCGTCGGGCGTGGACTGGTCGAACACGACGACGGCCTCGATGCTGCCCGGGTACTCCTGGGCGAGGATCGCCGCGAGGGCGGCGCGCAGCAGCTCGGGGCGGTCCCGGGTGGGCACCACGACGCTGACGCTCGGCGGTCGGGTCATCGGGTCTCCTCCGTGTCCTGGCCGGGTCGCGGCCAGGTCCGCCAGCGGGGTCGGCGCCGGGTCGACCGGGCCACCAGGTCATCCACGATCTGGCCGACGCGGGCGACGGCCGCGCGTCGGGCCTCGTGCGCGGCCGGGTCGGCGGTCACCGCGTACCGGGACGGGTCGGCCTGCCCGGCGGCCAGCGCGTCGTGCAGCGCCTCCCGGCTCTCGCAGAGCGCCACCAGCCCGGCCGCGCCGAGCCGGCGCGCGAAGAGCTGCTGGTGGTCGTCGACGTGTTCACCGTGCGCCGGGTCGCGGGGCACCACGATGGGCAGGTGCCCGTGCCGGCGGGCCTCCAGGATCGTCGCCGGGCCGCCGTGACACACCACCAGATCGGCGTCGGCCATCGCCTCCTGGAGGGCGTCGTGGCCGAGGAAGGGCACCGCGCCGGGCAGTGGCGGCGCCGTGGTGTGCCCGTGCTGCACGGTCAACCCGACCGGGCCGGCCTGCGCGTGCCACTGCGCCAGCCAGTCCACGAGCCGGTCGAAGGGGTGTTTGTCGGTGCCGACGGCGACGAGCAGCCGGGTGTGCCCGACGTCCGTGGTGTCGCGCTGGCGCGGCAGCCGGGACCCGTCGGCGGTGGTGTCGCGCCGCGCCGTGCCCGCCTCCCCGCTCACAGGAGGGTCCCGACGACTGTGGCCTCCGGGTACTGCCGGCGCTGCTCGTCCCACTGCACGAGCATCGCGGACAGGAACGGGCGGCACAGCCGGGCGGTGAGCGTCGCGGTGTCGATCCGGTCGTACACCTCGATGTAGACGGTCGGGATGCGACGCAGGCGGGCCAGCACCACGAACGGCACGGCCACGCCGGCGCCGGTGGTGACCACTGCGGCCACCCGCCGGACCCGCAGCACCCGCCAGGCCAGTCGCGCGTTGCGCAACAGGTTCGGCACGTTGCGGGTGGTCGGGTGGTGCGCGGGCACCAGGTCCTCACCGGCCAGCAGCGACACCGCCTCCGGGGTGTCGAAGGTGACCCAGCAGCGCCGCCACCGTTCGTACCAGGGCCGCAGGGCGAGTAGTTGGGCCAGGTGGCCGCCGCTGGATCCCACCAGCAGCAGCACCGGCGAATTGTCGTCGTTGTTCGTGTCCACGCGACTCCCCACAAGTTCGCTTGGAATTCCGATTCACGCCAGGCAGAAGCAGATCACAGGTTTCCCGGCCGTTGAATAGCGCAACCGGACGAGGCGACGATCTCCACTCGGCGTGGTCAGGCCCACTGTCGACCCCACGGCCTATTGATCGTCATCACGACCTGCCATTTTGTCGTCACTCTACGACGCGCACCCGGCGTCGTGCTGTCTCCGGTTCAGTCGCTATGTCGTTTCTCGATGACGTCCAACAGTGCGGGATGCAGCGCGCCGTTCCAGCCGGCGCCGGCGTCCGCCAGCCGCCACGTCCGCAGCCACATCTCCAGCAGGTACGCGTCGGCCACCAGCCGGCGCTGCGCCGGGCCCAGGCCGAGCCCCGCGCCGTGCCGGTCCATCTGCCCGTCCACCGCAGCGGCGGCCACCGCCGCCGGTTCGGCGCGCAGCACCAGCGAGCGCTGGAACGCGTCGTGTGCCAGGTCGAAGCCGACAGGCACGTCGGGGCCACTGTGCTCCCAGTCCCAGGCCACCAGCCGGCCGTCGTGCGTTCCCAGGTTCCACGGCACCCAGTCGCCGTGCCAGTGCCCGAACTCGACTGCCGTGTCACCGTGCCGGCGGGCCAGCGCGGCGACGGCGGCGACCGCCCGCGTCCCGGCCGGCTCGGCCTGGGCGGCCCGCTCGGCCTGGGCGGCCAGCCGGGTCAAAAACGTCGAGGAGGCCAGCGGTCGGGGCGTCCCGGCCGGCTCGCCCCGGCGGGCGACCGCGAGCAGCGCCGCGATCCGTGGCGGGTCGTCGGCCGGCACGCCGCGTACGTCCCGCGGCAGTGGTTCGATCACCGCGACCGCCTGGCCGGCCCACGCCGTCTCGGTCAGCAGCCCCGGCGGCGTCGGATGGTCGACGACGCCGGTCACCGCGCGCAACGCCCGCAGCGCGCTCGCCTCGGCGGTGACCAGCGCCCGGGTGGCGTCGTTCCAGCCGATCTTAGCGTAGCCGCGCGGACGACCGTCGACGGTGAACAGTTGCAGGGTGGGTTTGACGTTCGGGTCCGGCGGACGGACACCGCACGCGGCCAGCAGCGGCGTACCGCCCAGCGCGGCGGCGAGCCGCTCGGTCAGCAGCAGTTCGGCCACGGGCGCCCCCACCGGCACCGAGACGGTGAGCGTCGGAAACGGCGCCAGACCCGCCCCGCCCAGGCGGGCCAGCCCACCGAGCGCCGCCCGCAGCGCCCGCACCTTCGGCGGCCGCAACGCGTTGTACGCCAGCAACGACGCCGCCCCGGCCCGGGGCGCGCCCAGCGGCACGAGGAACCGGGCCCGGGTCACCGACGGCACCACCGCGTACCGGGCCACCGCCCGATGTCCGGCCGGCAGCGCGCCGCCGACCGTCAGACCGACCCGGTCGTCCGGGAACACCGCGCGGCTCACCCAGCCCAGCCCGTCCACCCGGGACCGGGGATCGGTGGCCGGGGTGACAGCTGTCGTCACGCCGCCCGGTCCGCCCAGTCGAGGTCCAACCCGAGCCGCTCGCGCAGCGCGTCGTTGTACGGGCGGTAGTAGTCGGTCAGCTCGGCGCGGACCGCCGGCTCCAGCGGGGCGGAGCGCCGGTCGTTGTAGACCTTGAAGTTCGGCAGGTCGTACGGGGGCAGCCCGAGGAAGTCGAGGGTGCGCTGGTAGGTGGCGCGGGAGTCGCGGTACAGGTCCTCGCTGGGCAGGAAGAGGATCTGCTCGGAGTCGAAGCGCTCCAGCCACGGCTCCAGGTGCTCCAGGTAGCGCCCCCGGGCCCGGTACGTGTACCAGTCGTACGCCTCGCTGAACGCCTCCGGCTCGGCGATCAGCCGCTCCCGCTCCCCCGCTGTGCGCTCCGGCTCGGCGGCCAGGGCGGCGGCGAAGTCCAGCGGCTCGATGCCGTGGGTGCGGCGCTCCTTCCAGTGCGAGTACGCCCGCTCGACCGGGTCGCGCAGCAGCACGATCAGCTTCACGGTCGGGATCAGCCCGGCGACCCGCTGCGCGGCGAGCGGGTGGAACATGTAGAGCGGTGCGGCCTCGCCGACCCGGACCGGCCCGCCGTGCCGCTTCGCGAGGGCCTCGCGCTGCCGCTCGGTCGGGAAGTGCGAGCGGTACCACGCCTCACCGCGACCCCAGTGCTCCTCGAAGTAGTGCGCCGACTTGGTGTTCCACGCGGGAAAGAGCCGGGGCACCAGGGGGTGCTGGATGAGGTAGTTCCACAGGGAGGTGGTGCCGCCCCGCTTGGTGCCGATGATCAGGAAGTCCGGCAGGGGTCGCCGGTCACTGGTGCGCACCCCGTAGTCGACCAGGGACTCTCGCACCCGGGTGGTCACCTGGGTCGGCACCAACTGCTTGACCCGGTCACGGATGGACGCCACGATGTCCCTCACCTGCCTCTCGTCGATTCCGGGGCCGGCCCGGCGGCCGTGGCCGCGTCGTCGGACCCACGGATCTGTCTCATGGTCACCCGGATGCCGGCGCGTACCCGGGGCAACGTCAACATGCCGACGCAACCGGCCAGCAGCACGCCCAGCGCCACCGCCAGGCCGGGCAGGCCACGGCCCCCGGCCAGCACGCCGACCCCCGCCGCGAGGCCGACACCGCCGACGGTGGCCGCCGCCGCGCGCAGCGTCGCGGCGTCGACAAGCGGCTCGGCGACCACCGCGCGGGCGAACGCCGCGGCGGTGAGGTTCTCGGTGGCGATGCCTGCGGCCCAGGCGAACGCGGCGCCCGTCGCGCCGTGCCCGGGGATCAGCCAGAGCCCGAGCGAGACGGTCACGGTGAGCCCGGCCACCGTGGACACCAGGTGCAGGCCACTGCGCCCGCCCATCAGCAGCAGGCTCTGCACGTTGCCCACGCCGGTGTTCACGAGCATCGCCAGCGCGAGCACCGTCATCGCCGGCACTCCTGCGGTGAACTCCGGGCCGAACAGCTGCAGGAACGCGAGCGCGAACACCGCGAGCAGCAGGTACACCGGCCAGGACAGCACCAGCCCCCAGGTCGTCAACTGCCGGTGCACGGCCGCCGCGGCGGCCCGTTCACCACGCCCCAGCAGCCGGGACAGCTGCGGCGACACCGCCACCCGCAACCCCTGCATGGCGAGCTGACCGGCCAGCACGTACCTGCCGACCGCGCCGAACACACCCGCGTCGGCCGGCCCGGCCAGCACCGACGTCAGCAGGACCCCCACCCACATGCTGCCCGCGTCGATGGCCGCCGAGGCGGCCCGGGGCAGCGCGAAGCGCCAGAACGTCGACCAGTCGGCCCGGCCCGGTCGCAGCTCCGCGCCCCGGCCCAGGCCGAGCGGGCCGGCCACCAGGATGAGGCAGGCAAGCAGCGCCAGCGCCGCCGGCACCAGCCAGCCGGTCATCCCGGCGAGCAGGCCGCCGCCGGCCAGCGCGGCGGCGCCGACAAGCGCCGGGCGGGCCACCGGCAGCAGGAGGAACTGCACGCCGACGTACGCGCGGATGGGTCGTACGCAGCGCAGCGCGGCCAGCAGCAGGGTCATCGCCACCACCACCGGCACGGCGGCGAAGGTGAGCGTCAGCAACGCGCCGCCGTGCTCGCCCGAGCCCCGCAGCAGTCGGGGGGCGAGCGCGTCGGCGCTCAGCGCTCCGGTGCCGGCGACCACGAGCCCGGCCAGCAGCGGAGGGATCAGCGCCACCGGCAGCACCCGGGCCGCGTCGCCCCGGACGCCGAGACGACGCCGGGGCAGCGCCCACATCAGACCGGTCTCCGCGCCCAGCGTGCAGACCGCTGTGGCCACGGTGACCACGCCGATCGCGGCGAAGAACGCGCCCGCGCCGGCCGTGCCGTACCCCCGGGTGATCACCACGGCCAGCACGAAGCCGAACAGGCCGCTGGTGGCGGCGCCGAGCAGCCCGGCCACGCCGCTGCGTGCGCTGCGGCGCGTCTCCGCCGCGCCGATGTCGACGGTGCCGACGGCGTCGGGCACCGAGCGGTGCGGGCCGTCGGGGCCGGCGCCGGCCGGCGGTCGGGTGGCGGCGGTCATGCCGGCACCGCCGTACCGGCGGGGCGCGGCGGGCGCGACCGCTGCGTGCTCGTGAGCCGTTCGCGTTCGGCGAGCGCCATGGCGAAGGCGACGGCGAAGAACGCGACCGACAGGTTCTGGTTGGCCATGCCGTAGAACGGGACCTGCACGAGGCAGACCACCGGCACCACCGCCAGCCACTGCCCGGCCGCCGAGGTCGCCCGCGCGCAGATCACCGCGGCGGCGACGAACCAGGCCAGGAAACACACGAGCGCCGGTACGCCGTGACTGAACAACACCATCCACAGCTGCCCCTGGGTGCCGATCGGCGCGGCCGCGGAGACCGTGTCCACGTTGACCGGCGCGCCGTAGCCCAGCCACGGCGAATCCTGCACGCGGCGGATCACCTCGGTGTAGAGCGACAGGCGGTCCGTGTTGGTGTCGCTGGAATCGACCCGCTTACTGATCAGGTCGGTGATCGGGATGAACAGGGTGGCCAGCGCGCCGATGACGACCACGCCGACGATGGACGCGGCGACCCGGACGTTGCCGCGCAGGCTGGCCCGCACCCCGAGCACCGCGAGCCCGGCGCCCAGGCTGAGGAACATCGCCCGATTCAGCGTGAGGAACGCGGGCGCCAGCGACAGCGGCAGCGACGCCAGCAGCACCCAGCGCAGCAACCCCCGACGGCGCAACATCGTGTACGCCACCACGCAGGGCAGGGTCATGGCGTACGCGCTGCCGTAGTTGTTGGTGTACGAGAACGGCGCGGCCGGCCGGTAGATCGGGTTGAGCGAGCGCTCGCTGTACTCCGCGGTTCTCAGGTGCACCATGTCCCGGATGAACGGGGTACGGGCCACGCCGCCGGGCAGCAGCACCTCCATCGGGGTGGTCATCCCCAGCCGGGGCACCAGCACCCCGAGCCAGCCCAGCACCACGAGCGCGAACCAGAACGCGCAGAGCGGGGTGAGCACCGCCACCAGGTCGGCGCGTTCGCGGGCGGCGACGTAGACGTAGACGGCGACCACAAGCGCGGTCAGGTAGAAGGCCAACCGCAGGGCGAAGGTCAGCAGCGAGGCAGGCGACGGCAGTTGGGTGGCGCTGACGACCACGATGGCCAGGAACAGCAGCCAGATGCCGGACGTCGGTGGCAGCGGCACCCGACCCCGGGTGAGCAGCAACGCGAGCAGTAGCGCGCCCAGCATCGGCCAGCCCAGGTAGAACGCCCCGAGCGCCCACCAGAGCGGCACCAGCCCGAACATCAACGCCAGCGGCCAGAGCGGCAGCCGGGCGGGGGGCGGGATCGGTGGCGCAGGCCCGAGGGGTGCGGCGGCGTCGCCGGGTGGCGGCTCGGTCGCCGGAGCGCGGGTGACCGACACCTGTCAGGCCCGGCCGTTGCGGGTGAGCACGAAGCCCAGCGGGGTGACCCCGGCGGCGCGCAGTCGCTCGACGAGCCGCCGCAGATCGCTCTGCCGGGTGCGGTCCCGCTCGACCACCACCACGGCGCTGCCCTGCCGGGCCACCGCCACGCCACGCTCGTCGGACTCCGCCGGTGGGGCGTTGAACAGCACCAGCCCGTGGTCGGCGCCCTGCCGCCAGGTGCCGAAGCGGACGCTGCCCACCCCCACGATCACCTCGTCGGACGACGCCGGCCGGCCGTTCTCGGACTGGGCGGACGCCACCCGGGGCAGCGTCAGCGTGGCGTCGGGGTCGGTGGAGGGACGGGCGCCGGGCGGGTGCGGGGGAGGGCCGCCGGGGCGCCGGGTTCTCCGCGGTGGCGCCGGCCGGGCTCGGAGCGCCGGCCGGGCGGGGCTGGGGCACCAGCGGCCGGGACGGGTCGATGGGCAGCCGCCCCCGGTCGGCGAGGACGGCGGCGCGCAGGCGCTCGGCGCGGCCGCTGTCGTCGGCCACGAAGACCTCCCGGCCGTCGGCGGCGAGCGCCACCGCCAGCCCGGCGGTGAGCGCCGTGGCGTCCTCCCGGGCGGTGACAAGCGCGACCCGGGCCGGTTGGCGGACCCGCTCGGCGACGGCCATCGCCACGTAGCGGATGTCCGCGTCGACAGCCCGGGGGCTGCCCCGAAACGCCGGCCGGCGCACCGTGCCGAGCAGCGGCAGGCCGGTGGCGTCCCGACCGTCGCTGACCGACCGGACCCGCCGGTCGGCCGACTCCCAGGCGTACGCCAGCACGACGCCGATCAGCGCGCCGCCGAGCAGGCCGGCGACCAGGTAGAGCGGTCGGTGCCCGGCCGAGGTGGCAAGCGCGCGCTCGGCGGTCTGCGTGATCCAGCCGGGGTTGACGTCGACCGCGGCGATCTCGGTGCGGGAGGAGTTGAGCTGGGTGAGCTGGTTGTTGATTCCGGACAGTTCGGCAAGCGCGGCGTCGCCGGCGGCGGTGCCCTTGGCGCTGCTGACCCGCTTCTGCACGGCGGTCTGCTGGGCGGCGACCTTGGTGATGCTGGCGTCGTAGGAGCGCAGCATCTCGGCGCGCTGCTGCTCGTACATGGTGCGCCGCACGTCGAGGTACGCCTGGGCGGCCAGGTTGGCCCCCTGCACCGCCCGCTGCGCGTCGTGCGCCTGGTAGGTGAAGCGCAGGATCTGCCCGCCGGTGGGGACCTCGACCTCGAGGGCGTTGCGGATGTCGCGCGGCTCGCCGCCGGCGGCGTCGGCGAGGCGTTGGACCACCTGGGTGCCGGTGGCGAGACCGCTCTCCACGTTCATGTTGACGGCGCGGTCGGCGCCCGCACCGCTGGGGGTGAAGGCGTCGGTGACCACCGGGCGGACCGCCACCACCGCGCTCGCGCTCACCGCCGCCGGGACGAGCAGCACGTAGCCGAGGGCGGCGAGCAGGCCGACCAGGGCGACCGCGACCACCAGCCGCAGGCGGTGCATCGGCACCCGCAACAGGTCGGTGAGCGTGACGGAACGGGGGGTGCCGGAGGACGGGCCGTCCGTCGGCCAGGAGGTGGGCGTCGCGTCAGTCATGGAACTTCTTCACCGTCTGTTGAGGATTGCCGACGACGACGACGCCCGGTGGCACGTCCGTACGCACCACAGTCGCCGCGCCCACGACGCTGTCCCGGCCCACGCGGACCCCCTTGAGGACGAGGGCGTGCGCGCCGATCCACACGTTCTCCTCGAGGACGATCGGGGCTCGCGTGGCCGGGCCGGGTGGGGCGTGCCGCTGCTCGGGCGGCAGGTTGTGGAAGTCGTTGTCGAGAAGCTCGCAATCGGACAGCAGGCACCGGTCTCCCACCGTCACCGACGTCCAGGTGCCGATCCAGGTGGCGTTGAGCAGACAGTCGGCCCCGATGCGCACCTCGCCGGGGCCGGCGAAACGGACCAGTTTGTTGAGCCGGCTCCGGTCGCCGATGCTGACCCGTACGCCCCGGCGCAGCCGGATCCGGCCTCGGATCTCCACGTCCCGCCCGAGTGTGAGCCGTCGGTAGCGCAGCCTGTACCAGGCGCGTTTGAGCGCGAAGACCAGGTGCACGGCGCGTTTCGCGCGGATGCCAGCAGCGCCGACCAACGACCCCTCCCCCACATCGTGGGGTCGGCGGCGGTGGTCCCGCCGCCGACCCAACGTGAACAATCTACCGACGCTCCGTTACGAACGGTGGACCGTTACTGCACGGAGAAGAACAGCGAGGGGGTGGACCAGGACAACTCGGGCGTCGCCGTGGCGATGACCGTCGCCGTGGCGCCGTCGAGCACGGCGGTCGGCGCGGCCGTCGGGTCGAACGGCGCGCTGCGCAGCGTGCCGTCGGTGGCACCGTAGACGATCCGACCGCCGACCCAGGCCATGCCGCGCACACCCGACCAGGTGACACCGGTGGTGGGCAGCGCGAACTCGGTGGCGCCCAGATAGCTGCCGTCGATCTCGAAGTAGCGGTAGTAGAGGCTGTTGGCGCCGGTGCGGGTGTAGTAGAGCCGACCGTCGAGATAGAAGGCGCCGGTCAGCAGGGCCGGGTTGAACCAGTCGTTGTAACCGGACGCCTCCCACGGCGATCCGATCGCACCGCCGTTGAACAGCGAGATGTCGATGCGGCTGCCGGTGGGCGTGCCGGCGACGGTGTGCGCCCAGTAGATCCGGTCGTCGACCCGCCAGGTCGCGCCGGCCGCCGTGTACGCGGGCTGGCTGGTCGCGGTCGCGGTGCCCAGCGTGGCGCCGTCGAACGGCACCTTGGTCACGGCGCCCGGGGCGGTGGCCACGTAGAGGTTGCCCGTGGTCGCCGACGGCGGGTTCTTCGCGGTGAACGTGCGCCCGCCGGCGAGCGGGAACATGCCGAGCCGCCCGTGGTACTCCTCGCCCATGCCGTCGGAGTTGTGCCCGAAGTAGAGGCCGTCCGAGCCGCGCCAGAGCACCGGCACCGCGGAGCCCCAGGCGGTGGTGCCGGCGGGCATCGAGGCGCTGCCGCTGCGGCGCGGGTTCCAGTTCACCGGCAGGCCGGTGGCCGGGGTGACCGCGGCGATGCCGAGCCGGTCGATCGCGCCCGCGCCGGCGGTGTCGCTGGCGTTCGGGTTGTTCAGCCACCGGAAGTGCCCGCCGAGGTAGATGACGTTGTCGGCCACCTCGACGGAGGTGATGGTGTCGTTGCCGGTGAAGTCGATCCAGGTGGCGAGCTGGCCGGCACCCCGGGCGGGGGTCTCGAAACGGGCCAGGGCGTCGCAGTACGCGGTCGGCCAACCGCCGCCGCCGTTGGAGCCGACCACGAACCAGCTGCCGTCCTCGGCGAACCGCACGTCCTGCACGTAGTGCACGAACGTCGTCGGGGACGCGCACGGCGACACGTACTTCTCGGTGCTCCAGTCCAGCACGGTCGGGGTGCCGGTGAGGTCGACGAGCGCGATCTGGTTGCGCGGCAGGTCGTTGACGAGCGTGAAGTTGCCGCCCAGCACGAGGGTGCCGCCGTCCGGCGTGACGTCGATCGTCCACACGTACGACGTGGTGCCGTGCCGCCCGACGGTGGCGTCGATCGCGAACGTCGGGTCGATCGCGCCGGTGGTCGCGTTGAGCCGGCCGAGGCCGACGTGCGCGGTGCCGTTGAGCCAGTTGAACGCGCCAGCCACGTAGAGCGAGTTGCCCGACAGCACCAGGTCGCGGACGGTGCCGCCGTCGGAGCGTCCGACCCAACTGTCGATGGTCGCGCCGGTCGCGGGGTTCAGCGCGACCAGGTTCTTGCGGGACGCACCGTTGACGTTCTTGAAGGCGCCGCCGACGATCAGCGTGCCACCGGGTCCGGCGACCAGCGTGTTGACCGCGCCGTCGAGCACCGGCAGGAACGTCGTGGACATGGTGCCGGTGGTCCGGTCGTACGCGAAGAGGTAGCGCTGCGTGATCCACGCGGAGCTGGCAGTCTGTCGGAGCTGGGTGAAGCTGCCGCCGACGAACACGGTGTTGCCGACCTGCGCGAAGGCGCGGGTCTCACCGTCGCGGGCGTGCGGGGTCGTGTCGCTGGGGTTACCGGACACCAGGGTCGCGGTCGCGGGGACCGGCACCACCGCCGCCGAGGACACCGAGGGCACGCTGAGCACCGCGGCGACGGTCGCCAGAGCGACCACCCCCGCCCGAGTACGACGTCGTCCTGACAACCGCCACAAGTGCGAGAGTTTGGGCACGCTGCGCCTCCAAGATGGATGAGAACCCGAGGTAGCGTGCCTCGCCCAGCCTGGTAGGCGCATCCGCCGATTGGGCGGTGCATGAATCTGCTAACCGACAGAACGCCGGAGGATCAGCTTGCGAACTCCCGATGAACGGTGTCGGCGTTCACGATGTCGTCATCGTTGGTCAGCGGCTCCCTCCGGTGGGCTGCCGCAGGTACGCGTCCTTGCCGGCCTGCGTGAAGCCGGCGACCGCGGACGCGTCGTGGTTCATCGTCATGTCACAGGTCGCCGTGCGGGTGGTCATGCCCGGCGAATTGAAGTAGATGGCTGCCTTGATCTTCGGGTGGGCCTTCAGGGCCGCCGGGAACTCCTGGAACCAGCGCTGCTTGGCCCCCTTGTCGGCGGAGTTGAAGTTCGTGCCGAACTCGGCGAGCATCCGCGGCTTGCCGGCCCCGATGCCGTTCTCGTCGAGCCAGCGGTAGAAGCCGTCGACTGTCGTGCTCGGGCTCTTCCACACGGTGCTGCCGTTGCAGACGTGGAAGTTGTACGGGTCGTAGGCCACCCAGTCGACGTACCGGTCGCCGGGGTACAGGCCGGCGTACCGGGAGTAGTGCCCGGACCAGCCCATCATCGTCCACACCCAGACGGCGTTGTCCGCGCCGGCCTTGGCGAACCGCTCGTACACGTACTTCCAGGCGCGGACGAAGTCGGCGTCGCTGCCCTTGTTCGGCTCGTCCTCCGGCTCGTGGTCGAAGCCCAGGAACACCGGCACCTTGGCGGCGCGGATGCGACCGGCGACCGCGTCGATGGTGGCGTCGTGGCGACCGCTGTAGACGTCGGACCACTTCAGCGTCGTCCCGGCGGAGAAGTCGCGGGATTCCCAGGCGAAGAACATCAGCCGGCCCTCGCGCATCTGCTGCGCCTCGTACGCGTCGGGGAAGGCGCCGTTGCTGCCGGCGTTGGAGAAGTCGTGGTAGCGGTGCACGATGTCGAACTTGCGCCCGACCTGCGCCTCGACTGTGGTGATCGCCTTGGCGTGATCCCAGCCGCTGCCCGCGTTGGCGGGTGAGTACATGCCCCACCAGGCGCCGCAGGAGGGGACGAGCGTGTCCGACACCTGGCCGCACCTGCCGGACGGGAGTTCCGGGCTGCCCGTGGGCGTGGGTGTCCGGGTCGGCGCGAGCGTCGGCGTGGGCTTGGGCGCCGCGGTGGTCGGCGGCACGCTCGGCGAGGGCGTCGGGGCCGGACGGGTCGTCGGCGCCGACGACGGCGGGGTGCCCAGGTCGTAGCTGATCACCAGGCTGGGCCGCAGCTCCGGGTTGCGGTTCTCGACCGATCCCCAGTAGACGCGCGTCTCCAGGCCGGTCTGGGCGAGCGACACCGTCCAGGTGCCGTTGCCGGTGACCAGCTTGGAGACGTCCCACTCGTTGACGCCCTTGGCCACGCCGGTCACGGTGTCCAGCGCGGCCCCCGCCGTCGCCGGGGCCGGGCGCGTCTCGCGGGCGCTCAACGGCGAGGCGTGCGCGGTCACCGTGGCGGCGAACTGCTGCCAGGCGTGCATGCGCAGCGTCGCCCGGACGTTGACGGCGGCGGCCGGAACGGTGGTCACGGCGAACTCGACGACCGCCTCCCGGCCACCACGCGGGTTGCCGTCACAGCGCGCCGGGCAGGTCGCCAGGGTCGTCTTGGTGGCGTTGTCCCCGTCCTGCGTCACGATTGTCGCGGTCGTGTCGGCCACCGCGCGGATCGACAGGTCGTCGCTGGCCAGCAGCGGCATCATGGTGGCCACGATGCCTGCCACCACCGCACCGCCGACCACGCCGACGGCGATCGCCTTGCGCCGGGGACCGTTGCGGAGCCGGGTGATGCGGTGCAGTCCATGCCTGGTCAAGGAGAACTCCCTGTGTCTGCTGCGATAACCGTGAGCAGCGTATCGACGACCAGGGCATGTCGTGGGCAGGACAGTTTCCCGTAAGCGCGTCTTAACCGTCAGCTAAGGAAGTCGCCCCGCGGGCCGCCACCAGGGCCTCCCGCATCGCCCCGACCGGCGCGGCGACGCCGGTGAACTGCTCGAACTGGCCGACCGCCTGCGCCAGCAACAGGTCCAGTCCGGACACCACCCGCAGACCGGCCGCGCGGGCGGACGCGGCCAGCGGCGTCGGCCACGGGTCGTAGAGCGCGTCGAAGTAGACCCCGCCCGGTCGCCACGTCACCACTGCCGCGAGCGGGTCGGCGACGCCCTTCGGCACCGTGGAGACGACCACGTCCGCCGCGGCGAGCCGGGCCGGGTCGGGCCAGACGGCGCCGGTCAGCGCGAGATCGAGGGCGTCGGCCACCGGACGCAGCTCGTCGACCGCCTCCGCTCGGCGGGCCACCACGGTGACCGACGAGCAGGCCAACTGGGCGGCGGCGGCGAGCGCGGCACGGGCGGTTCCCCCCGCACCGAGGACGGTCAGGGCGGCGCCGGGCACCACCCCCGCCCCGGTGAGCACCTCGACCATGCCGCCGACGTCGGTGTTGTCCGCGTACCAGGAGCCGTCCGGACGGCGTACCAACGTGTTGGCCGCGCCGACGGCGACCGCGACCGGCGACGCGGCGTCCGCAACCGCGAGCGCCGCCTCCTTGCCCGGCATGGTCACCGACAACCCGGCCCACTCCGGGCCGAGGCCGGCGACCAGGGCCGGCAGCTCCGCCGCCGCGCACTCGATCCGGGTGTACGACCAGTTGGTGAGCCCGGCGGCGGCGTAGCCGGCGGTGTGGATCACCGGGGACAGCGAATGCGCGATGGGTTTGCCCAGCACAGCAGCCCTGCGGGCCACCACTGTCCGCGTCATGTCCGCCCCCCGTACACGTCGCCTCGACCCTACCGACCGCACCGGCCACCGCACCACCCGTCGCCGACCGCACCGGCGGTTGTTCGCTTGACGTTTCATCGACGTCGGTGAAAGCATTCGGCGCAGGACGATCGATCGAAAACAGGGGGGAACCATGAACAAACGGATTCTGCGCGTCCTCATCGCGATTGCCGCGGCCTTCAGCATTTCGCTGATGGCGGCCGCACCCGCGCGTGCGGACAGCGCGGCGGGCAGCTGGTCGGACAATCACGAGCTGTGCGCGTCCAGCTCGTGCGTCCGCGCCGGCAACATCGTGCGCCTCTGGCAGGCCATCATCTGGGCCGACGACCTGAGCGGCAGCGTCGGCACCAGCTTCATCGACGGCGAGTACGGCTCCAACACCGCCGCCAAGACCAGGACCTGGCAGGACGTGATGAACATCGGCATCGACGGGCAGGTCGGGCCGCAGACCTGGGGCAAGGCGTACGGTGCGGTCAACCGCAACACCGGCTACGACACGAGCACCCAGACCGGGTACTTCTACTACGGCTACAACCGCACGTTCGCGCTGCGCAAGCAGAACAGCAACGGCGTGTGGACGTTCCTGAACCCGCGCACCGGTTCATGGACCGGCACGAGCCACTGACAATGACAATGACAATGACAATGACAATGACAATGACAATGACACCGTAAATGGTGTTTTCAAGCTGACGAAAAGGCTCCCTTCCCGGCGCGACCGCAATTCCGATCGCCTTTCAGGAAGGGAGCCTTCGCGTTGTTGAGGGTGGCGGAGCCGGCAGTCCTGCGAAGCGTCCGCCATTAGACAGTGCGGGCGACCGGACCCACGTCGTCGACCAGCTCAGACCAATCCCTCAAGCGCTGTCAGGGAAGGACGGCGACCGACGAACAGTTACCGATGCCAGTGCGGCAGATCCGGTAGGAGTAGCCCGATCGCGCGAAAGCCGCCCAGCCCTCCGAGGAGGTGCAGATGGAGTTGCCCTTCCACGACCAGGTGCTGCTGCCCGGCGCGCGCTCCTGCCACCGGGCACAGTGGCCGTCGGTCAGCGGATCACGGGCGAAGAGGTCCCAGTCGCCGTTCTTGATGTAAACGGCCCGCCCGGCGGCACCGGTTGTGCTCTTGCTGATCACCGCGGCCTGAGCCGGCACCGCCGCGAACGCGAGCAGGACCGCAGCCGTCGAGGCGACTGCTCCAAGTCTCGCCGTCCATCTCTTCGTCGTCATGACCACTCCCCGTTTTCGTGGCTGTCAATAAAGGACAGTCGCAGTCTAACGACGAGAGAGGCAATGATCAATGAGTTATCGCTGTCTGACTGGGCGTGGCAGTCGGGCTCGTAACCCGCCAGGCCGGCCCAGCAAGACTAGATGATCCCGGCCTCCTTGGCCTTGGCCTCGTTGCGCTTCTGCTCCTCGTACGTCTCGGCGAAGGCGGAGTGCCCCTGCTTGTCGATCGCCACGAAGTAGAGCCACTTGCCCACCGGCGGAGCCATCGCGCCCTCCAGCGCCTGCTTGCCGGGGTTGTTGATCGGAGTGGGGACCAGACCACGCAGCTTGCGGTTGTACGGGTTCTTGGGGTTGTCCATGTCGGCCGCCGTCATCTCCTTCGACGACTTGGTCCTCTGCCCGGTCGACTCCAGGTAGTAGTTGACCGTGACGTCCATCTCCAGGCAGTTGCAGGGGAACTCGCCGTACACCCGGTTGTAGGCCACCCGGGCGACCTTGCCGAGGTCGTCCTTGTTGCCCGCCTCGGCCTGGGCCAGCGAGGCCACGATCAGCGCCTCGTACGGGCTGACGCCACCCCGTTCCCGCTGCACCCGGTCGGCGAACTTCATCTCGCCGGTCACCGAGAGGAAGTTGTCCACCATCAGCTTGAGGATGCTCTCGGCGGTGGCCTTCGGCGGGATCTCGTACGTGTCCGGGTAGAGGAAGCCCTCGACGGACTTGACGACCTTCTTGCCGTCCGAACGCTTGAACCACCAGTCCGGCACGCCGAGCGCCTCCGGGTCCTTCGCGGCGGTCTGGAAGTCCTTGACCGGGATCTTGGTCTTGTCGGAGAGCAGCTTGTAGATGTTCATGCTGGTCCGACCCTCGGGGATGGTCAGCCCGTTGACGATCTTGTTCTTCAGGTCGAGCATCGCCGTCACCGCGCTGGCGCCGCTCATCTGCTTGCGCAACTTGTACGTGCCCGGCTGGATGTTCTTGCTGCGCGAGTTGGCCTCGGCGGCCTCGATGAACGCCTTCTGGCTCTTCACCACGTCAGCGGCCACCAGGGCGTCGGCCATGTCGGCGAGCAGTGCGCCGTTCTTGATCTCGACGGTGATCTCACCGGAGCCGGCGCCGTCGTAGTCGGGCGTGACGAAGTAGTTCTGGATCCGGTCGAACCCGTAGAACGCGCCGCCGCCGATGCCGCCCAGCAGCAGCAGGGCCATCAGCAGCGCCAGGAAGGTCTTACCGCGACCCCCGGAGCTGGAGCCGCCGTCGCGCTTGCGGACGAAGCTGCGCCGGTGTCGGCCCTTCTCACCCCGCTCCGGCTCGTCAAACCCAAGATCCAGATCGTCGATCATTACGTCCGCCTCCGCTGCGCGTCCAGCCAGCTCTGCAGGATCTCCACCGCGGCCGCCTGGTCGACAACCGCACGTTGACGTTTACCTCGGACGCCACGTTCGGCAAGCCTACGAGAAGCGACCACGGTCGACATCCTCTCGTCGGTAAGCGTTACCGGTACGGGCGCTATCACATCGACCAGTCGGTCAGCGTACGCCTTCACTCCGACCGCCGCAGGGCCGTGTTTGCCGGCCAGATTGACCGGAAGGCCGACGACAACCTGGACCGCCTCATGTTCGGCCACCAACGCCGCGAGCTGGGCAAGGTCGCTCGGCACCGCGTCCGGCGCGGCGGTGAGATCGCGGGCGAGGGTGACAAGCGGCGTGGCCAGCACCCCGTCCGGATCCGAGCGGGACACCCCGACCCGCACCTGACCGACGTCCACACCGATGCGAACACCCCGTGTGAATCCGCTCACCGAAGGTCACCACTCGGCTGTCGACGAACCAGGGCGGACCGATCGGCCCGCCCTGGTCGACAATGACCGGCCATCACGCCTCGGTGATCGCCTTCTCGACGGTGAGCAGCAGGTTGGGCGCCTCGGCCGCGGGCAGGCCGCCACCCTGGGCAAGGTCGGGGCTGCCCCCGCCGCGCCCGGAGAACGCCGCCTTCACCAGGTCCGACGCGGCCAGGCCCCGACTTCGGGCCGCCGCGTTGACCGCCACCACAAGCGACGCCTTGCCGTTCGCGCGGGCCGCCACCGCGACCACCGCCGGCCGCGCCGGGTCGATCTTGCCGCGAATCTCCTGCGCCAGGGTCCGTACGTCGTTGCCGGCCGCGCCCTCCGGCGCCTCGGTGCCCACGTACGCCACCCCGCGCACATCCCTGGCCTGCGCGGCGAGCGCCCCCGCCCCGCCCAGCACCAACTGGGCGCGCAGCTTCTCCAACTCCTTCTCCGCGTCGCGGAGCTGGGTGACGGTCTGCTCCACCCGGTCGGCGACCTGGTCGTTGGGCACCCGGTACAGCTCGGCCAGCCGGGACACCAGCAGGTGCTCCCTGGCCAGGAAGCCGAAGGCGTCCATGCCGACGAGCGCCTCGACCCGGCGGACACCGGAACCGATCGACGACTCGGAGAGGATCTTCACGAGGCCGAGCTGCGCCGAGCGGGCCACGTGCGTGCCGCCGCACAGCTCCCGGGCGTAGTCGCCGACCTCGACGACCCGCACCTCCTCGCCGTACTTCTCGCCGAACAGCGCCATCGCGCCGATCCGCCGCGCCTCGTCCAGCGAGGTGATGAAGGCGTGCACCTCCAGGTCGGCCAGGAGCACCTCGTTCACCTGCTGCTCCACGTCCCGCAGGACGGTCGGCGACACACCCGTCGGGGTGTTGAAGTCGAACCGCAGCCGGCCCGGCGCGTTCAGCGAACCCGCCTGGGTGGCCGACTCGCCGAGGAAGTTACGCATGGTCTGGTGCACCAGGTGGGTGGCCGTGTGCGACCGGGAGATCGCCCGCCGCCGGGTGGTGTCGATCTCGGCGTAGCCGGTGTCGCCGCTGTGCACCTCGCCCCGGATGACCCGCGCCCGGTGCACGATCAGACCGGGCACCGGCTGCTGCACGTCGAGCACCTCGACCTGACCGTCGCCGACGGTGATGATGCCGTGGTCGGGCTGCTGACCACCGCCCTCGGCGTAGAACGGGGTCGTGTCGAGCACCAACTCGACGGTCTCACCCTCGGTCGCCGCCTGGCGCGGACCGTCGGCGCCCAACAGCGCCCGCACCCGCGACTCGCGGGCCACCTCGCTGTAGCCGGTGAACGTCACCGGGCCGCCCGCGTCGAGCACCGAGCGGTACGCCGACACGTCGGTGTGCCCCGTCTTGCGAGCCTGCGCGTCCGCCTTCGCCCGGGTCCGCTGGTCGGCCATCAGCCGGCGGAAGCCCTCGTCGTCGACCTTCAGGCCCTGCTCGGCCGCGATCTCCAGGGTCAGGTCGATCGGGAAGCCGTACGTGTCGTGCAGTTGGAACGCCTTCGCCCCGGACAGCGCGGTGCCGCCCGCCGTGCGGGTCTCGGCGATCGCGGTGTCCAGGATCGTCGTCCCGGCGCGCAACGTCGACAGGAAGGCTTCCTCCTCGGCGTACGCGTACTGCGCGATCCGGTCGAAGTCGGTCGCCAGCTCCGGGTACGACGGCGCCATACAGTCCCGCGCGACCGGCAGCAGCTCGGGCAGCGCCCGGTCCTGCCAGCCGAGCAGTCGGATCGACCGGATCGCCCGGCGCATGATCCGGCGCAGCACGTAGCCACGACCCTCGTTGCTCGGGGTCACGCCGTCGCCGATCAGCATCAGCGCGGTCCGCACGTGGTCCGCGACCACCCGCAGCCGGACGTCGTCCGGGTGCGACTCGCTGGCGACGTGCCCCGAGTGCGCGCCGTAGCGCTTGCCGGTCAGCTCCGCCGCCCGGGCCAGGATCGGCCGGACCTCGTCGATCTCGTACAGGTTGTCGACGCCCTGCAGGATGGAGGCCATCCGCTCCAGGCCCATGCCGGTGTCGATGTTCTGCGCGGGCAGGTCACCCAGGATCGGGTAGTCCTCCTTGGTGGTGCCCGGGCCGCGCTCGAACTGCATGAAGACGAGGTTCCAGTACTCCATGTACCGGTCCTCGTCGACCGCCGGGCCGCCCTCGGCGCCGTACTCCGGGCCCCGGTCGTAGAACAGCTCCGACGACGGACCGCACGGGCCGGGAATGCCCATCGACCAGAAGTTGTCCGCCTTGCCCCGACGGACGATCCGCTCGGCCGGCACGCCCACCGACCGCCAGATCTCGAACGCCTCGTCGTCGTCGAGGTAGATCGTCGGCCAGATCCGCTCCGGATCCAGACCGTAACCACCCTCGGCGACGGGCTTCGTGGACAACTCCCAGGCCAGCGGAATCGCGCCGGCCTTGAAGTAGTCACCGAAGGAGAAGTTGCCGTTCATCTGGAAGAACGTGCCGTGCCGGCTGGTCTTGCCGACCTCGTCGATGTCCGGGGTGCGGATGCACTTCTGCACGCTCACCGCCCGCCGGTACGGCGGGGTCTGCTGGCCCAGGAAGTAGGGCACGAACTGCACCATGCCGGCGTTGACGAACAGCAGGTTCGGGTCGCTGATGGCGGGCAGCGGAGCGGACGGCACCACGGCGTGGCCGTTCGCCTCGAAGTGCGCGAGGTACCGCCGCTTGATCTCCGCCGTCTTCATCGCTGGTGTTCCTCCGGAAAGATTTCTCGATCGCCGATCCGCGGGTCCTCCCGCAGCTCGGCGAACTGGTCGTCGAACGCCTCGCCCTGGGCGAACGCCTGGTGGATCTCCTGCTCGCGCTCGGCCATCCCGACCCGGACGTCCTCCACGAAGCTACGCAGCGACTCCATCAGGCCGCCAGCGGATTCCGACAACGAGCTGGCGATGCCGGCGGGGGTGTACGCCTGCGCGGTGCGGGTCGCCTTGCGGACCACGATCACGCCCACGGCCACGCCGATGCCGAGCCAGAACAAGCGCCTCATGTCTCGCTACCTCCTGGTACGCCGGCCGGTCAGCTGTTGCCGCGCCGGGCGGCCCGCCGCTGCTGCTTGATGGTGTCGCGCACCTCGCGCTCGGTCTCGGCGTGCCGGCGGCCAGCGGCGGCCTTGCGCACGCCGTAGCCGAAGGCGGCCACCTTGACCAGCGGGTTCGCGGCCGCGGCGGAGACCACGGTGGCCAGGTTGGCGACGTTGGCGGTGACGTTCTGCGCGTGGCTGGTCATCGTGTCGACCTTCGCCAGCTGCAGGTTCACGCCGTCGAGCGAGGTCTGCACCTGCTCCAGCGCGACGTTGACGTTCTTCACCGTGGTGTTCACGTCGCCGAGCAGCGGACCGGTCCGATCGTTGAGGTCGTTGATCATCCGGGTGGTGGCGTCCACCGTGTGCCGCAGCCGCAGGATGGGCAGCGTCAGGATGAGCACCAGCACCGCGAACGCGCTCGCCGCGATCAGCGCCGCGATCGCCAAAATGTCGCCCACGCCTGTCCTCCTCAAGCAGATTTCCGCCGGACCCGACGTCCCCGGAACGCACAACCGTGGTGCCCACCGAACCCACCGAGCCGTCACCGGTCGCCGGGCACGGGCGGGCCCGCCAGCCCCAGACCCTACCGTCCGTGATGGAGAGCGGCTCAGGACGGTGAGGGTGTCACGTCGCCCAGCGGATCTCCGCTGACCGTCGGGAACGGGTCCTCTCCGGTCAGTGACGGATCGGTGCTGGGCTGCGGCCTGGTCCGCTCGTCGTCGATCGCGTTGCGCACCTTCACCGACACCAACGAGCCGGTGCACTCCCCCGCAGCGGCCGACGGCTCCGGGGACGGCACGATCGCCGGTTCCCCGTCGACAGGTGGCGGCACGCAGGCCGGCGCCCGGACCCACAGGTCGAGGGTCAACTCGTCCTGACGCCAGCACGTGTAGCTGCCCTTCGTCTCCTGCTCCGGGCAGCGGCTCACCTTCCACGGTTGCCAGCCGTCCTGGCGCAGCGCGGCCTCGTAGACCTTCGCCGTCTCCTCCGGCGACTTCTCCGAGGTGACGGTGCGCTCGCGCAGCCGGCAGTCGAGCAGGCACCAGCGGCTGCCGCTGACGTCGTCGACCGTTTTCGTCGCGGCCCACGCCGGCACACCGAGCTGGTCCAGGTTGTCGAAGACCGGATCCCGGCTCAGCGTGCGAACCCCGAAGAAGAGCGGTACCGCGCCGAGCAGCACGATGCTCACCAGCGCCAGGACGGCCACCCGCAGTCGGCGTCGTTCGCGTGACTGCCGGCGTACCTCGGATCGGGCGCCCGGGGCGTCGTC
>NZ_HF570108.1:2603965-2605151 GCF_000297395.2 Micromonospora lupini str. Lupac 08 | reverse complement strand
AGCCGTCGGGACGGGCGGCACCCCGCTCGGGCATGCCGGCGCCGGGACGGGGTGGACCGTCGGGAGCACGGCGATCGGCGCCGGAGACCGGCGCGTCGCCGGGCCCGAGGCGGGCCCGGCCGCCGGGCGGGGCGGAGCGACCGCCCCGGACGGGCGCGGGTCGTCCGCCGGCTGCGGGACCGGCGTACGGGTCGTCGCCGCGGTCGTCCGCCGGGCCGGGACGCCCGGGGGGTCCGTCGGGGGCGGACTCGGCCGGCGGGCGGCGGCGTCGGTTGATCGGATCTGCGGCGGTTCCCGGAGCGGCTCGACGGCCGACGGGACGCTCACCGGTGACCGGCGAGTGGGAACCGGGACCGCTCGGCTGCTCTCCGGTGACGTCCGGCGCACCGGGTCGGGCGGCCCGGCGGCCGGTGGGAGCGTCCGCGCCGGGGTCGGCCGGTGGCCCGACGGGACGGCGGCCGACAGGGCGTTCCGCGGCCGGATCGGGTACGGCCAGGGGGCCACCGGAGCGATCGGTCAGATCACCGGCGGGCGGCGGACCGGAGCGGCGACCGGCGGGCCGATTCGCGGTCGGCGTCTGCGGATCGCCACCTCGCCGGTTGACCACCGGCAGGCCGGGGTCGGTGTGCGGCAGCCGGCCGGCCTGACGCAGCCAGTCGGCCGGCCGCTCCGGGCGGTCGCCCCGCGGCTCACCGCTGGTCGGCACGCGCCGGCCCTGGTCGTCGGGGACCGCGCGGCGGCGGCCGGTGCCGTCGGTGGACGTGACGCTGGCTGACCCTGCGCTGGCGGACCCGGCGCTGGCGGGTCCGGCGCTGGCGGACCCGACGCTGGTGGGCCCGGCGCCGGCGGGTCCGGCGCTGGTGGCCCTTGCGCTGGTGGGCCCGGCGCCGGTGGCTGCGGCGGTGGACGTGGTGGACGCCTCGGGCATCGGTGGGGCATTGCCCGAGCGGGGCACCACCGGCCCGTCCGGCTCGGCGGCACGGCGGCGACCACCCCCGGTCGGGGTGGGGCCCACGGGCTCCGGCGCTCCCGGGTCGACCGGGCCGGGACGACGTCGGGCCGTGCGCGGGTCACTGTCGATCGCGGGGTCGGTTCGCAGCCCGTCGGCAACCTGCGGCGCGACGCCGACCGGCGGCCCGCCGAACGGGGTCGGCCCGGTCGCGGCGGGTCGCGCCGGATCAGGCAC
>NZ_HF570108.1:2593602-2603865 GCF_000297395.2 Micromonospora lupini str. Lupac 08 | reverse complement strand
GCGTCGACGCACCCGCGCGCGGCGGCACGGGCTCGGCCGGGGCACCGTCCGGGCCCAGCTCGCCGCGTTGCTGCTTGGCCGAGCGCAGGTCGTCGATCCAGCCGAACTCCTCGCCGGCCACCGGCTCCTCCGGCTCGGCCTCGGCTCGGCCTCGACCCCAGCGGCGGCCCTTGGCGCGGGGATCACGCCGCTCGTCCGGGCCCTCGTCGGGGCGGTCCGCACCACGCGATCTCACTGTTGACCCTCTCCTGCGGCGTTCGTGCCGCTGTCCTGCTTCGTGCCGGGACCGCTCGCATCCGTGGCCGGCCGACCGTTCCGACCGGCAAGCGCCGAGTCGGGCTGCGGCGTTACCGGTGACCCGACGGTCGGGGCCGCCACCGACGGGCCCGCTGTCGCGGGCGAGGAGGCGGTCCGGGTTTCGGGGCGGGCGGGCGGGGCCGGCAGCCCGCGTACGATCCGGCGCAACAACGGCAGCCGCGTCGACACGGACCGTTCCGCCCCGTGCGGGCTGGGCTGGTAGTAGTCGACGCCCACCAGGTCGTCCGGGACGTACTGCTGGGTGAGCACGCCGCGCTTGTCGTCGTGCGGGTAGCGGTACCCGGTGCCGTGGCCCAGACCTCGGGCGCCGGCGTAGTGCGCGTCCCGCAGCCCACGGGGCACCGGGCCACCCCGGCCGGCCCGTACGTCCGCCATGGCCGCGCCGATCGCGGTGGTGGCCGAGTTCGACTTCGGTGCGGTGGCCAGGTGGATCACCGCCTGCGCCAGGTTGAGCTGCACCTCGGGCAGGCCCACGTATTCCACGGCGTGCGCGGCGGCGGTGGCCACACTCAGCGCGGTGGGGTCGGCCATGCCCACGTCCTCACTGGCGAAGATGACCAGCCGGCGGGCGATGAACCGGGCGTCCTCCCCCGCGACGAGCATCCGGGCCAGCCAGTGCACCGCGGCGTCCACGTCCGAGCCGCGCATGCTCTTGATGAAAGCGCTGACCACGTCGTAGTGGGCGTCGCCGTCGCGGTCGTAGCGCACCGCCGCCACGTCGACCGCCTGCTCGGCGGTCGCCAGGTCGATGCGCCCGACGCCGAGCGCCGTGGCCGAGGCCGCCGCCGCCTCCAGCGCGGTCAGCGCCTTGCGGACGTCGCCTGCGGCGAGCCGGACCAGGTGGTCCTCGGCGTCGGTGGCCAGGGTGAGCGTGCCGCCCAGGCCGCGCTCGTCGGCGACCGCGCGGCGCAGCAGGCCGCGGACCGCGTCGTCGTCGAGCGGTTGCAGGGTGAGCAGCACGCACCGCGACAGCAGGGGCGAGATGACCGAGAAGTACGGGTTTTCGGTGGTCGCCGCGAGCAGCGTGACCGTACGGTCCTCGACGGCGGCGAGCAGCGAATCCTGCTGGGTCTTGCTGAACCGGTGCACCTCGTCGATGAACAGCACCGTCTGCGGGCCGCCCGAGCGGCGCTGGCGACGGGCCGTCTCGATCACCGCCCGGACGTCCTTGACACCGGCCGAGAGCGCCGACATGGCGACGAAACGGCGGTCGGTCGCGCCGGCCACCAGGTGCGCGATGGTGGTCTTGCCGCTGCCGGGCGGTCCCCAGAGGATGACCGACATCGGGGCCCCACCGGAGACCAGTTGCCGCAGCGGCGCGCCGGGGGCGAGCAGGTGGTCCTGCCCGATCAACTCGTCCAGGCTCACGGGGCGCATGCGGACGGGCAGGGGCGAATCGTCCGCTACCGGAGTGAAGCCGTCGACACCGGCGGGCCCCTCGGGCGCGCTGCGCGGCCCGGTGGGCGCACCGAGGGAGAAGAGAGCGTCGGACTCCATCACGAAGACAGTACCGGGCCCGACCCGCGACGCCGGAATCGCGCTGCGGGCCGGGCCACCGCTGATCGGTCTCGGTCAGCCACGGCCGGGACGACGGCCCCGGTACCAGCGGCCACCGCCACCGCCGCGCGGGCCGCTGCCGACGCCGGCCAGGTAGAGCGAGAGCAGGAGCAGGCCGATGAGCACGAGGGTGTTCCAGTTGAACAGGTCCGGCGCGCCGAAGTCGGTGTTGAGCAGGTCGAGCAGCAGGGCGAAGCCAAAGACGATGGCGGCGAGAATGGCGAGCATGTCGGTCCTCCGGTGGGGGTTCCCAGTAGGTCGGCGCGTGATGTACCCAATCGGTCGGCTCGCCAATCTCCACCGTGGATCGGCCCACGGGCTGCCGGACCGGGCGCGCTCGCCCGTACGGCGGCTCCTAGGCTGAGAGTCATGATCACCGACGACCAGGCGATCCACGAGCGGGCCGCCATCCTGGCCGCGGCCGGTGACCACCCGTTCGTCCGCCACTCGCTCTCGCCGGGCGTGCCGGCGCACGGCTACCGGCGCGACGGCGCCGTGCTGTGGTTGCTGCCGCCCGAGCGCGGGTTGGGCGCCGACGCCGTCGGCCCCACCGAACCCGTGCTGACGATCTGCGCCGCGCTGGTCGCCGACGGGGTGCTGCGGCCGGAGCACCGGCTGCACCTGCCCCGGCTCGACCCCGCCCTGCTCGCCGCGCGACTACCGGTCGCCGAGCACGTCGACTGGGACTTCCACTGGACCACCGTGGCGCCGCCGCCGCAGCCGGACGAGCAGCGGGTCGTACGGCTCGCCGACGCCGACCGCCCGGCGCTCCAGGCTCTGGTCGACGAGGCGTTCCCGAGCACCACCACCCGGCCGGGCGATCCGCGGGTGGTCGACTGGTACGGCATCCGGGCCGGCGACCGGCTGGTGGCGTGCGGCGCGGACCGCAGCCGGGGCGACGTCGGATTCCTGGCGGGCCTGACCGTCACCCCCGACCAGCGCGGCCGGGGCCTGGGCGCGGCGCTGACCGCCGGCATGACCCGGGCGCTGCTGGCCCGGCACGACACCGTCGGGCTCGGCGTCTACCCGGACAACGTCGGGGCGGTGCGGCTCTACCGCCGGCTCGGCTTCACCGACACCCACCACGTCACCTCGATCCGCCTCGCCTGAGGTCCTACCGCCCGGCGCGCTGTTCGGCAGATCCGGACGCGGGTGCGGGTACGCCTCCGGGCGTGGGCGCCTGTGCCGGAACCGCGGGCGGGTCGACCGGATCGGCGACGGCGCGCCGGCCGGCCCGCCAGGCGGGCAGGTAGAGCGGGGCGGCCACGGCCAGCACGACCGCGCCGACCACCATCGCGGCGCCCACACTGGTCGCGGCGGCGATCGCGGTCAGGACCACGCCGCCGAGGGCGGCGGCCGGCTGCGCCATCATCGAGTTCAGCGAGAGCACGCTGGTCCGGTAGGGGCCGTCGACCTGGCGGTGCAACAGACCACTGTGCAGCGGGTTCGACGCGCCGTGCACGGCGTAACAGGCCAGGTAGGCCACCAGCACCCCGACCGGTCCGGCGAGCAGCCCCATCCCGACGACAGTCACACCCTGCAGGATGCGCAACAGGGCAGCCCCGGGTGCCGCGCCGAGCCAGCGCAGCAGCAGCGGGGTCAGCGCCGCGCCGGCGGCCGACGCGAGCCAGGCCGCCGAGTTGGCCGGCCCGAGCAGCGCGGCGGCCCGTTCCGGATCGCCGATCACCTCGGCGAGCCGCACCGGCAGCAGCGACTCGAAGGTGACCATGCCGAAGCCCCAGAACAGCTCCACCGCCACCAGTGCCAGCAGCACCCGGGACCGACGCAGCAGGCCGACGGCCTGGCCGATCATCCGGGGCGCCTGCGCCACCGAGCCCCGCAGCGCCGCGAATCCGGTGGCCGGCCGCTCCTCGACAAGCAGGAAGAACAGCGCGACAAGCGCCACCGCCTGCGCGACGATCGCGGCCAGCACCGGCACGGTGAGCGCGCTTACCGGCCCGAGCGGACCGAGAGCGATCAGGCCGCCGCTGAGCAGCGCGCCGCCGCCGATGGCCCCGCCGATGACGGTGCCGGCGTGCCCGAGGCCCCGCTCATACTCGGCCTGCGGGTCGGCCGCCAGGGTGGCGTCGACGTACCAGGACTCCAGCGGACCGCTGTCCAGCGCACGGTAGATCCCCTGCAACGCCCAGACCACGAAGAACAGCCAGAACGAGTCGGCCACCGCGAACAGCGCCAGCGAGGCGAGGTTGAGCGCCCCGGCGGTGAGCAGGACGGGTCGGCGGCCGAGAGCGTCGGCCAGGCCACCGGTGGGCAGCTCCAACGCGAGCACCAGCAACCCCTGCGCGGTGCTGACCAGGCCGATCTGCGGCAGCGACAGGCCCCGCTCCTGCATCAGCAGGATCAGCACCGGGATCACCAACCCCGTCGGCAGCCAGCGCAGGCCGTAGAGGGTGAGGTAACGACGCCGGACCTGGCGTACGGTCAACGCGCTCACGACAGGACCTCCACTCGCGACTGCGGGGCTCGCAACCCCGGCTCACTCCTCGCGCTCACGACGCCACCTCCACTCGCGACTGCGGGGCTCGCAAACCCGGCTCACTCCTCGCGCTCATCGGGGGCCGTCCAGCAGCGGGTAGGCCGCCAGGAAGACCTGCACCGGGCGGGCCTGCGGGTCGGCGGGCTCGGCCGTGTCGACCGGCTCGGCCTCCCGGTGGTAACGCTCCAGCACCTGCCACACCTCCGTCTTGAGCGCCTCCAGCCGCTCCGGCGGGACGGTCAGGAAGATGTCGCCCATGCCGAAGGCGTCCCGCCAGGCGGGGGACCACTCGTGCTGGGTGGCGAACCAGCGTTCGGCGTGCTCGACGAGGAGGCGCACCTGGTCGCCCTGGATCCACTCGATCGCGGCACGGGCGTCGGGGTCGTCGTCGAAGTCGCTCGGTTCCCAACTGGTGACGTCGTGCGTCGCCTGCCACCAGCGCTGCCGCCCGCTGCCCCGGTCGGCATCCTCGGTGACCAGCCCAACCTCGGCGAGTTGGCGCAGGTGGTAGCTGGTCGCGCCCGTGTTGGTGCCGAGCAGCTCGGCGAGGGTGGTGGCGGTGGCCGGCCCGTTCACCCGCAGGGCTCCGACCAGCCGCATCCGCAGCGGGTGCGCGAGCACCCGGGCCTGCCGCTTGTCGATCCGCACCTCCCGCGGCGCGGGCCGCGGCGTCGCTTCGTCATTCGCCATGTCTGCACACTATCTCTGCACACTTTCTATGCACAAGAGTTGTGCATAGAAAGTGTGCAGGGCGTCAGGCCAGGATTTCGCGGACCCCGCGCAGGCGCGTCCGCAGCAGACCGGCGGCGCGGGCGGAGTCGAGGCGTACGTCGCTGGGGCGGACCACGCCGGCGGCGGCGGCCGTGGTGGTCTTCAGCCCGGCCGGGTCCAGGCCGAAGCGCCCGGCGACCAGCAGGCCCAGCTCGGCCCGGCTCACGGCGTCCGGGCCGGCCACGTTGAGCAGTCCGGCGTACGACGAGCAGGCCAGCTCCAGCACGGCGTCGGCCAGGTCACCCACGTCGATCGGGCAGCGGAACTCATCGGTGAACAGGACGGCCCGGCCGGCGAGCGCGTCCCGGCAGAGCTCGATCTGCTTGCTGCCCTCCCCGAGGATCAGCGAGGTACGCACCAGCGCCGCGCCGGGATCGAGCGCCCGCACGGCGGTCTCGGCCGCCGCCTTCGCGGCCCCGTACGCGTTGACCGGGCTCGGCGGGTCGTCGTCGGCGTACGGGGTGGGCCGACCGCCGTGCAACGCGTCGCTGGACAGGTGCACGAGGCGGGCCCCCACCTCGGCGGCGGCGAGGGCCACGTGCGCGGCCCCGTCGGCGGTGACCGTCCAGTCGTCGTACCGATAGGGGGTCGCGACCACGGTGTCCGGCCGCACCTGCGCCACCAGCGCGCGCACGGCGGCGCGGTCGGTGACGTCCAGCCGCCGCCCGGCGACACCAGGCACTCCGACGGACCCGGAGTGAAACGTCCCCACCACCGAGAACCCGGCGCGAACGCCCCGCCGACACACCTCGGAGCCCAGAAACCCGCTACCGCCGACAACAAGCACCCGCATCCCGACCCACTCCCCCGCCATCGCCGTCGTTGATCATGAGGTTAACGAGCGACACGCCGCAGCGTGAGCCCGTCAACCTCATGATCAACGGCGCGAGAAGGGGTCAGACCGGGTCTGCTACCGGGGCGGCCCGGCCGGCCGTTCCGGTGTGGGCGGCGGGCGCCGGCTTGGGCTTCGCGTCGATGCCGGCCTCGGTGCGCTGCTGGGCGGTGATCGGCGTCGGCGCACCGGTCAGCGGGTCGAAGCCGCCCCGGGTCTTCGGGAACGCGATGACCTCACGGATGGAGTCCGCGCCGGCCAGGAGCATGCAGACCCGGTCCCAGCCGAACGCGATGCCGCCGTGCGGCGGGGCGCCGTACTTGAACGCCTCCAGCAGGAAGCCGAACTTGTCCTGCGCCTCCTCGGGCGTGATGCCGAGCAGGTCGAAGACCCTCTTCTGCACGTCGCCGCGGTGGATACGGATCGACCCGCCGCCGATCTCGTTGCCGTTGCAGACGATGTCGTACGCGTAGGCGAGGGCCCGGTCCGGCGCCTCCTCGAACCGGTCCACCCACTCGGCGTTCGGCGAGGTGAACGGGTGGTGCACGGCCGTCCAGCCACCCTCGTCGGTGCGCTCGAACATGGGGGCGTCGACCACCCAGCAGAACGCCCAGGCGCTCTCGTCGACCAGGCCGGCCCGCTTGGCGATCTCGATGCGGGCCGCGCCGAGCAGCTCCTGCGCCTCCCGGGTCGTGGCGCTGGCGGCGAAGAAGACGGCGTCGCCCGGCTTGGCGCCGACCGCGTCGGCCAGCCCACCCAGGTGCTCGGCGGACAGGTTCTTGGCCACCGGGCCGCGCGCCTCGCCGGTCTCGGCGTCAAGCACCACGTACGCCAGGCCCCGCGCGCCGCGCGCCTTCGCCCAGTCCTGCCAGCCGTCCAGCTCCTTGCGGCTCTGCGCCGCGCCACCGGGCATCACGACCGCGCCCACGTAGCCGCCCGCGTCGATCGCGCCGGCGAAGACCCGGAACTCGGTGCCGCGCAGGTAGTCGGTCAGCTCGGTCAGCTCGACGCCGTAGCGCAGGTCCGGCTTGTCGGACCCGTACCGGGCCATCGCGTCGTGCCAGGTGATCCGCGGGATCGGCCGGGTGATCTCGTGCCCGGCCAGGTCCTTCCACAGCGCCGACACGATCGCCTCGCCGAGGTCGATCACGTCGTCCTCGGTGACGAACGACATCTCGATGTCGAGCTGCGTGAACTCCGGCTGCCGGTCGGCGCGGAAGTCCTCGTCGCGGTAGCAGCGGGCGATCTGGTAATACCGCTCCATGCCGCCGACCATCAGCAACTGCTTGAACAGCTGGGGCGACTGCGGCAACGCGTACCAGCTGCCGGGCTGAAGCCGGACCGGCACCAGGAAGTCGCGGGCGCCCTCGGGCGTCGAGCGGGTGAGCGTCGGCGTCTCGATCTCCAGGAAGTCCCGCTCGTGCAGCACGCCCCGGGCGAGGTGGCTGGCGCGCGAGCGCAGCCGCAGCGCGTTCGCCGGGCCGCTGCGCCGCAGGTCCAGGTAGCGGTACCGGAGCCGCAGGTCGTCGCCGGCCTCGACCTGGTCGTCCACCGGAAGCGGCAGCGGCGCGGCCTCGGAGAGCACCTCCAGGTCGACGGCTGTCACCTCGACGTCGCCGGTGGGCAGCTCCGGGTTCTCGTTGCCGGCCGGCCGGCGGGTCACCTCGCCGGTGACCTTCACGCAGAACTCGTTGCGCAGCGCGTGCGCGTCCTCCTCGCGGAACACCACCTGGACCACGCCGGAGCCGTCGCGCAGGTCGACGAAGATGACGCCGCCGTGGTCACGCCGGCGGGCAACCCACCCGGCGAGCGTCACCGTCGAGCCGGCGTCCGCGGCGCGCAGGCTTCCGGCATTGTGGGTACGGATCACGGCTGGCAACTCCTCATCGTGGAACAGTCCTCACCCGCATTCTGTCAGGGGCGGCCGGCCTCGCTCGGGGGCACCCGGCAGGCCGGCACGATTCGCTGGTGGGCAGGCGGCAGGCCGGCGCGCGTCGCCGGTGGCAGCCTGGCGAACCCGGCTCGCCGGGCCGTCGCGCCGGTTAACGTGGCCGAATGCGCGCCGTACCGAACTGGGGCGTCGCCACGGCGGTGGCCGCGCCGGTGCTGCTGGTGGGCGGTTGGACGGTCGCGGGCGCCCGGCAGCCGGCCGGGTACGACCCGGTCCGGGACACCATCAGCGAACTGGCGGGGCACGACGCCGCCGACCCCTGGATCATGATCACTTCCCTGCTGCTGCTCGGCTGCTGCTACGTGGCGATCGCCGCGGTGCTGCACGCGGCCGGGCTGCCCAGCCGCTTCCTGCTCGCCGTCGGCGGGGTGGCCACCATCGCGCTTGTCGCGTTTCCCCGGCCGGCGGTCGGCGGCTCGCTCAGTCACGGCATCGCGGCGACAGTCGCGGTCCTGGCGCTGGCGCTCTGGCCGGCCGGGTCGGCGCAGCGGTTGCCCCGTGGCCCGGACACCGCACACCCGCGGGTACCGCAGCCGCCCTGGGCGTTTCGCCGCGGCGTCGCGCTGAGCGCCACCATCGTGCTGCTCGCCCTCTTCGGTTGGTTCGCGTTCGAGGTGACAAGCGGATCCCGGACCGGCCTGGCCGAACGGGTGACGGCGGTGGGCGTGTCACTCTGGCCCCTGCTGGCGGTCCTCTCCGCCCGACGGGCACACCTCGCGTGGGCCACCGACGGCGCCACACCGCTCGGGCCGGCCCTGCCCACGACCGGTGTCGTACCCCCGGATCCCCTGCTTCCCACGGACGGGCCGGATCGCCTCGCCTGAGGCGGCGCACGGGCCGCCGGGCTCACGGGCGTCGGGCTCGTGCGCCGAGCGCGCGGGCGTTGGTCGCGGGGGCAGGCGGCCCGGCCCCGAACGCGCGGCGCGGGCCGCCGGAGGAATCCGGCGACCCGCGGGCGGTGAATCGATCAGAAGACGCTGACGCCGTACCGGCTCAGGGCCTCGGTGACGGGCTGGAAGTAGGTGGTGCCTCCGCTGCTGCAGTTGCCGCTGCCGCCGGAGGTGAGGCCGAGCGCGGTGCCACCGGAGAAGAGCGAGCCACCGCTGTCGCCACCCTCGGCGCAGACGTTGGTGCGGATCAGGCCGGAGACCGAGCCCTCGGCGTAGTTCACCGTGGCGTTGGTCGCGCTCACCGTGCCGCCGCGCAGGCCGGTGGTGCTGCCGGACCGCTGCACCGACTGGCCGACCGACGCGTTGCCGGAGCCGGTGATGTCCCGGTAGCTGCCGTTGTAGAGGTAGACGTTACCGGCGGCGTTCGCGGAGTTGCTGTGCCGCACGATGCCGTAGTCGTTGCCCGGGAAGCTGGTGCCGGTACGGGTGCCCAGCAGCGTGGTCTGGCTGGAGTTCGAGTACCAGTTGGTGCCGAGGTTGGTGCAGTGCCCGGCGGTCAGGAAGTAGTAGGTGCTGCCGCTGCGCACGTTGAAGCCGAGCGAGCAGCGGTAGCCGCCGGTGTAGATGGCCTGGCCACCCGAGATGCGGGTGCTCAGCACACCGGCCTCGGCCTCGACCCGCACGGCGCCGTTGGCGCGCGCGGCGGCGGCCTTGACCCGCTCCAGCTTGGCGCCGGTGACGGTGCTGTCGACGGAGACGACCACCTGGTTGGTGACCGGGTCGCTCCACCAGGCGGTGCCGGGGATCTTCGCCGAGCGCTCCAGCTCGGCGGTGGCCCGGTTGAGCTCGGCGGCGCCGCGGGTGACGTACCGGACGCTCGCTCCGGCGTTGCTGACCGTGCGCGCGGCGGCGGCGTCGGTGACCGTGACGACGGTCTTGCCGCTGGCGTCGATGTACGAGCCGGCGGAGCGGTCACCGAGCTGAGCGGAGAGGGCTGCGGCGGCGTCGGGCGAGGCGGCGGGGGCGGCCTGGGCGGGTGCGCCGATGAGCGAGCCGACGACCAGGGTTCCGCTCACGGCAACGGTCGCCGCAACGCGGAATGAGGACCTCGTGGGTCGCATGTAACAAACCTCCTGGGCGGGGGAGACGGGTCTGGCCGGGGGTGGCTGACCCGAGGGCGACCCGGCCGATCTGCGAAAACCGGCCGAGTGAACTGAAGTATTCACATACTTAAGATCATTGACAAGACCAGGTTTCGCCCGAATTCGTCGACCCCCGCCGGTCACACCTCCGCAACACCACCGACACGCTCGCGGGCACCTGCCGTCACACCCCTGACGACCGCCGGATCCGTTTCGGACACCACTCGCCGACCGACGCCGTTGACGCCACAACCCGTCGCCGCCTCTCCACCGGATCGGCGGAACGGGCAGCGGGCAGCGGGCAG
>NZ_HF570108.1:2448100-2593502 GCF_000297395.2 Micromonospora lupini str. Lupac 08 | reverse complement strand
CGGGCGGGGCAGCACGTCGCGCGGATCGTCCACCGTGTGCCCGTCGGCGCAGCGCAGCTCGACGCGCACCGGGGCGCCGCAGTCACGATGCCCGACACTGAGCGCCGAACCCTCGGCGTCGGCCAGGTACCGGTCACCCCACCCGAGCACGGCGACAAGCACCGGCCAGAGGGCCAGACCCTTCTCCGTCAGCCGGTACTCGTGGCGCAGCCGGCTGCCGGGCTCCCGGTACGGCTCACGACGCAGCACTCCCCGCTCGACGAGCACGGCCAGCCGGTTGGTGAGGACCTGACGCGGAATCCCGGTGCGGACCCGCATGTCGTCGAAGCGTCGTACGCCGCTGAAGACCTCGCGCAGCACCACCATGGTCCACCGCTCACCGAGGATCTCCATCGCGCGGGCGATGGTGCAGTTCTCCACCGACCAGTCAAGTGCCGCGGGTGTCATCCGACCAGGCTAGGTCTCATTGACAGACTCAGCAACGGGCTGCCACGCTGCGTCCATGACACAGACCCAGGAGCCGGCGCGCAGCCGTACCTTCACCTGGTCCGACCCGGCGGCCAACGCCGCGCAGATCGGTCGGCGCAGCGGCATCGACCTGCTCCGCGCGATGATCGCCGGAGAGCTGGCCGCACCCCCGGTGATGCACCTGATCGACATGGCGCGGATGGAGGCCGACGAGGGGCGGGTCGCCGTCGAGCTGGTCCCGCAGGAGTTCCACTACAACCCGCTGGGCACCGTCCACGGCGGCGTCATCTCGACCCTGCTGGACACCGCCGCCGCCTGTGCCGTGCACACCACGCTGCCCGCCGGGGTCGGCTACACCTCGCTGGATCTGAACGTGAAGTTCCTGCGCCCGGTCACCGTCGACAGCGGCACGCTGCGCTGCGAGGGCACGGTGCTGCAACGCGGTCGCCGCACGGCCCTGGCCGAGGCCCGCCTGACGGACGCGGGAAACCGCCTGATCGCCCACGCGACAAGCACCTGCCTCCTCTTCCCCCTCAACCCCGCCTAACCCACCCCCACATTCGCGCTGATCATGGGGTTGACGGACGATTCAGAGATCGAATGAACCGCCAACCTCATGATCAACAGGCGCCAGGGGGTGGGGGGTGGGGGTGGGGGTGGGGGGGTTAGCGGAGGGCTAGGCGGGCTGCTCGGGCGTCGCGCTTCTCCTCGAAGCGGGCCGCCGCGTTCTCCAGCGCGTCGAGCTGGGCTGCCAGCTGTTCGCGGGCGGCTTCGCCGTCGGCGTCGAGGCCCGTCACGTTGAAGACGTCCCACTGGCGCAGCACCGGCTGCAGCACCTCGTCGCGGTGCTGGCGCAGGTCGTAGATGCCGGCGAGGGCGATCGCCACCGACTTGCGGGCGAAGCCGTCGATGCCGTTGCCCGGCATCTGGAAGTTGGCCACCACGTCGGCGACGGCCCGCATGGCCTGGTTCGGGGCCAGCTCGAAGGCGGCGGCGAGCAGGTTGCGGTAGAAGACCATGTGCAGGTTCTCGTCCGCCGCGACCCGGGCCAGCAGCGCCTCGCAGGCGGGGTCGCCGGTGGCCTTGCCGGTGTTGCGGTGCGAGATGCGGGTGGCCAGCTCCTGGAACGAGACGTACGCCAGCGAGTGCAGCACCTCGTCGTCGTGCACGTTGACGTAGCCGGCGGACATGTGGGTCATCCGGGCGCGCTCCAGCGCCACCGGGTCCACCGCCCGCGTGACGGTCAGGTAGTCGCGGATGGCGGTGCCGTGCCGGCCCTCCTCCGCGGTCCACCGGTGCACCCACGTGCCCCACGCGCCGTCGCGGCCGAACAGGGTCGCGATCTCGTGGTGGTACGAGGGCAGGTTGTCCTCGGTCAGCAGGTTCACGATGAGCGCGGTGCGGGCGACGTCCGGGATGGTCGAGTCGGTCGGCGACCACGCCTCACCGTTGAGCGGCCCGTCGAACGTGCGACCCTCGCTCCACGGCACGTACTCGTGCGGGAACCACTCCTTCGCGAGCGAGAGGTGGCGGTCCAGGTTGCGCGCGACTACCGGCTCCAGCTCGACGAGCAGGGCGGTCTGGCTCAGTGTGGTGCTCACGGTCACGAGTAACTCCCTACGGTGGCGTAACTTACGCTACCGTAGGTCCCCGCGGCCGTACGCGCCAGTCGTGACACTCAACCGATCGCCGGCTTCAGGTCCTGCCGGGGCGGCGCCCACTCCTCGGCGTCGGCCGTGACCTGCTCACCCGAGCGGATGTCCTTCACCTCGTCCGGCGCGCCGTCGGCCCCCGGGAACCAGACGTACGGGATGCCGCGCCGCTCGGCGTAGCGGATCTGCTTGCCGAACTTCGCGGCGCTCGGGGACACCTCGGTGGCGATGCCCCGCCGGCGCAGCGCCGACGCGATCCGGCCACTGGCGGGGCGGTGCTCCTCGTCGGCCAGGGCCACCAGGACGCAGGTGGGCACCGAACGGGAGACCGACAGCTCTCCCGCGCCGAAGAGCAGCCCGAGCAGCCGGGTCACGCCGATCGAGATGCCCACCCCGGGGTACGACGTCGCGCCGGCGCTGGCCAGGTTGTCGTAGCGGCCGCCCGAGCAGATCGACCCGAACCGCTCGTACCCGCGCAGCTGGGTCTCGTAGACGGTGCCGGTGTAGTAGTCCAGGCCACGGGCGATGCGCAGGTCGGCCACGCAGAGACCCGGCGCGTGCTCGGCGGCGGTCTGCACCACCCCGACCAGTTCGTCGATGCCCTCGTCCAGCAGCGGGTCGCTGACCCCGAGCGCGCGTACGGCGTCGGCGAAGGAGGGGTCCGGCGCGGAGATCTCGGCCAGCGACAGGCACGCCTTGGCCTGCGCCTCGCTCGCCCCGGCGGTCTCGGCCAGCAGCTCGGCCACCTTCGCCGGGCCGATCTTGTCGAGCTTGTCGACGGTGCGCAGCGCCGCCTCCGGGTCGGTCACCCCGATGCCCCGGAAGAAGCCCTCCCAGATCTTGCGGTTGTTGACCTGGATGGTCACCGGCGGGATCGGCAGGGCGCGCAGCGCGTCCCCGATCACGAGGGGCATCTCCCCCTCGTGGTGCGGGGCCAGGGTGTCCCGGTCGACGATGTCGATGTCGGCCTGGACGAACTCCCGGTAGCGCCCCTCCTGCGGCCGCTCGCCCCGCCACACCTTCTGGATCTGGTAGCGGCGGAAGGGGAAGGTCAGCTTGCCGGCGTTCTCCAACACGTAGCGGGCGAACGGCACGGTCAGGTCGAAGTGCAGGCCGAGCTGGTCGTCGCCACCGGACCCCTCGGCGTCGGCGTGCAGCCGCCGGATCACGTAGACCTCCTTGGAGGTCTCGCCCTTGCGCAGCAACTGGTCCAGCGGCTCCACGGAGCGGGTCTCCAGCGGCGCGAACCCGTACAGCTCGAAGGTGTTCCGGATCTTGTCGAGCACGAACTGCTCGATCATCCGCTGACCGGGGGTCCACTCCGGGAAACCGGAGATGGGCGTGGGCTTGCTCATCGGCGTACTCCTTGCGATCCCGCGCCCGCGGCGCGGCGGTGTCGTGGGTCCGCGCGCGGCGCGGACGAAAGATCTAGAGGCCCCGGGTGGGAGCGGCAGGCGTCGTGCCGGCCACCTCGATGAGGTACGGGTTGCTGACGCGCTCACGGCCGATGGTGGTGCCGGGCCCGTGGCCGGGCAGCACGACTGTGTCGTCGGCCAGCGGGAGGATCTTGTCGCGCAGGCTGGTGAGCATCGCCGGCATGCTGCCGCCGGGCAGGTCGGTGCGGCCGATCGAGCCGGCGAAGAGGACGTCGCCGGAGAGGCAGATCTCGTCGGCCTCCCAGCCCGACCCGGCGCCGGGAAGCCGGAACAGCACCGACCCACCGGTATGGCCCGGGGCGTGGTCGACGGCGATCTCCAGGCCGGCGAGCGTGAGGGTGGCGCCGTCGGTCAGCTCGGCCACGTCCTCCGGCTCGGTGTAGGTCAGCCGACCACCGAAGAGCGAGGTCAGGTCGGTCGACAGGCCCTTGGCCGGGTCGGCGAGCATCTCCCGGTCGCCGGGGTGCACGTACGCGGTGATCCCGCGCGCGCCGCAGACCGGCGCCACCGAGAACGTGTGGTCCAGGTGGCCGTGGGTGAGCAGCACGGCGGCCGGATGCAGGCGGTGCTCGGCGAGCAGCGCGTCGAGCTGGTCGAGCACCCCGATGCCGGGATCGACCACCACGCACTGCTCCCCCGGCGCGGTGGCGACCACATAGCAGTTGGTGCCGAAGGCGTCCGCGGGAAAGCCGGCCACGAGCACGGGCGCTGTCCTCTCCGTCGAGCTGTCGTCCTGCCCAGCAGCCTAACCGGCGGCGCGAGGGCGTTTGCCGCGTCCGCCCCCGAGGCCCCATCCGACACAGTGACATCGCACGATATGGGCTGCTGACGGCGGGGTGGACCTCGTACACCACATTCCCAGTCACTAGCCGTACACTCTGGCGGGCGTGTGGCGTGGCACACGCGACGCCCGGACGGGCCGGGGTACCCGGCCGCCGGTGACGACCAGGCAGAGGAAAGGGGAGCACCTGTGGCTTCCAGCAGGGACCGGCAGCGCAAACTGGCGCGGGCCAAGCTCGACCGGCAGATGGCTCGCCGGGCCGCCGCCACGCGGCGCCGCCGGCAGATCCAGGCCGGTGTCGGCGCCTTCCTGGTCCTCGCGGTGATCGTGGCCGGCTCGGCCTGGGCGCTCGGGGCGTTCGACTCCGACCCGAAGAAGGACACGGCAGCCGGGGACACCTGCCTCTGGACGCCGCAGGACGCGAGCGCCAACACCAACCTCAAGGACGTGGGCACGCCGGCGACCAAGGACCTGCCGACCGACGGCACCCGGGCGATGACTGTCACCACCAACCAGGGCGCGCCGATCACCGCCGAGCTGAACCTGGCCAACTCCCCGTGCGCCGCGGCGAGCATCGCCCACCTGTCCAGCCGGTCGTTCTACGACAACACCAAGTGCCACGAGATCACCGCCGACGGCGCGCTGCGCTGCGGTGACCCGAGCGGCACCGGCCTCGGCGGGCCGACCTACTCGTTCTACGACGAGGACGTGCCGACCGTGCCGTCGGCCTCGCCGTCGGCCACCCCGGCGCCCGGTCAGCCGCCGACGTACCCCAAGGGAACTGTGGCGATGATCTCCAACCCGCCGGGCGCCAACGGCAGCCAGTTCCTGATCTTCTTCAAGGACTTCACGACCACGGACCCGAAGTACCCGGTGATCGGCAAGGTGACCGGTGGACTCGACGTGGTGGAGAAGATCGGCGCCCAGCCGACCGTGGACAATGGGACCGGGGCCAAGGTCAAGCCCAAGACCGACGTGGTGATCCAGAGCCTCACGGTCGGCGAGCCGGTCACCGGCGCGGCACCGGCCACGTCCGGCGCACCGGCCACCAGCCCGAGCGCCGGCTGACCGGTCGGCCCCATCCCACCCGAGCGGCACCCCACAGCAAACAGCCAGGAGGATCCAGGCGTGACGTCCACCAGAGAGCGGCAGCGCGCGGCGGCACGCGCCCGACTCGAGAAGGAGATGGCCGAGCGCTCGGCCAAGGCCCGCAAGAGCCGCCAGACGCGGGCGATCGTCGGCGCGGCCGCCGTGCTGGTGCTCGTGGTCGCCGGCACCGTCTGGCTGGCCACGACCCTCGGCGGCGACGACGACAAGGCCGGCAACGCCGCGTCGGCGCCCGGCGCGTCCGAGTGCGCCTACACCGCGATGCCCTCCGAGCAGCGGCCCCCGCAGATCAAGGACGTCGGGGTGCCGAGCAACCAGCAGTCGGCCACGGGCGTGCAGACCATGACGATCACCACCAACCTGGGCCCGATCACGGCGAAGGTCGACCGGTCGAAGGTGCCCTGCACGGCGGGAGCCTTCTCGCTCCTCGCGGAGAAGAACTTCTTCGACAACACCAAGTGCCACCGCCTGGTGACCGAGGGCATCAAGGTGCTGCAGTGCGGTGACCCGAGCGCCACCGGCAAGGGCTGGCGGGACACCGACGGTACGGGTGGCCCGAGCTTCCGGATGGCGGAGGAGAACCTGCCCACCGACAAGCGCCCGCCGTACCCGGAGGGCGTCATCGCGATGGCCAAGTCGCAGGATCCGGGCACGACCGGCAGCCAGTTCTTCATCGTCTACGGCGACTCGCCGCTGGACCCGGCGTACACGGTGCTGGGCACCGTCACCGGCGGCATGGACATCGTCAAGGACGTGGCCAAGGCCGGCGACGACGGGGCGTTCGCCCAGCAGGCCGGTGGCGGCCACCCGAAGAAGGAGGTCGTGATCACCGACCTCACGATGAGCGCGCCGCAGGGCTGACACCCGCACGAGACGACGAAGCGCCCGCCGGCTGAGCCGGCGGGCGCTCTCGTGTGTGGGGTACGGGGCTCAGGCGCCCGAGGTGACCCGGTACGCGTCGAAGACCCCGTCGACCTTGCGGACGGTGGCCAGCAGGTGGCCCAGGTGCTTCGGGTCGGCCATCTCGAAGCTGAACCGGCTCACCGCCACCCGGTCGCGGGTGGTGGTGACCGTCGCGGACAGGATGTTCACCCGCTCGTCGGAGAGCACCCGGGTGACGTCGGCGAGCAGCTTGTGCCGGTCCAGTGCCTCGACCTGGATCGCCACCAGGAACGTGGAGGCGGACGTGAGCTTCCAGCTCACCTCGACGACCCGCTCGGCCTGCGCCCGCAGGTCCTCGGCGTTGGCGCAGTCGTCGCGGTGCACGCTCACCCCGCCGGAGCGGGTGACGAAGCCGAACACCGAGTCCGGTGGGACCGGGGTGCAGCAGCGGGCCAGCTTGATCCAGACGTCGCTGACGCCACGGACCACCACGCCGGGGTCGCTGCTGCTCTGCCGGCTGCGCGGCGGCCGGGTGGCGACGGCGGTCTCGGCGATGTCCTCCGCCGCGCCCTCCTCGCCGCCGTACGCGGCCATCAGCTTCTGCACCACCGACTGCGCGGAGACCTGACTGTCGCCGACCGCCGCGTACAGCGACGCCACGTCGGCGAGGTGCAGGTCCCGGGCGATCGACATGAGCGCGTCGGACGTGAGCATCCGCTGCAACGGCATGCCCTGCTTGCGCATCGCCTTGACGATCGCGTCCTTGCCGGCCTCGATCGCCTCCTCGCGCCGCTCCTTGTTGAAGTACTGGCGGATCTTCGTCCGGGCGCGCGGGCTCTTGACGAAGCCCAGCCAGTCCTGCGTGGGGCCGGCCGTCTCCGACTTCGACGTGAAGATCTCGATCACGTCGCCGTTGGACAGCGTCGACTCCAGGGGCACCAGCTTGCCGTTGACCCGCGCGCCGATGCACTTGTGCCCCACCTCGGTGTGCACCGCGTACGCGAAGTCCACAGGCGTCGACCCGGTCGGCAGCGGGATGACGTCACCCTTGGGGGTGAAGACGTACACCTCCTGGCTGGACAGGTCGAAGCGCAGCGCGTCGAGGAACTCGCTCGGGTCGGCGGCCTCCCGCTGCCAGTCCAGCAACTGCCGCAGCCAGGTCATCTCGTCGATGTGCGCCGGCGGGCCGACGATCTGGGTGCCCTTGTGCTCCTTGTACTTCCAGTGCGCGGCGATGCCGAACTCGGCGGTGCGGTGCATCGCGTACGTGCGGATCTGCATCTCCACCGGCTTGCCGGTGGGCCCGATGACGGTCGTGTGCAACGACTGGTACATGTTGAACTTGGGCATGGCGATGTAGTCCTTGAACCGCCCCGGCACCGGCTGCCAGTTGGCGTGGATCACGCCGAGCGCCGCGTAGCAGTCCCGCACGGTGTCGACAAGGATCCGGACGCCGACCAGGTCGTAGATGTCGTTGAAGTCGCGACCCCGCACGATCATCTTCTGGTAGATCGAGTAGAGGTGCTTCGGCCGACCGGTCGTCTCCGCCTTGATCTTGGCGGCCTTCAGGTCGGTGCCGACCTTCTGGGTGACCTGCCGCAGCAGCGACTCCCGCTGCGGCTGGTGCTCCCCGATCAGCCGGTTGATCTCCTCGTAGCGCTTCGGGAACAGGGTCCCGAAGGCCAGGTCCTCCAGCTCCCACTTGATCGTGTTCATACCGAGCCGGTGGGCCAGCGGCGCCAGGATCTCCAGCGTCTCCTTGGCCTTCTGCTCCTGCTTGGGGCGGGGCAGGAAGGTCAACGTCCGCATGTTGTGCAGCCGGTCGGCCAGCTTGATCACCAACACCCGCGGGTCCTTGGCCATCGCCACGACCATCTTGCGGATCGTCTCGGCCTTGGCCGCGTCGCCCAGCTTGACCTTGTCCAGCTTCGTGACGCCGTCGACAAGCAGGGCGACCTCGCCGCCGAAGTCGGCGCGCATCGCGTCGAGGGTGTATTCGGTGTCCTCGATGGTGTCGTGCAGCAGGGCGGCGACGAGCGTGGTGGTGTCCATCCCCAGGTTGCCCAGGATGGTGGCGACGGCGAGCGGGTGGGTGATGTACGGGTCGCCGGACTTGCGGTACTGCCCCGAGTGCCACCGCGCGGCCGTGTCGAAGGCGCGCTGCAGCAGCCGCGCGTCGGCCTTCGGGTGGTTCTCCCGGTGACTCGCGATCAGCGGCTCAAGCACCTCGCTGACCTGCGAGGTCTGCCAGGGCGCGTTGAACCGGGCCAGCCGGGCGCGCACCCGCCGCCCGGTGGGCGCGTTGGACAACCCGAAGCCACCGCTCGGCGACGGGTCGACGCCGGAGTCGGTCGGGAACGGGACAACGACCCCGTCGGCGCCCGGGGACGCCTCGGTGGGGGCGCTCGCCGTGACCTCGGTCGCAGCCGTCGCGCCGTCGGCAGGAGCCCTGCCGGAGCCGTTGTCGGTGCCCGTCACCCGGGCCGGCGCGTCGCCGTTCCGGTCGGTCACCGAGCCGTCAGCGTCGCCTGTCGGGTGCACCGTGCCCTCCGCCGGAGGGACGACATCGTGGGACACCGGCCTCCTCACCGCTCGCCGGAAAACACCGGCCGAACATCGGCCGGCCTGATCTCGCGTCGCCGGACGGTGTACCGCCGGCGTCAGCAAAGGGCAATGCTACCCGCACGGACGGTCGGGTGCCGCTCCGCCGGACGGTCGGCGTGACCTCCGCCCGACGGGCCGGGATCAAACGGTCAGCAGGGCATGGACCGGTCGTGGGGCCAGCCGCTCGCGCGCTCCCAGGAAGCCGAGCTCCAGCAGCACGGTGAAGCCCGTGACCGTCCCGCCGGCCCGCTCGACGAGGTCAAGCGTCGCCTCCGCGGTGCCGCCGGTAGCCAGCACGTCGTCGACGACAAGCACCCGGTGGCCGGCGGTGAAGGCGTCCTCGTGCACCTCCAGGGTCGCCTCGCCGTACTCCAGGGCGTACGACACCGAGTGCGCCGGGCGGGGCAGCTTGCCGGCCTTGCGCACCGGCACCACGCCCACCCCGGCCGCGTACGCGACGGCCGCCGCGACGACGAACCCGCGCGCCTCGATGCCCACCACCACGTCGAAGCCGTCCCGCCCGTGGTACGCGACGATCCCGTCGACCACCTCGCGGAACGCCTTCCCGTCGGCGAACAGCGGCATCAGGTCCTTGAACAGGACACCCGGCTTGGGAAAGTCCGGCACGTCCAGCACCCGGCTGGCCACCAACCGGGCGGCCTCCGGGCCGCTGTCCCCGCGCGCCGCGGTGCTGTGGGTCTCCGTCACGGCTGTTCCGCTTCCCTTCCAACGACGACGGCGTCCGGCGATGCTGCTCGCACAGCATGCCGGACGCCGTTCGGGCGTTTCCTCCCGGGTCGGCCCCGGGGGCCGATCAGCGCCGCTTGGCGCCACCCGGCCGGTTACCGCCGCCGCCGGGGCGACCACCCCGGGCGCCGGTCGGCCGCTTGCCCGCCGGCCGTGCGCCCACCTTCGGGGCGGCGCCGGCCAGCGCGGCGGAGTCGGGATCGAGCGGCGCGTCGGCCACCTCGCCCTCGACCGGGGCCGGGGCGCCCTTGCCGACGACCTCGCCACGGCCCAGCGTGCCACGACGGGCCTGCACCCGCTTGTTGTGCGCCTGGATGCGGGGGTCGTAGTTCTTCAGCAGCGCCAGCAGCGGCGTCGCCACCAGGATGGAGGTCAGGAACGCCACCGCCATACCGACGAACAGCACCAGGCCGAGGTCCTTCAGCGTGCCGGCGCCGAGCAGACCGGCGCCGATGAAGAGCAGACCACCGACGGGCAGCAGGGCCACCACGGAGGTGTTCAGCGACCGCATGAGGCTCTGGTTGACGGCCAGGTTGGCCGCCTCGCCGTACGTCATGTTGTTGTTGGCGGTGATGCCCCGCGTGTTCTCCTGCACCTTGTCGAAGACCACCACCACGTCGTAGAGCGCGAAGCCCAGGATCGTGAGGAAACCGATGATCGTCGACGGCGTGACCTCGAAGCCGACAAGCGAGTAGATGCCGGCGGTGAGGATGAGGTTCGTGAACAGCGACGCCACCGCGGCGACCGCCATTCGCCACTCGAAGCGCAGGATCAGATAGACCATCACCAGCGCGATGAAGATGACCAGACCGAGCACCGCCCGCGAGGTGACCTGGCTGCCCCACGCCTCGCTTACCTGGTTGCCGCTGATCTGGTCCGCGCTGATGCCGAACCGCTTGGCGATGTCGGCCTTGACCGCGGTGGTCTGCTCCGCGCTGAGCTGACTGGTACGCAGCTCGTACGAGTCGCCGCCGGTGCCGCCGACCTTCTGCGCGGTCACCACCTCGGCGCCGCCACCCTCGGCCGCGAGCGCGCCGTTGACCTGCTCCTCGGCCTGGTTGAGGGTGCCGACGCTTGCCGGCACCTGGAACGAGTTACCGCCGGCGAACTCGATGCCGAGGCTGAACCCGCGGATCGAGACGCTCAGGATCGCGATCAGGATCAGGATCCCGGCGACGCCGAACCAGAGCTTGCGCCGACCGACGACGTTGAGACCGGCCTCGCCGTTGTAGAGGCGGCTCGCCAAACCGTTCTGAGCCATCTCAGGCCTCCTTGGCGCGCGGGTTGCGGGGCTGAGTCTGCTGGCTGCGGGCCGGAAGCGCCCGGCCCAGGCCGCTGACCCGCGGGGACAGGAACGCCCGGGTCCGGGCGAACATGGTCATGATCGGGTGCCGGAAGAGGAAGACCACGACCAGGTCCAGCACCGTGGCCAGGCCGAGGGCGAACGCGAAGCCCTTGACCGTGCCGACCGACACCACGTAGAGCACCACCGCGGAGAGCAGGGTGATCGCGTTGGCCGAGATGATCGTCCGGCGGGCGCGGATCCAGGCGCGGGGCACCGCGCTGCGTGGGCTGCGCCCCTCCCGGATCTCGTCCTTGAGTCGTTCGAAGTAGATGACGAACGAGTCCGCCGCCACACCGAGCGAGACGATCATGCCGGCGATGCCGGCGAGCGTGAGCGTGAAGCCGATCTGTCGGCCGAGCACCACAAGCGCGCCGAAGACGAGCAGCGCGGACAGGATCAGGCTCAGGAAGATCACCGAGCCGAGCAGCCGGTAGTAGAAGAACGCGTAGATGATGACCAGCAGCATGCCGATGCCGGCCGCCAGCAGACCAGCCCGCAGGTGGCTGGCGCCCAGGGTCGCCGTGACGTTCTGCGACTCCTGCGCCTTGAAGGTCACCGGCAGCGCGCCGTAGCGGAGCTGGCTGGCGAGCGCGCTGGCGTCCTTCTGGTTGAAGCTGCCGGTGATCTGGGAGTTGCCGGTCAGCACACCCTGGATCTCCGGGGAGGAGACGATCTCGTTGTCCAGCACGACGGCCACGCGGCACTTGCCGTCCTGACCGAGAGCGCTCGCGTCGCAGGCCTGGCCCTCGTTGGTGAACGCCTCGCGGGTCAACGCGGTCCACTTGGCCTGGCCGTCACCTGTGAAGTCGAGGCTGACCACCCAGGCGTTGGTCTGGTCGAGCACCGCGTCGGCGTCGTCCACGTCGGTGCCCTCGACCTTGGCCTGGTCGAGCAGGTACTTCGAGGCGCCGCCCTCGCAGGACACGACCTGCTGCTTGGCGTCGGAGATCGACGCCGGGGGACGCTTGTCGAGCTGCGCGCAGCCGATCGTCGGCACGTTGAACTGCATCTGCGCCGGCAGTACGGCGACCTCCTGCGGCGACAGCGCGCTGAACGGCTTCAGCTTGTCGCCCAGCGACGGGTCGGCGCTCAGGTCGGCGGGGGCCTGCAGAGCGCTGGCGGCCTGCCAGGCGGCGGCACCGACCTTCTGCTCGACGGCCTTGCGCTGCTCCTCGACGCTCGCCGACACCGGCTCGGCGCTGGCGGACGGCGCGGCGGCACTCGCCGAAGCCGAGGCAGAGGCCGCGGGGGTCGGCGTGGCGCTGGCGGACGGCGCGGGCGCCATCCCTCCCTGCCCACCGCTGGCCGACGGGCTCACCTTCGGCGCGCCGCTGCCCGACGGGATAGCCGAGGGGGCGCCGGAGGGGGTGACGCTGCCCGGCGGGGCCGCCGTGGCGGCCGGCGGCGCGGCGGCCGTCCCGCTGCCGTCGGCGGCCTTGAGCACCTTGCGGAAGCGCAGCTCGGCGGCGCTGCCCACCTCGTCGAGGTTCCGGTTCTCACCGGGCAGGGAGATGACGATGTTCCGGTTGCCCTCGGTGACCACCTCGGCCTCGGCCACGCCGAGCCCGTTGACCCGGTTCTCGATGATCTGCCGGGCCTCCTCAAGGTTCTCGGCAGTCGGGGGCTTGCCGTCGACGTTGTTGGTCGCCTCCAGCGTCATCCGGGTGCCGCCGATCAGGTCCAGGCCGAGCTTGGGCTCAAGCCGGTCCTTGAAGCTGCCGCTGGCGCCGCCCGAGAAGAACACCAAAAGATAGAGGACGACGAAGATGAACCCGAGCACGGCGAGCTGCCGGCCGGGCCGCATCTGTCCCTGAGGTGGTGCCACGGTTGTCCTGTCTCCCTGTACGGTCGCGCCGCTGCGCGCGGCGGCGGCGAGTGTCGGGCCGGGGGTCCCGGCCAACGGGTCTGACCTGGCCGGCGGGGGTGCCGGCACGCTGGCCGGACGCGCCGGCGTGGGACGCCGACGGTCACGGGAACGTGCCGATGCCCGGCGTCGACCCAACTATCCAGTTTTCACGTCGCGTCCGCTGCCCCGTCGGGCGCGGTGGCTCCGAGCGCCGGTCGCCTGGCCGTACGCCAGAACCGTCGCCCGGTGGGCAGATCAGTCCTTGACGGTGTCCGCGTCCTCGGTGACCGGCTCGCTCGGCAGCTCCGCGCGGGTGACCACCCGGGCGATGGCCGGCCGGGCGTAGCGGGTCTGCACGCCCGGAGCGATCTCGAGCAGGACGGCGTCGTCCTCGACGCCGGTGACCGTGCCGTAGAGCCCGCCGATGGTGACGACCTCGTCGCCCGGACCCAGCCCGGACTGCATGGCCTCCGCGTCGCGGCGACGCTTCTGCTGCGGACGGATCATCATGAAGTACATGACGCCGAAGAGCAGGACGATCATCAGGATCGGCGTGAAGCCGCCGGCCCCACCACCCGCTGCAAGGTATTGCACGGTTACTGCCTTCCCATTGGCCACCTCTCCGGCACGAGGGTGCCGGAGCGGAGGCGGATTCTCACATCCTGTACAGACCGCGGCGAAGTCTAATCCCTGCACCTGAGAACACCGAATGCGGCACAGATCACGTTCACATCACGGCTGATCGGCATCCAGGGAGAACAGATCGGGCGCAGACGGGACATCCATCCCAAATGTACCATTCGGTGGAGTACGCCCCAGGTGCCGCCAGGCACCCTCCGTGGCCACCCGGCCCCGCGGGGTCCGGGCCAGCAGACCGGCGCGCACCAGGAACGGCTCGCAGACCTCCTCGACCGTGTCCGGCTGCTCCCCCACCGCCACGGCGAGGGTGGACAACCCGACCGGACCACCCCGGAACGAGTCCACGAGCGCGGTCAGCACCGCCCGGTCCAGCCGGTCCAGACCCAGCGCGTCGACGTCGTACACCGTCAAGGCCTTGCGGGCGGTGCCCACGGTGACCACACCGTCGGCCCGGACCTCCGCGTAGTCGCGGACCCGGCGCAGCAGCCGGTTGGCGATCCGGGGGGTACCCCGGGACCGGCCGGCGATCTCCGCCGCGCCGTCGGCGGTGATCGGCACCCCGAGGATGCGCGCCGAACGGTGCAGCAGCGTCTCCAGATCCGCCGGGGCGTAGAAGTCGAGGTGCGCGACGAAGCCGAACCGGTCCCGCATGGGCCCGGTCAACAGACCCGAGCGGGTGGTCGCGCCGACAAGCGTGAACGGCTCGACGTCCAGCGGGATCGCCGTCGCCCCCGGCCCCTTGCCGACCACCACGTCGACCCGGAAGTCCTCCATCGCGCTGTAGAGCAGCTCCTCCGCCGGCCGGGCGATCCGGTGGATCTCGTCGATGAAGAGCACGTCGCCCTCACCGAGGCTGGTCAGGATGGCCGCCAGGTCACCCGAGCGCTCGATCGCCGGGCCGCTTGTCACGCGGATGCCCGCGCCCAGCTCCGCGGCGACGATGTTCGCCAGACTCGTCTTACCCAACCCGGGTGGCCCGGAGAGCAGGATGTGATCCGGCGGCGACCCCCGCCGCATGGCGCCCTGCAACAACAGGTCGAGCTGATCGCGCACCCGGTCCTGGGCGATGAACTCGGCCAGCCGCCGGGGCCGCACCGTCGCCTCCGCGTCCCGGTCGGCATCACTGACGTACGCCGAGACGAGCCCGTCGGTATCGCTCACCGTGCCGCCTCCCGTCGCGGGCCGGCGGTCATCGGGTCCGACCCAGCAGGCGGATGGCCTGCTTGAGCAGGACCGGCACCGGCGGGGTCTCGCCGTCGATGCTCTCCGCCACGGCCGCCACCGCCTGGTCGGCCTGCCCGGCCGTCCAGCCCAGACCGACAAGCGCCTGCCGTACCTGATCGGGCCAGGCGCCGCCGGTCACGCCGCCCACCCCGTCGGCGCCGATCGACACCGGACCGATCCGGTCCCGCAACTCGAGCACCAGGCGCTCGGCGCCCTTCTTGCCGATCCCGGGCACCCGGGTCAGCGCGGCGGTGTCGGCGTTGGCGATGGCCTTGCGCACCGCGTCCGGCGTGTGCACGGCGAGCACGGCCTGGGCCAGTCGTGGGCCGACCCCGCTGGCGGTCTGCAACAGCTCGAACAGCGCCTTGGCGTCGTCGTCGGCGAAACCGTAGAGGGTCAGCGAATCCTCCCGGACCACCAGGCTGGTCGCCAGCCGCGCCGGCTGCCCCACCCGCAGCTCCGCGAGCGTCCCGGGGGCGCAGTGCACGGCCAGGCCGACACCCCCGACCTCGATCACGGCCAGATCCGGACCCGTCGCGGTCACCGTGCCGCGCACGCTGGCGATCATCGTGCTCCTCCTCGTCGAGCCCGGTCGGCCGCGGCGGCCAGCTTGGAACGGGTGCCGCCGCGCCACACGTGACAGATGGCCAGGGCGAGCGCGTCGGCGGCGTCGGCCGGCTTCGGTGGCTCGTCAAGCCGCAGCAGCCGGGTCACCATGGCCGTCATCTGCGCCTTGTCGGCCTGACCGGAACCGGTCACCGCCGCCTTCACCTCGCTGGGCGTGTACGTCTGCACCGGCAGCCCCGCCCGCGCCCCCGCCAGCACGGCGATGCCGCTGGCCTGCGCGGTGCCCATCACCGTCCGGACGTTGTGCTGACTGAACACCCGCTCGACGGCGACGCTCTCCGGCTCGTGCTCGGCGACGAGCTTGGCCAGCGACCGGTCCAGGTGCAGCAGGCGCAGCGCCAGGTCGTCGGCCGGGTCGGTGTAGACCACGTAGTAGGCGACGAGCGTGCAGGGCCGACCGGGCACGCCCTCGACGACGCCCACCCCACACCGCGTCAACCCCGGGTCGACCCCCAGCACCCGCACGCCGCCCCCTCCCCCAGCCGTCAGCAGTACGTGTGTTCGACACCCTAACTGCCGCCCTTCCCACCGGCCCCACGGGACACGCCCTCGCCCCGCGCCCCTCGCCCTCGCCCTGATCTACGCAACTTTCCGGATGTTGCTGCCTCCGACAGGCGAGAGACAGCAACATCCCTGATCTTGTGCGGATCTTGACGACGGACACCGGCGTGGCGGGACGGGGGCGGAGCGGGTGGTGGGGGGCGAGTGGGCCACACAGCAGTGGTACGGAGTATGTGTCGCTGCCCCATGTGCCGCAGGGCACACAGCTCGTAACTTCTTGCGCCATGACGGCAGAACCCGTGGCGGTCCCCCACGTCGTACAGGTCGACCTCGCCGGTCGGACCGCCCTGGTCACCGGGGGCGGCAGCGGCATCGGGCGGGCCTGTGCCCTGCGGTTGGGCGCGGCCGGCGCCACGGTGCTCGTGGTGGACCGCAACCTGGAGGCGGCCCAGGCGGTGGCCGCCGAGGTCGGCGGACGCGCCGAGGGCGTGGACCTGGCCGACGCGGCGGCCGTGGACGCGCTCGACGTGGACGTGGACATCGTGGTGAACAACGCCGGGCTCCAGCACGTGGCGCCGCTGCAGGACTTCCCCGTCGAGCGCTTCGAGTACATCCAGCGGGTGATGGTGGAGGCGCCGTTCCTACTGATCCGCCGCGCGTTGCCGCACATGTACGCCCGGGGTTGGGGCCGGATCGTCAACATCTCGTCGGTGCACGGCCTGCGCGCGTCGCCGTACAAGGCTGCCTACGTCTCGGCGAAGCACGCCCTGGAGGGGCTGTCGAAGGTGGTGGCGCTGGAGGGCGCCGCGCACGGGGTGACCGCCAACTGCATCAACCCGGCGTACGTGCGGACCGCCCTGGTGGAGAGCCAGATCGCCGACCAGGCGGCCAGCCACGGCATCGGCGAGGCCGAGGTGATCGAGAAGGTCATGCTGGCCCGGGCCGCCATCAAGCGGCTGATCGAGCCGGAGGAGGTGGCCGAGCTGTTGGCGTACCTCTGCGCGCCGCCGGCGGCCTTCATCACGGGCGCGTCGATCGCGCTCGACGGGGGCTGGACGGCCAACTAGTGGGCCTGAGCACAATGTCGACCATGTCGTCGCCGGTGGAGTTCCTCGAACTGCTCGCTCGCGAGGCCGCCGCGGTGGAGTTCGAGGGCCCGCTGGTGGCCGCGCGCGCCGCCGGGATGCCCGCCGACCGATTGGCCGAGCTGGAGCAGGCCAAGACGGTGGCGTTGCGGGTTCGCGCGCTGTTGGAGCGCCGCCGCCGCCGGGAGACCGAGCTGTCCGGCCTGTACGACACGGTCAGCGACCTGGCCGGGTTGCGCGACCTGGACGACGTGCTGCGGGCGATCGTGCACCGGGCCCGCAACCTGCTCGGCGCCGACGTGGCGTACATGACGCTCAACGACGACGAGCGCGGCGACACCTACATGCGGGTGACCGACGGGTCCGTGTCGGCCCGTTTCCAGCGGCTGCGGCTGCCGATGGGCGCCGGTCTCGGTGGGCTGGTGGCCCAGTCCGGGGCCCCGTACGTCACCGCGAACTACGGCGAGGACGCGCGCTTCCACCACACCGGGGAGATCGACGCCGGCGTGGGTGAGGAGGGCCTGGTGGCGATCCTCGGGGTGCCGCTGCGCCTCGGCTCCACCTCGATCGGGGTGCTCTACTCGGCCAACCGCTCCGCCCGACCGTTCGCCCGGGAGGAGGTCGCGCTTCTGGTCTCCCTCGCCGCGCACGCGGCGGTGGCGATCGACACGGCCCGGCTGTTGGCCGAGACCCGCTCGGCGCTTGCCGAGTTGTCGGCGGCGAACACCACCATCCGGGCGCACAGCAGCTCGGTGGAGCGGGCCGCGGCGGCGCACGACCGGATGACGGCGCTGGTGCTGCGCGGCGGCGGGGTGGAGGACGTGGCGGCGGCGGTGACCGAGGTGCTCGGCGGGGCGCTGCTGGCGTTGGACGCGCAGGGCCGCCTGCTGGCCCGGGTGGGCGAGATCGACGAACCGGACCGGGCGGACATCGTCGAGGCGGTGGCCGCGTCGCGTACGGAGGGACGCAGCGTGCGTCGCGGCCCGCTCTGGTACGCGGCGGTGGTGGCCGGCGCGGAGAACCTGGGCGCGTTGGTGCTGCGTCCCGACGACGAGTTGGTCGACGCCGACCAGCGGATCCTGGAGCGGGCCGCGCTGGTGACCGCGCTGCTGCTGCTGTTCCGCCGGACCGTGGCCGAGGCGGAGGGGCGGGTCCGTGGCGAGTTGCTCGACGACCTGATCGCCCGGCCGCTGCGCGACACCGACGCGCTGCGCAGCCGGGCCCGTCGGCTCGGCGTGGACCTGGACGCGCCGCACGTGCTGGTGGCGGTGGGCGACGACGCGATCGCGGCGACCGGCTCGGCCCGACAGCGGGTGCTCTCCTGGGCCACCACGTACGCCTCGGCGCGCGGTGGTCTGGCCGCGGCGCGCGACGGCCGGGTGGTCCTCATGCTGCCCGGCCAGGACGCCGGTGGCAGTGCCCGCGCGGTCGCTCGGGACCTGTCGCGGGTGACGGGCCGGCCGGTGACCGCCGGAGCGAGCGGCCCGTCGACCGGGCCGGGGACGCTGGCCGCGACGTTCCACGAGGCGGACCGCTGCCTGACGGCGCTGGGCGCGCTGGGCCGAGCCGGTCAGGGCGCGAGCACCGCGGAGCTGGGCTTCGTCGGGTTGCTGTTGGGCACGGTCGGTGACCGGGGTGAGAGGGACGTGGCCCAGTTCCTCACCGTCACGGTCGGGCCGGTGGTGGACTACGACGCCCGGCGCGGGACGGCGCTGGTGAAGACGTTGGAGGCGTACTTCGGGGTGGGTGGCAGCCTGGCCCGGGCCGCCGAGCAGTTGCACGTGCACGTCAACACGGTGACCCAGCGGCTGGAGCGGGTCGGGCAACTGCTCGGCGCCGACTGGCAGCGGCCCGAGCGGGCGTTGGAGGTGCAGTTGGCGCTGCGCCTGCACCGCCTGCGCGCGTCGAACGCCTGACCGCGGATCGGCGCAGCCACCGCCCGCCAGGCCGGGCGCACCGGGCACGGACCGGTCGGTCCGTGCCCGGTGGGCCGGGTCAGCGGGTCAGGATGCCCGCCAGCACCGCGTCGACGACCTGCTCCGGCAGGGTCTGCTCGTCCAGTTCAGGGTTCCACTGCAACACCCGCTGGATCAGCATCGGCCCGGTGAGCAACGCCATGGTCACCTCGATGTCGATGTCGGGCCGGAGCAGACCCTCGCTGATGCCCCGTCGCAGCACCTCGCGCATGAGTTGGCGGCGCGGGGAGATGATGTTCTGGTACAGGCGGAAGTGGTCCGGGCTGCGGTTCACCTCCGGCACCAGGCAGGGCATGATCTTCGACGCCCGCGGGTCGACGTTCTTCCCGATGGCGCCGACCAGCAGGATCAGGTCGTCCCGGAGCGAGTGCCCCTCCGGCTGCGGCAGGATGCCCTTGAGCCGGCGCAGCGCGTCCAGGAGCAAGGCGTCCTTGCCGGCCCAGCGACGGTAGATGGTGGCCTTGCCGACCCCGGCACGGCTGGCGATCGCCTCGATCGAGAGCGCCTCGATGGTGCTGCCCTCGGCGAGCAGGTCGAGGGTCGCCTCGATGATCGCCTCGTCGGCGCGGAGGCTCCGCGGTCGCCCGGGCGACCGCGGAGCATCGGCAGTTGACGTCATGTCGGACATCGTCCCGAACCTAGGCCGTCCCGGCCAACTCGGGCTCGGCGGCGGGTGCCGCCGACGCCGGAGCCAGGGCGTCGCGACCCGGCATCCACCGCAGCACCACAAGCATGCCGAGGGCCGCGACGATCGCGGAGAGCGCCGCCGCCCAGTGCATGGCGGTGACGAAGGCGTCGTTGGCCGCCGAGATCAGCGTCGGTGCCCCCGGGCCGAGGTTTCCGGCCGCCGCGTACGCCCCGGAGATCGACTCGTTGGCGGCGTCGCGGGCCTGGGCAGGCAGGCCGGTCAGCGCGTCGCCCACGTCGCTGCGGTAGACCGCGGAGAGCACCGAGCCGAGGACCGCCACGCCGAGCGCGCCCGCCACCTGGCGGACGGTGTTGCTGACCGCGGAGCCCACGCCGGCCTTCTCGCGGGGCAGCGCCGACATGATGGACTCGGTGGCCGGCGGCATGATGTTGGCCATCCCGACGCCCTGGATGAAGAAGACGAGAAGCACGATCCAGATCGGGGTGGACGCGCCGATGAAGGCGAACGCGGCAAGTGCCACCACGGTCAGCCCCAGCCCGACGGCGGCGACCGCCCGACCGCCGTAGCGGCGGACCATCGCGGCGCTGCGCGGCGCGAAGATCAGCTGCGCACCGGCGAAGGGCAGGAAGAGCAGGCCGGTCTGCAGCGGGCTGTAGTCGCGCACCAGCTGCAGGTAGAAGGAGCTGAAGAACATCACGCCCATCGCGGCGAAGAACACCAGGCCGACGATCGCCACGGGCGCGGCGAACCGGGGCACCTTGAACAGCCGGACGTCAAGCGACGGGTGCTCGGAGCGCAGCTCGTGCCGGACGAACCAGGCCAGCACGGCGAGGCCCACCAGGATCGAGCCCCAGGCCACCGGACGGTCGAAGCCGTGCTCGCCGCCGTCGATGATGCCGTAGGAGAGGGCCACCAGGCCGACCACGGAGAGCAGGACGCCGAGCAGGTCGACGCGGCCGGGGCGCGGGTCACGCGACTCGGGGACCAGCAGCGCCACCAGGACCACGCCGGCGACGACCACCGGGACGTTGATCAGGAAGACCGAGCCCCACCAGAAGTGCTCCAGCAGCGTGCCGCCGAGGATCGGGCCGATCGCCACGGCCAGGCCGACCGCGCCGGCCCACACGCCGATGGCCCGGCCGCGCTCACGCGGGTCGAACACGTTGGAGATGATCGAGAGCGTCACCGGCATGATGGCCGCGCCGCCGACCCCCATCAGGGCGCGGGCCGCGATGAGCTGGGCGGGGCTGTCCGCGTACGCGGAGAGCAGTGACGCCAGGCCGAACAGCGCCAGCCCGATCATGAGGAAGCGCTTGCGGCCGGCGCGGTCGCCGAGCACCCCGAAGGTGAACAGCAGCCCGGCGAACACAAGCGTGTAGGAGTTGATGGACCACTCCAGCTCGCCCTGGCTGGCCCCGAGGCCGTGCACCGGGTCGGCCAGTGTGCGCAGGGCGACGTTGAGGATCGTGTTGTCGAGGACGACGACGAGGAGGCTGATCACCAGCACCCCCAGGATCGCCCACCTCCTCGGGTGTCCCGTGTTCTCGTGCAGTTCCATGCCCGGTTCTCCCCCCGGTTGCACCCGTCGCGCAATACGATACGGGCCAGTCTCGTAACGCGGACAGCCTACGGGCGACTATTAACGATACGGAACCGATCCGTATCGTATGTGGCGGGCATCACGTTCGCTGAGCCGCCAGACAGGCGGCGACCGCGGCGGGCAATCCGTCCAGATGGCCCACCGGCGCGGCCAGCGGCTCGATCCAGCCCGGCCCCGCGCCGTACACCCGCAGGTGGGGAAAGTCCCGGGCGAAGCGCACCAGGCGGTACGCGCGGCCGGTGACCGGCGTCTGCGACCAGAGCACGACCGTGTGCGGGCAAGCCCGGCGCACCGCGCTGGTCAGGGCGGGCCAGGGCAGCGCGGGTCCCAGGTGCAGGCAGCCACGCCCCCGCTCCCGCAGGGCGGCGGCGAGCGCGTGCAGGCCGAGGGAGTGCGCCTCCTGCTCGGCGCCGGCCAGCAGCACCCCGCCGACGGGCAGGGAGCGGCCGGGCTCGCGGCGGTACACGTCCAGACCGGTCCGGACACCCTCGGACAGGGCGTGCTCGACGGCGATCTCGGCGGCGCCGCGCCCCGACGACAGCGCCAGCAGCGGCCGGCAGACCTGCTCCCAGAGCGCCGGCACGCCCCACTCGGCGGCCAACTCCCGCGTCAGCGTGGCGACACGGTTCCCGTCCAGGTCCTCGGCCGCCAGCGAGACCCGTTTGAGCGCGGTCTGCACCGCGTCGGGCGGCATCGGAGCGGCAAGCATCGGCTCGGTCAGCACAGACGTACCCCCGGGTAGACGTTCTCTACCCGGGGGTTCGCCGCGACCGCGCGCGACGGATGCGCCCCGCCGGAATTTACCTGCGGCGCAGCGCCAGCCGGCGCGCCAGCGCGGCGGCGCTGCCCCAGATGCCGCGCCGGAAGAGCACCACCACGAGGACGAAGATGCCGCCCGTGACCAGGCCGATCGCCTCGAAGCCGGAGAACGACAGCCAGTCCTCCAGGCGTACGACGATCGCGGCGCCGAGCACCCCGCCCCACAGCGTCCCGATCCCGCCGAGCACCACCACGATGACCGCCTTGCCGGAGGTGGTCCAGTGCAGCACGTCCAGCGAGACGAACCGGTGCCCGACCGCGAACAGGCCGCCGCCGAGGCCGGCGATGAACCCGGACAGGACGAACGCGGTGAGCTTGTAGCGGTGCACCGGGTAGCCCAGGGCACGGGCGCGCGCCGGGTTGTCGCGGATGCCGACGAGCACCCGGCCGAACGGTGAGTGCACGATCCGCCAGGCGGCGGCCAGCCCGAGCAGCACGATCGGCAGGATCGCGTAGTAGAAGTAGTAGTCGTCGGTCAGATCCAGGCCGGGAAACGAACGCGGCACCCCCTGCAGGCCGTTCTCCCCCTGCGTCACGGAGCGCCACTCGTTGGCCACGTAGTAGACCATCTGCGCGAACGCGAGGGTCACCATGGCGAAGTAGATGCCGGTCCGCTTGACCGCCAGGTAGCCGATCGGCACGGCGAGCAGGGCCGCGGCGAGCGCTCCGGCCAGCACCGCGAGCGGGAACGGCAGGCCGGCGTGGATGGCCACCAACCCGGTGACGTACGCCGAGGCGCCCCAGAACGCGGCGTGCCCGAAGGACATCAGCCCGGTGAAGCCGAGCAGCAGGTCCACCGCCACGGCGAACAGCGCCCAGCAGAGGATGTCCACCGCGACCGCCGGGTAGAGGCCGTTGGGCAGCCAGACGGCGACGGCCAGCCCGACGGCGAGCAGCGCGTACCGCACCCAGCCCGGGGCGTGGGCCACGGCGACCAGCCCGGACGGCGGCGTCGAGCGGGACGCGTCGGCGGCGGTGTCCACGGTGCTCGTCATGCCGGGGCCTCCTCACGACCGAACAGCCCGGCCGGACGCCAGAGCAGGACGCCGGCCATCACCACGAAGACGATCGTCTGCGACACGATCGGGAAGTTCGACAGGTACGCCTCACCCCACGCCTGCACCAGGCCGATGCCGAAGCCGGCGGCGACCGAGCCGAAGATGGAGCCCAGCCCGCCGATCACGACCACCGCGAAGACCACGATGATCAGGTCGGTGCCCATCAGCGGGTTGACGGCGCGCATCGGCGCGGCCAGCACGCCGGCGAGCCCGGCCAGACCGATGCCGAAGCCGAAGACCGGCGTCACCCACCGTCCGACGTCGATCCCGAACGCCCGGGTCAGGTCGGGACGCTCGGTGGACGCGCGGACGACCATGCCGATCCGGGTCCGGGTGAGCACCCACCACACCGCCACGCAGAGCAGCACCGCGAAGCCGAGGATGAACACGCGGTACGTCGGGAAGTCGAACAGGCCGAAGTTCACGGTCCCGTCCAACAGCGCGGGGGTCGCGTACGGGCTGGACTGCACGCCGTAGCGCAGCTTCACCAGGTCCTGCAGGATCAGCGTCAGGCCGAAGGTGAGCAGGAAGTTGTAGAGCGGATCGAGCTTCGTCAGCCGGTGGATCACCGCGCGTTCCAGGGCCATGCCGAGCAGCCCGAGCCCCACCGGCATGATCACCAGGGCCGCCCAGAACGGCACGCCCGCCTCGCTGAGCAGCACGTACGCGCCGAACGCCCCGAGCATGTAGAACGCGCCGTGCGCGAAGTTGACCACCCGCAGCATGCCGAAGATGACGGCGAGCCCGAGGGCGAGCAGGGCGTAGAACGCCCCGCTCACCAGCCCGTTGAAGGTGTTCTGCGCGAAACCACTCATAGCTTGCAGTCCGCTGACGGCGCGCGGAACGCCTCCGCGGCGGGGATCGTCTTGAGCACCTTCACGTAGTCCCACGGCTCGGCCACCTCGGACTGCGGCTTCACCTGGGCCAGGTACGCGTCGTGCACCACCCGGTGGTCCTCGGCGCGGATCCTGCCGTTGCGCAGGAAGACGTCCTCGACCGTCTTGCCCTCCAGGCCCTTGACCACGGTGTCCGCGTCGTCGGTGCCGGCGGCCTGCACGGCCTCCAGGTACTGCAACGCCGCCGAGTAGTTGGCCGCGTGCGCGAAGGTCGGCCGGGTGCCGGCCTTCTGCTGGAAGCGGTCGGCGAACTCCCGGTTCTTGGCGTCGAAGTTCCAGTACCAGGCGTCGGTGTACGTGGTGCCCGCCAGCGCGGCCGGGGTGAGCGAGTGGATGTCGGTGAGGAACATCAGCCCCACCGCCAGACCCACGCCCTTGTCGCGCAGCTTGAACTCGTTGTACTGCTTCACGACGTTCACCAGCTCCGCGCCGGCCTGCATGGTGCCCAGCACGTCCGGCTTCGGGTTCAGCGTCGGCGCCTTGAGCAGGAAGGTGGAGAAGTCGCCGCTGGTGTTCGGGAACGGCGCGCCGTCCTTGCCGACCACCGTGCCGCCGGCCGCCGTGATGGCGGTGGAGAAGCTCTTCTCCATGTCCTGACCGAACGCGTAGTTCGGGTAGAGGATGTACCAGTTCTTGCCGATCTGCTCGGTGGTGGTCTTCCCGGTGCCGTTGGCAAGCATGTACGTGTCGTACGCGTAGTGGAACGTGTACCTGTTGCAGCTCTTGCCGGTCAGGTCGGTGGTCGCCGCGCCGATGTTGAAGTAGAGCTTCTTCTTCTCCTTGGCCACGTCGGCCACCTTCAGCGCCGCCGACGAGGTGGGCACGTCCAGGATCAGGTCGACGCCCTTGCGGTCGTACATCTCCTGGGCCTTGGAGTTGGCCACGTCCGGCTTGTTCTGGTGGTCGGCGGTCTCCACGGTGATGTTCCTGGTCACCGCCTTGTCGCCGTACTTCGCGGTGAAGTCGGCGATGGCCATCTCCACAGCCGTCACCGAGTTCTTGCCGGACAACTCCGAGTACGCCCCGGACTGGTCGTTGAGCACGCCCAGCACGATCTTGTCGCCGGTCAGCTTCTGATCGCCGCCCGACTGGGGTCCACCGCCGCCGCAACCGGCGACCAGCACCACCGCGGCCGACGCCGCGGCCACACCCACCGTCCTGCGCATGCCCACTCCATCCATGCCGCGCGCCGTCGCGCGGCTCGTCGTCGAAAAGAATCAGATCCCGAGGTACGCGAGCAGCTCGCGTTCGCGCGAGCGCACCTCGGAGTTGTCCATCGCCTCGGCGACACGTCCCTCGGCCAGCAGGTAGTGCCGGTCGGCGACGCCGGTGGCGAAGTGCAGGTTCTGCTCGACCAGCAGCACTGTCACCCCGTGCCGCTTGGCCTCCCGCAGCAGGTCGCCGACCTGCTGCACGAGCAGCGGTGACAGCCCCTCGGTGGGCTCGTCACAGAGCAGCAGCCGCGCCCCCATCCGGAGCACCCGGGCCAGGGCGAGCATCTGCTGCTCGCCGCCGGAGAGCATGGTGGCCGCGGAGTCGCGCCGGGTGTGCAGGGCGGGGAACGCCTCGTACACCCGCTCCAGCGGCCACGGGTCGGGACCGACAGTGGGCGGCAGGGTGAGGTTCTCGGTGACGGTCAGGGTGGCGTAGCTGCCCCGGTCGTCGGGCACCCAGCCCAGCCCCAGGCGGGCCCGCTTGTGCGCCGGCAGCCCGGTGATGTCCCGCCCGTCAAGCGTCACCGTGCCGCGCTGGCCGGGGTGCAGCCCCATCACGCAGCGCAGCAGCGTGGACTTGCCGGCGCCGTTGCGTCCGACCAGGGTGACCACCTCGCCGGCGGAGACCTCCAGGCTGACCTCCCGCAGCACCTGCGCCTCGCCGTAGAAGGCGGACAGGTTCTCAACGCGCAGCATCGGCGGCTCCCAGATAGGCGGTGATCACGCGCTCGTCGGCGCGGACCTGCTCGTACGGGCCCTCGACGAGGACCTTGCCGGCCTGCAGGACGGTGACGGTGTCGGCGAGCCGGCCGACCACGCTCATGTTGTGCTCGACAAGCACCACGGTCCGGCCCGCGCGGACCCGACTGATCAGCTCGACGGTCCGGTCGACGTCCTCCAGGCCCATGCCCGCGGTCGGCTCGTCGAGCAGCAGCACCTTCGGGTCCAGCGCGAGGGCGATGGCCAGCTCCAGGGCCCGCTTGCGGCCGTACGCCAGCGCCGCCGACGGGGCCTGCGCCAGCTCGGCCAGCCCCACCATGGCCAGCAGCTCGTCGGCCCGTTCGGTGTAGCGGTCCAGCAGCTTCGCCGACCGCCAGAACCGCCAGCCCAGTCCGCTCGACGACTGCAACGCCAGCGCGACGTGCTCGCGGGCGGACAGCTGCGGAAAGAGGCTGGTGATCTGGAAGGAGCGGGCCACGCCGAGCCGGGCGACCCGCTCCGGCGGCAGCCCCGTGATGTCCCGTCCGGCCAGCTCGATCCGCCCGCCGCTGGGCGGGAGGAACCCGGTGAGCAGGTTGAACAGGGTGGTCTTGCCGGCGCCGTTCGGGCCGACGAGCGCGTGGACGCTCTCCGGCGCGACGTCCAGGTCGATCTCGTCGACCGCCCGGAAGCCCCGGAAGTCCCGGGTCAGCCCGCGGGCCGACAGGAGCGCTTGCCCGGCCATCGCCTCATCCTCCGCACGGTCGCGGCGACGGTCGATTCGGTGACCGCGGTCACAGGCCCGTCGCGTGGAGGAAACCTACGACCGGCCGCGCGAGTCGAGCCATGTCGATGGCATCCATATTCGACAGGCGGAGGACGTGCCCGGACTCCACTCCCCCGTCCCGCCGACTTGACCGGACCTCCTAGGTTGATGATCCACACAGCCCAACGGAAGGTCCCACCCCATGCCCGTCGGCTTCACCATGGCGATCGTCTTCGCCGTCGCCCTGGCGGTCAGCGCCGTCCTGGCTCTCGTCGCCCCCGCGCGGCCACTGAAGCGGATGGCCGCCCTCGCGGCGCTCGTCTTCCTCGCCCTCACCCTGCTGGTCGGTGTCACCTCCAGCGCGCACTCGGTGCCGATCCGCTCGGTCGGCATCGTCACGAGCTTCGGCAAGCCCACCGGCAAGGTGACCGGCTCCGGCCTGAAGTGGGTGGCTCCCTGGCAGAAGGTCGGCGAGTGGGACGCGGGCCGGCAGAAGTACGACCACATCGGCGGCAACAACTGCGTACGCGTGCGCACCGGCACGCTCGCCGACGCGTGCGTCGAGGTGCTCATCGAGTGGCAGGTGCGGCCGGAGAACGCGCCGAAGCAGTTCATGGACTACAAGGGAGACTTCGACAGCTTCCGGGGGCAGCGGGTGGGCGTGCAGCTCGACAGCGCGGTCAATGACGCCTTCGCCGCGTACAACCCCCTGGAGAAGATCGACGCCCGGACCGGTGACCTCAACGTCGACCTGAAGCCCTTCGCGGCGAACATCAAGACCAGCGCGGACACCCGCCTCGCCAGCGACGTGGACATCCTCTCGGTGACCATCACCCGCGTGAACCACGACGACAAGACCGAGGGCAACATCAAGGCGTTCCAGGACAAGCTCGCGCAGACCCGCAACCTGGAGCAGGACCGCAAGAACGCCGAGATCTCCAAGCAGATCACCGAGACCAACGCCAAGGTCGACAAGGTAACCCGCTGCCTGGAGATCGCGGAGAAGAACGGCGCCAACCCGGGGCTGTGCATCAACCCGGGCATCGTGACCGGCAAGTGACCGAAGCGCTCGTCAGGCGGCCCGCTCCCAGTGGCGGGGGGCGCTGATCCTGGCCCAGCTCGCGCCGAACGTCATCCGGCGCAGCGGTGACGCGAGGCCGCAGAGGCTGAACCAGCCACGGGTCAGACCCACGCTTACCGGGTTGCTCGTCATGCCCTGGTGCAGGGTCCGCAGGGCCAGGTCGACGGCCTGGAATCCGTACGCCCGCATCTCGGTCTCGTACTCGCCGATCGCGTCCAGCAGCGGCAGGTGGCCGCCGTCGGCGAGCGACAACTGGCGGGTGAGCAGGGCGGCGTCGCGCAGTGCGGTGTTGGCGCCGTTACCGCCGGCCGGCGGCATGCCGTGTACGGCGTCGCCGAGCACGGTGACCCGCGAGGGCGTCCACGGCGCCGGACGGTCGGACGCCTGGAACGGAAACGCGCTGACGTCGGCCGGCGGACACCTGTCGATCAGTTGGCGTAGCGCGGGATGCCAGTCCGTGATCAGCCCCGCGACGTAGGCCTTCAACTGCGCGCCGTCGAGGCGCTCCGGACGCGAGGGAAACAGGTCGGTACGGGCGACGAACGCGCACAGCAGGTAGTCGTCCCCCACTGGTTGCCGGCGTTCGAACACCGAGGTGAACAGGAAGTACGGCGCACCGGTCACGATGAGGTTCATGCCCTCGGCCAGCCGGGTGGGCAGCCAGGCCCGGGTGTCGTCGTTCAGCGGCAACTTGAGCCCGACGCCCACCGCGCCGGTATCCCGCTGGGTGGCGGTCGGCAGGTACTGCGCGCGCACGCGGGAGTTGATCCCGTCGGCGCCGACCAGGACGTCGCCGGTGGCGGACGTTCCGTCGGCGAAGTGCGCGGTGGGGCGACCGTCGGCGGTGAGCTCGTAGCGCTCGAAGGCCTTGTCGTAGTGGACGGCGTCGTCGAGTCCGTCGAGGAGAACGCCGCGCAGCGTGTGCCGGTCGACCGGGTACGACCGCTCCGCGGGGTCGGGATCGTCGGGATACATCAGCGCGTCCTCGACGAGGACGAGCGTGCGCAGGTCCGTGCCCAGGAAACCGAAACCGCCGCCGGGCCGGCCGGCGGTGTCGGTGAACGCCTGCCAGTGCCGGTCGGGCAGGCAGGCCCGGAGCGACCGGCTGCCCGCCGGGTTGATCGCGAGCCGGTAGCGGTCCACCCGGTCGTCGCGGTGGCGGTCACGCTCGTACACGGCGACGGTCATGCCGTGTCTGCGCAGACCCTGGGCGAGGGCGAGGCCACCGATGCCACCGCCGACGACGAGCACGTCAGTCATGCGTGGGGCCTTTCCGGTGAGAAGAGGTCGCACAGTTGGTTGACCACCGACTCGGCCCGGTCGGGGCGCAGGCGAATGCCCTTGACGGTGGCGATCACCAGTTCGACGCTGGCGGCGACGTCGAGGTCCGTCGACCAGACGTGCCGCGCGACGCCCTCGGTGAAGATCGCCGTGAGCGCGTCCCGCCAGCCCTGTTCGTCGCGCTCGATGTCGGCCCCGGTGGACCCGTCGCGTCGAGCCCGCAGGTCGAGTTCGTCGAGCACGATGAACAACTCGGGCCGCTGCGTGACGGCGGTGGCGATCTCGCGGAGGTGTTGCCGCAGTCGGGTGGCGGGGTCCAGATCGGTGTGCATCGTCGCCTCGAATTGGCTTGTCACGTGCTCGAGCACCGCGGCGATCAGATCGGCCTTGGTCCGGAAGTAGTGGTGCAGGGTGGAGTGGTCGATGCCGGCCGCGGCAGCGATCGGCCGCAGTCGGAACCCCTCGAAGCCGCTCTCGGCGATCGCCGAGAATGCCGCGTGAACCAGCGCCTGCCGGCGGTCGTGCCGTTCCGTCATCCTCAGCCATCCTCAACCAAGCGCTTGGTTGATAGTCCAGCATCATTGTGCCGCACTGTCAACCAACCGCTTGGTTGATCGGGTCGGACGGGCCGGCCAGCCGCTAGGCGTAGCTGAACAGCGGAGGAAAGACGAGGACCACGATCCAGGCCCACGCGGCGTACACCGGCAGGTAGCCGGTCTGCCAGCGTTCGAGGGCCGCGAACGGGGTACGCCGGCGGAGGAAGCTCAGCAGGAGCCACGCCGACCACGCGAGGTTGACAAGCAGGATCACGTTCTCGCCGAGCGCTGCCGCCCGGTTGGGCGTACCGCCGTAGTTGTCGGTGATGCGCCCGGTGATCTCCACCAGCACCAGCACGTCGATGGCCAACGCGCTGACCACGAGCGCGAGCTGGAGTTTGTCGAACGCGCCGGGCGGGGCCAGCGGATCGCGGGCCGAGAGCGAGTAGAGCAGCAGCCCCAGCACCACGACGAGCAGGAGGTCGAACAGGATCAGCGCCTCGCGCTCGACGTCGATGCCGTGGCTGGTCCAGACGACGGCGACGAGGAAGGCGAGCAGGGCGGCGGTGAAGAGCGGGGTGAACAGCCGGGTGAGGACCGGAGCGATGTTCTCGACGACACTCTGCTTGGCCTCGACGAGCCACCCGGCAACGACGACCGCGGCGGCGGCACCGCAGGGCAGGAGCCACTGCGAGACGAACGCCTCCGGAACGATCCCGATGGCCGCGAAGGTGTTGAACAGGAACGCGGCGAGCACACCACCGCCGAGGGCCATCAGCACGAAGTAGATGAACCACTCGCCGGTGAAGCGGATGAAGTCCATGCGTCGACGCGACGAGCGCCAGTCGTCGGCGACGTAGGCCAGACCGACCACGAGCCACAGGGCGATCGGAAGGTGGACGCCTGTGACGACGACGGACTGCGAGTCGTCCGCCAGGGGGTAGACGTTCGCCGCCACGGCGCCGAGGACGAACAGCGCCACCAGCACCGCGATCATCACCGGTCGGGCCCGCCGCCGCCAGGCCAGGAACGCCGCCAGCCAGGGCAGCGCGAACAGGGTGGCGTTGCGCGCGTAGAACGAGCCGTCGTCGTCGACGCTCAACCCGAACAGCGCGGGCGCCTTGACGGACGCCACCGCGCCTGCCGCACAGCCGAGCATGACCCACAGGTCCCGCCGGGAGCGCGGGCCGGCGGCCGGGTTGCCGGAGTCGCCGGTCAGCACGAGCTGCTTCCACAAACGGTCCGAATGCTCCCGGGCGAACTCACGGGAGAGTTCGTCGAGACTGCCCATCCGCTTGACCGCGACCAGGAACGCCTCGTCCGGGCTGAGGCCCGCCGCGACGAGTTCGTCGACCGAGCCGCGGAGGTGGTCTTCCAGCTCGTCGGCGTCCACCGACTGCAACTCCCGACGCCGCAGCACGTATCGGCGCCACTGCGCGAACTGCGCCTCCAGCTCCTCCGGCCCGTCGTGCGCCGTCATGCGAGGCCCTCCAGCGGGCGCGCCGTCAGCGGCGTACGGTCGTGCCAGATCTCCTTGAGCGCGCCCACGACGGTGTCCCACTGCCGGCGCTGCTCGGCCAGCTCGGCCAGGCCCCGGTCGGTGATCCGGTAGTACTTGCGCTTGCGCTCACCGGCGACCGACTGCCAGTTCGCCTCCACATAGGCCAGGCGCTCGAGCCGGTGCAGCAGCGGATACAGCAGTCCCTCGGTCCAGTCCAGCTCACCTGCGGACAGCTCGTTGATCCGCCGGAGGATCGCGTAGCCGTAGCTCTCCCCCTCGGCCAGGATGCCGAGCACCATCGGTGTCGCAGACGCGGCCACCAGATCCTTTGCCACCTTCACGAGACCTACCACCCCTAACCCTAGAAGTACGATGCATAGTACTGCTAGGTATTTTTTCGACGCAACGAGTCCAGCGCGAAAACCCGTGGGGTTTCGGTGGTCAAGCCCGCGAGAACCGGTGTTCACGCACGGCGAGCGTCAGGGGATGAGTCGGTCGAGCAGCTCGAACCGCTCGTACGGCTGGTCGTAGTCGCCGAAGTGTCCGTCGTCGCGCACGATCTGGGTGCCGCCGAGCCGCTCGAACATGGCGCGTCCCTGTCGGTCGTCGCAGCCGTACGGATCCTCGCGGGAGTTGATGAAGACGATGTCGCGCACGTGCGACCGGATCGCGGCCCAGTCGTAGCTCTCCTGGAGCACCGGTTCGTCGCTGGTGTTGGGCTGGGTGCAGTAGCCGGCGACCAGGATCGCCTGAGCGACTGTCACCTCGACGTGCTCCAGGAACGCCAGGAGGAACGCCGCGCCGCCGGAGTGGCCCACCAGGACGGTGTTCTCGTCGACGTGGTGCCCGGCCAGCACCGTGGGCAGGAACGTCGCGATCGGCTCGACGTTGAGGCCCGGCAGGTACGGCACCTCGACGGCGTAACCCCGAGCCTCGAGCCGCCCCGCCAACCAGCGGTACCAGACGACGTCCGGGTTGCCGCCGGTCCCGTGAAAGATGATCGCCTTGCGCCCCACCATGCCCCCTTCGCATCTACCTCGTGATCACACCATGTGGCCCGCGGACAACAGTCGCGTCCGACGCCCTGTTACTCGGGTGACGGCTCCAACCGTTCGCGGTCACGGGTGAGCTGGAGCCGCGTCGTTGCCTTGTGCTGTGCCTGCCAGCCCATGTCGAGTGCCTGCCGGACGATCTTCGCGACCAGAGCGGGGGCGATCGGGCTCAGTTCGAACACTTCGGCCACTCGTCCGGCAGGTGCGGTGATGATCGGTCCGAAGTTCAGCCATGGGTCATCAAAGCGCGCCATGACCTCCAAGGCGCCGCCGGGTCCGTCGCGCCAGACCGTGACCTTGACACGGCCCGGATCGACCATGCCGACGGTCCATCGGTATTCGATGTCATCGACGACGATGCTCCTGATACGGGTACGTGCCACGACGGAAGAGTAGGCACCGTCCGCGCGGTCCGGTAGTGAGATGTCGCCTCGCCCAATCCCGCCTGGCATCCGGATCTGCCGCCTTCCGCTCACCTCGCTCTGCGCGCCGGCAAGCCGTGGAGGGAAGCCGCGTCACTGCATGGCGGTGGCCGGGGGATGCTCGAATGATTCGGGGCAGCGGAAGGTGTACAGCGCGTAGCCACGCCCGATCTGCACGCCGACGGTGTCCGGGGACGCGGTCGGGTCTTCCTCGGACGGGCGCCAGCTGCAACGCATGCCGTTCCAGTCGCCCGAGTCCGCGGTGAAGACCAAGGTCATCGCGGTGCCGCAGGTGGCACAGTCCATCGGGTACGGGTCGGTAAGTGACCAGTTCGCGTACCCGCCGACCTTCCAGCCCGGCGCCAGCGACAGGTCGGCCTGATAGTGGGGACGGTCGTCGTCTTCGTCGTCATCCCACTCGTCGAGCCGCTCGCGCAGGTCGTCGGGGAGCAGATCGGCGTACTGGTACTCGCGAACCTGTTCGGGGTGCACCACGCACGGAACCGGCAGGTACATGTCACTGATCACCTGCGGCTCGGGAGGCGCTTCGAGCAGCGGGCCGACGGCGGAACTGTCGCGCCAGTGGAGGAAGACGCGAGGGCTGTAGTGCCGGTCCGAGTGGTCCACCGGGCACCACAGCACCTGGAGCAGGTCGGTGCCGTCCGGACCGACGTAGTCCGGAACATCCTGCCGGTACAGCTGCGCGACCGGGACCAACGGGATCGAATCCTCGATCAGGTCGTCCAGGTCCAGAGCGTCGGCGGCATCGAGTTCGGCCCGCTCCTCGGTAGTCAGGAAGTCCCCGCCCGGCAGCGACTCCCGGGCTTCCGCGGTCGCGAGGATCTCCCGCCTGCGGCGCAGGACGGCCGGGGTGGTCAGGCCGTACGGCTCGTGCGCCCCGGCGTCGTCGCAGACCGGCCACACCTCGTCGGCAGGCCACAGCAGCGGTCCGCCGACGGAGCTGTCCCTGACGGTCGGAGCACCGGGCCGGGGATGCAGGCGGGTGGCGGTGGCCGAATGCTCCCGCAGTTCGGGGAAGAGCGCGGTGATGTCCAGGGGACGCGGAGGCGTGGCGCGGACCATAGAAGTAGATCTTATGGCCGTTCGGTGTAGAGGGCCGTTGCGGAGCGCGGTAGAGCGCAGTCCGGGATAGCCTTGGCGCATATGGCTACCTTTCGCAGCGCCTCAGTGCTTCTTTCCTCGGACGGCACCAGGACCCCTGGCACCGCCGCCCTCTTCGCCGAGCCGGCCCGCAAGGGTGGGACCCGGCCGTGGGCAGGCGACTTCCGGCCCGCCAACAGCGCCGGTAACGGCCCCAAGAACGCGGTCGGGAAGACCTTCACGTTGGAGCTGCCCGACGGCAGCACCGGCAGGGTCGTGGTCCAGAGCCTCAAGAGTGGGAGAGGTGGCGTCGTGCTGGCGTTGATGGGCGAGGACACACCACCCTTCTGATCGAGACCGCGCGCTGCCGGCCGGAAACGGCCGGCAGGCGTGCCTGCTCCGCTCAGTCCAGCGTGACCACCCAGCGAGCGCCCTCGCCGCGCGCCAGCCGGTCGAAGGCGGTGGGCGCGTCGTCCAGCCCGACCGTGCCGCTGATCAGCACCCGCAGATCCAGTGCGCCGTCGGCGAGTTCGGCGGCCAGCACCGGCACCTCCCGGTCCGGGTCGGACGAGCCGTACACCGAGGAGCGCAGGGTCCGCGCGGAGTGGAAGATGTCCAACGCGCCGAGGCTGACCATGTCGTCCTTGGCGCCCATGCCGACCACGGTGACCGCTCCCCCGCGCCGGGTGAGCCTCCAGGCGGCCCGGATCGTGGCGGCCCGCCCCACGCACTCGAAGGCGTGGTCGACGCCCCGGCCCTCGGTGCGTGCCCGTACCTCCTTGGAGAGCCGGTCGTCGGAGAGCAGGAAGTCGGTGGCCCCGGCGGCGAGGGCCAGGTCGCGCTTCGCCTCGGCCACGTCGACGGCGAGGATCGTCGTGGCGCCCGCCCGGCGGGCGGCGGCGAGAACGGTGAGCCCGACCCCGCCGAGCCCGATGACGGCGACCGACTCGCCGGGCGCGACCCGGGCGGTGTTGCCGACCGCGCCGACGCCGGTGAGCACCGCGCAGCCGAGCAGCGCGGCCTGCTCGGCGGGCAGCCCCGCCGGGATCGGCACGACCGCGCTCTCCGGCACCACCACGGCCTCGGCGAGCGCGCCGAGGCCGAGCGTGAGGTGCAGCGGTACGCCGTCCTCGGTCTCGCCGCGCGCCACCGTCGGGGCGGTGTTGGCGGCGCAGAGCCACGGCTCGTCGTGCCGGCACCACCAGCAGGCCCGGCAGGCGGGCGCCCAGTTGAGCACCACAGGCGTGCCGACCGGCAGTCGCGTGCCCGCGCCTGCCTCGGCCACCACGCCGGTCGCCTCGTGCCCGAGCACCAGCGGGAACGTCGCGGCCAAAGTGCCGTTTACCATGGACAGGTCGGAGTGGCACACGCCCGCCGCCCGGATCGTCACCCGCACCTCGCCGGGGCCGGGCGCGGGCAGGCGTACCCGCTCGACCCGCAGCTCGGCGCCGGGCCCGCGCGCGACAAGCGCGCGGACAATGACCGGCACGCCCGCCGGCTCGGGGTTGTCCGCCACAGGCGCGCCCGCAGGCTCGGGGCCGCTCATCGCTGGATCGCCTTCAGCTCGCAGAACTCGGCGAGGCCGTGCACGCCCAACTCCCGGCCCAGGCCGGACTGCTTGTAGCCGCCGAAGGGCGCGAGGGGGTTGAACGAGGCGCCGTTGATGTCGACCGCCCCGGTGCGCAGTCGCCGCGCCACCGCGAGCGCCGCCTCGGTGTCGGTGGACCAGACCGCGCCGGCCAGGCCGTAGCGCGAGTTGTTGGCGATGGCGACGGCCTCGTCGGTGTCGTCGAACGGGAGTACGGCGAGCACGGGGCCGAAGACCTCCTCCTGGGCGAGCGCGCTGTCCGGGTGCACGTCGGCGAAGACGGTCGGGGCGACGAAGTGCCCCCGCGCCGGTACCGGCGCGCCCGGGCCACCGGCGACGAGGCGCGCGCCGTCGGCGAGAGCCCGCTCGACATGGCCGCGTACCCGCGTCGCCTGGGCGGCGGAGACCAGGGGGCCGAGGCGGGTGGCCGAGTCGAACGGGTCGCCGACGCGGTAGCCGGCCACCGCCGTCGCGACCAGGTCGAGCGCCTCGGCGTACCGGTCGCGGTGCACAAGCATCCGGGTCCACGCCGTGCAGGTCTGGCCGGAGTTCATCAGGGCGTTGCCGACGCCGACCTTGACCGCGGTGGGCAGGTCGGCGTCGGGGAGGATCACGTTGGCGGACTTGCCACCCAGCTCCAGCGCGACCCGGGCGATCCGGTCGGCGGCGAGTCGCATGATGCGGGTGCCGGTGGCGGTGGAGCCGGTGAACGAGACCAGGTCGACGTCGGGGTGCCCGGCGAGCGCCTCGCCGACGGCCGCACCGGTGCCGGGGACCAGGTTGAGCACACCCGGCGGCAGACCGGCTTCGGTGACCGCGTCGAAGAGCAGGTACGCGGTGAGCGGGGTCAACTCGCTGGGCTTGAGGACTACCGTGCAGCCGGCGGCGAGCGCGGGCGCGACCTTCGCCATCACCTGGTGCAGGGGGTAGTTCCACGGGGTGATCGCGCCGACCACACCGATCGGCTCGCGGACCACGAGGGAGTTGCCGATGGTCTCCTCGACCGGCGGCCGGGCGGCGAGCGCCACGTGGTCGCGCAGCACGATCAGCGGCAGCGCGACCTGCACACGGGTGGCGAGCTTGAGCGGGGCACCCAGCTCGACAGCGATGGTGCGGGCGAGGTCGTCGGCGCGCGTCGCGAGCGCGGTGTGCAGCCGGTCGAGGTGCGCGGACCGCTCGGCGGGCGCGGCGGCCGCCCAGCCGGGAAAGGCGGCGCGGGCGGCGGCGACGGCGGCGTCCACGTCGGCCGCCGTGCCGGCGGGCACCTGACCGATCAGCTCACCGGTGCTCGGGTTCTCCACGTCGATCACGTCGGTGCCGGCGGGAGACGTCCACTCGCCGCCGATGTGCAGGTGGCGACGGAGGCGCAGGGCATCGGGCAGCAGCGACGGCGGGGCGGCGAGGTCCATGGCGTCCCTTCCGGGGTGGGCGACGGGCGATGGCAGCGGGCATGGGCGACGGGGTCGCGGCGGGCGGGGAAACTAGCGCCGGGAGTTTGGACGCTACCCGCTGGGCCGGCCGGACTCCACCGGCCCGACGGTGCGGGCGTACTCGGCCGCCAGGCCGTGCAGCAGCGCGTCCAGTCCGAGGGCGAAGGCGCCCTCGTCCACGCTCTGCTGGTGCTCGGCGAGCCGGTGCGCCTGGCGCAGGTGGGGGTAGTGCGCGGCGTACAGCTCGGGGTCCTCGACGAAGCCGCGGGCGAACGAGCCGAGCGCCGAGCCGGCCACGAAGTAGCGCAGCGCCGCGCCGATGTGGGTGGCGCGCGCCGGCGGCCACCCGGCGCGGACGAGGCCGCCGTAGACCGCGTCGGCCATGGCGAGCGCGGCCGGCCGGCGGCCGGGACCCTGGGCCAGGTACGGCACGATGTTCGGGTGCGCGGTGAGCGCCCGCCGGTACGACCAGGCCCAGTCGCGCAGCGCGCCGGCCCAGTCCCGGCCGGTGAAGCCGCTGGTGTCGACGGCGCCGGTGACCGTGTCGGCGACCGCGTCGAGGATCTCGTCCTTGGTGGCGAAGTGGTTGTAGAGCGACGGGCCCTGCACGCCAAGCGCGGCGGCGAGTCGACGGGTGGAGAGCGCGGGCAGACCCTCGGCGTCGATGAGCGCCGTGGCGGCGTCGACGATCAGCTGCCGGGTGAGCCGGGGCTGGCGGGGTCGGGGCACTGCGCTCCTCGTCGGGTCTGGGCCATGGGTCTGGACGCATCAAAACTTACACCGCTAGTTTAGGGGTGACCGGCCGCGCCGACGCCAGGAGGACCACCGTGGACTTTTCGCTCACCGACGAGGAGCGGGCGGTGCGGGACACCGTCCGGTCGTTCATCCGCCGCGAGGTGATGCCCCTGGAGGCGGAGGTGCTGCGCCGGGAGCGCGCGCACCAGCCGGGCCTGGACCACTCCGAGGTGCGCGAGCTGCAACTCAAGGCCCGCAAGTTCGGCTTCTGGGGCCTGGCGACTCCCGAGGAGTACGGCGGGATGAACCTGCCGGCGGTGCTCCAGTCGTTGATCTGGACGGAGCTGGGCCACACGTTCGTGCCGTTCCGCTTCGGTGGCGAGGCGGACAACATCCTGTTCCACGCCACCGAGGAGCAGAAGCAGGAGTTCCTCATCCCGACGATCGAGGGCGAGCGGCGGTCCTGCTTCGCGATCACCGAGCCGGGCGCCGGCTCCGACGCCGCGAACATCCGGCTGTCCGCGCGCCGCGACGGCGACGACTGGATCCTCGACGGCGAGAAGACGTTCATCACCGGCGGCCACGACGCCGACTTCGCCATCGTCGTCGCGGTGACCGACCGGGAGAAGGGCGCCCGCAACGGCGGCGCGACCGCGTTCCTGGTGGACCGTTCGATGGGCTGGCGCTCGGAGTTCATCCAGACCATGGGCGAGGGCGGGCCCGCGTCGCTGATCTTCGACGGCGTCCGCGTGCCGCACCGCAACATCCTCGGCGAGATCGGGCAGGGCTTCACGCTGGGCATGGAGTGGATCGGCAAGGGCCGCTACACCATCCCGTCGCACGCCATCGGCATCGCCGAGCGGGTCCTGCAGATGGCCATCGACTACGCCAACACCCGCGAGACGTTCGGCGCGAAGATCGGCACCAACCAGGCCATCCAGTGGATGATCGCCGACTCGGAGACCGAACTGGAGGCGGCCCGCTGGCTGGTGCTGCGCTCGGCGTGGACCGTCGATCAGGGCCTGGACCCCCGGCACGCCTCGTCGATGGGCAAGCTCTACGGCGCCGGGATGGTCAACCGCGTGGTCGACCGGGTGCTCCAGATCCACGGCGGCATGGGCTACACCCGGGAGCTGCCCATCGAACGCTGGTACCGGCAGGTCCGGCTCTACCGCATCTTCGAGGGCACCGACGAGATGCAGCGGCTGATCATCTCCCGGGACCTGCTGCGCGGGTACACGAAGATCGGCGGCCACCTGGCCTGAGCCGAACTGTCCGCCTCCTGACTGGGATGCAACCGATGAGCGTTGCCGCGTGTGTATTCGGCACACCCTGCCCGACAGTCAGAGGAGGATGCATGTCCCCACGAATCAGGGCCATTGCGATAGCGACGGCCGTCGCCATGGTCGGCACGATCGCCATCTCGGCCGCACCGGCGTCGGCGTCCGTCAGTCAGGGGTACGTCGCGGGTTCGGGCACCTGGACGGACGATTGGGGCGACGAGGGCCCGATCTCCGCGTCGACCCGCTCGTACAACAACGTCGTCGCCATGTGGCAGAAGATCCTGGTGGCCGACGGCTACCTCGCCGCCTCCGGCGTCGACTGCCGGTTCGGGTCGGCGACGACGGCCGCCACCAAGCGGTGGCAGACCGACCGGGGCCTCGTGGGCGACGGCGTCGTCGGCCCCCGGACCTTCGCCAGGGCGGCGACCCGCCTCACCACGTACGAGGGCGAAGGTTGGTTCTACTACGACGGGCTCGGCAGCAACTTCATCTATTTCGGGCGCCTCGCGGACGGCAAGTGGGACATGAGCCTCGGGCCCGACCTGGAGTGGAAGCCCCTCGCGTACACGTACGCGAGCTTCAGCGTCTGCTCCTGACCACCGGTCGGCCGCGCCCCTCCACGGGCGCGGCCGGCCTCACCCGAGGAGCGCGTTCAGAGCCGCGTCCACGTCGGCCTCGGTGGAGTAGAGGTGGAACGAGGCGCGGACCCGCCCGGCGCGCACCGCCGCCCGGATGCCGGCCGCCGCGAGACGCTGCTCCGCGCCGGGCACGTCGACGCTGACGATGGCGCTGTCCCCCGCCGGTCGCCCCAGGCCGGCCAGGAACCGGTTGGCAAGCGCCACGTCGTGCTCCCGGATCGCCGCCACACCGATCTCGGCGACCAACTCCATCGCCGGCGCCGCGCCGACCCAGCTGAACCACGCCGGCGAGATGTCGAACCGGCGGGCGTCGTCGGCCAGCCGCAACGGCGGGCCGTAGTAGGAGGCGTGCGGGTCGCGGCCCGCGTACCACCCGGCCGCGTCCGGACGCAGCCGGTCGCGCAGCGCCGGAGCCAGATAGGTGTACGCGGTGCCGCGCGGGTTCATCAGCCACTTGTAGCCACCGACTGTCACCACGTCGGCGCGGCTCCCGTCGAAGGGCAGCCATCCGCACGCCTGGGTGGCGTCCACCACCACCAGCGCGTCGTGCGCACGGGCCGCGGCCACGATCTCGTCGTACGCGGCGACCGAGCCGTCGGACGACTGCACCAGGCTGAACGCGACGAGGTCGGTGTCGGCGTCGATCGCGTCGGCCAACCGGTCCGCCGGCACCGTGCGGACCGTGACGCCCCGCTCCTCCTGAACCAGCCAGGGGAACAGGTTCGAGGTGAACTCGATCTCCGGAACCACCACGGTGGCACCCGCCGGCAGCCCCGCCGCCACCGGCGCCAGCATCTGCGAGACGGTCGCGCCGACGGCCACGTCAGAGGCCGGCACGCCGATCAGGCCGGCGAAGGCGGTACGGGCCCGATTCACCGAGTCACCCCAGCCCTCCCACGACGTGCTCCCGACCCGCCAGTCGGCCAGGGCCTCCTGCAACGCCGTCCAGGCCGGCTCGGGCGGCAACCCGTAGGAGGCCGTGTTCAACCAGCCGGGCTCCGGCTTCCACAACTGCTGTGCCTGCTCGATCTCCATGCCGTCGACGCTAGGCGGGCTGGCCGCCGCCGGGCACGGCCAATCGGCGATCGGCGGTCTGCCGAAGGGCATCCCTGCTCGCGACCCGAACGCACCGGGGCGACCGAGCCGGCCAAACCGACTGTGAACAGGGGACTACGCTGCTTGGGTATGGACGACGGCAGGATTGTCGAGGCCAGGCAGCGCATTGATGCCGCCACCACCGGGCATGTCAATCTGGGCGGTCTCGGCCTCACCCCCGAAGACCTCACCGAGCTGCTGCGTGACACCCCGGCTTTCGCTGACGTCGTCAGTCTTGATCTGGCCAACAACAACCTGGGCACCCTGCCAGACGCCGTCGCCGCCGCCTGGACGTCCCTCATCGTGTTGGACCTGAGTAGCAACGGGCTCACCGCGCTGCCAGATACCGTCGCCGCGTGGACCGCCCTGGAACGGCTCGTCCTGAGCGGCAACCGGCTCACCGCGCTACCCGACGCCGTCGCCGCCTGGACCGCCCTGAAACGGCTCGTTATGGACCGCAACAGACTCGGCGAGCTACCCCACGCCGTCGCGGGCTGGACCGCCCTGACGCAGCTCAATGTGGACCGCAACAAACTCGGCGAGCTACCGGACGCCGTCGCCGCCTGGACCGCCCTGGAACGGCTCGATATGGACTACAACCAGGTCAGAGCACTGCCAGACGCCGTCGCCGCCTGGACTCGCCTCGATGTCCTCTACCTGGACGACAACGAACTCACCGCGCTACCCGACGCCGTCGCCGCCTGGACCGCCCTCAACGAGCTACACCTGGACAGCAACCAGCTCACCGCGCTACCCGACGCCGTCGCCGCCTGGACCGCCCTCAACGAGCTACACCTGGACGACAACCAGCTCACTGTCCTACCCGAAGCCGTCGCCGCTTGGACCGAGCTCAGCGGCCTGCACCTGCGAAGCAATCGGCTCACCGCGCTACCCGACGCCGTCGCCGCCTGGACCGCCCTCACCTTGTTGGACCTGTACGACAACCAGCTCACCGTCCTACCCGACGCCGTCGCAGCTTGGACCGACCTCACCGACCTGTACCTGGAAAGCAATCGGCTCACCGCGCTACCCGACGCCGTCGGCGGCTGGAACGCCCTCACCGACCTCTTCATGGAGGGCAACGATCTCACCGCCCTCCCCGGCGCCATCGGTCGGCTCGCAAAGCTCCGGATGCTCGTCGTCGACGGCAACCCACTTCCGCCCGAGGTTCTCGCCGCCGAGACGGAGGGGACGGAAGCGCTGCTGGCCTTTCTCAGGGATGTCGCCACCGACGGGAGATCAATCTCGGAAGCGAAGCTCCTGTTCGTGGGCGCCGGCGAGGCGGGTAAGAGTTCCCTGCTCGGTGCACTACGAGGCGAGCCCTGGCGAGATCGTCACCAGACGCAGGGCATGGACATTAAACCGCTGGTGGTGACCCACGCCGGCCGCGAGATCACCCTGAACGGATGGGATTTCGGCGGCCAACAGGCATATCAGCCGGCACACCAGGTGTTCTTCAGTGCCCCAGCCGTCTACGTCGTTGTCTGGAAACCACGTCCGGGTGTCGCGGCCGGCATGGTGGAATCCTGGATCGCCATGATCGCTCACCGGGCCCCGGACGCCCGGGTCCTCGTGGTCGCGTCCCACGGCGGGCCATCCTCGCGGGCGGACGCCATCGACGAGCAGCACCTGAAGCAGCGCTTCGGCGATCTGATCGTCGGTTTCCACGAGGTCGACAGCGCCATCCCGGACGACCGGCTGGAGGCACTGCGGGAAGCGATCGCCGTAGCCGCCGGCACGCTCCCGCACGTGCACCGCAACTACCCGGCGAGCTGGCAGCAGACGATCGAGGCCGTCACCGCCGAGGGTCAGCAGGTGATCGACTACCGCGGCTATGAAGCGGTAGCCGCAGCGCAGGGACTGACCGCATTCCAGGCACGCACGCTGGCCAGCAATGCCCACCACCTGGGGAAGTGGATCTACTACGCGGACGACGACGCGCTGGCCGCGTTCGTGATCCTCCAACCGGACTGGCTCAACGTCGCGATCGCCGCCCTGCTCGACAGCCGAGACGCCGTCGACGCCCTCGGTCTCGTCCCGCACCGCATGCTCGGCAGCCTGTGGAGTGCCGCCCAGGCACCCGACGGCACGTCTTATACGAGGGAACAGCAGCGACTGTTCCTGGCCCTTATGGGGCGTTTCGAGCTGACGTACCAGGTCTCACCCGATGCCTCGCCCGAGCCGGTGAGTCTCATTGCGCAACTCGTCCCGGCCGCGCAGCCGCTCCTGCGCAGCGCGTGGGTCAACTTCCGTCCCGGTGACCGCGAGTACCTGGAGGTGTGCCGGATCTCGGAGGGCCCCGCCGGCCACGTGATCATTCCCGACTCCCTGATGTACCGGCTCATCGTTAGACTGCACCACCAGCGCTACACGGAGCCCGAATCCATGCAGGGCGTGCACTGGCAGCAGGGCATGGTCCTGCAGAGCCGGTACGGCGCGCGTGCTCTCCTCACGGTGCGTACGGGGGTCGGTGTCCAGGTCCAGGTCCGCGGCCCGGACGCCGTCACCTACCTCCGACAGATCACGGACGAGATCCGCTACTGCATCGAGCGGTTCTGGCCCGGTCTGACCACCGTCGCCCTCGTCGCCTGCCGTGACGAGTGCGGCCTGCCGACGCGGGGGGCAGGCCTGTTCGACGTCGACAAGCTCATCAAGTTGCGCGACGCGCTCGGCCAGAGCGTCGCGCAGTGCCCCATCTCCGGCTGCGATGCCTTCCCCACCATCGACTCGCTGTTGGGCGGTTCGCGCGCGAGCGACGACGCGCTGGCCGTGCTGCAGGACGGCATGGCGCTAGTGGACAGTCGTGTCCGCGGGCTGAGTCAGCGGGTCGCCGAGCTCAGCGACACCGTCAAGGCCAACCTCGCGGGCGTGAACGCACAGCTGACCGCGTTGATGTGGCAACTCAACGACGAGGCCGCCGACGGACCGCGCCTGTTCACCCTCACTCCCGTCGGGGCGTCCCTGCGCAACCCGCAGTGGACTACCAAGCGGATGCGGCTCACGTTGTACTGCGAGCACTCGCTCCAGCCTGTCCACGTCCTCGAGCCCGATCGACGCGACGCCGGCGTCTACTCCATAGACGTTTCCCGAGAGTGGTGGGTCAGGGCCGTCCCCCTCCTGAAGACCACCACCATGCTTCTCAAGCCTCTCCTCGGCGTGGGTGTGGCTGATCTGAAACTCGAGTTCAACGAGGAGCAGTGGAAAGCAGTCGAAGAGCAGGTCTCGATGGCGAACGAGACACTGAACGCCGCGGCGGAGGCCGCGAACCATCTCAGCGCCGGCGACCACAGCGCCGGCCTGGCGGAACGGGCCCGAGGCGGACCGACGTCTCCGATCATCGCCGAGGGCGCCACCCTCCGGACGCTGCACGCCGCGTTGCGCGCCCAGGACGTCACCATCGCCGACCTCCGCAAGGTCGTACGCCCCGACGGCCGCATCCTGTGGGTCCACCGTCAGTTCGAGCACCTGTACCACGGCGGCCTACCCGTCATTCCCTGACCCGGCCTGGCTCACGATCGCCGTTCGGAGCCAGCCCGCGGGTGGATCCGGTTGAGGCTGTCGGCGAGGCCGGCGAGCCACCTGTCGACCTCCACCAGGTGCCGCACCGCCGCGGTGTCGACCGTGCCGAGCAGCGGCCGGACCCGGTCCACCTCGTCGACACAGTCGGCCGGGGCGGGCACCGGTCCCGAGGCCCGGCCGTGTGCCACCTCGCCGGCCAGGTCGTCGTACGCCGACCGCAGTTGCCCGGCCGCGTCGCGCAGCAGGACCGCCGCCGCCGGCCAGCCGGCGAGGCAGCCGGGCGGGTTGCGGCGCAGCAGCGACTCGGCGCCGGGCACCACGTGCTGCCCGGCGCCCAGGGCCGCGTCCCAGTCGACGCGTCGGCGTCGCGGGTCGTGGCGCTCGGAGTGGTACTGGCAGTACGACGAGTCGACAAGGACCATCCGTCGGCGGACCCGGTCGAGGTCGTCCTCGGGCGGCGGCGCGTCGCCGAGCACCGCTTCCACGGTCTGTGCGACCGCGTCCCCGCTGGCCGTGAGGTAACGCGCGGCGTTGTGGCGCAGGTCGTGGCTCGCGCCGCGCGGCCACATCGCGACGCCGGCGAGCACACCGATCACCGCGCCGAGTCCGACGTCGACGAGACGCGCCTCGGCGAGCCGCCAACCCTCGGGGCTGAGCTGGCTGAAGACGACAGTCAGCAGCAGGGTGAACAGCGCCTGCTGCCACACCGGCCCCAGCAGCCGGCCGACACCGAACGCCAGCAGCAGCGTGACCGGCAGGACGACGGCGTACACGATGGGCTCCTGGATGAGGAGCACCAGCAGGCCACTGACGACGACACCCGCGATCGTGCCCAGCACGGCGGGCCGCAACGCGGTGCGCGTGTCGGCGGCCGAGGTCCGCAGGACGGTGAGCGTCGCCAGGAGCACCCAGAAGCCGTGGTTGAGCTGCAACACCCCGGCGGCCACCCGGGCGACCGACAGCGCCACGGCCAGTCGCAGCGCGCTGTGCAGGTGGGCGGAGCGGGGCGCCAGGTGGGAGCGGAACTGCCACCAGTACAGCGTCCACGGGCTGTGCCGCGCGTACCCGAAGAGTCTGGGGTAGGCCGCGCCCCCGGCGGGCCGCGCCCCGGCGGCGACCCGGGCGCCGACGGCGAAGACCCGCACCTGGTCGGCGAGGGCCAGCGCGGTCGCGTCCCGGCACATCCGGGGTACGTCCGGCGCGTCGGCGCCGCCCCGCCCCGCCGGGTACGCGGCCTCGGCCGTGCGGATCGCGGCGTCCAGGCTCCCGAGGTCGACCGGCGGCACGCCCGGTGACAGGCTCCGGCCGGCGGCCCTGGTCGTGTCCGCGCAGGCGCGCAGCAGCCGCGCCGCCGCCAGGTCCGGGATCGGCTCCGGCGGGGCGTCACCCGCGAGCCGGTCCGCCTCGGCGAGCACCTCCCGCAGCGCCGCCGCGGAGATCCGCAGCGCCCGGTCCTGGGCGCCGGCCGCGGTCGGCGCCCGCTCCGGCGGATTGCGGCCGAGACCGAGCGGGGCCACCAGGTCGTACGCCTGCGCGCGCCGGCTGTCCCGACCACCGTGACCGGCGCGCGGGTCGGTAAGCGCGTCGGCGGCGTCGTCGAGGAACCCCCCGACGGCGTCCGCCGCCCGGGTGAGCAGCTGCCGGAAGGTGACCGGCACCGGGTCGGGCCAGAGCAGCACCTCGGCCGCGGCGAGCAGCACGACCGCGAGCGTGACCCCGCCGAGGCGCTGCGGCAGGGTGTCCGGTTGGTACGGCGGAAAGGACGCCAGGATGTAGAAGAGCTGAAAGGCGCTGGCCAGGCCCACCAGGCGCGGGTTGCCGACCCCCGCGAACGACACGACGAACCCGATGACGAGCATTCCGCCGGCCGCCGCCCACGTGCTCCACGCCAGCAGCGTGCCGGCGGCGATCAGCGCCCAGACGGCCGGCAGCGCCGTGACGAGGATCCGCGCCCGCTGTGGCGCCGGACCGGGCAACTGCGCGAACGACCCGGCGGCGATCGTGCCGAACAGCCCGTACGTGGCGAGCACCTGACTGCCCGCTCCGTACCGGCAGGCGTAGAAGACGACGGACGCGACGAGCGTCAGGCGCACCGCACGCCGCAGGACGGCGTCCCCCGGGTCGCGGCGGCGCAGCCGGCCGAGGAGGCTGGTTGCGAGCACGCCTGCTCCCCCGGTTCGTCGCGGCACCCCTTCCCGACCCACCATTGTTCTCCGGGCCGGGCGGGGGCGGCGTGTTTCGCGACCGAATCACCGCCGAGGGGGCCGACGGCGCGCTACACGGTGGTGCGTCGCCACTGTTGGCTGGTGCCGGTGCCGCAGGTCCACTGCACGGCCTGGGCGCCGTCCGCCGTGGCGGCGTTCTGCACGTCGAGGCACTTCCCGCTGTGGCGGGCGACGAGCCGGACGTAGCCGGTCCCGAGGTCCTCCACGCGCCACTGCTGGTTGGTGCCGCCGTTGCAGGCCCACTGGATCACCCGGACGCCGTCGGCGGTGGCACCCGTGCCGCCGAACACGTCGAGACACTTGCCGCTGCTGACACTTGTCACCGTGGAGTAGCCGCCACCGGCGTCGGAGAACCGCCACCGCTGGTTGGCCTGCCCGTTCGCGCCCCACTGCACGACGTTCGCGCCGTCGGCGGTGGACGCGTTGGAGACGTCGAGGAGCTTGCCGCTGTGCCGCGCGGCCACCGTGTAGGTGGTAGGCGTGGGGGCGGTGGTCAGCGGCGCCACCCGGTACAGGCCGCTCCCGTGGGCGGGGAGGGAGCGGGTGAGCGTGCCGGTGACGGTGCCGAGACTCGCACCGGACCACAGGTCGGTGACGGTGGCCGAGCCGATGCCCAGGTCGGCCAGGTTCACCGAGACGTTTGCGGTCGCGCTCTCGCGGTTTAACAGCGCCACGTACCGGTGGTCGCTGCCCGGGACGTCGGCGGTCCACACCTGCCGGGTGCCGCCGACGAGCTGCCGGTTGTTGGCGCTGTTCTGGTCGACGGCGAGCACCGCCGCGTTTGTCATCAACGCCAGCTCGGCGGCGCGGTTCTCGACCAGGTTGCCACCCCACATCAGCGGCGCCCGGTTGATCGCCCACAGGCTCATGAGGGTGCGCTGCTCGTCGGCGGTGAGCCCGGAGTAGCGGGGTGAGCCGACCGGCCCGTACTTCGACAGCCGCCCGATCGGGATCATGTCCGGGTCGGGCCAGGCGCCAGTCGTCCGGTACGGCGTCCAGTTGCGCAACTGGTCGAACAGCGCGTCGAGCGACGACCAGTTGTCCCACAGGTCGTTGACGATCCGCCACATGTGCGCGTTGTCCCGCACGTGCGCGCCACTGGACAGGGGTGTCGCGCCGGGCGAGAGGCTCAGCACCATCGGTCGACCGCTGTGCTGGATCGCGGTCCGGTAACCCTCGACCTCGGCCTGCCGGTACGTCGGGGCCGCGATGTCGTCCACCTTCACGAAGTCGACACCCCAGCTGGCCAGGAGCTGGAAGACCGAGTCCAGGTACGCCTGCGCGCAGGCGTTGGACATGTTCAGGCCCCACATCAGGTTGAGCCAGGCCGCGGTGGTGCTGTTGTTGATCTGGTTGGCGCGGCAGTTGGTGCCGAGGATCGGCACATTGTCCGCGACCGCCTGCCGGGGGATGCCGCGCATCAGGTGGACGCCGAACTTCAGCCCCTGGTCGTGCACGTAGTCGGCGAGAGGCTTGAACCCGTTGGTGCCCGCCGCCGAGGGGAACCGCGTGGTGTCCGGCAGCAGCCGCCCGTTGGCGTCCATCCGCAGCCGGGGATTGAGGTTGGCGTCCTGGTTGGGGCTGTTGTTGTGCTGGCCCGGGTAGTACCAGGCCCAGTCGATGACGATGTACTCCCAGCCGTGCTGGCGCAGGTTGTCGCGCATGTAGTCGGCGTTGGCCCGCACGTCGGACTCCGTGACGCGCCAGTTGAACGAGTCGTAGCTGTTCCACCCCATCGGCGGGGTGTCCGCCGTGCCGTTGTCCCACGCCGCGGCCGGCTTTCCGGAGATGACGGTGAGGCCGACGGCGAGCAGCACGACCAGGGCCGTGAGCCCGGCCATGCGCCGTGCGGTGGAACGCGCGAGGACGAGCGTCATCGGACCTCCCGACAGACAGTTGTGGCTGTCGATGTTAGCGCTCACACGTCGCCTGTCAAGCGCCAGGCGGCGAAGAGCTGCCCACTGCCAGGGTCGCAGCGAAGGGCGCTCGCCATCCGCTCTGGCTGCCCGCCATGTCGATGTGCTGTTGAGCGATATACCTCAGAGGTATGAATATGACTCTGAGGTATACCCCTCACGACCACATCCGCCCCCACGGAGGTGACCGACGGTCACCGCCCCAGCCACGGTTGGGAATTTCTCGTCCAGGACCGCTCCAGGAGGGGCAAGCGGCGCATCGCTGAGGGTGGTACGTATGGCTCGTGACCTACTTCGCGGACCTGACGCCGTACACGTACCTGGAACGGCACGACGAGTACGGGCATGGGGTATCCGACGAGCCGCCGCTCAACGTCGGCTGGCTGGACGCCGCGCACCCGTTCCCGACCGGCGCTCCCCCGGACGGGTTGATGGCAGCTCTGACCGCGCTGGCCACGGTGCGGGTCCGCCAGACACGCGGGTACCACTACTGCGAGATCTGCGTCCGGGACATGGGCGAGGATGCCATGGATGCCGTTCGGCAGGGCGTGATCGCCCGCGAGAGCGCCGAATTCGAGGTCCGGGGCGATGGCGTCGTGTACGCCGCGCCGCAACTCCTGCTCCACTACGTCGCCGCCCACGAATACCTGCCACCAGCCGAGTTCTGCACGGCGGCCCTGGGGGCAACGATCTGACGCGGTTTGACGCGTCGCACGAGGCGCGCTGCGGTGGACCTTCTCGCCCCAGTCAGAGGGATGCTCACCGCACCCAGCCGACGAATCGGTGGTGCAGGCGTCCGGCGGGGACATCGGCCAGGTGTGGCGTGGCGTGGCAACGACGAGTTGTGCGGCCAGATAGACAGTGAGGGACAGGCGGCATCCGTCGTACTCGGCCAGCAACTCGCGCCGCCCCGGCTCGCAGGGCCAGTCGGCGCCGCACCAACCGCAGTTCCACAGTGGTGCGGTCGGCTGGTGGGCGGTCGTCATGACGTGCCCTGACTGGGCCAGTGGTCGCGGTTGATCGGGACGCAATGACGGCTGCGGCACGGCAGGTCGACTCCGCAACGACAGATGCGTCGCCAGTGCCGCCAGGACCAGACTGGCCGGTGCCGTCGGGCCAGGGTCAGGGCGACCGCTGAGAGGTATTCGTCGTACGAGACGCGTCGCACGCGTCCTCCCCGTCGTCACGAGGACGGCCAGCCGCCCCTGAGGTTGAGGGGGACGCGGCGGCCAGGCGAGTTCGCACCGCCCGCCGCATCCCGTGACGGGGACGTTACGGACGGTCTTGGGGCGACATGGGTAGGGTTCGTACCCCTAGATCAAGAGACGAGGCCGACCTTCAGTGCGAGATCTCGAGCGTCACTGCGGGTGGACGGCGGCCCACTGAGCAGGTCCAGAGTGATCTGCCGGGCGTAGCCGTTGAAGCGGACCGTCTCCGGGGCTGATTCGTACGCCCGGCGAAGGTTCGCCATGGCGGTTTCCCTGTCGTCCTTGCCGCAGTGCGCGCGAGCAACCTCGATGAGGTGTCGTGCGCGGCGCGGCCGCGAGGGGATGTCGGCGGCGTCATGGCGACGTGCCTGCCGCACCGCTTCGCCGGACTTCTGCAACTCGACGCCCACGGTCACGGCGTGGGCGCCCATGATGACGCGGGAGAACGACGTCTGCGGTTGGTAGAAGCCCTGCGGCAGGCGCTGCGCGATCCGATCAGCGTGGTCCCAGTACCGCCAGGCGCGACCCTCCTCACCGGCTCGGGCGGCGGTGTATGCGGCTTCGAAGTGGAGCGCGCCGAAGAGGGCCAGGAGGTTGGTGTTCGCATCGGCCGCGCGTGCCTCCAACGTGGAGAGGACGTCGAGGGTCACCGCCATGGCGGTGTCCCAGTCACCGGCGTCCCGGTGCACCTGGCACAGGAACCAGCCCGCGCAGGCCAGCGCCTCCGGGTCCCCGGACTCCTGCGCGGCCACCATCGCGCGGTCGGCGACGCGCCACAGGATCTCGGCGGCTGGCTGGTAGGCGAGGAACATCTGCGCGAGCCCGAGCGCCTCGGCCAGGAGCGCCTGGGCACGTCGCCGCTCGGCACCCTCGTACGTCAACGCCGAGCGTTGGGCGTCTCGGAGCAGGTCCGGCAGGAGGGCGCCCAGCACGGTGCGATGGTCGGACGCCTGGTGGCGTGCCCGCCAGGCGGCAGCGAGACGGTCGTTGAGGCGACTCAGCGGCTCGGGTGTGGTGTCGCCGGAGATCGTGCAGCGGTTCACGGCGTCCCGGACCGAGGCGAGCGCCGGATGTTCCGGCCCGTTCACGATGGCGGAGCGGTCGCTCAACTCCCCGACCAGGGCCGACATCTCGACCTTGAGGGCACGCGCGATGCGGTCCAGCATGTGCACGCGTGGTGGCAGAATGCGGTCGGTCTCCACCGCCTTGACCCACTCGGCGCTACGCCCGACCAGGCCACCGAGCACGGCACGAGTCTTGCCCGAACGCTCGCGGTAGACCTTCAGCCGCTGACCGAAGGTCAAATCCGGCAGGGAATCCATCCCGAACCTCCTCGTGGCGCGGGACGCCGTACCGGCTCATCCGCCGCCACGCCCCACGCTACCGACCGACCCGCCGCCCGGTAACCCTCACACGCGTCGGCCGGCGCCTCTCGGTGGTGATCGACACGAGTTCAGCGAAGTCGGGGGGTCCGACGCGTTCGGATACCCCGATTTCGGCGAACTCGTGTCGATCAAGGCCGCAGCCGGGTCAGGCCGGGACGCCGGTCCGTGCGGACGCCTCGTCGGGGCGGGCCGCCGACTCGTCCTCGTCGTGGTCGTCCAGCATCGTGGCCTCGTCGAACGGGTCGTCGCCGCGCAGCACGCCGGCCGCCCGGTCCCGGTCGAACTCGCCGGTCCAGGTGCCGACCAGGACGGTCGCCACGGCGTTGCCGGCGAAGTTGGTGAGCGCGCGGGCCTCCGACATGAACCGGTCGATGCCCACGATCAGGCCGACACCGTCCACCAGGTCGGGCCGGTGCGACTGGAGCCCGCCGGCCAGGGTCGCGATGCCGGCGCCGGTGACGCCCGCCGCACCCTTCGACGCGATGATCATGAACAGCAGCAGCGAGATCTGCTCGCCGATGGAGAGCGGGTTACCGAGCGCGTCGGCGATGAACAGCGACGCCATTGTCAGGTAGATCGCCGTGCCGTCGAGGTTGAACGAGTACCCGGTCGGCACCGTGATGCCCACGACCGGCTTGCTCACGCCGAAGTGTTCCATCTTGGCGATCAGCCGGGGCAGCGCCGACTCCGACGAGGAGGTCGACAGGATCAGCAGGAACTCCCGGCCGAGGTAGCGCAGCAGCGAGAAGATCGAGATCCGGGCCACGAACCACAGCAGCGCGCCCAGGACGACCAGCACGAAGATCAGGCAGGTGGCGTAGAAGCCGAGCATGATCTGGGCGAGGCTCTTGAGGGCGTCCACGCCTGTCGCGCCGACGACGGCGGCCATCGCACCGAACGCGCCGACCGGCGCCAGCCACATGATCATGGCGAGGACCTTGAAGACGACTCGCTGGATGACGGCGATCGCGCCGAGCACGGGCTCACCGCGCCGGCCCATCGCCTGCACGGCGAAGCCGACGAGCAGCGCCACCAGCAGCGTCTGGAGCACCTCCCCCTCGGTCAGCGCGGAGAAGAGCGTGGTCGGGATGATCCCGAGGAGGAACTCCGACGTACCGCCGGCCTCGTCTCCGGCGGCGGCCTTGCCCGCGCCCGCGAGGTCCTGGCCGAGGTCCAGGCCGGAGCCGGGGTGGATGAGGTTGCCGACGACCAGGCCGATGGCGAGCGCGACAGTCGACATGGTCAGGAAGTAGCCCAGCGCCAGGCCGCCGACCTTGCCGACCTTCGCGGCCTGCCGGACCGAGCCGACGCCCAGCACGATCGTGCAGAAGATGACCGGGCTGATCATCATCTTGATCAGGTTGACGAAGCCCGTGCCGATCGGCTTGAGTTCCTTGCCGAAATCGGGGGCGACCAGGCCGACCACGATGCCGGCGAGCACGGCCACGATGACGGCCAGGTACAGGTAACGGGTACGGTCCCGGCGGGCCGACGGCTCCGCCGTGGTGGTGGATGCGGTGGTGTCCATGTCGACAATGTGAAGCGCGTCTCACCCGTTGACATCCTTGCGGTCATTCTGTTCACCGCGAAAAACCTCGAGGAGGTACTGGAGGTGGCCCGACGGCAGTGGAGCATCGCGGGACAACTGTTCGCCCTCCAGGCGGTGGTGGTGACGCTGCTCGTGCTGGGCGGCGCGGCGGGCGCCGTCTGGCTGGCCCGCGTCGACTCCCGCCAGGCCGCGCAGGAGAAGGTGCTCGCGGTCGCGCAGACCGTGGCCGGCTCCCCCGACGTCCGCGCGGCGCTCGCGACCGCCGACCCGGCCAGCATCCTCCAGCCGTACGCCGAAGCGACCTGGCGGGCCACGGACACCGACTTCGTGGTCGTGATGGCCCCCGACCGCACCCGCTACTCGCACCCGACCCCGAAGCTCATCGGCGAGCCGTTCGTCGGCGACATCGGGCCCGCCCTGGCGGGCCGACCGTTCACCACCACGAACGTCGGAACGCTCGGCGAGTCGGTGCGTGCGGTCGTGCCGGTGTACGACGAAGAGCGGCGCATCGTCGGCCTGGTGTCGGTGGGCATCACCACCCGGGCCATCAACCGCAAGCTGCTGCGCCAGCTACCCGTGCTGCTCGGCGTCGCGGCGCCGGCGCTCGCGCTCGCCGCGACGGGTTCGTGGCTGCTCAGCCGCCGACTGCGCCGCCAGACCCACGGTCTGGGGCCGGCGCAGATGACCCGGATGTACGAGTACTACGACGCCGTCCTGCACTCGGTGCGCGAGGGTCTCGTGGTGCTGACCACCGACCGGCGGGTGGCGCTTGTCAACGACGAGGGCCGACGGTTGCTGGGCCTGGACGCCGACGAGCCGGTCACCGATCAGCCGGTGGCCGGCATCGACCTGCCGCCCGCCGTGGCCGAGCTGCTCGGCTCCGGCCGCGACGCCCTCGACGAGCCCATGCTGGCCGGTGACCGGGTGCTGGTGGCCAACCAGCGGACCGCCCGCTTCGAGGGGGCCCCGCTCGGCACCGTGCTGACCCTGCGCGACCAGACCGAGCTGCGCACCCTGGCCAGCGAGCTGGACTCGGTCCGCGCGCTGACCGAGGCGTTGCAGGCGCAGACCCACGAGTCGGCCAATCGGCTGCACACCGTTTTGACGCTCGTGGAGCTGGGCCGGGCCGACGAGGCGGTCCGGCTCGGCACCCGGGACCTGGCCCTCGCGCAGCAGCTGACCGACCGGGTGGTCGACGCGGTCACCGAACCGGCCCTGGCCGCGCTGCTGCTCGGCAAGTCCGCCCAGGCCGGCGAGCGGGGCGTGGACCTGGTCGTCGAGCCGGACTGCCGCCTGGACGACAGCCCTCTGCCGACGAACGACCTGCTCACCGTCGTCGGTAACCTGATCGACAACGCCCTGGAGGCGGTCGCCGGCACGCCACCGCCGCGCACGGTACGGGTCTTCGTCGGCGCCGTCGACGACGAGCTGGTGGTCCGGGTCGCCGACAGCGGGCCCGGGCTGGCCGCGGACCGGGTGGCGGACGCGTTCCGGCGCGGCTGGTCCACCAAGAGCACCGGGCGAGGGCTCGGCCTGGCGCTGATCGGGCAGGTGGTCCGCCGCCACGGTGGCAGCTACGACGTGGGCCGCTCGGACGACGGCGGCAGCCTGTTCACTGTCCGCCTGCCGGTCGGGGGTGCCCCGCGATGACCGACATCCGGGTGCTTGTCGTCGAGGACGAGCCGCTGCTGGCCGAGGCGCACGCCGCGTACACCGAGCGGGTCCCCGGTTTCGTGGTGGTCGGGGTGGCGCACACCGCGCGGGCGGCCATGGCGGCCCTGCGCGCGGGCGGCGGTGGCGACGTGGACCTCGTACTCCTGGATTTTCGGCTGCCCGACCTGCACGGCCTGGACGTCTGCCGGGCGCTGCGCGCGGCCGGCAGCAGCGTCGACGTGCTCGCGGTGACCTCCGCGCGGGACCTCGCCGTGGTGCGGACGGCGGTGTCCCTCGGGGTGACCCACTATCTGCTGAAACCGTTCACGTTCGCCGCGTTCCGCGACAAGCTGGAGCGCTACGCCGACTACCGCGCGCAGGCGCTCGCCGACGGCGAGGTGGCGGCGCAGCACGACGTGGACCGGATGTTCGCCACCCTGCGCGGCACCACCGGGCACAGCCTGCCCAAGGGCCTCGACGCGCAGACCCTCAATCGGGTACGCGGGGCGCTGGCCGACGGGACCGGCCCGCAGGCGGGACTGTCGGCGACCGAGGTGAGCGCGGCGACCGGGATCTCCCGGGTGACCGCCCGCCGCTACCTGGAATACCTGGTGACCATCGACCGCGCGGTCCGCAGCCCCCGCTACGGCACCCCCGGCCGCCCCGAGGTCGAGTACCGGCCCCGGTGAGCAGGCCCCGGCTACGCAGATTTGCGTAGAGCCGAGCCTTCCGTGGGCTGACGCCGATCCCCGTTGGGCGGCGGATAGTCGAGCCGTGACGGATCAATCCATGGCGAAGGCGGATCGGCGCCGCTGGGCCGTCGCGACCTGCGGAGCGCTGGTCGTGGCGGCGATCGGCGACGCCGGTCCGGAGATTGTCGAGTCTCGCAGCCTGGTCGCCGGTTACGACGGGCCGGGGCCGCTGATCTACCTGGGGGTGGCCGCCGTGGTGGCGGCCGTCAGGTGGCGCTTCATGCCGTTGTCGGCGGTGGTGACGGGCGTCCTGTTTCTCGTCGGCGGGTTCTCCGACGCCTCCTTCGTGGATCGGCTCGGCACCCCGACGGAAACCGTCCAGTTCTTCGCGGGATGGCTCCAGATGGCCGGATTCGCCGCGGCTGCCGCGTTCGGGATCGCCGCCGTCCGGCGGCACAGATCCGTGCCGGCCCGAACGGCTGATCCAGACAGACGACAGGACACTGAGACGGAAGGACCTCGACGGTGAGCGCGATCGTGGCGAGAGTGGCGGCGGCATCGAGAAGCACGAGGTTGTCGCTGTGGGGGCTGGTGGTGGGCATCCTGGGACTGCTCATCCAGTGGATCGCCGACCCCGGCAAGTTCCCACTGTTCCCACCGGGGATCGTCTTCATCGTGGTGTGCGGCGCCCTGGTGGTGTTCACCGTCGGGCGCTGGTGGGCACCGGTGTTCTCGGTGTTGATCTCGCTGTGGATCGTCCTCGGCGGGTGGGCGGCCGGCCAGCTGACGCCGAATTTCCGGTCGGACAATGCGGGGACCGTCGCGGGCAACGTGGTGATGTCACTCGGGCTGGCGTTCGCCGCGGTCACGGGAATCATGGCGATGCTCGGGGCGTGGCGGGCTCGTGGGAGGTGACGAACACGACGGGCGACCCGGGCCCCGGCGGTTCCGTTGGCTGACGGACCTGATGTGGACTGTCGTGGCGGCGGCGGTGCTCGTCGCCGGCACGATCGGTGCGGCCCGTGGGCAGGGCACCGCGGATGCGGCCCTGGACCTCTGGGGGATCTCGCTGGTCTCGGCGGCGGCACTGGCGACTGTGGGACTGCGCCGGGCGCCGGTCTGGGCACTTGCCGGAGCCATGGTCAGCGTCAGTGCCTACCTGCTGGCCGGCTATCCGTACGGGCCGGTGCAGTTGTGCATGGTGGTCGCCATGTTCGAGGTGGCCAGACGCCGGCCGCTGCGGCTGTCAGCCGCTGCGTGCGGGATCGCGGCGCTCACCGCTTCGGCAACTGTGCTGCTGCGCTCGATGCCGCACCTGCACCAGCCGGTCGTGCTCGCCATGGGATGGACCGGCTGGGTGGTGCTGCCGTGGTCGCTGGGCGCGCTTGTGCACCTCACGACCGTGGCCCGGGAGCGGGCCAGGCGTGATCTCGTGGCCCGGGCAGCCGCGGCCGAGCGGGTACGGCTGGCCGGCGAGGTGCACGACGTCGCCGGACACGGCTTCGCGCTGATCGCGATGCACGCCGGGATCGCGTTGCTGGTGCTCGACGAGCGCCCCGACCAGGCGCGCGCCTCATTGGAGGCGATCAAGGCCACCAGCGGCGTGTCGTTGGCCGGCCTGCGCGGCATGCTCGACGCGTTCCATCCGCGTGACGGGGAGGCGGGGTTGGCCGGTGTCGGTGCCCTCGTCGACGAGATCCGCGCGGCAGGTCTGCCGGTGGAGGTGACGATGACCGAGGTGGCACTTGCCGATGAGGTCGACGCGGTGGCGTACCGGGTGGTGCAGGAATCGTTGACGAACGTGCTGCGGCATGCCGGACCGACCACGGCGGATGTTCAGGTGATGCCGGCCGACGATGACGTGTTGGTGCAGGTGGGTGACCGTGGGCGGGGCGCCGCCGACGGTGCCGCGACGGGGGGACGAGGGTTGTCGGGGCTGCGCCGCAGAGTCGAGGCCGTCGGCGGTCGGTTCACCGCCGGCCCACGGACCGGCGGCGGTTTCCAGGTCACGGCGTGGCTACCGGTGGGGAGCGCCGGGTGATTCGGGTGGCCCTGGCCGACGACGAGGAACTGGTGCGGTGGGGCCTGCGGGTGCTCATCGACCGGGAGGACGACCTGGCCGTGGTGGGTGAGGCAGCCTCCGGGCACGACGCGCTGCGGGTGGTACGCCGGGTGCGGCCGGACGTCCTGCTGCTCGACGTCCGGATGCCCGGCCTGGACGGCCTGGCGACGCTGCGGGCGATCGCGGCCGAGCCCGACCTAGCGGGCACCCGGGTGATCGTGCTGACCACCTTCGAGATCGACAGGTACATCTTCGAGGCGCTGCAGGCCGGGGCGGCTGGTTTCGTGCTGAAGGACACCGACCCGGCGGACCTGGTTCGAGCGGTCCGGGTGGCGGCGGCCGGCGAGGCGCTGCTGTCGCCGTCGGTGACCCGGCGGGTGGTGTCGCTGTTCAGCCAGCCAGGCGGCGGCGTCACCCGCATCGACACCCTCACCGACCGGGAGCGGCAGGTCGTTGCCTGGGTGGCCACCGGTCACACCAACGAGCAGATCGCCCGAGAACTGTCGCTGAGTCCGGCAACCGTACGGACCCACGCCAGTCGGGCGATGGTGAAACTGAACGCCCGTACCCGGGCCCAACTCGTCGTCTTCGGCATCCGCGCCGGCCTCATCGCTGAGCGCTGACGCCGGCAGGGCCAACCCCCTGGCCGTACGCTCCGTGACGTACGCGTCGGCCGTCGTAGGGCGGACGCGGGAAACGGCTGGGCCGGCCACGCTGAGGCGATGCAGAAACGAACGCCCTGGCTGCTGCTCGCCATCGCCGTCGTCGTCGGCCTGGTGCTCGCGTACCCGTACCTGGCCCTGGACATCCACAAGAGCCGCATCGACGTCGGTGGCGCCCTGCGCTACGGCGTGCTCGTCGCGCACATCTTCACCGCCACTGTCGCGCTGATCCTCGGCCCTCTCCAGTTCATCCCGAAGGTGCGCGCCCGCCGACGGATCCACCGGACCATCGGCCGCTGCTACCTCGCCGTCGGAGTCCTGCCGTCCGCCCTCACCGCGATCCCTGTCGCGTTGTGGTCCGGTCGCCTCCTGACCCAGATCAGTCTCACCACCGCGGCCGTTCTGTGGCTGATCACCGGCGGCCTCGGGTACCGGGCCGCCCGACAGGGGAACTTCGCCGCCCACCGCAACTGGATGATGCGCAGCTACGCGCTGACCTTCCTCGCTGTCACGGCTCGCATCCTCGTACCCCTGCTTCTGCTGGCGCAGATCCCGTTCGGCAGGGTCACCGCGGGTGAGATCGGCGCACAGGCGCCCGCGATGATTCCGGTCGGCCAGACCCTGGCCTGGATCATCAACCTGGCCGTGATCGAGGCCGTCATCAGAACTCGCCGACGGACGTCTGTCGCTGGCCAGATGGCCGGCGCCCCGATCCGGGACGGCTCCCCTTCTTGAGGTCATTGTCCCGGGCCCCGGATCAAGCGATCTGGCGGAGGTCGTCGCCGTAGTCGAAGATGATCCGCATGCGGGCCCCGAGCGCCCGTGCGTATCGGCTCAGCGTCGCGACCTCGTTGGCCTCCAGGTCGCCGTTCTCGATCTGGCTGACTCGACCGGGCGTGACGCCCATCAGCTCGGCCACCTGCCGCTGGGTCAGACCCAGCCGCTTCCGCTCTTCAGCAAGATGGAATGCGCTGATCCACGCCTCGGTGCGGGCTCGCTCCGCATCGAGCGCTTCATCGTCTCCATCGTGCAGCTCCGCCCGAACGTCGTCCCAGTCATGGAAGTCGCTCATCAGCCCTCCCTCCGTTTCCTCTCGAAGGCCAGCCAACCCTCGTACGCGATCTCAGCGACCGGGATCGCTTTCTCGTACCATCGATTCCAATCTCCCGCCTTGTTGCCGGCCACCAGCAGCACGGCCTGGGACCATGGATCGAAGACGAACAGCACGCGAACGGCGACGTCCCTTCCAGATCTCGGTCGCAGTTCCTTGAGATTGCTGATGGTCGAACTCCTGAGGGTGTCAACCAGCGGACGCCCCAGGCCCGGACCGGTCTCCGCGAGCATGTCGATCGCCACGTTGACCGAGCGGTACGTAGCGGGGTCGGCCTGACGCAGGGATCGCAACCAGTCGCGGACATCCGTTGTCGTCCTGATCGCCCAGCGACGTGGCGGCTCATGAGACATGGGGCAACTATAGCCCGGGCTATACACGGGGCGGGTGCGCTTCTTCCGGTGGCGGACGGAAGATCCGTTGTTAGACTCTGCGGAGTTGGGTTAGCGGTACGACCAGGGAGACCAGACATGGCGGGTGACGACGACATCTCCGGGTGAGACCGGACATGTTCGGCCAACGGCTCGGCGCGCGTAGGCGCAGCCGCCGTGGCCATGTCGTCGTTCCACCGGTCCCCGTTAGTCGTCGGGCGGCTCGTGCGCGCCCACCCCACCCTTTGAGGTCACTCGCATGTCTGATGCGTTCATCGTCTGCTCGAACCTGTCCTTCTCCTGGCCGGACGACACCCCGGTCTTCTCCGAGCTGTCCTTCACCGTCCCGGGCGGTCGCACCGGTCTGGTCGCGCCCAACGGCGCCGGCAAGAGCACCCTGCTGCGGCTGATCGCCGGGGAGCTGACGCCCACCGGCGGCAGCGTCACCGTCGACGGCCTGCTCGGCTACCTCCCGCAGACGCTGCCGCTGGTCGGCGACCTGGCCGTGGCCCAGGTCCTCGGCGTCGCCGAGCGGATCGCGGCGCTGCACGCCATCGAGGCCGGCGACGCCGGCGAGGAACACTTCGCCACGATCGGCGACGACTGGGACATCGAGGAGCGCACCCGCGCCGAACTGGACCGCCTCGGCCTGGGTGACCTGGCCCTCGACCGGCGGTTGCACACCCTCAGCGGCGGCCAGGTGATCTCCCTCGGCCTGGCGGCGCAACTGCTGCGCCGGCCGGACGTGCTGCTGCTCGACGAGCCGACGAACAACCTGGACGTGGAGGCTCGGCACAAGCTCTACGACGTGCTGTCCGACTGGTCCGGGTGCCTGCTGCTGGTCAGCCACGACCGGGAGCTGCTGGACCGGATGGACCGCATCGCCGAGCTGGAACGAGGCGAGATCAACTGGTACGGGGGCAACTTCACCGCGTACACCGAGGCGGTGCAGGCGGCGCGGGAGGTGGCCGAGAGCAACCTGCGCAACGCCGAGCAGGAGGTCAAGCGGGAGAAGCGGGAGATGCAGCAGGCCCGGGAGCGGGCCGACCGGAGGGCCAGCAACGCCTCCAAGAACCTGAAGAACGCCGGCCTGGCCCGGATCGTCGCCGGCGGGCTGAAGCGCAGCGCGCAGGAGTCGGCGGGCAAGGCGCAGGGGACACACTCGGCCCGGCTCGGCGAGGCCAAGGCCCGTCTCGACGAGGCCGGCCGGGCGGTACGCGACGAGGACACGATCACCGTCGACCTGCCGGACACGACAGTCCCCGCTGGGCGCACGGTGTTCTCCGGCCAGGGGATGCGGGCCCGCTTCGACGATCGGGAACTGTTCGGCGGCGACGGCGCCGACCTGGTGATCCGGGGGCCGGAGCGGATCGCCCTCACCGGGGCGAACGGCGTCGGCAAGTCGACCCTGCTGCGTCTCGTCGACGGCGATCTCGCACCGGCCGGTGGCGAGATCAGACGGGCCGACGGGCGGATCGCGTACCTGTCGCAGCGGCTGGACCTGCTGGACCTCGACCGCACGGTCGCGGAGAACTTCGCCGCGTACGCGCCGAGCCTGCCGGACGCCAGGCGGATGAACCTGCTGGCCCGGTTCCTGTTCCGGGGCTCGCGGGTGAACCTGCCCGTCGGGGTGCTCTCCGGCGGCGAGCGGCTGCGCGCCACCCTCGCCTGTGTGCTCTGCGCCGAACCGGCGCCGCAACTGCTGCTGCTCGACGAGCCGACGAACAACCTGGACCTGGTGAGCGTCGCCCAACTGGAGAGCGCGCTGTCCGCGTACCAGGGGGCGTTTGTCGTGGTCAGCCACGACGAGCGGTTCCTCGCCGAGATCGGCGTGCAGCGCTGGTTGCGGCTGGCCGACGGCCAGCTCCGCGAGATCACGGCCCCCGACCGGGGCTGAGCCGGCGTCGCGGCCCGGCCGACGCACGCCGGCCGGGCCGCGGACCGGTCAGCTCACGTTGGCCGGGCCGAGGACGCTCTTGAGGTCACCCATCAGCGCGGTCGTCGCCGCCACCCGGAACGGCCCCAGCCGCAGGGTGGTGGTACGCCCGCCGTTGAGCAGCTTGACGTGCACCTCGGTGTCGCCGGGGTGCAGCACCAGGGTCTCCTTGAGCCGTTCCACGAGCGGCGGCGTGCACCTGTGCACCGGGATGGTCAGGGTCACCGGCTTGTTGGTGGCGCTGGTGCTGACGTCCGGCATGGACATGTCCATCGCCATGATCCGTGGGGTGTCGTCGCGGCGGTCCACCCGGCCCTTGACCACCACGATGGCGTCCTCGGCGATGTACTGGCCGATCACCTCGTAGGTGTTGGGGAAGAACAGCGTCTCCACCCCACCGGCCAGGTCCTCCAGGGTGGCCGAGGCCCAAGCCCGGCCCTGCTTGGTGACCCGCCGCTGCACGCCGGAGAGGATGCCGGCGAGGGTGACGACCGCCCCGTCGGGAACCGCGCCCTCCTCGGCCAGGGAGGCGATCGTGGTGTCGGCCGCCGCGCCGAGGATGTGCTCCAGGCCGAACAGCGGGTGGTCGGAGACGTACAGGCCGAGCATCTCGCGCTCGAAGGCCAGCTTGTCGCGCTTGTCCCACTCACTCTCGCTGATGACCGGCATCACCGTCGTACTGCCCGTGTCGGCGTCGCCGAAGCCGGCGCCGAAGAGGTCGTACTGGCCGACGGCCTCCTTGCGCTTGACATCGGCGTACGCGTCGATGGCGTCGGCGTGCACCGCGAGCAGGCCCTTGCGGGGGTGCTTCAACGAGTCGAACGCACCGGCCTTGATCAGCGATTCGATCGTCTTCTTGTTGCAGACCACCGCGTCCACCTTGGACAGGAAGTCGTAGAAGTCGGCGTAGTCGCCCTTCTCCTGCCGGCACCGCATGATCGAGGCGACCACGTTCGCGCCGACGTTGCGCACGGCCGCCAGGCCGAAGCGGATGTCCTTGCCGACCGGGGTGAACGGCCCCGCCGACGTGTTGACGTCCGGCGGCAGCACCTGGATGCGCATCCGGCGACACTCGGACAGGTACAGCGCCATCTTGTCCTTGTCGTCACCGACGGACGTGAGCAGCCCGGCCATGTACTCGGCCGGGTAGTGCGCCTTCAGGTACGCGGTCCAGTAGGAGACCAGGCCGTACGCGGCAGAGTGCGCCTTGTTGAAGGCGTACCCGGCGAACGGCACCAGGACGTCCCACACGGCCTGGATCGCCTCGTCGGAGTAGCCGCGCTCGCGGCAGCCGTCCCGGAACGGGATGAACTCCTTGTCGAGGATCTCCTTCTTCTTCTTACCCATCGCCCGGCGCAGCAGGTCCGCCTGACCCAGCGTGTAGCCGGCGAGGATCTGCGCGGCGCGCTGCACCTGCTCCTGGTAGACGATCAGGCCGTGGGTGGGCGCCAGGATCTCCCGCAGCGGCTCCTCCAGCTCCGGGTGGATCGGCGTGATCTCCTGGAGGCCGTTCTTGCGCAGCGCGTAGTTGGTGTGCGAGTCGACGCCCATCGGGCCCGGCCGGTACAGGGCCAGGACGGCGGAGATGTCCTCGAAGTTGTCCGGCTTCATCAACCGCAGCAGCGACCGCATCGGCCCGCCGTCGAGCTGGAACACGCCCAGGGTGTCACCGCGGGCCAGCAGCTCGTACGCGGCCTTGTCGTCAAGCGGCAGGCCCAGCAGGTCGAGCTTGAGGCCGTGGTTCAGCTCGATGTTCTTGACCGCGTCGTCGATGATCGTCAGGTTGCGCAGGCCGAGGAAGTCCATCTTCAGCAGCCCGAGCGACTCGCAGGTCGGGTAGTCGAACTGCGTGATGATCGCCCCGTCGGCGTCACGGCGCATCAACGGGATGTGCTCGATGATCGGCTCGGCGGACATGATGACGCCCGCGGCGTGCACACCTGTCTGCCGGATCAGCCCCTCGATGCCCTTGGCCGTGTCGATCACCTTGCGGACGTCCGGATCGGAGTCGTACAGGCCACGGATCTCGCCGGCCTCGGCATAGCGGGGGTGCTTCGGGTCGAAGATCCCGGTGAGCGGGATGTCCTTGCCCATCACGGCCGGCGGCATCGCCTTGGTGATCCGGTCGCCCACCGCGTACGGGAAGCCCAGCACCCGGGCCGAGTCCTTGATCGCGGCCTTCGCCTTGATCGTGCCGAAGGTAGCGATCTGGGCGACCTTGTCCTCACCCCACTTGTCGGTGACGTACTTGATCACCTCACCGCGCCGACGCTCGTCGAAGTCGATGTCGACATCAGGCATCGAGACACGCTCGGGGTTGAGGAACCGCTCGAAGATCAGACCGTGCAGGATCGGGTCCAGGTCGGTGATGCCCAACGCGTACGCGACGAGCGAGCCGGCGGCCGAACCACGGCCCGGACCCACCGCGATGCCCTGGTTCTTCGCCCACTGGATGAAGTCGGCGACCACGAGGAAGTACGACGGGAAGCCCATCTGGTTGATGACGCCCAGCTCGTACTCGGCCTGGACGACGTGCCCCTCCGGGATGCCGTTCGGGTAGCGGCGGGCCAGCCCGGCGAAGGTCTCCTTGCGGAACCAGGACTCCTCGGTCTCCCCGTCGGGCACCGGGAAGCGCGGCATCAGGTTGTGGAACTCGAACATGCCCTTCGGGTCGACCTTCTCGGCCACCAGCAGGGTGTTGCGGCAACCCTGCTGCCACAGCTCCGACGAGTCGACGGCGCGCATCTGGTCGGCGCTCTTGACGAAGTAGCCGCCGCCCTCGAAGCGGAACCGGTTCGGGTCGTCGATGTTGCTGCCGGTCTGCACGCACAGCAGCACGTCGTGCGCGGTGGCCTGCGCCTCGTGCGTGTAGTGGGAGTCGTTGGTGACCACCGGCGGAATGTCCAGCTTGCGGGCGATCTCGGTGAGCCCCTCACGGACCCGGCTCTCGATGGAGAGGCCGTGATCCATGATCTCCAGGAAGTAGTTGTCCTTGCCGAAGATGTCCTGGTAGCTCGCGGCGACCTTGAGCGCCTCGTCGAACTGGCCCAGCCGCAGCCGGGTCTGCACCGCGCCCGACGGGCAACCGGTGGTCGCCATGATCCCCTCGGCGTGCTCGGCGATCAGCTCCATGTCCATCCGGGGCCACTTGACGTAGTGCCCCTCCATGGACGCGCGCGAGTTGAGGGTGAACAGGTTCTTCAGGCCCTGCGCGTTCTTCGCCCACATGGTCTTGTGGGTGATCGCGCCGTTACCGGAGACGTCGTCGCTCTTCTGCTCCGGCCGCCCCCACTTGACCCGCGCCTTGTGATAGCGCGACTCCGGCGCCACGTACGCCTCGACGCCCAGGATCGGGGTGATCCCGGCGGCCATCGCCTGGTTGTAGAAGTCGTTCGCGCCATGCATGTTGCCGTGGTCGGTGATCGCCACCGCCGGCATGCCCAGCCGGTTGGCCTCGGCGAACAGGTCCTTCAGCCGGGCCGCTCCGTCGAGCATCGAGTATTCCGTGTGCACGTGCAGATGCGCGAACGAATCGGCCATGCCTGGCGCCCCCCGGCGGTGTGGATCTTGTTGGTCGGAGCCGACCGGGACCTACCCTACCGAGGTGATCTCGGCGGCTCCACCGTCCGCGCCGAGGGTGGCGTCCGTCTCCTGATCGCATCCCGACAGGCATAGGCTCGTGCGCATGGCGAGGTACTACGACGTACACCCGGAGAACCCGCAGCCCCGGATCATCGGCCAGGTCGCCGACCTGATCCGCGGTGGTGGGCTGGTCGCGTACCCGACGGACTCCTGCTACGCGCTCGGCATCCAGTTGGGCAACCAGGACGGCCTGGACCGGATCCGCCAGATCCGCCGCCTCGACGACAGGCACCACTTCACCCTGGTCTGCCGGGACTTCGCGCAGCTCGGTCAGTTCGTGCAGATCAACAACGCGGTCTTCCGGCTGGTGAAGGCGTCCACGCCGGGCAGCTACACGTTCATCCTGCCGGCCACCAAGGAGGTGCCACGCCGGATGCTGCACCCGAAGAAGCGCACGGTCGGTGTGCGCGTACCCCGGCACACGGTGACCCAGGCGCTGCTGGCCGAGTTGGGCGAGCCGCTGGTGTCGAGCACCCTGGCTCTGCCCGGCGAGGACGAGCCGATGACCCAGGGCTGGGAGATCAAGGAACGGCTCGACCACCAGCTCGACGCGGTGCTCGACGCCGGCGAGTGCGGCAAGGAGCCGACGACGGTGATCGACCTGTCCGGGCCCGAGCCGGAGATCCTGCGCCGCGGCGCGGGGGACGTGTCCCGGTTCGAGTAGCGCGGGTCGGGTGGCGGACCGGAGGAGGGTCGGGCAGCGCCGACGGCCGTACGCTTGAGGATCGGCACCGGCGAGCATTGGACACCCGGCATGCCTGCTCCGGACGACCTCGACGCCCTGGCCCGCCGCGCCGCGCAGGGTGACACCGCGGCGTTGGACGCCCTGCTGGTCGGGGTGCGCCCGGAGGTGCTGCGGCTGTGCGCCCGGTTCCTGCCCAACCGGGAGGACGCCGAGGAAGCCTGCCAGGACACGCTCCTTGCCCTGGCCGGCGGCATCACCCGGTTCGAGGGACGCTCCTCGTTCCGCACCTGGCTGCACCGGCTGACCGCGAACCGGGCCCGCTCGACCTATCGCACCCTGCGCCGCCGCTGCCGGCTGGAGGCCGGTGGCGTGGCGCTGCCCGACCAGGCCGATCCGCGACGGACAAGCGTGGTCGCGGGCACCCGCCTCGATCTGCTCGACGCGTTCGACTCGGTCCACCCCGACCACGCCGAGGTGGTGGCCCTGCGCGACGTCCTCGGGCTGAGCTACCCCGAGATCGCCGCCCTGCTCGACGTCCCGGTGGGCACTGTGAAGTCCCGGTTGCACCTGGCCCGGCGGCAGGTCCGGCAGCGGCTCGGCGCGGAATGAGCCGGGGGTCGTTCCGCCGGCTCGTCGTCGTCCTCGCGGCCACCGTGGCTGTCGCCGCCTGCGGCGCCGACGCCGTCGCGCCACTGCCCGTCCAACCGCCCGGCGCGACCCGTTCCACGCCGGCACCCTCGGCGATCTCCACGACCCCGGCGACGCCCGCGCCCACCGGGTCGCCGTCCCGACCACCGCCGCCGCCGACCAGCGGGCGGCCGGTCGCGGCACCCCCCACACCCACCAGAACAAGGGGTACGCCCCGCACGACTCCCCCGCCGACCGCCGCGACGCCGGCCTGCCAGGGCGCGGTCCGCTACGACCTGCCGCTCGCCGAGACCGAGGTCGAGCTGCTGACATCGCTCTGTTTCGCCACCGGCGCGGTGCTGCGTATCCAGGGCATCGGACCCGGGCTCGTCACCGTGGACCGCCCGGAGCTGGTGTCCCAGCAGTACGAGGCGGGCGTGGTGGACATCCGCTTCGTCCGCACCGGCACGGTCGCCGTGACGATCCCCAAGGAGGGTCGGGAGCACACCATCACCGTGGTGGTCCGGTGACCCGCACTCCGGCGAGCAGGGTGTCCACGAAGTCGGGCCGACTGTCCGCAGGCGGGGCGATCTGCACGTACACCAGGGCGCGTCTCGCGGGATGCAGGCCCGCCGACTCGACGATGCTCGGCCGGTCCCGGTCGCAGCGGTACGTCACCACCGTCCACTCGATGCCCGCCTGCCGGGTGGTGCGGGCCGGGGCGGGCGCGCAGTCCCCGTGCGTGCGTTCGGCCAGGAACCCGGCCGGGGTGGTGCGTGCCGCCGTGGTGGCGGAGAGGCCGACGAACGCGCCGGGCAGGTGGGGATCGGCGGCCCAGCGCCGGGGTTGCGGGGACATCACCAACGCCGGTTCCGGTTCGCCGTCGGCGTCGTACTGACCGGCCCAGGTGGCTCCCGTGGCGGACCAGCCGGGCGGCAACGCCACGGTCAACGGCCCGGTCGTGTACGTGCCGTCGACGGTTCGGCCCGACCGCGTGCCACCTGGTTCGGCGTCCACCCCGGCCACCGCGACGGCGGCCACGACAACGGCCCCGGCCAGCCGTAACCGGTAGGAGCGGCGGACCCCCGGCCGAGGTGACGGCGACCGTGCTCCTGGTGCCGTGGGTGGTGTCAACGGTCCCGCCGGGTCGCTCACGCGGATCAGCGCGGCGCGCAGGGCCGCGGCGTCGGGATAGCGGTCGGCCGGGTGGTACGCGGTCGCCCGAGCGAGCACCGCCGCCACCGCCGCTGGCACGTGCGCGCGGAGTCGGAGGTCCGGTGACGGGCCGGGTCGGGGCGGGTGCGTGTCCGGCGGACCGGCGGCCAGCAGCCGGATGCCGAGCCGGCCGAGCCCGTACACGTCGGCGCGGGTGTCGACCACCGCGCCCGGGTCGTCCTGCTCAGGGGCCATGTAACCGGGGGTGCCGGCCCGCGCGGTCAGTCCCGAGGCGGCGGCGAGCGCCTTGGCGAGGCCGAGGTCGGCGATCAGCACCTGTTCGGCGTCGGGGTCGTCCGGGCCGGCGGAGCGGAACAGGACGTTGCCCGGGGTGAGGTCACGGTGCACGACGCCGTGGCGGTGCAGCACGGCTACTCCGGCGCAGATCTCGCCCAGCAGCCGCAGCGCGGTCGGCGCGGGAAGGTCGCCGGTGGCGAGGCGGTCCCGCAGGCTGCCGCCGTCCGCCCAGGCCAGGACCGCGTACGGCCGGCCGTCGGGCAGGTCACCGACGGTGTGCACCCGGATCAGCCGCTCGTGCTCCAGGCGGCGCAACAGCCGGGCCTCGTCGAGGAAGCGTTCCCGCACGCGCAGGTCGTGGCTCCAGTTCTCGGCCAGCACCTTGATCGCCACACGGGCGTCGAGCACCGGGTCGTAGCCCAACCAGACCGTCGCGAACGAGCCGACGCCCAGCAGTCGCTCGATGGCGTAGGGCCCGATCCGCTGCGGAGCCGTCACCGTGTCACCCCCGGCCAGGACGGTCTCTGCACAGTAGACCGGACCGGGTCGGAAACCCGACGAACCGCTGACCCCGGCGCGGTGACTAACAGGGCAGGAGACCCATCACCGAAGGAGCACACCATGAACCGTCCCTCGATCCTCCTCACCACCGCCGCGCTGGCGCTCAGCACGCTCGTCGCGGTCACCGCCGCGGGACCGGCAGCGGCGACGCCCCTGGGTGGCGCACCTGCCTCGGCGCGCGGTCCGCTCGCCACCGCCGTCGGGCACAGCCACCCGCAGGTCCTCAGCGTCGGCGGCGCCGGCGTCTACCGGATCGGCGCCAGCCTGGCCGCGCTCACCGCGGCCGGCCGCATCGACTGGACCGCGCCGGGTTGCGGCACGGTGGTGCACGCCGGGGTGACCGGTTCCTGGGCCGGTGTCCTCCTGCTCGCCTTCCGCGACGGGCGACTCGTGGAGGTCGGTACGGCCACCGCACCGCCGCAGTCGCCCGCCGGGGCCCAGGTCGGCATGTCCTTCGCCGAGTTGGAGGCGATCTACGGCGCGCGCGGGTCGCTGATCCGCAACGACGCGGGGAACGCCGAGGCGTACCTGGTGCGCGTCGGGTCGCGGGTGGAGTTGTTCACCGGGCACCCGATCCGACCGGGCGTGGGCTACTTCCAGGTCGGGCCGGCCACCTTCGTCGAGCGGAACTTCCGGCAGGGCGCGGCCTGCTGATCCGGCCAGGTCGCGGGGCGTCCGGCGTCTGCCGGGCGCCCCGCGGCGCGTACCCGCCGAAACAGAGGTGGGGCGGACACGATGATGTCGTAGTGTACAACAGTGTGTGCCACACAGTATGGTGTGACACATGGTTAGCGAGGATGTTCTACGGACGCACCTGCAGGAGCTGCGTCGAGGCACCGTCGTGGTGGCCAGCCTGGTCGCGCTCCGCCGACCGGACTACGGCTACGCACTGCTGCAACGGCTCACCGACCACGGCTTTCCGGTCGACGCCAACACGCTCTACCCGCTGCTGCGCCGCCTGGAGGACCAGGGCCTGCTGACCAGCGAGTGGAACACCGAGGAGAGCCGGCCGCGCAAGTTCTACCGGACCAGCGACGAGGGCGAGTCGATGCTGAACCGGCTCCTCGACGACCTCGCCGCCGTACAGACCTCCATCACCGGGCTGATCCAAGGAGTGGACCGATGAACACCCTGACCGACCGCTACCTGGCCGCCACCCTGCGCTCGGTGCCCGCACAGCGTCGCGACGAGATCGCCACCGAGCTGCGCGCCTCGATCGAGGACATGATCGAGGACCGGGCCGGGGGCGGCGAGGACGCGGCGGCCGCCGAGCGGGAGGTGCTCACCGAGCTGGGCAACCCCGACCGGCTGGCCGCCCGCTACGCCGACCGCCGGCTCCAGCTCATCGGCCCGACGTACTACCTGGTCTGGCTGCGGCTGCTGAAGCTGCTGCTCAGCTTCATCCCGGCGCTGGCCGGCACGGTGGTCACGGTCGTCGCGGTCGTCGACGGCAGGGGCTTCGGCGCCATCGGGCCGGGCCTCGTCGTCGCCCTGCACGTGGCAGTGCACATCAGCTTCTGGCTCACCCTGACCTTCGTCCTCATCGAGCGGTCCCAGCCCACCGTCGAGCTGCCCGACTGGTCCGTCGACGAGCTGCCCGACGTGCCCGCGCACCGCGACGTCTCGCTCGTCGACACCATCGCGTCGGTGGCCATGCTGGTGCTGACCATCGGTTACCTGCCCCTGCAGCACTACCAGTCGTGGGTGCGTGCCAGCGACGGCGACAACATCCCCGTCCTCGACCCCGCGCTCTGGTCGTTCTGGCTGCCGGCGCTGATCGTCATCCTGCTCGCCATCGCGGTGTTCGAGATCGTCAAGTACCGGATCGGGCGCTGGAGCTGGCCGCTGTTCGCGGTCAAGGCGCTGCTCAACCTGGCGTTCACTCTGGTGCTGGCCGGGCTGGCGCTCTCCGACGCGCTGCTCAACCCGGCCCTCGGTGAGCGGCTGAGCTGGCTGGCGGACGCGGACAACCGCGGCCTCGTCAACGCCCTCATCGCGCTGGGGGCCGCCGTGGTGCTGGTGTGGGACCTGATCGACACGGCTCTCAAGACCCGCCGCAGGACGACCTGAGCGACAGCGTCAGACGGCGGCCCGGCGCGGACACCCGCGTCGGGCCGCCGCACGTCGGCGCGCTGTCACCGCAGGTCCGTCCGGATAGCGGACGCCATGCCGGACGTGGCATCGTTCCCGGATGACCGAGGCACAGCGCGACGAGTGGCGCCGTCCGGGCCCGACGGCGGAGCAGCGGCGGATCGACCTGTGGATCGGGCTCGCGGTGACCGGGCTGGCGCTGGTCAGCCTCACCCTGGCCCGCAGCACCGGGGCGTTCCTGCTGGGACCACCGCCGTCCGGGCCGGAGCAGTTGTTCTGGACCGTCGCGGTGACGCTGCCGCTGGTCGGGCGGCGGCGCTGGCCGGCCGCCACCCTGCTGGTCGTCGCGGTGGCGTTCATCGCCGCGCAGGCCCGGTCGGCGCCGGAGTCCCAGTTCTCCTCCTGGGCCCTGTTCTGCGCCCTCTACACGATGGGCGCCTGGGGACGTGACCATCAGGTGGCCCGCCGGCTGCGCATCGGCGTGATCGCCACGATGTTGGCCTGGCTGGGCGTCTACTACGCGGTGACGATCGACCACATCCCGCCCGGCGCCTTCGACGACGCGGTCGGCCCGGTGCCGCCGGTGCTCGCCGCGATGGTCAACGGCGTCCTGGTCAACGTCCTGGTCTTCGGGTTCGCGTACTTCTTCGGCGAGACCGCCTGGGTGGCCGCGCGGCGTGAGCACGAGCTGCGCGAACAGGCCACGGAGCTGCGCCGCTCCCAGGCCGAGGGCCGGGAACGGGCGGTGCTCGGCGAGCGGGTCCGGATCGCCCGGGAGTTGCACGACGTCGTCGCCCACCACGTGTCGGTGATGGGGGTGCAGGCGTCCGCCTGCCGCCGGGTGTTCGACCGCGACCAGGACTTGGCCCGCACGGCGCTCGCCGCCATCGAGCAGAGCGCCCGCACCGCCGTCGACGAGCTGCGCCGGATGCTCGGCGTGCTGCGCGCCTCCGGCGACAGCGACGTCGCGCGGTCCGCGCCGGGCGACGTCGCGCGGATCGGTGAGCTGGTCGAGCGGGCGCGGGCCGCGGGCCTGCGCGCCACCCTCGGCGTGTACGGCGAGCCCGTCGCACTGCCCGAGTCGGTCTCGCAGGCGGCCTACCGGGTGACGCAGGAAGCGGTGACCAACACCCTGAAGCACGCCGGGGCGGACCTGCTGGACGTACGGGTCCGCTATCTGGCCCGGGAGGTGGAGGTCGACGTGACCGACGACGGACGGACCGTCCGCCGGGCCGACACCCCCGGGCTCGGCCTGATCGGGATGCGCGAGCGGGTCACCGCGCACGACGGCGAGCTGGAGGCCGGCCCCCGGGCCGGCGGCGGTTGGCGGGTCCGAGCCCGTTTCCCGCTCGCGGACCCGGCGATCGGCCGCCAACGGGACACCGGCGACGGACAGTCGTTGACGGCCGGGGCGGGGCGGTCGTCTTGAGCGCCGCACCGGCCACCCCGATCCGGGTGCTGCTCGCCGACGACCAGCATCTCGTGCGCACCGGCTTCCGGATCATCCTGGAGGTGGAGGACGACATCACCGTGGTCGGCGAGGCCGCCGACGGCGCGCGGGCCGTCACCATGGCCCGCGCCACCCGCCCGGACGTGGTGCTGATGGACGTGGAGATGCCCGGCATGGACGGGCTGGAGGCCACCCGGCGGATCACCGACGACGGGCCGGACGCGCCGGCGGTGCTGATCCTCACCACCTTCGACCGCGACGACTACCTCTTCACCGCGCTGCGAGCCGGGGCCAGTGGTTTCCTGCTCAAGAACGGCACACCCGAGGAGCTGATCGAGGCGATCCGGGTGCTGGCCCGTGGCGACGGTCTGCTCGCCCCGGAGATCACCCGCCGGGTGATCTCCACGTTCGTCCGTCCCGGCGATCCGGCGGGCACCGCACACCGGGGCGCCGACGCCGAGGCCGCGCTGGGCGAGCTGACCCCACGGGAACGCGAGGTGCTGGTGCTGCTCGCCGCCGGGTCGAGCAACGCGGAGATCGCCACGGCGATGGTGCTGGGCGAGGCGACGGTGAAGACGCACGTGAGTCGGGTGCTGGCGAAACTCGGCCTGCGCGACCGGGTCCAGGCGGTGGTGTTCGCCTACGAGAACGGGGTGGTCCGTCCCGGTGGATGACCGGTGTCCACCGCGCGACGGACCCGTCGGCTCACCCGTCGGGCGGAGGGCGGGGCGCCGCGCTCGATCTAGCGTGGACGCGTGACCAGAACGCTTCGCCTGGACGGCGTCGACCGCAGCTTCGGCGACCGGCAGGTGCTCAAGAACGTGTCCTTCGAGGTGGCAGCCGGCCGGATGACCGGCTTCGTCGGCGCCAACGGCGCCGGCAAGACCACCACCATGCGGATCATCCTGGGTGTGCTCGCCCCCGACGCCGGCGAGGTGACCTGGGGCGGCGCGACGCTCACCCGGCAGGACCGCCGCCGCTTCGGCTACATGCCGGAGGAGCGGGGCCTGTATCCCAAGATGACCACGCGGGAGCAGGTGACCTACCTGGGTCGGTTGCACGGCCTGGACTCCCCCGCCGCCCGGCGCGCCACGGACGCGTTGCTGGAGCGGGTCGGGCTCGGCGAACGCGGCGACGACCTGCTGGAGACGCTGTCGCTGGGCAACCAGCAGCGGGCCCAGATCGCCGCCGCGCTGGTGCACGACCCCGAGGTGCTGGTGCTCGACGAGCCGTTCTCCGGCCTCGACCCCCTCGCCGTCGACACGGTCGTCGCGGTGCTGCGGGAACGTGCCGCCGCCGGAGTGCCGGTGCTGTTCTCCAGCCACCAGCTCGACGTGGTGGAGCGCCTCTGCGACGACCTGGTGATCATCAACGACGGGGTGATCCGGGCCGCCGGCAGCCGTCAGCAACTGCGCGACTCGTACACCTCGCCGCGGTTCGAGCTGGTGGTGGCGACCGACGCCGGCTGGGTCCGCGACCAGCCCGGGGTCACCCTGGTCGAGCTGGACGGCGCGCGGGCGGTCTTCGACCTGCCGGTCGGCGCCGACGAGCAGCCCCTCCTGCACGCGGCCCTCGCCCGCGGCCCGGTTCGCGCCTTCCGCCCGGTCAGCCCCTCGCTCACCGAGATCTTCCGAGAGGTCACCCAGTGAACGTCACCCAGGCCACCCGGCTGGTCGCCGAACGCGAGATCCGGGTCAAGCTCCGCGACCGTACCTTCCTGTTCGGCACGCTCTTCTTCCTGGTGATCGCCGCCGCCGGCACCATCCTGCCGCCGCTGCTCTCCGGCGGCCCGAAGAGCGTGGCCGTCACCCAGGACGCGGCCGGCCCGCTGCGCGCCGCCGGGCTCGACGTCCGGGTGGTGGCCGACGACCGAGCCGCCGAGCAGGCCGTTCGCGACGGCGACGTGGACGCCGCGGTCGTCAGCGGCCCGGCGGTGCTCGCCATGGACGAGGCCCCCGACGAGGTGGTCCGGGCGTTGAGCACCGCGCCGCCGGTGCGCCTGCTCGATCCCGACGCGGTCGACCCGGTGGTGGCGTTCCTGGTGCCGTTCGTGTTCGCGTTCGTCTTCTTCATCACCTCGCAGACCTTCGGCCTGCAGATCGCGCAGAGCGTCACCGAGGAGAAGCAGACCCGGATCGTGGAGATCCTGGTCGCGGCCGTGCCGGTACGGGCGCTGCTGGCCGGCAAGGTGATCGCCGGGGGCATCCTGGCGCTCGGGCAGATCGTGCTGATCGGTCTCGTGGCCGTCGTCGGCATGCGGATCGGCGACAGCGGGGACCTGCTCACCCTGCTCGCCCCGGCGATCGGCTGGTTCGTGCCGTTCTTCCTGCTCGGCTTCGTGCTGCTGGCCGCCATGTGGGCGGCGGCCGGCGCCCTGGTCAACCGCCAGGAGGACATCGCCGGTGTGTCGACGCCGGTGCAGCTCGCCGTCATGCTGCCGTTCTTCGCGGTGATCTTCCTGAACGACAACGCGACAGCGATGCGGGTGCTGTCGTACCTGCCGTTCTCGTCGCCCACGGCGATGCCGCTGCGGCTGTTCACCGGCGACGCGGCCGGCTGGGAGCCGATCGTGTCGCTGGCCATCCTGCTGGCCGCCGCGGGCGCCTTCCTGGCCGCCGGCGCCCGGGTCTACGAGGGTTCGCTGCTGCGAACCAACGGCCGGACCTCGCTGCGCGCCGCCTGGCGGGAGCGGGAGAGCATCGGCTGACCGACGACGGCCCACGACGGGCGTCGGTGTCCTGACCGGACGCTGGCGCCCGTCGCCGTCCCCGGCCCGTACGGCACCGGACCGATCACTCGTTCGGTGGCGGTGAACAGGGCGAACGCTCCTACGGTGAGCCGATCCTCACGGCAACGACCTGGTCGTCGCCTGCTCCGGACCGGAAAGGCTCTCCATGACCCCACCGATCGACCCGCGGCGCTCCGGCACCGCACGGCACCTCCGGCGCTTGCTCAGCGTGGTGCTGGCGGTAGTGCTCACCAGCACGCTCACCACCCTCGTCCGCTCCGCGCCGGCCCACGCCGCGGCGGGCAACCTGATCCTCAACGGCACGTTCGACAACGGCAGCACCGCGCCCTGGTGGACCCGCCTCGCCTCCACCAGCACCACGGTCAACTCCGGGCAACTGCGCATCCGCACCAGCTCGACCGTCGGCAAGCCCGTCTGGGAGGACCTGGTCGGTCACTTCGAGTTCGGGGTGACGGCCGGCCAGCCGTACCGCCTGGTGTTCGACGCCTCCGCCGACGTCGGTCGCGACGTACGCGTCTCGGTCTCCCGGGTGGACACGCCCTTCACCTCGGCCTTCGACCAGTCCGTCGCGCTCACCTCCGCGATGCGCCGCTTCACCTTCGACTTCACGTCTCCGTTCGGCGACCCGAAGGCGGTGCTGCTGTTCCACTTCGGCGACCACGCCGCGTCGACGATCCGGTTGGACAACATCTCGCTCACCCCGCTGGCCATCGACCCGGCCACCGACCCGATCCTGTACTGGAACGGCATCCTGCTGGGCGCGTTCAAGGGGATGGACCTACCACCGACCGAGCTCTCCCGCCACGCGGCCATCCTGCACGCGGCGATGCAGGACGCCGCCGTCTCGGTCACCGGCGTCGGCAACCCCTACCGGGTGCGGGTGCCGGTCAGCTATCCGGGGACCATGGACGACGTCGTGGCCCCGTCGCTGCACGCGGCCATCGACAAGGCGGCGTACGACGTCCTGACCACCCTGTACCCGAGCCGGAGCGGGGTTTTCGCGGGCGCCTACGGCACCGCCGTCACGCGGCGGCCGTCCGGCGTGAACAGCGCTGAGGTCGCGCGCGGCGAGACGGTCGGCGCCGCGGCCGCCGCCGCGAACCTCCAGGCCCGCGCCAACGACGGCTCCAGCACCCCCGGGGGGTACGCGTTGGACGGGGTCGACGGCTCCTGGCGGCCGACCGACGGAAAGCCCGCGGTGAGCCCGAACTGGGGGCGCGTCACCCCGTTCGCGCTGACGGCGGGTGACCAGTTCCGACCCGGTCTGCCGGCCGGCGCGTCCGACTACGCGGACCTGCTCGCCACCGACGAGTACCGCGAGCAGGTCGAGGAGGTCCGCACCCTGGGCGGCAGGACGTCGTCGGTGCGCACCACGGAACAGACGCAGATCGCGTTCTTCTGGGCCAACGACCTGCCCGTGACCTACCGGCCACCGGGCCAACTCTTCGCGCACACCCGGATCGTGTCGGAGCAGCGGAAACTCGGCATCCTGGCCAACGCTCGCCTGTTCGGGCTCGTCGCCCTGGCCCTCGCCGACGCCGCGATCGCCGCCTGGGACGCCAAGTACCTGACGAAGATCGACCTGTGGCGGCCGGAGACCGCCATCGGCAACGGGTGGCAGCCGCTGTCGCAGGATGAGGCCGGCGTCTCGTTCTCACCTGCCTTCCCCGCGTACATCTCCGGGCACGCCACCTTCGCCGGCGCCTGGGCGGCGGTGATGAAGGCGTTCTTCGGCACCAACGCCATCGCCTTCGACGCCACCACCGACGACCCGCACGCCCGGGGGGTCGTCCGACGCATGACCGGCTTCGACGAGGCCGCCTGGGAGAACGCGCTCAGCCGGATCTACCTGGGCGTGCACTACCGCTTCGACGCGGAGGCCGGGATGGCCACCGGCAACTCCGTCGGCGCGTACGTCTTCGCCACCCGGCTGCGACCGTGAGTCGTCCGCCGGCCTGAGGGGGGCTCCCCGCCCGGTCTACCGACCGGGCGGGGAGTGGCGTCCGATCAGGGTGCGGGCGGGCAGTGCCAGTGACCGAAGTCGCCGGTACGCGACCAGACGTCCCGCGCCGCGGCGATGTTCCAGCCCGCGTCCAGGGCGGTCCGACTGTCGACGCCGCGCCGCGACAACTCCATGTCGCTGAACTGGAACAGGCCCCAGCGGCGCGACCCGTCGGTCATCACCTCCACCCGCAGCGGGTCCAGCCCGGACAGGCACCGCGCAACCCGCACCGCCTCGGCCGGGTCCTGGGCGAAGGTCTCCCGCAGGGAGATGCTGACGCGGTTCTCCGGCCACATGACAGGCAGCACCGGGTCACGCGACAGGGCGTCGAGGACCGGCTGGTCCACCGTGCCGCTCACCGACAGGCCGACCATCGCCTGGAAGGCGATCACCCGGCTGGTGGTGTCCGGGCCGAACCAGCCGTCCACGGGTACGCGCAACCCGCTGGCGGCCAGACGCTCCTGCAGATCCAGCACACAGGGGCCGTACATGCCCTGCCGGAGGACGAGCGGGCAGGCGGTGGCCGACGCGGACGTCGCGGCCTCACCACGCGGCAGCAGCGCCCCGACGGTCAGCGCGCCCACCAGGGCGAGCGCTCCCATCCGCAGCCGCCGACGTGCCGGTCGGCTCACCGGATGCGGGTCACCGGGTGTCCGATGTGTGCTGTCCGGCTCGGCAGACGTCGAGGCGGGTGGTGTCTGCTCGTCCTCCCAGCGCGCCGGCTCGCTGAGCCGGGCATCGATCTCGCGGCGCAGACCGACCCACCGCTCGATGTCCGCTGCCGGAGTGCCGCAGGCGGCGAGCAACGCCACGACGGTCCGCTCACGGGGCAGGGTGTTGCGCCCCAGCATGGTGGCGAGGGTGCTCGGGGGCAGCCAGTGCCCGGCCGCCGAGGCCCGGCGCGAGATCTCCCGGTACGTCAGGCCGGAGCGTCGCCGTACGTCCCGAAGTGCCACCACGAACTCCCCCGCCGTGGCCGCCTGCGGCACCCGGTCCCGGGCAGCGTCAATCATCGGATCCCCCCGCGTCGTTGATCTGGTCAGGCTCGGACCGGAGCCCCTCGGCCGGTACGCCGGTCAGCGGCACGGCCATCGGGAAAAACGCTAGATAACCGGGTCGCCGGAGACAATGCCCTGGTCCGGCGCTCGCGGTGTCCGAGCAGCTCAGGGCCTTCTGTCCGGGTCTTGTCCGACCATCTCGGACAGACGCCGCACGGCGCCTTGCCCCGGGGCGCATGGGGTCAGGAGAATCAGGTGATGACCACGGGGGACCTACGACCGGACGAGGCGGCCGACCCGGCCGAGTTCGTCGACCTACTGCGCCACCTCAAGGACCGGTCCCGGCTGACGTTCCGGCAACTGGAACAGCACGCCGTCGCGGCCGGCGACGTGCTGGCCCGCAGCACCGCCGCCGACGTCCTGCGCCGGTCCACCCTGCCACGACCCGAGGTGCTGGCGGCGTTCGTGCGCGCCTGCGGGGCGGGTGACCAGGTCGACGAGTGGCTGCGGGCACGGGACCGGCTCGCCGCCGGCGCGTACGCCGCGCCCGCTGCGCCGGCGACCGCACCGACGCCGTCGGGCGCGAGCGCGGGCGACGTGTTGACCGGCGGGCCCGACGAGGCGCGGTCCCGGTGGTTCGCACGACCCGCGCCGCTGGCGACGCTACTCGCCGTCGCCGTGTTGGCCGCGTTCGGCGCCTGGTTCCTGTGGCCCGACGACGATGAGCAACGGACGGCGGAGAAGCCGGCCGCCACCTCGACGGCCACGCCGGGTGCCAGCGCCTCGGCCGGCGGCAACGGCACGCCGCCGGCCAGTGGCCGAAGCCGGATCCGTCCCGCCCGCGCACCGCAGCTCTGCATCAGCGAGGGGCGCGACCGCAGCGGCGGCTACGACGATCCCGTGGCGGTGCAGCGGCCCTGCGCCGGCGCCACCCCACCGGAGACCTACCTGGTGCCGGTCACCGACGACCTCTACTTCGTCAAGTGGGACCATCCGGTCAACGGGGTGGGCTGCCTCACCGTCCGGCGGGAGGATCCCGGTCGCTACCTGATCGAGCCGTGGGACAAGTGCAGCACCGACTCCGGGGCCCAACTGTTCCGCTTCGAACCGACTGGTGCGGTTCCGAACGCGTACCGCCTCCGCCCGGCGGACAGCGACCTGTGCGTGGGCATCCGGGACGACGCCGGCGAGGTGCCCGCCGAGGCGGCGGCCGAGCCGTGCACCGGTCAACCGGATCAGGAGTTCCTCGTCGATCCGGTGCCGGAAGGCTGACGCCGCCGCACGCCACGGCCCGCACGCCACGGCCCGCACCGCCACGGCCCGCACCGCCACGGCCCGCGCGCCGCTGCCCGCGCGGCACGGCCCGCACCGCCCGGCACGGCATGCCACCGCCCGCTGGCCGCCCGGCGCGGCCTGCACGGTCGCCGCTCGTCGTCAGCGGGTGGGCACCGCGGCCCAGCCGGCCGGCAGTCGAGGCGTCGGCCAGGCCGGATCGGGTTGCCACCGCGCCCACGCCGGGTCCCACCAGCGCTGCCCCGCGTCGAGCAGGGCGGCGATCCGGTCACCCTCGCCGCGGATCGCGTCCGCCATGCCCGGGTAGCGCCCCTCGACGAGGCGCTGCGCGAACATCTCGACGTCCTTCCAGACGTACCGGTCGTCGTCCGCGCCCCACCACAGGTCCAGCTCGTGGTCGAGCGTGTCCACCCCGACAGGGGTACGCCGCAGCGGGTCCTGCAGGTTGAAGTACCAGCCGGCGAAGTCACGCTGCGGGCCCGTCCAGAACACGTCCACCGAGTGGGCCTCGCCCGGCCGGTGCAGCATCAGCTTGCCGTGCCCCGACCAGGCCCGGTGCCCGGCCGTCTCCCACGGGTGCCGCCCACAGGGGAACTCGCCGTCGGTCGGGAAGCCGAACTCCGCCCCCGGCGGGAGGTAGAGGGCGAGCAGGTCGGGCGAGTCCTCGACGCAGATCGTCGGGCAGCCGAACCAGACCTCGCCCCGCAGGATCTCCCGCCGGACGACCACGTCACCCGACGCGAATCGGCGCTCCACCATTTTTCCGGAACCTCCTCGTTCGCCCCGAGGAAGCGTACGGCCCGGTCACGACCGCCTCGGCGACGGCGCGCGTGATCGACTCCGTTTCACGGAAAGCGGGGTGTCCGCACGCGTCGGACACCCCGACTTCCACGAAATCGAGTCGATCAAGGGCACGCGCCTGGCGGGCCGGACGGGTCACGGGCTCTCAGGCGTCGACGGCTGCCATCACGTCGTCGCTGACGTCGAAGTTCGCGTAGACGTTCTGCACGTCGTCGCAGTCCTCCAGGACGTCGATCAGCTTGAAGATCTTGCGGGCGCCCTCTTCGTCCAGCGGCACGTTCATGCTGGGCACGAGGGAGGACTCGGCCGACTCGTACTCGATGCCGGCGTCCTGCAGCGCGGTCCGCACCGGAATCAGGTCGGTCGGCTCGGAGACCACCTCGTACGCCTCACCGAGGTCGTTGACCTCCTCGGCGCCGGCGTCGAGGACCGCCATCATGACGTCGTCCTCGCTGGTGCCCTCCTTGGGCACGATCACCACGCCCTTGCGGGAGAACATGTACGACACCGAGCCGGCGTCGGCCAGCGAGCCGCCGTTGCGGGTGAGCGCGGTGCGCACCTCGGTCGCGGCCCGGTTGCGGTTGTCGGTGAGGCACTCGATAAGCATCGCCACGCCGTTGGGGCCGTAACCCTCGTACATGATGGTCTGCCAGTCGGCGCCGCCGGCCTCCAGGCCGGAGCCCCGCTTGACCGCGCGGTCGATGTTGTCGTTGGGAACCGAGCTCTTCTTCGCCTTCTGGATGGCGTCGAAAAGCGTCGGGTTACCGGACGGATCGCCGCCGCCGGTGCGCGCGGCCACCTCGACGTTCTTGATCAGCTTGGCGAACATCTTGCCGCGCTTGGCGTCGATGACGGCCTTCTTGTGCTTGGTCGTCGCCCACTTTGAGTGGCCGGACATCTTCTACCTCCGTCTGTCATTGCACGCCTGCGTCGACTGCCGCACCGATACCGCGCCGCATCCGGCGATCCGGCGGCCGGTCAGCCCCGCGGGAAGTGCCGCGCCGGGCGACGGCCCTGCCGAACCGCGGCAATCTTACCGAGGTCACACCGCGCCATGTCACACCCGGGACCTGCCCGGGGTGCCGAATCGGCGCAGAGCCCGCCCCGGACCAACGATCGGAGGCCGGGATCCATGCCCGTCCGCCCGCGTCCGCCGATCAGGCGGCCCGCACCAGCTCCACGAAGTACGCGTGTACGCGCAGGTCACCCGTCAGCTCGGGGTGGAACGAGGTGGCCAGCAGGTTGCCCTGCCGCACCGCCACGATCCGTTCGGCGGCCGGACCGCCGGTCACCTTTCCGATCACCTGGACGGCCGCGCCGACGCGCTCGACCCACGGCGCGCGGATGAACACCGCGTGGAACGGCTCCCCCGGCACACCGGCGATCTCCACCGGCGCCTCGAACGAGTCGACCTGCCGGCCGAAGGCGTTACGCCGTACCGTCATCTCGATGCCCGCGAAGCCGCGCTGGTCGGGCCGGCCGTCCAGCACCTCGGTGGCCAGCATGATCATGCCGGCGCAGGAGCCGTAGACCGGCATGCCGTCGGCGATCCGCTTGTCGATCGGCTCGCGCATCTCGAAGATGTCGGCGAGCTTGCTGATGGTGGTGGACTCGCCCCCCGGGATCACCAGCCCGTCGACCGCGTCCAGCTCGCTCGGGCGGCGGACCGGGCGGGCGTCCGCGCCCGCCGCGGCCAGCGCCGCCACATGCTCCCGGACGTCGCCCTGGAGCGCGAGCACACCGATCACAGGTGCCGTCACCGCGTCACCACCACGCCTGAGTCGATCAAGGCTCACCAACCGCGCTCGGCCAGGCGGTGCGGCTGCGGGATCTCGTCGACGTTGATGCCGACCATCGCCTCACCCAGACCCCGGGAGACCTTCGCCAGCACGTCCGGGTCGTCGTGGAAGGTGGTGGCCTTGACGATCGCGGCGGCCCGCTGAGCCGGGTTGCCGGCCTTGAAGATGCCGGAGCCGACGAAGACGCCCTCCGCGCCGAGCTGCATCATCATCGCCGCGTCGGCCGGAGTGGCGATCCCGCCGGCGGTGAACAGCACCACCGGCAGCTTGCCACTCTCGGCGACCTCCTTGACCAGGTCGTACGGGGCCTGCAACTCCTTGGCCGCGACGTACAGCTCGTCGGCAGGCAACGAGGACAGCCGGGCGATCTCCTGACGGATCTTGCGCATGTGGGTGGTGGCGTTGGAGACGTCGCCGGTGCCCGCTTCACCCTTGGAGCGGATCATGGCCGCGCCCTCGGTGATCCGGCGCAGCGCCTCACCCAGGTTCGTCGCGCCACAGACGAACGGCACCGTGAAGGCCCACTTGTCGATGTGGTTCGCGTAGTCGGCCGGGGTCAGCACCTCGGACTCGTCGACGTAGTCCACGCCCAGCGACTGGAGGATCCGCGCCTCCACGAAGTGCCCGATACGGGCCTTGGCCATCACCGGGATGGACACCGCCTCGATGATCCCGTCGATCATGTCGGGATCGCTCATCCGGGACACCCCGCCCTGCGCGCGGATGTCGGCGGGCACCCGCTCCAGGGCCATCACCGCGACCGCGCCGGCGTCCTCGGCGATCTTGGCCTGTTCGGCGTTGACGACGTCCATGATCACGCCGCCCTTGAGCATCTCGGCCATGCCCCGCTTCACGCGGGCCGTGCCGACGACGGGGGCGGTGCCGGTGGTCGAGGCGGTGTTTTCGGACACGGGTCATCGCTCCTTGGACGTGCGGTGGGGGTGGCAGCGAAAATGCTACGCACCTCTCAACGCCGCGCCGACAGCCAATCAGACCCCCGGTGGCCTGCACTGTGGCCCTGCTCACCGCCGCGCCGGCCCGCCAGGCCCACTCCGGCTACGCCCGGGGTCAGCCCACGCCGCTCAGCCCACGCCGGTCAGCCCGCGCCGGTCACGTCAGCCGGCCGGAACGTCCGCCGGCACGACGAGCGTCGGGTCGTCGATGTCGAAGTAGCGCGGCCACTCCCGGCCCCGCCCCATCCGCAACAACCGCACCAGCGGACGACTACGCGCCGAGCGGGCGTCGCGAACCAGGTCGGTGTGCACCTGCCGGGACAACGCGAGACGGCGGCTCGCCGCGATGACCGCCGTGCAGTCCGGATCGGCCGGGTCCAGCCGTACCGAGCGCAACTGCCGGGTCAGGTCGTTCTCGGCCGCCTCCCGCTCCTGCGGCGGAGCGTCCAGCGCGATCCTCGCCGCCGCGTACAGCTCGACCCCGAAACACCGCTCCGCCAGGACCGCGGCGGCCGCCGCCCGGCGCAGCAGGTGGGCGTCGAGGGCCCGCGCCGCCAGCTCCGCGCGGCCCTGCAGCCGCTCGACCCGGCCGGCGGTCCAGATGAGGTACGCCGCAAGCACCCCCACGAGCACACTCGCGGCCACCACCCACCACATGTGCGGCATCGTAGTGCTGCTCCGTTTCTCCTCCGTTGCGCGCGCCCGCGCCGGTCACCGGCGTCACCAGCCGCACCATCAGTCCCCCGGCTCAGCCCAGCCCCACCCACTCCTGGTCGATGACCCGCCCGTCGGTCGCCTCGATCGCCGCTGCGTATACCTCCAGTACACGCCGCGCAACCACCGGCCAGTCGAAATTCGCCACCACCTGATCGCCGCAGGCGCTCAGCGTGGCCCGCCCGGCCGGATCGTCGAGCAGCTCGGACAGGGCGTCGCGCAGACCCACCGGGTCCCCGGTCGGGAACAGCCGCCCCGCCCGCCCCCCGTCGAGCACCCGGCGGAACGCGTCCAGGTCACTCGCCACGACAGTGGTTCCGGCGGCCAGCGCCTCGGTGAGGATCATCCCGAACGACTCGCCGCCGGTGTTCGGCGCCACGTACAGGTGCACGCTGCGCAGCATCCGGGCCTTGTCCGCCTCGGTGACCAGCCCGAGGAACGTCACCCGCTCCCGCAGCGCGGCCGGGAACTGGTCGTACAGGTCGTCCGGGTCGCCCGGGCCGGCGACCAGCAGCCGCAACCCCGGGCGGGTCGCCGCCAGCGCCACGAAGGCGTCCCGCAGCACCGGGAAGCCCTTGCGCGCCTCCGTGAAGCGCCCCAGGAAGCCCAGCGTGCCGCCGGTGCCCGGCCCGCACTCCCCCGGCCAGTCCGGCAACGGCTCGGCGTCGGCGAACTTCGCCACGGCCACCCCGTTGGGGATCTCCACCGCGCCGCCGTCCATGTGCTCGACCTGCACCTTGCGGGCCAGCGCGCTCACCGCGATGCGGGCGGTGATCCGCTCCAGCACGATCTGCAGCACGCCCTGCGCGGCGGCCAGCACCCGCGAACGGGTCATCGCCGTGTGGAACGTGGCCACCACCGGCCCGCGCGCGGAGAGCACCGCCAGCAGCGACAGGCTCAACGTCAGCGGCTCGTGCACGTGCAGCACGTCGAAGTCACCGTTGGTGAGCCAGCGCCGGACCCGGGCCGTGGAGACCGGACCGAACGCGATCCGGGCCACCGACCCGTTGTACGGCAGCGGCACCGCCCGGCCGGCGGACACCACGTACGCCGGCAGCGGAGAGTCCTCGTCGGCCGGCGCGAGCACGCTCACCTCGTGCCCGAGGGTGATCAGCGCCTCCGCGAGGTCCATGACGTGGTTCTGCACCCCGCCGGGGACGTCGAAGGAGTACGGGCAGACGATGCCGATCCGCACGCGTCAGCCACCCCCTTCAGGACCGGCCCGGGGCCGGTGCCGACAACTCCGCGCCCCCCGCGCCACGCTGGTCCAGCCACATCCGCTGCAACATGTGCCAGTCTTCCGGATGTCGGGCGATACCCGCCGCCAGACCGTCGGCGATCAGCTGGGTCAGCGACCGGGCCCGCTGGTCCAGAGGTCCCGTCTCGGGCCCCGGCACCGGAAGCGGGCCGGTGAGCGAGGCGCACGCCGTGTCCTTCTCGTACCACATCGAGGCCACGTACAGCGGCGCTCCGGTGTGCAGCGCGAGCAGCGCCGGCCCGGCGGGCATGCGGGTCTTCCCGCCGAAGAAGTCGACCTCCACCCCCCGGGCGGAGAGGTCCCGGTCGGCAAGCAACGGCACCACCGCACCGGCACGCAGCCGGTCCAGCAGCACGTCGAACGCCGGACGCGGCCCGCCACGGGTCGGCAGGATCTCCATCCCCAGGGCCTCCCGGAAGGCCATGAAACGCTTGTACAGGCCCTCTGAGGCGAGCCGCTCGGCGACAGTGGTGATCGGCCAGCCGTTGGCCGCCACCCAGGCGCCCGCAGCGTCCCAGTTGCCGGCGTGCGGCAGCGCCACCACGGCGCCCCTACCGGCGGCGACGTCGGCGGCGAGCAGCTCGGCGCCGTCGAGTCGGAAGCCGGCCAGGACCTGCGTCCGGCTCAACGCGGGCAGCCGGAACGCCTCCATCCAGTACCGGGCGTACGAGCGCAGGCCGCGCTTGACGAGATCGTCCAGCTCGGCCTCGGGCAGCTCCGGGCCGACCACCCGGCGCAGGTTCGCGCGCAGTCGGGCCGTACTCCCGCCGGGGCGTCGGTGGGCGCGGTCCGCGCCCGCCTGGAAAGCCGCGGCCACCAGCGGCCGGGGTAGCGCACGGACCACCCGCCAGCCGGCGACGTAGCCAAGCTCGGTGAGGTTCACGCGGCCCGGCCGCCGGTCGTCCGGCACCCGGCCGGCGACGCGCCAGTCACGCCTGACCGTCCGGCTGGAGCTGCTGGGCCTGGCGGTAGACGTGCGCCATCCGCTGCCCCACCGTGAAGATCGAGATGGCGGCGAGCAGCCAGAGCGCAATCTCCAGCGCCGGCCGCACGCCGACGCCCGTGAGGATCCCGCCGACCCCGACGATCAGCAGCCGCTCGGTGCGCTCGGCGATGCCCACGTTGCAGGTCATGCCGAGCCCCTCGGCGCGCGCCTTCACGTAGGAGACCAGGCTGCCGGCGGCCAGGCAGACGAGCGCGGCCGCCACCCCGGAGTGATCACCCCGGGTGGCCAGCCAGTACGCGACCGCGCCGAAGACGGCGCTGTCGGCGACCCGATCCATGCTCGAGTCGAGGAACGCGCCGAACCTGGTGGAGCCGCCGCTCATCCGGGCCATCGTCCCGTCGAGCAGGTCGGTGAGCGCGAAAAAGGTCACGATCAACGCGCCCGCGACCAGGTGGCCGCGCGCACCGAAGCCGAGCGCGCCGACGAGCACACCAACGGTGCCCGCGACGGTGACGGCATTGGGAGTGACGCCCGCGCGCAGGAGGGCACGGGCAATCGGCTCGACGACGCGGGTCATCCCCGCGCGGGCCGACACTTGGAAGATCTTCGCCATGGCGGTCCCCACGATAACGGTCCGCCCAGGTCCGCCGATACGGCCGCCCCTCCGACCCGCCCGGGAGAGGCTTGTGCCTACCCGACAACGGGTGTGAGATCGAGCCGGAGGGTGAGCCAGCTCACCCGCCCGCCCGTCCCGTTCCCGTTGTGCAGCAGACCACCGGAGGATACTGCCGCGCACTCGCCCCGGGCCGCTTCCCGTCGCGCGGCAGTCGCCACCCACCACCGGCTGAGGGAGGTGCGCCCCATGGCGCAGAAAAGTCAGGAGAAGGGTTCCACCGGCGGCACCCCTGTGGTGACCGAACCCGCGCGGATTCGCAACGTGGTGCTCGTCGGGCACTCCGGAGCGGGCAAGACGACACTTGTCGAGGCCCTGCTCGCGGCCACCGGCACGATCGGCCGGGCCGGCAACGTCACCGACGGCACCACAGTCGGCGACCACGACCCCGCGGCCGTACGCCAGCAGCGCTCGGTCAGCCTGTCCTGCGCGCCGCTGCTGCACAACGGCATCAAGGTCAATCTGCTGGACACCCCCGGGTACGCCGACTTCGTCGGCGAGCTGCGGGCCGGTCTGCGGGCCGCCGACGCCGCGCTGTTCGTCGTCTCGGCGGCCGGCGGGATGGACGCCGCCACGGTGGCGCTGTGGGAGGAGTGCGCGGCGGTCGACCTGCCCCGTGCCGTCGCGGTGGCCCGACTGGACCAGCCCCGCGCCGACGTCGACGAGACGGTGGCGCTCTGCCAGCGCCTCTTCGGCGACAACGTGATGCCCCTGTACCTACCGATGCTCGGCGACGACGGTGTCTCCACCGAGGGCCTGCTCGGGCTGATCACCCGACGGGTCTTCGACTACTCCGCCGGGCTCCCCGCCGACGTCCGCGACCCGGACCCGGAGCACCAGCGGGCCATCGACGAGTCCCGCGACGAGCTGATCGAGGGGATCATCGCCGAGAGCGAGGACGAGACCCTCATGGACCGCTACCTCGACGGCGAGGAGATCAGCGACGAGGTGCTCATCGACGACCTGGAGAAGGCCGTCGCCCGGGGCCACTTCTACCCCGTCGTGCCGGTCTGCGCCGAGACCGGCGTCGGGCTGGACGTGCTGCTGGAGGTGCTGACCGCCGCGTTCCCGTCTCCGCTGGAGCACGATCTCCCGGCCGTCACCGGCGTGGACGGCTCGCCCCGCCCGCCGCTTACCTGCGACCCGGACGGCCCGCTGGTGGCCGAGGTCGTCAAGACCACCGTCGACCGCCACGTCGGTCGGGTCTCGCTGGTCCGGGTCTTCTCCGGCACGCTGCGCCCGGACCAGACCGTGCACATCTGCGGACACGGCATGGCCGAGCGCGGGCATCCCGACCATGACGCCGACGAGCGGGTCGGGCACATCTACACCCCGCTGGGCGCCACCCTGCGCGAGGTGTCGCAGTGCGTGGCCGGCGACATCTGCGCGATCACCAAGTCGGGCAGCGCGGAGACCGGCGACACCGTCTCGGCCAAGGACGACCCGCTGCTGATCGCGCCGTGGGAGATGCCGGAGCCGCTGCTGCCGGTGGCGATCGTCGCCCGCAGCCGCGCCGACGAGGACGCGCTGGCCCGCAACCTCGCCCGACTCGTCGCCGGCGACCCCACCCTGCGGTTGGAGCGCAACCCGGAGACCCACCAGCTGGTGCTCTGGTGCATGGGCGAGGCGCACGCCGACGTCGTGCTGGACCGGCTGCGCGCCGGAGGCGTCGAGCTGGACACCGAACCGGTCAAGGTGTCGCTGCGCGAGACGCTCACCGTGCCGGCATCCGGGCACGGCCGGCACGTCAAGCAGTCCGGCGGCCACGGTCAGTACGCGGTCTGCGACATCGAGGTGGAGCCGCTGCCCCGCGGCGCCGGTTTCGAGTTCGTCGACCGGATCGTCGGCGGCGCGGTGCCGCACAACTACATCCCGTCCGTGGAGAAGGGCGTCCGCGCCCAGCTGGAACGCGGCCTCGTCGCCGGTCACCCGGTGGTGGACCTGCGGGTCACCCTCGTCGACGGCAAGGCGCACAGCGTCGACTCCTCCGACGCGGCCTTCCAGACCGCCGGCGCGCTGGCGCTGCGCGACGCCGCCGAGCGCGGCCAGCCGGCGCTGCTGGAACCGATCGACGAGGTGACCGTCCGGGTGCCGGACGGCTCGGTGGGCGCGGTGATGGGCGACCTGTCCAGCCGGCGCGGCCGGGTGCTCGGCACCGAACCCGACGAGGACACCGAGGGCCGCACCCTGGTGCGCGCCGAGGTGCCGGCGACCGAGTTGCTGCGCTACGCCGTCGAGCTGCGCTCGATGACGGCTGGCATCGGCACCTTCCGCCGCCACTTCGTCCGCCACGACCCCATGCCCGCCCACCTGGCCGACCAGGCTCGCAAGGAACACACCCCCTGACTCCACGCCGGGCCGGCGCGCCGTCCCCGCGCGCCGTGCCTGCGCGCAGTTCCCGGCCGGCACCTGGTGCACGCCCTTTGCTCTGCTTCAACCGACGCAACGAAAACGGCACGGACTTGGTGCGCCCGTTGAAGGAGAGCAAAGGACGCACAACTGCCCCGGCCGGTCCCGAGTCCCCAGCGTGCCTGATCGACGACCCCCGCCCCGGCGATCTCGCGCTCTCTGTCACCTGAGCCCGACTGAGGGCACCACACCTCCATGATCGGCCCAGACGGGCCGATCATGGAGGGCGGTCGTCAGGGGTGGGTGGTGGGGTGGGTGGGACGCGGCCAGTGTGGGCGGTCGGCGTCGCGTAGCGCGGCGGTGCGCAGGGCGGCGAGCTGGCGTTCCACCTCGACGAACTGGTCCGGCGCCAGCGGGCCCCAACGCAGCGCGGCGGCGTTCTCCTCGACCTGGGCGACCGTACGGCAGCCGGGGATCGGGATGGTGCGCCCGCTGCGCGCCCAGATCCAGCCCAGCGCGCCCTGGGCGAGGGTACGGCCGTCGGCGGTCAGCGCGGCGCGGACCGCAGCGACCCGGCGCAGCCACTCCGGCGCGGGACGGCCTCCGCGGAACCACTCCAGCCAGCCCGGCGCCAACCCGCGTACGTCGTCGCGGGGCAACGTCGAGGCGGCCGTGTACTTGCCGGTGAGCAGGCCCATCCCGAGCGGCCCCTGGTTGACGCTGGCCAGGTCGTACTTGTCGCAGACGGCGAGCACCTCGGGGGCGTCGCGCAGCACCGACAGGGCGTGCTGCACGGCGGTGGCGCCGGAGGCGGCGTGCCCGAAGACGGCGGCCCGGTCCGGGCGGTCGGTGCTCCACCCGTACGCCCGGATCAGGCCCTCGGCGACCAGGTCCTCGCAGACGCCGACAAGCGCCTCCGCGCGGGGCACCGGCAGGTCGGCCAGGTGCAGCTGATAGAGGTCGATCCGGTCGGTGCCCAGCCGGCGCAGCGACGCCGTCACGGCCCGCCGCAGGTACGCCGGTGACGCGTCCTCCCCGGTCGCCTGCCGGGTCGCCTCGTCGAACGTGTAACCCCACTTGGTGGCGATCACGGCCTCGTCCCGGCGGCCGACGAGCGCCCGCCCCAGCACCCGCTCGCCGTGCCCCGCGCCGTACGTGTCGGCGGTGTCGAAGAGGGTGATGCCCTCCTCCAGCGCCCGGCGTACCGCGCGAACCGACTCGTCGTCGTCGACCGCGCCCCAGCCCAGCGGCTGACTGCCCTCCGCCCAGGGGCCGGCGATCGCCCAGCACCCCATGCCGAGGGCGCTGACCTCGATGCCGCTGCGCCCCAACACCCGTGTCGTCACTGCCATCGGCCGATCGTGCCACCTTCCCCGGGCCGGGGCGTAGCAACTCCGGACGCGGATTCGCGGTACGCGCGCCCCGACGCCGTACGGCATGATCGACGCCATGCGACGGCTGGGCGTGGACATCGGCGGTGTGCTCATCGAACCGGCCGACGACGACGCCGACACGTCGTTCTTCGGCGCGCACTACCTGCGCACCCCCATGGTCGACGGGGCGTTCGACGCGCTCGCGGCGCTCGGGCCGGCGTTCGACGAGGTCCACCTCGTCTCCAAGTGCGGCGAGTCCACCGAGCGGCGGACCCGGGAGTGGCTGGCCCACCACGATTTCACCGTCCGCACCGGGATCCCCGTCGACCGGGTGCACTTCTGCCGGACGCGGCCGGCCAAGGCGCCGATCGCCCAGCGGCTCGGCCTGACCCACTTCGTGGACGACAGGCTGGAGGTGCTCGGCTACCTCGACTCGGTGCCGCACCGCTACCTGTTCCGGCCCCGCCCGGCGGAGGTCGCCGCGCACGCCGCGCTGCTGCCGCTCGTACACCGCGTGGAGAGCTGGTCGGAGCTGGCCGACCTGCTGCGCGCCGACTAGCCGGACCGGCGCGGTCCTCGCGCCGGCGGGGTCAGGCCCGGCGGGTCAGGACGGCCAGGCGCGGGCGAGCAGGTCGCGGGTGTCGCCGAGCAGTTGCGGCAGCACCTTGGTGCGGCCGATCACCGGCATGAAGTTCGCGTCGCCACCCCAGCGCGGCACCACGTGCTGGTGCAGGTGGGCGGCGATGCCGGCGCCGGCCACCCCGCCCTGGTTCATGCCCAGGTTGAAGCCGTGCGCGTTGCTCACCGTGCGGACCACCCGCATCGCCGCCTGGGTGTACGAGGCGAGCTCGGCGGTCTCCGGCTCGTCGAGGTCGGTGTAGTCGGCGACGTGCCGGTACGGACAGACCAGCAGGTGCCCCGGGTTGTACGGGTAGAGGTTGAGCACCACGAAGACGTGCTCGCCGCGGGCCACCACCAGGCTCTCCTCCGGCGGGAGCCCGGGGGCCAGACAGAACGGGCAGCCGGTCGGTTTCTCGTAGCCCTCGGCCGGGCGGTCCTCGCCGGAGATGTAGGTCATCCGGTGCGGCGTCCAGAGCCGTTCCAGGCCGTCCGCCATGCCGTCGCTGTCCGTGTGCCGCTCCGCCCCTGTCACGAGCCGATCCTACGGAGCCGTGCGGGCGGGCCGCGACACCCGTCACCGGGAAACTCCTTGCTGCAAGTTGTTGACGGATTAACACCCAGACATGAAACTTCCATGCATTCAGGCACTTGAATCAATGAATGGAGAGCTTCATGATCCGACGGCTCGGCAGGGTCATCGCGGCGCTCGCGCTGGCCGCCGCCACCACGGTGACCGGGGTCACCCTCACCGCCAGCGCGGCACACGCCGACGGCTGCTACACCTGGGGTCGCACCCTCTCCCAGGGGATGTCCGGCGAGGACGTCCGGCAACTCCAGATCCGCGTCGCCGGCTACCCCGGCTACGGCGCCGTGCTCACCATCGACGGGGCCTACGGCCCGGCGACCCGGTCCGCGGTGATCCGCTTCCAGCAGGCGTACGGACTGGGCGCGGACGGCGTCGCCGGCCCGCAGACCTTCAACCGGCTGTACGCCCTCCAGGACGACGACTGCACACCCGTCAACTTCAGCTACGCGGAGCTGAACAACTGCAACAGCACCTGGGCCGGCGGAGCGGTCGCGGCGAGCACCGCCCGCGCCAACGCGCTCGTCTCGATGTGGAAGCTCCAGGCGCTGCGGCACGCCCTCGGCGACGTGCCCATCGCGATCAGCAGCAGCTTCCGCAGCTACGCCTGCAACAGCGCGGTCGGCGGGGCGTCGAACAGCCGGCACCTGTACGGCGACGCGGTGGACCTGGTCGGCTCACCGTCGCTGTGCCGGCTGGCCCAGCAGGCCCGCAGCCACGGCTTCGGCCAGATCCTCGGCCCCGGCTACCCGGACCACAACGACCACACCCACGTGGCGGCTGTCGGCGGCTGGTCCGCGCCCACCTGCGGCATCTGACACCGGCCGTCGCCCGCCTCCGGGCGCCACCCGGGCCGGGGATGATCAGGGCTCGAACATGGACGTAGTGGCCTCCCGCGCCGGGGAGGCCACTACGTCCTGGATCGAGTGCGATCATGCGGCACGCGAGCGGCTCGCGGGCCGTGCGGCGGTCGCGCTACTCGGCGGCGGCGGAGGGGCCGATGTTGGTCCGTGAGCTGACCACGTCGAGGACGTGGGTGACCGCCTCGGCGATCGGCACCCCGTTGCGCTGGGAGCCGTCGCGGTAGCGGAAGGAGACCGTGCCGGCGGCCACGTCGTCGTCACCGGCGATCACCATGAACGGGATCTTCTGCTGCTGGGCGGTACGGATCTTCTTCTGCATCCGGTCGTCACCCGCGTCCACCTGGGCCCGGATGCCCTCGGCGCGCAGCGCCGCGAGGAAGCCGTGCAGGTAGTCGGTGTGGTCCTCGCGGATCGGGATGCCGACCACCTGCACCGGTGCCAGCCAGGCCGGGAACGCGCCCGCGTAGTGCTCGGTGAGCACCCCGAAGAACCGTTCGATCGACCCGAACAGCGCCCGGTGGATCATGACGGGCCGCTGCCGGCTGCCGTCGGCTGCCTGGTACTCCAGACCGAACCGCTCCGGCTGGTTGAAGTCGACCTGAAGGGTGGACAACTGCCAGGTCCGGCCGATCGCGTCCCGCGCCTGCACGGAGATCTTCGGCCCGTAGAACGCCGCGCCGCCCGGGTCGGGCACCAGGTCCAGGCCGGAGGTCTCGGCGGCGGTCCGCAGCGCCTCGGTCGCCTCCGCCCAGTCCTCGTCCGCGCCGATGAACTTTGGCGAGTCGTCCCGGGTCGACAGCTCCAGGTAGAAGTCGTCCAGCCCGTAGTCGCGCAGCAGGTCCAGCACGAAGCTGAGCAGCGTGGTCAGCTCGCCGGCCATCTGCTCGCGGGTGCAGTAGATGTGCGAGTCGTCCTGGGTGAGGCCGCGGACCCGGGTCAGGCCGTGCACCACGCCGGACTTCTCGTACCGGTAGACCGTGCCGAACTCGAACATCCGCAGCGGCAGCTCCCGGTACGACCGCCCGCGCGCCCTGAAGATCAGGTTGTGCATCGGGCAGTTCATGGCCTTGAGGTAGTAGTCCGCGCCCTCCAACTGCATGGGCGGGAACATGGTGTCCGCGTAGTACGGCAGGTGACCGGAGGTCTGGAACAGCTGCGCCTTGGTGATGTGCGGGGTGTTGACGAACTCGTACCCCGCCTCCTCGTGCCGCCGCCGCGAGTAGTGCTCCATCTCCCGGCGGATGATGCCGCCCTTGGGGTGGAAGACCGCGAGGCCGGAGCCGATCTCGTCGGGGAAGCTGAACAGGTCCAGGTCCGCGCCGAGCTTGCGGTGGTCGCGCCGGGCGGCCTCCTCCAACAGCTTCAGGTACGCCTTGAGCTCGTCGCGGGTCGGCCACGCGGTGCCGTACACCCGCTGCAGTTGGGGGTTCTTCTCCGACCCGCGCCAGTACGCGGCGGCGGAGCGCATCAGCTTGAACGCGCCGATCAGTCGGGTGGTCGGCAGGTGCGGGCCCCGGCACAGGTCCGACCAGCAGACCTTGTCCTCCTTGGCGTCGAGGTTGTCGTAGATGGTCAGCTCGCCGCCGCCGACCTCCATCACCTCGTCGGTGTCCAGGCCCTCGCCCTTGACCTCGATCAGCTCCAGCTTGAACGGCTCGTCGGCCAGCTCGGCGCGCGCCTCGTCCAGGCTGCCGAAGCGGCGACGACGGAACCGCTGCCCGCTCTTGACGATCTCCTGCATGCGCTTCTCGATCTTGCTGAGGTCATCGGGCTGGAACGGCTTGGCGACGTCGAAGTCGTAGTAGAAGCCGTTCTCGATGGGCGGGCCGATGCCCAGCTTGGCCTCGGGGAAGACGTCCTGCACAGCCTGCGCGAGCACGTGCGCGGTGGAGTGGCGCAGCACGTTGAGCCCGTCCGGCGAGTCCAGGCTGACCGGCTCCACGGTCGTCTCCTCGGCCGGCGACCAGTCCAGGTCGCGCAGCTGACCCTGCGGGTCGCGGACCACGACGATCGCCTTGGGGCCGTTCGCGGGCAGTCCGGCCGCGGCCACCGCGTCGGCCGCCGTCGTCCCGGCGGCGACGACGACAGGGTCGGCCACGGCGGGGGTACGGGGTGCGGACACGGTGACTCCTCCAAGCAGTACGAAACGGTGCCGATCCTCGGCTCTTGGCCGATGCTATCGGTCGCACCGTCGGCGCCTTCCAGACGGCTCGCGTTGAACCTTTCGCGCCTCCGAGCCGAACTACAGGGTGTGGCCGGAAACCGGTGCCGGTCGCGTCGAGACGGATGGGGGCACGAGATGGCGAGCACGCACGGCGGAGGCCGCCCGCGGCGGATCGCGGCGGTGACCGCGCTGACCGCCGCGGGGCTGCTGCTCTGGCCCGGTACGGCGGCGCACGCCGCGGACGTGACGACCACCCCGACCGAGGCACGGCAGGGTGACGCCGTACGGCTGGAGTTCAGCGTGCCCGAGGAGCGGGCCGGCACGAAGACCACCCGGATCGAGGTCCGGTTGCCGGCCGACGCCCCGGTGGCCGAGGTCTACCCGATGTCTGTCGACGGCTGGGCGCCCAAGATCACCTCTCGTACGCTGGACACGCCGGTGGCCGGCATCCACTCGTCCGGGGTGAGCACCGTGGCCACGGCGGTGACCTGGGTTCGCGTCGGCGCGGCCACGTCCGGCCCGGCCAGGCTGGCCCTGTCCATGGGCCCCCTGCCGCAGGCGGAGCGGCTCACCTTCGAGGTCGTCCAGACGTACGCCGACGGCACCGTCGTCCGGTGGGCGGACGCCGGCGGCGCGCACCGGGCCCCGGTGCTGACGCTGCTGCCCGCGGCGGCGGGCGCGGCCGGACCGGCCGGACACGGCGGGCACGGCGCTCCGGCGGCCGGCGCGGCGAACGGTCCCGCCGACACTGCTGGCGGTGACAGCGCTGCCGGCGGCGCGGCGGTGGGCGGGTCGGGTGGCTCCGGCGAGGAGTCCGGCGACGCGGACGCGATGCTCGCCGGTGGGCTGCTGGCCGGCCTGGGCGGCGGCGCGGCGATCGGCTGGCTTGTCAGCCGGTGGCGGCGACGCGACCCGGCCGAGGACGCGGCCCTCGCCGAGATCACCGGCGACCCGGCCGAGGATGCGGCCCTCGCCGAGATCACCGGCGACCCGGCCGAGGATGCGGCCCTCGCCGAGGTGACCGACGGCCCGCACCAGGCCCCGGCGCTCGCCGAGGCGACCGACGACCCGCACCAGGCCACGGCGCTCGCCGAGGTGACCGGCCGCGCGGACGACACCGCCGCGCCCGCCGACCCCCAGCCCGCTGTTCCCGCAGCATCGCGATGATCCACTCGGGTTCCCGGAAACCGCGGCATCCGGGCCGCGCGGACAGCCCGATTTACAGGAAGCCGAGTTGACCATGGGCGGGGCAAACAGCGCCGGCTGAGCCACCGCCGGGCACGAAACCCGGCCTCGCGCCATGATCGACACGACATCGCCGATACCGGGGTATCCCGCCGCCGGGTTACCCCGATATCGGCGATGTCGAGTGGATCACGCCCGGCCTCGGCAGGTGCCGACCGGCGCGGTGGTCAGGGGAGCCAGGTGGGTAGCGGCTCGCGGGCGGCCAGCCACGCCTCGGGCACCCCGCCCGGGGTTCCGACACCCGTGTACGCGGCCACGATCGCCCCGACGATGGCGGCCGTGGTGTCCATGTCACCGCCCGCCCGGACGCACCTCCGGATCGCCGTCGGATAGTCGTCGAGGTGGGTCGCGGCCACCCAGAGGGTGAATCCGACGGTGTCCTGCGCGGTCACCCGGGAGCCGTTGCCGAGTTCCGCCACCACCCGGTCGACAGGTCGACCGAGCAGCCCTGCCGCCCGGCTCACGCTCCGGTGCACCTCGCTGCCCGGGTCCAGTGCGGCGGCGACCCCGGCGAGCAGGCGGTCCGGGGCTGGCCGGTGCCCGTCGAGGCGGGCCCGTGCGGCGAGGGCGGCGGCGACCGCCACCGCGACGGCGCCGGCGACTCCCTCCGGGTGCGCGTGGGTCACCTCGGCCGAGGCGCGCGCCTGCGCCGCGGCATGGGCGGTGGAGTCGGCGAAGTACGCCCCCAGCGGACCGACCCGCATCGCCGCCCCGTTGCCGCAGGAGCCCTGGCCGTCGAAGGCGGACGCGGCGGCCAGCGGCCACGGGGTGCCGGTGCGGATCAGCCGCAGGATCGCCATCGCGCCGGCCCCGTAGCCCCGGCGTGGCGCACACCGCTCGGCGAAGGCCAGGGCCAGCCGGTCGCGGTCGACGTCACCGGAGTGGGCCAGCTCGGCGAGGACCGAGCAGGCCATCTCGGTGTCGTCGGTCCACTCCCAGGGCGCGGGTGGCAGCGTGGCGTCGGTGAGGTCCTCCGGCGGCCCCGGCAGGAAGTACTGCGCGCCGAGCGCGTCGCCGGTGGAGAGGCCGGCGAGGCTGTCCCGGGCGAGCGCCAGGCGGGCATCGGCGAACAGGGTGAAGGACATCGTCGTACCAGCTTGCCCGGTTCACAGGTACGTCGCAACGCGATCAACTTGCCAGGCCAAGTACGGTCTTGTCGTGGCCTCCGTGCTCCTGGTCGAAGACGATCACGTCGTACGCGGCGCGATGCTGCGGTCCCTCGCTGACCGGGGGCATGCCGTGCACGCCGTGGGCACCGCCCTGGACGCGTTGCGCCGGGTCGCGGCGGAGACACCCGACCTGGTGGTGTTGGACCTCGGCCTGCCCGATCTGGACGGTTCCGACGCGCTGCGGATGTTGCGCGGCATCACCGACGTCCCGATCATCATCGCCACCGCCCGCGACGACGAGCAGTCGGTGGTCAAGCTGCTGCGCGCCGGGGCCGACGACTACATGGTGAAGCCGTTCACGGGCGCGCACCTGGACGCCCGCATCACCACAGTGCTGCGACGCGCCGGGCGAGCCAGCCGGACGGTGCAGCCCGCGGTGCACACCGTCGGCGGATTGCGGGTCGACGTCGGTGAGCGCAGCGCCCAACTCGACGGGGAGCCACTGGCGCTGACCCGCAAGGAGTTCGACCTGCTGGCGTATCTCGCCGCACGACCCGGGCGGGTAGTGTCCCGCCGGGAACTCTTGGAGGAGGTATGGCGGCAGCCATCGGTCGGCGAGGATCAGACCATCGACGTACACCTGTACTGGCTTCGCCGAAAGATGGGCGAGTCCGCGGCGAAGCCGCGCTACCTGCGCACCGTGCGGGGGGTCGGGTTCCGGCTGGTGGCACCGGACTGAGGACGGCGCTGGCCCTGCTCACGGCCGGCATGTGCAGTCTCGTAGCGCTCGCGTTCCTGATCCCGCTCGGGTTGAGCCTGCGGGGGCAGACGCGGGAGGAGGCGATCGCCGACGCGGCCCGACGCAGCGCGCTGGTGACGGGTGCGCTGGCGGTGAGCACGGATCCGGCGGTGGTGGAACGCGCCGTCGTGGCCAGTGGTGACGGCGCGGCGACCCGGCCGGTGGTGCACGGGCTGGGGTTGGACGAGACCGCCGGCCGCGCCAGCGGCAGCGACCTGGACCGGGCCCGCGCCGAGCGGCGCTCGCTTGTCACCGACGTCGACGGCGGCGTGGTCCGGCTCGACCCGGTGGTCCTCGGCGACAAGACGGCGGTGGTCGAGGTGTTCGTGGCGGACTCGACGCTGGGCGAGGGCGCCGGCGGCACCTGGCTGCTGCTGTTCGGGGTGGGCGCGGCGATGGCCGGCGCGGCGGTGCTTGTGGTCGACCGGGTGGCCGCCCGCGCGGTGGACGCCACGCGAGGTCTGGTCCAGGCCGCCCTGTCGATCGGCGACGGCGACCTGGGCGTACGCGTGGACCCGACGGGCCCCCGTGAGCTGGCGGAGGCCGGGTACGCCTTCAACCGCATGGCCGACCGGCTGGACGCGGCGCGCACCGACGAGCGGGAGCTGGTGGCGGACCTGTCCCACCGGCTGCGGACACCGTTGACAGTGCTCCGGCTGGACGCGGAGGCGCTGGAGTCCGACGACACGAGTGTGGGCTCGTTCAGCCCGGCGGAGTTGGACCGGCTGCGGGGCATCCGGCGGATCCGGCAGGCGATCGTCACCCTCGAAGGTGAGATCGACGTGCTGATCAAGACCACCCGCAAGGCGGTGGCCCACGAGGCCGGTCCGGCGATGTGCGACGTCAGCGAGGTCGTCCGGGACCGGATGGTGTTCTGGGCGGCGCTCGCCGGTGACCAGAACCGGCCGCACCGGGTCAACGGCGCGCAGTTGCGCATCCCCGCGCCGGTGCCGCGCGCCGAGCTGGCCGCCGCGCTGGACGCCGTGATCGGCAACGTCTTCCGCTACACCCCGCAGGGCACGGCGTTCGAGGTGGCCGTGTCCCGCCGCGACGGGTACGTGGCGATCCGCATCGACGACGCGGGCCCGGGCATCGCCAACCCGGACCGGGCGCTGCGGAGGGGCACCAGCGACCAGGGCTCGACGGGGCTCGGCCTGGACATCGCCAAGCGGGTGGCGTTGCAGGCCAACGGCTCGGTAAGCATCGACCGGGCCCGGTTGGGCGGTGCCAGCGTGGTGATGCTGCTCGCCGACCCGGAGGCGACGCCCCGGCAGGTCAGCCGGTTCGGCCTCGTGGGCCGGATGGCGCGCGACGCCCGGGACCAGAAGACGAGCGGCCGTCGCTGGCCCCGTCAGCGCCCCACCGACGACTGACCACTCCCGGACCGACGACCGGGCACCCCGCGCCGATCGGCTGAGGTGGGCGCTCCGATCGGCTGAGCGGACCGGGGCTGTGCGGCGGCGCAAGTCTTCCTTAGATCGCGGTTAACGACTGCGGTCGGACGCTCGCGGGCTGACAGGATCAGAGCACGAACCCACCAGTTCCACCGGCCAGCGCACCGCGCACCCACCGGCCGGTGGAGCCGCGCGCGCGGCGGGAGTCTCAGGTCCCCCCACACCCACGCTCCCGCCGCGCGCCCCGCTCACCAGGCCCCGCCCGGCGTCAGCCGGCGGTGGCGAGGTACGCGTCGATCTCGGCGGTGATCCGCTGCTTGCCGGCCGGGTCGAGGAAGGACGCGGTCACCGCGTCGCGGGCCAGCGCGGCCAGCTCCCCCGGGCCCGCCCCGAGCAGCCGGGCCGCCACCGCGTACTCGTCGTTGAGGGTGGTGCCGAACATCGGCGGGTCGTCGGAGTTGATGGTGACGAGCAGCCCGGCCTCCACCAGCCGGGGCAGCGGGTGTTCGTCGAGGCTGGCCACGGCCCTGGTCCGCACGTTGGACGTCGGGCAGATCTCCATCCCGATCTGCCGCTCGGCGAGGTAGGTGAGCAGCTCCGGGTCCTGTGCGGCGGAGATGCCGTGCCCGATGCGCTCGGCGCCCAGCTCGTTGAGCGCGTCCCAGACCGTCTGCGGACCGGTGGTCTCCCCGGCGTGCGGCGCCGAGCGCAGCCCGGTGGCGCGGGCCTGGTCGAAGTAGGGCCGGAACTGCGGCCGGGGTACGCCGATCTCCGGGCCGCCGAGACCGAAGCTGATCAGGCCGTCCGGGCGCTCGTCAAGCGCGATGCGCAGCGTCTCCTCGGCCGCCGGGAGGCCGGCCTCGCCGGGGATGTCGAAGCACCAGCGCAGGTCGAGGCCGAAGTCGGCGGCGGCGCGCTTGCGAGCGTCCTCGATCGCCTCGCAGAACGCCGGAGCGGGGATGCCCCGCCGCACGTGCGAGTACGGGGTGATGGTCAGCTCCGCGTAGCGGACCTGCTGGCGGGCCAGCTCCCGGGCCACCTCGTGGGTGAGGAGCCAGACGTCCTCCGGGTCGCGGATGAGGTCGACGACGCTCAGGTAGACCTCGATGAAGTGCGCGAAGTCGCGGAACTCGAAGTAGTCGGCGAGGGCCGCCGGGTCGGCCGGCACCGGCGAGCGGCCCTCGTGCCGGGCGGCCAGCTCGGCGACGATCCGGGGCGAGGCGGAGCCGACGTGGTGCACGTGCAGCTCCACCTTGGGCAGGCCGGCGATGAAGGTGGACAGGTCGGTCACTGGTTCTCCTGGGCATGGGCGCCGGTGCGGGCGACGACGAAGACGCGGCGGAACGGGAAGGACACCTGACCGTGCCGCACCGGGTACGCGGCGGTGAGCCGTACTCCCAGCTCGGCCCGGAAGGCCGACCAGCCGGCGGCGTCCAGGGCGGCCCGGACGGGGCGCAGCGCGGTGCCCTCCATCCAGGCCAGCACCGGGTGGTCGGCGGCGGGTTCGGCCGGCAGCAGGTGCACGTAGGTAGTCTCCCAGGCGTCCACCGCGCAGCCGGCGGCGGTCAGCAGCTCCGCGTAGTCCGTCGGGTCGTCGACGGGGTCGGCGCGCAGCAGCGGGGCCACCTGGGCACGCCAGGCCGGTCGGCCGGCGATCTCGCGCAGCGCCCGGTGCGACGGGGCGTCGAAGTTGCCGGGGACCTGCATGGCGAGCCAGGCGCCGGCGGGCAGCTCGACGGCCCAGCGGCGCAGCAGCTCCTGGTGGCCGGGCACCCACTGCAACGCCGCGTTGGTGACCACCACGTCCTCGTCGCCGGCCGGCCGCCAGTCGCGCAGGTCGGCGACGGCGAACTCGACAGAACTCGGCAGGGCGCGCGCCCGGTCGATCATCTCCGGCGCGGAGTCGAGGCCGACGACCCGGGCGGTCGGCCAGCGCTCGGCGAGGGTGGCGGTGAGCTGGCCGGGGCCGCAGCCGAGGTCGACCACCGTCCGGGGCCGGTCGGCGGGGACCCGGGCGACCAGGTCGTGAAACGGCCGGGAACGCTCGTCGCCGTAGCGCAGGTACGTCGTCGGATCCCACATCGTCGCCTCCAAACCGTACGTCCGTCTTGTTTACCGTACGGCTCGCGTGGCAGGCCGGCAACCCGATCACTAGGCTCGGGGCATGGAACAGCGCAGCTTCAACCGGCTCGGCCGGACCGTCGGAGTGGTCGGCCTGGGCGCCTGGCAGCTCGGCGCCGACTGGGGCACCGTCAGCGAGGCCGACGCCATGGCGGTGCTCACCGCCGCGGTGGACGCCGGAGTCACCTTCCTGGACACCGCCGACGTGTACGGCGACGGCCGCAGCGAGCAGTTGATCGGCCGCTTCCTGCGCACCCGGCCGGACGCCGGCCTGACCGTCGCCACCAAGATGGGCCGGCGCGTCGAGCAGCGGCCGGAGGCGTACACCCTGGCCCACTTCCGAGAGTGGACCGACCGGTCCCGGGCCAACCTCGGAATGGACACCCTGGACCTGGTCCAGCTGCACTGCCCGCCGAGCGCCGTCTTCGCCGACGACGCGGTGTTCGACGCCCTGGACACCCTCGTCGCCGAGAAGGCCATCGCGGGGTACGGGGTCAGCGTGGAGACCTGCGACCAGGCGCTCACCGCCATCGCCCGCCCCGGTGTGGCAAGCGTCCAGATCATCCTCAACGCCGTCCGGCACAAGCCGCTGGAGCAGGTGCTGCCGGCGGCCGCGCAGGCAGGCGTCGGCATCATCGCCCGGGTGCCCCTGGCCAGCGGGCTGCTCTCCGGCCGCTACGACGAGCACACCGAGTTCGCCGCCGACGACCACCGCAACTACAACCGGCACGGCGAGGCGTTCGACGTGGGCGAGACGTTCTCCGGCGTCGACTACACCCAGGGGCTCGCGGCCGTACGCCGGCTGGCGCCGCTCGTCGACTCCGACCGCACGATGGCGCAGTTCGCGCTGCGGTGGGTGCTGGACCAGGCCGGTGTCACAGTCGTCATCCCCGGCGCCCGCGACGCCGAGCAGGCCCGGCGCAACGCCGCCGCGGCCGACCTGCCGCCGCTCACGGCCGCCCAACAGACCGGTGTACGCGAGGTCTACGACGAGCTGATCCGCCCGCAGGTGCACGACCGGTGGTGAGCCGCCCACCCCGGGTGCTCGCGTCGCGCCGCCACAGCGGCGATGCTGGCACCCGGGGGCGGTGTGCCGCCCCGTCCGGGAAGGAGGGCGCGCGATGAGGGGTTGGTTGACGCTCACCCTCGGCCTGCTGGCCGTGGTGATCGGTGCGGTGTGGACGGTGCAGGGCCTCGGCTACGTCAGCGGCAGCGCGATGACCGACGAGCGGATCTGGGCGGTGATCGGCCCGATCGTGGCCCTGGTCGGCCTGGTCGTGCTCTGGCTGGGCCTGCGCTCGCGCCGCCGACTCTGACGGACGACAGTGGGAAGCCCCGCATCCCGGAAGGGATACGGGGCTTTACTACAACGACCCCTGGCCGGGTCGTCCACTGACCGACGAGGGCCAGCCCTTCTGCTCAGAGCGGACGGACCTGCTCGGCCTGCGGGCCCTTCTGACCCTGGGCGATCTCGAACTCCACCCGCTGGTTCTCCTCCAGCGAGCGGTAGCCGCTCGTCTGAATGGCCGAGAAGTGGACGAACACGTCAGCACCCCCGCCGTCGACGGTGATGAAGCCGAAGCCCTTGTCAGCGTTGAACCACTTCACGGTTCCCTGCGCCATCTGTATCTCCCTCTAAAACTGGTGGCCGTGCACGCCGTACGGCCGATTGGCCGTTTCGAGCAGCGACGCCTGAGGCGGCCCCCACGAAGGGAACTTCTCTCAACCCACGCCATCTCGCAGCAGCGTGGAACAGCAAATCACGGACCCGAAAAGTCTGTCACGACCTCTCCCACGAATTTCTCCGACATGTGACCTGACGGATGTCTGAGATCGTCGGGCGGCGTGCCGAGCCGTGCGAAAGGCCCCCTTCCCGTCGATGCGGGAAGGGGGCCTGAGTCGATGCGTCGGTCAGTCCGGCCAGTGGCCGGTCATCCGGCGGACGCCCACCGCTCCGCCCCGGTCCACGGCGGCGCGGACCACGGCGAAGATCGCCCCCTGCAACGCGGCGGCGGCCAGGATCTCGCCCCAGCCGCGGTCCTCGTCGGTGGCGTTGGGCGCCTCGCCGTCGCCCGCCGTGACCTTCCAGACCTGCCGGAAGATCGCGCCGGCCACCGTGCCCGCGGCGATACCCAACAACACGCCGACCGGCCGGTACGCCACCTTGCCGATGCTCCTGCTCACCTACGCCTCCCCCGCACGATCATCAGCACGACCACGGTGGCCACCGCACCGGCGGCGATCGCCGCCCACGGCACCGGGTTGCGTCGAACCAGCTCACTCTTCTCGCGGACCAGGCCGCCCTTGTCGTACGCCTGCGCGCGTGCCATTCCGGCGCCACGCGCGGCCTGCCCGCGGACCCGGGCAACGGTCTGCGCCGCCTGCTCGCGCATCCGCTCCCGCGCCTGCTCGGCGGACTCCTTGAGGCGGGCCTTGACGTCGGCCTTGGCGGCCAGCGCCTCCATCGTCTCGCCCAGCTCGACCCGCGTACGGCGGATCTCCTCGCGGAGGGCCTCGGTGTCGCCCGTCCCGTTGCCCGTCATGCCCGACCCCTGTCCTTCACCGCGGCGGCGACGGTGTCCACGTCAGCCCGGAGGCTGCGGACCGCTGCCGCCGGCATCGGCGGGACGGCACGGCTGACCTGCTTCTTTCCCACCAGCGCGAGAATGCCGGCCACCAGGAAGAGCGCCACCGCGACGATGAGCGCGGCGGCCCAGGCGGGCAGCACCAGGTCGAGCAGCAGGATCGCCGTGACGACGAGCGCGCCCAGGCCGTAGAACGCCAGCGCGCCGCCGCCGCCGAACAGGCCGATCCCGATGCCGGCGTGCTTGCCCTTCTGGGTCAACTCCGCCCGGGCCAGCGCCAGTTCGTCTCGCACCAGACGGGAGACCTGTTCGGTGGCCCGCTGCACCAGCTCGGCGGTGGAGGGCTCGCTCCCATTGCGGGATGTGCGGGCATTTGCCACGTCAGCCATGCTGTCCTCCTTTCCTCATCACCGCGCTGTATGCCCGGAGTTGCCGCCCGTCAATCCTAGAGCGCCCATGGTCGGCCACCGTTCCTGTTGTCCGATCGCCGCGCCGCGGAACCCGGCGGGCCGAACCCCACAATCGCCGAAGAGACGCCCGGCAGCAGATCCCCCACCCAAGCCCGCCCAAACCTCTCACCCACCCCGCCGATCACGAGCCCGCGCCGGACAGGGCACGGAGATCGCGCCCGAACACGGATCGGGTGGCCTCCTCGACGCGAGGAGGCCACCCGATTCCGGATCGAGCGCGATCATGCCGGGATCGCCGCGGCGACGGCGTCAGGCGCGGGAGGGCGCGGTCTCCTCGGGGCCGACGAAGGCCTCGCTGCGGGCGTCGCCGTCGTCGCTGCCGCCGAAGACGCGCGCGTCGTCGGCGGCCTCCGTGGCGCCCGGACGGCGGGTCGGTCGCCGCGGCTGCACCCACTGCCAGGGCAGGTTGCTGCCGGCGTCGCCCAGCTCGGCGCGCATCCGGGGCATCGCGGTGGGCCGGTTGTCCCGGATCCAGGCCACCAGGTGCTCGCGGACGAGACAGCGCAGGTCCCACAGGCTGCCGGCGTCGGCGGCGCTGACCAGCGCGCGCACCCGTACCGTCCCGCCGGTGGCGTCGGTGACCTGCAGGACGCAGACCCGGCCGTCCCACAGCTCGGTGCCCTCGACCAGGCGGCGCAGCTCCTCCCGCATGGTCTGCACCGGCACCGCCCAGTCGACGTCGAACTCGGCGGTGCCGAGCACGGCGGCCTCGGTCCGGGTCCAGTTCTGGAAGGGCGTGCTGGTGAAGTACGAGGTGGGCAGGATCAGCCGCCGGTCGTCCCAGATCTGGACCACCACGTAGCTGAGGGTCAGCTCCTCGATCCGACCCCACTCCCCCTCGACGACCACCACGTCGTCGAGGCGGACGGCGTCGCTGAAGGCGAGCTGGAGCCCGGCGAAGACGTTGCCGAGCAGACTCTGGGCGGCCAGCGCGGCGACCACACCGACCACACCGGCGGACGTCAGCACACCGGCGCCGATGCCGCGCACGCTCGGGAACGTCATCAGCATCACGCCGACGGTCAGGATCACGATCACCGCGACGGTCAGCCGCCGCAGCATCACCACCTGGGTACGCACCCGCCGGGCGTGCCGGTTGTTCGGCACGTCGACGCGGAACCGGGCGAGTGCCGTGTCCTCCACGACGATCAGCAGCGCCGCCACCAACCAGGCCGCGCTGGCGATCACGCAGAGGACCAGCAGGTGCAGCAGCAGCCGCCGCCAGCTCACGCCGACGGCGTACCCGGTGCTGAAACGGACGGCGAACTGCACCGCGAGGACCGTGGCGGCGACCTGGAACGGGCGGTGCGCGTGGTCGGTCAGCTCGGTCAACAGCTGCGACCGACGGCCGAACCGTCGGGTGAGCCGGTGGACGACCTCGACCAGGAAAAGGGCGACCGCCGCCGCGGCGAGCGCGGCGACGGCCGTTTCGAGATAGCTCTGCACGGGTGGGTCGCTTCCCTTCGACCGGGGGTCGGTACTTCGGGCAAAAGCCCAATAGTGCCCGACATCCCCGATATCGACCAGCGTCAGACCTTGCGGTACCGCGACTGGAGGAAGCAGTAGACGCCGAAGCAGGCGATGCCCAGGGCGACAAGGGTCAGCAGGAACGTGCCGTACGACTGCTCGCGCAACGTGTGCAGCGCGGCGTCCAGACCACGGGCCTTCTTCGGGTCGTAGTTCACCGCCGCGACGATCACCAGCAGGCCGGCGATGCCGTACGCGACGCCCTTGGCGACGTACCCGGCGATGCCGAGTCGGCGGGCGAGCGTGCGGGTCTTCGGGCTCATCTCGCCGGTCTTGAGGTGCTTCTCGAACGACTTCTTCAGCCCGTAGATCACCAGGCCGACACCGATCGCGGCGACCACCAGCCCGGCCAGCCCGACCAGCCAGCGGCCCCCGGTGGAGGTCATCAGCTTGCCGGTCAGCGCCTCCTGGCTGTCGGCGCTGTTCGAGCCGGCGTCGGAGAAGACCTTGAACGCCGTCCACGCGAAGTAGAGGTAGACGATGGTCCGGCCGGCCGAGGCCAGCCGCTCGGTGACCCGCTCCTTGCCGCGCTCGGCGCGGTGCCCGGCGGCCGCCTCCAGCCCCTGCCAGATCGCCATCGCGAGCAGACCGACCGCGACGGCGATGACCAGGAACTTACCGAGGGGCTGCTCGGAGAGCGTCCGCAGCGCGCCGGACTGGTCGCCGTCGTCGGACGACGTGCCGAACGCGATCTGCAGGGCCAGCCAGGCGAAGAGCAGGTGCACGATGCCGTAGCCGATGAAGCCGGCCCGGGCGAGGAGTTCCAGCCACCGGCTGTCCGCCGTTCGGGAGGCGGTGGCTTCGGCGCTACGGGTGAGTGACATGCCGTCACAATCTCCGATTGCGAAGATCCCCAAACGTCGGCCACCGCCTCCCGCCAGGTCAGTTGCCCGGGTTGCGGGAAACGCGGATCTTGACCTGCTGGTCGGTGACGCTGTCCAGCGTGACGGCGAAGCCGCCGGCCTCGGTGGCCTGCTGGCCGGTGGTGAGGGTGAGCTGCTCGCCGGCGACCTCGACGGTCACCTGGTCGCCCTCGGCGCCGACCAGCTTGGCCTCGACGCCCAGGATGGTGGCGCTCGCGTCGACACCCCGCTCGAAGGTGACCGTGCAGGCGTCCAGGCCGCAGTCGGTGGAGGCGCCCTGGGAGCTGCAACCGGCGAGCACGGCGAGGCCGAGCGCCAGACCGGCGAACAGCCCGGCGGCGCGGCGGACGGGGGGTGGGGGGATGGTGGCGGGTCGGTTCGTCACCTCGCCAAGGGTACGAGACGTTCGCGACGCCCAGGCGGGAGCGAGCGCCGGAGGAACCCCGGCTAGGGTCCCGACATGGCCTTCGACATCGCCCGCACCCGGGCCGCCTATCCCGCCCTGACCGAGGGCTTCGTCCACTTCGACGGCGCCGGAGGGACCCAGACCGCGGCCGGTGTGATCGACGCGGTCACCGACGTCATGCGCGCGGCCGTCGGCAATCGCAGCGCGGCGTTCGCGCCGGGCCGCCGCTCGCTGGAGGTGGTGGCGGCGGCCCGCCAGGCGGTCGCCGACCTGCTCGGGGCCGAGCCGGACGGTGTGGTGCTGGGCCCGAGCGCCACCGCGCTGACGTACACCCTGGCCCGTACGCTCGGCGCCGGTTGGCGACCGGGGGACGAGGTCGTCGTCTCCCGGCTCGACCACGACGCCAACGTGCGCCCGTGGGTGCAGGCCGCCGAGGCGGCCGGCGCGACGGTGCGCTGGGCCGAGTTCGACAGGCACACCGGTGAGCTGCCCACCGGCCAGTACACCGACCTGGTCGGTGAGCGGACCCGGCTGGTCGCGGTGACCGCCGGCAGCAACGCCATCGGCACCGTGCCGGACGTGCCGGCGATCGCCAAGATCGCGCACTCCGTCGGGGCGCTGGTCTGCGTCGACGGGGTGCACTCGGTGCCGCACGGGCCGACCGACCTGGCGTCGCTCGGCGCGGACGTGCTGGTCACCAGCGCGTACAAGTGGTCCGGGCCGCACCTGGCCGCGATGGTGGCCGACCCGGCCCGGTGGGCGGCGCTGCGCCCGGCGAAGCTGGTGCCGTCCTCGGACGCGGTGCCGGAGCGCTTCGAGTACGGCACCCCGAGCTTCGCGCTGCTGGCCGGCGTGACCGCAGCGGTGGACCACCTCGCGGGGCTGGACCCGGACGCGGCAGGTGACCGCCGGGCGCGGCTGCGGGCCGGCCTGGCCGCCGCGCAGGCGCACGAGGAGGCGCTGCTGGACCGGCTGCTCGCCGGGCTCGCGGCGCGGCCCGCGATCACCGTCTACGGCTCGCCGGCCCGGCGCTGCCCGACGGTCTCCTTCCGGGTCGCCGGGATGTCGCCGGCGGCGACGCAGCAGGCGTTGGGCGACGCCGGGTTGTGCCTGTCGTCCGGCGACTACTACGCCTACGAGTACTTCCAGACGATGGGGTTGCGCGACAGCGGCGGCGCGGTGCGGGCCAGCATCTACCACTACAACACCGCCGACGAGGTGGACCGGTTGCTCGCCGAACTCGACGCGGTGGTCGACCGGACGGGGACAATGGCACGGTGAGCACCCTCGTCGAGGACAACCCCGCCAAGAACCGCTTCGAGATCCTGGTCGACGACGCGCTGGCCGGCTTCACCGCGTACGTGCCGCGTGGGGAGGTGCTGGTCTTCACCCATACCGAGGTGGACCGCGGCTTCCAGGGCAGGGGCGTCGGCGGCGCGTTGATCCGGGGCACGCTGGATCAGGTGCGCGAGCGCGGCGGCCGGGTGGTGCCGCAGTGCCCGTTCGTGGCCGCGTTCATCGACAAGCACCCCGAGTACGCCGACCTGGTCGCCGAGCAGCCGTAACCGAGCGGGTCGGGTCAGCGGGCCCGGCCGGTGAGCACCTCGGCGGCGGCCTGCCCACTGGCCCGGGTGGCGCCGTGCGTGGCCAGGTGCACCGACCCGGTGACCAGCTCGGGCACGCCCAGCTCGACCACGACGGCGTCGGGCCGGGCGACCAGCGCCCGCCGGACCGCCGCGCACATCCACTCGTGCCGGTGCAGGTCACGGACCACCAGGACGAGGGGACGGTCCCCGGCTCCGGCCCCCGGATCCGCGGGCACGTCGGGCTCGGCGTGGCGGACCGTCGTCGTGCCGGGCAGCAGCTCGCCCAACGGCTCCCCGATGCCCCACGGGGTCTCCGCGCCGATGGCGATGTTGCGCGGCGGCTCGAACTCGACCACGTACGCGGCGCGGGTCAGCGGCAGCGCGCGGGGCGCGTCCGGGCCGGTGGTGACCCGCACGGCACGGCGGGCGGCGACCAGCCCGACGTCGGCGGATCCACGGACGGAACCCGGGCCGGCGGCGCGGGCGGCCACCGTCCAGGCGGCGAGTTGACCGACCCGCTTGGCGGCCTCGGCGAGGCGCTCCTCGGGCAGCGCACCGGAGACGACGGCGGCCACGATGGCGTCGCGCAGCTCCCGGGCCGCCTCCTCGTCGGCCCGCTCACCGCCGACGCAGATCGCGTCCGCCCCGGCGGCGAGCGCCCGCACCGCCGCGCCGGCGAAGCCGTACCGGTCGGCGACCGCGCGCATCTCCACCGCGTCGGTCACCACCACGCCGGAGAAACCCATCTCGTCGCGGAGCAGCCCGCCCAGGATGCGCCGGCTCAGCGTGGCCGGCAGCCGGTCGTCGAGCGCGGGCACCAGCAGGTGGCCGGTCATCACCGCCTGCACGCCGGCCGCCACGGCGGCGCGGAACGGCGCCAGCTCGCAGGCGTCCAGACGGGCCCGGTCGGCGGTGATCCGGGGCAGGTCGTGGTGGGAGTCGACGCGGGTGTCACCGTGCCCGGGAAAGTGCTTGGCGCAGGCGGCCACGCCGCCGCTCTGCAACCCGCGGATCCAGGCCGCCGTGTGCCGCGCGACGAGCGTGGGGTCGGCCCCGAACGACCGGACGCCGATCACCGGGTTGGCCGGGTTGGAGTTGACGTCGGCGTCCGGCGCGTAGTCGAGGGTCACCCCGGCCGCCGCCAGTTCGACGCCGAGGTCGCGGGCGACCGCCTCGGTCAGCGCCGGGTCGTCGACCGCGCCGAGGGCGAAGTTGCCCGGCCGGGAGCTGCCCCGGGCCGACTCGATGCGGGTGACGTCGCCGGCCTCCTCGTCGATCGCCACGATGACGTCCGGCCGCTCGGCGCGCAGCGTGGCGGTCAACGCCGCCACCTGTGCGGTGTCGACGACGTTGCGGGCGAAGAGCACCACCGAGCCGAGCCCCTCGCCGAGCCAGCGGCACACCCAGGGCGGCGGCGTGGTGCCGACGAACCCGGGTTGCAGGACGGCGGCGGCCAGTGCCGGAAGGTGCCCGGCGGACGCGGTCACGCCGTCCCCTCGAAACGGTAGGCGTCGGTCACGGGCACCGGCGCGTTACCGCCGACCCGCTGGTTGCGCTCGCTCATGCGGCCCCCGTACCCCATCTCTCGCGCGCCCTCGGCGCACCGCCACCCAGGCGGTGCTGCCATGGTCACACCGAGCGATTCAATAGTCAATAAACCTTACAGTTGCCCGGCGGCACCGTTCCCGGGAGAGTGCGGGGATGGACTCCGCCCTGCTGGCCGACGCCACGAGCCCGGCCGACATCCCCGGCGTACGCCTGCTCGGCCTGGTCGTCGGCGCCCTGCTGCTGCTCGCGGCGATCCGGGCCATGTTCGGCCGCCGCTGAGCGCGGGCCGCCGACCGACGCCGGGTGTGGCCGACGACCACCGGGGTACGGCTCTCCCCATCAGCAGGTCCGCGTGCCGAAGGGGAAGCGATGAAGATCGGTTACTTTCTGTCCAGTGAGGAGTACACGCCGGCCGAGTTGCTGGCGCAGGCCCGCGGCGCCGAGGAGGCCGGCTTCGAGGCGCTGTGGATCTCCGACCACTATCACCCCTGGGTGGACGCGCAGGGGCAGAGCCCCTTCGTCTGGTCGATGATCGGCGCGCTCAGCCAGGTCTGCTCGCTGCCGGTGACCACTGCGGTGACCTGCCCGACCGTGCGGATCCACCCGGCCGTGATCGCCCAGGCGGCGGCGACGAGCGCGGTGCTGCACGGCGGGCGGTTCGTGCTCGGCGTCGGCACCGGTGAGGCGCTCAACGAGCACATCTTCGGCGACGCCTGGCCGCAGGCCGACGTCCGGCTGGAGATGCTGGAGGAGGCCGTCGAGGTGCTGCGGGAGCTGTGGGGCGGCGGCTTCGTCAACCACCGCGGCACGCACTACACGGTGGAGAACGCCCGCATCTACACGCTGCCCGACACGCCGCCGTCGATCTACGTCTCCGGCTTCGGGCCGAAGGCCGTCGACCTGGCCGCCCGCATCGGCGACGGCTACGTGAGCACCATGCCCGACGGCGACCTGGTCCGACGTTTCCGGGAGAACGGCGGCGGCGACAAGCCGTGCCAGGCCGGCTTCAAGGCGGCGTACGCGTCCAGCGAGGAGGAGGGCGCGCGGATCGCGTACGAGCGCTGGCCCAACGCCGGGGTGCCGGGCGAGCTGTCCCAGGTGCTGCCGTCGCCGCGCCACTTCGAGCAGGCCGCCGAACTGGTCACGCCGGAGATGGTGCGGGACGCGTTCGTCTGCGGCAACAACGCCGACGCGCACCTGGAGATGATCGACAAGTACGCCAAGGCCGGCTTCGACGAGCTGTACGTGGCCAACACCGGCCCGCACTTCCAGGGTCTGTTCGACCTCTACCAGCGCGAGGTGCTCCCCCGCCTGCGCTGAGTTCCGGATCAGCTCGAGCCCATGATCGCCGAACGCGTTTCGGCGGTCGTGGGCTCGGGTACCTCCGGCCCTCGATGAAACTGTCCACGCACTCGATGACGTTGCGCCGCGCGGCGCGGAGCCTCTTCGGCTGGAAAGCGCTGCGGCCCAACCAGCTCGCCGCCATGCGCGCGGTGATGAAGCGACGTGACGCCCTGGTGGTGTTGCCCACCGGGGCCGGCAAGTCGGCGATCTACCAGATCCCGGCCAGCCTGATCCCCGGCCCGACCGTGGTGATCTCCCCGCTGCTGGCCCTCCAGCAGGACCAGATCGCGGCGCTCAACGAGCGGCAGCGTCCGGAGCTGCGAGCCGTGCGGATCAGCTCGAACGAGTCGGCCGCGCAGCAGGCCGAGGCGATCGCCGAGATCCGGTCGGGCCGGGCGGAGTTCCTGTTCATCACGCCGGAGCAGTTGAGCAACCCCGACCGGATGGCCGAGGTCGCCGCGCTGAAGCCGGCGCTGGTGGCTATCGACGAGGCGCACTGCATCTCCGCCTGGGGGCACGACTTCCGGCCGGACTACCTGGCGCTGGGCCACCTCATCGAGGGCATCGGCCGGCCGCCGGTGGTCGCGCTGACCGCCACCGCCTCCCCGCCGGTACGCGACGACATCATCGCCCGGCTGCGGCTGCACGACCCCGAGGTGGTGGTCTCCGGGCTGGACCGGCCCAACCTGTTCCTGGAGGTGGCGCACTGCCCCACCGAGGACTACCGGTGGCGGCGACTGATCGCGTTGCTGCGCGACGACGAACGGCCGGGGATCATCTACGTGCCGACCCGCCGCTCCGCCGAGGAGCTGGCCGCCCGGTTGACCGACGCCGGCTTCCCGGCGCAGTTCTACCACGGTGGGATGCCGGCCGGCGCGCGCAACGAACTGCACGAGGCGTTCCTCGCCGACCAGGTGCCGATCATGGTCGCCACCTCGGCGTTCGGGATGGGCATCGACAAGCCGAACATCGCCTGGGTGGTGCACATGGCGCTGCCCGACTCGCCGGACAGCTACTTCCAGGAGATCGGCCGGGCCGGACGCGACGGGCAGCCGGCCCGGGTGCTGCTGCTCTGGCAGGCCGAGGACGTGGGCCTGCAACGGTTCTTCAGCGGCGGCCTGCCGGACGCCGACGAGCTGCGGGACCTGGCCGCGCTGCTGCGCCGCAAGCCGGCCACCAAGACCGAGCTGCGCGAGACCACCGGCCTCGGCCCGCGCAAGCTGGGCCAGTACCTCTCGCTGCTGGAGCAGGTCGGCGCCGCCGAGCCGCGCGCTCGGCAACGCATCGGGGCGCCCCGCTACTCGCCCAACCCGACCGACGCGGCCGCGGCGGCACTGGCCGAGGCGGAACGCCAGCAGACGGTTACCCGCTCCCGCACCGACATGATGCGGGCCTTCGCCGAGACCACCGCCTGCCGCGGGCAGACCCTGCTGGCCTACTTCGGCGAGCAGATGACCGAGGTCTGCGCGCACTGCGACAACTGCCACCGGGGCACCAGCGTCGCCGACCAGGGCGCGGTCGGGCCGTTCCCGGTGCACAGCCAGGTGCGCCACGCGGAGTGGGGCAACGGCCTGGTGCTCTCCTACGAGGACGACAAGATGACGGTCCTCTTCGATGAGGTCGGGTACAAGACGTTGTCGGTGCGCGTGGTGTCCGAGCAGGGTCTGCTGACCCTGGACTAGCCTGACCCGGGCACCGGTGCGGGGCCCGTGGATTGACCACACTGAGCAGGGCGGAAGGGGCATTGCCGTGATCGAGCAGCCGGCGTACACCGGTTTCGGTTTCTCCGACGGGGAGTGGGGGCTGCTGGTCGGCCTGCCGCAGTCGGTGCTGACCGCGGCGAGCGCCGCCGAGTCCGACGGCACCCGCCGGACCATGGCGGAGAACGCGGCCGGGCTGGAGACCATCGCCGCGGGCCGGGAGTCGGCCAGCCCGCTGGTCGCCGCCGTGGCCGGCGAGATCGTCGCGCGGGTCGGCGACCCGGACAGCGGCGAGGAGCTGCCGGTCATCGCGCCCGCCGACCCGGGCGCGATGATCGACGACGTGCTGGTGCGGGCCGGCGAGGCGTCCGCGTTGCTGGCCGCCCGGGTCGACGAGGGCGAGGCCGGCGCGTACAAGCACTGGCTGGTGAAGATCGCCGAGCAGGTGGTCGGCGCCGCCTCCAGCGGCGGTCTGCTGGGCATCGGCGGCGAGTCGGTGAGCGACTCCGAGCGGCGGTTCCGCGACCGGCTCGCGCACGTGCTCAACGACTGACCGACGACGCTTCCGGCAGCGGCGTACCGCTCGGTTGGGTCGACTCGGCGGCCAGCGCCGCCGGGTCGGCCGGCCGGACGCCGCGCAGCGTCACCAGCGCGGTCACCGCGCCCAGGACCATCGCCACCATGGCGGCGATCGCGGCGAGGTGCAGCCCGTCGGTGAAGGCGAACCGGGCGGCGTGCAGCACCGCGTCACCCACCTCCGCCGGCAGTCCCCGGGTCACGGCCAGAGCGCCGCCCAGCGTCTCCCCGGCCGCCTCGCGGGCCTGGTCCGGCAGCCCGGCCGGCAGCTCGTCGAGGACCTCGCGGCGGTAGATCGCGGCGCCCACGCTGCCCAGGATGGCCATCCCCAGGGCGCCGCCCAGCTCGCTGCTCGACTCGGTCAGCGCGGAGGCGACACCGGCCTGCTCCGGCGGCGCCGCACCGAGGACCAGCTCGGTGACGAGCGACATCACCATCACCAGACCGCCCGCGTACACGCTGGCGCCGAGCAGCAGCAGCCAGAGCGGCGTCTCGGGCGTGACCCGGGTCAGCACCGCGAAGCCGAGCACGGCGATCACGAAGCCGGCGCCGATCAGGTACGCCCGGCTCGACACGCTGGGCGAGCGCGGCCGCGGCCGGGGCGACGCCGCCCACGGCGAGGGACGGCACGAGGCTCCACAGCGCCGCCCGCAGCGGGCTCAGGCCGAGCACCAGTTGCAGGTGCTGGGTGGTGAAGATGGCGAACCCGACGAGAGCGAACATCGCCAGCAGGTTGACCGCGAGGGACCCGGCGAAGCCGTGGCGGCGAAACAGCGCCAGGTCGACCATCGGGTACGCCCGGGTCCGCTGCCGGTACAGGAAGAGCGCCCCGACGAGCAGACCGGCGACGACGGCCAGCACCCGGGCCGGGCTGACGCCGTCGCGGGCCATCTCCTTGATGCCGTAGATCACCGGCAGCAGCGCGCCGAGCGACAGCGCCGCGCTGAGCAGGTCGAACCGCCCGCGCACGGGGTTACGGAACTCGGGCACCAGGACCGGGGCGAGCAGGAGCAGCAACAGCATCGCCGGAATGTTGATCAGGAAGATGGAACCCCACCAGAAGTGCTCCAGGAGGACGCCGCTGAGCACCGGGCCGATGGCGATGCCGCCGGTGAGCGTGGCGGTCCAGATGCCGATCGCGGTGCCCCGCTGCTTGGCGTCGTGGAACATGTTGCGCACCAGGGCGAGCGTGGACGGCATCAGGGTGGCCCCGCCGACGCCGAGCACGGCGCGGGCGGCGATGAGCGTCGCGGCGCTGTCGGCGTACGCGGCCAGCAGGGACGCGGCGCCGAACGCGGTGGCGCCCAGCAGCAGGAGCCGACGCCGCCCGATCCGGTCACCGAGGGCGCCCATGGTGATGAGCAGCCCGGCGAGCACGAAGCCGTAGATGTCGAAGATCCAGAGCTGCTGGGTGGCGCTGGGCCGCAGCTCCTCACTGATGAACGGGACGGCGAAGTAGAGCACCGACACGTCCATCGAGACCAGGAGCAACGGCAACATCAGCACCGCGAACCCGATCCATTCCCGCCGGCCCGCGCGGGGTGCCGGTGTGGTGGGGACAGAAGTCATGATCAGTTTCTCCTCTGCGTATGGCGTACGCTGTTATGCGTAGACCATACGCAGAACTAGGATGGCGAAGCAAGGAGGAAATGTGGCGGCGAAGACAGACGACAGCGGGCCCGTGCTCCCGCCGGCGATCGAGAGCGCGTGGGGGCTGCGGGAACGGCCACCCAAGGGCCCTCGCCCGGGGATGAGCGTGCCCACCATCGTGGACGCCGCCGTACGCGTGGCCGACGCCGACGGCCTGGCGGCCGTGTCGATGAGCCGGGTGGCCAAGGAGCTGGGCGCCGCCACCATGGCCCTCTACCGGTACGTCGGCTCGAAGGACGAGCTGCTCATGCTCATGGTGGACACCGGGTACGGCCCCTCCCCCGGGCCGCCTCCGCCCCACGACGACTGGCGCGCGGGCCTCACCCGCTGGGCCTGGGCCGAGCACGATGTCCTGCGGCAACGGCCCTGGCTGCTGCACGTGCCGATCAGTGGCCCACCGATCACTCCGCAGCAGCTCGGCTGGATGGAGGACGGTCTGCGCTGCCTCGACGGCACCACGCTCGCCGAGGGCGAGAAGATGTCGGTGCTCCTGCTGCTCACCGGGTACGTCCGCAACGAGGCCACCCTCACGTCGCAGATCGCCGAGGGCAGCCGGGCGACAGGCGTCGAGCCCAGCGAGATGATGCCGGCGTACGGTCGGCTGGTGGCCCGGCTCATCGACCCGGCCCGCTTCCCCGCACTGCACCGCGTGCTGGGCGCCGGCGTGCTCAACCAGGACGACGACCCCGACGACGAGTTCACCTTCGGCCTGGACCGGATCCTCGACGGCGTCGAGGCGCTGATCCGACGCCGGGCGGGCTGAGCGAGGAGCCCCGATGCTGCCGAGAGACTCCATCGACACCACCGTCCTGCCGCCTGGCGAACGGTTCGGCATGTGGCTGGACCTGATCGCGCGCACCTCGGTGCCGGTGCGGATCCACTCCGGGCACAGCGACGACTTCGCCGCCCGCGCCGACTTCATCGGACTCGGCCCGATCGAACTGGTGCAGTACGAGTACCCGTCGCTGGACGTCACCCGGACCCGGAAGCTCGTCCGTCAGTCCGACCGGGAGTTGTACATCCTCGCCCTCACCACCGGCGGCATCGGCGCGTCCAGCCAGGACGGTCGCCGCAGCGAGATCCTGACCGGCGAGTTCACCTTCTACGACGCGTCCCGGCCGCACGACGTGCGCCACCACGCGACCGAGCCGGAGCGGGACCAGGCCTCCTCGATCATCACGATGATCCCGCACGCCGCGCTGCCGCTGCCACCACAGCGGATGGCCGCCCTCTACGGGGGCCGGATGTCCGGCAGCGAGGGCATCGGGGCGCTGCTGGCGCAGTTCCTGCTCCGGGTGACCGGGCACTCCGAGCAGTACCACGCCGACGACGCCGGCCGACTCGGCACGGTGGGGCTCGACCTGGCCACCACCATGCTCGGCCGGCACCTCGCCGCCGAGGACGCCGTGCCGACCGAGGTCCGCCGCCGGGCGCTGCTCACCCAGGTGCAGTCGTACGTCCACCGTCACCTGGGCGACGCGACGCTCGGCCCACAGGTCGTCGCGGACGCCCACCACATCTCGCTGCGCACACTGCACCGCCTCTTCGAGTCCGAGAACTCCACCGTGGCGTCGTACATCCGGGACCTTCGTCTGGCGCGGTGCCGACGCGACCTGACCGACCCGACGCTGCGGACCCAGCCCGTGCAGGTCATCGCGACGCGGTGGGGGTTCGGAGACAAGGCCCACTTCAGTCGGGTGTTCCGGGCGGCGTACGGGATGAGTCCGCAGGCGTGTCGCGACGGCAACGCGCTTCCGGCGCTGGCGGTCAACCGCCTGGCGTCCAGAGTCAACTCGTCCGGGTCAGACTGACCATCGACGTGGCCGAGACGGCGCCCCCGCACCGGGGCTCGACGGCGGTCACGAACGGGGGCCGTGGCGAGGCGCCCGCCGCGGGGTGCGGCGGGCGGCCGCCCGGTGTCGCCCCCGGGCCGGGACCCCGGCCCCGTCGCTTCCCCCCCAGGATCGTCGGCGGGGCCGGTCAGGCCTTCTCCAGCAGCTCCAACACGACCCGTTCGACCTCCTCGCGCGGCGCACCCGGGTCGACAGGCGCCACCGTGTTGTCGTGGTAGAGGTCGACGACCCGCGGGTCCACGTAGGACGTCCGCGCCACCGTGGGGGTGTTGCCCAGCAGCTCCGCCACCGCACGCATCACCGCCGCCACCGCCCTGCGCCGGGCGGTGACCGAGCGGGCCGGGTCGGCAGCGGCCAACTCGGCGGCGGCCAGCACCGTGGCGTGCCAGGTGCGGAAGTCCTTGGCGGTCATCTCGCCGCCACTGGCCTCCCGCAGGTAGCCGTTGACCTCGTCGCTGCGCACGTCGCGCCACTCCCGGCCGTCCCAGTAGCCGAACAGCCGGTCCGCCCGCCGGCGACGCCGACGCAGGTTGACAAGCACCTCGCACAGCTGCGGGTCCTCGATCCGGCGCACCTGCTCGATGCCGCCCTTGGCGGGGAACTCGAAGACCACGCAGTCGCCGCGTCTACGGGCGTGCTCCGGACGCAGGGTGGACACGCCGAACGTCGGGTCGTCGCCGGCCGCGTACTGGTCGCTGCCGACCCGGAACATCCCCATGTCGAGCAGGCGGGCCACCGTGGCCAGCACCCGGTCCCGACCCAGCCCCCGCCCGCCCAGGTCCTGCCCCACCCGTTCCCGCAGCGCCGGCAGCCGCCGGGCCACCTCCAGCATGTGGTCGAACTTCGCCGCGTCCTGCTTCTCCCGCCACACCGGGTGGTAGACGTACTGCTTGCGGCCGGCCGCGTCGATGCCCGTCGCCTGGATGTGCCCGTTCGCGTGCGGCGCGATCCACACGTCCTGCCAGGCAGGGGGGATCACCAGCTCCCGCAGCCGCGCCAGGGTCGCGGGATCCCGCACGACCACACCGCTCGGATCGACGAAGGTCCAGCCCTTGCCGCGCCGGCGTCGCCCGTAACCGGGACGACCCGGGTCGCTACGCCGCAACCGCACCGGAGATCCGCACCGCCCTTTCCACCTCGTCCACGGCGGCCAGCACCTCGTCGAGGGGCAGGGCCGTCAATGTCGGGTGGCTTCCTACCCCGTCCCATCTACGCCAATCCCCCGTACCGACCCAGAGCGCCCGGTGTCGGGGCCGGTCCGGCGGTGGCCCCCACGCCGCCGGAGGCACCGGCCCGAACAGCACCACCGACGCGGTCCCGTACGCGGTGGCCAGGTGGGCCACGCCGGTGTCCCCGCTGACCACCAGCCGGGCGTCGGCGACGAGCGCGGCAAGCGCGCCGAGGTCGGTCCGGCCGGCCAGCACGGCGTCCGGCGACAGGCCGGCCGCGTGGGCGACCTGGGCAGCAAGCGCGTGTTCGTCGGCCGAACCGGTGACCAGCACCCGGTGCCCCCGTTCGTCGAGCGCCCGGGCGAGCGCGGCGAACCGTTCGGCGGGCCACCGCTTGGCGGGGACCTTGCTGCCCGGGTGCAGCAGCGTGGCCCCGGCCGGGCCGCCGGTCGAGCCGGGCCGGCGCAGGCCCAGGTCGCCGCGGTCGGTCGGGATGTCGTACCAGGACAGCAGCCGGCACCAGCGGTCCACCTCGTGCTCGGCGTCGACCCACCGCGGCCCGTCGCCGAACCCGGCGTCGGCGTTCGCGAAGGCGACCAGCCGCCCCGGGCGGGAGGCGGCCAGCAGCCGGTGCGACTGCGGGCCGCGCCCGTGCAGGTTCACCGCGACCTCCGGTGCGGGGCCGGGCCAGGACGGCCCGTCCAGCCCGGCGGTGTCCACCAGCCGGTCGACGCCCCCGATCAGGTCGACAAGCGGGGCCAGGCCGGCGGGCGCGGCGAGCGCCAGCTCCCTGTCGGGGTACGCGGCCCGCAGCGCCCGCAGGGCGGGCACCGCGGTGACCAGGTCGCCGACGCCGAGGGCGCGCAGCACGAGGATCACGGGTACGACGTCTCCTGCTCGGCGCAGACCACCAGCTCGCGCACCGCGCAGCCGGGCGGCTGGTTGAGCGCGAACATGACCGCCGCGGCCGTGTCGACGGGGTCGTTGAGGATGGCGTCCGGCCCCGGCCGGTACTGCGGGTCGCGCTCGTCGAAGAACGCGGTGCGCATCCCCCCGGGAATGAGCAGGGTGACCCCGACCTGGCCGGCCAGCTCGGCGGCCAGGGCGCGGGTGAACCCGACCACGCCGAACTTCGCCGCGCAGTACGCCGTGGCGTCGCTGACCGCCTTGACGCCCAGCGTGGAGGCGACAGTGACGATGCGACCGCGCGAGGTCAGCAGGAACGGCAGCGCGGCCCGGATCACCGCCGCGGTGGCCAGCAGGTCCACGGCGACGATGCGGTCCCAGGTCTCCCCCGGCACGTCGGCGAGCCGACCCGGCACGTCCGTGCCGGCGGCCGTGACCACCGCGTCCAGGCCGCCGGCCTGCTCGGCGAGGTGCTGGGTGGCCACCTCGGCGGCACGGGTGTCGGCGAGGTCGCACTCGGTCCAGGACACGCCGTCGACAGGTGGCTGCCGGTCCAGCACGAGCGGACGGCCACCGGAGGCGGCCACCGCCGCGACCACCGCCGCGCCGAGCCCGCTGGACCCGCCGCTGACCAGGACGGTCGGCCCGGCGCCGGACCTCGTGGCGGTCATCGGGTGCGCTCCCGCGTCGTCGACACCGGCGCGGCGACGCCGACCGGCTGCTGCGGTCGCCCACCCGCGTCGGCGGCCGGCCCGCCCGTCGAACGGGCGATCAGGTCGCTCGTGGAACGACCGTCCAGGTACGGCACCACCACCGTGTTCCCGCCCCAGCGGCGCAGGACCTCGGCCTCGGGGAGCCCGACCGCGTCCGGGCCGCCGGTCGCGTAGTCGCCGCCCTTGACCCAGACGTCCGGACGCAGCCAGGACAGCACCGCCTCCGGCGTCGGCTCGTCGAAGACGAGGACGGCGTCGACGCAGCTCAGCGCGGCCAGCAGCCGGGCCCGATCGCCCTCGGCCATGACCGGCCGGTCCGGCCCCTTCAGCCCGGCCACGCTGGTGTCGGAGTTCAGGCAGACGATCAGACAGTCGCCGAGCTGCCGGGCGGCCTGCAGGGTCGCCAGGTGCCCGGCGTGCAGCAGGTCGAAGCAGCCTCCGGTGGCCACCACCGTGCCGCCGGCGCCCCGCACCTCGGCGAGCAGCGTGGCGACCGCCGCGACGCCCACCCGCTCACCACCACCAGGGCCGGCGACTGCGTGCCCGCTCGCCGGTCCGCGGTTCGATCCCGCCCGCAGGACGTGCGGAAACGGCTGCTCCGGCGGCAGGGCCGTGGCCACTCCCCCACCCGCCACGTACGCGGACGCCTCGGCGACCGCCGCCTGCACCGCCTCGGAGACCAGCGCGCCCTGGGCCAGCGCGAGACTGGCGGCGGCGGCGAACCGGTCGCCGGCCCCGCAGGTGTCGCCCTCGGCGCTGCCCGGGGTGGGCACCACGAGCGGTGTCGACCCGGCGTGGCAGAGCAGTGCGCCGTCCCCGCCCAACGTCACCGCGACCGCGCCCGCCCGCCATCGCCGCCGCAGTCCCTGTGCGCCCCGGGACGCGGTGGCCAGCCGGGACGCGCCGGGCAGCGCGGGGACCAGCTCACGTACCTCCGACTCGTTCGGAGTGGCCAGGTGCACGCCGGGCACCGCCGCCGGACCACGCGGGTGCGGGTCCCACACGACAGGCGCGCGGGTGGCGGCCAGCGCGGCGCGCAACGCGGGCTGGCGGGCCACACCCCGGCCGTAGTCGCTGACCAGCACTGCCGATGCCCGGGCGAGTACCCGCAGCACCTCGTCGGAGGGCTGGCCCGGCTCACCGGAGGCGCCGCCACGGTCGTGCCGCAGCAGCACCCGGCCCCGGGCCCGCAGCCGGATCTTCTCCGGCGTCGAACCGGACAGGCTCAGCGGGTACACCTGCACGCCGGCGGCGGCGAGCAGCGCGCTGAGCCGCGCGCCCCCGGCGTCGTCGGCGAGGGCGGTCACCAGCACCACGTCGGCGCCCTGCGCGGCCGCGAAGACCGCCGCGAGGCCGGCGCCGCCGGGCCGGTCGACGGCCGAGGTCTCGTCGAGCACCGGTACCGGGGAGTCTGGGCAGAGGCGGTTCACCACCCCTTCCACGTCCCGGTCGAGCAGGGTGTCCCCGACCACCACCACGGGTCCCCTCACGGTGTCCTCCTCATCCTCACGCGTCGACCTGCTGTCCGGCCCCACCGTCGAGCACCACCTCGACCCCGGTCCGCACCGGCCCGGACGCGAGCCGACCGGCAGGCGCCGGCTCGGCGGGCACGCGTACGGCACCGGCGGCGGCCAGTTCCCGTTCCAGGTACTCGCAGATCAGGTGGCTGGTCACGAGATGCAGCTCCTGGACGACCTGGCTGTCCGCCGAGGGCACGGCGAGCACCTCGTCGCAGGCGTCGGCGAGCGGGTTGGGGGCAGGCCCGGTGAGCGCCCACGTGGTCAGGCCGGCCTCGCGGGCGGCGTGCGCGGCGGTGAGCAGGTTGGGACTGGTGCCGCTGGTGCTGAGCAGCAACAGGACGTCGCCGGGCCGGCCGTGGGCGCGGACCTGACGGGCGTAGACGTCGGCGTAGCCGTAGTCGTTGGCGATGGCGGTCACGGCGCTGGTCTCGGCGTGCAGGGCGATGGCCGACAGGGGCTGGCGGTCGTCGTGCAGCTTGCCCACCAGCTCGGCGGTGAGGTGCTGAGCCTCGGCGGCGCTGCCGCCGTTGCCGGCCACGAGCAGCCGTCCGCCGCCGGTCAGCCGGTGCGCCAGGTCCGCGCCCCAGCGCGCCAGTTGCGGTTCACACCGGCGGTAGGGCGCCAGTGCCGCGGCGAGGTTGGTCAGGTGCTCGTCGAGCGGGCTGCCCGCCGGCATCAGGCCACCACCCGGGTGGGCCGGCGCACCGCGGCGACCTCACCGTAGACCTCGGCCAGACGTTCCGCGGCGACCGCCCACGAGTAGCGCGACCGGGCCCGCTCCCGCGCCGCCGTGGCGTACCGGAAGCGGCGGATCCGGTCGTCGAGCAGCCGCTGGATCGCGGTGGCGAGGGCCTGCGGATCCCGGGCCGGTACGAGGTCACCGGTCGTGCCGTCGACCACTGTGTCGCGGATGCCGCCGACGGCGGTGCCGACGACCGGCACACCGCACGCCATCGCCTCCAGCGGGGTCAACCCGAACGGCTCGTACCAGGGGGCGGCGACCAGCAGGTCCGCCGAGCGGTACCAGCGGCCCATCTCCTCCCGGGGCACCGCGCCGACCAGGTGCACCCGGTCGGCGACCCCGCACGACTCGGCCAGGGCGCGCAGCCTCCGGGCGTACGGGTCGGTCTCCAGCAGCCCTTCGGGCGGGCCACCGACCACCACACACTCGGCGTCGGGCACCAGCGCCATCGCGCGGACCACCGTCTGGAAACCCTTGCGCTCGACCAGCCGTCCCACGGTCAGGATCCGGGCTCGGCCCGGCTCACGGTCGGCGACCGGCCCGAGCGGGGCGAACGAGGCGAGGTTGACCCCGGAGGGCACGACTGTCATCCGGGACCGGGGCACCCCCATCCGGACCAGCTCCCCGACCTCGTCGCGGCACTGGGCGACCACCCGGTCCACCGAACGGCCCAACTCCCGCTCGTAGGAGATGCGCCGGGCCGGGCTGGTGTCCTGCACGCCCTGGTAACGGCGCTTGACAGTGCCCAGCGCGTGGTACGTCTGCACCACCGGCACCCCGGTCTGCCGACCGGCGGTCAACGCGGCCAGGCCGCTCATCCAGAAGTGCGCGTGGATCACCTCGGGCGTCCAGTCCCCGCCGCGCCACCGCTCGACAAGCCACCTGCTGAACTCCCGCATGTGCGGTAGCAGCGCGTCCTTCGCGACCGGCTCGGCCGGACCGGCCGGCACGTGCACCACGTCGTACCCGTCCGGGGCGCGTACGGTCACCGGCAGGTCGAGGGCGTCGCGGCGGGTGTAGACCCGCACGTCGTGCCCGGCGGCGGCGAGCGCGGCGGACAGCTCGGCGACGTGCGTGTTCTGGCCGCCGGCGTCCTCGCCTCCGAGGATGGCGAGCGGGCTGGCGTGCTCCGAGATCATCGCGATCCGCATACTTCCTCCTCCAGCAGCCGGTCCCAGTCAGCGAGGAAACGGTCGAGGCCGTATCTGTCGCGCGCGGCGGCCCGTGCCGCCACGCCGGCCTGACGTGCGGCCGCCGGCTCGGCGATGAACCGGCTGGCGGCGTCGAGCAGGGTGTCCATCCGGGTGGCGAGCGCCCCCGCCTCCGGGGGCACCGCGGTCACCGCCTCGGTGGTGGCGAGCGCGACGACAGGCATGCCGATCGCCATCGCCTCGATGAGGCTGAGCCCGAGGGAGGTCCAGCGGCACAGGTGCAGGTACGCGCGCCGGCGGGCCAACTCGGCGTGCATCCGGTCCTGGGGGACGTCGTCGTGGCTGGTGAGCCGGTCGGCCGGCAACCCGAGGTGGTCGGCGAGGCCTGCCACGCCCATGCCGAACACGTCCAGCGGCGCGATCTCGGCGAAGCGGGGCAGCAGGTCCGTGCCGGTGACCCGGCCCCGCCGCACCGGCTCGTTGATGACCACGGCGAGGCGGTCCAGTTCACCCGTGTACGACACGGACGGCGCGACGATGCCGTGGTCGACCACGCGGGTGCGCGTCGTGCCGGTGTCCCAGAAGATCTGGTTGAACCCGGTGACGTGGGCGACGAGCAGGTCGGCGCGGTCGGCCATCGGGTGGCGGGTGTTCGGCACGTCGCCCTTGGGGGTGTTGTGCTCGACGTAGATGGCGGGCACGTCGCGCCCCGGGCGCCGGCCCAGCCACTGCTCGGCCAGGTCGATCTCCTCCGGCCGTTGCAGGATGACCAGGTCGACGTCGCTGCCGGGCAGGTCGTCGGGGGCCACCTCGACGGCGCTGTCCGGCCACGGGTAGGTGCGGGCCCGGCCGAGGCCGTACGGGCCACGGTCGGGTGTGGTGGGGATCAGGTAGCGGTGGCTGCCGTGCACGAAGGACGTGGTCCAGGAGCCGTGCACGTGCCAGAGCAGGAGGTTCATCGGATGCCACCGCCGCTGGGCAGGAGCGTGCGTACCGCCTCGACCACCTCGGCCGGGTCGACGCCGCTGAGGCAGGGGTGCCCGGGGACCGGGCAGCTCGCCGCGCGGGTGTCCCGGCAGGGCGCGCCCGCGTCGCCGAGCCGGACGGTGGGCACCCGGTAGGGACCCCACTGCCCGAAGGGGACGGTCGGCGCGAACAGGCTCACGACCGGCACCCCGGCCGCGGCGGCCAGGTGCGCGGGCCCGGTGTTGCCGACCACCACGGCGGCGGCGTCGGCGACGAGCCCGGCCAGCCCGGCCAGGTCGGTCCGGCCGCCCAGGTCGGTGCCGCCCGCCGCGGCGACCCGGGCGGTGACCGTACGCTCGTCGGGCCCGCCGGTGACCAGCACCCGATGCCCGGCGGTGGTCAGCGCCGCGGCGATCCGCGCCGCCAGCTCGGTCGGGCAGGCCCGGCTCGAGGCGGCCGAGCCGGGGTGCAGCACCACGTAACCGGGGTCACCGGCGGCGACCGGGCGGGACGCCACGGCGTCGTCCCGGAGCCGGAGCACGGGTTCGTCGCCGACCGGCAGCCGATAGCCGGCGGCGGCGGCGAGGGAGAGCGCCCGCTCGGGTTCGGGGACGCCCACCGGCACCCGGTGGCGGATGTCCACCAGGGAGCCCGGGTAGTCGTCGCTGATCGCGGCGATCCGGGTGATCCCGGCCATCCGCAGCAGCAGCGCGAGCGGCAGGGCGGACTGGTGGAACGACGTGAAGACCACCGCCTCGTCCGCGCCGACGGCGGCGAGGCGGGAGGTCAGGCCCCGCATCGCGTCCGGGTCGACAGGCGCCGGCGCGGGGTCGATCCACGGCAGCGGGTGCTCGATGATCTCGTCGACACCCGGCAGCAGCTCGGCGGCGGCGCGTCCGCGGGGGCCGCAGAGCAGCACCACCCGCCGCGCCCCGGCCGCGACGGCGCGGATCGCCGGCCCGGTGACGAGCACGTCCCCGGCCGAGTCCGAGCGCACCACCAACGCCGTGCCCACCCGCTCGCCGACCTCGGCGGGTTGCACGGCCCGCTGACGGCGCAGGATCTCGTCCACCGCCGAGGGCAGGTCCGCGGCCACCCAGCCGGCGGCGGCGATCTCCTCCGGGCGGGTCACCGCTGTGGGCACCAGCACCCCGGCCGCCCCGGCGGCCAGGGCGGCGGCCACGTCGCGGCCGATGTCGCCCACCAGCACGCAGCGCGAGGCGCTCGTGCCCAGCTCGCGGGCGGCGGCGTACACCAGACCGGGCGCGGGTTTGCGGCAGTCGCATCGGTCGGAGTCGTCGTGCGGGCAGACCAGCCAGGCGTCGAAGCCACCCAGCAGCTCCTCCACGCGGGCGTGCACCGCCCGCATCTGCTCCTCGCTGAAGTAGCCCCGGGCCAGGCCCGACTGGTTGGTCACCACCGCCAGGCGCAACCCGGCGGCCCGCAGCCGGTCCAGCGCCGCCCGCGCCCCCGGGACCGGGCGTACCTTCTCCGGGTCGCCGTTGTACGGCACGTCCTCGATCAGGGTGCCGTCGCGGTCGAGCAGGACCGCGTCGTACAGGACGCCCGCGGTGGGTGCGGCAGGCCCGTGACCAGCCCGACCAGCACCGGCGTACACCCGGGCTGACCTGCGCTGATACGGATCCTCCTGGTCCTGTCGCACAGCCGGCGGGTTCCCGGCGCCCCGAGGAGTAAACGTGGTCGTCGGCGCGGTGGGCCAACGCCACCGGCGGTGCCCCGGGTCGGCCTTACCCGCCACTTCCGAGAAGCTAACCCGCCGGCCCGTTAGCCTCCGTGGCGACGCGGGTATGGGAGCCCAGTGGCGATAGTGGAGAAAGTGATCGACGCTCCCCCGCAGCAGGTGTTCGACGTGCTGGCCGACGGGTGGACGTACAGCGACTGGGTGGTCGGGACCGCGCACGTGCGCGACGTGGACGACGCCTGGCCCCGGGTGGGCAGCCAACTGCACCACCGGGCCGGGCCGTGGCCGTTCTCGTTGCAGGACGCGTCGACGGTGCTCGCCTGCGAGCCGCCGCACCGGCTGGTGCTGCGCGCCGGGCTGTGGCCGGCCGGCGAGGCGATCGTGGCGTTCACCCTGGAACCGGTCGACGGCGGCGCGACCCGCGTCCGCCTCGGCGAGGACTTCGCCGCCGGCCCGCTGCGCTGGGTCCGCAACAAGGCCAACGACCTGGTGCTGCACCTGCGTAACCGGGAGACGTTGGCCCGACTGTCCGACATCGCCACCCGACAGAAGGGCTCCCGGTGACGCAGACGGTGGTGGTGACCGGCGCGAGCGCCGGTGTGGGCCGCGCGGTGGCCTGCGCGTACGCGGCCCGGGGCGCCCGGCTGGCGCTGCTGGCCCGGGGCGCGGCGGGGCTGGCGGCGGCCGAGCGGGAGTGCCTGTCGCTGGGCGCCGCCGACGTGCGGGTGTACCAGGTCGACGTCGCCGACGCGGGCGCCGTGCAGCAGGCCGCCGACGACGTGGTGCACCACTGGGACGGCATCGACGTGTGGATCAACAACGCCATGGTGTCGGTGTTCGCGCCGGCCTGGGAGATCCCGGCCCGCGAGTTCCGCCGGGTCACCGAGGTGACGTACCTCGGCACGGTGCACGGCACCCTCGCGGCGCTGCGGCACATGCGGGCCCGCGGCCGGGGCGCGATCGTGCAGGTGGGCTCCGCGCTGGCCTACCGGGGGATCCCGCTGCAGTCGGCGTACTGCGCGAGCAAGCACGCCGTGCAGGGGTTCAACGACTCGCTGCGGGCCGAGCTGCTGCACGACTGCCCGGGCGTGAAGCTGTCGATGGTGCAGCTGCCCGCCGTGAACACGCCGCAGTTCTCCTGGGTCCGCACCCGCCTGCCCCGGCACCCGCAGCCGGTGCCGCCGATCTTCGCGCCCGAGGTGGCGGCGCGGGCCATCGTGTGGGCCGCCGACCGGGGCACCCGGGAGCTGAACGTGGGCGGCCCGACGTGGCAGGCCCGGCTGGGCGACATCCTGTTCCCCGGCCTGCTGGACCGCAAGCTGGCCCGCGACGGGTACGACAGCCAGCAGACCGGCGACGAGATCGACCCGGCCACCTGGCGGGACAACCTGGACCACCCCGGCGACGACGACCGGGACCGGGGCGCGGCGGGCATCTTCGGCGACCAGGCGCGGCGGCGCTCGGCGGCGCTCTGGGTGGGCACCCACAAACCGGCGGTGTCCGGCCTCGCCCTCGCCGGCGTCGCGATGGCCCTCACCGCGATGGCCCGCCGCCTGCGCTGAGCGTGTCGCCACCTGCGGCCGGCCCGACCGACGGGGAGCCTTTTCAATCCGGATCGGGCAACTGGCTACCCTCTCAGGTAGTCCAGTCCGCAAACCGAGGATGTCCGACATGATCGAGCCCGTCCAGCTGCCGTCGCCGTGGCGAGACGCACACCTGACAGTCGTCGTGCCCACCTACAACGAGGCGGGCAACCTCCCGGCGCTGGTCGAGCGGCTGCTCGCGCTACCGCTGCCGGGGCTGCGCATCCTCGTCGCCGACGACAACTCCCCCGACGGCACCGGCGAGGTGGCCGACAAGCTGGCCATCGAGTATCCGGAGCGGATCGAGGTGATGCACCGGGCCGGCAAGGAGGGCCTGGGTCGGGCGTACGTCGACGGGATGAGCCGGGCTCTCGAGGGCGGCGCCGAGTTCGTGGCGCAGATGGACGCGGACCTGTCGCACCCGCCGGAGGCGCTGCCGGGAATGCTCGGCGCGCTGCTGTCCACCCAGGCCGGCGTGGTGATCGGCTCCCGGTACGTGCCCGGTGGTGAGCTGGACGAGAACTGGCCGCTGTACCGGCGTGCGCTCAGCGGCTGGGCGAACCTCTACGTGCACACGCTGCTGCGGGTGCGCATCCGGGACCTGACCGCCGGCTTCAAGATCTGGCGGGCCGACGCGCTGAAGGACATCGGCCTGCACCGGGTGCAGTCCAACGGTTACAGCTTCCAGGTCGAGATGCACTACCTGGCCACCAAGCTGGGGCACACGATCCTGGAGGTCCCGATCCGCTTCGAGGAGCGGCGCGACGGCGTCTCCAAGATGACCACGGCGACCAAGGTCGAGAGCGCCCTGATGCCGTTCCGCCTCCGCAGCAAACACCGCAACATCACGAACTGACCCCTCCCCCGTGTTGATCAAGAGGTTTGCGTCGCCGGCGAGCCGGAATCCGACGCAAACCTCTTGATCACCGAGGCGGGGTCCGGTCAGGTGGGGTAGATCGCCCGGTTCGCCGTGGAGATGACCTTCGCGTAGGCGGCGCCCGTCAGGGCGCGGTCGCGGGCCAGGGCCGCGCGGGCCGCGTTCGCGCCCGGGGCACCGTGCACCCCACCGCCCGGGTGCGCCGACGAGCTGGCCAGAAAGAGCCGGTCCACCGGGGTGTCCGCCCGGCCCAGGCCGGGAATCGGGCGCAGGAACAGCTGCTGGTACGCGGCGGCGGTGCCCCCGCCGAGCGCGCCCCCCACCAGGCTCGGGTCGCCCTTCTCCAGGTCGGCGGGCCCGGCCACGTGCCGGCCCACGATGAGCTGCCGGAAGCCCGGGGCCGCCGCCTCCAGCACGTCCTCCATGCGCTGCACGTGCCCGGCGATCTCCTCGGCCCGCCAGTCGTGCCGGAACGGCAGATGGGTGTACGACCAGAGCGACTCGGTGCCCGGGGGCGAGTGGCTGGGGTCGGCCACGGACATCTGCCCGACCAGGAGGAACGGGTCACGGGGCAGTTCGCCGCGGGCCAGCTCGCCGGCGTAGCGGGTCAGTCCGTCGAGGTCCGCGCCGAGATGCACCGTGCCGGCGCCGGCGATGTCCCGGTTGGTCCACGGCACCGGGGCGGAGAGCGCCCAGTCCACCTTCAGCGTCGAGCCGTCCCACCGGAAGTGCGCCAGGTCCTCGACGAGTCGTGACGGCAGCGCCGCCGCCCCGACGAGGTCGAGGTAGAGGGCCGGGGCCGGCACGTCGGCGAGGACGGCCCGACGGGCCCGCCACAGCGCGCCGCCCACGGTGCGCACGCCCATCGCCCGGCCGCGTGCGGTGAGCACCCGGTCGACCCGCGCGCCGTAGAGGATGCGGCCACCGCGTTCCTCCAGGCGGGCCACAAGCGCGTTGGTGATCTGCCGCGCGCCGCCGTCGGGCACCGGCCAGCCGACCTGCTGGCCGAGCATGGCCAGGAGCCAGCCGTACACGCCGGAGCCGGCCTCCTCGGGGGACAGGTCGGTGTGCAGGGCGCAGCCCGCCAGCAGCGCCGGCCCGCCGGGGCCGTCGAAGAGCTCGTCGCCGAGCTTGCGCACCGGCACCACGAGTCGCCGCGCCAGCCGCAGGGCGCCCGCGATCCGCAGCCGGCGTAGCAGGCCCAGCCCGCCGCGTACCGGCGGGAACGGCGTGGTGATGGTGGTCAGCATCGGCTCGGCCACGTCGAGCCAGTCGGTGTACGCGTTCAGCCAGCGCTTGCCGTCGCCGGGCGCGAACTGTTCCAGCGAGGCCGCCGTGACGTCCGGGTCCCGGTTGATCACTGCCGCCCGGCCGTCGGGCAGCAGGTGCGCCAACACGTCCGGGGAGTGCCGCCAGGACAGCCCGTACGCGCCCAGGTCGAGGCCGTCCAGCACGGGCGAGGCGTACCCCAGGGGGTAGAACGAGCTGTAGAGGTCGCTCAGGTAGCCCGGCGCGGTCACCTCGGCGGACTGGACCGCGCCGCCGGGCACGGCGGTCGCCTCCAGCACCACCACGTCCCAACCGGCGTCGGCCAACAGGTTCGCCGCAACGAGGCCGTTGTGCCCGGCTCCGACGACGACGGCGTCCGCGCTCTGCGCGCCGGTGGTAGTCACCCGATCCGCCTACCCGGCGCACAACCGGGCGAAACGCGTTTGCCTCGCCGGGGCGGGGGCATCCAGCGCCGCATGTACACGGTTGCGCAACTGGTGGGCGGGGTGTGGGGCGCGGGCGGCGCCGGCGGCGAGCTGGTCGTCCACGATCCGGCGGATGGCGAACCGGTCAGCTCGGTGCCGGTCGCGACGGCCGACGAGGTTGGCAAGGCGACGCAGGCGGCCCGGAACGCGGCCGGGCAGTGGGCGGCGACCGCGCCGGCGGAGCGGGCGGCGGCGCTGCACCGGGCCGCGGACGCCGTCGCGGCGGTCACCGACGAGTTGGCGGCCGCGGTCACCGCGGAGATGGGCAAGCCGCTCGCGGACGCCCGCGGCGGCGTCGAGGCGGGCATCGGCACGCTGCGACAGTACGCGGAACTGGCTCCCCTGCGCGGCGGGCGGACGCTGAACGGCGCACTGGACGCGGTGGACTTCCTGACTCCGCAGCCGCGCGGCGTGGTCGCCGCCATCACCCCCTGGAACGATCCGGTGGCGGTCTCCTGCGGCCTGCTCGGCGCGGCGCTTGTCACCGGCAACGTGGTGCTCTACAAGCCCAGCGAGCGGACTCCGGCGACGGGCTGGCTGCTGGCGCGGGCCCTGGACGAGGCGCTGCCGGCCGGCGTGCTGTCCCTGCTCACCGGTGGACCGGAGGTCGGCGCGGCGCTTGCCGCACAGGACGTGGACGTGGTCGCGCACGTCGGGTCCACCGCCACCGGGCGGAAGATCGCCGCCGCGGCGGCCCGTACCGGCGCCAAGGTGCTGCTGGAGAACGGCGGCAGCGACCCGCTTGTCGTCGACGCGGGTGTCGATCCCGAGTGGGCGGCGGAGCAGGCCGCGCTCGGGGCGTTCGCGAACGCCGGGCAGATCTGCGTCGCGGTGGAGCGGATCTACGTGCACCGGGACGTGGCCGACGACTTCGTGGCCGCGCTGGTGCGGCGGGCCGCGGCTCTGCGGGTGGGGCCGGGCCGGGACCCGGGCACCGAGCTGGGCCCGCTTGTCGACAGGCGGCACCGTGACCACGTGCACGGGCAGGTGAGCGCGGCGGTGGCGGCCGGCGCGCGGGTGCGTACCGGCGGGGAGGTGCCGGACGGGCCGGGGGCGTACTACCCGGCGACAGTGGTCACCGACTGCCGGCACGACATGGTGCTGGTGCGGGAGGAGACGTTCGGGCCGGTCGCCCCGGTGGTGGTGGTCGACTCCTTCGACGAGGCGTTGACCTGCGCCGGAGACTCCCCGTACGGGCTGGCGGCCACCGTACTGACCGCGTCGATGAGCCATGCGCAGCGGGCCTGGCGGGAGCTGCCGGTGGGCACCGTGAAGGTCAACTCGGTGTTCGGCGGGGCGCCCGGCGGCGCCGCGCATCCGCGTCGGGCCAGTGGGCAGGGCTTCGGGTACGGCCCGGAGCTGCTGGACGAGTTCAGCGCCGTGAAGGCGGTGCACATCGAGGCGCCCGGCGGCGGGCACTGGTGAACGGTACGGGCGGACGCAGGGGTGGCGCGTCCGCCCGTACCGCGCTGGGTGTGGGTCAGTCGCCGCGAGCCTTGCGGGTGGCCCGGTCGTTGGCCTTCTCGATGGCCGTGACCAGCTCCGGCTTGGTCATGCTCGACCGGCCGGGTACGTCCAGCCTGCGGGCCACCGACATGAGGTGGTCCTTGCTGGCGTTGGCGTCCACCCCACCCGCGGTGGGTGCGCGCCGCTCCGGGCCGCCGCCGGCGGCCTGGCGATCGCTCGGGCCCTTGCGGCCCTTCGGCTCCCAGTGGTCGCCCACCTTCTCGAACTGGTGCTTCACCGCCGCGAAGGCGGTGCGGTGCGACCGCTCGCCCTCGCCGTAGGTCTCCACCGCCGAGTCGTGTGTCTTCTCCCAGGTGCGCTGCGCCTTGTCTGGGGAGCGCCGCAGCGTGCTGGGCAGGTCTTCGCGCCCGGGCATCTCGTCCTCCTCCGTGTCGACAGCGTGACTGTGAGGATTCCCCGCGGGTGCGACGACAAACCACGGTGTCCCCGCGGGCGGGACGGCACGCCATGGCGGCGCCGGCGCCGGTTTGTCGATGTCCCACGGTGGGTACCGGCCCGGCCAGGCCCGACCGGACGACCGGTCATCCGGTGGCCGGGGCACAGGGAGCGGGCATGACGACCACGGAGCCCGGTACGACACGCGCCGGCACGCCGGGCGAGCGGGTGCCCCGCCGGATGCGACAGCTGAGCTGGCGGACCTGGCGTGGGGTGCTGGTCCGCAGCGTGCAGAACTTCGTCAACGACAACTGCTCCGACTGGGCCGCCGCGCTCACCTACTACGGCGTGCTGGCGCTCTTCCCGTCCGCCATCGTCGTGGTGGCCCTGGTCGGTCTGGTCTCCGACGGCGAGCGGACCCTGGACACGGTCGTCGACCTCGCCCGGCAGGTGGGTGCCGGGTCGGTGGTGGCCGACGAGGACGGCGGCATGATCGGGGTGATCCGGGCCGTCGTGGTGCAGCAGAGCAACGTCAAGGTGCTGCTGAGCTTCGGTCTGCTCGGCGCCCTGTGGTCGGCGTCGGGCTTCATCGGGGCGTTCACCCGCGCCTCCAACGCGATCTACGGGGTGACCGAGGGCCGGCCGGTCTGGAAGCTGCGTCCGGTGCAGATCGGCCTGGCCGCGGTGACGTTGCTGCTGCTCGCGGTGGTCGCCCTCGCGCTGATCGTCAGCGGCCCGGTCACCGACGCGGTCGGCGACCTGATCCACGCCGGTGGCCTGGCCCGCACGGTGTGGAGCGTGGCGAAGTGGCCGGTGCTCGCCATGGTCATGATGGTGCTGCTGTCCCTGCTGTTCTGGATCGCGCCGAACGTGCGCCAACCCCGCTTCCGCTGGCTCACCCCCGGCGGCGCGGTGGCCCTGGTCTCCTGGGCTGCCGTGTCCTTCGGCTTCGGCCTCTACGTGACCAACTTCGCCGCCTACGACACGACCTACGGGAGCCTGGGCGCGGCCATCGCGTTCCTGGTCTGGCTCTACCTGTCCAACTCGGCACTGATGCTCGGCGTGCAGATCAACGCCGAGGTGCAGCGGGGACGGCAGTTGCAGGCGGGCGATCCGGACCCGGAGGAGCCGGTGCTGCCGCCGCGCAGGCCCGCCGACTCCTGAGCGCCTGTTGTCCGCCCGGATGTCCGACCGCCGGGCCGGTTCGTGACCCGGTGCCGGTTTACCCGCCGGGGTGCCGGGTAGCGCAGAAGGCATGGAGCGTGGCAACAGCAAGCACGGACCGAGGATCGACGAGCAGATGAGCCAGGAGGTCAGCGGCCTCGTCCAGGGGCCGGGGACCGGTGGCTCTCGGGTCGACGAGTCCCGGGTGCCGGAACCGGCCGGCGAGGACCAGCCGGAGACCACCACGGCCCCGGCGGGCGACCTGCGCACCGGCACCCCGCAGGGGATGAGTTCCACAGACGTCGAGCAGCGCAGCCGGCTCGGCCGGTTCATCTCGATGAGCGCGCTGCCGGGTGACCGACTGGTGCTCATCGCCAGCGCCCGTGAGAACGAGGCGCCGGACGACATCGTGGCGGCGCTGGAACGCCTGCCCGAGGGCACCGAGTACCAGACGGTCTCCGAGGTGTGGGCCGCGCTCGGCCACAAGAACGAGACAACCCGCTGGTGAGCAGGATCGTCCCCCGATCCGGTCCTCACCCGCGACTGAAGGAGGATTCCTGATGAGTGGCGTAACCGAACACGTCGAGGTTGCCGTCCCCGTGCGCACCGCGTACGACCAGTGGACGCAGTTCGAGGAGTTCCCCCAGTTCATGGAGGGCGTGCAGGAGGTCCGGCAGCTCTCCGAGACGATGACCCACTGGACGGTGGACATCGCCGGCGTGAAGCGTGAGTTCGACGCCGAGATCACCGAGCAACTGCCCGACGAGCGGGTCGCCTGGCGCTCCACGGGCGGCACCCAGCAGGCGGGTGTGGTGACCTTCCACCGCCTGGACGAGGCCAAGACCCGCGTCACCCTCCAGCTCGAGTTCGAGCCGCACGGGGTGGTCGAGCAGGCCGGCGACAAGCTCGGCATCGTCGACCGGCGGGCCAAGGGCGACCTGGAGCGGTTCAAGACGTTCATCGAGCGGCGCGGTCAGGAGACCGGCGCCTGGCGTGGCTCGGTGGACCGCCCGCAGCCGTGATCCCTCGCACCAACGACGATGGCCGCCGGATGTCCGGCGGCCATCGTGGCGTTCCGGCCCGACCGACGCCAGTTTGCGATCATCACGCCCGGGTACGGCTGATGTCATGACGGACGACAGGGTGTGGCGCGACGAGGAACGGCTTCCGCTGGAGGAGTTGGAGCGCGCCGTGGCGGGCTCCAGCATCGACGGGCAGGCCGACGACGTGACCGGCAACGACGCCGGTGAGGAGGCTGCCTTCGGGCACGGGCCGGCGGCGGCCGACCGCGACGGTCAGGCCGAGGGCGCGGGGCGGGAGCCGACCGACCCGCAGCGTGCCTACCGCCCGTCGACGACCGGACGGACCGGACCGGACAACGGATAGTCCGCGTCGGGCGCGGCGGTCCGCTCCGGCCCGCTTCCGGCGACGCCGGTCCGCCCCGACCCGGCGGCGGGCCGGCGGGCGCCCAGCTCGTAGAGCAGGATCAGCGCCAGCGCGAGCACCACCAGGGCCGGGCCGAGCACCTGCACGGACACGTTGCTGATCAGCACGCCGAGCCCGCCGGGGACGAGCGCCGCCCCCAGACCGGCGGCCCCGATCTGGAGCCCGATGGCCCGGTCGGCGTGCGCCGCGCCGACCCGGTCGGCGGTGGTGAGGGTGAGCAGCGGAAACACCGGCGCGGCGGCGAAGCCGACCACGACCAGGCCGAGCACCGCCAGCGCCGCCGACCCGGGCACCGCGATCAGCGCCGCACCGACGGCCATACCGGCCAGGCTGACCCGCAACACCGAGCGGGGTCCCAGCCGCTCGGCCACCACGCCCTGCACCACGCGGCCGACGAAGAGGCTTCCCCAGTACGCGGAGACGCAGCCGCCCGCCACGGCGGCGCTCAGACCGCGCCCCTCGGTGAGCAACAGGAACGCCCAGAGTCCGGCGGACACCTCGATGGCCACGTACAGCGCGAAGGCCAGCGCCCCGGACCAGACCGCCGGCAGCCGCAGCGTGGCGAGGACGGGCACCCGGATCGCCGGCACGGCGCCGGTCGCCGCACCGCCCGCCTCGGGAGCGGGATCGCGGCGCTGCCACGCGCGTACGGTGAGCACGAAGGCGATGGCGAGGGCGACCTGGGCGCCGGCCACGATGCCGTACCCCCACCGCCACGTCAGCCCACCGCTGAGCGCCGCCGTCATGATCAGTGGACCGATCGCCACGCCGAGGCCGAAGAAGGCGTGCAGCCAGTTCATGTGTCGCGGGCCGAAGGCCCCGGCGGCGTACGCGTTGAGCCCGGAGTCGACCGCACCGGAGCCCAGCCCGAGCAGCAGCGCGCAGCCCACGAGCACGGCCAGCCCGGGGCTCACGGCGTAACCGGTAAGCGCCAGGCTGGCCAGCAGGGTGCTGCCGGCGAGCAGCGCGCCCACGCCGACGCGGGCCAGCGTGAACCCGGCCAGCACACTGGAGGTGAGATAGCCGACAGTGCCCGCGGTGAGCAGCAGCCCGACCGCCTCGGTGGGTACGCCGAGGTCCGCGTGGATCGACGGCCAGCCGACACCGAGCAGCCCGTCGGGCAGGCCGAGGCTGACGAACGCGAGGTAGGCCAGCAGGAGCAGCGTGGCGCGGGGCGGCGCGGGCGAGGTGGACACGGGAGACCATCCTGCCGCAGCGCACCCTAGCGGAGGCGGGAGCCGCCCGTGCATCGCGACAAGAACTGGTGTCCCGATGGTTGAGAAAGCGGACAGCTCAGCCAGAATCGGCCGATCGGGGGACGGCAAACGGGTCAGTTCGCGTAAGAATTTCGGGATGCATCAAGGCTCCGGAATCCTCTCCACGCGTCAGCGCCGTCTCGCCTGGCTCGGCTTCCTGCTCGCCGCGCTGCAGGCGCCCGTGTCGGCCTGGCTCGTCTCCGACGACTCCTGGCTGTTCAGCCTCTGCGTCGCGCTCATGGTGGCGACCGTGATCATCGCCGACGACGCCGCCCGTCGCCGGCCGGCCAACGCGACAGGCGACTAGGCCTAGCCGTCACCGGTCGGCCGGGCCTCGTGTCCCGGTCGACCCCGGGTGCGGCGGCGCTCCTTCATCTCCGCCTCGTACAGATGACGCCGCCCGCCCACCAACTCGTCGCGGGCCTGCCGGTCCAGCTCGCGGAACAGCGCGTGGTAGCCGTCGTCGAAGTCCTCGACGATCTGGAACGTCCACCGGCCGGCGATCACGTTGCGGCCGAGCAGCTCGGTGTCGATCCGTTCGGCGAGGTGCGGATGGCCGGCGGCACGGAACTGCTCCACCGCGTCGTCGAGCATCAGGTCGGCGTGCCCGATCAGCTGGTGCAGCGAGTACAGGTGCCCACGGGCCCGTTCCACGCACTCCAGGGCCTCGCTGAGCTTGCCCAGCGCGGCGACCGTCTCGTCGCTCACCCCCGCCGGCCGCCGGTGCCGCTCGTCCGGCCCGTCCGTCGGTTCCCCCATCGGTTGCCTCCCTGCTGTCTGCCGCCCACCCGGCGCCGCCGTGCTCTGTGCCACGCTGCGCCGTCCCTTGACTGCTGCCCCGTCTGTCCCGGATCAACCCCCGCGGCCAGCCCCGACTCGTCCGGTGACACAGCCGACACCCGCCGAGCGGCCGAGGCCGACCGGTCACCTGTCGGTTAGCCTCGGTCACCATGCGTGTGTCGTTCAACCGGGTCGCCTCCCGGACCGCCGTCGAGTCGGCGCGGTCCACCCTGGCCGCCCTCACCGTCTCCGTGGGCACGGCCGGCCTCGCCGCCGCCGCCGCGCGTCCCGGACTGCTGGCGCTCGTCGACCAGCACGCCGCCGCCGTGCGGGACAGCCTGGACGGCGACCGGCGGCCGTTGACCGCCGCGACGCTCGCCGGCTACGCCGAGGGCGTACGTGAGGCCGCCCTGGAGCACGGGTGGACGCCGCCGCGGGGCCCGGTGGACTGGAGCGAGCCGGAGTGGCCGCTCGCCCGGCTCGTCGCCGTGTGCGCGCTGGCCCGTTCGCTCGACCGTTCCTGACCGGCCGGTCACCCCGTACACCACTCGCGACGTGGGGAGGACGCCCGCGTGACGCGGACGCCCTCCCCCGCACGGTCGTGCCGTCGCCCCGCTACGGGCGGTACTGCTGGGTCTCGTCGGCCGCACCGGACTGGTACGTGCCGCGCCCACCGGACATCGTCGACTGCTCGTCGACCCGGGGCATGGCCTGGGTCCGGTCGCCGCCACGGTCGGCCATCTGCCGCTCCATGTCACCGCGCCCGGCCGAGGTGGCCCGCCGGTGCTCCTGCACCGCCCGGGCTTCCTGGGCGGCCCGGTCGAGCCAGCCGTCCCAGCGGTTCTGCATCGGCTTCACCAGACCACCGCCGACGCCGACGATCAGGATTCCGGCGACCGTGGCGAGCACCGCGATCAGCACCGGAGTGGTGACAGTGGTGGCGATGCCCACCTGGTTCAGCGCGGCGATCACGCCGAGCGCGATGATGAAGATCGCCGTCAGGTCGGCCAGGACCTTGCCGTACGAGAGTCCGCCCAGCGCCCCGGTGACCAGATCCCGGGCGGCGTTGGCGATCGCGGCCGCGACCACCACGATGACGATCGCGATGAACGCGCGCGGCAGCCAGGCCACCACACCGCTGATCAGGTCACTGATCGCGTTGGGCCCCCAGACTCCGAAGGCGAACTGCAGGGTGAACAGCAGGACGGCGTAGTACGCCAACCTGGCCAGGATGTCGCTGGCGTCGTACTTCGTTCTCTCGAGTGCCCGTTTGATGCCTCCGCGTTCGACCGCCTGGTCGAAGCGCACCCGTTCCAGCACCGCATCCACGATCTTGAGGACCGCTCTGGCGATGAGCCAGCCGACCACGAGGATGACGATGAAGGCCACTGCCTTCGGGATGAAGAGCAGCACCGACCTCCAGGTGTCGGCGATGGCATCGCCGATGTCGGCCTGCCGAACCGCGAGGGTTTTCAGCATGATGTCCCTCCTGTCGCATGGACTGCGCCGGGCGCATACCCGGCCACCGGTACGGCAGTCCGCGCGGCTCGCTGCCATTTTTCCGACAAGTCGACCAACAGGGGCCCTGACCTGCCCGAACAGGCATCCCGCCGAGGTCGGCCGCGACCCGCGCACATGATCGGATGCGGCTGGCCGACGGCCGGCTAGGCTGCGAACATGCCAGGAACGGTCGGGCGAGTCCCCACGCCAGCAATCCCGGTCCCCGGCGCATCCACCGGGCCCGGTGCGGCCGCTGCGCTCGACCACGACTGGTCCGACACTCCCCTCGGGCCGCGTGCGAGGTGGGATCCGGCGGTCCGTGCCGTGGTCGAGCTGATCCTCGCCTCGCCGATGCCGATGGCTCTGGCGTACGGCGACGACCTCGTCCTGCTCTACAACGACGGCTACGCCGAGTTGTTGGGGAGCAAGCACCCGGCTGCCCTCGGCCGCCCGGCCGCCGAGGTGTACGCGGAGGTCTGGGCGCTGCCCGGCTTCGGTGACGTGATCGAGCGCGCCTACCGGCAGGGTGTGCCGTTCCTGGAGAAGGAGTCCACGCTCCCCCTGGTCCGGGACAGCTCCGGGGTGGTCGAGCAGGTGGTCTTCACCCGGGGGCACTCGGCCGTACGGGACAGCGCCGGGCAGATCGTGGGGATCCTGACGGTCGCCGCCGAAACCACCCACGTGACCGAGCAGTTGCAGAGTCTCAGCGAGGTCGCCGCCGCGCTCGCCGGCACCCTCACCCTCGACGACGTGGCTCGCGTCGCGCTGCGCCACACCATCACCACGTTCGACGCCGACCGGGTCGCGTTCGTGGTCGACGAGGGTGGCGGCGGCTGGCGGATGGTGCGTCGGGTCCGTGGCGAGCTGATGGACGAGGCCGACGAGCGGTTGCCGCCGCTGTGGCGGCGGGCGCCTGCGGACTGGTCGAGCCCGGTCGCGCTCGCGGCCCGCTCGGGTGAGCCGTCGTTCACCCGCGACGGGCAGCCGCTGCGCGAGACCGCCGTGGACCGTCACGACCAGAAGGTCCGGTCGATGGCCGTGCTGCCGCTGGGCACGTCGGTGATCCGGGGTGGGTTGACGGTCGGTTACCAGGTCCCGCACTCCTGGTCGGCCGCCGAGCGGGCACTGCTGGCCGCCTCGGCCGAGCTGATCGGTCAGGCCGCGGAGCGGGCACGGCGGTTCGAGACCCAGCACGGCACCGCCCAGTTGCTGCAGCGCAGCATGCTGCCGGAGCACCTCCCCGACCTGCCCCGACTGCGGATCGCGGCCCGCTACGACCCGGGGGTGGACGGCAACGCGGCCGGCGGCGACTTCTACGACGCGTTCCTGCTGCCCACCGGCGCGCTGGGCGTGGTGCTGGGCGACGTCGCCGGGCACGACGTGCAGGCGGCGGCGCGGATGGGGCAGGTGCGGGCGGCACTGCGGGCGCTGGCCCTGGCCGACCCCGCGCCGGACGCGGTGCTGGCCGGGCTGGACCGGCTGGTGACAAGCCTCGGCGTGGAGGCCGGCACCCACGAACTGTTCGTCACCGTGGCGTTCGGGGTCATCGACGCCGAGCGGCGGGAGCTGACCCTGGCCAGCGCCGGTCATCCCGCTCCACTGATCCGGCGCTGCGCCGCGGACGGCCGGTCGCACGCCGAGTACGTGGAACTGCCGACCGGTCCCCCGCTGGGGCTGGGTGGGCGGCCGACTACCGTCACTGTCGCGTTCCCGCCCGGCGACACCCTCCTGCTGTTCAGCGACGGGGTGGTGGAGCGTCGGCGACAGAGCCTCACCGCCGGGCTGGACGCCCTGGGCGACGCCGTGGCCAAGGCCGGCACGAGTGACCCGCGCGCCCTCTGCGCGGTGGCGACCGCCGCGGTGTCCGGCGGCACCGAGGACGACGTGGCCGTGCTGGCGGTCGAGCACGCGCTCAAGCCGAGCCGGTCGACGGCGATGGAGATGCCGGCCGAACCGACCGCGCCCAGCCGGGTCCGGCACTGGATGACCGGCCAGCTCACCGAGTGGCAGGTGCCCGAGTCGGTGATCGGCGCGGCGGTGCTCTGCACCAGCGAGCTGACCACCAACGCGCTGCTGCACGCCGGCACGGCCGCCCGCGTGGAGATCGACCTCAGTCCGGAGCGGCTGCTGGTCTCGGTCGCCGATTCCGGGACCCGAGGCACCGTGACCCGGGCCCGCACCGACACGTTGAGCAGTCGCGGGCGCGGGTTGGGCCTGATCGAGGAGCTGAGCGACGCCTGGGGCACCGACCCGTCGGTGCGCGGTTCGACGGTCTGGTTCGAGATCCTCGTCCCGCCGGCCGAGTCTCGCTGAGGTCGGCCGGCCCGCCGGGAATCCCGGACGAATCAGCCGGCCGCCGAACGGGTAGGAGTGCGCCCATGGCCACCGAACAACCCCACGGGGTGCTCTTCGACATCGACGGGACGCTCGTCGACACCACCTACCTGCACACGGTGAGCTGGTGGGAGGCGCTGCGCCAGGCCGACCACCCGGTGCCGATGGCGACCGTGCACCGCTCGATCGGGATGGGCTCGGACAAGCTGCTGGACCACCTGCTCGGCCCGGAGCGCGACCGCGACGACGACCCGAAACTGCGCGAGGCGCACGACACCCTGTACACCGAGTACTGGGAACGGCTGACTCCACTGCCCGGTGCGGTGGACCTGCTGCGGGCGTGCGCCGAGCGGGGGCTGCGGGTGGTGCTCGCCACCTCCGCCGCGGAACACGAGGTGGGTGCGCTGCGCCGGGCCCTGAACGCCGACGACGTGGTGGACACCGTGACCTCCTCGGCGGACGCGCAGGAGAGCAAGCCGGCGCCGGACATTCTCGAGGCGGCACTGGAGCAGTCCGGTCTGAGCGCCGAGCGCGTCGTCTTCGTCGGCGACTCGGTCTGGGACGTCGCCGCGGCCGGCAAGCTGGACATCCCGTGCGTCGGCTTGACCTGCGGCGGCACCAGCCGGGGGGAACTCGCCGGCGCCGGCGCGGTGGCCGTGTACGACGACCCGGCCGCGCTCCTGGCCGAGCTGGCGGATTCCCCGCTCACCCGGCCGAGGTGAGACTCACTCCGGTTCACCGCGACGCACACGCATAGCCGGAAGTCTTCCGGGGCATGGTCTGTGGCCACCTGCCCGCACCGCGCGGGTGCGGCGAGAGGTGGTGTCCGTGGAGCCGGTAGACGTCGCGTTCGCGCTGGTGGGAGTGGGCGCACTGCTCGCGGGCATCCTGCCCCGGGTGTTGGAGCGCCGCCCACTGTCCATGCCGATCGCGTTCCTCGCCCTCGGCATGCTGGTCTTCCTCCTGCCGGTCGGGCTGCCGACACCGGATCCGCTGGCCCACCCCGAGCTGACCACCCACCTGACCGAGATCGGGGTGATCGTCGCCCTGATGGGCGCCGGGTTGAAGATCGACCGGCCGTTGAGCTGGGCCCGGTGGTCGTCCACCTGGCGGCTGCTGGTCATCGCGATGCCGCTGTGCATCGCGGCGGTGGCGCTGCTCGGATGGTGGTGGGCCGGCCTGGTGCCGGCCGCGGCGCTGCTGTTGGGCGCCGCGCTCGCGCCCACCGATCCGGTGCTCGCCGCCGACGTGCAGGTCGGCGAGCCCACCGACGTGGAGGATTCCGAGGACGAGGTCCGCTTCGCCCTGACCTCGGAGGCGGGCCTCAACGACGGGCTGGCGTTCCCGTTCGTCTACGCGGCCATCGCGATCGCCTCGACCAGCCTCGCTCCGCGCGCGTGGCTGGCCGAGTGGTTCACCGTCGACGTGCTCTGGAAGGTGGGCGTCGGTGTGGGCGGCGGCCTGCTCATCGGCTGGCTGCTCGGCAAGCTGTTCTTCCGGGCGCCCAGCGAGTTGCGGCTGGCCCGGCACGCCGAGGGTTTCCTGGCACTGGCCGCCACCTTCCTCGCATACGGGCTGGTGGAGGTGGCCGGCGGGTACGGCTTCCTGGCGGTGTTCGTGGCCGCGCGCGCCATCCGCGCCGCCGAACGGACCCACGAGTTCCACTCGGTGCTGCACGACTTCGCCGAGCAGGTCGAGCGGCTGCTCACCCTGGTGTTGCTGCTGCTTCTCGGCGGCGCGATCGTGGGCGGGTTGCTCGGCCCGCTGACCTGGCCGGCCGCGGCCGTCGGGCTGGCGCTGGTCTTCCTGGTCCGGCCGGCTCTCGGCTGGCTGTCGCTACGCGGAGCGCCGGGCCGACCGGCCGAGCACTGGGTGATCTCGCTGTTCGGCATCCGTGGCGTCGGCTCGTTCTACTACCTGGCGTACGCCACCACGAAGGCGGACTTTCCGCAGGCGGAGCTGCTGTGGGCGACCGTCGGGCTGGTGGTGCTCGTCTCCGTGGTGGTGCACGGCGTAGCGGCGACGCCGGTCATGCAGTTGCTGGATCGGAAGGGCGAGCGGACCGAGGACCCGTCCGAACGGGACGAGTCCGCCCAGCCCGTCGCCGCCGCCGGGCACCCCTGAGCGCGAGCGGCCGGGCGGCGGCGGTCAGCCCAGGCGGGCCGCCAGCGCCCGGCCGAGGTCGCGGCCCGAGCGCCAGGCGCTCTGCACGCGGGGCTTGCCGAACGCGTCGCCGGCCAGGCCGATCCCGTCGGTGTCGAGGTGGTGGGTGTTGCCGGTGACGTCACCGGCCGGCTTGGCGTACGTCCAGCGGTGCACGTGCACGTCGGTGGCCTCCTCGGCCAGTCCCAGCAGGTCCCGCACGGCCTGCTCGATCGCCGGTCCGGCGCCGGAGGGCTGGGCCAGGTGCCCGGCGGCGAACTCCGGCACGGTGTGGGCCACCAGCACCGGCGCGTCGTCACCGCGCCGGTCGCCGTCGTCGCAGATGAGGTTGAGCACCGGGTGGTCGTTGACGAACGCGCCGTGGAAGCGCGGCCAGCGCCGGGACGGGAAACGCAGCACCGCGGCCAGGGTCGGCGACCAGGTCTGCGCCTGTACGACACGGGTGGCGTCGGCCAGGGCGGGATCGAGCAGCAGGGCGGCCTGCGGCCCCGGCATGGCCAGGACGGCCGCCGCGCACGGCTCGCCGTCGACGGCCGGGCCGGGCTCCACGGCGAGCACCAACCGGTCGACGGTCACCGGCACCGCGCCGGCCAGGTTCTCGACAAGCGACCGCAGCCCGCGCGGCGCGGCGTAGCGCAGCGGACCGGGCACGTCGTGGCGGCCGTTCGTGTCGTACGACCAGAAGGTGTCGGTCCACTCCCGGACCAGGCCGGCGGCACGCCACTCGTCGACCACTGCGGCGAAGTCCGGGTCGCTGGCGGTGAAGTACGCGGCGCCGGTGTCGGCGGGCCGGCCGTCGAAACGTTTGCTGGCCATCCGGCCGCCGCAGACGTGCCCCCGTTCACGGACCTGCACCGGCACCCCGGCCCGGACCAGCTCCACCGCACAGGTCACCCCGGCGATGCCCGCCCCGACCACCACCACGCCCGAGGAGTTCACGCTCATCAGGTGATCGTAGGTGCGACTGTCGCCGCGGACCGGCATGAACCGGCGGCGATCGGGGTACTGGCACACCTGTTCGAAGAAAGGGTGATGATGATGACGGACCGCAGCAACGATCAGCCCGACCCGCGCGGCGCGATCAAGGACCCGGACGAGTGGGTCACCGGCGACGAGCCGCCCACGGCGGCCCAGGAGTCGTACCTGGCCACGCTGGCCCGGGAGGCGGACGCGACACTGCCGGACGACCTGACCAAGGCCGAGGCGTCCAAGCGGATCGACGAGCTCCAGGCCGAGACGGGCCGCGGCCAGTAGGCAGAACCGGTTCAGGGACGCGGCAGGGTGTGCAGCCGGACGCGCGTCAGGCAGGCCCCGGCCGTCTCGGCCTCCAGGTAGGTGGCGTGCGGCTGGGAGCGGCGGTCGGTGGGCGACCCGGGGTTGAGCAGGCGCAGCCCACCGGGCGCCACGCTGTCCCACGGGATGTGCGAGTGCCCGAAGACCAGCAGGTCGACGTCGGGGAAGCGGGCCGCGCACCGCTGCTCCCGGCCGGTGCGGGGGCCCGTCTCGTGCACCACGGCGACCCGCAGCCCGTCGAGGTCGACGCGGGCCACCTCCGGCAGCCGGGCGCGCAGCGCCGGGCCGTCGTTGTTGCCGTACACGCCGATGAGCCGTCGCGCGCGGGCGGTCATCGCGTCCAACAGCGACTCGTCGACCCAGTCGCCGGCGTGCAGCACCACGTCCGCCGCCTCGATCGCCGTCCACAGCGGCCCCGGGAGGTCCCGGGCTCGCTTCGGGAGATGCGTGTCCGCCGTGAGCACCAGCCTCATGCGGGCATCATCCCCCGAACCGGGCCCGTCCACCCGGGGACGCTCGGGGGCGTTCGCTCCGGGCAGTTCAGCGCGACATCGGGGTGAAGTACGCCGGCGGCATGCCGCGATCGCGCAGCGCCGGGTTCTGTTCGACGTCACTGAGCACACCGGCGGCGTTGATCAGGCCGATGTGCGAGAAGGCCTGAGGAAAGTTGCCCAGTTGCTCCCCGGTCGACGGGTCGATCTGCTCGGCGAACAGCCCGAGGTCGTTGAGCCGCCCGGCCAGCGCCTCGAACAACTCGTGCGCCCGGTCCCGCTCACCGGCGAGCGCCAGGCAGCACACCAACCAGAACGAGCAGATGACGAACCCCGCCGGGTCGCCGTCCCAGCGCCGCAGCAGGCCGTCGTGCGACAGCTGCCCCTCCACCGCGAGGGTCGTCGAGCGCATCCGCGGGTCGTCGGCCGGGAGGAACCCCACCAGCGGCATGATCAGCACCGACGCGTCCAGCTCCTCGGACTCGAAACTGCCGGTGTACGCCCCGAGCCGGTCGCTCCATCCCCGGTCCAGCACCGCCGCACGCACCTCGTCGCGGGCGGCCGCCCAGCGGGCCACGTCCGACGGCTCACCGAGCCGTTCGCCGAAGCGGACCGCCCGGTCCAGGGCCACCCAGCACTGCACCTTCGAGGACACGTGGTGGCGTTGGATCCCGCGCTCCTCCCACATCCCCGCGTCCGGCAGCTTCCAGTCCCGCTCCGCCTGGTCGGCGAGGGACCGGAGCAGGTGGTAGACGTCCGGCTCCAACGGCTCCAGCCGATCGCGCATCAGCCAGGCGGCGTCCAACGCCTCGCCGTAGATGTCGTTCTGTCGCTGCCGCCACGCGTCGTTGCCGATCATCACCGGCGGGCTGTCGCGGTAACCGGCGAGCTGATCCAGGCGGTGCTCGGTGAGGTCGCGCTCCCCCAGCACCCCGTACATGATCGGCACCGGCTCCTCGTCGGTCCGGCCCATCGCCCGACCCAGCCAGGTGAACTGCCGCTGCACCTCGTCGTAACAGGCGGTCCGCCACAGCGCCCGCAGCGTCAGGGTGAAGTCGCGCACCCAGACGTAGCGGTAGTCGTAGTTCCGGTCCCCGCCGAGCTTCTCCGGCAGCGAGGTGGTCACCGAGGCGACCACCGCTCCGCTGGGTCGGTACGTCATGCCCTGCACCACCAGCGCGCTGCGCCGCACCTGCTCGGCGTAGATCCCGTGGTACTCGTGCTGCCGGACCCAGGAGCGCCATCCCTCGGCCGTGTCGGCGATCGTCTGGTCGGCCTCGGGGACCTGCGGCGGCTGCGCGTCGTACGTCGGGGCGTACCCGAGGGCGAAGTTGTGGGTCGTGCCGGCGCGGACGGCGAACGTCGCGGTGGCCTCGCCGTCACCGTAGTCCAGCCGCACGTCGCTGACGAGCGTGAGCCGGCTGGCCCCGCCGACGGCCTCCACCGCCCCGTCCCGCTCGACGAGGAACGGCGTGGTGCGCCCGTACTCGAAGCGGGGTCGGTAGTGCACCACCATCGGCACCTCGCCGGAGAGACCCCGCACGCTGCGGACCAGCACCTGGGGTGAGCGCAGCCCCACGTCGTGCTCGCGCGCGCCGGGCTCCAGGGCGAGCGCGTCGGTCAACTCCACCTCGCCCTGGGCGGTGCGGAAGACGGTCCGCAGCACCAGGGTGCCCTCGAGGTAGCAGCGTTCGACTGTGAAGTCCCCCTCCGGGCGGATCGACCAGTGTCCGGCGTCCTCGCCGATCAGCCGCGCGAACACCGACGGCGCGTCGAACCGACCCGGGCACCACCAGTTCACCGAGCCGGCGCGGTCCACCAACGCCGCCGTGCGGCCGTCGGCGAGGAAACCGTGGTCGCTGATCTGTCCGGTCTGCACCCACCTGCCTACCCGGACCGTCCGCGCACATGCCT
>NZ_HF570108.1:1953712-2448000 GCF_000297395.2 Micromonospora lupini str. Lupac 08 | reverse complement strand
GCACTGGCGGGAACGCGGTCGGCTGACGAGGGAGGATGCTCATGACCTCAGCTTCGGGGCCGGCCGCCGCATGGCGGTCCGGCACACAGAGTGGCGACGTGCTTCCGTCCGGGCCGGCAGGCCGCCTGTCGACGCCGGCCGGGGACGGACACGGGCCGCAGGGCGGCCCCCCCACCGTGACGATCGGCTCGTATCCGGACTATCCGTCCGCCCAGAAGGTCGTCGACTACCTGGCCGACAACCGCTTCCCCGTGGAGCACAGCGCCATCGTCGGCACGAACCTCACGCTTGTGGAGACGGTGCTCGGGCGGATGACCACCGGCCGCGCCGCCCTGCTCGGCGCCGGCACCGGCGCCTGGTTCGGGCTCTTCATCGGGCTGCTGTTCGGCATCTTCACCGTCGGCAACTGGCTGGCGGTGATCCTGGTCGGCCTGGTCATCGGTGCGATCTGGGGCGCCGTGTTCGGCGCGGTCGCGCACGCGATGACCGGCGGGCAACGCGACTTCACCTCGGCCAGCTCGCTGCGCGCCGGCCAGTACGCGGTGACAGTCGACGCGCAGCTCGCCGACAAGGCCCGGCAGCTGCTGGGCCGGATGCAGGTGCCCGGCTCGACGCCGGCGAACACCCGCTGAGCCACCGGCACGACCGGCCGTCACGCACGTGCGACCATCGGCACGACCGGCCGTCCCGGCAGTCCGCCGGGGCGGCCGGTCAGCCGTGGTACGCCAGTTCGCCGGCGGCCAACGGCACCTCGACCCGGTTCTCCGGCGGCGCGAGGGGGCAGGCCCAGCGGTCGTCGTACGCGCAGCTCGGGTTGTAGAGGTAGTTGGCGTCCAGCCGGACCCGGTCGCCGGGCAGCAGCTCGACGCCCCGGCCGAAAGTGCCCTTCACCGTGTCGGTGAGGTACCGCCCCCCGCCGTAGGTCTCCCTCCCGCAGGTGCCGTCGCGCAGCGGCACGAACAGCCCTCCCCCGTACGCCTCGATCCACCACAGCGTCAGCGGCCCCCACGGCGTCTCGGCCACCGCGACCCGCCGGTACGCGACGACCCCGTCCGGGCCGCCGGTGTCCACCCGCAGCTCGCCGGTGGCCGGCCGCAGCGGCGCCTCGACCACGGCCTCGGGGTTGGGCGGGAAGTACCGCACACCGGCGAAGCCGGGCCGCTCGGCCGGCGGAATCGGGCTCTGCGGGTGCGTGGCGAAGAGTTCGTCGCGGCCGGCGCGGAAGCCGGCCAGGTCGACGTCGGACAGGTACAGCCGGGCGACCCGCTCCCGCCAGTCGGCCAGCTCAAGATCGGTCAGCATCCGGCGGACTCCTGATCGACTGACAACTCTCCGGACCGCAGGGGCCTGCCGCACGCCTGGCAACGGACTTCCGCGACGAACACCTCACCGCACACATCGTGGATGAAGTCGACAGTGGGCACGTCGGCGTCGCTGTAGGTGTCACCCCAACGCTTGAGCACGAGGATCACCTGCCCGAGATCCCGGCCCTTCTGCGTGAGCTCGTACCCCGCGACCTTGCCCTCCTCGGTCGATCGCGCCCGCAGAATGCCGGCCTCGGCGAGCTTCCGCAGCCGGGCGGCGAGGACGTCCCGGGGAGCGCCGACCGCTCGCAGGATCTCGGTGTACCGGGAGGCACCGAAGGCGAGCGCTCGCACGATGTGCAGCGACCACCTGTCGTTGACTGCGTCGAGCGCCACAGCGAGAGTGTCCCGCGATGGTTTGGATTTCAAACCATCGGTGCTACGGTTCGTCTGGTTGGACATTCAAACCACACTACCCGAGGAAGCACCCATGACGTCGCCAACCGCTCCACCCGCCGAGGCGGAAACGCCCGTCGGCACGCAACGCCGAGCCTGGATCTCGCTCGTGCTCACCGGGCTGATCATCGGCACGGCGTTCATCGCCGTCTATGTCGGGCTGCAACGCGATCCCGCGCCGAGCCGCCTGCCGATCGCGGTGGTCGGCGACGAGCTGGCCACTACCGCCCATCGAGGGTTCGGCGATGCCGTCGCCGTTACGCCGGTCGCCAGCGTGGATGCCGGAAAGGCCCTGGTCCACGACGGCGACAGCGTCGCGGTGCTCAGCGGGACCTCCCCCGGCACACTGACGCTCGACTACGCAGGCGCGAGCGGGTTCAGTGAGAGCGGCGCCGCCCGGCAACTCGTGGCTGGTCTCGGCAGGCAGGCTCACATGACCGTCCAGGAGAACGACATCGTGCCGCTGGCGAGCTACGACAGCCGTGGGCTGTCCGCCTTCTACGTGGTGTTCGGGGTCACTCTCTCGTCGTTCGTCCTCGCGCAGGGGCTCACCGCGGCCGCCACGTTGGTACGCCTGCGTCACCGACTTTGGGCGATGGGCGGATTCGCGGTCGTGATCGGCGTGGTCGCGGCCACTGTCGCCGGCCCGGTCTACGGCTCACTGACGGCACCGTTCCCGCTGCTCGCCCTGTCGCTCATCCTGCTGTCGGCCGCCAGCGCCTTCACGACCAAGGCCCTCGGGGCCTGGCTCGGCCCGATCGGCATCGCGCTCGCCGTGCTCACCCTCACCACCATCGGCAACGCGACGAGCGGAGCGACCATCGGCGTCGACCTGCTGCCGGGATGGGCACAAGCGATCTCGGCGAAGCTCCCTCCGGGCGCGGCCGTACGCGCGGTCAACAACTTCGGCTACTTCAACGGCTCCCACACGCTGGCGCCCCTCGGCGTCCTCGCCGCCTGGTTCCTGGCGGGGCTGGGCCTCGTCCTGCTCCGACAGCGGACCGCGCAGCGACGCCCGCTCGCCGCAGAGGCCGGACGATGACCGCCCGGGTCAGCCCGTATCTCAGCTTCGACGGCAACGCCCGCGAGGCGATGGGGTTCTACCAGTCGGTGTTCGGCGGCAGCCTCCAGATCACCACGTTCGGCGATCTGCACGGACCCACCGACGCGGCGACCGACAGCCTGGTCGCGCACGTGGTGCTCAGGGGTGCGTCCGGGATCGTGTTGATGGGCTCGGACCGGACGCCGGGCGACCACGGTGCCGGTGGCACGCAGTCGATCACGTTGGGCGGTGATGACGAAACGGAACTCACCGGGTACTGGAAGCGGCTCTGCGCGGACGGCGCCGTCACCGTCCCGTTCGCGCGATCGCCCTGGGGCGCCCGGTACGGCAGGTGCACCGACAGGTTCGGAACCGACTGGCTGGTGAACGTCGCGTCGCCCTCGACGCCCTGACCTGGGGCGGCGTCGCAGTGCGGTGCGGGCCGGGCAAGCAGGGCAGTGCAGCCCTGCCCGCCCGGCCGTCACCGCGACGGCCAGTTGCTCAGGACGGCGTCGAGAGCGTCGAGGGCGCGGGCCCAGGATTCGTCGGTCGGACGCGGCGTGTGGCGGAACCCGCCGGTCCGCTCCAGGCTCACGAAGCCGTGGAACGTGCTGTGCATCATCCGGACGGCGTCGGTCTGGTCCGGCTCGGAGAGCCGGTAGCCGCGCAGGATCGCCCGGGTCATCTCGGCGTGCCGGATGCCGGCGCTGGCGGCGGCCGTCTCCGGGTCGAGGTCGATCTGCATGGCGGCATAGCGGCCCGGGTGCCGGCGCGCGTAGTCCCGGTACGCGTTGGCGAAGGCGACGAGCGCGTCCTTGCCGGCCCGGCCGGCGAGCGCCTCGGCGACCCGGTCGGCCAGCTCGGCGAGGGCCAGCAGGGCGATCCTGACCCGCAGGTCGTGGGCGTTGCGCAGGTGGAAGTACAGGCTGGCGTCCTTGACCCCGAACTGCCGCGCGAGCGCCGCGACGGTGACGTTCTCGACGCCCACCTCGTCGGCCAGGTCGGCGGCCGCCTGGGTCAGTCGTTCGGCGGTGAGCCCCGCACGTGCCACTCCACACACCCCAAATCTAGTCTTGGTAATCGTTTGCCTAGGAGAGCTAGGCTACTACCTATGTTGGTCCTCACCGAATCCGTCATCCGCGCGTCCTTCGTCAACCTCACACAGGGCGAGACCAAGCGGCTGGCCGTACCGAATGATCTTGAATTTCGCCCCTGGGACGACCTCGACTTCCTCGGCTGGCGGGACCCCGCCGCGCCGCAGCGGGCGTACCTGGTCGCCGAGGCCGAGGACGGGCTCGTCGGCGTCGCGCTGCGGGTCGCGCCCCAGCAGACCGGGCGGGTCCGGCGCAGCATGTGCTCGTTCTGCCTGACCACCCACACCGGCGACGGCGTCTCGTTGATGACGGCGCGCAAGGCCGGCCCGGACGGTCGGCAGGGCAACACCGTGGGCGCGTACGTCTGCTCCGACCTCGCCTGCTCGCTCTACCTGCGAGGCAAGAAGGCCGCCGGGCGGCGGCTCGACGAGACCATCACCCTGGCCGAGAAGATCGACCGCACCAGCGGCCATCTCGCCGCGTTCCTGCGCAGGGTCACCGAGTAACGGGTCCAGTCGGCCGGCCCGCCCCACGTCTGGGGCAGCTCTACAGGCGCTCGCGGGGGCACTGAAGGCCCGCCGGCTCAGCGGTCGGTGGCCAGGCGGGCGTGCAGGTGGTCGTCGTAGCGGCGGCCGTCGCCGTACCGGTACGACTCGCGCAACGTCCCCTCGGCAAGGTAGCCGGCCCGGTCGGCGACCCGGCAGGACGCCGGATTGGCCACCGCGTGGCACAGCTCCACCCGGTGCAGCCGCAGGTCGCCGAAGGCCCAGTCGGTGAGCCGGAGGACGGCCCGCGTGGCCACCCCGCGCCCGCGTGCCGCCGGCATCGTCCAGTAGCCGATGGAGGCGTCGCCGTGGTGGATGTGGTGCAGCGACACCGAGCCGAGCAGTTTCCCCTCGGCGGCGTCGACAACGGCCAGGGAGGCGTGGTCGCCGCCCGACCAGTCGCCCCGGCGGCGCACCCAGAGCAGGGCGGCCTGGTCGTCGATCGGGCCGCCGCCCTGGGGGTTCCACTGGGCGATGGCGGGGTCGTTCAGGGCGTCGCGCACCGCCGGGGCGTCCGCCTCCCGCCAGGGGCGCAGGCGCAGGTCGGCGGCGGCGAGTTCCACGTGTTCCACGAGGCCGGAGTCTGGCACACACCACACCGGCGCCGCCTCCCGAATTTCCCGAGCTTCCTTCAAAGCTGGAAGAACCAAGCAGACAACGGGACAGACGTGATGCACACGACTCTCAGCAGCACTAGTTAAATTTTTAACTAGTGCTAGTGTCATGGACGTGACAGAGAGCCTGGACAGCACCCGAGCGGCCGCCTGGCGCGCCTACATCGAGGCCAGCCAGCGCCTGTTCACCCAGCTGGAAGACGACCTGCGCGCCGACAGCGACCTCAGCTTCGCCGACTACCACGTGCTGGTCCTGCTCTCCGAGGCACCGGGGCAACGACTGCGGATGGGCGAGCTGGCCGGCCGGCTGGTCTTCTCACCCAGCCGCCTCACGTACCAGATCTCCTCCATGCAGCGGCGCGGACTGGTCAGCAAGGAGGCCTGCCCGGACGACCGACGCGGCAGCGAGGCCGTGCTCACCGCCGCCGGGCTGCTCACCCTGTCCGAAGCCGCACCCCACCATCTGGCGTCGGTGCGTACCCACCTGATGGACGACCTCGACGACGCCGAGGTCGCCTGCCTCACCCGGGTCTTCGACCGGCTCGGCACCCGCCTGCGGGCGGCCCGGACCACGTCGAGCCATGCCACGAGTTAAGGAGCCTCCCGATGCCCGCGATCACCGTTGACAACGTCCTCGTCCTGCCCCGCCTGCCCAAGCTCGACGAGTCCACCACCTTCCGCAAGGTTCGCACGGTGACCACCGCGCCCAGCGGCTTCGAGGGGGAGGGCTTCCCCGTCCGCCGGGCCTTCGCCGGGGTGTCGACGGCCGACCTGGACCCGTTCATCCACCTCGACCAGATGGGCGAGGTGGACTACGCGCCGGGCGAGCCCAAGGGCACCCCGTGGCACCCGCACCGCGGCTTCGAGACCGTCACGTACATCATCGACGGCATCTTCGACCACCAGGACTCCCAGGGCGGCGGCGGGACCATCACCGACGGCGACACCCAGTGGATGACGGCCGGCAGCGGCCTCCTGCACATCGAGGCCCCGCCGGAGCACCTCGTGGTCAGCGGCGGGCTCTTCCACGGCACGCAGCTCTGGGTCAACCTGCCCCGCTCGGCCAAGATGAACCCGCCCCGCTACCAGGACATCCGCGGCGGCGAGTCGGCGCTGCTCACCACGCCGGACGGCGGCGCGCTGGTCCGGGTGATCGCCGGTGAGATCGCCGGGCACCGCGGCCCGGGGTCGACCTTCACGCCGATCACCATCACCCACGTCACCGTGCAGCCGGGCGCTGAGGTCGACCTGCCGTGGCAGCCCGAGTTCAACGCCCTGGTGTACGTGCTGGGCGGGCGCGGCACCGTCGGCGTCGAGCGTCGGCCGGTGCGCACCGGTCAGCTCGCGGTGCACGGTCCGGGCGACGCGCTGCGCTTCGCCGCGGACGCCGCGCAGGACGGCAACACCCCGGCGCTGGACCTCTACATCATGGGTGGTCAGCCCATCCGGGAGCCGGTGGCGCAGTACGGCCCGTTCGTGATGAACACCCGCGACGAGCTGCTCCAGGCGTTCGAGGACTTCAAGGCCGGCCGACTCGGCGTCATCCCCACCGAGCGGGTGCCGCACACCGACGGCCAGGGCCCGCGCCCCTGACCCCGGTCGACCGCTGAGATCGGTGCCGGCGCCCCCGTTCGTCAGGGGGTGCCGGCACCGATCTCAGGAGACCGCGAAAATCCCGGCGACGCCCAGAATCACCATCAGCAACACCGCTACCAGCGCACCCCGTTCGCTCTCCACCGCCGGCTCGCGGTACTCGGTCACGGGATTCGTTGTGTCGCGGGGCATGGTGTGGCCTCCTCGGCTGTTGTCGCGTCGTCTGTCGCACGTGGCGCTGGCGTCATCCAGGTCACCGGTCGGCCGACCTGGCATGCGGACCCGCGTCCGGGGTCCTACCGTGAGGACGTTGTCGACCTCCGGGGGGCTGGACGTGCCGTTACAGGACTGGTTCCTCACCGCGCAGGAACGCGCCAACCCGGTCTCTGGGTTACCCGTCTGGACCACCGGAAACCTCGCCGAGCCGTTGATTCACGGCGCGGCGTACTTCGACCGGCTGGTCGACGAGGTGGAGGCGCTGACCGCCGGCGACCACCTCTTCTTCACCGACTGGCGGGGCGACCCGGACCAGCGACTGCGCCCGGACGGCCCCACGGTGTCCCAGCTCTTCGCCCAGGCGGCGCAGCGCGGCGTGGTGGTCAAGGGGCTGATCTGGCGCTCACACCTGGACGCGCTGGCCTACAGCGAGGCGGAGAACCGCAACCTCAGCGAGACGGTCTCCGCGGCCGGCGGCGAGGTGCTGCTCGACCAGCGGGTCCGCCGTGGCGGCTCGCACCACCAGAAGCTGGTGGTGCTGCGGCACCCGGGCAACCCGGAGCGGGACATCGCGTTCGCCGGCGGGATCGACCTGTGCCACAGCCGCCGCGACGACGCCGCGCACGGCGGCGACCCACAGCCGGTGCAGATGTCCGGCCGGTACGGCTCGAATCCGCCCTGGCACGACGTGCAGCTCGCGCTGCGCGGCCCGGTCGTCGGCGCGCTGGACACGGTGTTCCGGGAGCGCTGGACCGACCCGATGCCGCTGGACTCGGAGAACCCGATGGCGTACGCGCGGGACCGACTGCGCGGCGCTGACCTGCGGCCGGACCCGCTGCCCGAGCAGCCCGCCGACCCGCCCGAGTGCGGGCCGCACCAGATCCAGGTGCTGCGCACCTACCCCGCCGTCCGACCGCGCTACTCCTTCGCGCCCGACGGCGAGCGGACCGTGGCCCGGGGCTACACCAAGGCGGTCCACCGCGCGCGCCGACTCATCTACCTGGAGGACCAGTACCTCTGGTCGACCGAGGTGGCCAACCTGTTCGCCCAGGCGCTGCGGGAGAATCCCGAGCTGCACCTGGTCGCCGTGGTGCCCCGGCACCCGGACGTGGACGGCCGGCTCGCCCTGCCACCCAACATGGTCGGCCGTGAGCAGGCGCTGTCGCTGTGCGAGCGTGCCGCGCCGGACCGGGTGCACGTGTTCGACGTGGAGAACCACGCCGGCACCCCGGTGTACGTACACGCGAAGGTCTGCGTGGTCGACGACGTCTGGGCCAGCGTCGGCAGCGACAACTTCAACCGCCGCTCCTGGACGCACGACAGCGAGCTGTCCTGCGCGGTGCTCGACGACACGCGCGACGAGCGGACGCCCACCGACCCGGCGGGCCGGGGCGACGGGGCGCGGACCTTCGCCCGGGACCTGCGGCTGCGGCTCTGGCGCGAGCACCTGGACCGGGACCCGGACGGCGCGGACGACGCCGACCTGCTCGACCCGGCGGACGCCGTCGCGGCCGTCACGGCCGCTGCCGACGCGCTGCAACTGTGGTACGACGGCGGCCAGGTCGGTGACCGCCCGCCGGGCCGGTTGCGCCCGCACCGCCCCGAGCGGCTGCCCTGGTACACCCGCGCCTGGGCGTCGCCGGTGTACCGGCTGGTCTACGACCCCGACGGCAGGCCGCTGCGCGCGAGGCTGGCCGGCACCTGGTGAACCGGCCGGGCCGGCTCGGGCAGGCCGGCCGCGCCCGGGTGCACGGTGAGCCCGCCCGGGTAGGCGAACGAGGAGCGCGGCGAGAAGTAGCCGAACCCGATGGTCAGCGGGTTGGCGGGGCGCAGCGCGTACATGGGGTGCCGGGGTTGCAGGAACTCCACCGACTCGATCTCGAACGGCGCGACCGGCTCGGCCACGAACGGGTAGACCGAGCTGAGCAGTTGGCCGTCGCGGGAGGTGAAGTAGCGGTGGTGCCCGCTGCTGATCACGTGGCCGGTCTCCCCCACCCGACACCTGGCGCGGATCAGCGGCGTCCCCTCCGCCTCGGTCTCGGAGAGCAGCGCCTCGCCGCTCACGTCGATCCTGGTCCGGCCGGCGAGCGCCGGGGCGCCCCGCGCGGTGGCGTACTCGCGGACCAGCCGGCTGGAGGCCACGTAGTGGGTCCACCAGCCGCCCGGGTTGAGCCCGCCCGGCGCGTCGACGCCAGCGAGTGAGACGCCGAGGTACGTCAGCGAGTAGGCGCCGAAGCCGGAGGTCTGCGTCTCGTCCTCGACCACGTACTGGTTGAGGAACACCTGCCTGTCGGCACGGGGACGCAGCCCGGTGGGGACCAGGGCGGCGACCGCGTCCGGGTCCGCCGGCAACCAGCTGAAGTAGAGCGTGCGACTGTTCACGACGAGCTGGGGAGCGGCTGGATCGAGCATGGTGCCTCCGAACCGGGTGTCTACCCCGCGACGCTACGGCGGGTCCCGCCGACGGGACAACGACGGATAGTCGACACTGCTGCCCGATTGTCGGATTTCATGTTGACCGGTCGGCGGAGGGTGGCACACCGACCGGTCGGGCCGAACGGGATGACCGGGTGCCGCAGGATTGCCCGGCAAACGGGTAAGAGACCTCACAACCTGCTCGATCGCCGCCGGCTTTGGGGCGTTTTGTCACTCGACACACCTTAAGTACATCAACCTTTCGGCTAGATTTCCGGGAGCTGATCAGGTTAAGGTGAGTCCCGAACGGCTCATTCGAAGCTAAACCAAAGCGTCACGTCTTTTTGTCCGCGGACGAGGTGCAGGGAGGACCACCCATGACCGCGCCAACGATCACCGAGCAGGCGAGCACCACGGCTGCCGAGCAGACGAGCACCACCAAGCTGGACCCGCGGGCGCTCACCGACAGCGCCGCAGACCTGCTCAACGCCATGGCCGCGCTGCCCGCCAACCACCCGTCGCGCGCCGCGCTGCGCGACCGGGCGATCGAGGCCTGGCTGCCGCTGGCCAACCACCTCGCCCACCGCTACAGCGGGCGGGGCGAGCCGACCGACGACCTGGCGCAGACCGCCGCCGTCGGCCTCATCAAGGCCATCGACAAGTTCGACCCGTCCCGCGGCGTCGACTTCGCCGGCTACGCGATCCCCACCATCATCGGCGAGCTCAAGCGGCACTTCCGCGACCGCACCTGGGACATCCGGGTGCCGCGTCGCCTCCAGGAGCTGCGGCTGGCGATCTCCGACGCCAACAGCTCGCTGCTGCAGACCCTCGGCCGCTCGCCGACGGTCGCCGACATCGCCGCCCACCTCAAGCTCACCGAGGAAGAGGTCCTGGAGGGCCTGGAGGGCGCCCGCGCGTACAACGCGGTGTCGCTGTCCACCCCGACCGGCGACGGCGACCGGGCCACCGAGCTGGGTGACATGCTCGGCGGCGAGGACAACGAGTTCGAGCTGGCCGAGCTGCGGGTCGCCCTCGGCCCCGCGCTTGCCACGCTCGACGAGCGGGAGCAGAAGATCCTCACCCTGCGGTTCTACGGCAACCTGACCCAGTCGCAGATCGCCGACCAGATCGGCGTCTCGCAGATGCACGTCTCCCGGCTACTGGCCCGGGCGCTGACCAAGCTGCGCGGCCAGCTCGACGGCACCTACTGAGGGGCTGCCCTGGGCACCACACGATGAGGGGCCGGGTCAGCGTTGCCCCGGCCCCTCATCGTGTGTCGAAACGGTCGATCGGCGCACCGGCCGGGTCGCTCCCTGCGGGGACGCGGCCCGGCCGGTCCCGTCAGCGGCCGGCGGGCTCCCGCCACATCGGCCAGAACGGCGTGCCGTCGGGCACCCGGAACGGCTCGCCGGCCCGGTAGCCGTGCCGTGCGTACAGGTCCCGGCTGCGCGGGCTGCTCGCCTCCAGGTAGGCCGGCATCCCGTTGGCGTCCAGCCAGGCGTGGTGGTGCCTCATCAGCGCGGTGCCCAACCCCTGCCCCTGCCGTCCCGGCTGCACGGCCAGGAAGGCCATGTGGTGATGGTCCGGATGCGGGTGGTTCGCCGCGAACAACTCGTCGAGATGCTGGAACCGGTCGGTCCACTCGCCACAGGCGGCGGCGAGCCGAGCGTCGTAGTCGGGCGGCGGCGGGGCCGGCTCACCGACCGACGGGAACCAGACCGCGACACCGGCCCGGTCCGCGGTGGCGTGCACGAACCCGTGCCGCATCGCGTGGTCGACCAGGATCTCGAAGTCCCCGGCCAGGACTGCCTCGCGCTTGCTCGCGTCGGGCACCAGCCAGTAGGTCACCTCCAGGGCCGTGAACGCCTCCGCGATCCGGTTGGCGACGAGTGTCGTGTCCTCCGGCCCGAGCTGTTCGATCGTCACGCTCATCGGGACACCTCCGCACCGGCCGGCGTCGGCGCCTGTTGCTCCGCCGTCCGCACGGCCGCCGCGGCGCTCGCCGCGCCGAGACCGATCCGGGCGTACGTGTCCGGACGGTTGTTGCGCAGCAGCAGCGCCCAGGCGACGCCCAGCGCGGCCGCTACCGGGTAGACGGCGGGCAGTGCCCAGCGCAGGTGGGAGTCGGGTGCGACGCCGAGCAGGTCGGCGAAGTTCGACACGGCCAACCAGATGATCACGACGAGCGCGATGGTGGCCAGGCCGGGCGCGATGGCCCGCCGCCAGAGGGTCTCGCCGCCGTGGCGGACGAAGTAGGCGATCACCGCCACCGAGGTGGTGGCGATCAGCAGCAGCACGCCGAATCCGCCGGTGGTGCCGCCCCAGAAGAAGAGCTGGACCACCGGGTCCCAGCCGTTGACTGTGTAGAGCAGGATGACCAGCAGGCCGAGGACGCTCTGGGCCAGCGACGCGGCCCGGGGCGAACCGGTCCGCGGCGAGGTCTGCCCGAACACCGCCGGCAGCACCCGCTCCCGGCCCAGTGCGAAGGTGTAGCGGGCCGTGGTGTTGTGGAACGAGATCATCGCGGCGAGCACCGAGGTCAGGAAGAGCACCTGCCCGATGGTGACCGCGGTGTCGCCGAGCTGGGCGGCGGCCAGGTTGAAGATCAGCCCGACGCTCTGCTCGCCGGCCTCGGCGACGATCTTGTCCGGCCCGACGGCGACGGTCATGGTCCAGGACGAGAGCGCGTACAGCCCGGCGATGATCGCCACCGAGAGGTACGTCGCCAGCGGCACCGTCCGCTTCGGGTCCTTGCTCTCCTCGCTGAACACCACCGCGGACTCGAAGCCGACGAACCCGAGGATGGCCAGCACCAGCACTGCGCCCACCCCCGGCACGAAGAGGTTGTCCGGCGACAGGGCGGCGAAGCTCACCTGACCGTCGGCCGGGTTGCCGAGCTGACCCAGGTCGAAGACGAGGATCACCACGATCTCGGCGACCAGCAGCGCGGCGAGCACCAGGCCGTTGATGTCGACACGCAGCAGGCCGAGCAGCCCGACCAGCGCCCACGCCACCAGGGCGACGATCGACCAGTGCGGGTGTCCGCCGAAGATCCGGTCGAGCACCGGCTCGGCCGCGACGCCGATGGTGCCGTACAGCCCGACCTGGAGCGCGTTGTACGCGATGAGCGCCACCCAGGCGGCGCCGACGCCGGCCGGACGGCCGATGCCGCGTGAGATGTAGGCGTAGAAGGCGCCCGCGTTCTCGACCCGGCGGGACATCGCCACGTAGCCGACCGAGAACAGGGCCAGCACCGCGGCGACCACCAGGAAGGCCAGCGGGATGCCGGTCACGCCGATGACGCCGTAGCCGGTGGTGACGACGCCGGCCACCACGGTCAGCGGCGCGGCTGCGGACAGAACGAAGAAGATGACCGAGGGGACGCCGAGGCGACCCCTCGCGAGGGCTTCGGAGACGTTGCTGGGTCGGTCGACTGTCGATGTCGATGGCATACGACTACTCCGGTTGTCGAGGGGAGGGGTTGGGGTTACCGGGGGGATCAGGGAATGCCGCGCAGCACGGCTGCGCCGACGGCGGCCTCGGTGTGCCCGACAAGCTCCTTCAAGGGCGCCGGCAGCGCGGGGATGAGAACGTTGAGCCGGTGGTGGGCGCGGGGGCCGGCGCTCCACAGCACCTCGCGGGTCAGCCCGGCGGCCACGACCAGGCCGAGCAGCAGCGCGTCCGGCACGCTCGGCGGGTCGGGGCGGTCCAGCAGTGCCCGCAGCCGGGTGGCCGGCCAGGCCACGGCGTTGAGGTCGATCGGGAGATAGCTCACCGAGGTGCGGAGCAGCCGCCGGCTCTCCTGGCGGCGCAGCACGCCGGCCCGGGCGAGCCGCTCGCCCACCGAGGTCGTCGCGCTCTGCGCCAGGAAGCTGAGCCACACGTTGACCGCCCGGTGCTGGGACTCGCCGATCAACTGGTCGAGCACTGTGTGCGCCAGCGCGTCGGCGGGTGGGCGTCGGTCGATGACGCTGACCTGTCCACCCGAGACGGTGATGTGCCCGTAGAGGGTCAGCTCGCCGAGGAGCCCGGCGGCCAGGCCGAGACCGGTCGCCGCCGGATGAAGCTTGGCCTTGCCGCGGGTGTCGTTGTGGGCGATGAGGAAGAACTCGTCGGCGATGAGCAAACGGTCCTCCCGCTCGGGTGTGTCCACTGTGTTCGCGACCCGGAAAAGGATGCACCGACAGCTACTGCAACGCAACTCCCAGATTTGATAGTTGCACTCCGTGCTGGCGCGACCTGCGGATCTTGTCGTGACAGACTCGGACGGTGACCGCCGCTTCCACCATCCGGCCCGCCGCCAGCCCCACCGTGCGCCGTCGGCGCATCGCTCGCGAGCTCCGTCAGCTCCGGGAACGGGCGGGCATGACCCTCGACGTGGCCGCCCGCCAGCTCGACATGTCCAAGAGCAACCTGTCCCGGATCGAGACCGCGCAGATCGGCATCAAACCCCGCGACGTCCGGGCGGCGCTCGCGCTCTACCAGGTGACCGGCGCGGACGCCGAGGCGCTTATCGAGATCGCCCGGGGCGCGCAGCAGCGCGGCTGGTGGCAGAACTACAGCGACGTGCTGCCGGAGTGGTTCGAGTTCTACGTCGGACTGGAGGCCGAGGCGGCGGCGCTGCGCACGTACGAGGCCGAGTCGGTGCCCGGACTGCTGCAGACCGAGGCGTACGCCCGGGCGATCTTCCGCCGCACGGCAGGCGAGGACGGCCTGGAGCGCAAGGTCGCGGCGCGGCTGCGCCGCCAGGAGGTGCTGCGCCGCGACGAGCCCGTGCAGTTGTCGGTGGTGCTCAACGAGGCAGTGCTGTTGCGCCCGGTCGGCGGCCCCACCGTGATGGCCGAGCAACTGGTCCACATGAACCAGATCGCCCAGTTACCCAACGTGACAATTCAGGTACTGCCGTTCGCGGCCGGCGAGCACCCGGCGATGACCACCCCGTACGTGATCCTCAACTTCGCCGACGCCGCCGACGCGTCCGTCGTTTACCTGGATAACCTCACGATGGGGCTGGCTCTGGAAGATGCCGATCATGTGCTCGGGTATAGCCTTCTGCACGAGGAGCTGTGCCGGATGGCACTCGATCCGGGGGCGTCGCTGACCCACCTCAAGGAGGCTTCTCGTAACTTTGCGTGACCGCGTCTGCGGCACGCCGACGCAGACGAGAGGTACCACGGATGACGGCGCTCGACCTGACCCGGGCCGACTGGCGCACCAGCACGCGCAGCAGCGGCAACGGCAACTGCGTGGAGGTCGCGACAGTCGACGGTCGGATCGCCGTCCGGGACAGCAAGGATCGCTCCGGCCCGGCGCTCGCGTTCGGCCCGGCCGCCTGGCGTTCGTTCCTGCACGGTCTCGCCGAGGTCCGTCGCGGCTGAGTCTCCCCCACCGGTGCGAGACTGGGCCGTGCTCTCCGACGTAACCCTGGACCTGCCGGTCCGTCCGGCGTTGCCGGCGCTGCTGACCGCGCTCGACGCGGCCGGCGCCGCGGTCCTGGTGGCCCCGCCGGGCACCGGCAAGACCACTCTCGCGCCGTTGGCGGTGGCCGACCGGGTCGACGGCCGGGTGGTGATCGCCCAACCCCGCCGGGTGGCGGCGCGCGCCGCGGCGCGGCGGATGGCCGAGTTGCTCGGCGAGCGCGTCGGCGACCGGGTCGGCTACGCCGTACGCGGCGAGCGTCGGGTGGGCCCGGCCACCCGGATCGAGGTGGTCACCACCGGCCTGCTCGTCCGTCGGCTGCACCACGACCCGGAGCTGCCCGGCACGGGTGCGGTGCTGCTCGACGAGTGCCACGAGCGGCAGCTCGACGCCGACCTCGCGCTGGCGTTCACGGTGGAGGCCCGGGCCACCCTCCGGCCGGACCTGTGGCTGCTCGCGATGTCCGCCACGCCGGACACCGACCGGTTCGCCGCCCTGCTCGGCGGGACCGCCGCCGCCCCGGTGGTCCGGGCCGAGTCGGCGCTGCACCCGGTACGGCGGATCTGGGCACCACCGGCGCGGCCGGTCGCGCCGCCGGGGGCCGGGCCGGTGGACCGCGCCCTGCTCGACCACGTGGTCGCCACGGTCCGTCGGGCGCTGCGCGAGCACGACGGCGACGTGCTCGTCTTCCTGCCCGGGGCCGGTGAGATCGCCGGGGTCGCCGGACGGCTCGGCGACCTGCGCGACACCGTCGACCTGCTGCCGTTGCACGGCCGCCAGCGCGGCGCCGAGCAGGACGCGGCTCTGCGGCCCGGCGTCGCGGACGGCCGGCGGCGCGTGGTGCTGTCGACCGCGCTTGCCGAGACGAGCCTCACCGTGCCGGGCGTGCGGGTGGTGGTGGACGCCGGACTGTCCCGGGTGCCCCGCATCGATCTGGCCCGTGGGCTGGGCGCGCTGATCACCGTGCCGGTCTCCCGGGCCGCCGCCACCCAGCGGGCCGGCCGGGCCGGCCGGGAGGCCCCCGGGTACGTCTACCGCTGCTGGTCCGAGGCGACCCACGAGCGGCTGCCCGCCCGAGGAGAGCCGGAGATCGCTACGGCCGACCTGACCGGGTTCGCGCTGGAGCTGGCCGCCTGGGGGCGCCCCGACGGCGTCGGGCTGGCGCTTCCCGATCCGCCGCCGGCCGCGGCGATGGCGGTGGCCCGGGACACCCTCGAGACGCTTGGCGCGGTCGACGGGACGGGCCGGATCACCGGGCGAGGTCGGCTGATCGCCTCCGCCGGGGCGCACCCCCGGCTGGCCCGGGCGCTGCTCGACGGCGCCGGCCGGGTCGGCGCGGACCGCGCCGCCGAGGTGGTGGCCCTGCTCGCCGAGGAGAGCGCGGCCGGCCCGGGTGACGACCTGGTGGCCGGCTGGCGTCGGCTGCGCGCCGGAACCGACGCGGGCGCCACGGCCCGCTGGCGCACCGAGGTACGCCGGTTGCGCGCCGTGCTGCCGGCCGACCCGACCGGCCGCACGGCGAGCGGACGGACGGGCTCCACGCCCGGGGCTGCCGCCGTCTCCGCCGGCCGGGAGGCCGGTGGGCGCGCCGCCTCGGGCGGACTCACCGACGATCTCGCCGCCGGGCTGCTCGTCGGTCTCGCGTACCCGGAGCGGCTGGCCCGGGTGCGACGGCCCGGCGGGTCCGCGTACCTCATGACGGGTGGGACCGCCGCGGAGCTGACGGCCGGGTCGGGGCTGGCCGGCTCCGACTGGCTCGCGGTGGCCGTCGCGGACCGCCGCCCCGGCGCGCCGTCGGCGCGGATCCGCCGGGCCACCCCGCTTGACGAGGCGACCGCCCGGGAGGCGGCGGGCCCGCTGCTGTCCACGCGCCGCGAGGTGGGCTGGTCCGACGGGGACGTGGTGGCCCGGGAGGTGACCCGGCTGGGCGCGATCGAGCTGGTGGCGCGGCGGTTGGACCGCCCGGACCGGGCGGAGGTGGCGGCGGCGCTGCTGACCGGCCTGCGCCAGGAGGGGCTGGGGCTGCTGCCGTGGACGCCTGCGGCACGGGGGCTGCGCGAGCGGATGGCGTTCTGCCGGCACCACCTCGACGCCGAGTGGCCCGACGTCGGCGACGAGGCGCTGCTCGCGGCCGCGCCGACGTGGCTGGGGCCGGAGCTGGCCGCCGCCCGGCGACGGGCCGACCTGAACCGGGTGGACGTGACCTCGGCGCTGCGGCGGCTGCTGCCGTGGGCCCAGGCCGCCCGCCTCGACGAGCTGGCGCCGGAACGCATCGAGGTGCCCAGCGGTTCGCGGGTCCGGGTGGACTACGCCGACCCGGCGGCGCCGGTGCTGGCGGTCAAGCTCCAGGAGACGTTCGGCTGGCCGGCGGCTCCGCGCATCGCCGGCGGCCGGGTGCCCGTGCTGCTGCACCTGCTCTCCCCCGCCGGCCGGCCGATGGCCGTCACCGCGGATCTCGCGTCGTTCTGGCGTACCGGCTATCCGCAGGTCCGCTCGGAGCTGCGCGGCCGCTATCCCCGGCATCCGTGGCCGGAGGACCCGGGCACGGCGACGCCCACCCGGCGGGCCGCGCCGCGTCGACGCTGAGGAGGGCCTACTCCTCGACGACGTCGGCCACGACCACCGTGACGTTGTCCGGCCCGCCGGCGTGCAGCGCCAGGTCGATCAGCTTGCCGGCGCAGGCGGACCGGTCCGGGTAGGTGGTGAGCACCTCGGCCAGGGTGTCCGGGCGGACGACGTTGGAGAGGCCGTCGCTGCACAGCAGCCACCGGTCGCCGGCGCGGGGCACCATCGTCGCGTACGACGGGGAGACGTCCTCGCCCTGCAACGCCTGGGTGACGACGGCCCGTCGTGGGTGGCTGCTGGCCTGGTCCGCGGTGATGACGCCCTGGTCGACGAGCATCTGGACGAAGGTGTCGTCGCGGGTGACCTGCTTGAGCACGCCCTCGCGGAACAGGTAGGCCCGGGAGTCACCGACGTGGGCGAGGGCCAGGCAGCTGCCGGTACGGGCGAAGAGCAGGGCGGTAAGCGTGGTGCCCATGCCCTGGCGCTCGGGGTCGTCGGCGACCGCCTGCCGAATGCGGGCGGTGGCCAGCGCGATGCCGTCCTGGAGGGCCGCCACCAGAGCGTCCTCCGGTGTCTCCACGTCCAGCGGAGCGACCGCGTCGATGGTGAGCGAGCTGGCCAGGTCACCGGCGGCCATTCCGCCCATGCCGTCGGCGACGGCGACGAGCCAGGTGCCGGCGTGCAGGGCGTCCTGGTTTCCGCTGCGGATCAGCCCACGGTCGCTCGTTCCCACGGAACGCAGCTTCAGGGTCATGGGAGGCAGCCTGCCAGGCGGAGGGCGCAGTTGTCTCTAGGAGATCAGGACGACGGCGCGTGGCGCGGCCAATCTCACGTTGCCCGGCCGGCGCGACGGGGCGCGCGGCGGGACCGGCAGCCCTCGTCGCACGCCAGAACCCATCCAGTCGGATCAATTGACAGGGCGATCCGCCGCTGGAAACATCGAGCCGATACCTGGGAGCGCTCCCAGCTTTTCGGCACCACTGCACCCACCATCACTGTTCCTCTTCCCGTCCCGGAAGGACTCCCCGTGACGCCATCCCGACGCCGCCTTCTCCTGGCCGCGGCGACCACCCTGGCCCTCACCGGCGCGGGCGCCGGCGCGGCCCATGCCGACCCTCCACCGGACGCCCCCGAGCAGATCGACAACGGCGACTTCAGCGCCGGCGTGAGCCCCTGGTTCTCCTTCGGCACGGGCGCGCTCGCGGTCACCGACGGCCGGCTCTGCACCACGGTCCCCGGCGGGCTGGCCAACCCCTGGGACGCCGGCATCGGCCAGGACGGGGTGCCGCTGATCGCGGGCGCCGAATACACCCTCGGCTTCGCCGTCTCCGCCACCCCCGGCGCGGCGGTCAAGGCCGTGCTGCAGCTCGGCAGCGCCCCGTACACCACGTACGCCGCCGTGGACGCCACCGCCACCGGCACCGCCCAGCGGGTCGAGCAGACCTTCACCGTCCCGGACGACAACCCGAACGCCCAACTGATCTTCCAGGTCGGCGGCAGCGCGGCGGCGCAGACCATCTGCCTGGACGACGTCTCGCTGCGCGGCGGCGAGCCGCCCGCACCGTACGAGCCGGACACCGGGCCGCGGGTGCGCGTCAACCAGGTCGGCTACCTACCCGGCGGCCCGAAGAACGCCACAGTGGTCACCGAGGCCACCGCGCCGCTGCCCTGGCAGTTGCGCTCGGCTGCCGGCGCCGTCCTGGCCAGCGGCACCACCACCACGCGCGGCGTGGACGCCGCCTCCGCGCAGAACGTGCAGACAGTCGACTTCTCCAGCTACCGCACGCCCGGCAGCGGGCTGACCCTGACCGTCGACGGCGAGACCAGCCACCCGTTCGACATCTCCGGCACCCTCTACGACCGGTTGCGCGCCGACTCGATGCAGTTCTTCTACGCCCAGCGCAGCGGCATCGCCATCGACGGTGACCTGATCGGCGACGAGTACGCCCGCCCCGCCGGCCACCTGGACGTGGCACCCAACAAGGGTGACACCAACGTGCCCTGCCAGCCGGGCGTCTGCGACTACTCCCTGGACGTGCGCGGCGGCTGGTACGACGCCGGCGACCACGGCAAGTACGTGGTCAACGGCGGCATCGCCACCTACCAGCTGCTCAACACCTTCGAGCGGACCAAGACGGCGGCCACCGCGGCCGGCGGCGCGGGGCTCGCCGACAGCACGCTGCGGGTGCCCGAGCGCGGCAACGGCACCCCGGACATCCTCGACGAGGCCCGCTGGGAGCTGGAGTTCCTCCTGCGCATGCAGGTGCCGGCCGGCAAGCCCCTCGCCGGCATGGTCCACCACAAGATCCACGACCAGAACTGGACCGGCCTGCCGCTCGCCCCGCAGGACGACCCGCAGCCGCGTGAGCTGCACCCGCCGTCGACAGCGGCCACCCTCAACCTGGCCGCCACCGCCGCCCAGTGCGCACGGCTGTTCGCCCCCTACGACGCGGCGTTCGCCGGCCGCTGCGCCACTGCCGCGAAGACGGCCTACGCCGCCGCCAAGGCCCACCCCGCGGTGTACGCCAGCCCCACCGACGGCACCGGCGGCGGCGCGTACGACGACGGCACCGTCACCGACGAGTTCTACTGGGCGGCTGTCGAGCTGTACCTCAGCACCGGGGAGCAGACCTACCTGACCGACCTGAGCGCCTCGCCGCACCACACCGGCGACGTGTTCGACCCCCGGGGCTTCGGCTGGCAGAGCGTCGCGGCGCTCGGCCGCCTCGACCTGGCCACCGTGCCGAACGGGCTGCCGGCCGCCGAGCTGACCCGGGTCCGCGCCTCGGTCACCGGCGCCGCCGACGCGTACCTCGCCGAGCTGCGCCGGCAGGCGTACGGGCTGCCGATGCCCGGTGACGCCAACAGCTACTTCTGGGGCGGCAACAGCAGCATCATCAACAACGCCATCGTCCTGGCCACCGCCTTCGACCTGACCCACGACGCCAAGTACCGCGACGGCGCCGTCCAGGCGATGGACTACATCCTCGGCCGCAACGCCCTGAACATCTCCTACGTCACCGGCTGGGGCGAACACAGCGCGCAGAACCAGCACAGCCGGATCTTCGGCCACCAGCTCAACCCCGACCTGCCCCGCCCGCCCGACGGCTCCCTCGCCGGTGGCGCGAACGCGGCCCTGCAGGATCCGTTCGTGGCGCAGTTGCTCGCCGGCTGCGCGCCGCAGTTCTGCTACGTCGACGACATCAACTCGTACTCGACAAACGAGGTCGCGATCAACTGGAACTCGGCGTTGGCCTGGATCTCCTCGTTCCTGGCCGACCAGGGCGACGCCGGCGCGGTGCCGGCCACCACCTGCTCGGTGAGCTACGCCAACTACGGCGCCTGGCAGGGCGGCACCGGATTCACGGCGCAGCTGACCGTGCGCAACACCGGTGCCACCGCCGTCAACGGCTGGAGCGTGCGGTTCGCGTTCACCGGTGACCAGCGCGTCCGCGAGGCGTGGCTGGCGAAGGTCACGCAGGCCGGCGCGACGGTCACCGCGAAGAACGAGTCGTACAACGCCAAGATCGCACCCGGCGGCACTGTGACGTTCGGCTTCAACGCGACGACCGGCGGCGGCGCCAACCCGAGCCCGGGTCTGGTCACCGTCAACGGAAACGCCTGCTCGCTGTCCTGAGCACGCACGGCTGGTGGCCGCCCTCCCCCGGGCGGCCACCAGCTCGGCTGGACCCGCGTACCTACCATCGTGGGCATGGATGGACGAGCGTGGATCCTGGCCGGGGCTGCGGCGGCCCTCCTGCTGGCCGCCCTGCTGGTCGTCGCACTGCGGCGCCGTCGCCGTACCCGGGCCCACGGGCCCGAGGAGACGATGCGCCGGGCCCGCCAGGCGATCCGGGCCAGCGGGCACGAGCAGCGCCGGCAACGCCGTGGCAGCCTGCGCGGCAAGGGGTACGGCGGAAACGACAGCCAGGCCTCCAACAGTGGCGTCGCCAGCGACTCCGGCGGGATGCCCTGACGTCCGCTTCCATTCGTCGACACGACGGGCGGCGGCCCGGACCCCGACGGGGGTTCGGGCCGTCTCTTCCGGTGAGCGGTCCAGTCACCTGACCAGAGATCCATGACCGGATTACCTGTCCTCGGAGGTGGAGCCGTGCCCATGGACGACGGACCCGTGACGCCAGCACTGATGATCTGGACCGCACGAAGGGTGATCAACCAGCATCACAGGCCGCCGAGCCGCTGCGCGCAGTGCCAGGACGACGGGTGCGAGATGTTGACGTGGGCGCGGGACGCGCTCGAGACGTACCGGAGTTGATTGAGCTGGAGCCAGCCCGGCCGCCATGGGGCGAAGGAGCACCGGGCGGCCGGCAACCGGCCAGCCGAATGCGAAAGCCTCCCCGCACGAGCCGCCGAAGTTGTCGTACACCTGTTCTATTGTCGGTCCATGTTGGAGGAGTTGGCGCAGGCGGAAGCGGCGGTCGCCGCGTGCGTCGACGCGCCGGCCTGGGCTCTCACCGAGCCCGACCTGGTTGCGGCTCTCGACGCCGCCCACCGACTTGAGCAGCGTCTGGCGGCCGTGCAGCTGACCCTGGTGCGTGAGCTGGACGGCCGGGGGACGGCCCAGGCGCAGGGCGCGTCCTCGACTGCCGTCTGGCTGCGCGACCGGCTACGGCTCACGGTTCCCGCCGCCCGCCGACTGGTCGACCTCGCCAGGGCGCTGGACAGCGGAGCACCGGGGGTGCGGGCGGCCCTGGCCAGTGGGGCCATCAGTGTGGAGCAGGCCCGGGTCATCGGCGACACGGTCGGCACCGTGCAGGCCGCCGCCGGCGCCGAGGCCGCCGACAAGGCGGTCGGCGTGCTTGTCGAGTGGGCCGGGCAGTTCGAGCCGACCCTGCTGCGCAGGCTCGGCACCCGGATCCTCGACCACGTGGCCCCGGAGGTCGCCGAGGCCGCTGCCCGGGCGGCTCTGGAGGCGGAGGCCCGCCGATCCGCCCGGGATCGTCATGTCACCCTGTCCGAGCTGTCGGATGGCCGCCTGCGGTTGACCGGCAGCCTGGACGCCGAGGCCGCCGGCCTTCTGCGCGCGGCGATCGACCCGTTGACCGCACCGTCGGGCCCGGACGATTCGCGCAGCCCCGGGCAACGCCGCCACGACGCGCTCGCCGACCTCTGCCGCCTCACCCTGCGCACTGACGAGTTGCCCGAGCACGGCGGCGAACCCGCCCAACTCGTGGTCACCACCAGCTTCGACGCGCTGGCGCGGCACCTCGACGTGGGAACACTGGACACCGGCCTCCGACTCACTGCGGAGACGGTTCGCCGTCTCGCCTGCGACGCGGCGGTCCTTCCCGCTGTCCTCGGCAGCGCCGGTCAGGCACTGGACGTGGGTCGGCAACGCCGCCTCGTCACCGGGCCGCTCCGACGCGCCCTGGTCCTGCGCGATCGTGGCTGCGCCTTCCCGGGCTGCGACCGCCCGCCACGCTGGTGCGACGCCCACCACATCCGGCACTGGGCGGACGGAGGTGACACCAGCCTCGCCAACTCGGTGCTGCTCTGCGGGCACCACCACCGACACGTCCACCGCGGCGAGTGGGCCGTTCGCCTCGGCCGCGACGGTCACCCCGAGTTCGTCCCGCCGGCCTGGCTCGACCCCACCCAGGTCCCCCGCCGCAACCTCTACCACCGGCGGACGTGACCGAAGCCCGTCCGGCCAGGCACGACGAGCCTGGCCCTCGGGTCCGCCCATCGCAGCGGGGCGATGTGATCGAGGTCGCGTCGTCCGGGGCCGTCGACTCCGCCCGGCCTGCCTAGCGTCGCCTCCATGACGGTCAACGGCGACACGTTCGAACGGGCCACCGGAAACAACCGGCCCACGCACCGCAGCCAGGCCAGCGACGGCGACGGCGACCCACAGCGAACGGGTCGTCGACCTCGCCTCAGGCATGGTCATTTCGCGCTGATGCGGGGCGTGTCGCCGCTGCCGCCGTCCGGACGGCTGCGTACCCACTCCCTCGCCACACTGGCGAACACCGTCGGCTCCGGACTGTGGCTGACCGGTGGGGCCCTCTACCTCACTCGGGACGTGGGACTCTCCGCCGCCCAGGTGGGCGCCGGGCTCAGCGTCGCGGGACTGGTCGGCTTGACCGCCAGCGTCCCGCTCGGAGGTCTGGCCGACCGACGCGATCCACGTACGCTGCGGGCAGTTCTGCAGGTGCTCCAGGCGGTGGTCGCGGCAACGTACCTGCTGGTCGGCTCGTTTCCGGTGTTCCTCGTCGTCGCGGTGCTCGATCTGCTGCTGGCCTCGGGCAACCTCGCGGTCCGCGCCGCGCTGATCGCCGCGGTCGCCGGCCCGCAGGGGCGGGTGCACGCCTTCGCCACGCTACGGGCGGTGGCGAACCTGGGCATTGGGGTCGGGGCGGGTCTGGCCGGGTTCGCGCTGGTGGCCGACACACACCAGGCGTACCAGATCCTGATGGCCGGCAACGCGGCCACCTATCTCGTGTCGGCGGCGCTGCTGTTGCGACTGCCGGCCTATCCCCCGGTCGCGCAGCCCACGACCCTGCCGGCCCCCACCGCGCAGGCCCCCACCGCGCAGGCCCAAACCGCGCAGGCCCCACCCGCGCAGCCGCCCACCGCGCAGGCCCAAACCGAGCAGGCCCCAACCGCGCAGCCGCCCACCGCGCAGGCCCAAACGGCGCAGGTCCAAACCGCGCAGGCCCCACCCGCGCAGCCGCCCAATGCTCCGGCTCCGACGGCCGCTGCCCGCCGTGTCCGGCCGCTGCGCGACGGTCGTTTCCTCGCGGTGAGTGGCGCGTCGGCGGTACTCGCTCTCCACCAGACGGTACTGACGCTTGTGGTGCCGCTCTGGGCGGTGACCGTGGTCGGAGCGCCCCCGCCCGTCGTGGCGGCGGTGCTGCTGACCAACACGGTGCTCACCGTCCTTCTGGCCGTGCGGCTGAGCCGGGGTGCGGACACCGCCGCTCCGGCGGCGCGGACGATGCGTCGGGCCGGGCTGGTGCTGGCCGCCGCGATGCTGCTGTACGCGGCCACCGCCCACCTGCCCACCGCTGCTGCTGTCGCACTGCTGCTGGCCGCCACCGTCGTCTACACCGCCGGCGACCTGTGGCACGGCGCTGGCGGAGCGGGACTCGCCTACGATCTCGCTCCGCCGGACGCGGTCGGCGCCTACCAGGGAGCGGACGGAATGCTGGCGGGTCTGGCCCGCGCCGCCGGCCCGGCCCTGTTGACGCTCGTGGTGCTCGACGGCGGGATTCCCGGCTGGCTGGCCGTCGGCGCGCTCTTCGCCACGGTGGGCCTGGCCAGCCCCGCGCTGACCCGGTGGGCCCTGGCCGACCGCCCGGGCGCCCCACCCCGCCAGGCATGAGCCCCCGGGGCACTCGGTGGCCGGCCGAGCACAGCACCGGGTGGGCGGTGGCCGGCCACCCGGGGCAGGAGACCCGGCAGGCGCTGGTCGGCCGCCGGGCACCCCACGCCGTCGGGTATCAACCCGGCTGACCGTGGCCGACCGCCCCGGGTATGAACCCCGGATGGCGCCGGCCGCCCGCGTCCCGGGCGTGCCTCGCGGGCAGGACCGATCGGCCGACCAGCGCCCTCCGGGATCGGTCAGCCGATCTCCTCGTCGACGAAGCACCAGCGCCAGTCCTCGCCCGGCTGGGCCGAACGGATCACCGGGTGGCTGGTGGCCGCGAAGTGCTTGCTCGCGTGCTGGTTCGGCGACGAGTCGCAGCAGCCCACCTGCCCGCAGCTCAGGCAGGTACGCAGGTGCACCCAGTACGTGTTGCCGATGGCCACGCAGTCGGCGCACTCGTCGGGGGTGCGCGGCTCGGCGGTGCCGGCCTCGGTCAGGTGCTGACAGCTCACTGCTCGACCTCCTGCCGCAGCAACGACTCTTCCAGGTCCAGGTCACGATAGGCCCGCACCAGCACCTCCTCAGGAATTCGACCGGAGTCCCGGGCGGCCCGGAACACGTCCCGCTCGGCGTCGATCATCTGTTGTCGGAGCCGACCGTACGCCTGCGACGGGGTTTCCCGCTCGTTCCCACCGAGCCGTTCCCACGCCATGTTGGTGCGGTCCTCCACCACCCGGCGCAGCCGGTCCACCACCGGCGGGGGCGCGCCCTCGGCCAACTCCTCCAGCCGGTCCCGCGCGGCCTTGCTGGCCTGCTGCTGCACCCCGGCGGCCGACAGGGCGTCCTGTACCGGGTCGTCCTGGGGCAGTTTCAGGCGACGGGCCACCAACGGCAGCGTGGCGCCCTGACCGACGAGCGTGACCACGATCACCGCGAAGGCCAACCAGATGAACAGGGCCCGGGGGTACGGCTCGTCGTCGGCCAGGGTCAGCGGCAGGGCCAGGGCGGCGGCGAGCGTCACCACGCCCCGCATCCCGGCCCACCCGATGACGACCGGGAACTTCGGCGACGGGGCCGGGTCGCGGCGACGGATCCGGGGTACCAGCCGAGCCAGGTAGGTGGCCGGGAAGAGCCAGACGAAACGGGTCAGGAAGACGGTGGCGAGCACCGCGACGGTGATGAGGACGAGCGAGCCGGCCGGCTCGTCGAGGTCGCGCACCACCTCCCGCAGCTGCAGCCCGACCAGCAGGAAGACCAGTCCCTCCAGCAGGAACCGGACCAGCCGCCAGAACGCGCCGACCTGCAACCGGGAGGCTGCCGAGAGCAGTTGGGACAGCTTGTGGCCGAGCGCCAGCCCGGTGACCACCACCGCGACCACGCCGGAGGAGTGCACCGCCTCGGCGGCGAACACCACCGCGAACGGGATGATCAACGACAGCGCGTTGTCCAGCAGCGGGTCGGTGATCCGTCGGTGCAGGAAGCCGAAGACCACCGCGCCGAGCGCGCCGATCAGGATGCCGCCGCCGGTGGCCCGCAGCACCTGAAGGCTGACGTCCGCGGCGCCGACCGCCGAGCCGGCGGTGGCCATGGTGGCGACCCGCAGCAGCACCAGCGCGGTGGCGTCGTTGACCAGGCTCTCCCCCTCCAGGATGGTGACCACCCGGCGGGGCAGTCCGACCCGACGCGCGACCGCCGTGGCGGCCACCGCGTCCGGCGGCGCGACCACCGCGCCGAGGGCCAGGCAGATCGCGAACGGCACCTGCGGCAGCAGCAGGTGCAGCACGAACCCGACCACGAACGCGGTGAAGAGCACCAGGCCGACCGCGAGCAGCAGGATGGGCCGAATGTTGTTCTTGAACGCCGGCACCGACGTCTCCAGCGCGGCGACGTAGAGCAGCGGCGGCAGGATGCCGACAAGCACCAACTCCGGGTCGAGCTCGACGTGCGGGACGCCGGGCACGAAGGAGAGCGCCAGGCCGAGCACGACCAGCACGATCGGCGCGAGCAGGCCGAGCCGGCGGGCGAGCGCGGCGCCGAGGGTGGCGATCGCCAGGAAGACGACGACCGGAAACAGGCTTTCCATGGGGTACGAGCCTAGGGGTGCGACAGACCGGACCCTGATCAGCCGGTCGGCCGCAGCTTCGGCAGCACCTCGGCGCCGAACGCGTCGATGAACCCGCGCTGCTCCTGCCCCACGTGGTGCAGGGCGATCTGGTCGAAGCCGAGCGCCGCGTACTCCTCCAACCAGCCGACGTGCCGGCCCAGGTCGGCCGAGACGTTCACCACCTGCGCGATCCGCTCGGGCGGCACGTCGGCCGAGACCACGTCGAAGTGCTCGACGGTCTCCAGGTCCCAGCAGACCGGAGGGGCGAAGACGTTGCTGCGCCACTGGTCGTACGCGAGCGCCTCGGCCTGCGCCTGCTCCGGCGCCCAGGAGACGTGCACCTGGAGGTGCAGTGGGCCGCGCCCGCCGGCGTCCCGGTACGCGTCGATCATCTCTCGCAGGTGGGCCACCGGAGCGTTCACGGTGATCAGCCCGTCGGCCCACTCGGCGCACCAGCGGGCGGTGGCCACGCTGACGGCGGCGCCGACGAGCGCGGGCGGCTCTTCGGGGCGGGTCCACAGCCGGGCCCGGTCGACCCGGACCAGACCGTCGTGGCTGACCTCCTCGCCGGCCAGCAGCGCCCGGATCACGTCCACGCACTCGCGCAGCCGGGCGGTGCGGACGTCCTTGCGCGGCCAAGGGTCGCCGGTGATGTGCTCGTTGCTGGCCTCGCCGGTGCCCAGCGCCGCCCAGAACCGGCCCGGGTACATCGCGCCGAGGGTGCCGATCGCCTGGGCGATGATCGCCGGGTGGTAGCGCTGACCGGGGGCGTTGACGACGCCGAACGACATGCCGGTGGCCTGCAACGCGGCACCCAGCCAGGACCAGGCGAAGCCGGACTCACCCTGCCGGGCGCTCCACGGGGAGAAGTGGTCGGAGCACATGGCGGCGTCGAAGCCGGCCCGCTCGGCGTGCATCACCGCCTCCAGCAACGCGCGGGGAGGGATCTGCTCGTGGGAGGCGTGGAATCCGAACGACGTCATGGGCGCACTTCCTACCCATGACGTCGTTCGCTGATGCGTACCGCTTCGGAAGCTACTCGGCGTGCGCGCCGGCGCCGGCGGAGGCCGCGCCCTCACCCACCCAGACGGTCTTGGTGTTGCAGAACTCCCGCATGCCCAGTTCGGACAGTTCCCGCCCGTAGCCGGAGTTCTTCACACCGCCGAACGGCAGCTCCGGATAGGAGGTGGTCATCCCGTTGATGAAGACGTTGCCGGCGTCCAGGTCGGTGGCGAAGCGCTCCTGCTCGGCCGTGTCCCGGGTCCAGGCGTTCGAGCCGAGCCCGAAGCTGGTGCCGTTGGCGACCTCGATCGCCTCGGAGTACGAGGACACCCGGTACAGGCCGGCCACCGGGCCGAAGACCTCCTCGGACCACATCCGCATCTCGGGCGTCAGGTCGGTGACCACCGTCGGCGGGTAGTACCAGCCGTCGCCGGTCGGCAGCTCGCCGCCGCAGAGCACTGTCGCGCCCTGGTCCGCCGCGTCGCGCACCTGAGCGTGCACCTCGTCGCGACCCCGTTCACTGGCCAGCGGGCCCACGTCGGTGTCCGGGTCCATCGGGTCGCCGACGCGCAGCGCGGCCATGTTCGCGGCGAACTTCTCGGCGAACGCGTCGAAGACGTCGGTGTGCACGATGAACCGCTTCGCCGCGATGCAGGACTGGCCGTTGTTCTGGCAGCGGGCGGTGGTGGCCACCTCGGCGGCCCGATCCACGTCGGCCGAGGGCATCACCACGAACGGGTCGCTGCCGCCCAGCTCCAGCACGGTCTTCTTCAGCTCCCGGCCGGCGATCTGGGCGATGGAACGCCCGGCCGCCTCACTTCCGGTGAGGGTGGCGGCGCGTACCCGGGGATCGGCGAGGATCCGCTCGACGGCGTCCGAGCCGACAAGCACTGTGGTGAACGCCCCTTCGGGGAAGCCGGCGCGACGGAACACGTCCTCCAGCAGCAGTGCCGTCTGCGGCACGTTCGAGGCGTGCTTGAGCAGGCCGGTGTTGCCGGCCATCAGCGCCGGGGCGGCGAAGCGCATCACCTGCCAGAGCGGGAAGTTCCACGGCATCACCGCGAGCACCACGCCGATCGGCTGGTAGCGGATGAACGCCCGGGTCGCCTTGACGGCGGCGGCGTCGGCCGGCTGGTCGGCGAGGAACCCCGGCGCCCGGTCGGCGTAGAAGCGGGCCGCCGTGGCGCACTTGGTCACCTCGGCCTGTGCGGCGACGAACGTCTTGCCCATCTCCGTGGTCATGATCCGGGCGATCTCGTCGCGCTCGGCGTCCAGCAGGTCGGCGGCGGCGTTCATCCACCGGGCGCGCTTGTCTACTGTCGTCTCCCGCAACTGCCGGTACGCGAGGTCGGCGCGCTCGATGGCGGCGTCGAGCTGCTCGGTGGACATCGCCTCATAGGTCTTGAGCACCTGTCCGGTGGTGGGGTTGGTGGTGGCGATGTGGGGCATCTCGTCCTCCTGTCACTCGAACAGCGAGTGTCGTACGCCTGGCTCCTCGCGGCGGCGAGCGGCGCGGCGGCGCTGGATCACGACCAGATCGACCACGGCGACCACGGCGAAGATCGCGCAGAGCACGCCGAGCCAGGCGAGCCCGGCCCAGAACGCCAGCACCGCGAACACCACCATGATCACCAACCCGAACCCGGCGAGGGTGAGCCTGAGGTTCAGCGCGCTGTACGCGTGGCCGACCGTGCCACGGGCGCGCCGGGGCTGCGATCTCGTCATACCGCCTGATCTACCCCCGATCGGCGTCGTTAACCGGTAGCCGTCCCCCGCGCTGGCGGCGCTTATAGCACTCCGGCGGCAGCTTTGACGGCACTCGGCCGCATACCCGACAGCAACTTCGCGCCGCACCACGTCCAGCGCATAGAGTTACCGCGCTGTCGCTCTGTGCTGCGAGACGGGGGATGCCATGCCTCGACGCTGGGTCGCCGCCCTGGCCTGTCTCGCCGCGCTTGTCGCGCTGGCCTGCGAGGGCGGCACGTCGGCCTCCCCCCGCCCCACGAAGAGCCCTCCGGCGTCCGGCGGACCCGGCGGCATCGCCGCTCTCGGCGACTCGATCAGCACCGGCTTCGCCTCCTGCCTGGTGCTCACCTCCTGCGAGCGCAACTCCTGGTCGACAGGGGACGGCCTGCGGGTGCAGAGCCACTACCGCCGGCTGCTGGAGCAGAGTTCCGCGATCCGCGGTCGGGCGTACAACCACGCCCGGCCCGGGGCCCGCGCCGACGCCCTCGAAGGCCAGGCCCAGGCAGCGGTACGCGACCGGCCCGACTACGTCACCGTGCTGATCGGCGCCAACGACATCTGCCGGGGCGGCGTGGACGCGATGACCCCGGTGGCCCAGTTCCGGGCCGACGTCGACAGGGGTCTGCGGGTGCTGCGCACCGGCCGGCCGAAGGCCCGGGTGCTGGTGGTGAGCATCCCAGACCTCTACCGGCTCTGGGAGGTCGGGCACGGCGACGCGCGCGCGGCACGCGCCTGGCGGCGGGGCATCTGCCCGGCCCTGCTGGCCAACGCGACGTCGACGGCGCCCGCCGACAAGGCCCGCCGGGCCGCCGTCCGGGACCGCATCGACGCGTACAACGCGCAGTTGGTGGCGGCCTGCCGGGCGTACGGCTCACGGTGCCGGCACGACGGCGGCGCCGCGCACAAGGTCCGCTTCACCCTCGACCTGCTCAACCCGCTGGACTGGTTCCACCCCAACGCCACCGGCCAGGGCCGGCTGGCCGAGGTGACCTGGCGCTCCTCCGGCCTGGCCGACTGAACCGCCCCGCGCGGGGGCGGTGGTCACGGGCGGCGGGGCTCCGGGACACCGGTGCCACGCCGGCGGTAGAGCGCCCGCGAGCGCTCGGCCAGATCCTTGGTGGCCGAGGAGTTGGCCCAGGTGCCGAGCACGATCGCCGCACCCGGCACGATCTTGGCGACGAGTCGTTTGGCCGCCCGCACGCCGGCCATCTGGGCCAGCCGGACGCCGAGCTGCAACATGACCCGGCCGAGCGGACGCTGGCCGCCCAGGCCGAAGAGCGCGTCGGCGCGTTCCCGACCGGCGGCCACCCCGAGCGCCAGCCGGGCGCTCTCGGCGACCTTGTGCACCCGCTGGAGCACGAGCAGGTCGGTGGCCCGGTCACTGTGCAGCGGGTCGACGTCGTACGCGGCAGCGATGTGCAGAACCATGCGCGCCTGGGTCCAGGCCAGCACGCCGACGTCGAGGACGGCGCCGGGCAGCCCGGCCGCTCCGGAGACCGCTCCGGACAGCCGGGCGAGGTTGACGAACTTGCGGGCCGCCTGGTCGGCCAGGACGTCCGACGAGACACCGGGGTGCTCGCTGCGGGCCCGGGCGGCCCACTGGGCGGCCTCCGGCCCGAGCCGGCGGACCGCCTCCAGGGCGAGGTGCTCCGGGGCGTACTGCGGATCGTCGCGCATCCGGTCCCAGAGTCGGGCCGGCGGGCCTTCGGGCGCGGCCGCCGGCGCGACCGGCAGGTCGGCCGACGGCTCGGGCGTGGGTGCGGCGGGTTGACCGCCGGCGGGCGGGGTGTCGGTCACCGGGTCTCCCCAGGGGGTGGGTACGGGTAGGACGGCCGGTGGCGCGGTCAGCGACGGCGGTTGGACAGCCGTGCCGCCAACCCCTTGAGCTTCTGCTGGTTGTCGGGCTTGGCCAGCTCGCGCCGACCCCGGTCCACCAACTGCTGGCCCTTCGGCGATCTCAGGAACGTGCTGATCCGCTGCATCAAAGACATAACGTCCTCCTGTCGGTGGTCCCTCAGTCATGTGTACCCCGAACCCGCAACGGATGTACCCGGGACGCGACAGGCTCAACCCTCACCGTCCACAGTGGTCGGTAGGTTACCGCCCGGCCGGCACGATGGCGTCGACGACCCTGGTGGCCCGCCACTCGTGCTGCTGGTAGTGCTCGGGGTACGCGGAGACCTGCACCGCCTGCGCGGCGTCGGTGAGCCGCATCTGCTGCCAGCCGGGCACCTGCTCGAGCGCGGTGAGGAACTGCCGGGTGGCGAACTCGGGGTCCATCAGCCGGCCGACCGGGCCCCAACCGCTGCTGGAGCGCTGCTGGAACAGCCCGACCGAGTCGTGGTCCCAGCCGACGCCCTGGTGCGGGTAGTCCTGCGACTCGGGCAGGACGCCGCTGGCGACGTTGTAGAGGTTGCTCTCCTGCATGGCGGTCGCCACCGCGATCACCAGGCCACGGCGCGGGACGCCCATCTTGCGTCCGGCGCGGACGATCGCCTCGGCGTTCTCCATCTGGTCGTCGTCCAGTCCGGCGACCGGCGCCGGGTCGGTCGGCCGCGCCGGGACGACCTTGCGGGCACGCGCGGTGGTGTCCGGGTCGGCGGAGGTCGCGGAGGCGGACGGCGTGGCGGAGGCAGTGGCGGCGCGGTCGAGAGAGCGGGACGCGCTCTGCTGTTCGGCGCGCTGCGCCAGCTCGGCGTTGCTGTCGACAGACGTCGCCGCGCCGGCGGTGTCGCCCTGGACCTGTACGACGGCGGCCAGACCGAGGCAGCACACCACGCCGGTGGCGAGGGCCACCTGGGCCCGGCGTCGACCGGTGAGGTCGCGGGCGTACGCCCGAAGCCGACTCGCGGCGGTTGTCCGTTCGGCTGAGGTGCCTTCCTCCGTTTCGGTAGTGGGGCTGCTCGGGGCGTACGGGTCGTCGAGGGTGCCGTCGTCACGCATCAGCCGAGGCTAGGCAGACGGAAACCCCGATCACGCACAGTGATCACGTGGCCCTCGCCACAGAATCGGGGTCCCCGGGTGGACGAGCGGGACGGCTCGACCCGCCCGGGGAACGGACCTCGCGTACCGGAGAAAACCGGCGCGGCACGTGGGCCGGCACGGACGGCGACACGGGCGGACATCGGGCCGCGCGGACCGACATGATCGACAAACTCGGCCTTTGGGCCGAACCGCCCATCGGCCGATCGGCGTAATCGGGTGGTTCGTCCGATCACGCCCAGCCAGCGGCCGACGGATCGCCCGACGCAGGAATGCGCCAGGATGGCGGGTACGTTGCCCGAATCGGGTGCCGTCCATCGCGTCGCCATCCGAGTAGGCACATTCCAGGGAGGTCCGCACCGGTGCTCGACCCACACGAGCTCTATCAGCTCACCGACGATCTGCCCGACCTCGGGCAACCGGTCCTGGTCCAGGCCCTGACCGGGTTCGTGGACGCCGGCAACGCCAGCCGGCTGGCCCGCGAGCAGTTGCTCACCTCGCTCGAGGGCCGGCCGATCGCCACCTTCGACGTGGACCAGCTCTTCGACTACCGCTCCCGGCGACCGGTCATGACCTTCGTCGAGGACCACTGGGAGAGCTTCGACGCCCCCGAGCTGGAGCTGCACCTCCTGCACGACGACGATGAGACTCCCTTCCTGCTGCTCACCGGCCCCGAGCCGGACCTGCAGTGGGAGCGGTTCACCGCCGCCGTCGCGGGGCTCGCCGCCCGCCTGGACGTACGGCTCACCGTCGGGCTCAACTCGATCCCGATGGCGGTGCCCCACACCCGACCGACAGGCGTGACCGCCCACGCCACCCGTCCGGAGCTGATCAGCGGGTACGAGCCGTGGCTGCAACGGGTCCAGGTGCCCGGCAGCGTCGGTCACCTGCTTGAGTTCCGCCTCGGCGAGCAGGGCCGCGACGCGCTCGGGTTCGCCGCGCACGTGCCGCACTACGTGGCGCAGACCGAGTACCCGGCCGCCGCCGAGGTCCTGCTGAGCGCGGTGTCCCGCAGCACGGGGCTGCTGCTGCCCGGCGACGGCCTGCGCTCGGCCGCCGAGGTGGTCCGGGTCGAGATCGACAGGCAGGTCGCCCAGACCGAGGACGCCGCCGCCCTGGTCCAGGCCCTGGAGGAGCAGTACGACGCGTTCGCCCGGGGTCGCGGCGAGCGGAACCTGCTCGCCCCCGACGCCGGTCCGCTGCCCACCGCCGACGAACTCGGCGCCGAGCTGGAACGGTTCCTGGCCGAACAGACCCGTCCCGGCGACACCCCGGGCAGCTGACCCGGCGACACGGGCGCGGATGCGGCAGGGTGGAGGCATGCGCCTGGCGACCTGGAACGTGAACTCGGTGAAGGCCCGGCTGCCCCGGCTGTTGGAGTGGCTGGCCGGCACCGGGCCCGACGTCGTCTGCCTGCAGGAGACGAAGTGCCCGGACGGCGCCTTCCCGGTGGCCGAGGTGGGCGAGCTGGGCTACACCGTGGCCAGCCACAGCGACGGCCGCTGGAACGGGGTGGCGATCCTGTCCCGGGTCGGCCTGGACGACGTGCGCGTCGGATTCGCGGGCGAGCCGGGCTTCCCCGCGCCGGAGGCCCGCGCGATCTCCGCCACCTGCGACGGGCTGCGGGTCTGGTCGGTGTACGTGCCCAACGGCCGGACGCCGGACGACCCGCACTACGCGTACAAGCTGGCCTGGTTCGCGGCGCTGCGCGACGTGCTGGAGGCGGAACTGGCCGGCGGTCTGCCCCTGGCCGTCTGCGGCGACTTCAACGTCGCCCCGACCGACGCCGACGTCTGGGACCCGGCGGTCTTCACCCACTCCACGCACGTCACCCCGGCCGAGCGGGCCGCCCTGGCCGCGCTGCGCGACCTCGGGCTCGCCGACGTGGTGCCAACCCCGATGAAGGGCCCGCACCCGTTCACCTACTGGGACTACCGGGCCGGGATGTTCCACCAGAACAAGGGCATGCGGATCGACCTGGTGTACGCCTCCGCGCCGTTCACCCGGGCGGTCCGCTCGGCGTACGTGGACCGGGAGGCCCGCAAGGGCAAGGGCCCCTCCGATCACGCCCCGATCGTCGTCGACGCGGACCTCGTCCCGGCGGTCGAGGCGTTCTGAGCCGGCCGTCGCTGGCTAGGGTGGGCAGATGGCAGTCGTGAAGATCAACGCAATCGACGTTCCGCCGGGCGCCGGTGCCGAGTTGGAGAAGCGGTTCGCGGCACGGGCCGGCGCGGTGGAGAACTCCCCCGGCTTCCTCGGCTTCGAACTGCTCCGGCCGGTGGCCGGCGAGACCCGCTACTTCGTCTACACCAGGTGGGAGAGCGAGGAGGCGTACCAGGCCTGGGCCTCCGGCCCGTCGCGCGAGGCCCACGCCGCCGCCCCGGGCGACAAGCCCCGCCCACCGGTCTCCAGCGGCGCCAGCCTCCTGGAGTTCGAGGTCGCGCTACAGGTTCCCCAGCCTTAGCGGGCCGCCAGTCCGCGCAGCGTCCGACCCACTCCGTCGCATTGGAAACCGGGGTGTCCGAGGCCGTGGGACACCCCGGTCGCAAGGATCTCGTGTCGATCAGGCGACCACGGCACTCCAGACACCTGAACCGAACCCCGGCGAGCGCCAGATCGCGCTGATAGCGTCGTTCTGTGCCGACGCGTAGCGGCTGTCCGGCCATTCAGCACCGGTGTCGTGCCCCGGCAAGAGATTGACACCGGCAATCCATCCAGTCGCGGGGGATCTCGACCGTGTTCGACGGGTTCGAGGAATTCGACATCACCACGTCCGGCGCGACGATCCACGGACGCCGGGGTGGCAGCGGACCGCCCGTTCTGCTCCTGCACGGCATTCCCGAGACGCACCTCATGTGGCACCGGGTGGCGCCCCGGCTCGCCGAGCACTTCACAGTCGTCGCCACCGACCTGCGCGGCTGGGGTGACAGCGGCACACCGCCGAGCACCGCCGACCATGAGCCGTACAGCATGCGCGCCATCGCCCGCGACCAGGTCGAGGTGATGCGCGGCCTGGGTCATGACCGGTTCCACCTGGTCGGCCACGATCGCGGCGCCCGCTGCGCGTACCGTCTCGCGCTCGACGCGCCGGACGTCGTCACCCGGCTGGCCGTCCTGGACGTCGTGCCCATCGGGGACGTCTACGACCGCGCCAACCAGGCGTTCAGCCTCTCCTACTGGGTCTGGTCCTTCCTGGCGGCGCCCGCGCCGGTGCCCGAGCGGTTCATCGCCGCGGCGCCCGAGGTGCTCGTCGACTTCATGCTGGAAACCTGGCCGACGGTGCAGGACGCGTTCCCGGCCGAGGTCCGGAAGGCGTACGTCAGGCAGTTCAGCGACCCGACCACCGTCCACGCGATCTGCGAGGAGTTCCGCGCGGCGGCGACGCTGGACTACCAGCAGGACGAGGCGGACCGCGGAAGCCGGAAGATCGCCTGCGCGCTGCTGTTCCTCTGGAGCCAGGAGGGTCAGGTCGCGAAGCTCTACGACGACCCGATCGCGATCTGGCGGCAGTGGGCCGACGACGTCCGTGGCGCGCCCGTCCCGGTCGGGCACTTCATCCCGGAAGAGGCCCCCGACGAGACCACCCGCCACCTCCTGGATTTTCTGCGCTGACGGCGGCCCTCGCCGTTGATCCACTCGGGTTCGGCGAAACCGGGGTGTCCGGGGCGGCCTGACACCGCGACTTCAAGGATCCCGAGTCGATCAAGCGCCAGCGACCGCCCCGAGCGGGCCGGCGGGCCGGCGGGCCCCGGTCAATCTCAGGGCTTGCGCGACGACTGGAGGGTGGCGAAGGCGATCACGTTGTCGGCATAGCCGGTGCGGCCGCCGATGAACTGGCCGCCGCAGGTGATCAGTCGCAGCCCGGCGGGGCCGTCGTGGCCATAGATCCGCTCGGCGGGCAGCCGGTCCTTCGGGAAGTGCTCGACGGTGTCGACCTTGAAGACCACCGTCGACCGGTCCGCCCGGGCCACCTCGATCAGGTCGCCGGGCTTGAGCTTGCCCAGGTCGTAGAAGACCGACGGGCCGCTCTTGGTGTCGACGTGCCCGACGATGACCGCCGGGCCGGGCTCGCCGGGCGTGGGCCCGCGGTCGTACCAGCCGGTCTCGTTGTGCCGTTCCAGCGGCGGTACGGCGATCGAGCCGTCGCGTGCCTGCCCGACGGGCGCCACCGGCGCCTCCACCTTGATCGCCGGGACGGTGAGCCGTACCGGGCGACTGGCCGACAACCCGACGGTCTCGCTGCGGGCCGGGCGGTCACCGCCGGCAGGCGCCCAGTCGAACGGGCCGACCGAGCGGCCCAACCCCGCGCCGGTGGCGAAGACCCCCAGCAGCACCAGCACCACGGCCAGCGGCACCGACCAGGGGCTACGCCCCGACGGACGGCTGCGCCGGGGAGCGACGGCGGTCGGCGCACGGGCGGCCACCGCTGGCCGGGCGACCCCCGATGGCCGGTCGGCAGTGGCACGTGAATCGCGGACCGGCCGCGAGTCGGCGGCCTGCCGGGACCCAGCGGCCTGCCGGGAGTTGTCGGGCCGGCGCGAATCCCCGGACGGCCATGCATCGTCGGGGCCCCGCGAGCCGGCGGACGGCCGCGCATCGTCGGGCGGACGGGAGCCGGCGGTCGGCTCCGCGTCGTCCGGCGACCACTGACCATGAGGCGGGCGGGAGCCCCTGGGCGGGCGGGAGCCGGCGGGCGGTGGCGTGGGGCGGAAGATCTCCATGGCGGGCTCAGCGGCGCGTGACGCCATGGACGGTACGTGGCCGACGCAGCGCCACCACGGCGAGGATCAGCCCGGTGATGGTCAGCGCCGCGCCGCCGGGCAGCAGCAGCTTGCCGGTCATCCCCCCGGCCCCGCCACCGAACCCGGTGGCCGGGCCTCGACTGGGCTGGGACGGCACCTTCTTGACCACCTGGAGCATTGTCGACGCGGTCTCGCCGTCGCGGCACTCCAACTTGACCCGGTAGTTGCCGGGGCGGGTGCGCTCGCGCACCATCGGCGCGGCGGTGAGCACGCCGCGCTGCGGTTGCACGCCGACGGCGCCGAACGCGTCGGAGACGACTGTGGCGCCCACCGAGTTGTCCCGACAGCTGGCCCGGATGCCGACCAGGTAGCCGGGCTGCACGGTGCTGGGGCTCACCTCGACGAAGACGTCCACCGCCGGAGCGGGCTGGGGTTGGCTGCCGCCGGGCTGACTCTCGGGCTGCCCCCCGGGCGCCGGCGCGGCGAACACGAGCGGGCCGGCGACGGGCGCGGGCCCGGCGAACACGAGCGGGCCGGCGACGGGCGCGGGCCCGGCGAACACGAGCGGGCCGGCGACGGGCGCCGGCGCGACGAGCACGAGCGGGCGGGCGACGGGCGCGGGCGCGGCGTGTGCGGGGGAGGCTGCCAGCAGGGGACCGGCGAGCACGGTCACCACCGACAGGGTCACGCCGCCGCGGGTCACTGCCACGATGCCCCCTCTCGACGCCGTCGGACCGCGCCGGGCAGCGGACCGCCCGGCCTGCCGTACCAGATCGATCCTCTCATTCCCGGTCGCACATCACATCCGATCCGCCGACGACGTCGCGTACGCTCGGGTCGCTGTGACCATCACCGACCCTGACCCCGCCGCCGTCCCGCCCGCGGGCCGGCCGATCCGCACCTTCCACCCCCGCCGGGGCCGGATGAGCGGTCGCCAGACCGATGCGCTGGAGCGGCTCTGGTCGTCCTACGGCCTCGACGTGTCGGGCGAGCCGGTCGACCTGGCCGCCCTGTTCGGCCGCCGGGCCCCGGTGGTGCTGGAGATCGGCTCGGGCATGGGCGACAGCACCGCCGTGATGGCCGCCGCCGACCCGGATCGAGATTATCTGGCGGTCGAGGTGCACACGCCGGGAATCGCGAACCTGCTCGACCTGGCGGACCGCGGTGGCCTCGGCAACGTGCGGGTGGCCCAGGGCGACGCGTTGGAGCTGGTCAGCGGCCTGCCGGAGGGCGTCCTGGACGCCGTACACATCTTCTTTCCCGACCCCTGGCCGAAGTCCCGCCACCACAAGCGGCGGATCATCCAGCCGGCGCACGTGGCGCTGCTGCGCTCCCGGCTGGTCCCCGGCGGGACGCTGCACTGCGCGACCGACTGGGCCGAGTACGCCGAGGCGATGCGGGAGACCCTGGACGCGGACCCGGGGCTGGTCGACGCGTACGGCGGTATCGCGCCGCGTCCGGCGCACCGCCCGGTGACGAAGTTCGAGCGGCGGGCGATCACCGCCGGCCGGCCGGTCGCCGACCTGATCTACCGCCGACGGTGACGAGCCGGCCCGGACGGGTGCCCGGCGGAGGCCGGGTTGGCGCGCGGGGGCATGATCCAGGCACCATGGACGGGATATGACGCTCACCGCCGCGCTGCCGACAAGCGCCGACCCCGACACCCTCTTCGACGCGTTCGCCGGTTGGGCGAAGGAGCGCGGCCTCGACCTCTATCCCCATCAGGAGGAGGCGGTCATCGAGATCGTCTCCGGCGCCAACCTGATCATGAACACGCCCACCGGCTCCGGCAAGAGCCTGGTGGCGATCGCTGCGCACTTCGCCGCCCTCGCGGACAGCCGGACGACCTTCTACACCGCGCCGATCAAGGCCCTGGTGTCGGAGAAGTTCTTCGCGCTCTGCGAGGTCTTCGGCGCCGAGAACGTCGGCATGCTCACCGGCGACGCCAGCGTCAACGCCGACGCCCCGATCATCTGCTGCACGGCGGAGATCCTGGCCAACCTGGCGCTGCGCGAGGGCACGAAGGCCGACGTCGGCCAGGTGATCATGGACGAGTTCCACTTCTACGCCGAGCCCGACCGGGGCTGGGCCTGGCAGGTGCCGATCATCGAGCTGCCGCAGGCCCAGTTCATCCTGATGTCCGCCACCCTGGGGGACACCACCCGGTTCGTCGACGACCTGACCCGACGCACCGGACGGCCCACCGCCGTCGTGCGCACGGCGGAGCGGCCGGTCCCGCTCATCTTCTCGTACGCCATGACGCCGCTGCACGAGACCCTGGAAGAGCTGCTGGAGACCAAGCAGGCCCCGGTGTACGTCGTGCACTTCACCCAGGCCGCCGCGCTGGAACGCGCCCAGGCGCTGATGAGCGTCAACGTCTGCACCCGGGCCGAGAAGGACATGATCGCCCAGGCGATCGGCGGCTTCCGATTCACCTCCGGCTTCGGCAAGACGCTGTCCCGGCTGGTCCGCCACGGCATCGGCGTGCACCACGCCGGCATGCTGCCCAAGTACCGCCGCCTGGTGGAGACCCTCGCCCAGGCTGGCCTGCTCAAGGTCATCTGCGGCACCGACACCCTCGGCGTCGGCATCAACGTGCCGATCCGGACGGTGCTGTTCACCGGCCTGTCCAAGTACGACGGGGTCCGTACCCGGCTGCTCAAGAACCGGGAGTTCCACCAGATCGCCGGGCGGGCCGGTCGGGCCGGCTACGACACCATCGGCCGGGTCGTGGTGCAGGCACCCGAGCACGTCATCGACAACGAGAAGGCCCTCGCCAAGGCCGGCGACGACCCGAAGAAGCGGCGCAAGGTGGTCCGCAAGAAGCCGCCGGAGGGCTCGATCGGCTGGGGCCAGCCCACCTTCGACCGACTCGTCGACGCCGAGCCGGAGCCGCTGACCTCCAGCTTCCAGGTCAGCCACTCGATGCTGCTCAACGTCATCGGCCGGCCCGGGGACGCGTTCACCGCGATGCGGCACCTGCTCACCGACAACCACGAGGAGCCGGCCGCCCAGCGCCGGCACATCCGCCGGGCCATCGCCATCTACCGGGCGCTGCGGGCCGGCGGGGTCGTCGAGGAGCTGCCCGAGCCGGACGAGACGGGCCGGCGGATCCGGCTCACCGTCGACCTCCAGCTCGACTTCGCGCTCAACCAGCCACTCTCCCCCCTCGCCCTGGCCACCATCGAACTGCTCGACGCCGAGTCCCCGTCGTACGCCCTCGACGTGCTGAGCGTGATCGAGTCGATCCTCGACGACCCCCGGCAGATCCTGTCCGCGCAGCAGTTCAAGGCCCGCGGCGAGGCGGTCGCCGCGATGAAGGCAGAGGGCATCGAGTACGAGGCCCGCCTCGAGCTGCTCGACGAGGTGACCCACCCGAAGCCCCTCGCGGAGCTGCTGGAGGCCGCGTACGAGATGTACCGGCAGGGCCACCCGTGGGTCGCCGACCACCAGCTCTCCCCCAAGGCCGTCGTCCGCGACATGTACGAGCGGGCCATGACCTTCACCGAGTACGTGCAGTTCTACGGGCTGACCCGCTCGGAGGGCCTGGTCCTGCGCTATCTGGCCGACGCGTACAAGACGCTGCGCCAGACCGTGCCCGAGGACGCCAAGACCGAGGAGCTGATCGACCTCATCGAGTGGCTCGGCGAGCTGGTCCGCCAGGTCGACTCCAGCCTCATCGACGAGTGGGAGCGGCTGCGCAACCCGTCCGACGTGGCCGAGGTGGCCCAGGCGCACGCCGCGCTGACCGACCGACCGCCGGCGGTGACCCGCAACGCGCGGGCGTTCCGGGTGCTGGTGCGCAACGCGCTGTTCCGCCGCGTCGAGCTGGCCGCGCTGCGCCGCTGGGACCTGCTCGCCGAGTTGGACGCCGAGGACGGCTGGGACTACGACGCGTGGGCCGACGCCCTCGCGCCGTACTTCGAGGCGTACGACTCGATCGGGGTTGGTCCCGACGCCCGCGGCCCGGCGCTGCTGATGATCGAGCAGGGCCGGGAGCGGTGGACGGTCCGGCAGATCTTCGACGACCCGGACGGCGACCACGACTGGGGCATCAGCGCCGAGATCGACCTCGTCGCCTCGGACGAGGTCGGGGCGGCGGTCGTCCGGATCACGGACGTCGGCCAGCTCTGACAGTCCTCCCGACAAAGGGGGTCGTCCGCACTGCGGACGGCCCCCTTTGTCGCCTTTTCCGCACCCCCGTTTTCGCTGGGCGATGTCAGAGGTGTCGATTAGAATGTATGTACTAATCGAGTTCCTGACCTGCAGGATTACGACTAGGGAGGACGCCCGTGACCGCTCCCGCCTCCACGCCTCTCACCCCCTACGCAACGCTGCTCGGTTTCACCCGCTACGTCGACCGCACCGGCCCCACCAAGGCGACCTTCGTGGGTGGCCTGCGCAAGCAGCGGGCCAGCCGCTCCGGCTTCAACCCGCACGGCCAGTTCGTCAAGGCACTCAAGGCCGACATCGCCTTCCACACCGGCGGCACCCACCTGACCGGGGTGGTCGACATCGTCAAGCCGCGCTGGCGTCCGCTCTACCAGGCGCTGGTGCCCGGCGCCACGGCCTGGCTGCACTCCCTCGGCGACCCGGCCGCCGTCGACCTCGCCCAGACCCGCGACGCCCTGGCCATGCTGGGCGACCTACCCGTCAAGATCAACCCTCACTTCGGGGTACGCCACGCCGACGGCCACGCCGACGCGGTCCGCCTGCACTTCGACGAGGCCCCACCGAGCGAGGAGTCGGTGCTCGCCACCCTGCACCTGATGGCCCGACACATGGACGCGGTGCTCCCGCACGCCGAACCCGTCCTGGTCGACGTCCGACGTGGCCAGGCCCACCGCATGCCCACCGACGCCAAGCCCGAGCACATCGAACGCTGGCTCTCCGGCGAGGCCGCCGCCTTCCGCGCGATCTGGTCCACCGCCGCCTGATCGCCGCCTCCCGTCCGGGTCCAGCCAGCGACCCGGACGGGCGGCTCGCCACAGCCCATCGCCGTCTCTGCCCCCGCCCTCCACGGCGGGGGCAGAGACGGGCGCTTCGGCCATCCACGAAGTCACGCCCGCCCGCCGTGACGGTCGATTCCGGGCCGGGCGTCAGAGCGGGTCGCCAGAGCCGGCCGGTGGTCAGAGCCGGTCGCCAGAGCCCGTCGGGCGTCAGAGCCGGTCGTCGTGCGGCGTGATCTCGTCCGCGTCGACGACGATCGACCGGCCGTCGTCGAAGGTGAGCAGCACGCGCTCGTCCGGCATGGCCTGCGCCGTGCCGATCTGCCCGTCCCTCGTGCGGAACAACGACCGTCGCAGGTCAGACGAAGTCGGCTGATGGTCCTCGAAAACCGCGGGAGCCGCGCTTGTCGCCGCCGCGGCGCCGGTCACCGCGAAGCCGCTGATCCGCATGATGCTCCGCCCCGCGAACGACACGTACAGCGCCGGGTCCGCAGGGTTCGAGACGCAGTCGAAGTAGCAGTTGGCGGGCCGGCCACGGACGGCACCCGTGTCGAGCAGACGAGTCCAGACCACGCCGTCGGTGGTCATGAACGCACCGGCGAGACCGACGGCGAAGCGACGCCCCGGGTTGACGGGATCGAACTGCATGTCGCTGAGGATGGAGCCGTAGTGGTCGCCCTGACCGTCGGCATCCTCGTCACGGTCGGCGCCGATGCGGCCGCCACAGGTGAGCATCTGTTCCAGGCTGGCGTCGACACGCCACGTGACGCCACCGTCGTCGGAGCGGATGACGTGCTCGCGGTCCAACACGTACAGCAGGCTGGGCCGGTACGGGTCGACGAAGAACCGGCGAGCCTGCCCCGCTCCCCCACCAGGCACCAACTGCTGCCACGCGGGCATCCCGTCGGTCCACTTCCAGAGCCGACGCGCGTCATCTCCGCCGACGACGAACACGGTGCCGCTGTGCCCCCCGGACGCCTGGACGATGCCGACGTTCGGGTCGGGCAGGAACGGCCCCTGTTGTTCGAACGGCCCACCCTCGCCCGCGCCGAAGTTGGGAATGACGAACAGTGGCCGCGGCGGGAAGGTGCCGTCGCCCCGGTTGACGGCGATGAGGACGCCCGCGTCGCCGAAACCGACGATGTCGGCGTGACCGGCGCTTGTCACGTCGGCAAGAAATCGCGGGTGCTGCTCGACCCGCCAGTCGGAGTCGTAGCCAAAGTCGGGGACGGCGGGAACGGGGGTGAAGGCGAACGTGCCGTCGCCGTTGCCGAGGGCGGTGTAGACGCCGGCGTTGCCGAAGGCGACGATGTCCGCGCCACCGCCGTCGGTCAGGTTCGCCAGCGTCCGGACGTGCTTCTCGACCCGCCAGCCAGAGTCGTAACCCAGATCCGCCAACACGAAGCGCGGCCCCGCGAACGTGCCATCACCGTTGTTCAACGCGACCCACACACCGTCGTCGCCGAACGCCACGATGTCGGCGCAACCATCACCGGTCAGATCCGCCAACACCCGAACATGCTTCTCCACCCGCCAACCACCAGCGTCATACCCGAAATCAGGAATCGCCGGCACCGGAGTGAACGCGAACGTGCCATCGCCCTGGCTGAGAGCCACGTACACGCCGTCATCGCCGAACGCCACGATGTCGGCACAACCATCACCGGTCAGATCCGCCAACACCCGAACATGCTTCTCCACCCGCCAACCAGACTCATAACCCAGATCCGCCAACACGAACTGCACCGCCCCGAACGTGCCGTCACCGTTGTTCAGCGCGACGGAGACGCCGGCGTCACCGAAACCGACGATGTCGGCGCAGCCGTCACCGGTCAGGTCCACCGCGAACCGGAGGTGCTTCTCGACCCGCCAGCTGCCCGCATCGTGCCCGAAGTCGGTGACCACGGGCACCGGCGTGAAGCTGAAGGTGCCGTCGGAGTTGCTCAGCGCCACATAGACGCCCGCGTTGCCGAAGGCGACGATGTCGGCGCCACCGGAGTTGGTCAGATCGGCGAGCAGCCGTGGGTGCTTCTCGACCCGCCAGCCGGACTCGTAACCCAGGTCCGCCAGGACCAGCCGCGGGTCGGCGAACGAGCCGCGGGACGTGCTCAACGCCGTCCACACGCCCGCGTCGCCGAAGCCGACGACGTCCGCGTGACCTTCTCCCGTGACGTCCGCGAGCAGGCGGAGGTGCCTGTCCACCCGCCAGCCGCCGGGGGTGTCCCAGTCCGTGCGCTTGGTGACGTCGCGCAGGTTGCGGGCGCGCAGCAGCACGGCCAGGTTGTTGGGGAACGTCCCCAGGTCCCGGGACGAGAAGTTGCCGAAGAAGCGGATGAAGACCTGGTCGTCGGGCTGCGGGGCGTCGCCCGGCAGGTCGTGCACGAGGGGGCGGTAGCCGCGGATGACGAACCCGCTCGTCGCGTTCCAGATCGTCGAACCGGGGCGCAGGGACGGCCCCGGAATCATCTGCCGTCGCGTGCTGCTGGTGACGTCCGGCAGCTCGCCGGGTGGGGCACCGTAGACGGCGAGCGTCTGGCCCGTTCCCCCGGTGGCGAACCGACCCTGGGCATCCCAGCGCGGCGTGAAGACCAACATCGAGGACGGCCGCAGCGGATCGGCGAAGGAGCAGTCGTTGTCGCCGCCGCCGTAGTCCTGCGGCCGCCACGTCCGCCCGCCGTCGGCTGAGGCGAAGCCGTCGTTGTCGCCGGTGTTGAGCGAGATGACCGGGCCACGACCCGGGATCGCCACGCCGGCGATGTTCACGACGGAGAGGGTGCTGATGCTGCCCGCGGCGTGGAAGTTCCGACCGCCGTCGGTGCTGCGGAAGATGCCTCCGTCGCTGGCCATCCAGACGGTGCCGGAGGTCGACGCGTACGACCCGTCCTGGACCGTTGCCGCGAAGTCGGGCGACAGGAAGATCCCGTGCAGGTCGACATGGGCGTGTTGACCGTCGTCGAGTTCGTGCCAGTCCGCCGCGGACGCGGGATCGAGCGGGGCCGCGAAGACCTTCGCGCGTTGCGGGCCGTAGAACAGCACCTCGCCGTGACCCGGTTGGGTGGCGGCGACGAAGACGTTACCGCTGAACTGTTTCTGATTCCGCAGGTCAGGCAGCGGCACCGGGGTCCACCGCGACGCGTTGGTCTGGCCGAACTGCGTGTAGTCGCCGCGCCACAGCTCGGGCGGGACCAGGTTGGCGTCGGCAGTCGCGAAGACCTCCAGAGGCGAGCGGGGTGAGACCACCATGACCCGCTCGTTCGGCGCGTTCGCGAGCCCCGTCGCGCCGCCGATGGTGGCCGGGACCGGCCCGAGGTCGGGGACCCAGGTCAGGCCGGCGTCGACGGAGACGAAGACCTTCCGGCTGGCGAGCGCGTACACGATCGCGGGTTGGAGAGCGCCCGGAGGCGTGGCGGCGACCGCGACGTGGTTGACCGGTTGGAAACCGCCGCCCGGCACGGGCATGACGTCGGCGAAGGTGGCGCCGCCGTCGGTGCTGACCGCGAGGGAGCTGCCGCCGGCGGCGTAGACCAGGTTCGCGGTGCCCGGCGCCCAGACGAGCTGCCCGGCCCCGGGCAGCCGTGCCTGGCCGGTGGAGCGGGGGAAGCCGTGTACGCGCGTCCAGTTCGCCCCTCGGTCGCTCGAACGCCACACGCCGGCATCCTGTGACTCGCGGTCGCACTGGGCCAGGGCGAGCACGACCGCCCCGGCACCGAAGTTGGGCAGCACGAGCCGCGGTGGCTCGAAGGAGGTCCCGCTGGCGCGGCTGACGTAGACGCCGGCGTCGCCGAAGCCGACGATGTCGGCGTGGCCGTCGCCGGTCACGTCGACGAGGAACCGGGGATGCTTGTCCACCCGCCAGCCCGAGTCGTAGCCGAAGTCGCGCACCACGAGCTGCGACGGCTGGAAGGTGCCGTCCCCGTTGTTGCGGGCGAGGTGGACACCCGCATTGCCGAAGCCGACGATGTCCGCGTGACCGAGGGTGGTCACGTCGGCCACGAGGCGCGGGTGCCGGAGGGCCCGCCAGCCCCCGGCGTTGTTACCGAACTCGGCGAGGGCGGGTGTGGGCGTGAACGCGAACGTGCCGTCGCCCTGTCCGAGTGCGACGTAGACCCCGTCGTTGCCGAAGGCGACGATGTCCGCGCCACCGCCGTCGGTCAGGTTCGCCAGCGTCCGGACGTGCTTCTCGACCCGCCAGCCAGAGTCGTAACCCAGATCCGCCAACACGAAGCGCGGCCCCGCGAACGTGCCATCACCGTTGTTCAACGCGACCCACACACCGTCGTCGCCGAACGCCACGATGTCGGCGCAACCATCACCGGTCAGATCCGCCAACACCCGAACATGCTTCTCCACCCGCCAACCACCAGCGTCATACCCGAAATCAGGAATCGCCGGCACCGGAGTGAACGCGAACGTGCCATCGCCCTGGCTGAGAGCCACGTACACGCCGTCATCGCCGAACGCCACGATGTCGGCACAACCATCACCGGTCAGATCCGCCAACACCCGAACATGCTTCTCCACCCGCCAACCAGACTCATAACCCAGATCCGCCAACACGAACTGCACCGCCCCGAACGTGCCGTCACCGTTGTTGCGGGCGACCCAGACACCCGCGTCCCCGAAACCGACGATGTCGGCGCGGCCGTCACCGGTCAGGTCGGCCACGAAGCGCGGGTGCCTGTCCACCTGCCAACCGCCGGCCTGCGTCCCGAAGTCCGCAGACAGCAGCCGGGGCGCGGTGAACGTACCGTCCGATCTGGTCGTCGCGGTCCACAAGCCGGTGTCCCCGAAGCCGACGATGCCGGCGCCGGGGTCCGCGGAGATCTCGCCCAGCAGGCGCGGGTTGCGCTCGACGGCCCAGCGCGCCGAGTCCGGCGCGACGGCGATCGACGTCACGCAGTAGCCGCCCATCGCGCCCGGCACGCCGAACTGACCCGCACCCGGCTCTGGCCGCTCGACCTGTGACCACGACTCACCGCCGTCCTCCGAGACCCAGAGGTTGCTCGAGAATGAGCCGGCGAACACCAACTGACCATCATCGGAGCTGTCGAGGGACAACATCCGCCCCGTCGTGAACTGTCCCGACTTCCGGTTCGGCGTGTTGGACCGGGTCGGGCTGACATCCTTGATCGTTGGCACGAGGGCCCTCCCGGGTCAGTCCCTACTGCGCGAGTGCGGTCCGCCGCCACTCGAAGCGGGCGGACACGGCGAACACCGCGGACAGGACGAAGAGTCCCGCGACCATCAGCCACTCGACCGTGCCGTCGTGGTTGTCGGGCTCGAAACCGAACGCCTCGAGCCAGTCCTTCCAGAGGAGGGTCAGCACGAACAGCACTCCGAAAAGGGCCGCTGACGCGATCTCGACCCAGAAGCGGGTCCGAACCGTGCGCCGTGGAGGATTCACGTCCCGCTCCTCGCCAGGAGAACCATGAGTTTCTATTGCCGCAGCGTAGGCCGATCCGCAGGCAGTGGGCGTCCGGTAGGCGACAGCGCACCCGATGATGCGCCATCAGCAAACCCGGCGGGCTGGAGCGCAACGAGAAGGAGTGGCTGTCCGACACGGACAGCCACTCCTTTGCCGTTCACGTCGAGATCAGCCGGCGAGATACTTCGCGAGGTCGTCGAGGATCTTGTTGGCGGCGCCGACGCCGATGCCTGTCATCCAGACCTCGTCCGAGACCGGGTACGCCTTGCCGGCCTTGACCGCGCCGAGGCCCTTCCACAGGGTCCCACCGGCCACCTTGGCCTGCTCGGCGGCGGCCTTGTCGCCGTACGCGGTCACGAAGATGACGTCGCCGTCGACCTCGTTGATCCGCTCGGGGCTGACGAGGTCGAAGCGCTTGTCCTCCTTGTTGGCGAGCATCTGCCGCTCGGGGCGGCCGAGGCCGGTGTCGCCGATGACGATGCCGGAGAAGGATTCCGGGCCGTACACCCGGATGTTGCCCGGGATGAACCGCACGATCGACACCTTGCGGGCGGCCGGGTCGCCGAGCGTGGCGCCGAAGTCCTTGGCCCGCTTCTCGTACGCCCCGAGCAGGTCCTTGGCCTGCTGCTCGCGGCCGAGCGCCCTGCCGTCGAGGAGGAAGTTGTCCTTCCAGGTGATGCCCACCTTGTCGGTGAACACGGTGGGCGCGATGGCGGCCAGCTCGTCGTAGAACTTCTCCTGGCGGAACTTGCTGCCGAGGATGAGGTCCGGCTTGAGGGCGTTGATCGCCTCCAGGTCGGGCTCGGCGAGCACACCGACCTCCTTGATGCCGGCGAGCTTGTCCGCGCCGAAGTACGTCGGCCAGCTCTTCGCCTCGCCGGCGGTAGCGGCGCCGACGGGTGTGATGCCCAGCGACAGCGCCGTGTCGATCTTGTCGGTGTCGAGCACGACGACGCGCTTCGGCGCGGCCGGGACCTTGGTGGTGCCCATGGCGTGGGTGATCTCCCGGGTCTCCCCGGTGGCGGAGCCGGCGACCGGGTCGCTCTCACCGCAGGCGGTGAGGCCGGCCCCGAGGGCGACGGCCGCGGCGAGAGCGGCGACGAGACGACGCATCAGAGTCCTTTCGAGGGGTACGTGCCGGCGAGCGGGTTGGCCGCGTCGCCCGTGGCGGGTCGGGCGTCCGGCACGGACGCCGTCGACGAATTGGTGTGCGCGGGCACCACCAGCGGCGCGCCGGTCACCGGGCAGGGCACGACGACGCAGGCCAGCCCGAACACGTCACGGACCAGGTCGGCGGTGAGGATCTCCCGGGGTGGCCCGGCGGCCACCACCGCGCCGGCGCGCATCGCGATCAGGTGGTCGGCGTAGCGGGCGGCCTGGTTGAGGTCGTGCAGGACGGCGACCACTGTGCGGCCGCGCTCGACGCGCAGCCGGTGCAGCAGATCCAGCACCTCTACCTGGTGGGCCAGGTCGAGGAAGGTGGTCGGCTCGTCCAGCAGCAGGGCGTCGGTGTCCTGGGCCAGGGTCATGGCGATCCACACGCGTTGCCGCTGGCCGCCGGAGAGGCTGTCCACCGGCCGGTCGGCCAGGTCGGCCACGTCGGCCAGGTTCATCGCCTCGTCCACGGCCGCGCCGTCGTCGGACGACCACTGCCGCCACCACCGCTGGTACGGCTGCCGGCCGCGCCCGACCAGGTCGGCCACCGTGACGCCCTCGGGCACCAGCGGGCTCTGCGGCAGGACGCCGAGCCGGCGGGCCACGTCGCGGGTGGGCAGATCGCGGATGGCCGTGCCGTCCAGCAGGACCGTGCCGCGCCGTGGGGTCAGCAGCCGGGCCATCGTGCGCAGCAGGGTGGACTTGCCGCAGGCGTTGGGCCCGACGATGACGGTGAACGCGTCGGTCGGCAGGTCCAGGGTGAGCCCGTCGAGCACGGTCCTCTCGTCGTAGCCGACGACCAGGTCCCGGGTGGAGAGCATCACACGACTCCTCGCAGGCGTCACGACGACCGCCGTCGTCCACGGAGCAACAGGAAGATCAGGTACGGGCCGCCGATCGCGGCGGTCAGCACACCGGCCGGCAGTTGGGTGGGTGCGAGCAGCCGCCGGCCGGCCAGGTCGGCAAGCACCAGCAGCAGCGCGCCGAGCAGCGCGGCGCAGACCAGCGGGGGCCGTTCGGCGCGGACCAGCCGGCGGGCCAGCTGCGGCGCGACAAGCGCCACGAAGTCGACGGCGCCGACCTGGGCGGTGGCCATCGCGGCGACGAGCACGCCGGTGCCGGCGAGCCCGATCCGGCGGGCCACCGGACGCAGCCCGACACCGCGCGCGGTGTCGTCGTCCAGGGCGGTGCTGTTCAGGGCCCAGCCAGCCCAGGCCAGCACCGGCAGCAGCACCAGCAGGGTGCCGGCGATCCAGGCGGCCTCGGTCCAACCCTTGCCGGCCAGGGTGCCGATCAGCCAGATCTGTGCCCGCAGGCCGTCGATCGGGTCGGCGGTGAGCATGACCACCTCGGTGAGCGCCCGGAAGGCGAACGCGACCGCCACGCCGGCGAGGACGAACCGCTGCGCGGCCAGTCCGTGCCGGGCGCCGAGGGCGAACAGCAGCACCGCCGCCAGCAGGCCGCCGACCAGCGCGCTGGGCGCCACCAGCACCGCCGCCGCGCCGCTGGTCAGGGCCACTGTCGCGGCGAGGCCGGCGCCCTGGGTGATGCCGATGACGTCCGGGCTGGCGAGGGGGTTGCGCGCCACACTCTGGATCAGCGTGCCGGCCACGCCGAAGGCCGCCCCGGCCACCGCGGCCAGCACGATCCGGGGCAACCGCAGATCAAAGACGACGAGGTCGTACGGGGTCCCGGCGCCGGAGAGGGCGCGCAGCACGTCGGCCGGGGCGACGTACGGGGTGCCGAGGCAGAGGCTGAGCAGCATCGCGAGCAGGAGCAGCACGGTCAGCACGGCGGCGACCAGCACCGCCCGGCGGCGGATCTGCAGGCTGACCGGGCCGACCCGCAGCAGCGACCGCCCCGGCAGCCGGGCACTGTCGACACCGGCCGAGCCGGCGGTGCCTGCCGGGCCGGGGACGGGGCGCTGGGTGGTCGTCACGCGGTCACCACCCGGGCGCGGCGGACCAGCACGGCCAACAGCGGCGCGCCGATCAGGGCGGTGATGATCCCGGCCGGTATCTCGCCGGGCGGGGCGACCAGCCGGCCGACGACGTCGGCGCCGAGCAGCAGCGCGGGCCCGAGCAGCGCGGAGACGGCGAGGGTCCAGCGGTGGTCCGCGCCGACCAGGGCGCGGGCCAGGTGCGGCACGGCCAGCCCGACGAACGCGACCGGCCCGGCTGCGGCCACCGCGGCACCGGTCAGCAGCACCGCGGCGAGGCCGCCACCGAGGCGGACCAGCCCGATGCGGTGGCCCAGGCCGCGGGCCACGTCGTCGCCGAGGGCCAGCGCGTCCAGACCGCGGGCCACCAGGGCCGCGAGCAGCAGGCCGACGAGGACGAACGGCAGCACCTGGGCGGTGACGCCGAGGTCCCGGCCGGCCAACCCGCCGACCACCCAGAACCGGTACTCCTCGAAGGTGCGGGCGTCGATGCTGAGCAGCGCGTACACCCCGGAGGCGAGGCTGGCGTCGAGCGCCGCGCCGACAAGCGCGAGGGTGACCGGGCTGGCGCCCTCGCGGGCCCGGCTGGCGATGGCGAAGACCAGCAGCCCGGCGACAAGCGCCCCGGCGATGCCGAACCACACGTAGCCGGCGAGCGTGCCGACGCCGAAGACCGAGATGGCGAGCACCACGCCGAACGACGCGCCGGCGCTGATGCCGAGGATGCGGGGCTCGGCGAGGGGGTTGCGGGTGAGCGCCTGGAACAGCACTCCGGCCACGGCGAGCGCGAGCCCGACGGCGAGGCCCAGGGCGGTACGCGGCATGCGCAGTTCCCGGACGATCGTGCTCGCGTCGCTGCCGTCCGGCGCGACGAGGGCGTGCCAGACCGCACCGACACCGAGTTGCCGACTGCCCAGCGCGAAGCTCGCCAGCACGGCGAGGAGCAGCACCAGCGCGGCTCCGGCGGTGACGGCCACCCGTCGGCCGGTACGGGCACCGGACCGGTTGCGGGCCGGCGTCGGCCGGGCGGCGAGGGTGGTCACGAGTCTCCTGCACGTTCGAGCTTAGGTTCGCCTAACCTTAGCCGACCTGCGGAAAGCGACCTAACCGGCGTCTGTCGATACCGACGCCTCCGGTACGCCCGCCGCCGCACCGTCCCCGGCCGCCGCGCCGCCGCCGGGCAGCACGTTCAGTGGCCGCATCATCTCGTTGTCCTCGTGCTCCAGCAGGTGACAGTGCCAGGCATAGCGGCCCGGCAGGTCGAAGCGCGCCTTGATCCGGGTCACCTCCCAGGGGTACGCGAGCACCGTGTCCATCCGCCCCCGCTCCCCCGGCGACGGCTGCACCTGGCCCGAGTGCCCACGGCCGAGCACCTCGAACTGGGCCTGGTGCAGGTGGACCGGATGGACGAGCCGGGTGAAGTTGCGCACCTCCCACACCTCGGTGGCGCCCACGATGGGCTGCTCGGTCACGGGGTCGCTCCAGCGCATCGGCCGGCCCCGGCCATGCTCGTCGAGGGTGCCGAGCAGCATCGTCATCGACCCCGACGGGCCGGACATCCGCTCGTTGAGCGACAACCGCCGGACCCGGTCGGCCGTCGGCAACCGAGGAGGTGCCGGCAGCCGCAGCTGCTCCGGCGGCACGCTCGGGTCCGAGCCGGTGGCCTCGGTGACCACGAAGCGCAGCACCTGCCCGGTGGTGCGCGGGTCGGCCGGCGGGAAGTCCACCCCGGGCCGGCCACCGCGGTACGCCCAGTCGGGCCCCTCGTTGACGAGGTACAGCTCGGTACCGACGGGCACGTCGGTGAAGTCGACGATGACGTCGGCCCGCTGGGCGGGGCCGAGGGTCACGCGTTCGTGTGACACCGGCTCGGGCAGGAAGCCGCCGTCGCTGCCGATCTGCCAGATCGGCAGCACCGGGCGGGCCGGCCGCGCGGTGGCGTGGGCGGCCACGCTCAGCAGCAGGAAGCGGTTGTTGCAGCCGTTGAGCAGGCGGAACCGGTAGCGCCGCCGCTGCACCGTCAGGCTGGGCCAGGTGCGGCCGTTGACCACGATTGTGGAGCCGGTGCCGGGCGACGAGTGCCCGCCCGGGTAGAGCAGGTCACCGCCGGCGGTGAAGCTGCGGTCCTGGATCATCAGCGGAATGTCGTGGTAGCGGGTGTCCGGCGGGTCGTCCTGCGCCGGGCCGGGGCCGGGCAGCACCCCGTCCGGCAGGTCGCCGGTGCCGCCGAGCAGGTAGAACCCGGCCGGTCCGGCGTAGACGTTCTGGGCGGTGGCCCCCAACGTGTGGTCGTGGTACCAGAGGGTGGCGGGCGCCTGGTCGTTGGCGTACTCGAAGGTGGCCGAGCCCGCGGACCAGCGCAGGCTGGAACGCTCGGTGAAGCGGGACCGGAACTCGTCGTACGCGCTGCCGCAGACGGCGAAGTCGGACGGCAGGTCACGGGCGACCGGGAGGTACCACGCCTCGGCGTGGCCGTCGCTCTCCTGCGGGCTGTGCCCGCCGTGCAGGTGCACCACCTGGGGCACCGGCCCGCGGTAGCCCCGCCGGTCGCCGTCGCGGTGGCCGTGCTGGTCCCGTTCCGCGTTTCCGCCGGCCGGGTTGGCCCAGTGCAGGGTGGGGTCGATCGGCAGCAGGTGCGGCAGGAAGTCGCCCCGGTCGTCGACGAGCTGGTTGACCCAGGTCACGCGCACCGGGTGGTCCACCCGCGCCACGATGCTCGGCGCCGGGTAGCCGAAGCTGCCGGGGTGGGCGGTGGAGCCGTAACCCCACACCGTCGTACGCGGCCAGGACGGCGGCAGGATCTGCTGGCGGAACTGCCGCACCGCGATGACGTACGTGTCCCGCTCCGGGCCGGTCGACACCGCCGGCATGGCCGGTGGGATCCGCAGCGGCGCGACGTACTTCGGGATGTCGGCGGCGTGCAGCGCCGGCCCGGCGAGCGCTCGGCCCGCGGCCGTGGAGCCCGCCGGGACCAGCATCGCGGCGCCTCCTGCGGCACCGGCGGCGAGCAACCCTCGTCTGGTGACCATGCCACACCTCCCATTCGCGTTGGATCCTCGATAAGAGAATGAGTTTCGCGGACGGGAACAAGTGCGACAGAACGCCGATGACACCCGTAAGAGGAACATTCCCCTTCACTCCCGCCATAGGGTGTGACCATGCGATTCGACAGGCACACGGTCGTCCTCCTGGTCCGGCCGTCGGATCCGCCGGACCTGCCACCGGAGGCGCTCGACCGGGTGCAGAGCGCCCACCTGGCCCATCAGGCCGGATTCGTGGAGCAGGGGCTGGTGCTGGCGGCCGGGCCGCTGCTGGACGGCGACGACGGCCAACTGCGGGGCTTCGTCGTGTTCTCGATCTCCCCGGAGGAGGTGCGCGGGCTCTACGCCGACGATCCGGCCGTCCGCGCCGGCCTGCTCGTCGCACGGGTGACGAGTTGGATGGTGCCGGAGGGCAACGTGCGGTTCGAGAGCGTGGCGATGCCCAAGTCGATGCTGGAGGCGGCCGCGGGCGACTGAGGCCAGCCGCGCAGGCCCTCGACGGTCAGGCGCGCAGGCCCTCGGGGTCAGCCGCGCAGACCCTCGATCGGGACCACCCGCAGATCTTTCACCGTGCCGACGATCACCCGCAGCGACGGGAAGTAGGCACCGAGCACGTGCCCGCACCTGTCGCAGGGCTCGACGACCTCGCGTCCCCGGTCGGTGACCGTGACGATCGTCTCCAGGTCGGTCACGCCCTGGGTGGCGGCGGCGCCGATCACTACCAGTTCCGCGCAGGTTTCCCCGCTGTCGTGCCGGACGTTCACGCCGGAGAAGACCCGACCGTCGGTGGTCCGGGCGGCCGACGCGCCGGTGTGGCGCTGGCTGCGGCACCGCAGTTTGGCGACCGCCGAGGCGGCCTGCACCAACGCCCGGTCGGTGTCCCGCAGCTCCATCCCGGCCCCCCAGCGCTCGACGTCGGCCGCAACTCTAGACCGCCGTCCGAGCGCCGACGGACCCCTCACGCGGGTAACCCAGGGGCGGTCCGCCGCCGCGCTGCCTATCCTTGGGCACGACATGCAGAATCCAGCCGCCTCCGCCGCGACCGATCCCGTCCGCGAGCTGCACCGCCGCCTCGATCCCCTGATGTTCCGCGACCAACGCCGGCTCCAGCGGCGCCTCGACGGTGCCCGCAGGCTGCGCGACCCGCAGCGCCGGGAGGCGGCGCTGACCGAGATCACCGCCGAGCTGGCCCGGGCCGAGCAACGGCTGGCCGCCCGACGGGCGGCGGTGCCGGTCATCACGTACCCGGCCGGGTTGCCGGTCAGCGACCGCAAGGACGACATCGCCGCCGCCATCCGTGATCACCAGGTGGTGATCGTGGCCGGCGAGACCGGCTCCGGCAAGACCACCCAGATCCCCAAGATCTGCCTGGAGCTGGGGCGCGGCGTGCACGGCCTGATCGGGCACACCCAGCCCCGACGGTTGGCGGCCCGGACGGTGGCCGACCGCATCGCCGACGAGCTGGGCACCGAGCTGGGCGACGTGGTCGGCTACAAGGTGCGCTTCACCGACCAGGTCAGCGAGCGCAGCCTGGTCAAGCTGATGACCGACGGCATCCTGCTGGCCGAGTTGCAGACCGACCGGATGCTGCGCCAGTACGACACGCTGATCATCGACGAGGCGCACGAGCGCAGCCTCAACATCGACTTCATCCTCGGGTACCTGCGGGAGCTGCTGCCCCGACGACCCGACCTCAAGGTGATCATCACGTCGGCGACCATCGAGACCGACCGCTTCGCCCGGCACTTCGCCGGTCCACCCACCGCCGACGAGCCGCAGGGCGTGCCCGCCCCGGTGGTGGAGGTCTCCGGGCGCACCTACCCGGTGGAGGTGCGCTACCGGCCGCTGGTCGAGCTCGCCGAGGGCGAGGAGGACGGCGACGCCGCCGACGAGGAGAACGTCCGCGACCAGATCCAGGCGATCGGCGACGCCGTCGAGGAGCTGGCCGCCGAGGGTCCCGGCGACATCCTGGTCTTCCTCAGCGGCGAACGGGAGATCCGCGACACCGCCGACGCGCTGGGCAAGCTGGTGCAGTCCAAGCGCTCGCTGCTCGGCACCGAGATCCTGCCGCTGTACGCGCGGCTGTCCAGCGCCGAACAGCACCGGGTCTTCGCCGCGCACTCCTCGCGTCGGGTGGTGCTCGCCACAAACGTCGCGGAGACCTCGCTGACCGTGCCCGGCATCAAGTACGTGGTGGACCCGGGCACCGCGCGGATCTCCCGCTACTCCAGCCGGCTCAAGGTGCAGCGGCTGCCGATCGAGCCGGTCTCCCAGGCATCGGCAAACCAGCGCAAGGGCCGCTGCGGCCGTACGTCGGACGGCATCTGCATCCGCCTCTACGACGAGCAGGACTTCCTGTCCCGCCCCGAGTTCACCGACCCGGAGATCCTCCGCACCAACCTGGCGTCGGTCATCCTCCAGATGACCGCGATCGGGCTCGGCGACCTGGCCGCGTTCCCGTTCATCGACCCGCCGGACAAGCGCAACATCACCGACGGCGTCAACCTGCTGCACGAGCTGGGCGCGTTGGACCCGACCGAGGCCGACCCGGCGAAGCGGCTCACCGCGCTGGGCCGTCGGCTGGCCCAGTTGCCTGTCGACCCACGCCTGGCCCGGATGGTCGTCGAGGGCGAACGCAACGGCTGCGCCACCGAGGTGCTGGTGATCGCCGCCGCGCTCTCCATCCAGGACCCGCGCGAGCGGCCTGCCGAGAAGCAGGCCCAGGCCGACCAGGCGCACGCCCGGTTCGCCGACAAGGAGTCGGACTTCGTCGCGTACCTCAACCTGTGGCGCTACCTGCGCGAGCAGCAGCGGGAGCTGTCGTCAAGCGCGTTCCGCCGGATGTGCAAGGCGGAGTACCTGAACTACCTGCGGATCCGCGAGTGGCAGGACATCGTCAGCCAGTTGCGCCAGGTGCTGCGTACCCCACAGCAGGAGGGCGACCGGCGGGGTGGGCGGCCGGCGCGCGACACCGCGGACGACGCGGACGCCGGCCGGGGTGCGGGCCGCCGCGGCGGCGCGGACCTGCCGGAGGAGATCGACACCCCGAAGGTGCACCAGTCGCTGCTGCCGGGCCTGCTGTCGCACATCGGCCTGAAGGACGCCCAGAAACACGAGTACCTGGGGGCGCGGGGCGCGAAGTTCGGGATCTTCCCCGGGTCGGCGCTGTTCAAGAAGCCGCCGCGCTGGGTGATGGCCGCCGAGCTGGTGGAGACCTCCCGGCTGTGGGGCCGCATCGCCGGTCGGGTCGAGCCGGAGTGGGTCGAGCCCCTCGCGCAGCACCTGGTCAAGCGCAGCTACAGCGAGCCGCACTGGGAGAAGAAGCAGGCCGCGGTGATGGCCTACGAGAAGGTCACCCTGTACGGCATTCCCCTGGTCACCTCCCGCAAGGTCAACTTCGGGCGGATCGACCCGGCGCTGAGCCGGGAGCTGTTCATCAGGCACGCCCTCGTCGAGGGCGACTGGCAGACCCACCACCAGTTCTGGGCGGACAACAAGCGGCTGCTCGCCGAGATCGAGGAGCTGGAGAGCAGGGCCCGCCGCCGGGACATCCTGGTCGACGACGAGACCATCTTCGGCTTCTACGACCAGCGGATCCCCGCCGACGTCTCCTCGGGGCGGCACTTCGACAGCTGGTGGAAGAAGACCCGCCGGGAGCAGCCCGACCTGCTCACCTTCACCCGCGACGTGCTGGTGAACGACGGCCGGCCCGGGGTGGACGAGAACGACTACCCGGACGAGTGGCAGGCCGACGGGGTGAGTCTGCCGCTTACCTACCGCTTCGAGCCGGGCACGCCGGACGACGGCGTCACAGTGGACATCCCGCTGCCGCTGCTCAACCAGGTGCCGGCGGAGAGCTTCGACTGGCAGGTGCCCGGGCTGCGCGAGGAGACGGTGATCGCGCTGATCCGCTCGCTGCCCAAGGCGATCCGCCGCAACTTCGTCCCGGTGCCGGACTACGCCCGCGCCGCGCTCGCCGCGATCACCCCGGGCGAGGAGGCGCTGCTGGACGCGCTCACCCGCCAACTGCGGCGGATGACAGGTGTCACAGTGCCCCGCGACGCCTGGGAGCCGGCCAAGCTGCCGGCGCACCTGCGGGTGACCTTCCGGGTCCTCGGCGACGACGAGAAGCCGGTCGCCGAGGGCAAGGACCTGCCGACCCTGCAACGTCAACTCCGCCAGGAGGTACGCCAGGTGGTGGCGGCCGCCGCGCCGGAGATCGCCCGTACCGGGCTGCGGGAGTGGAGCATCGGCACGCTGCCGCGAACCATCGAGCAGGTGCGCGCCGGCTACGCGGTGACCGCGTACCCGGCGCTCGTCGACGAGGGCGCCACGGTCGGGGTGAAGGTGTTCGACTCCCCCGCCGAGGCGGAGGCGGCGCACTGGGCCGGCACCCGCCGGCTGCTGCGGCTCACCGTCCCGTCCCCGGCGCGGTTCCTGCAGGGGCGGCTCAGCAACGAGGCGAAGCTGGCGCTGAGTCGCAACCCGCACGGCGGCGTGCAGGAGCTGATCGAGGACGCGGCCGGCGCGGCCATCGACCGGCTGATCGGCGACGCCGGCGGGCCGGCCTGGGACGCCGAGGGCTTCGCGGCGCTGCGGGAGAAGGTCCGCGCCGACCTGGTCGACACAGTCGTCGAGGTGATGGACCGGGTCCGCCGGGTGCTCGCCGCCGCGTACGCCGTGGAGCAGCGGCTCGGCGCCACCCGCAACCTCGCCGTGATGGCGGCGCTCGCCGACATCCGCAAGCAGCTCGCCGGGCTGGTGCACGCCGGTTTCATCACCGAGACCGGGTACGCCCGCCTGCCCGACCTGCTGCGCTACCTCACCGCCATCGAGCGCCGACTGGACCGCCTGGGCGGCAACCCGCAGCGGGACCGCCAGCAGCAGGACCGGATCGCGGTCGTGCAGAAGGAGTACGACGACCTGCTCGCCGCCCTGCCGCCGGCACGCCGGCAGCAGACGGCCGTCCGGCAGATCCGCTGGATGATCGAGGAGTTGCGGGTGAACGTCTTCGCCCAGGCGCTGGGCACCCCGTACCCCGTCTCCGAGCAGCGGATCTACCGGGCGATGGACGACGCGGAGGGCCGTTGACCCGCCGGCCGGCGGGCGGGAGGCGTCAGCGCGCCGGGACCGAGAGCCCTCGGGCGACCGGGACGCCGCGCACCGACGTGGTCAGCGCCGCGCCGCGGGCCTCCGTGGCGGTGGGCGTCCACCAGGCCTGGTTCTCCCGGTACCAGTCGAAGACCTCGCTGAGCCCGTCGGAGAACCGGATCCGCGGCTCGAAGCCGAGCTCCTCGGAGATCTTGCGGTAGTCCAACGAGTACCGCTGGTCCTGCACCTTGCGGTCCGACACGTGCCGGACCCGTTCCCAGCCGGCGCCGGCCAGCTGCAGGATCCGCTCGGCGAGCGCCCGGTTGGTCAGCTCGACGTCGCCGCCGATGTTGTAGACCTCGCCGGCGCGGCCCTTGGCCAGCACCAGCGCGATGGCCCGGCAGTGGTCGTCGACGTGCAGCCACTCGCGCACGGCGCTGCCGTCGCCGTGCAGGGTGATGTCCTGGCCGGTGAGCAGGCTGGTGACGAAGCGGGGGATGACCTTCTCCACGTGCTGGTACGGCCCGTAGTTGTTGGCGCAACGCGTGATGGAGACGTCCACGTCGTAGGTGCGCCAGTACGAGCGGACCACGCAGTCGCTGGCCGCCTTGGACGCCGCGTACGGGGAGTTGGGTTCGAGAACGCAGGTCTCGTTCCAGGAGCCCTCGCTGATCGAGCCGTACACCTCGTCGGTGGAGACGTGCACGACCCGGCCGACGCCACTGCGCGCGCACGCGGCCAGCAGCAGGTGGGAGCCCATCACGTTGGTCTCGAAGAACGGCGCGGGGTCGTCGATGGACCTGTCGACGTGCGACTCGGCGGCGAAGTGCACCACCGCGTCGTGGCCGGGAACCAGCTCCGCGAGCAACTGTGCATCGCAGATGTCCCCGCGGACGAAGGTCAGGCGGGGGTGCACGGCCGGCAGGTTGGCCCGATCACTGGCGTACGTCAGCTTGTCGATCACCGTGACGTCGCAGTGCTCGAACCCGGTGTAACCGCCACCGAGCAGACTGCGTGCGAAGTGTGAACCGATGAAGCCGGCACCGCCGGTAACCAGGATCCTCATGTGTGGCCCTCCTGCCCGGCGCGAAGCGCCCACCGACAAACTCTGCTGAGTTGAATGGGGCTTTTGCCCGCGCAAGAACCCACCTTAGGTGATCGCCATGGACACTGAGGGTGATATTCCGACGTTGCGCGCGATTTGACCCAGCGGGTCGGAAACCGGGGCCCGATCAGCGGGGATCCACACCCGGAGGGAGGTCGTCGCTGTCGATCGCGGACTGCACGTAGTCGAGCAGGATCCGCCGCAGCTCGCGGCCGGCGTGCGTCGGCACGACGTCGCGGCGGCGGGCCACGGCGATGGTCCGCCGCACCCCGGGGGGCGCCAGCGGCGTGATGCGCACCCCGGGCCTGCGGGCCAGCACGATGCCGGGCACCAGCGCGATGCCGAGCCCCGCCTCGACGAAGCTGAGCACCGCGTCCATCTCACCGCCGTCCACCGCGAAGGTGGGTTCGAAGCCCGCCTCGCGGCACGCCTGGATGGTGGCGTCGCGCAGGTCGTAGCCTTCCCGGAACATGACCATCGGCTGGTCGCGCAGGTCGGTGATGCGCAACTCGCCGGTGGGCGAGGCGGTCGGCACCTCCCCCACCGAGGCCACCACCAGGCTCTCGCGCAGGATCGGGTCGACCCGCAGACCCGGGTCCGCGCCCTGGGCCGGCATGATGATCAGAGCCAGATCGAGGTCCCCGCGGAGCAGGTTCCGGACGAGATCCTGGGAACCACCCTCCTCGACCCGCAGGTCGACGGTGGGGTGCGCGTCGCGGAACCGGCGCAGCACCGGTGGGGCGAGCGAGGTGGCCAGGCTCGGGGTCGCGCCGAGCCGGACGCGCCCCCGCCGCAGCCCGACCAGCTCCTGCACCTCCCGCGTCGCGGTCTCCACGTCGGCGAGGATCCGGGTCGCCAACGGCAGGAGCACCTCGCCGGCCGCGGTGAGAGCGATGTTGCCCCTTACCCGCTCGAACAGCGGAGCGCCGAGGTCGGTCTCCAGGGCGTGAATTTGCTTACTCAGCGAGGGCTGCGTGATGCCCACGATGTCGGCGGCTTGGGTGAAATGTCGTACTTCGGCCACCGCAACGAAGTACCGGAGCTGATGGAGCTGCATCTACATAGCCTACGGCTATCAACACTACGAGTTTGATGCATTGGACGACTGATCGAAGTGCTCCTAGCGTCGGTCCCGTGGTAATCACGAAAACTCGGTCGCCCATCCGCTCGAACGTCGGCCTCAAGGCCGTCATGGCGGTGACGGGCATTCTGCTGGTGCTGTTCCTCATCGTGCACATGCTGGGGAACCTGAAGATCTTCACGGGGGAGACCTCGTTCGACCACTACGCGCACTGGCTGCGCGACATCGGCACGCCGCTGCTGCCCCACACCTGGTACCTGTGGATCCAGCGCACCGTGCTCACCGTCGCCGTGGTGGCCCACATCGTCGCCGCCACCGTGCTGGCCCGGCGCGCACGCGCCGCCCGCCCGGTGAAGTACGCCCACCGCAAGAAGGTCCGGGGCAGCTACGCGGCCCGCACCATGCGCTGGGGTGGCGTGATCATCCTGCTCTTCGTGATCTACCACATCCTGGACCTGACCACCGGTCACCTGAACCCGCAGGGCGACGCCAGCAACCCGTACGGCAACGTCGTCGCCGACTTCGCGCCGGAGCGCTGGTACGTCACGCTCTTCTACACCCTGGCGATCGTCACGGTGGGCTTCCACCTGCGCCACGGCGCGTTCAGCGCGTTCCGCAGCCTCGGCCAGCAGACGCCCCGCGGCGAGCGCCGGGCGCGCGCCGGCGCGCTCGTCCTCGCCGTGGCGCTCTGCGCCGGATACCTGGTGGTCCCGTTCGCCGTTCTCACCGGATTGGTGTCCTGACATGGAACTCTTCACCGAGGGCGACCCGATCGCCGACACGAAGGCTCCCACCGGCCCGGTCGAGAAGCGCTGGGAGACCCGCCGCTTCGAGGCCAAGCTGGTCAACCCGGCCAACCGCCGCAAGATGACGGTGATCGTGGTCGGCACCGGCCTGGCCGGTGGTTCGGCCGCGGCGACGCTTGCCGAGCAGGGCTACCACGTCAAGTCCTACTGCTACCAGGACAGCCCGCGCCGCGCGCACTCCATCGCGGCGCAGGGCGGCATCAACGCGGCGAAGAACTACCGCAACGACGGCGACTCGGTGCACCGGCTGTTCTACGACACCGTCAAGGGCGGCGACTTCCGCTCCCGCGAGTCGAACGTGCACCGCCTGGCCGAGGTGTCGGTGAACATCATCGACCAGTGCGTCGCCCAGGGCGTGCCGTTCGCCCGCGAGTACGGCGGTCTGCTGGACACCCGCTCCTTCGGTGGCGCCCAGGTGCAGCGCACCTTCTACGCCCGGGGCCAGACGGGCCAGCAGCTGCTGCTCGGCGCGTACCAGGCCCTGGAGCGGCAGATCGGCCTGGGCAACGTCGAGATGAACGCCCGGCACGAGATGCTGGAGCTGGTCATCGTCGACGGCAAGGCCCGCGGCATCGTCGTCCGGGACCTCGTCACCGGCGAGATCAGCACCGAGATGGCCGACGCGGTCGTGCTCGCCTCCGGCGGCTACGGCAACGTCTTCTACCTCTCCACAAACGCCAAGGGCTGCAACGTCACCGCCACCTGGCGGGCGCACCGCAAGGGCGCGTACTTCGCCAACCCCTGCTACACGCAGATCCACCCGACCTGCATCCCCGTCTCCGGCGACCACCAGTCGAAGCTGACCCTGATGAGCGAGTCGCTGCGCAACGACGGCCGGGTCTGGGTGCCGAAGACCAAGGGCGACGACCGCAACCCGCGCGACATTCCCGAGGACGAGCGGGACTACTACCTGGAGCGGATCTACCCGTCCTTCGGCAACCTGGTCCCCCGCGACATCGCCTCCCGCGCGGCGAAGAACGTGTGCGACGAGGGTCGGGGCGTCGGGCCGACCAAGCTCGGCGTCTACCTCGACTTCGCCGACGCGATCGACCGGCTGGGCCGCAAGGCCATCGAGGCCAAGTACGGCAACCTCTTCGAGATGTACGAGCGCATCACCGGCGAGGACCCGTACGAGGTGCCGATGCGCATCTACCCCGCCGTGCACTACACGATGGGCGGCCTCTGGGTCGACTACGACCTCCAGTCGAGCATCCCCGGCCTGTTCGTGATCGGCGAGGCGAACTTCTCCGACCACGGCGCGAACCGGCTCGGTGCCTCGGCGCTGATGCAGGGCCTGGCCGACGGCTACTTCGTGCTGCCCACCACGATCGCCAACTACCTGGCCTCGGGCGGGTTGGAAAAGGTCGACGCCAGCCACCCGGCGGCGGTCGAGGCGCGTACCGACGTCGAGGACCGGATCCAGCGGCTGCTGGCGGTCAACGGCGACCGGACCGTGGACTCGTTCCACCGCGAGCTGGGCCAGATCATGTGGGAGCACTGCGGCATGGAGCGCAGCGAGGCCGGGCTGCGCAAGGCGATCGACGAGATCCGTGCCCTGCGCGAGCAGTTCTGGCAGCGGGTCAAGGTGTCCGGCACCGGCGAGGAGCTCAACCAGTCGCTGGAGAAGGCCGGCCGGGTGGCCGACTTCTTCGAGCTGGCCGAGCTGATGTGCATCGACGCCCTGCACCGCGAGGAGTCCTGCGGCGGCCACTTCCGGGCCGAGCACCAGACCCCCGACGGCGAGGCGCAGCGCGACGACGACCGGTTCGCGTACGTGGCGGCCTGGGAGTTCACCGCCACCGGTGAGCCCTCGGTGCTGCACAAGGAAGACCTGAAGTTCGAATACGTCCACCCCACGCAGCGGAGCTACAAGTGAACCTGACCCTGCGCATCTGGCGCCAGAAGGGCCCTGAGGACAAGGGTCGGATGGTGACCTACCCGGTCGACGACGTGTCCCCGGACATGTCGTTCCTGGAGATGCTCGACGTGCTCAACGAGCGGCTGATCCTCGCCGGCGAGGACCCGGTGGCGTTCGACCACGACTGCCGCGAGGGCATCTGCGGCATGTGCGGCCTGATGATCAACGGTGACGCGCACGGGCCGCAGCGCGGCACCACCGCGTGCCAACTGCACATGCGGCAGTTCACCGACGGCGAGACGATCGACATCGAACCGTGGCGGGCCAGCGCCTTCCCGGTCATCAAGGACCTCGTGGTCAACCGGGGCGCCTTCGACAAGATCATCGCTGCCGGCGGCTACATCACCGCGCCGACCGGCAGCGCGCCCGAGGCGCACTCCACCCCGGTCGCCAAGGCCAACGCGGACGCCGCCTTCGAGTCGGCGGCCTGCATCGGCTGCGGCGCCTGCGTGGCGGCCTGCCCGAACGGCTCCGGCATGCTCTTCACCGCCGCCAAGCTCACCCAGCTCTCGCTGCTGCCGCAGGGCCAGCCGGAGCGCTACACCCGGGTGATCGGCATGGTCGACGCGCACGACGAGGCCGGCTTCGGCGGCTGCACGAACGCCGGCGAATGCACCCCGGCCTGCCCGAAGGGCATCCCGCTGAACACCATCGGCCGCCTCAACCGCGACTACCTCGCGGCCACCACGAAGGGCGCCGGCAACACTCCCGGCGCCTGACACGACAGCTCCATCCAGACCGCCGTACCCGCCTCGGGTCACGGCGGTCTGGTCTTTCTGCCGCGGCGGTGGGTCGGGACGACCGTCCTGGCTTCAGGCAGCCCGACCGTCCCCTGGCGCCGGGCGGTCCGGTCTGTGGCCGCCATGGCGGGTTGGGGCGAAGGTCCCCGGCCCCGGGCGGTCAGGCTTGATCCCTGCGCCGGGGACGGTCGCCCCAACCCTGACCCTGGTCGCCGTGCGTCCGCCCGTTGCGCTGCTGCTGGGGTACGCCGGTAGTTTCCGGCCGCCAACGCGCCGGCGCATCCCGGTCCCCCTGTGACCTACGCGCCAGCCCGAGCCGGCACGAGCCCAGCCCAAGCCCGAACCCCAACCCGCCAAGCCCGAAACGCGGCCCAGCCCACCCCAGCCCAAGCCCGAATCCCAGCCCCGCCTAAAGCCCGAAACCCAGCCCAGCCCAGCCCAGCCCAGGCCAGCCTTGCCCAGCCGGTCGCATGATCGACTTCATATCGCCGATGTGGCGTCATCCTGTCGATGGGAAACCGCCATGTCGGCGACACGGAGTCGATCATGCGGGCGCGTGGCCAGAAGCCGCACCGAGAAACGGTCGTAAGGTGCCAATCGCTCGAATGAGCTCCGCACAGGCGGTCGCAACCGCTTGATCCACTCGGGTTCCAGGAAGTCGGCCTGTCCCCACGCCCCGGATACCGCGACTTCAAGGAAGACGATTCGATCAAGCGGAAGCGGCCACACGGCACCCGCCCACCAGCGACACCAGCGAAAGCACGCACGGGTAGAGCAGCCACGGCAGGGGCCAGCCAGAGGCAGGGGCCAGCACGGACAGGGGCCAGCCAGGGGGTAGGGGTCCAGCCACGCCCGGGAGCACCACCCTTTGGAGCCGGGCGGCAGGAGGCGACCACGGGCTGGGGGGCGAACACGGGTAGGGCCAGCCACGGGCAGGGCCCAACCACGACAGGAGCCAGCACGGACGGGGCCAGCACGGACGGGGCCAGCACGGACGGGGCCAGCACGGACGGGGCCAGCACGGCAGGGGCCAACCACGGGCAGGCGGCAGCCACGGGCAGGGGCCGCCACGGACAGGGACCAACCACGGGCTGGGGGCGACCGTGCCCGGCGGAGGGATCAAGCCTGACCGCCCGGAGCCGGGGACGGTCGCCCCCAGCCCCAACCGCAACCACCGACAAAACCGAGGCCACCGAGCCGAGACCCCAAGGCCCAGACCACCAGGCCAGACCACCAAGCCCACACCACCAGGCCCAGACGCCATCGGAGCGGAGTCGGTTCAACTGCTCCTTCCCGGGTAGCAAGTCAGGCAGGACCGAGGGAGGGCAGCCGGACATGAAGGCGTTGACCTGGCAGGGCAAGCGGGACGTACGGGTCGAGGAGGTGCCGGATCCCCGGATCGAGGCGCCGACCGACGCGATCGTCAAGATCACGTCCACGGCGATCTGCGGCTCGGATCTGCACCTGTACGAGGTGTTGGGTCCGTACCTGAAGCCCGGTGACGTCCTGGGCCACGAGCCGATGGGCATCGTCGAGGAGGTCGGGTCGGAGGTGACCGGGCTCAAGCCCGGCGACCGGGTGGTGGTGCCGTTCAACATCTCGTGCGGCAGTTGCTGGATGTGTCGCCGTCAGCTCTACGCCCAGTGTGAGACGACCCAGGTGACAAGCGAGGGCAAGGGCGCGGCGCTGTTCGGCTACACCTCGCTCTACGGGTCGGTGCCGGGGGGCCAGGCCGAGTACCTGCGGGTGCCGCAGGCCCACTTCGGACCGATCAAGATTCCCGAGACCGGCGCCGACGAGCGCTACCTCTATCTCTCCGACATCCTGCCCACCGCCTGGCAGGCGGTGAAGTACGCGGACACGCCACCGGGCGGCACCCTGGCCGTCTTCGGGCTGGGCCCGGTCGGTCAGTTCTGCGCCCGGATCGGCCGCCACCTCGGCGCGGGACGGGTCATCGGTCTGGATCTGGTGCCCGAGCGGCTGGAGCTGGCCCGGCGGCACGGCATCGAGGTGCTCGACGTCCGCGAGTTGTCCGACGTGCCGGGCGCCCTGATCGACCTGGTCGACGGGCGGGGGCCGGACGCCGTCATCGACGCGGTGGGCATGGAGGCGCACGGCTCGCCGGTCGGCAAGCTGGCCCACGCGGCTGTCGGGCTGCTGCCGGACAAGCTCGCCCAGACGATGACCGACCGCGTCGGCACGGATCGGCTCGCCGTCCTGCACGCCGCGGTGAAGGCTGTCCGTCGTGGTGGCACCGTCTCGCTCTCCGGCGTGTACGGGGGCGAGGCCGACCCGATGCCGATGATGGAGATGTTCGACCGGGGGATCCAGTTGCGCATGGGGCAGTGCCACGTGCGCCGGTGGACCGACGAGATCCTGCCGCTGCTCTCCGGCGACGACGATCCCCTGGGCGTGGAGGACCTGCGTACGCACCGGCTGCCGCTGAGCGAGGCGCCGCGGGCGTACGACATGTTCCAGAAGAAGGAGGACGGCTGCATCAAGGTCGTGCTCGCACCTTGAGCCGGGTGGTGGTGGTCGCCGGCGCGACCAGCGGGATCGGCCGGGCGACGGCCCGGGCGTTCGCCGAGCGCGGCGACCGCCTGGTGCTCGCGGCCCGCGCGCCGCAGACCCTCGCCGAGGTACGCGAGGAGTGCGCGGGCGTCGAGGCGCTGACCGTGCCGACGGACGTCACCGAGCCGGGCGCGCTGGAGGCGCTGGCGGAGGCGACGATCGAGCGGTTCGGGCGCATCGACGTCTGGGTGCACACGGCGGCGGTGATGGCCTACGGACGTTTCGACGAGTTGCCGGAGCGGGTGTTCGAGCAGGTGGTGCGGACGGATCTGCTGGCCGCGGCGGGTGCGGCCCGGGTGGCGCTGCGGCACTTCCGGGCGACCGGCGCCGGCACGCTGATCCTCACCGGATCGGTGCTCGGGCACATCACCGCGCCGTACATGAGCGCCTACGTGGCCAGCAAGTGGGGGTTGCAGGGGTTGGCCCGCACGCTGCAGCAGGAGTTGCGCGACAGCCCGGACATCCGGCTGTGCCTGGTCAATCCGGGCAGCGTGGACACGCCTGTGTATCAGCAGGCGGCCAACTACCTCGGCCAGGTCGGCCGGCCTCCGCCGCCGGTCGCCGGCCCGCAGCGGGTGGCGCGGGCCATCGTCGACTGCGTGGACCGGCCCCGCCGGGAGGTGTCGGTGGGTCGGCTGAACGTGGTGCTGCGGGCCGGCTTCACCGTGCTGCCGGGCGTCTACGACGTGCTGGTCGGGCCGTTGATGCGCCTGGCCGGCCTGAGCGGTCGGCCGGTCGGGGCGCACGACGGCACGGTGTTCGCGCCGAACCCGGCCGGTGAGTCGGTCCGCGGCGGCCACCTGCCCGACCTGCGGCAGCTCGTGTCCGGACCGGTCGGGGCGGTGGGTGCCGCGCTGCGTCGACGGTTCGGCTGAACTGTTCGGGCCTGTTCGGGACAACGGGGGGCCACTGTGGACCGATCAACTCGCCTAGGGTGGTGGGCCGGCAAGCGCTCCGGCGCCCCACGACGGGAGAGACGATTGACCATCCGACTGAACCGCAGGACGGCACTCGGGCTGGGGACAGTGGCCACGGCCGGCACAGTGCTCGGCGCGGCCGCCCCGGCCAGCGCCGCCGAGAACACCGAGGAGACCCCGACCACCCCGGCCCGGGCCGCCCGCCGGGTCGCCGCCGTCTTCGACAGGCACAGCACCGAGGCCGGTGGTAACTGGCAGGCGTACGTCAGCGTGGCCGACCCGGCGGGCCCGCCGGTCGTCGCGGTCGCGGCCGACGCGGACCGACGGATCGAGGCGTACAGCGTCAACAAGATCGCGGTGGCCACGGCGGTGCTGGACAAGGTCGACCGAGGGCTGCTGACGCTGGACCAGCGGGTCGACGTGACCGCCGCGATCGTCGTGCCGGGCGGCGACGGCATCTTCAGCCTGGACGGCGCGTACCCGAGCAGCGTGACCCTCGGGCACGTGCTGGCCAACCTGCTGACCGTCTCCGACGACACGGCGGTGCGGCTGTGCGGGCTTGTCGCACCGGCCGCCGAGATCAACTCGATCCTGGTCGCGAAGGGTTTCCCGAACACCCAGGTCGAGCCCGTGGCCAACCCGAACCGGTTCTTCCTCGGCACCAGCACCCCTCGGGAGACGCACGACCTGCTGCGCGCCCTGGTCGCCGGCACGCTGCTCTCGCCGGCCTCGACGACGCACCTGCTCGGGCTGCTGCGGTCCCCGGTGGCCTTCACCGACGGCATCCGGCGCACCATGTCCTCGGACGAGCGGGCCCGCGTCGCCACCAAGGCCGGCTGGTTCGCCGACGCCCGGCACGAGGCCGGGGTGATCTTCGACCGGTCCGGTGCGGCGGTGCTGACCTACGCGCTGTTCGCCGACGGACAGGCCGACCCGGACAACTTCGGCGCGACCCACCCGGCGGTGCAGGCCCGGGCCGCCATGGGTCCGAAGTTCCTGGCGGCGGTGGACCGGATCGCGGGCACGGGCAGGACGTTCCGGGCGCCCACCCGGCGCCCCAGCAACGGCGGCTGACTCCGCTCCCGGGCCGGTCGTCGGGTGACGGTCGGCCCGGTGCGGGCCACCGCCGGGGCGGGAACCGCCACGGGGACTACCGTGTAGTGCGGGACACGGCGGAGGGACGGCGATGGCGCCAGCGAAACGCACGGACGGGCAACGATCGCTCGGGCGACGGATGCGGGGAACGGCAGGGCTGGCCGCGCTGGCCGGCCTGGCCTGGGTGGCCCGGGACGTGCCGGCGGCGCTCGGCGGTCGGCTCGCCGGCGCCCGCGCCGAACGGGCGGCCCGCTCGCCGCAGTTCCGCGACGGCACCTTCCACAACCAGGCCGACACCCGCACGATGACCGCCGAGCCCGGTCGCAACCTGGTCCGCGAGCTGATCTTCGGTAAGCAGAAGCGTCGTCCGACCGCGCCGGTGCCGCTGCTGCGCCCCGGCACGCCGGCCGCCGCCGACACCGCCGGCGCCGCCGACGAGCTGAACATCATCTGGTACGGCCACGCCTCGGCGCTCATCGAGATCGAGGGTCGGCGGGTGCTGCTCGACCCGGTGTGGAGTGACCGCTGCTCCCCGTCCGGCCTGGTCGGCCCCCGCCGACTGCACGAGCCTCCGGTACGCCTGGACGAGCTCCCCCCGCTGGACGCCATCCTGATCTCGCACGACCACTACGACCACCTGGACATGCCCACCGTGCGGGCGCTGGTGGCCGGGCAGTCGGCGCCGTTCGTGGTGCCGCTCGGGGTGGGCGCCCACCTGGACCGCTGGGGTGTGCCCGCCGAGCGGATCATCGAGCTGGACTGGTCCGAGTGCCACCGGGTCGACGGGTTGGAGATCACCGCCACCGCCGCCCAGCACTTCTCCGGCCGGGGGCTGCGCCGCGACGGCACCCTCTGGAGCTCCTGGGTGGTCGCCGGGGCGCGGCGCAAGGTCTTCTACACCGGCGACTCCGGCTACTTCGCCGGGTACGCGGCGATCGGCGCCGAGCACGGGCCGTTCGACGTGACGTTGATGCAGATCGGCGCGTACGACCGGGCGTGGCCGACCATTCACATGTTCCCGGAGGAGGCGGTCGACGCCCACCTGGACCTGCGCGGCGGGCTGTTCATCCCGGTGCACTGGGCGACGTTCAACCTGGCGCTGCACGACTGGTCCGAGCCGGTCGACCGGCTCTGGGCGGAGGCCAAGGCCCGTGACATCCGGCTGGCCGTGCCCCGACCGGGCGAGCGGGTGGTGGTCGACGATCCGCCCGCCGTCGACGGTTGGTGGCAGTCCGTCGCCTGACGTCCGCAGGCAGCGCAGGCCCGGCCCGCCGGTCGGGTCACAGCACGAAGGCGTCGGTCCACAGCGCGCCGGAGCGGCCGGAGAGCGCGTCCAGCATGGCCACCGCCTGCCCGTCGGTGAGCTGCGCCACGAAGTCCACGATGGCGCGGCCCCGGGCGCGGCCGATGCGGTGCGGCGTACGCGGGTGCAGCTCCGCCTCGGCCAGCTCGACCAGGTCGTGCAGCCGACGGGGCAGCCGCGACTCCTCCTCCGGGTCGAGCAGCCACTCCCACAGGGCCTCCACCAGGGTGCCCAGCAGCCGGGCCTGGCCACGCTGGTGCAGGGCCAGGTCGGGGCGGGCCAGCACGAACCGGTGGTGGACGAACTTGAGCACCTGCACCTCGTGCCACTGGGCGCAGCCGAGCAGCACGTACCCGGAGCGCACCGACGGCTGGTCGGTCATCGTGATCGCCTCGACGAAGCGGGTGGACCAGCGGGCGGAGAACCGCGACACGTACTGCTCCGCCTCGATCGAGCCGTCGAACGGCATCGCCAGCAGCCCGTCCACCAGCTCCTCGCGGACGTGCTCGACGGCGGCGGCGAACGCGTCGTCGTCGGCGATCCAGGCGTCCTTGCGGTGCAGCTGGCGACGTAGCCGCTCGATCGCCGCCCCGGGCCGCCGGGAGGCGGTGGCCAGCGCCGCGTCGGTGATCGCCCGGAAGTGCCCGCTCTCGCGCTGCCAGGCCATCAACTCGGCCGACACCGCGCCCTGCTGGAGCACCCCGACCCGGTAGAAGTCCTCCACGTCGTGGATGGCGTACGCGATGTCGTCGGCGGTGTCCATGACGGACGCCTCCACGGTCTGCTGCCAGTCGGGGATGCGGCCGGCGAACGGCTCCCGGGCCTGGCGCAGGTCGTCCAGCTCCGTCCGGTACGCCCCGAACTTCAACGAGCCGCTCTCCGGGTCGTCCGGCGGCGGGGTGGCGCCGCGGGGCGGCGGGTCGAGCAGGCGTGGGTGCGGGTCGGGGTAGTCCAGCCGCGTCCACGGGTACTTCAGCATCGCCGCCCGGACCGCGGCGGTCAGGTCCAGCCCGGTGGTGGCCGCGCCCCGGATCTCGGTGCTCGTGACGATCCGGTACGACTGCGCGTTGCCCTCGAACCCGTCGGCGAGGCCGAGCCGCTGGCGGGCGAGCCGGTCGAGGACGCGCTCCCCCAGGTGCCCGAACGGCGGGTGGCCGAGGTCGTGGGCGAGCGCCGCGGCCTCCACCACGTCCGGGTCGCAGCCGCCGAGCTTGTCCAGCAGCCCGCGCCACCTGTCGTCGGCCGTCAGGCGCTCGGCGATGGCCCGGGCCACCTGGGCGACCTTCAGGCTGTGGGTGAGCCGGTTGTGCACCAGCAGCCCGGAGCCGACCGGGCTGATCACCTGGGTGACGCCGCCGAGGCGGGCGAAGAACGGCGAGCCGACGATCCGGTCCCGGTCGGCCCGGAACGGGTTGGCCGTGAGGTCGCCGAGGGCGCGGGCGCTGCCGCCGAAGAGCCGCCGGGCGCGCGGCTCCGCAGGTGATTCCATGATCGCCACGCTAGCGCAGGCCCGCCGGGGGCCGTCGGCGGATCAACCCGGCCGGGCGCGGAAGGGCCGTCCCCGCCGGGCGTCACGGGCGAGCCGGCCGGGCGCGGGGACATCGCCCGGGGACGCCCGGCACAATGCAGGCGGTACCCGCTCTTTGAAGGCGGATCGAGTCGAAGGCGGATCGAGATCGTGACCCAGTCTGTTCATCAGCGGATCGCCGACGAGCTCGGCGTGGCCGAGCGTCAGGTGCGGGCGGCCGTGGAGCTGCTCGACGGCGGCGCCACCGTGCCGTTCATCGCCCGTTACCGCAAGGAGGCCACCGGCCTGCTCGACGACACCCAGCTACGCACCCTGGAGGAGCGACTGCGCTACCTGCGCGAGCTGGACGAGCGGCGGGCCGCCGTACTGGAGTCGATCCGCGGCCAGGGCAAGCTGGACGACGCCCTGGAAGCGCAGATCATGGCCGCCGACTCGAAGTCGCGGCTGGAGGACATCTACCTGCCGTACAAGCCGAAGCGGCGGACCCGGGCGCAGATCGCCCGCGAGGCCGGGTTGGCGCCGCTGGCCGAGACGCTGCTCGCCGACCCCGGCCAGGACCCGAAGGCCACGGCCGCCGGGTTCGTCGACGCGGAGAAGGGCGTCGCCGACGTCGCCGCCGCGCTGGAGGGCGCGCGGGCGATCCTCATCGAGACCTTCGCCGAGGACGCCGACCTGATCGGCACGCTGCGCGAGCAGATGTGGTCGCGGGGCCGGCTGGTTTCCCGGGTACGCGAGGGCCAGGAGACGGCCGGCGCGAAGTTCTCCGACTACTTCGACTTCTCCGAGCCGTACCCGAAGCTGCCCTCGCACCGCATCCTGGCCATGTTCCGGGGCGAGAAGGAGGGCGTGCTCGACCTGACCATGGAGTCGGAGGAGGCCGCTGAGGCGGATGCCGTGCCGACCGGCCCGACCCGGTACGAGGCGGTCATCGCCGGAAGGTTCGGAGTGTCCGACGCGGGCCGTCCGGCCGACCGCTGGCTGGTCGACACGGTCCGCTGGGCGTGGCGTACCCGGATCCTCATCCACCTCGGCGCGGACCTGCGGATGCGGCTGTGGCAGGCGGCCGAGGAGGAGGCCGTGCGGGTCTTCGCCACCAACCTGCGTGACCTGCTGCTCGCCGCGCCGGCCGGCACCCGGCCCACGATGGGCCTGGACCCCGGCCTGCGAACCGGAGTCAAGGTGGCCGTGGTGGACGCCACCGGCAAGGTGCTCGCCACCGACACCATCTACCCGCACGAGCCACGCCGGCAGTGGGACGCGTCGATCGAGACCCTCGCCCGGCTGGCCGGGGCACACGGGGTGGAGCTGATCGCGATCGGCAACGGCACCGCCTCCCGCGAGACCGACAAGCTGGCCGGCGACCTGATCAAGCGGCACCCGCAGCTCAACCTGACCAAGGTGATGGTCTCCGAGGCCGGCGCGTCGGTCTACTCGGCGTCCGCGTACGCCTCGCAGGAGCTGCCCGGGATGGACGTGTCGCTGCGCGGCGCGGTCTCCATCGCCCGCCGCCTCCAGGACCCCCTCGCGGAGCTGGTCAAGATCGACCCTCGGTCGATCGGGGTCGGCCAGTACCAGCACGACCTCTCCGAGGTGAAGCTGTCCCGGTCGCTGGACGCGGTCGTGGAGGACTGCGTCAACGCGGTAGGGGTGGACGTCAACACCGCCTCCGCGCCGCTGCTGACCCGGGTGTCCGGGATCGGGGCCGGGCTGGCGGAGAACATCGTGCTGCACCGGGACGCCAACGGGCCGTTCCGCTCGCGTACGGAGCTGAAGAAGGTGGCCCGCCTCGGGCCGAAGGCGTTCGAGCAGTGCGCCGGCTTCCTGCGCATCCCCGACGGCGACGACCCACTGGACTCGTCGAGCGTGCACCCCGAGGCGTACCCGGTGGTGCGTCGCATCCTCGCCAGCACCGGTCAGGACCTGCGCTCGGTGATCGGCAGGAGCGCGATCCTGCGGGGGCTGCGGGCCACGGACTTCGTCGACGACCGGTTCGGCCTGCCCACCGTCACCGACATCCTCGCCGAGCTGGAGAAGCCGGGCCGGGACCCGCGGCCGGAGTTCCGCACCGCCACCTTCGTGGAGGGGGTGGAGAAGATCGGCGACCTGACGCCCGGAATGGTGCTGGAGGGCGTGGTCACCAACGTGGCCGCGTTCGGCGCGTTCGTCGACGTCGGCGTGCACCAGGACGGTCTGGTGCACGTGTCGGCGATGTCCCGGACGTTCGTGAAGGACCCCCGCGAGGTGGTGAAGTCCGGTGACGTGGTCAAGGTCCGGGTGCTCGACGTGGACGTACCCCGTAAGCGCATCTCGCTGACCCTGCGCCTGGAGGACGAGCCGGCCGCCGGCGGTGGTGGTCGGACGAGCCAGGAGGGTCGAGGCGGCCCGGCGCAGCGCGGACCACAGGGCGGACGCGGCGAGGCCGGCGGACGCGGCGGCCAGGACGGCCGAGGCGGACGCGGCGGGTCCGGCGGACGCGGCAGCCAGGGCGGGTCCGGCGGCCAGGGCGGGTCCGGCGGACGCGGCGGCCAGGGCGGACGAGGCGGGCAGCAGCGCCAGGGCGCGCCGGCGCCGGCCAACGACGCGATGGCCGAGGCCCTGCGCCGCGCCGGACTGGCCTGATCCGCCGACCGCGCGCGGTGTCCGTGTAGATCTTGGACAGTTTCCGTTCCGCGAACGGAAACTGTCCAAGATCTGGAGTTGAGCGGCGCGGCGCGGCGGAAACGGGTCGCGCGGGGGTGGGCGCGGCGACATCGACACCGGCGGGCGGTCCTGGCCGGGAACCGGTCGGGGCGGGCCGCTCGCCGACCAGGACGCGGACGTGCGGGCAGCCCTGGCCGTCAGCGGCGAACTGACCGACACCGCCGCGCTGGCCGAGGTGTGGGACCGGTGCCGGGACGTACGCCGCGACGACCCCGACGTGTGGATCCACGTCGACCTGATGCCGGGCAACCTGCTGGTCCGCGACGGTCGCCTGGTGGCGTTCATCGACCTCGACACGGTCGGAGTGGGCGACCCCGCGGTGGACCTGATGCCGGCGTGGAACCTGCTCGACGCGGGATCACGGGAGACGTACCGGCGGGCGTTGGGTGTGGACGACGCCACCTGGGAGCGGGGGCGCGGGTGGGCCCTGGAGCAGGCGATCAACGCGCTGCACTACTACGTCGAGACCAACCCGGTGATGGCGGGCATCGCGCGGCACACCCTGCGGGCCGTCCTGCGCTGAGTCGGGTCGCGTACCGTCGGCTCGTGGGTGAGGACGACGGCCGCGAGTGGCGGGAGCGGCAGCAGCGGGCGGTGCGGGCGCACGCCGACGCGGAAGCGCGACGGCGGGCCGCCGAGCAGGCGCAGGCGGCGGAGCTGGTGGCCTGGTTCGTGGCCGAGGCGACCCGGCGGGGTCTGCCCACCACACGGCTGGTCGCCCGGGGGTACGACGGGCGCGGTCGCTACCGGACCCGGTTGACCGGCTGGTACGTCGACCGGGCCGGGACCCGGGCGGTGGACACGGCCGGCCGGTTCCATCTGCTGACCGTGCCGGGCGGCCTGCGGGCCCGGTTGTTCGGCGTCGACCCGCAGCCCAGCCCGGCGCCGCTTGTCGTCGGGGCGGGCGGACGCGACGGCGAGTCGATTCCGCTGCGGACGCTGCTCACCCGGTTGCTGGACGACGGGACCGACGAGCCAGGTTCCACCACCAGAGCTGCTGCACCAGGAGCGTGAGCAGCCCGGACAGGACTATCGCGCACAGGTTGATCAGCAATTGGAGGGCCGAACCGCCGGCCTCGCCCCACACGCCGTAGGCGGCGGCGACCGCCACGTTCGCCGCGGCGGGCACGGTGGTCACCGAGATCAGCACCCCGACCAGGCTGCCCGACTTCTTCGACGTCAACGAGAGCATGCCGGCGACCCCGGCGAGCAGGCCGACGACCCAGGACAACGCGTCCGGCCGCCAGATGAAGTCGGTGAGCGGCCGGTCGGCGAGCAGCATCTCCCTGCTCACCAGACCGGCGGCGGTCAACGCCCAGGTGCTCAGCACGGTCGCCACCATGGCCGCCAGGAAGCCCACCGTCAGGGCCTGCACCGATCGGCCGATCACCGACAGTCGGCGGCGCAGCAGCGCCACGCAGAGCGCGGCGAGGGGGCCGAACTCCGGCCCGACCACCATCGCCCCGACGATGAGGATCGGCTGGTCCAGCAGCACACCGATGCCCGCGATCATGGTGGCCACCACGATCAGCACCAGGTAGGTGCCGGACAGCTCGGTCTGCTCACCGGTCTTGGCGGCGATCTCGTCCCAGACGACCGCGTCCGCGCCGCTGCCCGGCGCCCGCTCGGCCGCCCGGTCGGCCGCCGCGGAGATGGTCAGCTCGACGTCGTCGGCGGCGATGCCGCCGCTGGTGTCCACGCCGATGCGCTGCAGCCCGTGCAGCACCCCGTCGGCGCTCTCCCGCACCACGTCGCAGAGGACCAGATCGCCCTTCGGCTGCCGCGCCACACCGGGCAGCACGGCCAGGTGGGTCACCCCCGCGTTCGCGGACAGCAGGTCGACGACCTCGTCAGACCGATCCGCCGGGACGATCACCCTCAGGTGCAGCACTCGTTCTCCCTGGTGTGGACGTACCGCGGCCGGCAGCACTCTACCGGTCGTGCGGTGGCTGGTCGGAACGCGAAAGACGACCGGGTGGAATCGGCGCAGAATCGGCGAAACCACTCATCCACCGCTATAGCGGCTGCTACAACCATTGTGGTCTTTCAGCACATTTGATCGGAGGCGCCGTCCGTGGATCTCATCCACCACCGTCCGCCCGAGGCGCGCGGCGGCGGCCCGGCCGTCACCGACCCGGTCTTCCTCTCCCCGCCGGACGTCGGCGAATTGGAGGAGTCCTATCTGCTGCGCGCCTTCCGTGCCGGTCGCTTCGACCCCGAGGGCCCGGAGCTGGGCGCGTTCGAGCGGGAGGTCGCCGCGCGGGTCGGCGTCGGGCACGCGCTGGGGCTCTCCTCCGGCACCGCCGCGCTGCATCTGGCGCTGCTCACCGTCGGAGCCGGACCCGGTTCCGTGGTGGTCGTGCCCACCCTGACGTTCGCCGCCACCGCCAACGCGGTCACCTACACGGGCGCCGAACCGGTCTTCGTCGACTGCGACGCGGCTACCGGCAACCTCGACGTCGACCTGCTCTCCGACCTGCTCGGACGACTTGCCGAGGCCGGCCGGCGGGTCGCTGCCGTGCTGAGCGTGGACATCAACGGTCGCTGCGCCGACTACGACCGGCTGCTGCCTCTCTGCGCCTCGACCGGCGTCCCCGTCGTCGAGGACGCGGCGCAGGCCCTCGGCTCCACCTATCGGGGCCGCCACGCCGGCACCCTCGGCCGGGTGGGGATCTACTCGTTCAGCCACAACAAGGTGATGACCACCTCGGCCGGCGGGATGCTGGTCTCCGACGACGCCGCCCTGGTGGCTCGGGCCCGCCACCTCGCCACCCAGGCTCGCGAGCCCGTCCCGCACTACGAGCACCGCGACGTCGGCTACAACTACCGGCTCAGCACGCTGCTGGCCGCCCTCGGCCGGGCGCAGCTCAGCCGGCTGGACGCGATGATCGCCCGACGGCGGGCGCTGCGGGACCGGTACGCCCAACTCTTCGCCGCCGTGCCGGGCACCCGGATCCTCGGCGCCGGCGATCAGGGCTCGAACTGCTGGCTGACCTCCGTGGTGGTCGAGCCCGAGCGCGCCGGCTGGCAGGCCGGCCAACTGGCCGAGCACCTGGTCACCCGCGGCGTGGAGAGCCGCCCCATGTGGAAACCGATGCACCGCCAACCGGTGTACGCCGACCAGCCGGCCGCCCTGACCGGGGTCGCCGACCGCCTCTTCGCCTCCAGCCTCTCCCTGCCCAGCGGCTCCGCGCTCACCGGCGACCAGGTGGACCGGGTGTTGACGACGATCAGCGAGTTCCTCCAGGAGCACCGATGACGAGCAGCCCTCGCCCCTACGACACCGTCAAACGCGCGTTGGACGTCCTCCTGGCCGCCACCGGTCTGCTGCTGGCGGCCCCGGTGCTCACCGCCGTGGCACTGGCCGTGCTGGTCACCATGGGCCGGCCGGTGCTGTTCCGGCAGGCCCGGCCGGGCCGGCACGGCCAGTTGTTCCACCTGGTGAAGTTCCGCTCGATGACCGTCGGCGGCGAGGACAGCGCGCCGGCCAACGACGGGGAACGGCTCACCCCGTTCGGCCGGTGGCTGCGGACCACCAGCCTGGACGAGCTGCCCCAACTGTGGAACGTGCTGCGCGGCGAGATGAGTCTGGTCGGACCGCGTCCGCTGCTGCCGGCGTACCTGAGCCGGTACACGCCCGAGCAGCTCCGCCGCCACGACGTCCGGCCCGGCATCACCGGCCTCCAGCAGGCATACGGGCGCAACGCGTTGAGCTGGGAGGACCGCTTCGCGCTCGACGTGCGTTACGTGCGGCACCGCTCGCTCGCGCTGGACCTGCGCATCCTGCTCCGCACGGTACGGATCGTGCTGCGCCGCGAGGGCATCACGGCGCCGGGCGTGGCCACCGCCCGCGAGTACCTCGGCCCGTCCGAACTGGCCACCGCCGGCACCGGTCACGCTCCGGCTACGGGCCGCCGGTGAGCCTGGACATTGTCGTCGTCGGCTGCGGCGGCCACGGCCGGGAGGTGCTGGGCATCGTCCGCGCCATCAACGCCGCCGGCGGGGAGCCGGTCTGGCGGGTCCGCGGCTTCGTCGACGACCGGCCCAGCGAGGTCAACCTGAAGCGGGTGCAGCGGCTGGAGGTGCCCTACCTGGGCAGCACGGCTCGTCTCGGCGACCAGCCCGCCGGCACGTACCTGGCGCTGGGTATCGGGGACCCCGCCGCCCGGCGGGCGGTGGACCAGCGGGTGTCCGCCCACGGACTGCCCGCGGCGGTGCTGATCCACCCGGACGCGACAGTCGGCCCGGACGCCGTCTACGGCGAGGGTCTCATCGCGTTCGCCGGTGCCCGGGTCACCACGAACGTCACCCTCGGGCGGCACGTGCACCTCAACCAGAACAGCGCCGTGGCACACGACTGCGAGGTGGGGGACCACGTGTCGGTCAACCCGCTCGGCGCGGTCTCGGGCGACTGCCGGCTGGGCGACGGCGTGCTCATCGGCGCGGGCGCGGTGGTGTTGCAGGGGCTGCGCGTCGGCGCGGACGCCACCGTCGGTGCGGGCGCCTGCGTGGTCCGGGACGTGCCGGCCGGCGTCGTCGTCAAGGGAGTCCCGGCCCGGTGAGCGCGAACGGCGCCTCCGGCGGCCCGCGCGTGGGCCACCCGCACGGTGTGCGCCGGCTACGGATCGCGGTGCTTGTCAAGACCAACGCGGGCGGGACCTGGCTGCTGCCCCAGGTCGACGAGTTGCGCCACCGGGGCCACGAGGTGACGGTCGTGCTGCCCGCGGGCGCCGGCCGGCTGACCGACGAGTTGGAGCGCCGGGGCGTCGAGGTGTTGCCCTCCCCGTACGACTTCACGATGGGATGGTCCGCGCCGGTCGGGCTGCTGCGGCTGCGGTCGCTGCTGCGCCGGCTGCGCTCCGACGTGGTGCAGTACCACCTGATCGCCTCGGCGTACGCGGTGCGGCTGGCCACACTGGGCCTGCCGGTGTGCCGGGTGCACATGGTCGCCGGCCCGGCGTACCTGGAGTCCGGGTTGGTTCGCTCGGTGGAGCGGGTGCTGTGGCGACTCGACGACGTGGTGGTCTGTGGCTGCCGGTACGCCTCCGCCCGGTACGGGGAGCTGGGCTGCCCGCCGCAGCGGCGACCGGTCGCCGTGTACGGGGTGGACACCGACGCGTTCAGCCCGGACGCCACCGGCGGAGACCAGCGGGCGAAGCTCCGCGCCGAGCTGGGCATCGACCAGTCCGCGTTCCTGGCGGTGCTGGTCTCCTACGTCTACCCGCCCAAACGCCTGGTCCACTCCGGTCGCGGGGTGAAGGGGCACGACGTGCTCCTGACCGCCTGGCGGACGTTTCGCCGTCGGCACCCGGACGCGCACCTGCTGCTCGTCGGGGGCGGCTGGACGGCGGCCGGGGAGAGCTACCGGCGGCAGCTCGCCGAACGTTTCGGTGTCACCGACGATCCCGGGGTGACCTGGGTGGAGTCCGTCCCGGACGTGCGGCCCTGCTACGCCGCGGCCGACGTCAGCGTGTCCCCGTCGCTCTGCGACGGGCCGGGGGCGGCGGTGGAGGCCGGCTCGATGGGCGTGCCGAGCATCGTCAGCGCGGTCGGCGGCCTGCCCGAGGCGGTCACCGAACGCTCCGGTTGGGTGGTGGCACCGGCCGACCCGGCGGCTCTGGTGAGCGCGCTCGACGCGGCGTACCGCGCCTGGGCCGGGGGCACGCTGCCCCTGCGCGGCCGGTTGGCCCGTCGGCACGTACTGGCGTCCTTCGACGACCTGCGGGCGGCGGCCGAGGTGGCGGACATCGTCGAGGACGTGGCCGCACGACGGCGTTGAGCACTGAGCACGACGGCGGGCGGCCGGTGGCCGGTCCCGCCGGACCACCGACCGCCCCCGTGCGTCAGTGCCGGATGCCGGCCCAGTCGTGGTGCCGGCGCACGGTGGAGAGGATGAAGTCGACCACCCGCCGGGAGGTGTCGGGCACCTGGTAGTCGACCGGGCAGGGCACGCCCTGGGCGGCGACCTGCGCCACCGTCACCTCGACCGCCTCGACGACCCCCTGCGGGTCGAGGCCGGTCATGATGATGCCGCCGGCGTCGAGCGCCTCCGGTCGTTCGATCGACTCGCGCAGGGTCACCGCGGGGAAGCCGAGGATGGCCGCCTCCTCGCTGATCGTCCCGCTGTCCGACAACGTGCAGTACGCCGCGGTCTGCAGGTGTACGTAGTCGAGCAGGCCGAACGGGTCGTGGAAGGCGATGCCGTCCAGGGCTGTGGCGTCCGGGGCGAGCGCCTCCAGACGCTTGCGGGTGCGGGGGTGGGTGGAGACCAGCACCGGGAACCCCCATCGGTCGCGGACGGCGACGAGGCAGTCGAGCAGCCGCTGGAGCCGGTCGGGCCGGTCCACGTTCTCCTCGCGGTGCGCGCTGACCAGGAAGTACCGACCCCGGTCGAGTTCCAGCTGACGCAGGATCGTCGAGCTGGAGATGGGCGCCCGGTAGTGCTCCAGGACCTCCCGCATCGGCGAGCCGGTGTGCAGGATCCGGCGCGGGTGCAGGCCCTCGGCGAGCAGGTTGCGCCTGGCGTGTTCGGTGTAGACGAGATTGAAGTCGGCCACGTGGTCGACCAGCCGGCGGTTGGTCTCCTCCGGCACGTTGAGGTCGAAGCAGCGGTTGCCGGCCTCCATATGGTAGACCGGCACGCGCATCCGGCGGGCCATCAGGGCCGCGATGCAACTGTTGGTGTCGCCGAGCACCAGCAGGGCGTCCGGCCGCACCTCGGCGATCGCCGCCTCCATGCCGACCAGCACCCCGCCGAGCACCCGGCCCAGCGAGGAGGTGTCGACGCGCAGGAACCGGTCCGGTTCGCGCAGGCGCAGCTCGGAGAAGAACACGTCGGAGAGGCTGCTGTCCCAGTTCTGCCCGGTGTGCACCAGCACGTGCTCGACCGTCTCGTCGAGCCGGGCGAGCACCCGGGACAGTCGGATGATCTCCGGGCGGGTGCCGACGACTGTCATCACGCGGGTCATGGGGTCTCCCTTCGCCTGTCGCTCACCGGACGCCGGCTGGCACGCGCTGCTCGCCGCCGACCGGCTCCGGCCAGGTGTCCGGTCGCTGCGGGTCGAACAGCTCGTTGGTCCAGAAGAGGGTGAGCAGCTCGTCCGGGCCGGTGTTGGTGATGTTGTGCGCCCACATGGTCGGCATGTCGATGACGACGGGTTCGTCGCCGCTGACCGGGAACCGGACGACGTCGGTGTCGCCGACCCGGCGCAGGCTGATCTCGGCGGTGCCGCGCAGCACCACGAACCGTTCCACCTTGGCCAGGTGGAAGTGCTCGCCGCGGGTGACGCCGGGGAGGGTCGTCGAGCAGAACGTCTGCCCCGCTCCCCCGTGGGTCTTGACCGTCTCGACGAGCGCGCCCCGGGCGTCGGCCCGGCTGGGCAGGGCGAGCGGGTAGTGCGCCGGGAAGCAGTGCGACCGGTACGTGTTGAACAACCGCACGTCGTGCCTGTCGCGCAGCGGCGGGATCTCGCCGGTGCGGTAGATGCCGGCGTACGAGGTGAGCTGGTCGGCGAGGTCGCGGACCCCGATGCGCAGCGCCGGCATCCCCGGGTCCCAGGAGCCGCCCGCCGCCATGCCGGCCAGCCGGGCCGCCGCGTCGGTGACGTGCACCAGGTCCATCTCCCGGTCGGCGTGCACCTCGGGCCGGCCACCCTCGGCGAGCACCCGGCAGAAGGTGGCGACCGCCGAGTTGTACCAGGGCCGGCCGTGTTCGCCGTACAGGTTGGGCAGCAGCACGTCGTCCAGCGCCACACCGGTTTCGGCGAGGATGCCGGCGGCGGTGGCCTTGGCATCGCCGTACGGGGTGCCGTTGCCGGCCTGGACCGAGTTGGCGAAGACCACCCCGGCCGGCGGTTCCGGGCAGGCCCGCAGGCCGTTGGCGAGCTGCGCGGCGAGCTGCACGTTGCCGGCCGCCACGTCGGCGGGCTCGCCGCGGTTGACCCCGGCCAGGTGCAGTACCCGGTCCACCCCGGCGATCCGGCGGGCGACCACCGCCGGGTCGGCCAGGTCGGTGCGGGTGAGCACGATCGGCTCGGGCCAGCCGAGCGCGTGCAGCAGGACGCGCACGTGCCAGCCGAGGAAACCGCCGGCGCCGGTGACGGCGAGCCTCAGCACGCCAACACCGGATCGCGCAGCGCCAGCTCCGCCCGGACCTCCGGCAGCGTCCGGAGCAGCTCCACCACCTCGGGTACGCCGAGCCGGGTGGCGTTTGCCGAGTTGAAGTCCTCGCGGGGAGTGTCGCCCAGGTCGCCCTCGGAGACGTAGAGCGCGTAGTTGAGGTCCCGGGCGTCCAGCGGCACCCGGAAGAAGTCGCCGAAGTCGTCCGCCTGGGCCAGTTCCTCATGACTCGCCAGGGTCTCGTGCCACTTCTCGCTGTGCCGCACGCCGATCACGTCCAGCTTGAACGGCACGTCGAAGATCTGGCAGACCGCCTCGGCGAGGTCACCGATGGTGCAGGCGGCGGCCTTGCGGATGAACACGTCGCCGGGGCGGGCGTGGTGGAACGCGTGCTCGACCAGGTCGACCGAGTCGGCAAGCGACATGAGGAAGCGGGTCATGGCGGGTTCGGTGACGGTGGGCGCGCGGCCGGCCTTGATCTGCTCGATGAACAGCGGGATCACCGAGCCGCGGGAGTACATCACGTTGCCGTACCGCACGCAGGAGACGGTGGTGGAGCTGGTCGGGTTGTTCCGGGCGTACGCCTGGGCGACCTTCTCCATCAGCGCCTTGCTCATGCCCATGGCGTTCACCGGGTAGACGGCCTTGTCGGTGCTGAGGACGACCACCGAGCTGACCCCGTTGTGCGCGGCGGCCTCGACCACGTTGCCGCTGCCGAGGATGTTGGTGCGTACCGCTTCGAGGGGGAAGAACTCGCAGGACGGCACCTGCTTGAGCGCCGCCGCGTGGAAGACGAAGTCGACGCCCCGGGTGGCGCGCAGCACGGTGTCGACGTCGCGTACGTCACCGATGTGGTAGCGCACCCGCTCGTCGCCTATCGACCGGCGCATGGCGTCCTGCTTGGCCTCGTCCCGACTGAGGATCCGCACCTCGGCGACGTCACGGTCGAGCAACCGCCGGGCCATGGTCTGTCCGAAGGATCCGGTCCCGCCGGTGATCAACACCCGGCGACCCGCGGTCATCACGCTCATTGGTTCTCCCGTTCGTCATCCGACGGGCGGCTTCCACCCGCCATCCCCGGGCGGAGCACGACGCGCCACGTTCCGGGGCACCGGCCTCCGGCGGTCAGGTTCGACTGCGCGCCGGATACGGCACCCGGGTCAACGAATGCTCTGAGGAGCAGATACGTGTTCGGTGGCAAAGGGGTGCAATTACCCACCAGAGCCATAAAGACCGTGCGCTTATGCGATGAATGAGCCTCTTCACGGCCTGTTACCTGATACAAACGGATCCGTGCCGCCCTCGGCGTGACCGGGGGGAGCACACCATTCCCGGGCCCACCGCCACGTGGGGCCGCATCCGGTACGTCCTCCGAAGGAGCCCCATGCCGCGCGGTCACCTGTCCGGCCCGGTCTCGGAACCCGAGCCGGGGCGCCGCCGATGACCGCCGCGCCACCGGGGACCGGGCCCGCGACCACCCCCCGCTACCGCACCACCACCGGCGAACCGCTGGTGCCGGCCGCCGGTCGACGCCGCCGTGCGGCGGATGCCCACCCCGTACCCCCGCCGTCCGAACCCGCCGGCAGCCTGCCCGCCGTGCTGACCCTGTGCGTGGTCGCCTTCCTGGCGGCCCGCCCGCCGTGGTGGTCGTTCAACTACGGCGCGATCCTCGCGGTGATCGCGATCGTGCTGACCGGTCGCCTGCCCAGGCTGGGCAAGCTCGACGTCGTCGCGCTGCTCACCGGCGGCTGGGCCGCCGCCAGCCTGCTCTGGAGCAGCCGGACCGACCTCACCGGACCCGCCGCCTACCGCTACATCTCCGTCTGCGTGCTCTTCGTGGCCTGCCGGCACGTCGTCCGCGGAAGGCGGGACCTGCTGCTGGTCGGCTGGACGTACCTGGGCGGATGTGCGGTGGTCGCCGTCGAGGTGGCCACCGGCGCCCGGTCCCAGGGGCAGGTGCTGCTGTTCGCCGAGCGGTACGGCGTCGACGGCAAGGAGGTGAACGTCACCGCGTACACCCTGGCCGTCGGGGTGGCGCTGGCCCTGGTGCTCGCCGCGGCCGGCGCGCACCGGCGGCTGCTGCGCCTGGCCCCGCTGGCGTTGATCGTCCTGCTCGGGTACGCCGTGCTGCTCACCGGATCGCGGGGCGCCGCCATCGGCGTCCTGCTCGGCCTCGTCGCCGCGCTCGCCACCCGGATCGCGCCCCGACTGACCGCGCTCACCGTCGCCGGCTTCGCCGCCGCGCTCATCGCGCTGGTGCCGTTCGGGCTGGCGCCGAAGGCCGAGCTGCTCTGGCTCGACGGCCTGTACGGGCGGCCCACCGGCGACATCTCCGGCCGCCTGTCGATCTGGCCCTACGCGCTGTCCACCTGGTCCGAGTCGCCGCTGGCCGGCTCCGGGGCGGGCGTGTTCATCGGCACCAACCCCTTCGAGATCGGCCCGCACAACCTGCTGCTCACCGTCGGCAACGATCTGGGTCTGGTCGGCGTCGCGCTCTACTTCGCGACGATGGCCGGGGCGCTCGTCGTCACCGCCCGCACCGGCCGGGCCGGGCTCCTGACCGCCTGCGCGTTCGTCGGGGTCATGCTGCCGATCTGCCTGACCGGCCAGTGGGAGACGTCGCTCGCCTTCTGGATGGCACTGGCGCTGGTCACGGTCCTGCCCGGAATCTGGGGCCCCCGGCGGCCCAGGGGCATCGCTCCCCGACACGCCCACACCCGTCGCCGACGCCCGACCACCGTCGCGCCGACGATCACGGTCGCCGGCCGGACGGTGGCGACCGGCCGGTAGCGCCGCCGGCGGGGACCGGCCTCAACCGACGTCCGACCCCTCCAACGCGACGGCCCGCCCGGGTCGGGGCGCCAGCGCCGCGCCGGCCGGTCGACCCGCCGCCTCCCGCAGCACTTCCGCGAAGCGGGCCGCCACCCGGTCGGTGCGGTGGTGACGCACCGCGTACGCCAGCCCTCGCCGGCCCAGGCGGGCCCGCAGGTCCGCGTCGGCGCAGAGCGGGCCGAGCGCGGCGGCGAGGGCAGCCGGATCGTCGTGTCCGACCACCGCACCGGCGTCGGCCGCCGCCAGGTGCGCCATCGAGGCCAACTCGGCCGGGCCGAACCCGAGGACGGGACGACCGGCCGCCAGGTACTGCGGGATCTTGGTGGAGAGCGAGTAGCGGGTGTACCGACGGTGCTCGGCGGCGAACGACTCGACGTGCACCAGCACATCGGCCCCGCGCAACACCCCGGCGACCTCGTCGCTGGCCAGCGACCGACCCAGGTGGACGGCGGGCATCCCGGCGAACGCACCGGCGTAGCGCCCGACGTCGACCGCCGGGGCGTGCACGGTCAGGCGCGCCGGCGTGCCCCGGGCCGCCAGCCGACCGACCGCCTCGCCGACCCGGCGCAGCGACCGCCACCGGTCCAGGTGCAGCCCACCCACGTAGACCAGCTCGACAGGGGTGCCGGCCGACCGGTCCGGCGCACGCCCTCCGGGGTCGGCGAAGTCGGCGGCGTCGACACAGTTGCCGAAGGCGGCGAACGGCAGCCGGTAGCGGCGTTCGAACTCCCGCGCCATCGCCTCGCTGATCCCCATCCCGTACGAGGAGTGCCGCAGAACGTCGCGGAACCCGGCGCGGACGGCGAGCCGGGGCAGACCCAGCACCTGGCCACCGGTGTAGAGCGTCGTGGGCCAGTCGTCCATGAAGTGCGGGACCAGCGGCACCCGGCACTCCTGCGCGGCGGCGACCGCGAGGCGCATGATCCGGATGCTGCCCAACGTCGTGTAGACCACGTCCGGTCGTTGGTCGCGCACCCACCGGCGCACGTCGGCGGGGACGCGGACCGGGCTGAGGTCGACGAGGGCCCGCAACTGGGTGCGCAGCTGGGCGCGCACCGCGCCGGGCGCCGGATTCCGGGCCCCGGCGACCGGGCCCGCCCCGGCGGCCGAGCCGACCGGGCCCGTGAGGCTGGTCGAGCCGACCGGCGCCGCCACACCGGCCGAGCCCTTCACGACCGCCCGGAGTGGCCGGCGGACGCGTTCCCACTGCCGGAACAGGTGGTACTCCACCGGGGCGTTGCGCGGCGCGAACCTCGCGAACGTGCCCACCGCGTCCGGGTCCGGGGCGCGGTCCTCGGCGTAGAGCTGCGCGAGTCGATCCGCCGGCCAGCCGGTGAACAGGTTCGACAGGGTGATGCCGGTGCCGGTGGAGCGGTCGAACACGGCCGCGCTCACCACGAGCACGCGGGGATACTCGTCAACGCGCACTGTCCACCAGTCCCTCCTCGACGGCCGGGCCGCGGTGGCGCCGCAGCGTCCGGCGATATCCGTACAACGCCGCCGGGGCGACGGTAAGCGCGTAGCCGACGGCGCCCACCCAGGGCACGGCGGCGACGCCGAGCCGGTCGGCGGCGAACCACTTGCCGAGCACCGAGAGCACCAGGAACGCCGCCCAACCGCACAACTGCGGGACGAGGACTCCTCCGGCGTTCTGCACCATGAACCGTGGCGAGAGCGCCGACTGCAACAGCCACCAGACGCCCAGCCCGGCGAGCAACCACCGGTCGCCGCCCATCGGCACCGGCAGCCAGGCGGCGAACAGCCGGTCGCCGACGGCCACCAGCGCCACCGCGGGCAGGCCGGCGGCGAGCACGGACAGCACTGTCATCCGCCGCGTGGTCCGCCGCACCCAGTCCACCTGCCCCTGCGCCAGGGCCTCGCCGTTGGCCGGCCAGAGCGGCACGTTGACCAGGACGACGAGCTGGCCGAGCTGGGACAGCAGCTTGGCCGGCACCACGTACCCGGCCACCGCGGACAGGCCCAGCGCGTGCGCGATGATCAGCGTGTCGGCGTTGGTGGCGAACGAGATGACCACGGTGAGCACGAAGAACAGCCCGCTGAGCCGGGTCAGCTCCACGGCGGTGTCGACCCGCACGGCACTGGGCGCGGGCCGGATCCGCGGCTCCTGCCGGCCGAAGAACCACAGCGTGTTGAGCAGGTTGACAAGCAGCGGCGTGGCGACCGAGACGGCCACCACCAGGATCGGCGACCAGCCGGCCCCGACCACACCCAGCACCGCGCCGAGCGCGGCCAGGCTGCCGGTGGTCTGCCAGACGTTGCTCCGGCCGACCTGCTGGTAGGCGTACTGGACCCGGGCGATCAGGCTGAGCGGGACGTTCAGGGCGAACGCGGTGAGGCAGATCAGCGAGATCATCCGGGTCTGCTCCGGGGTGACCTGACCTGTCACGTTGAACAGCGCCGACCACGGCACAGCGCCGGAGCAGGCCCAGAGCACACCGGTGAGAGCGAGCGCGAGCACCGACAGGGTCAGGTATGCGCTGGAGATGTAGCGACGGGCCAGGACGGTGTCGCCGTGGGCGTAGCAGGGGGCCAGCTTGGTCATCAGCCCGCTGCCCAGCCCCAGGTCGGCGAAGGCCGCCATGCCGGCCAGCGCGGCGACAGCCATCCACAGGCCGTACAGGTCGTTGCCGAAGTAGGGCAGCGTCACCGGCACCAGCACGATCGGCACGACCAGCCCGGCCAGCCGGCTGAGCAGCGCGGTGGCGACGCCGGAGAGCAGCCGGCGGCCACGGTCGGGGCGACGGCGGTGAGCGCCCGGTGGGCGGGCGCGCCGGGTCCGCTCCGCGACCCCGGACGACATCGGCGTCCCTACTGGCCCGCGAGCACGTGACCGGACATCCACGCCACCGTGCGCTCGAGGCCGGTGCGCAGCGGCACCGGCCGTACGGCGGGAAACAGCTCCCGCAGGCGGGCGCAGTCGGCCTGGGAGTCCCGCACGTCGCCCGGGCGCGGCGGCTCGTGCACCACTGACAACGGCCGGCCCAGGATGTCCTCCAGGTCGGCGACCAGGTCGAGCAGCGAGACCCGCGCGCCGAAGGCCAGGTTGACCACGTCGGTGGTGGACACCCGGCGCACGATGGCGTCGACGAGCACCGAGGTGACACTGCCGACGAAGGTGAAGTCGCGCGTCTGTCGGCCGTCGCCGTGCACCCGCAGCGGCTCGTCGGCGAGCGCGGCGGCAATGAAGCGGGGCAGCACCGCGGCGTACGCGTGGTGCGCGGCCTGCCGTGGGCCGAAGACGTTGAAGAAGCGGAACGGCAGCACCGCCAGGTCGTAGCAGGCCGCGTAGGCGACCGCGTACGCCTCGGCGGCCAACTTGGACACCGCGTACGGCGAGACCGGGACGGGTCGCAGCCCCTCCTGGCGGGGCAGCACCGGGTTCGCGCCGTAGACCGACGAGGACGACGAGAGGATCACCTGGCGTACGTCGTGGCGGCGGGCCGCCTCCAGCACCATGAGCGTCCCGGTCGCGTTGGCGTGGTGGCTGGGCAGCGGCCGGTCGATGGAGCGCGGCACCGAGCCGAGGGCAGCCAGGTGCACGACGCTCGTCGCGCCGGCGAACGCCTCGTCGAGCAGATCCGGGTCGAGCACGGTACCCCGGTGCAGCCGGACCGGCTGGCCGTCCAGGTTGTCGAGCAGGCCGGTGGAAAGGTCGTCCACGACCACGATCTCGGTCACCTGCGGGGTGTCGGCGAGCGCCCGCACCAGGTTGGCGCCGATGAAGCCGGCACCCCCGGTCACCACTACTCTCAACGATCTCCCCGTTTCGACTCGGCCGGCGGGCCGCCCGGCGACGCGATGCCCGCCCGGCGGCACGGTGGTGGTGACCGCGCGACGGCCCACCAGTGTGACAACGAGCGCTGTTCCTGCAAGTCACGCAAAACGGACCGGTGGCGCGTGTCCTTCGTCGCCGTCCGTCCGTTGTGTGCCCCGGGTGGGCGAGTCGACGGGAGGGCCCGGGCATGCGGATCGGACTGATCAGTCAGTGGTACCCGCCGGAGAGCACGTTCGTGCCCGGTCAACTGGCCACGGAGCTGGCCCGACGCGGCCACGACGTACGGGTGCTGACCACCTTCCCGAGCCTGCCGCTCGGGCGGACCTATCCCGGCTGGCGGCAGCGGTGGAACCATCGGGCCTCCGACCGGGGCGTGACCGTACGCCGGGTTCCGGCGTACCCGAGTCACGACCGTTCCGGCCTGCGCCGGGCGGCGAGCTATCTCTCGTTCGCGGCCACCAGCACCGTGGCCGCCCCGCGACACCTGCACGGCGTCGACGCGCTGTACGTCTACCACCCGCCGCCCACCTCGTACGCCGCCGCCGGCCTGCTGCGCCTGTTGCGGGGCGTACCGACCGTGCTGCACGTGCAGGACCTGTGGCCGGAGTCGGTGACGACGTCCGGGATGGCGCCGAGCGGGGTGGCCGGCCGGGCGCTGGACCGCCTGCTCACCGCCACCATGCGCCGGATCTACGCCTCCTGCGCGGGCATCGCGGTGATCGCGCCGGCGATGGCGGAACAGGTGGTCGAGCGGGGCGTGGACCCGGGTGCGGTGCGTACCGTCTTCAACTGGACCGACGAGGCGCTGTTCCGGCCGGTGCCCGGCACCGACGCCGCCCGCCGGGCGATCGGCCACCGCGGCCGCACCACAGTGATGTTCGCCGGCAACCTGGGCCTGTTGCAGGGCGTCGACGTGGCGATCCGCGCGGCGGCGGCCGTGCCGGACGCGGTGGATCTGGTCTTCGTCGGCACCGGGCTGGGTGCGGAACAGGCCCGGCAGCTCGCCGGCGAGCTGTGCGCGGACAACGTCCGGTTCCTCGGTCGCCGTCCGCCCGCCGAGATGGCCGAGCTGTACGCCGCCGCCGACTACCAGTTGGTCATGCTGCGTGATCTGCCGTGGTTACGCGGGACGGTTCCGTCGAAGTTGCAGGCCGCGCTGGCCTGCGGTGTGCCGGTGCTGATGTCGGCCGACGGCGACGCCGCGCGCCTGGTCAGCGCCGGTGGGGCGGGGCTGGTCTGCCCGCCGGACGACTGGCGGGCGCTTGCCGACCAGTTCGTCGCCGCGGCCGAGGTGCCGCGCGAGCAGCGGGTGGTGATGGGCCAGCGGGGCCGTCAGCTCTATGTGGACCGGATGTCGTTGCGGGTCGGCGTCGACCAGATCGAGGATCTGCTCAGCAAGGCCGCCGCCAGCGGGCGGGGCTGACCCCGCTGACGTCGAGCCCTCCGGGCACGCCTCGCGGCCTGGGCGGTCGCGGCGACCGATGACCCGTCGACGCCGATGAGCAGTCAGTCCGGCCGCTGCGGGAGCGTCGCACCGACGACGGCCGGGGCGCCACGCTGCTCGGTCAGCCCGGTCTGCCCGGTCAACCCGGCCAGGAAGTCGCGCATCCGGCTACCCTGCGCGGTCGGGTTGCGGGTCTCCCGCACGAAACGCGCCCCGCCCGCGCCCAGCGCCCGCGCCTGCGCCACCGGCAGGTCCAGCAACCGGCCGATCGCCGCGCGCAGGCCGTCGGGGGTGTCCGGCTCGGCGTACGACAGCCAGGGCGCGTACGCGGGCGGGATGCCGGGCAGTCGGGTGCTCACCACCGGCACGCCTGCGGCGAGATACTCGATGATCTTCGACGGGAACGACCAGCGGACGAAGTCCTGGTCCACGGGGCGTGGATTCACCAGCACGGCGGCGCGGCGCAACCGGGGCAGCAGCTCCGCCCGGGGCAGCAGCTCGGGCGGCACGATGCGCTGGTTCACGGCCGCCTGCTCGCGCAGCCAGCCGGCCAACTCGCCCCGCCCGTACAGGCACAGCCGCAGGTCGTCCCCGGGCAGGCCGCGGAACGCCTCGACGAGCCGATCGACGCCGTAGGCGCGGCTGAGCCCGCCGGCGTAGACGATGTCGCGCGTCGACCCGGCGCTCGCGGGCCGGTCGGCGGCGGCCGGTTCGGCCCAGATGCCCTCCATGACCAGCCGGGGACGGCCCGGGGCGAAGTCGTCGGCGAGCGCGGGGGTCAGGGCGATCACGCCGGAACAGCGGGCGAGGGCGGCTCGGACCAGCGCGACATCGAGCCCGCGCAGCAGCCGGACCAGGCGACCGTCGGTGGGGAGCGCGACACCGGGCGGGTCGGTGAGCACCGGCACGACCCGGACGCCGCGCCGCCGGGCCCGCAGCACGCCGAACCACAGGAAGGGCGAGTGCACCCCGTGCACCAGCAACACGTCGGTGTCCCGCTCGCGCAGCGCCCGGCCCCCGGTGCGCCAGGCGGCCACGAAGCGGGTCAGGTGCTTGAGACCGAGCAGGTTGACGAATGCCAGCAGTTGACCGTCCACGTCGTCCTGCCGGAAGTGGCCGGCCCGGAAACGGACCTGCCGGTTGCCGGGCCAGCCCGAGACCGGCGCCGCCGAGAGCAGGTGCACCGGACAACCGGCGGCCCGCAGCGCGCGGACCAGACCCCAGGCGAAGGTGTGGGTCTGCGTCGGCATGATGGTGTCGCGGGCCATGATCTCGGCGAGCACGTCGTCGGGCACGGTGAAGCCCAGGAACGTGACGCTCGGGCCGCCCGGCGGCGTCACGCCCGCTCCCCGAGCACCCGCTGGTAGACGCGGTCCAGAGCGCCAAGCATGACGTCGAGGCTGTAGCCCTCGGCGACCACCTTGCGGCCCAACTCCCCCAGGTGCCCGCGCTCCCCGGGGTCGTCGAGCAGCGGAGCCAGCGCGGCGGCGAGGGCGTCCGGGTCACCCGGTGGCACCAGCCGACCACCGCCGGAGCGCAGCACCTCCACGTTGCCGCCCACCGCCGACGCGACCACCGGCAGCCCGTGCGCCATCGCCTCCAACAACGCGTTGGAGAGGTTCTCGTGCAGGGTCGGGAAGACGAAGAGATCCGCCGCGGCGAGCAGGTCGGGCACGTCGAGCCGGTTGCCGAGCAGGCGTACCTCGACCTCGCCGGAGTGGGCCAGCGCGGCCGACACCCCGTCGCGGTCTGGCCCGTCGCCCGCGACAAGCAGCACCCGGCGCGCGGTCGTCGGCGGCCTGCCGGCGGTGGACGGTGGCAGGCGCCGCAGCGCGTCGGCGAGGACGCCGAAGCCCTTCTCCCAGGTCAGCCGGGACACCGCGATCATGGCCACGTCGTCGGGCCGCAGCCCCAGGTCGGCGCGCACGCGGTCGCGCGCGGCGCGCGGGTGCGCCGGCAGCGGTACCCCGTTGGGGATCACTCCGACGAACTTCGGGCCCAGGCGGCGCAGGAAGTCCCGACCGGCGGCGTACTCGCAGACCGCGCCGACGTGGCTGGCCAGCCGCAGCGTCGCGGGCTCGGCCCCGTGTACGAGCGCCCGGCGCTTCCAGGCGGGCCCGGGCTGACGCAGGTCGCGTACGGTCCCGTGCACGGTGACAAGGACACGGGGACAGCCGGCGAGCCGGGCGGCGAGGACACCGTGGAAGCCCTCGTTCTGCAGCCCTCGCACGTGCACCAGTGCGGGTCGTACCCGACGCAGCAGACGCACCCACTCCCGCAGCAGCGGCACGTTCAGGCTGCCGTTGCCCGCGTGCTGGTGCATCCGGACGAACTCGTAGCGCTCGGCCAGGGACGAGGAGAGCACCCGCTGCACGGCGGTCAGCGGCCCGTTGGCGCCCGGGGTTCCGGCCGAGTGCTGCACGACCACCGGCCTCGTCACGGCTCGACTCCACGTGACGACGGAGGGCACCGGTGGTCGGGCGCGGTGCGACGCTGCATGGCCTCTCATTCCGACGGCGGCTCGGAGTCGGGCCGGATCCGGCCCGACGACAGCACATGTACGGCAACTGCGGCGCGGCGCGCGAGGTGACGGCACGCGGAGCACGGAGCACTGCCTAGACTTAACGGCCATAACGGCCAATTGACCCGAGTTCTCCCGAGGGGGATGACCGTGGGCGAGCCCACCACCATCGCGGGACCCGTCCGCGCGTCGACGCCGGCCGCGACGCCGCACGTGCTGGCGCTGGCCGCCTACCGGTTTCCGCACGGCGACGCCATGTCCAACCGTCTGCTGCACCTGGCCCGGTCCGCCACGCCGGTGGGCGGCGTGACAATCGTGGTCAACGACTGGCCGCAGGACGGATCACGACCGCCTGTCGCGCCAGTCCTGCCGCCCGGCGTACGGCTGATCGAGCTGCACCGTCGCGGAGTCGGCGGCGGGATGCCGGGCCGCTGGCTGCACCGGCGCCTGTGGCCCCTGCGGGTGCTGGCCGCGCTGCGTCGCGCGGGTGTCCGCCCGGACGAGCTGACCGGTGTGTACCTTCCGGCCGGCCTGTTCACCCTGACCACCTGGGTGGCGCTCCGGGCGACGGTGCGCTGCCCCGTGACTGTGGACGTCCTGGAGCGGCACGACCGGGCACAGTTTCCCCGGGGGTGGCTGACGCCGTACTTCGTCCGGCACCGGTGGGCGTCCCTTCTGGCCGGACGACTGGCGGACCGGATCATCGTCATCTCCGAGACGCTGGAGCGGCGGTTCGTCGACAGTGGCCGCCCGACGCTCGTGGTGCCGCCGCAGGTGGACTGCGCCGACTACGCCGAGCACACGTCGCCCCCGCTCACCGGCGGGCTCCGGCTCCTCTACGCCGGATCGGCCGGACCCAAGGACCAGTTGGCCGTGGTGCTGGAGGGCCTCCGCCGCCTCGCCCCCGACGACCGGCGCCGGGTGCGCCTGGTGATCGCGGGGATCAGCCGGGAACAGGCGGGCCGCCTCTCCGACCTGGACGAGGCCGGGCCCCGCGACCTCGACGACCAGGTGAGCTTCCTGGGCTGGATCCCGCGGGACGAGGTCCTCGCCGAGCTGCGTCGGGCACACTTCTCGGTCCTGGTCCGGCCCCCGGTCGGGTACGCGCAGGCGGGTTTCCCGTCCAAGGTGCCGGAGAGTCTGGCCGCCGGCTGCCCGGTGCTGCTCAACCACACGAGTGACCTCGGGCGTTACGTCGTGGACGGCCGGGAGGGGATCGTGCTGGACGGCTGCGGGGCAGAGGACGTCCGGCGCGGAATCGAGCGGGCGCTGCGGCTCGACGACGCGGCCTGGGCGGCGATGAGCCGCGCGGCCCGCGAGCGGGCCCACTGCTTCGACTACCGGGCCTGGACGCCTGGGGTCAGCGACTTCGTCACCGGGGCCGGTCCGGGCGTCGGCAGGTCGGCCAGGGCGGCCAGCTCGGTGGCGGACAGTCGACGGTCCGCGGGATAGAGCCGCCGCTCGTGGGCCTGGATCGTCTCCACCGGCCAGCGCAGACGGATCACCCGGGCCGGGTTGCCGGCGGCCACCGCGTACGGAGGCACCGAGCGCGTGACGACAGCGCCCGCGCCGATGACCGCGCCCCGGCCGATTGTCACGCCGTGCAGGATCACCGCCCGGGTGCCCACCCAGACGTCGTCGCCGATTGTCACACCCCGGTCCTGGGTGTCGTCGCCGGGCGCCTTGTCGACCGCGATCATCGGCACGCCGACCTGGTCGATGCGGTGGTTGCCGCCCCGGATGGTCACCTCGGGGCCGAACATGACGTTGTCGCCGATCCGGATCCGGGCCCGGGCCGCCATCAGGATGGGCCGGTAGCCGAGGTCCACATTGTCGCCGACCTCGATCGTCTCGCAGGTGTAGACCCCGTCGGGGTCGACTGTGAAGTTGTCGCCCCGAGCAGCGAACCGCCGGGCCAGAGCGAGACCTCGGACGGCACGGCGGGCCCGGGAGGTCGTGCGCAGGATGCGGTCCAACGCCCCGATCACCGGGCCGAGAAGGGCACCCGGCCGCCGCGCCGCCACCCGCATCAGACGCCCGCCCGGCCGGCACCGGCCTGTTCCGGGACCCCGTAGATCCGGCGGATCACGGCGGCCTTCTCGGCCGCCGGCAGGTGCCCACAGCCCAGCGACCGCGCCCGCAACCGCTCGAGATAGTCGTCCACGGTGCGGATGACGCGAGCCGGCACCCCGGCGGCGACGCTGTTGTCCGGGATGTCGCGGGTCACCACCGAGCCGGCGCCGATGACGCACCGGTTGCCGATCGTCACACCGGCGAGGATGGTCGTGCGTACGCCGAGGTAGACGTCGTCACCGACGCGGATCGGCGCGGTCCACTCCAGGTCGGGTACCTCCTTGCGGAGGATCAGCGTGCCGCCGTCGTGGGTGATGAACTGGACGCCCGCCGTGACATAGACATTGTCGCCGAGCGAGACCAGCCACGGCTCGGAGCCGAACATCGCCCGGTCGATGCCGTAGAACCGGACCCGGCCACGCAGGTCGACGCCGAGGGACCGGGCGAAGCCCTCCGGATCCCGTGCGGCGGCCCAACGGTCCCGCAGTGCCACCCGCACACCCCGCAGCGCACCGAGCATTCCGCCCTCGATTCCTGGGTTCCACCGGTCAACTGCGCATCCACGGTAAGGCAGACAACTCGACTGATCAGGCCATATCCTCAAAGTCGCCTATTTATCGATGCGACCTGAATGGATTACACATTCTTATACCGTTTCTGCCGTTTGTCGCGTGATGCAACGACCGGCGTCCGTTTCGTCGCCACGCCGGGCCAAACGCCACCGCGTCCGGACCGCCGCAGGCAGAGAGACCGAGATGACAAGAGTCCTGGTCCTGACCGACTACCGGGGGACGTTCTACTCCACCGCGCGGACGCAGCACGGTCTGTGCACGATGGACGTCGGGAAGATCACCGCGCACCTGACACGCGCCGGCCTCGACCCCGAGGTCATCCGGTTCGCCGACCTGGACCTGACCGGCGACGTACGCGGGGTGCCGGTGCTCTACACCTCGTCGGAGGACCGGGGCCTGCACTACAAGAGCTGGATCGAGGACCTGGTGCTGGCCCTGGAGACCGCCGGAGCGCGGGTCGTCCCGGGCTACCGCTTTCTGCGCGCCCACCACAACAAGGTGATGATGGAGGCTCTGCGCGCGCGGCTCTTCCCGCAGGACGCCCGCCTCCTGGGCACCCGCACCTTCGGCACCTACGAGGAACTCGCGGCGACGGAGCTGGACGGCCCGTGGCCCAAGGTGCTCAAGTCGGCGTACGGCGCCGGCTCGCAGTTCGTGGCCCGTGCCGCGAACCGGCGCGAGCTGCTGCGCACCGCCCGCACCCTCAGCGACACCTCCGACCGGGGCGAAGCCGTTCGCGAGCACGGCCGACGACTGCTGCGCCGCGACCACCATCCCCGCTCCCTGCACCGGCAGAAGTTCCTGGTGCAGGCGCTGGTCCCGGGGTTGGCCGGAGACTTCAAGGTGCTCCGGATGGGTGCGCGCTACTACACGCTCTACCGCCGCAACCGGCCCGGCGACTTCCGCGCCAGCGGCAGTGGCGACTTCGACTTCCAGGACCTGGCGGGCGTCGACCGCGACGCGCTGCTCGACTACGCGGAGCGGGTCTCCGACACTCTCGGCACCCCACTCGCCTCGTTGGACATCGGTCACGACGGCGAGCGTTTCCACCTGATCGAGTTCCAGTGCCTGCACTTCGGCACGGTCACCGCCGAAGAGTCGACCGGGTACCACCTGCGGGTGGGCGACACGTGGCAGCACGTCGAGGAGGAGTGCGACATCGAGGCCGTGTTCTGCGCGGCGATCGTGGGGCATCTGCGGCAGTTCGCGCCGGCACCACCCCGACGCTCGCACGAGGCGGCCACCGCGACGCCCGGCTCCCGGCGCCCGTCCGGCCGGTGACGCCGCGACGACGCCAGCCACCGACGGCGTCGGAGTCCGGTCTCACCGGTGCGACCCAGGATCCCCTGGCCGTGTCCAACGCGAGGGTTTGGGGGTTTATCAGGCGGATGTCGACCGACTGCGAAGATTTGGGGTTTCTGTGGCTCCACGTCCCGCCCGACGTCGACACGCACTGCCCACCGTCGCGGAGGTCGGAACATGCCGGTGCCTGGTCGTCTCGCGGACGTGGCCGATTCCCCGCCGCGCCCGCACACGGGCGACACCGTGTACCTGTCGCCGCCGGACGTCGGGCCGCTGGAGGAGTCGTACCTGATCGCCGCCCTTCGCTCGGGCTGGGTGGCACCTGTCGGTCCGGACCTGCAGGCGTTCGAACACGACGTCGCGACCCGGGTCGGCACCGGCGGGGCCGTCGCCGTGAACTCCGGTACGGCAGCTCTGCACCTGGCCCTGCTCGGTGTGGGAGTCGGCCCCACCGACGTGGTCATCGTGCCCACCCTCACCTTCGTCGCCACCGCGAACGCGGCCCGCTACATCGGCGCACGGCCGGTCTTCGTCGACTGTGATCCGCGGACCGGAAATGTGGACGTCGACCTCGCCGCGGACCTGATCCGGGCGCTGCGGGCGCGCGGCGAGCGGGTCGGCGCGATCGTTCCGGTGGACATGTTCGGCAGCTGCGCCGACTACGGCGCCCTGCTCCCCCTGTGCGCCGAGACCGACGTGCCAGTCGTGGAGGATGCCGCGGAAGCCCTCGGCGCCTGCCACGCCGGGCGTCCTGCCGGCTCGTTCGGGCGCGTCGGCGTGCTGTCGTTCAACGGCAACAAGATCATGACCACCTCCGGTGGTGGCATGCTCGTGTGCGACGACGCCGCGCTCCTGGCCCGCGCTCGCCACCTCGCCACCCAGGCCCGCGAACCGGCACGGCACTACGAGCACCACGAGACGGGCTACAACTACCGACTCAGCAACCTGCTCGCGGCGCTCGGACGCGCCCAGCTCCTCCGGCTGGACCAGATGATCGCCCGACGCCGTCACCTGCGCGACGAGTACGCCAAGCTCTTCGCCCCGGTGCCCGGCGTACGGCTGGTCGGAGCCCAGGACGCCGAGTCGAACTGCTGGCTGACAGTCATCGCCGTCGAGCCCCAGCGGTGCGGTTGGCGGGCCGACGACCTCGCGAGGCACCTCGCGGAACGGAACATCGAGACCCGGCCGGTGTGGAAGCCGATGCACCTGCAGCCGATGCACGCGGGCGCGGAGAGCCTGCTCACCGGCGCCGCCGAGCGTCTCTTCACCGACGGGCTCACCCTGCCCAGCGGGAGCGCCCTCACCGAACCGCAGATCGCCCGGGTCCTCGCGGCGATCGACGAGTTCCTGAGCGCCCGGACAGGCCCGTCCCTGTCGTGAACGACCGGCCCGGCCTGGTCCGCCACGGATGAGGGGTTCGGCCCTCGAAGGGTGGCCGATCAGGTGACGGGGACGGCCGTACCGGCTCGCGGAGGCCGGCAGTAGCAGGATATTCCACCATCCAGCGGCAAATACCCCAGAAATCTTGAGAATGGATGCGACGGGGACATAGGCCGCGTATCGCCCTCAGCCGCGTATTGGAAGCCGGCCGGGGGACGGGACAGGAAGCGAGCACATGCCGCAGGAGTCAGAGCACACGGAACGCGCGGACCGGCGGAGACGACGGGCCCGGGCACGCCACGCCACAGCGGCCCTCCTCGCCACCGACACCACCGCCTGGGTCTGCGGTTTCGTCGCGGCCGTGTGGACCCGTTTCGAGTTCCACCTCCCGCCCGGCCAACCGGCCCGGGCGGCGGCGATCGGCGTGCTCGCGGCCGTCGTGCACCTGGGAGTCGCGGCGGTGCGACGCCTCCACGGTGGACGACATCCGCTGGGTAGCCTGCACGACGCCCAGGGCGTCGCCGGGGGCGCCGTCCTGGCGGCCGCCATCGTGCTGCTCGGTCTGCTGCCCTCCGACGAGCGGCCGGTGCCGGCGAGCACCCCGTTGGTCGGCGGCGCGCTCGCCCTGCTCCTGATGCTCGGCGCCCGGTTCGCGTACCGCCACCGGCGGGACCTCTCGATGCGACCGGACGTCCGGTCGTCGACGCCTGTGCTGTTGTTCGGGATGGGCGACGCCGGGCAGGAACTGCTGCGGGCCATGCTCAGCGATCCGCGGGGCCGGTACCTGCCGGTGGGCGCTCTCGACGACGACGCCGACAAGCGTGACCTGCGCATCCGGGGGGTCCGGGTGCTCGGCGGACGGCACGACGTGCGCTCCGCGCTCCGGCGTACCGGAGCGGGGGCGGTCATCTTCTCGGTGGCCAACGCCGACGCCGCGCTGATCCGCGAGATCCGCGAGGCCGCCCTCGCCGCCGGCGCGGTGTTCAAGGTGCTGCCCCCCGTGCGGGACCTGGTCGACCACCGGATCACCGTCACCGACGTCCGGGACGTGCAGATCGGCGATCTGCTCGGCCGCCGCCAGGTGGTCGGTGACCTGCCGCTGCGGACGAACAGCCTGACCGGACGGCGGATCCTGGTCACCGGCGCCGGTGGATCGATCGGGTCGGAACTCTGCCGTCAGGTGATGAAGGCCGACCCGGGTGAGCTGATGATGCTGGACCGGGACGAGTCGGCCCTGCACGGCCTGCAGATGTCGCTCGCCGGGCGGGCGCTGCTGGACGGTCCCGAGTTGATCCTCGCCGACCTGCGCGACGACGAGGGCATCCGACGGATCATCCGCGAGCGCCGTCCGGAGATCATCCTGCACGCGGCGGCACTCAAGCACCTGACCCTGTTGCAGCGGCACCCCGGCGAGGCGGTGAAGACGAACATCTGGGGCACCCTCTCGGTGCTGGACGCCTGCCGGGACGTGGCGAAGTTCGTCAACATCTCGACCGACAAGGCCGCCAACCCGATAAGCGTGCTCGGCTACTCGAAGCGGATCACCGAGCAACTGACCGCGCACGCGGCGTCCCGGTTCCCGGGCACCTTCCTCAGCGTCCGGTTCGGCAACGTGTTGAGCAGTCGCGGCTCGGTGGTGACGGCGTTCCAGCGGCAGATCGAGGACTCCCTGCCGTTGACAGTCACCCACCCGGAGGTAACCCGCTACCTGATGACCGTCCAGGAGGCCGTCCACCTCGTGCTGCAGGCCGCCGAGATCGGCCGGGACGGGGAGGCGCTGGTGCTGGACATGGGCGAGCCGGTCCGCATCGCCGACCTGGCCCGCCAGATGGCCGAGCAGGCGTCCAGCCAGGCGCCTATCGTCTACACCGGCCTGCGCCCCGGAGAGAAGCTGCACGAGGACCTCTTCGGCGCCGGCGAGACCGACACCCGGCCGTTGCACCCGCTGGTGTCCCACGTGGCGGTGCCCGCGCTCGACCCGGGCGAGGTGAGCGGGCTCGACCCGTACGACGACGCGGCGAAGCTCATCGAGCACCTCGCGCTGCTCTGTGCCCCGCCGATCGGCCCGAGGGTGGACGGCCCGGTGGGCGTACCCCTGCAGTCGCGGTGACCGACCCCGCACCCGAAAGTCCTCGCCGGCAGTTATGCCGGTGAGGAAGCAGCCCCAGCGTGAGGCCGCACAGCGGCATCCGCATCGCCAGGCGCGTCCCTCCGCCGCGGATCGATAGGACCGAAGGATTGCGGGCCCCCGACAGCAGGTTCGAGCGGCAGGAACAGCCGGACGCCGCCGCGGCCGAGGCCGGTCGGGTCGTCCAGACGGTGGAGCCGCCCGCGCCGGACGCCCCCGCTCCCCCGACCCCGCGTCGCGGTCGCCGGCTGCTGTCGTGGATCGCCACCGCGGCGCTGAGTCGAGCGGTGAGCGCCGTCGTACCGCTCTTCCTCCTGCCCGTGACGCTGTCGTATCTCGGCACCGACCTGTACGGCCTCTGGGCGGCGGTCCTGGCCGTCACCGGGATGGTCGCCTTCGCCGACCTGGGCGTCGGTCTCGGGCTCATGACCAGGCTCGCGCCCTGTCGGGTGGACGGTGACTGGGCGACGGCCCGACGCTACGTCTCCAGCGCCTACGCGGCGGTCTGCGGCGTGGCGCTTCCGGCGTGTGGCCTGCTCTGGCTGGTCGGCGGGTTCGTCCCGTGGCCGGCGCTGTTCAACGCCACCGGGGCGGCGGCCGACGACGCGCACCTCGTCGCCCTGGTCTGCCTGACGGCCTTCCTGCTGAACATCCCGCTGTCACTTGTCGCCCGGGTGCAGTACGCGTATCAGCAGGTGGCCGTCAGCAACATCTGGCAGGCGGCAGCGAGCGCCCTCTCGTTGCCGCTCGCGCTCGGCGCGGTGTTCGCGAAGCTGCCCCCCATCGCTGTCATCGCCAGCATCGCGATCTCCCCGTTGCTGGTCAACATCGTCAACACGGTGTGGACGTTCGGGTGGCGGCTGCCCCGCCTGACGCCCCGCCTGAGGTTCGTCGACGGCCGGGGCATTCGTGACCTGTTCGGCCTGGGTGGACTGTTCTTCCTGGTGACGCTGGTGATGGTTCTGGCGGACAACGCCGACCCCCTGCTCATCGCGCACGTGCTGGGGCTGGCAAGCGTCACGGCGTACGCGGTGCCGGCCCGACTGTTCACCCAACTCGGGGCGCTCGTGACGCTCGTCAACCAGCCGCTGTGGCCGATGCACGGCGAAGCCCTGGCGCGCGGCGACCTCGACTGGGTACGCCGGACCGTCCGGCGGATGACAGTCGTGTCCACGCTCGTCGCGGTGGTGCCGTCGACCCTGCTCGTGGTGTTCGGCGAGGCGTTCTTCGCCGCCTGGCTACCGATCCCGATCGGGAACCGGGCGCTCCTGCTGGGCCTCGCCTGCTGGTGGATCGTGCTGGCCGCGATCTCCCCGCGCTTCATGGTGCAGAACGCGGCCGGGGTCGTACGCCCCCAACTGTGGGGCTACCTGCTGTACCTGCCGCTCTCCGTCCTCGGGAAGCTGCTCGGCCTGCACTGGCTGGGCGTCTGGGCCGCGCCGTACATCGCCGTCGTCATCTACAGCCTGACCGTCGTTCCGGCCGCCATCTACGGCTACCGGCGCGCACTGACCCTGCGGACCACATGAGAGAGGTGGACGTACCGATGCTTGTGGACGAGGAATTCCCCCGGGTGCTGGTGGTGAGCCACACGCCCTTCAGCCGCGTCAGCGGTACCGCCATGACCCTGTCGAATCTCTTCTCCGGCTGGCCCAGGGACCGCCTCGGGCAGGTGTACACCGGGAACATCACGCCGTCGACGGAGGTGTGCGAGAACTACTTCCACTTCCCACCACGGGACCACTACCTGCCCATCCAGTACTACTCGATGCGGATGCTGGGGTGGAACGGCCAGACGCCGCTGCAACAGAGCAGGCCGATCGCCGCCGTCCACGCGGCGGCGGAGAGTCGACCCGCGGTGGCCAGGGTCTACGCGCAGCTGCGCGCGAGCGCCGACCTCAGCCCGATCCGTGTCCCCCCGGCGCTGATCCGGTGGATGCGTGACTTCCGTCCCGATGTCGTCTACTCCATGTTGGGCAGCGTCCGGCTCACGAGGATCACCGCCCTCGCGGCGCGGACCTGCGACGTCCCGGTGGTACCGCACTTCACCGACGACTGGCCGGCGACGCTGCACGCCAACGGCGAGCTGTTCGGTCGGGCCACCCGCAGCGTCCAGGAGACGACGGCACGACTCATCCGCCTGGCGCCGCTCGGCATGGTGATCAGTCAGCCGATGGCCGACGAGTACGCCCGACGGTACGGAATCCCGTTCAGCCCCTTCGTGAACTGCGTCGACGAGAGCTTCTTCGCCGCGCCCCGCACCGAGGTCGACCGACAGCGCGGCGTCGAGCTGGTGTACGTCGGCGCCCTGCACCTCAACCGCTGGGAGTCGCTGCGCGACATCGGCGCCGCGCTTGACGACGTCGCGCAGACCGGTCCGCCCGCCCGACTGACCATCCACGCCCCGGAGCGGGACCTCGCCCAGTACGGACGGCACTTCGCCGACCTGCGGCGGGTGCGGCTGGGGCCCTCGCTGACAAGCGAGGAGGTGCCCGCGGCGCTGCGGTCGTCGGACGTCCTCGTGCACATCGAGTCCTTCGACGAAGAGATCCGCCGCTACACCCGCTACTCGGTCTCGACGAAGATCCCCCAGTACCTCGCCTCGGGCCGTCCCGTCCTCGGCTACGGTCCCGCCGAGGTGGCGTCGATGGACCACATCCGGCAGGCCGGCGCCGGCGTGATCGTCGGGACGAACGACCGAGCCAGCCTGGTACGCGACATCGCGGCCCTGTGCCACGACGCGGGGCTGCGGGAGAGGCTCGCCCGCAACGGAGTCGAGTTCGCCCGGCAGGAACATGCCAGGGAGAACGTGGCGACACGGTTCGCCGCCACGCTGCGCGCGGCGGCCCGCGCCGGGTCCGTCACCCCCGACGCGGCCCGCGAACACCTGACCCCGAGGCGCGGTGGGGTGCGGCGATGAGACGTACACGATGGGTCGCCTGTGTGGGTCCGTTCCTGTTCCCCTGGGGTGAGGCGGGGTCACGGCGGGTGCACGGCCTGGTGGCGTCGTTGGCCGCCGCCGGCTACGACGTCGTGGTGGCCGGCGGCGGGCCGGAGCCGCGCGTGCGCACACCGCTGCCGGGCGTCGACGGCCCGGGGTCGGTCTCGCACATCGGCCTGGCGGAGCGGCCGCCGCCGACGGCCGGGCCGGTGGGCAGCTCGATTCAGACGCTTGTGCGCTGGGGTCAGCGGACGGTCCGCTGGCTCGACGCCCAGCCGACCAGACCGTCGCACGTGCTGGTGCACGGCGGCCAGGCCCAGTACATGTTCCACCTCCAGCGGTGGTGCCGACGGCACGGCGTGCCGCTGATCGTCGACGTCGTGGACTGGTTCAACGGCCGGCACGTGCGCGGCGGCTACCTCGGACCGCTGCACGTGAGCATGAAGCTGGCCCTGCACCACTACTACCCGCGCTGCGACGGCGTCATCGTGATCAGCTCCTACCTTGAGGACCACTACCGCCGTACCGGTCGCCCGCTGCTGCGGGTGCCGCCCACCCTCGACGTGAAGGGCCTGACCCTTGACGCCCGGCAGACGGCGGCCGGCGGCTCGTCCCCGCTCACGCTCGCGTACGCGGGCAATCCGCACGGCAACAAGAAGGACCTCCTGGGCACCGTCATCGAGGCGGTGGGTCGTGTCCAGCGCGACGGCGCGCGCGTCGAGCTGCGCATCTACGGCCCGACAGTCGACGAGGTACGCGGCCTCGTCGAGGGCCGAGCGTTGCCCGAGGGCGTACGGTGCCTGGGTCGCCTGCCGCAGGCGGAGGTGGCGAGCGCCCTGCAGGCGGCGGACTTCACAGTCCTCGTCCGCAGGCCGGACCGGGCCACGAACGCGGGCTTCTCGACGAAGTTCTGCGAGAGTCTGGCCAGCGGCACCCCGGTGATCGCCAACCTCACCAGCGACATGGGCAGGTACCTGCGCCCCGACCTGGAGGGCCTGGTGTGCCGGGACCACACGCTGGCCGGGGTCACCGAGGCGTTCCGCGCCGCCGCGCGCCTGAGCGACGCGCAGCGCAGCGTGATGCGTCAGGCCGCGCGCAGCCAGGCGCTCGAATCGTTCGACTACCGGGCGTACGCGGAGCCCCTCGGTCGGTTCTTCCGCCACTGGGACTGACGCCCGTTGGCGGGCGACTGCAGCGCGTAGAGCACGAGGAGCGTGGCCATCCCGACGATGGATTCCGGCGCCATGCCGAGCTGGTTGTTCGCCGGCACGTAGACGATGAGAATGCAGAGCTGCGCGAAGATCAACGTCGGGACCACCCGACGGGAGGACACCGCCGCGCGCCACGAGCCGGCGAAGAGCCACCCGACCAGGCCCATGAACAACGCCGCGCCCGGGAAGGTGAGGTCGGAGGCGAGCCAGGGATAGATGGTGGCCCAGTACATGCGCGCCGGCCACCCCTTCTCGTGCTGGGTGCGGTCGGGGTACGTCGGATGCTCGGTGAGGTCCGCTCCGAAGGACTGCTCGGCGAAGATCGCGGCGGACGGCGCGCTACCGAGGCCGTGGGACCACTCGAAGGGCACCTGGAGGTTGTAGGACAACCCGAGGTAACCGTGCGTCGGGTAACCGATGATGGCGGCGACGCCCACGGCCACCGACTCACCCATGGCACGTTCCACCTCGGGATTCACCCGCACCACCTCACCCGTGGTGCCGAACTCCGTCGCCCGCGTCGCGTGACTGAAGATCATGTAGGTGGCCAGGAGCGCGAACGCCCCGCCGACCAGCACGAGCGTCCGGCGACGCCGCGAGCGGGCCCGCCGTCGGTGCCGGACCGACGCCCGCGCGATGAGCATCCCGGCCGCCAGCATGATGACGACGTCGCCGAGGCCCTTCATCGTGCCGATGAAGAGGTAGAAGGACAGGTGCGTCGCCGTGCCGACCAGGCCGGCGAGCCGCAACCAGCCGGGCAGGCTCTGCCAGTGCACCACCAGCAGCGGTACGAGGGCCACGCTGAGGACGCCGAGCGGAAGCAGCAGGGTCATCCACGGGTCGGTGCTCGTGACGCCCTGCTGGTAGACGTCGAACTTGTTCACGTAGCCGGTGGCGGGCGCCTCGATGCTCGCCCACACACTCTGCGGGCCGGTGGCGCCGAACTGGACCAGCCGCGTCAGGCTGACGACGACGTAGTAGGCGGCGCTGGCCAGGACCAGTCGACGCACCTGCCGGATGCGGTCGGTCGAGTGGGTCGCGGCCGCCACCGCCGGGACGCGACGCGACATCTGCGCCACGTATCCACCGGCGAAGAGGGCTGTCGCCGCGAGCACGAAGACACAGAGCCGGACGGGATTCTCGACCTGGCGGGCCAGCCTCGTCAGCCAGAACGCGCCGAACGTGCCGAGCATCCAGGTCAGGGCCAGCACCAACGGCAGCCACGTCACCGTTCGGGGGCGCGACGCCGCGGGGTCCGCCACCGACGGCCGGCGCGTACCGTGCTCGGGCGGCGGCGAGGGATCCCGCTCGCGGACACTCCCGATCGGCGATCGGTGTCGACCACTGCTGATGCCGTCGAGGGTGGTCACCGAGGTCCACTCCCGACCGGCCATCCGGCCCTGGGCGGTGGCGAGTCTGCCCGGACAGGATTCCGAGATCGCACTCGCCGACCCTCCACCTGGTTGAGCGCACGTTGCAGCGACGACGACCGCGCGGCACCACGCTGCGGGCCACCCGATCGACTGTCAGTAGTCACTGAACGAGCCAACGACCGTGTGCTCACCGGGGTGATGGCCCGACGCGGGCGGAGACCGACCGGGTTTGCGATGTCACGACCACTCCTCTTCGTCACTGAAGCCGCACCGGCGACGTTGGACACGACAGACCGACGAGCGCCCCGAGCGGCACACCACGCCGCAGTGGCCTCCGAGGCCGCGATGAATGTCCTATTCGTGCTGCAATGCAGCTTCCCGGATCACGAGTGGGTTCGGGAGATAATGAGCGAAATCCCGCCAATAAGCTGATATCGTCGCCCTCCCCATTGCTTCGAGCTGCCCACGCTCGGCACCGCGAGTGGTCTGCGTTTCCGCAGGCCGCGATCGCCTCCGTCGTCCTGCCCAAGGGGAACCCGATGGCCAGACCCGATCTCCGTGCGATCGCCGTGGACATGCGCGCCCTCGGCCCGTCGGCGCCGTTACGCGCGGCGTACGAGGCGTCCAAGCGCAGCGGATTCCACGCCGTCCTGTTCCGCGGCGAGACGCACCGGCATCATCCGGCCACCCCGGTGCCGCTGGGCAGCACGGCGCCGCTGGGCGACGAGGCGCGGCAGCGCTGCCTGGACGACGCCGGCCGCGTCCTGCACGAAGGGCTGCGGGTCTTCGGCGCCCGGGTGGCGACAGGCGTGTCGACGCCGTGGAGCACCGACCCGCTGACCGGGCGGCAGTGGCCGGCGGACACGCCCTGGTGGCGCGTCGACATCCGTTCCGGCGAACGGCTGTCGGACGTGAAGCACACCTGGGAGGCGGCCCGCCACCGCGACCTGGTCGTCCTGGCCCGCGCGGCCCGCCTCGACCCGGCCGGCCCCTGGCGGGACGGCCTCGGCGACCTGCTGCGGGCCTGGTGCGAGCAGTCGCCACCCGAGCGGGGCGTGAACTGGTACTCCAGCCTCGAACTGGCGCTGCGCGCGGTCGCCTGGAACCAGATCCTGGCGCTTGCCGGCGAGCGACTGCCCCGCGACGTGGTGGCCACCATGGAACGGCACCTGCTCGCCAGCGCACGGCATCTGCTGGTCGAGCTGCCGTACACGGTGAGCAGCATGCGCAACAACCACATGCTCGGGGACGCGCTCGGGCTGATCCTGCTGTCCCGCATGTTCCCCACCGCCGCGCGGGCCCGCTGGTGGGCGCGTACCGGCGAGCGGATGTTCGCCACGCAGCAGCGTCGGCACTTCGGGCCGGACGGCCGCATGATCGAGGATTCGCTGTCGTACCACCGCTTCGTTCTGGAAATGCTCGTCGTGCGGCTGCTGCTCGGCGGCGCGCCCGCCGGCGTGCGCCGCGACCTGCGCGCGGCCAGCCTGCACCTCGCCCGGCTCGGCGTGTTCGACGGGGACGTCCCGCAGTACGGCGACTGGGACGAGGGCCGGGTGCTCGCGTCCTCCGGCGACCCACTCGACGTGGCCGGCTCGGCCGCGCTCGGGCTGGCGCTGTCCGGCGAACGGCTGCCGGCGCGGTGGTACGCCGACTTCGACGAACTGGCCTGGTACGCGCCCGCGAGCGCCCGGGAGGAGGCCACCGCCGCGTCGTATCCGCCGGCCCGGCGCGGCGCGACGACCTCGGGAGGCACCGCGCTTGTCGAGCGGGGGCCGTGGCGGGTGTGGTTCAAGGTGGACGGCGGCCCCTCGCACGGCCACGCCGACCTGACCTCGGTCTGGGTCACCCACAACGGCCGCTGGCTGATCGCCGACCCGGGCACGGGCACCTACAACGGCCCGTTGGAGGTACGCAACGGGCTGCGCACCTCCGCCGCCCACCCCGTGCGCCGCCCGGACGGGCAGGACCAGCTGATCCCGCACCGCGCGTTCCGCTGGCTCGCCACCGGTCGCGGTCACCTCGGAGCGCCGCTCGTCCTACCGGACCGCACCATCCTCTTCGGCTGGCACGACGCGTACGCGCGCGGCGAGCGCCCGGTGCGCGTCGGCCGGGCCGTGGTGGTGGCCGACGCGTACGTGGCGGTCGTCGAGTTCGCCGACCCGCCGGGGGCCGCCGACTCCTGGTCGCTCACGATCCCCCTGCACCCCGACGTCGCGGTGGAGAACGACGTGCTCGTCACCGGTGACACCAAACTCCACCTCTTCGGGTTGGACGGGTACGAGGCGGTGCGCGGACGGTCGACGCCGTTCGCCGGTTGGCACAGCCGGACGTACGGGCGGTGGGAGCCGGCGACGTGGATCACGACCGAGACCCGGGCCGACACCGTCGCCTGGGGACTCGGCGTCGTGCCCGGGCCACGTCCCGACGCGACCACAGTCGACGGCCTCCGCTACGAGGTGGCCTGGACCGACGTGGGCGCCACCCTGGCTGTCACCCACCTCACCTCCGGGGAAGTCCAGCACGTGGGAGCACCGCTATGACACGACGCAGCGTCCTCGTCCTCAACCACTTCGCCGTGCCCCCGGGCCACCCGGGCGGCACCCGGCACGTCGAGCTGTTCAGCCGCCTGCCCGGCTGGACGCACGTGATCATCGCGAGCCGCCGCAACATGATCACCGGTCGGCCGCAGCTCCCGGAGCCGGGTTTCCACCCGGTCGCCGTGACGCCGTACCGGGGCAACGGCCTGGGCCGGGTGCTCAACTGGGCCAGCTACGGGCTCACGGCCACAGTGGCCGGCCTGCGGCAGCCCCGACCGGACGTGGTCTACGCGTCGTCGCCACACCTGCTGGCCGGCCTGTCCGGCTGCGTCGTGGCGGCACTGCGGCGTACGCCGTTCGTCCTGGAGGTCCGTGATCTGTGGCCACGGGTGCTCGTCGAGATGGGGACGCTGTCGGAGACGTCGACGGCGTACCGGGCGCTGGAGCGCCTGGAGCGTTTCCTGTACCGACGCGCCGACCGGGTGGTGATCCTGGCGGCGGGCGTGCGGCCGGCGATCGAGAGCAAGGGCGTACCACCCGAGCGGATCGTGTTCATTCCCAACGCGGCCGACCCGGACGACTTCGTCCCCAGTGGTGACCGCGACGAGCTGCGGCGACGGTACGGGTTCACCCGCCGGACGGCCGTCTACGCGGGAGCACACGGCCCGGCCAACGGACTGGACCTGCTCCTGACCGCCGCGCGGGCGGTGCCGGAGATCGACGTCGTACTCGTGGGATCGGGCGTCGAGAAGGCACGCCTGCGGGCGGCGGCGCGCGACATCCCCACCGTACGGTTCCTCGACCCGGTGCCGAAGACCGAGATCCCCGATCTCCTGCACGCGGCCGACGTCGGCGTGCACGTCCTCGCCGACGTCGAACTGTTCCGCGCCGGGGTCAGCCCCAACAAGGTGTTCGACTACATGGCCGCCGGCCTGCCGATCGTCACCAACAGCCCGGGAATCGTCGGCGACCTCGTCCTGGGTGCCGACGCCGGGTCCGTGACCCCGCCCGGGCACCTCGCCCACGGCCTCGCCCAGATGGTGCAGGCCAGCCCGGACGAGTTGGCGAAGATGGGCGCGGCGGGCCGGCGGTGGATACGGGACAACCAGTCGCGGACGGCGATGTCGGGCGCCCTCGGACGCCTGCTCGCCACGCTCGTCGACGGCCCGGACGACGCGGGGCGCTGACCCGCCCGGGTCAGTGCGGGACGCTGACCCGCCCGGGTCAGTGCGGGACGCTGACCCGCCCGGGTCAGCGCCGGCCGCGCCGCGTCAGGAGGAGATCCCGGCGTTCACGCCGCTGTCCACGTCGATCTGCGTGGGCAGTCGCGCCGGAAGCTGCGGAATGCCGGCCAGGGCGGCTACCGCGGACAGCGCCGCCTCAGTCGTACCGATCGACGCCTCGAAGCCGCGCTGGTGGGGCGCGTTCCCGGTGATCACCGCCCGCACGTGGGCGAGCTGCTCCTGGTGCCCCTTGCCGCCGGGCGCCCGTTTGACCTCCCGGCCGTCGACCTCCAGGCGTCGGAAGTCGTCGATCAGCACGGTGTGGCCACGGCCGAGGATCTCCAGTCGTTCCTTCGGAGTGCGACGGTGCCCCCGGGTGGAGTACGTGATCGTCGCCGTGGAGCCGTCGGGGTATCCGAGCAGGACGCTCACGTCCTCCTCCAGGCCCGGTTCGCCGCGCCCGCTCCCGTACGCGTGCACGACCCGGGGCTGCTCGCCGACCAGCCACGACGCGAGGTCGATGAAGTGGCACACCTCGCCCCGGACGCGGCCACCCTGGCGGCGGTCGTGGTACCAGTGCGCGGCGGGCAACTGCCCGGCGTTGACCCGGTAGGCGATGGTGATCGGCCCGGACCCGGCCGTCAGGACCTTGCGGGTGTACGCCACCATCGGCGCGTGCCGCCTGTTGAACCCGACGAACAGGTGGCCCGGGTTGCGGTCGTACGCGGCCAGCACGTCGTCGAGCTCGTCCCGCGTCAGCGCGAGTGGCTTCTCCACGAAGACGTGCTTGCCGGCGTCGAGCGCCCGCACCGCCAGCTCGGCGTGGGAGTCGTGGCGGCTGAGGACGAACGCCACGTCGACGTCGTCGCGGGCGAGCAGGTCCTCGACTGTCGGCGCCACGACGGCGATGTCGTTGCGCTCCGCGGCGTGGCGTGCCGACAGCCCCTTTGCCGACGTGATGGCGGCGAGATCGTCGCCCCAGCCGGCCGCCTTGAGGGCGGGCAGGAAGGTCGCCTTGGCGTACGTGCCGGCCCCGATCAGCCCCGCCCGGGGTGACGTCGATCGGTGGCGCGGCCGGATCGTGGCCACGCGGGAGGTCGGCTGCGCGGGCGCCGAGTAGGTGAGCTGCACCGCGAGCGAGCGCGGGTCCGACGCCAGCACCTCGTACGCCGACGTCGCGCGTTCCACGTCGAAGACGTGGGTCACCATGTCGTCGACCGCGACCCGGCCGCTTGCCACCAGGTCGAGGTAGGTCTCCACGTTGCGCCGCGCCGTCCAGCGCACGTGGCCGATCGGATAGTCGACGCCCCACTCCTCGTACGCGCGGTCGTAGCGGCCGGGACCGTAGCTGCGGGCGAAGCGGAGGTCCAGCTCGCGCTCGTAGAAGCGCCGTCGGTCGAGGTCCAGGCCGACGTCACCGACCACGACCAGCCGGGCGCGGTCGCGGGCGATCTCCGCGCTGCGGGCGACCGGCTCCGACGAGGTGGTCGCCGCCGTGATCAGGACCGCGTCGACGCCTCGACCACGGGTGGCCTCCATGACCTGTTCGGTGGTCGCCGCACCGGCCTCGACCAGCCCGAGCGCGCCCGCGCCGCCGGCCAGCTCGGCGGTCCACCCGCGCAGGTCGATGCCGACGACGGTGAGCCCGGAGGCGAGTGCCAGGCGTACCGTCAGTTGCCCGACCAGGCCGAGGCCGACGACCGCGACCGAGCCGCCCACGCCCACCTCGGCCTGCCGCAGCCCCTGCAACGCGATCGCCGCCACCGCGCCGAAGGCGGCCGCCTGGTCCGAGACCGCGTCCGGGACGGGCACCGCGAGCAGTCCCGGCACCGCCTGGTACTCGGCGTGCCCCGCCGACGCCGTGGCCACCCGCATCCCGGGGCGCAACCCGTCGGTCGCCGCGCCGGCGGTGACGACGACGCCGGCCGCGCTGTAGCCGAGGGGCATGTCCTCGTCGAGACGGCTGCGCACCGCGGCGAGCGTCGAGCGGACTCCCCCGGTGCGCGCCCGGTTGACGACCTGGCGGACGAGATCCGGCCGGGCCCGGGCCTTGCGCAGCAGGCTCGCCGAGGCCAGCTCCCGTACGGCGCGCTCGGTGCCCGCGGAGAGCAGGGACCTGCGCGTGGCGACGAGCACCTCGGTCGCGCCCGGCTCCGGTTGCGGAACCTCCACGACTCGCAACTCGCCACCGGACACGGATTGGACGATCTGCTTCACGCGGTCTGCCTGCCTTCGGAGATAAGAGTCAGTCGACACTGCACAGAGAGCAAAGGTATCAAATTGGATAACTTGTACCATTGGTACGACGCCGCTGATTCACGCCGAATTTACGAGGAGATCCATGCCAGCCGACGCCGTTCTGCACGTCGCGGGCGCACGCCCCAACTTCCCCAAGGCGGCGCCCGTGATCCGCGCGCTGGACCGACACGGCGTCCGGCAGCGTCTGGTCCACACCGGACAGCACTACGACGACCGGATGTCCGAGGTCTTCTTCCGCCAACTGCGCCTCCCCGAGCCGGACCTCAACCTCGGGGTGGGTTCGGGCAGCCACGCGAGCCAGACCGCCGCCGTCATGACCGGCCTGGAAGAGCTGATGGTCGCCGACCGCCCGGCGCTCACCGTCGTGTACGGAGACGTCAACTCCGCACTCGCCGCGGCCCTCGTCGCGGCGAAGCTGGGCATCCCCGTCGCGCATGTGGAGGCGGGCCTGCGCAGCTTCGACCGGTCCATGCCCGAAGAGATCAACCGGGTCGTCGTCGACCACGTGTCCGACCTGCTGTTCGCCACCAGCCCCGACGCCCTGGCACACCTGGAGACCGAGGGCATCGCGACGGAGAAGGTCCACCTGGTCGGCAATCCGATGATCGACACGCTGCTTGCCAACCTCGACCGCTTCGACGTCGCCGGCATCCGTGCCGCGCTCGCGCTCCCCGAGCGCTACGTCGTCGCGACGCTGCACCGGCCGGGCAACGTCGACGACGCGGCGGACGCCGTCGGCCTGGTGAAGGCGATGCACAGCGTCGCCGACCACCTGCCCGTCGTCCTGCCACTGCACCCGCGCGGCAGGCGTCACCTCGAGAACGCCGGTCTGCTCTCCCATCGCGCGATGCGGGTCATCGAGCCGCTGGGCTATCTCGAGTTCGTCAGCCTGGTCCGGGGCGCGGCGGTAGTCGTCACCGACTCCGGGGGCGTGCAGGAGGAGACGACGATGCTCGGCGTGCCCTGCCTGACGTTGCGGCCCAACACCGAACGCCCGATCACGATCACGCACGGCACCAACCGCCTCGTCACCCGCTCGACGCTCGCCGAGGCGGTGGCGAGCACGCTCGCGACGGGCCGGCTCGCCGTACGGGCCACGCCACCGCTGTGGGACGGCGCGGCCGGGGAGCGGATCGCGCGGATCATCGCGGCGACGCTGCGGTAGCCGACCTCGTCGAGTGGTCACGTCCGGCACCGACACCGACACGTGCGGCAACATCCCGGCCATCGACCTATTGACATCAATCAGACCAGACCGAAGGCTCGCGCCTACTGGTCCTTCACACAAGGAGGCGCGATGAGACCGAGACGACTGGCGATCGCCGGCGTGGTCACCCTGCTCGGTGCCCTGGCACTGGCCCCGCCGGCGAGCGCGCGGCCACCGGCGGACCCGGGTGCCCGCGAGGGCCTGGAGGTGTACGTCGGCACTGTCGACCCGAAGCAGCGTGACCTGCTGCGCGAGGCCGGGGTGGACCTCGGTCACGACGCCAAGCCGGACTCCACCGGCCGCACCGCCGTCGAGACGGTCCTCACCCCCCGGCAGGCGAGGCGGCTGACCGACAGGGGCGTCCCGCTCACCGTCAAGAAGGTCCGTGGCAAGGACGCGTCGCAGGCGTTGCGAGAGCAGGCCGCGGCGGGCTGGTCGGCGTTTCGCCCGTACAGCGAACCGGGTGGCCTGCGCGACGAGATCAGCGCCACGGCGGCGCGGTTCCCGAAGCTGACCAAGCTGGAGACGATCGGCAGGACCCGGCAGGGCAAGCCGATCCTCGCGATCAAGGTGACCAGCGACGCGAGGAAGGTCCGCGACGGCCAGCGACCCGCGGTGCTCTACGCCGGCGCCCAGCACGCCCGCGAGTGGATCACGCCGGAGATGACCCGCCGGCTGATGCACCACGTGCTCGACAGCTACGGCACGAACCGGGAGATCACCCGCCTGCTCGACACGACCGAGCTGTGGTTCCTGCCGGTGGCCAACCCGGACGGCTACGACCACACCTTCACCCCCGGCAACCGGTTGTGGCGCAAGAACCTGCGGGACAACGACGGCGACGGCCAGATCGGCCCCGGCGACGGCGTCGACCTCAACCGCAACTTCGCCTACAAGTGGGGGTACGACAACGAGGGCTCCTCGCCCGACGCGAACAGCGAGACCTACCGGGGCCCCGGCCCGGCCTCGGAGCCGGAGACGAAGGCACTGGACGGGCTGCTGCGGCGGGTCGGCTTCGAGTTCTTCGTCAACTACCACTCGGCTGCCCAACTGCTGCTCTACGGCGTCGGCTGGCAGGTGAGCACGCCGACACCGGACGACGTGATCTACAAGGCGATGGCCGGTGACGACGCCCACCCGGCCGTTCCCGGCTACGACCCGGACATCTCCGCCGAGCTCTACACCACCAACGGCGACACCGACAGCCACGCCACCGTCCGCTACGGCACGTTGGGCTTCACCCCGGAGATGTCGACCTGCGAGTCCGCCGCGGCCGTCGACCCGGACGACCAGTGGCGTCCGGAGGACTGCGTCAGCGACTTCATCTTCCCCGACGACGAGACGCTGATCGCCGGCGAGGTGAGCAAGAACCTGCCGTTCGCGCTGGCCGTCGCCAGGTCCGCGGCCGACCCGGACGACCCGGTGTCGGTGGTGGGCCGCAGCACCCCGGACTTCGTGGTGGACGCCTTCGACACCTCGTACGGGCGCACCCAGCAGGTCGCCTCGATCACCCGCCGGGCACTCAAGAACGTGCGGATGCACTACGTCGTCAACGGTGGCCGGCCGAAGACCGTCGGGGTCCGCGAGTGGCGCGGCGGCGAGCGGTACGGCGACACCAACGACGACTACTACGCCGAACTGCGCGGCACGGTCACCGGCACGAAGCCCGGCGACCGGGTGGAGGTCTGGTTCACCGGCGTCAAGCAGCGCGCCAAGGTGGTGGCCAGCGAGCACTTCACCTACCGGGTGCACACCGACATCGGCGGTGACGTGCTCGTCCTCGCCATGGAGGACGTCACCGGGTTGAGCCCGGCGCAGACCGGCGCCACCGCGAAGTACGCCGACGAGGTCGCCGCGTCGCTGACCGCCGCCGGGCGCAGCAGTGACGTGTACGACTTCGACGCCATGCGTCGCACGGCGCCGCACCCGCTCGGCGTGCTGTCGCACTACAAGACGGTGGTCTGGGAGACCGGCGACGACGTCATCCTGCGCTCCCCCGGCCAGGTGGCCGGCACCGCGGCCAAGGCGGCGCTGGACACCGAACTGGCCGTGCGGGACTACCTCAACGAGGGCGGCAAGCTGCTCGTCAGCGGCCAGTACGCCCTCTACGCCCAGGGCGCCAACGGGTCGTACGTCTACCAGCCGGACGCGCCGCCGGAGTGCACCGACGGCGAGGATCCCACCTGCCTGCCGCTGCTGAACGACTTCCAGCAGTACTGGCTGGGCGCCCACACCTACGTCAGCGACGGCGGCACCGGCGCGGACGGGCCGTTCCCGGTCCACGGCACCGACGGGGCATTCACCGGCTTCGAGGGCACCCTCAACGGGGCCGGGTCGGCGGGCAACCAGGGCCACACCGCCTCGTTCCTGACCACGTCGAGCTTCCTGCCGGTCGACGCGTTCCCGCAGTTCGCCAGCTCCGCGCCGGTGGACTGGGTCCGCCCAGGTGCGGCCCCGTTCGACCCGCGCACCGGGGACTGGTACCTGTGGAGCGGGCAGGCCGACGAGTCGTTCAAGCGCCTCACCCGCACCGTGGACCTCTCCGGGGCCACGAGCGGTGAGCTGCGTTTCGCCGCCTCGTACGACGTCGAGGCGAACTGGGACTTCCTGATCGTCGAGGCGCACGAGGTGGGCAGCGACGACTGGACGACCCTGCCCGACGCCAACGGGCACACCGGCCGGGAGACCGGGGAGAGCTGCGAGTCGGATTGGCAGACCCTGCACCCGTTCCTCGGGCACTACCAGGGCGCGGACTGCTCGCCCACCGGCAGCACCGGGGAGTGGCACGCGGTCACCGGCGCGTCCGGGGGCTGGCAGGACTTCTCGATCGACCTGTCGGCGTACGCCGGCAAGCAGGTCGAGGTGTCGATCTCGTACGTCTCCGACTGGGGCACCCAGGGCCTGGGTGTCTTCCTGGACGACGCCCGGGTGCTCGTCGACGGGTCCACGGTCACCGAGACCTCGTTCGAGACCGAGGACCTCGGTGGTTGGACGGTGGCCGGGCCGCCCGCGGGTTCCGGGGGCAACGCCACCGACTGGTCGCGCAGCCAGCAGGCGTTCGAGGAGGGGTCGGTGGTGGTCACCGCGGACACCGTGTACCTGGGCTTCGGGCTGGAGGGCCTGCCGCCGGCAGTCCGCGACGACCTGGTCGCCCGCTCACTGACCCACCTGAGCGGCCGGCCGCGCCGCTGACGGCGGGACGGTGCGCCGGCGGTCCGTGGATCGCCGGCGCACCTTCCCCGGTACGCCGGACGCGTCCGACGCCTGTGTGGTGAGCTGTACGGGTGGCGGGGATGGGACTGGTGCTGCACCCCACCCGGGATGTCACCGAGGTGGTCGGGATCATCGAACGGTGGGCGACGCGCCACCACAAGTCGCTCTTCGTGCGCGCGGAGGACAAGCACCGCGTGCCGGCCAGCGTCGAGCCCGTGCCGGAGAAGGACGTGGCCGTCCGCGCCGACGCGTTGATCAGCATCGGCGGCGACGGCACCATGCTTGGCGCGTTGCGCTCCGCCGTCCTCGACCCGAAGCCGGTGCTCGGCGTCCACCTGGGCCGGCTCGGTTTCCTCGTCGAGATCGAGCCGCCGGCGCTGCCCGAGGCGCTGAGCCGGCTGCTGTCGAAGGACTTCACCATCGAGTCACACGCCTGTCTGGCCTGCGACGTGTGCGGCGACGACGTGGTGGCGTTCAACGACATCGCCCTGGTCCGGCAACCCGGCTCGGGCTTCGTCACCGCCACGCTTGCCGTCGACGGCCAGCAGTACGGCTACTACCGCGCCGACGCCGTGGTGGTGAGCACGCCGATCGGCTCCACCGCGTACAGCTATGCCGCCGGCGGTCCGTTGATCTCCCCGGCGGCGGACGCGGTGGTCGTCACGCCGTCGGCGCCGATGGCCGGCATCTCCCGCTCGGTGGTGCTCTCCGGGGACGAGAGGATCCGGCTGGAGTTGGAGCCCCACTCGTCGGCTGTCGTGGTGGAGATGGACGGGCTGGTGTTCCGCGATGCGGCGGACGAGGGCGCGGTGGACATCAGCTACCGACGCAACGCCGGGCTTGTGGTCCGCTTCGATCCGCTGCGCTACCAGGAACGCAACCAGCTGAAGATGAGCCTGCTCGACCTGCCCTTCCTGCCCGAGCAGCTCAAGGCACTACTCCCGAAGGAACTCCAGAACCCCAACGAACAAGAAATCCCCCCACGCTGCTAACCCCCACCCACCCCGGACCTCGCGGTTGATCATGGGGTTGACGTGGCCTTTGGAGATCAACAGCCCCGCCAACCTCATGATCAACCCGGAAGTCGGGGGGTGGGGGGTGGGGGTGGGTGGGGTTAGGGCTGGGTCAGGGCCTGGTCTACCAGGGATTTGGCTTCTTCCTGGATTTGCTTGAGGTGGTCGGGGCCTTGGAAGGACTCGGCGTAGATCTTGTAGACGTCCTCGGTGCCCGACGGGCGCGCGGCGAACCAGCCGGACTCGGTGCTCACCTTGAGGCCGCCGATCGGGGCGTTGTTGCCGGGGGCGGTGGTCAGGGTCGCGGTGATCGGCTCGCCGGCCAGCTCGGTGGCGGTGACCTGGTCCGGGGAGAGCTTGGCGAGCACTGCCTTCTGCTCCCGGGTGGCCGGGGCGTCGATCCGGGCGTACGCGGGCGCGCCGAACCGCTCGGCCAGCTCCGCCCAGTGCTCGCTCGGGGTGCGCCCGGTCGTGGCCAGGATCTCGGAGGCGAGCAGGCAGAGCAGGATGCCGTCCTTGTCGGTGGTCCAGGTCGAGCCGTCGCGGCGCAGGAACGACGCCCCGGCGCTCTCCTCACCGCCGAAGCCGACCGCTCCGTCGAGCAGGCCGGGGACGAACCACTTGAAGCCGACCGGCACCTCCAGCAGCGGCCGGCCCAGGTCGGCGGCCACCCGGTCGATCATCGAGGAGGAGACCAGGGTCTTGCCCACCGCGGCGTCCGGACCCCAGTCGGCGCGGGTGCGGAACAGGTGACCGATCGCCACCGCCAGGTAGTGGTTGGGGTTCATCAGGCCGGCGTCGGGGGTGACGATGCCGTGCCGGTCGGCGTCGGCGTCGTTGCCCGTAGAGATCTGGTAGTCGGCGCGGGCGGCGATCAGCGACGCCATCGCGTTGGGCGAGGAGCAGTCCATCCGGATCTTGCCGTCGCCGTCGAGGGTCATGAACCGCCAGGTCGGGTCGACGGTCGGGTTGACCACGGTCAGGTCCAGCCGGTGCCGCTCGGCGATCTCCCCCCAGTACGCCACGCTGGCCCCGCCGAGCGGGTCGGCGCCGATCCGGATACCGGCGTCGCGGATGGCGTCGATGTCGATCGCCGCCGGCAGGTCGTCGACGTAGTGCGCGAGGAAGTCGTACTCCCCGGTGGTGTCGGCGGCCCGGGCCCGCGCGTAGGTGATCCGGCGGACCTCCTTGAGCCCGGCGGCGAGGATCGTGTTGGCCCGGTCCTGGATCCACCTGGTGACGTCGGTGTCGGCGGGCCCGCCGTTGGTGGGGTTGTACTTGAAGCCGCCGTCGTCGGGCGGGTTGTGGGACGGGGTGATGACGATGCCGTCGGCGAGCCCGCTGGTGCGGCCCCGGTTGTGGGTGAGGATCGCGTGCGACAGCGCCGGCGTGGGGGTGTAGCCGTCCCGGCTGTCGACGAGCACTGTCACCCCGTTGGCGGCGAGCACCTCAAGCGCGTCCACGGCGGCCGGCGCGGAGAGCGCGTGCGTGTCCCGGGCCAGGAACAGCGGGCCGTCGAGGCCCTGCTCCCGCCGGTAGTCGCAGAGCGCCTGGGTGACCGCGAGGATGTGGTCGGAGTTGAACGCGTTGCGCAGGCTGGAACCCCGGTGGCCGGAGGTGCCGAAGGACACCTGCTGCGCCGGGTCCGCGGGGTCCGGATGCTCGGCGTAGTAGGCGGTCACCAGGCGCGGCACGTCGACCAGGTCGGCGGGCTCGGCGGGCTGGCCGGCACGGGGATGGGTCACGGGGTTCTACCTCCTTGATAGTGCGACGGTCACGGCTCGACCCGCTGGCCCTTGCCGATCACCACGATGCCGTTGTCGGAGACGGTGTAGCGCTGCCGGTCCTTCTCCAGGTCGACGCCGATCTCCGCGCCCTCGGGAACGAACACGTTCTTGTCCAGGATGGCCCGGCGCACTACCGCGTGCCGGCCGATCTCGACACCCTCCATCAGCACCGAGCCCTCGACGTGCGCCCACGAGTGCACCCGCACCTTCGGCGACACGATCGAGTTCTCCACCAGCGAGCCGGAGATCACCACACCCGGGGAGACCATCGAGCCGACCGCGCGGCCGACCCGCTCACCCCACTGGTGGACGAACTTCGCCGGCGGCCACGGCGGCTGCTCGGTGTAGATCGGCCACTCGAAGTTGTAGAGGTTGAACACGGGGTGCACGTTGATCAGATCCATGTGCGCGTCGTAGAACGAGTCGAGCGTCCCCACGTCGCGCCAGTAGCCGCGGTCCCGATCGTTGCTGCCCGGCACCTCGTTGTCGCGGAAGTCGTAGACGTTCGCCTCGCCCCGCTCGACGAGCATCGGGATGATGCTGCCGCCCATGTCGTGCTTGCTGGACTTGTCCGCCGCGTCACGCTCGACCGCCTCGCAGAGAGCGCGGGTGGTGAAGACGTAGTTGCCCATCGAGGCGTAGATCTCGTCGGGCGCGTCCGGCAGGCCCACCGCGTCGGTGGGCTTCTCGCGGAACGCACGGATCTTCCGGCCGTCCTCGCCTACCTCGATGACACCGAACTGGTCGGCCATCGAGAGCGGCTGACGGATGCCGGCGACGGTCACCGCCGCGCCGGAGGCGATGTGGTCCTCCACCATCTGCCGCGGGTCCATCCGGTAGATGTGGTCGGCGCCGAAGACGATCACGTAGTCGGGCTGCTCGTCGTTGATGAGGTTGAAGCTCTGGTAGATGGCGTCGGCCGAGCCGGCGAACCACCACGGGCCGCGACGCTGCTGCGCGGGCACCGGGGTGACGTAGTTGCCGAGCAGCGTGGACATCCGCCAGGTCTTGGTGATGTGCCGGTCGAGGGAGTGGGACTTGTACTGGGTCAACACGACGATCTTGAGATAGCCGGCGTTGGCCAGGTTGGAGAGGACGAAGTCGACCATGCGGTACATCCCGCCGAACGGGACGGCCGGCTTGGCCCGGTCCGTGGTGAGTGGCATCAGGCGCTTGCCCTCCCCACCCGCCAGGACGATCGCGAGCACCTTGGCAGCCATGCCCCGACGCTATCCACCCGCGTCGGACTTCACCACTCGTACGGGGAGTCTTCTGCACTAGGGTGCGGGGTCATGACGGAACCCACCCCGCTGCGCGTCGATCTGCTCACCCGCGAGTACCCACCGGAGGTCTACGGCGGCGCGGGCGTGCACGTCGAGTACCTGGCCCGGGAGTTGCGCCACCTCACCGACGTCCGCGTGCACTGCTTCGGCCTGCCGCGCACCGAGCCGGGCGTCACGGCGTACGCCGATCCGCCCGGCCTGACCGGCGCGAACGCCGCGCTGCGGACGATGGGTGTGGACCTGGAGATGGCCGCCGGCACCGCCGGCACCGACGTGGTGCACAGCCACACGTGGTACGCGAACATGGCCGGGCACACCGCGAAGCTGCTGCACGGCGTGCCGCACGTGCTGACCGCGCACAGCCTGGAGCCGCTGCGGCCGTGGAAGGCCGAGCAGCTCGGCGGCGGTTACACGCTCTCCTCGTGGATCGAACGCACCGCGATGGAGGCCGCCGACGCGGTGATCGCGGTCAGTGGCGGGATGCGTAACGACGTCCTCACCGCGTACCCGCAGATCGACCCGGACCGGGTCCACGTGGTCTACAACGGCATCGACACCGTGCAGTACGCGCCGGACTCCGGCACCGACGTGCTCGACCGGCTCGGCATCGACCCCGCGCTGCCCAGCGTGGTGTACGTGGGAAGGATCACTCGGCAGAAGGGCCTGCCGTACCTGCTGCGGGCCGCCCGGGAGCTGCCGGCGGACACCCAGCTCGTGCTGCTCGCCGGAGCGCCGGACACCCCGGAGATCGCCGCCGAGGTCCAGGGGCTGGTCGCCGAGCTGCGGGCCAACCGCTCCGGCGTGGTCTGGGTGGCCGAGATGCTGCCCAAGCCCGAGGTGATCCAGGTGCTCACCCACGCGACGGTCTTCGTCTGCCCCTCCGTGTACGAACCGATGGGCATCGTCAACCTGGAGGCGATGGCCTGCGAGACGGCAGTCGTGGCGACCGCCACCGGCGGCATCCCCGAGGTGGTGGCGGACGGCGAGACCGGCCTGCTGGTCCCCATCGACCAGGCCACCGACGGCTCCGGCACCCCGCTGGCCCCGGACCGCTTCGTGGCCGACCTGGCGGCGGCGATCAACACGCTGCTCGCCGACCCCGCGCGCACCGAGCGGTTCGGCCTGGCCGGCCGTCGGCGCGCGGTCGAGCACTTCTCCTGGGACGCGGTCGCCCGCCAGACCCTCGAGGTCTACCGGTCGGTCGCCGCGGGCTGAGGGAGACGGGCTCATGCGCTACGACGAACTCGAAGCGTCCATCCTCCAGCTCATCGTCGCGGCCGGCGGGGACGAGCTGCGCGCCTTCGGCCGCGAGACCGTCACCCGGCTGGTCCGCGCGGACCTGCTCGACACGGCCGCCGACGACGAGCTGACCGAGGACGGCTGGGCGGCGCTGACCAGCGCGCGGGAGACCTTCCGGACGGCCGGCGGGGCCGAGCTGCGCGCGCTGCTGACGCGCATCGACGAGGGCATCCGCGCGGACGACGACCTGGATCAGGGGCTCCTGACCGTCATCACCGCGCTGGAGCACTGGACCACCTACCTGGAGGAGGACCAGCGCGGGGAGCTGTACGAACTCGCCATCCGCTCCGTCGAGGAGGTCGACTTCCAGGTCTCGGCCGACCTCGACGACGTCCTCGCCAGCGCGGAGATGGCCGCCGAGTACGCACGGATCAGACGCCTGCTCACGGCTTAGCTCTCAGGTCGCCGTTCCCGTCAGCTCTCAGACCGCCGTCCCCGTCAGCTCTCAGACCGCCGTCCCCGGAGGGGACTTGAACAGCGACGTCGCCTCGGCGGAATAACCGCCACGCCCGCTGCGGAGCGCGCTGGCCGCGATGCGGATGAGGTCGATGTTGACCCCGGCAGCACCGCTGGGGTCATGCACAGTCAACTTCAGGTCGAGGCTCACCGCCGTCTCGCCCCAACCCTGCGCCTCGATGTTGAGGTGGGCCACCTTCTGCGAGCGCAGGTGCGGCAGGTAGCCGAGCGGAGCCACCTCGACCCGACCGACGGCGGGCCGGTCAGCGGCAGGCCCGTCGGCAGCAGGCCCGTCGGCAGCGGGTTGGTCGGTGGCGGGTTGGTCGGCGGGGTGACCATGCGTCAGGGCGTTGAGCTTGGACTGCTTCTTGGTGTTGGGGTTCTCGACCAGGTTGCGGAAGTCCTCGGTGCCGCCCAGGTTGACCTGGTAGGAGCTGACCAGCGTGAGGCCCCGCTCGGCAAGCAGGCGCAGCAACGCGTTGTGCACCACCGAGGTGCCGAACTGGCTGGCCAGGTCATCTCCGAGCAGCGGCAGACCGGCCACCTCGAAGCTGCTCAGCACGTGCCGATCGCGCGCGACCGGGTCGGAGGTGGTGTTGATGAAGGCGACACCTGCGACACGCGCCGCCTCGGCGTACGCCCGGGCGGTCTCCGGCCGGCCACTCGGCGCCGAGTAGAGCAGCACCTCCGCCCCGGCCAGCGCCGCGGCCACCCGCTCCACCTCGGTCTTGTCGACGAGGCCCTTCGTGACGGGCACACCTGCTCTGGGCAGCTCGCAGTGCAGCCGGGGGAAATTGTTGGGCGGCAGGAAGATGGCCTCGGTGAGGTCCCGACCGATCTTCTCCTCCGAGGTGGCGAAAGCGGCGACGACGTCGATGTCGCCGACCCCGAGCCCACCGATCATCGGCCTGCGGATGCCGACGAGGCTGCCGCTCTGGCGGTAGAGCGCGAGACCCTGCACCAGTGCCGAGGTGTTGTTGCCGACACCGACGACGGCGACTCTCACCCGTTCGATCATGGCGGGAGGCTACGCCACTCCGCGCACTCGGCCTAGATCAACACGGGTTCCAGGAAACCGCGGCATCGATGCGGCTCGAATACAACGGTTTCCTGGAACCCGTGTTGATCACGCCGGAGGCGTGGCCACTCACGCGCACCCGGTGGTCCGCGTGACCCGCTCCGGCCGCACCAGTGACGGTGCCGGTGCTGCTCTTACTGCCGGGCGCGAGGCGCGAACCCCCGAACCCCGGGGCGCGAGGCGCGAGGCGCGAACCCCGGGGCGCGAGGCGCGAGGCGCGAACCCCGGGGCGCGAGGCGCGAGGCGCGAGGCGCGAGGCGCGGGATATGTCGTACACCTGTTCTAGTCTTTGGTGGTGATCGATGCGTTGGTGCAGGCGGAGGCCGCGGTGGCGGCCTGCTTCGAGGCGGCCTCGTGGGCCGCCAGCGAGCACGATCTCGTCGCGGCGCTTGATGCCACGCACCGCCTGGAGCAGCGGCTGGCAGCGGTCAAGTTGAGCCTCGTGCGCGAGCTGGACGGTCGCGGCACCGCGACGGCGCAGGGCGCGTCCTCGACCGCCGTGTGGCTGCGGGACCGGTTGCGGCTCGGGGTCGGCGCCGCCCGCCGGCTGGTCGAGCTGGCCGCGGCGCTCGACACCGCGCCGGGTGCCGTGCGGGACGCGTTGGCCGGTGGGGCGGTCGACGTGGAGCAGGTCCGTGTCATCGCCGACACCGTCCAGACCGTGCACTCGGCAGCCGGGGCAGAGACCGCCGACAAGGCCGTCGGCGTCCTCGTCGACTGGGCGGCACGGTTCGACGCCTCCCTGTTGCGCCGGCTCGGCACCCGCATCCTCGACCACGTCGCCCCGGAGGCCGCCGAGGCGGCGCTGCGGGCGCAGGAGTCGCGGGCCGCCCGCGACCGGCACGTCACCGTCAGCGAGCAGCCCGATGGTCGGCTGCGCCTCGCCGGCATCCTCGACACCGAGGCCGCCGCCCTGCTGCGCGCCGCCATCGACCCGCTGACCGCGCCCACCGGCCCCGACGACACTCGCACGCCTGGTCAGCGCCGCCACGACGCCGTCGCCGACGTGTGCCGGCTCGCCCTGCGCGCCGGTGACCTGCCCGCAAACGGCGGCGACGTCGCCCAGGTCGTCGTCACGACCAGCTACGACGGGTTGACGCGGCAGTTGGGCACCGGCGCTCTCGACGTCGGCCCACACCTCACCCCCGATGCCGTACGTCGCCTTGCCTGCGACGCGGGCATCCTGCCCGCCGTCCTCGGCAGCGCCGGTCAGGTTCTCGACGTCGGCCGGCAACGCCGCCTCGTCACCGGGCCGCTCCGACGCGCCCTGGTCCTGCGCGACCGCGGCTGCGCGTTCCCCGGCTGCGATCGCCCACCGCGCTGGTGCGACGCCCACCACATCCGGCACTGGGCCGACGGCGGCCCGACCTGCCTGGCCAACTCGGTGCTGCTCTGCGGCCACCACCACCGCCACGTCCACCACGGCGACTGGGTGGTCCGGCTCGGCGGCGACGGCCACCCCCAGTTCGTCCCACCCGCCTGGCTCGACCCCGAGCAGGTCCCCCGCCGCAACGAGTACCACCGACGCATCTAGAGCGTGCCTGCCATGGACGACCCGTACCGACCTGGCTAGGGCCTGTTTCATAAGGACTGGCCGGCCTGCGGCGGGCCCGGACGACGACCGGCGGCGTTGCGGTGTCGTCCGGATACAACACCGGTATCCGAACGACACCGCGCCTTGCCGGATCGCCGCCCGGACTCCGCCTCGGCTCGACCGCCCTTATGAAACAGGCCCTAGTCCGGGTAGGAGGGGTCGATCACCAGCTCCCGGATCTCGATGATGCCGGGCCAGTACCGGGAGACCGGGTCGGCGCCGCGGCGCAGCCAGAGGGTTGTGCCGTCGGCGGCCGTCGCGGTCTCGATGACGTGGTCGGCGTCCGCCTCGATGCGGTCGGTCTCGACCGGCCCCAGGCCGAGCCTCTCCGCCTCGGTCCGCAGGTCGGCGCAGGCGAGAAACAACAGGGCCACGCGGCCCCGGTCCACGCCGACCGCAGCGGGCTCGACGCGGGCCAGCCACGGCTCCAGCGCCTCCACGGTGCCGGCGATCGTGGCCGCCGGGACGGTGACGAAGAGCCGGGCGACGACGTCCCCCTCCGCCGGCTCGATCTCCAGATGGCGGTCGGGGGTGAGGCCGCTGCCGTGCGTCGCGCCCTCCCAGCCCAGTTCTTGGTCGGCCCGCTGGATCACCAGTCGGTTGGCCGGCGGGCCGGACGGGGGTTCGAGGGTCTCGGCGTAGCGGACGTTCGGCGAGTAGCAGAAGTCCTGCTCGCGCCAGCCGAAACGGTCCAGCAGCCGAAAGGCCATCCCGGCCATGGCGCGTTCCTCGTTGACCGCGACGAGGGCGCCCGAGAGCAGCAGGTCCGCGCGTTCGACGTCGACGTCCATGGCGTCGGCGCCGATCTCGTCGGCGAGCGGGGCGTGGCGGCGCAGAGTGTCCGCGGCATTCGCGGTGCCGCGTTCCAGCCTGAGCATCGCCTTCATCGCGAACGGCGGCTTATTCTTCCTCGCCCTTCCCCTCGCCACACGTGTTCCTTCCCGATGGTGGGCCTGGCGAACCGAGCCTCATTGTCCACGTCCCACTCCTGGCCGTTGCCCCCCGTCCTGCGGATCGATCTCGGTGCCGCGGAGTGTTCGAGGCGATCGTGCGCCGTCGGACCACACCCCAGAACCTCGACAGGAGTAGACGCGATGACGAGGCGGTCGGGCCAGTCAGGCGCGTCATCAAGACTTAGTTCGGCAGCTTGAGAGGCCAGGCATAGGAACCAGCGGTACCCGAACGGCCGCGCCGGGATTCCGGCTTATCGCAGGTAGGCGTCGATATCGGTGTCGAGGTCCACCTGCTCGGCCGCGCTCCGGGGCCGGATCCGGATCCCGGAACAACCCGCCTGACTCCCTGAGCCACCACCGGCGGCCATGGGGTCGACCGGATATCGGCTCGACGCCGGGACGGCCGGCTGCCACGATGCTGGGCGATGGCGGAACATGGACCACTGTTGGTGGCGTGGGCGGACGCCGACCCGGCGCGGCACCCGTTCGACCCGGTCGAGATGTCGGTGGCGGTCCCGGCGCTGGTTCCCGCGCCGCCTCCCCGACCGATCTACCGCTCCGGTGGGTGGATCGGGTTCTCCGAAGCCTTCGCGTGGGTCGAGTCCATCAGCATGATCCTCTCCGAGCGGTACGGCCAGTGGGCCCACCGCTGGTACTGGGGGCCCTGGGAGAAGGAGCAGTCGGGCTTTTTGACCGACCGCATCCCGACGGCGGCTGACGCGCCGGCCTTCGTCGCCGACTCGCTGCTGGCCTGGCGACGCTGGCTGGAGAGCCTGGCGGAGCGTTTCGACCGCATTCTGCCGTCACTCGACCCGGCGCGGGCCGTCGACGCGGCAGGCACCGTCGCCGCCTGGGAGGTCGCCGTCGCAGAGCTGATGACGTTTGCCGCCGCCCCCGTCGTCGAATACGACGACGACTGGCCGGCGTGGTGCGAGATCACCCTGCGCTGGTTCCTCACGGCCACCGGCGTGCCGCCGGCGCAGGCGCAGGCTCTGGTTGACGAAGCGCTCGGCGAACGGTTCCAACTATGGGTGCCGCTGACGGCGGTGGAGATCGGCGGTGTCGCCGAACGGGTCGCCAACGCCGTGCTCGACCCGAACGGGACCGGGCCCGGCGCCCGCGTCGACAACTGGCCCGACACCTGGCCACAGGGTTGGCCGTCCTGGCGGGCGACGAACACCGGCTGGGGCGTGGAGCGGGCGTTCCGTGGGTACACCGCGTGATGTCACGTCACGCGCACCGCGAAGATCCGCACACCTTCGGGGAGGTTGCTGCGTCGACGAGGCAGTGAGGCAGCAGTTTCCCCGAAAGTGCGCGGATCTTGACTCGCGGCCCGACAGCGGCGGTCGGTCGGCGGGTGTGATGTGGTCGTCGGGACGGGGTGCCTGGTGTGCTTGGCCGCGCGCGAAGGGATCTCGCACAGTAGGTTGGCGGGGTGACAGGACGGTTCCCGATCGAAGACGTCTCCCCCGTCGTCTCGTGCGGGCGGTACCCGGCAAAGGCGGTCATCGACGAGCCGGTCCCGGTGTCGGCGCGCGCCTACCGGGAGGGGCACGACGCGCTGGGTTGCAACGTGGTGTGGGCCGGCCCGGACGGCGAGCAACGCCCGTTCACCCGGATGCGCCCCGGCGAGCCGGGCCAGGACCGCTGGCACGCCACGATCCGCCCGGACGCCGTCGGCTCCTGGACCTTCTCCGTCGAGGCGTTCCAGGACCCGTACCTGACGTGGCAGAACGCGGTCACCAAGAAGATCGCCGCCGGGCAGGGTCCGGCCGATCTCGCCAACGACCTCGCCGAGGGCGCGCGGGTGCTGGCCGCCGCTCGGGACCTGGTGCCGGCCGCCGACCGGGCCCGCGTCGCCGCCGCGCTCACCGCGCTCGTCGACACCGACCTTGCGTTGCCGCAGCGGGTGGACCCCGCGCTGGCCCTGGCCGACCTGCTCTGGGAGTACCCGGTCCGGGAGCTGGTGACCGCCGGTGAGGCGTACACCCTCTGGGTTGACCGCAAGCGGGCGCTCTTCTCGGCCTGGTACGAGTTCTTCCCGCGCTCCGAAGGAGCGGCGGGTGGGCGCTCCGGCACCTTCGCCACCGCCACCGAGCGGCTGCCGGGTGTGGCCGCGATGGGCTTCGACGTGCTCTACCTGCCGCCGATCCACCCGATCGGCCGGATCAACCGCAAGGGCCGCAACAACGCGCTCACCGCCGGGCCGACAGACGTGGGCTCGCCGTGGGCGATCGGCGCCGCCGAGGGCGGCCACGACACGATCCACCCCGATCTGGGTACGCCCGCGGACTTCCGCGCCTTCATCGAGGCGGCCGCGGCGCAGGGCCTGGAGGTGGCGATGGACCTGGCGTTGCAGTGCGCGCCGGACCACCCGTGGGTCACCGAGCACCCGGAGTGGTTCACCACCCGGGCCGACGGCAGCATCGCGTACGCGGAGAACCCACCGAAGAAGTACCAGGACATCTACCCGGTCAACTTCGACAACGACCCGGAGGGCATCCGGGCCGAGGTGTTGCGGGTGGTGCTGCACTGGGTGGGCGAGGGCATCCGGATCTTCCGGGTGGACAACCCGCACACCAAGCCGTTCGACTTCTGGCACTGGCTGATCGCCGAGGTCAAGACTGTCGACCCGGACGTGCTGTTCCTGGCCGAGGCGTTCACCCGGCCGGCCATCATGCACGGGCTCGGCAAGATCGGCTTCACGCAGTCGTACACCTATTTCACCTGGCGCACGACGGCCGCGCAGATGCGGGAGTACTGCGAGGAGCTTGTCGCGTCGGCCGACCACATGCGGCCGAACTTCTGGCCGAACACCCCGGACATCCTGCACGAGTCGTTGCAGCACGGCGGCCCCCCGATGTTCAAGATCCGGGCGGTGCTGGCCGCGCTGCTCTCCCCCTCCTGGGGCCTGTACGCCGGTTTCGAGCTGTTCGAGCACGTGGCCCGGCCGGGCGCGGAGGAGTACCTGGACAACGAGAAGTACGAGCTGCGCCCCCGCGACTGGGCCGGCGCCGAGGCGCAGGGCCGCTCGCTGGCCCCGTTCCTGGCCACCCTCAACCGGGTACGCCGGGACAACCCGGCCCTGCACCAGCTCCGCAACCTGCGCTTCCACGAGATCGACAACCCGGCGCTGCTGTGCTGGTCGAAGCACGATCCGGACACCGGCAACACCGTCATCGTGATCTGCTCGTTCGACCCACGTGTGGTGCAGTGGGGCAACACGACGCTGGACATGCCGGAGCTGGGGTTCGACTGGCACGAGCGGTTCACCGTGTACGACGAGCTGACCGGCACCAGCTACGACTGGGGGCAGCGCAACGCGGTGCGGCTCGACCCGTACCTGCAACCGGCGCACGTGCTGACCGTCCGCCGCCCGGTCGCACCCTCCGCACCGACGCCCGCCGTCGTCGAACCGGCTGACCTCACCGTCACCGACGTCCCGGACGAGCTGTCCGGCGGCACCGCGCCGACGACCCCGGCACCGACGGCCGCCGCCGACCCGACGGCCAGCGCCAACCCGACGGCCGCCGCCGACCCGACGGCCAGCGCCGACCCGACGGCCAGCTCCGACCCGACGGCCAGCTCCGAGCCGGCGGTGGCTCCGCGCCCGACGGCGGCCGCCCGTCCGACGCCCGCCCGCCGGCCGGCCCGTCCGTTCGACCGCGCTCCGTCGGCGGCCCGGGGTCCGCTGCGCCGCTCGGCGAAGGCCCGCTCGGCGGCGCCCCGCCCGTCCGCCGCGCCCCGCCCGTCCACCTCCGCACCGACCGACGCCGCCCCGAAGGACGACCGATGGACCAGCTGATCACCGGCGTGACGCACGACCCGCACGCGCTGCTCGGCGCGCACCCCGCCGAGGGCACGACGACGATCCGCACGATGCGCCGAGGCGCCGGCGACGTCGTGCTGCTCGTGGGCGACGAGCGGCACCCGATGAAGCGGGTGCACGACCTGGGCGTCTTCGAGACCCAGGTCGAGGGGACCGTGCTCGACTACCGGGTGGAGGTCGACGGCACCGTCCACGACGACCCGTACCGCTATCCGCCCACCCTCGGCGAGCTGGACCTGCACCTGATCGGCGAGGGCCGGCACGAGCGGCTGTGGGACGCGCTCGGGGCTCGGGTCTTCGACGAGGGCGTGGCGTTCAGCGTCTGGGCGCCCAGCGCGCGCGGGGTGCGGGTGATCGGTGACTTCACCGGCTGGGGTCCGGACGACGGCTGGCCGATGCGGTCGCTCGGCTCCAGCGGCGTGTGGGAGCTGTTCGTTCCGAACGCCCGGGTCGGCGCCCGCTACAAGTACCGGGTGCTCGGCGCCGACGGGCAGTGGCGGGACAAGGCCGACCCCCTGGCGGCGTACGCCGAGGTGCCGCCCGCCACCGCCTCCGTGGTGCACCACTCGACGTACCGGTGGAACGACGAGGACTGGTTGGCCCGGCGGGCCGAGCGCAAGCCGCACCAGGAGCCGATGAGCGTGTACGAGGTGCACCTCGGCTCGTGGCGGCCCGGCCTGGGTTACCGGGAGCTGGCCGAGCAACTCACCGCGTACGTCACCGAGCTGGGCTTCACACACGTGGAGTTCCTGCCGGTGATGGAGCACCCGTTCGGCGGCTCCTGGGGCTACCAGGTGACCGGCTACTACGCGCCGACGTCCCGCTTCGGTGACCCGGACGAGTTCCGCCACCTCGTGGACCGGCTGCACGCCGCAGGCGTCGGCGTGATCCTGGACTGGGTGCCCGCGCACTTCCCGAAGGACGAGTGGGCCCTCGCCCGCTTCGACGGCACCCCGCTCTACGAGCACCCCGACCCGCGCCGCGGCGAGCACCCCGACTGGGGCACGTACGTCTTCGACTTCGGCCGCCGCGAGGTGCGCAACTTCCTGGTCGCCAACGCGCTCTACTGGTGCGACCAGTTCCACGTCGACGGGCTGCGGGTGGACGCGGTCGCCTCGATGCTCTACCTGGACTACTCCCGGGAAGAGGGCCAGTGGGCCCCCAACCAGTACGGCGGTCGGGAGAACCTGGAGGCCATCGCGCTCATGCAGGAGGTGAACGCGACCGTCTACAAGCACCACGCCGGGGTCGTGATGATCGCCGAGGAGTCCACCGCCTGGCCGGGCGTCACCGCCCCCACCGCCGACGGTGGGCTGGGCTTCGGGTTCAAGTGGAACATGGGCTGGATGCACGACACCCTGCTCTACACGTCGAAGGACCCGATCTACCGCCAGCACCACCACCACCAGCTCACGTTCTCGCTGGCGTACGCGTGGAGCGAGAACTACGTGCTGCCGATCAGCCACGACGAGGTGGTGCACGGGAAGGGCTCGCTGGCCGGCAAGATGCCCGGCGACACCTGGCAGCGGCTGGCGAACGTCCGCGCGCTGCTCGCGTACATGTGGGCGCACCCGGGCAAGCAACTGCTGTTCATGGGCTCCGAGCTGGCCGACGACCGGGAGTGGAGCGAGGAGCGCGGCCTCGACTGGTACCTGCTGCACGACCCGGCCCGCGCCGGCGTGCAGCGCCTCGTCGGTGACCTCAACCGCGTCTACCGGGCCACCCCGGCGCTGTGGGCGCAGGACACCGAGCCGGCCGGGTTCCGCTGGATCGCCGGGGACGACGTCGCCAACAACACCGTGTCGTTCGTCCGGATCGCCCCGGACGGCTCGACGCTCGTGTGCGTGGCGAACTTCTCCGCCCAGCCGCTGCACGACTATCGGATCGGTCTCCCGGCGGGCGGGACGTGGGCGGAGGTGCTCAACACCGACGCGCACCACTACGGCGGGTCAGGCGTGGGCAACCTGGGCGAGGTGCACGCCGAGGACGTCCCGTGGCACGGCATGGTCGCCTCGGCGGCCCTCCAGGTGCCCCCGCTGGGCGTCGTCTGGCTCCGCCAGAGCTGACATCCCGCCGGACGCGTTCGACCCCGCGGCCGGCGCTCGTCCGGGATCGGCGGCGGCTCGATGCGGCGGCGCGGCTGGACCACTGCGGCGCGCGATGCCGGCGATACTGTGGGCGTGGAGTACGTGTCCAGAGTGCCGCGACCGCCGCTGGACGGGCTGATCGACGACCTCTACTACCTGGAGGGCGTACCGCCGTACCCCCGGTTGACGCTGCCGCCGATGCCGGCGGCGCTGCTCATCGTCAACCTCGGTCCGCCGTTCCTCATTCGTGCCGGCACCGACGTCGAGGCGGCCGAGCACGCCGACGGCTGCGTCATCACCACGCCCACCCGCGCGTTTGATTTCGGCTACCCACTCCGGACCCGGTCGGTCGGCGCGCACGTCAAGCCGTGGGGGCTGGCGCCGTTCCTGCCGATGCCCGCGGCCGAGCTGTGCGACCGACCGGTGACTCTGGAGCAGGTGTGGGGCCGGTCCGCCACCGCCGAGCTGCGAGACCGGCTGGCCACGGCGGACAAACCGCACGAGATGCTGACGCTGCTCGAGCAAGAGCTGATGCGCCGGCTGTGCGAGACCGCCGGCCTGGGGCTGGTAAGCCGTACGAGCAGCGTCATCGCGGCGACCAGCGGGGCGATGGCCATCGACGACCTGCGAGTTTCGGCCGGTGTCAGCAGCACCCACCTGGCACAGCGGTTCAAGGAGCTGATCGGCGTCACGCCGAAGCGGTTGGCCCGTACCTACCGCTTCGCCGCCACCGTGTTGTCGATCGACCCCGCCGAGCCGATCGACTGGGCCGACCTCGCCGGTGGCGCGGGCTACTTCGACCAGGCCCACTTCGGCCACGAGTTCCGGGCGTTCACCGGGCTCACACCGACACGATATGTCGAAGTCCGGCAGCGGTTCCTGCGCGACCATCCCGGCCACGTGCTGGACGGCTGGCCGCTGCCGACCGATTGATTTCCTACAAGAGCGACAGCCCACGAAACTCTAATCTGGGGGCATTCCCCAGCAGAGGAGCGCCCGTGGTCAGAGTGGTCATGTACGGCTCGGTGTCGGTGGACGGCTTCATCGCGGACGAGAACGACCAGCCCGGACCACTGTTCGACTGGTTGCTCAGCGGTGACGTGCCGTTGGACTCAGGCGGCCAGTTGAAGGTGTCACAAGCGTCGCACGACTACACCCGGTCGTACTGGGACCAGATCGGGGCGACGGTCGTCGGCCGCCACGTCTTCGACATGACGGACGGCTGGGACGGGAAGCCTCCGGGTGATGTCGACCACGCGGTCGTCGTGACGCACCGACCGAAGCCCGAGGGCTGGGCCCCCGAGGCGCCGTTTCACTTCGTCGACGGCGTCGAGGCGGCCGTGGCGACGGCGCAGAAGCTCGCGGGTGACCGCATCGTCGAGGTCGCCGCCGGCGACGTCGGTGGCCAGGTGCTCGCCGCGGGTCTGGTCGACGAGGTGCGCATGGACGTCGTACCCGTCCTGTTCGGGTCCGGCAAGCGCTACTTCGGGTCGGTCCACGCGCAGCACCTGCTGGAGGACCCGGACGTGGCGATCCAGGGCAACCGGGTGCTTCACCTGCGCTACCGGGTGCGCCGCTGACCAACCGGAGCGGCAGCCCTCGCGATCGCCCGACATGCCACCAGCCCACCATCTCTTGATCACTTGATGCTCAGCAGTTCCCGGAGCCTCCCGAAACTGTTCACCATCAGATGATCATGAGGCGACGCGACGCCCCCTGCCACGGCGGTTGACCCAGGCGTAGTACCTGGGGACGCCGACCAGCGCGCTGAGGAGGTAGACCCCGATGCCCACCAGCAGCACGAAGAGGAGGCCGATCCGCACCATGCCCAGCATCGACAGGGCGAGCGCCCAGACGCGCCACGCTGGGCGACCGTACCGGCAGTCGGTGTTGGCCTTGCCGTAGCAGGCCTCGCGGAACTCGATCGCCTGTCCCCAGTCGTCCGGGGTGACCACCGAGTGGCGCACCGCGGTCCGCACCTCGCGGCCGTCGTTCGTCCGCACGGTCACCGCGCAGTGCCACCAGTAGCCCAGCCCGTCGCCGCTCACCGGGCCGACCCGGTGACAGTCCTGGACCGTCGCCTCGGCCCGCCGCTCGGCAGGGGTCGACTTCACCACGCCGGTGCCCGGATAGAAGCTCGCCACCGTGTCGAGCACCAGCGACGAGCCGACGAGCGCCGCGGCCAGCGCGACCGCAGTCGCCAACTGCGTCAGACGGCCCCAGAACGGCCCGCGCCGCTCGTACGCCGCGATCTGGTTGCCCTGCAGTCGAGCGGTCCGGTCCGCGTCCACGTTCAGCTTGGCGCAGCGCTGTCCGCGTCGGCGGCACTCGACCCGGGCCCGCTGACACGGCTGGCCTGCCTGATCTGTCGTACCGTCTCGTCCCGGTAGGGAACGGCTTTTCGGGCCTGCCAGACGAGTCCCGGGCCGGTCGGGAGGATGGCGCAGAAGGAGACGGTGTCACCGGACCGAGAAGTGATCGTCAACCGCGCGCCGGGCCCGGGCCGCACGGACGTCACGTTCCTGAGATCCATCGACTTGGCACGTATCCAGGGCTCGAAGAAGCTGCCGTTGCCCCAGATCCAGACGGGCGCGAAGAGCAACCGCTCGGTGGTGAGATGAGAAGGGCGCCGAACATGCTCAACGGGGTTTCACCGGCGGGAATGTATCCACGCTGAGTGAAGACGACCCGCTCGTCAGTCGCCAACGGTGGCTGCGCGTACGTCAACATCAACCCTCGCCTCCGGCCTCCCGTTCAGGCGGGTCGGATGGAAACGTAGCGCTCCCCCACAACCCTGCGACAGCGCCCGGTCAGACCAGGCCGGCGTCGCGGAGCAGCATCCACAGGCCGGCGCCGTCCGGGGCGGACAGCCACTTCTGCCCCACCGGCCCCGACGACGGGCGGCCCGCCGGGGCGGGCAGGCTACCGGCAAGCACGGACTGGGTCGGGGACAGCCGGCGGATCGCCACCCCGGCGACGTTCTCCGGGTGGGCGGCGGCGAACTCCCGGTAGATCTCCTGGTCGTGCTGGCCGTCGTCGCCGACAAGCAGCCAGCGCACGTCGGGGAACTCCTTCGCCAGCCGGGCCAGGGTGGACCGCTTGTGCTCCATCCCGCTGCGGAACCAGCGGTCGGCGGTCGGACCCCAGTCGGTGAGCAGCAGCGGCCCGGCGGGGTAGAGGTGCCGGGACAGGAACCGGGTCAACGTCGGCGCCACGTTCCACGCGCCGGTGGAGAGGTAGAAGACCGGGGCGCCGGGGTGCGCGGTGACCAGCCGCTCGTAGAGCACCGCCATGCCGGGCACCGCGGCGCGGGCGTGTTCGTCGAGGACGAAGGTGTTCCACGCGGCGAGCAACGGCCGGGGCAGCGCCGTCACCATCACCGTGTCGTCGATGTCGGAGAGGATGCCGAACTTGACGTCCGGGTCGAGGATGCGCACGGGCGCGTCGACCGGTTCGGCGTCGGGCACGCTGAGTCGGACGGTGCCCCACCCGGGCGGCAGGTCGGCCTCGACGAGCGTGTCGACGAAGCCGCTGCGGTCGGCGCGGGCCTCGTGCCGCACCCCGCCGGCCTCGATGTGCACTGTCACGTGCTTGGCGGGCAGGGTGGTGAAGCTGCGCCACCCCCGGACCTTCTCCAGTCGGCCCCGCTGGCGGGTGTCCGGACGACCCAGCAGCACCCGGCACATCACCCGCACCCAACCGGGACGGCCGTAGCCGGTGTACGCGACGATGTTCATCCGCCAGCCGGTGCGCCGCAACCGACGCTCCACGAGCTGGTGCACGGCGTCCTCGATCCGCGCGGCCCGGTGCAGGTTCGGCACGGCCAGCTGACCGGCGGGTGTGGGTGGCACGCGCCAACCCTGCCACACGTCGCCGGTCACGGCCACGCGAGCAGCCGGCGGAGCCGAACCACAGGCGCCCCGGCTGCGCCGAACCCAGCCGATCCAGCCCGGCGGCCGGACGGAACGTGACACACTCCGGTCGGGACGACGACGGGGGCGTGGTCGTGTCGCATCCAGAGCAGCACGGCGGGCGGTGGCGTCCGCGACTCGACCGGCCGGCGCTCGTCGCGCTCGTGGTCGGGTTGGTCGGTGTCGGGTACCGGCTGGTCCTCACGCTGTACACCGTGCCGGTGTCGAACAGCGACGAGGCGACCTTCGGGCTGGCCGCCCTGCACATCGGGCAGGGCCGGGAACGTCCGGTCTTCCTCTACGGCCAGCACTACATGGGCATGTTGGAGTCGTACCTGGCCGCGCCGCTGCTCGCGGTGGCCGGGCCGAGCTGGCCGGTGCTGCGGCTGCCGATGCTCGCCCTGTACGCGGTCTTCCTCTACCTCGTGTACCGGCTCACCCGCCGGCTCTACACGCCGTGGTTCGCCGTCCTCGTCGTCGGCCTGCTGGCGCTGGGACCGGAGCGGGTGGTGCGCGACCAGCTCACAGTGGTCGGCGGCCGGCCTGAGGTGAAGCCGGCGGTGCTGCTGATGCTGCTGATCACCGTGGGGCTGGCCGCCGGGACGGTGCGCCACCGTCGGCTGGCCGTGGCGCTGTTCGGGCTGCTGGTCGGGTTGGCCGCCTGGTCGGACTGGCTGATCCTGCCGTACCTGGCGGTGGCCGGCCTGGCCCTGGTGTGGGCGGTGCGGCGGGAGCTGCTCGGCTGGTCGGGGCTGCTGCTGGTGGCGGGCGTCGTGGCCGGGGTGGCACCGATGATCGTCGACAACCTGCGGGCCGGGCCGGGTGAGGACTCGCTGACGGTGTTCCGGGAGGTCAGCACCAAGGCCGGCCCGTTGCCGCCGTGGTCGGACCGGATCTCCGGCGGCCTGCTGGAGGGGGTGCCGCTGGCGCACGGGCTCTGCCCGGTCGACGGCTGCGGTCGCTGGCAGCAGTGGTTCGGCGTGGTCTACCCGGTGCTGCTGGTGGCCGCCGCCGCGCTCGCGCTCCTCGCGTACCGCCGGGCCGCCGGCACGCCGCATGGCACGCAGGCGGCGGGGCCCGACGGGCAGGGCGCGGGGCCCGGCACGCAGCCTGGGGGCACGCCGCGGGGCGCGCGGGTCGGGCCCGTGGTGCAGCTCGCGCTTGTCGTCGGCGCGGCGTTGACCCTGCTGTCGTACGTGCGCAGCCCGCTCGCCGCGACCAGTCCGCTGGACAACGCCCGCTACCTGTCGGTGCTGCAACTGTCGCTGCCGGCGGTGCTCTGGCCGCTCTGGGTGGCGGCTCTCGCCTGCTGGCGGGGCACGGTGGGCGCGCTCGGCCGGTTGGCCGGCGCGTTGGCCACCGCCGTGTTGGCGGCGCTGGCCGCGACGACGCTCGTGGTCACCGTGCTCTTCGCCACCACCGGCACCGCCGCGTCGCGGACCGAGGAGCGCCAGGCCCGGGAGTTGGCCGCCGCGTTGCGCGCCGACGGCCCCCACGAGGTGTACGGGGACTACTGGACCTGCAACCGGCTGATCTTCAACACGGACGAGTCGGTGGTCTGCGGGGTGCTCGACGGTGACCTGTCCCCCGGGCAGAACCGTTACCGCCCGTACTGGCGGCAGGTCGGGCGGGCCGCCCGGCCGGGTTACGTGGTGGAGGTCGACTCGCCGATGGACCGGCGGCTGCGCCGGCTGCTCGCCGACCGGCCCGACGCCGCGCCGGTACGCGAGGTGGGCGGCTATCGCGTGTACCACCCCGACACACCGGTGCGGCCCTGGCGGTAGCGGCGGGTCGTACGCTGGCCGGGCTGCCGCTGCACCCGCCCGAGGAGAACCGATGCTCATCCTGCTGCCGCCCTCGGAGGGGAAGGCCGACGCCGGCACCGGACGGCGGTGGACCCCGGAGCGGCTCTCGCTGCCGGAGCTGAACCCGGCCCGCGAACGGGTGCTCGACGCGCTCGTGACCCTCAGCGCCGGCCCCGACGAGGAGGCCGCACGTGCCGCGCTCGGCCTCAGCGAGGGCCAGCGCGGCGAGCTGCGCCGCAACGCCCGGCTGCGCGCGGCGGCCACCGCCCCGGCCGAACGGCTCTACACGGGGGTGCTCTACGAGGCGCTGGAGCTGGCCACGCTGCCGTCGGCGGCACAGCGGGCGGCCCGCCGGTCGATCCTCATCAGCTCCGGGCTGTGGGGGGCGGTCCGCCTCACCGACCGGATCCCGCCGTACCGCTGCCCGATCGGCGCCCGCCTGCCGGGCGTGGGGGCGCTCTCGGCGTACTGGCGCGGGGAGCTGGCGCCGGTCCTGGCCGGCGCGGCCGGTCGGGGGCCGGTGCTGGACCTGCGCTCCGGCGCGTACGCCGCCACCTGGACGCCGCGCGGTGAGCTGGCCGAGCGGACCGTGACCGTGCGGGTGCTGCACGAGCGGGAGGTCGACGGCGTGCCGGTCCGCTCGGTCGTGAGTCACTTCAACAAGGCGACCAAGGGGCGGCTGGTGCGTGACCTGCTGGTCGCCGGGGCCCGACCGCGCACCGCCGCGGAGCTGATCGGCACGCTGCGGGAGCTGAAGCACACGGTGGTGGAGGAGCCGGCCGCCGCTGGCCGGGTCCGCCAGGTGGATCTGGTCGTCACGGACCTGTAGCGGCGCCGGAGCCGCAAGATTTCCTCAAGGCTGGGCGGGATGCGTTCCGCTACGGCCGCGCAGGGGCCACGGTAGGGGAACCCAGACTCCGACAAGGGAGCCTCCGTTGGCCCGCGATCCCGCCCTGCTCGACCGGCCCCGTTCGCCGGCGACGCCTCCCCCGCTGGACTGGCTGACCCTGGGCGACGCGTTCGAGGCCGCCTGCCTGCTGCGCTGCACGGCACCGGCGGCCGGCGCCCGCTCGACCGTCGCGCTGCCGTCGCACGCGCCGGGGGTCGAGTTCAACCGGGAGGACGCCGCGCAGCGGATGCGGCAGTTGCTCGCCCGCCTCGACATCCCGGTCACCCAGGAGGTGGCGGTCGGCGGTCTGCGCCGCCGCTACGAGCTGCACCGGCTCTGGGTGCCGCCGGAGCACCGGGGGGCGTACGCCCGGATGGTGGATGCCGGGTGGTGGCAGGGGCGTCGGGAGCTGCTGGGCGGTCCCGTGCCGGGCGCCTCCCCGGCCCGCCGCCGGTGGATGTCCCGGCTCGCGGCGGCGGCATGGCGGTCGGCGCTGCTGGCCGGCGGGCGGCACGTGCGACGGCACATCCTCGGCGTACGCCTCACCGACCGGGAGTTGGCCGCCGTGCTGATCCGCAGCGCTGCCGTGCTCGACGTGCCGGCCGTGCTGCGCCCGGGCACCGGCTGTTTCCTGGTCAGTGTGGCCGACGGGCCGGACCGGGAACGCATCCTGCGCAGCGCGTCGATGGAGCCGGCCCGGGGCATTGCGCCGGAGCAGGCCCACCGTCCGGCCTGCTGAACGCCGCCCCGCGCCGTACCCGTCCGCGGCACTGACGGGTACGGGCTTGCGCGCGTTCGCCGGAGCGCGCACAGTGCAGCGCGTGAGTCGTACCTCGTCGGGTCGGGCCGGGTCGCGCCGCGCGGGGGCGGCGGCGCTGGCGCTGGTCGCGGCCCTCACCGTCGCCGGCTGCCGGGACGACCCGGCCGAGCCGATGGCGATCCGGATCGCCACCGGAAGTCCCACCGCCGTCTACTACGCGTTCGGGCAGTCCCTCGCGACAATCCTCAACCGGGAACTGCCCGGCGTACGGGCCACCGTGGTGATCACCGCCGCCTCCGCGGAGAACGTGCGCCTGGTCGGCTCCGGAGCGGCCGAGCTGGGCTTCACCCAGGCCGACGTGCTGCCCACCAGCCCGGCGCTGATCCCGTCGGTGAACGCGGTGGCCCGGGTGTACGACGACCAACTGCACCTGGTCACGACCGACGGCGGGCCGGTCCGCACGGTCGGCGACCTGCGTGGCCGACGGGTCTCCGTGGGCGCGCCCGGCTCGGGCACCGAGATCACCTCCACCCGGCTGCTGGAGGTGGCCCAGCTCGGCGGCAATGCGGTACGTCGGGAACGGCTCGGCCTGGACGACTCGGTGGCGGCCCTGCGCGCGGGGCGCATCGACGCGTTCTTCTTCTCCGGTGGCCTGCCGGTACGCGGCATCGAGGAGCTGGCCGGGCGCAGCGCCACCCGCATCGTGGACCTGGGTGAGTGGACGGAGCCGCTGCGCGCCCGCTACGGCCAGGTCTACGTCTCCCGGGACATTCCCCGCTCGGTGTACGGCATGAACCCGGTGACCACTGTCGCCGACCCGAACTACCTGATCGTGCGGGCCAGCCTGCCGGAGCCGCTGGTGCGGGAGGTGACCCGACTGCTGATGGAGCGTCGGGCCGAGCTGGGCGCGGCGCATCCGGCGGCGGGGCGGATGAGCCCCCGCTCGGCGATCGCCACCGCGCCGCTGCCGCTGCACCCCGGTGCCGCCGCCTGGTACCGGGCCGCCAAGCCCTGACCGTCGCCGGCCGCGCCCGAGGCGCTCCGCGGCCTGCTCGGGTTGCTGCCGCGCCGGGGCGAGCCGCTAGCGCGCCGGGGCGGGTCGCAGGTCGGCGGCGGTGTCCTCGTCCGCCGACGGCACCGCCGGTTCGGGCTCGGGGGTCGGGAACCACAGGTCGGCGACCAGTCCGCGCGGCTGGGCCGGCCGCATGGTGAGCCGCCCGTCCGAGGCGTCCACCAGCACGGCGGCGATGGTCAGGCCGAGCCCCGCGCCGTCGACGTTCTGCGCGTCCGGCGCCCGCCAGAACCGCTCGGTGGCCTGGCCGAGCTGACTCTCGGTCATCCCCGGGCCGGTGTCGCGCACCTCCAGGACCACCCCGCCGTCGCGGTGGGCCACTGTCACCGTCACCGCCCCGCCCGCCCCACTGAACTTCACCGCGTTGTCGATGAGCGCGTCCAGCGCCTGGTCGACGGCGGTCGGCACGGTCCGCGCGTACGCCGGGCCGTCGCTCGTGGCCAGCCGCAGCGCGACCGAACGGTGCCGGGCCAACGGCGCCCACGCGGCCACCCGGGACGCGGCCACGGCGGCGGCGTCCACGGTGACGCGCTCGTTCTCCTCCCGTTCGGCGCGGGCCAGGGTGAGCAGCGCGTCGAGGACCAGCGCCAACCGGTCGGTCTCCTCAAGCGCCAACCGGTGCTCCGAGCGCCCGTCCGCGTCGGTGAGGCTCGGGCCCAGCTCCTCCACCCGCAGCCGCAGCGCCGTGAGCGGGTTGCGCAGCTGATGACTGGCGTGCGCGACGAACGCGCGTTGCCGGTCCATCACGTCGGAGACCACGTCGGCCATGTGGTTGAAGCTGGCCGCGAGTCGGCGCAGCTCCGGCGGGCCGAGCCGGTGCTGTACGCGCGCGCCCCGGTCGCCCTCGGCGATCTCGTGGGTGACGGCGTCCAGCTCGGTCACCGGGCGCAGCACCCAACCGGCCAACCCGAACGCGGTGAGCACGCAGGCCAGCACGACGAGCAGGCCGGCCAGGGTGAGCAGCAGCCACCAGGTGCTCACGGCCCGGCGGATCTCGTCGGCCGGGGTCACGATCACCACCGCGCCGAGGACCTCACCGCCGTCGTTGATGGGCACCGCCACCACCACCGGCCCCGCCGACCAGGGCCAGACCGACTCGGGGGCGCTGGCCTGCTGCCCGGACAGCGCGACGTCCAGCACCGTGGCGGTCCCGGTGGACTGCCAGCTCGCCGAGTCGACGACGATGCCCCGGTCCCGGTCGACGACCGCCGCGCCGATCCCGTACAGCTCGTCGTAGCTGCGCAGCTCAGCCCCGATCGGGCCGGGCCCGCCACCGCGCAGCGCCGGCCCGGCCAGCGAGGCGAACCGGGTGGCGTCGGCGAGCCGGTCGGCGCGTACCCGCTCGGTCTCCCGGCTGGCCAGGGTGACGGCGAGCGGGCTCTCCAACGCGATGAGGACGAGCACCATCAGCAGCAGGTAACTGATCACCAGTCGACGGCGCACGGCGGCCCCTCACGCATCGCGCAGCCGATAGCCGACCCCGCGGACGGTCTCCACCAGGCGCGCGTCGCCCAACTTGCCGCGCAACGACCCGACGTGCACCTCGACTGTGTGCCGGTCGGCCCAGGTGGTGCCCCAGGCGTCGAGCAGGATGCGGTCGCGGGGCACCGCCACCCCCGGCTGACGGGCCAGCGACAGCAGCACGTCGAACTCCTTGCGGGTCAACGTGACCGCGCGCCCCGCCACCGTCACCGTGCGGGCGGCCACGTCGATGCGCACCGCCCCCGCCTCGATCAGGTGCCGCTCGGGCGCCGCGTTCGCCGCCCGGCGCAGCACGGCCTCGATCCGGGCCTGCAACTCCACCATCGAGAACGGTTTGACCACGTAGTCGTCCGCGCCGAGGCGCAGCCCGAGCACCCGGTCACGTTCCTCACCCCGCGCGGTCACCGCGATGATGCCGAGCTGACTGCTGCGTCGGCGCAACTCCCGACACACGTCGGTGCCGTCTCCGTCGGGCAGGGTCAGATCGAGCAGCACCAGGTCGCAGGGGGCGGCGGAGAGTGCCGCGGCGACGGTGGCCGCGTGCTCCACCTGGTACCCGCGGCGGGTCAGGGCGGAGGAGAGCGCGGCGGCCACCCGGCGGTCGTCCTCCACCAGCAGGATCCGCACCGTGCCCCCCATCCGTCGCAGCCGTCCTGCGAATGGTGGCAGAAGGGTGCCGCGAGCGGGAGGGCCGCCTCCGGTCGGGTGGGCTACAGACCGAAGACGTCGTCGGCGACCGCGTCGCGGACACCGTCGGCGAAGCCCCGGAATCCGGGATCGTCGTGCCGGGCCGGCACGCTTGTGACGTTGACCCCGCTGGCCTGGGTGACGGCGTCGACCAGGGGCGGGAAGTCGATCTCGGCGTCGTCGAAGGCGTCGTCGTCCGCCTCGGCCAGGTTGATCACATGCTGTACGTCGTCGGACGGGGTGTCCGGGTCCTCGGCCCACTCGCCGCCGGCCCGGTAGCACTCGTCGTACAACCCGCGCTGGCTGTCGGTCCAGTCGTCGTCGTAGCTCGCCATCGTCCATCCCTCCACGGCCGCTCCACCTGAGCATGCCGGGCCGCGACCGGCGTCGGCGGCGGTACGGCCGAACGCGTACCGGCCGACGTTTCTCGCAGCGCCACACAGGCGACGTAGTCTGCGGAGGTGATCTACAAGCTGTTGCCGACCGTGGAGTGGGACGACGCCCAGGCCGCCGGCGCCGTCGCCGGCTCGGCCGTGGACCGGCAGGACGGTTTCATCCACCTCTCCGCCGCCGACCAGGTGGTGGAGACGGCCCGCCGACACTTCGCCGGCGCCGTCGGCGTCACCCTGCTCGGCGTCGACGCCGACCGGCTGGGCGACGCCCTGCGCTGGGAACCGTCGCGGGGCGGGCAACTCTTCCCGCACCTGTACGGACCGCTGCCGCTGACCGCGGTGGTGACGGCCCGGGCGTTGCCGGCCGACACCCCGGTCGCCGACGCGGTCGCCGCCCTGCTCGACTGAGGCGACGGCACCACGCTCGCTCCGCTGACGCGACCGCGCCGGCCCTGCTCCGCTGACGCGACCGCGCCGGCCCTGCTCCGCTGACGCGACCGCGCCGGCCCTGCTCCGCTGACGCGACCGCGCCGGCCCTGCTCCGCTGACGCGACCGCGCCGGCTCTGCTCCGCTGACGCGACCGCGCCCGGTCCGACGGGTGTCGGGCCGGGCGCGGAACGTCGTGCGCGCGGGTCAGCGGCAGAGGCGGGCGATCTCCTCCTGGAACCGGTCCATGGGGTTGGCCTCGGCCGGCCCCAGCAGGTAGGTCTTCAGGTCGCGGCGCGCCTCGGTCAGCGGGTCGTCGCCGGCCCGGGTGACCGCCACGATCTTCTCCAGCTCGCCACAGTCGGCGGAGAGCAGGTACGCGGCCCGCGCGGTCGGGTACTCCCGGCGGAACTCGTCCTCCGGCAGGCCGGCAGGGTTGGCCACCACGTACGGCCGCTGGCTCTGCACGAAGTCGGAGACCACACTGGACACGTCGCTGATCAGCAGGTCGGTCTGGTTGAAGCAGTCGAACAGCCCAGGCGTACGGCCGGTCACCACGAGGTGCTCGGTGCCGTCCAGGGAGGAGGCGTTGGGGTTGCCGCCGGCAGCCCGGATCGCCTCCACCAGCCGGTCGTGCACGGCCTTCGCCGCCTTGGACCGCGACCCGGTGAGCGGGTGCGGCTTGTAGACCAGACGCACCCGGGGGTTGCTGGCCAGCAGGCCCTTGACGATCCGCTCACCCATCGACACCAGCGAGGTGTGGTACGGGTCGTCGTCGAGCCAACCCTCCCAGGTGGGCGCGTAGAGCACGGTGAACGGCCGGTCCACCGACTCGGCCCCGAAGGTGTGCACCCCGGCCAGCTGCGGCCGACCGATCTCCACGATGTCCGCGTCGAGCACGCCCACCCCGGCCCGGGCATACCGCTCCCGGCCGGCCAGGCCGGCGACCCAGACCTCGTCGTACACCTTGCTGTAGGGGTTGACGCTGGCCTGCTTGTCGCTGTCGCCGTGCCCGACGAAGACGTGCTTCATGCCCGGCTCACGCAGCATGTGGATGTTCGCGCCGACGTTCGCGGCGTAGAGGGCCGTGCGGACGCTGCCGAGTTCGAGGTTCATGAAGTCCACCCCGGCCGGTACGCAGATCACCGGCAGCCGGGTGTCGGCCAGCTCGGTGAACGCCTCCCGGCTGCGCATCAGCACCACCGCGCGCTGGTCCAGCGCCTCGGTCGGCGCGAGCCACATGTTGGCCTGGTAGACGTCCTTGGCCGGTCCGGCGAAGTAGAGCGCCACCTCGGGCCGATACGTGTCGAGCCAGCGCTGCACCGCCGGCAGCAACGGGCCCTGCCCGGAACCACGGCCGCGCAGCCAGGTCACCGCGATGATCGCGCCCACCACCCCGGTCGCCGCCACCGTCACCGCCGCCGCGACGAGGAACGGTGTCGGCTCGTGCTGGACCGCGGCGGCCACCGCGGCCGGCACCAGCAGCACGTTGAGCAGGGGCATCCGTTCGCCCGCGACCGCCGCGGCCCAGGCCGGGGGGCGCGGGGCCGACCGCAGCGGGCCCAGCTCGATGTTGCGCACCAGGGCCGACATCGGGTTACGACGGTCGATCATGGTGGAGAGCGCGCCCGCGAAGACCGACACGACCCACACCGCCGCCGGCAGGATCAACAGCAGGCTCAGCTCGGCGCCGTTCAGCGCGACCTCCGCCGCGACCAGCAGCACGGCCGCCAGGTCCCGGGTCAACTGCCGGTACGACCAGTGCAGCCCGACCTTCTCCAGCAGCAGCTGCGACGGTTGCGACCAGCGGGCGACGGCGAACTCGCCGAACACCGCGGCCAGCCCGGCGACGGCGAACAGGCCGACCCAACCGAAGGCGCCGGCGACGAGCATGACCAGGTAGGACAGCACCAGCAGCGCGCTGTGCGCAGCGACGCCGATGCGTCCCGATAACGTGCCGAACAAAGGTACAGCTCCCTATGCGAGTGGTGACCGGCTGGGCGGGTGGGCCCTCGACGGCGACGCCGAACGGCGCGGGTGACGGACGACGCCGGGCCAGCGCGACGATGTGGAGTTGCCACCCGGGTGGACCCCGTCCACACACACGCCACGTTCGATGTCCGAGCTCCTGAATTGCAGTGTGCCACGGGTGGGCCGGCCCGCCTTCGACGCAGCGGGCCGCTCACGCGTGACTGCGACCTTAACGTCGCGGGACGGGGAGGCAGCACCCGGGTATCGGGCACCATTCCGGGCATCGACCGCGCCGCCCCGACTGTCACGCCACGGCCCGGACGCGGTGGGCGTCCGGGCCGTGGCGAGTGACTGTCCGGTCAGTTCAGCCGCCGGTGGTCGGCGTCGCGCCCGCCGTGGTGCGGTAGCAGTACATCCCCCCGGGGGACTTGCGCGACGCGAACCGCTCCAGCCCCAGATAGCGGGCGGCGTCGGCGACGGTCGTGTTGGTCTTCCACACGCAGACCACACTCACGCCCACCCTGCGCATCGCCCCGTCGACCTCGTAGATCGAGACTGGCTGGCCGTCGGCGAAGCGCGCCAGCAGCAGCCGGTCCTGGGAGAACTCCGTCTCCGGCCCGTAGTCGGTGAGGTAGAGGTCTCGCGGGAGCACCACCCGGACCTCCGTGGTGACCTGGGGAAGCGCCCGCATGATGGTCGACGGGGCGAGCACCAGGCCCTCGGGGCGGTCCAGGTTCTTGATCCAGAAGGAGACGTCCTTGCGGGTCTCCGGCATCCGCCAGGTCGGCTTGCTCTGCACCAGGTCGCCGGCCCACATCGGCTTGCCCTGCGTGTAGAAGGCGAAGACAAGGACGACGGGCAGCGCGACGGCGAGGACCCGGTTCACCCTGGCCAGCCCGGGCAGGCGGATGACCGCCAGCACACCGACGAGCGCCGGCACGGGCAGGATCCACGGAACCCGCCAGAGCACCGCGGTCAGGCCGCTCAGGTCACCGCCGAACTTCAGAAGACCCGGAACCATCAGGGCCGTCACCGCCAGCGCGGCGCCGGCGGCGAGCTGCTGCGGCGCCCCACGACGTAGCAGCAGGGGCGACCACCACACCGCGAGCCCACCGATGACACCGAGCACGCCGAGCCACAGCGTCAGCTCGTAGATGGTCCGCAGGGGCAGCAGCGGAGAGTACGTCGCGGCGGCCTCCTCGACTCCACCGCGCAGGACCTGGACGAGCACGCCGGACAGCAGCGGATAGACCGAGGCGGCCGCGAAGCACAGGACGGCGTCCCGGACGCGTCGCGTGGCGAGCAGCACCACGCCGGCCGCCGCCGCGAGCAGGGGCAGCAGGATGACCGCCGTGGTGGTGTAGCCGACGCTGGCCACCGAGAGCAACGCCAGCAGGACGAGGGCGCGCCGTGAACGGTGCTCCAGGTAGTCGGTGAGGTACACCCACGCGAGCGGGATCAGGGCGTGCACGAAGACGCTCTTGCCCTGGGTCAGCCGGGGCAGGTGGTAGGTGTTCAGGGCGTCGGCGTAGTAGGCGACGAGGAGGATGTAGGCCACCGCCACGCCGAAGACGACGAGCGGTCGCCGCGGCGCCCACCGCTGCACGAGCCGCCACAGCGCGAGGATCGCGAAGACCGCCAGCACCGGCAGCAGGAGATACCACGTCGCCGACGCGGCATGCACGTGCAGGGTCCGGGCCAGCGCCCCGATGAACACCTCGAAGGACGGCAGCGGCGGGTTCGCCGAGCCGCCGGGCAGGACGCCCTCGGTGAACAGGAAGTCCCGGAACGGGATCTGGTCGCGCTCGGCGACCCAGACGGACTTGCCGACGTAGAAGACGTCGTCGAGCGACACCCGGCCGATGAGGGTGGCGAAGTACGCGGCGGCCAGTGCGACGGCGAGGACGACGTACGCCTGTGCCGGCGTGGTCGTGGTCTCCCGCACGGCCGGCGCGGCGCCCGTGGCGGCCGGACCACCGCGGCCGGACAGGGCCAGCCAGGCGGAGACGACCGAGACCAGGCCGAGCACGGCCGCCAACCACCAGCTCAGCGTGCCGGTGCCGACGGCGGCGAACAGCGCTGCGGCGACCGCGGTGCCGACCGGCAGGGCGTAGCGACGCAGCAGGGACGCCCTGTCGACGGCCGTGATCACCTCGGCCGGCGCGGCCACCGCCTCGTCGGCGGCGCGCGACACGACCGCGTCTCGACGCCGGAACCGCCACGCCACGTACGCGGCGACCGGCAGCAGCACGACCCAGGCGAGGAAGATGACCGAGGGGCGCAGGTTGAGGCCGAGGTTGAGGTGGTAGAGCAGCGTCCAGATGGCGAAGCCGACCACCGCCGCGTCGGTGAACACGACGGGAGTGGCGGCCACGGCGGCATTGAGCCGGCCGGTCAGGCCGCGACGCCGTCCGGGCCGGCTGGTGCCGCCACCCACCCGGGCACCCGCACCAGGGGAGGTCTTGCGGTCGGCTGGCGCTGGCGCCACAACAGCGTCTTCGACTTTCGTCACGGGGCGTCCTTGTCGTCCGGCGGCGGATGTGAGGGCGAAAAACGGATGTCGGCTCGGTGACGGCCGGGTGTCAAGGGGGCAGCCTAGCGGAGGCGGCAGTCGGATCCGGCCCCCGCTGCGGGTGGTGTCGCGGGCCCGGTCAGCCGGAGATCGGCGCCGCCCTCGGCACCGGTACGGAGCTGGTCGCGCCGAGTCCGGCGGCCACCGATTCGACCAGGCCGTCCAGATAGCTGTCGGTGAGCGGCAGCCGGGCGATGGCGAGCCGCCAGTAGAGCGGGCCGACGATGAGGTCGACGGCGGTGTCCGGGTCGGTGTCGGCGGGCAGCTCGCCGCGCTGCACGGCGCGGCTGACCAGGCGGCCGCCGATCTCCTGCTGGCGGGCGTGCAGCACCTGACGCAGGGTCTCGTCGATGGCCGGGGTGCGGGCGGCCTCGGCCAGCAGGTCCGGGATGATCTGCGACGCCAGGGGATGGCGCAGCGCGTGCGCCACCGCCTGGAACAGCAGCGCGAGGTCGCCGCGCAGGGTGCCGGTGTCCAGCACCGGCAGCTTGCCGTGTGCCGCGGCGGCGACGATCTCCACCACCAGGTCGAGCTTCGAGCTCCACCGGCGGTAGATCGCCGTCTTGCTGACGCCGGCCCGGCGGGCCACCGCCTCGATGGAGAGCCGGCCGTAGCCGACCGCGGCGAGCTCCTGCATGAGCGCGCGCCGGATGGCGGTGGTGATCTCGTCGCGCAGCACCGCCGCGCCGGCCGGCACGCGCCTCTTCTCGGTCGTCACCGAGGACTCTTCTCGCAGGTCACGCCCACTACAGTAGCGCAACGACGGTACGGTTGCGTCCCGACGTGTTTCGGACTACTGTCCACGCAGCGGCGAGGCGGCGCCCCGCGCACACTGCCCACTAGGATTCCATCGTCGCGAGCAACCCGTCTGCACGAAAGATCGGAGCGCCATTTCCATGGCCACCACCGCGCTGGTCGACCCCGACACGGGCCTGACCCAGGCGCAGCTGGCCGCTCGGCACGGGCTCCGGGTCGCCGGTGAGCGACCCACCCTCGCCGAGTACAGCCGCCGACTCTGGGCCTACCGGCACTTCATCGCCGCGTACGCCAATGCCAAGCTGGTCGCCTCGTACAGCAACGCCAAGCTGGGCCAGCTCTGGCAGGTGCTCACACCGCTTACCAACGCGGCGGTCTACTACCTGATCTTCGGGGTGGTGCTGGCACAGAACAGCATCCCGAACTTCATCGCGTACCTGACCACCGGGTTGTTCATCTTCAACTTCACCCAGAGCGCGATCCTGGCCGGCACCCAGTCGATCAGCAGCAACCTCGGGCTGATCCGGGCGCTGCACTTCCCCCGGGCCAGCCTGCCGCTGTCCACCACGATCACCCAGTTCCAGCAACTGCTGGCCTCGATGGTGGTGCTGATCGGCATCGTGCTTGTCACCGGCGAGCCGATCACCCTCGACTGGCTGATGCTGGTGCCGGCCCTGCTGTTGCAGGCGGTCTTCAACGCCGGCGTGGTGCTGCTTGTCGCCCGACTGGGCTCCAAGGCCAGCGACCTGAAGCAGGTCATGCCGTTCGTCATGCGCACCTGGATGTACGGCTCCGGCGTCCTCTACAGCGTCAGCCTCTTCGAGCGGCTGCCCGGCTGGGCGACGACGCTTGTCCAGTTCAACCCCCTGCTGGTCTACATCGAGCTGGCCCGGTACGCGCTGCTGGAGCAGGCGCCACTGCTCAACGAGTCGCTGACCCAGCTCTGGCTGGTCGCCGCGGGATGGGCGGTGGTGGCCGGCATCGGTGGCTACATCTACTTCTGGCGCGGCGAACAGGAGTACGGCCGTGGTTGATTCCCTGCCGGGCGCCGACGAGGCGACCGTGTCCCTGCCCGTGCTGACGCCGGAGCGGATCCCCACCGTGGTGGTGGACGACGCGCACATCATCTACCGGGTCCACCAGGGCGCCACCGGTGGCACCACTCCGGTGGCCGCGCTGCGCCGGCTGGTCAAGCGCACCAACGCGCCGAACGTCCGGGAGGTGCACGCGGTCAAGGGCGTCTCGTTCACCGCGTACCGGGGCGAGGCGATCGGGCTGATCGGCAGCAACGGGTCGGGCAAGTCCACCATCCTGCGGGCCATCGCGGGCCTGCTGCCGGTCAACCGGGGCGCGATCCACACCCAGGGGCAGCCGTCGCTGCTCGGTGTGAACGCCGCGCTGCTCAACGACCTCTCCGGTGAGCGCAACGTCGTCCTCGGCTGCCTGGCGATGGGCATGCACCCCGACGAGGTGGCCAAGCAGGCCGCGGGCATCATCGACTTCTCCGGCATCAACGAGCGGGGCGACTTCGCCAGCCTGCCGATGCGCACGTACTCCTCCGGGATGGCGGCCCGCCTGCGGTTCTCCATCGCCGCCGCCAAGAGGCACGACGTACTGCTCATCGACGAGGCGCTCGCCACCGGCGACAAGGGCTTCCGCAAGCGCAGCGAGCAGCGCGTCCGTGAACTGCGTGAGGGCGCCGGCACGGTGTTCCTGGTCAGCCACCAGCTCTCGTCGGTGCGCGACACCTGCGAACGGACGATCTGGCTGGAATCGGGCGTCCTCCGGATGGACGGCCCCACCGACGAGGTCATCCGGGCATACGAGGCGTACGCGAACAGCAAGTAGAGTGCCGGCCAACCACCGGCATCGACACGGCACCAGGACCGCGTCGCCCGCGTTGGGGCGGCGCGGTCCGCGCGTTAAGGTTCATTCCGTCGCCGCTCGGGCGGAACCTTCCGTTAACGCATTCGTAGAGAGTGAGGATCCGGCAATGACGCAGGACCAGACCACTGGCCCGGACGCCGCGACGGAGACCCCCGTACCGTGGCGGCCCTCGCGGACAGTGGCCGTGGTGCTGGCCGGAGGCACCGGGACCCGGCTGGGTCTCGGCATCCCCAAGCAGCTGCTGAAGATCGCCGGCAAGCCGATCATCGAGCACACCCTGGCCGTCTTCGAGGCCGCCCCGGAGATCGACGAGATCATCGTGCTGATGGCCACCGGCCACGTCGAGGACGCCCGGCAGATCGTCGAGAAGGCCGGCCTGCGCAAGGTCACGAAGGTGATCGAGGGTGGCGACACCCGCAACGCGACCACCCGGATCGCGCTGGACGCCGTCGGCCCGGCCGACTGCAACATCCTCTTCCACGACGCGGTACGCCCGCTGCTCAGCGGCCGGATCGTCCGCGAGTGCGTGAACGCGCTCTGGACCTACACCGCCGTCGACGTCGCCATCCCCTCCGCCGACACGATCATCCAGGTGGACGACAACGACTGCATCACCGACATCCCGGTGCGCTCCCGGCTGCGCCGGGGACAGACCCCGCAGGCGTTCCGCTCCCCCACCATCCGCGAGGCGTACCGGATCGCCGAGGGTGACCCGGACTTCGCCGCCACCGACGACTGCGGCGTGGTGCTGCGCTACCTGCCGGGAACCCCGATCAAGGTGATCGACGGCTCGGACGAGAACATCAAGGTCACCCACCCGGTCGACGTGCACCTGGCCGACAAGCTCTTCCAGCTCGCCGCGGCGCAGGCGCCCCGGCTGACCGACCACCGCAGCTACACCGAGGAGCTGACCGGCCGCACCATCGTGGTGTTCGGCGGCAGCTACGGCATCGGCCACGAGCTGACCGAGCTGGCCCAGCGCTACGGCGCGCAGGTCTTCCCGTTCAGCCGCTCCACCACCGGCACCCACGTGGAGCGCGCCGAGGACGTCGAGGCCGCGCTGACGACCGCCTTCGAGGCCACCGGCCGGATCGACCACGTGGTGGTCACCGCCGGGATCCTGGAGAAGGGCGCCCTCGCCGAGATGGACGAGGAGACGATGGACCGGCTGTTGCAGGTCAACTTCGTCGGCCCGGTGACCATCGCCCGGCAGGCCCTTCCGTACCTGCAACAGACCAAGGGTCAGCTGCTGCTCTACACCTCCAGCTCGTACACCCGGGGTCGGGCCCGCTACGCGCTCTACTCGGCCACCAAGGCCGCCCTGGTCAACCTGACCCAGGCGCTGGCCGACGAGTGGGCCGACGTCGGCGTCCGCGTCAACTGCATCAACCCGGAGCGGACCGCGACCCCGATGCGGACCCGGGCGTTCGGCGAGGAGCCGGAGCACACCCTGCTCGCGGCGGAGGCCGTCGCCCAGTCCTCGCTCGACGTGCTGATCTCCGACCTGACCGGTCAGGTCATCGACGTACGCCGGGCGCCCGGTGACGGTCCGTCGGTGCCGGCCCAGCCGGCGCGGGCCGAGGCCGCGGCGGCCGCGACCTCCGCGAGCTGACGCGGGCGACGGAACTCCGACGGCGGCGAACGGAACGACATGCGTGGTGACCTGGTCCGAAAGCTGGCCGCCCGGTGCCTGAGCGTCGGTCTGGCGGTGCTGGCGTTCGTCGTGGTGGCGCTGACCGGCGCCACCGGGTGGGGGCTGGCGCTCGCCGTCGGCGCGCTTGTCGCGGCGTACGCCGAGCAGCGGATCCGGCCCGGCGCCGACCTCGTCGCCGAGACGGCGCTCATCGCCGCCGCGGTCCTGGTCGGCTACTCCCGGCGGCTCGACGACGGGTTCGACCCGGCGCTGGCCGCCACCGCGCTGGTCCTGCTGGGGCTGGTGCTCCTGGTGGGACCGCTGCGGACCGCCGGCAACCTGGAGGTCCGGGCGGCAAACCTGCCGGTACGCAGCTGGACCCCGCTGATCGCCGACCAACTCGGCGTCGCCCTGCTCGGGCTGCTCGCCGCCGTGGCAGTCGCCGCCGCACTGGCGCTGCCGGCCGCCGTGGCGCTGGCCGCCGGCCTCCTGGTCGGCGCCGGCGCCGGGGCGGTCGCGCTGGACCTGGCCCGGCGGCGGTTCCGGCCCACCGTCGGCGGTGGACCGGTGGCCCGCGCGCTGCGCCGGCACCAGCCCGAGTTCCTGCTCTACTTCTCCGCGCCGCCCGGCTCGGAGTACCAGGTCACCATGTGGCTGCCGTACCTGGAGCGGATCGGCCGGCCGTTCCTGGTCCTGGTGCGTGAGCCGGAGTTCCTGGCGCCCATCGCGGCGGCGACCGACGCTCCGGTGGTCTACTGCCCCACCCTGCGGGCGATCGACGAGGCGCTGGTGCCGAGCCTGCGGGTGGCGTTCTACGTCAACCACGGCGCGAAGAACAGCCACTGCGTCCGGTTCACCCAGCTCACCCACATCCAGCTGCACCACGGCGACAGCGACAAGGCGCCGAGCGCCAACCCGGTGTCGGGGATCTTCGACCGGATCTTCGTGGCGGGTCCGGCGGCGATCGACAGGTACGCCCGCGCCGGGGTGCGGATCCCGGCGGACAAGTTCGTCGTGGTGGGCCGTCCGCAGGTCGAGTCGATCGACGTACGCCGGGAGCCGGCGCGCGGCCTCGCGAACCCGACGGTGCTCTACACCCCGACCTGGACGGGGCACCACGCCGACGCCGACTACTGCTCGCTGCCGGTGGCCGAGGAGCTGCTGCGACGGCTGTTGGCGCGCGGCGCGACGGTGATCCTGCGGGCTCACCCGTACACGGCGCAGAACCCGGCGTCGGCACGCCAGTTGGGCCGCCTGACCGAGCTGCTCGTCGCCGACCGGGCCCGCAGCGGCCGCCAGCACGTGGTCGGCGCGGCCGCCCGGGAGCTGAGCCTGACCGACTGCGTCAACCGCTCGGACGCGCTGGTCTCCGACGTGTCCGGCGTGATCTCGGACTACCTCTACTCCGGCAAGCCGTACGCAGTGACCGACATGGGCGACGAGGGCGACCGGTTCACCGAGCGTTTCCCGCTGGCCGGGTCGGGCTACGTGCTGCGGCGCGACATGTCGAACGTGGACGCTGTGCTCACCGCACTGCTGGACACCGATCCGCTGGCCGAGGAGCGCTGGGCCACCCGCCGCCGCTACCTGGGTGACTTCCCCGCCGAGTCGTACGCCGAGGCGTTCCTGACCGCCGCGCGCGGGGAACTGGAGCCGGCGGAGCACCTGGTCACGTCCGCACCGGTCTAGCAGCTCAGCGGTACGGGTCCAGCAGCGCCAGCACGGCGGCCGGGTCCTCCAGGTGCGCGTTGTGGCCGAGGCCCGGCAGCGTGGCGACCGGCACGCCGTACTCCTTGAGCTGCGCGTCGGTGACCATCGGGTCGTGCTCGCCGCGCGCCAGCAGCACCGGCACGTCGGTCGCCGCCAGCAGCCCGGTCAGGTCGGGCTCGCCGACGGCGAACGCGGTCGTGTCCATCGCGAGCCACCACCGGCCGTCGACCTGACGCAGGCCGGCGTCCACCATCGGGTCGTCCGGGGAGACCAGGCCGGTGAGGCCGGCGACCCGCAGGTAGCGGCGGGCGGCCTCGGCGCGGCTGGCGAACCAGCCGACCGGACGGGCGGCGAGCTCCGCCGCGCGGGTCAGCTCGGCGGGTGACCAGACCGCCTTGATGCCCAACCCGACCACCGCGTCGACCGGCAGCCGGGCGGCGCGGGCCGCAAGCGTCAGGCCGACCACTCCACCCAGCGAGTGGCCGAGCACGACGACGCGGTCGTCGGAGGCCAGGCCCTGCCCGATCCGCTGGGCGAACGCCTCGAAGGAGTACGACGACAGCGGCGCCGACCAGCCGTGGCCGGCGAGATCCGGCGCCAACCACCGCCCTGGCCAGTGCTGCTCCAGCAGTGGCGCCCAGGGTAGCCACACGTCGCCCGTCGCTCCCATGCCGTGCAGCAGCAGCAGGATCGGCCCACGGCCGGCGTGACCACCCGATTCGTCCACCACGGCCGCAGTCTCCCACGGTTCACGGCCCGGTACGAGAGCCGTCATCGGCAGCGACACGACGACGCCGCGGGCACCGGCCCCTCGTGGGGGACGGCGCCCGCGGCGTCAGCGCCTGGGTCAGGCGGAGTAGCCCCGGCTGGCGATCCAGTTGGCCAGGTCGATCGTGGTGATCCAGTACGACGGGTCGGCCGGGTTCGCCGAGTCGGCGATCCGCACGGTGCGGCCGTTGTCCTTGTAGCCCACGACGGCGATGTAGTGCCCGCCGCCGTAGGAGTGCCAGCCGCCGTCGGTGTCGGTGGCGTCGCCGACGACGTTGGCGACCACGCCGCGGCCGTCGGTGATGGCCTTGACGACGTCGGCTTGGAGACGGTCCATCTGCGCCGGGCTGGGCGCGCCCTCGAACATCCGGGTCCGGTACGGGGAGCCCTTCACCTCGGCGTTGAGCACCCGGGTGGTGTCCTCGGCCGAGTTGGTGCCCATCTCGGTGGTGCCCAGCTCGGCGCCGAGCTCCTCCTGCGTACGGTCGATGCCGCTGGCGCTGAGGGCGTTGCGGGTGGCTGCCGGGCCGCAGTTGTAGTACGTGTTCTGCGCCTCGTAGTCGTAGTCGAGCACCTTGGTCGCGGGCGGCTTCGGGGGCGTCGGCTTACGGGTGAGGTCGGGGTTGCTCGTGGCCTTCGCGGCGGGCGAGGCGGCACTGGTGGCCGGGGCGGCGGTGCTCGGCGCGGCCGAGGAGGGCGCGACGCGTGCCTGGCCGCGCGATGCGATGGCGTCGCTGCGCATCTCGGCGACTGTGGTCGCGGTGTGCTCGCTGGCCGGGGCTCCATCGGCGTCGGCGAGCAGGACACCGGTCGTGGTGGCGATCGCGAGGGCCGCGGCGGAGGCGGCGACGATCTGGTACGGGCGCTCGGTCGCGAGGCGACGGAGCTGACGCTGCAGGGTGTGCTTCACGGGGTCCTCCACGGTTCGGGGGGAGAGCGGCACACCGGGCGCGGCCGGTATCCGGGCAGGCGCCAGCGCGCGGACCGTCGTCCGCGGATGGTGAACCGCTCAGGGGATCGCCCGGCGCGGCCGGGCGGAAAAGGCGGCGACCCGGGGGGTCAGCTCACCGTCACGAGGCGGATGAGCGGGGGCACCGCGACGCCGTGGAGGCGTGGGAACAATCGAGGGGTGGAAAGGTGCTGCACGAGGATGGAACTCCTTCCGTCACCGCCTACCGGGTTAGCTGACGGATTCGGGCGGGAAGATCGCCCTACCGCGGGCCGTGGCTCGCGGATTCACCCCGGACTTACTGTGGGTCCCCGGTTCGTTGATCACGATTGAGCGGGTCGGCGCGGCGTCGCATCCTGCGATCGGTTACCGCACCGGACGGGACGACAGTACTGGCCGAGACTCACCCTGCCAAGCGGTGTCCACCTGCGTGAACGTCGTCCGGCGCGACAATTTCTGCGCGTATTGCCGCTGACGTGACTCGATGGGACAACCGGTTGCCGAGGCGTCCATGGGCGACAACCGGACAGGCCGCTGGAAACACCGCGACAATTGCGGGAACAATGCCCACCGATCGAGCCGGTCGCCCGATTTTCGCTGCCGGTGACCGGCCTCACATAACAGATCGGGCTCAACCCGCCCGGACCGGACGCCAGCGCGCCACGACGGCCGGACGCGACGCCCCGATCGTCGCGCGACGGGACGGCACCGGGTCCGGCCACAACCGGGCCGTCGCCGCGTACGCCTCCTCGGCGAGGGCGCGCGCCGACTCCGCGGCCAGCTCCGCGTCCCGCCAGGCCGACCGCTCCCGCTCGGCGGCTGCCCGGTGGTCGGCCAGCCGCGCGTCACGGATCGCCCGGATGAGCCGCACCTCCTGCTCGACCGGGTGCCGGCGGGGATCCCAGCCGCGCCGGTGCCCGAACACGTCCGCGAGCTGCGCCATGGTCAACTCTCCACGCCAGTGCGCGGCCATCGCGGCGCGGTGCAGGTAGCGCTCCCGTGCGGCGTACTCGGCAGGGGTGTGCGGGGTACGCGGGGTCGGCAGCGCACCGGCGCCGGCGAGGCGGCGGGCCGCGGTGTCCGCCTCGTCGTACCGGGACCAGGCCCCCTGCGCCTCCTCCTGAGTGATCAGCCAGTCAGCGCGTCGTCGCCGGGCGGTCTGGGCGGCGCGGGCGGCGGCCACGGCCACCTCCTCGGCGTACCGGCGCAGATCGGCGACCTCGGCGGCGGCCACCTCGCGGGGGGTGGGTGCCGGCGGCGCCGGCTCGGACGCCGGCGAGTCCCGCTCCGGACGGGCCACCAGCACGGCGAGGACGGTCAGTGCCAGCAGGAACAGGGCCGACCAGATGGCGGCAGCCTGGGGCACCTCGGTCAGGAACTGATAGAAGACGACGGTTTCCATTGTCGGCACCTCGGAGGCACGTTGCGATGGGGAAGCCGAACGAGGGTCGATGGCCCACGGGTCGGCTGGTGTGGAGTTGGTGTGTCGACAGGTGCGGCGGGACGCTGGGCCCGGCGCCTCGGTGCTCCGGTCTGACGGCTCGGTGCTTCCGTGCGGAGCGGGGGCCCTGGGCGTCAGAGCCCGGTACGGGTCAGCGGCCCGGGTGAGGCTGCTGCGGCCCGATGGGTGCGGCCCGGGCGGGTCAGCGGCCCGGGTGGGGTCAGCGGCCCGGGTGGGGTCAGCGGCCCGGTGTGATGCGCCGCTCCGGTGGGGCCCGGGGAGCCCGGCTGCCCGCGGTGTCGACGCGGGGTGACCAGTCGGAGGTCGCAGGCGCCGACGCCACGCCTGTCGACGCGGCGGGCAGGTCGCCCGGACGGCCGTGCAGCACAGGCGGCGGGTCGGCCGACCACGCCGAGCCAGCCTCGCCGACGGTGGCGCTGTCGCGGGGGACGGCCTGGCCGTCGACGGTGGGCGGCGCGGGCCGGGTGGCGGTTACGGCGGGTCGGTCGGACGACGCGGGCGGCTCGACGGCGAACGTCGACGCCGCGGCGGTCGGCGCCGGCGAGCCGGGAAGGGGCGCGGCGGCGCCGAGGGCCAGGGCGGCGATGACAGCGAGGCTGGTCAGCACCCGTGTCGCCCAGCGCGCCACCCACCACAGGGGACAGGTGAGCGCGACCGGAAGCACGTTCCCACGCTACCGCCGACGGCGACCCACGCGCATCGACGCCGGGCGTGTCGGCCCACGCCGCGCCGACCGCTTCCGACCAGGGTGGACGGGTCAGCGCAGGTCGACGTACGACGATCGTTCGTCGGTCCGACCGCTGCCGCCACCGGCGTCGGTCGGGGCGCTGCCGGCTTCGGCTCCGCGGGCATCCGCGACGGCGGCTTGTGCGCTGCCGCCCACAGCGGTGTCGGTGTCGCCGGCTCGCTGTCGGGGGACGACCGGTGGTCGCCTCGGGCGGCGCGGCGCGAGCCGGCGCATCATCGGGGTCTCGACGAAGCGGTGCAGCAACCCGGCGAGCACCAGGTTCACCAGCAGGAATCCGAGCACCACCGCCGGGCCGCGCCAGCCCCGGAAGCCGGTCCCCCAGTCGCCGCTGTACCGCAGCACGCTCGTCATGACCAGCACGTGCACCAGGTAGAAGGCGAAGGAGACCTCGCCGAGCCAGACCAGCGGGCGGGAGCGCCACGGCGAGCGCCGGCCGCTCACGTCCGCGTCGGCGGCAGCGGTGATCACCAGCAGGTACGCGACGGCGAGCAGGGTGGTCCACCACTGGGCGGGGATCCACTGCGCGGCGGTCACCCAGGTGACCACGAAGATCGCGGTGGCCGCCGTGAGCCGTGGCCCGCGCCAGAGGCCGCGCAGCATCAGTTCCGCCGCCACCGCGCCCAGCCAGAACTCCAGCGACCGCGCCGGCGGGAAGATCTGGGTGAACCACCAGCGGCTGACCTCGGGCACCAGGTGCTGCGCCGGCCAGAGCGCGAGGATCAGCAGCGGCAACGCGATGATCAGCGTCCAGAGCACCGACGGCCGGGCGCGGCGCAGCAGGGGCAGCGCCAGCGGTAGGCACAGGTAGAAGAAGAACTCGCAGGACAGCGACCAGCTCACCGTGTTGATGCTGTAGAACCAGCCGGGCCTCGGGTCCCACGCCTGCAACAGCAGCAGGTTCTCCACCGCGGCCGCCGGCAGGACGGGGTCGGCGAACCACCAGGCGACCCCCAGCGTGGCGGCGAACAGCACCAGGTGGTTCGGATAGATCTTCGCGATCCGCCGCCGCCAGAAGGTCAGCCGGGAGCCGCCCGGGCGGGCCGACCAGACCAGCACGAAGCCGCTGAGGATGAAGAAGAACTGCACCCCGGACAGGCCGAGGGTGAACAGCGCGTCGATCACCGCCTTGTAGTCCGGTTCGGCGATGATCCGCATCGTCCCGGCGTGGAATCCGAAGACCAGCAGCGCGGCGATCCACCGCAGCCCCGTCAGGGAGGGCAGCCGGGCGACGGTGGGCGCGGGCGGCGCGGCCGGCGCGTCGGTGGTGCTCGTCATGCCGGGGTCCCGACGCTTCGCAGGGTCACCAGCACGTACGTCTCCTCCTCGGCGCGCGGCGTCGGACGGCGCGACGGCGACGCCCGCGACGGCCCTGCAGGACCGCACCGAGGCACCCTACCGGGTCACTCCCGGGTGAACCGGACGGCCGTTGTTAACCTTCCGCTTCGCGGGTGTTCAGTGATTCCACAGTCCTCGGCCACGTGTGGTTCCGGGGCTGGCCATTCGCGTCGTCGAAGGTGGCGACGTGGTCAATGAGCCGACGCACGCGCCGCTGCTGAGCATCGTCGTGCCCGTCTACGGCGTCGAGGCGTACCTGTACCAGTGCCTCGAGTCGATCCGGGCGGACATCCCAGCGGGTGAGTCGGACGCGGTCGAGCTGATCGCCGTCGACGACGCCTCCCCCGACGGCTGCGGAACGATGCTGCGGTCCTACGCCGCCGGGCGCGACGGCGTCCGCGTCGTACACCTGAGCAGCAACGTGGGTCTGGGCCTGGCCCGCAACGCGGGCCTCGACGTGGCCACCGGCCGGTACGTCTGGTTCGTCGACAGCGACGACTGGCTGCCGCCGGGCACTATCGCGGCGGTGCTGGACCGGCTGCGCGAGCACCAACCCGACGTGCTGATGCTTGACCACCTGCGGGTGCACGAGGACGGGCGGCGTGAGGCCGACGCGAGCAGCCACCTGCTGCGCGGTGTGCCGGGCGTGGTCCGGATGGCCGACCAGCCGCAGTTGCTGCGGGTGCAGCACACCGCGTGGAACAAGGTCGTCCGCCGGGCCTTCCTCGACGAGTTGGAGCTGCGCTTCTTCCCCGGCTGGTACGAGGACATCCCGTTCAGCCATCCCCTGCTGATCGGCGCGGAGAAGATCTCCGTGCTGGACCGGGTCTGCTACCTCTACCGGCAGGGTCGTCAGGGCGCGATCACCTCCACCCGCAGCGGGCGGCACTTCGACGCGTTCGGCCAGTACGAGCGGCTGATGGACTGGGTCCGCCGCCGGCACCCGGACGACGGGGACCTGCACGCCGAACTGTTCCAGCTGATGATCAGCCACTACCTCGTGGTGGTCGGCAACGACGGCCGGCTGCACCCGCACCTGCGGCGGGCCTTCTTCCACCGGGTCGCCGAGCACTACCGCCGTTACCTGCCCGCCGACGGCTATCCGATGCCCCCGGGCGTGACCGGACTCAAGCACCGCCTGGTGGGGCGCGGTGACTGGCTGGCGTACTCGGCGCTGCGCCAGGCGCACCGGGTGGCGGGGCGGCTGCGCCGGCCCGGGCCGGCCGGCGCCGACGGGAGCACGGGGTCGCCGTCGGCCGACGACGATCCCTCCCGACCGGCGACGCCCGCGAGCAGGTCGGACGCCGGGCACACCGCTGGCGAGGTCACGTCGGAGCGGTCGGGCGCGCTGGCCGGCGGTCGCCTGCCGTGACCCGTCGCACCGCACACCACGCCGGGAGCCGCTGCGGCTCCCGGCGCCGGAGTTTTCCAGGTCGTCCGCCCGTCGGGTGGACGACGACAGCACCACCGCACCCCGGTGCGGGCGTACCTGAGCAGAGGTCGGAATGACGGCGACAATCAAGATCGGACCGCACGCGGTCGGTGCCGGGGAGCGACCCTTCGTGGTCGCCGAGATGTCCGGTAACCACAACGGCGACCTGGACCGGGCGCTGGCCATCGTCGACGCGGTGGCCGAGAGCGGGGCGCACGCGCTCAAGCTCCAGACGTACCGGCCGGACACGATCACGATCGACGTCGACACCCCGGCCTTCCGTATCTCCAGCGGGCACGAGCTGTGGGGCGGGGAGAACCTGTACCGCCTCTACGAGCGGGCGCACACCCCGTACGAGTGGCACGCCCCGATCTTCGCGCGGGCCCGGGAGCGCGGGCTGACGGTCTTCTCGTCACCGTTCGACGCGACAGCCGTGGAGCTGCTGGAGTCGCTGGACGCGCCGGCGTACAAGATCGCTTCGTCGGAGCTTGTGGACCTGCCGCTGATCCGGTTGGTGGCAAGCACCGGCAAGCCGATGGTGATCTCGACCGGGATGGCGACGATGGCCGAGATCGACGCCGCCGTACGCACCGCCCGCGACGGTGGCGCGGTGGGCATCGTGTTGCTGGCCTGCACCGCGTCCTACCCGGCGCCGCCCGCCGACAGCAACCTGCGCCGCCTGCCCGTGTTGGCCGGCGCGTTCGACGTCGCGGTCGGGCTCTCCGACCACACGCCCGGCATCGGTGTGGCGGTCGCCTCGGTGGCGCTGGGCGCCTGCTTCATCGAGAAGCACGTGACCCTGGACCGGGCCGACGGCGGCGTGGACTCGGACTTCTCGTTGAACCCGGCGGAGCTGACGGCGCTTGTCGCCGAGTCGGGCCGGGCGTACGCGGCGCTGGGCGGCACCGCGATCGGCCCGACACCGGCCGAGCGCGAGGGGCTGCGGTTCCGCCGTTCGCTGTTCGTGGTCGAGGACGTGCGCGCCGGCGACCCGGTGACCGCGCGCAACGTCCGGTCGATCCGGCCGGCCGGCGGGCTGGCACCGGTGGAGATCGACCGGGTGCTGGGCCGCACCTTCGCCACCGACGTCCCGCGCGGCACTCCGCTGAGCTGGGACCTGATCTGAGCGTACGGCCGTGCCCGGCGCCCTGAAGTGGGCGTCGGGCACCGCCGGACCTCGACGCGTCAGCCCCGCGCAGAAGCCCGCGCAGGCGCAGAAGCCCGCGCAGGCGCAGACGTCGGGGCGAAGCCGACGGTGACCACCAGGTCGGCCATCCGTAGCGTGCGCCAGACGGCCGTGCCGTCGGCGGGCGTCCCCAGGCCGTAGCGACGCCACCAGGCCGCCACCGGCACGTCGGCCAGCTTGCACCAGCACTCGGCCCGGGTCCATCGTGCCCAGAAGTCCGCCGTGCCGAAGCGACGGGCCAGGGCCGGGGGCACCGGGGCGTCCGCGCGTTCCGCGTCGATCGCCACCCGCCAACCGGGCGTCGGCGGGCCGTACCAGCCGACGCAGCGTCCGTCGGCGAGGTGGCTGCGGGTCACCGCGCCGGCCAGGTCGGCGGGGACGCCGACGCGCAGGTGCCGCTCGGCGGCGACGAGCAGCCCCGGCACCGGGCGAGGCCGGCCTGGCCGGTCCGGGTCAGATGGAGGCGGCACCGTCCACCACGATGACCTGGCCGTTGATGTTGGTCTGGTCGCGCAGCAGCATCCGCACCACGGGTACGACCTCCACCGGCTCGGTCAGGTGGCCGGTGGGGGTGCGGCGCACGATCTGGTCGAGCTGGGTCGGGCCGAGCACGGCGGACATCTCCGAGGCGAAGAAGCCGGGCGCCACCGCGTTGACGAGCATCCGCCCGCCGAGCTCACGGGCGAGCGAGCGGGTGGCGGCGTCCATGCCGCCCTTGGTGGCCGAGTACGCGACCAGGCCCGGGAAGCCGCGTTGCGCGCAGATCGAGGTGATGTTGACGATCCGCCCGCGCAGCCCTTTGCCGAGCATTCGGCGGATCACCAGCCGGGTCAGGTGCAGTGGCGCGGTCAGGTTGGTCTCGATGATCCGGGCGATGTCGTCGGTGGCGGTGTGCACGTGCAGGGAGTCCTGCCCGACGGCTGCGTTGTTGACGAGGCCGTCGATCGGGCCGAGACGCTGCTCCACCTCGCGGACGAAGCCCTGGGCGGCACGCAGATCGGTGACGTCGACCGCGCCGACGTGCACCCGGTCGGGGTGCTCGGCGGCGAGCTTCTCCAGCTCCGGCGTGACGGTACGGGCGAACGCGGCCACCCGTACGCCCGCGTCGAGCAGGTCGGTGACGATGGCCAGGCCCAGCCCTCGGGAACCGCCGGAGACGAGGACCACGGAGCTGGGGGGAACGAGCTGGGTGTCGGCGGTGTCAGACATCGCTCTTCAGGGTCTCCTTGACGGGGATCTCGGTCAGCACGCGGATCCTGCGGGGCACCGCGTGCTCGGGCAGCCGGTCGGCGCACCAGCGAACCAGCGCCGCCTCGTCCGGCACGCCGGTGGTCGAACGGTCGGCCGGGTCGGCGGGACCGTCGGGCGGGGTGAGGACCACGTCGGCGACCACCATCCGGCCGAGCACCGGGGCGCGACGGCCGGTGACCCGGGCCCAGGCCACGCCGGGGTGCCCGGTCAACACGCCGCGGACCACACCGGCGGAGACCTTGCTGCCACCGACGTTGATCTCGTCGGAGTCGAGCCGGCCGGTGATCAGCACCCGCCCGTCGACGACCTGCACACGGTCCCCGGTGCGCACCGGGCCGGCCAGCCCGGCCCCGTGGTACGGGGAGGTGACGACCAGCTCGTCGTCGTGGACGGAGAGGGTGGGTCGGCCGGGGGTTTCCCGGTCCAGCCACTCGACCGGGAACCCGGCCCGCCCGTCGTGCACCACGATGGACGCGCCCACCTCGGAGGACGCGTAGATCCAGGAGATCCGCGCGGCGGGAAAGACGTCCCGCAACTGGTCCAGGATCGCCTGGTCCACCGGCTCGCCGCCCAGGGTGAGCTGGCGCAGCGGCACCCGGGCCAGCGCGGCGGCGTCCCGGTAGAGGGTGCGCCGCCAGAAGGTCGGTGTGCCGGACGCGGCGTCGACCCCGTGCGCGGCGGCGACCGCGGGCCAGTCGTCCAGCTCGTCCGGCTCGACCACCACCAGGTGCTGGCCGGGCTGGGTCAGCGACAGGGTCACCACCTGCCACCAGGCGTACGTGCCGGGCGCGTAGGGGCACAGCCACGTCCGGTCGGGCTGGTCGGCCCGCACGGTGGTCAACGTGTCGAGGGTGTGGCCGACCCGCTTGGGACGGCCCGTCGAACCGGAGGTGAGCAGCCACAGCCGGCCCGGCTCGGCGGTACGCGGCCGGGCCGGTGCGCTGGGGCGTACGCCGTCGTCGTCGAGTTCGGTGACGGTGAACCCGGCGTCCAGCAGCTCGGCGCGCATCGTGGCGTCGACCCGGCTCGCGGTGCTGAGCAGCAGCTCGGTGCCGTGCACGGCATGCTGCCGCGCGGCGGCGAGCGCGTGCCCGGCGGAGTGCGCCAGCACCGCGGCGGGGTCGGACAGCGTCGGCGTCGGCAACGTCCGCCAGGTCAGCGGGGTGCCGCCCACGACGAGCCGGTTGTCGACACCGGCCGGTTCCGGGCCGGCGACGGCCGGGCGGGGTGTCGCGACGGTCACTGCTGCTGCAACTCGACGAGGAAGTCGAGGACGTCGGAGACGGTGGCGATGCGGCGCAGGCCGGGGGCGTCGAAGTTGAGCTCCTCCCCCGTCTCGTCCTCCACCCGCAGGGCCAGCTCGGAGAAGTCCAGGGAGCGGAAGCCGATGTCCCGCAGCTGCGCCGCGTCGTCGGCGGGCAACTCCTTGTCCTGGTTCTTCAACACCTGAGCCATGAGGTCGCGGATCTGCGCGCGACTCAATTCGTTCATGCGCGGAAGTGTACAACCCAGCAATTGGATAACTGCTTTCCAGGTGGGCCCGGGTAAGGTGCTCCGACCGGACGTGAACAGACAGGAAAGCGAGAGCACGTGCTGCGCGAAGCGACGGCGGACGACGTTCATCTGATGTTGTCCTGGCGTAATCAGGAAACCAACCGTCAGGTCAGCAAGACCAGCCACGAGATCACCGCCGAGGAGCACGCGCGGTGGTGGTCGGCGGTGCGCGACGACCCGACGCGGCGGGTGCTGGTGTACGTCCGCGACGACACGCCCTGCGGCGTGGTCACCTTCTTCGACCTGCGGTTGGACGGCCCACGGACCGGCGCGTGGGGCTTCTACCTGGACGCCGACGGGCTGGCCGAGCGCGGCGAGACACTGCCGGCCTGGCTCGCGGTGATGCGGGAGGCCGTGGAGTACGCCTTCGACGGGCTGCACCTGGAGCGGCTCGACGGGGAGGTGCTGGAACACAACACCGTCGTGCGGCAGATGAACAGGCGTTTCCGATTCGTCGAGGGCACGCCGCGACAGGAGTTGTCCGACGGTCGGGAAATCACCGTCATCCCGATTTCGCTGGCTCGGGACGACCGTCGCCAGCGCTGATTGTCGACGCAATTCCCGCAATGGTCCGACACTATTAACTGCCCGTGCGCCCGGTGGACATCCGCCGTTCACGAAACACGATGTCCACCGGGCGAAACGGGGCCCGTGGGTCAGACTCGGCGCCAGGCCGCCCAGTGCTGCCGCACGTTGCCACCGAGCCGGACGAAGCCGTACCGTGCGCCGTCCCAGTCGTCCGGCTCGCCGGGCGCCCACCGGGTGAACACCACCTGCGCGGCGGCGGGCGGCTGCTCACGGAACCACCGCACGTCGGTCCAGGTCACCTGGTGGCTGAGGTTGAACCGCAGGATGTAGTGCACGCCGGTGGAGGCCCAGACGCGCTCGCCGGGGCGTACCCCGACGTCGGCGACCCGGGGGGTCGGCGCGGTGCTCGCCGCCATCGGCCGCACCAGGCGCTGATCGATCACCTGCATGGTGACGAGGTTGACCACGACCAGGGCGCCGAGCACCGGCAACCGCAGCCGGGGCACCCGGACCGTGGCCACGAGCAGCACGCACGCGCCGATGGCGAGCAGCGTCCCGACCACCGGGCGCATCTCCCGCCAGCCGCCGGTCAACGCCATCAGGTCCGGCGCTCCGAAGCCGCCGTAGCGCAGCGAGTGCCCCCGACTGGCCACGTACGCGAGCCGGACGGCGACCAGCGCGCCACCGGCGACCAGCAGGCCCACCGCGACCGCCGCCCGGCGCAGCACCACCCGGCGCTGGGCGGTGAGCAGCACCCCGAGTCCGACCAGGAGCCAGAACGGGGCCAGCATCTGCACGTAGCGGCCGTAGATCGCGTCCAACGGCTTGCCGGTGATCCCGGCCAGGATCACCGACGCGCCGCTGGCCACCCCGACGCTGACCACAAGCGCCACACCCATCGTCCAACGGGTGGCGTCGCCGTGGCGCGGACGCCACAGTTCCCGGACGGCGGCGGCCCAGGCGATCCCGGCCAGCCCGAACGTGATCACCACGAGGTACCAGAGCTGGGTGGTGACGGCCGCCGCGACACGGACGACCCCCTGACCCGACGCGACCGCCGCGACCGTACCGCCGCCCGGGGTGCTGCCCAGCAGGTAGACCTTGTTCCCGAGGACGTGGATGCCGGCCTCGTTGACAAGCGCCATGGCCAGCACCGGCAGCAGCGCCGCGAGCACCGCGACGGCGGTGATCCGTCGGCGGACGAACAGCAGCAGGACCAGCCCGGCGTGCACCGCCACGATCACCAGGCCGCGCGAGTGCAGCAGGTGGAACGCGCCCACCAGCAGGCCGACGGTGGCCGCGGCGAGAGGGCCGGGACGTTCGATCCACCGGTGTACGGCGAGAAGCCAGGCGACCACGAGCGGCGCCATCACGGTGTCGATCATGGCGACACCGGCGTAGAAGGCGGTGGCCGGCAGCGTCGCCGCCACCACCGCCGCGAGCAGCGCGGACGCGCGGGGCAGTCGCAGCACCCGTCGGCCGAGCAGGTACGCCAGCGGCAGCAGCGCCGAGTTGACCATCGCGTTGATCAGCTGGACGAGGCGGTAGCTGTCGGCGAAGTCCCGGTCGCCGAGGAACGCGGGCGAGATCAGCATCGGGTAGCCGACCCGGCGGAGCAGGTCGTTCTCGCTGCTGAACCCGCCCGGCCCGCCGGCCAGCGCGCGGGCGGTGTTCAGATAGCTGTCCTCGTCGGTGTGGGCGATCGGCAGCGCGATGTGCCGCGACAGCCACATCCGCCAGGCGACGCCGAGCACCCAGCCGGCGCACAACAGCAGCGGCACGAGCCACCGTCGCGCGGGCGCCGCGGGCGGTGTCCCGGTCGGGACCGCCGGCCGTTCCATCACGTCGCTGCCGGATGCCATCAACGCCTCCTGAACTGCCGGCCGGGCCGGACGGGCATGCCCGCCGGTGGGCACGCCGACCGGTCGGTGACGCTCGGGGATGACCCGCTCGCACCGAGGCGGTGCGGATGTCGGGTGAACGCGAGGAAACGACGGCGCGCAGAGGCTGCCGGTCGCTCGCGCGGCCACTGTAGCGGCCGGATCGGGCCTGGTCAGCCCACTCTGAAGACGGTTGGAAGTGTTCGCCTGCGCGGTGCCCGCCATTCACGACGGCAGGGGCAGCGGTTAACCCGCGAGCGCCGAGGCGTTAACCCGCCGCCGTTAGCGTCTCACCCCGGTCGGCCGGCCGAGGGCCGCCGGTTCATCCACGATCACGGGAGCACCAAATTGAGTGAGTTGAATGGATCGTCCATTCTGATCACCGGGGGAACGGGTTCCTTCGGCAGGACCTTCCTCCGGCACATCCTCACCGAGGCCGACCCCGCCCGGGTGGTGGTCTTCTCCCGCGACGAGCTCAAGCAGTACGAACTGCGCCAGCAGCTCGGTGACGACCCGCGCCTGCGCTGGTTCATCGGCGACATCCGGGACCGGCACCGCCTCACCCGGGCGATGCACGGCGTGGACCACGTGGTGCACGCCGCCGCCCTGAAGCAGGTGGACACCGCGGAGTACAACCCCTCCGAGTTCATCGCCACCAACATCACCGGCTCGCAGCACGTGGTCGACGCCGCGATCGAGGCCGGCGTCAAGAAGGTCATCGCGCTCTCCACGGACAAGGCGTCCAGCCCGATCAACCTGTACGGCGCCACCAAGCTGGTCGGCGACAAGCTGTTCGTCTCGGCCAACCACTACGCCGCGCACCACCCGACCCGGTTCTCGGTCGTCCGCTACGGCAACGTGGTCGGCAGCCGCGGTTCGGTCGTCCCGCTGTTCCACCGGCTTGCCGCCGAGGGCAAGAGCCTGCCGATCACCGACAAGCGGATGACCCGGTTCTGGATCACGCTGGAGCAGGCCGTCCAGTTCGTCATGGACTCGTTCGACCAGATGCAGGGCGGCGAGCTGTTCGTGCCGCGCATTCCCAGCATGCGCATCCTCGACCTGGTCGAGGCCGTCGCCCCGGACGCCACCACCCACGAGATCGGCATCCGGCCCGGCGAGAAGCTGCACGAGGAGATGATCGCCCCGGACGACAGCCGTCGGACGCTGCGCGCCAAGGACCGCTACATCGTCCAGCCGACCATCGCGGGCTGGGGTTACCAGCCGCCGGTCGACTGCGAGCCGGTGCCGGACGGCTTCGCCTACCAGTCGGACACCAACGACGAGTGGCTCAGTGTGGAGCAGCTGCGCGTGATGCTCGGCCTCACCGCATGACGGGGATGCTCCCGTACGGCCGGCAGTCGATCACCGAGGACGACATCGCGGCAGTCGCCGACGTGCTGCGCGGCGACTGGCTCACCACCGGGCCGCAGGTCGACGCGTTCGAGGCCGACCTCGCGCGGTGGACCGGCGGGGTGGGCGTCGCCAGCGTCTCCAACGGCACCGCGGCGCTGCACGTGGCGTACGCGGCCGCCGGGGTGGGACCGGGCGACGAGGTGGTGGTCCCGCCGATGACGTTCGTGGCGACCGCCAGCAGCGCCGTGGCCCTCGGCGCGACGATCGTGTTCGCCGACGTCGAGGACGAGACGTTCTGCCTGGACCCGGCTGCGGCCGCCGCGGCGGTCACCTCGCGTACCCGGGTCGTCTCGGCTGTCGACTACGCCGGTCACCCGGCCGACTACGACGCCCTGCGCACGTCCGTCGAGGGCTCGAACGCGTTGCTGCTCGCCGACGCGGCGCACTCGATCGGCGGGACGTACCGCGGCCGTCCGGTGGGCTCGCTCGCCGACCTGACCACGTTCTCGTTCTTCCCCACGAAGAACCTGACCACCGCCGAGGGCGGCGCCGTCGCCGCGCTCGACCCGGAGATCCTGAAGCGGGCCCGCCGGTTCCGCGGCGTCGGCATGGTTCGCGACCGCGCCGAGCTGCGCTTCGCCGACGAGGGTGGCTGGCACCAGGAGGTGCACGAGTTCGGGCTGAACTACCGCCTGCCGGACGTGCTGTGCGCCCTGGGCCGCAGTCAGCTCCGCCGGCTCGCCGCGTTCAAGGCCCGCCGCAGCGCGCTTGTCGCCCGCTACGACGAGGCGCTTGCCGACCTGGACGGCGTGCTGCTGCCGACCCGCAGGTCGTGGGCCGATCCGGCCTGGCACCTCTACCCGATCCGGGTGCTCGACGGGCGTCGCCGCGAGGTGTACGACCGGATGCGGGCCGCCGGAATCGGCGTGCAGGTCAACTACCTGCCCGTGCACTGGCACCCCGCCTTCGCCGACCTGGGCTACCGGCGCGGATCGTGCCCGGTGGCCGAGTCGTTCTACTCCCAGCAGCTGTCGCTGCCGCTGTACCCGGGACTCAGCGACGCCGACCAGGACCGCGTCATCGACGCGCTGACCGCGGTCCTGCGGGCCGGCTCGGTGCGTACCGCCGCCTGATGGGAACCTGATGCACCACGCGAACCACTTCTACGGCCACGCCCACGTGCTGGCCCGTTACGCCGGCCTCGGCGACCGGCACCCCCCGCGGATCAACGGGTACGTGCAGCACGGCTGGAACATCGGCGACGGCCTGGCCCCGGGCCACCCGTACGCCGACCGCACCCCGAGCCTGCTCTGGTCCGAGCAGACCCGCCGGCGGGCCTGGTCGGTGGGGCGGCGCAACGTGGTGGTGATCGGCGCGCCGTTCACCTACCTGCTTGCCTTGCGGCCGGAGGACCCGCCGGCGCAGGAGCGGGAGGGCACCATCTGGTACCCGTTCCACGGCTGGGAGGGTCAGCACGTCAAGGGCGACCACCGGGAGCTGATCGCCCGCATCCGCGACACCGAGCCCGGCCCCGTCACGGTGTGCCTCTACTGGCACGAGTACGGCATGCGCCACGTCCGCCGCCTCTACGAGCGCGCCGGGTTCCGGGTGATCTGCCACGGTTACCGGGGGCACTGGTGGAAGGACACCGACCCGGAGTTCCTCGACAAGCAGCTGACCGAGCTGCGCCGGCACAAGCGGGTAGCATCCAACCGGCTGACCAGCGCGATCTTCTACGGCATCGCGGCCGGCTGCGAACCCGCGGTCTACGGCGATCCGATGATCCTGTCCAACGAGGACCCGACCTTCGGCGGGACCGCCCGCATCCGCCGGCAGTGGCCCGAGCTGCACGGCGCGGCGGTCGACCTGCCGACGGCCGTCGCGATCGCCCGCGCGGAACTGGGCACCGACCACCGCTGCACCCCTGCCGAGCTGCGGGAGCTGCTCGGTTGGGCGAACCTTCCGGAAGAAGAAGAGGACGACAGTGACGACTGAGACGGCACCCGCCGGCCGGATCACCCTGCCGGGCGGCGAGATGCTGGCCTGGTCCGACCTGCCGAAGGAGCGGCTGGCCGACGGAGGGCCCCTCGCCGCGCTGGCCGCCCGGATCGTGCCGCCCGGCGCCCGGGTCCTGCTGGCCGGCCCGCACGACCCGGCGCTGCTCGACCGGCTCGCCCACGCCGAGGTGACCTGCCTGCTGCGCAGCCACCCGGACGCGGTGGCGCTGGCCCAGCGGGCCGCCCGCGTGATCGTGGGCGGCCCGGCCGGGCTGCCCGACGACGAGACGTACGACGTGGTGATCGCCGCCGCCGGGCTGGACCAGGTGGAGTCGGTGGAGGGCACCCGGCTGGGCTGGAACGGCGTGCTGACACGGCTGGTCGCCGCGGTCCGCCCCGGCGGCGCGCTGCTGCTGCGCCTGGACAACCCGCTCGGTCTGCACCGGCTGGTCTCCACCACCCCCTGGCACGCCGCCCGCGACGACTCCGCCTGGGTCATCGGTGGCGTGCTCGACCAGGCGCACCCCGCCAACCGGGACCAGCTGCGCGAGCGGCTCACCGGCGCCGGGCTGCGCCCGAGGGCCTGCTGGGCCGCGTACCCCGATGGCGCGACCGCGACGGCGCTGCTCGACGCCGACCAGCTCGACCGGGGCGCGGGCTGCGGGCTGTTCGACGCGGTGCTGCACGGCGCCTGCGCCGGAGCGTTCGGCGCCGCGACAGTGCTCCAGGATCCGGCCCGGCTGGCGGTGGACGCCCTGCACGCCGGGCGTGCCGCAGATCTCGCGCCGGCCTGGCTGATGCTGGCCCGCCGACCGGGCGGGCCCACCGACCCGGGCGCCGACGGGAACCTGCCGGTGGCGCTGGCGCAGACCGGGCAGTCCGGCCAGCCCGGGACCGGTGTGCTGGAGGTGCTCGACGACCCGTCGGGTTGGCGGTGGGGCCACCACGCCGGCGCTGACGCCGGCACGACCACGGCGGCCGCGCCGTTCGCCAGCCGCGAGGCCGCGTACCGGGACCCGGCCGCGCTGTCCGGGCCGGTGCCGACCGGGCGGCTGCTGCACACCCTGCTGCTCGACGCCGCGCTGCGCCGCGACCTGGCGACGCTGCGCACGCTCCTGCACGGGTACGCGGGCTGGCTCGCCGGCCAGGCCGGCGCCGACGGCCGGCTCGCCGGCGCGGCGGCGCTGGCCAGCACCGACAACGTGGTGGTCGACGGGGAACGCTACGCGGTGCTCGACCCGAGCTGGCGGGCCACCGACACGCTGCCCGGCGACGTGGCGCTGGCCCGCGGCCTGTGGCGCTTCGCGGCGGCCCTGCTCACCGGCGGGTACGCCCACCCGTGGTCGTCCACCCTCGACGTCGCGGGCCTGACAGTGGTGCTCGGCGGGCTCGCCGGCCACGACCTGGACCGGGCGACAGTCGCCGAGGCGGTGCGGGCCGAGGCGGCGATCGCGGCCACCCTGCACGGCCTGGACGCCGAGCGCCGCGCGGCCCTCGCCACCGAACTGCAGGCCGTCGCGCCCACCGACCCGCCGGTCGGCGCGCACAGCTACCAGCAACTGCGCGAGGCGTGGCTGCGGCAACGGGAGGAGATCAGCCGACTGGCCGCCCTGACCCGGTGGACCGACGAGCTGCTCACCTCCCGGGAGCGGGCGCTGCGCCGCGCCGAGGCGAAGATCGGCCTGCTCAGCGGGTCCATCAGCTACCGCGTCGGCCGGCTCGCCATCACCCCGGCCCGGCTGGCCAAGCGGGGTGCGCGTGCCGCCAAGCGGCGAGCCCGGTCGGCGCTCGCGCCGAGGCAGGAGGAGCAGCAGTGACAGGCGACGACAACGCGTCCGCGACGGCGAGCCGACCGGACCCGACGGCCGACACGGGAGCGGCCGTCGGGCCCCGGATCGTCGGGATCGTGCAGGCCCGGATGGGCTCGTCGCGGCTGCCCGGCAAGGTGCTCCGCCCGCTGGCCGGGCGGTCCGTGCTGGGTCGCGTGGTCCGCGCCGCCCGCGACAGCGGCGTCCTCGCCGACCTGGTGGTCGCGACGAGCACGGACACCGTCGACGACGCGGTGGTCGACGAGTGCCGGCGGCTCGGCGTGCCGTGCCACCGCGGGCCGGTCGACGACGTGCTGGGCCGGTTCGTGGGCGCGCTCGCCGCGCACCCGGCGACGCGGTCATGCGGTTCACCGCCGACTGCCCGCTGCTCGACCCGGAGATCGTCACGCTTGTCGCCTCGGTGTACCGGGCCGTGCCCGGCCTGGACTACGCGAGCACGTCGATCGCCCGCACCCTGCCCCGCGGGCTGGACGTCGAGATCATCCGTGCGGAGACCCTGCGGACCCTCGACCGGCTCGCCACCGGGCACCACCGGGTGCACGTCACGTCCTACGCGTACACCCATCCGGACCTGTTCCGGGTGCTCGGGGTGACCCTCACTCCGGACCGTTCGGCGCTGCGCCTGACCCTCGACACCGAGCAGGACTGGGCGCTGGTGAGCGCCGTCGCCGACCATTTCGGCGACGTCAGCGTGCCGCTGGCCAAGCTCGCCGACTGGCTCGACGGGCAACCCCGGCTGCGCGCGCTCAACGCCGACGTACGCCAGAAGCGGCTGGAGGAGTCCTGAGCACGCTACGGGTCGGACTGCGCTGCGACGCCGGGCCGCGGCGCGGCGTCGGGCACCTCGTCCGCTGCCTGGCGCTCGCCGAGGAGTTCCTGGCCCGGGGCGCCCAGGTCGCGGTGTTCGGCACTGTGGAACGGCTCGGCTGGGCCACCGCCGAACTGGCCGCGCGCGGCATCGACCTGCACCCCGGCCCCGAGTCGCCGGCCGAGCTGGTCGAGACGGCCCGGCGACACGACCTCGACGTGGTGGTCCTCGACTCCTACGAACTGGACCCGGCCGGGGCGGGCGCCCTGCGCGCGGCCGGCGTGTTCACCCTCGCCGTGATCGACGGGGACAGCCGCGGCCAGGACGCCGACCTCTACCTCGACCAGAACTTCGGAGCGCAGCTTCCGGCGCTGCCCGGACGGCTGCTCGCCGGCAGCGCGTACGCCCTGCTGCGCGACTCGGTCGTGACCGCCCGCCCGACGGCGCCCCGAGCGGCCACGGCCGTCAGCAGGCCCCGGGTGCTGGCCTTCTTCGGCGGCACCGACGCGGTCGGCGCGGCCCCGGTGCTGACCCGGGTGCTGCTGGCCACCGGACACCCGATGGACCTCACGGTCGTCGTCGGCCGGCCCGAGGTCGAGGCCGAACTCGAGGACATCACCCCCGGGCGGGGACAAATCGTCCGTCCCGTCCCACCCACCGGCTCGCTGCCGGCCCTGATCACCGAGGCGGACCTGGTGGTCAGCGCCGCCGGCACCTCCACCTGGGAACTGTGCTGCCTCGGGGCACCCGCCGCGCTGGTCTGCGTCGTCGACAACCAACGCGAGTCGTACACCCGGGTGGTCCGGCACGGCCTGGCCGCCGGCCTCGGCGAACTGGCGGAGCTGACCGGCGCCGGGGTGCCCGGGCGGGCCGCCCGCGCGACGGCGGCGCGGACCCTCAACGGGCTGCTCAGCTCGCCGCAGCGCCGCGCGGCGCTGGCCGCGCGAGCGTGGTCCACCGTGGACGGCCGGGGGCGGGCGCGCGTCGTCGACGCGGTGTTCGACGCCGTACGTCCCAAAGCCGTCGCGGACTGACGACGCGCGTTCTCCCGCCTATGATCCGTCGACAAGGCGAACGGGGGACGCACGTGATCGGAGCTGTCTTCTTCGACGTCGGCGGGACGATCCTCGACGAGTCCCGCGAGTTCGCGGGCTGGGCGGACTGGTTCGGGGTTCCCCGGCACACACTCTCGGCGGTCCTCGGCGCCGTGATCGCCCGTGGCCTGGACTACCAGGAGACGTTCCGGACCTTCCGGCCCGACTTCGACCTCGCCACCGAGCTGGAACGTCGCGCCGCCGCCGGCAAATCCGAGTGGTTCGGCGAGGAGGACCTCTACCCCGACGCGCGCGGCTGCCTGACCTCGCTCAAGGAGCAGGGCCTGTTCGTCGGCCTGGCCGGCAACCAGGCCGCCCACGCCGAGGCGCTCCTGCACGCCCTCGACCTCCCCGTGGACACGATCGGCACCTCGACCGGTTGGGGCGTGGCGAAACCGTCACCGGCCTTCTTCGACCGGGTCGTGCGGGCGGGAGGCGGCGACGCGTCGTCGATCCTGTACGTCGGCGACCGGCCCGACAACGACGTACGCCCGGCCGTCGAGGCCGGCATGCAGACGTGCCTGATCCGGCGCGGCCCCTGGGGGCACATCCTCGACCTGCCGGCCGTCGCCGAGCGGTGCCTGTTCCGGATCGACACGCTTGACGACCTCCCGGGCCTGGTGGCGAGGCACAACGCGACAGCCGCGCGCTAGCACGGGTGTACGAAAGTGCTGCTAGGGTGGCTGCATGACGCCTGCCGCCTACCAGCCGTCGATGCTCGACCTGACCGACGCGGAGCCGACTCTGGGGCCACTGCCCGGCCAGCTCCGGCGACACCAGCTCAGCCGCGGCGCCTGGGTCGACCACCTCCCGGGCTGGGTGAGCGGCTCCGACGCGGTCCTCGACACCCTGCTCGCCGAGGTCCCCTGGCGCGCGGAGCGACGCCACATGTACGACAGCGAGGTCGACGTGCCCCGCCTGCTCTGCTGGTACGGCGTCGACAGGCAACTGCCACACCCCGTGCTCACCGCGGCACGCGCCGAGCTGACCCGGCACTACGCACCCGAGCTGGGCGAGCCGTTCGTCACCGCCGGCATGTGTCTCTACCGCTCCGGCCGCGACAGCGTCGCCTGGCACGGCGACACGATCGGCCGCTCCGCGCACAGCGACACCATCGTCGCGATCGTCTCGTTCGGGTCACCCCGGCCGCTGCTGCTGCGCCCGCGCGGCGGCGGCGACAGCCTGCGGTTCCCGGTGGGCCACGGCGACCTGATCGTGATGGGCGGCTCCTGCCAGCGCACCTGGGAACACGCCATCCCCAAGACCGCCCGCCCGGTGGGCCCCCGGGTAAGCGTCCAGTTCCGCCCGCACAACGTCGCCTGATCCGAAGCTGGGCGAGTAATTCCCAACCCCGGCCGGGGAGGTGAGCGCAGCCGGCTGCGGCCGGCGACCATTCGGCTGCCGGCGGCCCGAGCGCCAAGATGCGCAGGGCGCGCCGGGCACGCCCGGGGGACGGCGCGACACCCGAGGTGGGTAGGGGTTTAGTCGCGTTCGATCAGGTGGCCCACCACCGTGGGGCCGAGCATCACGGCGAAGCCGCTGCCGTCGCGGCGGGGATCGGCCGCGGGCAGCTCCACCGGTTCGCCGGTGCCGGTCGCGCCGACCGGGCGCGGCCCCACCCAGGCGACGGCCACGTCGGTCTCGTCCTTGAGGAAGCGGTGCGCGCGGACGCCGCCGGTCGCCCGGCCCTTCGCGGGGTACGCCTTGAACGGCGTCACCTTGACCGTCGCCCCGGTGGACGTGACCACCATCGGCTCGCCGTGCCCCGCATCGTCGGTGCGTACCGCGCCGAAGAACACCACCCGAGCCCCGGCCGGCAGGTTGATGCCGGCCATCCCACCGCCCTTGGGGCCCTGCGGGCGCACCATCCCCGCGGCGAAACGCAGCAACGACGCCTCCGAGGTGACGAAGGTGAGCGTCTCCGCGCCGTCGGTCAGCCAGGTCGCCCCGACCACCTCGTCACCGTCGCGCAGGCCGATCACGTCGAACTCGTCGGACCGCACCGGCCACTCCGGCGCGCAGACCTTCACCACACCCTGCCGGGTGCCCAGCGCCAGCCCGGGTGACCCGTCCGCCGCACCGCCGAGCGGCGCCAGACCGACAACGGTCTCCCCCGCCTCCAGCGGCACCAGCTCGGCGGCGGACATCCCGCCGCGCAGCGACACCGTTCCGGCCTGCTCGGGCAGCACCGGCAGCGGCAGCACGTCGATCTTGAAGGCGCGACCCGCGCTGGTGACCAGCAGCACCCGACCACGAGCGGTGGAGTGCACGATCGCGCGTACCGTGTCGTGCTTGACCCGGCCGTTGCGCCGACGCCCCTCGGCGCTCTCCTCCGACTCGGCCGCGGTCCGGGCGACCAGCCCGGTCGCGGAGAGGATGACCTGGCACGGGTCGTCGGCGACCTCCAGCGGGCCGGCCGGCACGGACGCCGCCAGCACCTCCTTGAGATCGCCGTCGACCAGGGTCGTCCGCCGTTCGCTGCCGAACTGCTTGACCACGGCCGCCAGCTCGTCGGAGACCAGCTTCTTGAGCACCCGCTCGTCGTCGAGGATCGTGGACAGCTCGGTGATCTCGCCGCGCAGCCGCTCCTGCTCGGCCTCCAACTCGATCCGGTCGTACTTGGTCAACCGGCGCAGCGGAGTGTCCAGGATGTAGGTGGCCTGGATGTCGGAGAGGCCGAACTGGCTCATCAGCCCGTCCTTGGCCGCCTGCGCGTCGTCGCTGCCCCGGATCAACCGGACCACCCGGTCGATGTCCAGCAGTGCGATAAGCAGACCATCGACCAGGTGCAGCCGCTCCTGACGCTTGCGGCGGCGGTACGCGCTGCGCCGGGTGACCACCTCGTACCGGTGGGCCAGGAAGACCTCCAGCAGCGCCTTCAACCCGAGGGTACGGGGCTGGCCGTCGACAAGCACGAGGTTGTTGACGCCGAAGGACTGCTCCAACGGGGTCAACCGGTAGAGATCGGCGAGCAGCGCCTGGGGGTTGACCCCCACCTTGCACTCGACGACCAGCCGGGTGCCGCTCTCCCGGTCGGTGAGGTCCTTGACGTCCGCGATACCGGTCAGCCGCTTGGTCTTGGTGACCTCGTTGGTGATCGCGGCGATGACCTTCTCCGCGCCGACACCGTAGGGCAACTCGACGACGGTGATCGCCTGGCGGCCCCGGCTGCCCTCGATCGGGCCGATCTCCACCTTGCCGCGCATGCGCACGACACCGCGCCCCGTCTCGTACGCCCGGCGCACCTCGTCCAGCCCGAGCAGCACACCGCCGGTGGGCAGGTCGGGGCCGGGGACGAACTCCATGAGCCGGTCCAGAGTGGCGTCCGGGTGGTTGATCAGCCAACGGGCCGCGGAGACGACCTCGGCGAGGTTGTGCGGGATCATGTTGGTGGCCATCCCGACCGCGATCCCGGACGCGCCGTTGACCAGCAGGTTGGGGAACGCGGCCGGCAGCACTGTCGGCTGGGTCAGCGACCCGTCGTAGTTGGGCTCGACGTCGACGGTGTCCTCGCCCAGCTCACCGACGAGGAGCATGGCCTCGCGCGACATCCGCGCTTCCGTGTATCTCGCCGCAGCCGGGCCGTCGTCGGGAGATCCAAAATTTCCATGCCCGTCGATGAGCGGCACGTTGAGGGAGAAGTCCTGCGCGAGGCGGACCATCGCGTCGTAGATCGCCGTGTCGCCGTGCGGATGGTACTTGCCCATGCAGTTGTGAACGACGTAGCCCTCGGTGACGAACGCGTGCTCGTCGCTGCCGACCTGGATGTCGTACGTGACATCGGGCGACACCGCCTCGACGGAGGTGACCCGCAGGAACGAGCCACCGACCAACGCGTCCAGCCGGGCCGCGAGCGGTGAGCCAAGACGCTGGAGCTTGTGGATCCAGCCGTCTCGTACCGCACGCTCCAACTGGAACGACCGGTCCGCAAGCGGGACGCCGTTGCGGTCCTTGCCATACCGCACCTTCGGTCCACCGCTCGCCGACAGGGAGGCGCGGAAGGGCTGGCCGTCCTGGTCCCGGAACCACCCGCCGCCCTGGTGCGCGGCCGTGAACTCCGCAATGACCGGACCGTACGGAAGCCGATCGTTGCCCTGCTTGCCGCTGTACTCGTAGCCGATCTCGGCGACCCGCTGCAAGCCGTCGTACTTGTATCCGATCCGCACCCAGGGCAGCAACAACCGGGCAAGGTCTGCGGCGTCCCGCCCGCTGACCGAGAGACCAAAGAGCGGGTTACCCGCGGAGGCGCGACCGCTGGTCCAGTGGTGCCCGTGCAGCCCCAGGTCGGCAAGCATGGCATAGATCTGCCGCACCAGCACCTCACTCGTGCTGACGAAGACGATCTCCCTGAAGCGCTTACGGACGTAGCCGTCCCCGTCGAAGAAGCCGGCGAGGAACGGTGCCCACGCTGACCGGTTCTCGATGATGTCGCGCGGTACGTGCTTGTCCCGGCTGAGTGGCCGTGTCGCCTCCATCAGCCCCTCGTGCCGACTGAAGGTCAGAATGTGCTGGTCTTGGTGGCGGGGATTGCGGGCCTCACGCTTGCCTCGCGAGACGTTCAATCCATTGGCGATGGCCCAACCGTGAGCAACATCCAGCGGCTCGACGTCACACATGTGGATCCGGACACGACCGTCCGCCTCGCGGGACCGATGGACAGGGAAGCCCTCGGCCACCATCAGCCCACGCACATAGTCGTAGACATCCCCAGCCGACGGCGACACCGCGCTGCGGCTGCTCCCGTAGGCCAGAGTCAGATGCCCCGGTAGATCCCGAGCCGCCATCCATTGGACCGAGAGGTCATCGGCGACCACGCGGAACCGCTGGCCCGGGGTGACGAGCATCGTGTGCCCGTTGCTCCAGGTAACGCGCACGAGGTTGGAGGCCGGGTTTTGATAGACAGCAGTCACCGGCACCGAAGCTCCGTCGCCGTCCAGCACGAGGTCCCCGACCTCGATCTCTTCGATGGCCCGCAGACCATCAGGCGTCGAGACGAGTGTGCCAGCTACGAAGCAGTCGCCGACGATGCGAGCGGACTTCACATGCCCACGGTCGGGGCGGTGGCCCTGCTCGTACATCGACCAGAGGATGCGCCTGTGCACGGGCTTGAGGCCGTCGCGCGCGTCGGGCAGCGCACGGGAGTGGATGACCGAGAACGCGTACTCCAGGTAGGAGTCGGAGACCTCGGTGACCAGCGGGTTGTCGAAGACCCGCGCGCCGGCCTGGTCGAACGAGGAGAGGTCGACCTTGTTTTCCTTACGGCGTGCCATGACTCAGCTTTCCCCTTGAACGGCAGCGGTGCTCATGCGTCGATCGCATCGCGGTCGACACGGTCGGCCGAGTCGATGAGCCAGTTGCGGCGCGGCTCGACCTTCTCGCCCATCAGCAGTTCGAGGATGCGCTCGGCGGCGTCCACGTCGTCGAGGGTGATCCGGCGGACGGCGCGGGTGGCGGGGTTCATCGTGGTGTCCCACAGCTCGTCGGCGTCCATCTCACCGAGGCCCTTGAAGCGTGGGATGGGCGTGACGATCTGCTTGCCGGCCTTCTCCAGCTTGCGCACCGTCGCCTCCATCTCGGCCTGGGTGTAGGTGTAGACCGTCTGCGCGTTGCGCCCCTTGGTGGTGATCTTGTGCAGGGGCGGCATGGCGGCGTAGAGCCGACCGGCCTCGATCAACGGCCGCATGTAGCGGGCGAAGAGGGTGATCAGCAGCGTACGGATGTGGGCGCCGTCCACGTCGGCGTCGGCCATGATCAGCACCCGGCCGTAGCGCAGCGCGGCGAGGTCGAACGTCCGCCCCGAGCCGGCCCCGAGCACCTGGACGATCGCGGCGCACTCGGCATTGTCCAGAACCTGCTGGAGGTTGGCCTTCTGCACGTTGAGGATCTTGCCCCGGATCGGCAGCAGCGCCTGATATTCGGACGAACGGGCCATGCGGCTCGTGCCGAGGGCGCTGTCGCCCTCCACGATGAACAACTCGCTGCGGTCGATGCCTGTCGCGCGGCAGTCGACAAGCTTCGGCGGCATGGACGCGCCCTCCAGGGCGGTCTTGCGCCGGGCGGCGTCCTTCTGCTGCTTCTGGGTGAGCCGGACCCGCGCCGCGTCGACGATCTTCTGCAGGACGACGCGCGCCTCGGCCTTGGTGCGCCGGTCCTCCAGCCAGGCCTTGATGTGCGCGTCCACCAGGGTCTGGATGACCTTGGTGATGCCGGTGGTGGACAGCTCGTCCTTGGTCTGCGAGGTGAACTGCGGCTCGGGGATCCGCACGTGCACCACCGCGGTCATCCCCTCCAGGACGTCGTCCAGGGTGGGCGGCTCCTCCTTGGCCTTGAGCAGGCCGCGGGTGTTGCGGACGGCGTCGGCCAGGGTGCGGACGAGGGCCCGCTCGAAGCCCTTGCGGTGGGTGCCGCCGTGGGCGTTACGGATGGTGTTGGTGAAGCACTCGACGGTGCGCTCGTAGCCGGTGCCCCACCGGAACGCCACCTCGACCTCGGCGCGGCGCTGCACGTTGGACTGCATGACACCGTTGGCGTCGGCGGCGTTCTCCCGGTACGTCCCCTCGCCGTTGACCAGCAGCATGCCGGAGACCGGCCGGTCGCCTGCCGGCGCGAGGAACTCGACCATGTCGCTGAGCCCGTTGGGGTAGTGGAACCGCTCCTCGGCGGCGGCCTCGCCGGTGAGGTCGCGCAGCAGGTACGTCACGCCGGGGACCAGGAACGCGGTGTTGCGCAGCTTCATCCGGACGGCGTCGACGTCGAGCGCCGCGCCGGTCTCGAAGTAGCGGGCGTCGTGCCACCAGCGGATCGAGGTGCCGGTGCGCTGGCCGCGCTTCATCGCGCCGATCACCTGGAGGCCGGGGCCGGCGGTGAAGGGCGCGTCCGGCCCGTCGCCGTCGAAGATTCCCGGGACGCCGTGCCGGAACGACATGGCGTGGACCTTGCCGGCCCGGCGGACGGTCACGTCGAAGCGGCGGGACAGCGCGTTTACCGCCGAGGCGCCGACGCCGTGCAGGCCGCCGGAGGTCTTGTAGCCGGAGCCGCCGAACTTGCCGCCGGCGTGCAGCCGGGTCAGCACCAGCTCGACGCCGGAGATGCCGGACTTGGCGTGCACGTCGGTGGGGATGCCGCGGCCGTCGTCGTCGACCTGGACCGATCCGTCGGCGTGCAGGATCACCTCGACGGCTCTGGCGTGACCGGCGACACCCTCGTCGGTGGAGTTGTCGAGGATCTCGTTGACGAGGTGACCCACGCCACGGCTGTCGGTGGAACCGATGTACATGCCGGGCCGCTTGCGGACGGCGTCCAGCCCCTCAAGGTGGGTGAGGTCATCGGCCCCGTACAGGGTGTCAGGCTCTGCGGTCAACTGGTCGTACTCCCCGGTCTCGGCGGTGTGCTGCCCGGCACCGGCGATGTCAGCCGGCGTGGCGCGCCGCAGCGAGCCTAGCCCGAGGCTGAGACAACTCCCGGAGGACCTACGCGACCCGCCGCGCCCGCGCCGTCGGACGTGAGAAACCAAACAACCGCACAGTGATCACGGGACCACGCAGAGAAGCAGCCCTCGGTACGCTCGCCTCCCGGCCAGCCGTCGGAAGGTGCTCGCGGTGGACGTGACGACCCGCAATGCTCTGCGACGCTCCCTCGACACGCGGGCCCGCCGGTGGTTGCTCGCGGGCACCCTGGCGGCGGGGCTGCTCTGCGCCGTGGTGCTGGTCGTCGCCGCGCCGCGCGCCGACCTGACGTTCGCCGCGCTCTCCGGCGAGGTGCAGAGCCTGATGTCGGTCCTGACGCCGCTCTTCGGTGTCCTGCTCGTGCGCGACAGGCGTCGGGCGTCCGGCACCGTCGGGGTGCTCCCGACCGTGCTCGCGGTGGTGCTGCCGGCCACCGTGATCGGCGTGGCCGGGGTGCTGATCTGCGCGGCGACGCTGGCCCTCACCCCGGGGCCGGTGGCCGACGAGCCGTGGCGGTTCGCCGGCACGGTCGCGGTGGGCAGTGTGCTGGTGCAGATCGTCGCCGGCCTGGTGGGCACCGGGCTGGGCCTGCTGCTGCGTTCGCCGGTGGTCGCGTTCCTCGCCACGATCGTCGTGCCGCTGGGGCTGTTCGGGTTGCTGGGGGCAGTGGAGGCCCTTCGTCCGGCGCAGCCGTGGCTCACCCCGTTGGGCAGCGTCCGCAACCTGCTCGCCGGGGACATGACCCTGCTGCGGTGGGCGCAGTGGCTGTGCGTACTCCTGCTCTGGGGTGTGGGTCTGAACGCGGCCGGCGCGGCCGTGCTGCGGCGTCGTTAACAGCCCGACCGACCCACAGCCTCGCGCACCAGGCGTGCGTGTCTTTCATCGAACGATTCTGTTACGGGCCATTGACGCCCGTTGCACAGGGGTGATCTGATCGCGCTCTCAGAGAATCTTTCATCTTTCGATGGTTGGGGGCCCCATGCCCAGGTTCCGCCGTACCGCGCTCGCCGCGGCACTCACGATCGTCACGGCAGCGCTGTCGACAGCCGTCGCGCTGCCCGCCCCCGCGACCGCCGCGCTGCCCACCGCCGCCGTGGCGCTCGGCGACAGCTTCATCAGCGGTGAGGGCGCGGGGGCGTACACCCCGGTGGTCGACACCAACGGGGTCACCCAGGGCTTCCCCGGTTGGACGGCGCCGAACAACAACGCGTACTTCTGCCACCGGTCGGCGAACGCCTCGCTCAACCAGGCGAACCTGCCGGGTATCCAGAACCGGTTCAACCTGGCCTGCTCCGGCGGCCAGCCACGCGACATCGCCACCGCCTCCGCGGCACGGGAGAAGGGCCGCACGGTGGCCGCCCAGCTCGACCAGCTGCGCGCCGTCGCGCAGACCCAGGACATCGACCTGGTGCTGATCGGCCTGGGTTCCAACAACAGCTCGTTCACCTTCGGCAGCGTCGCGGAGAAGTGCGCCAACCGGTTCATCGCCGACGCCTGGACGGGCTGGTGGGAGTTCTGGGCGTACCTCGGCGGGCCGGTGGAGCAGAAGCCGTGCAGCGACGCCGACCTGGCCACCGCCGCGCAGATCAGCGCCGCGACCGCGGAGACCACCGCCGCCGTACGCCAGATCCTGACCACCCTCGACCAGGTGGACGCGGACGGCCAGCACCGGGTGGTGTTCCAGGACTACACCAACCCGCTGCCGCTGGACCTGAACCCGGCGTACTACGAGGAGGACGGCCGGGACGACACCCGGGACAAGTTCCGTGACCTCGGCGCCGAGCGGTACGCGGCCGGCTGCCCGATCCACCGGGCCAGCCTCGCCCCCGGGCACCGCTTCTCGCAGGGCCTGGGCGGGATCGTGAAGTCCACCCGGGACACCCTGGCCGCCGAGTTCCCCGCCGACGACCTCGTCTACCTCAACGTGCAGCGGGCCTTCGACGGCGCGCGGCTGTGCGAGTCGACGTCCAGCCCGGCCGGCGCGCTGGCCACGCCCATCCGGCTGCAGGACGGCGCGACCGGCACGTTCGTGACCAGCCTCGCCGGCAAGGACAAGATCGCCATCCAGCGGATCGCCAACACCTGCGTCAGCTACTTCCAGACCTGCCAGGAGTCGTGGCACCCGAACGCCACCGGGCACCAGGTGCTCGGCCAGTGCCTCGCCGGCGCCGCCGCCACCGCCTCCCGCGCCGTGTCGTGCGTCCGCGCCGGCGACGGGACGATCTCCGTCTCCTGACCGGGTCGCGCCACCGGAGGCCCCGCCACCCGGCGGGGCCTCCGTCGCGTCCGGACCGCCTCGGCTACCCGCCGGTAACGTCGGGCCGTAAGCTGAGCCGGTGAACGGGGACCCGGAGTACGCGCAGGAGTTCGTCGACGTCGACGGCGCTCGCCTCGGCGTGCAGGTCTATCCCGAGCCGGCCGGCCCGCCCGGCGCACCCGTGGTGGTGATCTGGCCCGCGATGGGGGTCCGCGCCCGCTACTACCGGCCGTTCGCCGCCGCGCTGCGCTCCGCCGGCCTGGCCGTGGTCGTCGCGGACCTGCGGGGCACCGGAGCGAGCACGCCCGCCCCGAGCCGCGCCGACCGGTACGGCTACGTCGAGCTGGCCAGCGACGTCGACGCTGTCCTGGCGGCGCTCAAGTCGCGGCTGGACGGGCGTACCCGGGTGCTGCTCGGCCACTCCCTCGGCGGGCAGGCCGCGTTGCTGCACCTCGCCCGCAACGGCGGCGACGCGGTGGACGCTCTGGCGCTGATCGCGGTCGGAGTCCCCTACTGGCGCACCTATCCGGGTCGCCGAGGGCTCGGCGTGCTGCCGTACACCCAGGGCATCGCCGCCACCGCGGCGCTGCTCGGCGTCTGGCCGGGGTGGGGCTTCGGCGGCCGGCAGGCGCGCGGCGTGATCCGCGACTGGGCACACACCGCGCGGACAGGTCGTTTTCCCCGGCTCGACGGCACGGACACCGAAGCGGCCGTACGCGCGGTGCGCACACCGGTGCTGGCGATAAGCGTCGACGACGACCAGTACACCCCGCACGAGACGATGGACCACCTCTGCGCGAAGCTCACCGCGGCCCCGGTGACCCGGGAGCGGTACACGGTGGCGGAGGCCGGGGCGCCGCTGGACCATTTCACCTGGGTCCGCGCCGGCGCCCCGCTGGCCGGGCGGATCGCCCGTTTCGCCGCCGACCTGCCGCCCCGCTGAGCCGTACCGGCTGCTCGGGGCGGCCCGCCCGGCTCACTCCTCCTGGTCCAGCGGCACCAGCTCGTCGTCGCGTTCCACCTGGATCTGCGCGTGATCCTTGCGCGGCGCGACCTCCGCGGTGTTCCGGTGCGGATCGTTGTCCGGGTGCATGAGCACCGCATCGGTCTTGGGGGTCTTCTCGCGGACCTCGTCCGGCTGCGACATGTCGTTCCCCTCTCCGTCAGGTTCGGGGGGATCTACCCGCCACCGCGCCGACGACTCCTCCCGGCGGCGATTGCGGACCGCGACGCGCGGATGTCCCGGTCGTGGTGGTGCGGCGGCGATCGGCCGGCAGGCGACGGGGTTAGCCGCTCGGGCGGCGGGTAAGCCGCATCGCCCGACACGGCGGAAGGGGATCACATGTCCGAACGACACACCGCACTGCGCTCGATGCACGATCTGGGTCTGGCGGCCTGGTTCGGCGGCTCCCTCATGGGTGCCTTCGGCGTCAACGGCGCAGCGGCGAAAATCAACGACTCCACCCAGCGACTTCCGGTCGCCTCGGCCGGATGGTCGAAGTGGACACCTGTCAACGCGGCCGCGATCGGCGCGCACCTGGCGGGGGCGGTCGGCGAACTGGTCACGGAGAGCCCTCGGGTGGCGGCCCAGCGCGGAGTGGGCCGGGCCAGCGCCCTCAAGACGGCACTGACGATCGGCGCGCTCGCGGTCACCGGCTACAGCCGGTTGGTCGGCATGCGGCTGGAGAAGGCCGGCGGTCCACCGGTGAACGGCGCCACCGAGCCCAACCACCAGACGCCGGCAAGCGTCGCCTCCTCACAGCGGCAGATGAAGCTGCTCCAGTGGGCGATTCCGGCGTTGACCGGATCGCTGGTCGTGGTCACCGCGTACATGGGTGAACAGCAGAAGCCCGGGCAGGTGCTGCGCGGGATCCTCAGCCGCACCGGCGGGATGCGCAACGCCCCGATGGGCATCGCCAAGATGGGCATGGGTATGGGCGCCGGCAAGCGGCAGATGGCCATGGCGGGACGCTGAGCGTCGGGCCGGCCGGCATCCCGCCGGACCGTCGACGACGGGGCACCGGCCGGCCCTGCGAGCCCGCCACGCCGCACGGCGTGCCGAGCGGGCAGGACCGGCCCGGTGACGGGCAATCCGTCCGTCGGTAGCGGCGGACCGACGAGCGAGGTGGCCATGACGGCACACGAGGGACGCAGTAGTCACGGCGGTGACCGGCCGGAACCGGAGGCGGTCAACCCGTGGGGCACCGGCGACGGTTTCGACGCCGACGCGCCCTGGGGCGCGGACAACGACTCGCCGATGGACGAGGGCAGCGAGGAGACGGCGGTGCCCGAGGGGCGACGCGGTGAACGACGCGCCGGCGCTCCGGCCGGAAAGAGCGGTCCGGCCGGTCGGCACGGCTTCGGTTCGGTCGAGCCCACCCGGACCACGATGGCCGGGCCGGGCGCGCCACCGGACCCGGCGCCCAGCGGCCGGAGCTTCCCCGACGACGCGGACGTCAACGAGCGGACCCAGGACGCGCTACGCAGCCGAGGTCGACGCTCCTGATCAGCCCCGCTGCCCGCGTGCCCCGCCCGGAACGGGGGGTACGCGGGCAGCAGGCCGTCAGCCGGTCGACGCGGCCCGCGCCGCGACCGTCGCACCGTCGGCCGCTCGACGCGGCCCGGCGGGCGCCCGGGGCTCGGCGAACATCGTCTCGGCGAGCACCTGTGCGAGCCGGGTGGCGTCGCGCTGGGCCTGCCCGGCGCAGCAGTTGTTGAACAGCACGTGCAGGTCGTCGACGTCCGCGGCCAGCTCCGCCAGCCGCCCGGCCCAGTCCCGCAGCTCCGACTCGTCGTACGCGTAGCGGAACTTGTCCTGCTTGTCGCCGTCGCGCCACGCGTCGCTGTGACCGTGGAAGCGGACGATCGCCGGCTCCGACGTGCGGGTCAGGATCGGCGGCACCGACGACGGATGCCCCTGCGGCATGTCGACGCAGACCAGGGAGAGGTCGTGCGCGCGCAGCAGGTCCAGGGTCGTGGCCGTCGCGGCCCCGTCGAACCAGGAGCCGTGCCGCAGCTCCACCGCCACCCGCCACGGCCGGCACCGCTGCGCCAGCTCGACGATCCGGCGTTCGGCGGCGGCGCCGCGCGCCAACCAGGGCGGAAACTGCAACAGCACCGCACCCAGCTTGCCGGCGGCCGCGATCGGGTCCAGCGCCGCGCGGAAACGGGCCCACAGCTCGTCGTACGCCTGCTCGGGCAGGTCGCGACGGCGGATCCGGCTCGGACCGGCGGCCGGCCGCAGGTCCCGGGGCAGCGCGGCGACCGGCGTCGGATGACCGGTGAAGAGGCTGAACGCCTTGACGTCGAAGGTGAAGTCGTCGGGCGTCGCGTCGACCCAGCCGTGCGTGGTCTCCGGCACCGGAACGGCGTAGTAGGACGTGTCCACCTCGACAAGCGGGAACCGGCCGGCGTAGAAGGCCAACCGGCCGGCCGGCGTGTTGGCGGAGCGCGGATACCAGCCGGAGCGCAGCAACGTCTGGTCCGCCCAGGACGACGTGCCCACCTTGATCACACCCATGTCGTTCAGTGGACAGTCCCGCGCCCCGATCGGCAACCGCTGGCGGCCGGCGCTCTCGTCGTGTCCACCTCGAAGTGTCGGTGCCCGGTCCTACGCTGAGGCCGACCGGACCTCGACGGAAGGGCACCACCATGACCAGCACCGCGCAGCTCACCGGGGAACGAGCCGACCTGCTGCAGACGCTGCGCCGGCACCGGGGCTTCCTCCTGCAGACCGTCGACGGGCTGACCGACGAGCAGGCCGCCGCGCGGAGCACGGTGAGCGAGCTCTGCCCCGGCGGGCTCATCAAGCACGTCGCCGGCACCGAGGAGCGGTGGATGCTGTTCGCCGTGGGTGGCGCCGAGGCGATGCAGCGCGAGGAGATCGACTGGGTCGGTCAGTTCCGGATGGCGCCGGGCGAGACCCTGGCCGGGCTGGTCGAACGGTTCCGCGCCGTGGCCGACCACACCGACGGGCTGATCGCCACCCTCGATCTGGACGCGGCCCACCCGCTGCCGCAGGCCCCGTGGTTCGAGCCGGGTGCGAGTTGGACCGTCCGCCGGGTGCTGCTGCACCTCATCGCCGAGACGTCGCAGCACGCGGGGCACGCCGACATCCTGCGCGAGGCGATCGACGGGTCGAAGACCATGGGCTGAGCCCCGGTCGACCCTCGGGCGCTTCGCCTCGTGCTGTCACCACCGTTCCCGCCCGGGATGAGGATGTGACATCGCCCGCGGGGTCGGCGCTGAGGGACAGAGATGAGCGCCTACCGGATGGACCAGGAAACCGTCGAGCGGCTGCTCGGCGGTTTCCCCGTCGACCCGTCGACCGGCACCCGTCCGGTGGTGCTGCTCCTGACGGCGGTGCGCGCCGCGCCGCGCCCCGACGAGCTGGCCGGCCTGGGCCTCGCCGTGCAGGGTTTCCGCCGCGCCCAGGCGCACCGCCGACGCACTCCCCCGGCCCCCGCGTTCCGTCCCCCGATCAGGACGCCGACGGTACGACTGGCCGGATCGACGGCCGCTGACTCACGGTCGCCGTCGGGTCCGCGGGCGGGCCCCCGGGTGGGTGGAGCGGTCACCGGCGTACGCGTCGGTGTGCCCCCAACGGCCGGGGATGTCGAGCAGTTCGACACCACCGAAGCCGTTGGGCAGGGCCGGATTCACCAGCAGGTCCTCGCCGGTGGGTCGCAGGCCCAGCACGGTGCCCAGCAACATCAGCAGCGCACCCGAGGACCACGACTGGGGACGACCGGCCGAGGGCAACTGGACCGGATACTTCGTCAGGCTCCGCTCGTAGCCGGCGATCAGCTCCGGCACCGCCCCGCCGAGCGTCTGCGCCATGTCGAAGATGCCGGCCGCGATCCGGGCCGCGTGCACGTCGAAACGGTAGTGCCGCAGACCGGCGGCGATCAGGGCGTTGTCCGACGGCCACACCGCCCCCAGGTGCGAGCCCACCGGGTTGTACGGGCGCTGCCCGGTGGCGAACGTCCGCACGCCCCAGCCGTTGAACAGCCGCGGCCCGAGCAGATGCTCGGCGACCGCCTCGGCACGATCGTCCGCGACGATCCCGCTCCACAGCAGGTGCCCGATGTTGGACGCCAGCGCGTCGACCGGCTCGCCGTACGGGTCCAGCGCCAAGGCGTAGTACTCCCGGTGCGGCAGCCAGAAGTCCCGGTTGAACCGCTGCTTGAGCGCCGCCGCCTCCCGGTCGAGCCGGTCGGCGTACTCGGGCTCGCCCCAGAACTCGCGAGCCAGCCGGGCGCCGCGCCGCTTCGCGTCGTACGCGTAGCCCTGCAACTCGCAGGTGGCGCGGGGAAGCGCGGGCAGCCGACCGTGCGCGTCGACGATCGCGTCCCGGGAGTCCTTCCAGGACTGGTTCACCACGCCGTGCCGCTCGTTGCGGCGCTGGTAGCGCAGGTAGCCGTCACCGGTCAGGTCGCCGTACTCGTCGATCCAGTCCAGCGCCAGGCGGGCCGGGTGGCGCAGCTCGCGGACCAGGTCCGCGTCGCCGGACCAGCGCTCGTACTCGTCGAGCAGGATCACGAACAGCGGGGTGGTGTCGGCCGCGCCGTAGTACAGCGCGTTCGGCCGCTCGCCGAACGCGGCCAGCTCGCCGTAGCGCAGCTGGACCAGGATCTTGCCCGGCTCCTCGTCGTGGTCGTCGTCGAGCTGGCCACCCTGGAGAAGCGCCAGCATCCGCAGCGTCGCGCGGGCCAGCTCGGGGGTGAACGCCAGGCTCTGCAGGCAGGCGATGATGGCGTCCCGCCCGCACATTCCCATCGCCCACGGCAGGCCGCCGACCGGAACCCGGTCGGGGTACGCGAGCGGTTGGTACCGCAGCGCCGCCAGGGCGGCCAGAGCGCCCTGGTACGTCTCCTCCAGGCCGTCCCGTTCGGCCACCAACTGCGGGGCCCGGCTCAGCCACGCGGTCAGGTCGTCACTCATTCCGTCCCGCACGATCCGTTGGTGCGACTCCAGTTCGGCGCGCATGTCCCGGTCACCCTCGCCCTGCATCGTCATGCTGACGTGCAGGGTGGTCTCCCACGTCCCCTCGGACGGGACCCGGATCCGGAACGTGAACCCCGCCTCGTCGACCTCGGCGGGGGCGGTGCTGCGCACCGTGGTGACGCGGCCGAACCGCTCCCGCTCGTAGCGCAGCACGAGTGCCGCGCGGTCGGTGTCGGTCTCGACGTGGACGACCCGCGGTCGGGGCTGTGCGACGTCGGCGATCTCGGCGATGTCGGTGAAGTCGGCGCTCACCTCCATCCGCACGGTGAAGTCGGCGGGCGTCGCCGAGTGGTTGAGCACGGTGATCTGCTCGTGCAGGCAGTCGTGCACCGAGCGGTGGCGGATGATCGACACGTCGGCGTCCACGTAGTGGCTCGCCGCGCCCGGCACCAGGAAGAACCGGGTCTCGAAGTACGTCATGTCGTCGCGGGAGAGCGCGTTGAGACGTTCCCCGTCGACGCTGAGCACCCACCGGGACAGGAACCGGGTGTCGAACGAGAAGAGACCGACAGGCGCCTGCGGATCGACCTCCATGTCGCCCTGGGCGTCGCTGATCGCGAACACGTTGCCGGCGATCACGTGCACCTGCTCCTGCCTCATCGCGACCCCTCCCGTTCCGCGAGGGCCGCCCGGCCCAGCGCACGGGGATGGCGGGCACCGGCCGGGCCGGGGAAGATCCGGCGCAGCAGCATCAGCAGCGCCATGTCGCCGCGCACGGTCAGCTCGTTGCGCAGCAACGCCTCGGCGAGGTGCAGTTGGCCGGTGGCGAGCTGGTCGAAGACCGCCCGATCCGCGCGGACCAGCAGATCGGCGTCGTCGGCCGACCGGGTCACCCGCACGTGCTGGTCGGCGACGGTCAGGTACCAGTGATCGGTGCAGCCCTCGCCGCGCATGTCCAGGCGCAGCGTCCCGGCGGTCGTCGCGGGCAGGTCGGGGCGCCGGCCCTGGTCGAGGTCCTGCAGGAACCGCGCCGCCGTCGTGCCCATCAGGTCACCTCCCGCATCCCGACAGGATCACCCGGCGCGGGGTGAGCGGGAGTCACCCGAACCGGGTGAACCGGAGGACGCGGGTGAGGGACTAGTCGGCCTTGACGAGGCCCCGGACGTAGGCGGCCTGCCCGGCGTGTTGCAGGTCGTCGTCGGCGATGCTGACCAGCCGCACGCCGAGGGTGACCGGCGGGTCCCACGACTCGTCGACGACGCGGTCCAGGTCCGCCGGTCGCAGCCCGGCCAGGAACGATCCGGTACGCGCCGCGACCGCCTCGAAGTAGTCGATCAGCGCCTGTGCGCTCTCCGGCCGCACCTTCGCCACCTGTGCGGGCGTGTGGCCGTAGCCGGTGTTGTCCGGGTCGGCGGTGAGCCCGAACCGCCCCGCCCAGTCCCCGCTCACCCAGATCTGCTCGGCGTCGAGCAGGTCGGCGACGTGGTGGTCCTGGACGCGGGTCAGGTGCCAGACCAGCCACCCGACCGGGTTGGCGCCCTCGGCGGGCGCCCGGAGCAACTGCTCCGGGGTGAGGCCGTCGACCGCCGCGCGGACGAGGTCGGGCAGCCGGTCGTACGTCTCGGTCAGCAGGTCACTCACGTCCACGGGGTCACGCCTCCTGGTCTGTTTCCGAGCACGGTACCGCCGGACAGGGACCGCCAAACCTCGGCCGCTACGGTGATCACGTGGTCGCGGCGCTGGAACTGTATCTGGACCCGGATGCCACTCGGCGGATCCGGGTGCTGTGGGACGCGTTGGAGGCCGAGGGCGTGCAGAGCATGCGCTCGCTGCTGGAGCAGCGTCACCGTCCGCACCTCTCGCTCGCGGTGGCGCCCCGCTTCGACCCCGAGCAGGTCGCCGAGGCGCTGCGCGGAACCGTCGTGGCGGCCCCCCTGCAACTCGACTTCCAGCACGCGGGGCAGTTCGTCGGACGGGTGCTCTGGCTCGGTCCGACGCCCACACCGGAGTTGCTGGCCCACCACCGGTTGGTGCACGGTCTGCTCGCCGACGCCGGCATCACCCTGGCCGGGCACTACCAGCCGGGGCGCTGGGTGCCGCACTGCACGCTGTCCATGCGGGTGCCGAACGCGCTGATGGCGACGGCGGTGCGCCGCTGCCTGGAGGTGCTGCCGCTGGCGGCGACAGTGGTCGGCGCGGCGCTCACCGACCACGCCCGCGGCATCGCCCACCCGCTGCCCTAGTAGCCCAGGACCGGCTGTCGTGCTGCTTCTGCACGGCTGGCCGTACGACATTCACAGTTTTGTCGAGGTCGTGCCCCTGCTGACCGACGCGGGCTACCGGGTCATCGTGCCGCACCTGCGGGCTGTTCGTCTCGTCGACGCGCCTCGACGAGCCGTACTCAGTCGAGCGGTCGGTTGTATTCGTGGAAGCCGACGACCTTGCCGTTGCGGACCATGATGTGAATGCAGTGCCGGGCGGCGTACGGCTCGTTGAAGAAGACGCCCCGGGCCCAGTCCTCGAAGACGACGCGATCCTCGGCGACGGTCTGGGAAATCACCTCGACCTTGTCGAAACGGCTGGCACCAGGCGCGAACACGCTGAAGAACCCGACCAGTTTCTCGCGCCCTTCGGTGCCGGTGAAGTGCCCGGTCTGCGGAGCCGGGAGGATCACGTCCACCTCATCGTCGAACAGGTCGAAGAAGCTCTCCCACGCACCGGTCTGGAACCCCTGGATCAGGGCGTCGTACGCCGCGTTGGCGATCACTCGAACATCGTCGCTCATTGTGTGTTCCTTCTGAATCGGCTCTTTGCCAGGTCGATGCGGGCTGGAGTGTGTCCACTCCCGGACGCCGTACGAGGAGCACGACGCCCGCCCGCTCATCGACCCGAGGGGCCGCTGTGGGTCGGACCGGTACCGGTCAGACCCACAGCGTCAACAACTGCCGCATGGACGTTTCGTACGCCCACCGGCGCCGCCACACGTCGTCGCCTCGTGGCGGCGATGGTGCGGGGGTCAGGTGACGTTGCGGATGGTGCCGCCGTCGACGCGGATGTTGGCGCCACTGATGTAGCCGGCCAGCGGACTGGCGAGGAAGGCGACCGCCGTGGCGATCTCCTCCGGCCGGCCGAGTCGGTCGACGTCGTTGGGCACCAACTCGTTCGTCGCGCCCAGCTCGATCTGCTCCCAGGTCTCGCCCCAGCCCCGCTCCGGAGCGATCTCGATCAGCAGATCCTTGACGGCGTCGACGAGGATCGCTCCGGGCGCGACGATGTTGGACGTCACGCCGGTGCCCTTCAGTTCCCGGGCGAGCGACACCGCCAGGTTGTGTCGGGCGGCGAGAGTGGCGTTGTACTGCGGGTGCTGGAACAACGGCTGGGTCGCGAGGCCACCACCAATGGTGATGACGCGTCCCCAGCCACGCTCGCGCATGGCTGGCACAAACCGCTGGATCATCCGTACGCCGGAGATGACGTTGCCCTCGTAGGTCTCGCGCCAGGTGTCCGGGGTGGCGTCGGTCCAGGACAGGTGCTTGTAGGCGCCGGCGTTGTTGACCAGGATGTCGACCGGGCCTGCGGCCAGAGCCGCCGCGGCCACCGCGTCCGCACCCTCGTCGGTGGTGAGATCACCGAGCGCGACGTCGGCTTTCCCGCCGTCTGCGCGGATCGCCTCGGCCACCGCCGTGGCCCGCTTCTCGCTGCGCCCGTGCACGATCACCTGCGCGCCTTCGGTGGCGAGCAGTCGCGCCATCGCCGCACCGAGCCCGGAGCTCGAACCGGTCACCAGGGCATGCTTGCCAGTCAGCTGCAGGTCCATCAGATTCTCCTTCACTCTCGGCGTCAGGCTGCTATGTCTACGACTGTATACATCACGGAACGCAGTAGTCTACACTCGTAGACGTGACCGCAGACACAGACGAACCCCGAGACGGGCAGCGACGGCGCGACGCCCGCGCCACCCGTGAGGCGATCCTGAACTCCGCGATAGAGGCGTTCACCCGGCTGGGCTACGACGGCGCTGGCGTACGGGAGGTCGCCGGGGGCGCCGGAGTGACCGCGATGCTTGTCAACCGCTACTTCGGCTCCAAGGAACAGTTGTTCGCCGAGGCGGTCGACCGCTCGTTCACTCCGCGAACGGTCGTCAGCGACGACCCGAGCGCGCTGAGCGAACGGACGGCGGCCAGGTTGGCGGCGCGCACCTCGCCAGAGGCAGACGACCTGGACCCGTTCGTGCTGATGCTGCGATCAGTGGCCAGTCCCCGGGCCGCGGAGATCATCCGTGCGGGCATCGAGAAGCACGTGGGACGACACCTGACCGACCTCCTGCCCGGGCCCGATGCCGCCCCACGCGCGGAACTGCTTCTCTCCCTGATCGCCGGAGTGTGGTTGATGCGAAAGGTCATCGCGACCCCGGCACTCACCGACATGGATCAAGGCGCCCTCACCCGCCAACTGCACGATCTGATGGAGGTCCTCGTCAACGCACCGCCGTCCACCAGCGGCGGCGGCTCCGACGGGTCCTAGCCCTCGTCACCTCTCGCGTCTCCGCCGCGAGACCGTCGCCCCGGCCGTCGCGGCGAGCGTGACCGACGCCCCGGCGACAAGCAACAGGCGCGGACCCAGCGGGGCGAGCACCCCGGCCAGGCCGGTGCCGAGCGAGGCGGCAGCCACCTTCAGCGCGGCCGTGGACACGAACACCTGTGCCCGCACGGCGTCCGGCGCGTACGCCGACCGGGCGGCCAGGGTGGCCGCGAAGAGCGGCGCGGTCGCCGCCCCGGCCAGCGCGAACGCGGCGACCGCCACCGGGAAGCCGGGCACGGCTCCGCAGAGCGCGACCGCCACCGCGCCGAGCGCCGCCCATCTCATGGTGAGCCGCTCCGGCGGGCCGGTCAGCGGGAACGCCGTGACCAGGAGCGCGGCGACGAGGTTTCCGCCTCCGTAGGCGGCGGCGAGCAGCGCACCGGAGACCGCCTCCCGGCCGAGGTCCGCCGCCAGCATGACGGCGAGCACCGAGATCGCCCCACCGGTGAGCGCGCCGACCATGGTGACCCCGGTGACCCGGCGCAGCGGCCCGGGTCCGAGCAGCGCCCGCAGTCCGCCGCGCGCGGCGGGCACGCTCCGCGCCGGACCGCCTCCGGGCACGCGCGCCGGCAGTGTGCCCACCAGGGCCGCCGCGACCACTGTGGCGGCGGCCAACCCGAGCAGGGACATCCGGGGTCCGGCCACCGCGGCGAGCACTGCCACGAGGGCCGGGCCGGCGCTGCCGCCCACCCCGTACGTCACCGCGTCCCAGCCCTGTCCCCGGCGCTGCGCCCGCTCGTCCGGGGCGAGGAGCGCGGCCAGCCGGCTGCTCAGACCCCCCGTCAGCAGCGGCCCGCAGGCCCCGGCCACGATCAGCAGCGCGGCGGGCACACCCACCGGCACCCGGCCGAGCAGCAGCGCCGCCAGCGCGACCGCTCCGGCGTACGTGGCGAAGGCGGCGGCAAGCAGGCCCCGACCGTCCCGTGCCCGGTCCAGCGGACGGGCGAGCAACGGCCCCAGCAGATGCGGCGCGGTCAGGCAGGTGGCCAGTAGCCCGCCCAGCAGCGCCGGACGACCGGCCCCGACCTCCGGCAGGGTGGCCAACAGGACCACCCCCACCGCGGCACCGGCATCCGCACCCCGGGCGAGCGTCGCCGCGACGAGGTAGTGGGGCAACGACCGGCGGCTGGGAACGGCGGGTGCGGCCGTGTCGAGAGCTTCACTCACCCGTGCCTCGCTACCCGGTCGACCGGTCGATGCAACCTCGAGGCGAGATGTCCGGTTTGGCGGGCGACAGTCGGGAAACCGAAAACAGGGGGTGCGGATGCGCCCGGGCGTGGGATGGTTCGACGTGGATGCCGTACCGGTGGCGACCCGCGCGAGTGGGCGCCCGGCCGGGGGCGCGGGCGCACACCGCGCCGCCCGCGGCGGCTTCGACGAGGAGAGGCAGGGCCCATGCAGGCTCAGCGCAGGCCACCGCGCACGGAGCGGAGCCAGACCAGCCACGACCGGACCGGTGGCGGGATGACCGGGGCGGCCACCCCACTGACCATCTGGGCCGCCGCCGTGCTGCTCGGTCGCATCGGCGCCGGTGACGACGACAGCGAGGACGAGCGGCACATCCTGCGCGGCATCGAGTGAGCCTCGCGCCTCAGAGCCAGCCGCGCCGCTTGAAGACCAGGTAGAGGGTGCCGCAGACCAGCAGCATCAGCAGCAGCGCGAACAGGTAGCCGAAGCGCCAGTTCAGCTCCGGCATGTGGACGAAGTTCATTCCGTACACGGTGCCGATGAGCGTCGGAGCGAACAGGATCGCGGCCCACGAGGAGACCTTCTTCAGCTCCTCGTTCTGCGCGTAGCTGGCCGCGGTCAGGCTGCGCATCTCCTCGTTCTGCTGCTGCGAGACGAGGGTGGCGTTGACGGTGAGGATGTTCTGCAGCAGGTGCCGGAAGCCGTCCACCCGCTCGACCACCTGGGTGAGGTGGTCGGTCACGTCGCGCAGGTAGCGGCGCAACTCCTCGTCGGTGCCGTAGCTGCCGGCACCGGTGGCCAACGCGTCGAGCATGCCGAGCAGTGGGCGGGCGGCCCGCTGGAACTCGATGACCTCCCGGCTGAGCCCGTAGATGCGCCGGCTGGCGTTCGGGTCGCCGCCGAAGACCTGGGTCTCGATCTCGTCGATGTCGTTCTCCAGCCCGGCGACCACCGGCGCGTACCCGTCGACGACCTGGTCGAGGATCGCGTACAGGACCGCCTCGGGGCCCCGGGCGAGCATCGGCGCGTCGGCCTCCATGCGCCGCCGGACCGCGGCCAGGTCGGGGACCTCGCCGTGGCGGACCGTCACCACGAAACCGGGTCCGATGAACAGGTGCAGTTCGGAGAACTCGACCTCCTCCCGCAGGTCGTCGTAGCGGGCGGCACGCAGCACCACGAAGAGCGTGTGCCCGTACCGCTCCAGCTTGGGACGCTGGTGGGCGTTGATCGCGTCCTCCACCGCCAGGTCGTGCAGGCGGAACTCGCGCGCCAGCGAGGAGATCTGGTCGATGTCGGGCCGGTACAACCCGATCCAGGCCATCGCGTCGTCCTGCTCCTGCAGGCAGGAGTACGTCTCGGCGAGGCCGGCCGGCGAGGCGAACCGGTGCCCCCGGATGTAGACGGCACTGTCCACCATGCCACCGGCGGGCGGTGGCGGCTCGGGCGGTGGCGGCACGCCGACGTGGGTCTCGTGCTCGTCGAGTTGGCGACCGAAGCCACCACCCGGGCGGAAGCGACGGCCGCCGACCATGACCCGCTCCTTCCCCGGTGGCATCCCGTCCGGCGGCCACCCGGCCCGACCGGACGGTTCTGCGCGGGGGCGCCGGAGGCGCTGCATCCCCCCTGCCCCCGGGCCGAAACCCTCCGACGGGCCGGCCGTCGCCACAGGCGACGGGCGGGTTCGGCGTACCCGGGACGGGCGCGCGCGACGGGGCGGATACTCGCGGTGACCATGGGCGGAGGACGGGGGAAGCGCCGGTGCAGGGCAACAGGCGCGCCGGGCGGCTGCGCGGTTGGCTGCTCGACGGCGGTACGGAGCAGGCCGCGCGGCATCCCGGCCCGCACGGCCGCCCGCCGGAGGACCGGCACCACCCGTGGTGGAAGGTGATGTGCCTGACCGGTGTCGACTACTTCTCGACGCTGGGCTACCAGCCGGGCATCGCGGCGCTGGCCGCCGGGGCGCTGTCGCCGGTGGCGACGCTGGTGCTGGTGCTGGTGACGCTGCTGGGCGCGCTGCCGGTGTACCGCCGGGTGGCGGTGGAGAGCCCGCACGGTGAGGGCTCGATCGCGATGCTCGTACGCCTGTTGAGCTACTGGCCGGGCAAGCTGTTCGTGCTGGTGCTGCTCGGTTTCGCGGCCACCGACTTCATCATCACCATCACCCTCTCGGCGGCCGACGCGACAGCCCACATCGACGAGAACCCGTTCTGGCCGAGCGGGCTCAAGGGACACGAGGTGGCCATCACGCTGCTGCTGGTGGCGTTGCTGGGCGCGGTGTTCCTCAAGGGATTCGGGGAGGCCATCGGCATCGCGGTCGTCCTGGTCGCGGTCTACCTGGCGCTGAACGCGGTGGTCATCGCCGACGCGCTCTGGCGGGTGGTGACCCACCCCAGCGCGGTCGGGGACTGGACGACCGCGCTGAGCACCGGGCACGGCGATCCCCTGCTTGTGGTCGGGCTGTCCCTGCTGGTGTTCCCGAAGCTGGCGTTGGGCCTGTCCGGTTTCGAGACCGGGGTGGCTGTGATGCCGCACATCCGGGGGGACCGCCAGGACTCGGAGGACCGGCCGCTGGGCCGGATCCGGGGCGCGCGGCGGCTGCTCACCACCGCCGCCGCGACGATGAGCGTCTTCCTGATCACCAGCAGCGTGACCACCACAGTGCTGATCCCACCGGAGGCGTTCCAGCCCGGCGGTCCGGCGAACGGCCGGGCGCTGGCCTACCTGGCGCACCAGCACCTCGGTGGGGTGTTCGGCACCGTCTACGACCTGTCCACGATCGCGATCCTGTGGTTCGCGGGGGCGTCGGCGATGGCCGGGCTGCTCAATCTCGTACCCCGGTATCTGCCGCGCTACGGCATGGCGCCTGCCTGGGCGCGGGCGGTCCGGCCGCTGGTGCTGGTCTTCACGGCAGTGGCGTTCCTGATCACGGTGGTCTTCTCCGCAAGCGTGGACGCGCAGGGCGGCGCGTACGCCACCGGGGTTTTGGTGTTGATCACCTCGGCGGCGACGGCCGTGACCCTCGCGGCCCGGCGACGGCGGCAGCGGGCGCGGACGTGGGCGTTCGGCGCCATCGCGCTGATCTTCGTTTACACCACAGTCGCGAACGTCGTGGAACGCCCCGACGGCGTCAAGATCGCGGCCTGTTTCATCGGCGGGATGATCCTGGTGTCGGTGCTGTCCCGGATCATGCGGGCCTACGAGCTGCGGGTCGACCACGTCGAGCTGGACCGGGCGGCCGCCCGGATGATCGACGAGCGCGCCACCCGTCGGATCCGCCTCATCGCGCACGAGCCGCAGCGCCGCGATCCGGCCGAGTACCGCGCCAAGCTGGCACAGACCATGGCGGACAACGACTTCCCCGACGACAGCGACGTCATCTTCGTCGAGGTCCACGTCAGCGACCCGTCGGACTTCGAGACCGACCTGCTGGTGCGCGGCAGCGTGGCGCACGACAGCTACCCGGTGCTCAGCCTGACCGGCTCCTCGGTGCCCACCGCGCTCGCCGCCCTGCTGCTGGAGATCCGCGACCGGAGCCGGCGACGCCCCCACATCTACTTCGAGTGGAGCGAGGGTGGCCCGGGTCGCAACATCCTGCGCTACCTGGCGTTCGGGCAGGGCGCCATCGCCTCGGTCACCCGGGAGATCCTGCGTCGCCAGGAGCCCGACCCGCGCCGCCGGCCGCACGTGCACGCCGGTTGACCTGCGGGTCGAACCGTCGCGTGGCGGGTGAGCGTGGTCATAACGGCTGGACGGTGCACCGGGCGGGGCTGCTAGCCTCGGCGCAGGTCATGAGCGCCAGCGCGAAGCCCCGGCTCGCTGGCCGGCAACCCTCCTCCGCGGTGGGGTGCCCCGGGTGAAGACCAGGCACCGGCAGGACGCCGGTGCAAGCGTGGCCTGGCACCCAGGTCAGCACCAGACCCGGGAGACCGTATGCGCATCCTCAGCTCCACCCCACCGGCCGGTCGGCTCACGCCGACCCTGACCCGGCGACGGCACGTGGACCTGATGCGAATGTGCAGCGCGGCGTGTCGCCGCCGCACCGCGCACTGACGCGTCCCTCTCCCCACACCCATTTCCCGCGGTACGCCCATCGGGCGGACCGTCGGCGGCGCATGTCCGTGCCCGCCGAGACGCACCCCTTTCGGAGACACCTGTGCGATTCCTTCCTGCCCTGACCCGCGTCGCCGCCCTGGGCGCGGCCGCCGTCCTGGCCACCACGGCGCTGACCGCCTGCGGCGACGACGCGTCGACCGACACCGCCGCCAACCCGTACGGCCTGGCGCAGGCCGGCGTGCTGCGAGCCGGCACGCTCACCGACGCCCCGCCGAACGTGTACCTCAAGGACGGTAAGTTCACCGGCTTCGACAACGACCTGCTGACCGCGGTCGCCGGCAAGCTCGGCCTCACCGTCGAGTTCGTCGGCACCGACTTCTCCGCGCTGCTCTCCCAGGTCAACAACCACAAGTTCGACGTGGGCAGCTCCTCGATCACGATCACCGAGGCGCGCAGGAAGACAGTCGACTTCGGCAACGGCTACGACTTCGGCTACTTCGGCCTGGACGTGCCGGCCGGCTCGCCGATCACCGGGTTCGACCAGCTCGCCGGCAAGCGGGTCGTCGTGGTGCAGGGCACGGTCCAGGACGACTACGCCACCGGCAAGCAGCTCGACCCGGTGCGGGTACCCGACTACAACGGCGCGATCAACCAGCTCAAGGCGGGCACCGCCGACGCGTGGATCGCCCCGGCGGAGATCGGCGAGAAGTCGGCCGCCGACAGCAACGGCAAGATCACCGTGGCGGCCAAGCAGCTCAGCCCGGCGCCGACCGCGTACGCAGTGGCCAAGGGCAGCGACAAGCTGCGCGAGGCGCTGAACAAGGGCCTCGACGAGGTGATCGCCGACGGCACCTGGAGCCGGTTGCAGGCCCAGTACTACCCGGGCCGGCCGATCCCGGCGGACTTCACCCCGGGCAGCGGCACCGTCGCGGCGCCGTCCGCGTCCGCCGTGCCGTCCGCGTCCGCCGTGCCGTCGGCGTCGGCCGTGCCGTCGGCGTCGGCCGTGCCGTCGGCGTCGGCCGCGTCCTGAACCGGTGACGAGCGAGCGGGGCGGTAGGAGAGGCGACCGATGGATCCGTTGAGCACGCTGTGGGAGACCTTCTTCGACGCCGACGCGATGCGCGAGGCGTTGCCCGAGATGCTTACCGTCGGGCTGCCCAACACGCTGATCCTGGCGGTCTCCGCCGCCCTGCTCGGCACGGTGTTCGGCCTGCTGCTGGCCGTCGCCGGCATCTCCCGCAGTCGGTGGCTGCGCTGGCCGGCCCGCGTCTACACCGACGTGTTCCGGGGGCTGCCGGCCGCGGCGACGATCCTGCTGATCGGCGTCGGGCTGGCACCGCTCGGCATGCGGGTCTGGGGACCGGACCCGTACCCGCTGGGCATCCTCGCGCTGTCGCTGATCGCGGCGGCGTACATCGGGGAGATCTTCCGCTCCGGCATCCAGTCGGTGGAGGCCACCCAGTTGGAGGGCGCGCGGGCGCTCGGCTTCTCCTGGGCCGACGCGATGCGGCTGGTGATCATCCCGCAGGGCATCCGGCGGGTGCTGCCCGCCTGGGTCAACCAGCTCATCGCGCTGATCAAGGACTCCAGCCTGGTCTACTTCCTCGGCCTGGTGGCCAGCCAGCGGGAGCTGTTCCGCATCGGGCAGGACTACGCGGCCACCACCGGCAACGAGTCCGCGTTGCTGCTGGCGGGCCTGTTCTACCTGGCGTTGACCGTCCCGCTGACGCACGTCGTGAACGCGATCGACAGGCGGCTGCGCCACGGCCGGCCGGCCACCGCGCCCGACGACGAGGACGAGGACGTGGCGCTGTCCGGCGTCACGGACGGCAGCACGGAAGGGGACCGGCGATGACCACCCTCGCGACCACCACCTCGGTCAGCCTTGAGGCGCGCGACGTCCACCTGGCCTTCGGGCCGAACCGCGTGCTGCGCGGCGTCGACCTGACCGTGCCGCGCGGTGCGACGGCCTGCGTGATCGGACCGTCCGGGTCGGGCAAGTCCACTCTGCTGCGTACCCTCAACCGGCTCATCGAGCCCGACCGCGGCGACGTGCTGCTGGACGGACGCAGCGTCCTGCGCGACGACCCGGACGCGCTGCGCCAGCGGGTGGGCATGGTCTTCCAGCAGTTCAACCTGTTCCCGCACCTGAGCGTGCTGCGCAACATCACCCTGGCGCTGCGTCGGCTGCGCAAGCTCGGCGAGGACGAGGCGGTGGCTGTCGCCCGCGCCCACCTGGAGCTGGTGGGGATCGCCGGCAGGGCCGACTCCCGGCCGGCGCAGCTCTCCGGTGGTCAGCAGCAGCGGGTGGCGATCGCCCGGGCGCTGGCGTTGCGGCCCGAGGTGATGCTCTTCGACGAGGCCACCTCGGCGCTCGACCCGGAGCTGGTCAAGGGGGTGCTCGGGGTGATGGCCGACCTGTCCGCCGCCGGAATGACCATGGTGGTGGTCACCCACGAGATGGGCTTCGCCCGGCACGTCGCCGACACCGTCGCCTTCATGGACCGGGGTGTGGTGCTGGAGGCCGGCCCGCCGGAAAGGATCTTCGAGGGGGCCGAGCATCCCCGGCTGCGCCGCTTCCTCGCCCAGGTGCTCTGAGCCAGGCGCTCAGCCCGCCTGGCGGCGCAGGTGCCCGGCGAACGCCTTCAGGTCGCCGAGCAGTTCCAGGATGGCGTTGCGGTACGCGACCGACGCCCACAGGTGCAGCTCCTCGTCGTCCAGCCCGCCGAACGCCAGCGACAACGCCTTGCGTCGACGCCGGTCGAGCACCTTGTGCGGGCGGGCGAGCAGGTCGCCCTCGCGGCGCAGCGCCTGGACGTAGGCGGCCACCGCCTCCTGGTAGTGCCGACCGGCGACCCGCTCCAGCAGGGTGAACTCGAAGACGTTCAACGCCGCCTCGGAATCCCAGTACGCGCTGTCGCGCACCGGGGCGCTCGCCACGTGCCGGCCCATGGCGTGTCGGGCCTCGTACAGCAGCAGCACGCCCCGGCCGGTGGTGCTCAACGGCCGCCGCGGCGACGGCAGACGCAGCGTGCGCACCGGCGCCGCGGCGGTCAGGTCCACCGCCCCGGCGTACGTCGGCATGCGGCGCGTTCCCGACGCCGACTCCGGCAGCAGGCAGGCCCGCTCCTGGTAGGGCAGCGGGCCACCACCCTGGGGCACGGCGCGCACCGTCGCGGCGTGCAGCTCGGCCAGGGGCCGGTCGTCCGGGGCCCGGCCCGGCGGCAGGGTGAGCACGAGACCGTCGACGCCGGGCACCGGCACGCCCAGCACGCAGGAGTTGCGCAGGAACGCCCAGGTCGCCGCCGCCTCACGGATGCCGCTCGCCACGGCCTGCGCGTCGGCACGCCAGTCCTGGGCGATCCGCAGCCGCTGGTGGAGGTCGGCGGTCGCGGCGCCGTCGTGCGGGTACAGCTCACGGACGGCCCGGGACAGCGACCCGAGGCGCAGCTCCAGCGGGTCGCCGGTGGGCGGGGGCATGGCGTGGCGGGGACAGTCGGCGGTCGAGTGCGGGTCACCGTCGACCGCGTGGCAGTCGCCCAGCCAGCTCGCGCCGGGCGGACCGGACGGACGGGCGAACGCCAGGTGGGGCAGCCGGCCGGTGCGCAGCACCGTCTCGTACTGGGGTCGGGCGCGCCCGGCGCGCAGCACGTCCAGCGGCAGCACCGGCGCCAGCGCCAGCACCCCCGCGAGGACGACGCAGTGCGGGCAGGCGTCGCGCACCCGGTAGCGGCGCAGATGGTCCACGCCGGGCTGCTCCCACTGGACACCGACGACCGCGTCGTCGGACGCCATCAGGTAGAGGAACTCGGTGGCGACGCGCTCGCGGGTGACCGCCACCAGCTCGTCGAGGAACTCGCGCTCGGTGACCGCCCGCAGGTCGGCCTCGCTCGCTCCGGTGGTCACGGGCACCCCCTCGCGGACCGAACACATCGACGGACGCCGAACCGCCTTTCACCGTACCCGCCGACGACGTGGCCGAACGTCCCGCACCTGCGTGGGGCGGTGTCACCAATCCGTCAGGCCCGAACCAGCGGTCCCGGCGGGTTTTCAGTCGTTGGGTCCCCGCCCCAGCAGCCGGATCTCCTCGTTGTCCAGGGCGGCCTGAAGCTCCTGGAGCACCAGGTCGTCGATCTCCCGGTTGTCGCGCAGCCGGGTCAGCTCCCGCCGCTTGTGCGCGAGGACCCCGAGGCGCAGTCGGCGGTCCAGCCGGCGTTCCTCGGCGGTACGCCCACCGCTCTCGTTGAAGTCCTCCAGGTGCCGCTGGTACTCGGCCTGCAACCGACGTACCGTCTCCCCCTCGACGCCGACCTCGGCGGCGACGCGGGGCAGCGCGTCCAGGCCGGCCTGGGTGGCGCGCTGGCGGGCCTGCCGGGTCTCGTCGACGCGTTCGGGGTCGCCGGTCAGCCCCGCCCAGCGCACCACGAGCGGCAGGGTGGTGCCCTGCACCAGCATGATCAGGACGATCACCAGCGCGGTGACGAAGATGATCAGGTCGCGTTCGGCCACCGGTGTGCCGGCGGCCGTCATCGTCGGGACGGCCAGTGCGGCGGCGAGCGACACGGCGCCCCGGAAACCGGACCAGCCGGCCACGGTCCCCACCCGCCAGCCGGATGTCGGCTGGTCCTGGTCCAGCATCCGGCGGCGGCGCAGCCTCGCCGACTCCGTCGTCAGGTAGACGAACAGCAGTCGGGTGGCGACGACGACCGGGGTGACCACCAGCACGATCGCCAGGGCCCGGCCCGGCGAGGTGCTGGAGATGCTCCGCACCGCGCGGGGGATCTGCGTGCCGAGCAGCACGAACAGTCCGCCGTTGATGAGGAACGTGGACAGGTCCCAGAACGCGTACGCCAGCACCCGGGACCGGGCGCGGATCACCCGGGGACCGGCGTAGGCCAGCACCAGGCCGGCGACAACGACCGCCAGCACACCGCTGGCGTGCACCGAGTCGGCGAGCAGGAACGCGCCGAACGGCGTCAGCACGCTCAACGCCCCCTCGCGCAACGGGTCGTCGAGTCGCTTCCGGATGAGCACCACGACGGCGCCCACCAGCAGACCGGCGACCACCCCACCGACGCCGGCGCCGACGAACTCCTCGCCGATGCCCAGCACCCCCGGCTTGTCGCTGTGCGTGAGCAGACCCACGGTCACCGCGAAGATCACCAGGGCGCTGCCGTCGTTGATCAGGCTCTCCGCGTGCAGGGTGGTGAGCAGCTTCCGGGGCAGCCGCTTGGCCAGGCCGGTGACCGCGGCGGCGTCGGTCGGCGCGAGGACCGCGCCGAGCACCCAGGCGGCCGCCGGGTTCACGCCGAACGCCTGCGCGGTAAGCGACACCGTGACCATGGTGAGCACCACGAGCACCACGGCGAGCAGCCCGATCACCGGCAGGTTGGCCCGGATCTCGCGCAGGCTGATGGTGAGGCTCTCCCGGTAGAGGATCGCGGGCAGGAAGATCAGCAGCACCAGGTCCGGCTCCAGGGTCACCTCGGACAGCGGCGGCACCAACCCGAGCAGCACTCCGAAGGCGATGAGCAGCACCGGCGGCGCGACCCGGTACCTGCCGCCGAGGGTGGTCCCGACCAGGACGGTGCCGCCCAGCACCACGATCAGGACGAGCACCTCCACGGCGTACCCCCTCGATCCCCGGCCGGCGACGGACGCCGGCGGTTCCATCTGACCGCACCCCGGATGCCCGTTCCACACGAACCGGCAAGTCGCCGGCCACGGAAAGGCCCCGGCCGGGCTCAGGTCGGATCGTCGGCGCGGGCGCGCGCGACGAGCAGGCGGGCCGTACGGCGGTGCCCGGCGGCTTCCTCGTCGCGGCCCAGGGCGGTGGCCAGGTCGGCGAGGTGCCCGGCCACCGGGCCGACGGTGAGCACCCCGCTGCCGGCGGCCAGTTCGTCGGCGGCCGGCCGGAGCGCGGCGGCGACCCGCTCCATGGTGGGCCGGTCGCCGACGGCGACGGCGGCCCGGGCGGTGAGGCACAGCCGCACCTCCCGCAGCAGGTCGTGCGGCCCGTCCGGGAGGACCCGCAGCGCCGCACGGGCGGCGGCGTGGTCGCCGTCCGCGGCGAGCAGCAGCGGTCGGACCCACGGCTCGTACGGCCCCCAGTCCAGGCTCGCCCAGTCCTCGTCGTCCGGCCCGGGGATCGGCTGCTGACCGGCCGGCACGTCGACACGTGTTCGGCGCGCACCTGCCGGGGCGTGCGCCAGTGGGTCGGCGCCGACGGCGTCGGACAGGCGCAGACCGAGCAGGGCGAGGGGCAGCAGACCGTGGGCCAACCCCGGCATGGCCTCGGCGGGGAGCCGTTCGGCAGCCGCCCGGTACGCGGTCGCCGCCGCCTCCCGGTCGCCGTCCAACGCTTGGCGCAGCGCGGCGTACCAGCCGGTGAAGACCCCGACCAGCGGCAGCTCGTACCGCTGCGCGAGGCGGTCGGCGGCGCGGGCGTGCCCGTCCGCTCCGGCCCGGTCCGCCCGCGCGCAGCACGACTGGACTCCGATGAGGTGACCCAGTACCTCGAAGGTCACCAACTGGCGCGCGGCGGCCAGGTCGACCAGCTCCGCGCCGATCCGGGCCCGCTCGGCGGCCAGCCCGACGCGGTGGAAGGCGTGCATGAAGCGCGCGTTCAGCGCGAAGGCCAGCAACCCCGGGTCCGCGACGGTCCGGGCGATCCGCTCGGCCTCGGCGGCGGCCCGGCGACCTCGGTCACCTGTGGTGCCGCGCAGCTCCAGCGCGAGCGTGCTCAGCAGCCGGCTGCGCTGCGCCGAGCCGGTCGGGCCGAGGCCGGTCAGGGCGTGCTCGGCGGCGCGGACGATCCGCTCGGAGAGCCTGTCGTCGTCGTTGCGGGTCCAGATGGCGGGCACGTCGAACCCGGCCAGCACCTCCGCCGCCAGCCGGGGGTCACCGACCGCCTCGGCGTCGGCTATCGCCTCGGCGCGGCATCCGCGCGCCCGCGCCAACCGGCCCGTCACCGCCAGAGCCCGCCCCAGACCGAGCACCGCGCTCAACCGCTCGCGCCGCTCGGTCCCGCCGGCCCGGTCGTACGCGTCGACGACCTGCGCCCACAGCCGGGCCGCCTCGTGCGGGTTGCCGTCGCGTTCGGCCTGTTCGGCAGCGGTGCGGGCGTAGCCCGCGGCCCGGAGCGCTGCGGCCGGCCCGCCGGCGCTCAGCAGGTGGTGGGCGAGCGTGGCGGGGTCGACGGGCTGACACCGCTGCAACGCCTCGGCCACGGCGGCGTGCCAGGCCGCGCGACGCGCCGCGGACAGGTCGGCGTAGAGCGTGTCGCGGACCAGGATGTGGGTGAACCGCAGTTGACCGTCGGGCTCGCGCTCGGTCAGGAACCCGGCCTGCAACGCGCGGTCCACGGCGTCCAGCAGCACCGCCGGGTCGCCGGTCAGCGCGCCGAGCACCGTGGGGTCGACGTCCCGGCCGAGCACCGCCGCCTGCCGCAGCACGGTACGGGTCGCCGCGGGCAGTTGTGCGAGGCGGTGCCGGATGACGTCACGCACCCCGGGCGGCACCTCCGCCAGCGCCGAGCCTCCCGCGCCGGCGTACAACTGGACCAGTTCCCGGACGAAGAACGGGTTGCCGCCGCTGCGGTGGTGGATCAGCCCGACGGTCGGCGGGTCAAGCTCCGTTGCGACGAGGGCGCGGGCCAGCTCGCCGGTCGCCTCGGGAGACAGGCCGCCGAGGTACACGCGCACCGGTTCGAGCCCGGCGGAGCGGGCCAGGGCGGCGGTCAGCTCCGGGCTGATCTCGGTGGCCCGGTAGGTGCCCAGGACCAGCACCGGCCCGGTGGCCGGCTGCGGCCCGGTGAGCAGGGCGGTGAGCAGATCCAGTGTGTCGCCGTCGGCGCGGTGCAGGTCGTCCAGGACCAGCAGGACGGGCGCCCGGTCGGCGACGGCGGAGACCACCGACGCCACCGCCCGGTGCCGACGGAAGCGGGCCACGGCGGGATCGGCCGCGTCGCCGGTCCCGGCCGTCCCGCCACCGTCCACCGGCACGTCGACCCCGGAAGGCTCGCCGGACCCGGAAAGCCCGCCCGACCCCACCGGCCCGCCCGACCCCACCGGCCCGCCCGGCCCCACCGGCCCGCGCGACGCTGCCGGCTCGGTGAGCGTGTCGGTGATCTGGGTCCACGGCCAGGCGGCCGGGGCGCCCTCGTACTCGGGGCTGCGGCCCCAGGCCGTGGTCCAGCCCTCGGCGGCGAGCTGCCGGGTCAGCGCCTCGGCCAGGGCGGTCTTGCCGGCGCCCGGATCCCCACTGAGCAGGGCGAGCGTGGGCCGCCCGGACGCGGTGGCGACCCGGCCGGCGTGCCGCAGCCGCTCCAGCTCCACGTCCCGTCCGACGAACGGCCGCCGCGGCGCCGGTCCCGACGCGCCGTCGCGAACGGGTCCGGCACGGTCCGGGACGGCCACGGCGGGGGTCAGGTGTGCCGCCTGGGCCAGGATGTCGGCCTCCAGCCGACGCAGCTCCGGCCCCGGGTCCAGACCCAGCTCCGCCACCAGCACGTCGCGGGCCTCGCGCAGCGCTGCCAGCGCCTCGCCCTGCCGGCCTGCGCGGTACCGGGCCAGCGCGAGCAGCCGCCACGCGTCCTCCCGCAGTGGATGGCCGGCGAGGTGGGCGGGCAGGTCGGCGGCGGCCTCGTCCGGACGGCCCAGCGCGAGCAGCGCCTCGGCACGCCGCTCGACGGCGAGCATCCGCGACTCGTCCAGGCGGTTGATCTCCGCGACGGCCCAGAGGGCGCCCGCGCAGTCCGCGTACGCGGGCCCGCGCCAGAGCGCGAGCGCCTCGTCCAGCGCGGTCAGGGCCGGCCCGGGGAGTTCCCCGGTCAGCAGCCGTCCCGCCTCGCCGACTGCCGCCTCGAAGCGGTAGGCGTCCACCGCGTCCGGGGCGGCCCGCAGCGCGTACCCCGGAGGCTCGGTGACCAGGAGGCGGGGTGGCTGCCGGGGCGGCCGGTCGGGCTCCAACGCCCGACGCAGGTCGGCGACGAAGGTGCGGATCGCGCCCACCGCGCCGTCCGGGGGGACCTCCCACAGGTCGTCGACGAGGCGTTCCACAGGCACCACCCGGCCGTGGGCGATCAGCAACCGGGCCAGCACCAGGCGCTGCCGGGGCCCCCGCAGCGGGACCGGACCGCCCGCGGTGCTGGCGGTCACCGGTCCGAGCACGCCGAACGTCACCCCCACCGATGGCGTCGGTTGCCTGGTCATGGCACCAATCTAGGCGGCCGTGCCGGCCCGCACTGATTCGGCGCTGACCGTCTGGTGATCATCGCCGGGCAGCCTCGACGACGTACGACGGCGACGGGCGCTCCGTCCACGACACGGCCGACCGGACGGCCGGCAACCGGCTGCGGATGCCGGTGACCGTGCTCCAGCAGGACTGGGGCGCGGCGCTCGGCTACGACGCGGCGGCGGTGTGGCGGGCCTGGGCCCCGGACCTGGAGCACCAGACGGTCACCTGCGGTCACTTCATGGCGGAGGAGGCGCCGGCAGTGGTCGTCCGGGCGCTGCGCGACCTGCTGCTGCGCTGATCCGGGGCCGGACGACGCCGTAGCATTTCCGACACTTCCGTCAGCAATCGCGACGGGTCGCCGGCGTGCCCGCCACCCCTCGCGCGTGAACCACCCACACGTCCGGTAAACCGCCTCTGACCTGCGGAAAGACGACGTCGCGTCGGGTGGACGGAACCCGGTCGCCGGTGCTACACAAGCAGATACCGGCAGCCAACGACGGCGAGTCGTCCATCGCCTCGACCATCGACCGTCCACACGCCACCGGCGAACCTGATCGTGCGCGCGAGCTGGCACGACCTCGACCCGGTGGGGAGCCGGCGATCGTGGTCCGATCAAGGAGTCGCCGTGGGACATCTCCGCCCCCGGGCCAAGAACCAGCCGTTCGAGGTCGCCGCACTTGTCACGACGCCCATCTGTGGGTTCCTCCTGCTCGTGCTCGACGTCCGGTCACCGTCGGTCCAACTGTCCATGCCGGAACCCCTCCAGCTCGGCTGGGAGGTCGCCCTGATCGTGGTCGGCGTGGGCGGGCTGTCGGGCATCCTGTGGCCCGGTCGACTGTCCACCGGCCTCGGCATCGAGTTCGCGTCCGTCCTGGTGCTCGGCACCATCACCGGCATGTACGCGGTGGCGCTGGTGGCGGTGTCCGGCACACAGGGCCTCGTCGCGGCGTCGTTGATCAGCGCGATGCCACTGGGCGCCTTCTGGCGGGCCGCCCAGGTCGCCGCCGACCTGCGCTGTCTGGCGTACGACCACCAGTGCGCGACGCACCGACGGGTCGTGGGAGGTGTCACGTGATCTCGGCGCCGACACCCGAAGCGCCGCAGTGGGTCCAGGCGCTGCTCAGCCTGCTCGGCATCCTCGGCGGGACGACCGGCCTGGCCGCCATCGCCACTGTCGTGTCGCAGCGCGGCAAGTTCAAGGCCGACGCCGCCGACACGCTGACGGAGGCCGCACTGACACTCGTGCAGCCCTTGCAGACGCGGATCACCGAGCTGGAGGGCCAGGCGGTGACCTCGCGATCCGAGCTGGGGCTGCTGCGCGAGCAGGTCAACCAGTTGCAGTTCGTCGTCCGGGTGCTGACCCGCACGCTCGATCGGTGGCGTACCGCCGTGCACGCCCCCGACGCCACCCTGCGCAAGATCCGTTCGGTGGTCGCGGAGTCCGAGCGGCTGTCCGAGGACCGGTGACGGGCCCGGCCGGCGGCTCAACCGCCGTCCGGGGAGCGCAGCCGGCCGACGAGGTCACGGACGGCCGCCCGGAACGCGGGGTCGGACTCGCCCGGGTGGTGGCCGCGCACCGGTGGCGGTCGACGCTCCCCCGCTGACGGCAGCAGGCCGGCGGGGTCGCGCAGCCGCCGGTCGACGCGGCCGGCCGGATCGGTCGTCTCCGACGGCGGCTCACCGGGTCGGTGCGCCGCGAAGATCCAACCGCCGACCGGGTCGGTGTCCCGCCAGAGGTTGAGCCACCGCCACCCGACCCGCTCCCCGACCTCGCGCAGCACCTTCTCGTCGAGGTACGCCGGAAAGAGCCGGGCGTAGAGGCGGTCCAGCGGGGAGCCGTAGGTGAGCAGCGCGACCCGGCGGCGCACGCTCGGGGGCAGCCGCAGCACCGCGAGGGCCAGCAACGCCGAGCCGTGGCTGTGCCCGCACAGCAGCACCCCGGCGTGCCGCTCGGTCAGCTGGCCGATCCGGTCGGCCAACTCCGGCACCGCCCGGTCGGCGTAGCTCGGGGGCGCGAACGGGTGTGCGGCCCGGGGCCAGAAGGTGCCCAGGTCCCAGAGGATCCCGACGTACCGGCGGAACCACGCCCTCCGATAGGCGAACAGACCTCCCAACACCAACGCGAGGAGCACCGCGGCGAGGAGGTACGTACCCCCCGCGAGCCCCATCCCGACCGCACCGGCCGGCAGCCGGAGATAGTGCCGCGCCAGCTCGTCCGGCTCGCGCCCGAACTGCCCGAGCAGGCTCGTGGCCAGCCCGACCACCGCCAGAGACGCGTACGTGGCCGCCAGCAGGCCCACCCACTCGGTGAACCGCGCCCGGGCCACCGCCTTGGTGACCCGCCGCAACCGTCCGGTCGCCTCCGGCGGCGGCGCGGGAAAGTCGCGGGCGACGATCGCCTCCGCCGCCCCGCGACGGCGACGCCGGGACAGGAGGGTCATCGCCCCGCACAGCAGCACCGCCACGGCCACGTGCAGGAAGAAGGCCAGCAACGTCCAGCGGTACGGCAACGGCGGCCCTCCGTCGCCGCGGTAGCCACCGAGCAGCACCCCCGCCTGGTAGACCAGACCGGCGGAGAACGCGCCGGTCAGGCCAACCGCGATGGCCGCGATCAGCGCCGCGCCCAGCCCTCGGGGCAGCGCGGACCGGCCGCGGTGCCACAGCACCACGCCGCTGAGCACCACCAGCAGCACCATCTGGCCGAGCAGGGCGCCCCCGGTGATCCCGTCGTAGCCGGGGAGCCCGGCCGACGACTGCCAGCCGCGCTCGTCGCGCGCGACAGCCACGAGAGTCGCCACCGTCAGACCCGCCGCCAGAACGCCCGTCGCTCGGGCGGTCACCGTGGCGATGCGGGCGGTCGCTGCCCGGTCGATCAACCCCGGGGCGACGAGCAGGCCCACGCAGGCCACCAGGACCGCGGCGCTGAGCGTCAGCAGCACCGTCGTCCCGGGCGTCGCGCCGCCGCCGCGACGGGCCGTGAGGAGCAGAAGGTCGAGGACGGCGAGCGCGGCCGCGACGTGGATCGCCCGCAGCCGCACCACGAGCGGCTCCACCGCCCACAGGGGGTTGCCGGCCGGGCGGGGGCGGCGGGTGCCGAGCAGTCGCAGGACCCCGACGGCGACGATCGGCAGCAGCGCCGACATGGCCAGCCGCTGCCCGACGGGTCGGTCGTCGAGCCCGGCCAGGGTGTCGAAGGGCGCGCGGCAGGCGGCCGCGCCGAGACACCGCCAGGCGAGCAGGTCGAGGGCGACCCCGGCGATGGACACCACGTACACCACTGTGAGGTTGAGCGCGAGGAGCCGGCACAGGACGGTGACCCCGGCGGCGCCGCTGCCGGTGGGCCGCATCCACACCGCCGCGTTGCTGAGCATGAACGGCAGCAGGAGGACCATGGCGAGCGTCCGGCCCACAGTGCCCGAGGGCAGATCACCCCAGCGGTACGCCTCCAGCGTCACCCCGTCCGGGTCGGTGCTGTCCGGCCCGTCGCGGCGGTGGAAGCCTCCCCGGGCGTCGCCCGCGACCTGCCGTACCCGCTCCGCGCCCAGGATGACCGAGGGCCGCGCCCCCGACACGCCGTGCACCCGCAACTCCACCACGTCGTCGCAGCGCGGTTGGTCGCCGTGGCGCGGCGCTGCCTGCGGCATCGGGGCCGCTACGCGAGGAGGTCCGACGCCACGGTCCAGAGCCGCTCGGCATTGCCCGGATCGACCGCGTACGCCGCGACGCCTGTGTAGTCGGCGGGCCGCTCGGTGACCACCGGCGCCTCGGCGCAGTCCTCGAAGTAGCGACCGCCGACGCCGTCCAGCAGGGGGGACGCGGCGAGCAGCACCGAGGTGGCGGCGCCCTGCTGCGGTGTCTTCTGCCGCTCCTTGGGCGTACGCAGCCCGCCCGTGTGCTTCTGCAGGCCGGTGGCGATCGCGCCGGGGTTCAGCGCGTTGGCGTGGATGCCCTCGCCGGACCAGCGGCGGGTCGCCTCGACGGCAAGCAACGCCTCGGCGCTCTTGGACTGCCCGTACGCAAGCAGCGGGTCGTACGGCCGGAACGCGAAGTGCAGGTCGTCGAAGACCACAGGCGAGAAGAGGTTGCCGCTGGAGCTCACCGACACCACCCGGGCGCCACCGGCCGCGGCGAGCGCGTCGTGCAGGCCGACGGTAAGCGCGAAGTGCCCCATGAAGTTGGTGGCGAACTGCATCTCCCAGCCCTCGGCGGTGCGCTCCAGCTCGGGCAGCGCCATGATCCCGGCGTTGTTGACCAGGATGTGCAGCGGCTGGTCCCAGCCGGCGACGAATCGGCGTACCGAATCCTGGTCGGCCAGGTCCAGCTCGCGGGCCGTGACCCGGTCCGCGCCGATGCTGGCCGCGATGTCGGCGGCGGCCTGCTCACCCGCGCTGACCCGGCGTACCGCGAGCACCACCTCGGCACCGGCGGCGGCCAGCGCGCGGGCGGTCTCGACGCCGATGCCGGCGGCGCCTCCGGTGATGATGGCCCGCCTACCGCTGAGGTCGACTCCGGCGAGGACCTCGTCGGCGGTCGAGGCGAAACCGAATGGCGTCCTGATTCGCTCGGTCATCTGCAGCCCCTGTCTCGATCACGCTTCCTGTCAAACACTGTCACCCGGCAACCGCCCGTTATCCGGGTTCCTGGTTTTCCTGGTAGTGGCAGGACCAGGCTGGGCGGGCCGGGCGGGCCTCCTACGATGGGCGGGTGAGCACGGCCGGCCCGCTGGGCGAATTCCTGCGCGCCCGGCGCGACCTGATCGGTCCCCTCGACGTCGGGCTTCCCGCGCACGGCCGGCGGCGGGTGCCCGGCCTGCGGCGCGAGGAGCTGGCCCTGCTGGCCGGCATCAGCGCCGACTACTACCTGCGGCTGGAGCAGGGCCGCGACCGGCGCCCGTCCGCGCAGGTGCTCGACGCGCTGGCCCGGGCGTTGCTGCTCGACGTGGAGGCCGCGGCGCACCTGCGGCGCCTCGGCGGTCAGGCGCCCGCCGGCCGGCCGGTACGACGCCCGGAACGGGTACCGGTGGGCATCCGACAGCTTGTCGGTTCGTGGGCGCGGACGCCCGCCTTCGTGCACGGCCGGCACCTGGACGTGCTCTTCGCCAACCCGATGGCGACCGCGCTGACGCCGATCTACCGGGTCGGGGTGAATCTGCTGCGCGCGGTCTTCCTGGACCCGAGCGTGCCGGCGCTCTACCCGGCCGCGGAGGCGGTCGCGGCCAACGCGGTGGCCGGCCTGCGGGCCCAGGTCGGCGTCGAGGTGGACGATCCCCGACTCACCGCGCTGGTGGAGGAGTTGTCCGCCGGCAGCGAGCGGTTCCGGCGGTTGTGGGCCCGGCACGACGTCGCCGTCCGCGCGGGCGGTGGACTACGGGTGTTCCGGCATCCGGTCGTGGGCGAGCTGGAGCTGCGCTACGAGAAGCTCACGATCAACGGTACGAGTCAGTCCCTGGTCGTCTACCACGCCGAGCCGGACAGCCCGTCCGACCGTGCGCTCGCCCGGCTGGGCGCAGCCGTTTCAGCGCCAGACACGAGCCAGAAAAATTGAAGGAGCCGTTCCGGCCTATGGGGTGGCCGCCCGCTCGGCGACCACCACCGAGATGCCGTCGAGGACGCGTTGCAGGCCGAACTCGAAGGCGTACTCCGGGCCGTACGCCCCGCCGTGCTGCTGGCCGGCGGCGGTGCCGACCCGGGACGCGGTCGGGTAGCGGTCGGCCGTCAGGAACGTCTCCAGCCAGGGCGCGTGCGACTGCCACCACTGGCCGTCGGTCATGCCGGTCTCCCGCTCCAGGTCGACCACCTCGGACGCGGCGCGCGCGGAACTCTTCACGTGCCCGAGGACGAGGGTGAGCACCGCGTCCATCTCGACGTCGGTGAGCCCGATGTCGGCGACCGCGCCGAGTTCGTGGTCGTACTTGGCCACCAGGTGCGGGCCGAGCACCGGGCGGGTCGTCTCGGCGCGCAGCATCCACCTGTGGCGCTGGTAGAGCGCCAGGTTGTCGCGGGCGATCCGCTCCAGCCGCGCCCGCCAGTCCCCCTCGACGGCGGAACGCGGCATCTCGCCGTACGCGGTGTCGATCATGACGTCGACGAGTTCGGCCTTGCCCGGCACGTACGTGTAGACGGACATCGTGCCGACGCCCAACGCCTCACCGACCCGACGCATGGTCAACGCGTCGAGACCCTCGGCGTCGGCGATGTCGATCGCGGCCCGGACGATCCGGTCGACGCTGAGCCCCTGCCCGGCGCTGCGGCTGGTCGGTTCCCGGGTGCGCCAGAGGATGGCCAGGCTGCGGGCCGGATCCGCGGTCGCCTTGCGCTCACTCGCCATGGTGCGGCCATCCTAACAACGCGGTCGTACGCCGTACGTCACGCGCCGTACGGTGCCGGCGAGGGCCTGCTGACGGCCGCTCGCCGGCACTCACCCGGTCACGGCTTCAGCACGACCTTCTCGCAGCCGTCCTGCTTGTTCTTGAACAGGTCGAAGCCACGTGCCGCGTCCTGCAACGGCAGCGTGTGGGTGATCACGCGGGTGGGATCCAGCTCGCCGTTCTCGATGTGGCGCAGCAGCGGCGTCATGTACCGCTGGACGTGGCACTGACCCGTGCGCAGGGTCAGCGACCTGTTCATCCACGCGCCGGAGGGGAACTTGTCGAGGAAGCCGCCGTACACGCCGATGACCGACACGATGCCGCCGCTGCGGCAGGACAGGATCGCCTGCCGCAACGCGTGCGGCCGCTCGGTCTCCGACCGCACGGCCTGCTTCACCCGGTCGTACGCGTGCAGGTGCGCGCTGCCGTGGCTGGCCTCCATGCCGACCGCGTCGATGCACTTGTCCGGCCCGCGTCCGCCGGTCAGCTCCAACAGCCGGGAGCGGACGTCCACCTCCTCGAAGTTGATCGTGGTGTGGCCGGCCTCCTCCGCCATCCGCAGGCGGTACGGCTCCTTGTCGATGGCGATGACAGTGGCGGCGCCGAGCAGTCGGGCGCTGTCCATCGCGAACTGCCCGACCGGGCCGGCGCCCCACACGGCGACGACGTCGCTGGGCTGGATGTCGCACATCTCGGCGCCCATGTAGCCGGTCGGCAGGATGTCGGACAGGAACAGCACCTGCTCGTCGGTCAGGTCCGACTCGATCTTCAGCGGCCCGACGTCGGCGAACGGCACCCGCACGTACTCGGACTGGCCGCCGGCGAAGCCTCCGGTCAGGTGGGAGTAGCCGAAGATGCCGGCGACCGGATGACCGAACATCTTCTCCGCGATCCCGGCGTTGGGGTTGCTGTTCTCGCAGCACGACCACAGCTCCGCCGCACACGCCGCGCAGGCGCCGCAGGCGATCGGGAACGGCACCACGACCCGGTCGCCGACGCGCAGCCGGCCCGGGTCGACGCCGGCGCCGACCTCCACCACCTCGCCCATGAACTCGTGACCCAGCACGTCACCGTCCTGCATGGTCGGCACGTACCCGTCGACCAGATGCAGGTCCGACCCGCAGATCGCGGTCGAGGTGACCTTCACGATCGCGTCGCGCCGGTTGAGGATGCTCGGGTCCGGCACGTCGCGGACCTCGACCTTGTTGCGACCGGCCCAGGTGTTCGCCCTCATGCCGCCTCCCCCTTGGCGATCTCGTCGCTGGACAGCGGCTGCGCCGGCCGCTGCGGAAACTCCTTGCGGGCGCGCTTGCCCCACGGCGCACCGTCGGAGCGCACCACCTCGCCGGTCTCCAGGACCTGCTTGAGTCGGCGCAGGTCGTCGTCGAGCTGCTGGTGCGGCTCCTCGCCGAAGTACCGGGCCACGGCCTCGCCGAGCTTGCCGCCGGGGATGTCGTACACCAGCAGCACGTGCACCTCGGTGCTCACGCCGTCGGGCGCGGGCACGAACCACACCTTGCCGGTGTTCGGCACGTCGGCGTCGCCGGTGGACCGCCAGCCGATGCGCTCGTCGGGCACCTCGTCGGTGATCTCCGCGTCCCACTCGACGCTGCGGTCGAACGGCGCGCTCGCCGTCCAATGAGTCGTGCGGTCCCCGGTGCTGCGCACCTCCTGCAGATGAGCCATGAACGTCGGCAGGTTCTCCAGACGACGCCAGAAGGCGTACACGTCGGACACCGGCCGGCGGATGGTCGTGGTAGCCAGCAGATCCATGGGTTCCCTCCCCTCTCCGAGCCCCCTCGTACCCCGACAATCACGTCCTGCACATGACGTGGGCAGAAATCGGAAACGAGATGAGGCGTACGGAGATCAGAGCCCTTCGCGGTCGTCGGACAGCGCCGGCCCGGCGGCGGCCGGCACGAGGTGGCGTACCTCCGGGTCGCCGTCGGTCAGCTCCCGCGCCCGCGCCTCGGCCTCGCGGTCCTCCCCCGTCAACCGGCCGCCGTGCTGGCGCAGGTGCTCGTCCCAGGACGGCACCAGGTACACCTCGACGAACCGGTCCGTCGTCTCGGCCGGCCGGAACAGCCCCCAACGCATCGCGCCGGTGCGCTGCCGGGCGCCGCGCACCACGTCCATGGCCGCGAGGAACGGTCCCGTCCGCTCCGGCCGGACCGTGTACTGCACCGTCACCAGCACCGGCCCCACGCCCGGGTCCGGCTCGTGCGCCAGGTGCAGTTGCGGCCAGTAGGCCGACGGTTCGCGGTTCACCGACCGCAGGTCCGGCAGCGGCCAGATCCGGCTCGTCACGGTCCCGAGGAACATCAGCGCCGCCGCCGCGAGGTAGGCGAGGACCAGCCCGCCCATGTCGGCAACCAGACCCCACGCGAGGGCGCCGACGGCCTGCCCACCGGCGAAACACACCTGGTAGACGGCGAGCCCCCGGGCCCGTACCCAGCTCGGCAGGAAGAGCTGCATCTCGGCGTTGACGTTGGCCAGCACCGTCACCCAGGCCATCCCGGCCGGCAGCAGGGCGAGAAGCACCAGCGGCACCACCCGTACGGTGCCCAGCACCGCCAGCGCGACGGTGAACAGCGCACCCGCGATGAGCAGGAGCTGGTTGGCCGACAGCCGGGTCCGGATCACGGCCAGCAGCACACCGCCCGCGATGGCGCCCACCCCGAGGGCGGCCAGCAGCAGCCCGTACCCGCCGGAACCCAACCCGAGCCGCCGGGCCGCCACCAGCGGCAGCAGCGCCCACAACGCGCTGGCCGGGATCACGAAGACCAACGCGCGGCGCAGCAGCCGGCGCACGATCGGTGAGTGGCGTACGTAGCGGCTGCCGGCGCGCAGCGCGGCGGTGAACCGTTCGGGCACCTCGACGGCACGGGCGGTGGTCGGCCGCCAGCGCCACAGCGCGTACGCGAAGACGGCGAACGCGACCGCGTTGAGGCCGAAGACCGGGGCGACGCCGATCCGGGCGATCAGCACGCCGGCCACCGCGGGCCCCACCGCCCGGGCCACGTTCACGCTTATCGAGCCGAGCGCGGACGCCGACCGCAGTTGCTCCTGCGGCACCAGCTCCGGGATCACCGCCGCCCAGGCCGGCAGGGTGAGCGCCTGCCCGACCCCGAACGCGAAGGTGAGGGTGAGCAGCAGGGCCGGCGGCATCCGGTCGGTAAGGGTGAGCAGGGTCAACGCCACCGCGACCGCCACCAGGAACAGCTGCACCGCGATCAGCAGGTGCCGGCGGTCGAAGTTGTCGGCCAGCACCCCGGCGGGCAGCGCCAGCAGCAGCACCGGCAGCAGGCTGGCGGTCTGCACCAACGCGACGAGCGTGGAGGCGTTGGAGTGGTGGATCAGCAGCCACTGCGCCCCGACGGTCTGCATCCAGGTGCCGATGTTGGCGGCGAGCAGGGCCAGCCAGAGGTTGCGGTAGACGGCGCCGCGCAGCGGCGCCCACGCGGAGGCCGGACGGTCCCCCGGTCCGGCTGCCGCCGTCACCACCGCCCGTCCGCGCGCAGCACGCGCTCGCCGGAGACGTAGAGGTCGTCGGGTTGCAGCAGCAGCAGCCGGACGACCTCGGCGGCGACCTGCTCGGGCAGGGCGTACACCTCGTCGAGGAACTCGGCGCCGACGCGTTCCTGGAGGCGCGTCGGCATCGGCCCGGGATGCAGCTGCATCACCTTGACCCGGTTGCTGTGCTGGGCCTGGGCCAGCGACTCGACGAGACTGCTGCCGTAGCTCTTGGTCGCCCGGTAGATCGGGATGCCGGGCCGGGGGGCCGCCAGCGCCATCGCGCCGATGTACACCACGTTCCCGTAGCCCTGCCGGTGCAGCTGCTCCAGCGCCTCCCGCAGCAGGTACGTCGTACCCAGGACGTTGATGTCCACGGCCCGCCGGATGTGCTCCACGGACAGGTCCCCGAGGTCGCCGCCCGCCCACATCGACGCGCACGCCGCCACTCCGTCGACGGTGCCGTAGCGACCCACCACCTCGGCGAACGCGTCCCGGACCTGTTCGTAGGAGGAGACGTCGCAGACCGCGCCGCCGCACCCCAGCTCGTCGGTCGTCGCGGCGACCTCGGCCGGCTCGTTGCCGAACACCACCACCTGGTGCTCGTCGACAAGCAGTCGGGCCACCGCGAGACCCAGCCCGCTGGTACCGCCGACCACCACGAAGGTTCTGGCACCCATGTCTCTCCAGCCGCCGACGCCACCAGGTCACACGGATCGCGTGACGGCGCGTTCTTCCCGTTTCCGGACCCCGCACACCCGTTGGCGGGTAGTGCTGGGCATACCCCGAAAAGGGGATCTGGACGGCTGGGTCGGCTCCTCACCGGCGATTAGCGTCTGCGGCATGACCTCGGAACACCCTTCGCACCTGGCCGCGTCGCTGCGTCGCCGCGGCTGGCTGATCTCCGCCTGGCCGTGGCGGGCGCTGGCCTACCTGGTCAGCACCGTGCCGATCGCCGGCGTGCTCGCCGTCGGGCTGCTCGTCATCGGCGCGCCCCTGCTGCCCGTCGTCAGCACGCTCCGGCGGCAGGGCCGACCGCCGAGCATCGCGCTGATGCTGTTCCTGATCACCGGCAGCATCATCCTGGTGGTGTTGGCCCCGCTCCTGAGCGTCGTGGTGGGCGCCGTCGAGCGGTGGCGGGTCCGGCTCGTCGACAACCGTCCGCTGCCCTCGTCGCCGTGGCCGGGCCTGGCCGCCCGCTACCGCAGCGCCGCGACCTGGCGGGAGGTCGCGTACCTGTTCTGGCTGGGCGGTTTCGTGCCTGTCGCGTACTGGGTGTTCCTGGTGCTGGTGCTGCTCGACGTCGGGATGGTCACCAGCCCCTGGCTGGCCGGGGACAACGAACCGGTCGTGATCTGGCAGCCGATCGACAGCACCGGCGAAGCCGTCCCGTACGCGATCGTCGGAGTGCTGCTCCTCCCGGTGCTCTGCTACGGGGTGGGGCTGCTCGCCGCCGGTCAGGCCGCCGTGGCCCGGTGGGCGCTGACCTCGCCTGTCGACGCGGCCGCGCTGCGCGAGGTCGCCCGCTCCCGTACCCGGCTGGTCGGCGCGTACGAGGCGGAACGGCGCCGCATCGAACGGGACCTGCACGACGGGGCGCAGCCCAGGCTGACCAGCCTCACCCTCCAGCTCGGCCTGGCCCGGCTGGACGTGCCGGAGGACTCCCCCGCCGCCCGGCCCCTCGCCGTGGCGCACGACCAGGCGCGCGGGCTGATGGTGATGTTGCGGCAGTTGGTGCACGGCATCCGGCCGCAGAGCCTCACCGACCTCGGTCTCGCCGGCGCGGTACGCGAGCTGGCCGACGCCGCTCCCGTCGCGGTGACCGTGCACGCCGACGTCGACGGCGCGCTGCCGGAGATCGTCGAGACCACCGCGTACTTCGTGGTGTCCGAGGCGTTGAGCAACGTGGCCCGGCATTCCGGGGCGACAGGCGCCGGGGTGCGCCTGTCCCGGGTCGGCGGCGACCTCGTGGTCGAGGTGTCCGACGACGGGCACGGCGGCGCGGACCCGGCCCGGGGAACCGGCCTGACCGGTCTCGCCGACCGGGTCGCCGCCGCCGAGGGACGGCTGTTGCTGTCCAGCCCGCCCGGCGGGCCTACCCTGGTCCGGGTGGAGCTGCCATGTCGCAGGTGACCCGGGTGGTGCTCGCCGAGGACGAGGTACTGCTGCGCGAGGGCCTGGTCGCGCTGCTGACCCGCTTCGACTTCACGGTGTGCGCCGCCGTCGGCTCCGCGCCGGAACTGCTGGAGGCGGCCCGCACACACCAGCCCGATCTGGTGCTTACCGACATCCGGATGCCACCCGGTCGGCGCGACGACGGGCTGCGGGCGGCCGTCGCGCTGCGCGCCGAGCGGCCCGGCCTGCCGGTGGTGGTGCTCAGCCAGTTCGTGCAGACGGGGTACGCCGCGGCGCTGCTGGACAGCGGCGACGGCCAGCGGGTCGGCTACCTGCTCAAGGACCGGGTGGCCGAGGTGACCGAGTTCGTCGACACACTGCGGCGGGTCACCGACGGGGGTACCGCCATCGACCCGGACGTGGTGCGGCAACTGCTGCACCGCCCCCGCGACCCGCTCGCCGCGCTCTCCGCCCGGGAACGGGAGGTGCTGGCGCTGCTTGCCGAGGGCCGCTCCAACGCCTCGATCGCCGCCCGTCTGCACGTCACCGAGGCCGCCGTCGGCAAGCACGTCGGCAACATCCTGCTGAAGCTCGACCTACCACCCAGCGACGACACCAACCGCCGGGTGCTCGCCGTGCTCACCTATCTACGCGCCGACCCGGTGGGCTGACCAGCGCCGGGCCCGGATCGGGCCCGGCGGCGCGCGGCGTAGATTCGAGCACCGGCACCGCCGCCGGTCCAGGGCGCGGGCCAGGAGATGGGAGTACGGCATGGCGGAGGCGCTGCGGGTTGGTCTGCTGGGGTACGGGCTGGCGGGTCGGGTGTTCCACGCGCCGCTGATCGCCGCGACACCCGGTCTGCGGCTGGACGCCATCGTCACCCGCGATCCGCAGCGACGCGAGCAGGCGCACCAGCACTTCCCGGACGCCCGCCTGGTCGACGACGCCGACGAGCTGTGGCGTACCCCGGAAGCTCTGGACCTGGTGGTGGTCGCCACGCCGAACCGGCAGCACGTGCCGATGGCGCGGGCGGCCCTCGCGGCCGGCCTGCCGGTCGTCGTCGACAAGCCCCTGGCCCCCACCGCCGCCGACGCCCGGGCGCTGGTCGAGGAGGCCGACCGCCTCCGAGTGCCGCTGACGGTGTTCCAGAACCGCCGCTGGGACGGCGACTTCCTGACCGCCCGTGGGCTCGTGGAGCGGGGCGAGCTGGGGCGGGTGCTGCGCTTCGAGTCCCGCTTCGAGCGGTTCCGCCCCGCGATCAAGCCGGGCTGGCGGGAGCTTGCCGGGCCGGAGGAGGCCGGTGGGGCTCTGTTCGACCTGGGCGCGCACCTCATCGACCAGGCCGTGCAGCTCTTCGGCACTGTCGAGCGGGTCTACGCCGAGGTCGACCGCCGCCGCGCGGGCGCCGAGGTCGACGACGACGCGTTCGTGGCGTTGACGCACGCCAACGGCGTGCACTCGCACCTGTGGATGGGTGCGATCACCGCTCAGCTCGGGCCGCGGCTGCGGGTGCTGGGCGACCGGGCCGGCTACACGACCTACGGGCTGGACGTGCAGGAGGCGGCGCTGCACGACGGCGGCCGGCCGGACCAGCCCGGCTGGGGCGAGGTGCCGCCGGAGCGGTACGGCCTGCTCGGCGTCGACGGCGACCTGCGGCCGGTGCCGACCGTGCCCGGGTCGTACCAGAGCTTCTACGCCCAGGTGGCGGCGGCGCTGCGCGACGGCACGCCGCTGCCGGTGGACCCGCGCGACTCGGTCGCCACGGTCGAGCTGATCGAGCTGGCGCACCGGTCGGCGGCCGAGGGCGTGGTGCTGCCGGTCCCGACCGCCTGACCCGGGGATGCGGGAGTTCCGGCGGCGTGGCCTGGCCTGCCCGGTGTGCGGCGACTGGACGTCGCGTTCGACTACGGCGCGTTCCCGGTCTCGACGTGGGGGAATGCTTTCCGCTCGCGGTGGGCGTTCCAGCCGCGAGGCCGTGGGCATGGTGAGCCCGGAGACGCTCGGCCTCTCGGCCGAGCTGGCCGCCGGGCTGCGGGCGTGGTCGGACTGGAAGGACCAACACAGCGAGTACGGCGGTGGCCGGGTCGCCACCGACGAGCAGCACCGGGCGCGGAGCGAGCAGGGGCGGACGCTTAGTCGACAACTGGCCGAGGAGACCGCTGCTGAGGGTCCCGTCCGTTGCGCGACGCCGACTGGGGCGCGAGGGAGAGTTGGCGGGCTAGATCTTGGACACTTTCCGTTCCTGACTAACGGAAAGTGTCCAAGATCTGCCACCGATTGAGTTGTTACCGCAAGCGCGATGTCGTGGAACGCAGCTTTGACCGCCTCCGATGACCCAAGGACTCGCGTCAAGCAGTGGCCTGCGCAGAGCTGACGAACCAGGAATTCGTCGTGAGATCGATGGGCTCATCAACCCAGGGCTGCACGATGGAGGCAAGCTGCGCTGTCATGGGCCACGAGTTCACGACCCACTCGCCGGGCGCCACGTCGACATGCGTGCGCAGCGGCTCGACGACGTCTGGGGGCAGTTCCCATGAACGTTCGAGGACATCGTCCACACCGAACTTCTCCACCATGTTGACCACAACCACGGCGAGACTCTAGCCAAGATGCCGTGCCCGCACCGGTCTGCGATCGGCAGGACAGGCCCGGGCCGCCGGATTCATGTGGTGCCCGAAAACCGGTGGAGCCCCGCCGCCGGCGCCGCTAGCGTCCTGCCTCAACCTGTCGTCTAGGCGAGGACGTGCCGTTGTACACCCTGTGAGACCTCCCGAGCGCTGATTCGCGCGTCGCGCCTGTGCGCCGCGCTCCTTTTTGCTGCGGACTTCTCACTGAAACCGGTGTACCTCTGTGCTCATCAACTGGGCCGTCGTGCCCACCTGCCTGCCCATAATCCGCCGCCGTTGCCATGCGTGCGCGTCCGCACGCTTCCGGCCGAGCGGCAGATTCCGCCTCAACGCCAACCACAAGCTCATCGACATCTGGCTCCTCGCGCTCTGCACCGGATGCGGAGACACGGTCAAGCTCGAGGTCCTGGAGCGGACGACCGTGCGCTCCATCCCCGCTGAGCTGCTCGACCGGCTGCACGACAACGACAGTCGCCTGATCGCCGAGCTGCTTCAGGATCCGATCGTGCAGCGTCGCAATCGATTCGTCCTGGACTGGGACGACGCCTGGCGTCTCGACACCAACGGATCCGCGCACCTGGACCGCGACATCGTCGAGGTCGCGGTCCGCTTCGCGGCGCGCATCCCCGTCCGGCCCGCACGACTGATCGCCGCGGGTTTCGGCCTTTCGCGGGCCGAGGTCGACAGGATGAGTGAGGAGGGGATGCTCGTCTCGACAGTCCGCCTGACCGGCAAGCTGTCCGGCGACTTCACCTTCACGCTCAAGCACTGAGCTTCCTCGGGACCACGGGCCTGTCCGGCGTTGTCTCGCCGGGCAGGCCCGTGGTCCCGCGTCCGGCCGATCGTGGTACCCGATCGGCTCGGCCGTGTGGGTAAGGTGCTCGCCATGATCGAGGACCCGGCATGCCGTTGACGAATCCGTGGCTGGCCGGTCCCACGCCTGCGGGGCGGCTCGATCGCGAGCGGCTTGAAGAGCGCATTCTCAACCTGCTGTCGTCGCAGAACATGTGCGTGCTCGCGACCACGGGTCCGGACGGACCGATTGCCACGCCGGTGCGGTACTACTCGCTCGACTTCTCGGTGCTGTTCACGGTCGCGCCCCGTTCGCCGAAGATGCGCAACATCGCTGCCGACCCACGGGTGTCCGTCGGGATCTTCGCACCGCTGGTCGGGCTGGCCAGCAGCCGCGGGGCTCAGGTGTTCGGCGCCGCCCGGGTGCTCGACCCGGGGCATCCGGACCGCGCGCACTACTGGGAGGCGTTCCGCTGGGAGAACGAGCACGCCGAGCGGGGGCGACCGCTGTCCGAGCCGCCCGAGGACACCCTGGTGGTCGTTGAGGCCGAGCGGATCGTCTACACGGAGCACTGGCTGCGTCGTGAGGGGTTGGCACCCCGCCAGTTCTGGCGTCGCTGAGGGACGACAGGACCTGCCTAGTCGGTGTCCAGCTCCGAAGGGGCGTCGTCCGGCGTCCGGGCGTCGTCGTCGGTCATTGCGTCGTCCGACGGGGTGGCGAGGGCGGCGAGCCGGCGCTCGGCCTCCCGGACCTCCTCGTCGAGCCTGGGGTTCTCCTCGTCGGGAGCCTGGGACATGGGCGACCTCCATCGGGCGCGGACCAACCCCGCGTACCCGGCCTGCCGCGGGGAACACGGGGATGCGCGGACCAGCCCTTGATCAGGTGATGGGAAATAGGCCCAGGAGTCCTCTCCGACCTACTTTTCGTCACGTGATCAAGCCGGACCCAACTCCTCGGCTACCGGGCACGGTGGTTGCCGCCAGCCCTCTGGGCGGGGCTGACCGTGATCTCGCGAAAGGTGCCGGCCATGCCGATCGACGAGCCCGCGGCGTTCGCGGCTGACGTCGCCTCGGTCATGCTGCGAAGGAGGTGACCTACGAGTGAACAGTCGCCGGGCGGCGGGAGGACCGCCGCCTGAGTGGAAGTCGGACACCGGGCGGGCCGGGGCGCACCGGGCGGGGAGCCCAGGAGCGTTGCCGGCCCGGCCCGGTGCCGGATCAGCGCTGCTTCAGCTCGCGCCAGGATGGGTGGGTGCCGCGCCAGGCGTCGGCGAGGATGGCCGCCGAGGCCCGGCTTGGGCACTGCTGCACCCGCTCACGACCCGACGCCCCACCGATCTGGGCGCGGACCTCCCAACCCTGCCCGTCAGTACGGATGTACACGTCCCGGCGCCCGCGCGGGGTCGTGTCACCGTTCCACCAGTGTTCCTCCACCTTCATTCGCCGACCGTAACGCAATTTTCGTGCTGGGGGTACGGCGCAGGTGAGCATGAACCGCCGTGATAGCCGTAATTCAGACACACTTCCACCTGTGCGGGCGACGGGGAGGAACCGCATCGGCGATTCCTCCCCGTCCTGAGCGATGAATCAGGCCGGTGTCACATGCCGCTGAGGACGCCCGCCAGGGTGTTGGCCAACTTGTCCTGCCCGGACGGGCTGGGGTGCGGCGACCCTCCCTCCGCGGTGACCTGAATGTCACCCGGAGTGATCGGCGGCGGGAAGGCCACCCGGACGGCCGGGTCGAACGGGACGCCGAGCTGAATGGCCCAGTTGAGATCGCTGATCACACCTCGTACGGTGCCCACCCACAACGGGTCGATCAGTGGTTGCAGCGTCGACACGGGCGCCGAGGGCAGGTAGGACTGCAATCCGGTCGGCAGCAGCGACTTGAGCTTGGCCCAGCCGTACTGGCCGACGTCGAGGTTCGCCGGGGTGATGTCGTAGTACAGCATCCACACCACCTTGTCGGCACCGGCGCCCAGCAGCGAGTTGACGATGGTGGTGGCGTCGGCGGTGATGCCTGCGTACTGGGCCGGGCCGTCATAGCGCGGCACCCCGATGTTGATGTAGTAGTCCTCGCCGACCGGCAGGTCGAGCCAGAAGTTGCAACCACCGCCGTTGGTGACGATGCCCTGTTTGCCGCCCACGGCCGCCCATTCGAAGCGGAACACGCCGTACGGATCCAGGGCCTCGGCCGCGAATTCCAGGCCCCGGCACATGCCGAGCCGGGTCAGCACGGTGGTCCAGTTGGTGTTGTTCACTCCGCCGGTGGTGGCGTGGTACGCGTTGTGCCCGCCCGCCTTGGCCTTGGCGATGCGCGCGGTGGCGAGGCCGAGCGGGCTGGCCACCCGACCCCAGCCGTTGCCGCACGCGTCGGGGCCGGCGCGACCGAAGATGATGTCGCCGGTGCCGTACCCGGTGCGCGCGTAGTTGTCGTAGTCGACGATGCTGCCGTCCATGTCGAAGTAGCGCCGGCCGTAGCTGTAGACGCCGTTGTTGCCGGGCATGCCGCGGTTGTCGGACGAGGTCATCGGGCAGCCGGGGCCCACGCCGAAGCCGAACTGGTGGTGCGAGGAGCTGATCGAGTCCCCGGTCAGGGTCAGGACCGTGTCGTCTTCGACGGTCTGCACCTCGCGGCAGCGGATGCGGTCCTTGTTCGCGTCCACCAGGGTGGGGTTGCCGTTGACCTGCGGGCAGCCGGTCGGCGGCGGGGGTGGCGGCGGAGGCGTCCCGGTGGGCCCGGTCGGCGGGTCGGTCGGGTCGGTCGGGTCGTCGGTGGGCGACGACGAGCCGCTGGGCGAGGCACTGCCCGAGGGCGACGAGCTGCCCGAGGGGGACGCGCTGCCCGACGGCGAGGAGCTACCGGAGGGCGACGAGCTGCCCGACGGGGAGGAGCTGCCCGACGGCGACGCGCTGCCCGAGGGCGACGCGCTGCCCGACGGGGACGCGCTGCCCGACGGCGATGAGCTGCCAGAGGGGGATGCGCTCCCCGACGGCGAGGAGCTACCCGACGGGGACGCACTGCCCGACGGGGACGCGCTCCCGGAGGGGGACGCGCTGCCCGAGGGGCAGGGCGAGCCGGTGGGCGACGCCGACGCGGAGGGCGAACCGCTTGGCGAAGCCGTCGAGGTGGGTGCGGTCGCGGTTGCGGCGGGGGCCCGCTGCGCGACCGGCTCGGCCGTCACCGGCGGCCGGGTCTGGCGGGTCGGCGTCGCCGACGTCGAGGCCGACGGCGAACCCGTCGGGTCCGGGCAGTCGGCGGCGGCAACCGCCTTCTGGGTACGGATCTGCGCGAGCCGCGCCTCGACCTCCACCGGAAGTTTCCCGCCCGGCTTGACGCACGGATCGAGCAGCCAGGTCGTGCCCTCCAGCTCGCGGGTGCAGGGCGGCGCGTCGTACGACACCGCCGCCGGCGCGGCGCTCACCGGGGTGGTCGAGGCGCCACCGGCTGCCGGGGCGACGACCGCGGTGACCATTGCCACCGCCACCGCCATCCCGGCGGCGAACAGAACATTGTGGACGTGAAACGACCTGGTGGGTCGCCGTCCTGGCGGTCCGCTTGGATCCAGTTGGCTCATGCCGTCCTCCAGGGACTGAGTGCACCGGTAGGTGTGTTACCGCACGGTAGGGAGGTGTGCGGTAACCCGGTAGATCAGTCGCCCTTACCTACTGTCGAGGCTGGATCGCTCGCGGTGACCTGTCCCCCGTACGTCCGGCCGTTCCTGCCCGAGCACCACGGCGAGTTCCCGGCGGTTGCGGACGCCCAGCTTGGTGAAGACGCGGGCCAGGTTGTTGTTGACGGTGTTGACCGACAGTCCCAGCCGGTCAGCGATGCTGCGGCTGGACAGGGCCACCGCGAGCAGCGCGACGTCCCGCTCGCGGCGGGTAAGCGTCGCCTGCTCCGCGCCCGGAGCGGTCGCGGCCAGCAGTGGTGTGCGTACGCCCTGGCAGGCCTGGGCCAGCGTCGCGGCCCGCTGCGCCACCGCCAGGCGAGGTCGACCACGGCGGGCGTACGCCCGGGCGGCGGCGCCCAGCGCCTCGGCGGCGAGCAGGGTGTGGCCACGGGCGACGAGGTCGTCCACGGCCGCCTCCAGGGTCGACCCGTCGTCACGGAGCAGACCGTCGGCCGCGCTGGCGAGGGTCGACGCGAACCCGCCGAGCAGGTCGGCGAGGGCGGTAAGCCGTTCCCGCACCGGCTCCGGAGCGCCCAGCCGCGCGCACTCGTAGAGCGCCACCGCCTCGATGGTGGGCTGCTCGCTGCCCCGAGCCAGGTCGGCGGCGTGCCGGGCAGTACGGATCGCGGCGGTGAGATCTCCCTCGGCCACCTGCACCCAGGCGCGGTTCAGCTCCACCCAGGGGTGGAAGATCCGGTTCGCGGTCCGCTCCCGCGCGTCCGCCGCGGCCAGCCAGCGGCGGGCGCCGGGCAGGTCACCGGCCAGCGCCCGGACGCCGGCCAGCTCGGCCCAGTACGTCCGCACCAGGTGGTACTGGTCGTTCTCCTCGACCAGGGCGACGGCCTCGCGCAGGTTGGCCTCGGCGCCGTCGAGCCGCCCCTGCGACTTGGCGATGATCCCCCGGAACCCGGCCCACACGGCGACCATCCCCCGCGCGTCGCTTGCCACCGCCGCGCGGTAGCCCTCGTCGGCCAGCTCGACGGCTCCGGCCAGCTCGCCGGCGGCGTACCGGGCGTAGCAGAGCCCCAGCCCGACCTGCGCCTCGTTCCACGGCAGGTGCTCCGGCTCGGCGGCGAGCACCGCCCGGCCGCGCTGGGCCAGCTCCGCGGCGAGGTCGAGCCGGCCGAGCATCCCGGCCGCCGAGGCGGCGCCCATGGTCGCCCAACTGGCTGCGCGTACGCCGGTGTCGGCCCGGGCCAGCACGGCCTGGCCCACCGCGAGCGCCGCCTCGCACCGGCCGTCGTAGAACAGCACCCACGACCGGGTGGCCTCGGTCAGGTCGTGTCCGGGCGAGCCCGACGGCACCATCCGCAATGTCTCGTGCGCCTCGTCGATCCGGTCCAGGCCCCAGTAGAGCAGCCCGGCCCGGGTGATCGCCCAGATGGCGAGGCGTTTGCTGCCCGGCGGTGGCGCCGGTGGCAGCATGTCGAACGCCTCCTGGCTGCGCGCCTGGTACTGCAGCACCCGGGCCAGCAGCCACTGCGCCTCCCAGCCCTGCCCGGCGTCGTACGCCGTGCGGGCCAGCCGCTCGGCCAGGTCGATGTCGAACCGGTCGATTGCCTGCCGCGCGGCGGCCAGGGCGATGCCCGGATGCCGGACGCTGCCCGAGCGTAGTTGCCACACACCGGCGACGAGCGCGTCGTCGCGGCGGCGCAGCGGCATGCTCGCCAACACGTCGGCGAGCTGCCCGAACACGGTGCGGGACCGGCTGGCGGGCATGCTGGCGCGCAGCGCCTCGCCGTAGAGCGGATGGGCCATGCGCAGCGCCGTACGCGCGCCGGAGCGCTCGGCGACCACCATGCCGCTGCGCTCGGCGGCCTCGATGGCGGCCGGGTCGACGAACCGTTCCAGCAGGGCGAGGGAGAGCGGTTCACCGCAGGCGACCACCTCCAGCACCTGACGGGCGGCCGGTTCCAGGGCTCGCTGCCGGGCGCTGACCAGCTCGGCCAGGCGAGGGCTGCCCGACGCGGTGCCGCGCCAGCGCCAGACGCCCCGCGACTCCCGCAACCCGCCGGTGTCCAGCGCGTCGGCCAGCAGCTCCCGCAGCAGCAGCGGGTTGCCGTCGGCGAGCTGGCGCAGGCGGCGGCGGCTGAGCGCGTCGAGCGGGCCCGGCGCCGCCTCGTCGAGCAGGTGGTCCACGGCGGTGGCGGGCAGGGGACGCACCTCCAGCCGCCGGCCGGAGCCGGTCCACAGCGAGGTGAGGGCGTCGGAGAGTGGTTCGCCCGCGCGGACCGTCGCCACCGCCACCGCCAGCCCGTGCACGGCGAGTTGGTGCAGCAGCCCGGCCGAGGGGTCGTCGAGCAGGTGCGCGTCGTCAATGCCGATCATGACCGGGCGGCCGGCGCTGCGGCGGGCGAAGTCGCGCTCGACGGTGACGACCAGGCTCATCGGGTCGGCGCGCGGCCGACTGGGCGCGGGGATGAGGTGGGAGACCGCGCCGAACGGGATGGAGCGGGCCGCGCCGGTCGCGGAGACCCAGTGACACTCCACGCCGTCCTCGGCGGCCCGCGCCAGCGCCTCGCGCAGCAGCCGCGTCTTGCCCACCCCGGCGTCGCCGACAAGCACCAGGCCGGGGGCCCGCGCCGACACGACGTCCTCGATGGTCTTCAGCTCGTCGTCGCGGCCGACGAGTGTCCATTCGCCACGTCCCGACATGCCGACCCTCACCTCGCCCTCGGGGCAGCCCTGCCGTCCACCCTATGGGCAGTCCCGACACTTCCGCTCGACGGCGGTCGATGGCTGGCCCGGGCTACCGGGCTGCGGCGTTCACCCCGCGGTGGTGAGCAGGTAGTCGTCGGCCTCGGGGCTCCATCGCAGGTCGAGTACGCCGGCGGTGGCGGCGGCCTTGCAGAACTGGAGGAAGCTGCGGTAGCCGAGCTTCTTCTCGCTGAAGTCGGGACGGGCCCGGCGCACCTGGTTCTTCAGCCCGGACAACGCCACCGGGTTGCCGCTGCTGCCCAGGTCCGCGACGACGCCCCGGAGCAGGCCGAACGCCACCTCCCGGTCGCCGTGCTCGGGCAGGGACACCTCGGGGTCGCCCTTCGCGGGCCCCTCGGCCAGCTCGATCACGTTGCGCTCACCGAGGTGGCGCAGCAACTCGCCGAAGGTGCGGAAGCCGTAGTCGGACTCGCTGAACGTCGGGTCCTTGCGCAAGAGGGTGCGCTTGAGCCGGGAGGCGGTGACCTCACCGTTGGCGCTGCCCTGCAACCCGGCCACCGTCTGGGCGACCTGCACGGCGAGCGCGTCGACGTCGCGGCCGGGCTCCTCCCCCGCCGGCCGGCGGTCCACCTCCGGCTCGGGCTCGGGCTCGTGCTCCCGCTCCGGCTCGGGCGGGCGCTGGTCCGGGCCGGCCTGGCGGGCGGTGGGACGAGCGCGCCGACCGCGCGGCGGCGGGATGTCCACGCCCTCCAGCCGGTCGTAGTAGAGGAACTCGTCGCACGCCGGGGGCAGCAGCGCCGAGGTGGACCCCTCGACGCCGACACCGATGACCCGCTTGTTCAGCTCGCGGAGCTTGTGGACCAGAGGGGTGAAGTCGCTGTCGCCGCTGCAGATGACGAAGGTGGAGATGTAGTCGCGCTCGAACGCCAGCTCGATGGCGTCCACTGCCATCTTGATGTCGGCGGCGTTCTTGCGGGACGCGCCCATGCGCTGGGGGATCTCGATGAGCTCGACGTGGGACCGGGTGAGCATCCGGCGGTCCTCGTCGAAGTACGACCAGTCGGCGTACGCCCGGCGCACCACGACCCGCCCCCGCTCGGCCAGCGCGTCGGCGATCGGCCGGAAGTCGAAGGCCGCGCCGCCACGGTGGTCGCGGGCTCCCAACGCCAGGTTCTCGTAGTCGAGGAAAAGGGCGATCCGGTCTTCTTGATCCACGCGGCCCAGCGTACGCCGGGCGTGGGCCGTCGGGGCGCAGGCGACGCGCGACACCTCAACTCGTCGATCGTCCATTTCTTGCGGCCTGCTAGTCGACTCTTTTCAATATTCAATTGTCGTCTTGCAGTGCACTGTTCGGTGCTGCATCATGACGATCAATGTCGGGCGTCCGGGGGAACGCCGGGCGGACCTCCACCACCATCCACCCAGGAGGATCACCGATGTTTCGCAGCATTCTGCCGCCACGGGGACGCCCGGGCCGGCCGGCCACAGCGGCGCTCGCGCTCGCGACCGGCCTCGCCGTGCTGGCCGCCGCGCCCGCCGTCGCCGTCGCCGGCCCGTCCGTGTCCGACGCCGCGCGGCCGGTGGTCACCCGCGCCGCCCTCGACCCGGCGCTTGTCGCCGGGCGCGGCGCCGACGTCGACTTCCTCGAACAGGAGGCCGAGAACGCCCGGACCACCGGCGAGGTCATCGGCCCCGACCGGACCGCCTACACGCTGCCCGCCGAGGCGTCCGGCCGCCGGGCCGTCCGGCTCACCCCCGGCGAGTACGTCGAATTCGTCCTGCCCAGCGCGGCCAACGGGATCACCGTGCGGTACAGCATCCCGGACGCGCCCACCGGCGGCGGGATCACCGCGCCGCTGCGGGTGGCCGTCAACGGCAAGCACCTCCGCACCATGACGCTCACCTCGCAGTACTCGTGGCTCTACAACCAGTACCCGTTCACCAACGACCCGCAGGCCGGGCTGCTGCACCCGGACTGGTGGATCACCGAGTGCCAGTGCGTGCCGTCGGCCACCACTCCGTCCCCGAGCATCGACAAGCCGTTCCGGCCCACCCACTTCTACGACGAGCAGCGGCTGCTGCTCGGGCGCACCTACCGGGCCGGCGACAAGATCCGGCTCACCGCGCCGGCCGGCAGCGCCGCCGCGTGGACGGTCATCGACCTGCTCGACTCCGAACTGGTCGCACCGCCGCGCGTGCGGCTGCTCGCGGCGAACGTGCTGGCGTTCGGCGCCGACCCCACCGGCCGGCGGGACTCGGCCGACGCCCTGGACCGGGCCATCGCCTTCGCTCGGCGTACCCATCTGAAGGTCTACGTGCCGCCGGGCACCTACCAGGTCAACAGGCACATCATCGTCGACGACGTGACCATCGAGGGCGCCGGCAACTGGTACACGACCTTCAAGGGCCGCGAGGTCGCCCTGCCGACACCCGCGCCGGACGGCTCGGTGCACACGGGCGTCGGCTTCTACGGCCGCGACGCCGCCGACGGTGGCAGCCGTAACGTGCACCTCTCCGGCTTCGCCATCGAGGGCGACGTGCGGGAGCGCATCGACACCGACCAGGTCAACGCGGTCGGCGGGGCGATGACCGACTCCACCATCGACGGGCTGCACCTGCGGCACACCAAGGCGGGCCTGTGGTTCGACGGGCCGATGCGCAACGTCCGGGTCACCAACACCATGGTCGTCGACCAGATCGCGGACGCGCTCAACTTCCACACCGGCGTGACCGACTCCCTCGTGGCGCACACCTTCGTCCGCAACACCGGTGACGACGGCCTGGCGATGTGGTCGGAGAAGACCGCCGACGCGCGCAACACGTTCGACCACAACACCGTGCAGTCGCCGACCCTGGCCAACGGCATCGCCATCTACGGCGGCACCGACACCACCGTCTCGCACAACCTCGTCGCCGACCCGGTCCGCGAGGGCAGCGGTCTGCACGCCGGCGCCCGCTTCGGCGCGGAGCCGTTCGCCGGGCACCTGCGGTTCACCAACAACACCACCGCCCGCGCCGGCACGTACGAGCTGAACTGGAACATCGGGCTCGGCGCCATCTGGATGTTCGCGCTGGACCGCAGCATCGACGCGTTCGTCGAGGTGACCGGCGACGCGTACCTGGACAGCACCTACAACGCGATCATGCTGGTCAGCGACTGGCCGGTGAAGGACCTCTACTCGATCACCAACGTACGCTTCCGCGACGTCCGGGTCGACGGCACCGGCACCTCGGTGCTCAGCGCCCGCTCCGCCGGGTCGGCCTCGTTCGCAAACGTGGACGCCCGCAACGTGGGAGCGGTAGGCGTCAACAACTGCGGATCGTTCCACTTCACCCCGGCCGGGTCCGAGTTCACGGTGACCGACCTGGGCGGCAACGACGGTGGCTGGCTCGCCCCGTGGCTGCTGCCCAACACCATCACCTGCGACGACCGACCGCCGGTGGCACCGCCACCGCCTCCGGCCCAGTGGTGAACGCGGTGGGCGGCCCGGACGATCGGGCCGCCCACCGTCGTCAGAGCCTCCGGGCGTACGCCAGCGGCAGGGGCGTCGGCTGCCCGTCCCAGGCGCCGCTCAGGATCGCGCCCCGGGCCCCGGCCGCCCCGGCGTCCGGCCGGCGGACCACGACCAGTTCCACCGCGTCGGTGACGATGACCGTGTCGACCTCGTCGACGACCTCCCGGACGGCACCGATCGCCGGCACGGCCCCGCCGTCGCCGCTGACGTCGATCGTCATCGTCGGCGGTCGCACCTCGCGCCGGCCGTCGACCTCGAAGTACTGCTCGGCCTGACCAGGGCCGGCCAGGATGGCGTGGGTCAGCGCCGTCGCGTACACCGGGTCGGCGCAGGCGTCGTACACCCAGCGGCGGCCGAGTGCCGAGTGTTCGGTCGTGCCGATCAGCCACTCGTCGGCGTCGGCGAGGGGCGCGGCGCGGTAGGTGAGCGGCACCTGGTGGACCGGCCCGTCGGCGGCGGTGACCAGGATGGTCTCGATGCCGACCTCGCCGGTCGGGTCGTCGAAGCGGTACGCGCCCCGGCTCACCACCTCGACGTCGGCCGGCCCCTGCCACCAGGGTCGGCCGGGCAGCCAGGTCGTCAGCAGTTCGAGCTTGGTGGGGCGCAGCGTCGCCCGGTGCAGCAGTGCCATGCCGAGAAGCCTAGTCAGAGCCCTGCGCACGGGTTGCCGCCCACCGTGCAACCCTCCGGCTCCCGGGCCTTCGGCCGGCTGTCGCGGACGTCGAACCGGATCGTCCGCGTACCGCCGGCCGGCACCGCCAGGCCGCTGAAGGTGATGGACTGTCCGTCCTGTCGCCAGTCCGCTCCCTCGACGTCGTCGACGCTGCTGCCCTCCGCGAGGGTCACCACCACTACCCACTGCTCGGCGGGCGCGGGGCCCGGGTTGTCGACCACCACCTCCCCCGTGTAGCCGAACAGCCGGCTGGAGTCGGTGTCGTAGCGCGCCACCAGCGGCGGTGGGGGTGGCGGCGCCGCCGTGGACGTACGCGACGGCTTCGCGGACGGGGTGCGGCTCGGACGGACGCTGGTGGTCGGCGTGGGGCTGCGCGTCGGTCGCGCCGACGGGGTCGCCTTCGGTTGCGCGGTCGGCGCGGCCGCCGCCATGCTCGGCGACGGTGTCGTCGGCGTCGGGGACCCACTCGGCGCGGCGGCGGAGGGGCCCTGCTCGCCGGGCAGCGTCAGCCACGCCACCAGCCCCGCCGCGAGCACGACCCCGGCCAGTCCCGCGACCGCCGCACGTCGGCGACGGCGGGCCCGCGCCGGGCCGGCCGCGCCGAGCACCGGCAGCTCGGTCGTCATCCCGACCTCGCCGCGCCGCAGGTCGACCTGCTGGAACGCGAGCCAGTCGAGAATGGCCGGCAGGCGCACGGTCAGCGCCTGCCGGAGCTGCTGCTCGCGTGGATCGTGCTGCTCCTCGGACCAGGAGCCGTGCGTCGGGACCTCCCGCACGGTCAACCGGCTGCCCTGCTTGGTGGCGGTGACCGCGCAGGTCAGCTCGGTGAGCCGACCGGCCTCGTCGCAGCGCAGCACCAGCAGCTCCGGCACCCACCGCTCGGTCACCTCGACCTCGACGTCGGCGTCGAAGCCGGGCAGGCCGGCCGTGTGCAGCACCAGCCGGTCCGGCACACCCTCCACCATGTCCGCCTCGGCGAACCAGCGGCCGAGCAGCTCCCGATCCGTCAGTGCGAGCCAGACCCGGTCGGGCGGGTGGGACAGGTCGACGTGCGCGCCGATCTCGATCACGGCGAGACTCTAACGGGTTCCTCGTCCGGCCCGTTCCGCCCGCCCGCCCGAACCGACGACCGGTGGCCTGGTCAGCCCCAGCGGGTCGCCCGCTGCGCCGCCGCCGCCAGCGCGACCCGGGCGTCGGCGCTGACCTCGACGACCAGCTCGGCCGCCGGCACGTCCCGGGCGAGGCTGTGCGCCTGCCCGGCCCACAGATTGGCCACCGAGGCGTCGCCGTCGCGCCGGGCGGCGGCGAGCAGCGGGCGGGTCAGGTGCAGCACCTGCGGGTAGCCGGCCGGCGCCGCCGCGTCATGGGCGCGCAGGAAGTCGTTGACCACGCCACGGGCCCGCTTGCCGGTGAACGCCCGGGTCAACGCCGTCGGCGCGGCACTGGCCACCGCCGCCCGGTGCAGGGGTGAGCTGCCCGCCTCCGGGCAGCGCAGGAACATGGTGCCGAGTTGGGCGGCCTGCGCCCCGGCGGTCAGCGCTGCCGCCAGGGCGGGGCCGTCGGCGATGCCACCGGCGGCCACCAACGGCCGGTCACACCGCGCGGCGGCCAACCGGAGCAGCGGCAACAGCGCGTAGTCGTCGTCGTCCGGGACCCCGCCCCGGTGCCCACCCGCCTCGGTGCCCTGCACCACGACGGCGTCCACACCCAGCTCGGCGGCGGCCGTGGCACCGGCCGGGCCGGTGACCGTGGCCCAGACCTCGGTGCCGCGCTCCCGCAGGGCGGCCACCACGGCCCGGTCGGGCAGCCCGAACGCGAAGGACACCACCGGGACCGGGTCCGCGAGAAGCGCGGCCAGCTTCTCCGGGTACGCGTCGTCGCCGCCCAGCGGCTCGCCCAACCGCACGCCGAGGCGGTCGGCCTGCGGGGCGAGTCGCTGCGCGTACGCCCCGATGGCGGCCTCGTCGACGGTGCCGTCGCCGGGCAGGAAGACGTTGACCCCGAACGGTCGGTCGGTACGGGCGCGCACCTCGGCGATGTCGGCGGCCAGCCGCGCGGTGTCGATCATGCCGGCGGCCAGGAAGCCCAGCCCGCCGACGGCGGAGACGGCCGACGCGAGGGCCGGGGTGGACGGACCACCGGCCATCGGGGCGGCGACGATCGGGTGGCGCAGCTCGGACAGCACGGACATCCACCCATCCTGCCGCACCGTGCCGGTCCCCCGGCCCGCGGCGCGGCACCCACCCGCCGTGCCCGCACCAGGCCCGCCGTCGCCGGCCAGCGGTGGCCGGTGTGCCGCCGGCCGACCCGTCGGCCGGTCAGCGTCGGTCGGTGTGCCGCCGCCACAGCACGCCGGCCACGGCGAGGAGCGCCAGCAGTGTCCCGGCGCCGGCGGCCAGCGGCCAGGTCCGACCGCCCCCGATGCCTGCCGTCTGTGCCGCCGGGCGGGCCGCCGTGGGTGACGGCGGGGCCGCGGTGGTGGACTCCGCCGGGTGCGGGGCGGCCGCCGTCGTCGTCGCGGCGGGATACCGCAGGATCGTCGGGCGGCTGCCGGCCGGTTGGTCGGCGGACTCGGAGACGGTGAGCAGGGACCGGCCGTCGCGGCTGTAGGTGATCGACTCGCCCTGCGGCTCGTCGGGCAGCGGCGTGACCCGTGGGGTGCCGCTGGTCAGCGCGGCGACCACGTCGCCGCCGGCCACGTCGTACTCGAACGCGTCGGCGTAGCTGCGCAGCACCACCCGGCGGCCGTCCGGGGCGTTCGCCGCACCGGTGACGACGCCCCGCCCGAGGAACGAGAAGGGGTTGCTTGTGGTGCTGGCCGGGAGGACCACCTTGCCGACGGAGGTCAGCGGTGTCGTGGCCCCCGGCTTCAGCGCGGTGGCCGGCGCGTACAGGACGACGGTGCCGCTGCCGCCCTTCGTGACGATCAACGGTTGGCCGGCCGCGTCGAGCAGCAGCGCCTCGGCGTCGTGCGGATTGTCCGGGTACGTCATCCGGTACAGCACCGGCCGGTCCGCCCCCGGCGCAAGGCGCCACAGCGCGATGGTCTCCCGGTTGCGGTCGTTGTCACCGGTGTCGGCCACCCAGATGGTGCCGTCCCGGCCGAGGGCCAGGTCCTCGGTGTCGCGGGGCCGCGAGGGGTAGCTGACCGTCCGCGCCACCGCGCAGCGCCGGTCCAGGAAGAAGATCCGGAGGCGGGCCTCGTCGTCGGCGCCGTCGTTGACCACCACGTACCCGTCGTCGGTGGCGACCATGCCGGAGATCTCGGTGAGCCGGTCGTCACGGACCTGGCACACCGTCCGCCCCCGCCGACGCCGCGCCGGCGGCCGCCGGGCCCGGCGACTGCACCGCGGCCAGCGGCGCCGCGCCGGCCACGAGAGCGGCAAGCGTCGCTGCCGCGCGGGCGTGCCGCCCCCGGGTCACCCAGCCGCGTACCCGCATCGCCCGCCTCCTCGCCGCGGCCGTGGCCCGGCCGTCCCGCCCATCCTGGCCGATCGCGACCAGCGGCGGCGACCATCCGCGCGGACCCGACGACATCCCCGCCGCCGAACCGGCGCGAGGTGGACCGACTGCCTCGCGAACCGGCGCCGCGCTTGTTGCGCCGAACGGTTTCTCGGGGACCGGCACCGCCACCGGATCTGTCGTACCCGTGGTCCATGATCGTGTCGTCGTGGCGCCGCCGGCTCCGGCCGGCGTGCGCACCATCCTGGATTCTTGTCGATGTGGGAGGCCGTGACGTGACGAACGCCGACGGAGCCGACTGGCGGCGACGCAGCGTGGTGGCGGTGATGCCGCCCGCCCGCCCGCGCAAGCTGGCCAAGGTGCCCTTCGTCGAGCTGGCCGACGGGCGGTTGCAGGGCGTGGTCTCCAGCGGGTCGGACGTCGAGCGGGTCTACGTCTCGTCGGTCACCGCCGGCACCCACGCCTACCAGTGCAGCACCAACAACAACCGGCCCTGCGGCGGCCTGCGCGGCATGCCGTGCAAGCACCTGCACGCGCTCGCCGACGAGGCAGTCCTCCAGTACGGCGTGGACCGGGTGGCCCGCTACCTGCGGGTCGACGTCGGCGACGGGCTGGCCGACGGCGGCGAACTGCTGGCCCGACTCGACGGCCAGGCCGAGCCGGCCTCGGCGGCGGTGGTGTTCAGTCGCTTTCTGCGCCACCTCGCCTACCTGGAGCTTCCGGTCAGCACTGTCGCGCTGCCCGAGCTGCACTGGTTCCCGGCCACCGGGGCGGGCCGCTGATGCGCGGCACCCAGGTCGCGCGCCTGCACGCGGTCCCGGCCGGCCTGAGCGACGCGCTCGACGTGGTCGCCGGCTTCGACGACGCCCTCACCGACGGCTTCGGTCGGATCGGCGAGCGCGGTGTCGCGGCGCTCGCCGCGCTCGCCGACGCACTGGCCGGCACCCCACTGGACGGCCCGGTGACCGCCGCGGTCGACGCGGTCACCGCCGGATCGGCCGCCCCGGAGCATCTCGCCGCGCTCGCCGGCGCACGCTCGGCGCTGCTCGGCGCGGCGCACGACGCCCTGCTCGGGCAGCTCGACGAGGCGTTGGGCCGCGCCCGGTCGCCCTGGACGACGCCGACCACCGGGCCCTCCGAGGCGCCACCCGCGCTCACCGCGGCACGGGCGTGGTGGCACGAGGTGGCGGTCACCGGCTGGCGTGGCGTCGACCACGAGCTGCTCTCCGCCGCCGCCGGGGTGGTCGAGGCCTGCCTGGCCGTGCCGGAGCTGCGCCGGACCGCGGTGCTGCTCGACGGGCTCGCCGCGGAGCTGCGGGCCTGCGTGCCGGTCGCCACCATGGCGCAGGTGCCGGCCCGCCGCTGGGCCGACCTGTGGGCCCGGGGCGTCCTGCTCACCCAGGGCGCACCGCCGACCGGTGAGGCGTCGACGGTCTCCGGGCGGCTGTTGCCGCTCGGCGTGGACGTGCACAGCCACGACACCGCCGTGCAGGTCCAGGTGCACGCCGTCCTGGAGCCGGCGGACGGCGGTCCGGCGCTGCTGGTCCGCACAGGGGTCGCCGCCGCGAAGGTCGACACGATCGTCGGTCCGGCGATCTGGCGACTGCTGTCGGCACACCCGCTGCTGCTCACCGCGCTGGCCGAGCGGCGGACGCTGACCGTGACCGATCTGCCGCTGCGCGGTGGCGACCTCAGCTGGTTCGACGACCGGGTCCAGCTCGACGAGCCCGCCGACCCGTTCGCCACCGCCCGGGTGCTGCTGCCGGTCGCGAGCACCGCCGCGAGCGACCCACTCGATCGCCACCCGACGGGCATCGCCGAGCCGGTGCTCGTCGAGGGCACCGCGATCCGCGACGAGGACGGCACGCTCGCCGTCGAGGTGGACGGCGAACGGGTCGCGCTGGCCGTCGACCGGCTACCGGCGGCCGGCCCACTGACCGCCGACCTGGTCGCCGCCGCGTCGGCCTGCCTGGGCCTCCTGCGCTGGGACGACGGCCGCTGGCTGCTCCAGCCGTTGGCGGTGCGGGCCACCGTCAAGCGACGGACGGTGCAGGCGCACAACGGCGACTGGGCGTGCGGCGTCACCGATCCGAAGGTCGCCAAGGAGGAGGCCCGGGCGGGCGACGCCGTGGCCGTGCTGCGCGAGCGCGCGGGACGGCTGCTGCGCCGATGACCGCGCCGATCCCCACCGGCGGGTACGCCGACGCCAACCGCCGTCAGGTCCTCTACTGGCGGCTGCTGTCCCGCCTCTTCGACCGCGACGAACAGCCCGGCCTGGAGTCGGCGAGTGTCGCGGTGGTCGACGACCTCGGGCTGCCCGCCGCCCTGTTGGACCCGTCGGTCTCGGTGGACACCATCGTGCAACGCTTCCCGGCACTCGCGGCAGAGCTGCGCGGCCTGCTCACCTCCGCCGAAGCCCAGCCGCACGCCGACGGGACGCACGACGCCCAGTCGCACGCCGGCGGGCCGCACGTGGCCGGGCCGGGCGGCGACGAACCGGACGACGCCGCGAACAACGGCGAGGCGCACGCCGCCGCGCCGGATGGCACCGGGCCGGAAGGGCCGGCGGGCGATCCGGCGGGCGACGGCTCGGCCTACCGGCCGGGTGCGGCCGAGGTGCGCCGGGCTGCGCTGGTGTCGAAGGTGCTGCTGAACGTGTTCGCCACCGGATCCGGTCCGGTCAGCGCCACCCAGCTGGCCCGCTGGCAGTCCGACGCCGGCTGGTTCGAGCAGGCCCTCGGCTGCGAGCCCGGTGAGCTGCGCCGCCAGGGCGGCGGGCTGGGCGGCACCCTCGCCGGGCTGGAGGGTGACCTGGTCCGGCGGATGCACCTGCGGGAGGTGCTGGCCGACCCGGCGCTGGCCAGCCAGCTGACCCCGAGCATGTCGCTGATCGAGCAGTTGCTGCGCGACAAGGCCAACCTGTCCGGTGTGGCGCTGGCGAATGCGAAGGCGCTGATCAGGCGCTTCGTCGACGAGGTCGCCGAGGTGCTCCGTACGCAGGTGCAACAGACCAGCGTCGGCGCGCTGGACCGGTCGGTGCCGCCCAAGCGGGTGTTCCGCAACCTGGACCTCGACCGGACCATCTGGCAGAACCTGACCAACTGGAGCCCGGACGACGAGCGGCTCTACGTCGACCGGCTCTACTACCGGCACACCGCGCGGCGTACGACGCCGTCGCGGCTCATCGTCGTGGTCGACCAGTCCGGCTCGATGGTCGACGCGATGGTCAACTGCACGATCCTCGCCTCGATCTTCGCCGGGCTGCCGAAGGTCGACGTGCACCTCGTCGCGTACGACACCCGGGCCCTGGACCTCACCCCGTGGGTGCACGACCCGTTCGAGGTGCTGCTGCGTACCCAGTTGGGCGGCGGCACCGACGGCACGGCGGCGCTGACGCTGGCCCGACCCAAGATCGCCGAGCCGAAGAACACGGTGCTGGTGTGGATCTCCGACTTCTACGAGGTCAACCACCAGGCGGTCTTCGACGGGCTCCAGGCCGTGCACCGTTCCGGCGTCAAGGTCATTCCGGTCGGCTCGGTCAGCAGCTCCGGGCAGCAGAGCGTCAACCCCTGGTTCCGGCAGCGCCTGAAGGACCAGGGCACCCCGGTCATCTCCGGTCACATCCGCAAGCTCGTCGTCGAGCTGAAGAACTTCCTCACCTAGGAGAGCAACCCCTCATGTCCGAGATGCTGCGCGCCCCCGCCGAGGTCACGTACGCCGACGAGCTGGATTTCCTGGAGTCGGTCGACACCGGCCCGAAGCCGTTCTCGTGGCGCCTGAGCCCGCGCATGGTCCGGCTCTTCGTCCTCGGCTCGGAGCGGGCCGACGGCCTGTCCCGGGAGATCCCCCAGAAGTGGTTCGGCGACCGCAGCTTCGTCGAACGGGCCATCGTCACCCTCGCCTCGGACCGGGGCCTGCTGCTGATCGGCGATCCCGGCACCGGCAAGAGCTGGCTGGCCGAGCTGCTGGCCGCCGCGATCTGCCGCAACTCGACGCTTGTCGTGCAGGGCACCGCGGGCACGACGGAGGACCACATCAAGTACTCGTGGAACGTCTCCATGGTGATCGCCAAGGGTCAGTCCCGCGAGTCGATGATCCCGTCACCGATCATGACGGCGATGGAGCGTGGCGTGGTCGGTCGTTTCGAGGAGCTGACCCGCTCCACGAGCGACGTGCAGGACGCCCTGATCTCGATCCTGTCCGAGAAGTACGTCGCCATCCCCGAGCTGGACCAGGACAACATCGTCTTCGCCCAACCCGGTTTCTCGATCATCGCCACCGCCAACAGCCGGGACCGGGGCGTCAACGACCTCTCCTCGGCACTCAAGCGGCGGTTCAACTTCGTACGGATCCCGGTGGTGACCAACAAGCGCAGCGAGGCGGAGATCGTCCGGTTCCGCACGGAGGAGCTGCTGCGCCGACACCGCATCGAGCTGGACGTGCCGCCCACCCTCCTGGACATCCTGTTGCAGAGCTTCGCCGACCTGCGCGCCGGCGCCGCCGCCGCGACAAGCGACGACGAGAAGTTGGAGTCCGCGCTGTCCACCGCCGAGCAGATCGGTGTGCTGGAGGACGCGATCCTGCACAGCCAGTTCTTCGGCGACCGTACGCTGCGCGCGGCGACGCTCGCCGGGTCGCTTGTCGGGACGCTGGCCCGGCGTAGCCCGGAGGACCTGGCGATCCTCAACAAGTACCTGCACGGCGTGGTGGAGCCCCGGGCCCGCAAGGACGACGACGGGTGGGCGGGCTTCCTCGACGGCGGTCGTCAGGCGATCGCGTCCCTGTCGTGACCGCGTCCACCGTCGCCGGCCCGTTCGGCGCGCTCCGCGGGCAGCTGACCGACGCGGCTGCCGCGTTCACGGGCTCCGCCGACGCGCTCGGCACGATCCTCGCCGGCATCGTCGACGACGTCGACCGGGCGCTCGGCGAGCGGCTGGAGATCTTCCCGGTCTGCCACCACTCACCGGCGTCCGCGCTGGCAATGGTGCGTCGGCTGCGGGCCAAGCAGCCCCGGGTGATCTACCTGGAGCTGTGCGAAGATCTCCAGCCACTGCTCGGGGAGCTGCGCAACTGCCGTCTGCCCGTCGCGGTGCAGGCGTTCGCGTCGGAGCTGTCCGGCTTTCCCGCCGACTGGGGGCCACTCAGCGTCGTCGCGCCCGTCACCGAGGCGTCGGCGGAATACCAGGCCATCGCGTACGCGCTGGAGACCCCCGGCGTGGAGCTGGTGCTGGTGGACCGCTCCACCGACCACGTCTTCCAGTGGTCACCGCGCGACCGATCGCCCGGCGGGAGCGGTACGGCCGGGCCGACCGACGGGAGCGGTACGGCCGCGCCGACCCCCATCGGGGAGGAGTCCGGGCTGCACGGCGACGCCGTCGGGGTGGAGATCGGTGACCTGCGGCCCGGGTTCGCGGAGCTGGAGGCGTACCTGCTGCACCACGGCAAGGTGCGGCACTGGTCGGAGTGGTGGGACCAGTACGTGGAACGGCCGCTCGCCGACGCCGACCACGACACCTACCGGCAGGTGATGGTGCTGATCGGCAGCCTGTTCCGGCGGCTGCGCCCGACCGGCTCGGATCGGCTGGACCGCGACGAGGACCGCGAGCGGTACATGTGGGCGCGGATGCGTCAGCACCTCGCCGCCTCCGGCGTCGATCCGGCCGACTGCCTCTACGTCTGCGGCGCGTTCCACGCCGCCAGCCGGGTCGAGCAGTTCGGGCTGGACTCCACGGCGGCCGACTTCGAGATCACGCCGCGCACCGACACCCGCTGGCGGTACGGGCTGATCCCGTCCAGCCACTCCGCGATCGAGGCCCAGTTCGGGCTGGCGCCGGGCTCGGTGTCGATCGCGGCGGCGACCTGGACGAAGGCGGTGAGCAGGCACGGGCTGTCCCCGTACCGGCTGGACGGCCAGCGCGCGGCGGGCACCCGGGGGCGGCGGAGCCGGACCACGACGGCGCCCTCCCCCGTCGGGCCGGTCAGCGACCGGCTCACCAGCTTCCTCGCCGCGGCGCCCGACCTGGACGGCCTGGACGAGGCGGAGCTGCGCGGCTGGTGCGTGGACATCGTCCGGCTGACCCGGCGCAACGGATACCTGGCCAGCACCGCCGACGCGATCGCCGTCTTCGAGACCTCGGTCCTGCTGGCCGGCCTGCGCAACCGTGCCCGGCCCACCCCGTACGACTTCGCCGACGCGGCGGTCACCTGCATCGAGAAGGACGTGGTGCCCGGCCGGCGCGACGTCCGGCGGCTCTGCGAGATCCTGCTGGGCGGCGACCGGATCGGCCAGGTCGGCTACGACGCCCTCCCGCCGCTGGCCCGCGACGTGCTCGATCGGCTCCAGCCCCTCGGCCTGGCGCTGGACAAGCGGACAGTGCAGCGGGCGCTGCTGGATCTGGCCGCCCAGCCGGAGCTGGGCCGCTGCTCGGACCTGCTGTGGATCCTGCGGCACCTGCTGCCACCGGCCGCGGTCCGCCCGATCATGGGCGAGCGGCGGCTCGGGCACCGCTCGGTCCAGGAGAGCTGGGACCTGGCGCTCGGCCGCCACCAGCGGGCGCTCATCGAGCTGGGCTACGAGGGCGTGACCGTCGAGCAGGTCCTGGAGCAGCGGTTGCGCCGGGCGGTACGCGGGCCCGACGCCACCGCCTCGGGCGCGCTGGCCGCAGTCGAGGACGCCATCCGGCTGCTCGACAGCCCTCGCCTGGTCGACGAGTTGGGGGCGCGTGCGGTGGACCTGCTCGCCGCCGAGCGCACCGTCGACGACGCCCCGGACGTGCTGCGCCGCATCCGGCGTCTGCTGGCCCACTACCGGGCCACCGCGCCGGCCCTTCCGCCCTGGTGCGCGGCGTTCGTGACCACCGGGTACGCGCACTACTGCACCCTGCTGCCGACCGCCATCGCCGCCGAGGAGACGGGGGTCCGGCAGGTCGGCGCGATGCTCGGCTTCCTGTTCTCCATGGAGGGTCTGGCGCTGTCGCTGGGTTGCGACCGGTCCCAGTTGGAGTTGGCCGTCGGGCAGTCGCACCCGACGGCGCCGGCGAAGGTCGCCCTGCTCTGGGCGGGCCGACACCAGCTCGGCCTGCTGCCGCTGGCCGAGCTGCGGGCCCGGTGTGCCGAGTTGCTGGCAAACCCGCTTGTGGTGCCGGCCTTCCCCCAGTATCTGGCCGGGTTCGTGCACGCGCTGGAGCCGGTGCCCGCGCTGGCGCCGTTCGTCGTCGAGACGATGTCCACGGCCTTCGCCCGGCTACCCGACCCGGTGCTGCTGCCGTGGCTGCCGACCCTGATCACGACACTGCGGGACCAGGGTCCGGAGCTGGTACCGCTGCTGATCCGCGAGGCGGGGCGCACCTTTCCGGAGGCGCTGCCGGAACTGGATTCCTGGGTGCCGCCGTGGGTGGCCTCCCCGCCCCAGCCGGGGGTGGACGACGAGCGCCTCGTCGCCGCGCCACCGCGGCGGGTGGGCGTCCTCCTCGCCGCGCATCCGGAGGCCGTCGACGCGATCGCCGCACTGCTCGGACACGACGGCGGGTGGCTGCCGGCCACCGACGCCCCCGCCGACCCGGGCGGCGTTGCCGCGCTGTTGGCGGCGCATCCCGACACGGTCGAGGCCGTCGCCGCGCGGGTGGTGGGCCAGGCGTGAGCGCCACGACGGCGGGTAGGCAGCGGCCCGGCGGCATGTCGACACCCGCCGGGCAGGAGGCTTGCGATGAGCACGTACCGGGATGAACAGGGCGAGACGATTCCTCCTCCGGAGGCGGACGCCGCCGAGCAGCGGCAGGACGCGTTCGACGTCGGGCCGCCGGACCGGGTGTCCGGCGACGTCGACCCAGAGGCGTCCGAGGCCGACCTGGCCGAACAGGGCGCCCTGCCGGCGGGCACGCTCGAGGAGTTCACGTCGCTGCCGGCCGACGCCAACCCGGCGGACGCCCTCGAACAGCGTCAGGAGATCCCCGCGCGCGACGAGGGCCGCCGCACCTGACCGCGCCGGTCGCGGCCCGGCCGGGCCGCGACCGGCGGACCGATCGGGCCCGTCCGCGCCGGCTCAGCCGGCAGCGCCGACCGGCCGGCTCAGCCGGCAGCGCCGACCGGCCGGCTCAGCCGGCAGCGCCAGCTCAGCCGGCTCAGCCGGCGACGCTGACCAGCCGGCTCAGCCGGCGACGACCTGCCACAGCAGGAACGCGTTGAGCGCGACGACCAGGACGGCCACCAGGGCCGCTGCGGCGGTGGTGAGCGGGTGGTTGACCAGGTTGCCCATGAGGTCGCGGCGGCGGGTGAAGGCAACCACCGGGATCAGTGCGAACGGGATGCCGAAGCTGAGGATGACCTGCGACAGCACCAGGGCGCGGGTGGGGTCGAGGCCGATGGCGAGCACGACCAGCGCGGGCACGAGGGTGACCAGCCGACGCAGCAGCAGCGGGACCCGGCGGCGCAGGAAACCCTGCATGATCACCTCACCGGCGTAGGTGCCGACGCTCGTGGAGGCGAGCCCGGAGACCAGCAGGGCGACCGCGAACCCGAACGCGGCGGCGGTGCCGATGCTCTGACCGAGGCCGGCGTGCACCCCCTCCAGGCTGTCGGCGCCCACCGGGCCGCCGCCCCGGAAGCTGGCCGCGGCGATCAGCAGCATGGCGAGGTTTACCGCGCCGGCCGCCGTCAGGGCCAGCAGCACGTCGGTGCGCTGGCCGCGGAAGAGGGTACGACGCTCGGCGTCGTCGGTCGCGGGGATGCGGTCACGGGTGAGCGCGGAGTGCACGTAGATGACGTGCGGCATGACTGTGGCGCCGAGGATTCCGGCGGCCAGCAGCACGCTGTCGGTGCCCTGGAGCCGGGGTACCAGGCCGGCCATGGCGGAGCCCGGATCGGAACCGGCGGCGAGCAGGTTGGCCGCGAAGGCCAGGACTATGACGCCGAGCAGCACGGCGATGGCGATCTCGAACGCGCGGAACCCGCGCGAGCGCAGGGCGAGCACGACGAACGCGGCGCCGCCGATGATGAGCCCGCCGGGCAGTAGTGGAATGCCGAAGAGGAGGTACAGGGCGACCGCGCCACCGATCACCTCCGCCAGGTCGGTGGCCATCGCGACGAGTTCGGCCTGCACCCACATCATCCGGTTCACCGGACGGGGCAGGCGCTCGCGGCACAGCTCGGGCAGGCTACGGCCGGTGGCCAGGCCCAGCTTGGCGGTGAGGGTCTGCACCAGCATGGCCATCAGGTTGGCCACGACCACGACCCAGACGAGCAGGTAGCCGTAGCGGGCGCCGGCTGCCGAGTTGGTGGCGAAGTTGCCCGGGTCGACGTACGCGACGGCGGCGACGAACGCCGGACCGAGCAGGATCAGCCGCCCGCGTACCCGACCCCGGGCGCGGGCGACCTGCAACGGCGTCGCCGTCGGCGTCGTGAGTTCGTTGGTGACCATCGAGCACCTCCCTCTCCGCACGGATCGCGTGCCTGTTCCCTTCCCGGGCGGTTGACCCGCCGGTGCCAATCCCTGGCCCGGGGGTGCCAGGGCGGAGTAGCCGCTTGACAGGGGGCACGCGCGGCACCAAGCTGTCTATTAGTCCTACTGTCGTAGGACAACAGGAAGGATCATCACGAGTGATCGAGTTCGTGCTGGACAGCCGGTCGAAGGTGAACACCTACATGCAGCTCGTGCAGCAGGTGAAGCAGGCGCTGCGGGTCGGCCTGCTCGCACCCGGCGACCAGCTGCCGAAGGTCCGGGACGTCGCCCAGTCGCTGGCGATCAACCCGAACACGGTGCTGAAGGCGTACCGGGAGCTGGAGATCGAGGGTCTGGTCGGCGGCCGACCGGGGGTGGGCACGTTCGTCCAGCGCACCCTGGCCGGCGCGTCCCTGCCCAACCAGGCCGAGCTGCGCGACGACCTCGTGGCGTGGCTGCACCGGGCGCAGGCCGCCGGCCTCACGGCCGAGGACGTCGTCGCCCTGGTGGAGACCACGCTGCGCGCCACCCTCACCGACGACACCCCACAGAAGGAGCCCGCGTGAGCGGGCGAGCGCAGCGAGCACGCGGCGCGACGAGAGGACAGAGGATGGACTTGGTCTTGGAGGCCGACCGGCTGGGCAAGCGGTACGGCAGGACGTGGGCGCTACGGGACTGTTCGCTGCACCTGCCGGCCGGCCGGATCGCCGCGCTGGTCGGGCCCAACGGGGCGGGCAAGAGCACGTTGCTGCACCTGGCCGTCGGGCTGCTCAAGCCCGACGAGGGCACGGTACGGGTGTTCGGCAGGTCGACGTACGGCGACACGGAGGGGCTGGCCGACATCGGGTTCGTCGCCCAGGACACCCCGCTGTACCGGGACTTCACCGCCGCCGAGCTGGTCATCGCCGGCGGCAAGCTGAACAGACGGTGGGACGCGGCGCTGGCCCGGACCCGGTTGGCGCAGCTCGGCATACCGCCCGACAAGCCGGTCGGCAAACTCTCCGGCGGGCAACGGGCCCAGGTGGCGCTCGCTCTGGCGCTGGCCAAGCAACCCCGGCTGCTGCTGCTCGACGAGCCGGTGGCCAGCCTCGATCCGCTGGCCCGGCGGGAGTTCCTCCAGTCGCTGATGGGCAGCGTCGCGGACTCCGGGACCACAGTCCTGCTCTCCTCGCACCTGCTGGCCGACCTGGAGCGCGTCTGCGACTACCTGATCGTGCTCAACGCCGCCCAGGTGCAGCTCACCGGCTCGGTCGACGAGCTGGTGGCGGCACACCGGCAGCTCGTCGGCCCGCGCCACGACGGCGCTCCGATCGGCGGCGTCGCGCAGGTGGTCCGGGCCAGCCATACCGACCGGCAGTCCACGCTGCTGGTACGCACCGACGGGCCGGTCACCGACCCCGCCTGGACGGTCCGCGACGTCAGCCTGGAGGACGTCGTCCTGGCCTACCTGGCCGACGGCGTCGCGCAGACCAGTCACAGCGAGTGGGGAGTGGCGGCATGATCTGGCTGACCTGGCGGCAACACCGCAAGCTGGCGTTCTACACCCTGCTGGGGCTCGCGGTGCTCGCCGCCGTGCTGGTGCCGATCGGCCTGTCGATGCGGCACACCTTCACCGACCTCGGGCTGGCGGGGTGTCTACACCCGTCCACCCTCAGCGAGGCCGCCGCGCAGACCTGCGACGTGAGCCTGCGCCGTTTCAGCGACAGGTACGACAGCCTGAACCTGGTGGCGGTGCTGCTGATCACCCTGCCGGTGCTGGTCGGCCTGTTCTGGGGCGCACCGCTTGTCGCTCGCGAGGTGGAGCAGGGCACGCACCGGTTCGTCTGGACCCAGGGCGTCGGCCGCACCCGCTGGGCGCTTGTGAAGTTCGGGCTGGTCGGCGGGGCCGTCGTGCTCCTCGCGGCCTGCTACGGACTGGGTGTGTCGTGGTGGGTCGACCCGCTCACCAAGGCCGCGCACGAGGGCCGGCTCGGCGTGATCGTCTTCGACCTGCAGGGCATCGTGCCGATCGGCTACACCCTCTTCGCCGTGGCGCTCGGCATCTTCGCCGGCACCATCTGGAAGCGGATGCTGCCCGCCATGGGCATCACCCTCGCCGGGTTCATCGGCGTACGGGCAGCGGTGGAGATGCTGGCCCGACCGCACTACCAGCCCGCCCGTACCCAGACCTTCCCGATCGAGGGGCCTGGGATTCCGGAGGGAGACCGGGGCAACTGGGTTCTCGCCGTGGGCATCCGGAACCCCGACGGAACGATGGTCGCAGAGAACACCCGGATCCAGTGCCCGCCGGGCGGCAAGGGGCCGGACGGTCGGGTCTGCGGCGCCGAGCTGGGTCTCAAGCCGGGCGCGTACAACTGGGAGATGTACCAGCCGGCGGACCGGTTCTGGCTGTTCCAGGGGATCGAGACGGGCATCTTCGTCGCCCTCGCCGTGCTCCTGCTCTACCTCGCCATCCGCCGGGTGCGTCGGATCGCGTAGCCGACCACTGGTGATCGCCGGAGCCACGGGGGCCCCGGCGATCACCCGTCAGCGCAGGCCCTCGGCGCTCAGTTTGAGCCAGGACGCGAGGTCGCGCAGCTCGTCGTGCACGGCTCGGGTCAGCTCCGGGGTGAAGGGCACGTCCTCGTGGACGGTGTGCACCGTGAACGTGCCGCGTCGGCGGTCGGCCGTGGCGTCGACCTTCCCGACCAGCCGGTCGCCGTGCAGGATCGGCAGCGCGAAGTAGCCCCACCGCCGGCTGGCCTTCGGCTTGTACATCTCCAGCACGTACTCGTACTCGAAGAGCTCGGCGAGGCGGACCCGGTCGTGCACCAGCCGGTCGAAGGGCGACAACACCGCCGTACGCCCGGTGAAGGGTTGCCCGAGCGCTGCCGGGTCCACCCGCCAGACGCCCGCGACGCCCTCCACGACCGCCGGCTCCCCCGCGTCGCCGACGTCGGCCGGCTCGCCCGGGACGACCATCGCCTTCTCCCGCGCGATGCCCAGGGCCCGCAGGCGGCGTTCGTTGCGGAGCCGGTGTGCCTCCTCCAACCCGACGGCGGGTGTGCCGGCCGGGTAGACCCGCTCGGCCACGTCCCACAGGCGCTGCCGGCCCCGGCGGCCGGCGACCGCGACCTCGCCGCGCAGCACCAGGAACTCCAGCATCTGGGTGACGTTGCGGTTGTTGGTCCACCCGGACGACGGCCAGGGCACCACGCACGTGTCGGGGATGTCGCGGGAGAGCAGCGGCCCGCTGCGGGCGAGCAGGTCGAGCACGTCGCGACGGAACGAGTCGTTGCTCCGCAGCCACGCACGCGGCCGCTCGTGCGTGGGCCAGGCCGCCATCGCGGCGAGGTGGAGCCCCAGGTCGTCCATGGGACGCACCATCGCCTGGTGCTCGAAGAGCGTCCGGTCCCTCTCAAGGGCCTGTTGCAGGTGCGCCGGCTCGTAGGACGAGCCGAGCCGGCTCCAGCAGACCAGGTCCGCGCTCGGCGCGACGGCGGCGGTCGGGTCGATCTGCACGAGGGTCAGCTGACGCACCACGGTCAGCAGGTCGGTCGGCCGCGGGGCGGCCAGCAGTTGCGCCCGCACGGCGATCCGCCGTGCCTGCGCGCGATCGAGCTGGTGGGGAACCACGCCGCAGAGCCTAACGGCGGCCACCGACAGGACCGCGACGATGGCCAGCAGGACAGTGCGGGTCAGGCCGGCTCGGCGGAGCCCGCCTGACCCACCACGCCGACGTTGAGCGGGTCGGCCAGGAGCTTGTCGAACGCCAGCTCGGCGGCGCCGATCAGGACGGCGTCGCGGCCGAGCGCCGCGGCCCGCAGGCGGAGGTGCTCGCGGGAGGCTGGCAGGGGCATGGCGTCCAGCCGCCGCCGCACCGTGTCCGCGCCGGCGATGAAGATGTCGCGCAGCGAGCCACCGAACACCACGGCGTCGGGATTGACCACGTTCACCAGGTTGGCCACGCCGAAGCCGAGCCAGTCGGCGACCTGCTCGACGGCTCGGAGGGCGGCCGGATCGCCGTCCGCCGCCGCGCGCAGCACCTCGGTCACCGCGGCACGGTCGTCGGGGTCGCGGCCGGCGTGGCGCAGCAGCGCGGCCTCACCGATCTCGGTCTCCCAGCAGCCTCGTGAGCCGCAGCCGCACGGCAGGCCGTTCGGGTTGACGACCATGTGGCCGACCTTGCCGCTGTGGCCCCGGTGGCCGATCATCAACCGGCCGCCGACCACGATGCCGGCGCTGATGCCCAGGTCGCCGTGCAGGTAGATGAGGTCGTCGATGCCGGGGGCCACGCCCCGGATGTGCTCGGCCAGGCCCGCGATGTCGGCGAGGTCGCCGGCCACGAACCCCGGGCCGGCGGTGAGTTCGGCCTCGAGCGCCACGCTGAGGCCCTCGTCGACGCCGACGATCCGGAGCCTGCCGTCCGCGTCGCGGGTGGTGTCGGTGACGGCGACCGCCCCGCCGACCAGGAGCGCGTCGGAGGCGACGCCGCGTTCCATGTCGCGGACGAGATCGGCCAGCGGGCCGACGGCGTCGACCGCCGACATGCCACCGGGACGGGCGACCTCGCGCAGGTCGAGGATGCGACCGCCGAGGCCGACCCGCGCCGCGCGCAGGCGGTCCGCGTCGATGCTGAGCGCGTGCGCGTAGACCCGGTCGGAGCGGGGGCTGACCACGAGGGAGGGGCGGCCGGCCCGCCGGGCGGTGGTCGGCGCCTCCTCGGTGACGAGGCCGCTGGCGGTCAGGTCGGCGGCGAGTGCGCCGATGGTGCTGCGGTTGAGACCGAGGCGGCTGGTCAGTTCGGCCCGGGACGTCGGCCCGTGCAGGTGCACGTAGCGCAGCACCGCGCCGAGGTTCTGCCGTCGGATCTCCTCCTGGCTCGCGCCGGGGACCGGGGGCAGCGGGGATTCGGGGTTACGGCCGGCGCCGGCTGGCCTGGACCGTACGGGTGTCTCCACGGTCAGACCTCCTTCCGGATCGGTGCCGGGTGGGCGAGGCGGCACGGACGACGATGGGTCCCGGAAGAGGAGATCCGGGACCCATCGGCCTTGCTGCCTACCGTGTGGTGATTACTTGGTGAGCGGCGCGAGCTTCGGGTCGTTCGCGTACGCCTCGGCCGCGTTCGCCTTGGTGACGGCGACCGGCGGGAGCAGGAACGTGTCGACGACCTTGCTGCCGTTGTTGTACGACTTGGTGTCGTTCACCTGCGGGGCGTTACCGGCCTGGAGAGCCTTGACCATGTTGATGGTCTCCTTCACCAGGTTGCGGGTGTCCTTGTTGATCGTCATGTACTGCTCGCCCTTGACGATCGACTTGACCGACTCCACCTCGGAGTCCTGGCCGGTGACGATCGGGGTCGGCTTGCCGGCGCCCTTGACCGAGGTCAGGATCGCGCGGGCCAGGGTGTCGTTCGGGGAGAGGACGCCGTCCAGCTCCTTGCTGCCGTAGGTCGAGGTCAGCAGCTGGTCCATGCGGGCCTGCGCACCCTCGGCCTTCCAGCCCTGGATGGCGGTCTGCTTGACGTCCTTCTGACCCGAGGCGACGACGACGTTGCCCTTGTCGATCTCCGGCTTGAGCACGCTCATCGCGCCGTCGAAGAAGACACCTGCGTTGTTGTCGTCCGGCGAGCCGGAGAACAGCTCGATGTTGTACGGGCCGTTCGGCTTCTTGGCCTTCATGCCGTCCAGCAGGGCCTGGCCCTGGAGCTGGCCGACCTTGAAGTTGTCGAACGCGACGTAGTAGTCGAGGTCCGGCGTGTTCTTGATCAGCCGGTCGTACGCGATGACCTTCACGCCGGCCTGGTGGGCCGCGGCGACCTGGGTCGACAGCTGCGCGGCGTCGGTCGCGCCGATGACGATGACCTTGGCGCCCTTGGTGACCATGGCGGTGATCTGGGCCTGCTGGTCGGCGACAGTGGTCGACGCGCCGGCGTACTGCACGTCACCCTGGAAGCCGGCCTCCTTGAGACCGTTGGTGAACAGGTCACCGGCGAGAACCCAGTTCTCGGAGGTCTTGGCCGGCAGGGCGACACCGATCAGGGAGTTCGCCGCGAAGCCCTTGGCCTCGCCGCCCTTGGTGTCGGAGTCGCCGTCGCGGCCGGAGCCGCAGCCAGCGAGGGCCAGCATGGCGGCGGCGCTGACAGCGACCACCGACGTGCCGAAGAATTTACGCATGGTGAGGACTTGCCTTTCTGGAAGTGGAGCGGGGTGGAGAGGTCGGTGACCGTCAGCCGGACACCGCTGCCTTGGCGGGCTCGCGCTCCGCGTCCGGCGGTGAGGCGGGTGGGACGGAGTCGTCGCGGCGGAACGGCCGCATCAGGCTCCCGATGATGGAGAAGCGGCCCTGGCTCTTGTTGTAGACGTCGACCGCGACGGCCAGCAGCAGGACCAGGCCCTTGATGATCTGGACCTTGTCGGTGCCCACGCCTTCGAGCTGGAGGCCGTTGTTGAGCACGGCCATGACGAGACCACCGACGATCGAGCCGCTGATGGTGCCGATACCGCCGGCGACGGCCGCGCCACCGATGAAGACCGCGGCGATGGCGTCCAACTCCCAGCCGTTGCCGTCCTGCGGACCGGAGGCCGCCGAACGGGCCACGAAGATCATGCCGGCCAGTGCGGCCAGGACGGACATGTTCATCATGACGAAGAAGTTGACCCGCTTGAGCTTCACGCCCGACAGCTCGGCCGCGCGGGAGTTGCCGCCCACCGCGTAGATGTGCCGGCCACCGGCCGTGTTGCGGGTGTAGAAGGAGTAGGCGATCACCAGCACCAGCAGGATGATCCCGGAGATCGGGAAGCTGGTGCCGACGCGACCGCTGGCGAAGCGCAGCGCCGCGAAGGCGATCACGCCGACCATGATGGCCATCCGCAGGACCGAGATCCACATGGGCGCCGGGTCGGCGTCCATGGCCCGACGGGTCTTACGGGCCTGCAGCTCGCGCCACACCACGGCCACCGCGGCGGCCAGGCCGAGCAGCAGCGTCGCGTTGTTGTAGCCGGTGTTCGGCCCGAACTCGGGCAGGAACCCGGAGCCGATGTCGCGGAAGCCCTCCGGCACCGGGATGCTCTGCGCGTTGCCGATGAACTGGTTGCCACCGCGGAAGAGCAGCATGCCGGCCAGGGTGACGATGAACGCCGGCACCCCGACGTACGCCACCCAGAAGCCCTGCCACGCGCCGATCACCGCGCCGATGGCGAGGCCGAACACGATGGCGGCGGGCCAGGGCAGATCCCACTCGGTCATCGACTTGGCGACCAGGATGCCGGTGAAGGCCGCGACCGAGCCGACCGAGAGGTCGATGTGCCCGGCGACGATCACCATGAGCATGCCGATGGCCAGGATCAGGATGTACGAATTCTGCTGGAACAGCGCGATCAGGTTGTCCGAGCGCAGCGTCAGCCCGTTGGTCCAGATCTGGAAGATCAGGACGATCGCCACCAGGGTGAAGATCATCCCGAACTGGCGCGCGTTGGAGGTCGTACCTCCAAACAGATTCTTCTGAAGGTCCTTGATACGGCTCATCGGGAGGCCAACTTCTTCGTCGAGGTCATCTGCTTCATGAGGTTTTCCGGGGTGGCGTCCGCCCGGGCGATCTCGCCCGTGATGGCGCCTTCGAACACGGTGTAGATGCGGTCGCAGAGCCCGATCAGCTCAGGCAGCTCCGAGGAGATGACGACGACGCCCTTCCCCTGGTCGGCGAGCCGCTGGATGATGCCGTAGATCTCGTACTTGGCGCCCACGTCGATGCCGCGCGTCGGCTCGTCGAGGATCAGCAGGTCCGGGTCGGTGAACATCCACTTGGCCAGGACGACCTTCTGCTGGTTGCCGCCGGAGAGCTTGGAGACGCTCTCGTCGACCGTCGGGGCCTTGGTCCGCAACTCCTTGCGGTACGCCTCGGCCGCCTGGTATTCCTCGACCTCGTCCAGGACGCCGCGGTGCGAGATCTTGGACAGCTTGGCGGCCACCGTCGACGTCTTGATGTCGTCGAGCAGGTTGAGGCCGATCGCCTTGCGGTCCTCGCTGACGTACGCGAGCCCGTTGTCGATCGCGTCAGCGACCGACTTCAGGACGATCTCCTTGCCGTCCTTGATGATCGTGCCCGACTCGTACACCCCGTAGGAGCGGCCGAAGACACTCATCGCGAGTTCCGTGCGGCCCGCGCCCATCAGGCCGGCGAAGCCGACGATCTCGCCGCGGCGCACCACGAAGCTCTCGTTCTTGCAGACCTGGCGCTCGGCGGAGATCGGGTGCCGGACGTTCCAGTTGCGGACCTCGAAGAAGACCTCGCCGATCTTCGGGGTGTGGTCCGGGAACCGGCTGCCCAGCTCCCGGCCGACCATGCCCCGCACGATCCGGTCCTCGTCGACCCCGTCCGCCTTGACGTCGAGGGTCTCCACGGTCCGGCCGTCGCGCAGGATGGTGATCTGGTCGGCGATCGCCTCGATCTCGTTCAGCTTGTGCGAGATCATGATCGAGGTGATGCCGCGCGAGCGGAACCCGCGCAGCAGGTCCAGCAGGTGCTTGGAGTCCGCCTCGTTGAGCGCCGCCGTCGGCTCGTCCAGGATGAGCAGCTTCACGTCCTTGGCGAACGCCTTGGCGATCTCCACGAGCTGCTGCTTGCCGACACCGATGTCCTTGATCAGGGTGTCCGGGTCCTCCTGGAGGCCGACCCGGGCCATCAGGTCCAGCGCCATCCGGTTCGCGGCCTTCCAGTCGATCGCGCCGTGCTTGCGCGGCTCGTTGCCGAGGAAGATGTTCTCGGCGATCGACATGCCCGGGATGAGCGCGAGCTCCTGGTGGATGATCACGATTCCGGCGTTCTCACTGGCCCGGATGTCGGAGAACCTGCTCTCCGACCCCTGGTAGATGATCTGGCCGTCGTAGCTTCCGTACGGGTAGACACCGCTGAGGACCTTCATCAGCGTGGACTTGCCCGCACCGTTCTCGCCGCAGATGGCATGGATCTCGCCGGCGCGAACCACCAGGTTGACGTCGGAGAGGGCCTTGACTCCGGGGAACTCCTTGGTGATGGAGCGCATCTCAAGGAGGGTGGGCACGTCGTTCATCGCTCGTACCACCTCGCCAACGTCATCGTTGCCTCCGGAAGGTTGAACCTTCACTTGGTTTTGTTGTTGCTGGCAACGTATTGCGGCGAAGAGGCCATCCGCAAGGCGAGAGCCTGTTGAAAATGTAACAATCCGGCAATATAGACGAAGCAGAGTATTCGCCCGTCACAGCCGCCCCCGCAGCCCCTCCTGGCACCATCGCCTGTCCGTGGCAACGTTGTCAAATGCCGGATCGTGGGACGATCAGCTCCGGTCGCTGCCACCAGGCCCGCCACCAGGCACGATCCGCGGCGGCGGGGCAAAAGATAGCCTACCCGCGAGTACGAAACTATCGGCAACTCTTGATCAAGCCGCGCCGTCGGCACCGCCCTGCGGGCGCAACGACCACCCTCGACCGACGGTGTGACCCACGCCTCTCCGGGCCGGACGTATCGACGCCGACCACCTCGTCTCGCCCACCACCAGCGGACGGAGTGACGACTTGACGTCCCTTAAGTGTGGATCCGGCCCCAGAGGGCGCATTGGCCGGTCAGCTCGGGCGCAGCACCGCCTTGATCACACCGTTCTCCCGCCGGTCGAAGCCGCGGTACAGCTCCGGCGCGTCGGCGAGGGTGCCGTGGTGGGTCACGATGATGCCGGGCCGGGCGCGACCGGCGACGACCAGATCGCGCAGCAGCACTGTGTAGCGGCGGTCGTGCGTACGGCCGAACCGGACCGCGACGCCCTTGCTGAACAACGTCCCCCACGGCGCGACCAGCTCCTCGCGGGCGCTCGCGCCGGGCCGGGGGTGCAGGTCCTTGTCCGGGTAGACGCCGGCGACCCCGATCGAGCCGGCCGGGTTGACCAGCCGGGCCGCGTCGGCGATGACCTGATCCGGGCGCTCCTGGTCGGGGCGCTCACGGTCGCGCGCCTGGAACCCGACCGCGTCGATGACCCGGTCGATCCCGCCCAGCTTCTCCTCGCCGAGCGGCAGGCCCGCCCGCGCGCGGTCGGCACGGATCTGCTCGACCGGGTCGCCGAGGCGGAAGTCGATCGGAACCGCCCCGATCTCGCCGGCCTTGTCCAGCCGCGCGTCGACACCGTCGACGCAGTAGACGACCCGGGCGCCCCGCAGCAGCGCCGAGTACGCCCCGAGCAGGCCCACGGCGCCGGCGCCGAACACGGCCACCGTGTCACCGGCCTCGACTCCGGCGAGGGTGGCCGCGGCGTGCCACCCGGTGACGAACGCGTCGGCGAGCAGCACGAAGTCGTCCTCGTACGCGTCACCCGGCTCCCCCGGCACGGGCACACAGTTGGCGTCGGCCCACGGCACGCGCAGCAGCTCGGCCTGGGCCCCCCGGTACGGGCCCATCCCGGCGTAGCCGTACGCGGCGCCCGGCCCCTCGGCCCGGGCCCGCAGGCAGGCGGCCGACAGTCCGCGGGCGCACATCACGCAGGTACCGCAGAACAGGTGCGTGGGGATCACCACGCGGGTGCCCGGACGCACGGTCTGCACCGCCGAGCCGACCTCCTGCACCACGCCCAGCGGTTCGTGACCGAGCACCAGCCCGGGGTCGGCGCCGGTGCGCCCGTCGTACATGTGCAGGTCGGTGCCGCACAGCGCGGTGGACGTGATCCGCACGAGCGCGTCCGTCGGGGCCTCCACCGTCGCGTCGGGCACCTCCCGCACCGCTACGGTCCGGACGTCCGCGTAGACGACGGCTCTCATCCCGACTCCCCTTCCGGTGGTGGAGTGTCGGCCTTCCCCCCGCCGGGCGGTTCATGCCGGTGTTGGTCGCCCGGCAACGGTCGCACGTCGTGATCGAGGGCCCCGGCGGCACCCCCGGCGCGACGTAGCATCGGCGAGGCACGATGTCAGGCGCACCACGTCACCGACCGGATCGGGCACCTTCGACATGACGACCGAGCAGACCACCGCACCATCGCGTACCGGCGTCGCCGTCGTGGCCGACGGCCTGGGCCAGACCGTCCGAGGTGGACGACGCGTCCTGGACGACATCTCGCTGACCGTCGCGCCGGGCGAGCTGGTCGCGATCATCGGGGTCAGCGGCGCCGGCAAGACCACCCTGCTGGAGACGTTGGCCGGGGTCCGCCGACCGGCCGCGGGCACCGTGGCGTACGACGGCAGCGCCGCGCCGGGAGCGGTCGGCTTCGTCCCGCAGGACGACATCATCCACCGCGAGCTACCGCTGGCCCGCACCCTGCATCACGCGGCGCGGCTGCGCCTGCCCTCCGGGACCGGCTCGGCCGAGGCGTCGCGTCGGGTGGCCGAGGTGCTCGCCGACCTGCGGCTCAGCGAGCGGGCCGACGTGCCGGTGGGTCGCCTCAGCGGCGGCGAGCGCAAGCGCGCCAGCATCGCCGTCGAGCTGCTGACCCGACCCGGCGTGTTCTTCCTCGACGAGCCCACCTCCGGGCTGGACCCGGCGATCGCCGTGGAACTGCTCCGGGTGCTGCGCACCCTCGCCGACGCCGGGACCACAGTCGTGCTCACCACCCACCAGGTCACCGACGTGGACCGTTGCGACCGGGTCGTCGTGCTCACCCGTGAGGGCCGGTTGGCGTACGCCGGCACGCCCGCCACCGCCCGGGAGTTCTTCGGCCTGCGGTCGCTGGCGGAGGTGCACCTGCGGCTCGACGAGGAGTCCGACCCGGCCGGGTGGCCCGAGCGCTTCGCCGCGTACCGCGCCGCCGACCCGGCCGACGCCACGGTCGACCCGGACGCGACCGGCCCGTCCCCCGCCGGGAATGCTCAGGACCCGACCGATGACCCGGGCCCGACCGACGACCTGGGCGGGACCGCGCGGCGGGTCGGTCGGTGGCGTCAGTGGCTGGTCCTCGCCGCGCGCAACGCGGAGATCGTCGCCCGTAACCGACTGACGCTGGCGATCCTGCTCGGCTCGCCCCTCATGGTGCTCGGCATGTTCGCGCTGCTGTTCCGCCCCGGCGCCTTCGACCCGGCCGACCCCCGTCCGACCGTCACCGTGATGATCCTGTTCTGGATCGCGTTCGGCGGCTTCTTCTTCGGGTTGACCTACGGGCTGCTCCAGATCTGCACGGAGTTGCCGATCCTGCGTCGGGAGCGGCTGGCGGGTGTCCGTCTGCTCCCGTACCTGCTGGCGAAGGTCGCGGTGCTGCTGCCGCTGCTCGCCCTGGTGGACCTGGCCCTGCTCGGGGTGTTGCGCGGCATGGACCGGCTGCCCCCGGTCGACGGCGGCGACTTCGCCGCCCTGTACGCGACCCTGCTGCTCTCCTCGGCGGCCGCGCTCGCGCTCGGCCTGCTCTGCTCGGCGGCCGTCTCCGACGCCGCCCAGGCGACGCTCATGCTGCCGATGCTGTGCTTCCCGCAGGTACTGTTCGTCGGGGCGATCCTGCCGGTGCCGGCCATGGCGGCCGGCGGCCGGTGGCTCAGCTACGCGATGTCGAACCGGTGGGCGTTCGAGGGGTTGGGGCACACCGCCGGCGTGGAGCGGCTGTGGCGCGACGGCGGCTCGCCACTCGGCCCGCCGCTGCTGCAGACGTACGGTGACAGCTTCTCCCGGCCGGTCTGGGTCGACTGGCTGGTGCTCGGCGGGTTCGCGCTGCTCTTCCTCGCCGCGACCTGGGCGGTGCTGGTGCGCCGGGAGGCCCGCGGTGCGTCCTGAGCAGACCCCGGCACCCTCCCCGGCGGCCCTGCCCGGATACGCCGACACCGCCCGGATCGACGAGCTGCGGGCCACCGAGTACCGGCACCTCGACCGGCACGGCCAGGTCTACCTCGACTACGCCGGCGCCGGGGTGACCGCGCAGGCTCAGGTGCGGGCGCACCACGACCGCCTGCTCGCGAGCCTGTACGGCAATCCGCACTCGGAGAGCCCCACCAGCGTGGCGGCCGGGTCGCTTGTGGAGTCGACCCGGCGGGCGGTGCTCGACTTCTTCCACGCCGACCCGACCGAGTACGCGGTGGTCTTCACCCCGAACGCCAGCGGCGCCTGTCGACTGGTCGGCGAGGCGTACGACTTCGGCCAGGACACGCCGTTCGCGCTGACCTGGGACAACCACAACTCGGTGAACGGCATCCGGGAGTACGCCCGGGCGGCCGGCGCCCCGGTGCGGTACGTGCCGCTGAGCGGGCCGGAGCTGCGGGTCGCCGAGTCCGACCTGGTCACGGTGCTCGACGCCGAGCGGCGGGGGCCCTCCGGTCGCCGTGGACTGTTCGCGTACCCGGCGCAGAGCAACTTCTCCGGCGTGCAGCACCCGTTGGACTGGGTCGAGCTGGCCCACCGGCACGGCTACGACGTGCTGCTGGACGCTGCCGCGTTCGCCGCGACGAACCGGCTGGATCTGCGGTCCGTTCGACCCGACTTCGTCTGCCTGAGCTGGTACAAGCTCTTCGGCTATCCGACCGGCGTCGGCGCGCTGCTGGCCCGCCGTGACGCGCTGGCCCGGCTGCGCCGGCCGTGGTTCGCCGGAGGCACCATTCGGGCGGTGAGCGTGCAGGGCGACTGGTACCGCTCGATGGACGACGAGTCGGCGTTCGAGGACGGCACGCTCAACTTCCTGAGCATCCCGGACGTGGAGTTCGGACTGCGATGGCTCCACGCGATCGGCGTGGACCTCGTGCACGCCCGGGTCGGTCTGCTCACCGAGTGGCTGCTGGACCGCCTGACCGCGCTGCGGCACCGCACCGGTGAACCGTTGGTGCGGGTGTACGGGCCGACGACGGGCGTGGGTCGGGGCGGCACCGTGACGTTCAACGTCCTGCGCCCGGACGGCTCCCCGGTCGACGAGCGGCTGGTCGCGCGGGAGTCCGCGGCGGCCGGCTTCTCACTGCGGACCGGCTGCTTCTGCAACCCGGGCGCCGGTGAGGGCGCGTTCGAGATCAGCGGGACCTCGTTGCGGCGCGGGCTGCTCGCGCGGGTCGACACGATCGACGAGTATCTCGGCGCGCTGCGGTTGCCGACCGGCGGCGCGGTCCGGGTCTCGTTCGGCCTGGCCTCCAACGCCTCCGACGCGGAACGCTTCCTCGCCTTCGTCGAGGCGTCCTACCTCGACCGGCACGTCGGCGCCGAGCCGTCGCTGCCTCCCCGCCTGCGCTGCTGACGCGTCCGCGAGCCGGACGGCCTGCGCTGCTGACGAGCCCAGCGGCCTAGACGGCTTGCGCTGCTGACGCGCCTGCTGGCTAGACGGCCTGCGCCACCGACGCCGGGCGGTGCTTGATCTCCTCCATGAACGCGAACCGGGCGGTCAACTCGGCGAGCGTCACCCCGGACCCCCAGGCCGAGGCCACCTGCGCGACCTGAACGAGGTCCATGCAGTCGCCGCGCGCGAGAACCTCGCCCGCCGACCGGAGGTCGATCATGAAGTATCGGGCCTGCGAGCCCAGCCCCACGCAGACCACACCCTGATCGGAGTGCAACTCGGCGCAGGTGAACCGGGCGCGCCCCTGCTCGGGGGCGGTCACCCGCCCGACGTCGAGCTGGTGGCGGGCAGCGGTCTCGATGAGCGCGGGGGCGAGGCCACCCCGCTCGACCAGGTCCGGGTAGAGGCGCACACCCAGCGCCGTCGACGCGTCGCTCATGACTGACTCCCACTTCCTTGTGACAGAGACCAGCAGCACGCAGGTTACGGGGAGGTTTCCTGCGAACCTCGTCATCCTGTCCCGCGTGGACGCTCCACGGCAATAGGAAGGGTCGATTCGACCGCTATCGAGGGGTGCTATCCGGCGGTAAAGGACCGTCGTCGCATTGGAAACACTCTTGACAGAAAGTCATGATATCGACATGCTTCAGTCTAGAGAGCGCTCTCCGACCCTCTCCGGCGCGCAGCCTCCGCCACCCCCTCCGCTGAGGAGCCTCCCGTGTTCACAGCCCGTCCCGCACCCCGCCTGCGGCCCCTCGCCCTCGCGGCGGTCGCCCTCGTCACCACCCTCGCCTCCCTCACCCTTCCGGGCCAGTCCGACCGGGCCGAGGCCGCCATCGGCCCGATCACCTGGCAGGACGAGTTCAACGCACCGGCCGGCACGCCCGTCGACCAGGGCAAATGGCGCTTCGACACCGGCGGTGGCGGCTGGGGTAACAACGAGCGGCAGTACTACACCAACAGCACCAGCAACGCGGTGCACGACGGCCAGGGCAACCTCGTCATCACCGCCCGCCGGGAGAACCCGGCCAACTACCAGTGCCACTACGGTCGCTGCGAGTACACCTCGGCACGGCTGCTGACGGCGGCGACCTTCACCCAGACGTACGGCCGCTTCGAGGCCCGCATCAAGATCCCGCGCGGCCAGGGCATCTGGCCGGCGTTCTGGATGCTCGGCACCGGCGGCGGGTGGCCCGACGCCGGCGAGATCGACGTCATGGAGAACATCGGCCGCGAGCCGAACACCGTTTACGGCACGGTGCACGGGCCCGGCTACTCCGGCAGCGGCGGCATCACCGGCAGCCGGAGCATCGGCAACCCGCTCGCCGACGGCTTCCACGACTACCGGGTGGACTGGGAGCCGAACGCGATCACCTGGTACCTGGACGGGGTGCAGTACCACCGGGTCGACCCCGCCCGGCTCGGCGGCAACCGGTGGGTGTTCGACCACCCGTTCTTCATGATCCTCAACGTGGCGGTCGGCGGTAACTGGCCCGGCTACCCGGACGGCTCCACCCAGTTCCCCCAGCAGATGCTCGTCGACTACGTCCGGGTGTCGAGTTACACCTCCGGCGGCGGCGACCCGGCGCCCGGCACCACCCGGATCCGGGGGGCGCAGAGCGGGCGCTGCGTCGACATCCCGAGCGCCAACCCGGTCGAGGGCGCCAAGCTGCAGATCTGGGACTGCAACACGACCGCGGCGCAGGCGTGGACGTTCGCCTCCGACGGCACCGTCCGCGCGATGGGCAAGTGCATGGACCCGGCCTGGGCCGGCACCGCCAACGGCACCGAGGTCAACCTGGTCAGCTGCAACGGCAATCCGGCCCAGCGCTTCACCCTCAACAGCGCGGGCGACCTGGTCAATCTCAGCGCCAACAAGTGCGTGGACGTGCGCGACGCCAACCCCAACAACGGCGGCAAGCTGCACCTGTGGGACTGCCTCGGCGCGGCCAACCAGAAGTGGTCCCGCTTCTGACGGGGTCACCGCGAGCGAGCGGGCCGTCCGAGACCAGCCTCGGACGGCCCGCTGTCGCGTGCGACATCCGGCCTCCGCCGCGCGCCGGATTCGGCCGATGAAGCGGACGGCCGCGTCACGCCCGCTATGTTCGGTTTAATCCGGATACAGCCGTTACGGGAGTGAGCCCATGTCGCACCACCTCGACACCCCCCTCGCCGCCCAGGGCGGCCAGCTCTACATCGACGACCTGTACGTCTTCAACGGCGACCGCGCCACCGTGTTCGTCATGGACGTCAACAGCTCGGTGACCAAGGCCGACATCAAGCGCGGCTTCCACGCCGAGGCCCGTTACGAGTTCAAGATTCACTTCAACGGCTCGGACCTGGAGGAGCTGACCTACCGATTCGCCTTCGGCGAGCCGGACGGCAACGCCACGCAGACCCTGGAGCTGTACGAACTCACCGGCGCGGACGCCCGTGACGACGCCGCCATGGGCACTCCCATCGCCCAGGGCAGGACCGGCGAGATGACGACGGGGCAGCGCGTCCGGATCTGGGCGGGCCGGATCAGCGACCCGTTCTACATCGACCTCGACGAACTCGCCACGATCAACGGCGCGGTCAAGAACGGCGCGAAGGTGGACCGCTCGGCGTGGCGGGTCGACCAGGCCAAGAACAGCTTCGCCGGCACCACGGTCGAGTCGATCGTGCTGGAGGTCTCCCACGACGAGCCGCTGCTGCGCGAGGGCACCGAGATCGGCGTCTGGTGCCGGACCCTGCTGGCCACCGACGCGGGCGGGTGGCGGCAGATCAACCGCGCGGGCCACCCCATGATGTGGCCCGTCTTCTGGCCGCACGACACCGACTTCTCGGACCCGGCGAACTTCCGGCACCCCCGCCAGGACCTCCCCGAGGACGGGGAGGAGATCGCCAATGCGGTCGCCGGGGTCGTCGCGGCCAACGGCACCGCGCCGGACCCGCAGGCGTACGGCTGGAGCGTCGCTCGGACGCTCTACCCGGACGTGCTGTCGTACACGGTCGGCACTGCCGCCAACTACGGCTTCGCGGTGCACAACGGCCGCACCATGGCCGACAACGCACCCGAGGTGATGTTCTCCCTGATCCTCAACGCCGGGACCACCTCGGGCCTCACGCCCGACGTCACGAAGGCCGCCCGCGCCGACTCCTTCCCGTACGTGGTGCCGGCCTGAACACGTCGGGGCGCAGGTGGGCACGCGCAACCGCCGCAGAAGCGGACCGACCTCCTCGGTCACGCCGAAGAGGTCGGTCCGCAGGCGGTGTGGCGGTCAGCCCGCGATGTCCCGTGGGTCGCGGCTGCGCGGGTACGTGTTCTTCTCACCGATCGTGCCGTCCTGCTTCTTGATCACGTGCTCGACGCCCCGGTCGGCCGCCATCTCGCGACCCTGCGCCTGCGCGTCGGCCTTGGAGTCATGGGTGCTGCTGGCCCGGTCGTTGCCCTCCGGACGGTTCTTCCACTGCCCGTCTTCCTGGTACGTGTCGACGTCACCCTTGACCATCGCCCGCTCCTCCCCTGCGTCTGGACTGTCACCAGTGCAGTGCCCCGAGTCGTGGTGGGCAAAACCGCGGTCCTCAGGAGACGGCCGGGCAGTTGTCGCTCACCCGTCGCAGTATCTGTTCGCGTTCGTCGGTGGTGATGCCCGACGGCGTACCGCCGAAGTGGGTTTCGACCTTGTCCCAGCCGCGACGCTGCTCGTAGTGCAGGTGCGGAGCCCCCGAGTCGCCGGTGCTGCCGAGCTTCCCGATCTGGTCGCCCTGCTCGACCCGCTGACCGACCTTCACCATCGGCGGTTCGAGCAGGTGCAGATACTGCGTCTCCCACTTGCCACCGTGATCGATCTTCACCCAGTAGCCGCCGCCGCGTCCGCGCGGACCCTCCGGATTCTCCGGCGTACGCCCACCCAGCGAACCGTTGATGCCCGCCACGGTGACCGTGCCACCGAAGGACGCGAGCACCGGACGTCCCCACGCCTCGCCCTGAATCGGAAACAGGTCGACGTCGAAGTCGTCGTGACCGGGGTACGTGCTGAGCTGCCACGTCTCCCCACAGGCGACAGGCATCTGGAAGAGCGGACGGGGACCCGCAGGCCGCAGCAACGGCACGACGACCACGGCGACGCCGACAACGGCCGTCGCCGCGACGAGCGCGAGAAGAACGAGGAGCGGCCGGCGGCGGATGCGGCGGTGGCTGCGGGCTCGGGAGGGGCTGCCGGTCGTCACCCGCCCGAGCATGGCAGACGCCGACAACGCCACGAGCACCTGCCGCCCACCCGGTGACATTGCAGTTGCATCGGAAAGGCGGTAGCGTGCGATGCAATGCAGTTGCATCGCGAAAGAGATCGAGGCGACGACGATGACCGACACGAAACCGTCGGCCAGGGCGACCGTGGGGGCACTGCTGCGCCGCGCGGCAGTGGCCGAGGCCGCGATGTGGCGCAGCCTCTACGCGTGGACGCGGCGCCGCCCCCTGCCGCTGGCGCCCGGTGACGAGCCGTTCGGCTACCTCGGCGTGGTCAAGCCGATCCTCGGCATCTTCATCGGCCTGTCGGTCGTCGAGATTCCAATCTTCGACCTGATCGTCACCCACATGGTGCCGTGGCGGCCGGCCCGCTGGATCGTGCTCGGCCTCGGCATCTGGGGCGTGCTCTGGATGGTCGGCCTCTACGCCAGCATGACCATCCACCCACACCTGGTGCGTGACTCCGGGCTGCGGGTGCGGATCAACTCGGGCATCGACATCTGGATCCCGTGGACGGACGTCGAGGCGCTGCGCAAACGTCACCGCTCGCTGCCCTCCAGGAGGTCGGTGCAGGTCGAGCAGGAGGGTGACCGTCGCGTCCTGCACCTCTCGGTCGGCAGCCAGACAAGCGTCGACGTCCTGCTGCGCCGGCCGACGACCTTCGACCTGCCGTCGGGCCGGTCGGCGCCGATGGACGAGCTGCGGCTGTACGCCGACGACCCGGACGGACTGCTGCGCAGCGCCCGGGGCACACCGGTGGGCGACACCGCCGGGCGCCGCACGTCGGCGGGGTCTGCCGACACCCCACTGTGAAACGATCGAGGCCATGCCCAAGAAGGTCGATCACCAGCAGCGACGCACCCTCATCGCGGACGCGTTGATGCGGGTCGCCGCGGACCAGGGCCTGGAGGCGGTCAGCCTCCGCCACGTGGCCACCGCGGCGGGCGTGTCCGCCGGGATGGTCCAGCACTACTTCCGCACCAAGGACGAGATGATGGCGTTCGCGTTGAGCGTGGTCCGCGAGCGCAGCCAGATCCGGGTCACGGAGGCGGTGGCGGGACTGGGCGAGAACCCCTCCCCCCGGCTGCTGCTGCGCACGATGATCGCCGCGCTCCTGCCGCTCGACGAGCACACCCGCGACGACGGTCGGGTGGCGCTCGCGTTCCTCGCGTACACGGCGGTGCGACCGTCGGCCGCGTCTCGTCTGCGTGAGGACACGGCGCAGCTCACCGCGTTCATCGCCGGCGTGCTGCCGGACGGCCGTGGCGACGCCGCCGCCACGGGACTACTGGCGCTGATGGAGGGGCTGGGCGTCCACCTGCTCGGTGGGCAGTACACCGCCGAGCAGGCGTTGACCGCCCTGGACGCCCACCTCGACCTGCTCTTCGGCTGACCGGGCCACGCGTACCCGCGTTGCCGCCCGGCCGGAGCGGCGAGCCGACCAGAATGAGCCGATGAGCCGCGTCACCCGATCCCGGCCGGTGCTCGTGGAGGAGGCGCACCGGGCCACGACCTTCGAGATCTTCTTCGATCTGGTGCTGGTGTTCGCGCTGACGCGGCTGATCGATTTCCTGGCGGAGTCGCTGAGCCCTCTCACCCTCTACCAGGGGCTGCTGCTCCTGCTCTGGTTCTGGTACGCGTGGAGCTGCTACACCTGGCTGGGCAACCAGGTACGCGCGGACCGCGGCGTCGTGACCGCGGGTATGACAGTGGCGATGGCCGCCATCTTCGTGGCCGCCCTGGTGATCCCCGAGGCGTGGCAGCGCCACGACGCCGCGGTGAGTCCTCCCCTGATCCTGGCCGTCGCGTACGCCGTCGTCCGAGGGCTGCACCTCGCGCTCATGGTGTACGCCTCGTCCGGCAATCCGCAGTACCGGCGGCAGACGCTGCGCTTCGCCGCGTCCACCACCCTCGCCTGGGTCCCGCTGTTCGCCGGAGCGGTGCTCGGCGGGTCCGCGGAAACCGTGTTGTGGACGGTGGCGTTCCTGGTCGACTACGGCGGCGGTCGGGTCGCCACCGCCGCCAGCTTCGGGGAGGTTCGCAGCGGGACGCACTTCGCCGAACGCCACGGCCTGGTGCTGATCATCGTGCTCGGTGAGTCGCTCCTGTCGGCCGGCGGCGGCGCCGGTTCGCGACTGATCCACTGGCCGGTGCTGGTGGCCGCGCTGCTCGGCTTCGCCGCGACCGTGTGCCTGTGGCGGCTCTACTTCGTCGATGCCGCGCCGGCTGCCGCCCGGGCGCTGGCCGAGGCGTCGCCCCGCAGTCGGCACCGCCAGCGCCTGGCGTCGGACGCGTACACCCTGGCCCACCTGCCACTTGTCGCCGGGGTCCTCTCCTTCGCCCTGGGCCTGCACCTGGTCCTCGCGAGTGCGATGGGTCGCGCGGCCCCCGGACACGGAGGCGGCGTGCCGCTGGAGTGGCTGCCGACGAGCGTGTTGTACGGCGGGGTGGCGCTCTACCTCGTCGGCCGGTTCCTGTTCCTACGGCTGACCGTGTCCACCTCGCCGGCCCCACTCGTCGCGATCGGCATCCTGCTTCTGCTGGCGCCGCTCGCCCGGTTCCTTCCCGCGCTGGCGGCGCTGGGGCTGCTCACCGCCCTGCTCATCGCGCTCGTCTGCTACGAGAGGCTGACGTGGCGCGTCCGGGAGGCGTGACGGGCGTGGCCGGTCGACGGGGATTGTGCGCCACGTCCCGGCGTGGCACTCTGCGGGACGCCGGTTACGGAGGGGGCGCGTGCAGATGCTGACAGTCGACGAGATGTCCATCAGCTACGGTGACGGGCCGGTCGTCCTGCGGGACGTCTCGGTGACGGTCCGCCCGGGTCGGGTCCTGGCGGTGACCGGGGCGTCGGGCGCGGGCAAGACGACCCTGCTCCACGCCATGGCCGGGTTGCTGCGGCCCCGCGACGGCGTGGTGAGCGTCGACGGGCAGCCGCTGCGCGACCGTGACCACGCGGTGGAGCACCGCATCGTCCTCATCCCGCAGGACAACGGCCTGGCCCCGATCCTCACCGCGGCCGAGAACCTGCAGGTGGCACTCGTCGCCGACGGCGTGGCGGCACCGCAGGCGCGCCGGCAGACCGCGACGACGCTGGACCACCTAGGCCTCGCCACCCAGGCCGACCAACTGGTCGAGGAGCTGTCCGGCGGTCAGCAGCAGCGGACTGCCATCGCCCGCGGCCTCGCGCTGCGCGGCGGGGTTCTGCTGGCCGACGAGGTGACAAGCGAGTTGGACGCGGGCAACCGGCAACGGGTGCTGGATCTGCTGCACGACGAGGCGCGGCGCGGCGCTGCCGTCGTGTTCGCCACCCATGATCCGGAGGTGGCCGCCGCGTGTGAGGCGGAGCTCCACCTCGTCGAGGGGCGCGCCGAGGTCGTCCGCGACTGAGGCCGCCCGGTCACGGGTCGATCTCGGTCCGTCGACAGGGACGGTGGGTGAGCTGACCGATCGATAGCGTCACATTCGATGCTGGCGATCATCTGGGGAGCGCTCACGGCCCGCCGGGCACAGGCCCTGGCGGTGCTGCTGCTCGCGGTGCTCGCCGGCGCCGCCGCCGCGGCCGCGCCGAGCTACGTTGCCGCGGCCGGTCAGGCCGTGGCGAGAAACGAGCTGGCCACTGCCGATCCCACCGACAGTCAATTGCGTCTCGCCGAATCCACCGACTACCCGGGGATGCCCGGTGATCCATCCCGGGCCCCCTTCGGGAACGATGTCAGGGAACTCGCGCCGGCCGGTTTCGACGTGGTGTTCGGCTCGCAGAGCGGTGGGGTGGCGACCGGCCGGGCCGGGAAGGCAACCTCGAACCTGGTGTTCCGATCGGGGGTCTGCGAGCGGGTCTCCGTGACCGGCGCGTGTCCCCGCGCCACCACGAAGGGGCAACTGCCCGAGGTGATGGTCAGCACGCACACCGCGCAACGTCTCGGTGTCGCCGCGGGCGGCCAGTTCACCTTCGGCGCGGTGCCGGTGCGGGTCGCCGGCGTCTACCGGCCCCTCGACGTGACCGACCCGTTCTGGGTGGGCGCGGAGTTCATCCGGACGCCGGCGGCGGGTGCGGCGGCAACGGCCGTGCCCGGCAGCGCCGAGGACGCCATCTTCACCTCCGAGTCCGCGCCCCTGGTCGACGACCAGGTCATCACGCGCCGGGCTACGGCGGATCTCTATCTCACCGAGCGACTGCTGGACAGCCACTCCGTGCGGGATCTCCAGTCGATGGTGGCGGTGCTGGCACGCGACTCCGACCTGCGGGGCTTCGGTTCCGGCACCTCCCTGTCGGCCTTCTTCGACCGGGTCGCGCTGCAACGTGGGCAACTGGCCGACGGTGTGACGCTGGGCGCCGGGCTCCTCGTCCTGCTCAGCTGGCTGGTGCTCTTCGTGTCGGTCAGCTCGGGCGCCGACGAACGTCGGCCGGAGCAGGGCCTCCTGCTGCTGCGCGGCGTGCAACGCCCACGACTGTGGGCACTGGCGATCGGCGAACACGCCGTGCCCGTGCTGGTGGCGATCCCCCTCGGCTGCCTCGGCGGCGTCGCCGCCGCCCGGCTGCTCGCCGCGCACACCCTGCCGACACAGGCCGACGTCTCGGTGGACGCGACGGTGGTCGGCTACGCCGCCGTCGGGGCGCTCGGCGCGCTCGTCGCGGTGCTGCTGGCCCAGGCCCGGACGATGTCCGCGCCGGTCGTCGACCTGCTACGTCGCGTTCCGGCGCGCGCACGGGGGTGGCGGGCGACAGTCGGCGACATGGTCGCGGTGGCCGTCGCCGTGGCCGCCGTGGTGCAGGTGCGCTCCGGCGGCACCCCCAGCGGGCTGGCCCTGGTGGCGCCGGTCGTCGGCGCCCTGGCCGCCGGCCTCCTGTTCGCCCGGGTCGCCATGCTGGGCGGGGCGGTGGCGGGCGCGGCGCTGCTGGCACGGGGCCGGACGGCCTCCGGTCTCGCCCTCGTGCAGGTGGCCCGGCAGCCCCGGTTCCGACCCCTGATCGCGCTGCTCACGGTGGCCGTCGCGATGCTCGCCTTCACCGCGGCGACGAGCGAGGTCGCGTCGGCCGCCTACGCCGACCGCGCGACCATCGAGGTCGGGGCGCCCCGGGTGGTCGAGGTCGACGCGACGTCGCGCTCCCATCTGCTCAACGCCGTCCGGGCCGTCGATCCCGAGGGCCGCTTCGCGATGGCAGCGGTGGTGACCAACGCCGCCTCCGAGGCCGACACGCCGGTCCTCGCCGTGGACTCCGGCCGCCTGGCGACGGTGACCGTGCCACGGTCGTTCTACGGCGCCTCCCTGGCGGACGTCGCGCGCGCGATCCGGCCCGATCCGCCCGGCGAGCCACTGGACCTGCGGGGCCGACTGCTCACCGTGCTGGCCACCGCAGACTTCGACAAGGCCGCCTTCGGCGGGAACCGCGTCCGCCTCGTCGTCACCGTCGCCAGCGCCAACGGCACCAGAGTGGTTGTCGCGCTGAAGGACGTCGAGCCCGGCCACGACGAATACCGTTTCCCGGTTCCCGAGTGCGCGCAGACCTGCCGGCTGGTCAAGATCGAGATCCTCGCGGAAGTCGTCCCGCAGCCGCTTGTGGTGCGCTTCGACAAGCTCCTCACCGGCGATGGCGACACCGACGGCGATGGCGACTTCGACGGGGACCGCGTGCGACTGACCGGCGCGCAGTTCGGCGAGTTGGAGCGGTGGCGGCAGACCGACCCGAACTACAGCTTCCTCTCCTCGGGTGAAGGAAAGGACGCGGGGCTCGTCATCGACATCCCGGACGGCCGGCGGGTCAAGCCGGCGGGGATCAGCGTGGCCGACTCGCCGTCCCCGCTACCCGGCTGGTTGACCCGCTCCAAGGGGGAGATGCTCGGCTCCTCCCACCGCTACGAGGCGATCGACGGGACGCCGAGCGAGGCGCGGGTCGTGGGTCTGGCCGACCGCCTGCCGCGCCTCGGCGGATCCGGTCTGGTCGTCGACCTGGAGTACGCCGACCGGCTCGCCGTCGCCGGCCAGAGCGGCACCAAGGAGGTGTGGCTGACGCGTACCGCACCGGCCGACGTCCTCGACCGGCTCCGCGCCCAGGGGCTGGTCGTCAAGCACGACCGGACGATCGCCGCCGTACGCGACGGCTACGACCGACAGGGCGCGGCGATCGCGTTGCGCTTCAACCTGTTCGCCGCCCTGGCCGGGGTGCTGATCGGGGCGGCCGGGCTGGTCGCGCTGGCCGCAGCCGAACAGCGCAACCGGGTGGCCATGCTTGTGGCGCTGCGGCGGCAGGGCCTGCCAGCGCGGGCGGTACGCGGCGGCTACGGCTGGCCGGTAGTGGTCGCCACCGTGTCGGGCGGCATCGCCACAGTGGTGATCTGGCTGCTCACCCGCGACGGGCAGCGCCTGTTCAGCCGCGGCCGGTCACCGCTCCCGCTGCCCGACTGGCCGGACGCCGGACGCCTGCTCCTGTTCGTGGCGCCCACTGTCGCGCTGTTCGCCCTCACCGCGGTGGTGCTGGCACGGATCGTCGCCGCCTCGATTCGCCGCCGGACCGGCCGATGAGCGCCTCGACCGCCCCCGCGGGTGTCGCGGTCACCTGCAACCGACTGATCCACATCTACTCCACCGGGACCGGCGACGTCGTCGCGCTCTCCGGGGTGGACCTGGAGATCGCCGCCGGTGAGATGGTGGCTCTGGTCGGTCCGTCCGGCTCGGGCAAGTCCACTCTGGTGGCGATCCTGGGCGGCCTCCTACAGCCCAGCGCCGGGCGCGTGCACGTGGGTGACCACGACCTGTCCCGCCTCTCCCCCTCCGGTCTGGCGGCCCTGCGCGGGGCCACCGTCGGCACCGTGTTGCAGGGCGCCGAGCGCAACCTGCTTCCGTACGTGTCGCTGTCGCGCAACATCTGGATGGCGCAGCGACCGGCGGCACGCCTCGCCGGGCGGCGGCTCGACCCGCCGGAGGCGATCCTGGATCTCGTCGGTCTCGGCGGCGAGGGCAAGCGGCGGCTGGCCGATCTGACGCCGGGTCAGCGGCAGCGGGCGGCGCTGGCGCAGGGGCTCGCCGCCGGGCCGGGCCTGCTCCTGGTCGACGAGCCCACCAGTCAGCTCGACGCGTCCGGCCGCGACGAGGTGCTCGCGGCGCTGGCGACGATCAACGCCGAGCGGGGCACCACAGTGGTCGTGGTGACCCACGACGGTGAGGTGGGCGCCCGACTGGGCCGGGCCGTCACCATCCGCGACGGGCGGGTCGGCGCCGAGGGGCGGGACGGCCGCGACTTCGCCGTGGTGGCCGGGGACGGCACCATCCAGTTGCCTCCGGAGACGCTGGCGGCCTTCCCGGCCGGAACGCTGTTCGAGGTCGACCACTCCGAGGGCACGGTCACCCTCCGCGCGATGCCCAGCCCGTCGTCCGCGCGGGACGACGAGGCGACGACGGCCAGCGCCGAGCCCGGCCACATCGGCTGACCACGCTCGGGCTCACGGGCCGCCCCTCGACGTCGAGACGCGGCCCGTGCACCCCCTCCGTTCAGCCCGCCGGTACGACGGCGGCCCGCGCCTTGCGCCGACGCAGCTCGTCGGCGGTCATCAGCCACGTGGAGTTCGTCGCCCCGAGACCGAGGAGCACCTGGTCGAAGGCGTTGCCGTCGTTGTCGTCGGTGTAGCAGAGGCTCACCTCGCCCCACGGGGACGCGGCGACGGCCAGGTGTTCCTGCCGACCGGTAGTGGTCTGGCTCAGCGCCTGGGCCGGCAGCCGACCGGTGGAGGTGCCGTCCGGGTTGAGGCCGCGTGCCCAGACGTCCGGGTTGGCGCCGGACACCGTCCAGCCCACCACGACGTTGTCGTCGTCGTCGATGCCGACCCCGGGGGCGACGGCCCCGGTCCCGGTGGACACCTGGACCTCGCCGTGCCGGGCGACGCCGGCGGCGGTGAACGAGCGCGCCCACACGCCCCGGGCGCCAGTGTGGTCCGACTCCCACCCGACGGTGAAGTCACCGGCGAAGGTCGCCGCGACCGACGCCCGCTGCTGCTGCCCGCCGCTCTGCGCGTTTGCGGTGCGCCGGGACAGCACCACCGCGCCGTTGGACCGGGCCAGCCGGGTCAGACCGATGTTGTACGAGCCGTTGGCGTCGGCGTCCTCGTCCCAGACCACGAGCGCCTCGCCGGAGGCGGACACCGCCACGTCGGGCCGGTGGTGCGAGCCGGTCGTCTGCGAGGCCGTCACCTCGTACGCCTTGGTGGTGGGGGCGGTGAAGCCGGCGGCCTTGACGGTGGCCGGAGCGGTCCCCTGCACGTCCTCCCAGACGGCGGTGAAGCCGACGGCGGCGGTGGTGGGCGCGCCGTCGGGGTCGACGGCCACCTTTGGCCAGATCTGCTGCCCGGCGTCGCTGGCGTTGGCCTGCCCCGAGCCGAGGATCGCGCCGGCCGGGGACACCACCCGGTACTGGATGTTGTAGACGCCGTTGCCGTCGCCGTCGGCGGCCCAGACGACCACGGCATTGCCCCGGTCGTCGAGCCCGACGTCGGGGCTGATGTGCCGCCAGGCCGCTCCGCTGGTGCCACCGGTGGAGAGCTTCAGCTCGTAGCCGGGTGTGCCGTCGCGGAACAGGCGCAGGTAGATCTCGGTGTGGGTGTCGTCCTCGGGCGCCGTGCTGTCCCGGTCGTCCTCCCAGGCCACCGCGACCTGACCGTTGCGGTTCATGGCGATGGCGGGCAGGTCCTGGTCGCCGGTCGCCACGCTGTTGGCGGTGGTCCAGGTGACCGCCTCGGCAGTCATGGCGGTCGGGGCCGGCGCCACGACGGTCGGGGCCAGCAGGGACGCGGCGAGAAGTGTCGTGAGTGCGGTCATGGGGATGCTCCTTCTACCCGGCCTGCAGGCCGGGCTGGCCGTCGAGGATGACGAACGAGCGCACCGTCGACGCGGGCGCGTCGTGCTCGGTCACCGTGTTGACCGCCCGGAAGTCCGCGCGGACCTGGCTGCGACCGATCGTGGTACGCACGTAGCCGCGCCGGTCGGAGTAGAACTTCAGGTGCGGGTTGGTCGCCGCGTTCGGGATGGTCGTGCTGCCGGTGCCGTTGCCGGTCGAGGTGATCGAGGTGCAGACCAGCTCGGTGCCGATCGTCGCCGACGACGGGTTGGCGTAGTCGGCCTTCAGCTCGTTGGCCCAGGACTTGTGCACGTCCCCGGTGAGCACGAGCGGGTTGCGCACCCCGCGCTGCTGCCAGCCCGTCTGGATGCGGCTGCGCGACGCCCGGTAGCCGTCCCAGGCGTCCATGCTCGCCGCCCCGCTCGCCTCGTACTGGCGGGCGAAGAACACCTGCTGGCCGAGGATGTCCCAGGTGCCGTAGTGCTGCGCCAGACCGTCAAGCAGCCAGGCCTCCTGGGTCGCGCCGGTAAGCGACCGGGAGGCCAGGTCGGCGTCGGCGCAGACCTTCCAGCCGTCACCGCACGCCTGGTCGTCGCGGAACTGCCGCGTGTCGAGCATGTGGAAGGTGGCGAGCTGCCCCCACCGGACGCGGCGGTACAGCGGGATGCTGTTGCCGCTCGGCGCGGAGGCCGGCCGCAGCGGCATGTTCTCGTAGTAGGCCCGGTAGGCCGCGGTGCGCCGGGCGGTCCACTGGGCCGCGGTAAGCGTCGGGCTGCTGTCGGCGCGGACCATGTTGGCGTAGTTGTTCTCCACCTCGTGGTCGTCCGGCACGACCAGCCACGGCGCGGCCGCGTGCGCCGCCTGCAGGTCCGGGTCGGACTTGTAGAGGGCGTACCGGCGGCGGTAGTCGGCCAGCGACACGATCTCGTTACCCACATGCTGCCGGACCGTGGAGCTGCCGACGCCGCCCTCGTAGATGTAGTCGCCGAGGTGCAGGATCAGCCCGGGGTTGTCCTCGGCCATCCGTCGGTACGCCGTGTAGTAGCCGGCCTCGTAGTGGGCGCAGGACGCGAAGGCCATGACCAGGTCCCGGCCGAAGGTGCCCGGGGCCGGCGCGGTGCGGGTGCGTCCAACCGGGGAGATCTGCCCCTGGGCCCGGAACCGGTAGTAGTAGTCGGAGTCGGCGGCGAGGCCACCCGCGACGACGTGCACCGAGTGGGCGTCGGCGTAGCGGGCGACCACCGAGCCGGACGCGACGAGCGACGAGAAGCGGTCGGTCGTGGACACCTGCCACTCGACAGTCACGTCGGCGTTGGCCATGCCGCCCTGTCCGTCGGCGTTGAGCGGCGAGGGCGCCAGCCGGGTCCACAGGACCACGCTGTCGGACGCCGGGTCACCGGACGCCACACCGAGTTTGAAGGGGTACGGCACCGCGGCGCGGGCACCCTGCCAGGGTGTCACGGCGGCGCCGGCGGCGGCGAGTCCACTGAGGACGAATATGCGACGGCTCAGCCTTGTCATGGTCCATACCTTCGGGGCCGTCGATGAACGGCGAAGGCTGCGGCGCGGAAGCCGACATGACGGGACGTTGACCGCGGCAAGGCGGTCAGGTGTCCTGGCCGCCCGAGGATGCCGGCGGGGCGTCAGGTCAGCGGCGACGGCGACTCGGCGCCGGGGATCAGCAGTCTCGGCGCTCCCGAACCGTCGGCCGGGACGCTGAAGACGTCGGGCCGGCCGTCGCTCTGGCGCAGCGTGTAGGCAAGCGTGGCGTCGTCGAGCCAGGCGGCCTGATCGTCCACGCTGGCGGTCTCCGCCGTCGCGGTGACCCGTCCGGAAGCCAGGTCGAGGACCGACAGCCGCCAGCCCTTCGTCGGGTCGGCGTCGATCGCCTCCTTGAAGGCGATCCGGGCGCCGTCGGGCGACAGCGACGGGCACTCCACGTTCGTCCGCATCGTCTCGACGGTCCGGGCGGCCACGTCGCCGCGCACGAGGTACCGCTTGCCGCCGGTGGCCATTGTCGCGTAGAAGTGGTTGTCGTCGGCGGTGAAGGTGACGCCCCAGTAGTTGACGTCGGGGCTGCGGTAGCCGCGGCCGTCGCGCGTGATGGCGAACTCCTCAAGCGACGTCACGGTGGCGCCGGTGACGGTGTCGAGGATCCCGGTGCGGGTGGAGAAGCCGCTCGCCGTGTAGGAGTCGCCCCCGACGAACGTCGTCCAGGAGACCATCCGGCCGGAGGCCGAGACCCGGGCCCGGTTGGGCAGGCCAGGCACGCTGAGCGTCCGCTTCTGGCGCAGCGCCGCGTCGAGCACCACGACCTGGTACGACCAAGCGGTCGCAGGCTTCAGGCAGACACCGGTGCCGGCGGCCGCGTACACCCGCAGGCATTCCAGACCCGAGACGGTACGCGGCCCGGCGGGATCGGCGGTCGCGACGCTGGAGACGTACCTGTCGGTGATGGCCAGCAGGCGCGGGCCCGGCACCAGCGTGACCCTCTGGTCCCCGACGGCGGCCGGTGGCGGGGTCCGGGCCGGCTCGGCGGCGATGGCGGCGTAGCCGGCCGCGACGCTGCCCAACAGCACCGCGCTCGCGGCCACCACGCCGAGCTTCGCCCGGGTCGACATCGCGGTCATGGGGACACCTTCCGGAGAATCGGGCGAGACGGGGCGGCCAGCAGGAGCACTGTCACGACGAGGACGCCGACGACGACCACGGCCGCCGCCCGGACCGCCGCCTGCGGCCCCCACGCCTGCCAGGCCAGACCGAACACCACCGAGGAGACGAGGTACGCCAGCGCCTGCCCGGTCTGGACCAGCGCGATCCCGGTGGTCCGTAGCCGCGGCGGCAGCACCGGTCCGGCGAGCGCGATGAGCACGCCGTCGGTGGCCGCGTAGAACGCGCCGTACAGCGCCAACGTCAGCGCGAGCGCCGGCCAGCCGTGCACCGGGCCGGACAGCAGCAGGTAGGTCACGCCGAGGGCCACGTAGCCGCCCACCACCACCGGCAGCCGCCCGATCCGGTCGGCGAGCACACCGAGGGGGGCGGCGAGCACCAGGTAGGCCAGGCTGGTGCCGACCGCCAGCAGCGGGAACCACCGTAGGCCGAGGTCCTCCCGGCGCTGGAGCACCAGGTAGACGAAGCCGTCGCCGATGGTGGCCAGCCCGAGCATCGTCGCGGCCAGGAGCAGCCGACGGACGGGCCGGCTGCGCAACAGACCGAACGCCTCGCGGACGGAGACCCGAGGCTCGTCCGGCTCGTTGGCCGGCTCTTTGGCCGGCTCTTTGGCCGGCTCGGTGGTCGGCCCGGTGGTCGGCCTGGTGGTCGGGTCGGCGGCCGGCCTGGTGGTCGGCTGCTCGCGGACGAACAGCACGAGCACGACGACGGCCAGGGCGGCGACGCAGAAGCTGGTGACGAAGACCGCGTCGTACGACTGCCCGACGAGGAGCAGGACGGCGAACGCGGCGAGTGGCCCGAGGAACGCGCCGACGCTGTCCATCGCCCGGTGCACCCCGAACGCCCGACCCAGGGCCTCGGGAGGAGTGGAGAGCGTGATGAGCGCGTCGCGGGGCGCACTGCGGACACCCTTGCCGAGCCGGTCGACGGCGATGACGGCGCCGATCGCGGGCACCGACCGGCCGGCGAGCAGCAGGCCGAGCTTGGCGACGGCCGAGAGCGCGTAGCCGACGCCGGCGACCAGTTTGCGCCGCCGGAACCGGTCGGCGACGAAGCCCCCGACAACCCGCAGCAGTGCGGTGGCGCCGGTGTGGACCCCGTCGAGCACGCCGAAGGCCACCGGACTGAGTTGCAGGCCCAGCACCAGGTAGAGCGGCAGGACGGCGGCCACCATCTCGGCCGAGACGTCGGTGATCAGGCTGACCGTGCCGAGCGCGACCACGTTGCCGCTGACCAGCGCGAGCCGCCGGCGTCGTGGCCCGGCGTCGGGCGGGTCGGCGTCGGGCGGGTCGGCGGCCGGCCGGGAGACGGTCGACAGGTACACGCGCATCTCCTCTGCGTCGGTGGCGACGGTCAGCCATCGTGACGATCCGATCCGGGGCGTCACAAGGGACCGTGCGGGGCGGACAGGCATGCGGTGGGTGAACATCTGACAAACATCGAGATGTTTCACTGCTTGAGCGTACTGTTCACCTGGCGGCAGTCCGTCGGTTCATCGACCTTCCTACATTCCTTGCGCTTTCCACCCGCAACGAAGGGGTCCTGGATGGACATTCGAATCGCCCGCCCACCGGTCACGATCGGAACGGTCGCGGTGCTCGTCGCCGCCACCGCCGCCGTCGTCCTGACCGGCTCGGGCGCGGCCTCCGCCGCGAGCGTGACGTTCACGCCGGTCGCCGACACCTACGTCCAGAGCGACACGGCGTCCACCAACTACGGCACGTCCACGCAGGTCGTGGTCGACAACTCACCCGCGCGGCGGATGTTCCTGCGCTTCACGGTGAGCGGCGTCAGCGGCACGGTGAGCAGCGCCAAGCTGCGGCTGCGCACGATCAGCGGCAACAGCGGCAGCGACGCCGGTGGCACGTTCCGCACCATGTCCAACACGACCTGGTCGGAGACCGGCACGACCTGGAGCAACCAGCCGACGATCGACGGGGCCACCCTCGGGTCGCTGGGCACGGTCGCCGGCAACACCTGGTACGAGGTCGACGTCACCTCCGCGGTCACCGGCAACGGGACGTACAGCTTCGGCGCGACCTCCGCCAGCGGCGACGGCGCCTACTACGACACGCGGGAGAGCGGAGGCGACGCCCCGCAGCTGGTGGTCACGACCGGCACCACGACACCGCCGTCGGGCGACCCGGTCCTGGTCGGGGCCGGCGACATCGCCACCTCCGGCTCCGGTGACACCGCCACCGCCGCGCTGCTCGACGGCATCTCCGGCACCGTCTTCACGACCGGCGACAACGTCTACGACAGCGGCACCGCGTCCCAGTTCGCCAGCTACTACGAGCCCACCTGGGGGCGGCACAAGGCGCGTACCCGCCCGTCGCCGGGCAACCACGACTACAACACGTCCGGCGCCACCGGCTACTACAACTACTTCGGCACGTCCGCCGGGCCGAGCGGTCGCGGGTACTACTCCTTCGACCTCGGCAACTGGCACATCGTGTCGCTCAACTCGAACGTCAGCACGTCGGCCGGGTCGACGCAGGAGCAGTGGTTGCGCGCCGACCTGGCGGCCAGCAGCAAGCCGTGCACGCTCGCGTACTGGCACCACCCGCTGTTCACGTCCAGCTCCAACCACGCGCCGTCGACGTCGACACGCCCGCTGTACCAGGCGCTCTACGACTACAACGCCGACGTCGTGGTCTGGGGCCACAACCACGTGTACGAGCGGTTCGGCCCGATGAACCCGGCCGGCGGCTACGACGCCAGCCGGGGGATGCGCAGCTTCGTGGCCGGAATGGGCGGCGCCGACCACTACGGCTTCGGCACCATCCAGCCCAACAGCGAGGCCCGCAACAGCTCGGCGTTCGGGGTCCTGAAGTTCACCCTGCACTCCGGCAGCTACGACTGGCAGTTCGTGCCGGTCGCCGGGCAGACCTACAACGACAGCGGCACCGGCGCCTGCCACTGACCGCATGATCCCGCCGCACCGGCAGCGGTGCGGCGGGATCACCCCTGGCAGCGGGCGCGCGCGACACCGCAGCACCCGTGGCTCCGGCAACACCCTTCACCAACACGGCGGTCGTCACCGGCGCGGCTGCGAGTCCTGTCGCATGCCGCGGGGATGCCGCCCCATATCTGGGGCAGCTCTACAGGGCTCGAGGAAGGTGCAGCCGACTCCGGCAAGGCGGTTCCCGCATCGCGCGAGCCTTCCCCCGGCGACGACCGGCGCAGGCTTCCGTGAGCGCCACAATGCGGATTCGACATGGCCGGGTGGCCGAACGCCTGCACCGCCGAACACCCCGCACCGCGGGACGCCCCGGCACCGCGGGACACCCCCGCACCGCAGGACGCCCCGGCACCGCGGGACGCCCCGTACCGCCCGAACGACGTGTGCCCCTGCCCGTGGGACGGGGAGGGGCACACGTTCGCGCTGTCGTCGAATCAGCGGGCCGTGCCGGCGCGGCGCTTGTTGTAGACGTCGAACGCTACGGCGACGAGCAGGACGAGGCCCTTCACCACCGACTGCGTCGACTGGTCGATGCCCATCAGCTGCATGCCGTTGCTCATCACCGCCATGATCAGACCACCGACCATCGCGCCGACAACGGTGCCCACGCCACCGGTGACCGCTGCGCCACCGATGAACGCCGCGGCGATCGCGTCCAGCTCGAACATGTTTCCGGCCGCGGGCTGTGCCCCGTTGGACCGCGACGAGTAGATGACGCCCGCCACCGCCGCGAGGAAGCCCATGTTGACGAACATCCAGAAGTTGACCGTGCGGACCTTCACGCCCGACAGCGCCGCCGCCGAGAGGTTGCCGCCGATCGCGTAGACCTGACGGCCGAAGACCGTACGCCGGGTGAGCAGGCCGTAGACCAGCACCAGGACGGCCAGGATGATCAGCACGATCGGCAGCCCGCGGGCGTGCGCCAACTGCCAGGCGAAGTACATGAGGACCGCGCCCACCAGGACGACCCGGGCGACGAACAGCGGGAACGACTCGACCGGCTGCTGGTAGCGGATGCGCGCCAGGCGGGTGCGGAAGCCGCTCACCGCGTACCCGGCCACGGCGAGCGCGCCGATGAGCAGCGTGAACGCGTCGAAGCCCTGACCGCCGAGCAGCCCGTTGAGGAAGCCCGCCGCGACCTTCTGGTATTCGGCCGGGAAGGGCGACAGGGAGATGTTGTCGAGCACCTGCAGGGTGAGGCCCCGGAAGAGCAGCATGCCGGCCAGCGTCACGATGAAGGCCGGGATGCCTGCGTACGCCACCCAGAAGCCGTGCCACGCGCCGACCGCGACGCCGACGACAAGCGCGGCCACGACGCCGATCCACCAGGGGTGACCCTGCTGGATCACCAGGACGGCGGAGACCGCTCCGGTGAGCGCGACGACCGATCCGACCGACAGGTCGATGTGCCCGCCGATGATGAGGATGACCATCCCGATCGCGAGCACCAGGATGTACGAGTACTGCAGGACGATGTTGGTGATGTTGCCGGGACTCAGCAGCACCCCGTCGGTCAGAACCGCGAAGAGGGCGACGATGACGACCAGGGCGACGTAGATCCCGCTCTGCCGGAGGTTGTTCAACACCAGCGCCCGCAGGTCGCTCGTTCCACTGTGCAGGGCGACGGCGGGTGTGCTGTCCGGGGGCGTCGGGCGCTCCGTCGAAGGGGTTTTGATGCTGGTCATCCGACGAGCTCCTTGTCCTTGGTCATCAGCTCCATGAGGCTTTCCTGGGTCGCCTCGCCCACCGGCTTCTCGCCGGTGATCCGGCCCGCGGCGAGGGTGTAGATGCGGTCGCACATGCCGAGCAGCTCCGGCAGCTCGGACGAGATCACGATCACCGCCTTACCTGCGGCCACCAGCCGGTTGATGATCGTGTAGATCTCGTACTTGGCACCGACGTCGATGCCCCGGGTGGGCTCGTCCAGGATCAGCACATCCGGGTCGGTGAACAGCCACTTCGACAGCACGACCTTCTGCTGGTTGCCCCCGGAGAGCTTGCCGACCACCGCCATGACGCTGGGCGTGCGGATGTTCATCTCCTTGCGGCTGGCCTCGGCAACCTTGATCTCCTCGTTGCCGTTCACCCAGCCCAGGCGGGCAAGCCGGTCCAGGGCCGCGGCCGAGACGTTGCGCCGGACGTCGTCGATGAGGTTGAGGCCGTAGCGCTTGCGGTCCTCGGTGACGTACGCGATGCCGTTGTCGATGGCCTCCGCGACGGTACGGGCGTTGACCTCCCGCCCGTGCACGAAGAGCTTGCCGCTGATGTCGCGGCCGTAGGATCGGCCGAACACGCTCATCGCCAGCTCGGTCCGGCCGGCGCCCATCAGCCCCGCGATGCCGACGACCTCACCGGCGCGCACCGACACGCTGACGCCCTCGACGACCATCCGCTCCTGGGTGGGATGCCGCACCGACCAGTCCTCGATCCGCAGCACCTCCTCCCCGGGCGACGAGACGCGATCGGGGTAGAAGCTCTCGATGTCACGACCGACCATGCCCCGGATGATGCGCTGCTGATTCACGTCGTCGGCGCGCATGTCCAGGGTCTCCACCGTGCGGCCGTCGCGGATCACGGTGGTCGAGTCGGCGATCGCGGTGATCTCGTTGAGCTTGTGCGAGATCATGATGCAGGTGATGCCCTGCTCCTTGAGCTGCCGCAACAGGCCGAGCAGGTGCGCCGAGTCGACGTCGTTGAGGGCGGCCGTCGGCTCGTCCAGGATGAGCAGGCGCACCTTCTTCGACAGCGCCTTGGCGATCTCCACCAGCTGCTGTTTGCCGACGCCGAGCTGGATGACCGGGGTGACCGGGTTCTCGTGCAGCCCGACCGACGCCAGCAGCTCGGCCGCCTCGGCGTTGGCCTTGTTCCAGTCGATGAGCCCGCCACGGCCACGCCGCTCGTTGCCGAGGAAGAGATTCTCGGCGATCGACAGGTAGGGCACCAGGGCGAGTTCCTGGTGGATGATGACGATGCCGTTGGCCTCGCTGTCCCGGATGCCCCGGAACTGCATCGGCTTGCCGTCGAAGAGGATCTCCCCGTCGTACGAGCCGGAGGGGTGGACGCCGGACAGCACCTTCATCAGGGTGGACTTGCCGGCGCCGTTCTCACCGCAGATGGCGTGGATCTCCCCCCGGCGCACCGCGAGGCTGACGTCCTCCAGCGCGGTCACCCCGGGGAAGGTCTTCGTGATGCCACGCATCTCGAGGATGGTGTCGTCCATTGTCACTGTCCTCTGTCGGGTGTGGACGCGGTCCGTCACGGCGTCGGGCTCGGCGGACGACCGCCGAGCCCGACGGGGTGACTTACTTCTTGGCCTGACCGGCGGCGACCTCTTCCGCCGTCCAGTAGCCCGAGTCGATCAGCGTAGCCTTGATGTCGTCCTTGTAGACGGTCGCGATCGGCAGCAGGTACGCCGGGACGACCTTGACGCCGTTGTTGTACGTCTTCGTGTCGTTCGCCTGCGGCTCCTTCTTCTGCAGGAACGCCTCGGCGGCGTTCACGGCCTGGTCGGCCAGCAGGCGGGTGTCCTTGAAGACGGTCGAGTTCTGCACGCCGTCGTTGATCAGCTTGATCGAGGCGATCTCCGCGTCCTGACCGGTCACGACGGGCAGCTTCTTGGCGCCGCTGCCGTAGCCGGCGTTCTGCAGGGCGGTGATGATGCCCCGGGAGATGCCGTCGTACGGCGACAGCACGCCGTCGACCTTCGAGCCGTCGTTGTAGCTGGAGGTGAGCAGGTTCTCCATCCGCTTCTGCGCGGTCTCCTGCTGCCACCGCAGGGTCGCCACCTGCTCGGGGGTGGTCTGCTTGGACTTCACCTTCAGCGTGCCGGCGTCGACGAACGGCTTCAGCGTGTCCATCGCGCCGCCGAAGAAGTACTGCGTGTTGTTGTCGTCGAGCGAACCGGCGAAGAGCTCGATGTTGAACGGCCCCTTGGCGGTGCCCTTCGAGCCGTCCTTGTTCAGCAGGCCGAGGCCGACCAGCAGCGCGGTGCCCTGGGCGACGCCGACCTTGTAGTTGTCGAAGCTGACGTAGAAGTCGACGTCCTTGCTGCCGCGGATCAGCCGGTCGTACGAGATGACCGGGATCTTCGCGGCCGCTGCGGCCTGGAGCTGGCTGCTGAGCGCGGTGCCGTCGATCGCCGCGATGACCAGGACGTCCGCGCCCTGGGTGATCATCTGGTCGACCTGCTGCGACTGCGTCGGGATGTCGTCGCCCGCGTACTGCAGGTCGACCTTGTAGCCCTTCGCCTCCAGCTTGGACTTCACCGCGTTGCCGTCGGCGATCCACCGCTCGGAGGTCTGCGTCGGCATCGAGACGCCGATCGTCAGGTCCCCCGGCTTCTTGTCACCGGTGTCGCCGCCGCTGCCGGCACCTCCACCACTGCACGCCGCCAGGCTCAGCGCCAGCGCCGCACTACCGAGAGCAACCAGGAATTTCCTGCTCACGGGCTTCTCCTCTCCCGATTCCCCCCGCTGACCGCCGGGGCCACCTGTCACCTTTCGGGTAGTGTTAGCGCTCACATAGGGCACGTCAACACTTGATCCGAAATACCGGTGTCACGGTCTCGTAACGGAGGCTTCGCCACCGACACGACCTCGCGCAACCCCTGTCGGCAATTGATCGACGGTCGCCGTTTCGTACCCGGGAACCGCCTGCGCATGGACGCACGCCGGCGCACACGACGGCAGAGCCGACGGCGGGCCGCCGAGGTGGTTGATCGAGGCGAAGCGGCCGGGACGGCGAAGCGGACAGCGCGCGGCGTGCGGCGCCGGCGCCGTCAGTGGCGCGGCGGGGCGACGCTGTCGCGGGCGACCAGGGTCGGCGCGATGGTCTGCCGCAGGGCGCCCCCACCGATGCCCGACTCGATCTGGGTCAGCAACATGTGCAGGCTCGCCCGGGCCACCGCGTCGAAGTCCGGGCGCACGGTGGTCAGCGGCGGAATGAAGTACGCGGCCTCCGGCACGTCGTCGAAACCCACGACGCTGATCTCGGTCGGCACCCGCCGCCCGAACTCGTGCAACGCCCGCAGCACGCCCAGGGCGAGGTGGTCGTTGGCCGTGAAGATCGCGGTCACCTCCGGCATCCGGGCGAGCATCTGCCCGCACCGGTAGCCCGACGCCGCCGACCAGTCCCCGTGCATCAGCGGCGGTGGGTCGATCCCCGCCGCCAGCAGCGCCGCCCGCCAGCCCTCGATCCGACCGGCGCTGTCGAACCAGTCGGACGGCCCCGACACGTGCCACACGGTGCGGTGCCCCGCGTCGAGGAGATGCTGGGTCGCCGCCCGAGCGCCAGCCACCTGGTCGACGGTCACCAACGGCACCGGCCGCTGCGGATCGCCGTCGACAGTCACCAGTGGGACGTCCTGCGGCAGTCGTTCCAGCGCCTCGCCGGCCGACTCGACGGGCGCGATGACGACGATGCCGGCCACCCGGTGCGCCAGGTGCCGCTCGACCGCGGCCGAGATGGACCGGTGGTCGAGGTTACGGACGCTGCCCACGCTTACTGCGAAGCCCTCCTCCGCGGCCGTCTGCTCCAGGGCGGCGAGCAGCGACGCCGGGCCGTAGAGGGTCGTGTTCTGTGCCACCACGCCGATGACCTGGGACCGGCCGGTCACCAGTGCGCGCGCGGCGCCGTTCGGACGGTAGCCGAGTTCGGCGATCGCCGCCCGCACCCGCAATCGGGTCTGCTCACGCACGTTGGGGTGCCCGTTGAGCACCCGCGACACCGTCTGGTGGGAGACACCGGCCAGACGAGCGACATCTGTCATCGCGGGACCGTGCACGGCCATTTCACTCCCCCCGCCTGCAACCCGATCCGCGACCCGTCGACGTTGACTGGAGCGGCCCGGCCCGACCCCCTCGCTCAGCCACCACGCCGGTGCTGAATCGCAGGTGACCAGCGCTGGATCGCCGACAGTCTACGCCAGGCACCGCCTCGAATACGGCACGGCTGAGCGTGAACGACACGGCGTGTGCCAGGCCGGGCGGCCGGCACCCCGCGCCACGCGTACCGCCCACCCTCGACCCGAGCCGCCACAGCGGACCGCCGCCCCGCTCCGCGCTCCTGGACAGAGCGTGGAACAGGGCGGCGGCGGGCCGGAGGTGGCGACGCGGACACCGTCCGTGGTGCGAGGGCTGGTCCGTTCGCGTCACCGGCAGATTACCGTCGTGTGACCGGGGTCACGGTGTGGTCAGGTCGAATCGGCGGACGGTGACCGCGCCACCGAGCGACTGCGTGGCGTGGTTGAAGATGGCGAACCGGTAACCCATGAAGAACTGCCAGTTGTTCGCCAGGGTCAGGGCGTTGCCGAACGAGGTGAAGTTGACCCCGTCGGTGCTGTACGAGAAGCGGGCCTGCCGGCCGGACCCGGGTCTGATGTCGGCGTTGGCCCGCAACCAGATCCGGCCACCGGAGACGGCGGTGCTCGCCACCTCGCTGCCGGTGCTTGTGGTGTTCCAGCTGCCGTCCATCGTGAGCCCGTTCTGCATGACCAGACGGGTGGCTCCGTTGTCCCGTCGGACACCGATCCAGGCGGACGAGTTGCGCAGCACCGCCAGGCCGGTGCGATCACCGTCGCGCATCGTGGAGTAGTCCAACTCGATGGTGGCCGTCGAGGTGGGGCCCTGGATCCGATGGGTGAGCGTGTTGCGCGCCTTGTACAGGTCGCCGGTGACGGTGGCGGTCTGCAGGTTCAGCCCGTTGTTGACCGACCACTTGCTGTTGTCGGGGTTGTGGTTCCACTCCCACTGCGGGCCGAGGGTGGTGCCGGCGAACGTGTCGGTGCCGGTGAGCGGCTTGACCGCTCGCGGCGGCGTGGGCAGGTTCGGCTTCGGGTACGTGGTGCCCCACGTGCCGTTCACCGTCTGCAGCACGGGCCAGCCGTCGCCGGTCCAGGTGATCGGGGCCATGGCGGGCATCCGACCACCGGGGTACGCGTCGACGAAGGACATGTAGTACCAGTCGCCGTTCTGGGTCTGCACCAGACCGCCCTGGTGCGGCACGCCGCCACCGGAGATCGGGCCGGGCAGGTTGAGCAGCACCTGACGCTGCTCGTACGGGCCGAACGGACCGTTCGTCGACTTCAGCACGTACTGGCCGTTGGCCGGCCGGGTGAGCCAGATGTAGTAGGCGCCGTTGCGCTTGTAGAAGCGCGCGCCCTCAAGCGTCCCGATGCTCGACGGGGTCGAGTAGACCTGCTGGCTGCGGACCTGGGTCTTCCCGTCGGCGGAGAGCTGCGCGACGCTGATGTTGCTGTTGCCGTACGCGACGTACATGGTGTCGTTGTCGTCGATCAGCATGCCGGCGTCGTAGTAGCAGTTGGGGATCGTGGTGAGCTTGCTCCACGTGCCGTCGACCGCCGACGCGGTGTAGATGTGGGTCTGCGCGAAGTCGATGCACCCGGCCCAGTAGTACGTCTTGTTGCTCGGGCGGTAGTTCAGGGTCGAGGCCCAGATCCCGTCGACGTACGCGTTACTACCGCCGCTCATGTCGTACTTCGAGCCGAAGTCCAGCCGCGGTACGGAGTGCCCGGCGTACTCCCAGTTCACCAGGTCGTACGAGCGCAGCACGGGCGCGCCCGGCGAGTAGTGCATGGTGGAGGCCGACATGTAGTAGACGTTGTCCACCCGGATGATGTCGACGTCGGCGAAGTCCTGCCAGACCACCGGGTTGTTGTACGTGCCGTTCGACGGGGGCGGCGTCGTGGGCGGCGGCGTCGTGGGGGGCGGCGTCGTGGGGTCGGTCCCGCCGTCGACGCGGACGAGCTGCCACTGCTGGTTGGTGCCGTTCCAGTCGTCGTACTGCACGATGTTGCCACCGTCAGCGGTCGAGGCGCCCTGCACCTCCATCGCCTTGTTGCTGTTGCGGTTGATCAACCGCACGTACCCGCTGTCCGAGTCGGTCAACCGGAACTGCTGGTTGGTGCCGTTGTTGTCGGACCACTGCACGATCGCCCCGCCGTTGGCCGTCGAGCGGCCGGACACGTCCAGCACCTTGCCCGACAACCTCGACTTGATCCGGTAGTAACCGCCTCCGGAGTCCACGAACTGCCACTGCTGCTGGTTGCCGCTGTTACGCGTCCACTGGGTGATCCGCGCACCGTCGGTCGTGGCCATGTTGTACACGTCCACGGCCTTGCCACTGTTGCGGTTCACCAACACGTACCACGCGCTCGTGTCGACAGTTGCCGCCGACGCGGGCGCCGCGGCCACCGCTGCGGCCGCGCCACCGACCACCAGCACCATCGCGGCGACGGCGAGTCTCGACAGCAACCCGCGCCGTCGTGGCGCACCCCGGGGAACCCGACCGATGGAAAGCATGATCCTCCTCTGCTGACGCGAACCGTGCGGTCTGGGCCGGCGTCCGCGGCACCGGGCGGGGCACCGAGCTGACCAGGCCCGGCATGTGATCGCTAACACCGATTGCCCGACCGTCGCGGTGACGAGGTGCCGAAACCGCGGGGTAGGACTCGCGCGCGACCGGGCCAGCCACGACATCGACCATCTTGGCTATAGACTGTGAGCGATAACATGCTGTTAGTCAAGGCGTAACACAACCGCCTCGTGGCCCTGCTGGTGCCACGCGAACGGGTGGCCCAGCCCCGCCCGAAGGCAGGGATGGACCACCCGTTATCCGTACGATCCGACCGACCGCAGGGTCAGAAGCCGCGGGCCAGCCGGTAGTAGGCCTGGTTCCAGCGCAGCTCGTCGGCGAAGCGGCGCGGCTCCGTGGCGGCGTCGATGACGACCAGCTCGGTGCGGCTCATCTCCGCCAGGTCGTGCAGCTCCTCGGTGCCCACCGCCTGCGACAGCACGGTGTGGTGCGGGGCGCCGGCGGTGATCCACGCCTCGGCCGAGACCGGCAGGTCGGGGCGCGGCCGCCAGACGGCACGGGCGACCGGCAACCGGCGCAGCGGTTGCGGCGGGGCCACCACGTCGATCTCGTTGGCCACCAGCCGGAAGCGCTCCCCCATGTCGGACAGCCCGAGCACCACGGCCGGACCGGGTGCGGCGTCGAACACCAGCCGGACCGGGTCCTCCCGGCCACCGATGCTCAGCGGGTGGATCTCCACGTTGGGCACGTCGGAGGCGATGGTCGGGCAGACCTCCAGCATGTGGGCGCCGAGCACCAGCTCGTTGCCCGGGGTGAGGTCGTAGGTGTAGTCCTCCATGAACGACGTGCCGCCGCTCACGCCCACCGACATCGCCTTGAGGGTGCGGACCAGGACCGAGGTCTTCCAGTCGCCCTCACCGCCGAAGCCGTAGCCGTCGGCCATCAGCCGCTGCACGGCGATGCCCGGCAGCTGACGCAGCCCTCCGAGGTCCTCGAAGTTCGTCGTGAAGGCCCGGAACCCGCCCGCGTCCAGGAAGGCGCGCATGCCCAACTCCACGCGCGCGGCGTACCGCAGCGAGTCGTGCTGCTCACCGCCGGGCAGCAGCTCGCCGACGATGCGGTAAGTGTCCTCGTACTCCTTGACCAGGTCGTCCACCTGCGCGTCGGTGACCTCGCCGACCACCTCGACCAGGTCGTTGACGCCGTAGGTGTTGACCGAGACCCCGAACCGCAGCTCGGCCTCGACCTTGTCGCCCTCGGTCACCGCGACGTCGCGCATGTTGTCACCGAAGCGGGCCAGCCGCAGCGACCGCATCGCCGACCAGCCGAGCGCCGCGCGCGCCCACGCCCCGATCCGAGTGCTCACCCGCGGGTCGCTGACGTGCCCGGCCACCGTCTTACGGGCCACACCGAGACGCGTCTGGATGTACCCGAACTCCCGGTCGCCGTGGGCGGCCTGGTTCAGGTTCATGAAGTCCATGTCGATGTCGTTCCACGGCAGCAGAACGTTGGCCTGGGTGTGCAGGTGCAGCAGCGGCGTCTGCAACGCGTCCAGACCGGAGATCCACATCTTGGCCGGCGAGAACGTGTGCATCCAGGCGATGACCCCGACGGCACCCTGGGCGGCGGCGTCCCGGCAGACCTGCAGGATCTCACCGCTGTTGGTCAGGACGGGCTTCCAGACCACGCGGGCGGGAATCTGCGGCGAGTCGTCGAGCGCGGCCGCGATCTGGCGGGACTGCTCGGCCACCTGGCGGAGCGTCTCCTCGCCGTACATGCCTTGGCTGCCGGTGAGGAACCAGATCTCGGGTTGGGTTTGTGGTGCCATGGGGTTGCCTTCCGCGAGAGGAACGGTCACTTGTAACGGATTCCGATGAGGCGCTGCAGGAGGATGAACGCGAAGAGCAGACCACCGATCACGATCTTGGTCCACCAGGAGTTGAGACTCCCGTCGAAGGTGATGAGGGTCTGGATCACACCCAGCACCAGCACGCCCAGCACCGTGCCGAAGACGTAACCCGAGCCACCGGTGAGCACGGTGCCTCCGATCACGACGGCGGCGATGACGTCCAACTCCATGCCGACAGCGATCAGCGGCGCGCCCGAGAGGGTGTAGAAGGACAGCAGGATGCCACCGATCGCGGAGCACAGCCCGCTGATCGTGTAGACGGCGATCCGGGTCCGCCCCAACGGCAGGCCCATCAGCAGCGCCGACTGCGGGTTGCCGCCGACCGCGTACACGTTGCGCCCCAACCGGGTGTAGGCAAGCACGTACGCCGCGACGAGCACCACCGCGAAGGCGATCAACACGCTGATCGAGACGAAGTTGCCCTGGGAGTTCCCGATCCGCTCCTGCGACATCCTGGTCCAGAACCCGTCGGTGATCGGGATGGACGAGCCGGAGATGAACGTGCACATCCCGCGGGCGAAGAACATCCCGGCGAGCGTGACGATGAACGGCTGGATGTCGAAGAAGTGGATGGCGCACCCCATCAACAGGCCGAGCGTCGGGCCGATGAGCAGGGCGATGACGAGCACGAGCGCCGCGGGCAGACCCTTCTGCAACAGATCCGCCGACACCATCGCCGTCATGGCGACGACTGACCCCACCGACAGGTCGATGCCACCGGTGAGGATCACGAAGGTCATCCCCACCGCGACGACGAGCAGGAAGCCGTTGTCGATGAAGACGTTGAAGATGACCTGCACGTTCGAGAACGCCGTGTACTGGGACACGCCGATGCCGTACATCACCAGGAGCAGGGCGAGCGTGGCCAGCACCGGCACCTGACGCCGGGGCAGCCGGATCCGGGTGCGGCGGGGGGCGGTGAGCGATCCGGTGGTCATGCCGGCACCTGCTCCTTCGGCTTGTCGGCGACGGGGCGCGGCGGTGGCGGGGCGCTTCGTCTGCGCCGGCTGAACTTGGCTCGGAAGGCCGGCGCCTGGATGAGGCAGACGGCGATGACGACCACCGCTTTGAACAGCAGCGAGGTCTGCGGTGAGATGTTCATGGCGTACACCGTGGTGGTCAGGGTCTGGATGATCAGCGCGCCGAGGATGGTGCCGCTCAGGAAGAACCGGCCGCCGGCGAGGGACGTGCCACCGATGACGACCGCGAGGATGGCGTCCAACTCCACCCAGAGGCCTACGGCGTTGCCGTCGGCGCTGGAGACGTTGGCAGTCATCATGAAGCCGGCGACCGCCGCGCAGACGGCGCTGACGACGTACGCGAGGAAGATGACCCGGCCGGAGCGGATGCCGGCGAGTCGGCTGGCCTCGGCGTTGCCGCCCACCGACTCGATGATCATGCCGAGCGCGGTTCGACGGGTGAACGCGGCGACGAGCAGTGCCGCGGCGAGGGCGATGAAGATCGCCAGCGGCAGGGTCAGCAGGTGACCCAACCCGATCGACCGGAACGGCCCGGAGTTGATGGTGATGATCTGCCCCTGGGTGATGAGCTGGGCGAGGCCCCGGCCGGCCACCATCAGGATCAGGGTGGCGATGATCGGTTGGATCCCGATCACGGCCACCAGCACCCCGTTCCAGACGCCCAGCACGAGCGCGACCCCCAACGCCATCGCGAGGGCGGTCACCACCACTGCCAGACTGTTCTGGTCGGGCTGCTTGCTGATGTACATGCAGGCCATCGCACCGCTGATCGCGCAGACCGAGCCGACCGACAGGTCGATGCCGCCGGTCGAGATGACCAGGGTCATGCCCAACGCGACCAGGATCAACGGCGCGCTCAACCGCAGGATGTCGATGGGCGAGCCGTACAGGTGCCCGTCCTTGAGCTCGATGGACAGGAACCCGGGCCGGTAGATCGTGTTCGCGGCGAGCATGGCGACGAGCACGGCGACGGGCCAGAACAGCCGGTGACCGATCAGCGTCCGATAGCGGCCCTTCGTGTCGTTCATCGGTCCGCCTCCTCCCGGTGAGATCCACTCGCGATCGTCTGCATGATGCGCTCGGCGTCGAGGCTCTCGTCGTTGGCGAGCTGCGCGACCATCTGCCGGTCGCGCATGACGGCCACCTTGTGGCTGAGGCGCAGCACCTCCTCCAGCTCGGCGGAGATGAACAGCACCGCCATCCCGCCGTCGGACAACTGCGTCACGAGCCGCTGGATCTCGGTCTTCGCGCCGATGTCGATGCCCCGGGTCGGCTCGTCCAGGATCAGCAGCCGCGGCTCGGTGATCAGCCACCGGGCCAGGAGCACCTTCTGCTGGTTGCCGCCGGACAGGTTGCGGACCGGCACCTCCGGGTCCGCCGGACGGATGTTGAGGGCCTTGACGTACTTGTCGACAAGTTCGTCCTGCCGGCGGCGCGGGATGGGCCGCAGCCAGCCGCGGGCGGCCTGCATGGCGAGGATGATGTTCTCGCGGACCGACAGCTCGGGGACGATGCCCTCGGCACGGCGGTTCTCCGAGCAGAAGCCGACGCCCTGGTCGATGGCCTGCGCGGGGGTACGCAGACTGCTCGATGTGCCGTCGATCGCGACCTGCCCACCGTCGGCCCGGTCGGCGCCGAAGAACAGCCGCGCCACCTCGGTACGCCCGGAGCCCAGCAGACCGGCCAGGCCCACCACCTCGCCGGCGTGGATGGTGAGGCTGAACGGCGCGACCGCGCCCGCCCGCCCGAGGTTCGACACCGCCACCAGGGGGGTGCCCTCCTCAAGCGCGCCCAGGTCCCGACGGGAGTGCTCCTCGAGCCCTTCGAGGACGTCGAGTTCCTTGCCGATCATCTTCTCGACGAGGCCGAGCTGGGGCAGCTCGGCGGTCAGGTACTCGCCGACGAGCCCGCCGTTGCGCAGCACCGTGATGCGGTCGGCGATCTCGTAGACCTGGTCGAGGAAGTGGGTCACGAACAGGATCGCGATGCCCTCGTCGCGCAGTTGCCGCATGATGCGGAACAGTTGCGCGACCTCGCCCGCGTCGAGGCTGGACGTCGGCTCGTCCAGGATCAGCACCCGGGCCTGGATGTCGATCGCACGGGCGATCGCGACCATCTGCTGGATCGCGAGGGAGTACGAGCCCAGCGGCGCGCTGACGTCGAGGTCGAGGTCGAGGCGGGTCAGGAGCGCGCGGGCGCGTCGGCGGACCTCGCCCCAGCGGACGGCGCCGAGGAGCCGCGGCTCGCGTCCGATGAAGATGTTCTCCGCCACCGAGAGGTTGGTGCAGAGATTGACCTCCTGGTAGACGGTGCTCACCCCGGCGGCGGTCGCCTGCATCGGCCCGCTGAAGGACACCGGCTCACCGTCGAGGGTGATCGTGCCCTCGTCGGTGTCGTAGACGCCGGTCAGCACCTTGATCAGGGTCGACTTGCCGGCGCCGTTCTCGCCCATCAGGGCGTGCACCTCGCCGGGGAAGAGCCGGAAGTTGACATTGTGGAGTGCACGCACCCCGGGAAAGGACTTGCTGATCCCGGTCATCGTCAGGACCGGACGGCTATCCGTCATCCCATCAGACCTCTTCTGGGGGTTGTCGACGCGGAAGGGCCGCTGCGCTCCCACCGCGCCCGCCCGGCCGCCCCTGCGGGAGGCTCGGGCGGGCGTGGCGCGGGTCGTCGCGGGTCATGCCCGGTCCGTTCGGGTTTATGGGGCGACGCGGCGGGGCCGCCACGCGAGCGCGGCGACCCCCCTGCGTCGATCAGTACTTGCGGGTGGGCAGAGCCTCCTTGGCCTGCTCGGTCGTGAAGGTGGTCTCCTCGGTCTCGATCCGAGGCGGCACCGTCTCGCCGGCCTTGACCTTCTTGGCCAGGTCCATCAGCTGCGGGCCGAGCAGCGGGCTGCACTCCGCGATGAAGTTGAACTTCCCGTCGGCGAGGGCCTGCATGCCGTCCTTGACCGCGTCGACAGTGATGATGGTGATGTCCTTGCCGGGCACCTTGCCGGCCGCGGTGATGGCCTCGAGCGCGCCCAGACCCATGTCGTCGTTGTGCGCGAAGAGCACGTCGATCTTCGGGTTGGCCTTGAGGAACTGCTCCATGACCTGCTTGCCACCCGCCCGGGTGAAGTCACCCGGCTGGGAAGCGATGATCTTCAGGTTCGGGTTGGCGGCGATCGCCTCGCCGAAGCCCTTCTTGCGGTCGTTGGCCGGAGCGGCGCCCGTGTTGCCCTGCAGCTCCACGATGTTCACCGGACCGGTCGCGCTCTTCTTCTGCTCGACCAGCCACTCACCGGCGAGCCGGCCCTCCTTGACGAAGTCCGAGCCGAGGAACGTCTTGTACAGGCTCTTGTCGGCCGAGTCGACCGAACGGTCGGTCAGGATGACCGGAATGCCGGCGTCCTTGGCCTCCTTGAGCACGGTGTCCCACCCGGACTCCACGACCGGCGAGAAGGCGATGACGTCGACCTTCTGCTGGATGTAGTTGCGGATCGCCTTGATCTGGTTTTCCTGCTTCTGCTGCGCGTCGTCGAACTTCAGCTCGATGCCTGCCGCGGCGGCGGACTCCTTGATCGAGGTGGTGTTCGCGGTACGCCACCCGCTCTCCGCACCGACCTGGGAGAAGCCCATGGTGATCTTGCCGTCGTCCTTGGACCCGCCGCCGCCGGTGTCGCTGTTGCCGCAGGCCGCCACGCCGCCGACGAGCAGCACGCTGGCGAGGACCGCGACAGCGCGCCACGGAGCGGACTGCGTTCGCATCTTTCTCATCAGTTCTCCTTGGCTGGGTGTGGTGGAACCGCGCGAGCCGCCGACGTGCGAAGGGTGGCGTACGCGGGTGGTGCGTGCTGGTGCGTCGGTGGAGCAGACCGGCGGGCCCGGATGGCCGATGGAGACGGTCAGGGACCTGCCGGTGCGACTGGTTGTTGGCCGTAGACGTTCTGGTAGCGGTGGTAGAGGGCGTCGATGTCGGCCTGCGCGATCGGCACCGGCTGCCCGAGGGTCCGTGCCAGGTACGAGGTGCGGGCCACGTCCTCGCACATGACCGCGGCCTTGACCGCCGCCCGGGCGTCCCGGCCGATGGTGAAGACGCCGTGGTTGCGCATCAGCACCGCGGGTGAGCGGTGCCCGGCGAGCGTGGCGACGATTCCCTTGCCGATGTCGTCGCCGCCGATCAGCGCGAACGGGCCCAGCGGGATCTCCCCACCGAACTCGTCGGCCTGCGCCGTGAGGTGGCAGGGGATCGCCTCTCCGCAGGCGGCCCAGGCGCTGGCGTACGAGCTGTGCGTGTGCACGACCCCGCCGACCTCGGGCATGGCCCGGTAGACGTAGGCGTGGGCGGCCGTGTCGCTGGACGGGGCGAGGTCGCCCTCGACGAGGACACCGTCGAGGTCGCAGACCACCATGGTGTCGGCCGTCAGGTCGTCGTAGCCCACACCGCTCGGCTTGATCACCATGAGGTCCTCGCCGGGGACCCGCGCGGAGACGTTGCCGGACGTCCAGGCGACCAGGTTGTAGCGGGTCAGCTCGGTGTGCAGCCGGGCGACGGTCTCGCGCAGCTCGCCGATCTGTCGACGTGCCTCTGCGTTCATGCGACGACCTCCAGCGGCGCCTCGTGCGTGGCCGCGGCGGACTCGACCGCCGCGTTGCGAATCGCCCGCAGGCGGAGCATGACGTCGTTGCCACCCCGACCGAAGTGGTCGTGCAGCGCCCGGTACTCGGCGTACAGGGCGTCGTAGGCGCGCGCCCGCTCGGGATCCGGCGTGTAGACGGCCTCGTGCACACGCCCCATGGCCTGCGACGCCTCGTGGATCGACGGGTACGCCCCGGCGGCGACGGCGGCGTGGATCGCCGAGCCGAGCGCCGGCCCCTGCGCGGACGCGATGATGTTCAGCGGTCGCTTGGTCACGTCGGCGTAGATCTGCATCAGCAGCTTGTTGTTGGTGAGACCGCCGGCGATCACCAGGTCGTTCACCGGAACCCCGGCCTCGACGAACGCGTCGATGATCATCCTGGTGCCGTACGCCGTGGACTCCAGCAGCGCACGGTAGATGTCCTGCGGCCGGGTGGCCAGGGTCATCCCGACGATCATCCCGCTGAGGTCGTGGTTGACCAGGAGCGATCGGTTGCCGTTCCACCAGTCCAACGCGATCAGGCCGTGCGCGCCGACCGGTTGGCCGGCGGCGAGCTCGGTGAGGCGTTCGTGCGAGTCGAGCCCGGCGGGGGCGCCGTGCTCGACGTACCAGCCGAAGATGTCGCCGACGCCGCTCTGCCCGGCCTCGTAGCCCCAGGCGCCGGGGCTGATGCCGCCGTCCACGACACCGCACATGCCCGCCACCTCGGCGACCTCCGCGCCGTTGACGACGTGGCAGGTCGAGGTGCCCATGATGGCGACCAGCCGACCGGGCTCCACGGCCTGCGCGGACGCCGCGGTGACGTGCGCGTCGACGTTGCCGACGGCCACCGCGATCCCCTCCGGCAGGCCGGTCCAGGCCGCGGCGCGGGCGGTGAGTGCGCCGGCGCGGGCGCCGAGCGGCAGGAGCGGCCCGTCGAGCTTGGCCACGAAGTCGCCGAAGTCGGGGTTGAGCGCGGTCAGGAAGCTCTCGGACGGGTACTGCCCGTCCTGCAGGATGCCCTTGTAGCCGGCGGTGCAGACGTTGCGGGTCTCGACGCCGCTGAGCTGCCAGACGATCCAGTCGGCGGCCTCGATGAACCGCTCGGCCCGGTGGTAGATCTCCGGGTCCTCCTCGAGGATCTGCAGACCCTTGGCGTACTGCCACTCGGCGGAGATCTTGCCGCCGTACCGGCCGATCCACGGCTCCGCCCGTTCGTGGGCCAGCGCGTTGATCCGGTCGGCGTGCGGCTGCGCGGCGTGGTGCTTCCACAGCTTGACCCAGGAGTGCGGCCGGTCGCGCAGGTCGGGATCCTCGCAGAGCGGGGTGCCGTGGGCGTCGGTCGGCAGCACGGTGCAGGCGGTGAAGTCGATGCCGATGCCCACCACCGCTGCGGGGTCCACTCCGGCGGCGGACACCGCCGCCGGAACGGCGTGGCGCAGCACGTCGCGGTAGTCGTCCGGGTTCTGCAGGGCCCAGTCCGGGGGCAGCGATCGACCTCCGGGCAGCGTCTCGCTGATGACCCCGTCGCCGTACTCGTGCACCGCGGTCCCGAGCTCGGCACCGTCGGACACCCGGACCACGAGGGCCCGCCCGGAGAGAGTGCCGAAATCGACACCCACGACGTAGCTTTCGGCAGCTCCGTCCACACGCTCCATGTTCACCTCCACCGTTAACGGGGATAGTGTTAACGCTCACATCCAGCTCCGTCAAGACATCTACCTGCAACAGCTCCGTAACGGAACGCGGAGGCCGCCCCGACTCGGTCGGGTAGTTAACGGAACGGTGCAAAGTCCGCGATTCGGTCTCCAGCCGGTCCACGCAGCACCGAAAGGGCCACGTCGGAACGGCAGCCGGCCCCGCGACCCCCTCGCCCAGCGGACCGGGCCGACACCTCTCCGACCGGCGTTCGGCCCGGCGCCTCCTCGGTCGGCGGGGGTGACGGCGGGGCCCCGCACCGCAGTGCCACGGCAGGTCCGTCCGATCGCGACGGTGGCCGACTCGACCGCGATGTCAGCGATAACATCGCCACGGCCGCCGCCCCCGCATGATCAGATCTGTGGCCCGTGCCGCAGCCGCCGCCGGGCCCCTGAGCGCGCACTCCGGCCGCCGACACGCACCCCGCGCAGCCGGTCCGGGACACGTGTTATCGATAACATTCGACGTCTCGCGGGACTCGACGCGCCCGCGCCTGCGAAGCGCGACCACGGCCGGGGTCGGGAACTCCCAGGCGATCCTGCGGTCGTGATCGACACCAAATCGGCGATGTTGCGGCGTCCGGTCGGCCGGACACCGCAACATCGCCGATCTGTGGCCGGGCGCGAGGGCTGGACCGGGCGCGAGCGCCCGTCTGGGTCAGGCGGTCCGGCCGCGGTTGTAGAGCGCCTTGGCCCAGAGGAAGCAGGTCACCGTGATGACGGCGCACCAGCCGACCGCGAGGAGCCCGTTGACGCCGATCCCGGTGCCGAACAGCAGGCCCCGGAGGGTTTCCATGACCGGGGTGAAGGGTTGGTAGTCGGCGAACAGGCGTACCGGCGTCGGCATGGAGTCGGTGGGGACGAACCCGCTGCCGAGAAACGGCAGGAGCACCAGCGGCATCGGCAGGTTGCTGGCTGTCTCGACGCTCTTCGAGACCAGGCCGAGGGCTACCGACAACCAGGTGACCGCGAAGGTGATCATGGCGAGGACGCCGACCGCGGCGAGCCACTCGACGGCAGTGGCAGTGGGGCGGAACCCGACGAGCAGCGCCACGCCGGTGACGGCCACGAGGCTGAGCATCGACTGGAACACGCTGCCCACCACATGGCCGGTGAGAACCGACGGCCGGAAGATCGCCATCGTACGGAAGCGGGCGATGATGCCCTCGGCCATGTCCATGGCGACCGAGATGGCGGTGCCTTGCGCCGCGCTGGCCACCGTGATGAGCAGGATGCCGGGCGTGACGTAGTTGGCGTAGTCGGTGCGGTCGCCGGACGGTCCGAGGCCGGCGCCGAGTGTGCCGCCGAAGACGTAGACGAAGAGCAGCAGCAGGATGACCGGAATGCCGATGAGCATGAGGGTCAGCGAGGGATAGCGCCGCATGTGCAGGAGGTTGCGCCGCAGCATGGTGGTCGAGTCGCGCAGGGCGAAGGTGAGGGTGCTCATCGCGCGGAAGCCCTTTCCTGGCCGGACCGACCGGCCCGGGTGTCACGTCGGTCGTCGGGTTGGTCGGCTCGACCGTCGGGTCTGCCGGTGAGGGCGAGGAAGACGTCGTCGAGGTCGGGGGTGTGCACGGCGAGACCGGCCACGGTGATCGCGTCGCGGTCGAGGTGGTCGAGGACGGACCGCAACGAACCGACCCCGCCGTCGCTCGGCACCTGGAGGGTGAGCGCTGCGTCGTCCCGGGTGGCCGCCGCGAACGTACGGGCCGCCGAGTCGAGCCCCTCCTGGTCGTCGAACCGCAACACCACGTGGCCGCCCGGGATGAGCCGCTTGAGCTCGTGCGGGGTGCCCTCGGCGATCAGCCGGCCGTGGTCGAGGAACGCGACGCGGTCGGCGAGCTGGTCGGCCTCCTCCAGGTACTGCGTCGTCAACAGGATGGTGACGCCCTCGGCCGCGAGAGCCCGGATGACGTGCCACATGGCGCGGCGGCTGCGCGGGTCGAGGCCTGTCGTCGGCTCGTCGAGGAAGATGACGCGGGGGTCGCCGACCAGGGTCATCGCGAGGTCGAGCCGGCGACGCATGCCGCCGGAGTACGTCGCGGCCGGCTTGTCCGCCGCCTCGGCGAGGTCGAACTGCTCGATCAGCTCGGCGATCCGTCGTCGACCCGTCGCCCTGTCCAGGTGACACAGGTCGGCCATCAGGTTCAGGTTCTCCCGACCGGTCAGCAGGTTGTCCACCGCGGAGAACTGGCCGGTGACGCCGATCAGCTCGCGTACGGCGTCGGGCTCGCGGGTCACGTCGTGGCCGAGGATGCGGGCGTGGCCGCCGTCCGCGCGGAGCAGGGTGGAGAGGATCTGCACCGTGGTGGTCTTGCCGGCGCCGTTGGGGCCGAGCAGCGCGAAGATCGTTCCCTCGGTGATCATCAGGTCGATGCCGTCGAGCACGACCTTGGCGCCGTAGGACTTCCGCAGCTCCGTGGTGACGATCGCGGGTTTCCTGCTGCTGGTCATGGTCTCCTCATTTGTGGTGGTGGGGGGTCGTGGCCGGTCAGGCACGGCGGATCGTGATGTCGCCGAAGGAGGTGTTCGCGCGGATCTCGACCGTCTCGTCGGTCTCGGCCGGACTGTCGGCCGACTCGAGCGCGTTGTGCACGCGCCCGTGCCGGGAGCTGACGTCGAGCCAGGCGGCGGTGCCCCGCCGGACCCCGACCTCGATCGCGCCGTACGAGGTCTGCGACTCGACCGATCCGCGAACGACCTCGCCCAGCCGCACGTTGCCGTACGCGGTGCGAGCCGCCACCGAGGCCATCGCCGCGTCGACGGTGATGTCGCCGTACGCGGTGTTGACCCGGACGTCACCGCCGCTGCGGCCGATCCAGCAGTCGCCGGAGGAGTTCTTGATCTCCGCGGTGCCGTCGACCGCGCCGAGGCGCACCTTTCCGGAGGACGCCTTCACCCGCGCGGATCCGGTGACACGCTCCACCGCGACCTCGCCGTGGCTGCTGTCGATCTCCAGCGGCCCGGTCTCCTCGAGCCGGATCCCGCTGCCGGTCTTGATGCGGCACTCGCCGAGCCGCCCCTCGCCGCGGAACGCCGCCCACGCCGCCTCGGCGTGCAGCCGCGTCCCGCTCGGCACCTCGATGAGGACGTCGACCGACGGCCCCGAGCCGAAGCCGTACCGGCGCCAGCTCTTCGGCACCCTGATCCGCAGGAGCCCGGCGGCGTACTCGATGGTGGTCTGCTCGGCGGCGCTCACGTCGGCCTTGCTCGACGGGTCACGGGGCCGCACCTGCACCACCGTGTCGGTGCGCTCGGTCGCGGCGATCCAGGCGTCCCCGACGGGCAGCTCGACCTGGACGGAAATCGGTTCTGGTGTCTCGAAAACAGGCATGGTGGTCTCCCGGAAGGTGCGTGGCGAGGACGAGCGGAGGTGGGGAAGGGGCGCGGCGGTCAGCGCGCCCAGCCGGTGACGTGCTGGCCGGACCGTGGCGGCTCGGGCCGGCGCGGTGGCTGGCGATCCGTGCCGCCGGCCGCGACGGCGGCGGCGACGGCTCGCACCAGCCAGGCGTTGACGGACAGTCCGGCCCGGCTGGCGGCCCCGTCGACGCTTGCCTTGAGATGGTCGGGGAGGCGGAGGTTGATCCGGGACGTGCCGCCCTCGTCGCCCTCGGGCGGGAGCAGCGGCGCCGGCGCCGGAGGCGGTTCGCTCACCGCGTCCGTGCCGTCCGTCGGCGGGTTCGCGGGCGTCACCACGAAGTTGGGCTCGCGCCCGCGCAGCCGGACGTGCACCGACCCGGGGGCGAGATCGCGGGTGATCTCGTCGGCCGCGTCGGACAGCGCCTCGAGCAGCGTGAGGTGGGTCGCCGCTTCCAGCTGGGTGAAGAGCCGCTCGGCCAGCAACCGACCTTCCGGGTCGACGCCCTCGGCGGCCACGGCGAACTCGTTGCGCAGGTTCTCGACGTACGGCCTCAAGTCCATGGCACCATCATGGCACCACTTTGGCTCAAGATGCAACAGCTATGGCTCAGTGTGCTGCCACGGCATTCATCGTCGATCGCCGGCGGGACGCTCCGGAGCGTCGAACGCGCGGCGGACCAGCCGGTTCGCCACCTCCTGCGTCAGCCCGGAGGCCACCAGCAGATCGCTGACCGTCGTGCGGACCTGCGCCACCACGACGGCACCGGAGAAACCGACCCCCTCCCGGTAGGCGTCACTTGCGGAGCAGACCGCCCGCAGGGCCCGCGCCCGCGCCTCGGTGGGTTCGTGACCGGCGGCGAACTGCCGCTTGAGCACGCGTACCGCCTCGGCGAGGTCGGCGACCGCCCCCGGCAGCGCCTCCGGGACCGGCTCGCCGTCCTCGATCACTGTCACCGCGCGGCGGATCAGCGTTCCGGCATTGCGCATCGCTCGGTCGATCGGCGCCGCCGCCTGCGCGTACCGGCCCACCGGCCCGTGCCGCTCGTGCCAGTGCACAGGCGAGAGGGTGCTGGCCTCCCGGGCACCCTGGGTCGCCTCGATGAGCGCCCGCAGCTCGTCCTTGTTCTCCCGCAGCTTCGTGCGGGCCGTCAGCGCACGGTCGATGTCGCCGTCGGCCAACGCGCCGGCGGTGGCGTCGAGCTGGTCGCTGAGCAGGTCCAGCACCGGCCGCGCGGCCCGGTTGAGCACCCGCAGCGGGCTCAACGGCAGGAGGACGGCGGTGACCAGCAGCGCCACCGCTCCCCCGACGAAAGCGTCCACGAAGCGGGGGATCTCCAGGTCCCGCACGGACGGACTCAACGTGGCGATCAGCACCGCCGTCGCCCCGGCCTGGATCACCACCGCCGCGCTGCCGGCGAGGAACAGCGCGACGAGGATCGCCAGCACGACGATCAGGGCGAGTTGCCACCACCCGGTGCCGGTCACCGTGAGCAGCAGGTCGCCGACCAGCACCCCCACGGTGACGCCGATGATCAGCTCGACGGTACGACGCAGCCGTTGGCCGATCGACGCGGCGAGGGTCGAGACCGCGGAGATCGGCGCGAACACCGGCTGCGAGACGTGCAGCAGCTGATGCGCCACCAGCCAGGACAGCGCCGCGGCCAGACCTGCCTGCAGAGCGAGGCCGCCGATGCCCCGTACCCTCCGGGCCCGGTCCCGCAGCGTGCCCGACAGACGGGCGCGGAGCCGGGCGACTGTCGTCGCCGGAGCGGCGTTCGCTCCCGCGCCGGGACGCGCCGGGGCACCCCCGTCCGTACCGGGCCGACCGGCAGCGACCATGGCGGCGGCTACCCCGCCGTACCCCGATCAATCCTGCCCGCCGGGCGCGGCGACGCGGGAGCGCGCCGCGCCCGGCCTCCGACGGCCGTCGCGCTCACCGCGCGGAGAGCACCTTCTCGGCGTACGCCCAGAGCCCGTCCGCGGCGATCGGGTCGACGGCGTGCGCCGCCACCCCGCCGGTGGCGTCCGGGCCGCCGGGCACCACCTCCGCCTCCTGGTTGTCGACGAAGTACCGGCCGCCGACGCCGTCGAGCAGGGGCGACGCGGCGAGCAGTACGGTGGTCGCCGCTCCCTGGGCGGGCGTCTTGTAGTAGTCCGGCACGACGAGGTTGCCCGCCTCGTCCATCGCGCCGAGCGCGCGCATCATGTCGTCGTCGATGTGGCGTTGCAGGTTCGTGTGGATGTACCCGGGGTTGAGGGCGTTGGCGGTGATCCCGTCCTTCGCCCACCGCCGGGTGATGCCGACCGCGAGCAGGACGTCCGCGGTCTTCGACTGCCCGTACGCCGTCCACGGGTCGTACGGGCGCCGCTCGAAGTGGGGGTCCTCGACGTCGAACGGAGCGCCCAGGTGCGCCCCGGAGCTGACCACCACGACCCGGGCCGCCCCGGCGGCGCGCAGGTTGTCGTGCAGGCCGACGGCGAGCGCGAAGTGACCCAGGTAGTTGGTCGCGAGCTGGAGCTCCCAGCCCTGCGCGGAGAGCTGCCGGGTGGGAAGCGCCATGACGCCGGCGTTGGCGACCAGCGCGTCGAGCGGGCCCCGCCAGCCCGTGACGAAGGCGTCGACCGACGCCAGATCGGCAAGGTCGAGCGCGGCCGACCGGACGGCGCCCCGGGTGGCGTCGGTGGCGAACTCCTCGACGAGCCCGGCGGCCCGCCGCGGGTCACGGACCGCGACGGTGACCTCGGCGCCGGCGCCGGCCAGGGCGCGAACCGTCTCGACACCGAGGCCGGAGGCTCCCCCGGTGACGATCATCCGACGCCCGTCGAGGTCCACGCCGTCGAGGATCTCGGCGGCGGTGGTGCGGGCTGTGTACGACGTGGTGAGGCGTGGGTTCGCTGTCATGTCAACGAGGCTAGGAACCCGGCTCTGGACTGCCTATAGTCTGTAGTCCGCAATACTTTCGCGAGCGTCCAGGAGGGCGGCATGGATCCCCTTGAGGACGTCCTGGCGTTGCTCGGTGCGACGAGTCACGTCTCCGCCGGCCTCGTCGCCGGTGGGCGCTGGGCGGTCCGGTTCGACCCGCCGGCCGGCGCCAAGTTCAACGCGATCCGGCGCGGCCGCTGCTTCCTGCGCGTCGACGGCGAGCCCGAGCCGATCGACCTCGCCGAGGGCGACTGCTACCTGTTGACCCGGCCGGTCGCGTACACGCTCTTCAGTGACCCCGACGCCCCGGTCCAGCCGGCGTACCCGATCTTCGCCGCCGCCGCCGACGGCGTGGCGCACGCGGGCGACGGCGACGACATGTTCCTCATCGGCGGGGCGTTCTCCCTGGGCGACAGGGGTCGCAGCCTCCTGCTGGACAGCCTCCCGCCGATCATCCACGTGCCCGCCGACACCCCCGCGGCCGCCACCGTGCGGTGGGCGCTCGACGAGATCGACGCCGAGCTGCGACAGCCTCAGCTCGGGTCGCGGCTCGTCGCCGAACACCTGGCGCTCGTCCTGCTGATCCAGGTCCTGCGGCTGCACCTGGCCCGCGACCCGCAGCACACGTCCGGCTGGCTGGCCGGGCTCGCCGACCCGGTGGTCGCCCCCGCGCTGCGGGCGATGCACGGACGGCCCGCGCAGTCCTGGACGGTGGACGAGATCGCCCGCGCCGCCTCCGTCTCCCGGTCGACGCTCGCCGCCCGCTTCCGGCAGGTCGTCGGCGTGGGCCCACTGGAGTACCTCACGCGTTGGCGGATCGAACTCGCGGCGGACCGCATCCGTCGCGGCTCGGACACCGTCGCCACCATCGCCCTGGCCGTCGGGTACGGCTCGGAGAGCGCACTCAGCGTCGCCTTCAAACGCGTCACAGGCGTCTCGCCGCGGGCCTACCGCGGACAGGTGGCCGGGAGCACCCGGACCGGGTAGGCGTCCCGGCGGCACCGCCGCGAGCGGCCCGGACACCGCGGGCGTCGCCTGGGATTGGGTGGGTCCGGGCGGGGTAGACCCCGGTCTGCCACGCGGGTGGTGGGGCCAACCGCGGCGGGACGCCGGCACCGGGCGGCCGGACGCCTCGGGGGGCGATGGCTGATGGATCAGCGCGGGTGAGCGAGCCCGACACCTTCGGCGACATCGTGGAGCTGCGGGTGCACGGCATCTCCGGCGCGAGCACCGAGCAGGTGCTCGGCCTGGAGCGGACGGTGCAGGTCGCCGGCGACCGCGTGGGCGGCTTCGTCCGCGTCCGCCCCCACTGGTCCACCCCCGAGGCGCGCGGCGTGACGCTTGAGGCGTACCGCTGGGGCGACCTGCCCTCCGGGACCGTGGGCCGGACCCTGGCGCTGGTGCTCCTGCTGCCGTTCCTGCTGGTCAACGTGGCGATCTGGATGCGTCCGGCGAACCCCCGCTCGGAGGCCATGGTCAAGTCCCTGTGCCGGGTGCTGGCGCTGACGCTCACCGCGCTGTACGTGCTCGCCATCGCCGGTGTCGCCCTCGACCTCGTCGCGTGGCACTGCCTGAACTCCCCCCGCTGCCTGGCCGGTCGCAGCTGGCTGTCCTGGTTCGGCGGCCAGCCCCTCGGACGACGGCTGGCGGTGTTCGCGCTGGTACCGGCCGTCGCGATCGGCCTGGTCTGGCGGCTCAGCAACCGCCCCGGGCGGTCGTTCGAGGCGTTCCGCGCGCCCGACGAGGAGGTCTCCGGGCATCGACTCAGCACTGTCGGCACGTGGGACTCCGAACCGCTCGTCGGACGCCTCCGGTCCATACACGTCGCGGCCGCGTTCGGGACGCTCAGCCTCGTCCTGCTCGCCGCCCGCGCCGCGAACGGCGCGTCGAGCGCCACTGTCGCGTTGACGGTGGCCACCGGCGTGCTCCTGGCGGCCTGCGTGGTGCTGCTCTGCACGCCACCGCTGATCGATCGATCCCCCACCGACCGGCGGCTCGACGCGATCACCACCGCCCTCCGGACGACTGCGATCGCCCTGACCGTCGTGGTCGTGGCCCATGTGCTGACCAGCACCGCCACCTGGCACGAGGTGGATGCCCTGCCCGGCTACGACGCCACCCTGATCTGGCTGTTCTCCGCCCAGACGACACTGCTGGCCGCTCTCGGTGTCGTCCTGCTCTGGCGGCGCAGAGGCAGCCCGCTGTTCGGGCTGGGAGCGCTTGTCATCGCCGCCACGGGGATCAGCACGGCGGTGGCGTACTCCGCCGAGCTCGTCTACCGGGTGGCGGACTACCTCGACCGCGACCTGCCGACCGGGGAGGGCATCACGACCGGCCCGCCCCGGGCGTACACCTGGGCGACCTTCGGTTTTCTCCGCACCGCGGTGGTCACGGTGCTCGTCGCCGGCCTGGTCGTCATCGTCTCCCGCCCCGGCCGCCGCCGTGCGGCGGCGGCGATCATCGCGCGCGACTACCCGAACGCGCCGGCGGAGGCCGCACCGCGACTGCGCCAGGTCCGTGACGCGCTGGCGCGAGCCAGATTCACCGAACGCCTGGTGCTGCTGGCCGTGATCTTCGGCTGTCTCGCCGGGATCGGCTCCGCCACCACCACCCTCGATCTGCTGGGGCTGTTTCCGGGCGACGTCGTCGAGCGGTACGCCCGGTTGCCGTCCGACGCGATCACCTTCAGCATCGCGTTCGCCAGCTGGGCGAAAGCGGCGGCCCTCCTCGGCCTGGTCCTCGGCGGAGTCTTCGCCTACCGCACCGAGGGGTTCCGGCGGCACGTCGGCGTCATCTGGGACCTCGGGACCTTCTGGCCCCGGGCCGCCCACCCGTTCGCGCCGCCCTGCTACGCCGAGCGGGCCGTGCCGGAGTTGACGCGACGCATCACCTACCTGGTCGAGCGCGGTGACGCCGTGCTGCTCTCCGGACACAGCCACGGTTCGGTCCTGCTCGCCGCGGCCGTACTCCAGTTACCGCCCCGGATCGGCAGCCGGATCGCGCTGCTCACGCACGGCTCACCGCTGTGCCGGCTCTACGCGCGACTGTTTCCCGCGTACATCGACGACGCGGTGCTGCACGAGATCGGCCGCCGGGTCGGCTGGCGGTGGGTGAACCTCTGGCGCGACACCGATCCGATCGGCGGGCGTGTCTTTCCCGACCGGGAGTCAGGGACGTCCGAGGGTGATCCGGCCGCGGCGGTGGACCGCCGGGAGCGCGATCCCAGCGACGTGGTGACGCCACCGGGCGACAGCGTTCCCCCACCGATCCAGGGGCACTGGCGGTCCGAGTCCGACGAGCGATTCGTCGAGGCGGTACGGGAGTTGGCGCAGCGCCTGCGGCAGGACCCAGGCACCACGCCCACGTGACGGTGGATTACCGCGCCGTCCGGGCGCGCCACTCGTCCAGCCGTGTGGCGGCGATGCGGGCGCCGTCGGCGGGGACGAGTGAGCGCACGCCCAGCGTGGCGCCGAAGTACCGGGCGTCGGGGTCGGTCACCACCGCGCGGGAATCGTCACGGGCGGCCAGAACGGACCGGCCCAGCTCGTCGAGGCGGAACTGTTCCGGGCCCGCGATCTCGACCACACCGTTCACCGGCGCGCCGACCGCGACCGCGGTCACCTCGGTCGCGACGTCGTCCGCCGCCATCGGCTGGATGAACACCGGCGCCAGCCGTACCGTGTCGCCGTCGGTGGCGGCGTCGACGATGCCCTGGACGAACTCGAAGAACTGGGTCGCGTGGACCACCGAGTACGGCAGTCCGGACGCGGCGACGAGCTTCTCCTGCGCGACCTTCGCCCGCATGTACCCGCTGTCCGGGAGGCGGTCGGAGCCGACGATGGAGAGCACCACGTGGTGCCCCACGCCGGCAGTCGCCGCGGCGGCGAGGAGGGTGCGCGTCGACGTCTCGAAGAACTCCCGCACGGCGGCGTCCTCGAACGACGGGGAGTTCGACACGTCGACGACGACGTCGGCGCCGTCGAGCACCTCGGCCACCCCGTCGCCGGTAAGCGTGTTCACGCCCGTCTTGGGCGACGCCGCCACCGCCTCGTGGCCCTGCTCGCCAAGGTTGTGCACGACCTTGGAGCCGATGAGACCACTGCCGCCGACGACGACGATCTTCATGGCCGAACCACTTCCCGTCTACGTGCGATACGCCGAGCCGCAGGACGAAACCAGCCTACGGAGCACGAAACGCCGGCGCGCGGACATCGCCGGTCATGATTGTGGTCGTCCGGCGGCCTGGGTAGCGTCCTCGTCGAGGGCGGCCTGCCCTCGGCAGCAGCCCCGCTCACCTCTGGAGGTCGACGTGGCCGCGGTGTCCCACCCGGTGTTCGCCCGGGTCTACGAGCGGCTCTCTGTCGCCATGGACCGCGCCGGCACCGCCGCGTTCCGCCGTGACCTGGCCGCCGGCCTGACCGGCCGGGTGATCGAGGTCGGTGCCGGCAACGGCCGCATGTTCGCCCACTACCCACCGACGGTGACCGAGGTCGTCGCGGTGGAGCCGGAGCGACGACTGCGTGCCGCCGCCGTCCGGGCCGCACCGGCCGCACCGGTGCCGGTCACTGTCGTCGACGGCCTGGCCGAGGCGTTGCCCGCCGGAGAGGGTGAATTCGACGCCGCCGTTGTCGCGTTGGTGTTGTGCACCGTGCCCGACCAGTCGGCCGCGCTCGCCGAGATCCGCCGCGTGCTACGCCCGGGCGGGCAGCTGCGCTTCTTCGAGCACGTCGCCGCCGAGGAGCCCGGCCGTCTACGCCGGGTCCAACGGCTGTCCGACGCCACGGTCTGGCCCAGACTGTTCGCCGGCTGCCACACCGGCCGCGACACCACCGCTGCCATCCGGACGGCCGGGTTCGCCATCGACGAGCTGCGTCGTTTCCGGTTCCCGGCCTCCAGTTCCAGCCCCTCCTCGCCGTGCGTGCTGGGCCGGGCGACCCTGCCGGAGCAGCGGCTGCACTGAGCGTCCGGCCTCTGTGGAGGACGCGAATGCGAGCCCTTCCGATCTCGCGTTTACCCATTATTGTCCCGTTTTCACGGCATATCGTCCGATCGCATGTTGTGGTGGTCAGCGCACCCGGCCGTCTCACCAGGCCGTTCTGCGCAGGACGCGTCACGCCTCCTGCGAGTTTCTGCACGGAGGTTGATTTTGTGACAGCACGACCCATTCGTCTTCTCCGGCGGGCGGTCCTACCGGCCCTCGGCGCCTGCGCGGCCGTCGCCGTGGCAGCCAGCCTGCTCCTCTTCAGCTCGACCGCCGCCAACGCGGCCGACGCCCCGGTGGGACTGGGGACGGCAGGCAACTTCTCCGTCCTGGCCGGAGCCGAACCGACCAACACCGGCCCGAGCTTCCTCGCCCAGAGTCTCGGCAGATTCCCGGGCAGCGCCGCCTCGGGCTTCGAAACGGCGACCATCGGTGGTGAGATCCACCTCGGCGACGCGGTGGCGCTCCAGGCCCAGAGCGACCTGACCACTGCGTACAACGACGCCGCCGGCCGGACCCCGTTCACCATCCTGCCCGCGGAACTCGGGGGTAACACACTCAACGCGGGCGTCTACCGGATCGGAGCCGCGCAACTCACCGGGGCACTCACCCTCAACGGTCAGGGCAACCCCGCGGCCGTGTTCATCTTCCAGATCGACTCGTCGCTGACGACGGCGTCGAGCAGCAGCGTCGTCCTGATCAACGGAGCGTCGGCCTGCAACGTGTTCTGGCAGGTCGGCAGCTCGGCGACGATCGGCACGAGCACCACCTTCGTGGGCACCATCATGGCCCAGGCCGCGATCACGATGGCCACGGGCGCGACCCTGCAGGGCCGCGCGCTGGCACGAACCGCCGCCGTCACCCTCGACACCAACACCATCTCCGCACCGGTGTGCGCCGGGCCGACAGGTCCACCCGGACCGACCGGACCGACCGGCCCCACCGGACCAGCGGGGCCCTCCGGCCCACCCGGTAGCCCCGGAGCACCCGGCAGCCCCGGCGCCCCCGGCAGCCCAGGAGCGCCCGGCAGCCCTGGCGCCCCCGGCAGCCCAGGAGCGCCCGGCACGGCCCGAGGACGCGCCCGGCACGCCCAGGACGCGCCCGGCACGCCCAGGCGCACCCGGCAGCCCCGGCGCACCGGAGCGCCCGGCAGCCCTGGGGCACCCGGCGCCCCCGGTAGGTCAGGCGCACCTGACGCACGCGACAGGTCGGGCCAGAACGTCCTGCCGGTCACCGGCAGCGGCGTGGTACCTGCCATGACGAGCATGGGAAGTGTGCTTGTCGCCCTGGGCGGGCTCGCGCTCTTCCTCGCGCGTCGTCGACGGTCGCAGGCCTCCTGATCGACGGGCCCGGCCGGTGTGACCTGCCGGCCGGGCCCCGATCGACATCGGTTTGCGGGCGGTCGCCCAGGCGTATGCGGCAAGCTGCGTCGCGTCGGCGACCGGGTCGGCGCTGCCCTCGTTCACGGACGGCGCCGACTCGTCGGACGGGAGCCGGCGCGGCGATCGGTGGCAGCTCAGCAGGGCGGTGCGGGGCGTGTCGAGTTGCTCAGCTGCCACCGATCAAGGACGCGGGTCGCGGCGTCGGCTCCGGTTGGCCGTCCGGGGTGCCGCCACAGGCCAGCTGGGCGACGGCGGTAGCTCCGTCAGCGGGTCGGCAGGCCCGCCAGCCAGTCGTCCAGGGCCGCCGGGTTCGCGAACAGCAGCACCGGCGGCCCGGCCGGATCGGCCTGCCAGGCGCGCATCCGCCGCCGTGCCCGGCCGAACGCGGCGACGTGCCAGAGCAGGATCGAGTCCCCGGACAGCACACTGCCCAGTGATTCGCGGTTCCCGTTGCAGATCATCTCGCCGGTGCCCAGGCGGCGCAGCGTCCGGCGGAGCAACCGCCAGAACGAACGCCACCGCGGGTAGTCCAGGGCAACGACCAGGTCGGCACGCGCCAACGGCACGTCCCGCCAGCCGTGGTACGCGCCGTCGATGATCCAGGTGTCCCGGCGGCAGATCTCCTCGATCCGGCGGCGCTGCTCGGCGACCGGCACCTCGACCCATCCCGGCAGCCACAGCAGGTCGTCCACCGGATACCACGGCAACCCGAGACGCTGCGCCAACCGTGCGGCCAGAGTGGACTTGCCGGCGCCGTACACCCCGTAGATCAGGATGCGGCGCGCTGCGGTCATCGCGGCAGCGTACGCCGCCGCCGGCCACTGCGTAGTCGAGCGGACCAAGCTACGTAGTGAGTGCGGACGATCGGTGGCCGGCCGGCCGCTGCAATGGACACATGACAAGCAACGAGGCCGCGAAGGCCAGCAGCCCGGACAGCGCCGAGGCGATCGTCCGGCCCACCACGACACCGATCACGCCGCCGCAGCGGACCGACGACACGCCGGCCCGGGCGGACATCGCCGCGCCGGCACCGCCGCCGCTGCGGGTACCCGAGCAGGCCCGCCAGGCGGAGCAGGCGCAGCGCGCCGAGGGACCACCCGCCACGGCGGCGCCGGTCGCCAAGGGTGACGCCCAAGCGGCACCGGCCACGCCGACGCCGGCCCCGCCGACGACCATCACCGCCGACACCGTCGCCGCCCGGGCCGTCGTGCTCGACGGCGCCGACAACGGCCTGGTGCTCACCAACTTCACGACCCGCGCGTACACGATCGGGATGAACGGCGGCACCAGCACCATCAGCCTGGCGAACGACAAGCGCGCGTACACGACGATCCTGGACGGGCAGAACGGCAACCTGTGGGCGGCCAACAACGTCAACAGCCGGAGCCTCAGCGCCAACCAGGTCGACCTGGACGGCCCGAACAACCACATCAAGTTCTGCCACAGCAAGACCCGCACCTACACCGTCGGCATCGACGGCGAGCACAGCTCGATGTCCTTCGCCCACCCCGACACGCGGCAGTACAAACTGCTGCTCAACGGCACGACGGGTGACCTGTGGGCGGCCAACAACCTGAACAGCCCCAGCGTCACGGCGACAAACATGTCCGCGACGAACGCGGTCAGCTCGAAGATCGTCGCGGCGAACCAGGTCGACCTGGACGGCACGAACAACCACATCAAGTTCTGCCACAGCAAGACCCGCACGTACACCGTCGGGATCAGCGGCGACCAGAGCTCGATGTCCTTCGCCAACCCGGACACCCGGGCGTACACGGTGGTCATCGACGGTGTGCACGGCGACATCTCGCTCAGCAACGCCGACCTGGCCGAGGAGTTCGACGTCGCGGCCGGCCACCTGCACTCGGCGATCCCGGGCGCGGTGCTGGTCATCGGCGAGACCGGCGCGCTGGAACTGGCCGACAAGCCGTACGACAGCGCGGTGGCCGGCGTGGTCTCCGGAGCCGGCAGCTTCGCCCCGGCGATGGTGCTGGACCGGCGTCCGGACAGCGACCAGCGTCGGCCGCTGGCCCTGGCCGGCAAGGTCTACTGCCTGGTCGACGCGACGCACGGCGCGGTGCGGCCCGGTGACCTGCTGACCACCTCCCCCACCCGGGGGCACGCCATGCGGGTGGCCGACCCGCTCAAGGCGGTCGGGGCGATCCTGGGCAAGGCGCTGGGTCCGCTGCCGACCGGTCGGGCGCTGGTGCCGATCCTGGTGACCACGTCATGACCAGCCTGCGTCAGGCGGCCGGAAAGTATCTCCGGTTCGAGGCGCCGATGACGATGCGGGAGGTCGGGGGCGACGTCGGCCACCCCACCGGGTCCAGCCGACGGCTGCTGGCACAACTGGACCAGACGTCCAGCGAGTGGTTCTCCGGCAGCCTGCTCCCCTCCAGCGTGAAGGGCAGCGCGTGGCTGCGGTTGTTCAGCGACGGCCACTACATGTTCGAGGGCCACGTGCACGAGAACGGCGCGGTCGCGCACAGTTGGTCGTTCGTGGCCACGCCGGGTTTTCTGGACGCCGACGGCAACGCCTTCGTCTTCTCCGCCAGCGGCAAGGTGTCGGACAACAGCAGCAGTGACGACTTCGCCGAGCTCGGCCAGGATCCGCGGATCGGGCAGTACTGGGACCAGCTCAGCAACGCCCCGGTGAACTTCCGGCTCAGCGTGACGATGAACGTCGGGCAGCTGATCGGCAACATCCTGAAGTGGATTCCGCTCGTCATCCTCGGTGCCGTGGTCGCCGGGTGGGTCGCGTTCTTCGGTCAGCCGGGCAAGGTCCACGCCTACAAGGACGAGAACGGCACCGTCCACATGTGGAAGTCGAGGGAGTGACACCGTGACAAGCGTCCGTACGGCCGCGACCCGGTACCTCGACATCCGGGCGCCGCTGACCCTGCGCCAGGTGGGCGCGCAGGTCGGGCATCCGGTCGGGTCGACCCGGACGGCGATGGAACGGCTGGAGCAGGAGTGGAGCAACACGTTCTCCGGAAGCCTGCTGCCGTCCAGCGTCAAGGGCACCGCCTGGCTGCGGATGGCCAGCGACGGCCACTACTGGTTCCAGGGGCACGTGCACGAGAACGGTCTCCTCAGCCACAGTTGGAGTTTCGCCGCCGGACCGAACGTGGTGGACCAGAACAAGAACGTGTTCGTGGCCGTCGCGAGCGGCCGGGTCACCGACGACCACAGCAGCGACGACTTCAGCATCACCGGCCACGACCCGCGCATCGCCGAGTTGTGGGAGCAGATCCGGTACGCGCCGGTCAGCTTCCGACTCGACGTCACTGCCAACTTCGCCGAGCTGGCCAAGAAGGTGGGCACGGGGATCCTGACGGTGCTGGGCATCACCGCCCTGGTGGGCACGGTGAACGTCCTCGGCGCCAAGGGGGCGGAGTGCCACGAGGACTCCAACGGCCGGGTCACCTGCTACACCAAGAACTCCTAGCGTCCTCAACTACGGCCGGCCGTGGCGCACGTCGCGCCACGGCCGCCGCCGCGTGGTCAGCCGGCCGGCCGCAACGCGTCGGACAGGTCCCGTCGCGAGGTCACCGCCAGCTTGCGGTACGCCCGACCCAGATGCGTCTGGACGGTACGCACCGACAGCACCAACTGGTCGGCGATCTCCCGGTCGGACAGGCCCCGGGCGGCGAAGCCGGCGATCTGCGTCTCGCGCGCGGTCAGCCCCGCCGTCGTCGCCGGGTTTCCGTGCACCGCCGTGCCCAGGCGGGCACGCAGGTCGACGGCGAGCCGGACGCTGCCGGTCGTGGCGGCCTGCCGGCCGAGCTCGTCGGCCACCTTCAACGCCTCGCCGGCCATGTTCATGTCCACGAGGCGGTGGGCGTGTTCCAGCATCACTGTCGGATTGCGTCCCGCCAGCGCGATCACCGCCCGTCCGGCGGCGACCAGCCGCTCGGCGTCCACGTACCCGATGGCCTCGGCGATGCGACCCGCGTAGCGCGCGGGACCGGCGACCGGCTCCAGGTGTGCGGCGTAGATGAGATAGCCCAGCTCCACCAGCCAGCAGCCGGAGGCGTGGGCGACGACTATCGCCTCGTCCATCAGTTGTCCGGCCCGCACCCGACGGCCGGACGCCTCGGCGATCGCGGCCAGCGCCCACGGCCGCAGTCCCGGCACGAGCGCGACCGCGTCGACCGGATGCTCCCGGAGCACCGCCTCCGCCTCGTCCGGACGGCCGTCCTCGGCCAGGGTGACGGCGAGCCAGCCGGTGGCCTCGGAACGGAACATCCCGGTGCCGCCGGTCTGCTGTGCGACGGCGTCCCGGAGCCGGCTGATGGCGCCCGTCCGGTCGCCACTGACCCGCTGGGCGTATCCGTCGAAGAGGGGCCAGGCGGTGTGCGACAGACCGGAGACGAGCGGGTCCGGGGGCAGCGGCCAGCGTCCGGCGGCCGGGTCGGTGACCGGGCCGGTCGGGGTGGGTTGTCGCCACAGCTCGGCCAACGCCAGCGCCGCCCCGGCCATGCCGCGGACCTGTGGCAGCGCCGACGAGCCGGACCGCTCGAGGGCGGCGACCGCCGCACGGCCCACCCGTACCGCCTCCTCGGTGCGGCCGGTCAGCACCAGCGCGGCGACCGACGCCAGGGTGACCCGCAGGTGCGCGCCGCGGGGGAGCGACTCCCCCAACAGCTGCCGAGCGCGGTGCAGCGCCCGCCCCGCCTCGCCGCTGAACAGCTCGACGACCACGCCGACGGCGGCCAGCTCGGCCCGGCCGGCCGAGTCACCCGCCGCCTCGGCGTCCGCGCGCAGTCGCCGCAGATCCTCGTACGCCTGCCGTGGCTCGCGCCCGACCCAGGTGCGGTGCCCGGCCAGGGCCATTCCCACAGTCACCCGGGCGGCCCGGTCCCCGACCGCCTCGGCGTCCCGTTCGGCGGTCCGCAGTGTCTCGTACGCCTCGGCGGTGCGGCCCTGCTCGACAAGCGCGGCGCTGAGCGCGACAGCCGCCGAGGCTCCGCCGCCCTCCTGCCAGGCACGCCGGGCCAGTTGTTCCGAGGCGGCCGGATCGGCGTACAGGCAGAGGCTGGCCGACCTGACCAGCTCCGGCGGGCCGATCGGTTGCCCGGCGTGCACCGCCCAGAGCGCGCTGGCCATCTCGTGTGGGCCGTGCAGGGTCGTCTGCCGCGTGCTGGTCAGCAGCGCCGCCGACACGCGCCGACGCCGCGCGGGTGACATCCGCCGACGCACCGCGGCGCCGAGCATCGGATCACGCAACCGCACCAGGACCTGCTGGCCGCGCTCCTCGCTGCGGACCATGCCGAGCTGTTCGAGGTCGGCGAGCAGGTCCGGCGACGCGGCGGCCTCCACGACGGACAGCGGCAGCGGCCCGCCCAGCGCCAGGGCGGCCAGCGCCTCCTCGCCGGGGCGACCGATACGGTCCAGTTCCCCGTCGAGCAGGTCGGCCACCTGCGCCGGCACCGCCAGGCCGGCCCGCCAGCGCCACTGGTCGGTGTCACGCGCCAGCGAGCCGACCTCCCGCCCGTGGTCGATCAGCGCCACCGCGAGGTGCGGCAGCCCGCCCGTCCACTGCCACAGCAGCTGGGTGGTGGATCGACTGACCGGGCCGGTCAACAGCTCCTCGGCAAGCGCGCCGACCTCGGCCTCGGCCAGGGCGGGCACCACCAGCCGAGGCAGCCCCACGTCCTTCCACAGCGCGACTACCGCGTCCGGGGCCGGAACCCCCGACCGGACGGTGACCAGCGCACGGACCGCACGGGCCTGGACGAGACCGAGCAGCACACCGGCGGACGGCCCGTCGAGCAGGTGGGCGTCGTCGATGACCAGGACCGGGGTACGGGTGGCGCCGCACCGCTGCGCCAGACTGGCCCGCACGGTGCTGTGCACGAGGGCCGGGTGCAGGGCGGGGTGGCCGCCGGCGAGGAGTTGACCGAGCGCGCCGAACGGCACCGCCTTGCTCGCCTCGGTGGCGGTGATCCACACGGCGGCGAAGAGCCGGGGCGTCAGGTCGGCGACGACGGCCCGGGCGAGGGCGGTGCGGCCGACCCCCGCCGGACCGATGAGGACGGCGCCGTCGGCCCGCACCAGTGCGGTGCGGGCCTCGGCGAGCAGGCCGTCACGCCCCGTCAGCATTCCCGGATGATGACCCGCCGCCCTCGTCGGCGGCCATCATCCATCCGACAGATGTCGCCCAGCGGCAATCGTGCCTGGCCAGGCGCTGCCGAAGGGGCCGATCTCGGCTGGGCGTCGTCGATAACCGGTTGCCACACCCGACGGGCGTCGCCAGAGTGGTGCCCATGACGTACTGACGGACACCACCCGAGCACCGCGCCGAGGCCGCTTCGCGCCCACCGGCGCCGTACCGCCGTCCGTCCCTTTCGCTTGAACGAGAAGTGAGCGTCGTTGTCTGAGCACCACTCCCCTCGGGAGTCCCTGTCCCCGTCCGCCCCGGCCACCGTCGCCGTGTTCGCGTCCCCCACGAGTTGGATCGAGTCCGCCGCTCTGGACCAGTGTCGGCGGGTCGCCGCCCTCGACGGCATGATCCACGTTGCCGGCATGCCGGACCTGCACCCGGGCAAGGGCGCCCCGATCGGCGCGGCCATGGCGTCGACAGTCCTGTACCCGTTCCTGGTGGGCTCCGACATCGGTTGCGGTATCGCGGTGTTCCCCATTCGACTCCGGCGCGTCGTACCCGAGCGGCTGGCTGCCCGGTTCCCCGACCTCGACCGCGCGCTCGACCCCGAGCGGGACGCCGACGACCCGGCCTGGGCCGTCGTCCCGGGGGACGTTCCCGCCGGCCATCTGGACGGTCTCGGCACGGTCGGCCGCGGCAACCACTTCGTCGAGCTGGCACGCGTCGACACCGTCTTCGCGCCGGACCACGCGCAGCGGCTCGGGCTGAGCACCGGGGACCTCGTCCTCGTGGTGCACAGCGGCTCGCGGGGCCTGGGCGAGCGGATCCTGCGGACGCACACCGAGGCGCACGGGGCGGGCCCCGCCGCGGACCCGGCCGACTACCTGGCCCGGCACGACGAGGCGGTGCGCTGGGGCTCGCTCAACCGACGGCTGCTGGCCGCCCGCGTCGCGTACGCCCTGGGGGCCGAGCCGACCGAGCCGGTGGTCGACCAGTGCCACAACCTGGTCGAGGTGCGCGACGGCGTCTACCTGCACCGCAAGGGGGCGGCGCCCGGTGACGGCCGCGACGTGCTCGTGGCCGGCACGCGGGGTACCGCGTCGTATCTCGTGGCCGCCCATTCGGGGGCGGACGCCAACCACTCGGTGGCGCACGGCGCGGGCCGCAAGATGTCCCGCGCCGACGCGCTGCGCCGGGGCCGGGCCAAGCACACGGTCGATGAGCTGCGGCGTACGCCTGTGGGTTCCCTGGTGGTCTGCGGCGACCGCCAGTTGCTCTTCGAGGAGGCGCCCACGGCGTACAAGCGGATCGAGCAGGTGATCGGCGACCTCGTCGAGCACCGTCTCGCCACGCCGGTGGCCACCACGATCCCCCTGGTCACCTACAAGACGCCGGACGTGGGAACCGCGCCCCGGTCGTCGGAACGGCGCGACAGGCGCCACGGGCGGGGACGGTCGTGAGCGCGCAGCTGCTGCTGTCCGCCGGCCGTGGCCCACGGGAGTGCGCCTGGGCGCTCGGGCAGCTCCTGGACCGCCTGGAGGACGACGCCACCCGGCGCGGAGTGACGGTCCAGCGGGTCGACCTGGTGCCCGGTGACCGGCCCGGCACCTACCGGTCGGCGCTGATCGGGATGTCCGGCGTCGACGCCGAGGCGTTCGCCGCCTCGTGGACGGGCACACTGTGCTGGCAGGCGCCCAGCCCCTACCGGACGAGCGCCGGTCGGAAGAACTGGTACGTGACCGCTCAACCGCCGCCGAGCGACGCGCCGCCGACGACGTTCGCCGAGGCCGACGTCGACATCGTCGGGTGCCGCACCGGCGGTCCCGGCGGCCAGCACCGCAACAAGGCCAGCACGGCGGTACGCGCCACCCACCGCCCCTCGGGCCTCGTCGTGGTGGTGGACGACGAACGACAGTTCAGTCTCAACCGGCGCATCGCCCTGCACCTGCTGCGGCAGCGTGTCGAGAGCGGCGACGAGGAGGCCCGACGCGCGGTCACCACCGCCCGCTGGCGCATCCACGACGACCTGGTGCGGGGCGACCCGATCCGCACCGAACGCCCGGCGCCCGCGCCGAGCCGGCGGCGGGGCGGACGCCCGACCTCCGGCCGCTGAGGGCGGACGTCCCGGCGCGGCGGCTCCGCGCCAGGGGCGGCTCAGACCTCCAGGACCGCGTCGGCGAACGCGCGGGGCGCCTCCTGGGGCAGGTTGTGCCCGATGCCGCCGCCGACGGTCCGGTGCTCGTACCGGCCGGCGAACTGCTTGCCGTAGACGCTGGGATCGAGGTGGGGCGCGCCGTTGGCGTCCCCCTCCAGGCTGATGCTGGGCACCGTGATCGTCGGCTTGCCGGCAAGGCGCTTCTCCACCTCGTCGTACTGCGGTTCGCCCTCGGCGAGCGCCAACCGCCAGCGATAGTTGTGGATCACGACGTCGACGTGGTCGGGGTTGTCGAAAGCGGCGGCGCTGCGCTCGAAGGTCGCGTCGTCGAACGTCCACCGTGGCGACGCGGTCTGCCAGATCAGCCGGGCGAAGTCGCGGCGGTTCCTGTCGTACCCCTGCCGGCCGCGCTCGGTGGCGAAGTAGTACTGGTACCACCAGGAGAACTCGGCCTTCGGCGGCAGCGGCGTCCGGCCCGATTCCTGCCCGTCGATCAGATAACCGCTCACCGACACCAGACCCCGGCAGCGCTCCGGCCACAGGGCGGCCACGACATCGGCCGTACGCGCGCCCCAGTCGAACCCGGCCAGCTTCGCGCTGTCGATGCCCAGGGCGTCCATGAGTGCGACGAGGTCGAGCCCCAGGGCCGCCGGTTCGCCGTTGCGCACGGTGTCGTCGGACCGGAACCGCGTCGTGCCGAAACCCCGCAGGTACGGGACGACGACCCGGTGGCCGGCGTCGGTGAGCAACGGTACGACGTCGGCGAAGCTGTGGATGTCGTACGGCCAGCCGTGCAGGAGGATCACCGGAGCGCCGTCGGCCGGGCCGGCGTCCACGTATCCGACGTTCAGGACCCCGGCGTCGATCTGTCGCACGTCCTCGAACACTGCCATGGGACCGGCCCTCTTCTTCGCCTGATTTCCGCTGCCGACAGGTGGCCGGAGACCACCGGCCCAGCCCCAAATTCTCAGGGACCCGCGGGCCGCCCGACAGCGGGTTGCGCAAGAACGGCAGGGCTGTCGCGCGAATGGCTAGAATGCGTCCCCGAACAGGACACTCGCCGTGCGGGCGCGACACTGGTCGTAGGGTGATGGCATGGCTGAGCGATCCCTGACCCTGATGGCGGTGCACGCCCACCCCGACGACGAGGCGACGAGCACCGGCGGCGTCCTTGCCCGGTACGCCGCCGAAGGTGTCACCACGGTCCTCGTGACCTGCACCGACGGGCGGTGCGGCGACGGCCCCGGCGGGGTCAAGCCCGGCGAGCCCGGCCACGACCCGGCCGCCGTCGTGGAGATGCGTCAGAACGAGCTGGAGGCCAGCTGCGCGACGTTGAAGGTCACCCACCTGGAGACGCTCGGCTACGGCGACTCCGGGATGATGGGGTGGTCGACGAACGACCAGCCCGGCTCCTTCTGGACGACGCCGGTGGCCGAGGCCGCGGACCGGCTCGCCGACCTGATCCGCCGCTACCAGCCGGACGTCATCGTCACCTACGACGAGAACGGCTTCTACGGCCACCCGGACCACATCCAGGCGCACCGCATCACCATGGCCGCCGTCGCGCAGACCGACGTCGCCGCGAAGGTCTACTGGACCACCGTGCCGCGGACGGCGTTCACGGAGTTCGGCCGGATCATGAAGGAGCTCGGCGTCGAGTGGGCCGATCCGGACCCGTCGTCGGACGTGCCCGAGCTGGGCCTGCCCGACGACGAGATCACCACCTGGGTCGACACGCGGAGCTACGGCGCGCAGAAGTTCGAGGCGCTGGCCGCGCACGCCAGCCAGACCGAGAACATCTTCTTCCTTCAGCTCGGCCAGGAGCGGTTCACCGAGCTGATGGGCACGGAGACCTTCGTCCGGGTGCGGGACACGACCGACGCGCCGGTGCCCGAGGACGACCTCTTCGCCGGCCTGCGCTGACGCGTACCCACGCCCGGCGGCGGGGCCCGCTACCGTTGCCGGGTGCGGGTGGTGGTGGCGGAAGACCTGGTGTTGTTGCGGGACGGGTTGATCCGGCTGTTGGAGGCCCACGGCTTCGAGGTCGTCGCCGCCGTGGGCAGCGGTCCGGATCTGCTGCGGGAGCTCGTCACGCGGCGTCCCGACGTGGCAGTGGTCGACGTGCGGCTGCCGCCGACGTACACCGACGAGGGTCTGCGGGCCGCGCTCGCGGCGCGGGCCGAGGTGCCGGGGCTGCCGGTGCTGGTGCTCTCCCAGTACGTGGAGCGGCTGTACGCGCGGGAGCTGCTCGCCGACGGCCACGGCGGGATCGGCTACCTGCTCAAGGACCGGGTGTCCGACCTCGGCGAGTTCGTGGCCGCGGTCCGCCGGGTGGCCGCCGGCGGCACCGCGCTCGACCCGACGGTGGTGGCGAAGCTGCTCGACAGCCGGACCCGGGTGCTGCCCCTGGACCGGTTGACCCCCCGCGAGCGGGAGGTGCTCGGGCAGATGGCGCAGGGCCGGTCCAACGCGGCGATCGGCGCGGCCCTGTTCATCACGGAGAAGGCCGTCGCGAAGCACACCAACAGCATCTTCGCCAAGCTCGGGCTGCAGTCGTCCGAGGACGACAACAGGCGTGTCCTCGCCGTCCTCGCCTACCTCGACGCATAGGGGTACTGGTACCACCGCGGGAGGGGTTCCAGGCTCCTCGAAACGCGTCTCGTCAGCGACGAGCCTGAGGACATGACCGCAACCACAAGCACGAGGGCCCTCCACGCGGGCCCCGTTCCCCGGGCCGACCGTGCCCTCGCCCCCGACCTCGCCCGCGGCGCCATGCTGCTCTTCATCGCGCTCGCGAACGCCGCGAACGCCGCGTTCGCCGGCCAGCCCGGCCTGGACGGCACGCCGCACGGCGCGCAGCGCGTCGTCAACGCCGTCCTGGCGATGTTCGTCGACAGCCGCGCCTACCCGGTCTTCGCCGTGATGTTCGGGTACGGCCTCGTGCAGATCGCCCGACGGCAGGGCGACCGCGCACGGCGGATCCTGTTGCGACGCAACGCCGCTCTGATCGTCTTCGGCCTGTTCCACGCGGCGCTGCTGTACTTCGGGGACTTCCTCGGCGCGTACGGCATCGTCGGTATCGTCGCCACCCTGCTGTTGCTGCGTCGCGGCGACCGGTTCCACCGCGTCGTGCTCTGGCTGTGGGGCTTCCAGACCGCGTACGCCGGGGTCCTGGCGGTGACCGCGCTCGTCGGCGCGCGCGGCGGCGACGCCGTCCTCACCAACACGCCGAACCCGTCGCTCGCCGCCTCGTCGTACGGCCAGTCCGTCCTCGACCGTCTCGCCGAGTGGCCGGTGCACACGGCCACCGTGCTCCCGTTCATCGTCATCGTGTGGTTGGGCATCTGGGCGGCCCGGCGTCGCATCCTGGAGAACCCCGCCGCACACCGCACGCTGCTGCGCCGCGTCGCCGTGGGCTGCCTCGGCATCTCCGTCGTCGGCGCGGTCCCCTACACGCTCATCGCCGCTGGCGCCGTGCACGTCGACGCCGCTACGGTCGAGGCCATGGCACTCGTCCACGCGGTGAGCGGCGAGTACGGAGGGCCGGGCTACGTGGCGTTGTTCGGCCTGCTGGCACTGCGCCTCGACCGCGCCCGCCGCGGCCGCGCCCTGCTCGCCCCGGTGGTCGCGCTCGGGCAACGGTCGCTGAGCGGATACCTGTTGCAGTCCGCGGTGTGGCTGGTGCTGTTCGCGCCGTTCGCGCTGCACCTGGAGGGCACGTACGCCGCCGCCGGCGCGGCGGTCGTCACCTGGCTGGTCTCGCTGGCCGCCGCCTGGGCTCTGAGCGTCACCGGTCACCGGGGGCCGGCGGAGACGCTGCTGCGACGCGTCACCTACCGCGCCACCCGCCGATGACCGCCACCACCCGCAGGACCGTGGCCGGGACGCTCTGCGTCGCGGCCACGGTCGCGTGGCTGGTCACCGGCCGCGGCGTGTTCTGGCCCCGGTGGGTGTACTTCGGCGTCGGCATCGTCCTGCTCGGCCGGCTCCTGCTGCGGCGGGCCCTGCGGGTGCCACCGGGCCGGCGTCTCTGGCTCGCCCTCGACGCCGCTGCCTGCACCCTGATCGGGTGCGCCGACCTCACCGTCTGGGTGCTCACCGGCGGCGGCTACTTCTGGCCGTTCTGGACGCTGCTCGGCATGGCGACGATCGTGGGACTGCACGCCTGGGTGGTCAGCCGCCCTCCCGGCGCCCGGGAGCGGGAGCTCACCGACCGGATCGCCACGCTGACCCGGTCCCGCCGCAGCGCCGTGGACCAGCAGGCGGCCGAGCTGAAACGGATCGAACGTGACCTGCACGACGGGGCCCAGGCCCGCCTGGTGTCCCTGGCGCTGACCCTCGGCCTGGCCGGTGAGCTGCTGCGCCGCGACGTCGACGGTGCCGCGCAACTGCTGGCGGAGGCCCGCGCCACGGCGACCGCCGCCCTCGGCGACATTCGCACCGTCACCCAGAGCATCCACCCGGCGGTCCTCGCCGACCGCGGCCTCGGTGACGCCATCCGCGCCCTGGCGCTCGACCTCGCGGTGCCCGTCACCGTCGCCGGCGACCCGCCCGCGCAGCTCCCACCGGCGGTGCAGACGGCGGCGTACTTCGCCGTGGCCGAAACCCTTGCCAACGTGGCGAAACACAGCGGTGCCACCGCGGCGAGCGTGACCTTCGACGACGGGGCCGGCGACCTGCTACGGATCCACGTCGACGACAACGGCTGCGGTGGCGCCGACCCGGGCCGCGGTACCGGCCTGCGCGGCATCATGGGTCGACTCGACGCCATCGACGCCCGCCTGACGCTGGACAGCCCGGTCGGCGGCCCGACCCGGGCCACGGTCACGATCCCGATCGAGCCAGGATGACCCGCAGACGTTCGACACCGGCCACCGCAGTGCTCGTCAGGAGGTCGCGGCCGACTGCCCGCTGCGGCTGTCCGGCCGTACGCCCTGGCCGGGGCGGCTGGTAAGCACCCGGGGGCCGACCTCGGTGACCGCCACCGTGTGCTCCGAGTGGGCCGAGCGCGAGCCGTCCGCGGACCGGATCGTCCACCCGTCCTGGTCAAACTTGATCTTGCCGGTGCTGCGGCACAACCACGGCTCGATCGCGAGCGTCAGGCCGGGCTTGAGCGTCATGCCCCGCCCGGGCCGGCCGTCGTTGGGCACGTGTGGGGCCTCGTGCATGGTCCGACCGATCCCGTGCCCGCCGAACTCGTCGTTCACCTGGTAGCCGTATCGGTGGGCGACCTCGCCGATGGCGGCGGAGATGTCGCCGAGCTGGTTGCCCGGCCGCGCGGCGTCGATGCCGGCCGCCAGCGCGACCTCGGTGGCCTCGATCAGCTTCAGGTCGGCCGGGCTGGGGGTGCCGACGATGACGGACAGCGCGGAGTCGGCGGCCCAGCCGTCGATCCCGACCGCCATGTCGATGCTCAGCAGGTCACCGTCGCGCAGGACGTAGTCGTGCGGCAGACCGTGCAGCACGGCGTCGTTGACCGAGAGGCACAGGACGTTGCGGAACGGGCCGCGACCGAACGACGGCGTGTAGTCCCAGTAGCAGGACTCGGCGCCCCGCTCCTCGATCCGGCGGCGGGCGTGGTGCTCCAGGTCCAGCAGGTTGACCCCGACGGCCGCCACCGCACGCAGCTCGGCCAGCAGCTCGCCGACGAACTGGCCGGTCACGGCCATTCGATCGACCTCTGCGGCGGTCTTCAGCTCGATCACGATCAACCCTTCCCTCTCTGGTCCGGTATATTTATACCACGTCGGGCGGAGGGGTCGGCGGGTCGACATTGCCGGCCCGTGCGGGCGCATCTATCCTGCTCACATGGTTCGCCCACCCCTCACGCCGGAGCAGATCGCCGCTGGGCAACGCCTCGGGGCGGCGCTTCGGGTCGCACGGGGCGGCCGCAGTCTCGTCGAGGTGGCCCTGGCGGCCGGCATGTCGCCGGAGACGCTGCGCAAGATCGAGGTGGGCCGGCTTCCGGCGCCCGCGTTCGGCACCGTGGTGTGCCTCAGCGAGGTCCTCGGTGTCGCGCTCAGCGACCTGGCCGAGGTGTGGCTTGCCGACTCGCGCGTCCGCGAGGCGTCCTGAGCGCCCGGTCGACGACCGCTGGGCAGCCGGAGCCCCGTATCTCTCCGTTCCCGAAGATCCGGAGTGCCACCCGAGCGGGCCGACCAGTGCGCGCCAGGACGGGGCAGCAGGACCGCTCGCCGCTCGGTGCGATCACCGCCGCCGACGGCCGCTGACGCCGGGGTGACCACTCCCCTGCCGGATCTGCGCCGCCGTCCCGGCCGAACCACGCAAGGCCGCTTCCTCCACTGAGGACTGTCGGATATCCGCGATCGCCGTCGCCGGCCCGGGTGGAGGATGTCGGACGTCGATCTCGTCGCTAAGGTCCACCGTGACAAACGCCTACCGGGGAAGGCGGTGATCGATGCGTTGCGTCACCTGTGGGGCCGACACCGATGCGGCCCTCCCCACCTGCCAACGGTGCGGTTCGGCCCTGCCCGACGCGGCCACCGTGCCGCAGGAGCAGCCTCCGCCCGGCGCGGTCCCGGTCGCGACCCAGCCGCCCGGCGCGGCACCCCTCGCGACCGCACCGACGGTCACGCCGCCTCTCACGACGGAACTCCCGGAACCATCGCCACTCCCGGGAGCGTCGCCCGTCGTCGGCGAGGCCACAGGCGCGCCGTCGCGGCCGGGCGTGCCTCCCCCGCTGTGGGACCTGCTGGTGTGCGCGCTGCTGTTCGCCGGCTGGGTGCTGGTGCTGCTGCTCGTCGCGCTCGCCCGGGGCGCCGAGGAGCCGTCCGAGGTCCCGGGTCGACTGGTCCTGTGGCACTACGTGCTCGCCGCGCTCGCCATCGTCATCTACCTGTTGACGGCCGTCCGCGGCGTACCCGAGTCACCCGGCTACCTGTGGGCGCGAGCCGCCAGTGGCGACGGCCGTGACGGTGACCTGCGGCGAGGGCTCCAGCTCCTGGTGCCCACGGTGGTGGTGACAGTCGCGGTGGCGCTCGTCGCGGGCATGACCGTGCCGCTGTCCGCCGCCGTCTCCGACGCGACGTCCACCTCGGCGACCCCGACCGCCGACGAGAGGACGTTCACCGAGACGCCGCCGACGCCCGAGCCGGTCCCGACGACGGCGTCCGGTGTGGCGACGCCGACGGCGAGCGACGATCCGGACACGCGGCGGCGTGCGCAGGCCGAGGCGGTGGACGCGCTGCTGTCGGAGTCGACCGCCTCGCGCGGCGACCTGGCCACCGCCATCGCCGCAGTGGGAGAGTGCCGCGACCTGAACCGCTCGCTCGCCCTGCTGGACGGCGTCACGCGGCAACGCCGCACCCAGCGTGACCAGGCCGGAGCACTGACCGTCGACGCGCTCGACGACGGCACGGCGATGCGGTCCCACCTGGTCTCCGCCTTCACGTACGCCGGGGACGCCGACGCGGCGTACGCCGCCTGGACGCGACACTCCATCAGCTCCGGCTGCTCACTCGACGCCAACTGGCGGCGGGGCAACCAGCTCTCCGAGCAGTCCCAGAAGGCCAAGAACGAATTTCTGCGCCGGTGGAACCCGATCGCCGTCTCGTGCGGGTTGCCCACCCGCACCAGCAAGGAAATCTAGGGAGCCGGGAGATGACGACGTGACGGTGACCGAGGCGTCGCAGACCGAGCACTTCGACTTCCCGTCGTACCAGGTGCCGCCGCGGCTGTCCGACACCACACGGCGCCTCTGCGGCGCGGCCTACCTCGACCAGTCGTACGCCGACACGGTGATCAGGGAGGTGATCGAGGACGAGCGGCGTGCCGTCGCGCTCTCGTTCGGCTTCGACCTCAACGCGGTCGTCCGGCACTGCTTCCGGGCACGGCACCGCTACCTGGTCCGCGACGCCATCCTGTTCGGCCTGCTCGTCATCGGTGTGGTGACCTCGCTCAGCGCCACCGCCGGTTGGCTGGTGCTCGGATTCACCGTGCTGCTGGCGCGCTCCCGGGAAGCGCGCAGGATGTCCCTGCCCGTTCGCTTCCTGGTGTTCGGAACGCTGATCACCATCGTGCTGTGCAGTGGCGGCCTGGCGCTCGTGCTGCCCCTGTTCAGTCTGTCCGACGGCCTCGAGTTCCTCGTCGGCCCACTGCTGGGGACCGGCCCCGATCTCAGTGCGGACGCGCTCGTCGACACGCTGCGGTCCAGGATGACGGCCGGGCTCTTCGGCGTCGTGGCCTGGATGCCCCTCCTCCTCGGCGCCGCCACGCTGGCCGTCCTCGTCCGGTTCGAGCGGGCCACCCACCAGATCCTGACCGACGAGCTGCGCCCCGGCATCCCACCGGTCCTGCCGACCCTGCCCAACGAACGGGTGGCCCGCCGGCTCGACCTGGTGGCCCGCGCCCAGTACGGCAACATCACCGTCCAGGAGGACGAGCCCTTCCTGGGCTGCGGCGCGCCGGAACACGGCTGGTCGTACGCCATCGCGGTGCAGCCCGCCGTCGGTCGGGCCCCCGGCACGGATGCCCCGCCGATCGACCAGGCGGAGCTGGGGCCGGCGCTGACCGCGCACGTCCGGGCCGCGATCCGGCGGATGCGGGAGGATCCGCTGCCCCGCGCCGTCCGGGTGCCGGGGCTCTCCCTGATGCCGCACATCGTCGCCGACGGCGTACGCCGGCAGGGTGACCCGCTGCTCGACCCGGCGACCGGGATGCCACGCAGCCGCGCCTCGGAAGAGGTGATCGACGTGATCGTCCGGCATCCGCAGGGCGGGCTGCGCTACTACGACCGGATCGTGGTCAGCGGCGCCGGCAAGCCGCTGCACACCGCCGACGGGCGGCTCGTGCTGCCCGAGCAGGACCTCGGCATCGACATCTCCGCGTTCGTGCACGCCGCCGTCGAGGGTGGGTTGCTCTACGTCGAGTTCGTCACCACCGTGATGTACCCCATCAAGGCCCGGTACGCGCTTGTCGACCGGCTGCGTCCCGAGCAGTCGACGGTCCGGATCGCGCGTGGCGTGCTGGCGAACATGGTGACCGACTCGGTGCTCAGCGGCTGGCACCTGGTCAGGCGACTGCGGCACGAGCGGGGCATGAAGACCCGGATGGACGACGCGCTCGCCGCGAGCGAGCAGTTCCGGACGCACGACTACGGCGCCCGGGTCAGTGTGCGTCAACTCGTCGCCGAGCCGGCCGCGGTCAAGCACCTGCAACTGCTCGACGAGTGGAAGTACACCAAGCTCCTGGAGCGGGCCGTGCTGGATGCGGTCGTCTCGTTCCTGACCGAACGCGGTCTGGACACCGGCGATCTGGTGCAGCGCGCGGCCCAGGTGCAGAACATCTTCGGCAACGTGAACAACATCTTCGGCGGTCAGCAGGCGATGTCCAGCTCCAACGTCTCCTTCGAGCAGCACAACTAGGAGGTCCCGGTGACAGACCCCGACCAGCCGCCCCGGTCGATCGTGTTCCACAACACGATCCTCGGTGGGCAGCAGGCGATGGCCAGCGACAACGCCGTCTTCGTCCAGTACAACGGGACGAACGACCTCGCCGAGCGGCTCGACGCGCTGCTGCGCACCCTGAAGGAGCACGTCGCCGACTTCGAGGACCCGGACCGCGCCGGCCGCGAGGTGGCCGCGATCGAGGCGGCCCGCGAGCAACGGCAGCCGGACCGCAGGCCGGTGCTGACGTCGTTGGAGACGCTCGCGGCGCTGGCCACGGTGGGTGGAACGCTTGCGGACGCGATCCGCGGCGCCATCGACCTCGTCTCCCAGCACTGGCCACTCTGACCGGTACCGTGAGCAGAGCCGGCTGGCCTTCGGGCACACGGTCGGTGCGAGGCACTGCCGGGAGGTGGCACACCATGAGCGACGGATCACTCGACATGGATCCCGAGGCTCTCCTCCACATCGCCTTCGGCGTCGACACCGTCGCGCACCGGCTCGGTGCGGTCGAACCCCCCGCCGTCGACGAGAATCCGCCGGCGTCCATCGTGGCCTGGCTCGACGAGTTGCCCCGACTCGCCGGTGAGCTGCACCAGGTCGCCGACGTCATCCGTACCGTCGCGGGTTCGGTCTCCGTCACCGAGGGCGAGATATGGGCCCGATTCGCTCGCGGTGGCGACGAATGACGACAGACGGCACGGCGGCCCTTCCCTACTCGCGGTTGGTGGCCGCGCCACCTCCGGGCCACGTCGACCAGGGCGAGCGGTGGAGGCAGGCCGCGCAGGCGGTCGGCGAGGCCGCCGACGAACTCCGCCGGCTGCATCGCCTGCTCCCCGGCCATTGGCAGGCCGGTTCCGGCCAGCAGGAGGCCGACGAGGTCCTTCGCCGTCTGGTCCGCCAACTCGACGAGGCGTACGACGCCTACACCCGGATCGCCGCCGCGGTGGCGGGCAGGGAGCACGACCTCGCACAGGCGCGTCGGCTCGCCCGGGAGGCGGTCGCCGAAGCGCGCCTCGCCGGGCTCGTGGTCACCCCGGCCGGGGAGGTCGTGCCGCCGTCGGGTTCGGTGACCCCGCCGATGGCGGTACGCGCGACCGCGGGCCGGCTGACCGCCCGGATCGTCGAGGCGACGACGCGGGCGGAGGCGGCCGAGCAGCGCGTGGCAGAGGAACTCGCCGGTCTTCCACTGCCGCACCCCCGGTGAGTCTGCCCGGTGGTCAGCCCGGATCGACCCACGCCGTCTGGATGAGCTGCTGGCCGTCGCGGCGGCGCACGAGCGTGCCCCGCCCCGCAGGCTGCCGGCTCGGCCGCAGATTGCCCAGGACGGCGCCCTCCTCCCGGTTGCCGGACATCAGCAGCCCTGGCGCGTCGAGTTCGCGCAGGCGTTGCAGGACCGGCTCGTAGAGCGCCCGGGAGACGCCGCCGGCCCGGCGCGCGACGATCAGGTGCAGGCCGATGTCACTGGCCTGGGGCAGCAGTTCGAGAAGAGCGCTGACCGGGTTGCTGCCGCCGGAGGCGACCAGGTCGTAGTCGTCGATCAGGATGTAGAGGTCCGGACCCACCCACCAGCTCCGGTCACGCAACTGCGCGGTGGTCACCTCGGGACCGGGCAGACGATTCTGCAGTGCGCCGCGGATGGACATCACGCTCTGGCTGAACACCTGGTTCGACGCGACGTAGTCGAGCAGGTGCTCCCCCTCCACCGCGCCCAGCAGACTCCGTCGGTAGTCGGCGATCACCAGTCGGGCCTGCGTCGGCGTGTACCGCTCGACGATGCCCTGGGCGATCAGCCGCAACAGGTTGCTCTTGCCGCACTCGGCGTCCCCGAAGACGGTCAGGTGCGGTTCGACGGCGAAGTCGAGGTGGACCGGCGCCAGCGCGGACTCGTTGACCCCGATCGGCAGGCCGGGTGTGGCGCGGTCGACGACCTTGGCCAGCTCGGCAACGGTCAGCTTCTTCGGCAGCAGACGGACCTTCGGAGCCGGAGGACCCGGCCAGCTCGCCGCCACCTGCCGGGCCAGCGTCACCGACGCCTCGCTCAGGTCGTCGGTGTCGTGCAGACCGTCGATGCGGGACAGCGCGGTGAGGAAGTGCAGCTTGTCGCGCGTCAGACCGCGACCGGGCGAGCCGACCGGGACGTTCTGCGCGGCCCGCCGGTCGATCTCCGACTCGGCCGCGTCGCCGAGCCGCAGCTCCAGTTTGGTGCCGAGGAGATCCCGCATCGTGATCCGGACCTCCGCCCAGCGCACGGCGGTGACGACCAGATGGATGCCGAAACCCAGCCCTCGGCTGGCCAGGTTGGTGATGGTCTGTTCCAGCTCCTCGTAGTCCTGGCGCAGGGTGTTCCAGCCGTCGACGACCAGGAAGACGTCGCCGAACGGGTCGTCGGGAAACTCGCCGGCCGCCCGCCGACGCCGGTAGTCGGCCATCGAGTCGACGCCCTGCCGCGCGAACCGGGTCTCCCGGTCGTCGAGGGCGGCGACCACCTCGGCCACCGTCCGGCGGACCTTCTCGGTGTCCCGACGAACTGCCACCCCCGCCACGTGGGGCAGCTCCTCCAGGCTGCGCAGCGCGCCACCGCCGAAGTCCAGGCAGAAGAACTGCACCTCGAGTGGGGTGTGGGTGAGCGCCAGCGAGGCGATCAGCGAGCGCAGCAGGGTGCTCTTGCCGCTGAGCAGGCCACCCACGATCACCACGTTGCCGCCCGATCCGCCGAGGTCCACCATCATCGGGTCGCGGCGCTGCTCGTACGGGCGGTCCACCACGCCCACCGGGACGGCGAGCCGACCCCGGCCCGCCCGGTCCGCGGTGCACAGCCCGAGGCGCGGGTGCACGCTCAGGGGTGGCAGCAGCTCGGCCAGGCTCGGCGGCTCGGCCAGCGGCGGCAGCCAGACCTGGTGCGCCGGAGGGCCCTGGTCGCGGAGTCGCTCCACCACCAGGTCGAGCACCGTCCTGCCGGCGAGTGCCTCCGCCACGTCCGCGCCCACCTCGGCCTCGTCGTGGATCGGCGGTCGTGAGACGTACGCCGCCCGGAAGCGCACCACGGCGGAGCTGCCGGCCTTCAGGTAGCCGTGGCCGGGCGCGTTCGGCAGGTCGTACGCGTACGGCACGCCGAGCACGATCCGGCTCTCCACGGCGGAGAAGGTCCGCAGACCGATCCGGTACGACAGGTGGACGTCCAGGCCGCGCAGCTTGCCCTCCTCCAGGCGCTGCGAGGCCAGCAGCAGGTGCACACCGAGCGACCGACCCAGCCGGCCGATCATCACGAACAGGTCGATGAAGTCCGGCTTGGCGGCCAGCAACTCGCTGAACTCGTCACAAATGATCAACAAGCTCGGCATCGGCGCCAGGGGCTCACCGGCCGCCCGCGCCTTCTCGTACTCGAAGCGGGAGACGTAGTTGCCCGCGGAGCGCAGCAGCTCCTGCCGGCGCACCATCTCGCCGGCCAGCGCGTCGCGCATGCGGTCGACCAGCGGCAACATCTCGGCCAGGTTGGTGATCACCGCGCTGGTGTGCGGCAGCGCGTCCAGCGAGGCGAACGTCGCGCCGCCCTTGAAGTCCACCAGGACGAAGTTCAGCTCCTCCGACGAGTGGCGCGCCGCAAGCGCCGCGACGATCGCGCGCAGCAGCTCGCTCTTGCCGGAGCCGGTCGCGCCGATGACCAGGCCGTGCGGGCCCATCCCTCCCTGGGCGGACTCCTTCAGGTCGAGCAGGACCGGCTGCCCGTCCAGTTCGAATCCGATGGGCACCTGAAGGTGCTGCTGTGGGCCCACGGGCGCGGTGGGACCGTCGAAGGCGGCCAGTGCCCGGTAGTCGGTGAGGCCGAGGACCTTCAGCACCTCGTCGGTGGCCTCCCAGGGGCCAGGACGAGCGCCGTCGCGCGGGGACGCCGACGGCAGACCCCAGGCCTGGGCGATCATGGAGATCATCGGCGTCGCACCGTCGGAGACGACCATGCCGAACTCCACGCTGAGGTCGGGGTCGACCTCGCTGACGGTCAGCTCGGGGAGGGCGATGCGGAAGGTACGCCGCCCCTGGATCGCCCAGCCCGGCATCGACAGGGGCAGCCGGGCCGCATGGTCCGGGTCGACCATCGACTCCTGCGGTTCGGACAGCCGCGTCTCGATCCGCAGCTGCGGGAGTTCTATCAGCTCCTGGGGAATCGAACGCCAACTGCGCTCGACCACGGCGAGATGGAACCCGTACCCCAGCCCCTTGTTCGCCAGCTCGATGACGCGCGCGGTGAAGTCGGGTTGCAGCGCGACGAAGTCCTGCCAACGGTCCACGACGAGGAAGATGTCCGGCTGCGGGCCGGCGTCCAGGCTGCCGCGCCGGGCCCGAAGGCTGGCGGGCGACTCCAGCTCGTGCTCACGGAACAGGCGCTTGCGCCGCAGCACGTCGTTCTCGAGCTGGCCGAGCAGCGTGCCCAGCTCGACCACCTCGTCGTCACCCAGGACCGTCTCGACGTGGGGTAACCGTCGCATCGGCCCGAGCCAGTTGCCACCGGACTCGAGGCAGTGGAACACGACCTCGTCGGCGGAGTGGGTGAGCGCCAGCCCTCCGATGATCGTGCGCAGCAGGGTGGTCTTTCCCGTACCGGGACGCCCGACGATCAGCAGGTGCCCCTCCGACGAGGCGAGATCGAGCGAGACCGGCTCCCCGCTCGGCTGGTCGAGCCGGTGGTTGAGGCCGATCGGCACCTTCAGCGGACCGCGCTGTCGCCACTCGATCGCGCACAGCTTCACGTCGTCCCGGGCCTGCAGCGGGCCCAGCAGATCACCGAGACGCGGGTCGCGCGGGTCACGTGGATCACGCTGGCGGTGCTGACCGTCCCGGGACAACGCGAGGTGCACCTCGCTGCTCGCCCGGCCGAACTGGCACGGCGACTGCTCGGTCGTCCGTTTCGGCAGCTCCAGATGCACGTACTGCCAGAGATCCTCGGGGGTGATCCGACCGCGGCCGGTCAGGTCGGCGGCACCGGTGCTCAGCCCCTCGATGACCGTCTCGGTGAAGGCGGAGCGTTGCCGCGGCGTGGCGGCCGTCGCCGGCTGACCGTCGATGGCGCGCTCGACGGCGTTGGTGGCGGTGATGACGTAGCGGCCGTCGCCGGTCTTCAGCTCCCCGTCGAGGTTGAGATCCGCGGGTGACTTGGCCTGGTCGAAGGCGCCGCTGTAGCAGCAGTCGAGCAGGATGACCGAGCTGGCCGCCTCGGACTCGTCGAGCAGCTCGTGGACGAAGGACGCGGAGATCGACGTCGACGACAGGCAGTCGACCTCGGTGTTGGCCACTGCCAGGTAGAGCCTGCCCCGCTTGCCGCGACGGATCCCGTGCCCCGAGAAGTAGAGCAGGATCAGGTCTTCCGGCCCGGCGCTGCGCAGCATCGTCTCCATCGTGCGCTCCACCGAGCTCTTCGACTCGTTCTCCAGCAGCACGGTGCGGTCGAAGGCACCGATGTTGGCGTCGGCCAGCAGGCTCTGGAGGTCGCGGGCCTCTTCCCGGGGTGCGTAGAGGTCCGCCAACGAGTCGTCGATGTAGCGGTCGTTGGCGATGAGCAGAGCCAGGCGCTGGCCCACCGCTTACGCCCGGACGCCGCCCGGGCGGTCACCCGGGACGATCGCGGCCTGGTCGGGGTCGGGGTCGGGGTCGGGCGAGGCGAGGGCCGGGTCGGACCGGTGCGTCGCCTCCATCACCCGCGCCAGCTCGGCGACGAGAAGGGGATCGTCGATCCGGGTGCTACCCGTGATCACCACCTCGGTGTCGCCGCTGCGTACCGTGATCGACCGTGCCCTGGTCCGCTCGGTGTACGCGATGGCGACCTGGACGATCGCGCGCATGGTGGTGGCCGAGAAGAGGCCGCCCACCACCAACATTCCCAGCTCCCACGCCTCGGGTGACTTCCCCGGGCCGGAGGCGGGCGTCGTGGCGGGGGTGACGCGCACCCTCGGGAGGGTCCGCAGGTCGTCGGCGAACCCCTGGGTGAGGGCGTCGAGCCGCTCGGCGGTCAGCGGAAGCTCGGGTTCTACGACAATCGTCAGCTCCACCGTCGCCGCCCCTTCCGGTACCTGTTCGCTCACCCTCCACATTCAACACCAGGCGCGCACCTTGCTCGGCCCCTCGAACAGCCGGATCCCTCGGGGCCGGCCGACTCCGACGGCACTCTCCGGTCGGCGCCGACGCCGCCGGTCCGCCGCACACGCGGAGCGCCGAGCCTGCCGATCAGGAACCGGCGCGGGCGATATACCAATGGACATCTATAGACATGCCATCCTGTTAACGCTAACGTAGCCGACGACCGTCGATATCGGAGCGTAATCCGACCGTCACGAAGGGCCAGTCACTGCTGGTCCGGGCTGTGCGGTCGACATCGTTCGCGGCGTGGGGCGGGTGGAGCGTGGCCGGCACGGGACGGCCCGAGATCACCACCGGGCGACTCACGCCGAGGGCCGGACGATTCCAGGCCACGGCCATCTTCATCGATCACCGCCGCGTCCCGGGCAGGACCGCGGGCGGTGACCGGCAACCGTAACGCCGCGTGCAGAACCGTCCGGCCCGCCGACCACGCCGTCCCGGACGGCGCCCCGGCGCCGGACAGCCCCGGCGTCGCCGTACGCGGCCGCAGACCGGGCCACGTCCCGCCGTTCCCCCTGCTCAGAGTCCGGGCCCGAGCAGGGGGAACGGGACTGCCCCCGGCACATCGTCAGACTCCCACCGATGAGGAGAGCACGTGCGAATCGGACAACCCCGGCACCGGCGGTCGGCGCTCATCGCCGGCGCCGCCACCCTCGTGCTCGTCGGCGCCGCCCTCACCCAGACCGGCGCCGCGGCGGCCGCCGCCGGATGCCAGGTCACCTACTCGGTCAGCTCCCAGTGGCAGGACGGCTTCGGCGCCAACGTCACCGTCACCAACCTGGGCGACGCCGTCAACGGATGGCGACTGACCTGGAGCTTCACCGCCGGCCAGACCATCACCCAACTGTGGAACGGCAGCTTCACCCAGGCGGGCGGCGACGTCGCCGTCACCAATGCCCCCTACAACGCCGGCATTCCCACCAACGGCAGCACGAGCTTCGGTTTCAACGGCAGTTGGACCGGCAGCAACCCGGCACCGGCCTCCTTCGCCCTGAACGGCACCACCTGTACGGGAGTTGTGAACCCGACGACGCCGCCGCCCACCACCCCGCCGCCCACCACACCCCCGCCGACGACCCCGCCGCCCACCACACCCCCGCCGACGACCCCGCCGCCCACCACTCCCCCGCCGAGCACGACCCTGCCCTGCGACATCTACACGGCCGGTGGCACGCCCTGCGTCGCGGCGCACAGCACCACCCGCGCCCTGTACGCCTCCTACAACGGCTCGCTCTACCAGGTACGCCGTTCCTCGGACAACAGCACCAGGAACATCGGGGTGCTCAGCACCGGAGGACGGGCCAACTCCGCCACCCAGGACAGCTTCTGCGCGAACACCACGTGCGTCATCACTGTCATCTACGACCAGTCCGGGCGGGGCAACAACCTCGGCTACCAGGGCGCGGGGGGCATCGGGGGCGCCGTGCAGCCCGCGGTCGCGACCCGGGAGTCGTTGACGGTGGGCGGCAACAAGGTCTACTCGCTCTACATCAACGGCAACAGCAGCTACTGGCGCGACGGGCACCTGACCGGCATCCCGACCGGGGCCGCGCCGGAGGGCATGTACCTGGTGACCAGCGGAACCCACGTCAACAGCGGCTGCTGCTTCGACTACGGCAACAGCGAGACCACCCGTCGGGCCGACGGCCGGGGCACGATGGACGCCATCTACTTCGGCACGAGCTGCTGGTTCGGCGGCTGCTCCGGCAGCGGCCCCTGGGTGCAGGCCGACCTGGAGTGGGGCCTGTTCCCGGGCGGCAGCAGCTCGTGGAACCCGAACCAGCGGCCCTTCACCAGCAAGTTCGTCACCGCGACGCTGAAGAACAACGGCACGACGCGCTTCGCCATCAAGGGCAGCAACGCCCAGTCCGGCAACCTCTACACGCTCTGGGACGGCTCGCTGCCCTCGGGCTACAACCCGATGAGGAAGCAGGGCGCCATCATCCTGGGCAGTGGCGGTGACTGCTGCATCGACAACTCCAACCAGAGCGTCGGAACCTTCTACGAGGGCGCGATGGTGGCCGGCTACCCGTCCGACGCGACCGAGAACGCGGTGCAGGCGAACATCGTCGCCGCCGGCTACCGCTGAACCCAGCGGCCGCGACCAGGTCCGCTACGCCGCGTGGCCCGGCTCGGGAACGATCCCGAGCCGGGCCACGCGCGCGTGTCAGGCCGTGCGCCGCGAACGCGCCACCATCGACGAGATGGGGTACGTCCTCAGCTTCGCGTCCACTTCTGGCTGTTGCTGCCGTTGCAGGTGGCGAGGACCACCTGGGTGCCGTTGGCCGTACCGGCCGCGTTCGGCGAGAGGCACAGGCCGGACTGCACCCCGGTGATCGAGCCGTCGGTGTTGACGTTCCACTGCTGGTTGGCGCCACTGTTGCAGTCCCAGATGATCACCCGGGTGCCCGAGGTCGTCCCGGCGCTCTCGGCGTCCAGGCACTTCGAGCCGTACACCTGGAGTTGTTTGCCGGAGGTCGACGACCACTGCTGGTTGGCGCCCGCGTTGCAGTCCCACAACGCCACCTGGGTGCCGTTCGTCTGCGACTGCGACGGGACGTCCAGGCACCGACCGGCGCCGGTGTTGCGCAGCGCCGCCGTCGTGCCGCCGCCCGCACCGGCGACGACCTTCAGGTTGTCGAACTGCGCGGTCTGGCCCTGGCTGGTCCCGAGACCGACCAGGCCCGCGGAGTACGCGGAGTCGGTGGCCGTGCCGACCGTCGCGCCGTCGACGGTGGCGGTGATGGTGCTGCCGGAGAAGCCGAGAGCGAGGGTGTGCCAACGGTTGGTGCCCAGGGCGGCGACGCTGCCACTGCGCAGGGTGGTGAGCTGGTTGTTGGTGCTGTTGCGCAGGATCGACCAGGCCCCGCCGTCGGTGACGCGCAGGAAGTAGGCGTTCTGGGCGCTGACCGGGTCCAGGGTCTGGCTGCCGACACGCCCCTCCAGCTGGACGTAGCCGGACTTCTCGAGCATGACGTCGGCGGAGACGGTGTAGTTGTTCCAGTTCAGGTTGCCGCCGTACGTGCTGGGGTCGGCAAGGGTCTTCCAGGTGATCGGCGCCATCGGGGACGCCTGGCGCAGGCACATGCCCGTCCGTCCGCCGCCGCACGTCGCCGTCTCGAACGCGCCCTGGTTGTCCTGCAGGTACTTCGCCAGCTTGCCGGCCGGGTAGCTCTCGAAGTTGTCGCTGTACGGCAGAGCGAGCTGGCCCTGTGACGGGCTGGTCGCGGTGCCCTTGCCGGCGCCGGTCGTGGTGGTGATGGTGTAGATGCGGCCGGGCTGCACGGTGAGCGAGTACGCGCCGCCGGACGGGGTGATGTCGGCGCCGCGCACGAAGTGCTCGGCGGTGTTTGAGGAGTTCAGGTTGGTCGACCAGACGTGCACCGCCGACGTGGACAGGCCGCCTGTGACGTTGAGGTTCAACGTCTGCGCGGCGGTCGCGTCCATGGTCTCGATGACGGTGGTGTAGTCGGAGTTGTTCGTCGACTTCAGCGACACGTAGCTGCCGTTGTTACGGACGCCGCCGAGATAGCCGCTGGACGAGTCGAGGTACTTCCAGCCGGGCGCGGTGAACTGGGTGGTGTGCGCGAGGGTCCAGGTGTTCTTGCCGACGGCGTACCAGCCCGACCACGGCTGGTTGGCGAGCATCAGCCCGACGGTGGCCCAGGGGATGTTCGGGGTGACCGCGCCGATCAGGTTCCAGTTGATGTACGCGGTCATCTTCCCGTCGAGGTAGCCCCGGTTGATGCCCCGCGCCAGCGGCTTGGCGCCGTCGTTGTAGTCCTGCGAGCCGCCCTCGCTGTTCCAGAGCGTCTCGCCGGTGGCGGTCGCGTTCGCCGACACCGTGCAGGTCGACTGCGCCGCCAGGTAACCGCACGGGTAGTGGCCGCCGATGACGTCGATCGCGTTGCGCAGCGCGGCGTTGTTCACGGCCACGTTGGCCGGGTTCCAACTGCCCGGGTAGTCGTCTCCGAAGATGAGCTTGACGTTGCCGTAGCCGTTGTTGTTGAGCGCGCTGCGCAGGCTGATGGTCCAGTTCGCGTCGTACCTGCGCTCGTTCTGGGCGGCGGTGAGGTAGTCGATGGTCAGGTTGTGCTGCCGGGCGCAGCCCAGCCACGACAGGTGGTAGTCGATCGAGTCCTGGGACATGAAGTTGCCGTTGCCGATCCAACCCGGCGCGCCCCAGGCCAGCCCGACGAGTTTGATGTTCGGATTGCGGGCCTTGGCCTGCTCCATGATCCACCACTCGTAGCCGCGGTCGCAGTTCAGGTCGCCGCGGAAGTGGGAGTGGCTCGGCTCGGACCCGCTTGTGGAGTTGGTGTCGCCGCCGATCTCCACCTTGAGGATCTGCAGGGCGGCACCGTAACCGGGCTTGAACAGGTAGTCGAGGATCTGGCCGCGTTGGGGTTCGGGGTAGTCCATCAGCAGCCGGCTGTTGCCGCCGCCGCCGCTGACCGCGCCGACGCCGTCGAACGTACGGCCACCCGACGCCCCGTTGATCGTGATCGAGGTGGCGGCCTGTGCGGGGGTCGTGAGACCGCCCACCACGCCACTGGCGGCCAGCACACTGCCGACGACCAGGAGCGCGAGGGTTGAGGAACGGCGGATCAGACGTGTGATTCCTGGCATGTGAGGTCTCCTTGGAACAGGTCGGGGCACGGCGGGCCCCTGGTCACACCGCGCGCCGCCGTCTCGGTGGCGTCGCGGGTGGCGGACCGGGTGCGGTCCGCCACCCGCGTCGGGCGCGTCAGGTGCCCGCCGCGTGTGTCAGCTTGCGGTGCAGGTGGGGGTCAGGCCCGAGCCGCTGCCGGTGCCCTGGAAACCGAACTCGGCGACCTGGCCGGCGGCGAGCCGCCCGTTGTAGTCCACATTCGAGAAGCGCACGGCCCCGGTGCTGCCACTCGCCGTGGCGGACCAGGTGTTGGTGACGCTCGCGCCGCTCGGAAGCGTCATGCCGACCGCCCACCCGTTCGTGCCTGCGGAGCCGGCGGTCACCTTCACCGTGGCCACGAACCCGCCGTTCCACGAGTTCAACGACACCGAGGCCGAACACCCGCCCGGAATCGGCGGAGGGGTCGTCGGCGGCGGCGTCGTGGGCGGAGGAGTCGTCGGCGGGGCCGTGGTGGGCGGGGGCGTGGTCGGCGGCGTCGTGCCCTGGAACTGGGCGAAGAACTTCCAGACCTCACCCTTGGTCCAGGTGGTGATGCCACTCTCGGCGTACGTGCCGTCGACCGGGCCGGGCATGTGGCCGTTGTCGAAGGCCGCCCACTGGACGGGGTATCCGGCGCGGCAGCCGGAGTAGGTGGTGGTGATGTGACTCCGGCTCCCCGCAGCCGGTTCGCGCGGGCTCTGCGCCGTACACCCGTTGTTGCGCACGAAGGTGTCGCGCAGCGCGCGGCCCTGCGAGATGTTGAGGACGTTGTCGGTGATGCCGTGCAGGCCGAAGTAGGCGATGGGTTGCGTGCCGCCGCTACAGCCGCTGATCTGCGCGCCGCTGAAGACGGCCACGGCGCGGAAGGTGGTGGCGCGGGCACAGGCGAGCGCGTAGCTCATGCCGCCACCCCAGCTGAAGCCGAGGGCGAAGCGTTGGGTGGTGTCGACGCAGAGGTCGCCTTCGATGCGGCGGATCATGTCGTCGACGAAGGTGACGTCCTCGCCGCCGGCGTTGCCCCACCCGTTGCCGAAGCCCTGGGGTGCGACCAGGATGGCGGTGTCGTTCGACTGCTCGAGTTGGCCGTAGTAGGACCAGGGTCGTCCGCTGGTGCCTCCGGAGTCGACCTCGGTGGCGGTGCCGCCCCGCCAGTGGAACGCGAAGATCAACCGATACGGGTTGGTGTTGTTGTAGTTGCTGGGGATCCGCAGGATGTAGCTGCGGCTCTTGCCGTTGCTCTGGATCGTCTGCGTACCGCTGCGCAGCGTCGGGGCCTTGCCGCAGCCGGCGGTCGTAGCGGCGGTGCCCACATCCGCGACCGGGGTGGTGGCGCCGAGGCCACCATTGAGCGTGGTCGCGCCCGCTGCCACGACGAGCAGCGCCGCGAGCGCGATGGACCCGGAGGTGAACCGGTGTCTGAACATTGACCACTCCCTCTGTTGCGGTGGGTCAGTCGGTGGTGGGGGATGTCGCGCGGGAGGAGATCAGGACGGGTCATCCGCACGACGAACCACGCGGGCGCGCGACACCCACCGCGCGTCGCCGGCGGCTGCTGACAGGTCCTGATGCGACGTCCGCCTGCCCTGCGCAACGTCGTGCTCGCGAGGGTGGAACGAGCTGGCCCGCCCGGTGAGCCATGGACGCCGTTCGCCTCGCATCGACTGTGAGCGATAACATGCCGTTCGTCAAGTCGTAACGAATGACGTCTGACAACTCGCCACACAGAACGCCGAACGCGGCGCGACGCGCGAGTGGAGGGTCCTGTTATCGGTAACATGCGGAGCCGGCGGACCGGCCGCCGCGACGGGACCCGAGCGGTGATCCGACCAGGGTGAGCCCGCGCGGCGACGCCAACCGGCGGCAGGCATCATGTCGGCGTGAACTCAACCCTGGCCGCGCTGCTCGGCTCCGCTATCACCGCCTTCGCATCGCTGTTCGTGGTGTGGGTGCACAGTCGGATCAAGCGGCGGCAGCGGGAGCGGGCCGAGCTGCAGCGGGCGTACATCCTGGTTCTGTCCGGCGCGCTCCGCCTCGCCCACAAGGCCGAGGCGTTGCGGCAGACCAGGTACTGGCGATCGGGCCTGCCGGAGGCGGGTAACGACCTGCTCGGTGGGCACAAGCCGCTGGGGCCGATGGTGCTGCACGACTGGCTGGCCCGGGACATGGTCACCGTGGAGGCCGCCTGGTCGGAGATCTGGACGCGCGCGGACCAGGACGGCATCGCGCTGGCCAACGGGCTCATGACCGCGTTCAACGCGGTGCTGGCCGCCGCGCTGCAGGCCAGCGGAACGGAGCCGTTCGAGGCGTCCGACGAGATGACGATCGCCAGCCGCCGCCTCGGCGAGGCACGTCGGCAGCTCGCCCTGCACGCCCGCCGGGTCGCCAAACTGGGCCCGCGAGACGTCGACCTGTTCACCGAGCGCGAGTACGGAGTGCCGGTGGGCTGAGGGCTCGTCCGGTCGTCGCGGTCGGAACCACCACCCACCACGAGCGATCGGAGAGACGCCGCGTGGATGCCACGGCGTGGCCCGGGTGGCCGGAGCGCTACCGGGTGAGCCGCGCGTCCTCTGGGGCGTCGTGGGCCACCCCTGGCCCCTCTCGGGCGGGTCGCTCGGCGGGCGCGGGCAGGACCAGGTGGACGACCCCGAGCATCAGTGCCGCCGCCACACCGTCGAGCCAGTAGTGGTTGCCGGTGGCCACGACGACCAGCAGGGTGACGAGCGGATGGGCCAGCCACAGCCACCGGAGGCGCCCGCGGGTCACCGCGACGAGCGCGACGGCCACGGCCAGCGCCCACCCGACGTGCAGGGACGGCATGGCCGCGTACTGGTTGCTGAGGGTGTCGGTGTCTGGTGGGCCGTAGACGGTGGGCCCGAACCTGCGGCCGGTGTCCACCAGGCCGGTCAGCGCGGTGAGCCGGGGCGGCGCCAGCGGAACCAGAAGGTGCAGTGCCAGAGCCCCCGCGGTGAGACAGGCGAGCACGCGACGCGTCCACAGGTAGTGCGCCGGGTGCCGCAGGTACAGCCAGACGAGGGTGAGCACCGTCGCGGGGAAGTGCACGTACGCGTAGTAGCCGTTGGCCAGGTGCGCCACGAGGTCGTACACGAGCAGCGGATGCTGGACGGCGGACTCGTCGGGCAGGTGCAACAGCCGCTCCATGTGCCAGATCGACTCGCCGTTGGCCAGCGCGGCCGACACCCGGCCGGCCACGGCCATCCGCGCCACCTTGTAGAGGAGGAACAGCGTGGCGACGAGCAGCAGTTCGCGCGCCGCGCGGCGCGCCGGAGCGGCCCGCCGGCCGGGTGCCACCGGCCGCGGCACCGCCAGCTCGGCGATCTCCACAGGCGCCTCGATTCAGTCACTGTCGTCGGGTGGAGCGGGCCGCCACCGCGCAGGACGGTAGCGGCCCGCTGCGGTCGGACGTCAACGGCGGTCGGGGGCCCCCTTCGGCGCGGGGTCGATGGTGACCTGGTCGAACGCGGGCGCCCCGTCGACCGCGTCGGCGCCGACAGCCGTCGAGGTGGCGGCGTCCGGCAGGTCGAGGCTGGTCCGCAGGGTGACCGGCCTGAGCAGGAGCGCGGCGATGACGCCGACCACCCCGATCGCGGCGGAGATGAGGAAGATGTGTCCGGTGGCGTCACCGTACGCGGCCCGCACAATGTGCTGGATCCCGTCGGGCAGCGCGGTGATGTTGAGGTTGCTGTCTCCGCCGGCGCCGGAGGCGGGGATCCCGGCGGCGGTCAGGTCACGCGTGATCTGGTCGGTGACCCGGTGGGCGAGGACCGCGCCGAGCACCGAGACACCGATGGTGCCGCCGAGCGACCGGAAGAACGCGACGCTGGAACTGGCCGCACCGATGTCCTTGAGGGCCACCGTGTTCTGGACGGCGAGGACGAGGTTCTGCATGGTCATGCCGACGCCGGTGCCGACGATGAACATGGCGACGCCGACCAGGACGAGCGACGTCTCGTGGTCGATGGTGCCGAGCAGCGCGAACCCGGCGACCAGGATGATCGAACCGGCGACGATGTACGGCTTGATCCGTCCGGTCCTGGTGATCAGCCGGCCGGCGACGATCGAGGAGCCGAGGACACCGGCCATCATCGGGATGGTGAGCAGACCGGCCTCGGTCGGGCTGTAGCCGCGGCCGATCTGGAAGTACTGGCCGAGGAAGACCGCGCCGCCGAACATGGCCATGCCGACCGCGAGGCTGCCGAGGATGGCAAGCGCGGTGGTGTGCTGGCGCACGATGGCGAGCGGTACGACCGGCTCGGCCGCCCGCGACTCCACCCAGACCGCGAGGGCGAGCAGGAGCAGCGCGCCGCCCACCATGGCCACGGTCTGCCAGGACAACCACGCGAACGAGCCGTCGACGAAGGAGATCCAGATCAGCAGCACGCTGACGCCGGCGGCGATCAGGCCCGCACCCAGATAGTCGATCTTCACGTTCTCGCGCCGCAGCGTCGGCAGGTGCAGGGTCGCCTGCAACAGGATCAGCGCGATGACGGCGACCGGCACGCCCACGAAGAAGCACCAGCGCCAGCCCAGCCAGGACGTGTCGACGATGAGGCCGCCGAGCAGCGGGCCGCCGACGGTCGCGACCGCCATGACGCCGCCGAGGTAGCCGTTGTAGCGACCCCGCTCACGCGGCGGGATCATGGCGGCGATCGCCACCTGGACGAGGGCCTGCAGGCCACCGACCCCGATGCCCTGGAACGCGCGGGCGGCGATGAGCTGTCCTGCGCTCTGCGAGAAGCCGGCGATGACCGAGCCCAGCAGGAAGACCACGATGGCGACCTGGATGAGGAGCTTCTTGTTGAACAGGTCGGCCAGCTTGCCCCAGATCGGGGTGGTGGCGGTCGCGGTGAGCAGGGTCGCGGTGACGACCCAGGTGTACTGGTTCTGGGAGCCGTTCAACGAACCGATGATCTTGGGCAGCGCGGTCGAGACGACAGTGCTGCTCAACATGGCGACGAAGAGCACCAGCAGCAGACCGCTGAGCGCCTCGAGCGTCTGCCGATGGGTCATCGGCTCGGTGCCGGCCGTGGTGGTGGGTGCGCTCATCGCGCGGCCTCCAGCTTGTCGTGGTTTTCGAGGGCGACGTCGATCAGGCCTGCGCGGGTCTCACGGACCCGCGCATTCGCGCGCCTGAGTTGGTTGCCTCACGCAAGCATCTACCGATCTTGCTCAGTCGGCAAGTTTGCCCATTGAGAAGCCGGTCACTCGACGTACGCTGAGCGCGATGGACGAGATCACCGGCCTACGGGAGCGCAAGAAGGCGGCCACCCGCCTCGCCCTGCACGAGTCAGCCCTGCGCCTCGCCGCCGAACAGGGCCCCGACGGCGTGACGGTCGAGGCGATCGCCGACGCCGCGAACGTCTCCCGGCGGACGTTCTCGAACTACTTCTCCAGCAAGGAGGAGGCGCTCTTCCACGGCGACACGGTGCGCCTGCGCCGGCTGTTGCAGCTGGTCCACGAGCGGCCGGGCAGCGAGGCGCCGTGGACCGCGCTGAGCCAGGCTGCCGAACAGTTCACCAGGGAATCATCGGATGATCGTGACCACAGCTGGCTCACCCGACGCCGGCAGCTGCGCGGGCACCCCGGCCTGGCCGCGCACCAGGTGGCGGCGTACACGGCGATCGAGCGCGAGCTGGCCGCGGAGCTCGCCCACCGGCTCACCGGCACGGCGGTGGCGCTGCGCTCCCGGCTGCTGACCGCGACGTTCCTGGCCGCCCTGCGCGTCGCCATCCAGCACTGGATCGACCACCCGGGCCACGACCTGCTGGAGATCGTACGAACCGCGCTCGCCGAGGTCACTCCCCCGTCGGCCTGACCATCGACGAGTGTCCGATTCGACGCGGCGAGCACCGGCGGCCGCCACGCAACGACGAAAGGCCCCGTCGCGCCGGTCACCACTGCTCTGGGCGGTGGTGACCGGCGGACGAGGCCCGCCGTCGATGGGTCAGCGGTATCCGGCGCTCACCACGCTGGCCTGCACCGCGTTCTCCGTCGCGTCGGACGGGTAACCGGCGACCATGGCCCCCTCGTAGAACGTGCCGGCGCTCAGGTTCGCGCCGCCGTCGGGCTTGCAGCAGTCACCGCCACTGCCCAGGATGATCGCGCCCTGCTTCTTCATCGGGCTGTAGCCCGGCGGGAGCGAGCCGTCCCACAGCGTGTAGAGGCTGCCGGACTGGGCGTCGCTGCCCTTCATGGCGAAGCGCGACGTGCCGTTGTTCTTCAGCGTCGCCGTGACGAACTTGCTGGTGAACGCCCGCTGGTTCGGGTTCCACGAGCTGCTGCCACCGGGGAACAGGCCCCACTCCAGGTCGGCCTGCACCCAGGGGCCGCTGCCGGAGCAGCCGCCGAACCAGCACTGCTTGCCGAAGTTGATGGCGTCCATCGCGCCGGCCGCGTCGGCCTTGCGCGTCGTCTCGCTGTTGCCGTAGTCGAAGCAGCAGCCGCTGTTGACGTGGGTCCCGCTGGTCACCATGTACATGCCCTCGGGCGCCGCGCCGGTCGGCACGCCGGTCAGGTGCCCGTCGCGCCAGTAGCTGTTGCCAGGGTTGATGTAGAGCGAGTACGCCTTGGCGCCGCCCACCGTCAGGGACTCCGTGGTCGCGGTCGCCGGCCTGCTCTGCGGCGAGCCCGGAACCACGCTGGACCCCTGGTACCAGAGGTCGTTGCCGCGACCGGACTGGTCGAAGACGACGGTGATCACGCAGGTCGTGCCGGAGCAGAACGAGTCCTGCGTCGAGGCGTTGGCGGTGCCGCCCGTGCCGGTCAGCCCGATGTTGCGGGTCGTGTTGTCCGACGAGCGCCGGACCTGGTAGAGGTTGCCGGCGTACGTCGCGTAGAGCGCTCGCGTCGTGCTGTGGGCCGCCACGCACGGGGTGCCGCCCGAGGCGTAGATGTCGCACGGGCGCGCGCCGCTCGGCGGCGGGGTGGTCGGCGGGCCGGTGGTCGGCGGGCTCGTGGTCGGCGGGGTGGTCGGCGAGCCCCACTGCTGGTTGGCGCCGCCGTTACAGGCCCAGAGGATCAGCTTGGTGCCGTTCGCGGTGGCCGCGCCGTTGGCGTCGAGGCACAGCCCGGACTGCACGCCCGTGATGGTGCCGTTGCTGTTGACGTTCCACTGCTGGTTGGTCTGGCCGTTGCAGTCCCAGATGATCGCCGCGGTGCCGTTGGTGGTGCCTCGGCCGTTGGCGTCCAGGCACTTGTTGCCGTACACCGTGAGCTGCTTGCTCGACGTCCAGGTCCAGGTCTGACCGGCCGCGCCGTTGCAGTCCCACAGTTGGGTCTGGGTGCCGTTGGTGGTGCTGGAGTTGGGGACCTCGACGCAGCGACCGGACGGCGCGCCGACGATGGTGGTGCTCTGCCCCGCCACGATGGCGGCGGCCGCCATCGGCGCGGCGGCGGACGACCCGGCGCCGGCCGTCGCACCGACGCTGACGAGGACGAGAGCGCCGGCCAGGGCGCCGGCCAGGACGGCCAGGCGTGGGAGGCGACGTCTCGGAATGGGATCGCGGGCCAGGCCGGGCCCGGCGGGGGACGGGGTTCGCACGAGGTGGCTCCTCGGAGTCGTGGCAGCGCGTGGATGTGCCGACGCCGCAGGTGGTGGTGGCGGGGGCGGCCGAATCGATGCGCAGCAATCGTAGGATCAATTTTCGATGAGTGTCAATGCGAGCCCGCTCGGCGGGAGTCCGGCGGTGGCCGCCCGTGCCGGCGGCCACCGCCTGACCTCTTCCGCGCCGGCTACCGCCCCCAGATCCGCCAGGTCTGGTTCAGCGGGCTGCCCTGGCCGACCGGGTTGCAGGGCCACTGGAGGACCGTCGCGCGGGCCGCCGTGGAGACCCCGTTGACGTCGACACACTTGCCGCTGTGCCGGGCGACGAGCTGGTAGTCGTGCGAGTCGTTACCGGAGTAGGTCACCTTCCGGAGGGTGAACTGCTGGTAGGGCACGTCCTGGCAGGTCCTCTGGTCCACGGCGGCGCTGTTGGCGGTGGACCCGCCGCTGACGTCGAGGCACTTGCCGCTCTGCTGGTTGACCACGGTGTACGTGTTCGCCACGCCGGCGACCGGCTGGAAGTTCCAGAGCTGCTGGGCGCCGCCCTCGCAGTAGAACTGCTGCTGGACGTTACCGTCGGCGGTGCTCAGGCCGGTGTTGTCCAGGCACTGCTGGGAGTGCTGGGCCACCGCCACCGACTGGAAGCCCCCGTCGGAGGGCGGAAGCAGGGTCACCGTGTACGTGTCGTTCTGGTTGCCGTATCCCAGGTTCACCGCGGCGTTGTTGTTGGACAGGTTGACGACGCTGTTGGAGACCGTGACCGGGCCCTGCACCGCGCCGCCGTTGTTGTACGGGATGCGCTGCGTGAGCACCCGCACCTGGTTGTTCTGCACGACGCCACTCGTCGTGTCGAGGCGTTGCAGGTTGACGCTCAGGTTCCCGGTGGTGCGACCGCCACCGACCAGGACCTTCGCCACCCCGCTCGCCTTCGTGGCGTACGCGTCGTACGACTGGCTGCCGGTCACCGAGACGTTCTGGCCGGTCTGTGAGGCGTAGTAGCGGTAGGCCCACCACTCACCCTTGGGCTGGTGCTGGCCGGCGGAGTTGCGGGTCAACAGGTTGCCGAGGTCGTTGTGCAGGTTGCCGGCGCTGGCCCAGTTGGCCCGCAGACCGTCCGCGCCGGCCCGCTCCAGACGCGCGATGTACCAGGCGCCGTCGGCCGGGTTCTGCTCGTTGGACGCCCCGTACTCGTTGATCTGGTAGGGGCGGGGATGCGGGATGCCGCGCGGGTCGAGGGTGGCGTTGGCGGCGGCGACGTTGGCGACCGGGTCACCGGGCAACGAGTGCCAGCTGATGATGTCCGGCACCGTGTTCGTCGAGCGCACGAAGTCCAGGTACTGGTTCCAGAACGCGTGGTTTGTCGACGGCACGCAGGCGCAGCTCGGCCCGACGATGAGCTGGTTGGGGAACTCCGTCCGGAGGCGCTGGTAGGTGCGCCGCCAGAGCTCCAGGTACTGGGAGATCGGCCGGTTCCAGAAGATGGTGATGTTGGGTTCGTTCCAGATGTCCCACTGCACCGACAGGCCGGACGCCCGGACGTCGTTGATGACCCGGGTCAGGAAGTTGTCGTAGTCGGTCCAGTTGCCGTTGTCGCCGGGGAAGCGGGAGATGCCGGCGCCGTCGGCGCCCCACAGGTCGTGCGGCAGCAGGATGAACTGCCCGCCGAGGGCGACGGTCCGACGCGCCTGGGCGACTGTGGCGTTCCAGCGGCGATCGTAGTTTCCACCGACCCAGCCACTGCCGGGCAGCTGCGCGCCACCGGCGCGCATGTAGCGGAAGTTGACGTCGCGGTAGAAGTGGTCGGGCGGGCCACTGGCGTTCTCGGTCATGCCGTAGATCCAGCCGGCGGCACGGTAGGTCGGCGTGCCGGTGGTGGTGGAGAAGTTGACGCTTATCGACTCGTCGGCGGCCTGGGCCGGGGACGCGGCGACGGTGACGGCGGTGGTTGCGGCGAGCAGGCCGACGACGAGTCGGGCGACGAGCGCGTGGGCTCGTCCCGACCTGCTGCGGGACGGGGTTTTCACGGGCGGCTCCTTGGTGGGGCGCGGGGGACGCTCTCCGGAGGGCTGCGCTTGCGAATCGATTCGCACGGATCGTAGGTCGGGGACTCACTCGTGTCAATGAAGTGACGATCGGGTGAAGCCGGTGTTTCCCAGCAGCGCCGTCCGGGCAGCTCGTCCAACCCTTGACCACCGAGCACGGGCGGTCCTATCTTCGTGCGAACCGTTTCGTCGAATCGGTTCGCCTCATGGTCGGACGTGGTCCGGCCCCGCGACGGTCAACCCACGACACCCCACCTGACGATCGACTCTAAGTGAGGCAGCACATGACAGGACTCAACCGACGGCGGCGCCTGGCCGCCGTTGCCGTGATAGCGCTCGCCGCAGTGACCGCCGGAGCCTGCTCGTCGTCGTCCGGCGACTCCGACGGTGGTGGCGGCGGCGCCTACCTCGTCTGGGACCCGTACCCGCAGTTCGCCGACGACTCCGACTGGGTCGCCCTGCTCAAGAAGTGCGGAACCTCGGCGGGCGTGACTGTCGAGCGGACCGGCTACGACACCACCGACCTCACCAACAAGGCGCTGCTCGCCGCCCAGCAGGGCAACTCGCCGGACGTGCTGATCGTCGACAACCCGGTCATCTCGACACTGGCCGAGGCCGGCGCGCTCACCACCACCGAAGAGAACAAGCTGGACGTGTCGAGCATGGCGCCGAACCTGCTCGGCGCCGGCCAGAGCGGGGGCAAGACGTACGGGGTGCCGATCGGGGCCAACACCCTGGCGCTGTACTACAACAAGGACCTGCTGACCGCCGCCGGCGTCGACCCGGCCTCGGTCACCGACTGGACGTCCCTGACCTCGGCGCTCACGAAGGTCAAGGCGAAGGGCAAGAAGGGCATCACCTTCTCCGCGATCGGCACCGAGGAGGGCAGCTTCCAGTTCCTGCCCTGGTTCTGGGGATCGGGCGCCCAGCTGACCAGCCTGGACTCGCCGCAGGCGGTGTCCGCGCTGACCCTCTGGAAGGACTGGCTCAAGCAGGGCCTCGCACCGAACTCCGTCATCAACAACACCCAGACCACGAGTTGGCAGGAGTTCGCCAGCGGCAACTTCGCGTTCGCCGAGAACGGCACCTGGCAGCTCGCCAACGCGGAGAAGCTCGGCTTCTCGTACGGCACCATCGCCATCCCGGCCAGCGCCGGTGGGCCGGCCCCGGCGCCGACCGGCGGCGAGTTCGTCTCGATCCCGGTGCAGAAGAAGACCGACCGGTACGCGACGTCGCAGAAGCTCGTCACCTGCCTGACCAACGCCGACAATCTCCTCACCACCGACACCACCCTCTCCTACGTCGCGCCCGTCACGGCCGTACAGGACCGGCAGGCGACCGAGAACCCCAAGCTCAAGGTCTGGGTGGAGGCCGTCCGGGCGGCGAAGGGCCGCACCGGTGACAACCTCGGCACGAAGTACCCGAAGATCTCCGAACCCCTGTGGACCGCCGTGCAGGCAGCCCTGAGCGGCGGAAAGTCGCCGCAGGAGGCGCTGACCGCCGCGCAGGCCTCGGCCACGAGCAAGTAAGCGCGCCGAACCGACACGATGACCCCCACGACACGGATTTCCACCACGACGCGAGGCCACGGTGGGGCGGCTGACGCCGCCCCACCCGGGCCCCCCGCACCTCGAACCCGCCGGCCCGGACGATGGGTGGCGTGGGGCTTCCTGGCGCCGACGGTCGTCTACCTGCTGGCCTTCTACGCCTACCCGCTCTACCGCAACGTCGAGCTGAGCCTGCGCGAGTACACGGTCCGCTCGTTCGTGCAGGGCGGCGCACCCTTCGCCGGCCTGGACAACTACCGCACCGTCCTGACCGACCCGGCGTTCTGGCCGACGTTGGCGCACACACTGGTCTTCACCGGGGCGTCGCTCGTCTTCCAGTTCACCATCGGCATGGCCCTCGCCCTCTTCTTCCGCCAGCACTTCCCGCTGTCGGGCACCCTGCGGGCGCTGATCCTCGTACCGTGGCTGCTGCCGTTGATCGTGTCGGCCTCGACCTGGTCGTGGCTGCTCAACAGCGACTCGGGGCTGGTCAACGCCGCGCTGGGCGTCGTCGGGATCGACCCGGTCAACTGGCTCACCTCGCCGACCTGGTCGCTCACCTCGGTGATCATCGCGAACGTCTGGATCGGCATCCCGTTCAACCTGGTGGTGCTCTACAGCGGTCTCCAGGCGATCCCGGTCGAGGTGTACGAGGCGTCCGCGCTCGACGGCGCGAGCGGCTGGCAACGGTTCTGGTCGATCACCTTCCCGCTGTTGCGCCCGGTCTCGGCGATCACGCTGCTGCTGGGACTGATCTACACGCTGAAGGTCTTCGACATCATCTGGATCATGACCCGGGGCGGCCCGACCGGTTCGTCCGCCACGCTCGCCACCTGGTCGTACCGCCTCGGCTTCGGCAACATGCTGCCGGAGTTCGGTCCGGGCGCGGCCGTCGGCAACCTGCTCATCGTGATGGCCCTGATCGCCGGGCTCGTCTACATCCGGTCCCAGCGGAGGCAGTACCAACGATGACCACGTCACCGCGTCGCGTCTGGTGGAAGACCGTAGTCGGTCTGGTGCTGACCGGGCTGATGCTCTTCCCCGTGTACTGGATGATCAATGTGTCGTTCACCAGGGACCAGGACATGCGGGCCGATCCGCCACACCTGTTCCCGACCGACGGCACGCTCGACGGCTACCGGGCCGTCCTCGACCAGCAACTGCCCTACCTCGGCACCAGCTTCCTCGTCGGGCTCGGCACGGTGGCACTGACCGTGGCGCTCGCCGCCCCCGCCGGGTACGCGCTGGCGAAGCTGCGGCCACCCGGCGGCCCGGCGCTGAGCTTCCTGCTGCTGATCGCCCAGATGATCCCGGGAATCATCATGGCGATGGGCTTCTACGCCATCTATCTCACCCTCGGCGTCCTCAACACACTGCCGGGCCTGATCCTGGCCGACACGACACTCGCGGTGCCCTTCGCCGTACTGATCTTCACGGCCTTCATGTCCGGCATCCCCGACGAGCTGCTCCAGGCCGCCGTGGTCGACGGCGCGGGACGGCTGCGCACCTTCTGGTCGGTCGTGCTGCCGGTCAGCCGCAACTCGATCGTGACGGTGTCGCTCTTCGCGTTCCTGTGGTCCTGGTCGGACTTCATCTTCGCCTCGACCCTCGCCGGCGGCGGCGACCACCAGCCGATCACCCTCGGCATCTACCACTACATCGGCAACAACAACCAGCAGTGGAACGCCATCATGGCCACCGCTGTCGTCGCCTCCATCCCGGCCGCCGTGCTGCTGGTCCTGGCTCAGCGGTACGTCTCGATGGGCGTGACCGCCGGCGCCGTCAAGGACTGACCACCCGCACCACAGAAAGGCAACCGCCACCCATGACCGTCGCCCCGTCCGGTCCGGAGTTTCCCATCCAGGACATCCCGTTCAGCTACCGAGGATCCTGGCTCAACATCTCCCCGGTGGTCGCCGAGAAGACGTACGCCGACGACCTGCACCTGGTGTCGCACCAGACCGGGCTGCACCCGGTGCTGCGCCTCTCCCCCGCGGCCGCCGGCGCCACAGTCGTCGCCGCGCCCGCGCTGCTGACCTGGCGTGCCGGTCGCGGCCTGATCGAGGCCGTCTACGACGGACCGGACACCCTGCGGATCCGGGGCCGGCACCTCGGCCTGCGGATCGCGGCGGCCGCGGGCACCCTCACCCCATTCAGCGGCACCTACCTCTACCGCGACCCGGTCGACGGCTCACACGTCTTCACGTCGTACGAGACCGGGCGCCGCTACCGGGTCACGGTGCTCTCCGGCGCGCTGCTCCACGCCGACGGCGTCGAGGCGCTCGGCGCCGCCGACCGCTTCCTGGACCTCCCCGGCGACCAGACCTGGGAGATCGCCATCGAGGAGTACGCCACCGCCCGCCGGCCCTACGCCACCCGCGTCCCCTTCGAGCAGGTGTGCCACGACCGCAGCGCCGAGTTCGCCGCGTTCGTCGACGCCGTCGCGCCGTGGCGCGGGGCGGACACCCCGGCCGCCGAACTGGCCGCGTACGTGCTGTGGTCCGCCACCGTCGCCCCGGCGGGCTTCGTCACCCGGCCCGCCGTCCTGATGTCCAAGCACTGGATGGACAAGGTGTGGAGCTGGGACCACTGCTTCAACGCGATCGCGCTCGCGGCCGGTGAGCCGGAGCTGGCCTGGCACCAGTTCCAGCTGCCCTTCGACCACCAGGACGGCGCGGGAGCCCTACCCGACTCGGTCACCCACTCCGAGGTCCTGCACAACTACGTCAAGCCCCCCATCCACGGCTGGGCCCTGCGTCACCTGCGCCGACGCCTTCCCCAGCCACCGGAGCGCGCGGAGCTCGCGCGGACGTACGACCGGCTGGCCCGCTGGACCGGGTTCTGGCTCGACGCGCGCCGCGCCCCCGGCCACGACCTGCCGCACTACCAGCACGGCAACGACAGCGGCTGGGACAACGCCACCACCTTCGACGACGACCGGGTCCTGCAGACCGCCGACCTCGCCGCGTTCCTGGTCTCCCAGCTGCGGTGCCTGGCCGACCTCGCCACCGAGCTGGGCGAACCCGCCGACCGGTGGTCCCGGGAGGCCGACCGGATCCACGCGGCCATGCTCGGGCAGCTGTGGGACGGCGAGCGCTTCACCGCCCGCAGCCCGCACACCGGGCAGCGGCGGACGAGCCGCAGCCTGCTCGACCTGATGCCCGTCGCTCTCGGCGCCGACCTGCCCGCCCCGATCGCCGACGCGCTCGCCCGGAGCGTCGAGACCCACCTCACCACGCACGGGCTGGCCACCGAGCCGACGGACTCGGCCCACTACCTCGCCGACGGCTACTGGCGGGGACCGATCTGGGCCCCCTCCACGGTGCTGGTCGAGGACGGTCTGCGGCGGGCCGGGCACACCGGGATCGCCGACGACATCAGCCAGCGCTTCCTCGCGCTGTGCGAGAAGTCCGGTTTCGCGGAGAACTTCGACGCCGAGACCGGCGCCGGGCTGCGGGACCGCGCGTACACCTGGACGGCCAGCAGCTACCTCATCCTCGCGGCCGCCCAGGAGGAGCGCCGAGCCGCGCGGCGGTAGCCGACCGGCGCGGGCCCCGCCGACCCCGGGGCCCGCGCCCGGCAGGGGTCAGTGGGTCCGGACCGGGCCGGTGCTGGACCGCAACGAGATGGGCGGGCTGTACAGGCGGTGCCGCGGCACGCTCTCGGGGGCCGCGATGATCTCCAGCAGCAGCGCCACCGCCTCGGCGCCCATGTCCCGCATGGGGACGTCCGCGGCGGTCAGCGGCGGGCGGAAGTCCTCCGCCCAGTGCTGCGCGGCGACGCCGGTGACGGAGAAGTCGCCCGGCACGGACAGTCCGGCGCCGGTAAGCGCGCGCTGCATCCCGGGCAGCGCCGCCTCGTTGATGGTGGCCACCGCCGTGACGGCCGGATGGGTCACGAGCAACTGCTCCACGCACGCCTCACCGGAGGCCGTGTCATCGCCGCAGCAGACGTCCACGCCGCTCAGGCCCCGTTCCGCGACCGCCGCCTGGAAACCGGCCAACGCGCGATGGCTGGGCCCGTAACCCGCCGCCACCAGCTCGGCGGAGCGGTTGACAAGCGCCACGTGCCGATGCCCCAGGTCGGCCAGGTGGTGCACGCAGCGCGCGATCAACCCGGCGTAGTCGATGTCGACCCAGCTCATGCCGTGCGCTTCGGCCGTCCGACCGATGGTGACGAACGGCAGGCCCGTTCTGGTCAGCCGCGTGACCCGGTCGTCCTCCAACCGGATCTCCATGAGGACGACGCCGTCCACCCGGCGCCCGCTGACGATCCGCTCGAACGACCGGTCGTGGTCTCCGCCGGACGGGGACAGCAGCACGTCCAGGTCGTGGCGGGCGGCGGCCTCGACGACGCTTGCCACGAAGCCCAACTGCATGTCGGTCAACCGCTGGCTCGCCGGTGGGATCACCAGCCCGAGGGTGCGGGTACGCCCCTCCTTCAGGGCGCGGGCGCTGGCGTTCGGCCGGTAGTCCAGCTCGTCGATGACGGCCTGGATCCGCTGCCGGGTGGCCTCCGAGACGGTTCGCTTGCCGCTCAGCACGTACGACACGGTGCTGCGGGACACTCCCGCCCGACGGGCGATCTCCCCGATGTTCATACGCCGCCCTCGAATCGTTTCCTGCCCGGACGGGGACGCGCCCAGCTCCGGTTCCGAGCATAAGCGCTCCCCAACGGCGCCCGAATGCCCCGCCGGACCGGATCGGCCCGCCGGGCTCGGCCCACCCAGCCCGCCGGCCCGGCCCGCCGGCCCGGCCCGCCGGCCCGAGCCGGTCAGGAATCAAGAAGCGCCCGGCCGGTGCCCCGGCCTAGCCTTCTCCCAGGTAGCCGGCACGACGCCGGGCCGGGAAACATCGAGAGGGAGCCCGACATGTCCGCGAAAACCTCCACGACCGAGTCCGACGGCTTCAGCGCCGAGGAGCGCGCCGCGATGAAGGAGCGTGCGGCCGAGCTGCGCGCCGAGGGCAAGAAGGGTGCCAAGAAGGCCGACGGGTTGCAGGCGCTCCTCGACCGGATCGCCCAGATGGCGCCCGACGACCGCGCGCTCGCCGAGCGCGTGCACGTCGCGGTGACCGCCGCCGCCCCCGAACTGTCGCCGAAGACCTGGTACGGGATGCCCGCCTACGCGAACGCGGCGGACAAGATCGTCGTCTTCTTCCAGGACTCCGGCAAGTTCAACTACCGCTACTCGACCCTGGGCTTCCAGGACACGGCCAACCTCGACGACGGGGACCTCTGGCCGGTGGCGTACGCGCTGCGGACCTGGAGCCCCGAGGTGGAGAAGCGGGTCATCGAGCTGGTGCGGGCCGCCGTCTCCTGAGCGCCCGCGCGATCGGGGCGCTCGTGGTCGGCGGGCCGGATTTCGCACGCCCGCCGGCCCGCGCGGCCGCGCCGGTGCTTGCGCCCACCGGAGATGATCGAACCGTGTCCCTCTGGGAGGTCGTCTCGCGCATCGGCGTACCGCTGATCGTCGTCGTCGGCACCGCGTTCCTTGTGCTCGGCGCGTTCACCGACCCGCCCGACTCCTTCTCCTGGCCCCGCGGCTGGCAGTGGGCATGGACGGGGCTGTGGCTCATGGCCGCCGGCGAAGCGGCGTTCGGCACCGACCGACAGTGGTTCGAGCGGGCGTGGAAGGGCACCGCCGCGCTGCTCGTCGCCGTGGCCTGCGCGGTCGCCGTCTGGCGGCACCGCCGGTGGCGAAGGCGGGTCGAGCGCACGGGCGGTGAGCCAGGCCGGTAGCGACGGCCCGCGACGACGCGCCGCGGACGGCAGTCGCCGGCCGCCCCAGCCCGCCACCGGCACCGGGCCGACGGCGGGCTGGACGAAGGGCGCGGGACGCGCCGGGTCAGGTCGTCGTGCAGGTGATGTCGGTCGGCGGGTTGTTGGCGCCGGTCGTGGAGGCGATGAAGCCGAACGTCGTCGAGCCGCCCGCCGGCAGCGACCCGTTGTAGTCGACGTTCGTCACCCGCACGTTCGCGCCGCTCTGCGTGTGTACGCCGCTCCAGATCTGGCTGATCACCTGCCCGTTGGGGAAGGTCCAGGAGACGGTCCAGCCACGGGTCGGTGCCGCGCCGGCGGTCACGGTGACCTCGCCCTGGAAGCCGCCGGACCACGAACTCGTCACCGTGTACGTCGCCCGCGCGCCGGACGGCGAGGGCGTGCTCGTCACGGTCGGTGTCGGGGTCGGCGTCAGGGACGGCGTCGGGCTCAGGGTCGGGCTGACGGTGGGCGTGGGCGTGCTGCTCAGCGTCGGCGACGGTGTCACACCGGGCCGCGCGGCGCGGTAGGTGTGCCCGGCGCGGACGGCGAGTTGGACGACATCCGTGTCCGGTCGGGTGGTGGACGGTGTGCTGTCGTCGGTGGCGTCGACGAGGGTGAAGGCACCGGTGAAGAGCCGGGCGCGCAGACGTAGCGTGCCGTCCCGGTCGGCGCGGACGCTGATCTCGTCGGCCTGCCCGCTGGTCCAGCGCACGCCGACGGTGTATCCGCCCCGACCGCGCAGGCCCGCGACCTGGCCGGTGGGCCACCCGCTGGGCAGCGCCGGCAGCAGGTGCAGTTCGCCGGTGTGGCTGTGCAGCAACATCTCGGCGATGCCGGAGGTGGCGCCGAAGTTGCCGTCGATCTGGAACGGGGGGTGCAGGTCGAACATGTTCGGCGCGAGCCGGTCGGTCCGCACCAGGTCGCGGATGAGCTTGTGGGCGCGGGTGCCGTCCTCCAGCCGGGCCCAGTAATTGATCTTCCAGGCGAGAGACCAGCCGGTCCCGTCGTCGCCGCGCAGTTCCAGTGTCCGGCGGGCGGCCTCGTACAGCGCCGGGGTGCCGCGCTTGGTGATCTGGTTGCTGGGATGCAGGCCGTAGAGGTGCGAGACGTGTCGGTGGTTCCGCTCGGTCTCGACCCAGTCGGCGAGCCACTCCTGGACGTTGCCACGGGAGCCGACACGCGAGGGCGCCAGCCGGTCCCGGGCCGTCCGCACCTGCGAGCGGAACGTGGCGTCGACGCCGAGCACTTCGCCGGCCTGGGCCACCGCGTCGAACAGGTCGCGCAGGATCTGGTTGTCCATCGTGGGGCCCGCGCAGACGCTGGCGTTCGAGTGGTGCGGCAGCTCCGGCGAGTTCGACGGGTTCGTGACCAGGTATCCGAGCGTCGGGTGGGCGACCAGGGTGTCGAGGAAGAACTGGGCGGCGCCCTTGAGGGCCGGGTAGTTGGCCGACAGGAAGCCGACGTCGCCGGTGAACAGGTAGTGCTCCCAGATGAGGGTGGACAGCCAGGCGCCGCCGGTCTGCCACATGCCCCACAGCGCCCCGTCGACGACCGAGGCGCCCCGCCATCCGTCGGTGTTGTGGTGGGTGACCCAGCCGCCGGCGCCGTACTGCGCCTGGGCGACGCGCGCGCCGGTCACCGTGAGGTCCTTGATCATGTCGAAGACCGGCAGGAAGCACTCGGGCAGGTTCGTCGTGTCGGCGGGCCAGTAGTTCATCGGCAGGTTGGCGTTGATTGTGTACTTCGAGTCCCACGGTGGGGTCATCGAGTCGTTCCAGATGCCCTGCAGGTTCGCCGGCTGCGTGCCCGGTCGCGAGGAGGAGATCAGCAGGTACCGCCCGAACTGGAACAGCAGGGCGGAGAACTGCGGGTCGTTGGTGCTCGCGTGCTGGGCGATCCGCACGTCGGTCGGCTGGTCGGCGGCGGCCGTACGCCCCAGGTCGATGGTCACCCTGTTGAACAGGGCCTGGTAGTCGGCGAGATGGCGACTGCGCAGCTGGTCGAAGGCGACACCACGGGCGGCGTTGAGGCGGGTGCGCGCGATCCCCTGGTAGTCGCCGTTGACGGTGCGGAAGTTGACGTAGCTGGAACCGATCGAGATCAGCACGGTCACGCTCGTGGCGCCGGAGACGCGCAGGGTGCCGCCGGAGCTGCTGACCGTGCCGCCGGTCGCGACGGCGTGGGCCAGGGCGAGGAAGCGCACCGACCCGTTGACGCCCTCCATGGCGCCGGAGATGCCGTCGACACCGATGGTGGCGGCGTCGGGGCTCGACACCGTCGTCCGCTGCGGGCTGTCGAAGGTGGCGTTGAACGTTATCGAGCCGGCCCGGTCGGCGGTCAGCCGGATCACGATCACCTGGTCGGGCGCGCTGGCGAACGACTCACGCTGGTACCGGACGCCGTTCAGCACGTACGTCGTGGTGACGGTGGCGGTGGTGAGGTCGAGTGTCCGGTTGTACTGGGAGGCGCCGCTGGCGGACCCGAAGGCGAGCCGGAGGTTGCCCACCGGCTGGTAGGCGAGCTGGCCGCCCGGGTTGCCCATCATCGTCTGGTTGATCAGGTCCTGCGCCTGGGTCCACTGGTCCGCGAAGACCCGCCGCCGGATCTCCGCGAGGTTGGCCGCGCCCCGGGTGTTTGCGGAGTCGTACGGGCCGCCGGCCCAGATGGTGTCCTCGTTGAGCTGTAGCCGTTCGGTGTCGACGTTGCCGAACACCATCGCGCCCAGCCGACCGTTGCCGATCGGCAGCGCCCGCAGCCAGTCGGTGCCGGCCGGTTCGTCGTACCACAGGGCCAGGTCGTCGGCGGCGAGCACCTGCGGCGGCGCGACCGAGCCGGCACGGGCGACGGCGGACCACGCGACCGGCAGCAGTGCGGCTCCGGCGCCCGCCGCACCGGCCCTCAGCACGTTCCTTCGTGTCACGTCAGGCATGGTCTCTCCAATCAGCGCAGTTCAGAGGCGCAGGCAGGTGGGGCCGGTGCGGGCCACCGCCCCGAGAAAGTCGAATGTCGTGGACGCGCGCCGTTCGCGGTCTCGGGCGAGACGTGCGGCTGCCGCGTGTGGTGAGCACTCCGCGCTGTGAGCGTTAACAGTGCCGCCCGTTCGCACCCCGCAGCAACGTGTCACAGCCGGAGACCGGCGCACCGGGCTCCCGGCGGCGCGTCATCTCACCCTCTATAGACCTTCGTAGATGGCGATGCCGCCCGTCAAGAGATGCCGAGCATGTTTCCCGCCAGGACCCCTCCGGGGTCGTGGACCGGTGGCGCCGCCCTGACATTCGGGGCGGGTTGCCATCCCGACGGCGTCTTCATAGCATCCAGGGCACACGATGTTATCGCGAACATTTCGGAGCATCCTGGCATCGACCGCCCGGGAGGTGACACCACGTGTCCGCAGGCACACCGGCCGCCCCGGGCTACCGCAACCCGATCGTGCCGGGCTTCCATCCCGATCCGAGTGTCTGCCGGGTCGGCGAGGACTACTACCTGGTCTGCTCCAGCTTCGAGTACTTCCCGGGCGTACCGCTGCTGCACAGTCGGGACCTGGTCAACTGGCGACAGATCGGCAACATCCTCGACCGGCCCAGCCAGCTGGAGATCCCACCGGACGCCGACGCGTCCCGGGGCATCTTCGCGCCGACCATCCGCCACCACGACGGCCGGTTCTGGATGATCACCACAAACGTCAGCCTGGGCCGACACCTCATCGTCACCGCGGAGGACCCCGCCGGCGCGTGGTCCGAGCCGGTCTACCTCGACCTCCCACACGTCGATCCGTCCCTGGCCTGGGACGACGACGGCACCTGCTGGCTGACGACCTCCGGAGTGGACGCCTACCGGATCGACCCGAACAAGGGTCAGGTGCTGGAGGGGCCGATCCCGCTCTGGTCCGGCACCGGCGGCCAGTACCCGGAGGCGCCGCACCTCTACCGGATCGGCGACTGGTGGTACCTGCTGCTCTCCGAGGGCGGCACGCACACCGGTCACGCCGTCTCGGTCGCCCGCTCGCGCAGCCCACGGGGGCCCTTCGAGCCCGCCCCGACCAACCCCGTCCTCACGCACCGCGGCACCAACCTGCCCGTACAGGCCGCCGGGCACGCCGATCTGGTGCAGGCCACGGACGGCAGCTGGTGGATGGTGCTCCTCGGCATCCGGGCGAAGGGCCAGTGGCCGCCGTTCCACGTGCTCGGTCGCGAGACGTTCCTCGTGCCCGTCCGCTGGGTCGACGGGTGGCCCGTCCTGGACCACGTCCGGGAGGTCACCGCCGCACCCGCCGGCAGCGCACCGGCCCTCGCGGCCCCGCCCGACCCCGGTGTCCAGCACGACGACTTCGACGCGCGACTCCTCGCACCCGGCTGGATCTCGCCCCGTTCCCGCCCCGACGCGGCCTGGTCGCTTGCCGAGCGGCCCGGATGGCTCACCCTGCACGCGACCGGCACGACGCTGGACCGTGCCGGCGCGACGATCGTGGCGACGCGCCAGCGCCACCACGACTGCCGCGCCGGCACGCGGGTGGACCCGGGCAGCGGCACGGCCGGGCTCACCATCCGCGTCGACGAGGCGCACCACTACGACCTGGAGGTTCGGGCCGGCACCGCCCGCGTCGTCGGCCGGGTCGGGCCGTTCCGGCAGGTCTTCGCGTCCCTCGACGTACCCGCTGGCCCGCTGGTCCTGACGATCGCCACCCGGACCCACGACCTCTACCCGCCGACCGTGACCTCCGCGGCCGACCTGACGGCCGCGGACGAACCCTTCGGCGTACGCCCCGCCACCTCCGACATGGTCGCGTTCGAGGTGGAGACCACCGAGGGCCGCGTCCTGCTGACCGAACTCGACGGGCGCTACCTGTCCACCGAGGTCGCCGGCGGCTTCACCGGCCGGGTCGTCGGCATGTACGTGACCGAGGGCAGCGCCTCCTTCGACTGGTTCGACTACCGCCCGGCAACGCGGCCGACCGACTGAACGCGGACCGGCTCGCCGAGGCCTCCCTCCATCCGGCGTCAAAATATTCTTCCTGGCAATGTCGAGAAACGGCGCGCGGCTCCGTCCCCGAGGTGAACGTGACCGGAACGGGTCACACCAGCGAGGAGGAACACGACGATGGCGAAGTACCTGCTGTTGAAGCACTACCGTGGCGGTCCGGCCGCGGTCAACGACGTACCCATGGACCGGTGGACGCCGGAGGAGATCTCGGCGCACATGCAGTACATGAGCGACTTCGCGTCCCGGTTGGAGAAGACCGGCGAGTACATCGAGGGTCAGGCGCTCGCCCCCGAGGGGGCGTGGGTCCGCTACGACGGCCCGGGACGCCCACCGGTCACCGACGGCCCGTTCGCCGAGACCAAGGACCTCATCGCCGGTTGGATGGTGATCGACGTCGACAGCTACGAGCGCGCCGTCGAGCTGGCCGGGGAACTGTCCGCCGCTCCGGGGGCGGGCGGGAAGCCGATCCACGAGTGGCTCGAGGTGCGCCCCTTCCTGACCGAGCCGCCCACCATCGCGGAGTGACCTCGGCGATGAACGAGGCACTGCTCCGGAGTCTCACGCCGACTGTGCTCGGGATCCTCGTCCGCCGCGGAGCTGACTTCGCGGCGGCCGAGGATGCCGTGCAGGACGCGCTGGTCGAGGCCGTCCGCGTCTGGCCGGCCGACCCGCCGCGGGACCCGAAGGGCTGGCTGATCACCGTGGCCTGGCGCCGGTTCCTGGACACCACCAGGGCCGACGCCGCCCGCCGTCGTCGTGAGGACCTCGTCGACGACGAGCCGGCGCCGGGGCCCGCGCCCGAGGTGGACGACACCCTCCAGCTCTACTTTCTCTGCGCCCACCCGTCGCTGACGCCGTCGTCCGCCGTCGCGCTCACGCTCCGCGCCGTCGGCGGGCTGACCACCCGTCAGATCGCCGACGCCTACCTGGTGCCCGAGGCGACCATGGCGCAACGCATCAGCCGGGCCAAGCGCACCGTCTCCGCGGTGCGGTTCGACCGACCCGGCGACGTCGCCACCGTGCTGCGCGTGCTCTATCTGGTCTTCAACGAGGGCTACACGGGCGACGTCGACCTCGCCGCCGAGGCCATCCGGCTCACCCGGCAGCTCGCCGGCGCGATCGACCACCCGGAGGTGGCGGGGCTGCTCGCCCTCATGCTGCTGCACCACGCCCGCCGCGCCAGCCGGACCTCGCCCGACGGCAGCCTGGTGCCACTCGCCGAGCAGGACCGCGGCCGGTGGGACACCGCGGTCATCGCCGAGGGCGTGGACATCCTCCAGACCGCCCTCGCGCGTGACCGCCTGGGCGAGTTCCAGGCCCAGGCCGCCATCGCCGCGCTCCACGCCGACGCGCCCACCGCGGAGGAGACCGACTGGGTGCAGATCGTCGAGTGGTACGACGAGCTGGCACGCCTGACCGACAGCCCGGTCGTCCGGCTCAACCGCGCGGTGGCCGTCGGCGAGGCCGACGGCGCTCGCGCCGGCCTGGCGGCGCTCACGGCGCTGGACGACGCGCTGCCTCGTCACACGGCGGTGGCGGCGTACCTGCACGAACGCGACGGCGACCTCGCCACTGCGGCACGCCTGTACGCGGAGGCGGCCCACCGGGCCCCCAACCTCGCCGAGCGCGACCACCTGACACGACAGGCCGCACGGCTCAACACTCGCCGGCAGCGGTGAGGGCTCGCGCCGACCCGTACCACGGCGTGAGCTGCCGGCCCCGCCGTCGTGCTGTGACGGGGCCGGCCCGAACGATGTTCGGTCAGCTGTTCAGGGTGGCAATCAGCGCGCTGCCCATGCCCTGCTCACCGCGCGCGTTCGGGTGGAAGGGCGCGGCCGAGTTCTGCGGCACCAGCCCCTCGACCCACCGGGTGCCGCTGCTCTTGCACGTGTCGCGACCGATCGACGGCGTGTAGACGTCGGCGTAGGTGGCGCCGTTCGCCGCGGCGGCGCCGGCCAGCATGGCGTTGAGCGACTTCTCGATGGTGCGCAGGTACGGCACGTCCTGGTAGGCGATCGGGACCACCGGCCAGCAGCCGTATCCGCTGTCGGGCAGGATCGCCGGGTACCCGAGCACCACGACCCTCGCGCCCGGCGCGGCCCGGCGGATCGCCTGCAGCACGCTTGTCACCTTCGGCACGGTGGCCGCGATCCGGGCCTGCAACTGGTCCGTGCCGCCGGCGGTGTACCGGTTCTTGCACGGCGATCCGAGGGGACTGCTGAGGCTCGCCTCCGCGCATTCGCTGATGATGCCGGAGAAGCCGATGTCGTTGCCGCCGATCTGCACCGTCACCAGCGCCGTGCTCGGCGTGACCGCGTTGAGCTGCGGTGGCACCGTGATGCCGAGCTGGCCGCTGCCGCCGTAGAGGATGTCGTCGGTCGTGGCGCCGGAGCAGCTCACGTCGGCGAACGACGCCGAGCCGGCGGCCGCGGCCACCAGCGACGGATAGTTGCGGTTGGACCGGAGGCAGTTCAGGTCGACCTGGGTGGGAATCAGCGGGCCGGCGGTGTACGAGTCGCCCAGCGCGACGTAGCGGCCGGTGGGGACCGCGGCGCTGGCGGGTGTGGCGACGGCGAGCAGCACACCGGCGGTGGCCGCGGCGAGCGCGGCGAGTCGGGTGGCTGCCCGCAGGAGCGGCAGGCGGGGACGGGGCATGACGCCTCCCAGGGGAGATCGCGGCGGTGGGGTGGTGGTGCCGAGATCCTGTCGCCGCCGCCGAGCGACGTCAATATAGATGACCCTCACTAAAAGCCGTCCCACGGTGTGGGCCACAGGGGCTGCGCGGTCGATCCCGAAGACCCCGAGGCCCACGCCGGATGCCGGCGACGTTGACGTCATATGTCGTACGAGTTAAATTGGCATCGATCTATGCCATTGGCTCCTGTGGGCCTCGCCACCGACCACCCGCAAGGAGTGCACATGCTCAGACGAAGAATCGCCCTACTGCTGCCCGCTTTCCTCGCGGCCGCCCTCGGCACCGCGGTGGTCAGCGGCGCGCTGGTGCTCACCACCACCCAACCCGCGCAGGCGCTGGAGAACGGGCTGGCCCGCACGCCGCAGATGGGCTGGAACGACTGGAACTCGTTCGGGTGCAACGTCAACGAAGGGCTCATCCGGCAGACGGCCGACACCCTGGTCTCCAGCGGCATGGCCGCGGCCGGATACCGCTACGTCAACATCGACGACTGCTGGTCCACGAAGCAACGCAACGGCAGCGGTGACCTGGTCGCCGATCCGCAGAAGTTCCCGAGCGGCATGAAGGCCCTCGCCGACTACGTCCACGACAAGGGCCTCAAGCTGGGCATCTACTCCTCGGCCGGCACCCTCACCTGCGCCGGGTACCCGGCCAGCATCAACTACGAGCAACGCGACGCCAACCTCTGGGCATCCTGGGGGATCGACTACCTCAAGTACGACAACTGCGGCGACCACCTCGGCCGGAGCGCGCAGCAGCGCTACACCGCGATGCGGGACGCGCTCCTGGCCACCAACCGGCCGATCCTCTACAGCCTGTGCAGTTGGGGACAGGACAGCGTCTGGACCTGGGGCGCGGGGGTGGGCAACTCCTGGCGTACCACAGGCGACATCGGTGGGAACTGGAACTCCATCATGGGCATCCTCGACCAGCAGGTCGGCAAGGAGTCGTACGCCCGGCCCGGCGCGTGGAACGACCCGGACATGCTGGAGGTCGGCAACGGCCCCACCGACACCGAGTCCCGGGCCCACTTCAGCCTGTGGGCGCTGTTGAACGCCCCGCTGCTGGCCGGTAACGACATCCGCACCATGTCGGCCGCCACCCGCACCATCCTGACCAACACCGACGTGATCGCTGTCAACCAGGACTGGGGCGGTCAGCAGGGCCGCAAGATCAGCGACACCGGTGACCTGGAGGTCTGGCGCAAGCCGATGTCCACCGGTGGGGTGGCCACCGTCCTGCTCAACCGCGGCAGCGGCACCACCACGATCTCCACCACGGCCAGCGCGCTCGGGCTCGGCAGTGCCGGCTCGTACACCGTGCGCGACCTGTGGTCCCACACCACCTCGACGTCGACCGGCACGATCAGCGCGTCGGTGCCGGCACACGGCGCGGCCATGTTCCTGGTCACCGGCGGCGGCACGCCCCCACCGACCACTCCTCCGCCGACCACGCCTCCGCCGACCACTCCCCCGCCGACCACTCCTCCACCGAGCACGACGTCGGCGATCCGCAACACGTCCGCCGGCCGGTGCCTGGACGTCAACGGCGCGTCCCAGACCAACGGCGCCACGGCCATCGTCTGGGACTGCCACGGCCAGGCCAACCAGTCCTGGACCTCGACCAGCTCCCAGGAGCTGCGGGTCTACGGAGGCAAGTGTCTCGACGTCTACAACGGCGGCACCGCCAACGGGACATCGGTGATCATCTGGGACTGTCACGGCCAGGCGAACCAACAGTGGCGCTTCAACGCCAACGGCTCGATCACGGCCGTCGCCTCAGGCCGCTGCCTGGATCTGGTGGGCAACGGTACGGCGAATGGCACACGCGCCCAGATCTGGGACTGCAACGGCGCAGCCAGCCAGCGGTGGAGCCGCACCTGAGCGACGGACCCCGGTAGCCGGGGGCAGGGCCGGCCGGGCGCTGGCGCGGGCACCGACCCGCGCGTCGCCCGGCCGGCGCACGCCGTCTCTCGCTCACCCCTGCGGCACCCGGGGAACGTCCGACGCATAGCATTGCCACGGTTCGGGACGGCTCTGCTGAAACGAGGCGACATGCGTTGGCTCCAGCGACTGCTGGGCGGCGGGCGGGTCCAACTCGACCCGGAGCGGCAGCAGGCGTTGCTGCGGGACCTCCAGCACGGATACGGCACCCAGGCGCGGGTTCCATTTCCCGCGCAGGTCGAAGCGGCGACCGGGATGCTTGACGGCGACGACGGCCTGGTGGTGGCGGCCCGGGTTCTGCACCAGGTCGCCGACGAGGCGCACCTGGATCTGCGGTCGCAGGCGCAGGACATCCACCGGCGCACGGGCCGGCGGCTCCTGGTGCACCGGCGGAACTACCGGCCGCTGTGGATGGAGGCCGGCCCCGGCCTGCGGTGGCCACTGTTCGCGTTGCCGTGCGGCTTCCACCCGTACGCCCAGGTGGCCGCCGCCGTCACGGTGGTCGGCGGCCGGGCGGCCCGGCTCGATCGGGTGACCGACCCGAACCCGCTGGCGACCCACCTGTTCGAGGTCCTCGACCTCACCACCGCGGGCTGGGAGTACGGCCGGGTGCGGGTGGACACCGACGCCGCCGCCCTCGTCGATCGACTGATCACGAGCGCCGCGCAGATCCTCGCCGCGATGGACGACCCGCCCCGGTTGCCACCGCCGGTCCGCGCGCTGATGCGTCGCAACAACACCGTGGACGTGCACGATCCGGCCGGCCCGCGCGCGGTGGGACGGATCAACCTGGGCGCGCGGATGCGGGAACAACTGCTGGCCTGACCGCGGCGTCGCCGGCGCGCTCCGGAGGCGGGGCGAGCCACGACCCTAGGCGCGGACGTGCGCGCCCAGGAAGGCGAGCAGCAGAGTCACCGTCTCGTCGGGGTACTGCACGTGCGGGTAGTGGCCCGCGCCCTCGATGACCTCGAGCTGGCCCAGCCCGGCCGGCAGCGCGGCGACGATCGCCTCCCCCTCGGCCCGCGGGTCGGCCCAGTCCGGGTCGAGCGTGCCCTCGACGATCAGGGCCGGGCAGCGAACGTTTCCCAGTTGCGCCCCCGCGTCGACGGGCGCCGACTGGCCCATCCTGCGCATCGCCGCCATCCGGCCGGGCTCACGCATCATGGCGTCGATCCGGGCCGTGCGGGCGGTCCAGTCGGCCGGCTTCCGCCCGGGATAGGCGATGTCGAGGTAGCTGCGCCAGAGCGGCACGCTGCCCAGCAGGCCGGTGCCGAGCAGCCGGGCCATGCCCTTGCGGTAACGGGCGACCCGCAGGTCACCCAGCCTGATCGACTGCTTGCGGGTGAAGGGGGCCAACTCGACGATGCCCGTGATCATCTCGGGCGCCTGGGCGGCGGCGATGGTGGCGGCCCCGCCGGAGATCGAGTGACCGACCAGCACGGCCGGACCGCCGAGGTGGCGGATCACCGCGAGCAGATCGCCCGCGATGTCGGTGCGGCTGTAGGAGGGCCACCGCGCGCTCGACTCGCCGCAACCCCGCAGGTCGACCGCGGCCACCCGGTAGCCGGCGGCCACCAGGCGCGGCACGACGAAGCGGTACGCCGCGCGGCTGTCACCCATGCCGTGGGCGAGAACGACGAGCGGCCCGGAGGCGCCGCTCACCTCGTACGCCAGGGTGCCGCCATCGACGGTCAGGTACTCGGTCACGGGATCCTCCAAGGGGTTGGCTAATTGCGTTAGCTTCAAGCTAATACTATTAGCCAACCGTGTCAAGTGACGTCGGGCGCACCCTGACGCCCCCGGCCGGCAGGCGCGTCACCGCACCTGATCACTGCGGCCACGTCGCCGAGGTCGTCGTTCAGCTGGTGATCGCGCCCCGGCAGCCGGTACACCCGCGCCTGCGGGATGACACCCGCGTACAGGTCCGCGTGCGACGGCGGCGCCGTCTCGTCCCGGAGCCCGTGAAACACCCGCACCGGTACGCCCCGCGGTAGCCGGGCACCGAGGTCGGGCGACAACTCGAACTCGTCGCCCGGCCAACCGCCCGCGCCGACGAACGGGGCGGCGATCAGCACGATCATCGCGAGGTCCCGTTCGGGTGGTCGCTCGGCGAGCGCGTGGACGAGGATCGCCGCGCCCAGCGAATGGCCGACGACGACGGCGCCGTCGTCAAGTGCCGCGATCTCCCGCCGGATGGCGGCGCTCCAGGCGGCGTAGCTCGGGTCGCCCTCGTCGGGCATCCGTGGGTAACGAACCTCGTACGAGTCCCCGAGCCCACGCCGCAAGCTGTCGAACAACCTGTTGTCCCACTCGTCGTGGGTGCCGGTGCCAGCGCCCTGAACGAACAGGGTCTGCGCGGTCGTCGCCATGACGGTCCCCTCTCGCGTACGCGCCCCGATCGGGTTCGGATACCCGGTGCGAGCAGCGTCGACGCCGCACGATGGGCCGACGGCGGCGTGAGCCGCGCTGCCGCAGGGCGCTTGGACGGGGATCGTGCGACGTGTGGAGGGCCGGCGGGGACGTGCCGGACGGCCTGCCGCAGCGGGAAAAACACCGCTGGTATCCGCTCCCACTTTAACGTATATCGCAATGGGGGTCTTGCCGCAAGACCCGGGTCTTGCCGCAGAATCGTCCGCCGGACACTGGAACGGACGAAGAAACGGGGCGCGATGATCGACAAGTATGTGCGAGGTCTCGACGAGGTCGACGAGACGCAGGTAGCGATCGTCGGAGGGAAGGGCGCCCGGCTGGGGGCGCTGTCGCGGATCGACGGCATCCGCGTACCGGCTGGCTTCTGCGTGACGACGGACGCCTTCCGACGGGTCCTGGCCGACGTGCCCTCGATCGACGATCAGCTCGACCACCTGTCGCGCCTGCGGCCGGACGACCGGGAGGCGATCCGCGACCGCAGCGCGGAGATCCGCCGGACCATCGAAGGGGCCGCCCTGCCCGACGACGTGGCGGCGGCCATCATCCGGGCGCTCGGCCGGCACGGCGAGGACGATGCGTATGCCGTGCGATCCAGCGCCACGGCCGAGGACCTGGCGACGGCCTCCTTCGCGGGCCAGCAGGACACGTACCTGAACGTCACAGGCGCGACGGCCATCCTCGCGCACGTCAGCCGCTGCTGGGCCTCGCTCTTCACCGAGCGCGCCGTGACCTACCGTCAGCGCAACGGCATCGACCACCGCGCGGTCCACCTGGCCGTCGTCGTGCAGAAGATGGCATTTGCGCAGGCGGCGGGCGTCCTCTTCACGGCCGACCCCGTCACGTCCAACCGGAAGGTCGCGACCGTGGAGGCCAGCTTCGGCCTCGGCGAGGCCCTGGTCTCCGGACTGGTGAACCCGGATGCCTACCGGGTGCGCGACGGCGTGATCGTCGATCGGACGATCAGCGCCAAGCGTCTCGCCATCCAGGCGCTACCGACCGGCGGGACCGGCAAGCAGGCGATCAGTCCGGAACGACAGGAGCAGCCGGCGCTGACGGACGCGCAGGTGCTGCGGCTGGTGGAGGTGGGACGGCGGATCGAGGCGCACTTCGGCGACCCGCAGGACATCGAATGGTGCCTGGTCGACGGTGACGTCGAGATCGTGCAGAGCCGGCCGATCACCACGCTGTTCCCCATCCCGGCGGCGGCCGGGGACGGGGAGAACCACGTCTACCTCTCCGTCGGCCATCAGCAGATGATGACCGACGCCATGAAGCCGTTGGGTCTCTCCATGTGGCAGCTGACGGCGATGGCGCCGATGCACGAGGCCGGCGGGAGGCTGTTCGTCGACGCCACCCGGCTCCTGGCCTCGCCCGCGAGCCGCGCCGGCTTCCTCCGGATGGCGGAGACGTCCGATCCGTTGACCAAGGACGCGCTGGAGACCGTCCTCGCCCGGCCCGACTTCGTCCCGACGCTCCCGGACGGTGCGCCCAGCGGCCCGCCCGTCGGCGGCGCACCCGCCACGATCGAGAACGACCCGGCGATCGTCGCCGAGCTGATCGCGCGCAGCGAGGCGTCTCTCGCCGCCCTGCGGCGCGACATCGCGACGGTGACGGGGCCGGAGCTGTTCGACTTCCTGCTGAAGGCGTTCGAGGAGCACAAGCGGCTCCTCAGCGATCCGTTGAGCATGCAGGCGATCATGGCGGGGATGCAGGCCACCTGGTGGCTCAACGAACAACTGGGGGAATGGCTGGGCGAGAAGAACGCGGCCGACACCCTGACGCTGTCCGCTCCGGGCAACATCACGTCGGAGATGGGCCTGGCGCTGCTCGACGTCGCGGACGTGATCCGCCCGCATCCGGAGGTGGTGGCCTTCCTGCGGGACGTCGACGACGACGGCTTCCTCGACGAGCTGCCGAAGCTCGCGGGCGGGACGCAGGCGCGCGACGCCATCCGGGCCTACCTCGACAGGTACGGCATGCGCTGCGTCGGCGAGATCGACATCACGAGACCGCGCTGGAGTGAACGCCCCACCACGCTCGTGCCCCTGATCCTCGACAACATCAGGCTCGTCGAGCCGGGGGCCGCCGGGCGGCGCTTCGCGCAGGGGCGTCAGGAGGCGCAGCAGAAGCGCGAGGAGTTGCTGGAGCGGCTGCGGGCCCTGCCGGACGGGGACCGCAAGGCCGACGAGACCGCGCGCATGATCGATCGGGTCCGCACCTTCATCGGGTACCGGGAGTATCCGAAGTACGCCATCATCAGCCGCTACTTCGTCTACAAGCAGGCCCTGCTGGCCGAGGCGGAGCGTCTCGTGCGGGCCGGCGTGCTGCGCCACAACTACCACATCGCCTATCTCACGTTCTCCGAGCTGCACGACGTCGTGCGGACGCACCAGGTCGACGACCACCTCATCGCGCGGCGCAGGGACGCGTTCCGGTGGCACCAGACGCTCACGCCGCCCCGGGTGCTCACCTCCGAGGGTGAGGCCATCGCCGGGGCGTACCGGCGCGACAATGTGCCGACCGGCGCGCTGGCCGGCCTCGGAGTCTCCGGCGGGGTCGTCGAGGGCCGGGCCCGCGTCCTGCTGGACATCGCCGAGGCCGAGCTGGAACCCGGCGACATCCTGGTCACCTCCTACACCGACCCGAGCTGGTCACCCCTGTTCGTCGCGGTCGAGGGCCTGGTGACGGAGGTGGGTGGCCTCATGACCCACGGGGCGGTGATCGCCCGGGAGTACGGGCTGCCCGCCGTGGTCGGGGTGGCGGACGCGACCAGGCTGATCCGCGACGGGCAGCGGATCCGCGTGCACGGCACCGACGGGTACGTCGAGATCCTGCCACCGTCGGACGAGGCCGACGGACGCGCTCAGTTGTAGGGCATCGTCGGGAACCAGCCGTAGCCGAACATCGCGGGCACCCGGACGGTCCAGTAGACGAGTGTGAAGACGCCAAGCGCGAGCAGCAGCGAGCCGGTGACCGCGAGGGTACGTGCCGGTCGCGCGGACAGCCAGCGGATCAGCCCTCCGCGGGTGGCGAGGACGACGAGTGCGAACAGGATGCCCACGATCGCGATGTTGCCCAGCGACTGGAGCACGAAGGCCGCGGCACCGTACAGGGGGTTGCCGTTGTCGGCGGCCCACTGGAAGAGCTTGTGGAACAACGGGTACGGCCGGCCGATCAGGAAGGCGCCGACAAGCATGCCGAGCACGAAGACGCGGGCGAACGGGCGGCGCGCGAAGGGATCGGGGACCTTGTCGAGAGCTGCGAGGCCGAGGTAGATGAACGCGAGTCCGATCAGGCCGAAGACCACCACGGACTGCACGAGTCGTACGGGCATGCCGCCGGCGGTCGTCGCCGTCGACAGCTGCGGCAGCGAGTCGCCGAGCAGGACTCCGACGAACCCGTACGTGGCGGAGACGGCGACCATGCCCAGCGCCAGCAGGCCCACCGGCCGGAGCATGAAGCGCAGCCCTTCCGCCGGTGTGCCGCCGGCGCCGGCGTGTGTCATCGGTCCGATCGAGGCGGCCATGGCGATGTTGCAGGCCGTGAACGTGCCCGCCAACCCCGAGACGAACGCGAACAGCAGACCCGCCGCGGTGCCCCCGATCGCGGTCGCCTTCGCGTCGTGGCCCAGCAGGGTGTTGGCGACGTTGTCGCCGATCGTCTGGTCGACGAACTGGTACGACCAGAGCAGGGACAACGCGATTCCCGCGAGCACACTGCCCGCGATCAGCGCGCCGCGCCGACCGGAGCGTGTCGGGATCGGGGCGATCGGGGTCTGCACGGCCGGTCTCTGTGTGGCGGTCATGGCAGCCTCTCTCCGAATCGGTGACGGCAGGATGCACGACTGATTCTTCGCGCCGCGGACCGGCCGGTCGTCTTCCTGCTTGCGGTTTCCCGTATGAGGAGGACGGCCGGCCGGTCTGCGGACGATCGGCGGGGTCAGCGGGCGATCGGCAGCTCTACCGCCGCCGGTGGGGGCACCGGTTGCACCGCGGTGCGGGTGCCGCGCCGCTCGGCGAGCCACCTGCCCCACCAGAACAGACCCCGTGCCAGGCACACGATCGTGACCGCGAAGAACAGGGTGTAGACGACGTTGAACAGCATCAGGACGCCGTACACCATGGCCACCGAGGCGCCGAACATGAACTGGAAGCGGGGCTTGGAGGGCGTGGTGCCCGGGTCGGTGATCATGTAGTTGGTGAAGAGCACGAACGCCACCCCGGTCATGATGCTCAGCGCCGACCAGAGCTGTACGTCCCAGACGTAGTGCCGGATCAGGGCCTGGATGACGAAGCCGCCGACCCAGCCCACGATCAGCGCGACCTTCTTGGTGAGCATCGCGTTGAGGATCGTGCCCGCGGTGAGCACGACCATCGGGATGAACATCCGGAAGACGTCGGGCACGTTCTCCGTGAAGTGGTACGGCGGCGCCACGTTCACCCAGGAGAACGCGAGCAGTGTGATGGTGATGCCGAAGTTCGACGGGTTCATGAAGTGCCGCATGCGTCCGGCGATCGGGGCCTGGAGCACGGCCTTCTGCCCGACGGCCACGACCACGGCGAAGGCGATCGGCCAGAACATGTCGTTGGCGTACAGCAGCATGTTGGCGGCGAGCGCGGTGATGTGGGTCGGCAGCAGGAACGTGTAGACGCCCCACGCGCCGTTGCCGCTGTAGGCCGGTCGGCGACCCAGGGAGCGGGCGGCGACCGCCTCGATCGCGATCTCGACCGTGTACCCGATCGCGAGGGCGAACAGCGGCCACGTCCAGGGCTGCTCGAACCCGAGGACCGTGTAGCCGAGCACGTTGAGGATGGACATGGAGATGGCGAAGTTCCGCAGGGCCAGATAGCGGGGGTCCCGCTTGTCCACCCGGGGTACGGGCGGTCGCGTGTCGACGCCGGCCGGTGCCCGATCGGGCCCCCTGCCGTTGCGGGTCGCGTCGGCGACCTCGGCCGTGGTGGTCACGCCCATTGGGGCGCGTTTGACGTCCGTCATGGTGTGGTCAGCTCCTGGGCTCGGTCGGTGAGCGTGAGGTCGTGCCATCCGGCGGAGAGGGGCAGGGTCTGCTGGTGCTGGACGCCGTCGAGGTCGCGCCAGCTCAGTTCGACGGTGACGGGCGTGGCGCCCTGGTCACCGAGTCCGAAGAACAGGTCGAAGCTGCGCTTGCCCGAGTGCCCGCCGCCGCCGTCGAGCTGGGCGAGCTGGGTGCGGCCGTCGGCAGTGGTCACCCGGGCCTGCGCGCCGTACGCCGGGGTGCGGGCGTCGTTGCCCGTGGCGGCGGCGAGCGCGGGCCGGTGCAGCCGCAGCCCGAGGAAGTCGCCGACCTGCGCCTTGGTGTTGTGGTAGTAGGCGGGCGGTCCCCACTGGCGTGCCACCGCGAAGTCCTGGCGGCCGTCGCCGTCGGTGTCACCCACTGCGATACCGCGGGTCGGGGTCCGGTCGTCGAGTCCGAGCTGCGGACTCAGGTCGACGTAGCGGCCGTTGTCCTCCGGCGCCCAGAACGCCAGCGCGTTCGAGCCGGCGATGTCGTCGCCCGGTTGCGCGTTGGGCCACATGTCCGGCTCGCGCAGCATCAGGTCGTTGCTGGCGGCCAGCTCCTGCAGCCAGTTGAACCGGTTGACAGTGCCCTTGACGAAGCCGCAGGACTGCACCACGACGAGCCGTCCGCTGTTGTCGAAGTCGGCCATCTTGACGTCCCAGCCCCAGCCCACCCAGGCGAGGTTCTTCGCGGACGCCTTGTTCTCGAAGGGTGCGATGCCCTTGGAGAGCCGTTCCCGCGCCTCCTGCGGGTTCGCCGCGGTGTTCTGCCAGACGAAGTTGCTCTCCTCCAGCCCCCACGACTCGGTGATGTTGCTGACGAAGGCGTCGAACCGGCCGCTGCCGCGCAGATCGGCGAAGTCGACGGCCATCCCCTTGAACGAGTCGTGACCGACGACAAGCGACTTGGGGTCCAGCGGGCCGCGGCGGCCCTCCGCCAGGGCGAACCGGATCCGGCCGGGGGCCGACACGTTGTGGAAGAAGCGGTCGTTTCCGAAGTCGTTGGCGAGGTACAGCTCGGGCAGCAGATCCCCGTCGAGGTCGGCGGAGGCCGAGGCGAGCGTCCAGCCGGTGGCGTACCGGGGGTCGATCGCGCTCTGCGCCTCGTAGGTGACACTCGGCTCGGCGCCGGCGGTGGCCGCGGTCCACCGCAGGATGTGCGCCCCGCCCGCGTTCTGCGCGCGGGACATGGAGTGGTTCATCTGCACGTTCGGCAGACCCTGCGCGTCGAGCACCTGGGAGTCCGGGAAGTAGTTGAAGATCCCGATGTCGGGCCGGCCGTCGCCGTCGAAGTCGGCGACCGCTGTCGCGTTGGTGTTCCACAGTGGTCCCCGGTAGCGGCCGTCGGTGGTCTGCTGCTGCGGGATCAGCTCGACCGGGTGGTACGACGCGAGGCTCAGTCCCGCCGCGTTGCCGGTCTGCAGGAACACGACCGGGGTCCGTCCCCAGTAGACGACAAGCAGATCCGTCCGACCGTCGACGTTGAAGTCGCCGGGCGTGCAGCCCATCGGTGCGATGGCCGGTCCCATCGGCAACGGCGCCGGGTCCAGCACGAACGGCGCGTAGCGGGCGCCGCCGCCGGGCGCCGGAGTCACGACGACGCTGTCGCTGCGGGGGTCGACGAGGCACAGGTCGTTGGCGCCACCCTGCCCGTCGAGGTCGTTGACCGCCACTCCGGCGCCGACCGACGAGATCCAGGACCGGATGTGCTCGTACTTCGGGTTCACCGTCCGGATCGTGCGCTGCGGCAGACCCGGCGGCAGGGCGATGGGCATCTCGGTGAACGCGAACTGTGACGCCATCGCGCGTCGGTCCGCGGCGGACGCGGACGGCAGCCGCGAGATCGTGAACAGCCCCGCGACGAGTACCAGGACGAAGACGACGGGAATGAGTCTGCGCAGCGGACCCACTGGTTTCGGTGGCAACGATCCCCCTCGGGTGGCGCCCGACCCGGCCGGGTCGGGCTGTCGGATGGTGCGGTCGTGGGTGAGAGCGGTCGGCTGTCACCCGGCGGTGTCCTCTACTCCGCCGGACGCACGGTCATCGGCAGGCCGCCGCGTATGCGCAGCGACAACATCGGCTCGGGTACGACGTCGTGCGTGGCGACAGTCGTGAGCGTCAGGTCCCGGGCCAGTACGGCGAGAACGAATGCGGCCTCCATCAGGCCGAGGTGGTTCCCCACGCAGAACCGCGGTCCCGCGCCGAACGGGATGTAGGCGTACCGCGGACGGTCGGTGGTGCGGGCCGGGTCGAAACGCTCCGGATCGAAGCGTTCGGGCTGGTCCCAGAAGTCCGGGTGCCGGTGCAGCGTGTAGGGGCAGATCAGCACGTCGGCGCCCGCCGGCACCGGGTAGCCACCCACCACGTCGGCGGCGAGCGCCTTGCGGGGCAGGATCCACACCGGCGGGTACATCCGCACCACCTCGTCGATGACCATGGCGGTGTACCGCAGCCGGCCCAGGTCCTCGAAGGTCGGCAGCCGGTCGCCCAGCACCGCGATCGCCTCTTCCCGCAGCCGGTGGCGCACCTCGGGATGCCTGTCGATCAGGTGCAGCGCCCAGCTCAGCGTGCTGGCGGTGGTCTCGTGCCCGGCCAGCAGCAGGGTCACCAGTTCGTCGCGCAGCCGCTGCCGGCCGACCCGGGGGTCGGGCTCGGCCCGGGCCGACACGATGAGCCGCGACAGCACGTCGTCGCGGTCACCGGTGTGGGTCCCGCGTTCGGCGACGAGCTGGTCGACGATCGTCTGCAGACGGCGGCGGGCCTGCCGGAACCGCACCTGACGCGGCAGCGGCACCCAGGGCGGTACGGCGCTCAGCGACGCGAGCTCGAACATGGCCTGGTCCTGCACCACGGCGAAGTCGCGGCCGATCGACGGGAACCGCCCGAGGTCGGTGTCGAGCAGGGTGCGCCCGAGCACGCCGAGGGTCAGACCCGTCATCTCCTGCAGCACGTCCACCGGGCCTTTGCGGCCGAGCGTCCGCAGCCGGGCGACGAGGGCCATCGCCTCCTCGGCGACGATGCCGGCCTGCGCGGCGATGCGCCGGCTCTGGAATGCCGGCTGCGCCACCCTGCGCTGCTTGCGCCACAGCTCACCCTCGCTGGTGAGCAACCCGTCGCCGAGCGCGCGGCGGGCGTGCACCAGACCGATGCCCTTGTGGTAATTGGCCGCGTTGTCGGCGAGCACGTGCTTGGCGTGGTCGGGGTGGTTGAAGAAGTAGAGCTCCTTCGGACCGACAGGCAGCAGCGCGGCGTCGCCGTAGCGGGCGGCCGCCGACGTCATCATGCCGAGGCGGTCGCGGCCCATCGTGATGAGCATGCTGACGGCCGACGCGCGTGACGGACCGGGCAGGGACGGCGCCGGGCGGATGACGGCGGTCATGACGTCACCACCGCCGACGGCGCCCGCTCGAGCCGACGGAACCGGCCACCGAGGAACACCAGGGCCTCGCCGTCGCCGTCGCCGTCGTCGTACCGGCGCATCCCGCACGGACGGCCCAGGAAGATCGTGTGGTCTCCCCCGTCGTACGACCGCCAGAGCTCGCACTCGATGTGGGCGGCGGCGCCGCCGAGCAACGGCGCCGCCGTGCGCGCGCCCGGCCGCCACTCGGTGAACTCGAACTGTTCCTGCCCGAGTGGACGGCGTCGGTCGGCGTAGTAACGCGCCACCGCCTCCTGGTCGGCGGCCAGCACGGAGACGCCGAACGCGCCGGCCCGGCTGAGCGCCTGGTGCATGAGGGCGTCCCGGCCGACACACACCAGGATCAGCGGTGGATCGAGGGACACCGCGCTGAACGAGTTCGCGGTCATGGCGTGCGGCTCGTCCCCGCCGACGCTGACCACCGTGACGCCGGTGGCGAAGGTCCCGCAGACGCGGCGCATCAGCACCGGGTCCGCCAACTCGTCCGTACCGAAGGTCGTCATCGCCGGACCCCGGCGGCGGCGTAGGGTTCGAGAGCGCGTTCGAGCGCTTCCGGGACCCGGGTGGGAACGGTCCGGTTGTTCGGGCCGCGCATGCAGGCGACGCGCTGGGCGCCGCGGGCGACGAGGGTCTCGCCCGCCGGGCCGGTCCGCACGTAGTCGAAACCGAACTCGAGCTGCGTCTGGGCCAGTTCGAGCAGCCGCATCCGGACGGCGATCTCGTCGAACGCGGTGATCTCGGCGAAGAACTCACACTCGACCTTGAGCGTGAACAGCTTGAGGTCGTCCTGGAGGTCGGCGAGGACCGTCGGCGCCCGGTCCTTCAGGAACATCTCCCGGCAGCGGCCCTGCCACCGCAGGTAGTTGACGTAGTAGACGTTGCCGACGATGTTCGTCTCCTCGAACCCGACGGTGTGCCGCAGCTCGTAGTAGCTCTCCATGCTCATCCCTCCGCACCGGCCAGAACAGTGATGACGACGCGTCCGTCGCTGCCGCGCAGGCTCGTGACGAACGAGGCGGCCCGAGCGCCGCCGGCGGCGAAGAGCACCCAGCCCGGACGAGCCGTACCGCCCAGGACGAGTGGCCCGCGCATCGGCAGGCCTGCCTTCTGCATCGCCTCGACCGCGGTCCAGACCCGGGTCGCGGCGGTGTCGGCGTCCTCGCCCGAGTCGCCGGCGAGCTGCTCGGCGAGCGCGGCGTGCGGGCCGAGCAGGCCCTTCCACTCGTCCGGGCTGCGCGGCGCCACGCTCTCCAGGTCGCAGCCGAGGACGCCCGCTCCGGCGACGGCGAGCGTCACGCCGGCGCCGTGCGCGATCGAGACGGTGTGCTCCCCGGCGACCTCGGGTCGACCGTCCGGCCGGTAGGTGATCTCGACCGGCCGCCCGAGCGCCTGCCCGACGGCGCGGGCGCTGTCGCGTCGGCGCGTGACGGAGTGCTCGCCCGGCTCGGGTGACGGGTCGTCGGGCTCGATGGCGACGGCGACGTCGGTGAGCCCGAGGTCTCCGAGGCCACGCTCCAGGTAGGGGCCGAGCAGCGGCGCCACCCAGGGGCCGGCGCCGTCCTGCTTGCGGACCGCGCGCAGCCGCAGCCCCTCCCACCGCTCGACTGTCATCCCGGACTCCGTGCGTAGGGCGATGTCGTAGACGTAGGTGTCGCCGTCGCGCTCGCGTTCGGTGGCGCAGTACCGCAGCTCGCGGGCGGACGACAGCTTCTCCCCGCCGGGGTGGATGCGTTCCACGCCGACGGGCAGCAGCGTGGCGTCCGGCACGCACACCTGGTTGCCGTGCATCAGCGCGTCGCGGACGCCGGGGTCGCCCAGCAGCAGCGTCGCGGAGACGTACGGGGCGAACCACGCGGTCGAGTCGTCGGCCTCCACGACCGCGTCCACGTGACGGGCGGCGGCCCGGTGGTACCGCCGGATCCGCTGGAACCGGGCGCCCTGGAACAGGGTGCCGCCGTACAGGTCGTCGAGCGGGGCGATGGAGGCCGGCGCGAGACCGTCCGGCACCTGGTCCGGAGGTCCGTCGGGCACGGTGTCGGCGCCGAGGCGTAGCCGGGCGGTGAAGTGGTCGGCGGTGAAACCGGTCTCCTCGCTGCGGATCGCGACCTCGACGACGTCGTCGTCGGTGACGAGGGCCGCCACCCGGATCCTCGTGTGCCCGTGCGGCGCGACGATGATGGGCCGCAAAAACTCCGCCCGCTCGATGACCGGGACGATGTCGGCGCCGGAGAGGGCCGCGGCCACCTGTGCCATGGCCTCCATCCCGAACACCGCGGGGAACAGCAGGTTGCCGTCCAGGTCGTGGTCTTCGAGGTAGCGGTCGGTGCCGACGTTGAGTTCCGTCTCCACCACGAGTTCGACCTGGTGGTAGCGGACCAGCGCGCGGTCGACGAAGCGCAGCAGCGGCAGCGCCGGCTGGTGGTACCGGACGGTGTGGATGCCCTCGGTGCGGCCGCTGATCACCACCACGACAGGTGCCGTGGTGTCCGCGACCAGACGCCGCAGGATGGCGATGCCCTGGTCGGGGGTGATGGGCGTGACGCCCTCGCGGCTGAGCGACTCGACGACCGACAGCCGTTCGCCCATGCCGACGCCCGACCAGACCGACCATTCCAGGCACCGGGTGCGGCAGTCCGGGTACGCCCGGGAGAAGGCAGTGGTCTCCTCGGCCAGCCAGTCGTTGGCGGTGGCGTAGTGCGCCTCGCCGCGCAGCCCCGCCCGGCCGATGATGCTGCCGAGCGTCACGAGCAGCCGGAGCCGGGACCTGTCGACCGCGTCGAGCACGGCCCGCAGGCCGTCGACCTTCGGTGCCAGGGTGCGGCGGAACGCGGCCGGGTCCAGGCTGGCCAGTCCGGCGGGTTCGTTGCGGCCGGCGCCGTGCAGGACGCCGGTGACCGGCCCGAGTTCGGCGGAGAGGTCCCGCACCGCCTGCCGGACGGCGGCCGCGTCGGTGACGTCGGCGCGGGCGTACCGCACGGTGACGCCGGCGGCGGCGATCCGGGCCAGGTTCGCGGCCAGTTCGGCGTCCTCGGCGGGATCGGAACGGCCCAGCACCGCCAGACTGGCACCGCTGTCGGTGGCCAGGGCGAGGGCACACTCGGCGGTGATGCCCTTGCCCCCGCCGGTCACCAGCAGCACGTCGTCCGCGCCGAGCGGAGCCTCCGCGGTCGCGGGGCGCACCGGCAGCGCGCGGAGCGTCGGTACGCGCCGCACCCCGTCCTCGTGGTGCACCTCGGTGAAGCTTGTCGTCGCGGCGACCTCCCGCACCACCAGCTCCACCGCCGACTCGCCGGCGGCGGGCAGGTGCACGACGGTGACCAGCACGGACGGCGCCTCGAGGTGCAACGTCCTGGCGATGGCCGCCGCGCCCCGGCCGTGCCCGACCAGGACGAAGCGGGTGCTGCCGGCGGCGAGGGCCTGCTGTGCCCCTCGCAGGGCCGGCTCCAGTTGCTCCTCGGTGCAGTCCGGCGGCAGGCAGACCAGGACGCCGCCGCCGAGCCCGGCCTGTTCGAGCGACGCGGCGAGGGTCGCGGCGAACGGGTGGTCGGCCGCCGCGTGCACGTGCCACCGGCCGTTCCCGGCGGTGGCGTCGCCGGGAACCGCAGGCAACGGCACCTCGTCGAGGTCGAGCCGCCAGGGCCGCGCCCAGCCGGCCACACCCGCCACCACAGGCGTGGCGGTGGCGTCGCTGTCTTTGGCCGTACGCGCCAGGGTCTCCATCGTCTCCGCGAGTTCCCGGACGGTGGCGGTCGCGAAGTTGATCGGCATCTGCGCCGGTGGCAGCTCCAGACGCTGTGCGAGCTGGTTGGCCACCTGGCCGATCGTGATCGAGCTCAGGTGCAGGTCGTCGAGCAGGCGGCTGTCCGGCCGGACGAGTTCGATCGGCAGCTCGGCGCGTTCGGCGGTGAGCCGCCGCATGAGGTCCTCGGTGGACTCCTCCCCCACCCCGACCGGGTCGGCGGTGGTGGACGGGGGCGCCACGGCGGGCCCACGCTCGATCGCCGCGCCGAGCTCCGGGGCCTGCTCGCAGGGGCTGGTCAGGAAGGAGAACTCGGCGCCGACCTCCAACGGCCGCACGAACCGCCCGTCGAACAGCGCCGCCGGGGCCGGGGCCGCGCCGACGACGTACGCGGCGCCGGCGACCTGCAGCAGACTCGCGAGCGAGTCGTTGTCGGTGTCCACGGCGACCGCCGGGACGTCCGTGACCGTCGTGGCCAGTCCCGTGAGCACCCGGCCGGGCCCGACCTCGACGAACAGGTCGGTGTTCTTGGCGGCGAACGCGACGGCCTGGTGGAACAGGACCGGGTCGGTGATCTGGCGGCGCAGGAGGCCGCGCACGTCGGTGCCGGCGGGCAGCACCTCACCGGTGACGGTGGAGACGACCCGGGCGCCGACCTGGTGGAAGGTCTCGCCGGCGAGGGCGTCGGCGAACGTGTCCGCGGCCGGGGCGACAAGCGGGGAGTGGAAGGCGTGCGAGACCCGCAGCCGCGTCGCGTTCAGACCGGCGGTCCGTGCCTTGTGGCAGACCGCCTCGATCGCGTCGACCGACCCGGAGACGACCGTGTGCTCGGGCCCGTTGTAGGCGGCCACGACCACCGGAAGCCCCGCGATGATCCCGTCGACCGTCTCGGGGGGCGCCCCGATGTCGGCCATCGTGCCGGCCTGGCTGTGCCCGGCCATCGTCCGGCCCCGGACGCCCGCGACGCGCAGCAGCGTGTCGGAGTCCATGACGCCGGCCCACTGCAGGGCCACGATCTCGCCGAGGCTGTGCCCGATCGCGGTGGACGCCTCGATGCCGAGCAGCGACAGGGCGTGCTGCCCGGCCAGAGATCCGGTGACGATGCGCGGCTGGGCGACCTCGGTCGCGACGACGTCGCTGCCGGTGGGCAGCGCGGCGCGCAGGTAGACGTCCTCGACCTCGGCGAACCGTCGCCGCAACGCACCACCGCTGACGCCGCGTCCGGAACCCTGCCCCGGAAAGAGGAAGCTGATCCGGGCCGGACCGCTGACGTGCCCGAGCAGGAACCGGCCGTCGGGGCGGATCAGTCTCGTCTCACCGGATTCGACGGCCTCGCGGGCCGCGGTCAGCAGCCGCTGCGCCTCCTCGGGTGACGAGGCCACGACCGCGGCCCGGAACGGCCGGTCCTGCAGGTCGCGGTGCAGCGTCGCCGCCAGGTCGCCCAGCTCCGCGTACGAGACCGCGGACACGAAGGTGCTCAGCTCGGCGAGCCGGACGGCGAGTTCCCGCGCGGAGGCAGCGTCCACCAGCAGCAGCTCCGCGTCCTGGGCGGAGGCGGCCAGGGTACGGACGCGACGGTCCGGCACGGGCCGGCGCGTGCCGTGGCGTTCCAGCACGACGTGCGTGTTGATGCCGCCGAAGCCCATGGCGGTGATACCGGCCCGCACCGGGACCGCGCTCGGCCACGCCTCGGCCTTGCGCAGGGTACGCAGCCGTGCGCCGTCGGCGGCGAGAAGCTCGTGGGGGTCGACGGAGCCGACGCTCGGGGGAAGCACCTCGTGGTGCACGGCCATGGCGGCGCGGATGAAACCCGCCACCCCGGCAGCGGCCTTGGTGTGACCGATCATTCCCTTGACCGAGCCGATGACGGCCGGCGGCGCGTCGGGATTCGCCGTCTCGCGCGCGCTGGACAGCGCGGTGAGCTCGGTGGTGTCCCCGACCTTCGTGCCGGTGCCGTGCCCCTCGAACAGCCCGACGGTGTCGATGCCGAAACCGGCCCGGTCGTACGCGCGGTGCAGGGCGAGCCGGTAGCCGTCGACCTCGGGTCGGGTGATGCCACCGCGGCCGTCGGAGGAGACGCCCCACCCGGCCACCGAGGCGTAGATCCGGTGACCTGCCTCGGCGGCCTGGTCGGCGCGCATCAGGACCAACATGCCGCAGCCCTCACCGGGCCAGAACCCGTTGGAGGCACGGTCGTAGACCCGCATCTCGCCGGTGGCCAGAGCGCCGGTCTTCGCGAAGCCGATGACCTCGAACGGGTCGATGGACAGGTCGACGCCGCCGGCGATCGCGACGTCCAACTCCCCGTCGAGCAGCGCCCGGCACGCGGTCACCACCGACAGCAGCGACGACGAACAGGCGCCGTCGACGGTGTAGCCGCCACCCTTGAGGTCGAAGTGGTTGCAGATGCGTCCGGCGATCGTGTTCGAGAGGGCGCCGGCGAGCGTGTCCTCGTTCACCGGCGGGAACGGGCTCTTGTACGCCTCCTCGTAGGTGGCGAGGAAGGCGGACAGCTTCTCGTCGTCCCAGCCCTCCGCCCGCAGAGCCGCCGCCACGGTTCGCCGCACGTACGGCCAGCGCAGCCGCATCTGGTTGGCGCGGGAGAACTCACCGGTGAGCGTGTTGCCCACGATGACGCCCGTGCGCTCCTGGGGCAGCCCCTCCCCGGCCGGGAAACCCGCGTCGGCAAGTGCCGTCGCGGCGGTCTCCAGGGCCAGCCAGTGGGCCAGGTCGGTCGACCGGTACGTGCTCCCGGCGACCTTGTAGCCGACCCGGTCGAACTCGTAGCCCTCGATGACGGCGGCGTTGCGCGCGTAGAAGCGGTCCGGGGCGGCCGGGTCGGCGTCGAAGTAGTCGTCGGCGTTCATGCGGACGTCGGGGAGCCGCCGGAACGCCCGGCGACCTGCGATCGCGTTCTCCCACAGCTCCTGCGGTGAACGGGCGTCGGGGTAGCGGCACGCCATCCCGACCACGGCGATACTTGTCATTGCTCACTCAGCTTTCGTGTCGCTGGCGACGGGTCGAAGGCATTCCTGATGCGCTGGCGCCACACCTCGTAGGCGGGCAGGACGTCGTCCTGGGGCAGCCCGACCCGCGCCTCGTCGGTCACCCGTGTCGCGTCGCTCACCGACATGCCGCAGAGGACACGGGTCGCCAGTTCGTTGTGCGGCAGCACCAGACCGGCCCGCAGCCGGGCCGCGGCGCCGAACGACGCGCCCTGCGCGAGGTCCGGCCGGTACGTCCCCGCGCACTCGGCGAGCCAGTTCAGTTCCCGCTCACTCGCGCCGCCCGCGTAGCAGACGGCGAGGCCGGCACCGGCGTACAGGTCGCGGCGGCGGTCGACGGGGAACGCGTCGAGGAGGCGGACGAGCTGCTCCGGGTCCGTTCCGGCCACGAACCAGCAGGCCCGGCCGATGCCCTGGTCGATGGCGCGCACCGAGTAGTCCCGGGGGCCGTCGGCCGGCCACGCGAAGGTGGACGGCCGGCGCCGCTGGCGCACGTACCTGTCGGTCTTGAAGTACGCCTCGTGGAACCCGTACCCGTCGAGGACGAGCCAGCGCAGCAGCGGGTCCGGGGCGTACAGGCGGTGCCACAGCAGACGCGGCAGGCGGGCCATCGCCCAGCCCACCCCGACGTACGCCATGTAGACGTGCTCGTCGTGGTCGGCGAGGAACCGCGCGACGTGCCGCGGACGCCCGGGCAGGGCGTCGCGGATGGCGAATGCCATCGCCGCGCCCTCGTAGGCGAAGCCCCGGTACGCGGCCGGCGTGGCCTCGACCGAGGGCGCCGCTTCTGCCGGGCCGCTCGCCTCCGCGGCTGCCCCGTATCCGTGCAGGAACGAGCTGCCAACCGTTTCGAGGCGCTCGCGGGCCTGCTCGTCCTTGAGGTGGAATCCCCGCGTGCTGATTTTGGTCTGCCCCACGTCCGGGGTCAGAATACGGCGTCGAAGTCTGGTCAATGAACTCATCGTATGCTCCGGCCCTCCCGCTGAGACCTCATTGTTACGCGACTATGCGGAGCGGAACTTCTCCTGCATTGCGGCGGTTGCTGGAGGCACCTGGTCGACAGCGGGTTTCCGCAGTTCAGCGGCAGTTGACAACGGTCGAATGGAAAGTGGACAGCGGGAATGACCATTACGGTCCGGTTAGCGCAACACAGGAGATGGACGCGAGGGGTGGGCCGATACCACGATGACTGGCATCCGAACGACACCTCCGGAATTGACATCCGGACTTCCTCGAAGGAGCGTGCCGTGGAATCCGACGAAGCGGCCGAACACCGGATGCGTACGATGGTTCTGGAGGCATTCGCCGACACCATCATTCCGGGCGAGAAACGCGGTCCTGACGACGCGGCGATCGCCGGCGTCGACGTCGGCGGCGGCGCCGTCGCGGGCGGCGCGATCGACCTGCTCGAAGACCCCGCCGGGGGGATCGCGCCGGCGCTCGAGACGATCTGTGTGGAACTCGACGAGTACGCCCGGGAGCACGCCGCCGCCACGGGCCTCGACCTGGACCCGGACCTGCCGCCCTTCGTGGGCCTGCCGTTCGAGGCCCGGACCGCGCTGATCGAGAAGCTGACCAGCCCCGATCACCCGGACAAGCAGATGTGGGTCGGGCTGGCGCTCTTCTGCAACATGGCCTTCGACAGCGCGCCACACATGCACACGGTGGACGCGTTGGCCTCCGGGCATCCGGGCCTGCTGGCGATGGGGTACGAGTCGCCCGAGCCGGACGGGCTCTGGCGGTTCCCCACGTTCTCGTACGGCCGGCAGCTCGCCGACCCGCACCCGTCCACCACCTCCACGGGGAGCCCGGCATGACGGCCACCGAGTCCACCGACGTCCTGGTCATCGGCAGCGGCTTCGGCGGCGCCATCGCCGCGTACCACCTCGCCGCCGGCGGGGCCCGGGTCAAGGTCTTCGAGCGCGGCCCGTGGCTGAAGGCCGACGACTTCGAGCACGACTTCAAGCTGGGCGCGTCGTACACCCGGGTCTTCGACTTCGTCATCGGTGACGGCATGAGCGTGCTGGGCGGCAACTGCGTGGGCGGTGGCAGCGTGGTCTACTTCGCCACGATGCCGCGGGCGCCGCGGTTCGTCTTCGAGCGCCACGGCAGCATCGGGCGACGCATGTGGCCCGCCGCGATCAGCCGGGACGCCCTGGAGCCCTGGTACGACCGGGTGGCCGAGGCGCTGCCGGTGACCCAGCAGACCTGGGACCGGGTCCCGTACGCCGGTGGCCTGTTCGCCGCCGCCTGTCACCACGCCGGTCGTACCGCCAACCCGGCGCCGTCGGCGATCGACGTGGACATGTGCACGAACTGCAACTGGATGATGGCCGGCTGCCGCTTCGACGCCAAGCGGTCGCTGCTGCTCAACTACCTGCCGGCCGCCCTGGCGCACGGCGCGGAGATCCGGCCGCTGCACGAGGTGCAGCACCTGGCCCGTAACGACGACGGCAGCTACCGGGTCCACTATCGAGTGGTCGACGAGGAGGACTACCGGATCCTGCACGGCGAGGGGACGATCGACGCGAAGATCGTCGTCATCGCCGCGGGCGCGGGCGCCACACCGGTGATCCTGCAACGGTCGGAGCCCCATCTGGGCCGGATGCCGCACGCCGTCGGGCGATACTTCTCGGGCAACGGCGAGCGCCTCAACACGGCCGTGTTCGACGAGGACCGGGTCCGCGAGGTGCTGAAGCTGTCGCGGCCGGACGGGCGGGCCTACGAGGCGTACCAGATCGGGCGGGGCCCCACGGTCGCCAGCTGGGACCGGCTCGACGGCGCCCTGCCCGAGTTCGAGCGCTACTCACTCGAACAGCTCTACTTCCCGCCCGCGCTGGGCACGATCCTGGCGCAGGTGCCGGACGCGAGCCCCAGCTGGTTCGGCCGGGGCAAGAAGGAGATGCTGCGCCGCTGGCAGTCATGGCTGACGATCTTCACGATGTCGGAGGACGACAACGAGGGCGTCTTCGGCCCGCCGCCGGAGACCGGCAACGCCCACCGCTTCTCGCAGCAGATGCTGGGTCACGGCCCGCTGCGGTACCGGCCGACGGCGAACACCCGGCGCGGATGGTCGCTTGCCGACGCCGACGTCAAGGACATCCTCGAGCGCGACGGGCTGTCCCGCGTGATGCCGTGGACGAATGACCTGGTGGGCGCCTACACCGTGCATCCTCTCGCCTCGTGCCGCATCGGCGACGACCCGGCGACCTCGGCCCTGGACGACCGCCACGAGCTGCGCGGGCACCCGGGCATCTTCGTGACCGACGGATCCGCGGTGCCCGGCGCGTTGACTGTCAACCCGGCCTCGACGATCGCGGCCCTCGCCGAACGGGCCATGCCGGGCATCGTGCGGGCCGCGCAGGACCGGGGCGTCGCGGTGACCTACGGCGCGCCGTCGCCGGACGGCGAGACCGCGGGACGGCGTGCGGTCGCCCACCTGCGGTCATGAGTTTCACTGTCGCCGGGCTCACCCGACGGAGCACCTTCGCGCACCTGCGACACGTCTCCGGAGTACCTCCGGAGACCGCGCCGGTGCGGGTCCGCCAGGTGTACGAGCAGGTCGAACGCGACTTCGGCCTGCTCGCACCACCCATCGCCCTGCACTCCGCCGCGCCGGGACTGCTCGCGGCGGCCTGGTGCATCCTGCGCGAGACCCTGCTCGTCTCGGGCACGACGAGCCGTCGGGAGCGCGAGGAGGTGGCGGCAGCGGTATCGGCTGCCAACACCTGTCCCTACTGCGTGGACGTGCACCAGGCAGCCGTACGCGGGCTCGGGGGCCGGCGCACCTCGCCGCCGCCGCTACCGGCGGTCCTGTCGCCGGAGCTGATCGGCGTGGCCGTCGACTTCCACTACCTCAACCGCATGGTGAACGTCTTCCTGCGGGACTCGCCGCTGGCGGCGGTTCCCGCTCCCCTGCTCGGTGGCGTCCGGAGCGCGGCGGCACGGGTGATGGGTCGGCTGGCCGGCCGGGAGGCGGTGGCCGGGCAGTCCCTGCCGCTGCTGCCCGGCACGGCCGGCACGGTACGGCGGCTGCCGGACGACCTCCGGTGGGCGGCGGGGCTGCCACACGTCGCGGCCGCCATGACGGGAGCGGCGGCGGTGGTCGAGGACGCCGGGCAGCGGTCGGTGCCGCCCGCCGTACGGCAACTGGTACGCGAGTCCCTCGTCGACGCCGCCGTCCCGGGCGACCTCGCGGGCGCCACGCAGTGGCTCGACACGCGGCTGGCGGGTCTGTCCTCGGCGGACCGGGCGACCGGGCGGCTGGCGATGCTTGTCGCCTTCGCCTCGTACCGGGTGCCCGACTCGGCGGTGGCCGCGGTCCGTGCCGAGGGCCACGACGACGGGGCGTTGCTCGGCCTGGCCGCCTGGGCCGCCCTGACTGCCGCACGCCGGCACGGTGACGCGCTCGCCAGGGCGTACGAAGCGGCCGGTTGACCGGCGAACGTCGGCCGGCCCCGACCGGAAACGGTCGGGGCCGGCCTCGCTGTGCGGTCAGACCTTCGGCACGTCGAACAGGGAGGGGAACTTCGCGATCAGCGCGAGGTCGCCCCGGGTGCGCAGCCGGCCCTTCATGGTGAGCACGACCGGGTGCGCGTTGCCGGTCACCACCAGCAGGAAGTCGGCGCCGCCGATCGTCAGCGTCAGCTTCGGCTCGCGATCGGCGACGGGCGACACCCGGCACACCCCGTCCGCGATCTCCAGTTGGTAGCGGTCGACACCGCCGTCGGGCCGGTCACCGATCACCCAGTGGATGACGGCGTCGAGACCGACGGCCCGGTCGGCCCGGAACACGTCCGGCATCCGCCGGAAGACCTCCCGCAGCAGGGCGTCCCGGCGGTCCCCACTCATCAGGGCGCGGACGTCCGGCAGCGGGGTGCTCTTGACGAAGATGGCGAGGTCACGAGGCGCCAGCGCCGCCGGATCGGCGTTGTTGGTGGTCATCTCCAGGCTCCTTTGGTCGTCGTCGAAACGGGCCCTAGCTGTCGCTGATGCCGGCGGGCTGGGCGATCCGCTCGCGGATCACCCGCCGCCACTGCTCGTAGGCCGGGCCGTCGCCGTGCCCGTCGACCGCCGCGGCGTCGGCCAGCTCGGCGGCGGCCTCGGACGACAGGCCGGTCAGCGCCCGCACCGCCGTCTCGGTGTGCTCCGGGCAGTAGCCCGCCCACGTCCGCGCCTTGGCCGCGAAGACCGCTCCCTGGGCGAGGTGCGGGCCGTACTCCCCGGCCAGCGACCGCAACGACTCGAAGCCGGCGGCGTCGCACCCGCCGGCGAACGTCGCGGCCAGTCCCACACCGCTGAACAGGTCCGCGCGGCGCGGGGCCGCGAAGCCGTCGACGGTCGCCGCCACCGCCGCCGGGTCGGCCGCGTGCCGGAACCACAGCGCCCGGCCGACTCCCTGGTCGAACGCGCGCGGGAAGTAGTCGGCGTCCCCCTGCCAGGGGTACGGCCGGGGCCGTCGCTGCCCGGTGATCCAGGTGGCCTGGTCGAAGTACGCCTTGTCGAAGCCGTAACCGTCGACGGCCAGCCAGCTCATCGTCGGGTGGTACGGAATCCCGCTGAGGTCCGGCAGCACCTTGCGCCACAACGCGCGCGGCAGCCGGGCCATCGCGAAGCCGATGCCTATGCAGGCGAGGAAGTAGTGCGGGCGCCCCGGCCCTTCCAGCAACTCACGGGTACGGGAACCGCCTGCCGTGGCATCGAGCACGGTGTAGGCCATCGTCGCGCCCTCGTAGGCGAAGCCACGGCGTTCCGGGTCCACGAGAGCGAGCCGGCGTTCCAGCTCGGCGACGCTCGGGCCCTCGATCCCCCACTCGAAGCCGCAGACCACCGCCTGCGGGATCGCCTCCAGGTGCACAGTGGTGGCGGAGGCCGTGACCGGGAATCCGAGCGCGGCGAAGGAGACCTGCTCCAGCGAAGGCGCGAGAACCATGCGGCGCATCGACCCGAACACTCTCGACATACCGGCCACCCTTCGTTCGGTGCCACGGCGGCTGTCACCGCGGCGATTTCATCCTCGCCGGGTTCGGGGAGCCGCGCGTCTCCGAGCGTGCCCGGTCGGATCCCGGCCCTGCGCTGGGCTTTCGACGTGGTCGTTGGCCGCTGGGATGCGACCGAGCGTCGCCGCCGGGTGGGGTCCACCCGGCGACGACGCTCGGTGCGCTGACGCTCGGGTCAGTTGGCCCGATCCGCGAACTGACCCGGCTCACGGCCGGGGCCGGCGGGGCCCCGATATGCCTGGGCGATCTCCAACCAGTGCGTGGCGATCTCCCCCTGTGCACGCACCGCGAGATCGTCGCGGTGCCGGCGGCGGGTGACCAGGAGGCAGAAGTCCTCCGCGGGCCCGGTGACGCGCTCCGGAGACTCCGCGGGGCCGAACTCCCACAGCGCGCCGGACGGCGCGGTGATCTCGAAGCGGAACTCGACGTCCGGGGTTTCGAGGCCGCGGGCCTGGTAACCGAAGTCCCAGGTCCGGACCGCGAACCCGACGATCTGGCCGATCCGGTCGGTGAACGTGCGCCGGACCCCGAGGGCGTCGGCGATGTCCTGGCCATGGGCGAAGAGTTCCATCATCCCGGCCATGGCCAGCACCGCCGCCGGCAGCGGGCGTACCAACCAGGGGACGAGCTGGTTCATCGGCAGGGCGCCCAGCGACTTCTCGGCCCACGCCCGCTCGTCACGCCAGCGCCGCAACAACTCGGTGGGCTCCTCGGCGAGGTAGCCGGACAGTGCCGCGGTGACGTTGGCGTTGAAGTCGGCGCCCAGCCGCCCCGTCATGGCGACGAACTGGTCGGGGTCGGCTGCCGCCAGCCCGGCCATGCGGAAGGTGGCCGCCAGGTGGGCGATCTGGTGGGCGACGGTCCAGCCGGGCGCGGGGGTCGGCAACGCCCACGCGGCCGCGTCGAGGTCGCTGACCAGACGGTCGAGGTCGTCGCCGTCAGCGGCCAGATCGGCGATCACCCTGGGTTGCTGCTGTTCGGTCACGGTTCTGCCTCTCAGTTCGATGGCGTCCGGATGGCTCGGTCAGTGCCGAGGGACGGTCGCGAGATCGGCGGGGATCACCTGCCGGCGTCCGCCCAGCAGGGCAACGGCGATGACGAGCCCGAGGACGGTGAAGATCGCGCAGGTGATGAGGGCGGGGCGGAAGCCCGCCGCCGGCTCGGCGCTTGTCGAGAAGGAGACGAGCACTGTCGACACGATGGCGATCCCCAGACCGCCGCCGATCTGCTGGGAGGCGGTGTTCATCCCCGACGCGAGGCCGAGATCGGTCTCGGCGACACCGGCGAGAGCGGCCGCCGAGGCCGCGACCGTGCCGAGCCCCAGGCCGGTGCCGAAGACGAACAGCCCGATGAACAGCCCGACGGACGACCCACCGGACGCCACGGCCTGCGCCAGCAGCAGGCTGCCGGCCCCGAGCAGGACGAGGCAGATCGCCGCCACCGGCCGGAAGCCGTACCGCGTGATGAACGACTGCCCGGCGTACGAACCGACCAACGCCATCAGTGGCATGATCGACTGCCGGATGCCGGATTCCAGCGCGGTGTCCCCGAGCGGGCCCTGGGTGTACTGGGCGATCGTCACCGACATCCCGAAGGCACACATGATCATGGTGACCATGACCAGGTTGCCGCCGACAAGTGTCGGCGAGCGCAGCAGCCGCAGCGGCAGCAGGGGCTCGCTGGACCGCGCCTCGATGGCGACGAACACTCCGGCCAGCACGATCGCGGCGGCGGCGGTGCCGAGGGTCTGGACGCTGAGCCAGCCCTCCGCCGGCGCGGTCACGAGGGCATAGATCACGAGCACCAGCGCCGCGGTGCTCGTCACGGCGCCCGCGACGTCGTACGTCCGCCTGGCGTTCAGGTCCCGGCTCTCGCGCAGCAGGACCGGGATGAGGACCAGCATCAGAAGTGCCACCGGCACGTTGACGAAGAAGACGGCGGGCCAGCCGAAGCTGCTGGTGAGCCAGCCGCCGATGAGCAGACCCACTGTCGCGCCGACACCGGCGATGCCGGCCCAGCCGGCCAGGGCGAGGTGCCGCTCGCGGCCCTCGGGGAACATGCTGGTGATGATCGAGAGCGCGGTCGGCGCCATCAGGGCCGCCGAGAGGCCGTGCACGGCCCGCGCGGCGATGAGCACCTCACCGTTCCACGCGAAGCCCGAGGCCAGCGAGACCAGCAGGAACAGCAGCGTGCCGACGAAGAACATCCGGCGACGCCCGAGCAGGTCGGCGGCCCGGCCACCGAGCAGCAGCAGGCCACCGAAGGTGACGAGGTTGGCGCTGAGCACCCACTGGGCCGCGCTGGGTGCCAGCTGGAGCTCGGTGCTGATCGTCGGCAGCGCCAGGATGACGATCTGCGTGTCGAGGATGACCATGAAGTTCGCGGTGCACAGCAGGACGAGCGCCCACCATCGGCGCGAGTCCGGCGGCGCTGCGGTGCCGGCGAGCTGAGCTGTGTCCATGTCGCTGTCCTTCGTCTCGATAGCTGGAGGGGTCAGCGCCGCGAGCGCAGCACGCGGGAGATGATTGCGGGGCGCATGAGCGCCTGCGGCGGATCGACCAGGCCCGCGGAGCGCAGGAAGGCAGTCGTCAGCACGCCGTCGTGAGCCGCTGCCGCCTGCAGGCGGGGGATGTAGGCATTGCCCATCCACACCTTTGCCGTCCGTCGGCCCACCACACCGGGGAAGCCGAGGTCGGCTCCGGCTGACATGTCCCACGGCGCGTCGATGAGCCGGGACAGGTCGCGGAAGAAGGCCCGCGGCGTCGGCGGACCGGAACGCACGTGCTCGCCAAGCAATCGGGCGGACATCGCCGCCACCGTCATGCCCTGGCCGTAGACGGGATTGAAGACACACGCGGCATCACCGAGGACGATCAGCCCATCCGGCGTACGCGCCAGCCGATCGTAGCGCCGACGGATGCTCGCCGGGAACCGGAAAGAGGCCGCCGGTCCCATCGGCTCGGCGTCGCGGACCGCCTTGTAGATCTCCGGTACGGGCAGGGACTGTACGTAGGCCAGGAAGCCCTCGTGGTCGGTCGGCGGCCGGTCGCCCAGGATGCCGGTAAGCGAAACGGCGTACCGGTCGGGCATCCGGGCGAAGATGGCACCGCGCGGCTGCGCCGGGGTGGCGACCGGGAGCAGCGCGATGTCCTCGCCGATCGGGTCGAACGACAGCGGGCCGTGAAAGTCCATAGTGGTGTAGGTGAGGTCCATCTTGACCCGTTCCTCCGGCACCCGCTGGTAGCCCAGCTCCTCCAGCCAGAGCGGCGTCCGCGAGCCACGCCCGGTGGTGTCGACGACCAGATCCGCGTCGAGGACCTCCTCGGGTGCGCCCGGCGCCCGCCCCTGCACCCGGACGCCGGTTATCCGCTGCCGGTCCGGCGACGCGACCAGACCCGCGATGTCGGTACGCTCCCGGTAGGTGACGTTGCCGAGAGCCCGGACGCGGGCGCGCACACGCGACTCGAGCAGTGGCCGTCCACTCGCGACACAGACCAGTCCGGTCTCGGCCTTACGGATCATCTGACCGTTGAAGTACCAGCTGAGGCTGGTGCCGAAGTCGCCGATCGGCACCCCACCGGCCACCAGCTCGTCGGTGAAGCCCGGGAACAGCTCCTCCAGGATCTGCTGGCCACGGGCGAGCAGAGCGTGGATGTGGTGGCCCTGCGGCGCCGCCTGGCGGGGCTCCACCGGCCCGAAGAGGTCGTCGCGGTCGACGACGGTGACCCTCTCGCAGGCCGGCGACAAGACCCGGGCCGCCAGTGATCCGGCGACGCTGCCGCCGAGGACCACCGCATGCGCAATCAGCGGAATGCCCATTACCGTCAGCCTCCTGGATTGGGATAAGAAATCAATTGTTGTCAGTTATGGTATCGAGCGTAAGCGTCATTTCTTCTTCCAGAATGCTCTGTCCGAAAAGGGAATCAGCAGGCCTTTCCGACCCATCTCCGCATCGCTAACATGGTCCGCGGACGCCGCCGCGAAGTCCCCCTGTCGCGAGGAATAGCGTTCCGTTCCCTCATCGAGTGAGGATTGCCGCATGAAACCGTTCCGGATCGACATTCCGCAGGCCGACGTGGACGACCTGCGCCGCCGTCTCGCCGACACGCGCTGGCCTGCCGACTCGCCCACGGAGGACTGGAGCCGGGGCGTGCCGGCCAGCTACCTGCGCGAACTGGTGGAGTACTGGCGAACCGGTTACGACTGGCGTGCCGCCGAGACCCGGCTCAACTCCTTCCCGCAGTTCACCACCGAGGTCGGCGGCACCAACGTGCACTTCCTGCACGTCCGCTCCCCCGAGCCGGACGCCACCCCCATGATCATCACGCACGGCTGGCCCGGTTCCTTCGCCGAGTTCACCGACATCATCGGGCCGCTCACCGACCCGCGCGCACACGGCGGCGACCCGGCGACGGCCTGTCACCTGGTCATTCCCACCATTCCCGGCTTCGGGTTCTCCGGGGCGCCCAGCGGTCCGGGCTGGACCATGCCGCGGGTCGCCGCCGCCTGGGCCGAGTTGATGGCCGCCCTGGGCTACGAGCGGTACGTCGTCCAGGGGGGCGACTTCGGCGCCTGGATCAGCCTGGTGCTGGCGGGCCTCGACCACGAGCACGTCATCGGCGCGCACGTGAACTTCCTGCCGACGCCGCCCTCCGGCGACCCCGCCGACCTGGCCGGCCTGACCGAGGTCGAGGGCGGCCGGCTGGGCCTGTTGATGAACTACGTCGACGACCAGTCCGGGTACATGAAGATCCAGGCCACCCGGCCGCAGACCCTGGCGTACGCCCTGAACGACTCGCCGGTGGGTCAGCTCGCCTGGATCGTCGAGAAGCTGCACGAGTGGAGCGACTCGACCAAGGTCCCCGAGGAGGCGATCGACCGTGACCGGATCCTCACCAACGTGATGCTGTACTGGCTGACCGGCGCCGGCGCGTCGTCGGCCCACTTCTACTACGACAACGCCGAGCTGCTGCCCATCGCCAAGACTCCCCCGCCGCCTCCGCCGCCCCTGCCGGTTCCCCTGGGCGTGGCGATCTTCCCCCGCGACCCCGGGCAGCCGGTCCGGCGCTTCGCCGAGCGCGGCTTCCCGAACATCGTGCAGTGGACCGAGTTCGAACGGGGTGGCCACTTCGCCGCCATGGAGCAGCCGGACCTGCTGGTCGGTGACCTGCGCTCGTTCGTCGCGACCCTGCGGAGCTGAACCGTACGGCGAGGGCCCCGGATGTCTCGGCATCCGGGGCCCTCGGGCCTGTTTCATAAGACCTGGCCGGCCTGCGGCGGGCCCGGCTCGACCGCCCTGATGAAACAGGCCCTAGACGCGCGGCACGTCCAAAGGCGCTACCGCGGAGGTACGCGGCGGGGCGCCGGTCGACGGACGAGCAGGATCGCCAGGACGACGACCGTGACGAGATTGACCAGGAGCAGTACCGCGCTGAGCCCGTCGACGCCGTGCTCGTGCTCGTGCCCGGCGCCCACGTTCGCGGCGCCGGACGCCTGTGTGCCGACGGCGAAGCGAATGACGCCGCTGGTCTGTCCGCCGGCGACGCCGATGACGTGGTAGACGACCGTGTACGTGCCGTTGGCATCGATGCGCACGGGCACACGCAGGATGTCGCCCGGCCCGGCGGTCACGGCACCGGAGTCGACCCGCCGCCCCGCGCTGTCGACGACCGAGAGGTGCGACAGCGCGGGGTCGGCGGCCGCCGACAGGTTCAGTCGTGCCTCGCCCGGTGCGGTCGTCAGGCTCTGCGCGTCGGCGGGCGAGCTGCCCATGAGGCGTACCGCCGGCGCGCGGACGGTGACCGCGACGAGCCAGCCCAGTGGCAGCAGGACCAGCACGGCGGCGATGAGCAGGCGGGTCCGACGGGACACGGTCAGGCCGCTACGACGCTGGGATGCGACTGCGTCTGCACGCAGTTGCAGTGCGTCTGCTCCAGTTCCCGATCGTTCGGACGCAGGTGCAGATACATCCCGATGATCATCGGCAGGAACACGACCGAGTTGTAGAACAGGTGCAGTTCGACCCGCGGATAGATCAGTTGCAGGACGCTTGTCGGCACCGCCGCGCCGAAGAAGTTGGTGTGCAGTTGCGCCTGCAACAGCAGCAGGAAGTGCTCGATGTGGTGCCAGAACTGGATCACCAGGGCGACCGTCCACCACGTCCGGGCCCGGCCGACGAAGCCGGGACGGAGCAGGAACAGACCTACCAACATGACAAGCGCGTACCCGTAGTGCATCCATTCCGAGGTCACCAGCCACGGAAGGAACTGACCGAGCACGCCGCGCGCCTGCGGGCGGGCCCAGCCGAGCACCCAGATCTGGTAGGCCTGGACCAGGTGTTCGGCCCAGTGCGCGAGCGTGATTGCCAGGAAGCCACCGAGCGCTGCCCGATGGTAGGCGTGGTTGAGGGTGCGAACGGGTGCGACCACCATTCGGTTCTCCTATTCCGGGGTGTTCGATTCACGCGCCACATCGCCGCAGCACGGGCCGACGGGAAACGACACTGGTTCCCACCGACGTTGGCGCTTCCCGCGCGCCTTTCAGGACTCGCGAGGCACGACAGCGCCATTGTCACGCCAGAGACGTCCGTCGTTCTTCTCTTCGTGTGCGCTGTGCCGGACACCAATCCGGCGGGCCGCGGCGAAGCTGGCCCAGGCGGCCACGTCGACAAGCGTGGCGTCCGCCGGGTGGTGGCGGCGGAAATCCTCGACGACTTCGGGGCCGACCCGGTAGGAAGCGAACGCGGTGAGCAGCGCGAGGCGTGCCGCCACCCGCTGCGGTGCGGCCAGCGGCTCGATCAGCTCGTCGCACCAGCGGTTGCTGAGACCGGCGTCCTCCCCGGCCCACCCGTCGAGCCGGGTCAGCACGAGGCGGCGGACGGCGGGGTCGAGCGAACGCTGCCCGGCGGCCTCGAAGACGCGGTAGGAGCGTGCCACGGCGTCGGCGATCCGCGGGCTGGCCGAGGCCCAGCCGACGTCCGAGGTCGGTGCCGCGACATCGAGCAGGCGGGTGGCTCGGCCGGCGACGTGCTGTCCCCGGAGGGTGGGCCGGAGCACCCGGCCGAGCCCCTGATTGAGTCGGCGCCGTGCGCGTGGGCCGAGGCCCTGCGGCAGCAGCGAGTTGGCGAGGAAGACGTTGACCACGCGGCTCAGGTAATGGAAGCCCACCACGACCCCGACCAGCTCGGCCCGTTCCACGTCGGACACTTCCGGTGGCAGCGGCGGGCCGTCGGCACGGTGTGCGGCACGGGCCCACTTCACGAAGCGGCGCGTGCGGATGTCGGCGATCTCGTCGGGCCGGTCCGCGGCGATCGCCTCCGCGTCGTGCTCACCGGAGAGCTCGAAGAGGCCCGCCACGTGCAGATCGGCGCAGTAGGGACAGGTGTTGGCCACCGACACCGATGCCGCGACCGCTTCCTTCACCGCGCGGTCCACCGCGCCGGCCGGCAACAGCGGCTCCCGGGTGAGTGCCCAGTACGCGGCCAGGACGTCCTCGGACGGCGAGTGCAACAACGCCGGAGGCACCACGATCTGATATTCCTCGGCGACCTGGCGGTACACCGCCGCGACGAGTCCACGCGCCGTCGCGGCAGGCACCACGGTCAGAAAGTTGACGTGCTTCTGAGCGACCGAGGAAGCAACACGCCTTGCGACCATCAGAACCTCCCGCGTCAGATTCGCCGACTGCTCTCGCTGTCTGCAGGCTCGCCTCGTGCTTCGAGGTGGTGATGCCGGAGTGCGCCACGCCGACGGCGTCCAGGTGGGCCACCCACTCAGGCGGCCGCGCCCACCCGATCCCGCATCGCGGTGCCGCCGTGCTGTGCCTGGCTCAGCGCGTACTTGCGGGCGTCGAGCAGGGCGAGCAGCACCGGCGGATCCAGGGCGCTGCTGCGCCGCAGCACCAGGTCCGCGGTGACCTTCGAATCGGCGCGGACCGTGAGTGGGCCGTACGTCGCCACCGACACGGCACGATCGGCCACGTCGGCGTTCGGATCGGCGCCGTCCGACTCGGCCGACACCGACTGGGCCAACACGTACCAGGAGCCCAGGGGAACCGCGTCGAAATGGACCCAGCCCGGTTGCTGGAGAACGGCGCAGCGCGCCGGGCGTCCTTCCGGGATACGGCCGCTGAACAGACCGACGAAAATGAGCGCTTGGTCGTCGTCTTCCGCGAGGCGGACCTGGCAGGACACCCGACCGCTCGGCGATCGCCCGGAGCGCCACTCGAAGTGCGGATGGATAGACTGTGTGTAGCCGGCATGTCGACGGAACGCAGTCGGCGACATGCCGACGCTACGGCTGAACCGCCAACTGAACGTACCGACGCTGTTGTATCCCACGCGGACGCTGATGTCCGCGACGTTCATCGAGGTGGTGATGAGCAGGTCCTTCGCCCGCTGCAGACGCAGCGCCGAGAGGAACCGGGCGGGCGACACACCTGTCACCCGTCGAAAGATCCGAGTGAAGTGGAATTTGCTGAACATTGCGGCACGGGCCATGTCGTCGACAGTCAACTGTTCGCCCATGCGGTCATGCATCGCTGCGACTGCGCGCAGCACCGCTTGCTCGGAAACGTCTTTCATGACACTCCCCCAGGTGCTGTTCCGCTGAATTATCCAACTCGTGGCAGTCAGATATGCGCGCGCCTACCTGACAATTGAATATAAAAGCCGGAACAGTGCGGTTATTTACGTCGGATGATCTCCCGACTTATGGCAACACTATCGGACGGTCCGTCGGCAATCAACCCTGTGTGAGCGCGCGACGCAATCGTGAAGAAGCAGCGGATATTGGCGCTACTGGATACGGATAGCGTGTATCACCGGTATATGCACACCTTGTGGTCGAGGTGGCCGAGGGCCGCAGGGGTGACCTCCACCCGTCGGTACCCGGCCAGAGTTGATCGTCATTCCCGCTGTTCGGAGAGCACGGAATCGGTCGTACGAGGGTGACGGCGAGGAACGTCGGCGACGCGCCAGCAGGCCCTGTCGGACCCTCTGGCGCCGCCGGCCTCCGACCCGGCGATACCCGTCGACGACACCGGCCAGATACGTGATCAGCACGCCGTCACGGTCCCCGATACGTGTCGCAGCCAGGGCTTTCGCGGTGGGCAGTTCTATTTGTGCGATCAACCGCGACAACGGTCGCGGCTCGCGGACGCGGTCACCCTGATCCGTTCACCGGCCACTGACGGACCTCATTGGAGGGCCAGCTCTGGTTACTAACAGTGTTTGTGTGGTAATCGAGGGTTGCCGAAGTATGTCCGAGTCTCCTAGTCTCCTATCGGACGGCGCAACCATCAGCCCTCTTGATTGCGCATCCGGCACCACGCTCGGAAGGAGCCGATCACCCGTGCTTCTCGATCCACACCAGCCCAGGGCAGCCACGACGACCTCCGCCGGCAGCGACGCCGCAACCACCGCGTCATTTCCGCGGCGCAGCCACAGCTAGTACGAGTGGTCGCGATCCATGGGCCTGAAACGTTGATCACGGGGAGCCACGATGCGAATATCTGACTTGAGCCGGCAGTCCGGGGTGCCGGTCGGAACGATCAAGTTCTACCTGCGCGAACGACTACTCCCACCCGGCGAACCCACCGGACGTAACCAGGCACTTTACAATAAGAATCACCTGCGACGTCTTCGGCTGATCAAGATATTCACCTCCATCGGCGAACTCGATCTCACGTCGGTACGGCGGCTCCTGATCGCCGCCGAGGAGGAACACCTGTCGTCGATCGAGCTGTTCGAGGTGCTCAACGAGGTGTCGATGGCGGGCAAGGACACCGCCGCCGAGGAGGACGAGAGCCTCGAGCTCGCCCGTGCCGACGCGAACCGCATCATCGATGCGTCCGGCTGGGAGGTCAACCCGGACGCCGCCGCCCGGTCACACCTGACCCTCGCACTCGCCGCGATGCGGCGCCTGGGCTGCGACTGCGATCCGGACTTCCTCGACGTCTACCGGGAGGCAGCCGACCGGCTCGCCCGGCACGAGGTCGGTCGGATCGCGAACGACCGCACCGCGCGCATCGAGGCGCTCGCGCGCAACGTCCTGCTCCACCAGGCATTCGCGGCGATGCGCCAGCTCGGGCAGCAGCATCACCTGTCCCGCCGATTCGGCCTCGTGCCGGCCAACCAGGGAACCGCCGACGACGGCGACCGCTCCTGACACCGCCGGAGCCGACGCGCCGAGGCGCACGGCTCGACCGGCCCGGAACGTTCGGCCCGGCGAGGCCGCGCCGACTGCCCGAGACACCCCTCGCCACGAACCCCGAACCGCCGCCCGCTCGCCGCTCGCCCGCTAGCCCGCTCGCCCGCTGGCTGCGAACCGCGAACCGCGAGCCGGTCACTCCGAGCCGCCAGCATCAGCCCCTGAGCCAGTCGCCACGAGCGCTGAGCCCTAAGCCGGTCGCCACGAGCCACGACCGCTGAGCCCTAAGGCGGTCGCCACGAGCCACGACCGCTGAGCCCTGAGCCGGTCGCCACGAGCCACGACCGCTGAGCCCTGAGCCGGTCGCCACGAGCCACGACCGCTGAGCCCTGAGCCGGTCGCCACGAGCCACGACCGCTGAGCCCTGAGCCGGTCGCCACGACCGATGAGCCCTGAGCCGGTCGCCACGACCGATGAGCCCTGAGCCGGTCGCCACGAGCCACGAGCGCTGAGCCCTGGCCGGACACCACGCGCGGTGGCCGCAGCCGTCACGGTGGACATCGAGCCATGAGCCCGGAAGGCGCCGCGAGCCACAGGCCCTGAGCCGGCCGCCGGGACCCGCGGGCCGCAAGACACGGGCCGCAAGACACGGGCCGCAAGACACGAGTCGCAAGACACGGGCCGCGAGGCACGAGCCGCAGGACCCGGGCGCGCCCGACATCGGCCGCACACACGAACCGCAAACGCCTGCTCTGAGCCGGTCACCGTGAGCATGGGAGCGGGCACGAAGGCTCGGCGCGATCCGGCCGCGGCAGAGCCCGGTGACCGTGGCCCCGGCGGCGCCGACGCGTGAGGGCCGGCCACCTGGCCGGCCCTCGAAACTGGCTACCACTCAGGCTGGGTCACGCGGGCAGTTCTGGTAGACCGCGAGCACCCAGGCGTCGTTTCGCTTGACGAGGATCCAGGAGGCCCGGATGGCGTCCGCGGCGGCCAGCTCGGTGCTCCCGGCCGCGATCACCCCGCCGACGGTCAACAACGCGACCGCACCGGGTCCGAGGGGCTTGACGTCGATCGGCTTCCCGGTGACGGACGTTCCGGCGTACACGCCCTGGTAGGCGTCCGCCATGTAGTCGCGAATGGCCGTGCGGCCCTTCACGTACACGCCCGGCAGGATGAGTGTGCCGTCCTCGGCGAACAGGTCGGCGAAGGCGTCGGCGTCGTGTGCCGCCCAGGCCTTCACCATCCGGGCCGACACCGCGCCGATCGCCGCCTGGTCCGATCCGTCCAGGACCGGAGCTTCCGTGTTGGTGGTCATCTGCTACCCACTTCCGTCAGCCGTCCATTGATGGCAACTGATGACCATCGTGGCCGGATACGCGCTGTCCTGGCGTCTTCCAGCGTGCGCCGGGTCGGTAGGGCGCAACGTCCGAGAAGTGCCGGCAACGGATCTCCGCCGGCGGCCTCGGACCTGGTCGCCGGAGGCTTTCGTGTACGCGCGCGCACGGACGCCCACCGACGTGTCGGTGGACGTCCGCGCGTTGGTGGACAGCTCAGATGAAGAACGTGTTGGGCTCCAGGCCGCACAGCACCCGGCCGTAGAGCTCCATCGTGGTCGTCGGCAGGTGCAGAGCGTGCAGGGTGACCGCGCGGACGTCGCGCCGGATCCGCTGGATCGGCTCCCGCGTGTAGATCGACGACGCCCCACAGGCGCCGGCCAGGATGTCGACCGCCTCGGCGGTCAGCTGCGGCACGCGCCCGGCAACAGCCCTGGCGTACGCCCGATCGCGGATCGTCCACGGCTCCCGCGTCAGACCGCGCTCGTCCACGAGCGTGGCGAGCCTGCGCGCGTGGCCCTCGGCCTCGTCGATCTTGAGGGCGGCGTCGGCCGCCTGCAGGTGCGTGATCGGCGCGTCCGCCTGCCGCTCGTAGTTGGTGTTCGAGATGGGCCGTTCGTTGATCCGCGCGTAGAACTGCTCCTCGGCGGCACGCGCCATGCCGATCATCTTGCCGGAGGTCGACGCCGCGACGGCCGCGACCAGTGGCGACTGGAACATCGGCAGGTCCCGGTTGCGCTCGGACGCGTACTCGCCGGCGGTGAACGCGGCGATCCGCATGACGTTGGAGCCGGGCACGAAGACGTCCTCCGCGACGGCCGTGACGCTGCCGGTGCCGGAGAGCGCGGACACGTGCCAGTCGTCCACGATGCGCAGCGCGCTCATCGGCACCACTGCCATCACCGGCTCGGGCTCACCGTCGGACGGAATGAGCAGGGTGGAGAGGAGCTTCCACCCGCTGTGCGCGGCACCGCTGTTGAACGCCCACCGACCGTTGACGACGATGCCGCCGTCCTTGGGGACGCCGGTGCCGTTGAGCGCCAACGTCCCGCTGATCCGGGCGTCCGGGTCGGCGAAGATCTCGTCCTGCACCTCGTCCGGGAACAGGCCGACGTTCCACGAGGTGATCCACCAGGCGGCGACGTCGAACGCCGCGGCGCCGTCGCCGCGCCCCAGCTCGATGCCGACGTCCAGCAGCGTGTGGGCGTCCGCCTCGTAGCCGCCGAAGCGCGCCGCGGTACGCATGCGGAAGATTCCGGCAGCCGTCATCGCCTCGACACTCTCGTCGGCGAGCCGACGGTTCTCCTCCTGCCACAACGAATTCTTCCGGAGCACCGGGACGATGTCGGCCGCCCTCTTCGTCAGATCGGTTCGGTGTGACGTCTCGGTTGTCTGCACGGGGTCTCCTCCTGGTACGGCCCCATCGTGCCCCCGCCGGGAAGCGGATGGCGCAAACGGGCGGCTGCGTGAAGCGCTGAAGGTCGTTGCCGGGAATTCAGGAAGTCACGTTAACCCCTGGGCGTCCGCCGGAAAAGGCATTCCGGGGTGCCGCCGAGAACCGCGCACTCTGAAAGAAGATCGGGCTCGACCGGGATCGTAGCTTTACGGTGAACAATTTACCGACGACATCATGAATGGTGGACGACATGAGTTACTGGTCCGATCGGAAGGTGCTCGTCGTCGGCGCGAGCCGTGGCCTCGGCCGAGGGGTGACCGAGGCGTTCCTGACCGCCGGCGCGACGGTGACGGCGCTGTCGCGCGACACCGCACCGCTGGCCACCCTCGCCGAGGGGCACGCCAACCTGAGCCTCGTCGACGCGGACGCCACCGACCCGGCCAGTCTCGACGTGCTCCGCCGGAACCCGCCGGACGTCCTCGCCCTGGTGGCCGGCGCGTCACCCGAGCTGCGTCCGCTGACCGAGCAGACCTGGGAGACCTTCTCCACCCCCTGGAACACCGACGTGCGCATCGCGTTCCTCTGGCTGCGCGAGGTGCTGCGGCAGCCCCTGGGGCCCGGCAGCCGGGTCATCGTGACCAGCAGCGGCGCCGCGTTGAAGGGGTCCGTGCTCAGCGGCGGCTACGCCGGAGGCAAGGCGACCGTCCGCTTCCTCGCCGACTACGCGGCCCAGGAGGCCGCGCGTGCCGGGCTGGACATCACGTTCCACACGGTGCTGCCGCAGCTCACGCCGGAAACCGGCCTCGGCCGGGCGGCTGTCGACGCGTACGCCGAGCGCGCCGGCGTCACGCCCGAGACGTTCGTCGAGCCCATGCGCCCGGTGCTGACGCCGGAGGCGGCGGGCGCTGCCTTCCTGCGGCTCGGCGGCGACCCGCATCCGTCCGGCGCCGCGCACCTGCTGTCCGGCGCCGGCCTGACGCGGCTGCCCTGAAACCCGCGCAGGACCGTTTCCAAGGAACCCCGGACGTACGCATGGCGGTGACCACCGTCGTGGTGGCCACCGCCATGACTGTGGGCACGGGGCTCAGGCGACCGCGGGGACCGCGGCGGTGAGGTACATCGGCACCCGGTCGTAGCCGTTCATGATGAACGAGCCCTGCGGGGGCAGCTCCTCGCGCGGCACGGCCAGGGTCAGGTCGGGGAAGCGCTCGAAGAGGGCCGGCAGGGCCACCATCGACTGCATCGTGGCCAGCGGACGGCCGAGGCAGTAGTGCTCGCCGTGGCCGAACGACAGGTTCGTCTTGTCCGGACGGGTGATGTCGAAGTCGTTTGCGGTGTCGCCGTGCAGCGCCGGGTCCCGGCCGATCCCGGCGTACGCGATCAGGACCAGGTCGCCCTTGGCGATGTGGACGCCGGCAATGTCGATGTCCTCCTTGGCGTAGCGGAAGGGCAGCTGGGCGACGGCGGCGTCCTTGCGGACCGCCTCGTCGAAGGCGTCCATCCAGGTGTACTGACCGGAGCGGATCAGCTCCAACTGGTCCCGGTGGGTGCTCAGGTCGATGATGCAGTGGGCCAACACGTTGCTCAACGTCTCCGAGCCCGCGCCGAGCAGGACGTGCAGGCTGCCGATCAGCTCCTCGTTGGAGAGCGTCTCGCCGTCCTCGTTCGCGGCGATCAGGACGCTGGTGAGGTCGTCTCCCGGGTCCTGACGACGGCGGGCCGCGAGCTTGGACATGGCGTCGTGCCACTGATCGAGGTTCGCCGCCGCCATCTCGCCGGTGTGGTTGGTCAGGCTGTTCTGCTTGGTGCCCTTGAGGGCCTCCTCCCGCACCTCCTCCGGCACACCGAAGAGGTCGCAGATGAGGGTGGCGGTGAGCGCGTACGTGAACTGGCCCTTGATGTCGACCGTCTCGCCCGGCCGGGTGTTGGCCTCCATGTCGTCCAGCAGCCGCTGCACGATCGACGCGACGCGCGGGCGGGCCTGCTCGACCTCGCGCGGCGTGAAGGCGTGCGACACGAGCCTGCGCAGGCGGTCGTGGTCGGCGCCGTCGCGGACGGTCAGGTTGTCCATCGCCACCCAGGTGATCAGCTCCCAGTCGTGCGGCACCTCGCCACGCACGAACGGGGGCCAGTCCTCCTTGGCGTTCTTGGAGAGCTGGTCGCCGGACAGGAGCTTCTTGCCAATGTCGTACGTCGTGACGCACCAGGCGCGGTAGCCACCGGGAACCTCGACGAGGGTGACCGGACCCTCGGCGCGGATCCGGGCGGCTTCGGCATGAATGTCACGTCCCTCAGGGTCGAGCATGATCGGGCATTTACCCATCGCGGGCCTCCATGGTTCGGTGCACGGCACCGGGCAGGGATCCGGTGGTGCGAAAGAGCGGTATCTGCCGCTGAACCTAATGACCTCTCGGGTTCCATTTTTCTTCTCGATTGCCGAGCGCGGAAATCCACTCCGCCCGTGCCCTCATGGCATCGGAACAGCAATTCAAGAGAGGTTTTGCCGAGCTGTCCCGGGCATCCTCGACTCGATAGCGCGTAAACCCAGAGGAGACGGTCATGGCTCGATTCAAGGTCGGGGTGCTCTTCAAGCCGCAGCACTGCGAGATGGCCCAGCTACGCGAGAGCTGGCGTGCCGCGGACGAGCTCGGTGTGGACACCGTCTGGACCTGGGACCACTTCTATCCGCTGTACGGCGACCCGGACGGCGCCCACTACGAGTGCTGGACCACCCTCGCCGCGCTCGCCGCCGACACCCGGCGCGCCCGGTTCGGCTCGCTCGTGACGTGCAACAGCTACCGCAACCCCAACCTGCTCGCGGCCATGGCGGGCACTGTCGACCAGATCAGCGACGGTCGGCTGATCCTGGGCCTGGGCGCCGGTTGGTTCGAGCGGGACTACACCGAGTTCGGCTACCGGTTCGACAGCGCCCCGGAACGACTGCGGGCGCTGGAGGACGGCGTGCGGACCGTACGCTCCCGCCTGGCCGCGCTGGTCCCGTCGGCGTCGCGGGTGCCACTGCTGATCGGCGGTGGCGGCGAGAAGGTGACCCTGCGCATCGTGGCCCAGTACGCGGACATGTGGAACGACTTCGGTTCGGCGGAGCGCTTCGCCCACAAGAGCGCCGTCCTCGACCGCTGGTGCGCCGAGCAGGGCCGCGATCCCGCCGAGATCGAACGCACCACGATGATCGAGACGGCGGAGGTGGACGAGGTCGACGCCTACCTCAAGGCCGGCGCCACCCACGTCATCCTGGGCCTGGACACCCCGTTCGACCTGGAACCCCTGGACCGCCTGCTCGCACACGCCAGCGACTGAACCGGGTCAGCCGGCGGGACACGTGCCGGACCGCCCGGGCCCAGATTTTCGTCGCTGCTGTCGATCTACCGCCCGCGCGACCCGTCGTAATGTAGAGGCCACCACCCAGGGGGCCGGCACACGACAGGACATGAGACATGGCCAAGTACATGATCCTCATCTACGGCGACGCCCAGCAGTGGGACGCGATGACCGACAAGCAGTGGAAGGCGCACGACGCGGCGCACGAGGCGTTCGTCGCCAAGGCCGGCACGCAGATCATCGACGGCCAGCAGCTGGAGATGGCGCCCACGGCCACCACGCTGCGCTCGGACTCGACGGGCCAGATCCAGACGACCGACGGCCCGTTCCTGGAGACCAAGGAGGCACTCGGCGGGTACTACCTGATCGAGGCGACCGACCTGGACGAGGTCCTGTCGATGGCGACGCTGCTTCCCGAGGTGCACGCTTCGCACAGCGGTGTGGAGATCCGCCCGGTGGTCGACCACGGCTGACGTGGCCGACCCACGGATGAAGGACGAGGTGGTCGCGGCGGTCGCCCAGGCGCACCGCCGCGACTGGGCCCAGGTGTTCAGCACCACGGCCCATCTGACCCGGGACCTCGACCTCGCCGAGGAGTGCACGCAGGACGCGTTCGCACAGGCCCTGGAGACCTGGACGGAGACCGGCGTCCCCGACCGACCGGGTGCCTGGTTGACCACCATCGCGCGCAACCGGGCCCGCGACGTCCTGCGCCGCGAGTCGGTGTTCCGTCGCAAGATGCCGCTGCTCGTCGCCGACGAGACCACGCCAGGCCCCGAGGACGGCCTGGTCGACGACCGGCTGCGCCTCATCTTCACCTGCTCGCACCCCGCACTGGCCCGGGAGGCGCAGGTCGCCCTGACGCTGCGCCTGGTCTGCGGGCTGTCCACGCCCGAGGTCGCCCGCGCGTTCCTGGTGCAGCCGGCCACCATGGCAGCCCGGATCACCCGGGCCAAGAAGAAGATCGCCGCGGCCCGCATCCCGTATCGCGTGCCGGGCCCGGACCAGCTCGAGGAGCGGGTGAGCGCCGTCCTGGAGGTCGTCCACCTGATCTTCACCACCGGCCACACGGCGCCACTCGGCGCGCAGTTGGTACGCCAGGATCTGGTGGACAGCGCGATCAGCCTGGCCCGGATGCTGCATCTGCTCATGCCGACAAACGCCGAGATCAGCGCGCTTCTCGCGCTGCTGCTGCTCAACGCCTCGCGCCAGGACACCCGCATGTCCGCCGACGGGCGGCTGGTGCTGCTGTCCGAGCAGGATCGCTCGCGCTGGGACCGACAGCTCATCGCCGAGGGCCGGTCGTTGGTGACCGACGCGCTGCGCCGGCGGCCACCGACGCGGTACGCCCTGGAGGCCGCGATAGCCGCCCTGCACGCCGAGGCGCCGAGCTGGCGGGACACCGACTGGGCACAGATCGTCGCCCTCTACGACGCCCTGTTCCGGCTCTGGCCCTCGCCCGTGGTCCATCTCAACCGGGCCGTCGCGATCGGGCTCCGCGACGGCCCCCGCGCCGGCCTCGACGCGCTGAATCCCCTGCTCGCCGATCCGGCCCTGGCCACGTACGGATACCTCAGTGCCGCCCGGGCCGACTTCCTGCGCCAGTTGGGGCAGTGGTCGCAGGCCCGGACGGCCTACGAGGAGGCGCTGACCCTGACCGACAACGACGTCGAGCGCGCGTTCCTCAGTGAGCGCTTGACCGAAGTGGAGCGGAATCTGTGAGCGTCAGCACCGCACGGACGGTCTCGTAGAAACCGTCGACGCCGTGGTGGCCGCGACGGTTCGCGCAGTCGTCGGCGTACTGCTCGCTCATGGTCTGGCCACCACTCTCCAGCATCGCGATCTGACTCGCGTAGGCGCCGACCGCGCGGAGCTTGCGGGCCCACTCGCTCTCACTCATGGCGACGGCCACCGGCTCCGACACACGCACGCCCGGCGGTAGCGCCGGCATGACGTTGACTCCCGGCCACGCGAGGTAGGGGAAGTCGTCCCAGAGTGACAGCGGCGAGTCGGTCCTGGCTACCGCGGCGAGGACGGCGTCGCGGGTGCGCCGGTGGTCGACGTGATTGCCGACCGCCGCGCACGTGACGACCCGGTCGGCCGAGAACTCACCGATCACCCGCTCGATGTCGGAGGCTATGTCGGCGACCAGGTCGTCCTCGTCGTCGGCGTGGTGATCCATCGGGTTCTCGTCGTCGATCACCCAGCCGCCGTGCGCGTACCTGCGGTAGATCGCGTCGAGGAACGGACCGCACAGGTACGGCGAATCGACGCCGAGCGTGGCGAGGGCCGCGGCGTTCTCGTCGCGTCGCGCCGCCACGGGATCACCGACGATCGCCCACTGGTCGTGGAAGGCGGTCGCGATCGGCGAGTACGGCGGCTCGGGACTCCCGGCGAACACCGTGTACACGACGACGTGTTCGCCGGCGTCGACCAACTGGACGAGGTGGCCGCCGTAGGACAGCACCGCGTCATCGAGATGCGGCGACACCACAAGCGTTGTCATGCGGCTCTCCCTTCGAATTGGGTTTCCTGTGCATGTGCGGCCGGCACCACCGAATCGACGAACGAGATCGTCCGGAGGCCGATCCGGCCGGCCTCCGCGAGGATCTGCATCCCCCAGGTGTCCCAGACGCCGGCCATCCGGGAGGTGATGACGACCGTGCCGGCACTGTCGTCGCTCAGCGGCGTGTACAGCCCGAGGGCGTGGTAGCCGCTGTGGTCCCCCGAACGCACGGCGCGGTCGAGGAGTTCCTGATCGAAGTCGACGACTGTCGCGCCGGTCGCCGATGCGGGCAGTTCACCGCCGCACCCGATGATGGTGACCGCCTCGTCGTCGGGCACATCCGCCAGGGCGCGGGCGATCTCGTCCGCGACGCTCAGGCCACGCGCCCGCTGCTGCCAGTCGAGAAGCTCCACGTACATCGGCTCCCACTGCCAGAACTCCCCCTTCTCCACCATCACGGCCAGACCCATCTCGACCGCGGGCTCGGGGAACTTGCTCAGGAAGACCCGCATGTTCGCGAACAGCTCGTCGAAATTGGCCTTGTGGTCGCGGTCGTGGGGCGCGACGACCGCCCACGCCTCGGCCGCGAGCTCGATCGTCAGGCCGGCGCGGTGCAGCCGGAACCCCAGCTCCATGTCCTCGCCACCCCAGCCCTGGAAGCGCTCCTCGAACGCGCCGACCCGGCGGAAGTCGTCCATCCGGACCGAACAGTTTCCGGTCCAGAAGGCCTTCCAGGGGATCGACCGTCTCCTCAGGTCCATCTCGCAGCCGACGAAGTAGGGCTGACGCACGTCCTGGAAATCCGGTAGGTGGCGGTAGCGCTCCACCACCAACTCGGGAGGCAACTGCGCGAGGAGCTCGTCCACCCCCGCCATCGGCACGTCCGGGTTGTACCCGTAGCTGGGCCCCACCACCGCCCGCCGCGACTCGCCGCCCTCGTGGGCGGCCAGGTGCGCGGCGAGGAAATCCGGACCCACCATCGACCCGGTGTCGAGAATGACCAGCAGCGCGCCGACCGCCATCCGGGCCGCGCCGTTGCGCGCGGACGCGACCCGGAACCCGCGGTCCTCCTGATGGAAGTACGTGACGTGCAACAGGTCGGCGTAGGAGCGCACGACGTCGGCGGTGTGATCGGACGATCCGTCGTCGCCGACGATCACCTCGAAATCGTCGGTGGGAATCGTCTGCCGGGTGAGCTGCCGAAGGGTCTCCGACAGCAGGTCGGCCTGGTTGTAGGTCGCGATGATGACGGATACCCGCCGCCGGTGGCGCATGGTTCTCCTTCGCATGGTCGGTTCAGCCCTTCGAACTGGCCTACGGGTTCACGGGGTGGCCGGGTCGGCGTACGCGATGGTCCGCCGGCCGATCCGGTCGGCCTCGGCCAGGATCTCCGCGCTCCAGGTGCCCCACAGGCCGGCCATCCGGGAGGTGATGACGACCGTGTCGACGCTGTCGTCGGCCAGCAGCGTGTGCACCCCGACGGCGTGGTAGCCGCTGTGGTCCCCCGAACGCACGGCACGGTCGAGGAGCTGGTCGTCGAAGTCGACGAGGATCGCGCCGGTCACCGACTCGGGCAGCTCGGCGCCGCACCCGATGATGGCGACCGACTCGTCGGCCGGCACGTCCGCCAGGGCCTTGGCGATCTCGTCGGAGACGCTCAGGCCGCCGGTCTGCTCCCGCCAGTCGAGAAGCTCGCGGTACGACCGCTCCCAGGCCCAGAACTCCCCCTTGTCGAGCATCACGCCCAGGCCCAGCTCCACCACCGGCTCCGGGAACTTGCTCAGGAACATCCGCATGTTCACGAAGAGCGCGTCGAAGTTGGCCTTGTGGTCGCGCTCGTGCGGCGCCACCACGACCCAGGCGTCCGGCGCGACCTCGATCGTCAGGCCGGCGCGCTGCAGCCGGAGCGCCAGCTCCATGTCCTCGCCGCCCCAGCCCTCGAACTTCTCCTCGAAGCCGCCGACCCGGCGGAAGTCGTCGGTCCGCATCGACGCGTTCAGCGTCCAGAATGCCTGCCAGGCCACCAGCCGCCTGCTCAGGTCCATGTCGCAGTCGGCGAAGTAGGACTGGCGGACGTCCTGGAATTCGGGCAGATCGCGGAACCGCTCCACCGCCGTCTCCGGGAGCATCTGCGCGAGAAGGTCGTCCACCCGCGCCGTCGGCACCTCCGGGTTGTAGCCGTAGCTGAGGCCGATCACCGCCCGCCGCGACTCGCCGCCCTCGTGGGCGGCCAGGTGCGCGGCGAGGAAGTCCGGCCCGACCATCGAGCCGGTGTCGAGAGTGATCAGCAGCGCGCCTGCGGCGAGCCGGGCCGCCGCGTTGCGGGCGGCGGCGGCGCGGAATCCCCGGTCCTCCTGGAAGACGTACTTGACCTGCAGGGTGTCGGCGAAGGACCGCGCCACCTCGGCGGTGTGATCGGTCGACCCGTCATCGCCGACGATCACCTCGAACTCGTCGGTGGGAATCGTCTGCCGGACGAGGTAGCGCAGTGTCTCGGCCAGCAGGTCGGCCTGGTTGTAGGTGGCGATGATGACGGATACCCGGATCCGGTGGCCCATGTCTTACTCCTCGTGTGGTCGGTCAGCTGTACGCCTTGGCCTGGATGGCGAACATCTCGGCGTAGGGGCCGCCGGCGCGCATCAGGGTGTCGTGGTCGCCGACCTCGAGCAGTTGCCCGTCGCCGACCACGATGATCTTGTCTGCCATGCGCGCCGTGGAGAAGCGGTGCGAGATCAACACCGTGACCGCCCCGGTCTGCGCACTGGCGCGCCTCGCGTGTTCGGCGTAGCGCTCGAACAGCTCGTGTTCGGCCTGCGGATCGAGGGCCGACGTGGGTTCGTCGAGCAGCAGCAGCATCGGGTTGTCGCGCATGAGCGCCCGACCCAGGGCGAGCTTCTGCCACTGCCCGCCGGACAGCTCGGCGCCATCGGCGTACGACGTGCCGAGCTGGGTGGACAAGCCGTCCGGCAGGGCACGCAGAACGTCGGTGGAGTGCGCCTTCACCAACGCGTCGTGGACCGCGACCTCGTCCGACACCCGCGTCACGTCACCGACACCTACCGCTTCGAGCGCCCGGATCTCGTACCGCACGAAGTCCTGGAAGCCGGCCGCCATCCGCTCGCGCCACCGCTCGACGGGCAGCCGTCGCAGGTCGACACCGTCGACGAGGATCCGGCCGGCCGTGGGCTGGTAGAAGCCGCACAGCAGCTTCACCAGGGTCGTCTTGCCGGCGCCGTTCTCACCGACGATCGCCACCGTGCTGCCGGCGGCCAGGGTCAGGTCGACATCGCGCAGCGTCGGCCGATCGGTGCTCGGGTAGCTGAAGCTCACGTTCTCGAAGGCGATCCCGGTGACCAGCCGGTCCGGGACGGGCTGGTCGGCGGTGGACCCGGCGCCGGCGACCGCGTCGCGCAGCCGCCCCAGCCGTAGATAGGTGTTGGCGAGGCGTTGCAGTTGCTGCAACTGCGTGACGGCGCCGGTCACCTGCTGGTTGACCTGGGTGGCCAGCACGATGACCAGGACCACCTCGCCGACGCTCTGCTGCCCGGCTATCGCGTTGCGCACGACGAGCAACACCGCTCCGACGTACGCGAGGCCGAAGACGACCTGACCCGCCGCACGGAGCGCCATCGCCCTGAGGTGCGCACCGTAGAGACCACGGGTGGCGGTCCGCCACAGGCTCGCGTACCGCTGGCGTAGTTCCTTCTCCACGCCGAACACCCGCAGCTCGCCGGCGTAGCGGGCGGTGGTCGTGGCCTGGAAGAGGTTGAGCGCCACGCGGGTCGGCTCGGCGACACCCGTCTTGGCCCGCTCCAGAGCGCTCTCCGCCAGCCGACCGGTGAACAACGGCACGGCCGCGGCCACCGGGAGCAACAACAGCAACGGGCTCTGCCACGCCAGGATCGCCGCGCCCAGGACGACCGCCAGCACCATGGTCGCCGCCTGGAACAGCGACTCCATGCTGCTGCGGAACTGCCCGCTGTCCTGAACCAGGACGGTGAGCTCGTCGGCCTGCTCGGGACGCTCGTGGTGGCCGATTCCCGCAGATCCGTTGGAGACCGCCAGCAACTCCCGGTGCAGGTCCAGTTCGATCAGTTCGGACAGCTCGAAGTACGCGACCATGGCGAACTGGCCCGAGGACTGCGCCAGGATGGCGAGCAGGGCCACCACCGCGCCCAGCACGGCCGCGTCCGTCGCGCGCCCGCCGATGACCGCGTCGGTCATCATGCCGAGCGCGACGGCGAGCAGGGCCGCCGACGCGGCCAGGGCCAGCATGAGGAAGGTGGCGACCACCGTCTTGCGCGCGTCGATCCGCCACGCCGCGGACAGCAGCTTGCCGACGCCGGAGAACATGACCCTCACAGCAGCACCTCGTCCCGGTCCGAGTCGGCGTTGTCGGCGAAGCGGTTGGCCTGCAACCTGAACAGCTCGGCGTAGCGCCCGTTGCGCGCCAGCAGCTCGTCGTGTGAGCCCTCCTCGTCGACCCGGCCGTCGTGCAGCACCACGATCTTGTCGGCGTGCCGGACCGTCGAGAAACGATGGGAGATGAGCAACGTGGTCGCGCCCTGGGTGAGCGCCGCGAACTGGTCGAAGAACTGCGCCTCGGCGCGTACGTCGAGGCTCGCGGTCGGTTCGTCGAGCACGACGACCGACGCGCCGTGCCGCAGCGCGAACAGCGCCCGCGCCAGCGCCAGCCGCTGCCACTGGCCGCCGGACAACTCGGCGCCTCCTGTGACGTGCGCGGCCAGCGGCGTGTCCAGGCCGCGGGGCAGCGAGGTCAGCACCTCGGTCAGGCCCATCGCGGCCACGGCCTCGCGGACCCCGTCCCGATCGTCGGCCGAGCCGACCGCGCCGAACGCCACGTTGTCGGCTGCGGAGAACTCGTAGCGCAGGTAGTCCTGGAAGATCACGGCGAGCCGGGCCCGCCACTCCGACAGCTCGAACACGCGGATGTCGACGCCGTCGAGACGTACGGCGCCGCTGTCCGGCTCGTAGAGCCGTGCCAGAAGTTTCACCAGTGTCGTCTTGCCCGCGCCGTTGAGACCGACGATCGCGGTGCAACTGCCCACCGGGATGCGCAGGTCCAGGCCGTCGAGCACCGGCCGGTCCTGGCCGGGGTAGTGGAACGACACGTCATCGAAGTGGATCTCGCTGACCGGCTCCGGCGCCGGGGCGCCCGAGCCGGTCGGCTCCAGCACGGTGTACCTGTCGATGTGCTCGGCGAACCGTCGTACCGCCCGGTGGGTCTCGGTGCCGATCGCGGTCTCCAGGTCGGCCTCCGGGTAGAACACCGACAGCCGGATGGCGCCCAGCGCCGCCTGCATGATCAGGACGAACTCGGTGAGCGTCAGCGTGTTGATCGCGGTGGCCCCGATCGTCGCGAAGATCGCCCCGCAGGCGATCAGGCTGAACCCGGTGGACCACACACCGGGCCACAGGTAGACGCGCCGCCGCGCCGCCCACAACGGCGTGAACCACGCGCGGTAGGACGACCGCATCTCGCCGTCCATCCAGTTCGCCAGACCGAAGACCCGGATCTCCTTGCCCGCCGGCGCCTGCACGGCCAGGTTGCGGACGTACTCCACCTTGTTCTGCTGGGGCATGAGGCTGAACCGGGCGTGGGCGTAGCGACGCAGACCGCCGCGCTGCACGTTGCGGAACCACAGCACTGTCACGGCCACCGCCAGGGCCGCCCACCAGGAGTAGACGACACCGATGATGGCCGTGTAGCCGACCAGTTGGCCGTACCGCGCGACAAGCGCCAGCGTGCCGGCGCAGGCGCTGCCCGGCCCCCACATCTGCAGGCCGTGCTCCAGCTCGCGGGCGGCGTAGCGCAGGTCGGCGAGGACTGCCTGGTCCTCCATCGGAGCGACCCCGGTGCTGCGCGTCGACGCCCGCATCACGTCGTCCACCACGGTGCCGTCGATCCGCCGGGCGAGCAGCTCACCCAGCGAGAGCTGGGCCGGGGCCAACACCTGTTGCAACACGAAGATGCCTGCCGCCACCGCGAAGACCGGCACCAACTCCTGCCACGCCGTCGAACCGAGGCCACCGTCGACGGCCCCCGGCACCTTGCCCAGCACCAGGCTGGACGTGATGACGAACGCGATGGGCAGTGCCGCGAGGAGCAGGTTGAGCACCAGGAGCGCGCCGAGGAGACCGAAACCCCCTCGGGGCATCAGGCGAAGGATGCTCGCACGCGCGGATATCAGTCCCCACAGCCTGCTGCGCATGGTCATCGATCTCCCTACTCGACCGCCGGTGCTGTCACCTCTCCGACGAACGTCGAGCGGGCGAGATCGACACGACTGTCGAAATCAATCGAGGAACATGGTGCGAGCGGACGCGCGGCGGAGCAACGCCGCACGATGGGAGAAGGCAGCTCAGACGTCGGCCTCGATGGCGAAGGTGTTGCCGTCCGGGTCCTGGAACCACGCGATACGACCACCGCCGGCCCGCTCGGTGATCCCCTTCGGGTCGTGGTCGATCTGGTCGTAGCGGGCGAACTCGACGCCGGCCGAGGACAGCTCGTCGACGATCTCGTCGATGTCGTCGACGTACCACGTCGCCAACGTCGCCGGGGTCTTCCCGGCGGTGACCGACTGGTACACGTTGAGAGCCGGGCCGCCACCGGACGCGTAGATGCGGCTGCCGTCGGCGATGGTGGCGCTGGGCGCGGACCGCAGCGGCACCAGACCCAGCCTGCCCTCGTAGAAGGCGACGGCCCTCGCGATGTCCGACACGGCGACAGATGTTCGTAGGTGGTGTGCGTTCAATGGCATGACCCACCCTGGCACGAACGGGCGGCCCCGGCACGTGACGCGGGGCGGGTTCGGCGTGGTGCCGAGCCCGCCCCGGGTCGTGGGGTGGTGGAGGGTCAGCGTTGCAGGGTGAGCAGGCCCGGGCGGTACGGCAGGAGGCCGTAGGGGACACCGTCGGAGCTGGGGGAACGACCCTGGTAGAGCAGTTGCAGGTTGCAGGCGTCGACGGTCATCGTCTGGTCGGCGCTGGTGCGCAGCAGCTCACCGTGGCTGATGTCGTTGGTCCAGGTGGCACCACTGTTGACCTTGCCAGCGAACGGGTTGCTCTGCGTCGCGGCCTGCGGCGTCCACGTACCGTTCAGGCTGGTGGCCGTGAACGAGCGGAAGTAGCGGCCGGTCGAACCGATTGCCTCGACGATCATGAGGTACTTGTTCAGACCCTGCAGCTTGTAGACCTGCGGGGCCTCGAACAGGTTGTTCTGCGTGTCGCTCATGATGGTCGTGTAGCTGCTGCCGAAGTTACCGGGGAAGTTCCCGATCGGCATGCTGGTCCGGTAGATCTTGCCGTTGTCGCCGGCGAAGAACAGGTACATGGTCGTGTCGTCGGCGATGACCGTCTGGTCGATCGGCCCCGTGCCCGAACCGGTGATGCTCCCGGTGAACATCGGCTGCGCTGCGGACCAGCCGTTCGGATTGGTCGGGTTGGTCGAGGTCCGGTAGTGGAACGCCGCCCCGGCCCCCCACTGGTAGGTGAGCACCCAGATGTTCTTCGGCGCGAAGTAGAACAACGACGGCGCGACGGTCCCCGAGTTCATCCCGGTCTGGGTGGCCGAGGCCATCTGCGACCAGTTCGAGAAGAGGCTGAAGTTCATCGAACCCCAGCTGTCGCCGAAGTCGTGCGTGGTGGCGTAGACCAACTGCTGGCCGTTGAAGGGGGCCACGGTGAAGTCCTTGAGTGACACCCAACCGGACTTCGGCTGCGCCAACGCGCCGGTCGACGACCACCGGTACGACGACGGCAGATCACACGTGCCGCCCGGGGGTGGCGTGGTGGGCGGCGGCGTCGTGGGGTCGGTCCCGCCGTCGACGCGGACGAGCTGCCACTGCTGGTTGGTGCCGTTCCAGTCGTCGTACTGCACGATGTTGCCACCGTCAGCGGTCGAGGCGCCCTGCACCTCCATCGCCTTGTTGCTGTTGCGGTTGATCAACCGCACGTACCCGCTGTCCGAGTCGGTCAACCGGAACTGCTGGTTGGTGCCGTTGTTGTCGGACCACTGCACGATCGCCCCGCCGTTGGCCGTCGAGCGGCCGGACACGTCCAGCACCTTGCCCGACAACCTCGACTTGATCCGGTAGTAACCGCCTCCGGAGTCCACGAACTGCCACTGCTGCTGGTTACCGTTGTTACGCGTCCACTGGGTGATCCGCGCACCGTCGGTCGTGGCGAGGTTGTACACGTCCACTGCCTTGCCACTGTTGCGGTTCACCAACACGTACCAGGCGCTCGTGTCGACGGTCGCCGCGGCCGCTGGTGACGACACCGCCATCGCGGCGGCGCCGGCGACCACCACCGCTGCCACGCCGGCGGAGACCGCTCGTACCAACCACCCTCGCCGCCGCGCGGGCGGTGCTGTCGACGGAGACCTACCAAAGGCAGACATGATCCTCCTCAATCACCAAAAGCCGAACGGTCACCCGAAGCTGGGCGCACCGCGACACGCGACCGGGTGCATGCGCCGGGGATGTTCGCGCTAACAAGATCCCCTGCATGCCGTGGACGCACGTCTGATTCAAGGTCGGCGGAGCAGGCCCGCCCCGTAAGCCGTAGCCGTCGCCGCCCTTGACCATCGACTGTGAGCGATAACATGCTGTTCGTCAAGTCGTAACATTGGCGGTACCTGGGCCCGTCGGGTCACGCCGAGCACCTCGCGACCGATCGACGCTGGTCATGCGCTGCCAACACGCCGTGCACGGCCATCCACCCTGGAGGGTCTACCGGAGCGATCGAGAATGGTGGGCGCTAACATCGACGCCCGCACATGACCTGGTGGTCGCCTCTCCGGGCCCCGACGTCGGGCGGACGCGCTCCGTAGACCGCGCCACCGGCACACGGACTGTGGTGCGGACGCTGCCCGCCGCCCTGGCGGTGACCCCGGTGTGCAATCCCGAGCCGGGCCCGGAGCTGGGGGCTCCGGACCCCGGCCCGAACGTTCAGGGGCTCGTGCAGGTGAGGTTGCCGGGCGGGGTGTCGCCGTTGCCGGTCGCGGTGAAGCCGAAGGTGGTCGAGGCGTTCGCCCCCAGCGTGCCGTTGTACGCGGCGTTGCGGACGGTGACGTCGCCGGTGGCGCCCGTGTTGGTGCCGCCCCAGAGGCTGCTGATGGCCTGACCGCTGCCCAGGGTCAGGCGTACGGTCCAACCGCTGATCGTGGTGGCGGTGTTGTTGGCGACGGTGACCTCGCCCTGGAAGCCGCCCGGCCAGCTGTTGACCGCCCGGTAGGTGGCGGCGCAGCTGCCCGGCTCACCGGTCGGCGGCGGCGTCGTGGGCGGGGCGGTGGTCGGCGGGGCGGTGGTCGGCGGGGCCGTCGTCGGCGGGGCCGTCGTCGCGGGGCCGTCGTCGGCGGGGCCGTCGTCGGCGGGGCCGTCGTCGGCGGGGCGGTGGTCGGCGGGGCGGTCGTCGGCGGGGCCGTCGTCGGCGGGGCGGTGGTCGGCGGGGCGGTCGTCGGCGGCGTGGTGGACTGGAACTGGGTGAAGAATCGCCAGATCTCCGCCGAGGTCCACGTCCTGGAGTCGTTGGGGCTGGACGACCCGTCGACCGGGCTCGGGGTGTGGTCGCCGTCGAACGCGGCCCACTGCACGGGATAACCCGCGCGGCAGCCGGAGTAGGTGGTGGTGATGTGGGTGAGGCTGCCCCGGCTGGGCTCTCGCGGGCTCTGTGCGGTGCAGCCGTTGTTCCTGACGAACGTGTCGCGCAGCGCCCGGCCCTGGGAGATGTTCAGCACGCTGTCGTAGATGCCGTGGATGCCGAAGTACGCGACGGGCTGGGTGCCGCCGTTACAGCCGCTGAGGTTGGCGCCGGAGAGCACGGTGACCGCGCGGATGACTGTGGGTCGGGCGCAGGCCACCGCGTAGCTCATGGCCCCGCCGTAGCTCCAGCCCAGGGCGAAACGCTGGGTGGTGTCGACGCAGAGGTCGTTCTCGACCTGCCGGGAGATGTCGTCGAACAGGGTCAGGTCCCGGCCGTTCGTGTTGGCCCAACCGGCGTTGATGCCCTGAGGCGCGACGAAGATCGTGCTGTTGTTCGACAGCGGCGCCAGCCCGTAGTAGCCGGCCGAGGCGACGTTGTTGGCCGAGCCGTTCAGCCAGTGGAAGCCGAAGACCAGTCGGTACGGACGGTTCCTGTCGTAACCGCCCGGGATCTGGAGGATGTAGGTGCGATTCTGGCCGCTGCTGGAAATCGTGCGCGTGCCGCTGGTGAGGGTGGGTGCCTTACCGCAGCCCGCGGTCGCCGCGAGGGTGCCGTTCGTGGCGGCCGCCGCCTCGCTGCCGAACCCGCCGCGCAGCGCACCGCCGGTCGCCGCGACGAGAACCGCCGCCGCCGCGATGTACGAGAGGAGTTGTCTCCGTTGGACCATTGCTCGACTCCTTGCCGTTGATCGTCCGTACGACATGCACCGTCAACGAGTCGCTTCGCGCCGGCATGGGGGCCGGTGCGGCGCACGCGGGTGGCGTACGGGCCGTACCGTCACTGCCGGGTTGTCCGGGACGGGCAGGGAGAGCGGGGCATGCAGCCGGACCAGGGTCGTCCGACGACCGCCTGCGGTCGCCTGGCAGTGGCGGAGCGGCCCGGACCGATCACCGACCGGCGAGGCGGCGGGAGGGGTGAGCCCTCGGCATGCCTGCGACGGTTGACTGAGGTGACGGGGAGCGTGCCCTTCGCTCCCGCGCCGAAAGATAGCATGTTATCGATATCACGCTCAACCGGCCGAGTGCCGCGGAACGGGCCACAGCGGACGGACCGACCCGGCGCCGAGCGCGCCGGTCAGGCCGGTCAGGCCGCAGGCCCGCCGACCGGAGACCGCTGGCCTCGCGGCAGGCGACCAGGGCGGCCGCAATCGAGAACGAGGCTCACCTCTGCGTGTCCCGCGACCGCGGGACGAACTCGGTGACCTGGGTCAGCCTGTCCCCCAGGTCGCAGACCTCGTCCCGCATGGTCCGGGTCCCCCCGTTCTGCATGGCGTGCATGGCGTCGCAGGCGTGCCGCCACGCCCGGCATGCGCCCGGCACGTCATCGAGGTCCAGGAGTGCCGCGCAGAGCAGGGCCGACGCCTCGAAGACGCCGATCCGGCTCTGCGACTCGACGGCCGCGTCGACCGCCCGCTCAAGCTGATCCCGCGCCTGGCGCCGGCGGCCCCGCGCACCGAGGCACTCGGCGATCGCGATGCGGATGGCCGGCTCGTCCGTTCTCCGTTCGGACTTCTCGCTACGGGCGAGCGCCTCCGTGAGGCACGACATGGCCTCGTCGAGGGCGCCGAGGCGGACGAGTGACAACCCCCGGATCGCGGTCGTCCGGATCTCGCCGTGCTCCATGCCGGCGGCACGGTACAGCGACAGCGCTCTCTCATTCTCCGCAAGCGCACGCTCGTGCCGGCCGAGTTGGCTGTGGACCCGTTGCAGGGCTGCGTGGACAGTGCCCAGCTCGGGGATCATGCCGTGCTCCGCGAAGGTCCGCTGCGCGCGCGAGAGCAGATCGATCGCCTCGTCGTAGGTGGCGAAGTGGTAGCAGCAGTCCGCGAGGCCCCGCATGGCGTGTGCCGCGCCGACCTCGTCCTCCCTGTCCCGGGCGGACCTCAGCGCCACGCGCATCATGTCCTGCCAGTCGTGGAACCGCCCGGTGAGCTGCAACCACGGCTCGACGGTGAGGGCCAGTTGCCACGGCGCGACACCGAACGCGCCCTCGGCCGCGCGCCGCACCGCCTCCGGCAGAACCTCCCGGTGGTCATCGAACCAACGCATCGCCTCGTCGTACGCACGGGGCCGCTCCGCGACCACGCCGTCGGGCGGCGGGGCCGGCACGACCGTCGGGCTCATCGACGCCACCACGCTCGCCGCGTGGTGGCTGCTGTGCAGATAGTGCTGCAACAGCCGGCAGACCGCCGCGTCCCGGTCCGGCTCCTCGGCCAGGAACAGCTCCTGCGCGTACGCCTTGATCAGGACGTGCGACGTGAACCGACCTTTGTCGTCCTCGTCGAGCATGGCCGCGTCCGCGAGTTCCCGCAGCATCTCCCGCGCGGACCGCGGCGAAGTCCCGGACATGCTGGCGAGGGCCTCGGCCGAGATGCCGGGCGCCATGGCGGCGGAGGAGAGCCGGAAGATGCGGGCGGCCTTCGGGCTGAGCTGACGGTACGACCAGGCGAACGCGGCGCGGGGATCGCTTCCGCCCTGGCTGCTGGCGAAGGCGGCGAGCCGTCGTGTGCCGTCACGAAGTTCGGCGGCGACGTCCGCCAGGGCGAGTCGCGGACGAGCGCTCAGCCGTCCCGCCAGGATCGCCAACGCCAGCGGTAGGCGGCCACACAACTCGATGATCTCGTCGAGAACGCCGTCCGACGACGCACTGGCCCCCACGGACCGGTTCGGCGCGTGCTGGAGACGGCGCAGGACCAGCTCACGGGCGCTCGGCATGTCCGGCGGGTCGAGATGCAGCAGATGGGCGCCGTCGAGCGCGGCGAGCTCGACGAGCGGCTTACGGCTCGTCACGAGAACCAGGCACGCCGGGGAGTTCGGCAGCAACGCACGCACCTGCGCCGAATCCCGCGCGTTGTCGAGGAGCACCAGGATGCTCCTGCCGGCGGTGAGGCTCCGGTAGATGCCGACGCGCGCGGCGAGCGTCTCCGGAACGCTTGACATGTGGAAGCCCTGCGACGACAGCAGGGAACCCAGCGCGTCGGGGGCGGACACGCTGTCGGTCTCGGCCTGGTCTCCCCGCAGGTCGAGGTACAGCTGGCCGTCGGTGAACTCCCGCGCGACCAGGTGGGCGAAGTGCGCCGCCAGGGTGGACTTCCCCACCCCGCCCATTCCGTCCAGCGCGACGATCAGCGGGCCGGTCCGTTCCGCGTCGGCCAGGGCGCCCCGCAGCCCGGCGAGAGTCGCCAGCTCCGCGGTGCGTCCGACGAACGCGGGCAGGTCGGGTGGCAGCTGCGCCGGTCGCACCAGCGGCACTGGCGACGAACGCACGCTCGGCCGCGGTCCGCCGCCCCCGCCCTTACCGGTCACCGTCGGCGGCGTCTGGGTCAGCACCTGGCGGTGCGCGGCCTCCAGCGCGCTGCCGGGATCGATGCCGAGATCGTCGGCGAGGCGGGAGCGCACCGTCCGGAACGTCTCCAGCGCCTCGGCCTGATGGCCGGCCGCGCCCAGGGCGGCGATGAGACTCGCCTGCACGGGTTCGTTCAACGGCGCGATTGAGGCGGCCAGTCGCAGGTGGTGGAGAACCATCGCGGGACGGCTCAGCGACACCGCGAGTTCGGCTGCGGAGACGCACGCGGCGAGGAACTCCCGGTCGAGTGCGGCGAAGATCGGCGTTGCCGCCGTTCCGGAGGCGTACGAGTCACCCGCCGGCCCGCGCCACAACTCCAGCGCCTCGACGTAACGGTCGAGCGCCTCGTCCCGGTCCCGGACGGCGAGACTCGCCCGGGCGGCGCCGGTGAGCTCACGGAAGGTGACCAGGTCCAGCGTGCCCGGGCCCGGCGCGAACAGGTAGCCGTCACCGTGCCGCCGCAGGTACGAGCCGCTCGCCCGCAGTGGGAGAGAGGGTTCCATCAGCCGTCGCAGGGTGCCGACGTACTTGTGGATGACGTTCGTGGCGCTGGCGGGCGCCTCCTCGCCCCAGAGGAGCCCGGTCAAGTTGCTCACGCTGATGGGTCGTCCCGCCCGCGCCAGGAGCAGGGCCAGCAGGCAGCACTGCTGTCGGGGGCCGGCATTCACCTCCACACCGTCACGCCAGAACCGCAGGGGGCCCAGGATCTGGAAGCGCAGACTGCCGCTGACCGGCCGCGCTCCGTCGTCGGCGCGACGGGCACCGGCCGATTTCGACAATGCGATCTCCTGTTCCACTTGACGGATCGTGAACATCTCGACGAGCTGACAAGTCTACGACCGGCCCGAGATAACAGGCCGACGGTCAGAGTGAAACGGACACGAGAGGAAACGGCGCCGCTTCAGCGGCGAAAACCGGTGCCCGTTGTCCGTTCCGGCGCCCGCCATCCCCTTCGCTCCGGCATCCAGAACTCAGAAGTTGTCAACTGCCTGTCGTCAGGATGTACGCGGAAGGTTTCCCGCAACGAGGACAGGCACCATGACCGCGTCAGAACGCACCACCCGGCCCGGCCCGGCTCACCCCACCACGTCGTACGGACCCCGTCCGGCCGCCGCAGCGCCGGGTCCTCGGAAAGGGCCGACCCTGTTCGCACTGGCCCTGGGCACGTTCGCCATCGGCACCGGCGAGTTCGGCAGCAACGGGATCATTCAACTCTTCGCCGCGGACCTGGGGACGTCCGTCCCGGTCGCCACCTACGCGATCAGCGCCTACGCGTTCGGTGTCATGATCGGTTCACCGGCGATCACGCTTCTCGCGGCCCGGGCCAACCGCCGTACCCTCCTGCTGGGCCTGATCGCGCTCTTCCTGGTCGGCAACGTCCTCTCGGCCCTGGCCCCGAACATCGCGACCCTCGTCGTCTTCCGCTTCATCACCGGAAGCGTGCAGGGCGCCTATTTCGGCGCCGGAGCGGTCGTCGCCGCCTACGTCTACGGCCCCGGCAAGGGTGGGCGGGCCTTCGCGACGGTGATGGGCGGCCTGACCGTGGCCACCATCCTCGGGTCACCGCTCGGCACCCTCGTCGGCCAGCACGCCGGATGGCGTGCCACCTACTGGACGGTGATCGGCCTGGGCCTGCTGGCCGGCGCGGCGCTGCTGGCGTGGCTGCCCCGCACCGACGACCTGCACGGCGGCTCCGTCGCGCACGAACTCGGCGCGCTTCGACGACTCGACGTCTGGCTCATGGTCGCGGTCGCGGCGCTCGGCATCTCCAGCATCTTCGCCGTCTACACCTTCATCGGGCCCTTCGTCACCGACGCGGCGCGAGAGAGCCCGTCGCTCATCCCCGTCGCCCTCGCCGTCTTCGGGCTCGGCATGGCGTTCGGCAACCACTTCGGCGGCCGGGCGGCCGATCGGCACGGCAGCCGCCCGCTGATCTACGGCTTCGGCTACGTCCTGGTGGTGCTCGTGGCCATCGGCCTCTTCGGCGCTGACATCCTGATCCTCCTGCCCGCGCTGTTCGGCGTCGGAGCGACAATGATGTTCGCCATTCCCACCATTCAGGTAAGGCTGACCGAATTCGCGCCCGAGGCGCCCACCCTCATGGGCGCCCTCAACCTGGCCGCCCTCAACCTCGCCAATTCGCTCGGCGCGATCGGCGGGGCCGTCACCCTCGGCGCCGGATGGGGAACCCTCTCCACGGTGTGGGCGGGATTCGTCCTCACCACCGCGGGCCTGATTCTCTTCCTCACCACCGTGGGCCGGGAAAAGACAGGAGCCACGCCCGCACGCCCACCGGCATGACAAGTGCCCTCGCCGCCGCCGGCACAGCCCTTCGATATCGCAGCGAGGCCATCTTTTCGCGTCCTAGACTGCGATCGTGCACGGCGGGGCCGCCCCCTGCCAAACGGGGAGGTGCGGGTGCCATGAATTCACGGCCGACGCAACAGCAGAATCAGGCTCACGGCGGCGCCAACCGCGACATGCCCCCGGAACTGGGTTCGGACTCCATCGGCATATTCGAGGGCCGGACCTTCATGTTGTCCAATTCGGTCGGTGACGTGCCGGGCGACTCCATCGCCGGCCTGGTGCACGACGACACCCGCTATCTCAGCCGTTGGCAGATGACCCTCGACGGGCTTGCCCCGCTCGTGCTCAGCGCCAGCACTGTCGATGCCTATTCGGCGGCGTTCTTCCTCGCCAATTCGGAGCTGCCGGGCCTGCGGGCGAACAGGATCGGCGTACGCCGGGAACGGTTCGTCGGAGACGGCATGTACGAGCGGATCGCCGTGCAGTACTTCGGCACCGAACCCGTCCGCGTACGCCTGCGGTTGGACGTCGGCGTGGACTTCGCCGACCTCTTCGAGATCAAGAAGGCGGGGCGGAGCAGGATCGCCGACATCAGGCGAACCCACCTGTCGGACGGCTCGGCCCTGCGCTTCTCCTATCAGAACTCGCACTGGTCGGCCGGCACGACAGTCGAGGCCGACCCGCCTGCCGACCAGGTCGAGGGCGACGCGCTCATCTGGGACGTGCACCTGGGGCGAGGTGACACCTGGGACTGCGAGCTGCGCGTGCTGCTGAACTGTCAGGGTGCGGACTACCAACCGGCCAGCCGCACCTTCGGCGAGGCGCACGACACTGGCGGCGACGACGTGACGGCGCGGTGGGCGGCGAACAAGCCGGACCTCAGCGCGGATTCGGAACTGCTGCGCAACGTCTATCACAAGTCCGCCACCGACCTGATGTCGATGCACATCGTCAAGGAGATCAACGGCCAGAAGGTCGTCCTGCTGGCCGCCGGCATGCCCTGGTTCCTGACCGTGTTCGGGCGGGACACGCTCGTCACCGCCTACCAGAGCATCAGCTGTGGACCGGACGTCGCGCGGGGTGCGCTGGTGACGCTCGCGGCGCACCAGGGCGACGCCGTGGACGACTTCAGCGACGAGGAGCCCGGAAAGATCCTGCACGAGTTCCGCTCCGGTGAGCTGACGCAACTCGGCGTCGTACCGTACGGCCCCTGCTTCGGCTCGGCCGACACCACCCAACTGTGGCTCATCCTGCTCTCGGAGTACTGGCGGTGGACGGGCGACGACGCGTTGGTGCGGCAGTTGCGGCCCAACGTCGACGCCGCTCTCCGGTGGATCGACGAATTCGGCGACCGCGACGGCGACGGTTACGTCGAGTACGCCACGCGCTCGCCGGGCGGGATGCGCAGCCAGTGTTGGCGCGACTCACCGGACGGTGTGCAGTTCGCCGACAGCACGCTCCCCGACCTGCCGGTCGCCACCTGCGAGATCCAGGGCTACACCTACGACGCCAAGCTCCGCGCCGCGGAACTCGCCGACGGCCCGTGGGCCGACGCCCCGTTGGCGCGACGCCTGCGTGCCGAAGCCGCCGATCTGCGCGACCGGTTCAACCGTGACTACTGGCTGCCGACGCGCGGCGGTTACTACGCGATCGGCCTCGACGCCCACAAGCGGCCCATCGACTCGATGACCTCGAACATGGGCCACCTGTTGTGGAGCGGGATCGTCCCGCCGGAGCGTGCCGCGGTGGTGGCGCGGCAGTTGATGTCCGACGCGATGTTCTCCGGCTGGGGTGTCCGGACACTGTCCACCGAGGACGTGGGGTACAACCCCATCGGCTACCACCTCGGCACCGTGTGGCCGCACGACAATTCGATCATCGCCGCCGGGCTCGCCCGGTACGGCCACCGGGACGCGGCCAACCGCATCGCCATGGCGATGCTCGAGGCGGCGGCCCACTTCGACTACCGCCTGCCCGAGGCGTTCTCCGGGTACGACCGCTCGCTCGGACGCCGGCCCGTGCCGTACCCCACCGCCTGCAATCCCCAGGCCTGGGCCAGTGGCGCCCCGCTGTTGCTCCTGCGGACGATGCTCGGGCTCGACGTCAGCGACGGCCGTCTCGGCACCGATCCGCGCATTCCCGAGGCGTTGGGGAGCATCCGGCTGACCGGCGTCACCGTGCACGGCACGCGGCGGATCGTCGAAGCCTCCGGCTCGCGCCTGCGCGCCTCCGCCTGAGCCACGAGAGACGCCCTGCGTCAGGGTCTCGCGCTGCTCGTCCGCAGGGTGGACAGCGCGTCGTGGTGCCGGGACCGGACCGTGCGGACCGGAACCCCGAGCACCCGAGCCGTCTGGTACGTCGTCCGTCCCGCCAGGTAGGTGTGCAGGAGCACCGCCCGATGCTCGTTCGGCAGCCGCCGCAGCAGCATGATCGCCTCGGCCGTGGCGACGGCGGCGTCCGCGTGATCCGGTTGGGCGACGTCGACCTCCGGTTCGGTCGTCTCCCGCCCGACGGCGACCTCCCGCAGCGACGTGACGGCCAGGCCCCGCGCCACCGCCATCAACCAGTCACGAATCGGGACCTCGCTGAAGGGGAGGCGGTTGCCGTGCTGCCACGCCTGGATGAAGGTCTCCTGCACGATGTCCTCGGCGAGGTGGTGATCCGCCACCAGCGTCCGAACGAAGGTGAGCAGCGGTCCGGCGTGCTCGGACATCAACTGGTCCAGTGCGGGACGCCGACCGGTGGCCGCACAGGTGTGGGTTGTCATTGCTGGTGCCTGGTCCTCCGCGAGAGGGGGTGGGCGAGCGGCCCCGCCACCGACACCGTTCGGGTTCGGCACTGGCGATCGGCCCGAGCCCTGACGCTACGGTCCGCCACTTACCAGCCTCGTGACGAACTCTTACCGGCACGCGCCAGGCCCCGGGCGTCCGCGAAGTCCCCGGCGGACTACCTCGGGCGTGCGATGTCGAGTTGGCCGCTCGCCCTGACCGTCACCCAGGTCGTGATCGTCGTCCCGTCGACCTCGGCCGTGCAGGTGAACCGGTGTCCGTCGATGACGGGCTGGTCGACGGGGCAGGCGACGGTGTCCGCGTCGAACTGGTAGTCGTCGCGAAGCACGGTGAGCACCTGCCGTTGCAGGACTGCGGTGTCGAGAACCTTCCGTTGCGGGAGGTCGGGCCGGGTCACGGCCAGGACCGTCCCCGCGGCGATCAGAAGAACGACCGGGACCGCGATGGCGACCACGAGTTTCCGGGAGGGACGCCGCCACCGGCTCGCCGTCGGCCCGGCCGTCGCCGGCCCCCACTGCGGCGGGGGCGCCGGCTTCCAGCGGGGCACCAGCAGGACCGTCCCGCTGGCGCCGACTACCGCGGAACTGTCGGACGCGCCGTCTGGGTTCATCGTCGACTCCTCGGGCTCAGCGGGCGGTGGGGGTCGGCACGGTGACCACCTCGGGTAGCGGCTTGGTGCGCTCACCGGTCGGGGCGACCGCGAACCAGGTGCCACCGACTCCCTGGCCCCGGATGTCGCCGGGCGCGGTGTCCCTGGCGAACCGGTAGACCGGCCAGCCGCCGATGGTCACCTGACAGGTGCCGTCGGGCCGCTCGACGTACCCGACGAGTTGCGGGTCGACGCCGTCCGGGTAGATCTGGCCGGGCGACGAGATGAGCAGTGGGGGCCAGGTCTTGGCGCAGTCGCCCGCGCAGGTCGCCTTCGACGGTTTCGCCGAGTCCTTGTCGAACCGGTAGAGCGTCATGCCCCGGCCGTCCGCGACGTAGGTGCCGATGTCGGCCTGGTTCGTGGCCCGCAACTGCACCACGGAGACACCCCGGCCGCGGTCCGGAGCACTCGGAACGGGAACGTCGGACGGCCCACTGAAGATCTGGACCCGCCGTTGGGTCTTCGCCACGGTCGGCGCCGGCACGGGGCTGACCTCGATGACCTGTGGGGTGGGGTCGCTGCTCGCGGTGGCCGATGCCGCCGGCGCGGGCCCCGGGGGCGGTGCTGTCGCGGTGGCGCCCGCGCCCGTGGTGTCCCCGCACGCCGCCAAGGCCGCCAGACCGATCGCCGCGATCGCGACCCGCGCTCTCTCCACCATGTTCGCTCCCCCTCGTGCTCGGTACGGACCGGGCTGCTGCACAGGTCCGGCACCCACACGGACGGCCCCACGAAACGGTTCAGCGCGGCCACCCGACCGGGCCCGCGACGGAATCCACAGCGCCCTGAACCGGATGGCGCGCGCATCCGTGTGGGTGGCGGCATCGGCGCAAGACGGTCCACGAGGGAACGGCTCGCCGGGCCACCGACCAGGGCAAGGAAGGGCGACATGGCCACGTACCACATCGTCAGCGAGGACATCCAGGAGTCGGCGAGCTGGCTGCAGCAGAACATGCAGACGCTGCTGGACGGGATGACCCAGGCCAAGAGCAAGATCGACACTCTGATCCAGGGTGGTTACAACACCCCGGGCGCGCAGCAGCAGTTCGGGCCGTACTTCGAGGAGTACAAGGGCAGCGTCGACCAGACCCTGCACGGCATGGAGGGCATCAGCCAGTACCTCACGCAGGTCAGCGACGCCTTCTCCGAGACCGACACGCAGACCGCCGCCAGCCTCAGCCGCTGACGAACGAACGGTCGGGGCCGCGTGGTGCGCACTCACCACGCGGCCCCAGCCGTGTTCCCGACGGATCATCCGACCAGGAGATACCCGTGCGCCTGTTGCTCACCGTGACGGACCAGTCCACCCCTGCCACCGACTACCAGGTCGAGGCGGCTCTCGACTCCACAGTCGCGGAGCTCGCCGAGGTGCTGGCCCAGCGCCGTCCGGAACCCGGTGGCCGACCGCCGACGCTCTTCGTCGCCGGTGCTCCGCTGGATCCCGGGCTCACCCTCGCCGACGCGCCGCTGTGGCAGGGCAGCGTGCTCGAACTGGACCGCCCGGCACCCGTGTCGCCCCCACGGCCGCCGGGTCCGCTGGAGATCCGGGTCGTCAGCGGCCTGGGCGCCGGCAGCCTGTTCCCGCTCGACGTCGGTGAGCACGCCATCGGCGTCGCGGACGACGACCACGTACGCCTCAACGACGACCCGCTCGCTCCCGCGCTCGCGCGGGTCCGGGTCGACGAGGACGGCGAGTGCCTGCTGCACCCGACCGGGCCCGGGTTGCTGCTCGACCGTGTGGAGATCGACGACGAGCGGGTCTGGGCGCCCGGCGCGCAACTCGCGGCGGGCTCGTCCCTGCTGGAGCTACGTCGCCCGGTCCGGGAGGAAGCCGCGCTCCAGATCTCGGAGGACCGCACCGGCCTCGACTACAACCGTCCGCCACGGCTGCTGCCCGCGGCGCGGACCACCCAGTTCACCCTCCCCGGGCCGCCGGCCCCGCCCGAGCGGCGGCCGCTCACGCTGATCACCGTGCTGGCGCCGGTCCTGCTCTCCGGCGCCGCGTTCGTCGTCACCCGCAACCCGCTCACGCTGCTCTTCGCCATCCTGTCGCCGCTGGTGCTGATCGCCGGCCAGATCGGCGCCCGCCGCCAGGGGCGGGCCACGTACCGCTCCCGGCTCGCCGAGTACGAGAAGAAGAAGGCGCGCATCAGCGGCGAGGCGCAGGAGGCGCTGACCACCGAACGGTTGGCCCGCCGGGACAACTTCCCCGACCCGGCGGCGATGGCGCTGATCGCCGTCGGGCCGCAGCGCCGGCTCTGGGAGCGACGCCGCACCGACCCCGACTTCCTCGAACTGCGGGTCGGCAGCGCGGACCTGCCGTCCGAGGTGGTGCTGCGGGACCTGAGCCAGGACGAGAGCCGGCGCGAGGTCCGGTGGAGCGCCCTCGACGTGCCGGCGACCGTGCCGGTACGCAAGCACGGCGTCGTGGGGGTGGCCGGTGGCGCCATCGCACGGACGACGGCCCGTTGGATGATGACCCAGGCCAGCGCCCTGCACAGCCCGGAGGACCTGCAGATCTACCTGCTCTGCGGCGCCGACGACGAGCGGGGCTGGGCCTGGGCCGGGTGGCTGCCCCACCTGCGCCCCCGCGACGGCCAGGACACCCTCGCCACCGTCGGCACCGACACCCAGACACTTGCCCGCCGGGTCGGCGAACTGGTGACGATCATCTCGGCCCGGTCCGGCGAGCGGGCCGACGGGGCGTTTCGCGACATCCTCGTGGTGCTCGACGGTGCACGGAAGCTGCGGTCCCTGCCCGGTGTCACGCAGATCCTGCGGGAGGGGCCGTCGGTCGGCGTGTACGCCATCTGCGTGGACGCCGAGGAGCGGCTGCTGCCCGAGGAGTGCCAGGCCGTCATCGCCCAGCAGCCCGACGGATCGCTGCTGGTGACCCAGACCCTCGCGGCCCCGATCGACGACATCCACCCGGACGTCGTCTCGCCCGAGTGGCTGAGCCGGGTGGCGCGGGCGCTCGCTCCGTTGCGGGACATCGGTGGCGCCGACGAGGAGAGCGCCCTGCCGGGCGCGAGCCGGCTGCTCGACGTACTCGGTATGGAGCCGCCGGAGCCGGACGCGGTGACCGCCCGGTGGACGTCCGGGGGCCGGACCACCGAGGCCGTGCTGGGGGTGTCGCTGGACGGGCCGTTCGCCCTGGATCTGAAGCGGGACGGACCGCACGGCCTGGTCGCCGGCACCACCGGCTCCGGCAAGTCCGAGCTGCTGCAGACCCTCGTCGCCTCGCTCGCGGTGGCCAACCGGCCGGACGCGATGACGTTCGTGCTCGTCGACTACAAGGGCGGCAGCGCCTTCAAGGACTGTGTCCTCCTGCCGCACACGGTCGGCATGGTGACCGACCTGGACACCCACCTGGTGAGCCGGGCGCTGACGTCTCTCTCGGCGGAGCTGCGGCGACGCGAGCACATCCTCGCCGAGGCCGGGGCGAAGGACATCGACGACTACGTCGAGCTGCTGCGCCGCGAGCCGTCCCGCGTCCCGATGCCGCGGCTGCTCATCGTGATCGACGAGTTCGCGTCGATGGTGCGTGACCTGCCCGACTTCGTGACCGGTCTGGTCAACATCGCGCAGCGGGGCCGGTCGCTCGGCATCCACCTGGTGCTCGCGACCCAGCGCCCGGGCGGCGTGGTCTCGCCGGAGATCCGGGCCAACACCAACCTGCGCATCGCCCTGCGGGTCACCGACAGCAGCGAGAGCCAGGACGTGTTGAACGCCCCGGACGCGGCCTCGATCTCGAAGTCGACGCCGGGTCGCGCCTTCGTCCGTCTCGCCCAGTCGTCGCTGGTGCCGTTCCAGGCGGGACGGGTAGGCGGGTTCCGTCCCGGCGCGCGCACCACCGCCCGGCCGGCGCCGTGGCTGGCGCCGCTCTCCTGGCCGGATCTCGGCCGCCCGGCGCCCCGCCGGCGCAGCGGCGAGGCGGAGCCGTCCGCCGAACTGACCGACCTCGCGGTGCTCGTGGGGGCGATCCGGGACGCCAGTGAGCGGCTCGCCATCCCGGCGCAGCACAGCCCCTGGCTGCCCGCGCTGCCGGCGAAGCTGTCCGTGGACGCGCTGCCGCCGGCCCGCGGCAGCGGCTACCACCTTCCGGCGGTGGCGTACGGGCTGGTGGACCTTCCCGCCCAGCAGGACCAGGTGCCGTTGGCGCTGGACCTCGGGACGCTCGGGCACCTGCACATCATCGGCTCCTCGCGCAGCGGCCGATCGCAGACGCTGCGGACCATCGGCGGGGCACTCGCCCGCGTCCACTCGGCGGCGGACGTCCACCTCTACGGGGTGGACTGCGGCAACGGGGCGTTGCTCGCCCTCGGTGGCCTGCCGCACTGCGGGGCGGTGGTGCAGCGCACCGAGGCCGAACGGCTCGGCCGGCTGTTCGCCCGCCTCGTCGCGGAGCTGGGCCGGCGGCAGCAACTGCTCGCCGCCAGTGGCTCGGCGAGCATGGTGGAGTACCGGGCCGGTGTGGCCGCGGCTGAGCGGCCGCCCCACCTCCTGCTGCTGCTGGACCGGTTCGAGGTCTTCGACAAGACCTTCGCCGACTACGACAACGGCACGATCATGGCCGGCCTGCTGACGCTGCTGCGCGAGGGCGCCGGGGCGGGCATCCACGTGGTGCTCGCGGGTGACCGGGCGATGTTCTCCAGCCGGATCTCGTCCACGACTGACGACAAGCTGGTGCTGCGGCTTACCGAACGCGGCGACTACAGCATGGTCGGCATCAACCACCGGCAACTGCCGGACGAGATCGAGGCGGGCCGCGCGATCCGGGCGTCCGACGGCGCCGAGGCGCAGATCGCGCTGCTCGGCGACGACGTGTCCGGTCAGGGCCAGGCGCGCGTACTCGTCGAGATCGCCGAGGCGGCCCGCCAGCGGGACGCGGACCTCGGGGCCTCCAGTCGCCCGTTCCGGATCGACGTGCTGCCGGACGAGCTGACCCTGGCGGACACCGAGGCGCTCGCCCGGCCCGCCGAGCCACTGTGGACGATGCTGGGGGTCGGCGGTGACGAACTCGCCGCGCTCGGGCCGGACCTGACGGTCATTCCGAGTCTGGTGCTGGCCGGGCCGCCGCGCTCGGGTCGGAGCACCGCGCTGCTGACGATGGTGGCGGGCCTGCTGCGCAGGGGAACGCCTGTGGTCGTGGCGGCGCCCCGCAGATCGCCACTGCGCGAACTGGCAGGTCTGCCGGGGGTGCTCGACCTCGTCACGAGCGAGAACCTCACCTCCGCCGGACTGACGGCGGCGCTCGAGGCCAGGAACGGGCCGGCAGTGGTCGTGCTTGACGATGCCGAGTTGCTGCTCAAGTGCGATGCGGGAAGCGACCTCGGGGAGATCGCGCGGGCCGGCACGGAAAAGGGCCTCGGACTGATCATGGCCGGCACCATCGACGGCCTGTCCGGCGGCTTCGGCGGCTGGCACGTCGACGCCCGGCGCAACCGGCAGGGTGCGCTGCTCAGTCCCCAGGGCCTCGGCGACGGAGAGCTCATCGGCGCCAAGCTGACCCGTGGCCAGCTCGGCGTGGGACGCCTGGGCCGGGCGTTGCTGCACCTGGGCGACGGCACCGTCCGCCTGGTGCAGGTGCCCCGGACCGATCCGGCGGCGCTGCGGGCGTCGGTGACGCCCGACAGGGCCGAGCCCCAGGCCACGGCGGCGGAGGAGTGAGGTAGGCGGGCCGTGGCGGAAACGGTCAGGGGGACACCGGATCGCGGTGTCCCCCTGATCTGTCTGGCCGGATCACGCGTCCGCTGCGGTCTCCCCCGTGGATTCCGTCCGGGCGGTCAGCGCCGGACGGTCGTCGTCCCAGGTGAACGTCAGCGTCTCGGTGATCGTGCCGAAGAGTTCGAAGATCTCCTCGGCCTCCGCGAGGTTCGGGCTCGAACCGGTGACCACCACGACGTCCGCCGAGCCGGGCATCGGCACGACCGTGTGCATCACCGCGCACCGCATAGTCGCGCCGTCCTGGGTGACGTTCTGGATGCCGTACACCCGGCCCACGGTGCCGATCCCGGGAATCACCGCAGTGGTCACCCGCCGCCAGGTCCCGTCGGCCCGGGCGGGCTGCCCCACCGCGGTCAGCGCGCCGAGGATGTCACCGCTGGCCGGCGGGGTAGCCACCGTAACCAGCACCGTCGCGGTCAGCGGGCCGTCCTCGTACAGCTGGAAGACACCGGCCGCGTGGACCGCGCCGGAGCGTCGCGCCTGGCGTACCGACCGGCGCACCTGCTCGGCGAACCGTTCCGCCTGGTCCGCGGTGAACTCGGCGGCCAGGGCGTGCCCTCGTGCCTCCTCGCGCAGCCGGTTCTCGCTCGCCTCGTCGGCCGTCGAGAAGTCGACCCACGCCTGCGGCGTACGCAGCTCGAAACCGGTAGGGGTCGGAGCGGGAGCATGGGTGTCCGTCGCGCTCACGGCGCCGCCCCCTCAGCCGGAGCCGTCAACGCGTTGACCGTCTGCGTGTCGGCCTCCCGGAAGGCGTCGGCGACGGCCTTGGCGGCGTCGCGTACCCCTTCGAGGTCCTTGGCCACGACGTGCCGGCCGTCGCCCCACCGCTTCTCGAAGTGGTGGGCGGCATCCTCCAGACTGCGCTGCCCGAGCGTGTCGACGACCGCGCCCATCGACCTGATCGACGCGCTGTCCATCAGCTCCTTCGTGCGCCGCAGCAGTTCGTGGACCCGCTCCAGCTCCGCGCCGGGTACGTGGATCACGCTCATCGCGCCCACTCCCCCGCCGGCCTGCCATCCCGTTCGCTCATCTCCGCACCCTCCAGACCGTCACGGCAACTGCGCCGTACACGGATCGGCGGCCGGTGCGGTTCAGCGGGTGAACCGATCTCCGTCGAGCTACGTGTGCGACTCGGCTCCCGGCGGACGGTTCGGGCGCCGGCCTGACGATGCGATGGGGAGGTTCGTCATGACGCGTCCGGGCGACGCCGAGTGGTCCGTGTTGCAGCTCGATTCAGATCCCGTGCCGGGTGACTCCGAGTCCTTTGCGGAGATCACCCGGGCATACCAGGAACTCGCCAGAACCACCCAGGAGGCCCACGACCTGCTCGCGTCCGGAAGCCAGGTCGACGTCGGCCAGGGCAAGGCGATGGATGCCTTCCGGGATCTGATCGGCAAGCTGCCCGGGCGCCTGGACGGGATGGCGAACTCGTACGCCGCGGCGGCGGACGCCTACCTGCGCTATCTGCCGTCGCTGGAGGAGGCGCAGACGATGTCGCTGCGTGCTCTCGACCAGGCGCGGCAGGCGGCCGGAGACCGGAGCGCGGCGCAGGCGTCGGTCGCCTCGGCGGTGGCGGCGCTTGTCACGATGAACGCCGACACCGCAACCGCCCCGGACGCGAAGGAGCAGGTCACCGACGACGCGAGCGCCGCCCGGAGCCGGGCGGCCGACGCCCAACAGGCGTTGGACGGGGCGAAGGCACTGCTCGGCCAGGCGACCGCCCTGCGCGACCAGGCGGCCCGGACCGCCGCGGAGACACTGAACCAGCTGGCGAAGGACGCACCGCAACGCTCCCTCTGGGACAAGATCGTCGAGGCGTTCCACGCGTTCGTCGACTTCCTCCAGAGCACGGTTATCGAATGGATCACCACGATCCTGGACGTGCTCTCGGTGGTCGCGTCGTTCATCTTCCCGCCCCTCGGTTCGGCGATCGGCTTCCTCTCCGGCGGCATCGAACTCGCCGCGGCCGCCCTCGGCGGCGACCCGGCCGAGATCGCCCTCGCCGCCGGTGGGCTGGCACTCGGACTGATTCCGGGTGGACGGATCGTCAGCCGGGTCATCAAGCTCGCCAGCAAGCTCGGCAAGGTACGCCCCGGCAGGATTGCCGACGGCATCAAGGACAGCACCAGGGAGGTCACCGGAGGCGCCGCCGCCGCACCGGGTCGCGGCATCGACGCGAAGGTCACCGAGGTCGGCATCGGCAAGACCATCAGGGGTGTGTTCAACCGGATCGACGACAAGTTGTTCGACCTGCGGTTCGCCCGGGATCTCCAGAACGCCCGGAAGAAGCAGGCGAACGATCCGACAATCATCCTCGGTCAGAACAGCAAGGGACACCTGAAGACGTTCCACGCCTCGGACGTCGAATCCACCCCGCTTGTGGACAACAACGGTAGGCAGATCGGTGTGCTCTTCCCGAGCAGGGCCACCGACAACGACAGCTTCACGAGCTGGGCCCGGACCGACGCCAACCTCGCCTTCGGCAGGAACATCGGCGGGACGATCGCCGAACCCGGGACCAAGGCGATCCGGCGCCTGCCCGGGAGGGAGACCAACTTCGCGGGCAACGAGTTCGACGTCGCGCCCTGGGCCCGGCTCAAGAGCGAGCCGACCCTGGTCATCGCGCACGGCAACCCGAACGGTGCCGCGGTGCGGCTGAAAGACGGCACGGTGCTGCATGTTTCGGGCGGGCAGTTCGCGAAGGTCCTGCATCACAACGAGATCTTCAAGGCCAGCAACTCGGCCTCGGACCCGGGGAAGTCGATCGCCTTGATCTCCTGCAACTTCGGCAACACCGCGGGCACCGGGGGGAAGGACTTCGCCAACGCCATGCGCGACCTCGGCAGCCAGCGGCGGATCTTCGCGGCGAACGAGACGGTCGTGACCACCGAGGGCGTGGACGTGGACGGGCTGTTGACCGACGCGGGTCGACCCATCGCGACGTTGGCGGTGGAGAACGGCGGCAAGTTCAAGCGCATCATTCCGAGCACCGAGGGGGCGAGTTCATGAACGAGCAGGACCAGGGCGTACGCCAGCGGAACTGGATGCTGTTGACGGACGCGGGGTGGACCGAGCCCGCCGACGAGGGCGCGGCGCAGGTGCCCCCGGTGGAGGCCATCGTCGGTGGCTGGCTGGTGGAGCCGGACGGCGTCGTCGGCCGGTTCACGCCCAACCCCCTGTATCAGCCGGAGGATCCGGAGGCGCCCACGAGTCCGGTGGACGCCGCGGCGAGGCTTGTCGCCACCGGTCGCGCCGGTGTCGACGCGGTGCTCCTGGCGCTGCGGGACAGCCTGGTGGACGTCGCGCTGGACAGCGTGGGTGACGTCATCGTGGCGTCGGCGCCGGACGACGTCCCCTGTGTGCTCGTCGCGACCGGCACCGCGGACCAGGCCCGGGTGGACGCGGCCGGCTGGCGGCAGGTCGACCTGGACGAGTTGCTGACGCTGCTCCCCGACGGCGTCGACGTGCTGCTGAACCCGGGCGGGCACCGTGCCATGCGCCTGTTCGCCGACGCGCTGCGCGACGTCGTCGTCGAGGGCGACCCGCAGGGCGGCGACGCGCTGCGCGAGGTCGTCGTCGCCGGCGACCCGCAGGGCGGCGACGCGTCGCCGTCGACCCGGTAGCGCCGCACCGCGCTGGGCTCGGACGTGTCGTCCGAGCCCAGCGGTGACCGGCCGTCGAGCACGTGATGAAGGCTGTCAACGTCTCGATTCGGCCTCGACGTGGGTCAACAGACAAATCCTCTGTAGATCAACAAGCGCGGAGAACGGCGCGTGCATCCTGAGAACCCGTGGGCACTCGGCGACAACGCCGGCGACGCAAGGGTCAGCAAAGGGTGGTAGTTATGGCGGGATCGGGACCTGTTCGTCGGCGCGAGGTGGCAGGCGAGGCACTGGTCCGGTCCATATTCGAGGAGCACGGACGCGCGATGCTCGCCTACGCGACACAGTTGACCCGGGACCGCGCGGCCGCGGAGGACGTCGTCCAGGAGGCGCTGGTGCGCGCGTGGCGGCATCCCGACAGCCTCGTCAACGGCAAGGGCTCGGTGCGCGGCTGGCTGCTGACTGTCGTCCGCAACATCGTGACCGACACCGTACGCGCCCGGAACGCGCGGCCACCCGAGGTGCCGGAGGGTCCGACGGAGACGGCTGTCGAACGTGACCACGCCGACCAGGTGGTGACCTCGATCGTGGTGACGGACGCGCTCAGTCGCCTGTCCCCGGACCACCGTCAGGTGCTTGAGCAGGTGTACCTGCGCGGGAGTACAGTCGCGGAAGCCGCCCAGGCACTCGGCATCCCACCGGGCACCGTGAAGTCACGCTCCTACTACGCACTCCGGGCACTCCGCGATCTCGCCGAGCGTCCCGCCGGGGTGGAACGGCCTGCCTCATGACATCCGACAGCTCATCGCCGCACGTCGACCAGCTCGACATCGGCGGCTACCTGCTGGGGGCACTCGACCCGGAGGCGACCCGCCGCGCCGAGGAGCATCTGGCGGGTTGTGCCCGGTGCCGGGCCGAGGTCGAGTCGCTGCGGACGTGGGCGGACGCGCTCGGGAACGTACCCGACGTGATGCTGCTCGACGGCCCGCCTGAGGACGGCGATCTCCTGTGGCAGCGCACCCTGCGACAGATCCGCGGCGAGGCCGGCGACCAGCGACGCCGCCGGCACGCACTGACCGGTGTCGCGGCGGCGGTCGTCGCCTCCGCCGTCCTCGGCGGTGTCGTCCTCGGCCCCGCGAACGACCCGGCGAAGGACGCCACCGCGCAGCCGGAGCCGGCGACCCCGAGCGTCGCGGCCGACCGTCCGGCCCGTTCCACAAGCGCCTCCGACCCGGTCACCGGCGCCCGTCTGGCCGTGGCCGTGCAGCCGGCCACCGGCTGGGTACGCGTCCGGGCCACGGTCTCCGGCATCCCGCAGGGCCAGCGCTGTCGCCTCCTGGTCGTGGCCAGAGACGGCAGCACGGTGCTGGCGGGCGGCTGGCTGGTGTCGGAGCGCGGGGCCGCCGAGGGGGTCACCCTCGACGGCAGTGCCCTGATCGACGTGGCCGAGATCGACAGTGTCCGGGTGGAGACCACCGACGGCATGGCGTACGTCAGCGCGAAGCTCTAGCGACGGCCACCCGCGACCCCGGCCCGGCCGGCGAGCGGCCAGCCGAACGCCGACGAACGCGGCACGGACAGCGTCTTCGTCGGGCCCGGCGGCCAGCGGACAGCAGTGCGCCGGCCCAGCCAGTGGCTGAGCCGGCGCGAGGCCTGTCGTCCCGGGTCAGCCCAGGCGGACCGAGACGACCGCGTTGTCGAAGCCGACCGTCTCCAGATCGGCGACGTCCCCGTTGATCACCTTCGAGCGGCCGGTGCAGTCCGGGCCGGCCCAGAGCTTGAGCGAGCCGGGGGCCGCCACGGAGGAGGAGACGCCCGGCCGGCTCAGGTTCCGGCAGCCGGTGCCGGCGACGCCCTGCGAGCCGGCGCCGTCGCCGAAGTTGGGGTCGTCGAAGAGGACCGCGCTCGTGGCCGGCGGCGCCGGCGAGGCGGCCGGCGCGGACCCCTCGCCACCGGACACGCCTGCCTTCCCGCCGGTCGGGGTCACGCCGAACCAGGTGGTGCCGACACCCTGACCGTTGGTGTCACCAGGCTTGGTGTCCTTGGCGAACCGGTAGACCGGCCAGCCGCCGATGGCGACCTGCCGGGTGCCGTCCGGGCGCGGGATCGTGCCGACGTCCGCCGCCTTGACCCCGGCGACGAAGACCTTGCCGGCGGGAGCGACGGTGACCGGCGGCCAGGTGGCGGCGCAGTCGCCGTCGCAGTTCGAGACCGGCGGCTTGTTGCTGTCCTTGTCGAAGCGGTACAGGGTCAGCCCGGCGCCGTTGACCACGACCGGGTCGAGCTTGCCCGCCTTGCCCGCCGTCACCTGGACCCAACGCTCTGCGGATTCGCGAGCGTCTCCGGTGGCGACCCCGCCGTTGGGCGTCGCCCAGTCGCCGGTGCCGGCCGCCGCGTTGTTGGACTTCGCGGTGCCGGGCAGGAGGGCGACGCCGGCCCCGCCCGTCGGGGACGCGGCCGGGCTGCCGCCCAGGTCGGCGGCCCGGGCCGGACCTGGCGGCACCTGGCTCGAGCCGCACGCCGTGAGGGTCGCCGCGCCGACGGCCAGCACGGCGATGAGGGGAGTCACGTGGTTGCGCATCATCGGGTTTCTCCAGCGATCACCCGGCTTCCAGGAGGTCCGGAAGCCGTTCGCCACTCACACGGAGCGGGTCCGCGATCGGTTCAGGCCCGGTGTCGCCGCCGTCGTCACACGTGGGCTCAGGTGGCCTGCAGAGCGACCTTCAGCCAGCCGGGGCTGCGCAGATCGAATTCGCGGTACGCCCCGATCGCGTCCGTGAGCGGCTCGTGCTCGGTCACGACGTCCTCCGGACGGACCTGACCGGACGCGACCATGTCCAGCAGCTTCGGGATGTACCTGGGGTGGTTGCCGTTGCCGGCGCGGACGGTCAGGTTGCGGGCCATGGTGGTGCCGATCGGGAAAAATCGGTCGGTGGGCGGATAGACCCCGACGATCCCGAGCGTGCCCACCTTCGCGAGGCTCTCGGCCGCCCAGGTCTGTGCCTGGCTCGGCGCGTCACCCGGCTTCCAGTGTCCATCCTGGCCCCGGCTGTCGAGATTCGGGGAGATCGTGCGCTGGTCCTCGGCGTTGCGCTCGTCGTCCCGACCGGCGGCGGGCCCCGACTTCGGGCTCTCACCGTCCACTCCGACGGCGTCGATGGCGCAGTCGGCCCCGATACCGTCCGTCAACTCCATGATCGCGACGACGGGGTCGACCTCGTTGAAGTTGATCACCTCTGCCCCGCGCCGACGGGCGTGTTCCAGCCGGTCGGCGTGCCCGTCGATCGCGATCACCCGGGACGCGCCGCGCTGGTACGCGGAGAGGACGGCGAACTGACCCACCGGGCCACAACCCCAGACGGTGACGATCTTGCCGTCGCTGGCGTCGGCGAGCACCGCCCCGAAGTAGCCGGTGGGATAGATGTCGGACAGGGTGATCGCCTGCGCCTCGGTGACGTTCTCCGGGAGGCGGACCAGGTTGGTGTGCGCGAAGGGGACCCGGGCGTACTCGGCCTGCAAGCCGTTGAACGGGCCCTGCGCCTCAGGTGAGCCGAACGAGGCGGTGCCGGAGCGCGGCCCGTACGGGTTGGCGTTGTCGCACTGCGCGAAGAGGCCCCGGCGGCAGTAGCCGCAGGATCCGCAGCCCAGCACCGCCGAGATCACCACCCGGTCGCCCGGCTTGAAGCTGTGGATCTGCGTGCCCACCTCCTCGACCACCCCGACGCCCTCATGGCCGAGCACCTTCCCCGGCTTCATCCCGGACATCGTGCCGCGTACGAAGTGCAGGTCGGTCCCGCAGATCGCGGCCGTGGTGATTCGCACGATCGCGTCCGTGGGCTGTTCGATGCGGGGCTCCGGCACGTCGTCGACGCGAATGTCGCCGATGCCGTGATAGACGACAGCCTTCATGGGCACTCCTCATCCGCACTGGTGTCGGGGCGCTGGGGGCCACGAACGGGAAATTCGGCTTCCCCGGACCCGGCACGGCAAACCCGCACCCAGTACTGCAACGGCAGTTGGTCAGGGGTAGCCGTGTCGTCGGTAGTGGCAGGTTCCGAGACGGCAACATCAACGTCGAGATGTAGGCGGTTCCCCTTGTCCCTGCGGGGAATCAACGCCGGCTTCGCCGGTCAGGTCTTCGGGACCGGGGCCTGAAACGTGCGTCGGTAGTGCTGCGGCGTGACTCTCAGCGCCGCGTGCATGTGTTGTCGCAGCAGAGTGGCGCTGCCGAAGCCTGCCTCGGTGGCGATCCGTTCCACCGGCAGGTCGGTGCTCTCCAGCAGGGTTCGGGCGCGGTCGATGCGCCGGGCGATCAGCCACTGCAACGGTGTCACGCCCATCTCGGCGACGAAGTGCCGGCTGAAGGTCCGCTTCGTCATGGTGGCGTGCCCGGCCAGATCGGCCAGGGAAAGTGGCTGGTCCAGCCGAGCCAGCGCCCACGCCCGGGTCGGGCCGGTTCCCGCCGACGACGCGGGCAGAGTCGGATGGGCGATGAACTGGGCCTGGCCGCCGTCTCGCCAAGGGGCCACGACGCAGCGGCGGGCGGCATCGTTGGCGATCGACGCGCCGTGGTCGGTGCGCACGATGTGCAGAAACAGGTCGATACCGGCCGCCGCTCCCGCCGAGGTCAGGACACGACCGGCGTCTACGAACAGCACATCCGGCCGTACCTCGACGGCGGGGAACAGCGCGGCGAACCGGTCGCTCAGCGCCCAATGGGTGGTCGCGGCGAGCCCGTCGAGAAGACCGGCTGCGGCGAGGTTGAACGCCGATGTGCAGGTGCTCACCACGCGGGTGGCCGGATCCAGGGTCTGCAGCAGTTCGGCGACCCGGGGGTCGAGCTCGCCGGCGGTGAGCATGGCGGTGGACGGCTCCTGGGTGGCGACCACGATCGTGTCGGCCTGGGCGAGCGCGTCGCGGTCGTGCCGTACCTGGATGGTGAATCCGGCGTTGGTGTGGACCTGCGTGCCGTCGAGGGAGCAGGTGACGATGTCGTAGAGCGGCCGGCCGGCCGCGTCGTGCGCCTCGCTGAGCACCCGGGCCGGGATGCCGAGATCGAAGGGGATGACGCCGTCGAGGGCGAGCACGGCAACGCGATGGGGCATGGCACGAATCTTACGCACGACGTCTTTAAGGACACTGTTGAAGCACGGCCGCGGTATGAAGACTGGGATCATGAGCGAGAACGACACCATGAACGCGGTCCGTCAACACACCTTCGGCGGTCCCGAGGTCCTGTCCGTCGAGCGCGTCGAGCGCCCCGTACCCCTGCCCACCGAGGTGTTGGTTCGGGTGCACGCCGCCGGGATCAACCCGGTCGACTGGAAGACCCGCGGTGGCACCGGCATGGCTGGGGTGCTCGGCGCGCCGCCGTTCGTTCTGGGCTGGGACGTCGCCGGTGTGGTCGAGGAGGTCGGCTTCGGCGTCACCACCCTGGCCCCGGGCGACCGGGTCTACGGGATGCCCTGGTTCCCGCGGGCCGGCGGCGGTTACGCCGAGTACGTCACTGCGCCGTCGCGGCAGTTCGCCCGGATGCCCGCCGGCCGCACGTTCGAGCAGGCGGCTGCGGTGCCCCTGGCCGGGCTGACCGCGTGGCAGGCGCTTGTGGACACCGCCGGCGTGCGGCCGGGGCAGCGGGTGTTGATCACTGCTGCTGCCGGTGGGGTGGGGCACCTCGCGGTGCAGTTCGCCAAGCACCTGGGCGCGTACGTGATCGCGGTGGCCGGCCCGCGCAACCAGCAGTGGCTCGCCGAACTGGGTGCCGACGAGGTCGTCGACTACACCACCGGCCGCTTCGAGAAGGAGGTCGGGGACGTCGACGTGGTGCTCGATCTGGTCGGTGACGCGTACGACGCCACCAGCACCCGGTCGGTCGAGACGCTGCGTCCGGGCGGGCTGTTGGTGGCCGTGCCGGCCGGGGTCTCGCCGGAGCTGGCCACGGCCGCGGCCGCCGCCGGAGTCCGCGTCACCGGCTTCCTGGTCGAGCCGGACGGTCCGGCGTTGGCGCGGATCGCCGCGCTGATCGAGCAGGGCACCGTCACCGTCGAGGTCGCCAAGGTCCTTGCGCTGGCCGAGGTCGCGACCGCCCACCGCGAAGGCGAGCAGGGTCACACCCGGGGAAAGATCGTGCTCCGCGTCGCGGACGACCGAGCCTGCTAGGGCGTGGGTCAAAGCCCCTGGCCGACCTGCGGCGGGCCCGGACAACGACCGGCCGCTTTGGATATTCGTCCGGATACAACACCGGTGTCCGGACGAGTATCCGCCTTGCCGGATCGCCGCCTGGACTCCGCCTCGGCTCGACCGAGGACTTTGACCCAGGCCCTGAACGAAGCGGACAGCTTCGGTCACGCCAACTTCGCGGCGAGGCGGGTGACCGAGGCGCGCATGCCGTCGGTGCCGCCGTCCTGCAACTCCCGCAGCACCGCTCCTGCCCGCTCGAACGCCCGCCGCGCGCCCGGCTGATCACCGGCGGTGATGAGAACGTCGGCCATCTGCCGTAGCGCGTCGAACTGCGAGGGGCGGTTCCCGACGCGTCGGGCCGCGTCCGCCGCCAACTCCAGTTGCTCGACCGCCTCGTCGACCCGCCCGGTCACGACCAGGTTGTCCGCGATGGAGGTCCGGATGTCGCTCTCCTCGTGGGCGCGGCCGATCCGCTGGTTGAGATCGAGGGCCTCCCGCAGCGCCTGGGCCGACTTCTCGACCTGGCCCAGGGCGGTGAGCGACTTTCCGCTGAACAACAGGCTGGACATCTCGCCCCGACGATTGTCGAGGAGGCGGAACAGGGACAGCGCCCGCAAGCTGTGGTCGAGGGCACGGTCATGCTGGTTCAGCGCGCTGAACACCTGATGACAGTTGTTGTGCACCAACGCCTGTTCCAGTCGTAGGTCCCGGTCCTGGTAGATCCGCGCGGCCTCGCCGAGCAGGCCGAGCGCCTCGTCGTGGGCGCCGAAGTAGTGCCGCGCGCCGGCCAGGCTGCGCAGGACGTGCGCCTCCCCGACGGCGTCGTGGCGCTCGCGTGCCGCGCGCAGCGCGACCCGCATGACGTCCTCCCAGTCCTGGAAGCGTCCGGCCCACTGGAGATACTGCTGCATCGCGATGGCGAGCTGCCACGGCACGATGCCGTACCCGACGTCGGCGGCGAGACGCACCGCCTCCTTGAGCACCTCCCGCTGGCTGCCGAACCACGCGATGGCCTCGTCGTACGTGCCCGGCCGCTCCGCGACCACACCGGGCAGCGGCGCCGGTGGCTCGATCGGCGGCCGGTTCGGGTCCAGGGCCACCTGTGCCTGGAAACTGCTGTGCAGGTAGTGCTGCAGCAGGCGGCTGATCGCCGCCTGCCGTTCGGCCGCCGGTTCCTGCGCCTGGAACAGCTCGTGGGCGTACGCCTTGACGAGCACGTGCGACGTGAGCCGGCCATCGTGGTGCTCGGTCACCAGGGCCGCCTCGATCAGCTCGGCAAGCTCCGCACGCGTGCTGTCGGGGTCGCGGTCGACGAGACTCACGCAGGCCTCGGCCGTGACACCCGACGGCGGGGCCACCGACAGAAGCCGGAACAGCCGGGCCGCGCCGGGACTGAGCTGCCGGTAGGACCACGAGAAGGCGGTACGCGGATCGGTGAGGCCCCGGCCACCCGGGAACGCCTCGAGCCGGCGGGCGCCGTCGCGCAGTTCGGCGGCGATGGTGGCGAGCGACAACCGCGGACGGGCGGCGATCCGGGCGGCCAGGATGGCCAGCGCCAGCGGGAGCCGGCCGCACAGCTCGATGATCTCGTCGGCGACCGCGGCGGCACACGCCACGCCTCCGGTCGACCGGTTGGACAGGCCGGTGAGTCGACGGGCGAGCAGCCGACGGGCCGCCGGAAGGTCGGGCAGGTCGACCCGGAGGAGGTGGGCGCCGTCGAACGCGGCGAGACCGACGAGCGCCCGCCGGCCGGTGACGAGCACGAGACTCTGCGCCGAATTCGGCAGCAGCGGGCGTACCTGGGCGGCGTCGCGGGCGTTGTCCAGCAGGAACAGGATGTGCTTGCCGGCCGTCATGCTGCGGTACAACCCGATTCGCGCGTCGAACGTGTCGGGGACGTCGGCGGCGGGCACGCCCACCATGTGCAGGAGCGAACGCACGGCCTCGTCGGCCGACACACTCTCGCCCTCGCCGAGGTGACCCTGCAGATCGAGGTAGAGCTGCCCGTCGGCGAACTCGTCGGCCACCCGGTGCGCGAAGTGCGTGGCGAGCGTCGACTTGCCCACTCCACCCATGCCGTCCATCGCCACCACCAGCGGGCTGGTCCGACCCGGGGCCCGCATTCCCGCGGCGAGGTCGCGCAGGATGAGCAGCTCCGATTCGCGACCCACGAACAGGGGTGGGTCCGGCGGGAGCTGCGCCGGGCGTACCAGCGGCGCCGGCCGGGACACCGCGAGGGCCGCGTCCTCGACGGGTGGCAGGACCGCCTGGGTGAGGGCCCGCCGCTGGGCGTCCTGAAGTTGGTAGCCGGGATCGATGCCCAGCTCCTCGTTCAGTCGCGCCCGGATCGCGCCGTAGACCGCCAACGCCTCGGCCTGCTGGCCGGCCGCGGCGAGGGTCGTCACGAGGCTCGCGTGGACCGGTTCGTTGAGCCGGCTCATCTCCGCCGCCAGCCGCAGGGGGGCGAGCACCCGCGCGGGCTGGCGCAGACGTGTGGCCACCGCGGCGGCCGCGATGGTGGCGTCGAAGAACTCGCCGTCGATGCCCGCGAGGAGGGCCGCCGCCACGGCGCTGTCGACCAGACCGTCGGCGGACCGACCGTGGCACCGCCCCAGGGCGGCGAGATAGTGCTCGAGCGCGTCGACCGGACGGTCCTGTCGCAGGCTGACCTTCGCCGCCGCGACGTCGCGGCGGAACGCGACGAGGTCGAGTGTCTCCGGCCCGGCCGCGAGGAGATATCCGTCGCCGTGCCGGAGCAGGTAGGACCCGGCGGCACGCGCGGGCAGATCGGGTTCGAGCAGGCGGCGCAGCGCGGCGACGTATTTGTGGATGACGTTCACCGCGCTGGCCGGCGTCTCCGGGCCCCAGAGCAGGTCCAGCAGGTCGTCGGTGCTGGTGGGCCGTCCCTCCCGAGCCAGGAGAACCGCCAACAGACGACGTTGCTGACGCGGACCCGCGACAACCTCGTTCCCGCCGCGCCAGACCCGCAGCGGGCCCATGATCTGCAGGCGCGGTCCACCGTCGGACGACGGCTCCTCCGCCCGAGCGGAGCGGACGTCGCTCCTCCCGACGATCATGCCGCTGCTCCGCGGAGAGCCCTCTGGTGAAGGCTCAGTTGACAGTGACTGAATCGACCGTCGGGTGGTGCTGCGGGATAGAGCGGGGAATGCCGGGACCGACAAAACCGACGCCGGGGCTGAAGACGGCACGTTTCCACCGGCTCCGCGGCGCCATGGTCCTGCCCTGTCTCGATACGCATGCAAGGGAGACGCCTCCCGCGGGACGAAAGTTCGATCCGTCGAAGAAAGTTTCCGCCGGGGTCGAGCTAGCGTTCCGGGATGCTCCTCTCGACCTCGGGATCCGTGTCGGCCGGCGACACCGCGCAGTTGGTCCGGTGCGCCCAGCAGGGCGATCCGCGCAGCTTCGCGCTGCTCTTCGACTGGCACTACGCCGGCATGCTCGCCGTGGCACACCGCATCCTGGGCGGTGGGCCCGACGCCGAGGACGCCTGCCAGGACGCGGCGATCGCGGCGTTCAGCCGGATCGGTGAGCTGCGCGACCCCAGCGCGGTACGGCCGTGGCTGCATGCCATCGTGCGCAACAACTGCCGGACGTTGCTGCGCGCACGCGTGCCCGTCCCGGTCGGAGTGGCCGGCGAGAACCTGCTCGCCTCCGGGCTCGACGACCCGGTCGCCCGCATCGAGCAGAGCGCCGTGCGGGACTGGGTCTGGCACGGGCTGCAGCAGTTGTCGCCGGCCGCGCAGACGGTGGCGCTGCTGCGCTACTTCACCGAGAACAACTCGTACGAGCAGATCGCGGAGTTGTGCGGAACCCCGGTCGGCACCGTCCGCAGTCGCCTGAGCGAGGCCCGTCGGCAGTTGGCCGAGATCCTCCCCCGCGTACGCGACGAGCGCCACGACGGAACCGGGCCTCTGCGTGCCGAGCGGCGCGCGGAGGCGGCGACGATCCTGTCGGCGGTGGCCGATGGGGCGGCACCGGCCAGGGTGGCCGCGCGCTGGGCCGAGGACATGGTCTTCTGGTGGCCGGACGGCACCCGGACGATCGGTCGGGAACCACTCTTCGCGGTCATTCGGCAGGACAACGACGCGGGCGTCAGTCACCGGATCACCGGAGTGCTTGCCGGCGCCGGCATCACGATCTGGGAGAACGCCTTCCTCAACCCGCCGGAGGATCCGTTCCACTGCCCACCCGGCGCGACCTGGCTGCTCCGGGAGAAGGATGGCCTGGTGCGCGAGGTGCGCCTCCTGCACACGCCGCGGCCGCCCCGGCCGGAAAATTCTTTCGCGGCGAGTCGAACTTCGGGCTGCCCAGCGCTGTCCTGAGGGTATGAACACGTACTCCATCCACGACCTGGAGCCGCAGCTCGCCGCCAACCGCCGGTACTGGTGCGGCTGGGCGGGCACCGATCCCGACACCGACCTGCCGACCTATCGCACCGACGTTCCCCACCCGCTGCTCAACGCGGTCCTCCGCGTCCGTGATCGGCCGCTGGACGAGGCGATCACGGAGGCGAGGAAGCACCTGACCGGCTCGCACTGGGGCTGGTGGGTGGGCGCGGACAGCGACGAGGGCACCGCCGAGGGCCTGCTCGAGCGCGGCGCGGAGCAGATCGCCGACATGCCGATCATGGCGGTGGACGTGACCACCGTGGCGGACGTCGCGGCGCCCACCGATCTGGAGATCGGGCTCGCCGTCGAGCCGTCCGAGCTGCGGGAGTACGTCGAGGCGTACGCCGGGCCGCTGGGCATCCCCGGGGATCGAGGGCTCGTCGTCGACCGGGAGCTGAATTTCGCCTACCTGGACGTGGTCCGCCTCGCGGGCAGGATCGACGGCCGCATCGTCGGCACGTGCACCCTGTCGCTCGGCACCGACATCGGCGCCGTGTACTGCATCGCCACCGACCCCGACTTCCGTCGGCGCGGCATCGCGACGGCGCTCACCCGCGAGGCGCTGCGCCTCACCCGTGAGTCCGGACGGCGGATCGTCACGCTCCAGGCGAGCAGTGCGGGCGGGCCGGTGTACCGGCAGATCGGCTTCGAGACCGTCTCCCGCTACCGCCTCTACCAACTCCCGGAGTGAGTCTTCCCGGCGCTGCCGCTCGGGACCACCAGGACCGGGTGGCAGCGCCACCAACCGGCAAGTACTTGCCGCTGCGGAAAGTGAATGCTAACTTTCCATAGGAGCAAGTACTTTCCAAACCCTCCAGGAGTCGCCTGATGAGCACCACCCCAACGCCCGAAGAGGCGCGCGAGGCCCTGCAGGACGTCGACCGACGCCGGGGCCAGACGGCAGCGGCGGCCGGCCGGTCACGATGGACGTGGCTCGCCGCCGGCGTCTTCGTCGCGGCCTACGGAGTCCTCGCCGACAGGTATCCAGATTTCCTGCGCACGTACGGCATCACCATCGTCGTGTTCCTGCTGCTCCTCTCCATGGCCGGCAACACCCGGTGGGGAGCGACAGTGCTGCGCCGGCCGGTGCGTCCCCTCCTCTCCCCCGCCCCGACGGCCCTGATGCTGTCGGCGCTGGTACTGGCCCTGCTGATCGGCGGCACGGCGCTCGCCACCGCCCTGGACGTCCCACACGTCTGGCTGTGGAGCGGCCTGTTCATCGGTGTCCTGCTGGCCGCCGCGGGTCCCTGGTGGCAGCGTCGCGTGCTCACCCGCGTGGCCTGACCGGTGGCCGACCCGAAGCTGGACCCGGCCCTGCTCGATCCCACCCGGCTGGCCATACTGGCGCTGCTGGCGGGGACCGAGTGGGCCGAGTTCGCGTTCGTCCGCGACGCCGTGGAGCTCAGCGACTCCGCCCTGTCCAAGCGGATCTCGATGTTGAGCGACCGCGGGTACGTCGAGGTACGCAAGGGCTACGTGGGCAAGCGCCCGCGCACCTGGATCAACCTCTCCACCGCTGGTCGGGCGGCCCTGAGCGGCCATATTGCCGCCCTGCGCGACATCGCCGACCGCGTGGACGGCGCCGACTGAAGGCCCGTGCGCCGGCGGACGGTCAGCGGGTGTCGTTGTCGCGGCGCTGGGCCATGTGGACCTGTTCGAGGTCGAGGCCGTCCTGGACGCGGCGGAGCACCTCGTCGTCGATCTCACCCTCGTCGCGCAACCGGACGACCGTGTCGTGGCGGTGGTCGATGACCGCCAGGTGGAGATCGGCGTACTGCTGCTCGTAGTCGGCCGCGGCCTCGTCCGGACCGGAGGTGGCGTCACCGTCGCGCAGCACGCGGAGGCGACGGTCGTACTCCGTGCGCAACTGCTCGTGCACGGCACCGCTCGTACCCAACCGGGCGGCCATCGTCGGCAGGGACGCCAGCGCCCGGTCCATCGACTGGATCTCCGCCTGCCGGCGTTCCCGCTCGGCCTCCCCGTCCGCGCCCAGGCCGGCCCACCGCGTCACCCGGGGCATCAGCGGCGCCTGGAGCAGCAGGGTCACGGCGATCACGATGGCCGTGACGAAGACGATGAGGTCCCGGCCGGGGAACTCCGCCCCGGAGGGCAGGGTGTGGGGCACGGCGAGCGCCGCCGCCATCGACACCGCGCCCCGGAAACCGGCAGCCGACATGAGCGCCCTCGGCCGCCCGCTCAGCCGCCGTTCGCGCTGCTGCGGCCGGCGGTCGATCGCCCGGATCAGGTACGGGCTGGTGAACAGCCAGCCGAAGCGCACCGCGACGATGACCCCGCAGACCACGACCGCCACCAGCGTCCCGTGTGCCAACCCGGTGGTGTCCAACCCCCGTACGGCCGACTGCGCCTCCAACCCCACCAGGACGAACAGCGCGGCGTTCGCCAGCATGGTCAGGAAGTCCATGACGGTCTGGACGTACCGGCGGGCGTTGCCGGGGAACAGTCGCGGCGAGACGCGACCCACCCACAGTCCGCTGACCACTGCCGCGAGGACGCCGGACACCTCGGCCGCCTCGGCGATCAGATAGGCGGTCAGGGGCGTCAGCAGCGCGAGGAGGTTGTGCTGGAACGGGTCGGTCAGCCGACGACGGAGTTGCAGGACGAGGAACGTGACAGCCGCGCCGCACGCGATGCCACCGAGGTACGAGAGCGCGAACAGCCCGGCGACCCGACCCGCGCTCAGGTGTTCCTCACCCAGGGTGATCCCGACCGCCAGCGTGTAGATCACCAGCGCCGTTCCGTCGTTGACCAGGCTCTCCGCGCGCAGGGTGGTCGCGATGCGCCGGGGCAGCATCCGACCCAGCACGCCCACCGCTGTCGCGTCGGTGGGAGCGACGGCGGCGCCCAGCACCCACGCCGGCCCCCAGGCCAGCCCGAGCGCGTGCGCGGCCGCCGCAACACCGGCCGCCGTCGCGACCACGAGGACGGTGCTCAGCAGCACGATGACCCGCAGGTTCCGCCGGATCTCGCGCAACGAGGAGGAGAACGCCTCCCAGTAGAGCAACACCGGAAGGAACACCAGGAGGACGGCCTCGGGCGGCAGGTGCACCACGCGCAGCGCGGGCACGAACCCGACGAGGACGCCGGCGATCAGCAGCAGTACCGGTGGGGCGATCCGGAGCCGACGGGCGGTACCCGTACCGACCAGGATGGCGACACCAACCACTACGACGAGTGCGAGGCCGGACATACCCCTGTCCTTCGGTGCGGGTGGCGCGGATCCGACAAGGATCACCCGACGAAGTGGACAGCCAGTTGACGGTTCCTGTACCCCGTTACGACGGCGGCGGGATCGACGGCCTGGCCTTCTGCGGATAGACGGTCTCGTGACGGGCCAGCATGGCGACGAACTCGCCGATTTTCCGCTCGCGGGTCTCCGCCCGTTTGACGGCGTTGAGGCGGTGGATCAGCGCGAACCGGTTGGTCTTGGTGAGCACGTCGAACATGGCCTGGGCTGCCGGCTCGGCCGCGATGGCGGCGAGCAGGTCGGCCGGCACCTCGGCTTCCGACGACGGGGCGTACGCGGCCGCCCACCGGCCGTCGGCCTTCGCGGCCTCCACCGCGGCGCGGCCCGGCGGCAGCATCCGCCCCTGGGCCTCCAGCCGGGCCACGTGGGCGACGTTGCGTTGCGACCAGATACTGCGGGGCCGGCGAGGGGTGAACCGGATCCAGGAGGTCTGCTCGTCCCGCTTGCGGGCCTGCCCGTCGATCCAGCCGAAACACAGCCCCTCGTCGACCGCGTGCTGCCAGGTCAGCGTGGTGACGGTGCCGCCCTTCTTGGTCAGAGCGAGCCAGACGCCGGGCGACGTGGCGTGGTTCTCCGACAGCCACGCGCGCAGCGCGTCGGCGTCCGCCACGATCAACTCTTCCAGCTCGGCGCTCGCCATGGCAGCAGGCTATCGCTGGGCCCTGACGAAAACCTCGGCCGGTGGGACGTCCCGATCCGCCGGCCGGCCGGCACCCGGACCGAGGAAGGTCGGAGGCGGTCAGGGGTGTGACACGTCGACCGTGCCACACCCCTGACCAGAGCTACCGGAGCGCCCGTTCAGCGGAGGGTCAGCAGCCGATCCGGCTGGCCCCGACCGCGACGTCGTCGTACCAGAGGGTGTCGGCCCCGTTGCCGTAGCTCTCCCAGCCCAGCTTGAGGTCGGTGAGCTGCGGCCGCCAGGTGCGGTTGTACCACTGACCGTCGATGTCGTGCGTCGGTACGCCGTCCGCGGTCAGCCCGGTGATGGCGCTGCCGTCGAGCCAGGTACGGAGCTGACCGCTCGAACCGTCCACCATGAACTCCAGGCAGGTCCACCTGTTGGTGGGAAGCGGCACACTCTGTGCCACCCCGGCCGGGCTCTGCTCGGGCAGGGTCGCGTCGTCGGAGGCGCGGTTCCACTGCAGGGCGCCGTTCTGGCCGCCCATCCGCAGGTCCTTGTTGCCGTCGGCGGCGTCGGTCATCGCCATCATCGTGGTGTGGTCGGTGGGCTGGGCGGTGGTGTGCCGTACCCAGATCCGGCCGTACCGCACACTGCCCACGCTGCCGAGGTTCCTGGTGGACCTGATGAAGACGTGGTTGCAGTACCCGGCGGCGCCGTTGATCCGGACCGACCGGCTGCCGCTGTGCGTGGTGGCCGTGTCGATGGTGGCCGTGCCGGCGCCGGAACAGTCCGGGTTCACCACTGTCCAGTCCCCCGACGGCGTCGAGCCGGTCTGGTTCTCGAAGCCGTCGCAGAGCACCGCGCCGGCGCACCCGACCGGCGGCGGGGTGGTGGGCGGCGGGGTGGTGGGCGGCGGTGTCGTGGGCGGCGGTGTCGTGGGCGGCGGTGTCGTGGGCGGCGGTGTCGTGGGCGGCGGTGTCGTGGGCGGAGGCGTGGTCGGCGGAGGCGTGGTCGGCGGAGGCGTCGTGGGCGGGGGCGTCGTCGGCACCGTCGTGGTGGGCACGCCCGTCGGGGTCGGCCCGACGCCGTTGCACGGCACGCCGTTCAGGGTGAACCCGGTCGGCGTGCCGCCACTGGCGCCGTACGTGCCCTGCACGCCGAACTCGGTGGAGCCGCCGGCCGGGATGCTGCCGTTGTACGACATGCTGCGGGCCGTCACCGCCGACCCGGACTGGCTGACCGTGGCGTTCCAGCCGCTCGTGACGCGCTCGTCCCCGGCGTACGTCCAGGTGACGGTCCAACTGGAGACGGCGCTGTCGCCGGGGGTGACCTTGACGGCGGCGGTGAAGCCGCCGGGCCACTGGTTGGGCGTGTAGTCGACCCGGCAGCCCTGGGCGGCCGCGGCGGGGACGACGAGCACTGCCGTTCCGGTCGCGGTCACGGCGGCGGCCAGCGCGGCGACGACCGCCAGGGTCGGGGCGGGGCGGGCACGGAGAATCGTCATGAAAAGTCCTTCTGCCATCGAGCTGGGGAACCGGCGCGGCGGCGCGCGTCCGGGACGGACGCGGCGCGACACAGCACCGGGTGCGGCGCGGCGATGCGCCACAGCGACTGGTCGATGCGTACGACCGACGTGCCCGGCTCGGGGTGGACCTGTCAGTCGCCGACGGCCCGGTTGCCCGGACCTCGGCGGCGCCCGCTCTCAATCTATTGACAGATCCCTATCGAATCAAGCGTCACGCTTCCGGGTGGGATCACGCCGCCCGCGCGTTATTCGGTGGCCGGGCCGGCACCGGCCGTGCCAGCCTGACCCGAAGACGGACCCGGCGCGCCCGGGCACCGCCGGCCCGCCGCCAGGCCGGGCTCGAACCGACCGACGGGAGCACGGCAATGCGAGGACTCGAAACCTTCCCGCCCATCCGGACGCGAGCTTTCGAGGACCCGACAGCCCATGCAGACCGTCAACCTTGGCATCGTCGCCCACGTCGACGCCGGTAAGACCAGCCTCACCGAACGCCTGCTCTACGCCACAGGCGTCATCGGCCGGCTCGGCAGCGTCGACTCGGGCACCACCCAGACCGACACCGGCGAGATCGAGCGCCGCCGGGGCATCACCATCCGCAGCGCCGTCGCCGCGTTCACCGTCGGCGACCGCCAGGTCAACCTGCTCGACACCCCCGGGCACAGTGACTTCGTGGCCGAGGTCGAACGCGCGCTCGGGGTGCTCGACGCGGCCGTCCTGGTGCTGTCGGCAGTCGAGGGCGTCCAGCCGCACAGCCGTCGGATCATGCGGATCCTCCGGTCGCTCGGACTGCCCACGCTGATCTTCGTCAACAAGATCGACCGGATGGGCGCCCGCACCGACGAGCTGGTCGCGGACGTGCGCCGCCTGCTCACCCCGGCCGTCGTCCCGCTGGGCGCGGTCCGCGCGCCCGGCACCGCCGAGGCCGCCTTCCGGCTTGACCATCCGCGGTACGACCACAGCGCCGCCCGCCGACTCGCCGAGGCCCTCGCCGAGCACGACGACCACCTGCTGGCTGCCCTGGTCGACGACCTGCCACCCGACCCGGACCGGATCGACGAGGCGCTCCGGACGCAGGTCGCCACCGGGCAGGTCCATCCGCTGCTGTTCGGCTCGGCGCTGTCCGGGGCCGGCGTACCGGAGCTGCTGGACACCATCGCGACAGTGCTCCCGGCGTCGCCGCCTGCCGAACCCGAGCCGCGGGCCCGGGTCTTCGCAATCGTTCGCGACCCCTCCGGTGAGCGGGTGGCGTACCTGCGGTCGTACGGCGGGCAGCTGCGGGCGCGGCAGCGGATCGTCGCGTACCGCCGGGAGCCGGACGGCCGGACGACCGCGACGCGCGCCCGGATCACCCGGCTGGACGTGGTCGGCGCGACCACCGACCGGGCCGACCCGACCACGCTGTCCGCCGGCCACATCGCCCGCGTCGCCGGCCTGACCGGGGTACGCCTCGGCGACCAGCTCGGCAGCCCGGCCGGTCTCGACGGGCGGTCGTACTTTCCGGCGCCGAAAGTGGAGGCGGTGGTGCGCCCCCGGGACCCGGCCCGGACGCTGGCGCTGCACGCCGCGCTGCTGGACATCGCGGACACCGACCCGTTCATCCGGACCCGGGTGGCCCCGGACGGCGGCACGAGCGTGCTGCTCTACGGCGAGGTGCAGCGCGAGGTGCTGGCGGCGACGCTGGCCGAGGCGTACGGGATCGAGGCGGAGTTCGGGCCGGGCCAGCTCGTGCACGTCGAGCGGCCCACCGGCGCCGGCGCCGCCGTGGAGATCATCGGGCACGGCTTCTTCGGAACTGTCGGTTTCCGGGTCGAGCCCGGATCCGGCGTGGACTACCGGCTGGAGGTCGAGCTCGGCTCGCTGCCGCCGGCCTTCCACAAGGCCATCGAGGTGGCCACCCGGGCGGCCCTCGACCAGGGCCGACACGGCTGGCCGGTCACCGACATCCGGGTCACCCTCACCCACAGCGGCTACTGGTCGCCGATCACCACGGCCGGGCACTTCCGGGATCTGGCCCCGTACGTCCTCATGCAGGCGCTCGCCGAAGCCGGCACGCGGGTCTTCGAGCCGTGCCGCCGGTTCGAGGCGGAGGTGCCGGCCGACCGGCTCGGCCCGGTCACGTCGCACCTGAGCCGCCTCGGCGCCCGGATCGACGGCACCGACGACAGCGCGGCCGGCTGGCGCGTCAGCGGGGTGCTGCCGGCGCGGCTCGAACCCCGGGCGCAGCGGCTGCTGCCGGACCTGGCCAGCGGGGAGGGGTTGTGGTCGTCGGTGCCCGGCGGCGACCGTCCGGTGTCCGGCGACCCGCCGCGCCGGCCCCGCACCGACGGCAACCCGTTCGACCGGGTGGAGTACCTGCGCTTCCTCGCCCAGCCAGGGAACCGGTCCTGAAACGCCTGCCCTGCACCGCCGCGTCGGCGGCACACCGGGTCAGCGCGGTCGGAGCAGCCCCCGGTCGGCCATGAATGCCCGCAGCGTCTCGCCGTCCTCGGCGGACATCAGCCACCGGGGGATCACGGTCGCCGGCATCCGGCCGACGTACACGATCCAGAACTCCGGGGTGTCCTGCACCTGGGCGACGCCGTCCCACGCGATGCCACCGGACTCCGAGCCGCTGCGCATCATGATGTTGTCGTCGGTGATGTCGTAGGCGCCCTCGACCGCGTAGCCACTGGACCGGCGTCGCGCGCGCCACCGCACCCACGGCAGGTACAGCATCGACAGCACGCCGCCCACGAGCATCGCCATCCACAGCGGCGACGCCCGCTCGGCCCACGCCGACCCCCGCGCGACGACCAGACCGATCGCCCCCACCACCGCCAGCACCGCGCCGACATAGCTGTACCTGCGCAGCCGAACGCCACCGAGCGTGGCCGCCACGCGGCCCGGGTAGGTGGGATCGGCGGGGACGTCGAAACGGATGTGCACCCCGAAACGATAGTGCCAGGCGGCCGGAGTTTCGCCGATGGTCGCTTCCGGGTAGCGCATGGCGTATGAATCGCGATCTCGTCAAGGCTCTCCAGGTCGCGTGGGAGCTGCCGGAATTCCGCAGCGGGGTGCGACACCTCATCGATCTCGACGAGGTGTCCGTGCTGCTGGCCACGCTGTCCGTCCCGGATTCCGACGGCGAGGTCGAGCGCAGCCTGCTGAGCCTGCTGCGCTCCGGCCTGGAGACGACCGAGATCCGCGAGGCCGTGCTGCTGCTGTTGGAGAAGGACGAGGTGCGCCGGCCGCTCGTCGCGGCGGCGGTGGAGCCGCTTGCGGACCGCCCGGGCCTCGCCGCCGCCATCGCCTCGGCCGCCGAGGACCCGGCGGTACGACGTGAGGTACGGGCGGCTCTGGACAGCGCGAAGGTGCGCGAGCTGATCTGGCAGGCGGTCGAGAACCAGGTGAGCGACAACCGGTTCGGACTGATCCGCCGGGCGGCCGCGCTGTTCGTGCGGCACCCGAGCGTCCGGCGCCTCGCGTGGGCCGTCCGCCGCCACGGCGTACTGCGGGAACTACGCCGCAAGCCGTAGTCCACTACGGTGGCGAGGTGGCAGTGTCCGGCGCGGCACCGCCATCCGGGATGAGTCGTCGGCTGACGTTCCTGCTCGCGGTGGCGGCGGGAGCGGCGATCGCCAACCTGTACTGGGCGCAGCCGCTGCTCAACTTCATCGCCGACGACCTGCACGCCGCGACCGCGAGGGCCGGCTGGCTCGTCACCGCGACGCAGATCGGGTACGCGATAGGCGTTTCGCTGCTCGTGCCACTCGGCGACGTCCTGGACCGCCGCCGGTTCATTCCGATGCTGCTGGTGGCCTCGGCCGCCGCGCTGCTGCTGTGCGCGCTGGCGCCGTCGTTCGGCGTGCTCCTGCTCGCCCTGACCGTCCTCGGCGTCACGACGATCTCCGGGCAGCTTCTCACGCCGCTCGCCGGGGACCTGGCCGGCGACGCCCACCGCGGTCGGATCGTCGGCGTCGTCGGGTCCGGGACCCTCAGCGGCATCCTGGCCTCCCGCACGATCAGCGGGTTCGTCGCCGGTGCCGCCGGGTGGCGTACGACCTTCGCCCTCGCCGCGGTCGTCGCCGTTCTGCTCGCGATCCTGCTCTACCGTGCGATTCCACCGCTGGCGCCGCGCGCCCGCATGCCATACCCGCGGCTCATCGCCTCGGTCGGCGCGGTGGTCCTGCGCGAGCGGGCGGCCCGCTGGACGCTGGCCCTGGCCGCCACCGGGTTCGCCGCGTTCTCGCTGTTCTGGACGGCGCTGACGTTCCTGCTCAGCGGCCCGCCGTTCCACTACCCGGTGGCGGTGATCGGGATGTTCGGACTGGCCGGCCTCGCCGGCGTCCTCTCCGGCCTGCGCGGCGGTCGTCTGCACGACAGCGGTCTGTCGATCCCGGCCACCGGGGTGGCGTGGACGCTGGCCCTCGGCGCCTTCGTCGTCGCCGCGTTCGCCGGCCGGTCCGTCGCACTGCTTCTCATCGCGATCATCATGATCGATGTCGCCCTCCAGACGCAGGCCCTCCTCAACCGGGCTCGGCTGTTCGCCCTCTCCCCCGAGGCCCGCAGCCGGCTCAACACGGCGCTGGCGACCGGCAACTTCATCGGCGCCGCCGTCGGCTCCACCGCCGCGACCACGCTCTGGGCGCTGGGCGGCTGGACAGCGGTCACGGCCACGGGGATGGGTCTCTGCTGCTTCGCGCTCGCCGTGTGGGCGCTGGGCCGTCGTGGCCCGCTGCTGATCCGCGATCGGGAACTCCAGATCGTGGACGGTTTCCGTCAGGTTCGGACGGAAGGTGTCCACGATCCGAGGGCCAGGTTGGATGCCGACTCAGAACAGGGTCGCCGGCAGGACGAGGACTGCGAAACGGATCACCCGCCCGAGCAGGCAGGCGACGGCGAACTCCCAGTGCCGCAGGCCCGCGGTGCCGGCGGCGAAGCTGACCACGGCCAGCGGTGGGACCCCGACCGCGGCGGAGACCAGCACTGTCGGAAGGGCGGTGCGGCGGCGGGAGAGCCAGCGCCGGATCGGCCCGGTCCACCGGGCGGCCCGTGCGGCCGTACGACCTGACCCGCTCCGGCTCCTGAGCTTCCGGGCCAGCCGACCCGTCCCGCGACGCGCGGATTCGAACAGGAGCAGTTTGCCGGCGGTCTGCCCGAGCGCCAGAGCGAGCACGGCGACGACGACGTGGCCACCACGCTGCCCGGCGACCACTGCGTAGGCCTCGGCGTTGACGACCGGAACGAGGGCCGACGCGAGACCGTACCCGAGGCCCGCCATCGCCTCGCCGAGGCTGCTCACGCGCGGCCGTCCCGGTCCAGCAGCCGGGCCACCGCCGCGACCGACCACAGCTTGACCACGACGACGGCGACGGCGACGGCCAGCGCGAGCAGGTACTGCCCGAACGCGATGGCGCCGATGACCCCGGCGGTGTTGGCGGCCTTGGCCAGCGGCGACCAGTTCAACGCCCACACCCGGCGGTCGACCAGGTGGAAGTGGTTGGGGCTGAGCACGGGCCAGCACAGGAACGACAGCGACAGCATGGTGTCCAACACCAGGAACGACAGCAGGAACACCAGGGCCACTACCGCGACGTCGGGCACGAGGGAGACCAGGCCCACGCAGAGTACGGACGTGCACGCGCGATCGCTCACGATGTCGAGGACGGCCCCCGCCCGGGTCTCCTGCCCGAGCCGCCGGGCAACCCAGCCGTCGAGCATGTCCCCGATCCAGTAGATACCGTACGCTACCGCCATAAACGCCACCGATCCGGCGACGAGGGCGGCGATACCCACGGTGACAGCGGCGACCGTGCGGACGGCGGTGATGTAGTTGGGAACCGTACGGAGAGGGCCGACACTGATGGCGGCGCGGGAGTCGACGAGAGTCACCCCAGAAGCGTCGTGCGGTGAGCGTCCCGACGGAACGTGCCGCGGTGCCGATCTGCTCGCCGGGGCAGCACCGGAGTGCCGCCCGATCTGGTACCCAGGTACTGGCCGGTCCCCGAGCGGGTCGCGGAGACTGTCCAGGTGAGGACCGACATCCGGGAATGGTTGCGTGACCCCGAGCGGGTGCGCCGGCTGGCGTACGGTACGGCGGGGTTGATCGTCGCCCTCGTGGTCACGACCACCGAGGGGGGCCTGTCCGTGCCGGTGGGCTGGATGTGGCTGGTGCTGCCGGTCGGCCTCGGCGCCACGGCGTTGCGGCCCCGCCACCGCGCCCTGGTCTTCGCGGTCTGCGCCGGGTTCGTGGCGATCGTGAGCACCGGGGAGTCGGTCCAGGTGGGCCTCGCGGCCACCTGTCTCGTCTTCGTGTCGAGCTGCGAAGACCCGGCCCGGCGTCCGTGGCTGGGGTGGCTGGCCGGCCTGCTCGGCGCGGCCGGCGCCCTCGCCGTCGCGCTCCTCAACGGGCGCGGGCTGTACGAGCAGCCGTTCGTCTTCGTGACTGTCGGTTACCTCCTGGCGATCCTGTTGCGCGCATGGTCACGCGGCCACGCCCTCAGCCGGGAGACCGGCGAGCTGCGCGGCCAGGCGGCCTGGCTCGAACAGCGCACCAACCTGGCCCGCGAGCTGCACGACGTGGTCGGCCACCACGTCACCGCAATGGTGGTCCAGGCCGAGGCGGGCCAGCTCAGCGCCGACCCGGGGGCGGCGCTGCGGGCGATCGCGGACAGCGGACGCACCGCACTGAGCGAGCTCGACACGCTCGTGGTGCACCTGCGTGATCCGCTCGCCACGATCGCCGTCAGCGCGCCTCCCCGCCTGTCCGACATCGACGAACTGCTCGCGCAGCCGCTGCGGCAGCAGGGCGTGACGGTGCAGGTCCTTCTGGATCCCGAGCCGGGCCTGGACGAGATCGGCGTGTTGACCGCCTACCGCATCGCCCAGGAGGCCCTCACCAACATCGCCCGCCACGCGAAGGCCACGGCTGCCTGGGTCGAACTGGTCCGCGTCGGCGACCGCGCCCGTCTGCGGGTCAGCGACGACGGCGTCGGGCCGCCCCACGAACCCACGCGCGGCTCGGGCCTGCTCGGCATCGAGGAACGCGTTCGCGCTCTCGGTGGGAGCTGGGAGCTGAGCCAGCGCTCCGGTGGCGGCACCATGGTGCAGGCGAACCTTCCGGTGGCGAACCCGTGATCCGGGTCGCGATCGCCGACGACCAGCAGCTGATCCGCGACGGCTTCGGCCTGATCCTGCGGACCCAGCCCGACATCCACGTCGCCGCCGAGGCGGCCGACGGCCGGCAGTTCCTCGACGCCGTACGACGCGACCCCCGCATCGACGTCGCCCTCGTCGACATCCGCATGCCGGTCCTCGACGGCCTGCAGGCCACCCGCGAGCTGGCCGCGATCCCCCACGCCCCCGCCGTGATCGTCGTCACCACCTTCGACGACGACGCCTACGTCCTGGACGCCATCGCCTCCGGCGCGCGCGGGTTCCTGCTCAAGCGGTGCAGCGCCGCCGACCTGGTCGCCGCGGTCCGCACCGTCGCCGCCGGTGAGGCGGTCCTCTCCGCCGAGGTCACCGGCGCCGTCCTCGACCGGGTACGCGCGACCGGGCCGGCCACCCGCGTGGACCTGGCGGTCCACCAGCTGACCCCTCGGGAGACCGACGTGCTCGCCCTGATCGGCGCCGGGCTGAACAACACCGAGATCGCCGAGCGCCTCTACCTCTCGATGAGCACCGTCAAGACCCACGTCACCAACGTGCTGGCCAAGACCGGCAGCCGCGACCGGGTGGGCGCCGCCATCCTGGCGATCCAGGCCGGCCTCACACCCTGACGCGTCGGCGGACCCGGACCGGACGTCGGTCGTCCGGGCCCGCCGCAGGCCGGGCAGTTCTGCTGAAACAGGCCCTAGGATTGCGCGCGACGTGAATCGCCGTACCTGAGGAGTCGGACCTGATGCGCTCGACGACGGTCCTGCTGGAAGGCCTGCTCCGGCCCAGGATGCGCGACGTCGTCACAGTGGAACCGGTGACGGGCGGAATCGCGGCGCTCGCGGGCATCGCCACCCGCCGGGACGCACCGCCGGTGTTCGTCAAGGCCTTCGCCGAGGCTCCGGCCGACGACGTCTTCGTCGCGGAGGCCGAAGGGCTGGCCGCCCTCCGCGAGCTCGGCGGTGTGGCGACACCCGAGGTGATCCTGGCGGACCGGGAACTGCTCGTGTTGTCGATGCTGGGACCGAGGCCAGACAGCGAGGTCTTCTGGGAGCAGTTCGCACACGTCCTCGCGGGCATGCACCTGAGCACGACCCATCCTCGCTTCGGATGGCACCACGACAACTGGCTGGGCCGTCGCCGCCAGATCAACACCTGGAACGACGACGGCCACGCGTTCTTCGCACAGCACCGGCTGCTTCGGTGGCTCGGGCAGCCCCGCGTCGACGCGGCACTGGACACCGGCGACCGGGCGGCGCTGGAGCGTTTGTGTGACCGGCTGCCGGAGCTGCTGCCGGACCGACCGGCCTGCCTGACGCACGGCGACCTGTGGGCACAGAACATCCTGGCCACCACGGACGGCCGGCCCGCGCTTATCGACCCGGCCGTGTCGTACATGTGGGCCGAGGTCGACCTCGCCCACGTGTGGTCGACCTCGCCCCCGCCCGAGGCGCGACGGATGTTCGAGGTCTACGCGGACCTGACCTCGCTCGACAGTGGCTGGCAGGCCCGTATGCCGATCGTCCAGCTGCGACAGCACCTCGCCGTGCTGGCCCAGTTCGACGACGACTGGGGTGCGGCCGACCAGATCCGCGCCGTCCTCGCCCCGTTCCGCAAGGGGCCCTGATGACGGCCCGGCGGCGACGAGGTTCCCAACTCCCTGCCGGTGCACCGCCGGGGCAGGTGGGACGCCGCACAGGGCGCGGCCGGCGACAGCGGACCGCTGCTTCCGCGACATCACGCCGTCAGACGCCGTCGACCGACGGTGTCTCCCGGCCTCGGCGGTGATCGGTGATGAGGGCGGCAGCGGCGCCGAGCAGCTCCCGCTCACGGCCGGTGAGAGCCGGGTCGTTGCGCCGGATCGCCAGGGCGCGGTCCAGCACGCTCAGCGGGTCGCCGCCGACGCGGTCGAGGAACGCGGCCAACAGCGTTGCGGCCGGCGACGCCAGGTGATGGTCCTCCTCGACGGCCACCTGCGCGAGGATGACCGCGGAGAGCGCGACATCGAGGTCCGCCGGCCCCTCGGTGGAGTTGCGCCAGTCGATGACGACCGGCCCTCGCGACGTCAGCATGACGTTGTCCGGGTGCAGGTCGAGGTGCAGGATCCGGTCGTCGTCGCGTTCGCCGAGCCGGGGCGGCAACGCGTGGAGTCGGTGCTGCAGATCCGCCAGACAGGTGGCCGCTTCCAGGGCGTCGAGCTCACCGGCCAGGAGCGCCGACAGCATGGTGCGCCCGTCCAGTCGTTCCATGACGAGATCGACCCCGCGTGCCTGATACACGGTGGGTACGGGGAATCCGAGACCCGCCACGTACACCATGACCGCGGCCTCGGCGGCCACGTCTCCGCCGTGGCGGTAGCGGCGAAGGACACGTCGATCGTCGATGGCGTAGACGTCGGCATCCCGGCCCGACGCCAGAGGGACGGCATCCACCACGCTCCGACAGTAAACGACGCCACCAGCCGGCAGCGCCCTTGATCGTGGGGGCGCCGCGTCAGCGGGGAGTCATGATCCGCCCAGGTCATGTCGGAAGGCATAGGCGACGGCCTGGGCCCGGTCGCGGGCACCGATCTTCGCGAACAGGTGATTGACGTGGCTCTTCACCGTCGCCTCACTCACCGTCAAGCGAGAGGCGATCTCCGCGTTGGCCAGGCCCTGGGCCATCAGTGACAGCACCTCGGCCTCGCGCGGCGTGAGTCCGTCGGGGAACCTCGGCGGTGGCGTCGCGTCGGCCGCGATGGCGTCGACGACGTGCCGCTGGACGGCCGGGTCGATGACGGCCTGGTCGTCGACCACCTGCCGCAGCGCCTCGTGGATCTGCTCGCCGCTGGCGTCCTTGGTCAGGTAGCCGCGGGCGCCGGCCCGTAACGCCTCCAGCACCGATCGGTCGTCCGAGTAGGTGGTCAGCACCACCACCCTGACCTCGGGTGCCTCGACGCGTATGCGGCGGGTGGCCTCGATCCCGTCGCATCGCGGCATCCGTAGGTCCATGAGCACCACATCCGGCCGCTCGGCCTGCACCAGCCTGACCGCCTCGGCACCGTCGGCGGCCCCACCCACCACCTCGACGTCCTTCATCAGCGAGAGGACCATGCCCAGCCCTTCGCGGACCACCCGCTGGTCGTCGGCGATGAGCACCCGGATCACGCCGGCACCGCCAACTCGACCCGGAACCCCTGGGCGGTCGCGCCCGCGCTGAGAGTCCCGCCGAGCAGCTCGGCCCGCTCACGCATGCCCGTCAACCCGTAACCGTCGGTCTCGTCGGGGACCACGGGCGGTCGAGCGGCGAAGTCCTCGACGATCAGGCGGGTGACAGTCGACTCGTAGGTGAGGCGCAGCGAAACCCGCGCCGGGGACGCGTGCCTGGTCACGTTGGTCATTGCCTCCTGCGCCACGCGATAGAGCGCCAGCCGCGCCTCCGACTCCAGCGGGCGCGGCTCCCCCGACACCACGAAGTCGCACGGCACGGCCTGGTCGCGGGTGAACTGCTCGGCCAGCGCGGCCAGGCGGTCCGGTCCGGGCAGGTCGTCGTCGCGCAGCATGCCGATGGCCCGTCGAGCCTCCTGAAGGCCGGTACGGGCGAGGTGGTGGGCACGGTCGACAACCGCCGGCAGGCGTGGATCGGTCGGATCCTCGGCGATCAGCATGCGAGCGCCCTCCAGTTGCAGCGACAGCCCCGACAGCGAGTGGGCGAGCACATCGTGCATCTCCCGGGCCAGCCGCTGGCGTTCGGCCAGCCCTGCCGCCTCGGCCAGCGCCACCTGGCCGGCCTCCAACTCGGCGAGCAGCCGCTTGGTCTCACGCTGCGCCTCGGCCAGGCGGAACGCCAGATACATCAGGCCGAACAGCACGGCGAACCCGGCGAGCACGGCCAGGAAGCCGAAGTCCTGCCCGGTGATCGAGGCCACCATCTCGAGCACCACGAACGCCGCGATCAACACCGGGACGGCCACCCGTACGGGCATCAGTCCGGTCGCGGCGCACAGCACCGCCACCAGCACCGCCACCGAGGCAGGCCCGCCGGGCTGCACCGCCACCAGCGTCACCGAGCTGACCAGCATCGCCCCGACGAAGACCACGTACGCCGGTCGGATCGGCAGGTCGGCGACCGCGTTGCGGCCGAACACCCCGACCACGAACACCGCGGTGGCCAGCACGACGATCAGCCGCCTGCCGGTCAGCCCGAATCCAGGCTCGGCGGTCGCGGCCGCCCACACGAACCACGCCAGCATCAGTGGTGTCAGCAGTTGCATCCACCGCACGACCCGCAGGCGGGTCAGCGTGGGCTCTTCGGTCTGCACCGTTGAAAACTAGCCGGATGTCGCCACGGCAGCATCGGCGCACGGTTGCAGACCCGTCTGCAACCGTGGGTGGAGACGGAACATCGATCCGCGCGCCGATGCTTCGCCCCGGCCTTCGCACGCAGGCTGAACGGCATGAGGAACGACCACCTGAACACCGTTGTCAAACTGTTGGCCGCCTTCCTGGTGATCAGCCTGTCCACCGTCGTAGCCGTGGTGCTCCTGCGCCACAACCCCGCGCTCGTCACCACTGCCGTCTGGATCCGCACACCACTTGTCGCCGCCAGCGCGGCGGTGCTCCTGCTGCTGGCCCGGCGCGCAGCCGCGGGGCACCGCGGCTCGTTCCGCAGGCTCCGCATCATCGCCATCGTGGTGCTGGCCGCGATCGTGGGTGTCGTCGCCTGGCCGGGCGCGTTCCCGGTCTGGCTGCGCATCGAACAGGCCGTGTGCGGCGTGTTCGTGGCCAGCGTCGTGGTCCGCACGAACCTTCGCGTGGTCCGGTCGGCCATGGCGGACAGCTCAGGGGAGGCGGCGGCCACTGCGGCAGCCCGCCGCTAGCGCAGACCGCGACCGTGGCACCGCCGCTCGTTCGGCGGGCCACGGGCGGTCGTGCGCTTGGCGGCGCCCACGGGCGGACACACGAACCCGTCGCGGCCCGGTCGACGCCGGGGGCGACAGGTCAGGGCGTCCAGCGCACGTGCGGGTTCACCCGCCCGGACCAGTCGAAGACCGCCATGTTGTCCCACTGGTTACCGGTGCCGTTGATGTTGGCCGGGTCCCAGCCGTTGCCCCGGACGGCGTACCAGGTCGGTTCCCAGTAGAAGACACCGATGGCCCCCGCGTTGCGGGCCGTGTTCTGGACCCAGTCGAACTCCTGGCCCTGGCCGGACCAGGTCGCGCCGATGCCGTCACAGGTCGCATCGCCGATGGCGTTCGGCTCGCTGTCCGCGTTGTCGCGGGTGAAGGGGTACGCGGTCTCCACGATCACCACCGGCTTGCCGTAGCGGCCGCGCAGGTCGACGATGTTGTTGTAGAGGTTCGCCAGGGTGCCGTGCCACATGCAGTAGTACGACAGGCCCGTGATGTCCCACTGCACGCCCTGGGCGCGGATGCCGTCGTAGAACCACCGCGCGTTGGCGTTGCTGTCGGCGTCGGCGGTGTGGATCATCACCGGGATGCCGCCGCCGCACGCCTTGGTCGCGTTGTAGCCCTGCTTGAGCAGGCCGGCCAGCGGAGCGAAGTCGTTGTTGACGACCCTGCCCTCGTCCCACAGCATCCCGACGTTGATCTCGTTGCCGATCTGCACACTGTCCGGCGGGGTGCCCTGCCCCCGGAGGCTGGCGCAGACGTCGTAGGTGAAGGCGTACACGTCGGTGCGCAGTTGGCTGAGGCTGTGGCCGATCCAGGCGGCCGGCTTGTACTGCTTGCCGGGGTCGGCCCAGGTGTCGGAGTAGTGGAAGTCGATGAGCACTTTGAAGCCCTTCGCCCTGGCCGCCCTCGCCTGGGCCAACACCCTGCTCTTGTTGTTGTAGCCGCTGATCGGGTTGTTCCAGACGCGCAGTCGGACGTAGTTGACGCCGACGGACTTCAGGATGTCCAGCGGGTCGCGGGCGACGCCGCCGGCGTCGTAGTACCTGGCGCCCAGGTCCAGGCTGCGTTGCAACGAGGAGACGTCGGCGCCGCGCATGCTCAGCGTGTTCGCGGCGGAGGCCGGCGTGGGCGCGCCGCCGAGGATGGCGCAGAGCGCGAGGATGCCGGCCGTGACAGCCCTGGTCAGGGCCCTGGGGCGGCGGGGGGTGGCCGGATGGGTGCTCACGAGTCTCCTTGGGGCAGGGGGCGCGGCGCGGCCGGCGACCCTCGGGCCGCGCTCAGCCCACGGTGCAGGAAGCACCGTTCAGCGAGAAGCTGGTCGGCGCCGCGTCGCTTGTGCTCCACCGCCCCTGGATGCCGAAGCTCGTCGAGCCGTTCGGCGCGAGAACGCGGTTCCAGTCGAGGTTCCGGGCGGTCACCGTGGCACCGGTCTGGCCGACCGTGGCGTTCCACCCCGAGGTGATCTGCTGGTCTCCCGGGAAGCTGAAGGTGACGATCCAGCCGTCGATCGGTGCCGCCCCGGTGTTCTGGACCGTCACCGTGGCCACGAAACCGCTCTGCCACTCGGACTGGTTCCGGTAGGTCACGCGGCAGGTCGAGGGCGGCGGGGGTGACGGGGTGGTCGTCGTGGGCAGAGCGACCGTGTTTGACGCGACCGACAGGTTGCCCGCCGCGTCCCGCGCCCGGACGTAGAACAGGCTGCGCAGCGGCGTCGACGCGGGTAGCGACGCCGTGTACGTCGTGCCCGGCACGGTGGCGATCACCTTCGAGCTGAACCAGCCGTCGAACTGGTAGACGTTGTAGCCGAGCACGCCGACGTTGTCCGTCGACGGCGACCAGGACAGCGTGGCTGTCGAGGCGGTCACCTCGCCGACGGTCAGGTTCTGCGGGGCGCTCGGCGGGGTGGTGTCCGGGCCGGTGTCCGTCACCGGGGTGACAACGGTCAGCGCGTCCGTCCAGGTCGAGAGGTGTCCGAGGGTGTCCCGGGCGGCCACCCGGAACGAGTACTGCCGGCCCGGCTGGATGTAGTTGCTGATCGTGGTGGTGGTGACGGCTCCGACGCTGGCGCTGTAGATGACGTCGTCGAACGCCTGGTAGTAGGTGATGTCGTAGCCGGCAACGGCGCAGCAACCCGGCTTGGCGGCCGTCCAGGTGAGGGTTACCGATCCGGTCCGGACCTCGCTGGCGGTCAGGTTCGTGGGCGCACCCGGCGGGAAGGGCGAGGTGTTCGGCGTGCCGGGCGGGCTGCTCGGCGGGCCGGGCGAGGTGTTCGGCGTGCCGGGCCCCGTCGGCGCGGTTGCGGCCGGCTCCACGACGGACACGGCGGCCCCGCCGGGCGCCGGGGCGACCCCCGGGTACGCGGCGGGTGCCGCGGTGCCGGCATCGGCCGCCGGTGCGACGCTCAGCGCGGATCCGAGCACCGCCGTCGACACCACGGCGGCGGCCAGCAGACCGGGCCGCAGACGGCGAAACAGCGAGGACGAGAAGACGCCTGTCATACGTCGACGATGGCGCAATACATCGATGATCGCCAACGTGTCCCACACCTCGGCCAGCGACCCGCCCGACTTCTTACCGAACCATGACGTACCCGGCGACCGTTGACCGTTGACCGGCGGCCGGCCCGTACCGATTCACGACAGCACATCACCGGAGCCGTTTCCGGCTTTGAGGAGAAAACCGATGAACCGCAGAAAGAACGGGACCGCTCTGGTCCGGACCCGGCCGGCCAGGCTCGCCATGGCCGCGCTCGTGCTGGCGGCCACCGGTGGGCTCACCGCCACCTTCGTCTCCAGCGGCGGCAGGGGCACCGCGGATGCCGCCACCAGCCTGGACCAGTTCGTGTCGATCGAGAAGGTGCCGCCGAACGTGCGGACCCCGGGGCCGGCCGCCGGCGCATCGACCGGCCGGTTCACCGTCGACTGCGGCACGAACGGCAACGGCAAGTTCAGCCCGGACAATCCGGTGGCCCAGCCCGGCATCCGCAACGGCGCCGAACATGTCCACGACTTCGTCGGCAACCTGGCCATCACCGCGAACTCCTCCAACGCCGACCTGGACGCCTCCGGCACCACCTGCCGCAACGGCGACAAGTCGTCCTACTTCTGGCCGGTGGTGCGCATCGACAGGAGCGTTCGCAGCGGCAGGCAGGTTCAGCAGGCCCTCGCCCAGACCCAGCCGATGGTGGTCTGCCCCGCGGTCGGCAAACGGCTGCGGGCAGTCCCCACCGGGGCGCGTAGCACCGTCGACCGCCTGCTGGCCGAGCTGGATCGCCAGCAGGCCGCCGCGAACCAGCGTATGACCGCCACCCGGGGCCGCATCGACGCCGCGTTCAACCGGGAGGTCATCGACTCGCTGCGGACCCGCCGCGCCGCGATGATCAAGCAGATCAGCAGCACGATCACCGCCGCCGGCGGCAACCAGCCCGGCCTGGTCTCGCTTGTGGACTGCGACGTCAGCTACGACGACATGCACGCCCGGATGCCCGGCAGCGCCCACCGCGCGAGCGCCGAGGCGGCCCGGGCCGCGAATCCGCGGATCCAGTGCCCCGCCGTACGGGACAGGTTGCCGGGCGTACCCGACCGGGCGCTCGCCGAGGTGAACCGCGCCCTCGACGACCTCGACCGGCAGGTCTCCGAGGCCAACGAGCGCCTGGTCACCAGCCGCGGCCAGGGCGGCCCGGCCTTCGTGGACAACGCCATCCTCGGGCCGCTGCGCGCCAAGCGGACCGCTGCGCTCGACCGGATCGCCATCGCGATCGGACGGCAGGCCCCCCGCCCGCAGGGGCTCGGAGCGCTCGCCGCCTGCACGCTGGACCAGGCCCCCGCCACCCCCGCGACCCCGAGCAGCGCGCCCACCACCGCCACCGCGCTCCCCGATCCGCAGGGACCCAACCTTGAGCTGCCCGGCAACACCGGCGGCATCGTCCGCCCCGCGCAGGTGCTGATCGAGTATCGCGGAAACCCCGTCAGCAAGGTGGTGCCGATGCCGAAGTTCCTCCGGGCTCTCACCGGCGATGCCAAGCCCACCAGCCGTGGTCCGGCCAACGCCCGTGCCACCTGGACCTGCTCCGGCTTCACCGACCGGCTCTCCGACAAGTACCCGATCTGCCCCGCCGGCAGCCGGGTGCAGCGCGTGCACGACTTCCCCGGCTGCTGGGACGGCAGGAACATCGACAGTGACAACCACCGCAACCATGTCGCGTTCGCCGACAAGGCCACCGGCGCATGTCCGCAGGGCTTCCGGGCGATCCCGCAACTGCGGATCACCGTGGCCTACGACATCCCCCGCGACGTGCAGGTCAAGGGCCAGTACGCCCTCGACTCCTTCCCCGAGGAGAACCACAACCCCTTCTCCGACCACAACGACTTCGTCAACGTCAACTCCGCCCAGACCATGCAGCGCATCGCCGCCTGCATCAACAAGGGCAAGAACTGCTCCTGACGCCCTGAGCGGGAGATGTTGGGCAGCGAAGAGGCCGGCCGGACGATGTCCGACCGGCCTCTGACCTGCCGTCACCCACCCGAGGCGGGCCCACCCAGGTACTTGACGTCTCAACTTTCCCGCAGTAGCTTATTGCCATTCACAGACGTCTATTTCGAGTGGGTGAACCATGCTGTGGAAGACCATCGCGGTAGCCGCGTCCGTCGTAGGTGTGCTGGCCACCGCCCCCGCCGCCTCGGCCGCGACCAGCCAGGCGGCAGACGGCGGCTGGGGCCAGGGGAACTGCCCGCAGAGCATGCTCTGCATCTGGCCAAACTGGAACCACCCGCCGGAGGGGCCGGTCGAGACTCCGTCCGTGTTGACCAACAGCGAGTGGTCCGGCTACGCCCCGGCCTTCAACTTCTACAACGGCACATCCCGGAACGCCGAGATCACCTGGTCCTTCAACTATCTCGGGACGCCGCTCACCGGGACGATCTGCGCGCGAGCCGGCGGAAGTGGTGACCTGTACGTGCCCATGTACGTGACGAAGGTGAGCTGGCAGCCGCGCAGCTGCTGACCCCTACCCCGGCGGGCGGGACGGCGTCGCCGGACGACCGTCACGCCGGCTCGGGCACCCCGCCGGGCTCGCCGTCCTCCGGCATCGGTTCGGTCGGCGCGTCCGGCAGTTCGTTCGGCGTACCGGGAAGCAACTCTTCGGCAGTCTCCGGAACGGGCTCACGGGGATCGAGGGGTGGGTAGACGTCCGGATCGAGCTCAGGATTGGTCATCGGGGAAGTATCAGGCACGACAGTTGTCGCCGCCTGTCGAAGCGGTCGCCGTGGCACCCGGGCCCGGGCCCCTCGGCGGCCCGGGTGCGGCCGGGCGCCCCGGAGCCGCCGACGTCGACAACGACCCGCATCGCGTTCCGCCGACCACTGTCCACGCACACCTCCACCTGCACGTCGCCTCCCACTCCCGCAATCTGTAAACAACCCTTGCTATTAGGGTCCACGAACGTCAATATGTGGAGGTCGCGGGTCGTCGAAGCCTGGGGAGTGAGCCATGAGAAGCCGTCGGATTTTCGCAGTGGTGGCCGGGGCGGCGATGACCGTCACGGCTGCCGTCGCCTTCGTACCCAGCAGCATGGCCTCGGTGTCCTCGGCGGCGGGCGCCGTTCCGATGGTCGCCTGCGCCGCCCCGGCCTGGGCCGAGGGCACCACCTACCAGGCGGGCGCCCAGGTCACCTACGGCGGTCGGCTCTACCAGGCTCTGGTCACCCACACCGCGTATGCCGGCGCCGGCTGGAACCCCGCCGCGACCCCGTCGCTGTGGCGTGACCTGGGCGCATGCTCGGGAAGCACGCCGCCACCCACCACGCCGCCACCGACGACCGCGCCGCCCACGACTCCTCCGCCCACCACGCCCCCGCCCACGACGGCGCCACCGAGCACACCTCCGCCCACCACCCCGCCGCCAACCGGCGGCACCTGCGCGGTGAAGTCGCGGCCCACCGGCAAGGTGTTGCAGGGCTACTGGGAGAACTGGGACGGCGCCTCCAACGGCGTACACCCCGGCCTCGGTTGGATCCCGATCACCGACAGCCGGCTCAACCAACACGGCTACAACGTGATCAACGCGGCGTTCCCGGTGATCCGCTCGGACGGCACGGTCCTCTGGGAGAACGGCATGGACGCCGGCGTGAAGGTGGCCACCCCCGCCGAGATGTGCCAGGCCAAGGCGGCCGGCGCCACCATCCTGATGTCGATCGGCGGGGCCGCCGCGGGCATCGACCTGAGCTCCACCGCTGTCGCCGACCGGTTCATCGCGACGATCGTGCCGATCCTGACGGCCTACCACTTCGACGGCATCGACATCGACATCGAGACCGGCCTGACCGGCAGCGGCAACATCAACACTCTGTCGACGTCGCAGGCCAACCTGATCCGGATCATCGACGGAGTGCTGGCCCGGATGCCGTCGAACTTCGGCCTGACCATGGCGCCGGAGACGGCGTACGTCACCGGCGGCAGCGTGGTCTACGGCTCGATCTGGGGCTCGTACCTGCCGATCATCAAGAAGTACGTGGACAACGGCCGGCTCTGGTGGCTGAACATGCAGTACTACAACGGCAGCATGTACGGCTGCGCCGGCGACTCCTACCCCGCCGGCACCGTGCAGGGCTTCACCGTGCAGACGCAGTGCCTCAACAACGGCCTCACCATCCAGGGCACCACCGTCCGCGTGCCGTACGACAAGCAGGTCCCGGGCCTGCCGGCGCAGAACGGGGCCGGCGGCGGCTACCTGTCGACGTCGCTTGTCACGCAGGCCTGGAACTCCGTGCCCGGTCTCAAGGGCCTGATGACCTGGTCGGCGAACTGGGACGGGTCGAAGGGCTGGACCTTCGGCGACAACGTGAAGCGGCTGCAGGGCCGCTGACGGATGACGCGCCGGGCCCACCGTCAGCCGGCCTTCCGGGGGGCGTGGGCCCGGCGATCCGTCGTCGGTGGAGGTTCCCTCGTCTGCGGTTGGGAACGATTCGCTGGGAGCGATACCAGCGGGGCGGAATTCGATCGTCCCGATCGCTAGACTCGCCGCAACCCGGCACCGCCCGCAGACCTCAACCTTCGCCCGTACCGATCGAATGGAGACGCCTGTGACCCGCGACAAGGCGGCACCCCCCGGCATCGACCCCCACATTCCCAGCGTGGCGCGGGTCTACGACTTCTTCCTGGGCGGCAAGGACAACTTCGAGGCCGACCGAAAGGTCGCCGAGCACGCCCTGCGGATCACGCCGGACGGGCCGGCAGCCGGCCAGGCGAACCGGGCCTTTCTGCGTCGAGTGATTCGCTTCCTCGTCGCCGAGGCGGGCATCGACCAGTTCCTCGACATCGGATCGGGGCTGCCCACCCAGGGCAACGTGCACGAGGTCGCCACCGAGCAGAACCCGAAGGCTCAGGTGGTCTATGTGGACAACGATCCGATCGTCCTGACGCACGGGCGGGCCCTGCTCGCCGCCGAGGGCACCGCCACGGTGATCCAGGCGGACGTCCGGACGCCGCAGGAAATCCTCCACCATCCTGAGGTACGCCGGTTCCTCGACTTCGACCGACCGGTCGGGTTGTTGCTCTTCGCGATCCTGCACCACCTCGGTGACGACGAGGATCCGCGAGCGGTGGCGGCGGAGTTGATCGACGCGCTGCCCTCCGGCAGCTACGTGGCGATCTCGCACTTCCGCGACCCGGGTGAACGAGACCCGGAGGGCTCCCGCAAGGCCCGCGAGGTCGAGCGGGTCTTCAACGAGTCGCTGGGCACCGGCCGCTGGCGTACGGACGAGGAGATCCTCTCGTTCGTCGATGGCCTGACGCTGCTGGAGCCGGGGCTGGTGCCGCTGGCCGAGTGGCGCCCGGAGCCGGATGCTCCGGCTCCGACGCAGACCGACACCTATCACACCTTCGTCGGGCTGCTCGCCCGCAAACCGTAGGCTCCGTTTCCGGTGCGGTCCGTCGGCGCGAACGCGTCCCGCCGACGGACGCGCCGCGTCGGATCTGGCCCGGGCGAGAACCTGCCAGCCAGTCTCCGGACGCGCCGCCGCCGGACACGTCCCGGCGGCGGCCGGCCGCTTCGGCCGTTGCGGTTTCCGCGTGGCGCCACCGGCGGTCTCGCCCGCCGTGGCGGCGGCTTATCCCTCGGCAGCGGGTCGGCTGTGCACCACCAGCTCGTCGATCTCCAAGCGGCCGACGCGCAGCTCTCGCACGACCGCCCGGCGGACAGCCAGGCGCCCGATTGCCAACGCCCCGACGGCCACTGCCCCGACAGCGAGGGCCCCGACTGCGAGGGCGCCGAACGACGCCGCCCCCGCAGCCCGCGCGCCGGTAGCCACCGCGCCCGTCGCCACCGCACCGTCGGCGCGCGTCCCGCTCAACCGCATCAGGCGAACATCTCGCTTCATGCCCCCATTGTCCGCGAACCGCCGGCGACCCGCTCCCACCGTCCCGGATGTCACCGCACAGCCCGTCCGCACCCGTACCGCCGCCACCAGCGAAACCCCGCGGCTCCGGGTGCTCCCGGAACCACGGGGTCGGTGCTGCGACGGGGGTCGGCCGTTCCGCTGGCACTTTCAGTACGACCCGTCGGTTCGTGAGGCCCCGCGACCGGGCCGATCGAGGCGTTGCTGTGACGGAGTCGCGCTGACACCGCGCGCGGTCAGGCGTGAGGATGTGGGCATGAGTTCATCGCAGCCCGCCGCCGATCCCGGGCCCGACCCGCACTCGACGACGGGCGGGCCGGTGCAGACTGCGGGCACCGAGGCCGGGACCCCGTCGTCACACTCCCCCGAGCCTGCCCCGGATCACCGCTACCTGCTCGACAATGCCCGGCATGAGGCCGGGGAGCGGTTCAGCTGGCTGGCCGAGCTGTTCGACGGCGTCACGCGTGGACACGTCGACCGGCTCGGAGTGCGGGCCGGCTGGCGCTGCTGGGAAGTCGGTGCCGGGGGTACCAGCATTCCCGAGGCCCTGGCCACGGCCGTCGGACCAACCGGTTACGTGCTGGCCACCGACATCAATCCGGCCTGGTTGGACCCGCACGGCGGGTACGAGGTGCTTCGCCACGACGTCGTGGGGGACCCGCCGCCGCAGTCCGGCACGTTCGACCTCGTACACGCGCGGCTCGTGCTCGTTCACGTGCCCGACCGTGCCCGGGCGTTGGCGACGATGGTGGCGGCGCTGCGGCCCGGCGGTTGGTTGTTGGTCGAGGATGCCGACACCGAGTTGCAGCCGCTGGCCTGCCTCGATGAGGTCGGTCCGGTGCAGCGACGCGCCAACCGGCTGCGGCGTGCCGTCCGGGAGTTGATGACGCGCCGCGGCGCCGATCTGCGGTACGGCCGTACGCTGCCGCACGCGTTGCGTGCGGCGGGCCTGGTCGACGTGGCAGCGGCCGGCTGCTTCCCGGTTGGTGGGGTGGCCTGCGACAAGCTGGAGATGGCGACGGTGCGCATGGTCCGCGCCGAGTTGCTCGCCGCCGGTCTGGCCGACGACGCCGAGATCGACGCGCATCTGGCCGCCGTCGATGCCGGCGAACTCGACCTCACCCTCGCGCCACTGATCTCGGCATGGGGACGCCGCCCAGGCTAGGCAGGACGTAGGCCGTCGATGCCGTGGGCGACGAAGGCGGTGATGTGACCGTCCCCGCGGTGTTCCCGCAGCAGCATGGCGAAACCTTCTGATCGGGCTACGCCGGCATCCGAATTCCGACGTACGCGAGGAGGCGTACGCCGTCGACATGACCTACAGCGCTCACTGAACCCGGACGGCAGCTGTCGGGACGGTCGATGGGTGGACAGCTCACAGATCCATCGCATAGACCCGGACCTGTCGGCCGGTGTCCGGCTGCACGGTCTCGCGTTCCAGCGTCATGCCCAGCTTGACCATCACACGCGCCGACGCCTCGTTGCCGAGAACGTGGATGCTGACCAGCCGCCGCAGTCCGAGTGCGGCACGAGCGTGGGCGACCACGGACTGGGCCGCCTCGGTGGCGAGGCCCCGACCCCAGTACGCGCGGCCGAGCCGCCAGCCGATTTCCACGGCCGGCAGGATCTCGGGCAGAAAGGTTGGCACCGCCAGCCCGGTGAAGCCGGCCAGCTCGCCGGTTTCCTTGATCTCCACCGCGTACAGGCCGAAGCCGTGCTCATCCCAGTGGCGCTGATAGGTGGCCAGGCGCTCCGCGGTCGCGGCCCGGTCCAGAGTGCGACCGTCATGGATGTAGCGCATGACCTCGGGCTGTGCGTTCACCGCCGCGAAGCCGTCCAGATCGTCGCTGTGCCAGCGGCGCAACAGCAGCCGTGGAGTTTCCAGGGACGTGGCAGCAGGGGAACTGGTCGTGTCAGGCACGTCCCTTCGTAGCATGCCGGCGCTCCCGGGGCGATGGGCCAGCCGGGAAGGTGGTCTGCCGCAGCGTCTCGGCCTTGTACGACAGGCGCAGAACGCTTGACACCGGCGTTGCCGGCGAGCGCTATCCGGTCACCCGACGCGGATGTGGTCCACACTCTGGGCGACGGCTATGGTTTGGGCATGCACGATCGACGCAGCCTTCGGCGCGTCGGCGAGCGAGCACCGCTGCCGACGATGGTGCTGCTTGCCGTGCTCGTACTGGTGCTCTCTGCCACCCGGTCGGTCGGGCTGTGCATCGTGTTCCGTTCCGCACGGCGGGCGATCCCCGGTTGTGTGCCCGCCTGGTCGGCGGATCGCGCTCCCCCGCGCCGTGCGCGGGGCCTCGCCTGACCCACTCGCCCCGGCTCGCGCCCGTCCCGTGGTACCGCCCGGCGCACAGCCAGGACCGGCCGCGCTGTCACGCGCCGCCGCACGTCGTCTGGCCACGCTCGCCGGCCTGGGCCGCTGCCGAGCCGCTGGGCACATCCGCCGCCTTGCCCGCTGGAGTCCCCATGATTGTCGAACTGACCCCGCTGCCCGGTATCGGGGTACGCCAGATGTTCACCACCGCTGACGGCCGCCGCGTGGGCGTGGTCACGCACCATCCGGGCGGCCGGCGAGATCTCGTCCACGAGTCCCCCGACGACCCCGACGCCACCTGCTCTCTGACCCTGACCCGCTCCGAGGCCGTCGCCCTTGCCGGACTCCTGGGAATCCTGGACGTGGTCACGATGGCGGAGTCATCTCCCGCGTGACGGCCTGTGGCTGCCGTGCCCACCGCGGCACGGCAGCCACACCGCGGGTCAGCCGTTGTGCTTCGCCTGGCAGGACACACAGAACTGCGCGTGCGGAAGGATTTCGAGCCGCTCGGCCGGGATGTTCTGGTGACACTTCTTGCAGGCCCCGTAGGTGCCGTCGCTGATGCGGCTCAGCGCACCGGTGATCTGCTCGATGTTGCGGCGGGTGGCCACCAGCAGTGCGGCGCGGTTGTGGGCCTCGCTCGGGTCGCCGGTGTCCGCGTTGAGCTCGGTCAGTTCCCGCAGCCGAGCCGTCTGCGTGGCAAAGTCTTCCGCCAGGGACGCTCGCAGATCAGCCAGCCAGCCCTGGTCGACAGTTCGATGATCGACGCTCATGGTCTACCTCTACCTTTCACGGAAAAAAAGAAAAGGGCCGAAGCTTGATAGCTTCGCCCTGGCGGTCGTTTTGTGATGCAACGATTCCGCGGGGGGCCTCGGCCGGTTCGCGCCGGGCTCGACAGCCGGGACGTGGGCGCGACGTGCAGCACGCGGACAACCGGCACCCGCATCCCGACCATCCGGCACGCCGCCGTCGCCACGTAGGCAGCCCCGATTGCCGCCACACCGGTGACGGCAGGAGAGCGGAACGTCACCGGAGACATGTCTCCAACCATAGGCGGCGACCGCAGCAATGCCAACGCCTGCGTCGGGGCCGCACTCCTACCACGATCCACGGCCAGTCTTCCGGCGTTGACTCGGGGCCCGGAAAGCGCAACGCTGTGGAAGCGCTCCCATCGTCGAGCTTCTATTCGAAAGGAATGCTCGTGCGTCCCACCACCGCTCTACTCCCGGTCGTGCTCGCCACGGCCCTCGGCGGCCTGGCCCTGCCGGCACCCGCCCTGGCCGCGGCCGGCCCGTCCCTGGCCGTGGACACCACCGCCACCCGGCACCAGATCAGCCCATACATCTACGGCATGAACTTCGCCGACCAGGCCCTCGCCCGCGACCTGCGGCTGCCGGTGCACCGCTACGGCGGCAACGCCACCACCCGCTACAACTTCCGTGCCGACACCACCAACCGCGCGTCGGACTGGTACTTCGAGAACATCCCCAACGACAACCCGAGTCCGGAAGACCTCCCGGAGGGCTCGGAGTCCGACCGGTTCGTACAGGAGAACAAGGCCACCGGCGCCGCCACGGTCATGACGATGCCGATGCTGGGCTGGATCGCCAAGGACCGGTCGCGGGCGTGTGGCTTCAGTGTCGCCAAGTACGGTCCGCAGGAGTCCACCGACACCTGGGCACCGGACTGCGGCAACGGCAAGAAGCCGGACGGGTCACTGATCACCGGCAACGATCCGGAGGACACCAGCGTCGCGGTCGGTCCGGAGTACGCCACCGACTTCGTCAACCACCTCAAGGCGCGGTTCGGCGCCGCCGCCGACGGCGGGGTCCAGTTCTACAACCTGGACAACGAGCCGGACCTGTGGCACTCCACCCACCGCGATGTCCGCCCGACCGGACTGGGCTACGACGAGCTACGCGACCGCACCTACGAGTACGCGGCCGCGATCAAGGCCGCCGACCCCGGCGCGAAGACCCTCGGTCCCGTCGGCTGGGGCCTGAACTCGATCTTCTACTCGGGCCTCGACCAGGACACCTGCTCGCGCACCGGCTGCTGGTCGAACCCGCCGGACAAGGCCGCGCACGGCGGCCAGGACCTCGGCCCGTGGTACCTGGACCGGATGCGCGAGTACGAGCAGCAGCACGGCACCCGCATCCTCGACTACTTCGACGTCCACCTCTACCCGCAGCAGTCCGGAGTGTTGGGCGAGGCGGCCGGCGACGCGAACACCCAGGCGCTGCGCCTGCGCTCGACCCGCCAGCTCTGGGATCCCACCTATGTGGACGAGAGCTGGATCAACAGTCCGGTCCGGTTCATCCCGCGCCTGCGTGAGCTGGTCGACCAGCACTACCCGGGCACGAAGGTCGCGATGACCGAGTACAACTGGGGCGGCTTCGGGTCGCTCAACGGCGCGCTCGCCCAGGCTGACGTCCTCGGCATCTTCGGCCGCGAGGGGCTCGACCTGGCCACCCTCTGGACCGCACCCACTGCCGACCAGCCGGTGGCCAACGCGTTCCGCATCTACCGCAACTACGACGGCAAGGGCGGCGCGTTCGGCGAGACCTCCGTCCAGGCGACAAGCGCGGACCAGGGCAAGCTGGCGGTGTACGCCGCCGAGCGCAGCGCCGACAAGGCACTCACCCTGGTCGTGGTCAACAAGACCGGCGATGACCTGACCAGCCCGGTCGCCCTCACCGGCGCCTCCGCCAGCACCGCTCAGGTCTACCGTTACAGCGGGGCGGACCTCTCCGGCGTCGTCCGGGAGGCCGACCTGCCGGTGACCGCCGGCGGCCTCACGGCGACCTTCCCGGCCAACTCGATCACCCACCTGGTGCTGCCGCGCGGCACCACGCCCGGCGACACCCAGGCGCCGACCGCCCCGGGCAAGCCGACCGCCGGCACGATCACCGGCGACAGCGTCGCGCTGACCTGGACGCCGTCCACCGACAACACCGCCGTCACCGGCTACGACGTGCACCGGGTCGACACCACGGGCACCGTGAAGGTGGGCAGCGCCACCGGCACCACGTACACCGTGACCGGGCTGACGCCCGACACCCCGTACACCTTCGTGGTGACCGCCCGCGACGCGGCGGGCAACGTCTCGGCGGCCTCGCCCGGCCTGACCGTGCGGACCGCACCCACCGCCCCGACCGTCGGGTGCACGGTCGGCTACACGGCGAACAGTTGGCCGGGTGGCTTCACCGCGACCGTGACGATCAAGAACACCGGCACCACCGCGATCGACGGCTGGAAACTCGGTTTCGACTTTCCCACCACCGGCCAGAAGGTCAGCCAGGGCTGGTCGGCCACCTGGAAACAGACCGGAACGAGCGTCACCGCGGACAGCATGAGCTGGAACGGCAAACTCGCCCCCGGCGCGTCCACCAGCACCGGCTTCAACGGCACGTGGAGCGGCACCAATCCGACGCCGACCGCCTTCACCCTCAACGGTCAACGCTGCGGATGACCTGAGAGACCCCTGCTCCGCACCACACCGGCGGAGCAGACGGGAGGGGTCCGGGGCGCAGCGGCGCCCCGGACCCCTCGCTCTTCAGCGGCGATCCGAGCAATCCCACGACAGGACGGCGCGGGATCGCGCCAGTACCCACAGTGGATGGCAGTCGAGGCCGTGACCGGAATCGAACCGGTGTGCGCGGTTTTGCGGACCGCTCCCTGACCACTCGGGCACACGACCAGGCAGAAGCACCCGCGGAGGGAATCGAACCCCCGACACCCAACTCCGGAAGCTGGTGCTCTGTCCCCTGAGCTACGCGGGCATGCGTGGGAGTGGAGAGATTCGAACTCCCTGAGCGCGAACGCACCGGGGTTACAGCCCGGCCCACCTCACCATCGGTGGCGCACTCCCCTGGGGTGACTGGCGGGACTCGAACCCGCGAACCTCCCGGGCCACAACCGGGCGCTCTACCACTGAGCTACAGCCACAACTACGGCCCGAAGGCCAGTACCCGCGGAAGGTGTCGAACCTCCGACCCCCTGGGTGTAAACCAGGCGCTCTCCCGTTGAGCTACGCGGGCTTGGCTCCGGCGGCAGGGCTCGAACCTGCACCTGTACGCATTAACAGTGCGCTGCCCTGCCATTTGGGCGACGCCGGAATGGTCGCGCGTGCGGGACTCGAACCCGCTTCATGGGCTTGAAAGACCCAGGGCCTACCCATAACCGAACGCGCGTTGCGTGCCCCGAGCTGGATTCGAACCAGCGACACGCAGTTTAGGAAACTGCTGCTCTATCCCCTGAGCTAGCGGGGCGAAGTGCGCCGGGAGGGAATCGAACCCCCGTCTTCGGATTAAGAGTCCGTAGCTAAGCCACTCAGCTACCGGCGCCAGATGACCGGGGTCGGCACGGTCAATGCCTACACACCGAGGAACCGCGCAGACAAGCCTTCGTGGTACTGGACCGTCAACGCGCACTCCCACACGGCTTGGCTGGTCGCGGAACTTGCACCGCTACTCGGTCACCGCCGCCGTTCGGCTGCCATCGGCCTTTGGTCGGCCGGAGGGCATCCGGCTGACACCTTCCCCGCCGGGCGGGAGTTGACGCCCGCCGAAAGCATCCCGTGGGTCGCCGGCATCGTGGAAGGTGAGGGCTGCGTTAGCGTCTCCGCCCGAGGTGACGTGTCTCTCGGAGTGAACTCGACCGACCTTGACACCATCGTTCGGCTTCACGCAGCGACCGGTATAGGGCGCGTCTACGAGCGGCCGTCACGGAACGAGAAGTGGCGTCCAACCGCGACGTGGAACGCGTGCCGCATCAACGAGCTGCGCGAAACTGCTCCTGGAACTGCGGCCGTGGCTGAAGTCGCGCCGCCGTGTGGCCATTGACCGAGCACTGATCTGCCTCGCAAGCAAGCGCGGAAGGTAAAGGAGTCGAACCCTCGCCGTTTCCGGCGGCCCGGCTTTCGAGGCCGGTTGCCCACCACTGGGCGCTATCCTCCGTGAGTCGGGTACGGGCGATTCGAACGCCCATCCTCCGGCTCCCGAAGCGGCGCTCCGCCAAGTTGAGCTAGTACCCGTTGCGTCGGGATAGCCGGATTCGAACCGACGGCCCCCTGACCCCCAGTCAGGTGCGCTACCAAACTGCGCCATATCCCGTAAGTGCCCCCGAGACGATTCGAACGTCCGGCCTCTTGATTCGTAGTCAAGCGCTCTATCCACTGAGCTACGGGGGCATGTCGTGCGCGGGCTCTTACCCCACCGTTTCACCCTTACCGGCCCGAGGGCCGGCGGCCTGTTCTCTGTGGCACTGTCCCGTGGGTTTCCCCAGGTGCCCGTTAGGAACCACCCTGCCCTGCGGAGCCCGGACGTTCCTCGGCGAGCTGGTGGCTCGACGCGGTCGCCTGGCTGGCATTCTCGCTGCGTGCCGACGGGGAGAATCGAACTCCCGGCCCCCGACTTATCAGGTCGGTGCTCTAACCGCTGAGCTACGACGGCTTGGCGAAGGGTGAGAGATTCGAACTCCCGGCGGGTTTCCCCGCTCCGCGCTAGCAACGCGGCGCCATCGACCAGACTCGGCCAACCCTTCGTGCGCGCTGACGACGGGACTCGAACCCGCGATCCCCTCGCTGACAACGAGGTGCCTTAGCCACTAGGCCACGCCAGCATGGTCCCGGCCGGTGGCCGGGGGAGTGGAGACGAGGGGAGTCGAACCCCTGACCTTCTGAGTGCGAAACAGATGCCCTACCAACTGGGCCACGTCCCCATGCGTACCCGGGGCGGGAGTCGAACCCGCAGAATCTCCGCAGTCTGAGTGCGGCGGCTTTGCCAGTTTGCCTACCGGGGCATGTGCTGCGTGCCGACGCCCGGTGTCGAACCGGGGGCCTGCCGGTTTTAAGAGCCGGCCGCTCTACCACCTGAGCTACGTCGGCGAGAGGAGAGCCACCGCCCGGACTCGAACCGGATGCCTACGTCTTACGAGGACGTCGCTCTACCAGGTGAGCTACGGCGGCAGGTGTGGAGCCGGCGGCCGGGATCGAACCGGCGCGCGTCGCCTTACAAGGGCGGTGCTCTGGCCTCTGAGCTACGCCGGCATGGCAAGCTATCCGGGGCTGGCCGGACAGCCAGGTAAGAACCGAGGTCAGCGCGCCAGGGCTGGTTGGGCGCGGGGTTTTCCGAGCTGCCCTCGGTCGCCGGCCCCGCCCCGACCAATGTGGTGCCCCCGGCCCGATTCGAACGGGCACTGTCCAGGCCCTCCACTCCTAGACAACGAACTGTTCATACCGTTTCCCCAAGGTGATTTGCATTGACCGGCCGATCACCTCGTAGGGCAACAGGTACATGGAACCGTCTGCCATCACGACGAAGAAGTAGTCGATCTCGCCGGGCTCGTAGGGCTTCCGTGTGTAGTGGCCCGTTGAACGGCTGCCTGTTTGCGTCTTGTCGTAGAGCGTCCGGCTGAATTGGACTGACCGGTTGGCGGCGGCGGAGGACTTCACTTGAACGCGATCGAGCCCTTCGGGTGAGTCAACGATGAGGTCGTACACCGCTGGTTCGACGGGCAGTGACACGACGTAGCCGCGCTCGGAGAACCATGCGATCGCCTTACCCGTCGCCGCGACACGCAATCGTTCCGGTGTGGGATCTGCGGTGAATACGGGCTCGTTGTCCAGTGGCACGAGCCCGTTGAATCCTCGACCTTGGAAGTGCTCGGTAGACAGACCGAGAGCATCGATGTGTGCCTCAATCCGAGTGCGCCAGCCGCCGCTTCGCGAGTTGGAGTACCCGAGTTCCATGGCGAGTTGGTTCCACGAGTGGCACTTGGGAACCACGTCACGCAGCCTGTCGTCCGTGATTGCCGCGATGACCGGTCGGCGTTGGCCGCTCCCGTAGAGGTGCGCGTAGTCCAACGTGAGGGCGTCGGCGCGGTTCCGCAGGCTGGCAAAGGTCTTGCCGCCGACGGGCACGGCCAGTACCTCGCATACATCTTTCCAGGACCGCGCATGAGGCAGCGCTTCGCGGAGTTGATCGTCCGTCCATGTGCGAGGTCGTGGCATAGCTCAATGCTAGCCCAATCTGGTCGCCGCCTCCGGCGGTTGGGCTACGAGAGGGCATTGCGCTGGGAGCGGAGGACTCGAACCTCCAACCTTCCGGGTCAGAACCGGATGTGCTGCCAGATTGCACCAGCTCCCATCGTGGCCGGCGGGTGATGGCCCGCCGGCCGGGTCAGCGCTGCGCCAGCGACCCCACGCGGGCACGCGCGGCTTGATGCGGAGCACCATGCCGGCCTCGGCCGGGGTCCGGTCGCCCTTCGCCTGGTTGCAGGGCGCGCACGCGCTGACGGTGTTCCGCTAGGTGTTCTGCCCGCCCCGGGAGCGGGGCAGGATGTGGTCGACCGTCGCGGCCGGACCCGAGCAGTAGCCGCACTTCCGGTTGTCGCGGGCCAGGACGCCGCCCTTGGACCAGGCGGGGCCCTTCGTGTACCGCCACCGGGTGACGACGTACCGGACGAGCCGCACGACGCGGGGCATCGGGAAGGCGCCCAGGTGCCGGTCCGGTTCGGCTTCGTGGATCTCGGCGACCCGACGGCACAGCATCCGGATCGCGTGGGCGACCGTGACCCGGTGGAGGGGTCCAAGGTCGGCGTTGATGACGAGTACGGCGTCCACCAGGTCCCTCCCTCCGGGTGCTGTGGGTGGTTGGACGAATTGACAGATGATCCGTCAATCAAGAGCGGCTGACCGGATTCGAACCGGCGACCTTCTCCTAGGCAAGGAGACGCGCTACCAACTGCGCTACAACCGCGTGGAGTCGACGCGGGGATTCGAACCCCGGACCTCACTTGTACCAAGGGTGTGCTCTTCCACCTGAGCTACGACGGCATGTGTGCCGAGGGCGGGACTCGAACCCGCCTCGACGAAGGTTTGAGCTTCGTGCGTAGGCCATGTCGGGCTCGAACCGACGATCTCCTGGCTGAGAACCAGGTGAGCTTTGCCGACAGCTCCAATGGCCCGGAGGGCGTGAATGCGTGGAGAAGAAGGGATTCGAACCCTCGACCTCCGGTCTGCCGAACCGGCGCTCTCCCAGCTGAGCTACAACCCCATGGTCCGGGACCGGGGTGTCGAACCCCGTGTCTCTCGCTCCCAAAGCGAGCGGGTCAGCCGTCTCCCTCGTCCCGGAGGTGGTGCCCCCGGCCGGCCCGCGCTGGCGCCGGCCGGGGTCTCGCTTTCTGCCATCCACTGTGGAGTTGAGAATTTGCGACGCCGCCGGCCGCAGCCGGGGCGAAAAGCAGGGGCGGCAGGACTCGAACCCGCAACCGTCGGTTTTGGAAACCGGTGCTCTACCAGTTGAGCTACGCCCCTGTGAAGTTGTTCCAGTAACGAGAAAGCCGCCCTGTCCCTGTCGGGGTGGGCGGCTTCGCAGCTTGCGCTGGCGCTATTCGCGCCGCCACCCCGGCTTCCAGTTCTGCTCACTCGCGCACAGGTCGTGGGCTCGCCCGATCGAGGGCAGCACGACACCGCCGCGCGGCATGAACCGCGTGGTTTCGGTGTAGGAGTGCTGCAACACGGGGAACTCCTTGGGTTGGTCGGGACTGCCTTGCTCATTCAAGGTAGGCGTTGTGCCGATCGGATGGCAACGGATATTCCGAGCTACCTTCTCCTTGCCGGTTCGAGCGGCCGGGCTCGATTTCGGGTCATTCCTGCGGCGCGATCAGCCGGTCGTCGGTGGTGTCGCGGACCGTGATCGCCTCCACCGGGCAAGAGTCGGCGGCGGCGAGGATGACCTCGGACGGGGCGACGACGTCGGCCAGCGGCGTGGACACGCCGTCGACCAGGCGGAAGTGCTCGGGCGCGGTACCGGCGCAGATGCTCGTGCCGATGCAGCGGCGCTCGTCCACCCCGATCCGCCAGGCGGTGCTCACCAGGCCACCGGCATCCCGAGCAGGCCCCGCACCAACATGCCGCGCTTCCACTGCAGCTCTTCTTCCGGTACGGCGAGCCGCAGTCCGGGCAGGCGGGTCACGATGGTGGAGACGGCGACCTGCAACTCCATGCGGGCCAACTGGGCGCCGACGCAGTGGTGCACGCCGTGCCCGAAGCCCAGGTGCGGATTCTGCTCGCGGTCGAGATCCAGCCGGTCCGGGTCGGCGAAGACCGTCCCGTCCCGGTTCGCCGACGACAGTGAGCCGAGAACCGGTTCACCGGCCCGGACCAGCACCCCGCCGACCTCGACGTCCTCCTTGGCGTACCGGGCGAAGGAGGAGCCGACGCCGAGCGGCACGTACCGCAACAGTTCCTCGACCGCCGCCGGCACCAGCGACGGGTCGGCACGCAGCCGAGCGAGCTGGTCCGGATTGTGCAGCAGGACGTAGACGAAGTTGGGGATCTGCGTCACCGTGGTCTCGTGGCCGGCCGCGAGCAGCCCGCCGGCCAGCTCCACCAGCTCGGTCTCGCTGAGCCGATCCTGATTCTCGTCGCGGGCCCGCACCAGCGCGCCGAGCAGGTCGTCGATTCCCGGCTCGCGGCGGCGCTCGGCGACCAGACCACCCATGTAGCCCCAGAGGTTGTTCAGGTACTCCTGGATCGTTTCCAGCGGCAGCGAGGTGGTCGAGACGATCGCCTCGGACCAGATGTGGAAGCGGTCGCGGTCGGCGTACGGGACTCCGAGCAGTTCGCAGATCACCTGGATCGGCAGCGGCGTCGCGACGTGCTCCACCAGGTCGGCCGGAGGACCGAGCCCGACCATGTTGTCGACGAGCCTGTCGGCGATCTCCTGGGTTCGGGGTCGCAGTGCCTCCACCCGACGTGCCGTGAACGCCTTCGCCACCAACCGGCGCAGCCGCGTGTGATCGGGCGGGTCCATGGTCAGCATGCCGCTGTACTGCTGTCGCGGGGTGAGCCTCGGCTCGTCGCGCTCGACCGCTGGGGCGCGACCGAACCGCACGTCGCCGACGACCGTGCGGACGTCCTCGTAGCGGGTGGCGAGCCACGCCTCCTCGCCGTAGGGGAGCTGTACCCGGGTCATCGGCTCGTTCTCGCGCAGCTCGCCGTAGGTGGGATCGACGACAAGGCGGTCGGGCACGCTGAACGGGTACGGCCGCGCGGGCGGAACGGTTCGGCTCTCGGTGGTCTGCGCGCTCTCCGTCATCCGGATTCCCTTCGTCGAGACGGCGTGTTCCTGAGGCAGACGCCACGTTCGCAGCGGCGCCGGTCTGCCGGCATCCGGGGCCGACACACAGCACACACACATCAACGCTGAGTAATCTTTCGATATCGGATCGTAGCGGTAGACGTCGATGATCGCCATGGAGGTTCATCCGCGTCCGTACGCGGCAGCGCTCTCGTGGCGTACCGCCTGCGGGCCTCTCCAAGGCCGGTCTGCGCGGCCGCGTCGCCACCATTTTCTTGGCGGTGGGCGACCAGCGGCAGCTGGGCCCGACACCCGCGACCGTCGCGAGGAAAACAGGGGTCATCGGTCTGGCGGCCGACCTGACCGGCGCCGGCGAAGCCCCGGACGGCTGTTTCCTCGCGACGGTCGACCTGGCCGACCTGCACAGGATCGGGAGCATGAAAGCCGAGGTCTGCGGCGTCGCGTGGCCCTGGCGGGCTGTTGACCTGTGCGACCGGATCGAGTCGGCCCCGGAGAGCATCGTCGTTCTCGCCGCGGCGGCCGCGAGCGAGGTCATTTTCGGCCGCCGTCTGGGTGGTCATCAACCCCGGCACCGAGTTCGCCGCGCCGTGGGTTGATCCACCCTCTGCCTAGGGCGCGGGTTCCAGTACGACGACTGGGATCTGTCGGTTGGTCTTCCGCTCGTAGTCGGCGAAGCCTGGATATGCGGCCTTCTGCGCGCTCCAGATCCGCTCCCGCTCGCTCCCCGTGGCAACTCGGGCGACCAACTCGACCTTGTCCGTACCGATCTCCGCGCGGACGTGCGGTTGAGCCAGCAGGTTGTGGTACCAGTCGGGATTGGTGGGCGCGCCACCCTTGGACGCGAACACGGCGTAGCCGCCATCCATCTTCTGGTACATCATCGGGTGCACGCGAGGCTCGCCGCTCTTGGCGCCGACCGTGTGCAACAGCAGCAGCGGCGCGCCGGCGAACTGACCGCCGACCTGGCCGCCGTTGGCGCGAAACTCAGCGATGATCTTTTCGTTCCAGTCGCTCATGCCTTCTCCTCGCCTCCCCGAACCGGCCCCTATAGACGGTTCTGACAGTCCTAGCCGGCGCCTGACACTACGAACACGCACCGACGAGGCCAGCGACCACAAGGCGTAGCGCTCGGTGTCGCGGCCAGGCTCATCGTTACACGGCTCCCGGGCAACCGCCGCTGGGTGGAAGCACGTCTCCTGAGCCACCCGGCAGTCATCCGTCCGCAAGGCGACCACGGCACCACAGTCCTTGCAAGCCACAGACGGTTCCACCCCACCGATTCCAACTCCGGAGGTGTCCGGCCCTGGGGGCCACCTCACACTCGAAGGCAGGTAGCCCCAGCAGGTGTCGACGGTCAGCGCCATCCCCCAGGCGGGTCGGGCTGATCGCGGTGGGCGGCGGCGCGGGCAAGGATCGCCAGGGCGGTCCGGCGGGGCGTCAGCGGGCGAGTTCGTCCTCGACGAACGCGGGTCGTGCAAGCGTGATCGCTGAGATGGCCGCCACGAGAGTGACGGCGAGCAGGAACAGCAGCGGCAGGGCCCACCCGCCGCTCACGTCGTGCAGCAGCCCGACGAGCAGCGGACCGAGCGCGCCGAGCGCGTACGCGACCCCCTGGGCGAAGCCACTCAGCGCGACGGTGCCGCCGTGGGAACGGGTGCGAACGTTGATGAGCACGAGGCAGACCGGGAACAGGATCGACCCCGAGCCGATGAGCAGCACCCAGAGCAGTGTGAGTGTCGCGGGCGCGAACAGCAGGCCGAGGTACCCGCACAAGAAGCTCGCGATACCGGCGGCGATCAGCCAGCCCACGTTGCGCAGCCGCGCGACGAGTAGGGGCGCGACGAATGCGCCGGGCACGCTGATGATGCCGGTGACGGCGAGCAGCACACCCGCCTCGGTCGGCGTCGAGCCGGCGATGTCGCCGAGGATCTCGGGCAGCCATGCGAAAGCCGCGTAGGTGCAGATCGTGCTGGTCGAGAACACGACGGTGATCGACAGGGCCACGCGTGACCGCCACAGTCGCGTGACGAGGGCGGGAGGCGGGGACTCAACGGCGACGGCAGCCGCGAGTCGCTGGCGGCGTTCCCGCGCGATGATGACGAGCCACGGAACGAGCGCGACCACCGAGTTCACTGACCAGATACCGAGCAGGAACCGCCAGCCGATCTGCTCGGCGACCGGAGCGGCGACCGCGGCGGGCACGGCAGTGCCCACGCCCACGATGCAGACGTAGACGGCGGTCAGCAGCGCTACCCGGTCGGGGAAGTAGCGCCGCACGACAGGCGGCAGCAGCACATTGCCGATGCCCGTACCGGCGAGCGCGACGACACTGCCGACGAGCAGCACCGCGAAGCCCGGGGCAAACGCACGCACGAGATGGCCGAGGGTCATGAGCAGCAGCGCGAGCATGATGCCGCCGTCGAGGCCGAAGCCACGGGCGACGCGCGGCGCGACGAACCCGGATGCCGCCAACAGGACCGGTGGCAACGTGCCGAGCAGCCCGACGCCGATGTTCGATATCGGGATGTCCACCCGGATGTCGCCGAGGATCGGCGATATCGTCGCCACCGCCTGACGCAGAGTGAATGCGACGAGCACGATGCCCAGCAGCGCGGCCGTGCGTCCCGCCCACAGAGGAAGGGGGCGGTGCTCGGACATCCCCGGAGTCTAGTACTCGATCCGGGGATGTTGACCTTGGGCCAACGCTGCACCACCTGGTACGCGCCCGGCACCGCGCAATCGCTGCGCGACACCCTGCCCCAGAGGCCCTCCGACATGAAGTCCGGCACCGGTAGCTGTCATGGAAGCAGCAGGCTGACCGCTTCGGATGTCACTGGGAGGTCACACCGCACCCACTTCAAGACGTTCAGGTCACCCCACCTGCTCCCCACCTGCTCCCCCAACCGGGCTCGCACCGGGCCGCCCACCGATCGTGAGCTGTCAGCCCAGCGTCTCGGTTGGCACCAGCGCTGGCTCCCGCATCCGCATCGGTCGACCGGGAAGCACGCCCACGGCCGCAGCGCCCTGTCAGCGGCAGATCCGAGCGCCGTCGCCAATGTCCGTGAGCGCGTCCGGGCTACGGTGACCCGGTGACACCGGACAAGTGGGCACAGTGGCTCCTGACCCGCCGGGACGGCAACAGCGCGGGCTTGCGCGCCCGCAACGCCCGAGATGTGGCGGCGTTCCGTGACGGCGTCCTTGAGGGAGCTGGCCTGGCGGCCGACGATGTGGTCCTCGACGTGGGCTGCGGGACGGGTCTGATCGGGTTCGGTGCGCTGGATCGACTCGGCCCGAACGGTCAGGTCATTTTTCAGCGATGTCTCACTGGATGTGCTCGACGAGTGCCGGCGCACCGCCAGTGGCGACGGACGGTGCAGCTTTGTGGAAGCGTCGGCTGACGATCTCGCCGGAATCGCTGACGCCTCTGTCGACGTCGTGACCACTCGGTCGGTACTCATCTACTCCGATCGCAAGGCCGCCACCTTCGCAGAGTTCTTCCGGGTCCTGCGGCCGGGCGGACGGATTTCCCTGTTCGAGCCCATCAACCGCTTCGTGATGCGGCTACGGCCGGATGATTTGTTCGGCGTGGGCACCGCGCCCGTGCACGACCTGATCACCAAGGTGAGCGACGTCTACCGGGGCACCAACGAGGAACTCACGCGACCGATGATGGACTTCGACGAGCGTGACATCGTCGACTGGGCGGTGACCGCAGGCTTCGAGGCGGTGGAACTGGACTACCGCGCCCAGGTCGACGTGCCCGCCGACCCCATCGAGGACTGGGAAACACTCAAGTGTGTGGCGCCCAACCCCTTGGTCCCGACGTACGGCGAAGCGATCGCCGCCGCCCTGACCCACGAGGAACGCGAACGTCTCGACACGTACATGATCGCCCTGGCCGCGGCCGGCACGCCGACGCGGCGCACGATGGCCACCGCGTTCCTTCGCGCACGGCGTCCGCACCGCAACCGCTGAGGACGTACCGCGTTGAAGGCCGTTCAGTTCACCCTGTGCTCCCGCCTGCTCCCCGGCTCGTGAGTCCGCTGCGGGTGTGGCGACCGCCGCCGCCGGCCGTCAGGCCAGGCCGGTGCAGACCGCCCGGACCGCGGTGACCAGGCCCGGGTCGCCGCAGTCGGTGGACGCCGAGGTACGTCCGACGACCCTCCAGCCCTTGGTGTCCTTGCGCAGGAACACCTGGTCGCCGCCGGGGATCTCGGCCGACTTCGGGGCGATCGCCATCAGCCGGGCGAAGCCGTTGCGGCAGCCGAGCACCTGCACGTCGTCGACGGTCTGCCCGTCGAGCGCGGCGCCGGTGGCCTCGAGCAGGACCGGCGGCCGGCAGGACGGGTCGGTGTCGGTGGTCGGCAGGGCGGCGAGCCGGGTGGGCCTGCTGGCGGCGGGAGCGGGGTCGGCCGCCCGGCCGGCTCCCGTACCGGGCCGGGCCGCGTCGGGGACGGGAGCCGGTGGCGTGGGGACGCCGGAGGTGGTGGGCGTCGCCTGCGGTCCGACGGCGATGCCCGCCGGGTCCGGCGCGGCGGCCGACCCGGACGAGGCCGGCGCCGGGCCACCGGCCGTGGCACCGGTCCGGTCGGGGTGCGCGCATCCGGCCGCCGGAAGGGCCAGGGTCACCGCCACCACCAGGTACGCGCTGCTGCGTCGGATCGTCATGAACGTCTCTCCATATCGTCGAAGCTGCTGCCCGGGTGGGTGCCCGGTGCTGCTCCGACGCTAGGGAGCCGGCCTGCCGGCGATCTGGACGAAACCTGGAAGCGCAGGCCAGGGCGGGTTCAGGCCGGGTGCGCGACCGACACGGCCACGCCCACCGGTGTGGGCGCGTCGCACCCACACCCCCACCGCTCATGCCAGCCGGGCGCCTCGCCGGCCTCCCGGGTGCCGAGCCGGCGGAATGTCGCCGCGGCGGTCTCCCATGCCTGGTGGGTGGACGCGACGTCGCCCAGCGCGGCGTAAGCCGCACCCAGGTCACGCAGCGTCCGTGCGGCACCGAGATCGTGGTGCAGCTCGATCCACCCGCCGTGCGCGAGCCGAAGGTTCTCCAGGGCGGTGTCCGGCCGGCCGGCCGCCAGGTGCAGTTCGCCGATGGTTCGCTGGACCAGCGCCACCCCGAACCGGTCGTGCAGCCGCCGGCACGTCTCCAGGACGCGCTCCAACGGCTCCTGCGCCCGGCTCATCCTGCCCTGCCGGATCCACACCTTCGCCAACGCCTGCTCGGTGTAGCAGGCGAGCAGCTCGTCACCGCTCGCCACGATCAGGTCGTGGCCGCGGGCGCACCAGCGCTCCGCGTCGGCCAGCTCACCCCGGGCCCTGTGCACCAGGCCGATCCCCCGCGCGGCGATGGCCTCGCCGCGAGCGTGGCCCAGCGACCGGTAGGTGTCCACGGCACGACCGATCCAGCTCAGCGCCGCCTCGTCGTCGCCGAGCTCCCGCAGGCAGCAGCCGATGCCGTAGGTCGCGTGCGCGGCGGCGTTCTCGCCCCCCAAGCGGCCCAGCACCTCGGCGGCCGTCGTCAGCAGCGGGACCGCCTCCCGATGCCGGCCCACCTCACGCAGTACGGTGCCGAGACCGCTGCGCGCCGCGGCCGACCCGTGCTCGTGGCCGGCGGCTCCGAACAGGTCGATGGCGGTACGGAAGTTCCGCTCGGCCTCGGCGAACCGGTCCTCCTTGTAACGCAGCAGCCCGATGCCGCACTCGATCACCGCCTCGCCGACCGCGTTGCCGGCCGCCCGGGCCGCGGCCGACGCCGCCGCGTGGGTGCGCCCCCAGCCGACGAAGTCGTTGCGAACCGCGAAGGACGCGTAGACCAACGCGTCCGCCAGCGCGCACGCCGCCACGTCCATGCCGAGTTCCGCGGCCCGTTCCACCGCCACGATCAGCGTCGGCGCCTCGACCTCCAGCCAACCGGGCAGCTGGTGGTCCGCCGGGAGCGGAATGGTCAGCACGTCCACCGGCAGCGGCGTCTGCCGGTAGAGCGGCGGGACGGCGTACGGCAGCCGCTGGTTGAGCCGCTCGCCCAGCTCGGTGGCCGTCACCAGCACTCTGGCCACCGCGGCGCGCAGCGCGCCGTCGCTGTCCTCCTCGACGGCGCGTTCCCTGGCGAACAGCCGGACCAGGTCGTGCATGTGGTACCGGAGCAGCCGGTGCGTCGGGTCCGGAACGGCGGTCACCAGGCGGGCGTCGGCGAGCTGTTCCAGCAGTTCCTCGGCGTCGTCCATCGAGCCACCGACGAGTGCCGCCACGAGCCACTCCGCGAAGCTCGGCACCCCGAGAAAGCCGAGCAACCGGAACGCCCGGCGGGCCGGCGGGTCGAGCGCCTGGTAGCCGACCGCGACGCTGACCCGGACGGCCAGCCCGTCCGCGGTCATCTCGTCGAGCCTCGCGCGCTCGTCGCGCATCCGCTCGGCCAGGCGGGCGATCCGGCGGTGCGGTCGGGCCGCGATCCGGGCGCCGACGATCCGCAGGGCGAGCGGCAGCCCCGCGCACATCTCGACCAGCGCGGCGGTCGCCTCCGGCTCGGCCGCCACCCGGCCCGGCCCGACGATGCGCTCCAGCAGGACGACCGAATCGGCTCGGTCGAGCAGCGGCACCTCGATCTGCTCGGCGCCCGGGATGGTGGTCAGCAGGGCCCGGCTGGACACGATCAGGGCGCTGCCCGGCCCACCGGGCGCGAGCGGGCGAACCTCCTCGGCGCTGACCGCCGAGTCGAGCACGATGAGGAACCGGCGTCCGCTCAGCATGGCGCGGTACTGTCCGAGCTTGTCCTCAAGCGTGGGCAACTGCTGGATGTTGGTGGCGCCGAGAGCCCGCAGCACCCGGTCCAGGGCCTCCCCGGAGTCGCCGCCTCGGCCGGCGAGGGCGACGAAGATCTGCCCGTCGGGGTACGAGTGGCGCAGCAGGTACGCGAGCCGGATGCTGAGCGCCGTCTTACCCACCCCGCCCGGGCCGGAGAGGATCACCACGGGCGCGGCGTTGCCCTTGAGGCGCCCATCGGCGGGTTGCAGCACACTCAACGCGCAGGAGATCTCCGGTTCGCAGCCGACGTGGTCGGGCAGGTCGGCCGGAAGCTGGCAGCCGGGCCCCGTCGGAGCATGGTGCGCCGGCTCCGGTTGGGCCTCGACACGCGCGGGCACGGCGACCGCGGGCTGCGCCACTCGGGGCGCCTCGACAGGGGTGGCAGCCACCCTCGGCGCACGCAGCGTGCCCCGCAGGATCTCCCGGTGCACATCCTGAAGGTCGGTTCCCGGGTCGATGCCCAGCTCGTCGGCGAGCGTGACGCGGGTCCGGGCGTACAGGTCGAGCGCCTCGGCTCGGCGACCGTTGAAGTACAGGGCGCGCATCAGGCTCACGGCGAGCGGCTCGATGAGCGGGCTGCGCTCCAGGGCCACCGTGAGCCGGTCGACGACCTGCCCCGGCCGGCCCTGGCCGATCTCGCTGTCGGCCCAGTCGAGCAGCACCCGGACGAGCTGCTGGCACAGACTCTCCCGAACCCGGGCCGCCCAGGCGCCGGGCAGCCCGTCGAGCGGGTCGCCCCGCCACAGCTCGACCGCCTCCCGCAGCAGCGCCGCCCGGTCGGGGTGGTCGGCCGCGAGGCCCTGCGCCTGCTCAGCGAGGCGGCGCAGGCGGTACAGGTCGACGCGGTCCGGGTCGACGTCGAGCAGGTAACCGGTCTGGCTGCGGCCGACGGTGATGGGGACCGTCTCGGCGGACTGGGCCGCGACCAGGATCCGCCGGATTCGGGTGAGATACGTGTACAGGACGCCCCGGGCGTCGGCCGGCGGGGCGTCGTCCCACACCCGGTCGACAAGTGCCTCGATCGGCACGCTGCGGCCCACGTCCACGGCGAGCGCCGCGAACACCAGCCGCTGCTTCGGTGGACCCAACTCGAGCAGCCGGCCGGCCGCGACCACACGGAGATCACCCAGTATGCATAGTTCCACGGCTTCGCCCCCGCGTCCGTAGCGCCGCTGGACGGCCCGCGAGCAGGGCGTCCGAAGTTGTCAAGGATCCATCCAGGTTCGCTACCCGATGTGGCTGCGAGGGTTCTGCCAGCCACCGCACCGGCAGCTCACGGACCACTCACCGGAGCGGCAGGCCCTCATCCCACCTCCGACGAAAGGGTCGCGAACACACAACCGCACAGCAGGACCAATTGGGACCAGCCATCGGGGCAGGCCCCACGGTGGCTCGTGCGCTGCGACTTTACCTGTCGCATCGGGTCCAGCCAATGGCTGCCGTGCACCTCGACTCACGTTCGCGAGCACTCCCGTTCAACCCCACCACGAAGGGAACACCCATGCGTCGCTTCCGAGCCCGCAGACCGGCCGCGATCCTCGGCACCATCACGATGATCGCCGCAGGCCTGGTCGGCGTGTCGTCCGCGCCCGCCCAGGCCTCCACCATCGAAGGCCCGATCAGCCGCAGCGAGATCCTGTCCCGTGCACAGAACTGGGTGGACCGGGACCTCACCTACACCCAGACCGGCTCCTGGGCGAGCGACGTGGACGGCGACAAGACCTACCGGCGCGACTGCTCCGGTCTCGTGTCGATGGCCTGGCACCTGAACACCAGCTACGTCACCGACGACTTCCAGGGGGACAACTCCCGCTGGGACACCCTCGGCAGCATCGACAGCTTCCAGGCCGGCGACGCGATGGTCCGCAGCGGCCACATCGAGCTCTTCTCGCACTGGGCCGACCGGGGCGACCACAGCAAGGGCGCCTACGTCTACTCCTTCAACGACACCGGCCAGACGGTCCAGAACCCGTACAAGGACAACAACGTCGGCTCGCGCGGGTTCAACAGCGCCAGCGACCTGAGGACGTACAAGCCGATCCGGCGCACCGGCCTGATCGCCGGGGCGGCGGCACGCAAGGCGCCGGCGCTGGGGCACGACGACGGTGACGGCACCATGACCATCCACCGATGGAATTCGACCGGTTCGGCGTTCGACCACACGACCGACTACAAGGGTGAGGGTTCCTTCGACCTCGCGAATGTGGGCGATCGGATGGCCTCCGGTGACGTGGACGGTGACGGCACCGACGACGTGGTGATGGCCTACGACCTCGGCAACGGCACCTTCGGCTTCTACGTCTTCGACGCCGGCCTCACCAGCCGCGGCCGCTGGTACACCTCCGGCCCCTACAGCCTCGGCCCCGTCAACGGACGCCTCGTCGTCGCCGACTTCACCGGCGACGGCAAAGCCGAACCCGCCCTCGCCNC
>NZ_HF570108.1:1682124-1953612 GCF_000297395.2 Micromonospora lupini str. Lupac 08 | reverse complement strand
AGCTTCGACCTCACCAACGTCGGCGACCGCGTCGCCGCCGGCGACGTCACCGGCGACGGCAAAGCCGACATCGTCATGGCCTACGACCTCGGCAACGGCACCTTCGGCTTCTACGTCTTCAACCAAGGCCTCACCAGCCTCGGCCGCTGGTACACCTCCGGCCCCTACAGCCTCGGCCCCGTCGCCGGACGCCTCGTCGTCGCCGACTTCACCGGCGACGGCAAAGCCGAACCCGCCCTCGCCCACGACGACGGCGACGCCAGCATGACCATCCACCGCTGGACCAGCACCGGCACCAGCTTCAACCGCACCACCGACTACGTCGGCACCGGCAGCTTCGACCTCACCAACGTCGGCGACCGCGTCGCCGCCGGCGACGTCACCGGCGACGGCAAAGCCGACATCGTCATGGCCTACGACCTCGGCAACGGCACCTTCGGCTACTACACCTTCAACCAAGGCCTCACCAGCCTCGGCCGCTGGTACACCTCCGGCCCCTACCACCTCGGCCCCGTCAACGGACGCCTCGTCCTCGGCAACTGGTGACCTGACCTGGTCGCGCACGAACAGGAACCGGGGATCACCGGCTGCGCCGGTGACCCCCGGTTCGCGTCTGGTCAGGCGGCGGTGGTCTCCTCGGCCTCGACCTGGTGGTTCCAGTCGGCCTTGGTGGAGCGCCAGCCCTCGTCGTCCATGCCGCGCCGCCAGTAGCCGGAGATGGAGAGCCGGCCGACGGGCACGCCCGCTCGACGCGCAGCAGCCGGCGCGACTCCGACCGGTCGATCACCGCGGCGACCGTCGGCCAACCGGCTAGGCGCCGCTGCTCCCGAGGTAATCGGCACATACGGCGAAGCCCGTTACCGACCATTCCGGTAACGGGCTTCTGACCTGCACAAACTGAGAGTGGGCGATGCTGGTATCGAACCAGCGACCTCTTCGGTGTGAAACAGGACGCCGCACCCGCTCTGACCTGCGGCAACCTAGAGCCGCAGGCAGGGGTGGGTGCAGTTGAGCGCCGTTCGATGCCGTTGGACGCGGTTCAGGGCCGTTCAGGGCACCCCGCTGCTCCCCACCTGCTCCCCCCAAACCGGGCTCGCACCAGGCCGCCGACCGATCGTGAGCTTCCGGCCAAGTGCTTCGGTGGACACCAGTGCTGGCTTCCCGCAGCCGCATCGGTCGATCGGGGAGCACGCTCACGATCGCCGCGCCTTGTCAGCGGCATGTCCGGAAGGGCGATCAGGCGTCGAATCACGCGGCGGATTGCCGAAGACGTACAGCATCAGATCTCTTGGCCGCGGTGCGCCATGCTGCATGGTGATGGCCTGCGCAAGGCGGTCACGGTCCGCCTCGAAATCGGCGCAACGAGTTTCGACGTTGACACGATGCTGACCTGGCTGCCGCCCGCGCTCTCAGCACCTGGGCCCCGCCGGATGCCGCACGCCGGACAGGGACCTTGGCGATGCCTCCGGGTGGCATATGCTGCCGCGGCACGACGGGGAGGGTGACATGCGACGGTGGCGGGTATGGGTGGCGGTGGCCGCCCTGGCCGGGGTGACGGCGATGGCGGGGTGCCGGGCACCGGCAGGGCTGGACGGCAACCTGACCGACGACTGGCCGCCCGCCGCGGCGGCCGTGCAGTTCACCCCGAAGGCGGGCGACTGCCACGTGGATCCCGAACCGTCGAGTTACCTGACCAGCTACCACCCGGTCGACTGCGCACGGCAGCACCTGCTGGAGACCTTTTACCTGGGCACGTTCACCGGCCCGGTAGCCGAACGGGAAACCCCGCCGCCGGTGGGCTCGGCAATGCTTCGACCGGCGTTTGCCGAATGCGACGCGAAGGCGACCGCGTTCGTCGGTGGCGACTGGCGGGGCGCTCGCCTGACGGTGCAGGTCGCGCCCCCGTCTCCGGGCGGATGGCAGGGTGGCAGTCGCTGGTTCCGGTGCGACATCTTTGAGCTGGACACCGCCGACGGCGGCTCGGCGCAACGGCATCCGGACGACCACCCGGTGCAGCACACCGGCAGCCTGCGGGACGAACTGAAGGGCACGTCACCGCTGGCCTTCGGGTGCCTGAACGAGGACCGGTACGGCAAATTCGAGCAGAGCACCTGCGCCGGGCCGCACACCTTCGAGTACGTCGGCTCATGGACGGCGCCCGACACCTCGTACGCGGACGCGGACCGCGACGAGGACGGAGCGCACGCGAAGTGCCGGACCCTCGTGGCCCGGTATGCCAAGGTCCCGGTTGACAGCACGCTGCGCTACCGCACGGGCACCTCGTACCTGGTGCCGGCCGAGGAGGCGTGGGCGCGCGGCGACCGGGGAATCCGATGCTTCTACTGGTCAGGAGGCCCGAAGGTGACTCGCTCGATCAAGGGCGGTGGCACAAGGGCGCTGCCGGTCCGCTGAGCGCGCTCCTCGCCGTCTGGCTGGTACGGGCTGTGTCCGGGGGCTGGGCTGTTGCCGGAATTCACGAAGGTCACAAGGCATCGACGTACGGCTCTGCACTGCGGGGGTCGTCGCGTCGACTCACCTACCAGACCGAAACGCCCACGGTGCGTGCTGCAGTCGATCTCAGCACGCACCGTGGGCAAATCATTGGTGTCCGCGGGGCGACACGACCCATTACCCCACCGCCGATGACGCTCCGCGCGACTCTGAAGCTCACGCAAGCCTAGCTGTGGTGATGACCTCCTCGGGCCCGCCGAAGAGGTCACCGAGCAGAGAGCCCTACCCCCTTGGCCGTCGTTGCTCTCCACACTGCAACCACCTATAGCTGGCACGGGTCGCGCATGTTCAGCGGCCGTTCAGGGCAACCCGCTGCTCCCAACCTGCTCCCTCTAAACCGGGCTCGCACCGGGCGGTCACCTGCTCACGGCCAGCACGCCCTCTAACGTCCAGACACGCGGGCCAGCTCGGCGGAACGCCGCGTAGCACGCGGAGTGCGGGAGATCCCGAAACACAGCTTGCTGTTCCTGGGAGTCGCTACAGCAGGTCCAGCGCCGTCTCTGTCCGTGTAGCCAGTACCAAATCCATGACGCCGTCGACGCGGACACTGACCACTGCGCTACCGGGCGACTGCGCCAGCCGGACTAACCAGCGTGGGCGTGCCTGTCAGCGGGTACTCGAACCAGCCGTCGACTGCATCGTCGCTGGTGCCATCGAGTGCGCCGATCAGTGCCACCTCGTCCAGATCGTCGTAGGCATAACCGACGTAGGCACTGATCTGCCGAAGCAACCGAACGAAATGTTCCTCGGCAACCCATCCCTCGACCTGCGCCACGTCGTCGCGAACTGCCCTGTCCTGTGGCAGCGATCCGGGCGGCACCAACTGCTCCGATTGCAGATCGTACGAGTCGAGGCCGTACGCGCCGGCCAGAACAGGGAGCGCACTCATACCTTCCCAGCCGTGGGGAAGGGCCAGACCGACGAATCGATCGACGAGCCCGCCCTCGCCCCATGGCTGCCGCCAACCCAAATCGTTGTGCCACGGTGCGATCATGTCCACGAGGTCCGGCCACCGACGTAACAGCTCGGCGCGAAAAGCCAGAACGCGCTCATCCGGCACCAGACCATCAGCCTTCTCATCCGCGAGCCGATCCGCCAGCCGACGAGGGGCCTCGGTCACCCCAGACGGCCAGAAGTACAGGTCGTAGCTCGCACGAGCAGCGTCGACAACATCGTGGTCGGCCCGATCTCCTCGCTATGTCCGGATGGCACCCGGGTCGCATCGGCGTGAGTAGCACCCGGATCACTGCATGACAGGATGACGGCGTGCCTGACGACTTGGTCCTTCGTGATCCCTGGTGGGATCTGCGAGCTCCCGGCGACGCCGAGCAACAGCAGACCCAAGCAGTCAGCAACGAACTGCTCCGCGAGGTATCACCCGGGCATCCGTTGTACGGCCTGGCCGTCACGGTCATCGCACGATCCGAGGCACACGACGATGTGCTGGTCAAGGTCGGCAGCCGATGGGCGCTGGTCCATCTGACATGGAGCGGACAACCAGAGACCCCACCGTGGCCGACGTGCACCATTTTCGGTTCAGCCACCGACGTCGAGCGCGCGACGGCGCTCGATTGACAGCCGACGCCCCCTTCCGTAGTTCGCGCCGGCCCCCCAGAACCGCGATGCTCGGGCTCGACGTGCGAAGCACGTGCTGCCCAGGATGGTGTTCACCGCTGAATCAGACGTCGGTATCGTGCCCGCCAGCAGCAAGGCACTCCCGCAAGTGGAGGCGAACAGACTTATCGGGAGGACTGGTTCGTGGGGATGGAGCTGATCGGGCGCCGGCTGTCGGTCGAGGAACTGCGGGCCGTGTTGGATGATCCGGCGACCGTAAGTTTGCTGCTCTTCGGCGACCTCGACGATGAAGACGCAGAGATGCCGGATCCCGAGCTGGATCTGCACAAGTCATGGCACGCCCTGCACTATCTGCTGGCGGGTACCGCCGCAGAGGTGGACGATCCAGCCGCTGCGGCCGTCCTCGGCGGCGTCGACATCGGTGAGGAGGGCGGTTACGGACCGCCGCGCCTCCTCGATGTGGAAACAGTCCGCGTCGTCGCCGCCGCGCTCGACATGCTGGACGTCGACACGTTGCGCGCCCGCTTCGACCCAGACGCCCTGGCATCCGCGGACGTATACCCGGGCGGGTGGGCTCGCGGCGTCAACGACTTCGACAAATTCCTCGCGCCGGCCTTTGCCGACCTCTGCCGCTTCTACCGCTCGGCCGCCGGCGAGAACCAGGCAGTGCTCCTTGCCATTGTCTGACATTGCCACTCGGACTCACAACCTGCGGGTATCTCCTCATGACTCCTGCGGCGCTGCCGGCGACGTAGCCAAGAAAACCAACGCTCAAAAGTGCACCAGGCTGCCCGAGGTGCTCCCGAACTGCTGGCACAATCGTCATGTTGGATGATTGTTGGGCGGCGACCAGTGGATAGGGTGCCGCACATGCCATCGATGATCAGGGCCATCACCGAGAACGCCGAGGCCGCCAGCTTCCTGACCTGGCCCGGTGATTTCGAGCTGGACTGCAAGGATCACGTCGAGGACGTCCACCTTGCGTCGGGCGCGGCGCTCGAGGGTTTCGCCGGCGACGGTTCCGGGGGCACGTACTTCTTCTGCGGTGACGGTGGCGAGGAACGGCCAATCCTCTATGCGGACTCGGAAGGCGGCGCGACCCTCGTCGCGATCGGCGTGCAGCAGTTGCTGCAACTCCTGCTGGTGGCGCCTTGGTGGCGTGACTGCCGCGCGTTCACCAAGGAAGAGAGCCGCAAGCTGGCCGCCGAGTACCACGACGACATGCCCGACCTGGTGGCCCGGCGCGACCGGGCGGCCACGGCCCTCGGCCTCGACCTTCCCACCGAGGCCGAAGCACTCACGACCCTGCGCAGGGTCGCCACCGAGGCCGGGAGGGATTTCGTCCTCGTCTTCACCCCGGAAGGCACGCCGTACGAGAGGCTCATCGGCGATTGACCGCCGTGATCACCGCGCCGGCTGGCTGGGCGGGGACGTCAGCGCGTCTTCGCGGGCACCGGCAGGTCGGGTAGCGGCGGGGCGTCAGCGAACTCGTCAGTCCGGCTGATCTGCCACCCTACGAGCGCCGGCGCCGCCAGCCGGCTGACGTTCCAGGCGGCGATGACGACGGCGATGACGAGCGACACCGCCGCGGCGACCAGCAGCCACCGCCGCAGTGACATCCGGCGGCCCGAGCGCTCAGGGCGGGGCAGGTCGTCCGGACGCAACGCCCACAGCGGGGGCCCGTTCAGAGCCACGACAAGACCTCCTGCGCAACGGCGGCGGCTGACTCGACCATTGGGGCGTCGGCGGTGTCGTACGCCTCGTATGCGACGACCACCCCGTAGGTGCCGAGACACGTCGAGAAGTTGACGCGCCGTCCCGTCGCGGCATCACCGGCCAAGAAGTAGACCGCGCTGTCCCCGAGCGCCAAGCGATGATTCCGTCCGTTGAAGACCGTCTGCAATCCGTCCCGGTCCACGCAACGCGGGCCGCGGCCCTCGTGCCGCCCGAAACGCCCGAGTGACACCCACAGGTAGGTCGCTCTACTCTGCTCGCTCTTAACCAGACAGTAGATCGTGCGCAGGCCGGGGGCGTTCTGCTCTCCCACCTGCGGGGGACCGTGCGCGGGCACGAGGCGGTCGATCACCTCCGTCCGCACGAGCGGGCAGACTGCCGCAGGCGCAGGCGGGTCCACCGTCACGTTCCGCCAGCCCTGCCACACGCCGAGGGCCGCCGCGGTTCACCGCTCGCCACTTTCAGCCACGTCGGAAAACGTGCCGAGACGCAGCCGCGCTGCTACGTGGTCGACGAACCAGGCGAAGAAGGTGCTGGTCGGGCCGAGGCCTACGCGGACCGCGCTGCGCCAATCCGGCTGGTCGAGTACTGCGAGGTAATGCTGGACGACGTGGTCCCGCTGCTCCGCAGTGCAGCCACACCGGTTCGGAGGCTTGGCCGTCAGATAGTTGGCGATGATCGCGGCGTCGACGTATCGGTCCGCTGTCGGCGGCTGGTGGGCGAGGTGAGTAGCATGCGCGGCCAGCACGGCGGGTGCCGGCGGGTAGTGCTCGAGAGCCATGCCCATGCCTTCGCAGTCGGCCATGGTCCTCAGGAGCCGGCCGGCGTGATCGATCAGCTCGTCGTCGGCATCGGTGCTGGTGATCGCTTCGTGCAGGTGCGCTGTGGTGGCAACCTTGCCGGCGAAGTAGCCGTTGAGGTAGTCGCCGTCGCAGGCGTGGCGCAGTAACCATGCCCGGGAGTTGGGGGCGCCTTGTCGGCATAGCGCCTCGACGACGTATACCCGGCCCCAGCCGGCGACGCGCTCGGCGAGCCATTGCAGCGCTTCGGCACCTCCACGGCGGCGCTGCAACGCCTCGGCGGCCAAAGGCCCGAAGTGGTTCGACAGCAGACCGATGGTTTGGATAAGCGGGATGTCGTCCCGGGCCGAATCGGCGGCCAGCAGCGCGAGCCCGACCGTGGCGGCATTGCGGTCGTTGCTGTGCCGCACCAACCACCGGCCGGTCTGCCGCATGCGCTGCCGATCCGCGCGCAGCGCCGCGGCAAGGATGTGGTCGTTGCGATGGATCGGGACGTAGACATCGCGGAAGGCGTCGACAAGTTCACTCGCCTGCGCGTCAGGCTCGTTGAAGTGCCTGTCGAGGATGACAGCGACATCGGCCCCGTAGAGGCGTCGATCCCTCGCACGTCGGTACGACGGCCGCGAGCGGTGACGGTCATGGTCCGGATACGGTTCACCGGCGCGAGGCAGAGCACCGTCGGGATGTTGCTGATGGAGACGCAGAGCGTGCTCGAACAAAGCGATCTGGGGTCCGAGCAGTCCAGGCTCGGTCATCACGCTCACCGGCGGACGGAGGACTCGATTCTTTCGATCATGGCCGCGATGATCCCACCTTCGCGCACCCTGCAGCAAGCTGGACCGCGTACTCGACTAGGACTGCTTCGACCTCGCCGCAGAGCCCGACTTCGCCAAGCTCTTCCGCTGTTCACCTGCAGTGGGAATGGATGGGCGCCCTGCGCAGGACGCCCAGTTCACACCAGGGACCGCGCCGGCGCTCCGGACGATCGCACAGGTTCTCGCCGACCAACTCTCCGACTGTACGGACTCAGCCGGCGATTCCCGTGGGTCTCGCTCGGCCACCACGTCTGGCAGGGTGACCGGAACCGCTGGCTCCCCGACCGCCGGGATCCACCACTGCGTCATCTCCGGCCGACGCGCCGGCAGCACCGGCGCGAGGAGCTCGAAGAGCCGGGTCGCCTGCTCCGGGCCGTACTCGTCCCAAGTCTTCGTCGCCAGCAGCCACCAGCAGCGAGCGGCTCCACCTCGACGAGCGCGCCAGACGTGCGCAGGCGATCAGCACCGCCGACCCGCTCGGCCATCTCGTCGCTGAGCACGGTCAGCCAACCGTAGTTGCGCAGCACCTCGCCCGGGCGCTTGCGGTAGTCAGTCGAGCAACCGCTGAGCGCCGCCTCCAGCGGCGTATCCGTCAGCGAACCTCGTAACGCGACGGCGACCGCCACCGGAGCGGCCAAGTCCGCCACATCGCGGACGGCCGCGAGGAGCGCTCGCTCACCGCCGGGATCATTGGCCACCGCGTCGTCGATGGTGCTGACGAGATCGACGCAGCCCTCGTCGCTGACCGCACTCACGAGGAAACTCGGCTGGTTCAACCGTCCCTGCTCGTCCTTGGTCCGCGCCTCGAAGGATGCCGCGTCCGGGATCTCGCCGAGACGACGCAGCAGTTCGTCCCACAACCCCCGTGAGTAGGTTCCCGTCCACTTGCAGGGCTCCCGATACAGGTCATCGAACACTGCTCAGCGAGTTGTGCACCGTGCCGGGAGGCGACACGGGCGGATCGAGGTTGGCCTTCGGCACCGCGCGCACGGCGGCGCCGAACGCGCCGTGCAGTTTGAGCCGATAAAGGTAGTCCACACGCTGAGCACTTCAGGTCCGCCGAAGTGGTCACCGTTCAGGAAGCCCTGCTCCGAGGATCGCCAGTGGGATCTGGGTCTCAGCTCGCGCGATCCGTACCGACGCCACCGCGACGACAGCCAGAGTCGTGGCATCGATATCGCCGTCGCTGGGACCGCGTCTGGTCGGTCAGCAGGACCGATGCCTGAGGCACCGCGCACGGCCGGTGGCATGCCCGGTCGGATCCTTAGACGCAACGCGTAGTCGTGCAGTTGAAGACCCGGGCGATCGAGCGCCCATGCTTTCGCTGCCGCCCCGACCCGGTACCGCCGCAGCGGCTTGCCCGCGACGGTTTCGATGTGCGGTGAGGTGACCGCTTGCAAGGCCTCCCAGGCCATGCCCGCCAGAAGGACGAAGTCCCGCCTCACGCAGTCCGCTTCGTCTTCAGGGAACCACCTGAACGCCAGCCTGCCCGGCGACATCGCCTCGGGCCGTTCGGCCGTTGCCCGGTATCGACCGTCGGTAGTGGCGAGTACAGCTTCGTCCGTGGTCACAACGGAGGTGTGCAGGTACTGGATGAGGGGACCCACGGTTCCGCCGTCACGGCCGAGCAGCCGCAAGAACGCCTGCGTGCGGTCGTGGCGCATCGCGACCGGCAATGAGTCGTGCAGCATGATGCTCCGAGCACGCTGATCATGGGTTTCCCACTGCCCGAGATCGGCAATCGCGGGCCCCAGCGCCTCGTCGAATACCGCCTCGTCCTCGGGCAGCATGAAAGTGCTGACCTGTTTCGAACGCGATCCCGGTTCGAACATCCGGCCATGATCGCAGACGCCCCCTCGCTCTTGACAGCCGCACGTACCCGATGCCCCTTTCGGCCGTTAGATAGGAACAGGCGGTTCGCTAACTCGCTACGCGAGACCCAGAGCCGGCCGGAGCCCGACCGGAGGAGCCGAGGTGGTACGACGGGGTCGCCTCGCGACAATGGTCGTGATGGGTGTGCTGCTCGCCGGATGCAGCAGGCAGAGCCACCCGGAGCGCCCGAATCCGCAGCCGATCTCGGGAACTAGCGGGCCTGGGGCGCCGTTGGCGCCGGAGTCACTGATCGGTTCTTGGACGATCGCTGACGTTGCTGACCCCGGCGCGGGCACGATCCTGCGCCTCGCGGACCGTGATCTGGACCTGGTTGGTAGCCGCTGCGGCACTCTGGGCGGATCCTGGCGGGCCAGCAGCGACGGCACCTTCCTCGCGGACATCTTCACGGCCTCCACCGCCGCGGTCGAAGGCCTCCCCGGCTGCGCGAAGGCGAGTCAAGAAACTCCTGAATGGCTGCGCCGGGTCACCGCCTACCAGTTCGACGGCGCAGGGCAACCCGTGCTCCTGGACGCACGAGCGCACCCGGTCGCCCGGCTGATCCCCGGGGCGACACCGACGCCCGAGCCCGACAAGGCCGACGACGTACTGGAACCACCGGTGATCACCGACGAGGCCCGCCGGGCCCTGACACCAGCGGTCGCCCTACCGACGAAGCTAGTTCCGGTAGACCGAACCCGGCTGGCAGGTCGCTGGGTACCCCTGACCGGGCACAAGGCCGCGTACGTGAAGTTCACGGCCGACGGTGAATGGCGCGGATCCGACGGCTGCAACGACGAGAGCGGTCGGTGGATCACCGCCGCCAACGGCACACTACTCACGACCGCAAGAGGAATTACACTGATGTTTTGCGCCGACAGTGTGTCGGTCGGAGGATGGCTCATGACGGCCAGACGAGCAGGTTTCGACGGTCACGTCCTCGTGCTCCTCGACGCCCAGGGCGCGGAGACAGGTCGGTTGTTCCCCGCGAACTAAACGCCGTCCCGTCGACTGCGGCTGTCCACCATCGGTTGGCGGCTGCACCGGCGCGCGCCCGGTCGGTCAACAGCACCGCCAACATCATGCTGAACTCCGCGTTGCTGGGCCCGACGCCCCCAGCGGTCAACCTGACCTGTGAAGCGGTCGCGACGGACGACAGCGTCCGCACCACCGTCAAGAACCGAACCTAACAGCCACATCTGCGAGAGGCCGCCGCCTCCACCTGCCTTCGGGCGGGCGGAGGCGGCGGCCTCTCTCTGCGTTTGCGGCGTGCCCACCTGCGGGAGTCGGGCTCCGGCACCGGCTGCCCCTCGGTCATCTCCATAAAGGTGGACCGGACACGGCGCCGAGTGCGGCTGGAGCCAGCGTTGACGCGTTGTTTGATAGCCCACTGCGAGCCGCCCGATTCAACAACGCCGACATCCGCGAAACTCCCACCGCCTGTGGATGCGGCGAATTTTGCGAGGACGGATCCGCATTTCGACTAGCTCCAGCCGCAGTACCGCTGACCGCAGTGCTCTTGCCGGTTTGCCAGGCCTGGCGAATTGCCATAGCGAAGGCGACCGCGACGAGGGAGCCGGCGAGCTGATGAAACGCCATGGGCAGAGTGCCGGCTAGGCTGACGATCGTGGCGGGGGCGGCTTGGTGGAGGTTACAGCTTGGCCGGGTAGCCGCGCCGGGCGCGGCGATCGTCCTGGCGCTGGTCGCGGCCGACTACAGCTGGCGTCTACACGTGGAACGTCGGAACGCGATTGAGGCTGCCGAGGCCAAGACGGTGCTTGTGGCCTATCTGGAGCGGGTTCGCAACGAAGACTTCGACGGGGCCTATCTACTGCTATGCAGCGATGTGTTGGAGAGCTACTCCGAAGCCCAGCACGAGGAGTTCCTACGGACCCAGCCACCGCTTGCCAGCTTCCAGCTCGGAGAGCCGCAACGACAGTCGAGCCTCGAAGGCACGTTCTTGGTCTACCGGGCACAGCTAACATCGCCTGACGGGGCAAGCCAAGTCAACAGCCTCGCAGTCGCGCTGCACTCCGATCATGATCCTCTGGTCTGCGACGCGCCCGACTGGCGCAAATGAATGGGTCAGTGACGCACAGCAGTTGACCGTCGGCCGGCCTGTGCTCCCCTCCTGGTCTGCACCGATCCACAGTCGGATAGTGGGCTACGCCGTCAACACCCGAATGAAGGCTCTCGTGGACTTCGCGGCGAACCCTCAGCCCGCGTCGACGATTTCCACTGCGGGTGCGAAGTGGCGGACCGCCGCCTCGATACTCGGGCGGTGCAACCGCCAGAAGGTCGCCGGCCGGCTGTCAGCGATCACGGCCCTTGGCACGTGCGGGACGAGCGCCTGGTTCATCCGCCGCAGGCCGCGCGAGCGCGCCGAGCCCGGCAGCGGCGGCAGACCCGGGCGCCGCTGCAGGCCGACGTACGGGACCGAATTCAGGCCAACCTGCTGCGTCCACAGCACGACAGCCTCAATGTCGGACCACGGCACCACCGCGGTGTGCGAGGACGGCCAGGGCGGCGTCTGCCCCAGGGTGACCCCGGCCGCGTCAACGCGCAGCGCCACACGACAGCTCAGCACGCTGACGAGCCGCAGCAGCAGGAACACGCCACCAAACACGGTGACAGCCAAGCCAGGCAGTGGTTCGTCACGCAGAAGTGCGACGCCTACGGCGACGAAGACCACGCTGGTAGGCATCAGCAGCAGGTCGCCGCGGGTGAAGCCGAACCGCTCCTCGTACACCTCGCCCGGCGCGATCGTGCTGCCCTCGGTCTTACCGCGAGAGAACGGCATCGTCGGTCGCTGAGTGACCGCGACGTAGGCGAAAGCTCCCAGCCAGCCGGCGACCGCGAAGCTGACCACGCCGGCCCACGGGAACGGCAGTTCCGCCAAGACCAGCCGGTACAGCAGCAGGTACGCACCGATCGTCACCGCCACAGCGACGCCAAGCGCCCACCAGCGATGCCGTGGACGGACCACCACCTGCCACCAGCACAGCAGCAGCGGGCCGCCCGGAACCAGCACCGCCGGACGCATCCACAGGTCCGGGTCACCGCCCCTCACCGCGCCGACCACAACGAGGACGCCAAGCATGAGGACCGTCGCAACGGGCGGCCCCAGGATCGCCCAGCGAAGGCGCAGGAAATTCGCGTCGTCCGGCACGCGGGAACAGTACGGGAAATTGCACCGGACAGCTCGCGCCCGGGGTGATCAACCTGATCATGCACTCCAGCTGCAACGGCACGCTGGCCACGGCCATGGCCCGAAGCTACGTCAACTGCTCCCCCAGGCACTGCGGCCCAACACCGTCCGATAGCCATCGAACCTTCGGACGGCGAACCGCCCGTTGACGCAGATCTTAAAACCGCCGTCGCCCGCGCCCGTCGGCACCATCGAGCGCTCAGTTCGCCGCGTCCCGCCGACGAAGCTTTGCGCCCGACAGACGATGGACCCGCCGGTCCAGCGGGGATGTAGCGGGGCGCTTCGTCCGGCGAGGTCGATCCGCATCCGCGGCCTCGGGCGGCTGTCGGTGCTGAGCCGCTGGCCGCTGTCGTCGCCTCGGCCCGTTGCTGTCGCCGTTGCTGTCGACAGCCCACCGCGCGCTCGCGCCGGCCGCACCGGACCGCCTGATAACCGCTGTAACGGTCACGGTGTATTGGGGCAGGATCATCGGCCGTGACACTTGTCCTGCCGCCGCGCCTGACAGCCTCGGCTCAGAGCTTGCGCGACACCGCTCACCGACGCGGACTACGCACCGTCCAGCTCCGCACGTTCGAAGTACCCGCCGGCATGCGTGCCGATCACCTTCACGCGGGGCCGAGCTTCGCCGACGTCGTCGCACCGCTGCTCGAAATCGCGCCCCTGGAGGCTGAACCTGGCTGGCTGACTGGCCTTCCTCGTGAGCTCACCCGCCGCGAGATCACCATGGTCGCCATCGGCGAGGCCTACGGACTCCGTCGACCGGCCTTCATCAAGTCGCCCAACGACAAGAACATCCCAGCGATGATCTATACCGATGGCTCCCGCCTGCCCGGCCCGGACGCCGTCGACCCACGGACTCCAGTGCTCGTCAGCGACATCGTCGATTTCACCGCCGAGTACCGGCTGCACCTGCTCGACGGTGCTGTCTACACCGGCAGCCAGTACGCCGCGCACGGCCGCTTGCACCTCGGCCCTCCGTCGACCGACGCGCTAGCCTTCGGCGCCGACCTCATCGCCGGATACGGGCACACGCTGCCCTCCGCCATCGTCGTAGACGTAGGACTGCTCGACGGCTGGTGGGCCGTAATCGAGGCAAATGCCGCATGGGCCAGCGGTGCTTACTCAGCGGATCCTGATCTGGTTCTCGATGTCGTCCTCCGAGCGGCCAGTCCAACGGCTTCGGTCACCGCCCGCGACCGACAATTCATCCGACGGTCTCAGCTAACCGCTGGGCTTTCGGATCGGTGAGCGCCACCTCGTCGAGTTGAAGCGGAACTAAGGGCCGCTGCCGCACCACCAGCGGCGATGCTGTCCGACACATGCTCAGAAGGGCGTCTCGGGCTGCCATGGTTGCTCGCTGCTTGACGACGTTCACGGTGTCTTGTGCCCCATGGCTCGACGCAGCGTGGTTTGCTGCCGGCACCCGACAGCCGACCGCGAGGGGATCGACATGGCATTGACCAGGGAGGGCTCAAGGCTCATCACGGTCGACGGCATCGTCTACAGGTGGCGAGTACGCGGGAAGCCAACCTACGCCCAAGCGCTCTGCGAGCGACCACTTACCCTCGCCATCGAGCAAGCCGACCGCAAGGGCAGCGTGCTGCTGGTCACCATGCCTCAGGACCATCCGAGCAACTGGATCGGTGGCCCGCCCGTCCCTGTTCTACCGTCGACGGTCGCGGCAGTCGTCCGCAAGGCTCTAGCTGAGGGATGGCGACCTAACCAGCCAGCGGCGGCCTTCCACATGGCTGCGCCCGACCTATCGCCGAAGCCACGGACTCCTTGACCCCCAGGCAACGATCAGGGCCCGTCAACCTGCCTTAACGCACGCCCTGAGCTGGCGTCGGCCCCCCCGTCGTCCGCCAACGTCCAGCCGTGTACGCCGTGATCGTCACCCAGTTAGTCACTCAGGCTGATGGACGTCGTGCTCGGCGTAGTAGATCACAGCTCCAACAGCTTCCAACGCTGTCGGCTGCCGTCCATCACGCCAGAGCGACCAGACCTTTAAGACCTCCTGGGCGAGATCCACCTCAAGCAAGTACTCATGATGGCGGGCGGGCTGCTCGTCGTCGTGTACCTCGGCCACCGAGTCGGCCCGCCACGGCCTACTCGCGTAGATCACTCCGCCGTCGAGTTGGCCCAAGCCCTGCACCACCTCGCCTAGTGGTCGCTCACGCACAGAGGCAGCCTAGACCCGACCCCCTGTGCCCACGGCAGACGTTGATGCGGAACTCAGAGCCGCTACTCCGCCACCAGCGGCGACGACGCTCAACACCTGCTCACACCGCATCCCGGGTTGCCAGCGTTGATCGCTGCTTGACGGCGTTTCACGTCATCTTGTGCCCCCTGTGTGCCCCGGCACTGCCGGGAGGCTCTTTGCCCGCGTCTGACCTTGGGTCCTGGCGGCAGAGGTGCAACGACTCAGGCCTTGGGTCGGTAACCTCGCGCCGTGACGTCTGCTGATCAAGAAGGCTGGTCGTTCGCCACAGCTCGGGTCCCGGCCCAGTTCGGCGCTGCGATCCAGCCGCTCACACCCGGTGTGCAGCACGCTTGGGGCGACGAGGAAACCCTGTGCGGCCTCGTCGAGGACCAGATCGAGTTGTACCTACACCTCTTCGACCGTGAGGACGCCTCGGCCTGCCCCACCTGCCGACAGCAGGCCGTCGCCGCCCCGACCCAACCCTGCGGACAGGAACGCCTGCACGACCGGGTCCTAGCGGCTGCGGCGGGACCAAGGCGCGAGGAACTGCTCGACGCTCTGCGCCGAGGTGCCGAGATCAAGCTATGGATCAACGGCCCCGCCGCCAGCCTGGCCAAGCACTACGCCGAGCTGGACCGAATCGTCGAAGGCAGCCCCGCCCTGATCGCGGCGCTCAGCGTCAACGGATCGGTCGGGCTTGCCAAGGTCGAGCACGGACCGTGGCAGTTCATCGTCGTCCTGCCCGACCACGGACCTCCCCTGATCGCTCGCGCAACGGCCGACCGGTAGGCACCGGCCGCCACCGCCGGACAGCAGGCGGCGCAGCAGACGCCCTCGAACTCGCCATCCCGTCCGCCATCGACCCGCCTACACGGGGAGCGGGCCGCCGCCCGGCCCGCCACGTCAAGCGGACCTTGACGCAGGTTCGGACGCTGGCGGGTCGGGCGGGGGTCTGCTCGGCTTGCCCGGGTCGATGGCGGGCGGGAGGGCCTACCGCAACCACCCACGGACCGTGACCCGCCGACGGAGCCCCGGCCATCCTGGAGCCGGAGCGCCCCCTCGCACAGAGGCGACAGCATGGTCACGGCCACGGTACGGCACGAGTCGGGAGAGGTCGCTGCGCGCGGAACGATGGGATTGGCCGGTACGGATGCGGTCGCAGACCGGATCGAAACCATGCCGGCTCACCGCCGCAAGGGCCTAGCCAGCGCGGTCATGAGTGCACTAGTCCGTTCCGCGATTGAAGAAGGCGTCGAACAGGGCATTCTCATCGCCAGTGAGGACGGTCAACGTCTGTACAGGACGCTCGGCTGGCAGCCGGTTGCCGATGTACTGATCGCAACGACGTCTGGCAACGCGTACCCGTCCTGACGGCGCAAATATTCGCGGCCCGGCCCACGCTCCTCGTCGTCGCCAAGGGCTGTCTCGTACCTGGGTGCCGGCAGCAGCAGACGGACAAGTCCTCGCAAAGGCACAAAGCCAGTCAGGTCAAGAGTCACGTCCGCTGCTACCGGCCATCAGCCCATCACCATCAGGCCAACCCGGCCAGCCTCACAGTGTCACGGCAGGGATCGCCGAACGGGTCGGCGGAACCTTTGACGTCACCTCGGCCTCAGGTGGCAACCACGCCGAGATCGCCTCGACGGTGACCGGACCCGCCGGGCGGATCTTCGTCAAGGCGGCCTCCGGCGAGCTGAGCGTTCGGTCGCTGCGCTACGAACTCGCGGCCACCCGAGCCATCGACCGACACCCGCCGGCGGTCCTGTGGCAGTTCGAATCCGATGGCTGGCTGGTGGTGGGGACCGAACATCTTGCCGGTCCCCACCCCGACCTGTGACCCGGCAGTAGGGACCTCGATCTGCTCCTCGCCGCGCTGAAAGCACTTCAAGCGAAGCGGTCGGCCGAACTCCTCAACTAGCCAGCAGGCCCGCTCGCGACCGCACATCAGGTCACTCAACCGGACAGGTCCATGGCGGCCCGAACACAGAACCAGCCGCGCTGCTCCCCATCTGCTCCCAATGTAAGCGGCACATACGGCGAAGCCCGTTACCGACTATTCCGGCAACGGGCTTCTGACCTGCACAAACTGAGAGTGGGCGATGCTGGTATCGAACCAGCGACCTCTTCGGTGTGAACGAAGCGCTCTCCCACTGAGCTAATCGCCCTCAGCGCCCATGACTCTACCCGATCGTGGAACCGGACCGGAAATCCGGGGTCAGCGCGCCCCGAGGTACCGCATCGCCTCGGCCACCACGTCGATGCCGAAGCTGAGCTTGAGGGAGAGCCAGACCACCACGCCCACGAAGACCAGGCCGACCGCGCCGAGCACGAGGCGCACCGGCAGCGACTGCCGCGTCACCCACTGCGTCCAGCCGTGCACGTGTCGGCGGGTGAAGCCGAGCAGCCGGCGGGCCCAGTGGTATTCGACGGCCCAGATGCCGAGGCCGGCGATGACCAGCAGCCAGCCCGGCCCGGGCAGCGGGATGAGGGCGATGCCGATGGTGACCACCAACGCGCCGGCGATCGCAATGAAGATCTTGAGGGCGATCCGGCCGGTGGGGTTGGCGCGGATCAGGTCGAGGGTCGTCGAGATGCGGTCCCGCCAACGTGGGCGCCGGGGCGGTTCTCCGACGACGGTGACCCCGCCGGGGCGGCCGGCGTCGGTCGTCGACCGTCCGGGTCGCTCGGGCTGCTCCATCGGCACGTCGTACCCCCGCTTTTCGGCTGCTCGGACCGCGACTTTCGGCGGACCGGGCGCGGTCACCGGATCCACTGAGGATCGGTTCGTGACCATTTCACCCCCCAGTGTCGCTCGGGCCCGTCACTGCAACGGCCGACTGGACGTTACCGGAGTAAGTCGACGACTGAGCCACCCGACGCCGGGCGGAATCACGCACTGGGCAGAACCGGAAATCCTACATGAATGCTCACATTCACGCGGCCTTTCCGTCCCCCTTCCCACCACTGGGTGAAGTCAGCGTATGGCGGAGCGTAGCCAGGAGTAGCACCTGAGTATGGGAAAAGCGGGACACGCGCGTTCCGCAGCGGTGCCGGGGGGAGAACGTCCATGAGTGTCATCCGACCGACGACCGTAGAGGTCGAGACGTCGCTAAGGCTCGTCGCACCTGACGCCACCGCCTTGCCGGTGCGTGCCAGTCTGCGTTACGACCCTGCTGACCCGTACGCGGTCCATGTCCTGTTCCATGCCGAATCGGCAGGGGGCGAGGCGGTGAGCTGGTCGTTCGCTCGCGAACTTCTGGTCACTGGCCTGGACGAACCGGCCGGAATCGGCGATGTGCGGGTCTGGCCCTGGGCCACACCGCGCGGCGATTTCGTCGCGCTGGCCCTCTCGTCACCGGACGGCAACGCCCTCTTCGAGGTGCCGCGCAGCGTCCTGGTGCGTTTCCTTCGACGGACGTACGTCGTCGTCCCGCGCGGCCGCGAGGCCGAGCACCTGGACGTCGACACGGCGGTGAACCGGCTGCTCGCCGGTCGCTGAGCACCGCCCGAACGGGCAAGAACCGGCCAGACGGGGCCGCGCGGATCTGCCGAGTCCGCGCGGCCCCGGCATACCCGGGAGTACGCGGGCAGCCCGACCCGGGTCGGGCGGAGGCGCCGCCCGGCCGTGGCCGACAGGTGCTCAGCCGTGGGTGGTGATGCCGCCGTCGACGGGGATGACCGCGCCGGTGAGGTACGCGCCGGCCCGCGAGGAGAGGTAGATGGCGGTCCCGGCCATGTCCTCCGGGCGACCGATGCGGCCCAGCGGCACCTGCTGCTCGATGGCGGTCCGGCTCGCCGGGTCGTTCAGGGCGAACGCCATCATCTTGCTCTCGAACGGGCCGGGCGCGATCGCGTTGACGGTGATCTGCTCGCCGGCCAGTTGGTGGGCGAGGCTGCGGGTGAGCATGTGCACGGCCGCCTTGGTGGCCGTGTAGGCGTACACCTCCATGAACGGCACGCGGATGCCGTCGATGGACCCGATGTTGATCACGCGGGCGGGGTCGTCGGCGCTGGCGGCGGCGCGCAGCGCCGGCAGCAGCGCGGTGGTGAGCCGGAAGACGGCTTTGACGTTTACCGCCCAGAGCTTGTCGAACGCGGCCTCCGGGTAGCTCTCCAGCGGCGCGCCCCAGGTGGCGCCGGCGTTGTTGACAAGCACGTCGAGGCGCTCGACGCGCTCGCGGACGGCGGCGGCCAGCGACTCGGCGCCCGCGTCGGCGCCCAGGTCGGCGGGGATCGCCTCGCAGTGGCCCTCGGCGGAGAGTTCCTTGGCGACGGTCTCGCAGACGTCCGCCTTGCGGGACGAGATGATCACGCGGGCGCCGGCCCGGACGAAGCCCTGGGCGATCATCAGCCCGATCCCCCGCGACCCACCGGTGACCAGGACCGTCTTGCCTTCGACCGAGAACAGCTGCGTCATGCCCATCCCATCGCGTGTCGGCGGGTCCGCCGGGCGGTCGGGCGGACGGCGGACGCCACGCGGGCCACGGACCGCACAGCGCTACCGCCGGGTAACGTAGCCCGGCCGCGGGGACCGCGACAAGCCTCGGCGCCGCCGCGTACGGAGATCGGGATGCGGTGACCTGCGGTTCGGGCTACCGTCGCAGACGATGGTCTCCACCGATCCCTCCCCCGCGCCATCGATCGGAACGGCGTCACCCGTACCCGACGAGATTTCCACGTTCGCGCTGGCCGACCTGGCCGGCGACCCCGGCTGGCGGCGGCCGGTGTTCGTCGAGCGGGAGCTGTTGATCCTCACCACCCGGGGTCACGGCGACGCCGAGCTGGATTTCCACCTGCTGCCGTGCCGGCCCGGCACGTTGCTGCGGATCCGCGCCGGTCAGGTGCTGCGCTGCGCCGGCCCGCAGTTCGACGCGACGGTGGTCGGCTGGACCGCCGAGGCGCTGGACGGCCTGGCCGTCGACCCGGACGCCCCGCAGACCTGGCGGCAGTTGGCCGGCGAGGACGAGGACGCGGTGATCAACGAGGTGAGCCAGTTGGCGGTGGACTGCCAGCGGCACGGCGACGGCCCCGCCGGTCGTGCGCTGCTGCGCCACCAACTCGCCGTGCTGCTGCTGCGACTGGCGCTGCCCGGTGTGGCGCGGTCCGGGCACCGGCCGGAGGTCGAGACGTTCCAGCGGTTCTGCCGGGAGGTGGAGCACGGCTACCAGGTGACCCGGCGGGTCGAGGACTATGCCGCCGCGCTCGGCTGCTCGGTACGCACTCTGACCCGGGCCTGCCTGGCCATCACCGGTCGCAGTGCCAAACAGGTGATCGACGAGCGGGTCGCGTTGCAGGCAGCCCGGCTGCTCGCGGCGAGCGACGAACCGATCGCGCAGATCGGCCGTCAGCTCGGCTTCTCCGAGCCCACCAACTTCGGCCGGTTCTTCACCCGCGAGATCGGGGTCAGCCCGGGCGCGTTCCGCGCCACCCGCGATCAGCCGGTCGCCGGCCGGGTGGTCCGACCCCGACCCGCGGTCGAGCCGACGGGCGCCAACGGCGGGCGGTTCCGCACCGGCACGGCCGTCGAACCGGCCAACGGCGGTCACGCCACGCGGTCCGGGACGCCCACCGGGCCGGGCGGCGGGGCCGGGCGGGCATGATGGCGGGGTGCAGATCTCCGCGCGCGGCGACTACGCGGTACGGGCGGCGCTGAGCCTCGCGACCGCGTACCCCTCGCTGTTGTCCACCCAGGCCATCGCCGCCGAGCAGGACATGCCCCGCAAGTTCCTGGAGGCGGTCCTGGCCGATCTGCGCCGGGCCGGCATCGTGCGCGCCCAACGCGGCGCCGAGGGTGGCTACACCCTCGCCCGTCCGCCCCGCGAGGTGACCGTCGGCGCGGTGCTGCGCGCGGTGGAGGGCCCCCTCGCGGGCGTACGCGGCCTGCGCCCGGAGGAGACCCGCTACGAGGGCGCGGCGGAGAACCTGCCCGGCCTGTGGGTGGCGGTACGCGCCGCCGTCCGGCGGGTGGTCGACGAGGTGAGCCTCGCCGAGATCGTCAGCGGGCGGTTGCCCGCGCACGTGCGCAAACTCACCGCCCTGCCCGACGCGTGGGAACCCCGCTGACCCTGGTCACAGGGTGTGGATGACGTCGGCCGTGGGCAGGCGGGGCAGCCGCTCGCGCCAGGCGTCCGGGCCGGGGTGGCCCACGCTCATCAGCAGCAGCGCCTCGTGCCGCCCGTCGGGAAAGAACTCCCGGGTCACCCCGGCGGCGTCGAACCCGGCCATCGGTCCGGCGGCCAGCCCCGCGGCGCGTACGCCCACCAGCAGGTAGCCGATCTGCAGGGTCGCGTTGAAGCGGGCCTGCTCGGCGCGCGCCGCACGGTCGGCGAGCCAGTCGCGGGCCTGCGGGCGGTGCGGGTACAGCTCGGGCAGTCGCTCGTGGAAGTCCACGTCGGCGGCGAGCACCGCCACCAGCGGCGCGCTTGCCGTCTTCGCCCGGTTGCTCGACGACACGTACGGCAGCAGCCGCGCCCGCGACTCCGGCGAGCGCAGCAGCAGCACCCGCAGCGGCTGGCCGTTGTAGGCCGTCGGTCCGTACCGGATGAGGTCGTGGATGGCCGCGACCTGGGCGTCGGTGACCGGCTCGTCGGTGAACGTGTTGGCCGTGCGGGCCGCCCGGAACAGCAGGTCCTGGGCGGCCCGGTCCAACGCGAACAGGTCGGCCGCCGCGGGCGCGGTCATGCCGGCGCCGCCGTGGTGTAGCCGCCCTGGTGGTGCACAAGCGGCCGGCCGTCGCCGCCGTCGCTCAGGGCGAGCGGTTCGGCGATCACCAGCGTGTGGTCGCCGGCCGGGACGCGGTGCACCACCCGGCAGAGCAGCCGGGCCAGCACCCCGGTCAGCAGCGGCACCCCGAACGGGCCGGGTGTCCAGTCCGGGTACGCGGCGAACCGGTCGATGCCACTGGTGGCGAAGACCGTCGCGGCCTCCCGCTGCTCCGCGGCGAGCAGGTGGACGGCGACGTGCTCGGCACGGGCCAGCACCGGCCAGCTCGACGACGCCACGCCGAGGCAGAACGAGACGAGCGGCGGGTCCAGCGAGACCGAGGTGAACGAGGTGGCGGTGAACCCGGCCCGGATCGGTGCGCCGATCCCGCCCAGGCAGGCCGGATCGGTGGCGCGGGCCACCGCGGTGACCACTGTGACGCTCGTGGCCTGTCGGCGCAGCAACGAGCGGAACAGGTTCCGGTCCACCGGTCGCAGCTCGGCGGCGTCCGTGACCGGACGCTCCACGGTGGTCACGCCGGCACCAGGGCCGGCGCGGCGTACGAGCTAGCCGGTCGGGGCAGGCCGTAGTGCTCGCGCAGGGTCGCGCCGGTGTACTCGGTGCGGAACAGCCCCCGCGCGCGGAGCACGGGCACCACGTGGTCGACGAAGTCCGCGAGCCCGCCGGGCAGGTGCGGCGGCATGATGTTGAAACCGTCGGCCGCGCCCTGGGTGAACCACAGCTCGATCTGGTCGGCGATCTGCTCCGGGGTGCCGGCGACCACGCGGTGGCCCCGACCGGCGCCGAGCCGACCGATGAGCTGCCGGACGGTGAGCCGTTCCCGACGGGCCAGGTCGGTGACGAGCTGGTAGCGGCTCTGGTGGGCCTGCATGCTGCCGGCGTCCGGCAGGTCGGGCAGCGGCCCGTCCAGCGGCAGGCCGGTGAGGTCGATGCCGAGCATCCCGGAGAGCTGGGCGAGGGCGTAGTCGGGGACGATCAGCTCCTCCAGCTCGGCGGCGAGCGCCCGCGCCTCGGCCTCGGTGCCGCCGAGCACCGGGGCGATGCCGGGCAGGACCTTCACCAGGTCGGGGTCCCGGCCGGCGGCGACGACCTGCCGGCGCAGCTCGGCGTAGAAGCCCTGCCCGTCGGCGAGGGTCTGCTGGGCGGTGAAGACGGCCTCGGCGTACCGGGCCGCGAAGGCGATCCCGGCCGGTGACGAGCCGGCCTGCACGAGCAGCGGCCGGCCCTGCGGCGGCCGCGGGATGTTGAGCGGGCCGCGGACCTGGAACTCCGGCCCGCGGTGCGCCACCTCGTGCACCCGGTCGGTGTCGGCGAACACCCCGCCGGAGGTGTCGAAGACCAGCGCGTCGTCCTCCCAGCTGTCCCAGAGCTTGATCGCCACGTCGACGAACTCGGCGGCCCGCCGGTACCGGTCGGCGTGCGCGGGGTGGCTGTCCCGGTTGAAGTTGACCGCCTCCCGTTCCTGGGCGGAGGTGACGATGTTCCAGCCGGCCCGACCACCGCTGAGATGGTCCAGGGAGGCGAACTTGCGGGCGACGTGGAACGGCTCGTTGTAGGTGGTGGAGACGGTCGCGATGAGACCGATGTGCTCGGTCACGGCGGCCAGCGAGGCCAGCAGGGTCAGCGGCTCGAAGACGGCCTGGATGTTGTGCCGGGGGTTCGGCCCGACCGAGAGGCCGTCGGCGAGGAACAGCGAGTCGAGGGTGCCGCGCTCGGCGATGCGGGCCAACTCCTGGAAGTGCCGAACGTCGGTGACCCGACGCGGGTCGGTGCGGGGGTGCCGCCAGGCGGCCTCGTGGTGGCCGACGCCCATCAGGAACGCGTTGAGGTGCAGGGTGCGGGTCATGGGTTTCTGTCCTATCCGGCGGAGACGTCGACGCGCCAGGTGGAGAAGCGGCGTTCGAGGGCGACGAGGAGCTGGTTGACGACCAGGCCGATGGCGGAGATCGTGATGATCCCGGAGTACATGTCGGGGATCGCGAAGTTGTACTGCGCGTAGTTGACGAGGTAGCCGAGCCCGGCCTTCGCGCCGACCATCTCGGCCGCGACGAGCACCAGGATCGAGTACGCCCCGGCCAGCCGGACGCCTGTGAAGATGGTCGGCACCGCCGCCGGCAGGATCACCTTCTGGAACAGCCGCAGGTGGTTGAGCCCCATCGAGCGCGCCGAGCGGATCAGCAGCGGGTCGACGCCCTTCACGCCGGCGATGGTGTTGAGCAGGATCGGCCAGGAGCACGCGTACAGCACGAGGGCGATCTTGGAGGTCTCGCCCAGGCCGAGGATGAGCACGAACACCGGCAGCAGGGCCAGCGCGGCGGTGTTGCGGAACACCTCCAGCAGCGGGCTGAGCAGCTCCGCGAGCGGCCGGTACCAGCCGATCAGCAGCCCGAGCGGGATCGCGGTGAGCACGGCCAGGCCCAGCCCGGCCAGCGACCGGGTCAGGCTCGCGCCGACGTGTTCGGCGAGCTGCCCGCTGCGCAGCAGCTCCCACCAGGCGACCAGCACCTCCGACAGCGGCGGCAGGAACACCCGGTCGACCAGGCCGAGCCGGGGCGCGACCTCCCAGACCGCGGCCAGCGCGACGATCGCGACGCTGCGGTGCAGCACCCGCGCGCCGAGGCCGAGCAACCGACCGGTCAGGCCGGGGGCCTCGGGCGCGGCCACCGCGTCGGGCACGGCGGTCGGCGCCGCCAGCCGGGTGGGACGTTCGACGATGTCAACCAACGCGGGCCTCCTCGGGGTCGGCCGCCGTCGGCGTCCCGCGCCGCGCGTCGGCTCCGGCCACGGCGGGAGTACGACCACCTGCCGCACCGGTGTGGGCGGCGCGGCTGCCCGCAGCGCCTTCGGCGGCCTGGGCGGCGCGTACCTCGTCGCGCAGCAGCGTCCAGATCTGGTGTCGGTGGTGGCGGAACGCGTCGGTGGAGCGGACGTCCTCGACGGCGTCCCGGTCGCCGAGGTCGATGTCGATGACCTGCTTGACCCGGCCGGGTCGGGAGGTCAGCACCGCCACCCGCTGGCCGAGGTGGACGGCCTCGTCGATGCCGTGGGTGATGAACACGATGGTCTTGCCGGTGCGGGCCCAGATCCGCACCAGCTCGTCCTGCAACGAGTCGCGGGTCTGCGCGTCCAGCGCGGCGAACGGCTCGTCCATGAGCAGTACGTCCGGGTCGTACGCGAGGCTGCGGGCGATGGCGACCCGCTGTTTCATGCCACCGGACAGCTCGTGCGGGTAGCGGTCGGCGAAGCCGCTCAGGCCCACCAGGTCCAGGTGGTGCGCGATCTTCTCGGCGCGTTCGGAGCGGGGCACGCCCTTGGCCTCCAACCCGAACGCCACGTTGCCGGCGGCGGTGCGCCAGGGCAGCAGCGCGTACTGCTGGAAGACGATGCCCCGGTCCAGGCCGGGGCCGGTGACCGGCCGGCCGTCGACGAGCACCTGACCGCCGGTGGGTGGGATGAGCCCGCCGAGCAGGTCGAGCAGGGTGGACTTGCCGCAGCCGCTGGGGCCGACGACGACGAGGAACTCGCCGGGGCGTACCCCGAGGGTCACCTGGTCCAGCGCGGTGACCGCGCCGGCGGTCCCACGCCGGGTGGCGCGGACCGGGAAGGATTTGCTCACCCGGTCGAAGAGGATCTTGTCGGTGCTCACGCGTCGCCCCCGTCCACGAAGGGGTTGAACCGGTTGGTGAAGATGTCGGACGGCTTGGGACGCTGGCCCTTCAGCTCGCCCTCGGCGGCGAGCCAGTCGATCCAGGTGCCGAACTCCTGCTCGCCGATCACCCCGCCGCGCCCGGCGACGCCGCTGCTCTTCCAGTACGCGACGAGCGACGGGTCCTCGTTGCGGCCACGCTTGGCGATGATGTCGCGCATCCGGGCGACAACGGTCTCCCGGGGCTGCGTGCGGGCCCACTCGATGGCCTTGCCGACCCCGGTCACGAACGCCTTGACGGTCTCCGGGTTGCGCTTGATGAAGTCGTCGCGGAAGACGTACGTGCCGGCGCTGAACGCGCCGAGCAGCTCGTAGTCGGTGACGATGGTGCGGATGCCGCCGCCCGCGATCGCCTTGTCCCGGATGACACCGCCGAGCACCGCGACGTCGATCTGCTTCTGCCGCAGCGACTGCTCGGCGTTGACCGGCGGCAGGGCCACCAGCTCGACCTGCTTGATCTCGGCGGGGGTGAGCCCGCCGCGCGCCAGCCAGGTCTTGAGCACCGCCTCGGCGTGCGCGCCGAGGGTGTTCATGCCGACCTTCCTGCCGATCAGGTCCCGAGGGCTGCGGATCGGGCTGCCGTCGAGCACGTAGTAGCCCTGGAAGGTCTGCGCGTCGGAGCCGTAGTAGCTGACGACGGCCGTGATCGGGGCGTTGGCGGCGGCGAGTTTGACGATCGCGCCGTTGAACGCGCCGCCGAAGTCGCTCTGGCCGGTGGCGGTGGCCTGGATGTCCTGCGGGCCGCCGGTGACGTTGCCGATCCAGGTGAGCCGGACGTCGCCGAGGTAGCCGAGGTCGGCGGCGAGTTCGGGGAGGGTGACCTGGCCGACGGAGCCCTGGTAGCGCAGCTCGGTGGTCTGCCCGGCCTCGGCGTCGCCGCCGCAGCCGGCCGCGCCGGTGAGCAGGGTCAACGCGACGGCGGCCGCGAGGGTACGCAGGAGGGCACGACGGGGTGGGGACATGGGGAGTCTCCTGATCTGTCCACGATGGGAGCGCAGGGCGCCCGGGTGGGGGCGCGGAGGCACGCCGCTCCGCGGTGAGCGGGCGAGCGGTGAGAGTGCGGCGACGGAGCCGAGCCGGAGCGAACCCGGTCAGCTCAACAGAGCGCGCTCGCGTGCCGGACCAGGTCGACGTGCACGCAAGCGATGAGGAGGAGCTCATCCCGCTGCGACATGACCTCATGCTGCCGCCGGTGGGATCGGCCGGTCAACGGTCTTCCAGAAGGTGAGACTTTCATCGCTGACGATGTTACGAAGCGCCCCGAGCAGCGTTTACCGCCGCGCAACACCTATCTGGTGGATAGAGATTGCCGGGGCGGGCGGCGGCACCGTCCAACCGGGACCGGGAGAGGGTTTCGGAATTCGCCCGTTCGGGAATGTTCGATCTCGACACGGCAGGGAACGGTGACGAGGGGAGTCCTCCGATGGGCCTCATGTTTCGCAAGCGCAAGAAGATCGGTCCGCTGATCCTGAACTTCACCGAGAACGGCTTCTCCTCGTGGAGCATCAAGATCGGGCGCTGGTCCTGGAACTCGAAGGCCCGGGCGCACCGCGTCGACCTGCCGGGTCCGCTGTCCTGGAAGCAGGACAAGTCCCGGTCGTAGCGTCCCGGGGGTCGAGCGGGGTGCCGGTGATTCACCGGCACCCCGCTCGGCGTCTGCACCACGCGGGCCGGGGCCGGCGGCTCAGCGGGTGGGGGTGATGAGTTCGTCGCCCGCGAGTCGGCCCGTGTCGCGCTCGCGGCGCACGTCGCCCGCGTCCACCAGATCGGTGAGCGCCCGGTTGGCGTCCGCGGCACGGTAGACGGTCGCGGTGAGGGTGTGCCGGCGTAGCTCGGTGACCGGCCGTGGCCCGCCCCGGCGCAGCTCGGCGAGCAACTGGCGGGCCAGCGGTTCCAAGGCCGGCTCCCCCGCCACGTCCACCGGCGGGGCCGCCGGGTCGGCGGGGTCGCGGTAACGCACGCCGAGTTCCGCGCCGACCGCCCAGAGCGCGTCGCGGACCGCCTCCAGGCTCCGGTCCGAGCGGCTGCCGAACGCGACCACGCCGGCCGCCGCGCCGGCCGCGTCACCTGTCGCGTCGGCCGGTAGTACCGGCGTCACCTCGGCGACCAGCGGGAACCCGGCGGCGGTGAGGGCCGCGCGGGTGGGACCGCCGGCGTGGAGCAGCACCTCGCCGGCGCGGCCGTTGGCAGCGGCGTCGAGCAGGTGCGGGGGCACCTCCCCGGGCAGGTCCAGGAAGCAGAACAGCGGCGAGCCGGCCGCGCCGCCCGCCTTCACCGCGACCGGCAGCCGGTCCGGCCCGCCGGGCAGCAGGTGCACCGTCACCTCGGCCGGCAACTCCGCCTCGATCGGCCCGAGCCGGGCCGGCAGGTCGGCGGCGCCGTCGGCGAGCACCAGCACCGTCACCTGTCGACCGCGCACCTGGGCGGCGTGGTCGGCGACCACCCGCAGCGCCGCTTCGGCGCCGCCGTCGTCGGCGCCGGCCCAGGCCAGCGCGACGGTTGCCCGCCGGGAGCGGTGCAGGGCGGCGGGCAGCCAGGTCGCCACCTGGCGGACCAGCAGCTCACGAAGGAAGTCGGTGGTCCGGTTGGTAGGCATCGGTCCGTTCTACCCTATGGCCGACTCAGGCCGGCACGGAGATCCCCACGCCACCGCGGGTCTGCCCGCCGTAACGCTGTCGCTCGGCGGCCAGGTCGAGCCGGCCGATGCGCTTGCGGGCCGCCAGCGCGGTGTCGTCGAGCCGGTCGGCCGGGACCAGCCAGACCACCTCGAACTCCAGACCGTCCGGGTCCTGGCCGTAGAGGCTCTTGGTGGTGCCGTGGTCGGACGTGCCGACCAGCGCCCCGGCGGCGGCGAGCCGCTCGGCGGTGACGGCCAGCTCGTCGAGGGTGTCGACCTCCCACGCCAGGTGGTAGAGCCCGACGGTGGCCCGGCCGGCGGTGGACCGCCCAGCGGCGGCGCCGATCTCGAACAGGCCGAGGTCGTGGTCGTTTGTCGAGTCGGGGGCCTGGAGGAAGGTGGCGCCCCGGAAACCGTCCGGGGTCATCGCCACCGGGCGGAAGCCCAGCACGTCGCGGTAGAAGGCGACGCTGCGGGCGAGGTCACTGACGTAGAGGACCGCGTGGTTGAGCCGGTGGATACCCATGACCCCAGGCTAGCGTCATTTGGTTGAGCGTTCAACCATCGTGGGTATGATGGTCGCCATGACCCGCTGGTTGGACCCCGACGAGCAGCGCACCTGGCGGGCGTACCTCGCCGCCTCCCGCGCGCTGATGGACACGCTCGACCGCGAGCTGCAACGAGACGCCGGCATGCCGCACGCCTACTACGAGATCCTGGTCCGGCTCTCCGAGACGCCGGGTCGGCAACTACGGATGAGCGACCTGGCCGAGGCGGCCGGATCGTCGCGCAGCCGGCTCTCGCACGCGGTGGCCCGCCTCGAGGCGGCCGGCTGGGTGCGCCGCGAGGACTGCCCCACCGACCGGCGCGGGCAGATCGCGGTGCTCACCGACGAGGGTTTCGCCACCCTCGCGGCCGCGGCCCCCGGCCACGTCGAGGGGGTACGCCGACACCTGTTCGACGCGTTGAGCCCGGCCCAGGTCGACCAGTTGCGCCGAATCAGCGAGACGTTGGCCGAGCACCTGACCAGATCCTGACCGATCGGCACCGGCGCGGGTCTTGTACTTACCGTCGTCGGATGAGCACGATGGGGCGTGTCCTCCGGCTTCGACGAGTTGACTGACCAGGCGCACCACCTCGTGTCCACTGGCGACGTGGCCGGCGCGCAACGGCTGCTCTCCGACGCGCTCACCGACGCCGACCCCAGCCCGGCCAACGCCACGCCCGAGTTGGCCGAGGCGGCCAGCCTCCAGGCGCGGGTGCTCGTCGCCCTCGGCGAGCCGCACTCCGCCCGGGGTTGGGCTGCCTTTGCGTACGCGGCCACCACCCGGTTGCACGGCCGCTCCGACCCCCGCACGGTGGCCGCCGCGGCCACCCTGGCCGCCGTGCTGCACCGGGTGGGCAGCCACTCCCGGGCCGCCCGGCTGTACCAGGAAGTCATCATCGAGCTGACCGCGCAGGACGGGCCCGAGTCGCTACGGGTGCTGGCCGCGCACGCCGACCTGGCCACCGTCGAGTACGCCCGCGGCCAGTGCACGGTGGCCCGCGACCGCCTCCAGGACGCCTGGGAGCTGCACCGCGAGGTGTACGGCGACGGTCACCCCAGCGGCATCAAGATGCTGGCCCGGCTCGGCGCCATGCAACGCGACTGTGGGCAGTTCGCCGAGGCGCACGACAACCTGGCGCTGGCCCGCGAGCTGTGCCGGCAGCACCTGGCCGCCGACGATCCACTGGCGTCGCAGGTGGCGGCTCTGGCCCGGGCGGCGGCCAACCCCGACCACGTCTGCGTCGACGACGCGCCCGCCGACCGGGACGTCCCGGTGGTGCCGGCCGCGCGTACCGCGCCGCACACCGACCGGCCGGTCGAGTCCGCCTACTACCCACCCGCGCCCCCGCCGCGCGAGGTCGAGGAGGAGGTGACCGCTCCGGCCGACCGCGACGACGAGTCATGGGCCGCGCACGGGGTCGGCTCGGTGCCGAACCCTCGGCTCCCGGCCGACGAGCCGGACGGGTCGCCGGACTTCCGCTGGCCGCCGGACCCGACCTACGACGACCCGGCCCCGCACGCCACCGCCCCGCCGGTGCCCCCATCGGTGGCCGGGTTCACCGGCGGCACCGAGGAGGCGTCCGGCGTCTACCGGCTGCACCGCCCCGGCACGTCGAGCCAGCCGGAGCCACCGGCCCAGCCGTACGCGCCGCTGGAGCCGTACACGCCGTCCCGGCTTCTGCCGGTGCCCGTGCACCGGGCGAAGATGCCGCCGCGCAACAAGCTGGTGCCCGTGCTGGTGGCCGGCGTCGTCGTGGTGCTGCTGGGCACGGCGGCGGTGATCGCCGGGGTGGCGCGGGTCGGTGACGGGGACGACCCGTTACCCGGGCCGGGTAACGGCTCCCCCAGCGCCGGCCCGACCGGCACGGGCGCGCCGGCCCCCACCGGCACCGCGGCCGCCGGCACGACGGCGCCGGCAGCCGCGCCCGGCACCCCGCCGGGCACGGTGAACCTGCGCGACAACCGGGACAACATCGCCCTGAGCTGGACGTACCCGGCCGGCGGCGAGGGGCCGGTGGTCGTGTCGGCCGGCCGGGCCGGGCAGGAGAAGACGGCCATCGCCACGCTGCCCGCCGGCACCGACACCTACATCGTCTACGCGCTGAACCGCGCCAACGACTACTGCTTCACCGTGGCCGTCGTCTGGTCGACCGACACCGTCGCGAGCGCCGACCAGGTCTGCACCCGCCGCCGCTGACCTCCCGGCCGGCCGGCGACCGTGGTCATGGTGTCTCGACCGCCGGTCCCCGCTCGTCCTCGGGCGGCAGCGTCGGAAGCAGCAGACACACCCGCAGCCCCGGCTGGCCGTCGGCGTCGGTCAGGGTGATGGTGCCGCCGGCACGGCGGACCAGGTCCCACACGATGGCGAGGCCCAGGCCGGCGCCGCCGCCGTCGCGGCCCCGGCCGTCGTCCAACCTGGTGAACCGGTCGAAGACCCGTCGCCGGTCGGCCGCCGGGATGCCCGGGCCGTCGTCGGTCACCGTCACCAGGTGGTACGCGGCCTCCCGGTGCGGCTCGGCCGTGAGGACCACGCTGCTCCGGGCGTGTCGGACCGCGTTGTCGACGAGGTTCGACAGCACCCGCCGCAGCTCGGCCGCGTTCCCGGCCGTCCACAGCGGGCCCGGCGGCGGCACGAGGAGCACCGGCGGCGACGGATACCGGTCGGCGACCTCGGTCACCAGCGCGCCCAGGTCGACCGGGCCGACCCCGCGGGCCGGTGGCATCTCGTCCAGGCGGGCCAGCAGCAGCAGGTCGTCGACCAGCCGGCTCAACCGCTCGGTGTCGGCGAGCAGGTTCACTGTCACCGCCGTCCAGTCCGTCCGGTCGGCGAGCCGCTGGGCCACCTCCAGCTCGGTGCGGATGTTGGTGAGCGGGCTGCGCAACTCGTGTGCCGCGTCGGAGACGAAGGCGCGCTGGCGAATCCGGGCCGACTCCAACCGGTCCAGCATCCCGTTGAGGGTGACCGCCAGCCGATGGATCTCGTCGGCGGAGGCGGGCACCGGCAGACGGTCGCCGCCTGCGCGGCCGGTGATCTCCTCGGCGCCCCGGCGCAGCGCCTCCACGGGACGCAACGTCGCGCCGACCACCCGCCACGCCACCGCGGCCAGTATTGCCACCAGCAGCGGGAACGCCACCAGCAGGATGGTGCGTACCACGTGCGTGCCGTGCCGGACGTCGGCCATCGACCGGGCGACAAGGACGGTGAGCGGATCGGCCGCCGTGCCGGCGGGCACGGCGACCACCCGGACCGGGCCGGCGAGTCCGGTCCGCTCCGCCGGCGCCACCAGACTCTGCCGGCGACCGGCGTCCAACCGCTCGGGGCGGACCATCGGGACCAGCCGGTCCGCGTCGATCGAGGCGGCCCGGATCCGGCCCTGCGCGTCGATCACCTGGACCCGGACCTGCCCGCCGGCCACCGGCAGCGGGTCGGGCAGCGCGTGCTCGGCGGCGAGCAGGGCGACCGCGTCGGCGGTCCGGAACGCCTCGGTGTCCACGGTGCGTTGGAGCAGGAACCCGAGCGCGCCCAGCAGCACCGCCCCGCCGAGCGCCAGCCCGACGGTGAGACCGACCACGCCGAGGGCCGTGAGCCGCCCGCGCAGGCCCAGGCCCCGCAGACCCCACCCGGGCAGCCGGCGGACCCGGCGACCGCCCACCGGGTCGACAGGTGTCACGTCGCCAGCCGGTAGCCGGCGCCCCGGACGGTCTCCAGCCGGTCCCGGCCGAGCTTGCGGCGCAGGTAGCCGACGTACACCTCGACCGCGTTGGGCGCCGTCTCCAGGCTGGCGTCCCACACGTGGTCCAACAGCTCGATCTTGGAAATCACCTGGCCGGGCCGGCGCATCAGGTAGTCCAGCAACGCGAACTCCCGCGCGGTCAACGTCACCTCGGCGTCGGCGCGGGTCACCCGTCGGCGGGCCGGATCCAGCCGCAGGTCACCGACCGTCAGCACGGTGGGACGTTCCGGCGCTCCCCGGCGCAGCAGGGCCCGCAGGCGGGCCAGCAGCACCACGTACGAGAAGGGCTTGGTCAGGTAGTCGTCGGCGCCGCAGTCCAGGCCGTCGGCCTGGTCGTACTCGCCGTCCTTGGCCGAGAGCATCAGGACGGGCAGCCAGTGCTGCTCGGCGCGCAGCCGGCGGACCAGCTCGTAGCCGGACAGCCCGGGAAGCATCACGTCGAGGATCATCGCGTCGTACTCGCCGTGCCGGGCAGCGTCCAGACCGGCGGGGCCGGTCGCCGCCACGTCGACCGCGAACCCCTCCGCCTGCAGGCCGCGTTGCAGGGCAGCCGCCAGCCGGGCCTCGTCCTCCACCACCAACAACCGCACGGCTCAAGGGTGCCACCCGGGTCAATGCCGGCGTCCTCAGCGCGTTCACAGGGCCGAGGAGGCAGGATGTCGGGCAGGAGGTGCCCACCATGTCGATCCTGAGAAGCCGTCCCGTCCTGCGCTGGCTGGTCCCGGCCGCCGCCGGCGTCGCCGTCATAGGCGGAGGCGCCGCGATCGGCACGTTCGCCGCCGAGGCGGAGCCGAGCCTGCCGCCGCGTACCGCCGCACAGCTCCTGGTGGATCTTCAGACGTCCCGGCTGGAGGGGTTGTCCGGGACGGTCGTGCAGCGGGCCGACCTCGGTCTGCCGCCGCTGGTCGGGCTGGTTCCCGGCAACGACCTGACCACCCTGCTGACCGGCACGCACACCCTGCGGGTCTGGTACTCCGGTCCGGAGCGGCAGCGCGTCGCGCTGCTGGACACCCTCGGCGAGCAGGACGTGATCCGCAACGGCCGGGACGTGTGGACCTGGGAGAGCCGGGGCAACACCGCGCGCCACCGCACGCTTGGCGGCGCGGGCACGGCCGGAAAGCCCGGCGGCGCGGGCACGGCCGGAAAGCCGGGTCACGCGGCCACGCCGAGTCTCCCCGCCACCCCGCAGGAGGCCGCCGACCTGGCGTTGGGCGCGATCGACCCGAGCACCGAGGTCAGCGTCGGCCGCTCGGCCACCGTCGCCGGTCGGGACGCCTACGAGCTGGTGCTCCAGCCGCGCGACAGTGACTCGCTGGTGCACCAACTGCGGATCGCCATCGACGCGCAGCAGCACGTGCCGCTGCGCTTCGAGGTGCTCGCCAAGGGCAGCGACCAGCCGGCGTTCGAGATGGCCTTCACGCAGGTCGACTACCGGCGCCCCGACGCCGACCAGTTCGCCTTCAACCCGCCGCCGGGCGTGACCGTCACCGAGGAGACCGCCGAGCGGCCCTCGGCGGGCCGGCCCGCGCAGGCCGAGCAGCGGGGCGCGGACCCGCAGGTGCGTACCGTCGGCGACGGCTGGGCCACCGTCCTGGTCGCGCGCCTCGACGGGACGCCCGGCAAGGCGGCCGCCGGCAAGCCGGCCGGCGCCACGCCGGACGCGGACCTGTCGAAGCTGCTCGGCGGACTGCCGGCGGTCCGTGGGGACTGGGGCAGCGGCCGGCTGCTCACCGGCAAGCTGTTCAGTGTGCTGCTCACCGACGACGGTCGGGTGCTCGCCGGAGCGGTCACCCCGGAGCGGCTCTACCAGGTCGCTCGCGGCTGACGTTCCGAAGCTCTCGCGCCGGGTCGACCATCTGGTCGGCCCGGCGTTCGTCGTCGTGTGACTCGAATCGGCCCGGTCGGCTTGGTGACGGCAGGCGGACCGCGCTATCTTCAACAATTCGAGGGTTTCGAGGGCACAAAAAAGAACGGCATAAAAGCCGTTCCTGCAAGGCATTCTAATCTTTAGGGAGACGGCTTGTCAAGGCACTCCGGCGGTACCGGTGAATTGCCGCTCGACGACGAGATCGGCCGCGAGCAGGAGTACGTCTCGATGCTCTACGACCGGCTGGACGGGCTACGTGAGCAGGCCGCCCGCCGGCTCACCGACGCGCTGCGCAGCACCGGCGGCACCCTGCAGGACCGCTCCCAGCGCGACAGCTCGGTGGCGATGTACGCCGACCAGGTCGAGCAGTTCTCCGCCGTGGAGAATGGTCTCTGCTTCGGCCGGCTCGACGGCGCCGACGACTCCCGCCGCTACATCGGCCGGATCGGGATCTTCGACACCAGCGGTGACTACGACCCGCTGCTGATGGACTGGCGCGCCCCCGCCGCGCGTCCCTTCTACCTCGCCACCGCCGCCAACCCGCAGGGCGTACGCCGGCGGCGGCACCTGCGCACCCGCCAGCGCAAGGTGACGGGGCTCAACGACGAGGTGCTCGACATCGAGAGCGCCGCGCCGGGCGGGCACGAGGAGCTGACCGGTGAGGCGTCGCTGCTCGCCGCACTGAACGCCGGTCGGACCGGCCGGATGCGCGACATCGTGGAGACCATCCAGGCCGAGCAGGACCGGATCATCCGCGCCGAACTGCCCGGCGTCATGGTGGTCCAGGGCGGTCCCGGCACCGGCAAGACGGCTGTCGCGCTGCACCGGGCGGCGTACCTGCTCTACACACACCGGCGGGAGCTGTCCAGCCGCGGTGTGCTGCTGGTCGGCCCGAACGCGACGTTCCTGCGCTACATCTCCCAGGTGCTGCCCACCCTGGCCGAGACGGGCGTGCTGCTGCGTACCCAGGGTGATCTGTTTCCCGGGGTGAGCGCCCAGCGTGTCGAGCCGGCCGAGACGGCGGCGCTCAAGGGCCGCGCGGTGCTCGCCGAGGTGCTGGCGCTCGCCGTCCGGGACCGCCAGTGGGTGCCGGACGAGCCGCTGGAGATCGAGGTGGAGCGGGAGGTGCTGACCCTCGACCCGGAGACGGTGCGCGCCGCCCGCGACCGGGTGCGCCGCACCGACCGGCCGCACAACCTGGCGCGGGCGCTGTTCGACGTGGAGATCGTGCACGCCCTCGCCGACCAGGTGGCGGAGCGCATCGGCGCCGACCCGCTGGGCGGGGACAACCTGCTCGACGAGGCCGACCGCGCCGAGATCCGCCGCGAGCTGCGCGAGGAGACGGAGATCCAGGCCGCCCTCGACCGGCTGTGGCCGGTGCTCACCCCGCAGCGCCTACTGGCCGACCTGTACGCCGACCCGGACCGGATCGCCACCGCCGCGCCGATGCTCACCGACGACGAGCGGGCCCGGTTGCATCGTGAGCCGGGTGGGTGGACGCCCGCCGACGTGCCGTTGCTGGACGAGGCCGCCGAGCTGCTCGGTGAGGACGAGCGGGCCGCCGCCGCCCGCCGCGACCGCATCCGCATGATGGAACGGGAGTACGCCGAGGGCGTGCTGGAGATCGCCAGGGGTTCCCGCTCGATCGACGTCGAGGACGAGGCCGAGGGCGGTGAGATCCTCGGCGTGACCGACCTGATCGACGCGGACCGGCTGCTGGAGCGGCAGGAGGAGGCCGACCGGCTGACCACCGCGCAGCGCGCCGCCGCCGACCGCACGTGGGCGTTCGGCCACGTGATAGTCGACGAGGCGCAGGAGTTGTCGCCGATGGCGTGGCGGCTGCTGATGCGCCGGTGCCCGAGCCGGTCGATGACGATCGTCGGGGACGTGGCGCAGACCGGCGCTCTCGCCGGGACGCCCTCCTGGGCCGACGCCCTCGCCCCGTACGTGGCGCAGCGCTGGCGGCTGACCGAGCTGACGGTCAGCTACCGCACGCCGGCCGAGATCATGGCCGTCGCCGCCGACGTCCTGGCCGAGATCGATCCAGCCCTGCGGCCGCCCCGTTCGGTGCGGGAGAGCGGCGTACCGCCGTGGGATCGGGCGGTGCCCGACGAGCAGCTCCCTGCGGAGCTGGTGTCGGCGGCGACGCGCGAGGCCGCCGGGCTGGCCGAGGGCCGACTCGGCGTCATCGTCCCGGCCAGCCGGGTGGACGCGCTCGGCGCGGCGTTGACCGCCGCGCTGCCGGAGGCCACCGTGGGCGAGCACCCGGAGCTGGAGAGCCGGGTGGTCGTGCTGACTGTGGCGCAGGCCAAGGGGCTGGAGTTCGACTCGGTGCTGGTCGTCGACCCGGACCGGATGGTCGCCGAGTCGCCGCGCGGGCGCAGCGACCTCTACGTCGCGCTCACCCGGGCCACCCAGCGCCTGGGCGTCCTGCGCCCCGCCCCCGCCGGTTGATCATGAGGTTGGCCGGGGCCCGAGTGATCGAAGCCCCCGTCCACCTCATGATCGACGGGCCGGGAGGCGTGCGGCGCCCCGAGAACGGGGCGCCGCAGCGCGTCAGTCTCCGGCCTTGTCCCTGATCGACTTCGCCGGCCCGGTGGCGGACGTGGACTGGTCGCTGGTGCCGCCGCCCATCGGGGTGCTCAGACCGCCGGTGGTGGCGTCTCCGGTCGTCGTCGGGGCCACCTTGCCGGGGTGTCGCTCCGGTTGGCGGGCCACCCGCCGCACGCTCGCCGGACCGGCCGTGCCGCCGGTGGTGGTCACCGCGCCCTGACCTCCGACCGGACCACCATCGCGCAGCACCTGCGGGTCGACCCGCTCCTTCGCCGGATCGAACGGGTCGTCCCGCTGGATCTGGCTCTCGATGTCGGTACGGGGCAGTGTCACCTCGTCGAGGGCGCCCTCGCCGTACACGCCGCCGGCGATCCGGTTCTCGGCCCGCCGGGCGGCCTCCTGCCGCATGTCGTCCTCACGCACGTTCATCACCTCACAGAAGCTGTGGAACTGACTGCGTGCCCGGTCGCCCGTCGGCCAAACCCGCAGCGCGCGCACCGACGCAGAAACGGACATCCGGCGCAGTCGACCGCGCCGGGCACGGTCCGTCCGGGTGCCCGCACTGATAATTGGCACCCCGGCCGCCGCCGATTCTTTTGGCCCGAGGACGTGTTACCTGGTCGGCGGCCTCGGGTAGTCGGGGGGTGTCCCCGCCGTGAACACGAACCGTGCCGTGGCCGAAACGCGGTAGCGGGGCGAGGGAACGCAGGTACGACTCATCGCATCCTGAGGAGGACCAGATGAGCACGCAGGCTGCTTCCACCCGGCCGATGAACCGGCCCATGAACGACCCGCAGAATCCCGCCGCGATGCGGGACACGCAGCAGATGCCGGTCATGCACGACGGGCGTCGCAACGACATGCAGGCACCTGGTACGGAGACCAAGCAGGCCTTCAAGACCACCGAGTTCTGGATCTACCTGATCGCGGTGGCCGCCGTACTGGGCGCGTCGCAGGTCGTCGGACGGAACTCCGCCGGAGTGGACATCTTCCGGGCCGACAACGCCTGGTTCCTGATCACCCTGCTGACGCTTGGCTACCTCGGTAGCCGCGGCCTGGCCAAGGCCGGCAGCAACTGGCGCAGCGGCGAGGAGCGCAAGGCCCGGCACTGACCGGGTGACAGCACAGCACACGGTGGCCTCCGGGAGACTTCTCCCGGAGGCCACCGCCGTCGTGTGTGGACCGACTACTCGTCGCCGCCGAAATCGCCGAAGTCGCCGCCGAAGTCGCCCTCGAAGGCGTCCTCGATCAGCTCGCCGGCAACCATGCCGCCGGCGACGCCGAGCGCCGCGCCGGCCACCATGCCCCCCATACCGCCCATACCGCCGTGCCCTCGGCCGTGACCGTGGCCGTGGCCGTGGCCGCCGTACTGGGAGCGCAGGCTGCCGTAGCGGGACGTCGTCTCGCGCAGCCAACCGTCGACGACCTGCGCCCAGTCGACGCGGTCGACGTCGGCGTGGGACACCTGGTAGCGGCCGAACGCGTCGTGGCCGGCGCTGAGGAAGCCGCCCCGCTTGTCACACTCCAGGATCACGTCGACACCGCGCTGGCTGGTCACGAACGTCAGCTCGACCTCGTTGATCGTGCCCGCGTACTGGGGGGACGCGAAGAACTCGATCTCCTGATAGAACGGCAGCGTCTGCTGCACACCCCGGATGTGACCGCGCTCCAGGTCGGCGTGCTTGAAGCGGAAACCGAGCCGCTGGAACGCCTCCAGGATCCGCTCGTGCACCGGCAACGGGTGCACGGCCACGTGGTCCAGGTCGGTCTTGTCGACCGCGCGGGCCACCGACAGCTCCGTCCGCAGGCCCATCGTCATGCCGTGCAGGCGCTGGCCGTACACGTCGGTGATCGGGGTCTCCCACGGGACCGGGAGCTGGAACGGGATCGACAACTCCTGCTTCGGCGCGAGCTGGAACGCGCCGCTCACGGCCATCCGGTGAAACTCCATCGTGCCCGCGTACTCCGTGTCGTGGCCCTCGACCTCGACCCGGGTGACCAGACCGATCACCACCTGCTCGATGGCCGCCGGGCTGTCACCGCCGACGAGGTTGACCTGCCCGTCGAGGGTCAGGCCGGGCCGGGTGTTGGGGTTGGTCAGCACGGTGTCCACACTGGGGCCACCCACACCGAACGCGCTCAACATCTTCTTGAAGACCATCGGGACTCCTGTGCGACAGCCGACCGCTCCTGTGTTGGAGTCGGACGTTGACTCGACGGGCACCCTATCCAGCACCCCTGTGAGATGGCTGTGAAGCGCCGCGCCGGGGCAGCCCTTGATCGACACGGCTTCCTGGAAGTCGGGGTGTCCGCGTGAGCAGGACAGCCCGCTTTCGGTGAACCCGAGTCGATCAGCGGTCCAGATCCGCGATGGCCAGGTCGGCGGCCCGCTCCGGGTCGTTCCCGGCCCTCCTCATGAGCAGTCCGTCGGCGAACCAGTGGGCGGCGACGTCCGCTCCGTCGGTGACGTCGAGGTACAGGCCAAGGTCGCACCGCTCACCGAAGACAGTGATCCGCAGCTCGGGGCGGCGGCGGTGAATGGACTCGAGAATCCGCCACACCGACTCGTCGCGCTCGGCGCGGCGTACCGGGTCACACTCGAGCAGGGCCTCGGCGACACCGCCCGCGGTGGGATCGAACCCGTCCAGCAGCGGCAGCAACGACGGGTCCCCCAGGTACGCGGCGGCCTGGAACGTGAGCCTGTGGACCTCGTCCTGCGCAAGCAGCTCGCGTACCAGTGGAAGCGCCCGCGCGTCCCGACGCCGAGCCAACCCTCGGGCGGCGTCCGCGCGTACCTCGTCGTGGGTGTCGCGGGTACGGTCCCACAGCGCCCGTCGGACGGCGTTCCCGTCCGCGGTGCTCATCCAGCCGAGCCCGAAGGTGGCCCACTCCCGCACCGTCGGGTCGGGGTCGGTGCACAGGTCGATCAACACCGCCTCACCCGCCTCGGCCGGAGGATCGTCGAGGACCATCGGCACGGCGGCCGCGACCTGGAACCGCACGTCGCTGTCGGGGCTTCTCGCGAGGGTGACCAGGGTGGGCAGGGCGCGGGGATCACAGGTGGCACCCAGTGCCCGAGCGATGGACCAGTGCACCTCGGCGTCGGTCTCGGTGTCGGAAAGCGCGATCAGGGCCGTCGCGGCCTCGCGGCGCACGTCGTCCCCGTGCACGGCACTCGTGGAGCCGAGCAGGTCGCACGCCGCCGCGCGCACCACCCGGTCCGCGTCGGCCAGGTGCCCGACCGCCAGCCGGACCGCCACCGCACCCGCATCGGCCGCCTGCTGAAGCAGGTCGGAGCCGTCGTCGGAGTCGTCCGAGTCGACGACGCGACGCAGCCGCCGCACCGCCCGGTTGATCGACTCGGGTTCCTGGAAGGCGCGGTGTCCCGCCGAAGTGGACACCCCGATTTCCAGGAACCCGGGTCGATCAGACTCACGGGTCGACGACTACCAGCTCACCGACCTGTTCGTCGATCACGGTACGCGCGTCCGTGGGCAGCCCTCGGTCGGTGATCAGCACGTCGGCCGCCTCCAGCGGGGCGATGGTGGCGATGCCGATCGTCTCCCACTTGGTGTGGTCGGCGAGCACCACGAGCCGGCGGGCCGCGCCGATCAGGCACCTGTTGACGCCGGCCTCCAGCAGGTTCGGCGTGGTGAAACCGGTACGCGGGCTGATCCCGTGCACACCCAGGAAGAGCAGGTCGACGTTGAGCGCGCTGATCGCGGCCTCGGCCACCGGACCGGTGAGCGCGTCCGACGGGGTACGGATGCCGCCGGTCAACACGACGGTCTGGTCGGCGCGCGGGTTCTGGTAGAGCGCGTCGGCCACCGGGATCGAGTTGGTCACCACGGTCAGCCCGCGTACGTCGGAGAGCAGGGTGGCCAGCGCGGCGGTGGTCGTCCCGGCGGACAGCGCGATGGCCATGCCCGGCTCCACCATCGCCGCCGCCCGTTCGGCGATCGCCCGCTTCTCCGCCTGCTGACGGATCGACTTCGCGGCGAACCCGGGCTCCTCGGCCGAGCCCGGCCCGGCGAGGGTCGCGCCGCCATGGACCTTGTCGACGAGGCCGCGCTCGGCAAGCGCCTCCAGGTCACGCCGGATCGTCATGTCGGACACGCCGAACCGGCTGACCAGGTGGCTCACCCGCACGCCGCCCCGCTGGCGGATCAGATCGAGGATGGCGGTCTGGCGCTGCTGGGCCAGCATCGGAGGAACCTCCTTCGTACCGTGACTGTCGTCAGAATCAGGTCCGATCCTCACGGACAACCGCCACCTCACCGGCCGGCAGGGTCAGCTCACCGGCACATCGCGCCCCGGTCAACAGCTCGTCGCCGTGCGCCGGGAGCCGTACCTCCGCGTCGGTGTGGTTGATCGCGAACAGCCAGCTCCGCTCGCCGTCGCGCCGCCGTACCACCTCCACCCCGGTCGGCGCCGGGGCCGCCGGGCGGACGCCGGCCTCGTCGAGGAGCCGGGCGACGAGCCGGTCGGTGGCCGGCTCGTCGAGCCGGGTGCCGACGTACCACGCGGCGCCCGCGCCGACCGGCCGCCGGGTCAGCGCCGGCACACCAGGCAAGGGCCCATCGGTGTACGACGCCAGCACCTCGGCGTCGTCGGCGTGCAGCCACTCGGTCCACACGTCGGCGGTGCTGCCGTCGTCGAGCCGGACCCGCTCACCCTCGCGCAGTGGGAAGAACTCCTCGGTCCGTACGCCCAGCAGGTCCCGGAACGCGCCGGGGTAGCCGCCCAGCCGGATGTGGTCGTCGGGGTCCACGATGCCGCTGAAGTAGGTGACGGCAGCCGTGCCACCGGCCTCGACGAACCGGCGCAGCGCGTCGGCGTCGGCGTCGCGGACCAGGAAGAGGGTGGGCGCCAGGACCAGGCGGTAGCCGCTGAGGTCGGCCGACGGGTGAACGATGTCGGCGGTCACGCCGGCCCGCCACAGCGCGCCGTACAGGGCGTTCACCCGGTCGGCGTAGGTGATGTCCACGCTTGGGTGCGAGTCCAGCTCGACCGCCCACCACGCCTCCCAGTCGAACAGGATCGCCACGTCGGCGTCCACCCGGCTGCCGCGGATCTCGGCCAGCGCCTTCAGGTCCGCGCCGAGCTGGCAGACCTCGCGGAACACCTTGGTGTCCGGCCCGGCGTGCGGGACCAGCGCGGAGTGGAACTTCTCGGCACCGGCCCGGGACGCGCGCCACTGGAAGAAGAGCACGCCGTCGGCGCCGCGGGCGACGTGCGCGAGGCTGTTGCGACGCAGCTGACCGGGCAGCTTGGCCACGTTGCGCGGCTGCCATTGGACCGCGCTCGTGGAGTGCTCCATCAACAGCCACGGATCTCCGCCGGCGACGCCCCGGGTGTGGTCGGCGGCGAACGACAGACCGAGGTGCGCCTGCGGGTCGGCAGCGGTCAGGTAATGGTCGTTGGACACGAGGTCCACGTCGTCGGCCCAGGACTGGTAGTCCATGTGCTTGACGCCCATGCCGATCATGAAGTTGGTGGTGATCGGCTGGCGGACAAGCGTCTTGAGCACCTCGCGTTCGGCGCGCAGTTGGGCGCGCAGCTCGTCGGAGGAGAAGCGCAGGAAGTCGAGCTGCTGCGTGGGGTTGGCGAAGGCCGTCACCGTGCGCGGCGGGTTGATCTCGGCCCAGTCGCCGTAGTGCTGACTCCAGAACGCGGTGCCCCAGGCGTCGTTGAGCCGGTCCAGGTCGCCGTAGCGCTCGCGCAGCCAGCCGCGGAACGCCTCGGCGCTGACGTCGCAGTAGCAGTGCGCGTTGTGGCAGCCCAGCTCGTTCGAGACGTGCCACATCACCACGGCGGGATGCTCGGCGTACCGGCCCGCTACCGCGCGCACCAGCTCCAGGGAGCGCTCGCGGAACACCGGGGAGCTGGGGCAGTACGCCTGTCGGCCGCCCGGCCAGAGGATCGCGCCGTCGGCACGGCGGGGCAGCATCTCCGGGTGCGCGCGGGCCAGCCAGGGCGGCGGGCTGGCGGTGGCGGTGGCCAGGTCGACCTGGATGCCGCCGTCGTGCAGCAGATCCAGGACCCGGTCCAGCCAGCCGAACTCGAACCGGCCCGGGGCGGGCTCCAGCAGAGCCCAGGAGAAGATGCCGACGGAGACCAGGTTGACCCCGGCCCGGCGCATCAGCTCGACGTCCTCCGACCAGGTCTCCTCGGGCCACTGCTCCGGGTTGTAGTCGCCGCCGAAATAGATGCCGTTCCCCTGCCATCGCCGCATGACAGCTGAGGGTGCACCCGCCGCCGCACCGAAGTCAACAGGTTCCAACATCGACTTTCTTTCCAACGTTTACCACGTAACGGCCGTATCACGACTGGGTTATCGGAGGCGAACAGCCCTCTTGACAGCGGCCTACGGAGGGGTAGCTTGAGGCCCCACTGGCCGATCGTGTTCGCCAATGTGGATTCTCGGTGGATCACGATGCGTATTGGCAAGGCCGGACCCGCTCACCACCACCCTGACGGCCCTCGGGCGTAGCACCTCTTCATCCGCAGGAGGCACAGATGTCCCGTCCCCGATCCCAAGCCGAGTACCTGGCTCGGCTCGTACCGCCCTCCGTCGCCGGCATCAACCGACGGTCGCTGCTGGCCGGCGCGGCCGGCACGGGCGCGCTGCTCGGCACCGGCCTGCTCGCCGGCTGCGGCGACGACTCCGGCTCCGGCGGCGGGTCCAGCAAGGACGTGTCGCTCGGATCCAACCAGTCCGACCCGAAGCCCAAGGACGTCCTCGCGAAGGTCGCCGACGGGTTCAAGACCTCGTCCGGCGTCCAGGTCGCGGTGAACACGGTCGACCACAACACGTTCCAGGAGAACATCAACAACTACCTCCAGGGCAAGCCGGACGACGTCTTCACCTGGTTCGCCGGCTACCGGATGCGCTTCTTCGCGCAGAAGGGCCTGGCCAGCGACATCAGCGACGTGTGGGGCAAGATCTCCGGCTACTCCGACGCCTTCAAGAAGGCGTCCACCGGTGACGACGGCAAGCAGTACTTCGTCCCGGCGTCGTACTACCCGTGGGCCGTCTTCTACCGCAAGTCGGTCTGGCAGCAGCACGGCTACCAGGTGCCCACGACGCTGGACCAGTTCACCGCGCTCGGCGCGCAGATGAAGAAGGACGGCCTGACTCCGATCGCCTTCGCCGACAAGGACGGCTGGCCGGCGATGGGCACCTTCGACATCCTCAACCTGCGGATCAACGGCTACCAGTTCCACGTCGACCTGATGGCCGGCAAGGAGGCCTGGACCTCCGACAAGGTCAAGAAGGTCTTCGACACCTGGGCCGGCCTGCTCCCCCTGCACCAGCCGGACAGCCTCGGCCGCACCTGGCAGGAGGCCGCGCAGTCGTTGCAGCAGAAGAAGAGCGGCATGTACCTGCTCGGTCTCTTCGTCGGTCAGCAGTTCAGCAACGACGAGCAGAGCGACCTCGACTTCTTCACGTTCCCGGAGATCGACCCGTCCATCGGGGCGAAGGCCCTCGACGCGCCGATCGACGGCTACATGATGGCCCGCAAGCCCAAGAACGAGGACAACGCCCGCAAGCTGATGGAGTACTTCGGCGGGAAGACCGCCGCGGACATCACGGTCAAGAGCGACCCGACCACCCTGGTCGCCAACACCGGCGCGGACGTCAGCGGCTACACCGCCCTGCAGAAGAAGGCCGCCGAGCTGGTCGGGTCCGCCACCGAGATCGCGCAGTTCCTCGACCGCGACACCCGGCCGGACTTCGCCTCCACGGTGATGATCCCGGCGATCCAGCAGTTCATCAAGAACCCCAAGGACATCGACGGTCTCACCTCGTCCATCGAGAACCAGAAGAAGTCGATCTTCACTGACTGACGGCGGAAGGGGGAGGACATCGTGTCCGACCTGCCCCTGATCCAAGCGGATCGCGCCGTGCCGCCGCCGGCCGCGACCACCTCAACGGGTGGTCGTCGCCGGCGGCTACGGCTCCTGTCCCGCACCGACCGCGTGGTCATCACGCTGAAGGTGCTCGTCCCGCTGCTGCTCGTCACCGCCTTCGTCTGGCTGCCGGCGCTGGCGACGGTGGTGCTCTCCGGCACCGACTGGGACGGCATCGGCCCACTGAACGAGATCGACTTCGTAGGCGCCCGCAACTACAGCGACGTCGTGAACATCTACCCGCCGTTCGTGCCGGCGATCCAGCACAACCTGCTCTGGTTGGCCGTGCTGTTCGTTGTCGCCACCCCGTTCGGCATGTTCCTGGCCGTGCTGCTCGACAAGGAGCTGCGCGGCAGCCGCTTCTACCAGACCGCGTTGTACCTGCCGGTGGTGCTCTCGCTGGCGCTGATCGGCTTCGTCTGGCAGCTGCTCTACTCCCGCGACCAGGGTCTCATCAACGCCGTCTTCGGCAGCAACGTCGACTGGTACGGCGACTCCAGCGTCAACATCTGGGCGGTCATGATCGCGTCCAGCTGGCGGCACGTCGGCTACATCATGCTGCTCTACCTGGCCGGCCTGAAGGGCGTCGACCCGTCGCTGCGGGAGGCCGCGGCGGTCGACGGCGCGTCGGAGAGCCGGACGTTCTTCCGGGTCGTGTTCCCGGTCATGCGGCCCATCAACATCATCGTGCTGGTGGTGACCGTGATCGAGTCGCTGCGCGCGTTCGACCTGGTCTGGGTGGTCAACAAGGGCCGCAACGGGCTGGAGCTGATCTCCGCGCTGGTCACCCAGAACGTGGTGGGTGAGGCGAGCCGGATCGGCTTCGGCTCGGCGCTGGCGACGATCATGCTGGTCGTCTCGCTTGTCTTCATCACCATCTACCTGGCGACCGTGATGAGGGAGAACCGGGAATGAGCACCGCAACAGTGACCCGGCGTACCGAGGACGGCACCGACACCCCGGTCCGCCGCCGCAAGCTGACCCCGGCGCGGCTGCTGCTGCACGGCTTCCTCATCGTCGTCTCGCTGGCCTGGATCTTCCCGATCGCCTGGGCCGTGCTGACCTCGCTGCGCTCCTACGAGTACACGGCCGCCAACGGCTACGTGTCGTTCGGCGGCTGGACCTTCGACAACTACGTCACCGCCTGGCGGACGGCGGAGTTCGGCAAGCACTTCCTCAACTCGGTCTACATCACCGTGCCGGCGGTGCTGCTGACGCTCTTCCTCGCCTCCTGCGTGGCGTTCGTCATCGCCCGGTTCAACTGGAAGATCAACCTTGTCCTGCTCGGGGTGTTCACCGCCGCCAACCTGCTGCCCCAACAGGCGTTGCTCATCCCGCTGTTCCGGCTGTTCACCGAGGTGCCGCTGCCCGAGTTCATGAGCGACTCGGAGCTGCTCTACGACAGCTACTGGGGCCTGATCCTGATCAACGTGGCCTTCCAGTGCGGGTTCTGCGTCTTCGTGCTCAGCAACTACATGAAGGCGCTGCCCCGCGACCTGTACGAGGCGGCGATGGTCGACGGGGCCAGCGTCTGGCGACAGTACTGGCAGGTCACCATGCCACTGTGCCGGCCGGCCCTGGCGGCGCTCGCCACACTCGAGGTGACCTGGATCTACAACGAGTTCTTCTGGGCCACCGTCCTCATGCGCACCGGCGACAAGTTCCCGGTGACCAGCTCGCTCAACAACCTGCGCGGCGAGTTCTTTACCGACAACAACCTGGTCTCGGCGGGCAGCGTGCTCGTCGCGATCCCCACCCTGGTGATCTTCTTTATGCTCCAGCGGCACTTCGTCCGGGGCCTGACCTTGGGAGCCTCAAAGGGATGACGATCCTGCACCTGCGCCGCGCGCGGACCAGCCTGGTGCTCGACGCGCGCGGCCCGGGGCTGCCCCGGGTCGTGCACTGGGGCGGCGACGTCGGCGACCTCGACGACGACGCCCTGCGCCACCTCGTGGACGCGACAGTGCCACCCGTGGTGCCGAGCAGCTTCGACGAGCCACCCGCGCTGTCCCTGCTGCCGGAGGCGAGCGCCGGCTGGAGTGGCCGTCCGGGGCTGGCCGGGCACCGCGACGGACGGGACTGGTCCACCTCCTTCCGCCTCGACGGGTGGGACGTGCGCGACAGCAGCACCGACCCGGGCCACCTGACCGCGGGCGGCGAGGTGGTGGGCGTACTCCCGGCCGACGGTGGGCACGGCGGGCCCGGCGCGGCGCTGCTGACCGTGCGGGCGTCGGACCCGGCCGCCGGGCTGACCCTGACCAGCGAGATCATGCTCGACCCGCACGGCCTGCTGACCGTCCGGCACCGCCTACGCAACGACGGCGACGGCGTGTACGAGGTGCGGGAGCTGACGCCGGTGCTGCCGGTGCCGGCGGTCGCCACCGAACTGCTCGACCTGACCGGCCGCTGGTGTCGGGAACGCTCGCCACAGCGGCACCCGTGGCCGCACGGCGCCTGGGTCCGCGAGGGCCGGCACGGACGCACCGGGCACGACGCCACGCTGTTGCTTGTCGCCGGCACCGCCGGGTTCGGCTTCGGTCACGGCGAGGTCTGGGCGGTGCACACCGCGTGGAGCGGCGACCACGTCACAGTCGCCGAACGGCGTCCCACCGGCGAGTCGACCCTCGGCGGCGGCGAACTGCTGGCGCCCGGCGAGATCCGGCTCGCCCCCGGCGAGTCGTACGAGACTCCCCTGCTCTACGCCGTCTGGTCCGACGACGGGCTGGACGGGCTCAGCGACGTCCTCCATGCGCACCTGCGGGCCAGGCCCGGACACCCGCGCTCCCCCCGCCCGGTGACCCTCAACGTCTGGGAGGCGGTCTACTTCGACCACGACCTGGACCGGCTGCGGGCCCTCGCCGACCGCGCGGCGCACCTCGGCGTGGAACGGTTCGTGCTCGACGACGGCTGGTTCCGCGGCCGGCGCGACGACACCGCCGGGCTCGGCGACTGGTACGTCGACGAGGGCGTCTGGCCCGACGGCCTGCAACCGCTCATCGGCCACGTGACCGGCCAGGGCCTCCAGTTCGGTCTGTGGGTGGAGCCGGAGATGGTCAATCCCGACTCCGACCTGTTCCGCGCGCACCCGGACTGGCTGCTGGCCGTGCCAGGACGGCTGCCGCCGGCCTGGCGCAACCAGCAGGTGCTCGACCTGGGCCGCCCGGAGGCGTACGACTACGTGCGGGAACGCCTCGACGCGCTGCTCAGCGAGCATCGGGGCATCAGCTACCTCAAGTGGGACCAGAACCGGGACCTCACCGAGGCCGGGCACCACGGCCGACCCGGAGTGCACGGGCAGACCCTCGCGGTCTACCGCCTCCTCGACGAGCTGCGCGGCCGCCATCCCGACGTGGAGATCGAGAGCTGCTCGTCCGGCGGCGCCCGCGTGGACCTGGCCATCCTGGCGCGCACCGACCGGGTCTGGGCCAGCGACTGCAACGACGCCCTGGAACGGCTCAGCATCCAACGCTGGACCGGTCTGCTGCTGCCACCGGAGCTGATCGGCACGCACATCGGTCCGGAACGCTCGCACACCACCCACCGCGTGCACGACCTGGGCTTCCGGGCGGCCACCGCGCTGTTCGGCCACCACGGCATCGAGTGGGACATCGCCTCGATCAGCGCCGCCGAGCAGGCCGAGCTGGCCGCCTGGGTGGCGCTGCACAAGCGGCTGCGCCCGCTGCTGCACGCCGGGCGGGTGGTCCGGGTCGACCATCCGGACCCGGCCGTCTGGGCGCACGGGGTGGTCGATCACGACAACACCCGAGCGGTGTACGCGGTGGCCCGACTGACCACCTCGGTGGCGCAGGTGCCCGGCGCGGTACGGCTGCCCGGCCTCGACCCGGCCCGGCGGTACCGGGTGCGACAGGTGGCGGACGTACCCGCTCCGGCGACAATCGAACGGTCCGCGCCACCGTGGCTGGCCTCCGGTGTCACGCTCACCGGTGCGGCGCTGGCAAGGGTGGGTGTGCAACTGCCCGCGTTGCATCCGGAGCAGAGCCTGGTGCTGGAGGTCGACGCGGTCGGCTAGAAAAATCTTCCGCCGGAGTGTCGAGAACGGCGGTGCCGGCTTCTACCTCAGGGTGAGAGCACCGACGACGGTGCGCGGACGTGAGGGGCGAACCATGAAGTACATGCTGCTGATGCAGTTCAGCGCCGCCGGGACCGACTTCCCGAGCATCGACACCTGGACCCCGGACGAGGTCCGGGCCCACATCGCCTTCATGGGCGAGGTCAACGACAAGCTCACCGCCGCCGGAGAGTGGGTCGACGCGCAGGGCCTCGGTGGCCCGCAGCAGGCGCGGATCGTGCGCGCCGGCGAGGGCGGGACGCCGGTGGTCACGGACGGGCCGTTCGCCGAGACGAAGGAGTTCCTCGCCGGCTTCTGGATCGTCGACTGCGACAGCCCGCAGCGGGCGGTGGAGCTGGCCGCGTACATCTCCACCGCGCCCGGCCCCGGCGGCCGGCCGCTGAACATGCCGATCGAGGTGCACCCGGTGATGTCCGCGCCCACCGAGGAGCTGTGAGGGGCTGACCACCGATCCCCGCATCGAGGACCTGCTGCGCGAGTTGGCGCCGCAGGTCCTCGGCGTGCTCGCCCGCCGGTTCGGTGACTTCGCCACCGCCGAGGACGCCGTGCAGGAGGCGCTGCTCGCCGCCGTCACCCAGTGGCCGGCCGACGGGTTGCCGGCCAACCCGCGCGGATGGCTGATCCAGGTCGGCTACCGCCGGATGATCGAGCTGGTCCGCGGCGAGCAGGCCCGCCGCCGCCGGGAGGACCTGGTCGCCCGCCGGGATCCCGACGACCGCCAGTACGCGCCGGCAGCGGACGAGGAGTTGACCGCCGAGCGGGACGACGCCCTGGTCCTGCTCTTTCTGTGCTGTCACCCGGCGCTCGCCCCCGCGTCGGCTGTCGCGTTGACCCTGCGCGCGGTCGGCGGGCTCACCACCGCCGAGATAGCGCGGGCGTTCCTGGTGCCCGAGGCGACGATGGCCCAGCGGATCAGCCGGGCCAAGCAGCGCATCCGCACGTCCGGGCTGCCGTTTCGGATGCCGGAGGAGGCCGAGCGGGCCGAGCGGCTGGCCGCCGTCCGGCAGGTGCTCTACCTGATCTTCACCGAGGGGCACACCAGCACCGCCGGCCCGGCCCTGCGCCGCGTCGACCTCGCGGGCGAGGCGATCCGGCTGACCCGCGCGCTGCACACCCGACTGCCCGACGACAGCGAGACCGCCGGGCTGCTGGCGTTGCTGCTGCTCACCGAGGCGCGCAGCCCGGCGCGGACCGGCCCCTCCGGCGAGCTGATCTCCCTGGCCGACCAGGACCGCAGCCGCTGGGACGCGGCGGCGATCGCCGAGGGCATCGCACTTGTCACCCGGGCGCTGCCGCGCGGCCCGGTCGGCCCGTACCAGGTGCAGGCCGCCATCGCCGCCCTGCACGACGAGGCGCCGAGCACCGAGGCGACCGACTGGCCGCAGATCCTGGCGCTGTACGAGGTGCTGGAACGACTCGCCGGCACCCCCGTGGTGGCCCTCAACCGGGCCGTGGCGACCGCCATGGTGCACGGGCCGGCAGCCGGCCTCACGGCTCTCGACGCACTGGGCGACGATGCCCGACTGGCGGGGCACCACCGACTGGCTGCCGCCCGCGCGCACCTGCACGAGATGGCCGGCGACCGGGAGCGGGCGATAACGGACTACCGCGTCGCCGCCGCGCGTACCAGCAGCCTCCCCGAACAGCGCTACCTCACCATGCGAGCCGCCCGACTCGCCTCCGGCCCACCGGACGGACCCGCCTCCACCGAGCTGCCGCACCGTCCCGGCCGGTCGTGACTCGAGCCGAGACCGGATCTCGCCGCTATCGCTGTGGTCACGTCCTGCTCGGCCCGGCCCACCCGACGTGGGTACCCGCTCCGCTCGCTCGGTCGGGCGAGCGGGCCCGTTCGGGGGGGGGGAGAGGTATGTCGGCTGCCTATGGAGCTGATGTCGTAGACGAATCGCGCGTCTGTCGTAGACGAAACGCGCGTCTGTCGGGGTCCGACGCATCCGATTCGTCTGCGGCATCAGCTCCAAAGGGGCGCACGACAGGAGCCGGGGGGGGTGTCCCCACGGGCTTGGTCAAGTCCCGGTAGGGGTTGAGGTCAGCCGGTCAGTGAGTTCGTCGAGGCAGGCATTGAGGTCGGCGGCGATCCAGGCCGCTGACTTGTCGCGGAGGGGTCCGTAATGCAGTTCCCATCGCACGCCCGCGCTGTTCCATTGGGCGGCGCGGGCGGAGACGGCATCGGCGAAGTCGTTGCGGTCGAGGTCCATCACGCCGCTGATGCTAGAGCGCGGACGGTGCGGCAGCGGCCGGTCCGCCTTGCATGGCCGGTTTCGGAGCCTCGCCCGGAGGCCCCGGGGCCGGCACTAGCCTGGGCACTGGCGATCCGACCAGCGACCAGCGACCAGCGACCAGCGACCAGCGACCAGCGACCAGCGACCAGCGACCAGCGAGGATTGAGGAGCTGTATGGCGTACGTGTTGTTGGGGATCGCCATTCTTGCCGAGGTTCTGGCGACCAGTCTGATCAAGAGCACCGCCGGGTTCACCCGCCTCTGGCCGACGTTGGGCTGCCTCACCGGGTACGCGCTGGCGTTCCTCCTGCTGGCCCAGGCCGTGAAGGAGATACCTGTCGGTGTCGCGTACGCCCTCTGGTCGGGTCTGGGGACCGCTGCCATCGTGGCGATCGGCGCGGTGTTCCTGGGTGAGTCGGTCGGGCTGGTCAAGCTCGCCGGCATCGCCCTGATCATCGCGGGGGTGGTCATCGTGAACCTGACCGGGGAGCACTGACCGCAGCAGGCGCGGTGGCCGGACGCGGTGGCCGGGCCCGGTGCGGGCCCGGCCACCCGGCGTCGGTCAGCTCGCCGTGCAGCTCACCTGCGGCGTGGGGTTGGTGCCGGTCCAGCCGCCGAGGAAGCCGAAGCTGGCGCCGGCGCCGGCCGCCAGTCGCCCGTTGTGGTCCACGTTGCGCGCGGTGACAGTGGATCCGCTGCTGGTCACCGTCGCGTTCCAGGACTGGGTGACGCTCTGGCCGTTGGCGAGGGTCCACCGGGCGGTCCAGCCGGCGATCGCCGTCGCGCCGGCGGTCACCCGTACCTCGGCCTGGAAGCCGCCCTGCCACTGGTTGAGCACCGTGTACGTCGCCGTGCAGCCACCGGCGGGCGGAGGCGTGGTAGGCGGAGGCGTCGTGGGCGGAGGCGTCGTCGGAGGCGGCGTCGTGGGCGGCGGCGTCGTGGGCGGAGGCGTCGTGGGCGGGGGCGTCGTGGGCGGAGGCGTGGTCGGCGGCGGGGTGCCGCCGAAGACGCTGGCCTCGCGGGCGGTCTGCCGGATGCCGTTGACGCCGTTGAAGATCCGCTGCCCCCAGGTGGTCAAGTTGGCCGGGTTGAACGCGGTGGCCATGTCGAGGTACTCCACGCCGCCCCCGTTGCCACTCCACGACCAGCCCAGCCAACCGATCCCGTTGGCCTGGCTGTACGCGAGGATCGTGTCCTCGTCCGGGTTTCCGTCGGAGTGGTTGAAGCCGAACTCACCGACCACGATGGGCAGACCGGCCGCCCGGAAACGGCCCAGGTAGTCGGTGATCTCGGCGGCGGTGTCGAAGACGCCGTACATGTGGATGGAGAAGACCGTGTTGCGGGCCGGGTCCGCGGCGAAGACCGACGACGCGTTGTCCCGCATCGTGAAGGACCAGTCCTGGCCCCAGTTCGGGGCGTCCACCATGATGGTGTGGGTCAGCCCACCGGCGCGCAGCCGCTTGATCGCGTTGGCGTTGTCGGTGGCCCACGACCCGTAGTTCTGGTTGCCGTACGGCTCGTTGCCGATGTTGACGATGACGTACCGCTCCTGGCCGGCGAGGACGTCGGCGAGGCTGAGCCAGTAGTCGACGGCGCGGTCCAGCGTGATCGCGCCGCTCTGCTCGCCGTAGCCGGTGGTGTCGTGCACCTCCAGCACACAGATCAGCCGGTTGGCCCTGCACAGCGAGATGACGTTGGCGACGTCGGCGTTGGTGTTGCGGGTCCACCGGTCGCCGCTGGCCAGCACCACCCGCACGGTGTTCGCACCGAGTGCCTTGACGTCGGCGAACGAGCTGGTCTGCTGCGGATACCAGGTGTGGGCGTGGTTCACCCCGCGCATGACGAATTCGGCGCCGTTGGCGTCGTACAGCTTGCCGCCCGCGACGGAGAAGCCGGCCGCGGCGTGCGCCGGTTGGCCGAACGCCAGCACGGCGAGGAGCAGCGCGAGCAGGGCCGCGCCTACGGCGGAGAGTCGAGTCTTCATGGCCTTCCTCAGGGAGGACCCCCGATGCCCGACAGGGGTGGGACGTGACAGGGGAAGGCGGCTGCAGCCCGACAGCCGCCGCCCGACTCCCGGCGACGCTCGCATCAGCGTAGGGCGATGGGTCAGCCCTAGCAACCGGTTCAGTAGCCCGGTCAGGGGGCGCGGACAGCCGAAACGGCCCGCGCGTACGCGGGCCGTCACGGGGCGGTCATCCCCACCACAGGATGTGCGCCAGACCGTAGGTCTTAACCGGTTAAGACGACCGTAGGCCGGTCTCCGGGATCCGTCAAGCATCGCCCGTCCGAACCGGACGAGAGGGTTGACCGCTGCTGACCTGGGTATCTCGGGACGAACCGTCGGCGAGAAGGAGATACCCGGATGGTGAGCGTCGGCTACACCCTGATGTGCGAGCAGGCCGGTCCGAAGCAACTGGTGGACCACGCGGTGCGGGCCGAGGCGGCCGGCTTCGACCAACTGGTGATCTCTGACCACTACTATCCCTGGCTCGACGCCCAGGGCCACGCCCCGTACGCCTGGTCGGTGCTCGGCGCGGTCGCGCACGCCACCTCCCGCGCGGAGCTGATGTCGTTCGTGACCTGCCCGATCCGGCGTTACCACCCGGCCGTGGTCGCGCAGAAGGCCAGCACCATCGGGGCGCTCTCGGACGGGCGGTTCACCCTCGGCCTGGGCGCCGGTGAGAACCTCAACGAGCACGTCGTCGGCGGTTGGCCGCACGTGCAGCAGCGCCACGAGATGTTCGAGGAGGCGCTGCAGATCATCCGGCCGCTGCTCAACGGTGAGACGTTGACCTTCTCCGGCAACCACTTCGACGTGCCCGACGCCTACGTCTGGGACCGCCCCGAGCGGCCGGTGCCGATGGCCATCGCCGCCTCCGGCCGGCAGTCCGCCACCCTCGCCGCCGAGTACGGCAACGGCCTCGTCTCCACCGAGCCCGACCGGCACATCATCGAGATGTACGACGACGCCGGCGGGGCCGGCCAGCCCCGCTACGGGCAGGTGGCCATCTGCTACGGCCCGGACGAGGCCGAGTGCCGCAAGATCGTGCACGACCAGTTCCGCTGGTTCGGCATGGGCTGGAAGGTAAACGCGGACCTGCCCGACCCGGATGCCTTCGCCGCCGCCACCCAGTTCGTCCGGGAGGAGGACGTCGCCGAGGGCATCTCCTGCGGGCCGGACGTGGACGCGCACGTCGAGGCGTTCCGCAGGTTCGTCGACGCCGGCTTCACGCACGTGGCGATCGTCCAGGTCGGCGGCGAGACCCAGCCGATGTTCCTGGACTGGGCACAGGAGCAGCTGCTGCCCCGGCTGCGCCAGCTGTGAGGTTGACGCCCGCCGGTCGATTCGGGCCGGCCGAGCTGCGGCTCGCCCTGGCCGCGCCCCGGCCGGCCGCCGGCCTGACCAGCGAGTGGCGGCTGGTCGACGGGCTGCGTACCCACACCCGGCGTGGCCCGGACCCGGGCACCGGCGCCCCACCCGTGGTGCTTGTGCACGGCCTGGCGGTCTCGCACCGCTACCTCACCCCGCTGGCCGTCGCGCTCGCCGAAACCCATCAGGTGTACGTGCCGGACCTGCCCGGCTTCGGCCTGACCGCGCACCCCCGCGGCGCGTACGACGTGCGTCGGCACGCCGCGCACCTGGCCGCCTGGCTGGCCGCGTACGACCTGCCGCCGGTCTGCCTGCTCGGGCACTCGTTCGGCGCCGAGGTGGCCGCCGCGCTCGCCGCCGACCACCCGGAGGCGGTACGCGCGCTGGTGCTGGCCGGGCCGACAAGCGACCCGGCTGCCCGGTCCCGACGGGCCCAGTTCGGCCGGTGGCTGGTGGACGTCCTGCGCGAGTCGCCGTTGCAGGCGCCGATCCTGGCCCGCGACGTCTGGAACGCACGGCCCTGGCGGGTCCTGGCGACGTTGTCGCACTCGGTCCACAACACGATCGAGGCCGACCTGATCCGGATCACGTCGCGGACCCTTGTCGTCACCGGCGCTCGTGACCCCGTCGTGCCGGGCGCGTGGCGGACCGAGGCGGCCCGGCTGGTGCCGGACGCCGGCCTGGCGGTCGTCCCCCGGGCCGCGCACAACGTGGTGACCACGGCCCCGACGGCGGTCGCCGACGCGATCCGCCAGCTCCTCGCCCCTACTCTCGTGAACAGGTGACTTTCATGCGCTTCGGCAACACGGAGATCCGGCCCCTCGGCGGCGGCCTCGGCTGCCTCCTGATGATCCTCTTCTCGATCCTCGCCTCGGTGGTGCTTACCGTCCTGCTCAACGTCGTGCTCTGAGCCGTCCGCGCCGTGGTCAGCGGCGCAGGCCCAGGGCGCCGAGCACCTCTCGGGAGGCCAGCCGGGCCGGGTCGAGCACCGAACGGCGGATCCATCGTGCCGCCGGTGGGACGGTGGCCCGCCAGAGCGCCCGTACGCCGTGTGCGACAGGCACGACAGTGGCCGACCAGACCCAGCCGACACCCCGCGCCAGCGGGCGGACCGTGTGCCGCCACAACCAGCGCAGCCCTCGCCCGAGGGGGCGCAGCACCAGTCGGTGGAGCAGCCGCAGCAGCCAGCCGGCCGTCCGCCAGGCGCCGACAAGCGCGGCGACGACCAGCCGGCCGACCCGCACGACGACCCACCAGATGCCTCGGACCAGCCCGACGAGAGCGACGCCGAGCGCCCCGGCGAGCATGCCGACACCGCGCCACACCAGCCGGCCAGCGGGCTGAAGTGCCGCGCCCAGCCACCGCGCCGGCCGCACCAGCAGGTGATCGACGAGCCAGACCAGGACGCGGCCCAACCCGACCAGAGGCGGACGGAGCACCACCCGGGCCAACCAGACCAGTGGCGTCCAGAGCAGCCACCGGACCGCCCGCCCCACCGCCGATCCCACTGCGGCCAGTACCCCACCGAGCCAGACCAGCGGCACCCAGACCAGCGTGCGGGCCGCCCAGGCCACCGCGTATGCCAGCCAGACCAGCGGGCGCCAGATCAGGTTGTCGGCGACCCAGGCGAGCCCTCGCCCCAGCCAGACCAGCGGGAGCCAGACGAGAGTGCGGGCCGCCCACCGCAGCGGGAGCCAGAGCAGGTTGCGGGCGCCCCAGACCAGCGGGAGCCAGAGGAGTCGGTGCAGCGCCCAGGCCAGCGGGGACAGCAGCCAGCGGCGCAGGAACCGGCCGGCGGGGCTGAGCAGATTCCGGTAGACGAGCCGGCCGGCAGCCGCGATCAGCTCCCAGAGCAGGCGTACCGGCAGCACCACGACCAGCGCCACACCCCGCGCGACGGCCGCGACCAGCGGGAGCGCGACGGCGGCCGGCTCCGCCGTGTGCGGGGCCGACGGGTCGCGGACCGGACGCGTCACGGTCGGCGCGATCGGGTGCTCGGGTCGCGGCGCGGGCAGCGGCGCGCGAACGGTGGGGCGGTCGGTCACGGTGGGCACGGTAACCGGGCCGTGCCAGCGCCGTGGTGGTCGGCAGCGCCGCGCCTGGCGGCGTCAGCTCAGGTCGAGTGTGGTGAGCAGCGGATAGTGGTCGGAGGCGGTGTCCGCGGCCCCGCCGCGAATCACCCGGCAGCCACGCACCCGCTCGGCCACCGCGCGGGTGCCGAACAGGTAGTCCAGTCGCATGCCGGCGAACTCGGCACCGCCGAACCGGGTGGGCACGCTGAGACCCTCGGCCTCCGGCACTCCCATGTTGGACGACTGCCACAGGTCGACGAGGTCGGCGGCGAGCAGGCGCGCGATCGCCCGGGTGTCCACGCCGCGACCGCCCCGGCGCAGGTGTCGTCGCCGGTAGAGGGCCGGCATGCCGGCCAGCCGCTCGGTGTGGTCGACAGTCGGGTCGAGCGAGTTGAGGTCGCCGGCGAGCAGCGTCAGCGACCCCGGGGCGCGGCGGATCGCCGCCACCAGCCAGTCGACCTCCATCCGCCGGCGTCCCCCGGAGTACGGGTAGAGGTGGGCGGCGAGCACGGTGAGCGGGCCGGCCGAGGTGGACACCACGACGCGGGCGGCGGCGTGGTGGAACGGCCGACGCAACGCCCCCGCGTCGAGAACCTGGTACGGCGGCCGGACCAGCACCGCCACCGGCTGCCCGAAGCAGGACCGGGCCAGGTGGGACGTCATCCCCACCCGGCCCGCCACGTCGGCCATCAGCCCGTCGGAGTCGAAGCCGCGCAGCTCCTGCAACGCCAACACGTCCGGCGCCTGCTGGTCGACGACCTGGACCACCTGCTCCAGCCGGTCGGCGCCACCGCGGTCCCGGCCGCCGGTGCGGATGTTCCAGGTCAGCACCCGCACGGCGGCGCTCAGTCGGCTCGGCCGGCGCGCGCCAGCTCGTCGTCGAGGGTGTCCACGTCCTCCGACTCGATGGCCGGCTGGTTGCCCTCCAACAGGTCGGCGTTCGGGCGGATCACGAGGTAGAGCAGCCCGATCCAGAGGGCGGAGAGCAGGATCGCGCCCATGAAGTCGGTCGGGTGGTGCATCCCCCGGTACATCCGCGAGGTGGCCACCCCGGCCGGCATGATCACGGCCAGCGCCACGAAGATCCACCGCCACCAGCGGTCGGTACGCGGGAACACGATGAGGGTGATCGCCAGCCAGACGCAGATCGTCGCCGCGATGTGCCCGGACGGGAAGGAGGAGGTGGGCATCTGCCCGTCCAGGTTCTCCACCGGCGGCCGTGGCCTTTCGACGGCCCGCGCCGAGGCGAGGAAGAGGGTCAGCTCACCCACCATCGCCAGCGCCACGAACAGCACGGGCCGCCACCGCCGCCACACCGCGAGCACCAGCGGGCAGAACACCAGCGAGATGAGCAGGATCGCGTGGGTGTCGCCGAACTTGCTCCACCACCAGCTCACGTCGGTCAGCGCGTCGGTGTGCCGGGCGGCGAACCAGCGCGGGACCTCGGTGTCCAGGGTGTCGAAGAAGGTGCCCTTGGCGTAGTAGCTGACGTACGTGCCGAAGCCGTACAGCGCACCGAACACCAGCACCCAGCCGACAAGCAGCTCGGCCACCGCCGAGCGGGGGTGCGCCAGCACGTGCTCCTCGGCCGGGGCGGGGGCGATGTCGTGCCCGGCCTCCGGCTCCAGCCCCTCGCTCAGCGGCGGCACCGGCCGGCCGCGCTCGCGCCGCCACAGCCGGAAGGCGTACGCGGTCACGCCCAGCCACGCGGCGCCGAGCAGCCAGCCGGCCAGCACGTCGGAGACGAAGTGCACGCCCAGCGCGATCCGGGTCAACCCGACCAGAGCCACCAGCACAGCGACGCCGACGATCGCGGGCTTGCGCCAGCGCGGCGCCATCGCCGGCAGGAACACCAGCAGCAGCGCCCCGTACGCGACGAACGAGCCGAGCGCGTGCCCGCTCGGGAAGCTGTTGCCCGGTGCGCTGGCGACCGGGATGTCCACCACCGGGCGGAGCCGGCCGACGAGGGTCTTGAGCGACGGGTCGAGGATCAGCCCACCGACCCCGGTGATGATCAGGTAGACGGCCAGCCGGGGCTGCCGTCGGATCAGCAGCCCGACCACCGCGATGGTGACCAGCCAGATGAGGATCGGCCGGCCGCCCAGGTCGGTGACCGCCTGAAGCACGGTGACCAGCGGGTGGTGCGGGGCGACGAGCGAGTTGAACCACTCGGCGACCGCGTGGTCGGCGTCCTGCAACGGGCTCCACCGCATTCGCACGAGCAACAGCAACAGCCCGAAGGCCACGCCGGCGCCGGTGACGGCCGCCAGGCCGGCGATGCTCCGTTCGGCGAAGTGACCGATCGGACGCCGAGCCACCTCTTTGACCGCGGTCACCCCGCACCTCCCTTGTTGTACCTGGCGAGGCGCTGTACCCGATCCGGGTCAGGCGTACACCCGGGCGCCTTTCAGAGCGCCGTCATGTCCCCGGTGTCGACGAGCTCGGCGCGGTCGGTCTCGGGCTCCCACAGGTCGGGCTGCGCCGGCTCCTCCACACCGATGCGCAGCGCCTCCAACTGGGCGGCGAAGGCCAGCCCGCCGAAGAGCGCCATGCCGGTCAGGTTGGCCCAGAGCAGCAGCGCCATCATGCCGGTGAGCGCGCCGTAGGTCTGACCGAAGCCGTCGCTGAACCGCACGTACGCGGCGAGCAGCAGGCTGGCCAGCCACCACAGGGCCGTGGCGATGCCCGCGCCGAAGAACAGCCAGGACAGACCGGGTTGGTTTCGGCGCGGCGCGTGCCGGAACAGCACGGCCACGGCGAGCACTGTCAGCCCGAGGCTCAGCGGGAAGCGGACCACGTCCCAGATGCCGTTGGCGACGTCGCCCCACTCGTAGTGCCGTCGGACCGAGTCGCCCACCGCCCCGCCGCCGACGAGGATCAGGAAGCCGGCCAGGGCGGGCAGGCCGGCGGTGACGGCCAGGATGGCCGCCCGCAGGTATTTCTGCAGGGCCGGGCGGTCCCGTTCGACCCCGTAGATGCGGTTGGCGCCCCGCTCGATCTGGGCCATCGTGGTGGTCAGCGCGACCAGCCCGGTGAGCAGACCGAGGGTGAGCGCCAGCTCACCGGCGTCCTCGACGCGTTCGCCCTCGCCGAGCAGCTCGCCGACCACCTGCGCGCTCTGGCCCGGGGTGAGCGCCAGCACGGTGTCGGCCACCACCTGGCCGCCCTCTTCGACACCGAGCTCGCTGATCAGACCGGTGAGGGCGATCAGGAACGGCACCACGGCGAGGCAGAGCTGCAACGCGAAGGCGCGGGAGTGGCTGAACCCGTCGCCGTAGCGGAACCGGATGAACGCGTCGCGCAGCAGGTGCCAGCCGCCCTTGCGGCGCAGTGTGTGCCAGGCGTCGTCGGCGGACAGCTCCTCGTTGGCCATCAGCCGGGTCTCCGGCACGATCCGGGTGCTACTCACGACGCGCTTCCTCGATCAGCTGCTCGCCCCGCTCCCCGGCGCCCTGCGCGTCGACGGCCAGGTCGGGGGCGTCCTCGGGCTGCGGGACGCAGAGCCAGAGCGCCTCGGGCCGGATCTCGGCCTGCAGCCGCCGACTCGGCGCGATGAGGTCGCCGTCCAGTTCCCGGGGCTGGGCGCGGTTGCTGGTGACCACCACACGGCGGCCGCGGAAGACCTCCATCTGCGGCACCTGGCCGCTGCGGCGGACCACCGCCCAGCCGAGCGCGAGCCAGTGCCGCAGGTTGCGCGGGGTGAGCACGGCGACGTCGAGCCAACCGTCGTCCGGCTCGGCCTCGGTGAGCAGGCGGACCCCGCCCTGGAGCCGGCCGACGTTGGCGATCAGCACGGAGCGGGCCCGGCGGCGCACCGGCGGGCGGTCGTCGATGCGGATCTGCACCCGCATCGGCCGGTCCCGCAGGTGCCGGGCAGCGCCCACGACGTACGCCGGCCAGCCGATACGGGCCTTGGTGGTCTCGTTTGTGGCTTCGAGCATCTTGGCGTCGAAGCCCATGCCGGCCATGACGGTGAAGTACTGGCCCTCCACCGCGCCGACGTCGAGCAACCGCCGACCGCGTTCGACGGCGACCTGGAGCCCCGCCGCGAGGTCGGTGGAGAGGCCGAGGTTGGCGGCGAGCAGGTTGCCGGTGCCCTGCGGCAGCACAGCGAGGGCCACGTCGGTGCCGACGAGCCCGCTGACGCAGGACATCACGGTGCCGTCGCCGCCGCAGGCGAAGACCAGGTCGACGCCGGCCTTCACGGCCTGCTCGGTCTGGCCCCGGCCCGGGTCGTCGACGGTGGTCTCGAACCACTGCGGCTCGGGCCAGCCGGCGGCGGTCAGAGCGTCGTTCACGGTGCGGCGCAGCTCGTCGAGATCGTCGACCTTCGCCGGGTTGACCACCACGGCGGAGCGCAGCCCGCCGTCGCCACCTGAGGGGCGCCTGTCCTGTCCAGCATCCACGGCGCCAGTGTGCAGCACCGGGCCGCCTTCAGCGACCCGGTGGGCGGCCGGCGTCGGAAGTGCCACAGACAGGTTTCAACGCGTACGTGCCCGTCACGCCGCGGTGCGCAGCGCGGCCTCCACCCGTCGGCGCAGATCGTCGAGGTCGACCCCCGCTTCGGTGAGCACCAGCGCGCCCAGCCCGTGGCCCTCACGCAGCACCCCGAGCAGGATGTGCTCGGTGCCGATGTGCTTGTGGCGCAGCCGCAGCGCCTCCCGTAGCGACAGCTCCAGCGCCTTCTTCGACCGGGGCGAGAACGGCCCGCCCAGGTAGCGGCGACGCCTCCAGCGGCTGCGCGGCGCCGGCACGGCCTCGCGCAGCGCATCGGGGCCGAAGGACTCCTCGATGCGGGCCACGATGGCGGCCAGGTCGATGCCGATCTCGCGCAGCGCCGCCGCGTCCGCGTCGCCGAGGCCGGCGCCTCCGGCGCTGGTGTGCCGCCGGATCCGCTCGCGTACGTCGTCGGCGCGCAGCCCGGCGTCGGTCAGCACCCGGCTGGCCAGGCCGGCCTCGTCGGCGAGGAGGGCGAGCAGCAGGTGCTCGGTGCCGACCGGCCGCTGGCCCTCGGCCCGCGCCTCCTCCAGCGCCTGCCGGACCACGCCGCGCGCCCGGTCGGTGAACCGTTCGAACATCACGCCTCCCAGGATGAGTTGACCGCCGGTCGCCCAGCGTGTTTCTTGTGCACCGCCTGCCGGCTGACCTCGAGCGCGTCGGCGATCTCCTGCCAGGACCAGCCCTGTCGTCGGGCGTTGTCCACCTGGACCACCTCGAGTCGCTCGAGCAGCCGGCGCAGCGCGCGGACGGCGCGCAGCCCGACCCGGGGGTCGGTGCTGCCGGCTGCCGCCGCGAGTTCCGTCGCCTGACTCATGTCGTCAACATACGTTGACAGCCGTGCGGTGTCAACCCTGGTTGACGAGAAATGGCCGAATGTTTGTCGCGGGCTCCCTCGCCACAGACACCGGTTACCGCATTTCGATGATGACCTTTCCGAATGGGCTGGCCGACTTGTAGTACCGGAACGCCGCGCCGGCTTCCTCGAACGGGAACGTTCGGTCGGTGACGGGCCGAAGCTGGTGCGCGGTGATGATCTCGTTCAGCTCGGTGAACTGGGCGTGACTTCCGACTGCCAGCGCCCGGACCGTCGCGGCGACACCGAACAGCAGGCGCGGATCAAGTGGTGGCCAGTCACCCGAGAGGGACCCCACGAACGCGAGATGCCCATTGATGGCAAGCGACTTCAGTGACTGCTCCAGCGTTCCGGCAGTGTCGACGACCCGGTCGACCCCTCGCCCGTCGGTGAGGTCGCGGACCGCAATGTGCCAGTCGGGAACGGCGCGATAGTTGACGACCTCGTCAGCGCCCAGGCCGCGAAGGAGCGGCATCTTCTCCGCCTGGCCGGTCGTGGCGATCACTCTCGCGCCGAGAAGTCTGGCCAGCTGCAGCGCGAACAGTGAGACGCCGCCCGAGCCGGTGGTCAGCACCGTCTGCCCGGGCTGAATCCCGGGTCCGTCCCCGGTCAGCGCGTTCCACGCGGTGACCGCAGCGCAAGGCAGCGTCGCGGCTTCGGCGTAGGAGAGGTGTTCGGGGACCGGGACGAGGGCTTGCTCCGGCAGGACGGCGAGTTCGGTGAGCATGCCGTCGAGGGAGCCTCCCAGTTGCGGCAGGCAGGACGGTTCCAGGGGGCCGTCCAGCCAGTGCGGGAACAGCGCGGCGGTGACCCGGTCGCCCGGTCGCACCCGTCGGACACCTGGCCCCACGGCGACGACCTGCCCGGCTCCGTCGGAGACGGGGATGACGTCCGGCTTGACCGGCAGCACGTACTCCCCCCGCAGCACCAGCAGATCGCGGAAGCTGAGCGAGACGGCGTGGACCGCGACCGCGACCTCCCCGGCACCTGGCGTTCGCGGTTCGTGGGTACGCAGTCTCAGGCCATCGATGCCGTCGCCGCTGTCGACGTGGTAGCTGCGCACGGACAAGGGGAGCAGCGCAGTCATCGCGGTCATCCCTCGATGAACTGGTAGTCGCTGACGATGCGCCCGTCCGCGCCGAGCACGAGGATCTCCAGCCCGACACCGGCCACGTCGCCACCGTCGCGCGGCACCATCTCCCAGCGAAACTTGACCACGTCGTGGAGCCGCTCGGCACTCCCGAGGGAGCGGAAGACGAAGGTGCCCGGGGCGATGAACGTCTCGTACGCGCGCGTCACCCGCGCCTCCAGCTCGTCATGCCCGCGCGCCTCCAGGACGAGACGATCGAACCCCAGGCCCTCGGCGGCCTGTCGCATCTCCCGGGGCGGCTGCAGGACATGAACCCCGTCGGTGGACCAGAGTTCTCGAACGGCGGCACGGCGATGTGCCGGGTCGGATTCGCTCCATACCGCGACGTAGCGGTCGGTGAGGTTCTTCAGATCGATGCCGGTCATGCTGATCCTTCGGTCGTGGATGACCGTCACGACTGTTCTGCGCCGGACGCGCCGCGACAATTCCCCGGAGGGAATCGCCAATCGGCGCGGCACCCGGTAGACAGGAACAATGATCACCGGATCCGCTGACGGCGGACTCCCGGCCGCGTTGCGCACGTGGCGCACCCGACGACGTGTCAGCCAACTCGAACTCGCGGTACGGGCCGGCACCACGCAACGGCACCTCAGCTTCATCGAGAGCGGACGCTCCACCCCCGGCCGGGCGATGGTCATACGGCTGGCCGAATCGTTGGAGGTGCCGATCCGCGAACGCAACGAACTGCTCCTCGCCGCCGGATTCGCGCCCGCGTACCCACAGCGCGAACTGGACGACCCGCAACTGGCACCGGTCCGAACCGCCCTCGAACGCGTCCTGCGCGGCCACCTGCCGTACCCGGCCGTGATCGTCGACCGGCACGGCGACCTCGTCTCCGCGAACGCCGGCTTCGACATGATCACCCGCGGAGTGGACCCGCACCTGCTCACCCCACCCGTGAGTGTCCCCCGAGTCCTGCTGCACCCCCGCGGTCTCGCACCCCGCATCGTCAACCTCGACGAATGGGCGTGGCACATCATCGACAGCGTCCGCACCGAGAGTGTCCGCAACCCGAGCGATCGGCTCGAGCGCCTCGCCGAGGAACTCGTCGACCTGGTGCCCCCGCGGCCACGGCAACTCCCGCCACACCACCTCGGCTTCGCGGTGCCGCTGCACCTGCGCGCGAGCGGCACTGACAATCGGGAACTGCGGCTCATCACCACACTCACCCGCTTCGGCACCGCCACCGACGTCACCATCGCCGAACTGCGACTGGAAGCATTCCTCCCGGCCGACGACACCACCGGGGCCGCACTGGCCGAACTCGTCACCTGGTGAACATCGCTGATCGGTCCGCCGCCCCGGATCAACTTCGCCGAGAACCCACACCGCCACCGTGCTCACCCGACTACCCTCGGTCAGGAGACAGCGCGGTCGTGCCGGGCGCGACGCCCGGGAGGTGATATCGGATGGCGGTATCCGCCGACGCGGAGGTGCTTGTCGGCCTCGGCTCGGACGCTGACCTTCCGGTCGTCGAGCAGGCCGCGCAGGAGGCCGCCGGGCACGGCCGACCCCTGCACGTGGTGCACACCTTCGACTGGCACGCGGCCTTCGCGGCGGAGACCGTCGCCGCGCCCCGGGACCAGGCCGAGGACCTGATCACCCGGGCCGCCCAGCTCGCCCACCAGGTCGAACCCGGTCTGACCGTACGCGCCGAGATCGTCGAGAGCGGCCTGCTGCCCACCCTCATCCGCAGGTCCGAGACGGCCTTCCTGCTGGCGGTCGGCGACAGCGGAATGGCCGGCAGCGGCCAGTGCGTCCCGGCCGAGACGCCCGCCGTGCAGTTGGCCGCGCGAGCCGACTGCCCGCTGCTGGTGGTCCGCCGCGAACCGCCGCCGCAGGGCCCGGTCCTGGTCGGGGTGGACGGCTCACCCAGCTCCCATCTCGCCCTGCGCTGGGCCGTGGAGTGCGCCTTCCGGCGTGACGCCCGCCTCGTGGCACTACGGGTGGTGGAGAGCGACGAGGACACCGACGCGGTCGCCGAACAGCTCAGCGAGGCCCTGGCCCGCCACGCCGACCGGCACACCGGGGTGCCCACCGAGTGCCGGGTCGTCCGCGGCGACCCCGGGGAGGTGCTCGTCGACACGTCCCGGTCGGCCCAACTGGCGGTGGTGGCCGCCCGGGGCGACGAACCGGGACGAGCCATGCTCGGCGCGGTCGCCCAGTCCCTGCTCTACCACTCCCCCGCCCCCGTGGTCGTCGTACGCGGCCTGGCCGAAATGCCGCTCACCGGGCCCGACGCCCGCCCGGCCCGGGACCAACGACCCTGACCCGCCACGTCGGCAGCGGCGAGGCTGGACGCCGGACACCCACCCGCTACCCGCGAGAGGCAGCATCATGGACACCGCTCTCGACGTGCACCGCGCACTCACCGACGACGAGCTGCGCCGGCTGGACGCCTACTGGCGTGCCGCGAACTACCTCACCGTCGGGCAGATCTACCTGCTGGGCAACCCCCTGCTGCGCGAGCCGCTGACCCGCGACGACATCAAGCCCCGGCTGCTCGGGCACTGGGGCACCAGCCCCGGGCTCAACCTGATCTACGCCCACCTCAACCGGGTGATCGTCGCCCGCGATCTGAACGCCATGCTGGTCACCGGGCCGGGGCACGGCGGCCCGGCCATCGTGGCCAACACGTGGCTGGAGGGCACCTGGTCGGAGCGCTACCACGACGTGGCCCGCGACGAGGCGGGGATGGCCCGGCTGTTCCGACAGTTCTCCTTCCCCGGCGGCATCCCCAGCCACGTCGCGGCGGACGTGCCGGGCTCGATCCACGAGGGCGGCGAGCTGGGGTACGCCCTGAGCCACGCCTACGGCGCCGCGTTCGACCATCCGGACCTCGTGGTGGCCTGCGTGGTCGGCGACGGCGAGGCGGAGACCGGACCGCTGGCCGGTAGCTGGCTCTCCACCGTCTTCCTCAATCCGGCCCGTGACGGTGCGGTGCTGCCCATCCTGCACCTCAACGGCTACAAGATCGCCAACCCGACCGTGTTGTCCCGGATCCCCGAGGAGGACCTGCTCGGCATCCTGCGGGGCTCCGGCTACCAGCCGTACGTGGTGTCCGGCGACGACCCGGCCACGGTGCACCGCACGCTCGCCGCCACGATGGACCGGGCGCTTGACGAGATCGCCGAGATCCAGCGGCGGGCCCGTTCCGGCGGTGTCGTCGAGCGCCCCCGCTGGCCGATGATCGTGCTGCGCACGCCGAAGGGCTGGACGGGCCCCCGCGAGGTCGACGGCACCCAGGTGGAGGGCACGTACCGCGCTCACCAGGTGCCCCTGTCGGGCGTGCGCGACAACCCCGCGCACCTGGCCGAGCTGGAGCACTGGCTGCGCAGCTACCGGCCGGAGGAGCTGTTCGACGCCACCGGGGCTCCGGTCGACGAACTGCGGACGCTGCCGCCGCACGGCGACCGACGGATGAGCGCCAACCCGGTCACCAACGGCGGCGTGGTCCTGCGCGACCTGACCCTGCCCGACTTCCGCGACTACGGCGTGGACGTCCGGGAGCCGGGTCAGCCGATGGCCGGCGCGACCGGGGTGCTCGGCCCGTGGATCCGCGACGTGATCGCCGCCAACCCGCAGTCGTTCCGGCTGTTCGGCCCGGACGAGGTCGCGTCCAACCGGTTGGGCGCCGCCTTCGAGGTGACCGACCGGGCCTGGATGGGCGCCACGGTCCCCGGCGACGACCACCTCTCCCCCGACGGCCGGGTCATGGAGGTGCTCTCCGAGCACCTGTGCCAGGGCTGGCTGGAGGGTTACCTGCTGACCGGCAGGCACGGCGTGTTCACCAGCTACGAGGCGTTCATCCACATCGTCGACTCGATGCTCAACCAGCACGCCAAGTGGCTGAAGGTGACCCGGGCGATCCCCTGGCGGCAGCCGCTCGCCGCACTGAACTACCTGCTGTCCAGCCACGTGTGGCGGCAGGACCACAACGGCTTCTCGCACCAGGACCCGGGCTTCATCGACCACGTGGTCAACAAGAAGGCCGAGGTGGTGCGGGTCTACCTGCCGCCGGACGCCAACACCCTGCTTTCCACCATGGACCACTGTCTGCGCAGCCGGCACTACATCAACGTGGTGGTGGCCGGGAAGCAGCCGGCGCCGAACTGGCTGACGATGACCGAGGCGATCCAGCACACCCGCCGTGGGCTGGGCATCTGGGAGTGGGCCAGCAGCGACGGCGGCAGCGAGCCGGACGTCGTCCTGGCCTGCTGCGGTGACGTGCCCACCCTGGAGACGCTGGCCGCCACCGAGCTGCTGCGCGAACACCTGCCGGAGCTAAAGGTGCGGCTGGTCAACGTGGTCGACCTGATGCGTCTGCAGCCGGACACCGAACACCCGCACGGCCTGCCGGACAAGGAGTTCGACACCATCTTCACCGCGGACCGGCCGGTCATCTTCGCCTACCACGGCTACCCGTGGCTGATCCACCGTCTGACCTACCGCCGCTCCAACCATGACAACCTGCACGTGCGCGGCTACAAGGAGGAGGGCACCACCACCACCCCGTTCGACATGGTGATGCTCAACGACCTGGACCGGTTCCACCTGGTCATCGACGTCATCGACCGGGTGCCCGGCCTGGGCGCCCGCGCCGCGCACCTGCGTCAGCAGATGGTCGACGCCCGCCAGGCCGCCCGCGACTACACCCGTGAGCACGGCGAGGACGATCCCCGGGTCGCCGAGTGGCGCTGGGTCCGCGAGACCGACCCGACCAACCCCTGAGGAGGACGACGTGCGGGACGCGGAGATCCTGGTCGGCTACGACGGCTCCACCGACGCGTCGGTGGCCCTGGACTGGGCGCTGGCCGAGGCCGAGCGCAGCGGCCAGCCGGTGCGGCTGGCGTACGTCTTCGAATGGCTGACGGTGGCCAGTTGGGTCGGTCCGGGCGTGGCGCCCGGTGTCTGGCCGGACGACACCGCCCGGCGGCAGGTCGACGACCTGGTCCGCAAGGCCGCGGCGGACGCCACCGCCGCGCATCCCGGCCTGACGATCACCGGCGAGGTGTACGACGGGCCGCCCGCCCTGGTGTTGCAGGAGCGCTCCGCCGACGCAGGGCTGCTGGTGCTCGGCAGTCGGGGCCACGGCGGGTTCGGCGGCCTGCTGACCGGGTCGACGGCGGTGGCGGTCGCCGCCCACGCGCACTGCCCGGTCGTGGTGGTGCGCGACGGAACGGCAGGCGGGCCGGACGCCCCGGTGGCGGTCGGCGTGGACGGTTCGGAGCCGTCGCTTGTGGCGCTCGGCTTCGCGGCGGAACGGGCCGCCCAACGCCGGGTGTCGCTGCGCGTGCTGCACGCCTGGACGCCCGGCCCCGACGGGGCGGCCGGCAAGCCCGACGAGCAGGCCGCCGTCGAGGAGGCGCTGGAGCCGTGGCGGCGGACGTACCCCGAGCTGGACATGACGCTCGACCTCGTCGCGGGCAGCCCGGCGGGGACGCTCATCGAGTCGAGCCGGTCCGCGCAGTTGGTGGTGGTCGGCAGTCGGGGTCGGGGTGGGCTGGCCGGGATGCTGCTCGGCTCGGTCAGCCAGCAGGTGATCCAGCACGCCGGCTGCCCGGTCGCGGTCGTCCGGGAACGCTGAGGCCGCGCTCGCTCACCTGCCCGCGTCGGCGGTGACGCGCCAGCGGCGCGTCCTGGTGGCTCGGCACATCGCCGGCATCCGAGCCGCCCGTTGGACGCGCCCGGTGTGCTCCACGACCCGCCCCGGTGGGCTCCACGACCCGCGGGTTCGGGACCTGCGACCCCTGCACGACGTCCGGCGATGCCCCAGGATGGAGCGGCGAGACACCGCGCGTCACCGCCAGGTGAGCGATGGCAGAGATGGAAAGGTCAGGACGATGAGTCAGGACGGTCAGCTGACGACCGCGCTGGCGGAGGCCGCCGCCACCGCCGGCCACGCCCCTTCGGTGCACAACACGCAGCCCTGGCGCTGGCGGGTGCTCCCCGACGCGCTGGAGCTGCGTACGGTCACCGACCGGCAGCTCGCGGCCGGCGACCCGGAGGGTCGGCTGCTGGCGATCAGCTGCGGGGCCGCCCTGCACCACGCCCGGCTGGCGCTCGCCGCCGAAGGCTGGCGCGCGGTGGTGCAGCGCCTGCCCGACCCGGGCGACCCCGACCTGCTGGCCCGGCTGACCACCCTCAGCCGGACCGCCGCCGACCCGGACGCCGTGCGGATGGTGCAGTGCATGTCGGTGCGGCACACCGACCGCCGGCCGGTCAGCGACGAACCGGTGCCGACCGACGCGGTCGGGGAGATCGCCCGGGCGGTCACCGCCGAGGGCGGCCGGCTCCAGATCCTCGACCACGACCAGGTGCTGGAGCTGGCCGCCACGGCCGGGCACGCCGACACGGTCGAGGCCGAGGACCCGGAGCTGCGCGCCGAGCTGGCGTACTGGACGAGCCGCGCCGGCGCCGGCACCGGTCTGCCGGCCGAGGTGCTGCCCGAGCAGCCGCCGCAGACCACCGTGCCGGCCCGCGACTTCGGCCGCGCCGGCAGCCTGCCGGTCGGCCCCGGTCACGACCGCGCGGCGGTGTACGCCCTGCTGCACGGCGACGAGGACGAGCGGGACAGCTGGCTGCGCGCAGGTGAAGCGCTCTCCGCCGCCTGGCTGACCGCCACCCGACTCGGCGTGTCGGTGGTGCCGCTCAGCGCGGTGGTGGAGGTCCCGGGCACCCGGCAGACCCTGCGTCAGCTGCTCGCCGGCATCGGCTTCCCGTACCTCGTGCTGCGGTTGGGGATCGCCGACCCGGCACACGCGGGCCCGCCGCACACCCCGCGACTCGACGTGGAACAGGTGGTCGACACCTCCGCAGTACGCTGACGGGTCTGGTGAACGGAGGTGCCAGCGATAGCATCGCCCCCGTGACCAGCAGCGTCCCGCACCCCCGCCCGGAGTCCCCGGTGACGCCGTCGCTCGGGCTGAGCCCGTTGTCCCGGGTCCGCCTCGACGAGCTGCTCCAGGAGATGCTGGACCGGGTGGGCGAGGTGATGACCAGCCGGGAACGGTTGCGGGCACTGCTCGACGCGGTCGTCGGCATCGGCACCAACCTGGATCTGCGCACCACCCTGCGCCGCATCGTGCAGGCGGCCTGCGAGCTGGTCGGCGCCCGCTACGGCGCGCTGGGCGTGGTCGGCCCGGACCGGCTGCTGCACGACTTCATCGTGCACGGCATCACGCCCGAGCAGCACGCGCAGATCGGCGACCTGCCGCACGGGCGGGGCGTGCTCGGTCTGCTCATCGACGAGCCCCACCCGCTGCGCATGCCGGACATCACCCAGCACCCGCGCTCCTACGGCTTCCCCGCCAACCACCCGCCCATGCACAGCTTCCTGGGCGTGCCGGTGCGCATCCGCGACCAGGTGTTCGGCAACCTCTACCTGGCGGAGAAGCAGGGCGGCGCGCAGTTCACCGAGGACGACGAGGAGATCGTCGTCGCGCTCGCCGCCGCTGCCGGCGTGGCCATCGAGAACGCCCGCCTGTATGCGCTGGCCCACCGGCGGGAACGCTGGCTCTCCGCGACCGCCGAGATCACCACGGTGCTGCTCGGCGAGGTGCGCCGCACCGACGCGTTGGCGCTCGTCGCCCGCCGCGCCCGGGAGGTCGCCGAGGCGGAGCTGGCGCTGGTGCTGCTGTACGACGCCGACACGGCGCAGTTCACCGTGGAGGTGGTCGACGGCGCCGACGAGCGGGCCCGGGCGCTTGTCGGCGCGGTCCTGCCGGCCACCGACACCAGCTTCGGGGCTGCCGTGGCCGAGGGCCGGCACGACCAGGTGGACGACCTGGCGCACGCCGCGCCGTGGCCGGCGCTGCTGCACACCGGGCCCGCGATCGTCTCACCGCTGGCCACCGCCGACACTCTGCACGGCGTGCTGATCGTGGCGCACCGGCCGGAGCGCGGCGGCGGCGCCAGCGACGAGGACGTGGCGCTGCTGGGCAGCTTCGCCGGGCAGGCGGCGCTGGCCATGGAACGGGCCCGCGGCCAGGAGGAACGGGAGCTGCTGGTGGTCCTGGAGGACCGCGAACGGATCGCCCGCGACCTGCACGACGTGGTGATCCAGCGGCTCTTCGCCACCGGCCTGCAGTTGCAGAGCGCCGCGCCGATGATGGCCCGCCCCGAGGTGGCCAAGCGGATCAACGCGGCCGTCGACGACCTCGACGCCACCATCCGCGACATTCGGCGGACCATCTTCGAGCTGCGGACGCCGATGACGGCCGCGCTGCGCACCGAGATCGGTGAGGCCGTCGAGGTGGCAGCCGAGTCGCTGGGCTTCAAGCCGCACCTGGAGGTGACCGGCCCGGTGGACAGCGCCGTGCCGGACACGATCCGCCCGGATCTCACCGCCGTGCTGCGCGAGGCGCTGTCCAACACGGTCCGCCACGCGCGGGCCACCCGCGTCGACGTGGCCGTACGCGTCGAGGGCGGTCAGGTAAGCGTGACGGTCACCGACGACGGGGTGGGCTGCGACCCGGCCGCCGCCCGGGGTGGCCTCATCAACCTGCGGGAACGCGCCGACCGCCTCGGCGGCATCTTCACGATCCGCCCGGTCGAGGCGCACGGCACCGAGCTGTGCTGGTCGGTGCCGCTGCGCGACTGACCGGCGCAGCTCAGGTGGTCTTGCCGAGCAGGCGGGTGGCCAGGACGGCGGCCTGGGTGCGACGCTCCAGGCCGAGCTTCGCCAGCACGCTGGAGACGTAGTTCTTCACCGTCTTCTCCGCGAGGAACATCTTCCCGGCGATCTCCCGGTTGGTGAGCCCCTCCGCCACGTACTCCAGGATCCGCCGCTCCTGCTCGGTGAGCGACTTCAGCTCGCGCGGCTGCTCGACGCCGTTGCGGATGCGCTCCAGGACCCGGGCGGTGATCGCCGGATCGAGCAGGGACTGCCCGGCCGCCACCCGACGCACCGCGTCGACCAGGTCGGTGCCGCGGATCTGCTTGAGCACGTACCCGGCGGCCCCCGCCATGATCGCGGCGAACAGCGCCTCGTCGTCCTCGTACGAGGTGAGGATCAGGCCCTTGATGGACGAGTCGACGGCCCTGATGTCGCGGCACACGTCGATGCCGTTGCCGTCGGGCAGCCGGGCGTCGAGGATCGCCACGTCGGGCCGCAGCGCCGGGATGCGGCGGGACGCCTCCTGCGCGGAGCCGGACTCGCCGACCACCTCGATGTCACCGCTGCTCTGCAGCAGGTCGGCCAGGCCACGGCGGACGACCTCGTGGTCGTCGAGGAGGAAGACGCGGATCATTACTCGTTTCTACAGGCGCCGCTGGCCAGGCGCACGGGCCGAAGGTCCCGACCCGGCGTCAGTCGTCCCGGCCGGCGTCGGTGCCGGGCGGGCGGGTCGGGACGGCCCCGGCCCGCCGGCGGCCTCCGGTGGTCCCGGCCCCGGGCGGTCGGACCCGGTGGATCGGGACGTCCGGCCCTGCTCGGCCCCACCCGGCGGGCGGACCGTAGGGGTGGCCGACCGTCCCGGCTCGACGATCGACCCACCGGAAGGGAGCACCGCCATGGACATCGGCTACACCACAGACCAACTGCGGGCCGCCGCCGCGGACGCGGTCCGGGCGCCGTCGCTGCACAACACCCAGCCGTGGCGGTTACGGCTGCGCGACGGTGGGATCGAGGTGCTTGCCGATCCGACCCGGCGACTGCCGGCAACCGATCCGAGCGGTTGGGGCGTACGGATCGCCTGCGGTGCCGCCCTGTTCAACCTGCGGCTCGCGCTGGCCGCGGCCGGCGCCCCGGCCCGGGTACGGCTGCGCCCCGACCCGGCCGAGCCGGACCTGCTGGCCCGGCTGGTGCCGGACCTCCCGCGCCGGCCCACACCCGCCGAGCAGAGCCTGCACGCGGCCATCCCCCGCCGGTTCAGCAACCGGCTCCCATTCTGGCCGGACCCGGTGCCGTCCGACGCGCGGTGGCGCCTCGCCGAGGCGGCCCGCGCCGAGCAGTGCTGGCTGGAGCTGCTGATCGGGGTGAGCGCCGTGACCGCGTTCGGCGAGATCGCCCGCAGCGCGCACCGGGTCCTGGAGCGCGACCCCGCGTACCGCGCCGAGCGGGAACTGTGGCTGCGTCACGAGCCCGCGCCGGACGGCCTGCCGGCCGCGGCCGGTGGCCCGCAGCACGAGCCGCAGGACGTGCTGCCGACGCGCGGCTTCGGTGGACGGGACCGCGCGCCGGGGCGGGACTTCGAACCCGAACCCCTGGTGGGGGTGCTCGGCTCGGTCGGCAACACCGCAGTGGACCAGGTGGTCGCCGGGCAGGCCCTGCAACGGGTGCTGCTCACCGCCACCGACGCGGGGCTCAGCGTGTCGCTGCTGTCCCAGCCGATCGAGGTGCCTACGGCGCGGGAGCAGCTACGGGTGTCGCTGGGGCGGTTCGGCGCACCGCAGATGGCGCTGCGCATCGGGTACGGCCAACCGGGCCGCCCCACCCCGCGCCGTGCTGTCGACGAGGTGCTCACGGCACCGACCGCCGGTGCGATCGCGGGGTAGCAGCCACGAGCGTCTTGACTTCGCCCACCGGCAAGGACCTCATCGGGCTCCGGCGGTCGCCGGTCAGCCCGCCGCAGGCTCGGCCGCGGCCAGCAACGCGGCCTCCCGGGCCGGGTCCAGGCCGACCGAACCAGGGTCGGGCCTGCCGGCGCGCGGCGGGACCGTGCCCACCTCCCGCAGCCACCGCCACGTGTCCGCCACCGTCTCGGCCACCGGCCGGCAGGTCAACCCCGCCGCGTGAGCCCGGCTGGTGTCCCGCTCCAGCAGCCAGCGGTACGGATGCCCGAGCGGCAACCAGATCGGCAGCTCGTTCCACGGCTCCACACCGGCGGCGAGGATCGACTCGGGATCGATCCAACGCAGCCGGGCGTCGGAGCCGGTGACCGCCACGCACTCGTCGAGCAGCTCACCCATCGTGGAGTGCCCGGGGCGGCTGACCGCGTTGAACGTGCCGCCCTGCCCCCGCTCGCCCTGGTCCAGCATCCAGCTGGCCAGGTCGCGCACGTCGATGCACTGGATGGGCAGCTCGGCCGGGCCGGGGGCGAGCACGTCGCCGCCCCGCGCGATCCGGTTCAGCCACCAGGGCAGCCTGCCGATGTCCTCCCCCGGACCGAGGATCAGCCCGGCCCGGGCGATCAGCGCGCGGTTCTCGAAGACCTCCCGCACCGCCCGCTCCGCCCCCGCCTTGAGCTGCTGGTAGTCGCCGTCGACAGCGTCCGGGTCACCGTCGGCCACCGGCGCCGTCTCGTCCGAGCCGGGTGCCACCGGGTCGGCGTAGACCGAGCCGCTGGAGACGTAGACAAAGTGCCCGACGGCGTCGACCAGGGCGCGGGCCGCGTCGCGCGCGGCCCGCGGCGCGCCGTCCCAGGTGTCCACCACCACGTCCCACTCGCCGCCGGCCAGTGCGGCCAGACCGTCGGGCGCGGTCCGATCACCCCGCAACAGGTGTACGCCCGGCGGAACCGAGCCGTGCAGCCCCCGGTTGAACACCGTCACCGACCAGCCCCGGCGTACCGCCTCGGCGACCGTCGCACCACCGACGAAACCCGTACCGCCCAACACCAGCAATCTCATGTGCTCCACCCTGCCGGGTGGTCGCGGCGCGTGGCGCTCCTGTTCACGGTGAGCGGATCTGCCCTCGGCAGAACCGCGCGCCAACGCCCGCGCGCAGCCGGCTCGGGTCGGTCAGCCCGCGAGCAGCCGGTCCAGCGGGCGGGGTACGGCACCCGGTTCGAGAGCGCGCACGAGCGCCCCCGCGTAGCGGGCCTTACGGCCACTCATCGTGCCCAGGAAGCGGCGCAGTTGCCGCTCGACCGACCGTCCACGTTGGGCGGGCTGGTTCTGAAAGACCCGCAACCGGGCCAGGTCCCCCTGCTCCGCGACGACCCGCTCGACGCCGTCGCTGCCGAGCGCGCGGATCAGCTCGTCCTCCAGGTCGGTGACGCACACGTGGAAGCCGAGCACCTCCATCGCCGACCGGGTCAGGCCGGCGCCCAGGCCCGCCTGCTCCAGGCCACGCCGGAAGAAGCTCTCCTCGGCCTCGTCACACAGCCCTCGTACGGTCACGGCGAGCCCCTGCGCGCCGAAGAGCCGCAGGTACCGACCGACGCTCATCGCGCCGCCGAGCGGTACCACGCACACACCCTCGGCGGCCAGGTCGCGGTGCCGTCGCTCTGCCAGCGCCTCCACCGCGCGCTGGTCGCTGACCCCCTCGACGAGCACGACGGCGCTCAGGCCGGCGGCCAGTTCCCGGGCCACGCCGGCGGCCGTCGCCACGTCGGGACCGCCGGCCGCCCAGAGGCGTACGGCGGCTCGGAAGCGGTCCGGCTCTCGCACGGGGCCGAGTCTCGCAAGGAGCGACAGGCCCCCGCCACCGGTATTGCCGGCGGCGTCAGGTGTCAGCACGCACGACGGCTCGCCACCGATGTCGGTGACGAGCCGTTCTGCCTGGTGGGCGATACTGGGTTTGAACCAGTGACCTCTTCCGTGTCAAGGAAGCGCGCTCCCACTGCGCCAATCGCCCGTGGTTTCCGCCCGACCCGGGCGCTCAGGCCCGTCGAGGCGAATCGCGAGCGGACGACGGGATTCGAACCCGCGACCCTCACCTTGGCAAGGTGATGCGCTACCAGCTGCGCTACGTCCGCACGTCCCCGACGAACGTCGGCGACGCGGCAAACTCTACCCGATGCCAAGATCGGCGGGCGCGCGACCCTGGGCGGCGGAGATTGCGCTGGTCGCCGCCGGGGTACTGAGGGACCTCGACAGCGCACCACACCCCCTAAGGAGGCTGTCGTGGGTATCGGCACCAGCATCTTCCTGATCGCGCTCGGCGCGATCCTCACCTTCGCGCTGGACGCGAGCGTCGGCGGCATCAACCTCGACGTGGTCGGCTGGATCCTGATGGGGGCCGGCGTGCTCGGCCTGATCATGACCACGCTGATCTGGGGTCGCCGTCGCCAGGCGGTTCCCGTCGCCACCGAGCAGCCGGTGGAGTACCGCCGGGTCGAGGAGCCGGTCGAGTACCGCCGGGTCGAGGAGCGGCGGGACATCGCCCCGCCGCTGTGACACGAGCATGGGCCACCGCAGGCGGAGCAGGCGAACCCGGGCCGGCCACCTCGACAGAGGCGGCCGGCCCGTCGATTTCCTGGCCCCCCTCCCGCCACGGAGGGCGCCGGCTCCGAGCGCGACCCGGCCCGTCCGGTCAGCGCATGAGGGCGTTGAGCGTGCCGTAGTCGAGGGCGTCGGCCAGCGCGCCGTACGTGCCCGCGCCGAGGGCCTCGTCCGCCGCTCGGCGGGCGACCGCGTACGCCGCCTGCGCGACCGACGAGCCGAGGCTCACCCGCGCCACCCCCAGCCGGGCCAGTTCCCCCACCGCCGGCGCACCCGGCCCGGCCAGGACGTTCAGCGGCGCCGGAACCGCCTGCACCAGCGCGCCGATGGTCACCGGGTCGACCACTCCCGGCACGAAGATGCCGTCCGCGCCGGCGGCGAGATAGGCGCTGGCCCGGGCCACCGTCTCGTCGACGCCCCCGCCGCCGCTGAGGAACGTGTCGATCCGGGCGTTGACGAAGAGCGGCAGACCCGCCGCGTCGGCCGCGCCCCGCACCGCGCCGATGCGGGCGCACTGGTCGGGCACGCCGCGCAGGGGTGGGCCGCCCGTACGGTGGGCGTCCTCGATGTTCACGCCGACGGCGCCGGCGTCGAGCACGGCCCGGGTGGTTGCGCCGACCTCCGCCGGTGTCCCCCCGTACCCGGACTCGATGTCCGCGGTGACCGGCAGCGACACCGAGGCGGTGATCCGGCGGACCAGGTCCACTGCCGCGTCGCGGCCGAGGATGTCACCGTCGGGCGTACCGAGGCTCCAGGCGACGCCGGCGCTGGTGGTGGCCACCGCGCGGGCGCCGGCGGCCACCACGACGCGGGCGCTCGCGGCGTCCCAGGCGTTGACCAGGACCAGCGGCGACCCGGGGGTGTGCAGGGATCGGAAGAGTTCGGCTCGGGTGTGGTGTTCGCTCACGCGGCAAGTCTCGGCCGGCCCCGCAGCCGCCGGTAATGTTTTAGCGCCAGCTGAAACCACCGGGGGTGCCGTGGTCGCCATCAGCATGTCGGCGGGCGCCGTCGCCCGCATCCGGTTCGCCGTCTCCTGCCTGTGGGAGGTCGTCGCGAGCGTCCGGGTGCTGCGCGACCCCGGGGACCACGCGGTCCACCTGCCCTGGGTTCGCCGGGTACGACAACCGCTGGTCCAGGCGGGTGTGATCGAGGAGGACGACGCGCTGCTCTGGCAGCTGGTGCCGGCCCCGCCGGGCTACCTGGCCGACTTCCTCACCCCGCCGCCCACCGGCCTCATCCCGGACCTGGCCGCCGAACTGGCCGCCCTGCGCGCCACCCCGGCCGACACCGTCCGGGCACACCTGGACCTGTACCCGGGCGACCGCACGCCGGCGCTCGCCGCCCTGTACGCCGACCCGCCGGCCGGGCTGCGCCGGCTGAGTGCGGAGATCGAGGCGTACTGGCGGATCGCCCTGGCCGCGCACTGGCCACGGCTGCGGCTGCTGCTCGACGCCGACGTCACCGCGCGCGCTCGCCTGCTCGCCGAGGACGGCGCGGCGGTGCTCCTCAACGACCTGCACCGGCAGGTCCGGTGGGAGGGCGACACCCTGCTCGTCGCGCAGCGGCACTGCCTGGCCCCGGACGTCGCGGACGGTCCGGGCCTGGTGCTGGTTCCGTCGGTATTCGTCTGGCCGTCGGTGCTGAGCGTCTCCACCGGGGACGCGCCGCAGCTCGCCTATCCCGCCCGTGGACTGGGCACCCTCTGGGAGCGGCCGCGCGGCGTCCCGGACGCGCTGGCCGCAGTCCTCGGCCGCGGACGGGCCCGGCTGCTCACCGAACTGACCGGGCCGGTGAGCACGACCGAGCTGGCCCGGCGCAGCGGGATGTCACCCGGCGGCGTCTCCCAGCACCTCACCGCGTTGCGCGCGGCCGGTCTGGTGGCGACCCACCGTCGGGGCCGGACGCTGCTCAGCGCCCGCACCGACCTCGCGGAGGCACTGCTCTCGGCGACCGCGTAGGCGGCGACTCCGGGGCGGCCCCGCCCAGCGTCGTTACCCCTGGCGAGGGGCACGACTGCCCGCGTTACGGCGCCTCCACGGCGGCCTTCACCTCGTCGCCAATCGCGGAGTCGGTCTACCGCCGGCTCGACTTCCAGCCGGTGGGCGAGTTCCGGCTCCTCACCTTCTGAGCGCGGACAGCGCCAGCCCCGCCGCCCCGCCCAGCGGAACGGTGGGTGGCAGACCCTCGCCCAGGATGCAGGAAAGCGTGCAGGGGCATGGTCAACCGAGCCGCCGATACGCGAAGCTGCTTCAATCTGCGTCAGCACGGTCGGCACAACCCGGACGGAGAAGGGCATGTCCCGCACACCGCTGTCCCTGCCGCAGCCCACCGCGCGGGCGCCCGAGTACGGCCGGGACGCGCTCATCGTCTGCGAGAACCTGGTGCGGATCTACCAGACCGGCTCGATCGAGGTGCAGGCGCTGCAGGGCCTGGACCTGGCCGTGGAGAGCGGTGAGCTGGTCGCCGTCGTCGGCGCCTCCGGGTCGGGCAAGTCGACGCTGCTCTCCATCCTGGCCGGCATCGACTCCCCCACCGCCGGGCGGGTCCGCGTCGACCGGTGGAATCTGCTGACCATGTCCCGCGCGGACCGGGTGGACTACCGGCGACACACCGTCGGGTTCGTACGGCAGCAGACGGCCAGCAACCTGATCCCCTACCTGACCGCGCGGGAGATGGTGGACCTGCCGATGACGGCGGCCCGTACCGCGAAGAAGGAGCGCCGGGAGCGCACGGCCGAGCTGCTGGACAGCCTCGGTGTCGCCGACTGCGCCGACCGGCGCCCCGGGCAGCTCTCCGGAGGGCAGCAGATGCGGGTCGCGATCGCGGTGGCGCTGGCCAACCAGCCGCGGATCCTGCTCGCCGACGAACCGACCGGCGAACTGGACGCCGCCACGTCCGCCGAGGTCTTCGGCGTGCTGCGGGACGTCAACCGACGGTACGGCGTCACAGTCGTCGTGGTGACCCACGACCCGGAGGTCAGCGGCCAGGTCGAACGGACCGTCGCGATCCGGGACGGGCGCACCAGCAGCGAGGTGCTGCGCCGCACCACCACCGACGCGGAGGGCGACACGCACACGATCGCCGAGGAGTACGCCGTGATGGACCGGGCCGGACGCGTCCAGGTGCCCCGCGAGTTCCGCCAGGCGCTGGCCCTGACCCGACGGGTCCGGCTGGCCCTGGAAACCGACCACATCACGATCCACCCCGACGCGGGAAGCGGCGAATGAGCGGCGAGCCGCTGCTGCGCGTGCGCGGCGTACACAGGCGTTTCCGCACCGGGCCGACAGTCGTCCATGCCCTGCGCGGCGTGTCGTTCGACGTGGCCGCCGGTTCCATGGTGGCGCTCGTCGGCCGGTCCGGCTCGGGCAAGACCACCCTGCTCAACATCATCGGCGGCCTGGACCGCCCGGACGCCGGCACCGTGCACGTCGACGGCACCGACGTCACCGCGCTCGACGAGGACGGCCTGTCCCGGCTGCGGCGCGAGAAGGTGTCGTACGTCTTCCAGAGCTTCGGGTTGATCCCGGTGCTGTCGGCCGCCGAGAACGTCGCCGCCCCGCTGCGGCTGGCCCGCGTCGCCCCGGCCGAGCGCGAACGGCGGGTCGAGCTCCTGCTGGAGCTGATCGGCCTGGCCGACCACGCCCGACAGCGCCCGACCGAGCTGTCCGGCGGCCAGCAGCAGCGGGTGGCGATCGCCCGCGCGCTGGCCGCCTCGCCCCAGCTCCTGCTCGCCGACGAGCCCACCGGGCAACTGGACGCCGAGACCGGCCTGTCGGTGATGGCGCTGCTGCGCGGGATAGCGGAAGCCGAAGGCGTCACCGTCGTGGTGTCGACGCACGACGCGGTGATGATGGCCCTGGCCGACCGGGTGATCCGCATCCACGACGGGCACCTCGACGAACAGTCGGCCGGGCAGCCCTCCGCGCCCGTGCCGGACGTCAGGTGACGCGACGATGCTGAGGCTTGTCCGCAGGCGCGCCCGCGCGCAGTGGCCGTTGCTGGCAGCCCTCCTCGGGATCGTCACCATCGGCGCGACCCTGCTGGGCACCTGCACCCTGCTGAGCACCCGCACCGCCGAGCGGGCGCTGGAGGTCGCCATGGCCCGCGCCGCCCCCGCCGCCGTCGACGTGACCGTCTACACCGGAACCGTCGAAGGCCGGGACGCGGCGTCCGTCGCCGCCGACACCCGCACCGTCGTGGCCTCCGCGCTCGCACCGTTCCCGGTGACGACGAGCGCGCGGGCGTCCACGGTGCTGCGGGCGCTGCCGCCCGGGCTCGCCCCCGGCACCACAGTCGCGCCCCAGGCGTACCTGTCCGGGCTGGACGACCTGCCGACCCGAGCCGAGCTGGTCACCGGGCGCTGGCCACAGCACCCGGGCGACGCGGTGCTGCTGGAGTCCACCGCCCACCTGCTCGGCCTCACCCCCGGTCGCCGGGTGCGCCTCGGCGCCGAACTGGCCCACGCGCCCGTCCCGGCCGTCGACGTGACGGTCGTCGGTGTCGTACGCCCGCTGCCGGGGCGCGGCTGGGACCGCGACCCGCTGGCCGCGGCCGGCTCCGCCGTCGGCTACCGGGACGGCCGCTTCCTGCAACCGGTCAACGCCTACGGCCCGTTCCTCGTCGACCTCGCCGACCTGGTCAGCACCAGTTCCACAGTCGACCGGATGGAGATCACCGCCCATCCGGACCTGTCCGACCCCCACCGCCGCGACCTGGAGACCGTCGCCGGGGCGGTCGACGGTGCGGACCGCCGGCTGGCCGGCACCCTCGGCGACCGCGTCCAGCTCGCACGTGTCGCCTCCGACCTGCCGACGACCCTGCGATCCGCCGACGACCAACGGCACGTCACCGCCGCCGTCGTGCTCGCCATCGCCGTCCTCGGCAGTGTCCTGACCGCGACGGCACTCGTCCTCGCCGGCCGGCTGACCGCGGGCATCCGCGCCGACGAGACCGCCCTGCGGTCCGCCCTGGGCGCCAACCGTCGCCAACTCGCCGCCACCGCGACACTCGAGGCCGGGCTCGTCGCCGCCGTCGCCGCCGCGCTCGCCACACCGGCCTCGTCGGCCCTGCACGCCGGCCTGACCCACCTGGCGCCGCTGGACGGCGCCGGCCTGACCGTCCCGCCGGCCGTCACCGGTGTCCAGGTCCTCGCCGTCGCCTGCGGCGCGCTGGCGCTCGCCGCTGTCCTCACCGTCCTGGCGATCCGGCCCGTCCCGGCACCCGGCGACCGGCGCACCCGCCGCGAACTGCTGGCCCGCTCCGGCGCCGACCTGCTGCTCGCGGTGTTCGCCGCCGCCGGGTGGTGGCAGCTGTACGCGCAGCCCACCGCCGCCAGTCCGCGCGCGGACGCGGTCCGGGTGCTCGCGCCGGCGCTGCTGCTCACCGCGGGCGCCGCCCTGGCGCTCCGGGTGGTACTGCCCGCCCTGCGCGGCGCCGACCGGCTGGCGTACCGCGCCCGCGGGCTCGCGCTTCCGTTGGCGGCCTCCGAGAGCGCCCGCCGACCCCAGGCGGTCGCCGCCGGGCTGCTCGTCGGGCTGGCCTGCGCGGCCGGAACCTTCGGCCTCGCCTTCGACGACACGTGGCACCAGTCGCAGCGCGACCAGGCGGCGCTCTCCGTCGGCACCGATCTGGCACTCACCCTCGGCACGGCGCCGATGCCCGGCGACGGCGCGGTCGTCAGCGCCGCCACCGCGGGGGCCGTGAGCCCCGCCCTCGACCGGGGCACCAGCGTCGGTCAGTGGCTCGGCACCGCCGGCGAGGCGCCACGCCTGGTCGCCGTCGACACCACCCGCGCCGACGCGTTGCTACGCGGGCGGTTGGACAACGACCGGGGATGGGCGGACGTGGGCGCCACGCTGGCACCACGTACCCGGGTCACCGGCGTCGCCGTACCGACCGGCGCCCCGCTCGTCGTGAGCGGGACCGCGGCCGGCGACATCCCGCTCGCCGTGACGCCCCGACTGCTGCTGCAGGACGCCACCGGCCTCCGCACGTCCTGCACCGGTCCCGCCGTACCGCTCGACGGCCAGGAGGTTCGGCTGCCGACCTGCGCCACTGCCGACGGGCTGCGCCTCGTCGCGGTCGCCCTGCCGGTCACCGCCGACGCGGTCGGCGGACCCGTCGCCGTGGCCGTCACGCTCACCGTGCCGCCCGCCGGGTCGGCCGAGGCGTCCACGGACGGATCGGACTGGACCGCCACGTCCGCGCCGCCGGTCCCGGCCAAGGTGAGCGACCTGAACCTCAGGTTGTCCACCACGCCGAGAGGAACCGCGCTGCGGATGACCGCGACCGTCGATCTCGGCGGCGCCGAGGACGCCGCCCGGACCCTCGTCGCCTCCGCCTTCCCGGACCCCGGACCGGTGCCCGTCGCCGTCTCCGCCCGCTTCGCGAGCGAGGTCGGCGCCGAGAGCGGCAGCCAGCTCAGCGTCACTGTCGGCGCCACGCCCGTCCCGGTCGTCGTCACCGAGGTCGTGCCGACCGTGCCGTCCGCCCCCGGCGCCGTCGCCGTCCTGGCCGATCTGGACACGCTGTCCCGCGCACGCATCGTCACCGGCGACCTGACGTTCCCGGTCGACGCCTGGTGGGTCGGCCACCCCGCCGACGGTGCCGCCGAGCGGACCACCGCCCTGCACCTGGGCACCGTCGAGACCCGCGAGGCGGAGTCCGCCCGGCTCACCGGCGGCCCGCTGCGCGCCGGCCTTCCGGCCGCGCTCCGGCTCATCGTCCCTGCCGCGGCGCTGCTGCTGCTCGCCGGCGTCGTCCTGCACGTCACCTGCGATCTACAGGTCCGCGCCGTCGAGGTGGCGCGGCTGCGCGGCCTGGGAATGTCCCGGCGCGGCATCCGGGGCGTACTGCTCGGCCAGCACGCCGGCGTTCTGCTGCCCCTGCTCGGGGCGGGCGCGGCCGTCGGCGCCCTCGCCACCCGCGTCGTCGCTCCCCTGCTCGTACGCTCCGACAGCGGCGCCGCGCCCGTCCCGGCCGCCCAGCCGCACTGGCCGTGGCCAGCCGAGGCCGCACTGCTCGCCGTCCTGCTTGTCGGATGCCTGCTGGCGGTCGCCGTCGTGGTCGCCGTGCAGGCCCGCCGGGCCGACGCCGCGCACCTGCGGGTGGCGCCGTGAAGCGGTGGCTGACCCGCCGGTGGCCGGCACTCCACTGGCCCAGCATCCGCGGCCGGGGCCGTACCGACGCCGGACCGCTGCTGCTCACCGCCGCCGTCATCGCGGCCGTCGCCCTGCTCGCCGGAGCCGCGCCGGCGCTGCTCCGCGCCGCCGCCGACGACGCCGTCCAGGACACGGTCCGCCGCGCCGGCCAGGACTCGAACGTCTCCGCGCACGCCGACTGGGAACGCGACGACGGCCCGACCGGCGGGCGGGTCCGGGCACCCCGCCTCGCCGGAAACGTCGACGACTTCCGCGCCCGGGCGACCTACGCGCTCGGACCCGACCTGGACGCCGCGCTGCTCCCGCCCGTCGCCGTCGTCAACGGCCCGATCCTCAGCATCACCGACGGCACCGCGCCGCGTACCTTCCAGTTCACCTACCTGGCCGGTGACCTCGGCGGCCCGGCCGTGACCTGGATCGCCGGCAACGCGCCCGGCCCCACTGTCACCGGCGAGTACGTCGAGACGCCCTACGGCGGACCGCCCTGGCCGGTGCAGGTCGGCCTCTCCGAGGCGGACGCCACCGCGCTCCAGCTCGCCCCCGGCGATCGTATCCCGCTCAGCGACGGCCGGGGTCGCGACATGGACGTACGGGTCAGCGGGATCTACCGACCCGCGGACACCGCCGACCCCGCCTGGCGACTCGCCCTGTCGCTACTGCGCCCCGTGCCCGGCGCCGACGGCGTGGGGACCACCCGGTTCGGCGGCCTGCTGTCGCGCGAGTCGCTACCGGACGCCCGGCTCGCCGTCGACCAGGACCAGCTGCGGCGCACCGTCCACTTCGCCCCGGAACCCGACGCGCTCACCTGGGACACCGCCGGGGCGCTCGCCAGCCGGGTGGTCAAGCTCAAGGCGACCTCCGGCTCATCAGCCGACCGCGACGAGTCCCTGAAGTGGGAGTCGCAGCTCGACACGGCGCTGCGCGACGCCCGCACACGGATCAGCGCCGTTCTCACACAGGCCGCCGTCCTGCTCACCGGAGTGCTGACCGCCACGGTACTGGTCCTGCTGCTCGCCGCCGAACTGCTGGTCCGTCGCCGTACGCCGGCGCTGAGCGCCGCCCGGCAGCGTGGGGCGGCGCTGCCCGACCTCGGTGCGGAACTGCTCATCGAGTCCGCCGTGGTGTCCCTGTCGGCCGCCGCCGTCGGGCTCGCGCTCGCTCGCGCGGCAGCTCCGGGCATCTCCTGGATCGGGGCCGTTCCCGTGGTCCTGGCCGGCGCCGTCGCCGGGCCGGCGTTCGGCACCCTCGCCGCCGCCCGCGCCAGTCGCGACAGGCGTCAACCCGCCAACCCGGCCGCTCGGCGCTGGATCCGGGCCACCGGCCGGCTGCGCCGCGCCGCCGTGGAGGCCGCTGTCCTGATCCCCGCGGTCGCCGCCTTCGGCGCACTGCACCAGCGCGGGCTGCTGCCCGTCGCCTCCGACGGCGACACGGGTGAGCTGAGCGGCGACCTCGTCCTACCGATCAGCGCCCTCGCTCTGGGCGCGCTCGTCGGTGCGCTCGTCCTGCTCCGGCTGCTGCCCCTCGGCGCGCGGTTCGCGCTCCGACAGGCCCTGCGCTCGCGCCGCCCGCTGGCCGTGTTCGGTGCCGCCCGGGCGGCCACGACGGCCGGGCGCGCGCTGCCGCTGCTGGTTCTGGTCAGCACCATGGCGCTCGCGTCGTTCGCGCTCATCCTCGGCGCCACCGTCACCCGAGGGCTCGCCGACGGCGCGTGGAGCACCGTCGGGGCCGACGCCCGTCTCGACGTCGGCGCCGACGCCGAGGCCGCCACGCCCGCACTCGCCGACCGCATCGCTGCCGCGCCCGGGGTACGGCAGGTCGTCGTCGCGCAGGTGACCGACTCGGCGCGTGTCTTCACCGAATCGACTCCACTCACCCCACGGCTGGTCGTCGTGGACGCCGACGCGTTCCAGCGTTTGCTGGCCACCACCCCGCTGCCGAATGCGCCGGCGCTGGCCCGGCTCACCGCACCCGGTCCTGGCCCCGGGGACGTCCCCGCGCTGGTCCGATCGAGCGACGGCGTTCTGGGGACCGGCACGCGGTTGCAGCTGACCCGGGACGACGCCCCGGCGATCCGACTCACCGCGGTCGGTACCGCTCCGTCCGTCGGCGGCGCCGACGACGTCGTCATCGTGGACGCCGCGGCTCTCGCCGACGCCGGGCTGCCCGCCGTTCCGAACACCGTCTGGGTGACCGGCCCCGGCGCGGCGCGGGCCGTGTCGAACAGCGGCGTCGCCGCCGACGTCGTGCTGCGCGCGGACGTCCTGCGGGCGCAGCGCGCGACGCCGCTGACCACGGGGCTGCTGCGGCTGGCGTGGACGGCCGCTGCGGTGCTGCTGGCGCTGGGGCTGCTCGGCCTCACGCTCGCCGCCGCCGCGGGCGCGTCGGAGCGGTGGCAGACCCTGACCCGGTTGCGGACCCTCGGCCTCCGCCCACGTGACGCCCGCTGGGTCGCCGCCGGAGAGCTGCTGCCGCCGGTCGTGGTCGCCGCGGTGTGCGGCCCGCTCCTCGGTGTCCTGCTCGCACGCCTGATGCTCGGCCCGCTCGACCTGCGGCTGCTCACCGGTCAGGCCGCCGACCCGGGCGTGGTCCTGCCGTGGTGGCTGCTCGGCCTGGTGAGCGTGGCGCTGCTGGCAGCGGCCGCCACGGTCGTACCTGTCGAGTCGGCGCTGCGGCGACGCGACCGGCTGAGCGAGGTGCTCCGCGCCGGCGAGTAGACGGCCGGCCGGTGGACTACGACCGAATAGACGAAGGCCCGTTACCGGATCTCCGGTAACGGGCCTTTCAACCTACTGTCCAGCTGGTGGGCGATACTGGGTTTGAACCAGTGACCTCTTCCGTGTCAAGGAAGCGCGCTCCCACTGCGCCAATCGCCCGTGCATAGAACCGAGGTGGGGACGGGATTTGAACCCGCGTACACGGCTTTGCAGGCCGTTGCCTCGCCTCTCGGCCACCCCACCGAGGTTGCCCCCGTCATGCGTGGCGGCAGCTCCGAGCGGACGACGGGATTCGAACCCGCGACCCTCACCTTGGCAAGGTGATGCGCTACCAGCTGCGCTACGTCCGCACGCCCCCGGCGTTCCCGGGTGACGGATGAGAACTTTAGCCGAGCCGGTGAACGACTGCCAACTCGGGGTCCGGGTCGGCGCGTTCCTCCCGCCCGGCCGGGGCCGCGGGCCGGTCCCGGGCAGGGCCGAGGCCACCTGCCGCAGGCTTCCTAGGGAGCTGGACTGGTTCTCAATTGACTTCCCACCGTCACACTCCGGCATCACGCGATGACAGGCGCCGCGATGGGGCGCAGGCCCACCGACCGGCGGCGATGCATCCTGGGGCGAGCGTCGGACCTCGACGAACACCGCCAGTAGACCGGGCTGCGGCACCCCCGGAAACTGTCCGGCTTCCGACTCTTACCCCACGAATCGGACGGTAGCGGTAACTGTTCGTGTTCGGGTGGATGGGCTACGGTAACGGTCGTGACGAGACGTGCGGCCGAGATCCGCCTGGATGCCCTGCTGCGCACCGCCTGTGACGTGATCGTGGAGCGCGGTCTGGCCAACACCCGGACCGCGGACGTGGCACAGGCCGCCGGCGTGAGTCAGGCACTGGTGTTCTACCACTTCGCCACCAAGGAGCGGTTGCTCGCGCAGGCGTTCGCGTACGCCGTCGAGCAGGATCTGGCCCGCCTGGACGTGGTCACCCGCTCCTCCGCTCCGCCGTTGACGAAGCTCCGCCGGATCCTCAAGCTCTACACCCCGGCCGGCCGGGCGACGTCCTGGTCGATGTGGATCGACGGCTGGTCCGAGTCGCTGCGCACCCCCGAGTTGGAGAAGGTCTCGCGGCGGCTCGACCTGCGCTGGCGGCAGGATCTCGCCGCGGTCATCTCCGCCGGGGTCACCGACGGCACCTTCCAGTGCGCCGACCCGGAGGGGGCCGCCTGGCGGATCAGCGCCGTGATGGACGGCCTCGCCGTGCAGCTCGCCGTGCACGACCGGGTGATCTCCCGCCGGCAGTTCGGGGAGTGGGTGCGCCTGGTCACCTCCCGGGAGCTGGGCCTGGCCCCGACCGACCTGGACTGAGCGGGGCCGGCGGGGCGACAGCGACGGCGGGCCGGACAGAACGGCTCCGGGCCGGGCAAAACGGCTCGGGCCACCGCCCCGAGGAGAACAATCGACGGCATGGATCTGCTGGAGGCGTACCGCCGGAGCCTGGCCGAGTTCGTCGACCGGGTGGACCAGATCGGGCCCGGCCAGTGGGTCGAGGAGACACCGTGCCCGGACTGGGACGTCCGCACGCTTGTCAACCACGTGGTCGGCGAGGACCGGTGGAGCGTTCCGCTGCTCGCCGGCCGCACCCTCGACGAGGTCGGCGACCGCTTCGACGGTGACGTGCTCGGCGCGGACGCGGCCAGGACGGCGCGGGAGGCGACCGCGCAGGCCGAGATCGCCGTCACCCATCCCGGCACGATCGACCGCACCGTGCACCTGTCGTCCGGCCCGACCCCGGCCGCCGAGTACGTCCAGCAGCTCCTCGCCGAACACCTGGTGCACGGCTGGGATCTGGCGGTGGCGATCGGCGCCGAGCCGCGGCTCGACCCGGACGCGGTGCGCGTGTGCGCCCGCTGGTTCGCCGGCCGGGTCGACGACTACCGGCGCGACAAGCTGGTCGGCGACGGCGCACAGGTGTCCGCCGACGCCGACGAGCAGGACCGCCTGCTGGCCGCCTTCGGCCGCGACCCCGACTGGGCGCCGGGCGACTGAGCGGTCACCGTCGGGGCCGCGTGTTGGCCAGTCCCGCGTCGCCGCCGTAGTGCGCGAGCACCCGGTGGTCCATCACCCGTCGCCACAGCGGCGGGACCAGCGCCACGACCACCATCGTCGCGTACCCGGCGGGCAGTTGCGGTGAGGTGTCGAAGCTGCGCAGCGTCTGGTAACGGCGCAACGGGTTCGCGTGATGGTCGCTGTGCCGCTGGAGCTGGAAGAGGAAGACGTTGGTGACCGTGCGGTCGCTGTTCCAGCTGTGCCGGGGGTCGACCTTCTCGTAGCGCCCGGCGGCGGTGCGCTGCCGGGCCAGCCCGTAGTGCTCCAGGTAGTTGACCGCCTCCAGCAGGGAGAATCCGACCACCGCCTGCAGGGCCAGGAACGGCAGCACCACCGGGCCGAAGAGCACTGTCAGCGCCGCGTACAGCGCCAGGGTGATGGCGAGGGCGTTGAGCACGTCGTTGCGGTGCGTCCACGGGGACCGGCCGCGGATGCGGAACCGGCTGGTCTCCAACCGCCACGCCGAGCGCAGGCCGCCGAGGACGGTACGCGGCCAGAACGCCCAGAAGCTCTCCCCCAGCCGTGAGCTGGCCGGATCCTCCGGCGTGGCGACGCGGACGTGGTGGCCGCGGTTGTGCTCGACGTAGAAATGCCCGTAGGCCGCCGGCGCGAGGGCCACCTTGGAGAGCCACCGCTCCATCCGTTCGCGCTTGTGGCCCAGCTCGTGGGCCGTGTTGATGGCGATGCCGTCGACCACCCCGACGGTCGCCACGAGGCCTGCGGCACCGGCGACGGAGAGGCTGTCGCGGGCCCAGACCGCGCAGCACAGCACCACTGCCGCGTACTGCGCCGGCAGGTAGAGGTAGGTGAGCCAGCGGTAGTAGCCGTCGGCGGCGAGCCGGGGCACCGCCTCCTCGGGAGGATTCTGCCGGTCGTCGCCGAGCAGCAGGTCGACCACCGGGATCAGGCCGAAGACGACGGCCGGGGTGAGCCACCACGCCCAGGCGCCGCCGCCGGCCCGCCAGAGAGCGAAGCCGACGAAGGGCAGCGCCGGCACCAGCAGCGCCAGCGGCCAGAGCGGCTTGCGGCGGTCCCGCCAGACGGCGGGCTCGACTGTCGGATCGGCATCGACTGTCATGGCCAACCTCCGGTCTCGCGTCCCGCACCGACTGTGGCACCCGTCACGCTCTTTTACAAGACGCCAGCTTTTGTAAAGTTGATTTCTCTCGATTGAGTGGCGCCTCAGTGATCTCGGGCCTTGCCGCCACCCCGGCCGACTGATATCCACAGATGCGCATGCGTCACCGCGCTGCGTCGGCCGGCAGCCGCCGGCCATCCCGCTCCCACGAGGAGGTCCCGTGCCACAACCGGAGTGGTCACCCCCGATGAGCCGGCGTCGACGCCGGCTCATCGCCGTCCTGGCGACGACCGCGACCATCGCCGCGCTGCTACCCACCGGCGCGAGCACCGCGGCCCCCGCCGGGGCGCCGTCCACCCCACGCTCGTCCGGGCCGTTCGCCGAGGGCAACCACGAGCCCGCCGACCTCGACAACCGCTCCGGTACGGCGGCACCCGACGCCCGCCAGCGCGGCCTGGCCCGCGCCGCCGATCCCGACGTGCGGTGGAACCGGTTCGGCACCCCGCAGGCACTCGGTCCCGGTCGTACCCCGCTCGCCACCGGACTGCCAGGCGACCCGGAGGCCGCCGCCCGCGCCTACCTGGCCGCCAACCGGGACCTGTACGGCATGGACGCCGCGACGGTCGCCGGCCTGGAACGGGTGCTGGTCCGACCGATCGGCAGCGGTGCCGTGGTGACCCTGCGGCAGCGCTTCGGCAACCTGCCGGCCGGGCCCGACGGCCTGGTCACACTCGCGGTCTCCGGCGGCTCGGTGCTCGCCGTCAACTCCTCGCTGGCCCGCGACACCAGCGCGCCCGCGCCGGCCACCCGCACCGCCGAGCAGGCGTACACCGACGCCCTCGCCGACGCCGGTCTGACCGCGGCGGCGGTGGCCAGCCACACCGTGCGCGCCGTGGCCGTGCCCACCCCGCTGGACGGACCCCGGGCCGCCTACGAGGTGACCCTGATCGGCAAGGACGCCGACCACCCGGCCGCGTTCACCAGCTACGTGGACGGCAGCACCGGAAAGGTCCTGGTCCGCGAGGACCTCGTCGACTTCGACTCGGACAACCCGAGCTGGGCGGTCTTCCCCGCCGCCCCGCCCCGCGACCTCGCCGCCGGGCAGGACCCCCGGGTGCGCTGGTGCGGCGACCCGGCCCCCGGCTGCCAGGCCGCCTACCGGGACCCGGCCACCGGCCAGCCGTGGGACGTCGACGCGGCCACCGGCACACCGACCTTCACCTCGCGCGGCAACTCGGCCAACACCGTGCTCTCCTGGGGCAACAACACCCCGGTCGTCCCGGCCACCCCCAGCCCGGAGCGCCGCTACGAGTACCCGTTCACCGACCAGTGGCACCAGGCGAAGTGCAACCCCGAGGTGTTCACGTCAGCGCAGCGCAACGACGCGGACGCGGCGATCGCCAACCTCTTCGTCATGCACAACCGCATGCACGACTGGGCGTACCAGCTGGGCTTCACCGAGTCGGCGTGGAACCTCCAGGCGGTCAACCTGACCCCGTCCGGGCTGGGCGGCGACGCCGAGCAGGGCCGCGCCCAGCAGGGCGCGCTGACCGGCAACCGCAACAACGCCAACCAGGGCACCGGGCGCGACGGCGTGCCGCCGACCACCAACATGTACCTGTGGCAGCCCCAGGCCGGCGGCCCGTACCCGCCGTGCGTGGACGGCGACTACGACATGACGGTGATCGGCCACGAGTACACACACGCCATCACCAACCGGATGATCGCCGGGCCGGACAGCGGGATCAGCGGCCACCAGGGCGGGGCGATGGGTGAGTCGTGGGGCGACCTGCTCGCCGCCGAGTACCTGTACCAGAACGGGCTGCGCGCGCCCGGCGAGACGCCCTTCGTCACCGGCGGCTACGTCACCGGCAACCTGGTCAGCGGCATCCGCAACTACGACCTGAGCCGCAGCCCGCTGAACTACTCCGACATCGGTTACAACACCGGCGGCCCGGCCGTGCACGCCGACGGGGAGATCTGGGGCGCCACCAACTACCGGGTCCGCTCGGCGCTGGTCAAGCGGTACGGCCTCGGCACCACCCAACGGCAGGTGGAGTGCGCACAGGGCAAGGTCGCCGCCGACAAGTGCCCGGGCAACCGGCGCTGGTCGCAACTGGTCTTCGACTCGTTCCTGCTCCAGGCCGCCAGCCAGGTCAGCATGCTCGACATGCGCGACAACATGCTCACCGCCGACCTGCTGCGCTTCGGGGGCGCGAACCAGGACCTGATCTGGGCCGAGTTCGCGCGCTCCGGGATGGGCCGCGACGCCGTCACCAACGGCGCCGGGGACACCGACCCGACGCCGAGCTTCGCCTCGCCGCGCGGCGGCAACGCGACGCTCACCCTGCGTCCCCGCGGGGACAGCGTCGACGCGCCGATCCGGGTGTACGTCGGGGCGTACGAGGCGCGGGCCACCCCCGTCGCGGACACCGACCCGGCGACGCCGATCCCGGACACGCTGGAGCTGGTGGCCGGCACGTACGACCTGCTGGCCGTCGCGCCCGGCTTCGGGCACCAGCGGCTCAGCGTGGTCGCCGACGCCGGCCGGACCGGATACGTGGACCTGCGGATGAGTCGCAACCTCGCGTCCACGGCCTCCGGGGCCACGATCACCGGCGACGGGGTCAACCTGGACCGGGTCGCCGACGACACCGAGGCGACGAACTGGGCCTCCCTGGACGGGGTGGCCGGCCGGCAGCTCACGGTGGACCTGCCGGGCGACGGCCCGCAGTCGGTCAAGCGCGTGAACGTCAGCGCGATGCTGCGGCCCGCGATCACCGGGGACGCCGACACCGGCAGTCAGAACGCGCTGAGCGCGCTGCGCTCGTTCGCGGTGTCCGCGTGCGACGCGACGACCACCGACTGCGCGGATCCGGCGCACTGGCAGCGGATCTACACCAGCGCGGGCGACGCGTTCCCCGGCGGGGCGTACCGGGCGTACAGCCGCGACATCAACCTGCGGACGTTCGCGGTGCCCACCACCCTCGCCACCCACCTGCGCCTGGAGGTGCTGGCGAGTCAGTGCACCGGCGGCCCGCAGTACGCCGGTGAGCAGGACGCCGACCCGGCCACGACGACGGACTGCGCGACCGCCAGCCCGGCCCGTGCCCAGGTCCGGATCGCCGAGTTCCAGGCGTTCACGAAGTGACACGGTCGGGGCCGGCGGATCTCCGTCGGCCCCGACACCTCCCGTTCAGCGGCGGGCCGGCCGCCAGGGGTCGGCCGTCGCCTGTCGCTCCCAGAGCCGGTCCACAGGCGGGTCGTCCTCCACGGCGGTCGCGGTCCGGGTGAGGTGCCGCAGCCGCAGCAGCAGCCCCACCCCGAGCGAGAGCAGCAGCCCACCGAGCAGGAACGCGGCCTGCACCACGCCGAACCCACCGCTCTGCGAGACCGGACGGCCGGCGCCGGCCGCGGGTGGCGCGACGTCGACGGGCCCGTCGGCGACCGGCTCCCCGGCCGGGGCGCTCTCCTCGACCGCTTCGCTCGGCGGGTCGCTGGGCTCGGCAGGCGTCGCGCTCGGTGTCGGCGTACCCGTCGGCCGGACGGCCGCCCCCACCACCGACCGGGTGGCGGTCTGGCGGGCCAACAGGCGCAGGTTCGCGTCGTACGCCTCGGCGGCGAGGGTGACCCGCCCCTGGGTGACGTCCTCGTCGAAGGCCACCCGGTAGCGGGCGGTGACCGTGCGGCCCGGGCAGAGCGTGCCCGGGTCGAGTTGCCTGTCGGTCAACCGGGCCACGTCCCCCTCGGTGCGGATCTCCAGCGGGAAGTCGCCGGTCTCCTCCACCCGGTCCATCTTCACCTGGTCGAGCCGGATGCCCTGCACACGGAGCACCATCGACCAGCGCACCTTCGCGCATCCGCCGCGCCGGTCCGTCTGCGAGACCACCGCCGAGATCGTGCGCACCTGGTCCCCCGCGGTGAACCGGGCCGGCAGGCCGCTCATCTCGGTGGCGAAGGCCGCCTGCGCCGGTGCGGCCAGTGTCAGCACCACCCCGGCAACACCGGCAACCAACGCTGCGAGCCGCAGCACGTACCGCCACACGATCACCACCACCCCGTTCCTTCTCGTCGCTTGTGGGAAACGCTAGGAGGAAACGGGCGGGCCGGACAGAGGGGTGTCTTCGCATCGGCCGCCAAGCGCGGCTGGTGATTTCACCGAGAGTGGTGAACCCTTCACCCGTACCCGCGCGTCCCGGACCACCTCCCTGCGTCGTCGGGGCCGACCGGTGCGCGAGAATTGCCGGGTGTCCGAGCTCTCCAGCACGTTCGTCCGCCTGCACGCCCGGCTGGCCCCGGTCGCCTTCGTTCCCGAGGTGCGCCTGCACCAGGCGGACGAACCGATCGGGCTCTGGGAGCTGACCGAGGGTGAATTCTCCAGCGACCGGCCGCCGCCGTTCTGGGCCTTCGCCTGGGCCGGCGGGCAGGCGCTCGCCCGGTACGTCACCGATCACCCGGAGCTGGTCGCCGGCCGCCGGGTGCTCGACCTCGCCTCCGGCTCCGGCCTGGTGGCCATCGCCGCCGCCCGGGCCGGCGCGGCGTCCGTGCGGGCCGTCGAGGTGGACGAGCTGGCGGTCGCGGCGGTCGCGCTCAACGCCGAGGCCAACGGTGTACGCGTCGACGCCGAGTTCGGCGACATCCTCGACGGCGACGCGGGCGACGCCGAGGTGGTGCTCGCCGGGGACGTGTTCTACAGCGAGGCGATGGCCCGCCGGGTGCTGCGGTTCCTGCTGCGCGCCACGCGGGCCGGGGCGCCGGCGCTTGTCGGTGACCCCGGCCGGGCGTTCCTGCCCCGGGACCGCTTCGACGAGCTGGCCGCGTACGACGTGCCGGTGCCGGAGGCCCTGGAGAGCGTCCGGGTGAAGCGCACCACCGTCTGGCAGTTGCGCGCCGGCCTGCCGGGAGCTGCCGGCTAGCGTGTCGACGTGCTGTTCTCCGGCTGGGCGTCCGAGGTCGAGGCACCCTGGCCGGACGTCGCCGAGGTGACCGACCACGTCGGCGTACGTCACCTCGTCGTCACCCGGCACGCGCTGGTCCGCCAGGTCCTCGCCGACCCGGTCCGCTACCGGCCGGACAACGCCCTGGACGCGGTGACCCCGATGCCGGTGACCGCGCTGCGGGTGCTCGCCGGGCACCGGTTCCGGCTGCCGCCGACCCTCGCCAACAACTCCGCCGCCAGCCATCCGGAGATCCGGGCGATCGTCGCCGACGCGCTGCACCCCGCCCGGGTCGCGGCGCAGCGCCCCTGGCTGACCGCCCTCGTCCGGGAGCGGGTGGCCCGGCTGCGCGCCGCGCTCGACGCCGGTGAGCCGGTCGACCTGTACGCGGACCTCGCCGCCGACCTGCCCCTGCTGGTGCTGGCCCGACTGGTCGAGTTGCCGGACGCGCCGGTCGGCGCGGTGAAGGAGTTCGCCCGGGCGGCGCTGGAGCTGTTCTGGGCGCCCCTGGACGGCGACCGGCAGGTGGCGCTCGCCACCGAGGTGGGCCGTTTCCACGGCGTCCTGCGCGAGTTCGCGGCCACCGGCGGCGGCCTGGCCGCCGAACTGCGCGCGGGCGGCCACCCGCCGGACGTGGTGGTCGGCGCGCTCTTCTTCCTGCTGGTCGCCGGCCAGGAGACCACCTCGCAGTTCCTCACCCTGCTGCTGCACCGGCTGGCCGGCGAACCGGCGGTACGCGCCGGCCTGCGCACCGGTGACGTCGCGGTCGCCGACGTCGTCGAGGAGGGCCTGCGCCTCGAGCCGCCCATCGTCACGTGGCGGCGCGTCGCGGCGGTCGACGGCACGCTTGGTGGAACCGCCGTGCCGGCCGGCACCAGCATCGTGCTGTGGCTGGCCCGCGCCGGCCGGGATCCGGCGATCGTCGAGTCCCCCGACGAGTTCCGCCCGGGGCAGCGCGGTTCGCGCCGGCACCTGGCGTTCGGCGCGGGCGCGCACCGCTGTGTCGGGGACGTCCTGGCCCGGATGGAGGCGGCCGTGGTGGTGGCCGAGGCGACGCCGCTGCTCGACGGGGTGACAGTGGTCCGGCCGCCCTGGTGCCCGGACAACCTCACCTTCCGGATGCCGGACGCCTTCGTGGTGCGGTCAGTCGAGCGGCCCGCCGACCAGTAGCACGATGCCCCCGACCACCGCCACGACACCGAGGAGGAGCGTGATGCCGCTGACGAAGAACCGCGCGAAGCGGTAGCCGACGCCCCTCCGCACCTCGGCCGGATCCCGATCCGGAAAGCCCAACAGGCGGTTCAACGAAGTCCTCGACAACCGGCGTGTGTGTGCGTCGACGAACCCGAACAGGTCGAAGACCATCGTCAGCCCGATGAACCCCAGCAGCAGGCCGAAGCCAACGGTGGCGAGTACCTGCAAGATCCACCGTGTCATCGGCTGCCCCCGCTGATCGAATCGACTCGATCCGAGGCTAGACAGCCCGGGCAAGGAAGCACGGGAGCGGGCACGCAGCACCTGCCCGTGACTCGGTATGTTTCCGGGCGTGTCCGCCACCTCTGCGCGTCGGATCCTCGCCGCCGCAACGCTTCTGGCCCTGCTGACGCTGAGCGCCTGCGCAGCCCGACCGGTGTTCCACGCCCGGCAGATCACCGCGGCCCCGCCGAGCCCGTCGGTCCCGACGCCCATGCCGTCGACGTCGCCGTCCCCGTCGGCCGCGCCGACGACGACGGCCCCGCCCGCCCCCGGAAGCCTGGACTGGTACGTGTCCCAGGCGCCGACCTTTCCCGAGGCGCCACCTCCGCAGCCGGTGCCGTTGACCGCGACCGGGGCGATTCCGTTCTGGCACCGCCTGCCGACCGACCAGAAGGTCGCCTTCATCACCATCGACGACGGTGGGCTGGCCCGCCCGCCCGCGGTGGCCGACTTCATCTGGCGGGCGCACATCCCGGTCACGATGTTCCTGAACTCTCCGGCGGCCGAGGAGCACGACGACTACTTCCGGCAGATCCAGGTGGCCGGCGGGATCGTCGAGAACCACACGGTCAGGCACACCTCGCTGGCCGGCCGATCGTACGACTACCAGAGGCAGGAGATCTGCGGCGCCGCGGACAAGCTGGAGACGCTGTTCGGCAAGCGGGCGACCCTGTTCCGCCCCCCGTTCGGCGAGTACGACAGCACCACGCTGACCGCCGCTCGGGACTGTGGCGCGAAGGCGGTCCTGCACTGGTCCGAGACCGTCCACGAGGGCAAGGTGCGCTACCAGACCCCGGAGAAGGTGGTCCAACCCGGCGACGTGCTGCTGATGCACTTCCGACCGGCGCTGATGGACGACCTCCTCGCGGCGCTGAAGGCGATCCACCGGGCGGGGCTCACCCCGGCGCTGCTTGAGGACTACATCCGCTGACCCGGGCGGCCTGACGAAAGTCAGGGTCGGGTGCTGCCCTTCGGGCGCGGCGGGCCGACGTGCCGGACGCCTAGCGTCAGCGCATGATCACATTACGTGGGTTGACGAAACGGTTCGGGGCGACAGTCGCCGTCGACGCGCTGACCGTCGACATCGCACCCGGTCGGGTCACCGGTTTCCTCGGCCCCAACGGCGCCGGCAAGTCCACCACCATGCGGATGATCCTCGGCCTGGACCGGCCCACCTCCGGAACGGCGCTCGTCGACGGCCGGTCGTACCGGGAGCTGCGGCGACCGCTGCACGAGGTGGGCGCCCTGCTCGACGCCCGAGCCGTCCACCCGGCCCGCTCCGGGCGGGCACACCTGCTGGCCATGGCCCGCAGCAACGGCATTTCCGCCCGGCGGGTCGACGAGGTGCTCGACACCGTCGGGCTGGACGGGAGTGCCGCCGCCAAACCGGGCCGTACCCTCTCCCTGGGCATGGGCCAGCGGCTCGGCATCGCCGGGGCGCTGCTCGGCGATCCGCCGGTGCTGATGTTCGACGAGCCGGTGAACGGCCTCGACCCGGACGGGGTGCGCTGGGTGCGGCACCTGTTGCGCTCCCTGGCCGGGCAGGGCCGCACGGTCTTCGTCTCCAGCCACCTGATGAGCGAGATGCAGCTCACCGCCGACCAGCTCGTGGTGATCGGCCGGGGACGACTGCTCGCCGACGCCCCGGTCGGCGACGTCATCGCGGGCAGTGGGCAGGCCGTGCGGGTCCGCAGCCCGCACCCGGAGGGGCTCGCCACCCTCGCCGCACGTCTGGGCGCGCACGGCGCCATCGTCGAACCGGCCGGCCCGGACGAGCTGACCGTCACCGGGACCACCGTCGACCGGATCGGTGACCTGGCGTACGAGCTGGGGGTGCGGTTGCACGAGCTGAGCCCGCACGGCGCGTCGCTGGAGCAGGCGTTCATGGAGCTGACCGCCGACAGCGTCGAGTACGCCGGCGGCCCGACCGGAGGTGACGCGCGATGAGCACGCAGACCGTGGTGGGCAGCCGTCCCACCGTCGCGCCGGCGCTCAGCGCGCCGGCCGCCTTCCGCGCGGCGGTGGCCGCCGAGTGGACCAAGCTGGTCTCGGTACGCAGCACCTGGTGGACGATGCTGGCCGGGCTGCTCGTGATGGCCGCGAGCGCCGGACAACTCGCCATCTACGCGGCCAACGCCAACACCAACGACGACCCGGCCGACAACCCCGGCATCGTCGCCGTCGGCAGCGTGCTGATCGACGCGGTCGAGCTGACCCAGTACGCCGTGCTGGCACTGGGACTGCTCGCCATCACCACGGAGTTCACCAGCGGCACCATCCGGACGACCCTGCAGTGCACCCCGGCACGCGGCCGGGTGCTCCTGGCCAAGGCCGTGGTGGCCGGCGCCGTCACCTTCGTTCTCGGACTGCTGCTCGGCGGTGTCGGCGCCCTGGTCGCCCGGCCGGTACTCGGCGAGTGGGGCAGCGCGCCGACCGCCGGCACGATCGGCGACATCGTGGCGGTGGCGACCTACCTGGCCCTGGTCAGCGTCCTCGCGCTCGGCCTCGGCGCGGCACTGCGCAGCGCGGTGCTCACGATCGTCGTGCTCTTCGCCACCCTGATGATCGTGCCGCTGTCCCTGCAGGAGCCGGACATCGCAGTCCTGAACCGGATCGCGGACGCGTTCCCCGGCGTGGCCGGTGGGCACTTCATGGCCGGCGACACCGACCCGTACCCGGGCGCGGTGGGGTTGCTGGTGCTCGTCGGTTGGGCGGGAGCCGCCCTACTGCTCGGTCGGGCCGCCCTGCGCCGCCGCGACGCCTGAGGCACTGAGCGGGGGCCCTCGCGGCCCCCGCTCACCGCTCGACCAACCCCGCCTCGTACGCGAGGATCGCCGCCTGCACCCGGTTACGCACGTCCAGTCGGGTGAAGATGCTTGTCAGATAGCTCTTCACGGTGCCCTCCACCAGGTGCAGCCGGCGGGCGATCTCCGCGTTGGACAGCCCCGCCCCGACCAGGGCCAGCACCTCACGTTCCCGCTCGGTCAGCCCTGCCGTCCGGTCCCGCGCGGCGGGTCGGCGCGCCAGCCGCCCGGCCCCCAGCTCGATCACCCGGCGGGCCACCCGCGGCGACAGGTACGCCCCGCCGTCCGCCACCGCGTGCACCCCGGCGATCAGCTCGCGCGGGTCGCCGGACTTGAGCAGGAACCCGCTCGCGCCGTGCCCGAGCGCCCGGGCCACGTGGTCGTCCTCGCCGAAGGTGGTCAACATGAGCGTCGCGGTGGCCGGCGCGACCCGGTGGATCTCGGCCGCCGCCGCCAGTCCGTCCAACCAGGGCATCCGGATGTCCAGCAACGCCACCCGGGGTCGGTGCGCGCGGACCAACTCCACCGCGGCCCGCCCGTCGCCGGCCTCGGCGACCACCTCGATGCCCGGATCGGCGGCGAGGATGGCCCGGACGCCGGCCCGGATCATCGCCTCGTCGTCGGCGAGGACCACCCGGACCGGTGTCGGCACGGCCGTGTCGGTGTTCACGACGCTATCCGCTCCTTGCTGGCCAGCCGGCCGTCGGTGAAGCAGAGCCGCCACGTCGGCTCGGCGAGGGGGAAGTTGCCGTCGGTGTAGTACTCGCACCCCGGCGCCGACGCACCGAGCGGCGGGGTTAGCTGCCGGCGGGGCAGACCGGGCAGGTCGGCGCGTTCGGTCCCGGGCCGCATCCGGTCGTACGCCGACTCGTCAAGCACCGTCCCGGCCGTGGCGAAGGAGTAGTAGAGCAGAGACAGGACGAGCCCGAAGCCGGCCGGGGCGGCGAGCGCCGTCAGCAGGCTGCGCCGGGCCCGACGACGCGCCTCGCGCAGCCGACGCTCGGCGTCCGCCGGCCGTTCCGGGCCGCCGCCGACCAGGGCGGTACCCGTGCCGTCGGGCACGGCCCACACCGGAACGGGCACCGCCGACCATCCCGCGCCGGAGTGCGCCTCGGCGGGCAACGGCAGCCGGGCGCGCACCGCGAAGCCACCGTCGGAGCCCGGACCGGCATCCAGTACGCCACCGGCCAGCCGGACCCGCTCGGCGAGGGCCAGCAGCCCGCTCCCCGAGGAGGCCGGTCGGGGCAGCGGGCCGGCCGGCGCCGACGCGTTACGCACCCGTACCTCGACCCCGTCCGCGTCGCGGGCGAGGGTGACGGTCACCGGCGCGCCCGGGGCGTACCGGGCCGCGTTGGTGAGCGCCTCCCGCACCACCTGATGGGCGGCGGACCCGGTCATCCCGGGCAACTCCACGGTGTCGGGCGGGGCGTCCAGCCGTACCGCCATCCCGGCCTCGCGGGCCCCGGCCACCAGGTCGACGACGGTCTCCCCCACCGGGCGGACGCCGGCCGGACCGCCCTCCTCCCGCAGCACCCCGATGATGCCGTGCAGCCGTTCGGTCGCCGCCGCGACGCTGGCCCGCAGCTCCCCCACCGCCGTCCGGTGCTCCGGGGCGAGGTCGTCGGCCAGTTCCAAGGCGGCGGCCCGTACGGCGATGAGGCTGAGGTCGTGACCGAGCGAGTCGTGCATCTCCTCGGCGATCCGGGCCCGCTCCCGCAGCCGGATCCGCTCCGCGGCGCCCCGCCGCTCGCGCGTCAGCGCCTCGACGTGCCGGCGCCCGGCGTCGGCAAGCGCCTGCTGCTGCCGCCGGTAGCGACCCACCAGCCACGGGAACACCCCGGCGAACAGCAGCACCGAAGCGAGCAGGAACCAGGTCGCCGCCCCGGTGCCGAGCAACCCCAGGTTCAACACCGTGCCGCCGAGGGCGATCACGCCGAACAGCACTGCCGCCGGCGCGGCGCCCGCACTGCGCCGCCCGCTCAGATAGCTGAACACCGGGATGGCGAAGACGAAGTTGCCGTCCACAAGCGAACCGAGCACCACCAGCAGCAACCCCACCAGCGGCCAGCGCCGCGCCGACGCCACCGCGGCCGCCAACAGCGCCAGCGAGCCGAGCAGCAACGCCACGTCGAAACGCGGGTACGGCGGACTCAGCCGGGCAGCCGCGATCGGAGCGGCCACCACCGCCCAGAGCAGCACGTCCAGCAGCGGACGCCGCCACCGTCCGGGCAGCAACCGGTCCAGGATCCTCACGGCGGCCAGGCTACCCACGCCCGACCTGCGCGGACACCGACGAAAGTCAGGTGTTCAGCTGCTCTCCTCGGCCCAGACGCGCCAGTCGTCGAGCACCCCGTGCAGCGCCGGAGTGAGCCAGCCCGGCGCCGACCGCCGGAACACCCCCGGATCGATCGCGCCCGCGCCGGCCGGCACCGCGCCCAGCAGGTTCGGCACCAGGTCGGTCAGGTTCGTCCAGTGCACCAGCTCCGGCGACGCCGGCCAGGCGCCGATCACCACGCCGGCCGGCACCGCCCGACGGTCCAGCGCCTCCAGGGTCAGCGCGGTGTGGTTGAGCGTGCCCAACCCGGCGCGGGTGACCACCACCGCCGGCGCGCCGAGCGACACCGCCAGGTCGGCCATCGTCCACGGCTCGCCGGACGGACGCAGCCCCATCGGCACCAGCAGGCCACCGGCCCCCTCGACCAGGACCAGGTCGTGCTTGTCCGCCTCCTCCCGGACGGCATCCACCGCCGCGTACAACTCAAGCGGCGGCAGGTCCGCGACCCGCGCGGCGGCCAGCGGGGCGAGCGGATCCGGAAAACTGGCAAGCGTACGACCCGTCAGCGGAGCCGCCAGCCGATTGACCGCGTCCACGTCGCCCGGCTCCCCACCGGCCGTGCCGGTCTGACCCGGCTTGACGACCGCCACCCGCAGGCCGGCGGCCTGCGCGGCCGCCGCGATCGCCGCCGTGACCACCGTCTTGCCCACCTCGGTGTCGGTGCCGGTGACCAGCACCGGCCCCTCCCACGCGCTCACGGCGCTCACGGCGCACACTCCACGATGACGTCCAACGCCCGCTCGAAATCCACCCGGGGCACCCCGGCGCTGACGGTGAGGCGCAGCCGGGAGCGGCTGTCCGGGGTGGAGGGCGGCCGGAAACAGCCCACCGCGACTCCCCGGTCCCGGCAGTCGGCCGCCCAGGCGGTCGCCGCCTCCGGGCCGGGCGCCGCCACCGAGATCACCGCCGCGTCCGGCGCGGAGACGGCCAGGCCGGCCGCGCCCAGTCGACCGACCGCCAACGCCACCCGGTCGGCCAGCTCGGCACGCATGTCGTCGCCGGCCCGGGCCAGCCGCAGCGCGGCGTGCACACCGGCCGCGACGGCCGGCGGCAGGGCGGTGTCGAAGATGAACGTACGGCCGGTCTCGACCAGGTGTCGGACGAACTCCGCCGGGCCGGCGACCACCCCACCCGCACCGCCGAGCGCCTTGGAGAGGGTGGCGGTGACCACGACGTCCGGCTCGCCGGCCAGCCCGGCGGCCGCGACCGCGCCGGCCCCGGACGGACCGGTCACGCCGAGCGCGTGCGCGTCGTCGACAAGCAGCAGCGCGCCGTAGCGACGGGCCACCGCGTGCAATTCGGCCAGCGGCGCGAGGTCGCCGTCGACCGAGAAGACCGACTCGGTGACCACCACCGCCGGACGTCCCGGCGCCACGGCCAGCGCGGCGGCCACCGCCGTCACGTCGGCGTGCGCGCTGACCACCGTCTCCGCGCCGGAGATCCGGCAGCCGTCGATGAGCGACGCGTGGTTGTGGGCGTCCGAGACGAGCAGGGTCCGGGGCTGGACGAGGGCCCGCAGCGCGCCGAGGTTGGCCAGGTATCCGGAGGAGAAGACGAGTGCCCGGTCGGTGCCCAGCCACTGCGCCAGCTCGTCCTCCAGGGCCTCGTGCGCGTCGGTCGAGCCGCGCACCAGCCGCGACCCGGTCGCCCCCAGCCCGTACGCCGACAGCGCCGCCGTGGCCGCGGCCGTGACCTCCGGGTGGGTGGCCAGGCCGAGGTAGTCGTTGCCGGCGAGGTCGGTCATCCGGTCGTCGGCGGGACGCGGGTGCAGCCGACGGGTCAGGCCGGCCTTCGCCCGCAACTGCGCGCGACGATCGAGCGCCGCCAGCCAGTCCGCCACCGTCACCCCTTCACCGCCGTCCGCGCCGGTCACGCCGACACCCGCCGGGCGAAATTACCACCCGCCGCCACCGACCCGGCGAATCCACGGCACCCGGGGCCACCCAGGGACGAAGCCGAGAAGTGTGCGACCACGTAACGTCAACAGCCGGTGACACGCTGCCACTGCGCCGTTGACCCGGCGTCGCTGGTGGAGATCGACCGGACGGCAGGTCGTACCCGCCTGACCGGGGGCCTTGTAGGGTACGAGCCATGCCAGAGATCCTCGACCAGGCCCGCACCCAGGTCCTGGGTGACGGCGTCGGCCTCGACCAGGCCGGCGTCCTCGCCGTGCTGAACCTGCCCGACGAGCACCTGCCCGCCGCCCTCCAGCTCGCCCACGACGTGCGGATGCGGTGGTGCGGCCCGGAGGTCGAGGTCGAGGGCATCGTCTCGCTCAAGACCGGCGGCTGCCCGGAGGACTGCCACTTCTGCTCGCAGTCGGGCCTGTTCACCTCTCCGGTGCGCTCGGTCTGGCTGGACATCCCGTCGCTTGTCGAGGCCGCGAAGCAGACGGCGAAGACCGGGGCGACCGAGTTCTGCATCGTCGCGGCGGTGCGTGGCCCGGACGACCGGCTGATGAAGCAGATGCGCGAGGGCGTCGCCGCCATCAAGGCAGAGGTCGACATCCAGGTCGCCGCGTCGCTGGGGATGCTGTCCCAGGAGCAGGTCGACGACCTGGTCGACATGGGCGTGCACCGCTACAACCACAACCTGGAGACCTGCAAGTCGTACTTCCCGAACGTGGTCACCACCCACTCCTGGGAGGAGCGGTGGGAGACGCTGCGCATGGTCCGCGACTCCGGCATGGAGGTGTGCTGCGGCGGCATCCTCGGCCTCGGCGAGACCGTCGAGCAGCGGGCCGAGTTCGCCGCGCAACTCGCCGAGCTGGCCCCGCACGAGGTGCCGCTCAACTTCCTCAACCCGCGCCCCGGCACCCCGCTCGGCGACCGACCGGTGGTGGAGGGCAAGGACGCGCTGCGGGCCATCGCCGCGTTCCGGCTGGCCATGCCGCGCACCATCCTCCGGTACGCGGGAGGCCGGGAGATCACCCTCGGTGACCTGGGCACCCGCGACGGTCTGCTCGGCGGCATCAACGCGGTGATCGTCGGCAACTACCTGACCACCCTGGGCCGGCCGGCGACCGCCGACCTCGACCTGCTCGACGAGCTGAAGATGCCGGTCAAGGCCCTGTCCGCGACCCTCTGAGCTGACCGGTGAGGACGACGTGACCGAGGTTGTGGCAGCGCAGCGCTGGTGTGACCGCTGCGGCGAGGACGCGTCGGCCACCGGGCACGAGTCGTGCGCGGTGGCCCGGACGCTGGAGCCGCCGCGCTACTGCCCGCGCTGCCGACGCCGGATGAAGGTGCAGGTGCTGCCGGTCGGCTGGTCGGCGGTGTGCGTCGAGCACGGCGAGAGTCGAGGCTGAGCCCGATGCTGCGTGGGCGTGCGGTGACCCTCCGACCGGCGACGGTCGCTGACGTGCCGGCCCTCGCGTCGATCCGGGCCGACCCGGAGGTACGCCGGTGGTGGCGCGGCGGCGACGACCTGGCCGCCGCCGTCCAGGCCGACCTCAACGACGACGACCTCGCCCTGTACGCCATCGAGCACGACGGCCGGCTGATCGGCGCGATCCAGTGGTACGCCGAACCGGACCCGGACTACCGGCACGCCAGCCTGGACATCTTCCTCGACCCGGCGGCGCGCGGCGCGGGTCTGGGCGGGGACGCCATCCGCACCCTGGCCCGGCACCTGATCGACGAGTACGGCCACCACCGGTTCACCATCGACCCGGCCGCCGCCAACAGCGCGGCCATCCGGGCGTACGCCAAGGTGGGCTTCCGCCCGGTCGGCATCATGCGCCGCTACGAGCGGGGCGAGGACGGCCGCTGGCACGACGCCCTGCTGATGGACCTGCTCGCCGAGGACCTGGCCGGCTGAATGGGACGGGCGTGCCCGGCACCGCACGGTGCCGGACACGCCCCGGTTCTCCGCGAACGGAGTGACGCCTAGCGCTGGAGGGTCAGCACACCCGGCCGCCACGGCAGCCGGTTGTAGTCGCCGCTCGCGTTGGGGTCCTTGCCCTGGTACAGCAACTGCAGGTTGCAGGCGTCGACGGTCTTGGTCTGGTCGGGGTTGGTGCGGACCAGGTCACCGTGGCTGATGTCGTTGGTCCACGTCGCGCCGCTGTTGGCCTTGCCGGCGAAGGGGTTGCTCTCGCTGGCGGCCTGCGGGGTCCACGAGCCGCCCAGGCTGCTGGACGTGAACGACCGGAAGTAGCGCTGCCCCTGGCTTCCGATCGCCTCGACGAGCATGAGGTACTGGTTCTGGCCCTGCACCTTGTAGACCTCGACGCCCTCGAACAGGTTGTTCGTCGAGTCGGTCATGACAGTCGTGTAGCTCGAGCCGAAGCTGCCCGGGAAGTTCCCGAGCGGCATGCTCGACCGGTAGATCTTGCCGTTGTCCCCGGCGAAGAACAGGTACATGTTCTGGTCGTCGCCGATGAGGGTCTGGTCGATCACGCCGTACGGGGCGTCCGGGAGGTTGGCGGTGGACAGCGTCTGCGCCGAGGACCAGCCGTTGGCGTTGGTCGGGTCGCTCGACGTCTTGTAGCTGAACGAGGTCGGTCCCCACTGGTACGCCAGCACCCAGATGTTCTTCGGGGCGAAGTACAGCAGCGTGGGCGCCACCGTGCCCTGACTCATTCCGGTCTGGCTGGCCGAGGCCATGTCGGACCAGTTGGTGAACAGGCCAAAGTTCATCGAGCCGTACGAGCCGCTGCTGTTGACGTTCGACGCGTAGACCAGGTGCTTGCCGTTGTAGACGACGTTTGTGAAGTCCTTGACCGAGAGCCAGCCGTTCTTCGGGCTCGTCAGCGCGCCTGTCGACGACCACCGGTAGGTCGACGGGAGCGCGCAGCCGCCCGGCGGCGCCGTGGTGGGCGGCGTCGACGTCGGAGGCGTCGACGTTGGCGGGGTCGACGTCGGCGGCGTGGTGCCACCGAAGTCGGTCCGCCACTGCTGGTTGGTCTGCCCGTGGCAGTCGTACAGCTGAACCTGCTGGCCGTTGCCGGTGCCCCAGACGTCCAGGCACCGGCCGGACTGCGCGCCGCTGATGGTGCCGTTGGAGTTGATGTTCCACTGCTGGTTCGGCTGGCCGTTGCAGTCCCAGATGATGATTCCGGTGCCGTTCGCCGAGCCCGCGCCGTTCGCGTCGAGGCACTTGCTGCCGTAGACCCGCAACTGCTTGCTCGCGGTGTACGTCCACTGCTGGTTCGACTGACTGTTGCAGTCGTAGAGCTGGACGCGTGTGCCGTTGGTCTGGGTGGCGTTGGGCACGTCGATGCAGCGTCCCGACTGCACACCGGTGATCCGGCCGGTGCCGCCACTCGGCGGCGGGCTCGTGGTCGGGCTCACCGTCGGGCTCACGGTCGGGCTCACCGTCGGGCTGGCGGTCGGGCTCGAGGTCGGGGGGGCCGCGTTGAGCGCGTTGAGGACGGAGTTGTAGGCGGCCTTCTTGTTGCCGCCGCCGTCGAAGAGCAGCGGGCTCTCGTTGGAGCGCCAGGAGTCGCTGTCGCGTACGCCCCAGACGGTGATGCCGATGCAGCGCGGCACGTTGAGGCACGCCTGGGTCAGCCCGGCGTACTGGGTGGTGGAGGAGTTGGTGACGTCGACCTCGGTCAGCGCCACGTCCACGCCGAGCGCGGCGAAGCTGGACAGCGTGGTCTGGAAGTTGCTCGGCAGCGAGCTGCCGCCGGTGAAGTGGGTCTGCAACCCGACGCAGTCGATCGGCACGCCACGGGACTTGAAGTCCTGGATCATGCGGTAGACGCCCTGCGTCTTGCCGTACGACCAGTTCTCGATGTTGTAGTCGTTGTAGCAGAGCTTGACCGACGGGTCGGCCGCCCGCGCGGTGCGGAACGCCACCTCGATCCAGTCGTTGCCGGTGCCCTGGAGGTTCGACGAACGACGGCTGCCGTCCTCGTTGAACGCCTCGTTCACCACGTCCCACGCGGCGAGCTTGCCCCGGTAGTGGCCCATCACGCCGTTGATGTGGTCGATCATCGCCTGACGCAGGGCGCTGCCGTTCAGGCTCTGCATCCACCCCGGCTGTTGCCCGTGCCAGGCCAGGGTGTGCCCACGGACCTTCAGGCCACGCTGGGTCGCCCAGTTGTAGATCTGGTCACCGGAGTTGAAGTTGAACTGGCCCCGCTGGGGCTCCGTCGCGTCCGGCTTCATCTCGTTCTCGGCCGTGATCATGTTGAACTCACGCGCCGCGATCGTGCTGTACGTGGAATCGCCCAGCCGGCCCGCCGCGATCGCCGTGCCGAAGTACCGGCCCGACTGCGCGGCGGCCGCGCCGAGCGTGGTCGCGGCGGCGTTCGCCGAGGGCATCATCACCGCGACGGCGGCTACGGTCACGACGCTGAACGCGCCGGCGAGCAGCGCTCGGACGGCGGGCGATCGCCGTCGCCGAGCCCCGCCCTGATGAACGGATGGGCTCATTGCCATCTCGGTCTCCTTGTTGGCCGACACCCGGGCCGCCGAGGCGGGGACGACCGGATGTCTCAGTGGTGGTATCTAACTCAGTCGATGCTTTCACCACATGCCGACCCGGCAAAGATGTTTCGGAAAAGTTTCGGAACTACGCTGCGGCGGCCGGGACGCTGGAGCCGCGCTTCCGTCCCGTGGGCATCATGCGCCGCTACCAGCGGGGCGAGGACGGCCGCTGGCACGACGCCCTGCTCATTGACCTGCTCGCCGACGACCTCACGGAGTGACAGGGCTCAACCAACCCAGTACACGTGCCCGTCCGGCCGCCGGCGTGCGCCCTCGGCGGGCTGGTGTGGGCTGAGTCGTCCGCCCGGCAGGAGGTGCGTCACCGGCGTCTCGTGGCCGAGCACCGCGACGTCGGCGATCAGCCGACGGTGGCAGCGCCACCAGAGGCTCTCGCTGCACATCACCGCGGTGCTCCGCCGGCCCGCGTCCGCCAGCACCTGGGCCAGCGCCGCCTCGAACTCCGGTGTGCGGGTGTACCTGGCGTACGCCCGGAAGGCCGCGACCGTCCACCAGGTGTCCGGCTCCGGCTCTCCGGCGGGGGTGTGCCGGCGTCCGCCGAGGCGCGGCTCCCAGCGGTAGTCGATGCCCCGCTCGGGCAACCACCGCTCAAGCTCCTCCCGCCGGACGTCCTGGGTGGTGCGGCTGGCCGGGTACCGCCGCACGTCCACCACCAGGTCCACCCCGGCCTCGGCCAGCAGGTCGCCCAGCCGCACCCGGTCGGCGGTGCCGTGCCCGACAGTCAGCAACCCTCCCACGACGCTGGCATGCCCAGAATCCCGCCGGCTTATCCCCGGTCCGCGGCGAGAGCACGGCAACCGTCCACGATCCGGGGTCAGGCGAGCGGTGCGGTGGGTTCCGACCGCTGCGGCACCCGCCGGGCGGCGTTGGTGGCGAACACCCCGGCGCCCGGCGACGTCATCCCGGGTACGACGGTGCGCGTACGCGGGCGCAGATCGTGGACAGTTTCCGTCGACGCTCGACGGAAACTGTCCACGATCTGGTCGTGGCTCGGGTCAGGCCACCGTGCAGGTGGCGTTGTTGACGGTGAAGGCCGTGGGCTTCGGGTTGGTCCCGGTGTGGTTGCCGTTGAAGCCGAAGCTCGCCGACGCGCCCGGCGCGATCGTGCCGTTGTACGACAGGTTCGTCGCGGTGACCGCCGCGCCGGTCTGGCTGACCGTCGCCGACCAGCCCTGACTGACGGTCTGCCCACTGCCGAAGCTGAACCGCAACGTCCAGCCGTTGATCGCGGTGGCGCCGGTGTTGGTGATCGTCACCGTGGCGGTGAAGCCGGTGCTCCAGTCGGTGGTGGCGTACCCCACCGAGCAGGTGCCGCCGACCGGCGGGGGCGCGGTGGTCACCGCGACCGGCGCGGACGCCGCGGAGGTGTTGCCCGCCGCGTCGACGGCCACCACGTAGAACTGGTACGCCGTCGAGGCCGTCAGCCCGGTGACGGCGAGCGTGCTGCCGCTCGGCGAGCCGACGAGCGCGTCGGTGGCGCCGGCCTCGCGGTAGACCCGGTAGCCGGTGACGCCCACGTTGTCGGTCGACGGGGTCCAGGCCAGGGTGAGCCCGGTGGCGGTGACCGCCGAGGCGACCGGAGTGCCGGGCGTGCTCGGCACCGTCGTGTCGGCCGAGCCGGTCGGCGGCGTGGTCACGGTGAGCACCGGTGACGCCGCCGACCGGTTGCCGGCGCCGTCACGGGCCACGACGCTGAACTGGTACGTCTGCTCCGGCAGCAGCGTCGAGATGGTCAGCGTGGTGCCGGTGACGGGCCGGTTCACCACCGTGTCGCCGCCGACCAGGACCTCACGGACGTCGTAGCCGGCCAGCCCGCTGCCACCACTGTCGGTGGAAGCGGCCCAGGTCAGGGTGACCGAGCGGGGCGCGAGGCCGGACGCGACAGGCGTGCCCGGGACGCTCGGCGCGGTGGTGTCCGGCACGACCGGACCCGGCTCGTCGCCCCAGACGCGGGTGGTGCCGGCGTAGAGCGGCACCTTCCGGTTGGGCCCGGCGGTGGCCTGGTACGACGGGTCGTTGGTCGGGTCCCAGGTGCCGCCCTCCGGCACGCCGATCTTGAACTGGACCTCCATCCGGTGCTGCGACTGACCGGCCGGAGCGATGGTGTACCCGGTGCAGTCGACCTCGACGTACCAGATGTCGCCGCTGAACTGCTTGGCAGTGGTCGGGGACGGGCAACCCTGGGTGTAGCCGGGGGTGACCTGCACGCTGCCGGTGCCGTCGGGCCGGAAGTAGTACCGGAACTTGCCGTTGGTGAGGGCCCGGGCCGGGAACGCCGACTTGTTGTAGACCATCACCTTGAGCCCGGTGGCCCGCGGCTCGGCCTGCGTCACTGTGGTCTCCACGGTCAGCTCGTCCATGTCGGGCGTCTCGGCGACCGGGAAGTTGGCCAGCGGGGTGCCGCCGTACTCGGAGGTCAGCCGCACCAGCGACGAGGTGAAGCCGGCGTTGTAGTCGGTGGCCACCTCGTTCATCACGTAGTCGGACCGGCTGTCGTTGTACGCGTCGTTTGCCGAGGACGGGCCGCCGACAAGCGCGCCGTAGAGGGTGTGCCGGGTCTGCACGGGCACGGTCTGGCTGTCCCACCAGGACCCGTGCGCGGTGCGGTGGTGCGGGTTCTTCGGTGCGTTGGCGCCGAACCCGATGACGTAGCTGGAGCTGCGCGGGTTGTCGCCGAGCGCGTAGTTGATCTGCCGGACGGCGAAGTCGTGGTAGCGCGCCTTGCGGGTGGCGTCGGTGGTCTTGTCGCTGTAGACAAGCGCGGCGAAGGACGTGTTGGCCGCGTAGCGCAGCGCGCCCCAGGAGTCGAGCACCGCCATCCCACCGGGGGAATACGGAACCCGCTGCCCGTTCACCCCGACGGTCCAGTAGTCCAGCCAGCGGTTGGCGTCGTCGACGTACTTCTGCTTGCCGGTCAGGTTCGCCAGCAGCACGTACGCGCCGAACTGCTTGTTGTCCCAGGCGATGGTCCACTTGTAGGAACGCGTGGTGGACTGGGGTTCGGTGCCGAGCTTGTCGTACTCACTCTCGGCCTTGGTCAGGTAGCTGGCGTCGCCGGTGGCCCGGTAGAGCCAGATGGCGGCCCACACCAGCTCGTCCTGCCAGCCGCTCCACGACTTGTAGAACGACGCCGCGTCGGTGATGCACTCGCTGTAGGACTTCCGCACCGTGTCGGCGAAGGTGTAGAGCTGCCGGGCGTGGGTGAGCAGCTTGTCGGCGTAGGTCGCGTCGGTGGGCCGGAACACCATCGAGGACGCGGCCATCGCGGCCGCCGTCTCCCCCGCCAGGTCCGCGCCGCCACAGCTCGCATCGATCTTGTACGCGGGCCGCGCCATCGGCATCACCTCGGCCGGACCCCACCACTTGTGGTCGTCGTCGCCCTTGCCGACCTGACCGTAGAGGACGTTCGCCGACGGGTGCGCCTTGATGAAGTAGTCGTTGACGAACCGCAGGTTGTTGAGCAGGTGCGGCAGTTGCCCCGACGAGGTGTAGCCGCTGCGGTACTCCACCGCACCCCAGGCGAGCATGGTGGCGCTGAACGCCATCGGGAAACCGAATTTCACGTGGTCGCCGGCGTCGTACCAACCGCCGGTGAGATCCAGCCCCGCGCCGGCGCCGTCGGTGAGCGCGCTGTCGCCGCGCCAGGAGACCCGGTTCCAGTCGGGCAACTTGCCGGACTGCTGCGCCTCGTAGAAGAGCAGCGACTTCTGCAACGCCTCGGCGTAGTTGAAGGCCGGCGCGGCGGACGCGGGCCCGGCCGGCGCGGTGACCGCGAGGGACAGCCCGGTGAGCAGGGCGACACCGGCGGCCAGCAACCGCCGGGGCCAGGGCTGGTCGGCGACCGGCGACCGGCCGGGGTGGCCGGTGGACGGCCGCGTGAGGTGGCGCATGAAGGGCTCCTGTCGGAGGCGCCGCCGGCGGTCGCACCGACGCGGGACGGCGTGGGGGCGGCACGGCCACCGGCGACAGCGGGGTGGCGGTGTGACCACGGGGAGTCGTGGAAGCGCTCCCATGGATAACCGACAATGTAATGTGCACGTCGTCGATTGGGAAGCCCGTGTTGCGGGCCAGCGCCACGGCACTCCCGGGCGTTACGGCGACACGCGCGCGGCGGCACGGAACACCGACCCGGCAGGGACTTCCCGACCGAGACGTCGCCCCAGCTCAGGCCGGTTGGCCGATGCCGCCGGCGGGCCCCAGGAATGGGATCATGAGCGGCCCCCTCGACCAGTACCGGAGGAATCCTCATGCCACTGCGTCGGCGCCTGACGCGCACGGCAGTCTCCACCGCCGCCGCCACGGCCGTTCTCGCCATCGCCTCCCCGGCGTGGGCATCGAGCGTCGTTCCCCTCAACCCCGCTCACGCCGGCGCGACGGCCGGGACGTTCCAGCAGGAGTGTCGGGACCCCAGGTTCGGTACGCGACCCACCAACCAGGACGGCTGGCACTTCGTGCTGCCCACCAAGCAGGCCGGCGACTTCCAGAGCCTGACCCTGACCTTCAAGGACACCGCAAGCGTCTCCGTGACGGTGACCGTGCCGAACCCCGCGGACGCGTACACCGACTTCCTGTCCGCCAACGGCGGCGGCGACAAGCAGGTGAAGCACGCCTATCTCTTCACCCCGTCGGGGTGGACGCTTACCGGCGGCAGCGCCCTGGTCAGCGGCGAGGGCGACAAGTTCAACCTCAGCCACACGTGCGCCGGCACCGGCACCACGGCGTCGCCGACCCCGACGCCGACCACGCCGAGCACGGAGTCCCCGACGCCGACGCCGACCACGGGCTCGCCGACGCCTACCACCCCGGCCACGTCGACGCCGTCGGGCTCGGTCCCGCCGTCGGAGTCGGTCCCGCCGTCGGAGTCCACCGCGCCCGGCGGATCGACCTCGACCCCGGGAGGGGCGGGCGGCGGCGACAACGGTGGCAGCCTCCCGCTCACCGGCGTGGCCGTCACCAGCTTCGCACTCGGCGGTGTCGCCCTGATCGCCGGCGGCGCCCTGCTGATGATGCGTCGCCGTCGCGACCGGATCACCTTCACCAGCTGATCGACGAACGCCCACGACCGGCCCCCGGACATCGCCCCGAGGACCGGTCGTGGGCGTTTCGCCTGCCTCCACACCGGACGCCCCGCCCGACTTTCGTACTCACGGGTAACCCAGCCAACAACCTCACATCATTTACACACGTCAATGAGTCGATTGCCATCCTGGCTGGTCGCGGCCCCTCTCTCCGAGTCGGCCATCGAGCGGCTTCGGGCGGCCGACGTCCAGCCAGACAGACGTACGGTTGCTGACCGACTACCGAGCGCGAGACAGTACGGCTCATCAGCGGTGCCGTCGACGCCGCCGCTCCCCGGTCAACCCTGAGGAGAACGCGATGGCACTACGACTCGCCGACGGCACCGCCTGGTCCGACGTCCTCGCCCGGGCGGTCGCCGCCACACCCGAGGCGTTCGGCGCCGAGGTGGACGGCGTCGTCACGCTGCACAACCTCGTCGAGGGTGAGTGGAGAGCCGTCGGCCACCCGGCGCCGGGCCGCACTCCCGTCGACAACAGCGTCGTCATCAACCTGTCGAGGCTGGACGCCGACACCGCCCGCGCCGCGGTCGCGCACGCCGCCGCCGCGCACCGGGCCTGGGCGCGTACTCCGCTGGCCGACCGCAAGGCCCGGGTCTCCGACGCCCTGGACGCCCTCACGGCCCACCGTGACCTGCTCGCGCTGCTGCTCGTCTGGGAGATCGGCAAGCCGTGGCGGCTGGCCTGCGCCGACGTGGACCGGGCCCTCGACGGCGTCCGCTGGTACGCGGGCGAGATCGACCGGATGCTCGCCGACGGCCGCGAGCCCCTGGCCGGTCCGGTCAGCAACATCGCTTCGTGGAACTACCCGATGAGCGTCCTCGTGCACGCCGAACTGGTCCAACTGCTGGCCGGCAACGCGGTCATCGCCAAGACCCCGTCCCAGGGCGGCGCCGTCTGCCTGACCGTCGCGCACGCGTTGCTGCGCCGCGCCGGCCTGCCCGCCACCCTCGTGTCCGGCGGCGGCGAGGAGCTGTCCGAGGTGCTCGTCCGGGCACCCGAGATCGGGGCGGTGGCGTTCGTCGGCGGCCGTTCGAACGGCGGCAAGGTGGCCGCCGCGCTGCTCGACAGCGACAAGCGGCACTTCATCGAGCAGGAGGGCCTCAACGCCTGGGGCATCTGGAACTTCTCCCAGTGGGACCTGCTCGCCGCGCACCTGAAGAAGGGCTTCGAGTACGGCAAGCAGCGCTGCACCGCGTACCCCCGGTTCGTGGTGCAGCGCGACCTGGTCGACGAGTTCCTCGACATGTACCTGCCGGTCGTGCGCTCGGTCCGGTTCGGTCACCCCCTCGCGGTCGGGGACGACTGGACGGCCGGTGACCCGCTGCCCGAGCTGGACTTCGGGCCGCTGATCAGCGCCGCCAAGGCCGACGAGCTGCGCCGGAAGGTCGACGAGGCGGTACGCGGCGGCGCGGTGCCGCTGCACCGGGGCAAGCTGACCGGAGCGCCGTTCCTGCCCGGGCAGGACACCTCGGCGTACGCGGCGCCGTCGGTGCTGCTCGCCCCGCCCGGCCGGTCCCGGCTGATGCACGCCGAGCCGTTCGGCCCGGTCGACACGATCGTCGTGGTGGACACCACCGACGAGCTGCTGGCCGCGATGAACGCCTCCAACGGCGCGCTCGTCGCATCGCTGGCCTGCGACGACACCGACGAGGCCGGCAAGCTCGCGGTGGACCTCCAGGCGTTCAAGGTGGGCATCAACAAGCCGCGCTCGCGCGGCGACCGGGACGAGCCGTTCGGGGGCCGGGGCGCGTCCTGGAAGGGCGCGTTCGTCGGCGGCGACCTGCTGGTGCAGGCGGTCACGGTGGGCGGCGACGGCCGGCTCTACGGCAACTTCCCCGACTACACCAGCTACCCCGCCACCTGACCGCTGTGCCGGGAGGGGCCCCTCGTCGACGCCTCGTGCGGGGCGAGGGGCCCTGCCGCACACCGGGTGACCAGGGCCCTCCCTACGCTCCCGACGTCAGGGACACGCCCGTGCGATCCGCGGTGAGCGGAACGGTGAGGGTGAGCAGCCCACCGTCGCGCTCCGCCGCGGCGGGCCGGCCCAGCCGGTGCAGCGTCCGCAGCATCGGGGCGTTGTCGGCCTGGACGTGCAGCACCAGCGCCGCGTACCCGGCCTCGTCGGCGTGCCGGACCAGCCGCCGCAGCAGCGTCGAGCCCAGGCCGCGGCGCTGCCAGTCGTCGCGTACCAGCAGCGCCACCTCGGCCTCGTCGCCCTCGCCGGTCAGGTTCGCCATCGCGACCAGCCCGCCGGCCCCGTCGGTGGTCGTGGCGACCAGGGTCAGCCCGCGACTCGGCTCCAGCAGCCGGCGCAGGCGGGCCGGCCGCGGCAGAGCCGCCCCGCCCAGGTAACGCCGTTGCCGGCTGCGTGGCGAGCACCCCTCGTGCAGCTCCACCACGGCGGACAGGTCGTCCGCGCAGGCCGGCCGCACGGTCACCTCGGCACCGTCGGGCAGCACCACTGTGACCTGTTCGGCGGCCCGACGCACCACGGTCGCGGCCAGTTCGACAAGGGCCTGCGCGCGGGCGTACTCCGCCGGGGTGAAGGCGGGCGCGGCCCGGCGCAGCGCGAACGTGCCGCCCGCCGGGTCGGCCAGCAGCATTGTGGTGCCGGTGATGCCCCGTTCGTCGCCTGTCGACGCCGGCCGCCAACTGACCGAGTCGGCGCCGAGCAGGGTCCGCAGCGCCGCACCCGCCGCGTCCGGGTCACGCACCAGCCGGTTTGCCAGTCCGAGGACCCGGGTCGGCTGGTCGGCCAGGCCGCGCGCCTCGCTGCGCGCCACCCAGCAGTCCCGACCACGACCCCGCTCGACGGCCGCGATCAACTCGGCCTCGTCGAGCGCGTCCGGCGCGTCGACCAGGAAATCGTCCACCGCGCCCTGCTCGGTGGGCTGCACCTGCACGCTGAGGATGTTGACCCCACGCAGCGCGAGGCTCGCCGTGAGAACCGACAGGTAACCCGGCCGGTCGTCCACGGTGGCCCGAATCCGCCACAACGTCATGGTTGGCTCCCTTCCCCACCTCAGAGCCTCGCCCCCGGCTGTTGCCGCCCGGTTGCTCGGCCGTGTCGGCCCGGGAACAGGCCCTGGGGCCGCTCAGGGCCGGCGACGTGCTCAGGGACCGGCGACCACCGGCGGCGTGCCGACCAGGTCCAGTCGGTCGCCGAGGATCACCGCGCTGGCGCGGACGAGCTGGGTGAGCCGGTCGACCTCGGTGCTGTGGAAATTCGCGGCGCAGAGGGTGTCGTTGTGCTCCCGGGCCACCACCAGCACCAGGCCGGCCCGGCCGAACGGGGCGATCGCGTGGTGGGTGCCGTCGGGCGTGGTCATCGACCGGCCACGCAGCGGGGTCACCTCGGGCAACCGCGTCGGCACGGGGGCACGCCAGCTCGCGTGGCCCACGGTGGCACCACCACCCCCGCTGCGGGACGCCCAGTCCACCGGGACCACCGCGGCGACCGCCCAGTCGGCCGCCAGCAGCCCCGGCACGGCGTCGACAAGGGTCGCCAGCCCGTCGGCCGGATTGGCCGCGACCTGCGCCAGCAACTCCGCGTCCTGGCCGGTGGTGGTGGGCGCGCCGATCGCCCGCCACACCCCGTCCACCCGCACGCCCGGAATCGCCGCGAGGCCCGCCAGCAGCCGCTCGACCCGAGCCGCGCCGGGCCACACCACGGTGAAGTCGTCCACCGCGCGCCCGCCGAGACGCTCGAGGACCACCACCTGGACGATGTCCGCGCCGGAGACGCCCAGCGTGCGGGCGACCTGGCCGAGGGTGCCCGGACGGTCCGGCAGGGTGACCCGAACTCGCAGCAACATGTCTGTCCCTCCGCTCGGCGGGCCGGCGACAAGCGGCCGGCAGGCTGCGTCACAGCCTGCCTGTTGACCATTTCGTCCCTGTTGCCGAGGCATGTCCCGAGGGGAAAATCTGACCTTGACAACGTGAGCGGCCTGCCATCAACTAGTCGGATGACCGATCCGGCCGTCAGCGCGCTCCGGCCGGGCGTGGTTCCGGCCTCCCCCGCCGGGCTCGACCTCGATCGACTCACCGGCTATCTGGCGGCGCACCGACCCGAGCTGGCCGTGGGACCGGTGCGCGCCGACCTGATCGCGGGCGGCAAGTCCAACCTCACCTACCTGCTGCGCCTCGGCGACCGGGAGGTCGTGCTGCGCCGGCCGCCGCTGGGGCACGTGCTGGCGACCGCGCACGACATGTCCCGCGAGTTCCGGGTGATCTCGGCGCTGGCCCCGACCGAGGTGCCGGTGCCGGGTGCGCTGCTGCTCTGTACCGACCCCGAGGTGATCGGCGCGCCGTTCTACCTCATGGAGCGGATGCCCGGCGAGGTGTTCCGCACCCGCGCGCAGACCGACCCGCTCGGCGACGAGCGACGACGGGCGCTCGCCATGGCGATGATGGACACGCTCGCCGCGCTGCACACCGTCGAACCGGCCGACGTCGGGCTCGGCGACTTCGGCCGCCCCGAGGGCTACCTGGCCCGGCAGGTCCGCCGTTGGGCCGGGCAGCTCGACCGCTCGCGCAGCCGCGACCTGCCCGGCATCGACGAGCTGCGTGACCTGCTGGCCGCGACCGCCCCGGAGGGCGCGAACGCCGGCCGGATCGTGCACGGCGACTACCGACTGGACAATCTTCTCGCCTCGGCCGACCCGGTGGCCGTGCACGCCGTCCTCGACTGGGAGATGGCCACCCTCGGCGACCCCCTCGCCGACCTGGGGCTGCTCCTGACGTACTGGGACGTGCTCGGCGGCAGCGACACGGCCGAGGGCAACCCGGTCGCCGACGGGCTCGGGCCGCGCGCCGGCTTCCCCACCGGCGCCGAGCTGATCGAGCGGTACGCCGGGCGCAGCGACGTGGACGTCGGGCCGCTGCACTGGCACGTGGCGCTTGGCTGTTTCAAGCTCGCGGTGATCTGCGAGGGCATCCACTACCGCCACACGCTCGGGCAGACGCTCGGCGAGGGCTTCGACCGGATCGGCGAGATGGTGGCACCGCTGGTCGCGCACGGGCTGACCGCCGCCAGGGAGCGGTGATGGACTTCTCGTACGACACCCGGACCGAGGAGCTGCGCGACGAGCTGACCCGGTTCCTGACCGACCACGTCTACCCGGCCGAGGCGGTGCACGCCGAGCAGGTCGCCGCGGGTGACCCGTGGTCGCGTACCCCGGTGCTGGCCGAGCTGAAGGCGGAGGCCCGCAAGCGCGGCCTGTGGAACCTGTTCCTGCCCGATCCGCGCTACGGCGCCGGTCTGACCAACCTGCAGTACGCGCCGCTCGCCGAGCTGACCGGGCGCAGCCCGCACCTGGCGCCCGAGGCGGTCAACTGCGCGGCGCCGGACACCGGCAACATGGAGCTGCTGGCCGAGTTCGGGTCCCCGGCGCAGCAGCAGCGTTGGCTGATGCCGCTGCTGGAGGGCGAGATCCGCTCCGCGTTCTGCATGACCGAGCCGGACGTGGCGTCCTCCGACGCCACGAACATCGCCACCCGGATCGTCCGCGACGGCGACGAGTACGTCATCAACGGCCGCAAGTGGTGGTCGTCCGGCGCGATGGACCCGCGCTGCGAGATCTTCATCGTGATGGGCAAGACCGACCCGGACGCCGATCGGCACCGCCAGCAGAGCATGGTGCTTGTCCCCCGGGACACCCCCGGGGTGCACGTCCGTCGGGGCATGACCGTCTTCGGCTACACCGACGGCTCACACGGTGGGCACGCCGAGATCGACTTCACAGACGTCCGGGTTCCGGCGGAGAACCTGATCGGCGCCGAGGGCACCGGCTTCGCCATCGCCCAGGCGCGGCTGGGCCCGGGCCGGATCCACCACTGCATGCGGTTGATCGGAATGGCTGAGCGGGCATTGGAGCTGCTCTGCCGCCGGGCCAACGAGCGGGTCGCGTTCGGCCGGCCGCTCGCCGAGCAGGGCGTCGTCCGAGAGTGGATCGCCGAGTCGCGGGTGCGCATCGAGCAGGCCCGCCTGCTGGTGCTCAAGACGGCCTGGCTGATGGACACCGTCGGCAACAAGGGGGCGCACACCGAGATCCAGGCCATCAAGATCGGCACACCGGCGATGGCGGAGTGGGTGATCGACAAGGCCATCCAGGGGTACGGCGGCGCCGGTGTCAGCCAGGACACCCCACTTGCCGCCCTCTGGGCGCAGACCCGCACCCTGCGTCTCGCCGACGGCCCCGACGAGGTGCACCGCAACTCCCTCGCCAAACGCGAACTCCGCCGCTGGGCCTGAACCCACCGCCGCTGAGGGCCCGTGTCAAAGCCCCGGGCCGGCCTGCGGCGGGCCCTAGGCGGAGGCGCGGTGGACCAGTTGGGTGTCCAGGAGGATGTGCGGGGCGGGAAGGTCGTCGCCGCGGATGCGGGCGACAAGCAGTCGGGCCATCTGCCGACCCATCTCCTCCACCGGCTGGAACACAGTGGTCAGCGGCGGATCCGCCTGCCGGGCGACCGGCGCGTCGTCGAAGCCGATCACGGCGACGTCCGCGGGGACACGCCGGCCGGCGTCACGCAGGGTCCGCAGCGCGCCGAACGCCATCAGGTCGGACGCGACGAAGACGGCGTCCAGGTCCGGGCAGGCGTCCAGCAGCCGGCGCATGGCGGTCGCGCCGCTGCCCTCGCTGAAGTCCCCGTACGCGATCAGGTCCGGGTTGACGCCGGCGCCGGTGGCCTTGACGGCCTCGGTGTAGCCGGCCAGACGGGCCAGGCCCGCGCCCATGTCCTGCGGGCCGGCGATGGTGGCGATCCGCCGCCGCCCCTGACCGGTCAGGTACTCCACCGCCTGCCGTGCGCCGCCAACGTTGTCCACGTCGACGAACCAGGCCGGTTGCGCCCCGGGTTGCAGCATCCGGGCCGGCCGGCCGCCGAGCACCGCGGGCAGGCCGCGCTCCTCCAGCAGGGTGGGCAGCGGGTCGGAGTCGTGCAACGACAGCAGCAGTACGCCGTCGACGTGCTGGTTGGTGAGGTGGTGCTCGACGCGCTCCCGCTCGACCGGCGACTGGGCCATCGCCAGCCAGAGCTGCATGGGCGTCTCCAGCAGACCGGAGCTGATCCCCCGCACGATCGCGGCGAAGAACGGCTCGGTGAAGACCCGCTCGCCGGATTCGGACACCACCAGGGCGACGGAGTCGGTCCGCTGGGTGACGAGCGCGCGGGCGGCGCGGTTCGGCACGTACCCCAGCTCGGCGATGGCCTGCTGGACCGCGGCCCGGGCCTCCGGGCTGACCTGGGGCGAGCCGTTGACCACGCGGGAGACCGTGCCTCGACCCACGCCGGCGCGCGCCGCGACCGCGTCGAGGGTCGGGCGCCCGAGCGACCGGGTGCGCTGCGTTGTCATCGTCTGCTCCTCCGACGGCGGGCGGGCCTGGCGCCACCAGCGAAAGGTGGACACCAGGACCGCCCTGATGGCTGGCCCGAGCCTATTGTGCGGCCAGACCGTTGCGTCGGATCACCGAGGCGTACCACCTGGCGCTGGACTTGGGAATGCGAAGCTGGCTGTCGTAGTCGACGTGGATCATGCCGAAGCGCTTGGTGTAACCCCAGGCCCACTCGAAATTATCCATCAGTGACCAGGCGAAGTATCCCCGCAGGGGCACGCCCGCGTCGATCGCCTCGTGGCAGGCACGCAGGTGGGCGTCGAAGTAGGCCAGCCGGTCAACGTCGTCGACCTGCCCGTCGACGACCGTGTCGACGAACGCGGAGCCGTTCTCGGTGACGTACAGGGGCAGGTCGGTGTACTCCTCGTGCACCCGCCGCAGCGTCTCGACCAGACCCGGGGCGTCGATCTCCCAGTCCATGTCGGTGACCGGGAAGCCCCGGCTGACGAAGCGGACGTCCTCACTGCCCGGCCAGCAGGACGGTTCCCGCCAGGACGGCTCGGGCTCGGCGGCCTCGACCGGCGCGGCGACCACGTGCCGGCTGTAGTAGTTGATCCCGACCACGTCCAGCGGCGTGGCGATGGTCGCCAGGTCGCCGTCTCGTACGTGGTCGAAGTCGGTCACCGTGCGCAGGTCGGCCACCAGGTCCGCCGGGTACGACCCGCGCAGCAGCGGGTCGAGGAAGAAGCGGTTGGCCAGCCCGTCGATACGCCGGGCCGCGTCGATGTCTGCGGGAGCGTCGCTGGCCGGGTCGACCGGGTACAGGTTGACTGTCACGCCCACCTCGGCGGTGGGTCGGGCGGCCCGCAGCGCCTGCACGGCCAGGCCGTGCCCGAGCATCAGGTGGTGCCCGGCGCGGACCGCGTCCGCGCCGTTCGACCGGCCCGGGGCGTGCACGCCGGAGCCGTACCCGAGGAACGCCGAGCACCAGGGCTCGTTGAGCGTCGTCCAGTAGCGCACCCGGTCGCCGAGGGCGTCGGCGACGAGCGTGGTGTAGTCGGCGAAGCGCGCCGCGGTGTCCCGCGACGGCCAGCCGCCGGCGTCCTCCAGCTCCTGCGGCAGGTCCCAGTGGTAGAGGGTGAGCCACGGCTCGATGTCGTGGGCCAGCAGCTCGTCGACCAGACGACTGTAGAAGTCCAGACCCTGCGGGTTGGCCGCGCCCGAGCCGCCGGGCTGCACCCGGGGCCAGGAGACCGAGAAACGGTACGACTTCAGGCCCAGCTCGGCCATCAACGCGACGTCGTCACGGAGCCGGTGGTAGTGGTCGCAGGCCACGTCACCGGTGTGTCCGTTGACCACCCGACCCTCGGTGTGGCTGAAGGTGTCCCAGATCGACGGGGTGCGGGCGCCCTCGGCCGCCGCCCCCTCGATCTGGTAAGCCGCGGTCGCGGCGCCCCACAGGAAGGCGGGTGGGAAGGTCAGCCCGGGGCGCTCGTCGAGGACGTCGACGGCGGGTGGGCTGGCGGGGTTGCTCACGACTTGACGGCACCTTCCATGATCCCGCCAATGATCTGGCGGCCGAACAGAACGAACACGATGAACAACGGAAGGGTCGCGATGAGCGTACCCGCGAAGATCTGAGAATTGTCCGCGAAGTACGCGGTGTTCAGACTGCGCAGTGAGATCTGCACGGTCGGATTGGCCGGGTCGGCGAGCACCACGAATGGCCAGAAGAACTGGTTCCACTGCTCCATGAAGGTGAGCAGTCCGAGCACGGCCGCCGCGGGTCGCAGCGCCGGCACGACCACGTGCCAGTAGACGCGCCAGGTGGAGCAGCCGTCGACCCGGGCCGCCTCGATGAGCTCGTTGGGCACGGCCTGTTCGGCGTACTGGCGCATCATGAAGATGCCGAACCCGCCGATCAGGAACGGCACGGTCACCGACGGCATGGTGTTCAGCCATTCCAGCTTCGCCATCAGGATGTACAGCGGCAGCACGCCGAGCTGAATGGGAATCATCATCGAGGCCAGGATGATCAGCAACAGCGCGTTCTTGCCGCGGAAACGCAGTTTCGCGAACGCGAACCCGGCGAGCGAGCCGAAGAACACGGTAGCCACCGTGATCGTGCCCGACACCAGGAACGAGTTCAGCAGGCCCTTGACGATGTTGGCGTCACCGTTGTCGAGCACCCGCTGGATGTTCTCGCCCAGCTTGCCGCCCGGCAGGAACGGCGGCGGCCAGGAGTTCGCGGCGTCGCTGGTCCGCGAGGCGATGACGATCATCCAGTAGAACGGGAAGAGCGACAGGATCACGCCGAGGACGAGGCCGAACCAGGTGAGCGGACTGGCCGTCCAGAGCTTCTCCGCCCGGTGGCGCATGCCGGGGCGACTGGCAGGTGGCTGGACCGCCGGCGGTCGCAGAGTGGTACTGGTCATGGGTGGGCCACCCTCACTTGTCGGAGCTGATTCGGCGGGCCAGCAGGTAGTTGAGGAACGAGACGGACGCGATCAGCAGGAAGAGCACAAGCGCGACGGCGCCCGCGTATCCCCACCGGAACCGCTGGTTCATGACGTCCAGCAGGTACATCGTGATCGTCTGGAACTGCCCCTCCGTGCCACCGGAGAGTGCGCCCGAGCCGCTGGTGAACATGAGCGGCTCGGTGAAGAGCTGCAGACCGCCGATGGTCGAGATGATCAGCGTGAAGATGATTGTGGGACGCAGCTGGGGGATGGTGATCGACCAGAACTGCCGGCGCTGGGAGGCCCCGTCCAGGGCGGCGGCCTCGTACACGTCCTTGTTGATCGACTGCATCGCCGCGAGGTAGATCAGCGCGTTGTAACCCACCCACCGCCAGTCGACCATCGTCGCGATGGCGAACCAGGAGGCGAAGCGGTTGGCCCGCCAGTCGATCGGGCCGACGCCGACCAGGTCGAGCAGCCAGTTCATCAGGCCGAACTCGCGGGCGTAGATCATCGAGAAGATGAGCGCCACCACGGCGGTCGAGGTGATGATCGGCATCGCGATGGCCAACCGGAAGAACATCTGGCCGCGGATGCGCCGGTTCAGCGCGTTCGCCAGCAGCAGGGCGATGACGAGCTGCGGGATGGTGGAGAGCGCGAACATCCCGAAGGTGTTCACCACCGCGTTCCAGAACTGCGGATCGTTCGTGAACAGCTCGACGAAGTTGTCCAGCCCGACGAAGCTGATCGTCGCGTTCATCGGTGACCTGTCGGTCATCGCGATCCAGAACGTGTAGACGATCGGGTAGACGCCGAAGATCGCGAAGAGCACGAAGAACGGCAGGACGAAGACGTACGGGGTGACGCGCAGGTCCAGCCGGTTCAGCTGCCGGCGGCGCGCCGGTGAGTGCCGCGGGGCGGGGCGCGACCGGCGGGCCGACGCACCCGGTGGCGCGGGGGTCTTCAGGGAGCTCATGAGCGTTCCTTCACACTCGGCGGCACCGTCGCGGGCGCCGCGGCAGGGCGTTCCGACGCGGGTTCACGGGTGGTGCCGGAGTCCGGCACCACCCGTGAGCGCGTCACAGCCGTTACTTGCCTGCGGCCTGGCCGTTCTTCACCGCGTCCTGCCAAGCGGCGTCAGCGGCCTTGCCCTGCTCGATGCTGCGCAGCGCGTTCTCGACCGCGTCCCGGACCGCCTGGTTCTTCGGGCCGAGGTAGACCGGCTTCAGCTCGCTCGCGCCGGCGGCGAAGATCTTGCCGATCGGCGCCTTGCTGAAGTAGTCGTTGGTGGCGGAGAGCACTGCCGGGTCGTTGAGCGCCTGCGGCGACGAGGGCAGGTTACCGACCTTCTTGAACGCCTCGGTCTGGCTCTTGGCGGTCGTCAGGTACTTGGCCAGCTCGGCGGCTTCCTTCTGGTGCTTGCTGGACTTCGGCACGGCCAGCCAGGAACCGCCCCAGTTGCCGCCGTTGCCCGGCGCCTTGGCGACGTCCCACTTGCCGGCCGCCGCGTCACCGGCCTGACCCTTGATGACACCGGTCATCCACGCCGGGCAGCCGATCGTGGCGAAGCTGCCGTTCTTGAAGCCGGCGTTCCACTCGTTGGAGAAGCTGCGCAGGTTGTTCGACAGACCCGCGCTGATCATCTTGGTGGTCTGCTGGAACGCGGCCTGCACGTCCTGGTTCTCGCCGACGACGAGCTTGTTGCTCTTGTCGAAGTAGGTGTAGCCGTTGCCGGCGCCCGCCGTCTGCATCAGCACGATGTTGTAGAAGTTGGTGGCCGAGTCGACGAACTTGTGCTTCGAGTCGGCGGCCGTGAACTTCTTGCCCTGCTCGATGAAGGCGTCCCACGTCGGCCAGAGGGCGCCGACCTGCTCGCGGTCGGTCGGCAGACCGGCGGCCTTGAAGAGGTCGCTGCGGTAGCAGACGGCCATGCCGCCGACGTCGGTGCCGAGACCGAGCACCTTGCCGTCCGGCGTGAGGCCACCCTCCCACTTCCACGGCAGGAAGTTGCCCTTGAGGTCGTTGGCGCCGTGGTCGGCCAGGTTCACGAACTTGTCGGCCTGCGCGAAGAACTGCACGATCGTGCCCTCTTCGAGGGCGACGACGTCGCCGGCGCCCGCGCCCGCGGTGATCTGCTGCGTGAGCCGGGTGTTGTAGTCACCCAGACCGAGGCCCTTGCCGCGCTCCTGGATGGTGACGTTCGGGTGCTCCGTCTGGTACTGCTTGTAAAGATCTTCGTATCCGAAGCCCTGGTCGCCGAAGACGTCGACGACCAGAGTGACCTTGCCGCCGTCCTTGTCGGACGACGAGTCGTCGCCGCCGCAGGCGGTCGCCGAGGCGAGTACGGCGACGGACGCGAGCGCGATCGCCGCAAAGCGGCGACGTGAGGTGACGCTCATCCTGACCCCTCTCAAGTGGTGAGGCTTGGTGTGTCGTGCGTGGTGGGGGGTGCTGCAGCGCCCCTGCCGTCGCCGGACCGGTGGTCGTGGGCGATCTGGGGAGAACTGTGAAGGAGACTTCGGCCACTCCCCCGGGAGCGCTCCCATGAGATTGCCGGGGCGCTACCAGGGTGTCAATAGACCATTGGGAGCGTTCCCAGATCGTTACCGCCCTGTTTCGGACCGGCACGCGAGGTGACAAACGTCGGCTCGTACGCCCAGGCGGGGTCAGCAGAAGCGGCGCAGCAGCGTGGTGGCGACGGTCGGATCGAAGAACGTCGGGTCGAACGCGTCGCCGGCCCAGCCCCGCAGCACGGCGGACTCCGGACGGGTCGGATCGGCAAGCGCCGCGAGCAGGGCCTGGTAGCCGGGCGGCCCACCGATGCCCTCCGGGGGGCAGGCCATTTCGCCGTCCAGGCAGATCGGGTACCGCTCGTCGTGGTCGGCGGTCAGCGCGTCCTCCACGACCAGGTCGTGCTCCCACCAGTCACCGAAGTCGTAGGTGTAGGAGAACCTGCTGCCCTTGCCGAGCACCGCGTCCAGCCGGACGTCCAGCTCGTCGTGCAGCGCCAGACCCCCGTCCGGGTCCGGCTCGCCGTACGCCACCGCGTCGATCTCGAACGAGTGCAGGTGGCAGTCCCGCCAGCCCATGGCGTGCTGGGCGACCCGGTGCAGCCGGTCCAGCGTGTAGCCGGCCGGGACGAGCACCCGACGCCACACCGGCGGACGTACGCCGGCGAGGGACATCTTCAACTGGAAGATCTGACGCGGCATGCTGTCCTGTCCTCCGGCGGCTTAGGCTGCGAGCATGATCTGCCGAGCGTGCCGGGCCCGGCGGCACGACGACTGCCCGGGCCGGAACTGGTGCGACTGCCAGCACCGTACCGCCGAACCGACCCCTCCGGTCACCGGTCCGGCCGGCGAATGACGGTCGGAATCCCGATCCGGCGGCTCTGGCCCGAGCCGTCCACCGAGCCGCTCGACGACGCCGCGCTCACCGCGCTCTACCGCCGCGGCGACCAGCCCCGGCTGCGGGTCAACTTCGTCGCCAGCCTGGACGGCGCGGTAAGTGTGGGCGGCTACTCCGCCGGCCTGTCCGGCGAGCCGGACAAGCGGGTCTTCGGCCTGCTGCGGATGCTCTGCGACGCCCTGGTGGTGGCCGCCGGCACCCTGCGCCACGAGGGGTACCGGGCGGTCCGCCTCGACGAGGGCCGACGCGCCTGGCGTCGGGCGAACGGGGTGGCCGCGTACCCGACTCTGGTGGTCGTCTCCGGCTCTCTCGACCTGGACCCGGCGCAGGCCGCCTTCGCCGACGCCCCGGTCCGGCCGATCGTGCTCACCCGCGCCGACGCCGACCCGCCGCCCGGCCTGACCGACGTCGCCGACCTGCTGCGCTGCGGGACCGACCGGGTCGACCTCGCCGCCGGCCTCGCCGAGCTGCACCGGCGCGGGCTGACCCAACTGCTCTGCGAGGGCGGCCCGCACCTGCTCGGCGCGCTCACCGCCGCCGACCTGGTGGACGAGCTGTGCCTCACCGTCGCGCCGCTGCTCGCCGGCCCCGGCGCGGGCCGGATCACCGCCGGCGACGCCGGCGCGCCCCGGCACCTGCCGCTGCGGCACGTGCTCGCCGCCGACGACGGCGTCCTCATGCTCCGCCACGCCCGCGGGTGACGAACCGTCGCCCGGTCACACACCCAGCGTCGCGAGTGTGACCGGGCATCGTGTCCTCCGCCGCGTCGCGTGGCGACCTGTCGTACTCCTCGGGCAGGATGACGGGCATGTGCCCCGACCGCGTTGCCCGACCGACCCACCCCGCCCGATGACCGACGTCGACCACGACGGCCTGGACGGCCCGGGCCAGCCGGTCGGCCGGGTGCTCGGCACCGCCGACGCCACCCCGTTGCAGTTCTGGACGGCCGTGGCGCCCGGCAGCTACCTCCAGCTCGACGACGTGGTGGTCACCCGCCGCGAGCTGCCCGACCGGGAGCCGGTGACGATCGCCGGGGTGGTCACCCAGGTCCGCGCTCGGCACGAGGGCGCCCAGTTCGACTCCGACGTGTTCGCCATCGCCGACGGCACGCTGCCCGCGCAGGTGCAGGAGGCGGCCGAGGTGACCACCACCCGGGTCGACCCGGAGTTCTACGTGCCGCCGACGCCGGGGGCGGTGGTGCACCGGGCCGAGGGCGACGCGCGGGCCCGCGCGCTGCACTTCGACCGGATGGAGCGGCGTATCCCGATGGGCATGGGCCGCGACGGGGTTCCGGTCTACCTGAACGCCGACTTCCTCGACGGCAGCCGGGGCGCGCACGTCTCCATCTCCGGCATCTCCGGGGTGGCCACCAAGACGAGCTTCGCCACGTTCCTGCTCTACTCGGTCTTCCGCTCCGGCGTCCTGGGCGGCGACGCGGTGAACGCCAAGGCGCTGATCTTCAACGTCAAGGGCGAGGACCTGCTGTTCCTCGACCACCCCAACCTGCGCCTCGACGAGCCGACCCGGGCGGCGTACGCGAAGCTGGGCCTGAGCGCCGGCGCCTTCCCCGACGTGCGGGTGTACGCCCCGCCGCGGGTCGGCGACGCGGCCGGCACACCGGACGTGAGCAGCCGGCTCACCGGGGTGGACGCCTTCTACTGGACGCTCAGCGAGTTCTGCGCCGACCGCCTGCTGCCGTACGTCTTCGCCGACGCCGACGACGAGCGCCAGCAGTACACGATGGTCGTGCACTCGGTCACCGCGCACCTGGCCCGCCACGCCCAGCCCGCCGACGGCGGGGTCAGCATCGACGGGGTCCGGCTGGGCTCCTACGGCGACCTGGTCGACCACATCGTCGATGCGCTCAACGACGACGAGACCCGCTCCGACTGGGCGGGCAGCGCGGTCGGCCTGGGCACCGTCAACGCGTTCGCCCGCCGGCTGATCGGCAGCAAGAAGGACCTGGCCCGGCTGATCCGTGGCGACCTGGCGACCCGTCGCCCGCACTCGATCAACACGAGCGAGTCGGCCCAGGTCACGGTGGTGGACCTGCACAACCTTCCGGACCGGGCCCAGCGGTTCGTGGTCGGTGTGACGCTCAAGAGCGAGTTCGAGCGCAAGGAGAAGTCCGGCACGGCCAAGCCGCTGCTGTTCGTCGTCCTCGACGAGCTCAACAAGTACGCGCCCCGGGAGGGCTCCTCCCCCATCAAGGAGGTGCTGCTCGACATCGCCGAGCGTGGGCGGTCGCTCGGGGTCATCCTGATCGGCGCCCAGCAGACGGCGAGCGAGGTGGAGCGGCGCATCGTCACCAACTCGGCGATCCGGGTGGTCGGCCGGCTCGACCCGGCCGAGGCGTCCCGTCCGGAGTACGGTTTCCTGCCGCCGGCGCAGCGGCAGCGGGCGCTGCTCGCCAAGCCGGGCACCATGTTCGTCAACCAGCCGGACATCCCGGTGCCGCTCTGCCTGGAGTTCCCGTTCCCGGCGTGGGCCACCCGGGTTTCCGAGGCGGGCCGCGCCCCCTCGGAGACGCTGCGCTCGATCACCCAGTCCGCCGACCCGTTCGCCGTGGTGGGCTCCGGCGGCGGCACCGACGACGACATCCCGTTCTAGGTAGGGGCCGGTGCAACTGTGAAGATCCTGCACACCTCCGACTGGCACGTGGGCAAGGTGCTCAAGGGGCAGTCCCGGGCCGAGGAGCACAAGGCCGTACTGGCAGGGGTGATCGACATCGCCCGTGCCGAACAGCCGGATCTGGTGATCGTCGCCGGTGACCTCTACGACACGGCCGCGCCGACCTCGGAGGCGACCCGGCTGGTCACCCGGGCGTTGACCGCGCTGCGTCGCACCGGCGCGGACGTGGTCGCGATCGGCGGCAACCACGACAACGGCCCGGCGCTGGACGCTCTGCGGCCGTGGGCCGAGGCCGCCGGCATCACGCTGCGCGGCGGCGTGCGGGAAAACCCGGCGGAGCACGTCATCGACGGCACCACGGCCGGCGGGGAACGGTGGCAGCTGGCCGCGCTGCCGTTCCTGTCCCAGCGGTACGCGATCCGCGCGCTGGAGATGTACGAGCTGACCGCCGCGGAGGCCAACCAGACGTACGCCGACCACCTGGGCCGCGTGCTGGGCCGCCTCACCGAGGGCTTCGCCGAGCCGGACCGGGTGCACCTGGTCACCGCGCACCTGACGGTGACCGGCGCGGCGGCAGGTGGCGGTGAGCGGGACGCGCACACGGTGCTCGGCTACGCGGTGCCGGCCACCGTCTTCCCCGCGACCGCCCACTACGTGGCGCTGGGCCACCTGCACCGGGCGCAGCAGGTCGCCGGCCCGTGCCCGGTGCGCTACAGCGGCAGCCCGCTCGCCGTCGACTTCGGCGAACAGGAGAACGTGCCCTCGGTGACGGTGGTCGAGGTGACCGCGAGCACGGCCGCCCGGGTGCGGGAGGTGCCGGTGACCGCCGCGAGCGCGCTGCGGACGGTGCGCGGCACCCTGGCCCAGCTCGCCGAGATCGAGGCGCCGGACGCCTGGCTGCGCGTGTTCGTCCGGGAGCAGCCCCGCGCCGGCCTGCGCGAGGAGATCCAGGAGCTGCTCCCCCGGGCGCTGGAGATCCGGATCGACCCGGAGCTGCTCGCCGCGCCGGGCAGCGGCGCGCGCATCGCGCAGCGGTCGGGGCGTTCACCCCGGGAACTGTTCGGCGACTACCTGGACAGCCGGGGCCACGCCGACGAGGGCGTACGGGACCTCTTCGACGAGCTCTTCGAGGAGGTCGAGCACTGATGCGGCCGATGCGGTTGGACATGGCCGGTTTCACCGTCTTCCGGGACGAGACGACAGTCGACTTCACCGACGCCGACTTCTTCGCGCTGATCGGCCCCACCGGCTCGGGCAAGTCCACAGTGCTGGACGCCATCTGTTTCGCCCTCTACGGCACGGTGCCCCGCTGGGGCGGCACCCGGGGCCTGGCCAACGCGCTGGCGCCGTCGGCGACCGAGGCCCGGGTCCGGCTGGTCTTCGAGTCCGGCGGCGCCCGGTACGTGGCGACCCGGGTGGTGCGCCGCGACGGCCGGGGCAACGTGAAGACCGCGAACGCCGGGTTGCAGGTGATGCCGGCCGGCTTCGACGTGACCAAGCTCGACACCGGGTTGAGCCCGGACGACCTCGGCGAGGTGATCGCCGGGACGCCCGCCGAGATGGAGCAGGCGGTGCTGGAGGCGGTCGGGCTGCCGTACGAGCAGTTCACCAGCTGCGTGGTGCTGCCGCAGGGGCAGTTCGCCGACTTCCTGCACGCCAAGCCGGCGACCCGGCAGCAGATCCTGGTCAACCTGCTCGGCCTCGGTGTCTACGAGGACGTGCAGAAGCGGGCGACGGCGCGCGCCGCGCAGGCGGAGGCCCGGCTGGACGCGGTCGACCAGGTGCTCGCCGGTCTGACCGGGGTGGACGACGAGGCGTTGGCCGAGGCCGACGCCCGGGTGGGCCGGATGGTCGAGCTGGCCGAGGCGGTGACCGGGGCCGTACCGGAGCTGGCCGCGGCCCGGGCACGCGCGCGGGAGGCGGCGGCCGCGCTGACCGCGCTCGACGACGAGTTGGGTGTGCTGTCCGGGGTGCGTGCCCCGCGTGGGGTGGCCGAGGTGGCCCGCGCGGTGACGGCGGCGCGGGCCGAGGCCGACGCGGCGGCCACGACGGTGTCGCTGGCCGAGGAGCGGGAGGAGAAGCTGCGCGGTGAGCTGGCCGGCGCCGGTGACGAGAGCGCGTTGCGCCTGCAACTGCGGGCGTACGACGACCGGGATCGACTGACCGGCGAGGCCGACACGGTCCGCGCGGCCGTGCGCGCGGCGGACGAGGAGCACGCGACGGCGGTGGCGGCGCTGGCCGCGGCCCGGGTGGACGCCGAGCGGGCCGACGCCGAGTTGGAGGCGGCCTTCCGGGCGCACGAGGAGGCCAAGGCCACCGACCTGGCGGTGAGCCTGCGGGTGCACCTGCACCCCGGCGCGCCCTGCCCGGTATGCGAGCACCCGGTGGCCGAGGTGCCGGCGGTCCCGGCGGATTCGGCGGTGGCCGCCGCGACGGCCGCCGGCAAGGCGGCGCGCGCCGCCACCAAGGCGGCGCAGGCGGCGGTGCAGCAGCGCGATGCCGCAGCCCGTGACCTGGAACGGCTGCTGGTGCAGGCCCACGCCCGGCAGGAGCAGGTGGACGCCCGGNTGGCCGAGCTGGGCGGGCAGCTCGCGGGCGCGGCCGAGCCGGCGGTGCTGCGCCGGGAGTTGGCCGAGCACGCCCGGCTGCGACGCGCCCTGGAGGAGGCGGCGACCGCCGTGCGGGCCGGCCGGGACAGCGCCCGTCAGGCGCGCGCGGGTGTGGACGCGGCCGAGGAGCGGTTGCGGGCGGCCTGGCGGGGCTTCGACACCGCGCGCGACGGGCTGGCGCGGTTCGGTCCGCCCGCGGCCGACCGGGACGACGTCGCGGCCTCGTGGGCGGCGCTCACCGACTGGGCGACGGCCGAGGTCGAGCGCCGCCGCGCCGACCGGGCCGGCCGGGCCACGGTCGTCGCCGAGGCGGAGGAGGCGGCCGACGCGGTGCAGCGGCGGATCGCCGACATCTTCGCCGCCGCCGACGTGCCGGTCGGCGACGACCCGGTGCACGCCGCGACCGTGGCGGTGGAGCGGGCCGAGGCCGACCGCCGCCGGCTGGCCGAGCGCCGCGAGCAGGCCGGTACGTTGCGCGAGCAGCGGGCCGGGCACGAGCGCGAGGCGCAGGTGGCGCGGGCGCTGGCCGGGCACCTGCGGGCCAACAACTTCGAGCGGTGGCTGCTGGCCGAGGCGTTGGACCTGCTTGTCGACGGCGCGTCGGGCATCCTGCGGGAGCTGTCCTCGGGGCAGTACGAGCTGGTGCACGACAAGGGTGAGTTCTTCGTTGTCGACCACCACGACGCCGGGCTGCGCCGGGGCGTGCGCACCCTCTCCGGTGGTGAGACGTTCCAGGCGTCGCTGGCGTTGGCGCTGGCGCTCTCCGAGCAGCTCGCCGGCATGTCGACGACGGCGGCGAGTCTGGAGTCGATAGTCCTGGACGAGGGTTTCGGCACGTTGGACGCGGCCACGCTGGACACGGTGGCCGCGACCCTGGAGAACCTGGCGGCCCGGGGTGACCGGATGGTCGGCGTGGTCACCCACGTCTCGGCGCTGGCCGAGCGGATCCCGGTCCGCTTCGAGGTGCGCAAGGATGCCCGCTCGGCGCGCGTCGAACGGACGGGCCGGTGAGCGTGCCGGGCGACGCCGCGTTCTTCGTCGACTCGTGGGATCCGGCGTACGGGGCGTCGTTCGAGGCGTCCGCGTCCGGGCCGGCGGCGCCGAGCAGCGCGCAGGTCGACGCCGACGTGGAGCTGCCGGCCGTCGACTGGCGGGCGATCGGGGTACGCGCGGACGTGCGGGCCCCGGACGTGGTGCTGCTTGTCGACGGGGTTCGCCGGATCGACGCGAGCATCTGGACGGCCGAGGCGGACGGCGGGTCGTTTCCCGGTGTGGCGGCCTCGTACGCGGCCGGGGTGGTCCGCTGCGACCTCGGCCGGGGTGCGGCCCAGTTGGCGGGTACGCGGGTGGGCCGGGGTCTGTTCACGGCCAGTCCGTCGGCGCAGGACGTGGTGGCGGGTTCGATCCGCTACCCGGTGCACCGGGTAGGCGGCACCGGCGAGCTGGCGAAGCTGCCGGCGGCCGTGCAGGGCCCGTTGACCGCGCTGGAGGTGGCGGTGTCCGACGCGGCCCGGGTCGACGGTGACCTGTTGGTGGTGGACGGCCCGTTGCGCAGCCGCCGCCAGTTGCCGCGCACGCTCGGCTACATCAAGACCCAGCACAGCCAGTACCTGGACGCCCGGCTGACGGCGGTGGTGACCGGCCTGGCGTCCGGTGAGCGGTCACCGGTGTTCCGGCTCGGCACGGCCTGGGGTGGCTGGTCGTGGTATTTGCGGCTGCCCGTGGTCGCGGGTGCGCCGTGGGCCGGGATCGTCCGGGTGGAGTGCTCCGCCGACCTGCCCGTCGAGGCGGCGATCGACCTGGCCGACCTGTCGCTTGTCACGCTGCCCCGGTTCGCGTCGACTCCGTACAAGGATCCACGGGCGCCGCAGAACCTCGTCCCGATCGCCGGTCTGGAGCGTCGCCTGCGGGCGCTGCTCGGCGACTCCCGTCTGCTGCACCGCGCGTTGACCACCGCGGCCCGCGTCGGCCGCTGAGCGGGGACGGGTCGCGGTGGGGCGCAAACGAGCGGACGACCGGGTGGTCGAGCAGGTGGACACCGGGCGGGCCGAGCTGGTGCCGTCGCCGGACCGGGCCGGTTCGTGGACGCTGCTGTTGGACGGGGCGCCGCAGTCGCACGTCGACCTGACCGACCCCACGCATCTGGAGTTCGAGTACGTCCGGCGGCTGGGCGCCGCACTGGACCTGGTCGCGCCGTCCGGTGAGCCACTGCGGGTGCTGCACCTCGGCGGTGGCGCGCTGACCCTGCCCCGCTACGTGTCCGCCACCCGGCCCGGGTCCACGCAGCGGGTGTCCGAGGTGGACGGTGCGCTGGTGGAGCTGGTGCGCCGCGCGTTGCCCTGGCCGGCGGACGCGCGGCTGCGGGTCCGCGTACAGGACGCGCGGGCCGTGCTGGCCTCCACCCGGGACGCCAGCTACGACGTGGTGGTCGCCGACGTCTTCGCCGGCGCCCGCACCCCGGCGCACCTCACGTCGGTGGAGTACGCCGCCGAGGTGGCCCGGGTGCTCCGCCCGGCGGGCTGGTTGCTGGCGAACCTGGCCGACGGTCCGCCACTGCGGTACGCCCGCGGCCAGGTCGCCACGATCCGCTCGGTGCTGCCCCAGGCGTGCCTGGTCGGTGACGCGGCGGTGCTGCGCGGTCGCCGGTACGGCAATCTGGTGCTGGTCGCCGGGCGGACGACTCCCCCGGTGCCGGCGTTGACGCGGCGGGCGGCCGGGGACTGGTTCCCCGGCCGGGTGGTGGCCGGCGACGAGCTGGACCGCTTCGTCGGTGGCGCGGCGGTGGTGCGCGACGCGGACGCCACCGGCTCGGATCCGCCGCCGCCGGGGCTGTTCTCCGTCCGCCGCTGACCGGCCCACCGGCGTCCGCCGGCCGGCCCGCCGACCGCGCCGTCGAACTTTTTTTCGCGGTTTGTTGATCCGCTCGGGGCGGCGCTGCGTACCACCGGGCGGCCCGCCTTGTGGGGGCGGCGTTGGTAACGGACATCCCGGAGGTCTGCATGCATGCGGTGGCGGCCGGTTGGCACGGCGACGCGGTTCGCGCAGACTGGTTGTCCGCGCGGTCGTCGTCGCGGCCGACCTCGTCTGCCCGGGGGGTCGACGCCCGAGCCACGTCTCGCCAAAATGGTCCGGTGACGCCCCGACCGGCGCCCGGGCGCCACCAGGCGACGACAACCGAGGCGAACCACTCCGACCAGTTGATCCGGCTGCTCTACGCGGAGCACGCCGGCCCGTTGCTGATGTTCGTCATGCGGCTCACCGGGGGGGACCGGCAGCGCGCGGAGGACATCGTGCAGGAGACGCTGCTGCGGGCCTGGCGCAACGCGCACCGCCTCGGCGCGCAGGGGCAGGGCTCGCTGCGGCCGTGGCTGGTCACGGTGGCCCGCCGGATCGCCATCGACGAGCACCGCAGCCAGGAGGCCCGGCCGCCGGAGACGTACGACCGGGACCTGACCGCGTTCGCCGAGGCGGACAGCACCGACCGGGTGCTGCGCACGATGACGGTGGCGGACGCGCTGCGTACGCTGAGTCAGTCGCATCGGGAGATCCTGATCGCGACGTACTTCCGGGGGCGGACGGTGCCGGAGGCTGCCGAGGAGTTGGGGCTTCCGCTGGGCACCGCCAAGTCGCGGGTCTACTACGCGCTGCGCGCGCTGCGCACGGCTCTGCAGGAGCGGGGGGTGACAGAATGAGCCGGCCAGACCACATGGACGTCGCCGCGTACGCGCTCGGCGTGCTCGACGAGCAGGACACCGAGCGGTTCGAGGAGCACCTCGCCGCGTGCTGGGCGTGTGCGGCCGAGCTGGAGACGATGGTGCCGGTGGTCGGGCTGCTCTCCGGCATCGACGGCGAGACGATGATGGCGTTGGAGCAGACCGCCACCGATCCGGCGCTGCTGGACCGGACGTTGGTCGCGGTCCGGGCCGACCGGCGGCGCACCCGGTTTCGTCAGTTGCTCGCGACCGCCGCGGCGGTGGTGGTCTTCGGTGGTCTGACGGGTTACGGCTTCGTGAACGTGGCAGGTGACGAGACGCCGGGGGTTCTCGCCGATCCGACGACGAGCGCGGCGGCCAACGACCCGCCGACGAGCGCGCCGACCGGGCGGCCGAGCGGGCCGGGCGTCGGCGGCACCGAGGAGGAGGGCGACCAGGTCGACGCCACCGATCCGACGACCGGCGTGCAGACGACCATGTTCCTGGTCGAGCGGGAATACGGCACCCGCATCAATTTCAGCCTGCGGAAATTGCCCGGCCCACGAGTCTGCCGACTGGTGGTGGTGCGCAAGAACGCCACCACTGAGGTTATTTCGACGTGGTCGGTGCCCGACGGCGGGTACGGCACGAACAGTCGTCCGCAGGGTCTTGAGCTGAGTGCGTCGACGTCCGCGTTGACGAGTGACATCAAGCAGCTCCAGGTGCAGTCGGTCGACGGCAACGGTGTGGCCAGCCCGCTGGTCACGGTGCCCATGTAGGGTCGCGTACGATCCTCGGCGCCGGTCATTTCCCAATGGCCGGCGCCGATTTTTCTGTGTCGCCGAGGTCCCGTGCCGACGCGTACGGATGGCCGCCCGGATTGGTTCAATCCAATCGAGTGAAATTGACCACTGTTACTACTTCAACCTTGACAGCCCACCCGCCGTACCTATGGGTGAACTGCCAAGAATGAGGAGGGCACGTGGCACAGATGAAGCGGACCGTCATCGTCGCGAGCGCGATGGTCGCACTAACGGCCTGCGCTCCCGCGGGTTACGACGGGGCGAACTCGAGCGCGGCCGAGCCGGTCGCCGTCGCCGCGGCCGAACCCACCGCGTCGGCGGAACCCGAGGCGTCGGCATCCGCGGAGGCGCCGGTCGCCGACGCGCCGCCGCCCGCGGACGTCGACCTGACCGAGCAGTTGATCGGCAAGAAGATCGCCCGGATGGGCAACGTGGTGACCGACCAGGACGGCTGGGTCCTGTACCGCTTCGACAAGGACACCGCCGACCCGCCCGCGTCGAACTGCGTCGACAAGTGCGCGCAGGTGTGGCCGCCGGCGTTGACCGACGGCAACCCGCAGCTCACCGGCCTCTCCGACGACAAGGTCGGCAGTGTCACCCGACAGGACGGCACCCGGCAGCTCACCATCGGCGGCTGGCCGGTGTACCGCTACATCGGTGACAAGAAGCCCGGCCAGTGGAAGGGCCAGGCCGTCGGCGGCACCTGGTTCGTGGTCGACCAGAACGGCAAGAAGAACCTCACCTGCCTGCCCACCTCCACGCCGAAGGCAGTCGCCCCGCCGGCGGACAGCGGGACGAGCGATTCCGGCGGCTCGGGCTACTCGTACTGATCGGAACAACGCCACGCACGGTGGCCGGTCGCAGCCGGGGAGGGCGCGGCCGGCCACCGTCGTACCCGGGGGCCTGCGGTGACCGTGGTCGCGCCCCGACCTGGCAGAGTGGCGGGGTGACCGACACCGAGCCCGCCGCGACCCGGGTGCTGCACCCGCCGGTCGGGTACCGGCTTGCCGCGTCGGTCCGCGCCCTGACCTTCAGCCCGTACGACCCGTGTGCGCGCGTCGCCGCCAGCACCTTCTGGTGGGCGACCCGCACCCCGGACGGGCCGGCCACCCTCGCTCTGCGGCCGGCCGGCGGTGAGCTGCTGGCCGAGGGGTACGGGCCGGGCGCCGAGCACGTGGTGGCCCGCGCCGACGCGATCGCCGGGCTGCACGACGACCTGACCGGCTTCGCCGAACTGGCGGCGGCGCACCCGCTCGTCGCCCGGCTGGCCCGGGAGCACCGGGGGCTGCGGATGCCCACCACCGGGCAGGTCTTCCCCCGGCTGCTGCGGGCGGTCTTCGAGCAGAAGGTCACCGGCAAGGAGGCGTACCGGGCGTACGCGGCGACCGTGCGGCACTTCCGGGAGCCGGCGCCCGGCCCGCTGCAACCGCTGCTGCTGCCGCCCGAGGCCGCCGCGGTGGCCGCCACCCCGTACTGGGTGTTCCACCCGTTCGGCGTGGAGCAGCGCCGGGCCGACACGCTGCGCCGCGCCGCCGCGCTCGCCGACCGGCTGGAGCGCTGCGTGGACGCCACCGAGGCCACCCGCCGGTTGACAGCCATCGCGGGCATCGGCCCGTGGACCGCCGCCGAGGTGGTCCGCATCGCCTACGGCGACCCGGACGCGGTGAGCGTCGGCGACTACCACATCCCGAACACGGTGGCCTGGGCGCTCGCCGGGGAACCGAGGGGTGACGACGCTCGGATGCTGGCCCTGCTGGAGCCGTTCCGGGGGCACCGGGGTCGGGTCTGTCTGCTGCTGGCGGCGGCCGGAATCCAGGCGCCGAAGTACGGCCCGCGCGCCCCGATCCGCTCGTTCGCCCGGTTCTGAGGCCAGTCAGCGGCCGGCGCAGAGCCGACGCAGGGTACGGCCGAGCCACCAGGCGTACGCGTGCTGCGCCGCTTGGACGGTAGGGCCGGCGGCGCGGGTGAACCAGCGGTCCGGGAGGCTGAACGCGCGTATCTCGAACCAGACCGCGCCGGCGTCGTCGCGACCGACCACGAACGCCTCCTCGCCCCGCTCGGGGTGACCGGGAAGGGTGCCGTAGCCGAAGCCGGCGAGCGTGGGCGACGACTCGCTCCAGACGACCCGGCAGGGCCCCCAGAGACGGGCCGGCCCGACACCGAGGCCGGCCGTGACCAGCACGCCCTCGGTGGCCCGCGTCGCGTCGGTGCGCATCCGGACCCCTGCGGCGCGGTGCAGCCGCCACGTCAGCACCGCCTCGGCCGCGACCTCGAAGCAGCCGGCCGGCAGCGGCGTCCGGTGGCGCAGGTGGTGGTATCCGTCGGGCAGCGCGCCGTGCCGGGTCCGCCCCACCTCCGGGTACGTCAGCTCGGCCACCGCTCCCCCTCCCCGTCGTCCGGACACGGGCCAGGGTACGGCCGGCGCGGGCGGGCCGCCGGTGGACGAGGCGGGTGGCTGTGGTGTGCTGCGGCGATGAGCGTCGAGCCCCGCATCGTCCCGGCCGGTGTCGCGGACGCCGGTGAGATCCTCACCGTGCAGCGCGCCGCGTACCTGACCGAGGCACAGCAGTACACCGATCCGTTCCTGCCGCCGCTCACCGAGACGCTGGACGAGGTCCGGGCGGTGCTGACCGGCCCGACCACAGTCCTCGCCGCCCGGCTGGGCCACCGGCTGGTCGGCTCCGTGCGGGCCCGCCTGGACGGGCGGACCGCGCACATCGGGCGACTGTCGGTCGCCCCCGACCAGCAGGGGCGCGGCATCGGCGCGGCGCTGCTCGCCGCGATCGAGGCGGCCTGCCCCGCCGAGGTGGCCCTGTTCACCCTGTTCACCGGCGCGGACAGCACCGGCAATCTCCGGCTCTACCAGCGGCGGGGCTACCGGGTCGTGACGCACCGGCCGGGCCGGGAGGGCATCTCGCTCGCCGTGCTCGAGAAGCCGAAGGTCAGCCCCGCTCGGCTCGGGCCCTGAGCCCGTCGGCCTCCAGGCGCAGGTAGCGGCGCAGCAGGCCGCCGTACAGCAAGCCGATCAGCCGGGCGAGCGGCCCGGCCTGGTCGATTGCCAACTCGACCCGGGTACGCCCGTCGGGCAGCGGCAGCAGCCGGTGCTCGCCACGGGTCCGTACGCCCGGGGTGTCGGAGACCCAGGTGAACTCCCGCCCCTCGGTCAGCTCGGTGACCCGCCACATCGCCGGCCGCAGTTTCGGCTGGGTGAGGCGGGCCGTCGCGCCGACCGCGAGGGGCCCCGACTCACCCCGCTCGGCCCGACTCACCGAAGCCGTCCACTCTGGCCACCGCGCCACGTCGACGAGCACCGCCCAGACCAGCTCGGCATCGGCGGCGATCTCCGTACCCGCTTCGAACCGCATCACGTCCCCTCCCGGCGGCGCCGGCCGGCGCCACGCCCTGCCGACGACGCTGCCCGGTGGATCGTGACGGCGGCATCCACCGGCCGGTCCGATCGTCGCGCGGGCGTCGGGGGGGCCCGCGGGTCCGCCGGCCGCGCGGGATCAGGCGGCCTCGCGCAGGTCCGCCAGGCTCAACGGGGTACGCCGACGCAGCAGCTCCTCCAGCTCCGCCACCGAGCCGACCTCGCCGAGCACGTTGCGGCCACCGCCGAACCGCTGCGGGTAACGGCGGGTCAGCCGGTAGCGGTAGCGGCCCCGGATCAGCTCCACGCTCACCCGCCACCGCCCGCAGCAGTCACAGACCCACTCGGACACCCCGCGAAACTAGCTCTGACCTGCGGTTATCCGATTCGCCCACCCGGGACGGGCGTCGCGCCGGCGGACACGCCACCGCCGCACCCACGGTGATCTGCCTCACGACTGTCGGCCCCGTCTGATTGACTGGTCGCCGTGGACCTGCCGATCAACCCGCCCGTCGAGCCGATGCTGGCCAAGAGCGTCCCGAAGCTGCCCACCACCGCCGGGGTGACCTACGAGCCCAAGTGGGACGGGTTCCGGTGCATCGTGTTCCGTGACGGCGACGAGGTCGAGCTGGCCAGCCGGGGCGGCAAGTCGATGACCCGCTACTTCCCCGAGGTGGTCGAGCAGGCCCTCCGTCAGCTGCCCGAGCGGTGCGCCGTCGACGGCGAGCTGATCGTGATCCGACGGGACGGGCCGTCCGGCCAGCCCCGGCTGGATTTCGAGCTGCTGGCCCAGCGCATCCACCCGGCGGCGTCGCGGGTGAAGATGCTCGCCGAGACCACTCCCGCCGACTTCGTCGCCTTCGACCTGTTGGCGATCGGTGACGAGGCACTGCTCGACCAGCCCTATCCGCGCCGCCGGGAGCGGCTGGTCCAGGCGCTGGCCGGGGTGCGTCCGCCGGTGCACGTCACCCAGGTCACGACCGACCCGGACACGGCACGCCGCTGGTTCGACGTCTTCGAGGGCGCCGGGCTGGACGGGCTGATCGTCAAGCCGGCCGACCTGCCGTACGAGCCGGGCAAGCGGTTGATGTTCAAGGTCAAGCACGCCCGTACTGCCGACGCGGTGGTGGCCGGCTTCCGCTGGCACAAGTCCGGCCCGGTGGTGGGCTCGCTGCTGCTCGGCCTCTACGACGACGCGGGCGTCCTGCACCACGTCGGGGTGAGCGCGTCGTTCAGCATGGCCCGTCGTGCCGAGTTGCTCGACGAGCTGGCCCCCTACCGGGACACCGGCGGCGAGCACCCGTGGGTGCACGGCGACCACGAGCGTGGCCAGCGCATTCCGGGTGGGGTGAGCCGGTGGACCGGCACCAAGAACCTGGAGTGGGAGCCGCTGCGCCCGGAGCTGGTGGTCGAGGTGGGTTACGACGCGATGGAGGGCGAGCGGTTCCGGCACACCGCCCAGTTCGTCAGGTGGCGGCCGGACCGCGACCCCCGTTCCTGCCGCTACGACCAGCTCGACCGCCCGATCCGCTTCGACGTGGACCAGGTGCTGCGCGGCGATCCGACGGTCACCCTCGATCGGGCCGCAACCGGTCCGGCGTAGCCTGGCCGTCGACCCGACACCGGAGGATCACGTGAGCCCCACCGCCGACCAGCCTCGGATGGCGACCAGTCGCCGGGTCCGTCGCAGCCTCGTCGCCTTCGCCGTGGCGGCGCTGCTCACCGCCGGCTGCACGCTGCCGGCGTTCGCGCCACGCACCGACGTGGAGGGTGCGGCGGCGCCGGCCGGCTCCTCGGCGACCTGGCGGGCCTGCCCGGAGGCGGCCGAGGACCTGGTCGGGCGGGGCGCGCCGGACATGCGCTACGAGTGCGCCCGGATCACGGTTCCCCGGGACTGGGGCACCGGCGGCGGGGCGACCGCCGGGCCGGGCGCCGGGCAGACCTTCGAGATCGCCCTGCTGCGCGCCCGGTCCACCAAACAGCGGGACCGGATCGGCTCGCTTGTGGTCAACCCCGGCGGCCCGGGCGGCTCCGGTGTGGACACCGCCGTCTACCTCTCCTTCGGCCCCCAGTTCGGTGGGCTGCCCGCCTCGGTCACCGAACGCTTCGACATCGTCGGCTTCGACCCGCGCGGTGTCTCCCGGTCCAGTCCGGTGAAGTGCATCTCCGACGCCGACCTGGACGCCAGCTTCGGCTACGACCCGGATCCGGCGAGCCAGGCCGCGTTCGACGGCTTCGCCGGGTTGAGCCAGCGCATCGGGCGCGGCTGCGGGGACCGCTACGGCGACCAGTTGCCGCTGTACGGCAGCGAGCAGGCCGCCCGGGACATGGACGCGGTCCGCGCCGCCGTCGGCGACGACAAGCTCACCTACCTGGGTTACTCGTACGGCACCCTGCTCGGCGCCATCTACGCCCAGCTCTACCCGCAGCGGGTGCGCGCACTTGTGCTCGACGGCGCCGTCGACCCGCAACAGCGGCTGGTCGCCGGCTCGGAGAGCCAGGCCCGCGGTTTCGAACGGGCCTTCGACAACTTCACCCGCTGGTGCGCCGCCAACGCCGCGCGCTGCCCGATCGCCCCGGACGCCCGCGCCGCAGTCACCTCGGCCATCGACAAGGCCAAGGTCTCCCCGGTGCGCGGCGACGACGGGCGGGAGGCCACTGCGGGCTGGGTCTTCTACGCGGTCATCTCCTCGCTCTACACCGAGGCCGGCTGGCAGGAGCTGGCCCGCGCCATCGACCGGCTGGCCGAGGGCGACCCGAAGGACGTGTTCCGCCTCGCCGACTCGTACGCCGGCCGGGAGGGCGACGGGCACTACTCGAACCTGTTCGACGCCAACCTCGCCATCAACTGCGCCGACGAGACCGAGAAGCCGAGCCGGGAGCAGATCCGCCAGTTGCAGTCGCAGTGGCGCACGAAGTATCCGCTGTTCGGTCCGGCGCTCGCGGTCGGCATGGTGAGCTGCGTCGAGTGGCCGGGTGGTCGGGACCCGTACCCGACCGGCCGGGCCGACGGCGCGCCGCCGATCGTGGTGGTCGGCACGACCGGCGACCCCGCGACGCCGTACGAGCAGACCGGCCGCCTCGCCTCGATGCTGGGGGTGGGCCGGGTGCTCACCTGGGAGGGTGAGGGGCACACGGCGTACCCGCAGACCTCCTGCATCACCGACGCGGTCGACGCCTACCTGGTCGACCTGACCGTGCCCAGGGAGGGGCTCCGCTGCCCGGCCCGCTGACCGGTCGGGTCGGCGGCAGTGGGGGCAGCTCGATCCCCTGCCGGGTGGCCAACTCCTCCAGCAACGCCCGCATCCGGCGCACGTCGGCCTTGAGCTGTTCCTGCTCCTCATGCTCGAAGGCGTCGTCGTCGACGATGAGCCGGCTCGCGAAGTGTGCGGTGATCAGCGGGATGACCAGCAACACCATGGTCGAGATGAGCAGCGCGGCAAGCGTCCGACCCGCCCAGGTGGTCGGCGAGATGTCGCCGTACCCGACGGTGGAGGCGGTCACCACCGCCCACCAGACGGCGTCCGCCGCGCTGCGCTGCTCGACCTCCCCGTAGGTGATCCCGGCCACCACGATCATCAGCAGGTACGAGGAGATCAGCGTGCGGGGCGAGTTCGCGAACCACACAAGCGCCCGGTAGATCCAGCGGAACGGCAGCAGCACTAGCTCCATGCCGCCCCATGCTGCCCGTTGCCCGCAAGCGGCACCGACCCATCCGCCGGTTTCGCTGTGCCAGGCTCACGGCATGACCGATGTGACCTACCGGGAGGCGGTCCGCGCCGACCTGCCCGCAGTCATCGCCCTGCTCGCCGACGACGTCCTGGGCAGGGCCCGCGACTTCACCGAGGTCGACGAGACGTACGAGCGGGCGTTCGCCGACATCAGTGCCGACCCGCGCAACCTGCTGATCGTCGCCGAGCAGGGCGGCGAGCTGGTCGGGTGCCTCCAGATCACCTACATCCCGGGGTTGGGCCGGCACGGCGCCGAGCGCTCCCTGATCGAGGCGGTGCGGATCCGTTCGGACCGACGCGGCCAGGGGCTCGGTCGGGAGCTGATGACCTGGGCCATCGACCGGGCCCGCGAGCGCGGCTGCGCCCTGGTGCAGCTCACCACGGACAAGACCCGCGCGGACGCGCACCGCTTCTACCTGGGGCTCGGCTTCGTGGCCAGCCACGAGGGCATGAAGCTCCCGCTCTGACCGGGCCGGGTCCGGTTCGGTGGGGTCCCGGGCCGGCCCCACCCACCACTCCCCGGACCCTTTGGAGGTGATGCCGTCAACGAATCGGGAGCGGTGATTCGTCTGCGGCATCAACTCCACAGCGAGCACGCACCACCACCTCGCCACCCATCGGCCGCTTCGGCGCGCTGTAGGGGCCAGGTCCCCGGGTTGCCACTTCGCCCGTGTAGAGCTGCCCCAGATGTGGGGCAGCGAACCACGGCGGCGGCAGGAATGCCCATGCCCGCACACCCCCACCCAGCACCCGGCCCGCGGCGGCGACGTCGGCGAGCCGGTCGTCCTCGGCACCGGCATTCCACTGTGCCGGGGCCCTTACAACGCAGGGGCTCCGGTCCAGGGCGTCGCCGCCCAGCACACCCGACGCCCAGCCCGCACACCTTTGCCCCGCCCGCAGCAGGCAAGCACGCCCACACCTACAGCTACCGCACGCTCCGCACCTACCACGCGGTCCATATCTGGGGCAGCTCTACAGGAAGCCAACAGGCCACAGCCAGTCGTCTCCGACCGCGCGGCCGGCAGCCGGTGGCCCGCAGACCAGCGACCAGCGACCACCGGCCCGAGGCCGAGGGCCCGGGGGTCGAGGCCGACGGGCCACCACCAAAGCAGCACGGCCGAGGGCCACCGCCACAAGGCACGGCCGGGGCCCACGGCCAGAGGCCACGGCCGAAGGGCTGCGGCCGAAGGGCTGCCGCCGAAGGGCTGCCGCCGAAGGGCTGCGGCCGAAGGGTTCGGTCAGCCGTCGACCAGGCGGCCGTCGCGCAGGACGAGCACCCGGTCGGCGAGGTCGATCAGGGCCGGGTCGTGCGTGGCCACCAGGGCCGTCATGCCACGGGCGTGCACCACCGCGCGCAGCAGGTCCATGATGGAGCGGCCGGTCTCCGAGTCGAGCTGGCCGGTGGGTTCGTCGGCGATGAGCAGGTCCGGCTCGTTGGCGAGCGCGCGGGCGACCGCCACGCGCTGCTGCTGCCCGCCGGACAGCTCGTACGGGCGCTGCGCGGCGTGCCCGCCCAGCCCCACCAGCTCCAGCAGCACCGCCACGCGCTGCTCCCGCTCCGCGGCCGGCACCTGTGCCAGTCGCAACGGCACACCCACGTTCTCGGCGGCGGAGAGGATCGGCACCAACCCGAAGGTCTGGAACACGAACCCGACGGTGCCCCGGCGGAGCCGCAGCAGCTCGGCCTCGCCGGCCGAGGTCACGTCGTGCCCGGCCACCACGACCTGGCCGCTGTCCGGCCGGTCCAGGCCGCCGATGAGGTTCAGCAACGTCGTCTTGCCGGCCCCGGAGCGACCCCGGATGGCGACGAGTTCACCACGGTTGGCGGTGAACGAGACATCCCGTACCGCCTGCACGGCGTGCTCGCCGCGCCCGAAGGTCCGGCTCACGCCGCTGACCCGCACCACCTCGTCCGCAGGTGTCGCGGAGCCGCCGAACCCGGCCGCTCCGGCCACCACCATGTCCTGAGGGCTCACGCCCGTGCCTCCCGCTCGTCCGAGGCCCGGTCACCGGGCCGTACCTGCACGTGGTCGGGCTCCAGATCGAGCCGAACCCGCTCCTTCAGCGACAGCGCGTCGACGAACGCGGCCGGCAGCTGCATCCGGCCGTTGCGGTCCAGCACCGCGTACTCCTCGCTCACCAGTTCGGTGTTGCCCTCGGCGTCGACGCGCGCGGTCCGGCGTACCTCGGAGGCGGTTCGGCCGTCGCGGATCGCGACGGTCCGGCGGACCTGGGTGGCCACGGCGTGGTCGTGGGTGACGACGACGATGGTCACGCCCAGTTCGGCGTTGATGGTGCGCAGCGCCGCGAAGACCTCCGCGCCGGTGGCCTCGTCCAGTTCGCCTGTCGGCTCGTCGGCGAAGAGCACCTCCGGGTCGTTCGCCACCGCCACCGCCACCGCGACCCGCTGCTGCTCGCCGCCGCTGAGCTGACCCGGCCGGCGGTCCGCGCAGTAGCCCACGCCGACCATGTCGAGCAACTCCCGGGCCCGTTCCCGGCGGGCCTTGCCGCCGCGCTTGCCGGCCAGCTGCATCGGCAACTCGACGTTCTCCAACGCCGTCAGGTACGGCAGCAGGTTGCGGCCGGTCTGCTGCCAGACGAACCCGACCAGCTCACGCCGGTAGCTCAGCCGCCGCTTGGCCGACAGCGAGAGCAGGTCGTAGTCGGCCACCCGGGCGATGCCGGCGGTCGGCGTGTCCAGACCGGAGAGGATGTTGAGCAGGGTCGACTTGCCCGAGCCGGACGCGCCGACGATCGCCACCAGCTCACCCCGGTCGATGACCAGGTCCAGACCCTGCAGGGCGACGACCTCCACCCCCTCGGTCTTGAAGATGCGCACCAGACCGTCGCAGACGATGTGGCCGCGCAGTCGGTCCTGCCCGCCGGCCCGCTCGGCGGCGCGCTGCGCGGCCCTCTGGTGCAGGGCGGCCAGGTCGGGCACCAGTGGAGTCTGTGCGGTAACGGTCATCTCAGCTCTCCTCTCCGAGCCGGAGCACCTCGCCGAGGCGCAACCGGCGGTTGTTCAGGGCCTCGACGGCGACCGCGAAGCCGAGGGCGACCGCCCCGAGCGCGACCACCGCGACGACCAGGCCGGGTTCGAACGCCACCCGGACCGGCATTCCGCCGGTGAACGCGGACAGGCCGAGCACCGGATTGAGCACCAGCGGGAGCACCGCGCCGACAAGCGCGCCGGTCAGCACCGACACCCCGACCAGCGGGGCCAGCTCGACCAGCAGCAGCCCTCGCCACTGCCGGCGGGACAGGCCGAGGGTGCGCAGCCGGGACAGCACCTGCCCCCGGGCCCGCGCGCCGGCCAGCACGGTGAACGCGATGGCCAGCAGTCCGAGCACGGTGCCGCCGACAGCGCCCGCCACGAATCCGAAGGCCAGCACACCGTTCGCACCACCGTCACCGAGGTCCCGTCGTACTCCCGCTCGGGTGTCGACGGTGACCCCGAGCGGCCGTTCCCGGCCGGTCACCGCCCCCTGCTGCTGGTACCGCAACTGACCCTGGTCACCGGCCTGCCGCAGCGCCTGGACGTCGAGCCGGTCGCCGGCGACGAGCAGGCTGGTCGGCACCGGCGTGGTGCTCCGCTGCGGCAGCGCCTGCCAGGGCAGGATGACGAACCGGCTGATGTTCGCCGCCAACAGCGGGAAGGTGTCCTGCGCACCGGCCACCCGGAACTCGTACCGCTGGCCCTGGACGGAGATGAACGCCGAGTCGGCGAGCCCGCCCCGGGACAGGTCGGCGGCGACCGCCGGGGAGACGATCGCGGGCAGTGGCCCGGGTTCGGTTCGAGCCGAACGCAACACGGCCGGCACCGCGCCGTCCACGTCGGACTCCTCGGTCACCGTGGCCAGTCCAGGGCCGTCGACCAGCAGCACGGTCGCCTGCCCCATCCGCGCGTCGGTGCCGAGGTCGTCGGCTGCCAGCCGCTGGTCCGACTCGATCAGCACCGGGGTGACGGCCCGGACGCCGGGCATGCCGTCCAGCGCGGCGACGGTGTCCGGGGCGAAGCGTTCGCCCCGGATCAGCGCGTCAGCGGGGACGATCCGCTCGGCGGCCCGGTCGCGGCTGGCGGCGACGCCGGCGGCGGCGACCCCGCAGAACGCCGCCGTGCCGATCGCCAGCACCACGACGACCAGGGGGGCGGCGACGGCGGACCTCCCGGCCCGTGCGGTGCCGAGGAACGTCACGGTGCCGCGGGTCCGCGCGGCCAGCCGGCTGACCAAGCGCAGGGGCCAGGGGTACGCGCGCAGCGCGAGCACCGCCGCGGCGACCGCGAGCAACACGGGCACGGACACCAGCAGCGGGTCCACCTCGCCGAGGGTGAGCCCGCGTCGGCGCAGCAGCACCGCGGCGAGCACGGCAAGCAGCAGCAGGGAGACCTCGACGGTGAGCCGGCGTGCCGACGGGCGCATCCGGACCAGGTCACGGCGGGCCGCCCCACCGGCCGGCACCGCCAGCGTCGCCAGCGGCAACGCCAGGGTGACCAGGACTGTCGCCGCCGCGGCGTACGGGGCGGTCGGATCCGGTTCACCGGGGAACAGGGTGCCGAGCAACCAGCCAACCAGGGCGGCGGCCGGCACCACAAGCAGCGACTCGGCGAGGCTGCGCCGGGCCCCGGTGGTGGCCGCGCCCCCACGGGCGCGGATCAACGCGAACTCCGAGCGGCGTCGTCTCGTGGCGAGCATGGCCGCGAGCACGATCAGCCCGGCCAGGGTGGCCAGCACACCGGCGCCGATGACCGCGAGGAGGGTGCGGGCGGCGTTCACCTGGGCGGCGAACGCGCGCAGCGGAACGTCGACGCCGATGGTCAACGCGTAGCCGGGCGGGAGGTTGCGTTGCATCTCCTGCAGGCCGTCGATGAGCTGGTTCAGACCGCTTGCGGCGATCCGGTCGATCCCCAGTCGGTACCGAAACTCGGACTGGATCGGCCAGCCCTCGGTGGCCCGCTTGTTCATTGCGGACTGGGCGATCACGCCGGTGATGGTGAACGGTTCGCTGTCGCCTTTCGGTTCGATGATCCGTAGCAGCTGCGGCAGTCCCTCCCACGCCCCGTCCGCGCGGTTGATGGGCCGGAACAAGCCGGACACCACCAGAGGTTTGGGGTTGCCGAAGGTACCCGCGAGATCGACAGTGCCGATGCGCAGCCGGCTGCCGGCGCGCAGGTTGAGCTTGCGGGCCACGTCGACGTCGAGCGCGACCTCGATCGGCCGGTCCGGGACGTACGTCTCACTGGGCCAGGCGCCCTCGACGAGGGTGCCGACGTCCTGAACGCCGGGCATGGCCCGCAGGCCCACGTCGACAAGCAGGTTGCGGGCCGCGAGGTCCGGCCCGACCACGCGGGTCGGCGGGATATCCACCCGGAGCCACCGCTCGGTGATTGCCGAGCGCACCTGCGGCGGCATGCCGGCGGCGAGGGCGTCGAAGCGCTCCTGCGCGTCGGCCATCGCCGTCTTCGTGGTGGGGACCAGGGCGTTCGACGTGTACGAGAGGTCCCGGCGGGCGGGCGGTTCGCTTGTGAGCTGCGCCCGCAACCCCTGTTCCGCAAGCCTGTTGACGAGTCGGGGCACTCCGCTGACCAGCAGGGTGACGACCAGGGTCAGCACCGCCAGAAGCAGGAACTGCCCGCCGTACGCCCGGACCCGGCGGGCGGCCGCGCCGACGCTCATCGTTCTCCCCCGATTCGCAGCTGCACCGCCGCCACCCGCTGACGGATGCCGGCGGCGATGAACGCGCTGAAGGCGAGCGCCGCCAGCAGCAGGCCGACCGCGGTCAGGCCGATGGGCACCCAGGGCAGCACGAATGCCGCCGGGGGCACCGGCCGGCCGGCGGCCGTGGTGAGGATGACCAGCGGAGCCATGGTGGCCCCGACCGTGGCGCCGAGCAGCAGCCCGACCCCGACGCCGATGCCGGCCAGGAAGGTCTGCTCGGCCAGCAACGCTCGGGCCAGCAACCGAGGTGTCGCGCCGAGGGTGTGCAGCACCGCGAACTCGCCCACTCGGCGTCGGGCGGTGGCCCACACGTCGACCATGAGACCGACGAGGGCGAGCAGCACCGCCCCGAGCGCGGCGGCGAGCATCCCGGTACGCGACCCGCGCCAGTACGGGTCGTCGGCGGCGGCCCCGATCACGGCACGCCGGTCGAGGACCGTGACGCCGGCCAGTTCGGCGGTGGCGCGGGCCGCGGCGGACGGGTCGTCGGCGCCGATCCACCACTCCGGCACCGGTCGGATGGTCCCGCCGCTGCGGATCAGCGCGTCGACGGCCGTGGGCAGGTCGAGCAGCACGCCCGCGCCGGTGGTGGTCGGCACGGACTCCAGTTCACCGAGCAGTCGGGCCGGCACGGACGCGCCGGAGAGGGTCAGGGTGAAGGTGTCGCCGGTGTGCAGGCTCAACGCATCACGTACCGCGGCGGTCATCAGCACCGGAACGGGTGCGATCTGCCCGGCGGGCACGATGGCGAACCGGGTGGGCGGTTGGTAGGCGAACTGCCCGCCGGGGATCACCTCTACCGGGAAGCTCGCGGCGACGCCCGTCGCGGTGGACTGCGCCCTGGGGGGTGCCTGGCCGCCGGTCGCCTGACGGCCCGTCGCCGTGACCCAGTCCCCGGTCAGTTCGGCGGGTCGCGTGGCGCCGCCGGCGCCGACGAGCGTCAGGCCGTCCACCTGGAGCAGGTACGAGTTTCCGGCCGCCGCCCCACCGTCGGCCTCGAAGCCGGCCAGCCGCAGCCGCGCCGCGCCCACGTCGGGTAGCTGCACGGTGAACGGCGCAGCCCGTCCGTCGCTGGTGGCGCTGACCGCCGGCAGCCGGAAGGCCAGCCCGTCGGAGCTGGTGACCAGCAGCGCCACCGCGATCCGCACGGGCCGGTCGGCCTGGCCGACGGGGGTGCGAGCCGTGCCGGTGATCGCGCGGGTGCCGGCGGGCAGTTCGACGCCGGCGGGGGCGCCCCGTCCGGCGACCATCCGCTGGTACTGCGTCGACACCGGCTCGTCGCTGAGCCGGTCGGCGAGCCGGACGACGCCGGCGGCACTGGCCGGGTCGAACCCGATCACGGTGACGGGCAGGTCCGTTCGGCCGACCCGTACCTCGTCGCGCCACGCCGGCAGCGCCCGGCGCACGCCCGGCAGCGCGGCGAGCTGACCCGCCCGGGTCGACGGGGCGGCGCCGGCCCGCTCGGACACCCGCAGGTCGGCGCCGACCGTGTGGCCGGCCTGCTCGACCTGAGACCGCTCACCGGTACTGACAAGTGACCAGGCCAGGGTGCTCCCGCCGACGGCGAGGGCGAGCAGCAGCACCGGACCGGCGTGCGGACGCCGGCCGGCCTGCCACATGCCGAACATGGTGGCCGTCCACGGCCGCCGGTCGACGAACCGCTCGGCGAACCGGGTCAGCGGCGGGAGCACCCGCAGCGCCAGCACGGCCCCGGCCAGCACACCGAGCGTCGGGGCGGCCACCAGCAGCGGGTCGAGCCCGAGACGGCCGTTCGAGCCGGCCAACGGTGAGGCGTACCGGCGCAGTTGCACCCAGGCGAGCACGGCGAGCGCGACAAGCACCAGGTCGACGCTGGCCCGCTGGACGCTCGCCGACCGGTTCGGCCGGGACCGGGCGGCCATGTCGGCCACGTACGTGCCGGCCCCCCGCAGCGTCGGCGCGACCATTGCCACCAGGCACCCGGCAGCGGTCGCCGCGGCAGCCGCCCAGACCAGTGTGGTGTTCCCGCCGGCGGTGGACAGTTCCGCCGTCCCGCCGGGTCGGACGAACCGCAGCGCCTCCCCGGCGATCACCGGGCCGAGCAGGGCGGCCGGCGCCACCACGAGCGTCGCCTCCCGGGCGGCCAGGCCCGCGAGTTGGCGCCGGGCAGCGCCCCGGGCGCGCAGCAGCGCGGTCTGCGGACGACGGTCCTCGTGCAGCAGTGCAGCGACCAGCACCAGCGCGTACCCGCCGAGCACCAGAATGAGCAGCAGCGGGGTGGCCAGCGCGGAGCGTCCCACCAGGTCGGCGCGGGCGATCCGGTCGAGCAGTTGGTCCATCTTCGTCAGCGTCTGCGCCGAGCTGCCCAGCTGGGCGGCCTCGGGCACCGCCGTCGAGGCCGCGTTCACGGCGGTCCGCACCGCGGCGAGGTCACCGGCGTCGACGCCGCCGAGGTCCGGTTCGGCCAGCCAGGACGCCGTCACCGAGCCCGGGAAGGCGGTCGCGAAGTCGGCCGGGTCCAGCGTGAACGGCCCGTACGAGGTGGCCGAACCGGCGCTGCCCGTGCCCACACCGGGGGCCAGCAGCCAGTACGCCTCGGTAGGGTCGCGGGGCCGCCAGGTGCCGGCGAGCACCATCTCGCTGGACTTCTCGGTGGCGCGGTCCCGCAGCGGGATCCGCTCGCCGGTGGTCAGGCCGAGTGTCGTGGCGACCCGTTCCGGGAGACTCACCTCGACGGGGTTCGCTCCGGGACGCGGCCACGCTCCGTTGGTCAGCTCGGCGTGCGCGGCCAGGTCGTCGAGGGTGGCCAGGTTCGCGAAGATCGGCTCGTCGCCCGTGCGCGGCACCGAGCCGAGGTCGCCGGTCAGCTCCCGGCCGGTGCCGTACCGGGCCCCGGCGACGGTGACCGGGACCCCGGCGAGCCCGTCGGCGAACTGGGCCCGTGCCGCCTTGTCGCGGGTGGCGAACTCGGCGGCGTCGCGGCCGCCGGCGCCGCTGATCAGCAGGCCGCGCTCCTCGGCCGGCGAGGCGGCGACAAGCGCCCGCTGTCCGGCGTCCACCGCCCGACGGTTGTAGTCGGACAGACCGGTGACCAACGCTACGGCCACCAGCGCGGCGATCACCGCGGCGACCAGCAGACCCCGCGCCTCGCGGGCCCGCCTCCACACCAGCTTCATCCGACGCCTCCCCTGGCCCTGGCGGGCCGACGACCTCAAGACAGGTCACCTACGGGGAAAGGTTCGCGCCCGTTACATGATCGTTATTACGAGTACGGCTGGCACGGTCACGTTCCGCGCCGGGCCGTCCGTACGGCGAACACCACCGCGCCCACGACGAGCAGGACGCCGATGAGCTGGAGGCCCGGCGAGTCGTCGGCTCCTCCGTACACGACGGCGGCGACGCCGAGGGCGACGACGAGGATGGCGGCGACGTACCTCATGGGGTTTCCTCCTCGACCCACTCCAGCAGGTCTCCGGGCTGGCAGTCGAGCACCCGGCACATCGCTTCCAGCGTGCTGAAGCGCACGGCCTTGGCGCGGCCGTTCTTCAGCACCGCCACGTTCGCCGGGGTGAGCCCGACGCGTTCGGCGAACTCGCCGACGCTCATCTTGCGCTTGGCCAACTCGACGTCGATGCGGACGATGATGGGCATCAGATCACCGCCTCCATGTCGGTCCGCAGCGTGGTGGCCTGCCGCAGCAGCGCGCGCATCACCACCATGAGGAGCCCGAGCACCGTGACGCCCATCGTCAACAGGAACAGCAGGATCGGGCCGCCCGGGTCGTCCGCGTTGAAGCCGACGTAGAGGAAGACGCCCACCAGCACCACCCACCCCGCGCCGATGGTCCACACGATCAGGTCGACCCACTTCAGGGACGCCTCGGTGAAGATGCGGTCGTCCTTGACCAGGCTGAGCAACTTCCAGGTGGACACGATCACCACCTGGACGCACAGCACCCAGAAGACCGTCACGGCGGTCAGCGGCCACCGGAGGTAGGCGTGGTCGGGCGACTCCTGCGCCATGTGCGCGAACTGCCCCGGCAGCGAGAAGCTCTGGAACCCGACCAGGACCACGAACAGCACCACGAGAACGACTCGGAGAGCGGCTACCGCTCGACGTTCAACAAACATGCATCGAGTCTCGCTCGTTACCTATCGAAAGTCAATCGGTTGTCGGCCTGCATGCCGCCCCCAGCTGCGCCTAGGGTTCTTCCGTGAGCATCGGGGAGACACCCACCAGCGTGCGGCTCAGCAAGGTCAAGCGTCCGGGTGGGGTCCTCTGGTTCGATCTCCAGCAGGTCGCCCACGACGATGCGGGAACGTGGCTGCGAGGTCCGGTCGGTTCGCCGTGGGCCGCTCCACACGACAGTGGCGGCCTGTCCGTGCCGATAGTGGTGCTGCTGGCCGCGGACCGCCCGTGGGTGGCATGGTGGGTCGGCGACCCCACTGATCGGCGGCTGGAGATCGACGTGTGCCTCCCGCCAGAGGCCGTCGAAGGGGGTTGGCGGTATGTCGATCTTGAGCTGGATCCGGTGCGCCACGAGGGCGACGGACGTGTGGAGATCGAGGACTGGGACGAGTTCGAACAGGCGTGCCGGCACGGCTGGATGACGTCGGACGACGCGACGCTTGCGCAGACCACGGCCGAGCGTTGTGCGGAGGTGCTTCGGCAGGGGACGGAGCCCTGGCTGGGGCGCGGATGGGACATGCTTCGCGAGTCGCCGTGACCCCGCGCGATCCGGCACTGCGAGGATGCTGACGTGGCGCAGATCGGGAGAACACTTCACGGCAAGCTGGTACGTGACCGCATTCCCGACTTCATCGCGGGAAACGGCCAGGTCCCGAAGTTTCGCGTCCTTCCTCGGGAGCGGCTCCTGCCGGCCCTTGTCGCCAAGTTGCACGAGGAAGCCGAGGAACTTGGGTCAGCCGGCCAGGAGGACGTCCTCGGTGAGCTCGCCGACGTCCATGAGGTTCTCGCGACGATCACCACGTTGCTCGGCTAAACGGCGGAACAGGTCGAACGGGCCTCCGCTGAGAAGCGTTCGGCTCGTGGTTCCTTCGACGAACGTTACTGGCTCGACGAGGTCGAGCACCCGTAGCCGGATGCGAGGGCACAACCCGTACCGCCCCGATAGCGGCGGTCGTTCGGCGAAAGAGCGAGAAGAGCCCGGCATGGATGCTTCCGGGTGAGGCCACGCCGCAGCGCGGCGCTCAGCGTGCTCTTTGTTCATTGGGCTTTCGTGCTCGTCGAGTGGTGATGGTGCGACGGATCGCGGTGCCGGCTGCTCACGTCCGTCGGTGGTAGTGGTTGCGGCGTGGGAGCTGCTCCGGGTCGAGCCAGGCCGGCGGCACGAACTCCGGGCGGCCGTCAGCGCCGAGGCGGACCGCCCAGTCGCTCTTGTGGACGTGTCGGTGGTGGTGGCCGCAGAGCAGGACGGCGTTGTCGAGTCTGGTCGGGCCGCCGTCGACCCAGTGCCGGATGTGGTGGGCGGCGCACCAGCGCGGTGGCCGGTCGCAGCCCGGGAAGGCGCAGCCGCCGTCACGCAGCACGAGTGCCCGACGCAGCGGACCGCTGATGAGGCGGCGCTGCCGGCCCACGTCGAGGACCTGGCCGGCGCCGCCCAGCACGGCGGGCAGGATGGCGGCATCACAGGCGAGCCGACGCACCGTGTCGGGGGTGAGCTGCGGGCCGATGTCGAGAGCGCCGGCACCAAGTTGTCGGGTCAACCCGTCGTAGCTCGTGGTGACGACGACCTGGGCGGGATCGCCGCCGCTCTCGGGCAGCTCACCGGTGCGCAGGGCGAGCCGGCACACGTCGGCGAGGGCATCGTGGCGGCGCTGCCCGGGGCTGCGAACGTCGTCGGGCCCGGAGGGCGCGGTGAGTGGATCAATGGCAGCGCGCAGCAGGGCGGCGGCCTCCGCGTCGAGCGTGCCGGTGAGCCGTAGCCGACCCCCGGTCTGCTCGGAGATGGTGACGTGTCGGTCGCGGGCAGATCGGGCGGCCTCGGCCTTCAGGGCCGCCTCGGCGGCTTCGTCGGCGACATCGGGGGCGACGTGGTCGAGGATCCGGGTGCCCATTCTGCGCAGCACCGAGGGGTCGAACTGCTCGGCCCACTCCACCAGCACCCCGACGGCTTTGTCGGCGACCTCGGCACCCGCCGAGGTCGACACGGTGGCGGCCGTGTCGGCGATGACGCGGGCCTGCTCCACGGTGACCGTCCCGTCGGCGAGGGCGGCCCGCACGCCAGGCGGGGCCACGTCGAGCGAGGCGGCAACGCCGACCAGGCGGCGGGCGGCAGAGACGTCGAGGCGCAGCCGATGACGCAGCCACACCGCCGTCGAGGATGCGCCCTGCGCGACAGCGGTGCCCCGACCGTCCAGCTCGCGCACCGCCGCCAACTGCACCGCCGCGAGTCGCTGTTGCAGCCGGTGCGTGGCGTCGAGCACCGCGATCACATCGTGCTCGGCGAGGGCCCATAGGGCGGCGTCTGCGCAGCTCGCCACCGCACTTTCCGCCCGCGCCAACTCATCGATCACACCCGAATTTTAGAACGCGTGTACGACACTTTCAGCCGTCAGAACATCGAGGGACCGCACCGGCAATGCGGGGTCAGGCGCCGCCGTCAGCCAACTCCGGGCGGTGCTGCCTGATCCACGCCGCAACGTCCGACCTCCGCCAGACCTTGCCCTGCACCAGGTCTGCGACCGGCTCCGGGAAGTTGCGGTGGCTGGTGATCACGTAAACCCGCTGCTTGCTGATGCCACCGAGCATCACGCGGATCTCCGCAGCACCTACTAGGTCCATAAGCCGGACGTTAAACAGTTGCCTTAGCTCCTTGACTCAGGGCAACGCCCCGGTCACCGTAAAGGGTATGCCCACGCCAAACTCAGACGCTCATGCCCACGGCCCTCTGAGCAACCTTCACCCGGTGCACCAGCACCTGCCGCGCCGGCCACTGTGGCTGTGTCGGGTCTGCTGCGACCCGTGGCCGTGCCCGTCGGCACGGATGTTGCTGCGAGTGGAGTACCGGACCGACCGAGTGGCGCTGTCGATCTACATGGCGAGCCAGTTGTTCGACGCCACGGCCGACCTGTACAAGCTGAACCCCGACCCGCCGCCCGATCCGCAGGAGCTTTTCACCAGGTTCCTGGCGTGGACGGCCCAGCCACCCGGATGAGGTGGCGGGTCAGTCAAGAACCGTCAGGCGCTCTCGTCGGGAGTGCGCTTGGCGCGGCTGGGCTGCACGCGCTTGGGCTCGCCGGGCATCTTCGGGTGGTCCGGCGGGTACGGCAGGTCGCCCTGGCCGGCGGAGGCGTCGCGCTCGGCCCACTCCAGCAGCGGCGTGATGTCCCACGGCGCGTCGTCGATGCCGGCGTGCGGGTCGCCCTGCTCGGCGAGCCGGGTCGGGACGCTGCGCAGGTCGAAGTCGTCCGGGTCGACGTCGGGCAGCTCGGCCCAGGTGACCGGGGTGGAGACGGTCGCCCGCGCGTTGGCCCGCAGTGAGTACGCGCAGGCGATCGTGCGGTCGCGGGCCATCTGGTTGTAGTCGACGAAGACCCGGCGGCCGCGCTCCTCCTTCCACCAGGCGGTGGTCACCAGGTCGGGGTTGCGGCGCTCCACCTCCCGAGCGAGCGCGATGGTGGCCCGGCGCACCTCGGTGAACGTCCAGCGGGGTTGGATGCGCAGGTAGACGTGCACACCGCGACCGCCGGAGGTCTTCGGCCAGCCGGTGGCGCCCAGCTCGTCGAGGACCGCGCGGACCTCGCCGGCGGCCCGCGCCGCGTCGGCGAAGTCGGTGCCGGGCTGCGGGTCGAGGTCGATGCGCAGCTCGTCGGGGCGGTCCACGTCGGCGGCGCGTACCGGCCACGGGTGGAACACGATAGTGCCCATCTGCGCCGCCCAGGCCACGTGCGCCAGGTCGGCCGGGCACAGCTCCGCGGCGCTGCGACCGCTCGGGAAGGTGATCTGGGCGGTGGTCACCCAGGGTGGCACGCCACGGGTGGGCACGCGCTTCTGGAAGAACGCCTCACCCTCGACGCCCTCGGGGAAGCGTTGCAGCGTGGTGGGCCGGTCCCGCAGGGCGCGCATGATGCCGTCGCCGACCGCGAGGTAGTAGTGGAAGACGTCCGCCTTGGTGAACCCCCGCTGCGGGAAGATCACCCGGTCCGGACTGCTCAGCCGTACGGTGTGCCCGGCCACCTCGACCTCGGCGACCGCTGCCTTGGTGCCACCCATCCCGCGACCTTATGCCACGCCCCCGACGTTCGACGTACCGTTGACGGGTGAGTCTTGACGACAACAACCTGCCCAAGACCGAGGACGAGTGGCGTGTCCGCCTGAGCCCGGAGGAGTTCCACGTCCTGCGGGAGGCGGGCACCGAGCGCCCGTGGACCGGCGAGTACGTGGACACCAAGACCCAGGGGGTCTACCACTGTCGTGCCTGCGGCCTGGAACTCTTCTCCAGCGACACGAAGTTCGACTCGCACTGCGGGTGGCCGAGCTTCGACGACGCCATCCCGGGCCGGGTCAAGGAGATCGAGGACCGCAGCCTCGGCATGGCCCGTACGGAGATCCGCTGCGCCCGCTGCGACAGCCACCTCGGGCACGTGTTCCACGGCGAGGGCTTCACTCCGAAGGACACCCGGCACTGCGTCAACTCGATCTCCGTTCGGCTGGAGCCGAGCTGATCTGAGCCGCGTACCCCTGGAGCAGCTCGACCTCGGCGGTCCGGGACCGCTCGATCCGCCGGGCCAGGTCGCGGACCCGCTCGTCGCGGCCGACGTCGACCTGGGCCCGGGCCAGGTCGGCGGCGGCCCGCTGGTGCTCGGCGAGCACCTCGCGCAGCACCCGGTCGACGTCGGCGTCCCCGACGTCCCGTAGCCGCTCGAGCGCCGTGTCGTCGCCGTGCCCGGCGTGGTCGTGCCCGGCCGCGCCGACGCCCGGCCCGGCCGTGGGCAGCCAGCCGCGCATGGCCGACAGCTCGTCGGCCTCGGTCGCCTCGATGGCGGCGGCCAGGGTGCGCAGCGCGTGGTCGCGCAGCCGGTCCCGGGCCAGCCGGACGATCTGCAGGGTGCGTTCGCTGTGCCCGACCATCGTGCTCAGGAACACCACGTCGATGCCGCTCAGTTCGGCGCCGGCCGGCGCCGACCCGACCGCCGACGATCCAGCCGCCGACGCGGCCGGGGACGCGGGTGCCGCCGGTTGCGGGGACGGTCCGGCGCAGGCGGCGAGCAGTGACGCCGCGACCAGCCACGACAGCAGGTGTACGCGGGGCATGCCGAGGCTCCGATCATCCGATGAGACGGCGACACGGGTGCGGCCGGGGCCGCACCCGTGCGGTCAGACCTGTTGCCAGAGCGCCGGCACGTTCGGCGGCTCCCAGCCGGGAATCGCCGTGTGGGCCTGCCGGCAGCGGTACGTCAGTCCGCCGTAGGTGACCTGGTCGCCGACCTGGTACGCCCGTCCGCTCGTCCAACTGCCGCCCGTGGGGGGTGGGGTCGTCGGCGCGGTGGTCGGGCTGGTGGTGGGCCGGGGTGTGGGCGAGGTGGTCGGCGTGGGGGTGGGCGTCGACCCGCCGCCACCGATCTGCACGTCGATGCAGGAGTAGAAGGCGTTCGCGGTGTCCGAGATGTTCCACACCGCGAGGATCTTCTGCCGGCCGGAGAAGCCGCCCAGGTTGACGGTGTGCGAGACCGTCGCGCCCGGCTGCTGCCCGTTGCCGTTGACCACGCCGACGCGGGTGTTGCCGATCCAGTACTCCCAGTTGCTTGTGGCGTGCCGGGCGGTGTTGACCCAGGTGAAGGTCAGCGAACTGCCGACCGATGTGGCCGGCCAGCCCCGACTGTCGTCGTTGAGGACGGCGAACTGGGCGATGCCGGCGTTGCAGCTCTTCAGGCCCTTGGGCCCTTCGACGCTCTGCGGCTCGTACTTGATCTGCCCGCAGTCGGGCACCCGGCCCTGCGCGCAGAGCGCCTGCCGGCTGGGTGGCGCGGAGACGTAGCCGTGCGCCTGGGCGGGCGCGGCGACGGTGAGGGTGGCGGCGACAGCGCCCGCCGCCACCAGCGGGACGGTGATTCTTCGACGCATGGGGGCAGCTCCTTCTCCAGGTGCGGTGAGGTGCCCTCAAGGTAATTTAAACTTTATTAACAGTAAAGAGCGTCATCGATAAATCCATCGATGGTGACGACTTCACTCCTCAGAGTCGCAGCAGGCTGCCGCCGTCGTCGACGTCGTCGGCCGTCTCGTCGTCGAGCCACACTCCGCCGCTGGCGAGATAGCGGAACCGGTACTCCCCCGGGCCGAGCTTCACGGTTACCGTCCGGGTGCCGTCGCGGCGGGCCACCAGCTCGTGCCGGCCTGGCTCCCAGTCGTTGAAGGAGCCCACCACGCTCACCGGACCGGGCGGCGCGTCCCGGGGGAGGCAGAAGGTCACCCGGGTCTGGCTGCCGAAGAGCTTGTTGCGTTTGATCATGGCGATCCTCCGGGGTCACGGCGGTTCATCCGGCCTAACGGACGACACGCCGGAGCCGACACGCCGCCAAGCGCGGCCGACTGGCGGTAATTCGCCCACCACCGCCCCAACCTCGGGCAACCTGGTGGCACATGTCCTGATACGGGGGGTTTCGTGGCAACCTGCGAGGTCTGCGGCAACGACTACTGGATGGCGTTCGAGGTGCACACCGTCAGCGGCGATGTGCACACCTTCGACTCCTTCGAGTGCGCGATCCACCGCATGGCACCCATCTGCGAACACTGTCAGATCAAGATCGTCGGGCACGGCGTGGAGGTCAACGGCCGGTTCTTCTGCTGCGGGCACTGCGCCCGCGCGGTCGAGGGCGCCGAGGGCGCCGAGATCCGCGACGCCGTGGGCGCGCGCCCCGCCTGACCGCGCCAGCCCGGCCGCGGGCCCAGCCGGACCACCAAACTGGGGTACGGTCGTCGCCATGCGGCCGTTCCTGGGCGTCCTGCCCCCGCCGCGCTCCTGAACGGAGCGCCGCGCGTCTCGCCGACCGGGTGACCTGACCCCGCTCGGCCACCTTGTCGTATGCGCTCCGTCGACGTCGCCCCCGTCAACGGCTCACCCTTCGGAGCGCATCCGTGTCCACCTCTCGTACCTTGCGCCCGGCCGCTTCCGGGCCGGCCGTCCGCCGGGCCCGCACGGGCCTTATCCAGATCAGCGTCACCGGAGTCCTGTGGGGCACCACAGGCGTGGCGGTGCAACTGCTGCGCGAGAGCACCGGGCTCAGCCCGGTCAGCATCGGCTTCCACCGCCTGGCGATCGCCGCGCTCGTCCTGCTGGCGTGCACCGTCGGCCGGCTGGGCGCGCTCCTGGCCGCCCTGCGCGCCGCACCCGTACCGCTGCTGTTCACCGGCGTCGGCCTCGGGCTCTACCAGGCGCTCTACTTCGCCGCCGTGGCGCTCGCCGGGGTCAGCGTGGCCACCGTCGTGAGCCTGGGCCTGGCCCCGGTGCTCGCCACGACCTGGGAGTCACTGCGGGCCCGCCGGCTCCCCGACCCGGTGCGCCTCGGCACCCTGGTCACCGCAGTGGCCGGGCTCGCCCTGATCACCGGGGCCACCGCCGAGCCCACGACTGCCGCTCCGGCTCCGCTGCTGGGTCTGCTCGCGGCCGCCGGGTCCGGCCTCGGGTACGCGGTGACGACCCTGATCAGCCGCCAGGTGTCGCAGCACACCGCGCCGATGACACTGACCACGATCTCCACGGTGGTCGGCGCGCTGACCCTGGCGCCGATGGCAGTGGTGTCCGGCGTCGCCGTCGACGTACGCCTCGACACCCTGGCCCTGCTGCTGCACCTCGGCGTCGTCACCACCGCCGTGGCGTACGCGCTGTTCTACGCCGGGCTGCGGACGACCGCCGGCAGCGTCGCGGCCGTGCTGACCCTGCTCGAACCGCTGACGGCGGCCGCCCTGGCCGTGGCGCTGCTGCACGAACCGCTGCCACTGCCGGTGCTCGTCGGCGGCGCGTTGCTGCTCACCGCCGTGGCCGCCACCTACCTCGCACCCGACCGGGCAACCGACCACCTGGTCCGGCAGGGCGCGGACACCGCCTGAACCCCCCGGCCTACGATCGGTGCCGTGCCCCAGCAGACCACCGAGGTCCGGACGGCCGGGTTCGCCGACCTGGACGCTCGCACCTTCCACGACCTGCTCAAGCTGCGCATCGACGTGTTCGTGGTGGAGCAGCACTGCCCCTACCCCGAACTCGACGGGCGGGACGTGGAGCCGGGCACCCGCCACCTCTGGTTGACCGACGGCGGCGCGCCGCTTGCGTACCTGCGGATCCTGGCCGACCCCGACGGCGTCGCCCGGATCGGTCGGGTGGTGGTGGCCCCGGCGGCGCGCGGCGGCGGGCAGGCCGGTCGGCTGATGACGGCCGCGTTGGACCTGGTCGGCGACCGGCCCTGCGTGCTGGAGGCCCAGTCGCACCTCGTCGGTTTCTACGCCCGGCACGGCTTCACGGCGAGCGGCCCCGAGTACGTCGAGGACGGCATCCCGCACACCCCGATGCGTCGCACCGCGGGACCCGCGCCGACGACGCCGACCATTGACGTCTGACGATCGGCCTGGCATCGTGCCGGGTGGAGCCAGCGCGAGAGCAACGCAGTAGGCACGGGAGCGGGCAACTCCCGGCCGTCCGGGTGTCGTCGTCCGACCTCATCCCCCCGGGGGCTCCATGTCCACTCTCGCCCGATCACCACGCGTGCGCCGGCCACTCGCCATCGCGGCGGCCGCCACGCTCCTGCTGACCACCGCGCTGAGCGTCGCGCTGGTCCAGCCCGCCTCCGCGCACGGCTCGGTCGTCGACCCGGCCTCGCGCAACTACAGCTGCTGGCAACGCTGGGGCAGCGAATTCCAGAATCCCCGGATGGCCACCGAGGACCCGATGTGCTGGCAGGCCTGGCAGGCCGACCCGCAGGCCATGTGGAACTGGAACGGCCTGTTCCGCGAGGGCGTGGCCGGCAACCACCAGGCCGCCGTCCCCAACGGCCAGCTGTGCAGCGGCGGGCACACCCAGAACGGTCGCTACAACGCGCTGGACACCATCGGCGCGTGGAAGGCCACCCCGGTGTCGAACAACTTCCGGCTGCGCTTCTTTGACCAGGCCAGCCACGGCGCCGACTACATCCGGGTGTACGTGACCAAGCAGGGCTTCAACTCGTCGACCGAGGCGCTTGGCTGGGACGACCTGGAGCTGGCCGGCCAGATCGGCAACACCCCTGCGTCGCAGTGGGACCGGGACACCGGTGGCGTCTCCATCCAGATCCCGGTGAGCGCGCCGGGCCGCACCGGGCGGCACATCGTCTACACCGTGTGGCAGGCCAGCCACCTGGACCAGTCGTACTACCTGTGCAGTGACGTGGACTTCTCCGGCGGCACGAGCACCCCGCCGCCCACCACGCCGCCGCCGACGACCCCGCCTCCGACCACGCCGCCCCCGACGACGCCGCCGCCCACCACTCCCCCGCCCACCACCCCGCCGCCGAGCACGCCTCCGCCGAGCACTCCCGTGCCGGCCGGCGCCTGCTCCGCGACGTACCAGATCACCGGCCAGTGGGCCGGCGGCTTCCAGGCCGAGGTGAAGGTGACCGCGGGCGCCAACTCGCCGACCCAGAGCTGGTCGGTGAGTTGGAACTACAACAACGGTCAGAAGGTCGCGTCCGCGTGGAGCGCCGATCTCACCACCAACGGCACGCTTGTCACCGCACGCAACGTGAACTACAACGGCGCCCTGGCCGGCGGAGCGAGCACCACGTTCGGCTTCCTCGGCTCGTGGACCGGTAGCAACCCCGTTCCCCTGGTCTCCTGTACGAAGACCAGTTGATCCCCGTCCGGCGCCGCACCCGGGCGGGGGCGCGGCGCCGGCCGGCGGGGATCAGCCGGCCGGCGGGGATCAGACCAGGCAGTTGACGATCTCGGCGACCGAGCGGCGGCGGCCCGTGTAGAACGGGACCTCCTCGCGGACGTGCCGCCGGGCGCCGGAGGCGCGCAGGTCCCGCATCAGGTCGACGATCCGGTGCAGCTCGTCGGCCTCGAACGCGAGCATCCACTCGTAGTCGCCAAGCGCGAACGAGGCCACCGTGTTGGCCCGTACGTCGGGGTAGCCGCGGGCCATCTTGCCGTGCTCGGCGAGCATCTCGCGCCGCTCGGCGTCGGGCAGCAGATACCACTCGTAGGACCGCACGAACGGGTAGACGCACAGGTAGGGGCGGGCCTCCTCGCCGGCCAGGAACGCCGGGATGTGGCTCTTGTTGAACTCCGCCGGCCGGTGCAGCGCCATCTGCGACCAGACCGGGGTCAGCGCCCGGCCCAGCGTGGTGCGGCGGAACCGCAGGTACGCGTCCTGAAGCGCGTCGCTGGACGCGGAATGCCACCAGATCATCACGTCCGCGTCGGCGCGCAGCCCGGACACGTCGTACACGCCCCGGATCACCACGTCCTTGCCGGCCAGCTCCTCGAAGAGCGACTCGACCTCACCTGTGACGTTGTCCCGCAACGACGGCAGTGGGGCGCTCGCCCGGAACACCGACCACATCGTGTAGCGGATGCTGTCGTTCAGCTCCCGCAACCGGGCCGCGTTGGTCTGCTCGGTCATCTCGCCGGTCCTCCCAGTGCTGTGATGATCTCGTCGGCCGCCGTCTCGCCGGAGCGGACGCAGACCGGTATGCCGACACCGTCGTAGCCGGCGCCGGCCAGGACCAGTGTGGGATGCACGGCCCGCAACGCCGTGCGCGCGCCACTCACCCGGTCGGCGTGCCCCGGGGCGTACTGGGGCAGCGCGCCGCCCCACCGCTGCACGTGCCCGTCGACCGGGGCGGGCAGCGGAGCGCCGAGCACCGCCGACAGCTCCCGGTGCACAGTCGCGGCCAGGTCCGCGTCCGGCCGCTGGAGGTGCGCCTCCTCGCCGTAGCGGCCCACCGAGGCACGCACCAGCGCCAGCCCGTCCGGCCGACGCAGGTGCCCCCACTTCGTGGTGAAGAACGTGGCCGCCTTGATCAGCAGCCCCTCGGTGCTCGGCACCAGGAAGCCGGACAGCTCGGGCAGCAGCGGCTGCGGCAACGCCAGGGTGACCAGGGCGACGCTCGCGTAGTCCAGCTCGCCGACGGCCGCGGCCGCCACCGGGGCCGGACCGGCGAGCAGCCGGGCGGCCGGCCGGGCCGGCACGGCCAGCACCACGGCGTCCACGTCGACCAGTTCCGGATCGCGGGTCGGGCCGACCGTGAGCCGCCAACCGGTGCCGGTCGGGGTCAACTCGCGCACGGCGGCGTCCCGTCGTACCGTCGCGCCGCTGGCCGTCACCGCCGCCTCGACCAGGGTGCTCAGCCCGCCAACCATGGTGCCGAAGACCGGGGCGCCCGGCGCGCGCGGCGCGGCGGCCTGCGCCGCCCGGACCGCGCCGACCAGGGTGTGCTCCACGCGTGCCGTGCGGGCCAGCGCCGGCATCGTGGTGACCAGGGACAGGTCGTCGGCACGGCCCGCGTACACGCCGCCCAGCATGGGGTCGACCAGCCGGTCGACCACCTCGTCGCCGAACCGGGACCGGACCAGCGCGCCCACCGAGACGTCCGCGTCCGGCCCGACCAGCGGCCGGCCGTCGTCGGTGTCGGCGTCCGCGGCCGGGCGCGCGACGGAGGCCACCCGCTCCAGATCCCCGGGTACGCCCACCAGGGTCCCGCCCGGGACGGGGCGCAGCCCCCCGTCGACGACGAGCGCGGCCTGCCCGACGCTGGGGTGCACGATCCGGTCGGCCAGGCCGAGCCGGTGCGCCAACGCCACCGCCGCGCTCTGCGCCCCGGTCGGGTCGCGCATCAGGAACGACTCGGCGCCGAACTCCACCGGCGCGCCGGCCAACGTCCCGGTACGCAGCTTGCCGCCCACCGCGCCGGACTGCTCGTACACCGTGATCTCGGTGCCCTCCGGCGCGCGGTCGCGCAGCCGGACCGCGGCGGCCAGCCCGGCGATCCCGCCGCCGACCACCGCCACCCGCCAGGGCTGCCGCATCGCCGTGTCAGCCCTGGTCGGCCCGGCGGCTGGAGACCTCGTGCACAAGCGCGACCACCCGGGTCAGCACGTCCGGATCGGTCTCCGGCAGCACACCGTGGCCGAGGTTGAACACGTGCCCGGGAGCCGCCCGCCCCTGGGCCAGGATCCGGCGCACCTCGGCCTCCACCACCGGCCACGGCGCGAGCAGCACGGCCGGGTCCAGGTTGCCCTGCACCGCCTTGTCCGGGCCGATCCGGTGCGTGGCCACGTCCAGCGGCGTACGCCAGTCGACGCCGACCACGTCCGCGCCGGCCTCGCCCATCGCGCCGAGCAGCTCGGCGGTGCCCACCCCGAAGTGGATGCGCGGCACGCCGGCGTCCGACAGCCCGCTGAGCACGGCAGTCGAGTGCGGCAGCACGTAGCGGCGGTAGTCGGCCTCGGAGAGCGCACCGGCCCATGAGTCGAACAGCTGCACGGCGGACACGCCGGCCTCGATCTGCACCCGCAGGAAGGCAAGCGTCACCTCGGCCAGCCGGCCGCAGAGCGCGTGCCACAGCTCCGGATCGCCGTACATGAGCGCCTTGGTCTTCGCGTGGGTCCGCGACGGGCCACCCTCGACCAGGTAGCTGGCCAGGGTGAACGGTGCGCCGGCGAAGCCGATCAGCGGGGTGTCGCCCAGCTCGACCACCAGCTGGCGGACGGCCTCGTCCACGTACGGGACGTCGTCGCGGCCGATCGGGCGGATCCGCTCGACGTCGGCGGCGGCACGGATCGGCTCGGCCACGACCGGGCCGGTGCCCGGCACGATGTCCAGGTCGATCCCGGCCGCGGCGACCGGCACCACGATGTCGCTGAACAGGATGGCCGCGTCTACCCCGTGCCGGCGCACCGGCTGGAGGGTGATCTCGGTGACCAGCTCCGGGCGACGGCAGGACTCCAGCATCGGCACGCTGGCCCTGATCTCCCGGTACTCCGGCAGTGAGCGGCCAGCCTGGCGCATGAACCAGACCGGGGTGTGCGGGCCGGGCCGACGCCGACAGGCCCGGATGAAGGGCGAGTCGGCCGGGCCGCCGGGGCGCGGGTGTCCGTCTCGGGCGGCAGTGCCCGTGGTGTCCGTGGTCATCGCCGCAATCGTGCCACGCCGCCCGACCCCAGGCCGCCGGGGGTGAACGGAAGGGGACGCACCTAACGTCCGTCGCGTGGCGGGGCGGTCGGGGTACGTGTCGGCGCGCCGTCGAAGCCTGTGGGCCGACGGCGGCATAGGCTGCCGACATGGCCCCCCCGATCGCGCTCCCGGAGACCTTCGCCCGCGCGGTCGCCGGGTTGCGGTCACCGGCGCCCCGACCGGAGATCACCCTCGAGGAGGTCGGCGCCCCCCAGCGGCTCGCGCCGTTCACGTTCGCGCTCTCCGCGACGGTGCTGCGCGACGGCGACGAGGTGGCCACCGGCCGGCTGATCCTGCTGCACGACCCGGCCGGGCACGAAGCCTGGCAGGGCACGCTGCGACTGGTCACCTACGTGACGGCCGAGTTGGAGGTCGACCTCGCCGCCGACCCACTGCTCCCCGGCGTGGGGTGGACGTGGCTGACCGACGCCCTGGACGCCCAGGACGCGGGTCACCGGGCGATCGGCGGGACGGTCACCCAGACCATGTCGACCCGGTTCGGCGACCTGGCCGGCCCACCGACGGCCGGCGACATCGAGATCCGCGCCTCCTGGACACCCGTCGACGACGACCTCGCCCCCCACCTGCTCGGCTGGTGCGCCCTGCTCGCCTCGACGGCCGGCCTCCCCCCACCCGGGGTCACCGCCCTGGCCGACCGCCGCCCGGCCGCCACCGCCTGACACCTCGGCGGCGGCCGGCACGGTCGCTAGCGGGTCAGAGGTAGTTCTCCGCCTCGTCGCACACCTTGTCGAGGCCCTTCATCGCCGTGTTGTACGCGCTCCTGTTCCCGGCCGCCGCCGCACCCAGCGCGGTGGTCAGCTTGTCCAGGCAACTCGCGATGACCTTCTTCTGCCGGGCCTGCTCGTCGCGGTCGTTGCGGGTGCCCGTCAGGTCCTGCTCGGTGTTGTCGAGCTTGTCCTGCATGGCCTGCAGATCGGTCTTGAGCTTCGCGATCTCGGTGGTGTTGGCCGAGATCGTCCCGTCACGCTGGCTGACCTGACTGGTGAGGCGCTTCTCGGTCCGGTTCAGCTCGTTGTTCTTGGTCACGAACAGCCCGGTCATCACCCCGCTGACCACGAAGAGCAGCGCGGCCACCAGGGCCAGCACCAGCACCGCGCGACCACGCCGCGGGGCCGGGGCGGCACCGTACGGCGCCATCCCGGGCGGACCCGACATGGGCTGCCCGTACGCCGCCCCCGAGACCGGCGGGGCGGACATCGGCTGCCCGTACGCCGGACCGGACACCGGCGGGGCGGACATCGGCTGCCCGTACGCCGCGCCGGAGACCGGCGGGGCCGACATCGGCTGGCCGGCGTACGGCGGAGCACTGGCCGGGTAGCCCGGCGTCTGCGGGGCGCCGTACTGCGGCTGCGCGGGCGCGACGCCGCCGTACTGCGGCTGCTCGGGCGCAGCGCCGTACTGCGGCGCGGCGTGGCCCGGCGCGTACTGCTGCGGCGCGGGCTGCCCGGCCGGGTACCGCACGGTCGGGTCGGCGCCGGCCGCGTGCTGCACGGTCGGGTCGGCGCCGGCCGCGTGCTGCACGGTCGGGTCGGGGTCGGGCGAGCCGGCCGGCGGCGTCGGGGTGGCGGGCGGGAAACCCTCCGGCCCGGTCGGTGGCTGGGACATGTTCTTCCTCCAGGTGAGCAGGTCCTCCGCCGGTAGGCGCGACGGACCGGATGCAGCGACGGGGTCGTCCGGGGCCGAGGACCCGGACGGTTCGGGGACGGCCGGAAAGGCCGTCGGTGGCGCGAGCGGCCGGGAGGGCCGCGGGTGGCGCGAGCGGCCGGGGCCGCGGGTCAGCAGATCTTGAACCCGTCGCAGGCGACCTTGATCGGGATGGCGAGCCCGATGCCCTCGGCGTCGCGAGCCTTGGCGGTGGCGATGCCGACCACCTGCTTGCTGCCGTTGATCACCGGGCCGCCGGAGTTGCCGGGGTTGATCGGGGCGTCGAACTGGATGGCGGGGCCGGAGCCGCCCTGAGCGGCGCGCAACGCGCTCACCACACCGGTCGTGACGCTGTCCTCCAGGCCGAGCGGCGCACCGACGACGATGATCTGCTGCCCGGACTTCACTGCGGTGGGCGCGGTGACCAGGCCGGTGAACTTGCCCGTCGCCCGCAGGTGCGCCACGTCGTTGGCCTTGTCGACCTTGACGATGGTGGCCGGGAAGCGCTGGTCCGTGCGCTCCAGGAAGACCTGCCGGCCGCCGCTCTCCCAGACCGACTCGACCACGTGGAAGTTGGTGAACAGGTTGGTGCCGCCACCGGCCGCCGGCTTGCCGACCGCGAACGCGGTGCCGGTGAACTGACCGGCCCGCACCCGGAAGACGCTTGGCAGCACGGCGCTTGCCACCGCCTCGGGGTTGAACGCGGCCCCGGCCTGCTTCTCCAGCGCGTCCGCGCGCTGTTCCAGGCCGTCGAGGCGGGTGCCGTCGCCGTCCTGGGCCTGGGCCAGCCTGCGGTCGGTGGCGGCGAGCCGGTCGTCGAGCCGGTTGAGCTGGTACGCCTGCAGTCCGGCCACGGCGGCAAGCGCGACGACGAGCAGCACGGCGAGCGCCCTCGGCCACCGGCGTCGGGTGGGTCGCGCGGGCGGGGTGACGCCCGGCCAGCCGGGCTGGCCGGGGTTGCCGGGCTGGCCCGGGTGACCCGCGGTGGCGAACGGCGGCGCGCTGGCCAGGTCACCGGCGGGCGGGTAGCCGCCAGCGCCGTAGGACGTGGGAGTGCCCGGGTTGTACGTCCCGGGGCCGTACGGCGCCGGCCCCGTCGCGTACGGCGCGGCCGTGCCGTGTGCGGCGGGCATGCCGGGTGCGGCGGTGCCGTGCGCGGCGGCCGTGCCCGGTGCTGCGGTCGTGGCGTGCGGGCCGGCGGGCAGGGGCCCCTGGGGCGCGGCGCCCCACTGGCCTGCGTTGGGTGGGGCCACCCAGCCGGTACGGGGCGCCGGGACGGCGGCGGAGGGCTCGGCGCTCTGGCCCGGTGCGCCGGGCCAGGTGGCGCCGACCTCCGGGTGCGGTTCGATGCGCGGCGGCAGCGGGCCCGGTCGTTCGGCGGCCCGCCCGCTCACGTCGTCAGGCTCGGCGCCCGTTGGCCGTGCGTCCCCCGCACCGAAGCCAGCCGTCATGATCATCTTGCCTTTCCCCGTGGTCTTTCGCTTGCGGCCACGACCCAGGATCACCCGAGCGGGGTCGGCGGCTCGATGGACCGTACCTGCGCGAAAGGGCTTTGTCTCCCCCGATGTCCGGCATCCGAAAGGACGCCTTACGGACACCTGACCGACACACGCCGGACCGGCTGCACACGCCGGATCCTGGCGCGCACTAGGGTTGGCAGGTGACCGACGAACCACCCCTGCGCCGTCGGCCCACCGAAGAACTCCCGGGAAACGCACCCCAGCAGCCGCCGTCGGCCCAGCCGCAGCCGGCGGGCGAGGGGCCCGACCCGACCGACGGTGGGCCCGTTCCGCTGACCGCCCCCCGCGACGGCACCCCTGATCCGGTGACCACCTCGGCCGAGCTTGCCGAGGTCGTGGCCCGGTTCGCGGCGGGCACCGGCCCGGTCGCCCTGGATGCCGAGCGCGCTTCGGGGTACCGCTACAGCCAGCGCGCGTACCTGGTGCAGCTGCGCCGCGCGGGCGCCGGCACAGCACTCATCGACCCGCTGCCGCTGCCCGATCTCAGCACGCTGGACGCGGTGATCGGCGAGGCCGAGTGGGTGCTCCACGCGGCCAGTCAGGATCTGGCCTGCCTCGCCGAGGTGGGGCTGCGCCCGCGCCGGTTGTTCGACACGGAACTGGCCGCTCGGCTGGCCGGGTTCGAGCGGGTCGGCCTGGCCGCGCTGACCGAGCAGCTACTCGGATTCACCCTGGAGAAGCACCACTCGGCGGCCGACTGGTCGAGTCGACCGCTGCCCGAGTCGTGGCTGACCTACGCCGCGCTCGACGTGGAGATGCTCACCGACCTCCGCGACGCGCTCGACGCCGAGCTGACCCGGCAGGGCAAGTCGGCCTGGGCCGCGGAGGAGTTCGCCGCGCTGGTCCGGACCGGCGCCCGGCCGCCCCGGGTCCGCGCGGAGCCCTGGCGGCGCACGTCGGGCATCCACCGGGTGCGCGGGGCGCGGGCCCAGGCCCGGGTCCGTTCGTTGTGGTACGCCCGGGACCAGATCGCGGCCCGGCGGGACGCCGCGCCCGGCCGGGTGCTGCCCGACTCGGCCATCGTCGCCGCGGCCGAGCTGGACCCGAAGGACGAGAAGACGCTGCTGACGCTGCCCGGCTTCGGGGGGCGCTCGGTCCGCCGGCTGGCCCGCACCTGGCTGGCCGCGCTCGACGACGCCCGGGAGCTGCCGGACGACGCGCTTCCGGCCACCCCGGCGGTGGAGGGCCCACCACCACCGCACCGGTGGGCCGAGCGGGACCCGGTGGCGGCCGGTCGCCTGGCCCGCTGCCGGGAGGTGGTGGTCCGCATCGCGGGCGAGCACAACCTGCCCCCGGAAAATCTGATCACCCCGGATTCGGTACGTCGTCTGGCGTGGAGCCCGCCGGAGGAGGTCACCGAGGACGCGGTGGCGGAGACCCTGCGCGGCTTCAACGCCCGCGAGTGGCAGATCGCCCTGCTGACTCCCGAGCTGACCCAGGCCCTGTCCCCCAACCCCATCCCCTGACCCGCCCCGCTCTCCGGTGTGGGGTGTGCCACAGCGGGGGGCGGGCGGCAGGTTGGTTACTGGCGAGTAGCATCCGGGGTAACGTGCCCGTCCGGCTAGGAGGCTCAAGTGCCCCGTGAAGTTCGGGATGTCGTCTTCGTCGACGGCGTCCGTACCCCGTTCGGCAAGGCGGGTGGCATGTACGCCAACACCCGCGCCGACGACCTGGTGATCCGCTGCATCCGTGAGCTGCTGCGCCGCAACCCGCAGCTGCCGCCGGAGCGGGTCGAGGAGGTCGCCATCGCGGCCACCACCCAGATCGGTGACCAGGGCCTCACCATCGGCCGTACCGCCGCGCTGCTGGCCGGTCTGCCCAAGACCGTTCCCGGCTTCGCCATCGACCGCATGTGCGCCGGCGCGATGACCGCCGTGACCACCGTGGCCAGCGGCATCGCCATGGGCGCGTACGACGTCGCCATCGCCGGCGGCGTCGAGCACATGGGCCGCCACCCGATGGGTGAGGGCGTCGACCCCAACCCGCGCATCATCGCGGAGAAGCTGGTGGACCCGTCGGCGCTGGTCATGGGCGCCACCGCGGAGAACCTGCACGACCTGGTCCCGCACATCACCAAGGCGCGCACCGACGCGTTCGCGCTCGCCTCGCAGCAGAAGACGGCGAAGGCGTACGCCAACGGCAAGCTTCAGGACGACCTGGTGCCGGTGGCCATCCGCGACGCCGAGGGTGGCTGGGGACTGGCCGGAGTGGACGAGGCGCCCCGCGACACGTCGCTGGAGAAGCTGGCCACCCTGAAGACCCCGTTCCGCCCGCACGGCAAGGTCACCGCGGGCAACGCGGCGGGCCTGAACGACGGCGCCACCGCGAGCCTGCTCGCCGACGAGGCCACCGCCCGCGAACTGGGCCTGCCGATCGCCATGCGGTTGGTGTCGTTCGGTTTCGTCGGGGTGGAGCCGGAGGTGATGGGCGTCGGCCCGATCCCGTCGACGGAGAAGGCCCTGCGCCTGGCCGGGCTCAGCATCGACGACATCGGCCTGTTCGAGCTGAACGAGGCGTTCGCCGTGCAGGTGCTCGCCTTCCTCGACCACTTCGGCATCGCCGACGACGACCCGCGGGTCAACCCGTGGGGCGGCGCGATCGCCATCGGACACCCCCTCGCGTCGTCGGGCGTACGGCTGATGACCCAGCTGGCCCGCCAGTTCGCCGAGCACCCCGAGGTCCGCTACGGCGTGACAGCGATGTGCATCGGCATCGGCATGGGCGGCACGGTCATCTGGGAGAACCCGCACTGGGAGGGAGCTAAGTGAGCGCGCTCGCCGCACCGAACGAGGTCGTCACCCGGGCGCTGCTGCGCTCGGTGACCGTGCCGGGGCTGGACCGCCCCGCCGCCCTGATCACCCTGGACAACGGCTTCGACCACACCAAGCCGAACACCTTCGGTCCCGCCGGTCTGACCAGCCTGGACGAGGCCATCACGGCCGCGCTCGCCGCCGACCCGGCGTTCATCGCGGTCACCGGCAAGCCGTACATCTTCTGCGTCGGCGCGGACATCGTGGGCCTGCCGCAGCTCGCCGACCGCGCTCAGGCGCTGGAGATCGGCCGGCTCGGCCACCGGGTCTTCGCCCGGCTCAGGGAGAGCACCGTGCCCACGTTCGCGTTCGTCAACGGCGCGGCCATGGGCGGCGGCCTGGAGTTGGCGCTGCACTGCCACTACCGGACGCTCTCCGGTGGCGCGGCGGCGCTCGCCCTGCCCGAGGTGTCGCTCGGTCTGGTGCCCGGCTGGGGCGGCACGCAGCTCCTGCCGAACCTGATCGGCATCCCCGCCGCCACTCAGGTGATCATCCAGAACCCGCTCATGCAGAACAAGATGCTCAAGCCGAAGCAGGCTGCCGAGATGGGCATCGCGGACGTGCTGCTGGAGCCGGCCGACTTCCTGGAGCGGTCCCTGGAGTGGGCCGCCGGGGTCGTCCGCGGTCAGGTCACCGTGACCCGGCCCGAGGTCGACAAGGACATGTGGGCGGGTGTGCTCTACTTCGCCCGCGAGACGCTGAACCAGCGGCTGCACGGCGCGGTCCCGGCCGCGTACAAGGCGCTCGACCTGCTGGAGACGGCGAAGGACGGCGACTTCGCCGCCGGCACCGCCGCCGAGGACGAGGCCCTCGCGGACCTGGTCTTCTCCGAGGAGCTGCGCAGCGGCCTGTACGCGTTCGACCTGGTGCAGCGGCGGGCCAAGCGGCCGGCCGGCGCACCGGACAAGGGCCTGGCCCGCCCGGTCACCAAGGTCGGCATCGTCGGCGCCGGCCTGATGGCCAGCCAGTTGGCGCTGCTGTTCGCCCGCCGCCTCCAGGTGCCGGTCGTCATGACCGACCTGGACCAGTCCCGGGTGGACAAGGGCGTCGGCTACGTGCACACCCAGATCGAGAAGGCCGTCACCAAGGGCCGGATGGACAAGGGCACCGCCGCCAAGCTGTACGGCCTGGTCAGCGGCACCGTCGACAAGAGCGCCTTCGCGGACGCCGACTTCGTCATCGAGGCGGTCTTCGAGGACCTGGGCGTCAAGAAGCAGGTCTGGGCCGAGCTGGAGAAGATCGTCTCCCCGGAGGCGGTGCTCGCCACCAACACCAGCTCGCTGTCCATCACCGAGATGGCCGCCGAGCTGGAGCACCCGGAGCGGGTGGTCGGCTTCCACTTCTTCAACCCGGTGGCCGTGCTGCCGTTGCTGGAGATCGTCCGGGGCGAGCGCACCGACGACGCCACCCTGGCGACCGCGTTCGCGGTCGGCAAGCAGCTCAAGAAGTCGAGCGTGCTGGTCAAGGACGCTCCGGCGTTCGTGGTGAACCGGCTGCTCACCCGCTTCCTGGGCACCGTCTTCGCCGCCGTCGACGCCGGCACCCCGCTGGACGTGGCGAACAGCGCACTGGACCCGCTGGGCCTGCCGATGCGTCCGCTCGCCCTGCTCCAGCTCGTCGGGCCGGCCGTCGCGTACCACGTGGGCGGCACCCTGCACACCGCGTACCCGGACCGGTTCGGTGTCAGCGAGAACCTCAAGCGGATCGCCGACTCGGGTAAGCCGATCGTGGTCGACGACCAGGTCAACGACGAGGTGGCCACGCTGCTCGTCGTCGGTGACCAGCCGCTGACCGCCGAGCAGGTCCGCCAGAACGCGCTCGACGCGCTCGCGCAGGAGATCCGGCTGATGCTTGACGAGGGTGTGGTCGCCGAGGCGCAGGACATCGACCTGTGCATGATCCTGGGCGCCGGTTGGCCGTTCCACCTGGGCGGTGTCACGCCGTACCTGGACCGGTCCGGCACCAGCGAGCGGGTCACCGGCAAGCGGTTCCTGCCGCGCGGGGCGGCGAGCCTGCCCGCCTGACAAAGATCGCAGCGCCACCGTCGCGGTGGTCGGCCGTCCAGAAAGGACGTGCCGACCACCGCGTCGTTTCTGACGGGCGGGACCTGGGCGGGGACGGCGTCGGAGCGGTCACCGGGTTAGGATCACGCGCTTCGCACCCCGATCCTGGAGCTGACTGATGTCCCAGCCGCCGGCCAACCCCTTCGGCCCGCCGCACGATTCCCCTCCCCCGCAGCAGCCCGGCCAGCCGGCAGCGCCGCAGCAGCCCGGTGGCTGGTCGCCGCCGCAGCAGGGCCAGCCGCAGCAGGGCCAGCCGCAGCAGCCCGGCGGTTGGCCGCCGCCGCAGCAGCAGGGTTTCCCGCCGGCGCAGCCGGGCCAGCCGTACGGAGCCCCGAACCAGTTCGGCGGCCCGCCGCCGGCGAAGAAGTCGAACGTCGGCAAGATCATCCTGATCGTGCTGGCAGTGGTGCTCGTGCTCTGCCTCGGCGGCGCGGCGATCACCTGGTTCGCGGTCAAGGACGAGGTGGGCGACGTCGTCGACGCCACCAAGACCCGGGTGGTCGCGCCGGCCACCCTCGCCGGTCGGGCGAAGAACACCGACCCGCAGTTGCAGAAGGCCGCCGACCAGATGGTCACCGAGATGAAGGCCGAGGTGCAGAACGAGACCAGCGCGGTCGGCGCCTTCTACGGCGACCCGACCAAGCAGGACCTCATCATGATCGCGGCGGTCTCCGGCGTGATGGCCGACCCGAAGAAGGAGCTGGACGAGGCCGTGACCGGGCTCTCCAGCGAGCTGACGGTGACCAACATGGCGGCGGTCGAGGCCGGCCCGCTGGGCGGCGACGCGCGCTGCGGCGACGGCAAGACCGACGGAGTGCCGCTCGGCGTCTGCGTCTGGGCCGACCGGGGCAGCGTGGGCCTGGTGGTCATGTACTTCAAGTCGGCCGAGGAGACGAAGGCCGAGTTCGTCACCATCCGGGGCCAGGTCGAGCAGCGCTCCTGACCCGTGCACGACCGAGGCCCCGGCCACCCTTCAGGGTGACCGGGGCCTCGCCGTACGCCACGGTCGCTCCGGCTCAGGCCGTCGGAAAGTACGCGTTCAGCTTGCTCCGCAGGTGGGCCGCGTAGATGAAGCCGAGCGCCGGGTTGCCGCGGTACGCGCTGGCCGTGCCGCTGCCGGCCTCCACCGCCACCGGTCGGGCCACCGCGGCGAACTTCACCTGCTGGCTCCCCTGCGCCCACGCCGAGGCCGCCGGGTCGACCTGGGTGCCGACCAGGGCGGGGAACACGGCCACGCCGTTCTGGAAGCCCCGCAGCTGCCCCTTGCGGGCCAACACGTAGTCCATCGCCGTGGCGGTGAACCTCTGCAGGGCGTCCGCCGTGACAAGCGTCGTCGGCGCCGCGACCGTGAACAGGTGCAGCTTGGTCGCCATCCACCGCATCCGGAAGTCGCCCCGGTGGCCGATCAGCACCGGTACGCCGCCCCAGTCCTCGGTGCGCACCTCGCAGCCGTCGGCCCGAAGCCGCTCACCGGTAGCGGTGAGGTACGCCCGCACCGGCTCGGTCGCCGTCGTGTCCATGTCTGCCCACACATTCTTCTTCTGGCTGCTGTGGCCGCTCATCTAACACGACGGCAACCCGTCCCGCCGCCCCGTCGATCATGGGGCGGCGGGACGGGATCCGAGGCGGCAGTGCCTAGACCGGCTCGCCCGTACCCGTCGCCGCGGCCCGCGCCGCCGCTGCCGCCGCTCGCTCGGCGGCGTTGCCGAGCACGCAGAACTCGTTGCCCTCCGGGTCGGCGAGCACCACCCAACCGCCGCCGGTCGGGCCGACCTGATCGGCGACGAGTGTCGCGCCGATGCCGAGCAGCCGTTCGACCTCGTCGGCCCGGGACCGGTCGGCCGGTTCCAGGTCCAGGTGCAGTCGGTTCTTCACCGCCTTGCCCTCGGGCACGGCGATGAACAGCACCTCCGGTCCGCCCGGCGGCAGGAGCATCGCCTCCGGGTCGCCCGGGAAGTCGTCGGGATGCCGGGGGCACTCGAAGACCTGCGACCAGAAACCGGCAAGGGCGTACGTGTCGCGGCAGTCGAAGCTGATGTTGTGGATCGTCGAACTCACGGTTGGTCCTCCAGAGTGGTGGCGACACGTTCCCCGGCGCTGCGGACCACGCAGAACTCGTTGCCCTCCGGGTCGGCCAGCACCGCCCACCCCGTTCCGTCGGCGCGCCGTCGGTCGACGACCATCGTGGCGCCGAGGTCGAGCACCCGCTCGATCTCGTCGTCCCGGGTCCGGTCGACAGGTTCCAGGCAGATGTGCTGCCGGTTCTTGGTCACCTTGTCCTCCGGCACCTGTTGGAAGAACAGGTTCGGCATGGTCTCGTCCTGCGGCAGCAGGGCCGCCTCCGGGTCACCGGGGACGTCCTCGCTGTGCCGGGCGTAGCCGAGCACGGCCGACCAGAAGCCGGCCAGGGAGTACGTGTCGTGGCAGTCGAAACTGATGTTGCGGATCCGTGGATACACGGGTGGTCCCTCCATGGCGGGATGGGACGCTCCGCTGCCCGGGGTCAGCCGGCGAAGACCCGGGGTGCGGAATCGTGGTTGGTGGACATCGCCGCACCCCCTCTCGCTGTCGAGCTGACGCGGGTGATCGTGCCAGCGGCCAAGCCCCGCGCGCAACCCCGTTTCAGCCTCCCGCGGGCACCGGGCCGGTCACCGCCGGGGCGTCCGCTGTCGGCAGGGTGACCGTCACCTCCAGGCCGCCGCCGGGCTGGGCGACCACCCGGACGGTGCCACCGTGCGCCTGGCAGACCGCCCGGACGATGGACAGCCCCAGCCCCGACCCGCGCGCCCCGGTACGTTCCCGGCCACCGCGCCGGAACGGCTCGAACAGCCCCGGCACGTCGGCCTGGTCCACCTCGAAACCGGTGTTGCCCACCACCAGCCACGAGCGCTCGCCGTCGGTGCCGGTACGCACCCAGAGCCGACCGTGCAGGTGGTTGTAGCGGACGGCGTTCTCGATCAGGTTGCCGGCCAGCCGGTCGAGCAATCCCGGATCGCCGACCACCGGCGCGGATTCCAGCGACGTCTGCACGCGCAGGCCGATCCGTTCGACCTCGCGGCGCATCGCCGACAGCGCGTTGGCGGTGCCCGTCGCGAGGTCGCACTCGGTGCGCCGGCCCAGTCGCCGCCCGGTCTGGGCCTCGCTGCGGGCCAGCACCAGCAGCGCGTCGACCAGGCTGTTCGCCCGCTCCGAGGCGTCCCGGACGACTGTCGCCATCCGGCGGTACTCGGCGGCGTCCGCGTCGTCGTCGCTGAGCGTCACGTCGATCTCGGTCCGCATCACGGCGAGCGGGGTCCGCAGCTCGTGCGAGGCGTTGGCAACGAAGCGCTTCTGCGCCTCGAACGCCGACGCGATCCGGTCCAGCATCGCGTCGAACGTCTTGGCCAGCTCGGCCACCTCGTCGTCCGCGCCCGAGTAGCCGATCCGCTGGTCCAGCGTCGCCTCGCCGAGCCGCTGGGCGGTCGCGGTGACCTGGTGCAGGGGTCGCAGCGCGCGCCCGGCCACGGCGTACGCGCCGGCCACCCCGACCACGCTTATCGCCAACAGCGCGACCAGGCCCTTGGCCAGCAACTCCCCGGAGGCGGCGTCGACAAGCTCACGCTGCCACTGCGCGGCGTCCATCCGGCCACCGTCGGAGAGCAGCACAGTCGTGCCGGGCAGCAGCTCGTCGGTGGGCCGCAGCGCGTCACGGACCAGCAGCCAGGCCAGCAGCACCAGGATCGCGCCCGCGCCGACCAGCAGCACCCCGTTGAGCAGCGTCAGCCGCAACCGCAGGGTGGGTCGCAGCCGCCCCCGCCTGCTCACGGCAGGACCTCGGCCGTGCGGTAACCCGCCCCCACCACCGTCTCGATCAACGGTGGGTCGCCCAGTTTCCGGCGCAGCGTCATGACCGTGACCCGGACGATTGTGGTGAACGGGTCGGTGTTGGCGTCCCACACCCGCTCCAGCAGCTCCTCGCTTGACACCACCGCGCCACGGGCCTTGAGCAGCTCGCTCAGCACGCCGAACTCCTTGTTCGTCAGGTCCATGGGCACACCGGCGCGGGTGGCGACCCGGCGGGCCGGGTCCAGCACCAGGTCCGCCAGTTCGAGAACCGGCGGCGCGGCCGGGGTGGCCCGCCGGCCCAGCGCCTGCACCCGGGCGACCAGCTCGTCGAACGCGAACGGCTTGGGCAGGTAGTCGTCCGCCCCGAGCTGCAACCCCTCCACCCGGTCGGCAACGGTGCCGCTCGCGGTCAGCATCAGCACCCGGGTCAACGCCCCGGAGGCGGCGAGGTCGGCGCAGATCTGGTCGCCGTGCACGCCGGGCAGGTCGCGGTCGAGCACCACCACGTCGTACCGGGTGACGAACGCCGCCTCGTGGCCGGCGTCACCGTCGTACGCCACGTCCACCGCCATGCCCCGTTTGCGCAACCCGCGCGCGATCGCGTCGGCGAGGTTGCGTTCGTCCTCCACCACCAGTACCCGCATCCCGGCCTCCTCGCTGCTGACCACCGACAACCTAGCGCCGGCGGGCAACAATCCTCCCTCGCCGCCCGCACCGACCCACGGGTGGTCAGCGGGGCAACGGCCACAGCCCGTACGCGCTGTCGCGGCGCCGGCAGAGCAGTCGCCCGGGGAGGGCCTGACAGTCGCCGGACGCGTCCCGCAGCACGTCGAGCGACCGGGCCCGGCCGGCGCTGACGTCCAGCTCGGCGATGAGCAGACCCCCGCTGGAAAGGCGGCGTACGCCGATCAGCGGGCCGCCCTGGGCGAACCCGGCCAGCTCCCACCGACCCAGCTCGGCCAGCACCCGGCCGGTCGGTGGGTCGAGCACGACCAGGTCCTCCGCGCCGGGCCCGGCGCTGCTCACCGTGGTGGCCACCAGCCGACCGGCGTACGGCCAGACCCACCCCCAGCGGTCGTCGCCCCACAGCTCACGACCGGTCGCGGCGTCGAGCGCCCGCATCCCGCCGGAGCGGGTCTGCACGCAGATGACGACGCCGCAGTCCGACGCGTACATCGCACCGTCGACGGGCACGCGCCAGCGCTGACGCAGATCGTCGAGCCCGTACGCGGTGGTCGTGGGCGACGGGCCACCGATGGTGAGCAGCAGACCGTCCACCAGTTGCACGGACAGGTCGGACCCGCCTGCGGGGGTGCCCAGGTCGGCGCGGGCCAGCACCACGCCGCTGGTCGCGTCGCGGACCTCGGTCGGGCCACTCCGGCGGGCGACCACCAGGCGGTCCACCCCGTGCTCGCCGTCGCGGAAGACGAACTCACCGCCGGGGCTGATCGGCACCTGCCAGCGCACCGTGCCGCAGCACGGGTCCACACCGCGCAGGGTGCCGGGCTGGTCGTCGCTGATCTGGGACCACATGAGGATGTTGCCGTCGGGAAGCGCGGCGGGGTTGCCGGGCTGCTGCCAGCGGTACGCCCCGGTCCGGCGGTCCAGCGCCATCGTGAGCGTCCCCTGACTGTCCGGACCGACCTCGTGGCCGGTGACCAGCAGCGTCTCGCCCTGCTGCGCGACTCCCCAGTACCGACCCTCGGCCGGCAACGGCACCTGCCAGGCCGGCTCGCCGCCGGGCAGCCGGGTGGCGGTGATCCGCCGCTGCCCCGTCCGGCCGAGCGGCTCGACGAGGACGAAGAGGTCGTCGGAGACCAGCGCGTCGGCGCCGGGATCGGCCGGCAGCGTCAGGACCTCGCGTGTCCGGGACGGCCCCGAAGCGGCGAGGCCGACCAGCAGCAGCACCAGGACGAGCGCGCACCGCAGGGGCCGCCCCCGGGCCACCGACGGGCGGGGCAGCGGCTCGACGTCCGACCCGTGCCGCAGCTCCCCGAGGTCGATCACGCCGCCGGTCACCGGGACAACCGCCACAGCCCGGTCGAGCCGTCGACGCGTCGGCAGAGCAGGACGGGAAGCGCCGCCTGGCACCCACCCGCCACATCCGGCAGCACGTCCAGGATGCGCGCCTCTCCGGTGCCCAGGTCCAGCGCGGCGACCACGAGGTCGCTGCCGGCCGTCCGCACGCCGAGCAGCTCGTCGCCGGGCCGCACCTGACCCACCATCTGCCACTCGCCCAGCTCGGTGCGCTCCTGCCCGGTCGCCGCGTCGCGGACCGCGTACCGCTGGTCGGGCCCGGTCACCAGCAGCCGGTCTCCCCGGATGTCGACGAGCATGTCCGGGCCGGGGTCGGCCCAGCGGACCGTGCCGGTGGCCGGGTCGACGGCCTGGACGCCGCCGGTCTGCTGGACCGCGCAGACCAGCTCTCCGCAGGTGGTCGCCCAGGACACCAGCGGCACCGGGGACGTCCACACCGGATCGAGCCCGGGCAGGCCGTACGCGACCAGCCCGGTGCTGCCGGGTGGGACGAGCAGCACCAGGTCACCCACGACCTGCACCCGCTGGAACGCCGACCGGGCACCGGCCAGTGTGTCGACGCCACGCAGCAGGCGACCGGAACCGGCGTCGTACACCTGGACCTCGCCGGTCGGCTGGACGAGCACGAGCTGGTCGACCCGGTCGGGTGGACCGTGGAGTTCGGGGCTGCCCGCGACCGGCACCGAGACCGTCCACTGGACGGCGCCGGTGTCGGGCGTCACCTTGCGCACCGCGGCCGACCCCTCGGTCATGTCGTCCAGGAGGAGCAGGCCCCCGTCGGCCGTCCACCGGGCGACCCCGGGGTGACGCCAGAGCTGCCGACCCGTCCCGGCGTCGAAGGCGGTCGTCTCGAGCGTGCCGTTCGTGCTGCTGGTGCCGACGGCGAGCAGCAGGCCGCGTCGCGCCCACACGGCGAGGTAGTCACCGGTGCGCGCCAGCGGCGTCCGCCACCGACGCCGCACGGCGCTCTCGTCGTTCGCCGTGGGCAGGGCGTAGGCGCTCAGGTAGCGGTCCCCGGAGGGTGTCGTCGCGTCGACCACGACGACGCCGGCCTCGGTGAGGTACGCCGAGGCGCCCGGCGCGGTGGGCACCGATGTCATCGCCCGCCGTGGCAGCGGAGCCGCCGCGGCCAGCACGACGAGGGCCAGCAGCAGCACCGCTCCCGCCCGCAGCCGGCGGTCGGCGGCGCGTGGGCGGCGGGCCGAGGGCGGCGACTCGGGCTCGTCCCGGACCTCGCCCAGCTCGATGATCGACAACGACCGTCCCTCCATCGCCGGTGGGGTCGGCCGGTGGCGGCCCCGGCAAACCGGCCGTGGGCGTACCGGCCCGGCAAAAGCGACGCATCCTCGCCTGTACGATGGCGCGTCGTGGCTGTGCCGGTGGTAGACCCCTCGTTGAATCCCGTGACCGACGCCGAGCCGGCCGAGGTCGCGCCGACACGGCGGCCTCGACGCCGCCCGGCCCGAGCGGACCTGTTGGCCCTCGGAGCCTATGTGGTGCTGGGGGTCTTCGTCTGCCTCCACTATTGGGGGGACGTGACCGGTCGGGTCTCGTCGCATCTGCCCACCGACCACAGCTGGTTCGAGTGGCTGTTCGCGCACGGCGCGTACTCGGTGCGGCACCTGGAGAACCCGCTGTTCACGGCCCGGCAGAACGCCCCGGACGGGGTGAACATGATGGCCAACACCTCGCTGCTCGGGGTGACCCTGCCGCTGTCGCCACTGACGATGCTGTTCGGTCCGCAGGTCACGTACGCGCTCTACCTGGGTGGGGCGCTGGCGGCCACCGCCGGCACCGCCTACTGGATGCTCTCGCGGCACCTGGTGCGGTCCCGGGCGGCGGCCTTCGTCGGCGGAGCGTTCCTCGGCTTCGCGCCGGGCATCATCCACCACGCCAACGGCCAGCCCAACTTCGTGTCCAACTACCTCCTGCCGTTGATCGTGGTGCGGGTGCTGCGGATGGGCGAGCCGGGCCGGTGGCGACGCAACGGGCTGGTGCTCGGGGTGCTGGTGGCGTACCAGATCTTCATCAACGAGGAGATGCTGCTGCTCACCGCGCTGGCCTGCCTGGTCGTCGTGCTGGCGTACGCGGTGCAGCGGCCACGGGCGGCGCGCGCCGCGGCCGGGCCGTTCCTGGCCGGGCTGGGCGTCGCCGGCGGGCTGGCCCTGCTGCTGGCGGCGTACCCCATCTGGTTCCAGTTCAACGGCCCGCAGTCCTACCGCGGCCTGCAGGGTGGCGTGTTCCACAACTGGGGCGAGGACCTGGTCGCCTTCGTGACCTTCGCCCGGGACACCTGGGCGGGCGACCCGGCGGTGGAGCAGACGATCGGCATGACCGAGCAGAACACCTGGTTCGGTTGGCCGCTGGTGCTGCTGTCGGTGGTGGCCCTCGTGCTGCTGGTACGCCGGTCGCTGCCAGCCCGGATCGTCGCGGTGCTGATCGTGGTCTTCACCGTGGCCTCGATCGGGCCACGGGTGCGCTTCGACGGCGTGGAGACCGGGGTGCGCGGCCCCTGGTCGTACGTGCCGGACGACCTTCCGCTCGTCGAGATGATGATGCCGACCCGGTTGACCCTTGTGGTCGCCGCCGCGGTGGGCGTACTCCTGGCGCTGACCTGGGACGCGGCGGCCCGGCAGGGCCGTGCGGTGGCCGCGCCGGGCCGCGTGCCGGCCCCGCGCGCCGGGGAACCGGCGACCGCCGGGGAGCCGGCGACGTCCGACGACCAGGCGGCGACCGCGCCGGTCGCGCCGCGCCGCCGGTGGCTGCGCCCGCTGGGGTACGCGGCTGTCACTCTCGCCCTGCTACCGCTCTTCCCCCGGCCGCTGCCCGCCCAGCAGATCGACCCGCCGCCGCACTTCATCACCGCCGGCGGCTGGCGACCGTACGTGCCGGAGGGCCGCACCCTCGTGCCGGTGCCGATCCCGAGCAACGTGCACGGCCTGCCCACGCTGCGCTGGAGCGCCCTGACCGGGCAGGAGTTCCCCGTCCCGGGCGGCTACTTCATCGGCCCGAACGAGCTGGGCGAGGGCGTCTTCGGCGCGCCGAACCGGCCCACCAGCACCCTCGTCTACTCCACGATGGACAAGAACGCGGTCCCGGTGCTCACCGACGAGAACCGCCGCCAGGCCGTCGAGGACCTGCGGTTCTGGCGGGCGTCGGTGGTGGTGCTCGGCGCGCATCCGCGCGAGGCGGTGCTGCGTGAGCTGGTCACCGCACTGATCGGGCCGCCGCAGCGGGTCGACGACGTCTGGGTCTGGGACGTCCGCGCGCTGGTGGATCAGCGTTAGGGGCCTGTTTCACAAGGGCTGGCCGACCAGCGCGCGCACGTCCCACATCCAGCCGCCGTCGACCGGGCGGCCGGGGCCGAGCAGTTCCTCCACGGTCCGGCGGACGGGCTCGTCGTGCGTCAGCCGGCCGAGCACCACCACGGCGGCCCGCCAGTGCCGTAGGTCGTCCACGGCCTGGCGGCGGTCGGTCTCGGTGAGCACCGGCACCGCGCCGGTCTCGACGACCCGACGCAGCAGCACGGCTGTGGGCCGGTCCGGGGCGCCCCAGCGGGCCGCCGGGTCGTCCGGGCCGCTCGGCCCGATGAAGTACCCGCCCGGGGCGCGGAACGCCAGCCCGGTGCGGGCGGACCAGAGCATCACCGGGCTCAGCGCGGCGCCGGTCACCGGGGGCACCGCCACCACGGTCCGGCCCGCGGGCACCAGCGTCCGCCACCCGCCGTCGGCGACGAACCCCGGCACCGGCGCGACCGGCACCGCCCGGATCGGTGTCGGCGTCAGGGGCAGCAGCGCCGCGGCCACCGCGCCGGCCCCCAGCAGTCGTAGCGGCAGTCCCGGCACGGCAGGTGACCGGCGAGCCGCCCGGACCCGGTCGACGAAGAGCGCCACCAGGACGCCCAGCACCGGCACGCAGACCAGCGCGAACCGGGCCGGCACCGCGAGGTCGAGCAGCGGCAGCCCGGCGACCAGCCGGTACGGGCCCGCGATGCCGGTGGCGGTGCCGTCCACCCGCAGGTCGGTGCCGAGCGACAGCAGGGCGAAGACGACACCGCAGCCGGCCAGCGCGCGGACCAGCGGCCGTCGCCACAGCCAGCTCACGGTGACCACGGCGAGCACCAGCAGCCCGGGGCCGAAGAACGAGTTCTCCTCGGTCGGGTTCGGCGCGAGCAGCCCCGGCAGCCAGTCGTCACCGAGCACCGTCTGCCGGGCCGACGCGGTGAACGACGCGGCGTCGAGCTGGAAGCCGTGCGCGGCGAAGGCCATCCCGGTGTAGTGCTGCGGCCCGTGGAACTGGAACCACAGCGGGTACGCCAGCAGCGTCACCGCCACCACGGCCGCCACCGCGAGCCGGCCGAGAAGCGACGGCGCGAGGCGGCGGGCCGCGGCCCGGTCGGCGAGGGCGTAGCCCAGCGCGAACACCCCGGCGGCGAGCGCCAGGAAGACGAGCACCTCCTCGCCGATGAACACCTGCCAGACGAGCAGCAGCCCGAGGCCCACACCGGGTCGCCACACCCCGCGCGGGCCCGACCCGGGACGGAACACCAGGGCGAGGATCGCCGGCAGCAGGAACTGGGCGGCCACGTGCAGATGCGCCCCGGCCTGCGCGATCATGCCGGGGGCGAAGCCACAGACCAGCCCGCCGAGCGCCGCCGCCGAGCGGGCGGTGACCAGTCGACGGCGCAGCAGCGCGTACCAGGCCGTGGCGGTGCCGGCGAGGCAGCAGACCACCGCCACGCAGAACGCCACCTGCGAGCCGAACAGCAGCGTGACCGGGGCCAGTGGGACACCGAGGCCGAGCACCGAGGTGTTCGCCATCAGGTTGACCCCGTCCGGCGCGTTCAGGGCGGTGCTGAACAGCGGGTTCTCCCCCGCGACGACGGCGTGCGCCGCGTGGCCGAGCATCCACTCGAAGAGCACCTGGTCACCGGCCTGGTGGAACAGCCGCCCGGGGTGGCCCCACTGGGCGCTGGTCAGCAACATCGCCAACCCCAGATAGCCGACGATGACAAGCGCGTCCGGCAGCCACGCCGGCCGGGGTCGACGCGCGGTCGACGGACCGACCGCCGCCGGCACCTCCGTCGCCGACGTCGTCTCCGACGTCGTCTCCGCCGCCGACGCCGTCGCTCTCGTCATCAGACCGAGCGGTCGGTGAGCGTCCGAACGTCCCACACCCAGACGTCCAACTCCTGCCGACCGGGGCCGACCAGCTCCTCGACGGTACGCCGCAGCGGTTCGACATGCTGCTGACGCACCGGCAGCACCAGGATCGCCGCGTGCCAGTGCCGCAGCTCGTCGGTGAAGCGCCGACGCTGCCGGTCGTCCAGCTTGGGAGTCCGGCCGGTGGTGGCCACCTCCTCCAGCAGCTGGCCCACCCCGCTGGGTCGGCCGCCGAAACGACCGGGGTCGCCGGTGTTGCCGTTGCGGGGGGCGAGGAAGTAGCCACCCGGGATCTTGAAGTCGAGGTTGGTGGCCGCCGCCCAGCGCATGCCGTGCGTGTTGCCCATGCTGGGCACCGGGATCGGCACGAGCGTCTGGTCCGGGCCGACGTACGCCCGCCAGCGGTCGGCGGTGATGAACTCCGGCACCGGCGGCCGGGAGACCATCCGCAGCGGCATCGGCGCGATCGGCAACAGCGCGAACGCCAGGCCGGCGGCGGTGAGCGTCCGGACGGTACGCCTGTCGGCAGGGCGCAGCTCCCAGGCCCGCTCGACGGCGAGCGCGAGCAGCAGGCCGATGATCACCGTGGTGATCAGGCCAAACCGGGTCGGGACCACCGCGTCCAGCAGGGGCAGGTGCACCAGCAGCTCCCACGGCCCGGTGATCAGCTCCCGGTCCCACCAGGAGATTCGCTCGCCCAGGGAGAGCAGGGCAAAGAAGCCACCGGTCGCGGCGAGCGCCCGCACGACCATCTCCCGACGCAGCCACACCACGACGCCGACGGCGAGCAGCGACAGGCTCCAGCCGAAGAAGGCGTTCTCCTCGGAGTAGTTCGGGGCCAGGTTGACGTTGGCCCGCTGGTTGCCGCCGAGGGTGGCCGAGCCGGGGGCGAAGAAGGCGGCGATGTCGTTGCCGTAGTCCTGCACGGCGTCACTGAGCCCGTGGTACGCCATCGGCCCGGCGAACTGCACGTACAGCGGATACGCCAGCAGCGCACCGGCCAGCAGCGCGCAGGCGGCGAGACCGACGGCCAGCGGTCGCCACGCCGCCCGCCAGCGGACCGGCTCCTGGGCCACCACCGCGAGCAGGAAGATCCCGCAGGCCAGCGCCGTGAAGAGCAGGATCTCCTCGTTGATGAACGCCTGCGCGGTGACGAGCAGGGCGAGCAGGGCGCCGTCGCGGACCGGCCGGCGCGAGCGGGTGAGCACCAGCACCCGCCACACGATGAACGGCAGCAGGAACTGGCTGATGATGTTCGGGTGCCAACTGGCGTGCGAGAGCATCGCCGGCGAGAAACCGCAGAACCAGCCGCCGGCCGCGGCCGCGAGCGGCGTACGCACGACGTGGCGGCGGAGCACCAGGTACCAGGCCATGGCGGTGCCGGCGAGGCCGAGCGTCACCAGCACCACGAAGGACACCGCCGGCCCGAACAGCAGGGTCACCGGCACCATCGGAATGCCCAGCGCCAGCACGGCGGTGTTGGCCATCAGGTTGACGCCGTCGGGATAGTTGAACTGCTCGGTGTAGAACGGGTACTCGCCGTGCAGCACCACCCGCACCGAGTGGGCGAGGAAGAACTGCACCTGGGCCGGGTCTCCGGTGTAGAGCGACGCCACCCGGCCGGCCGGGTCCAGCCAGATCCGGCTGGTCACCCAGAGCGCGGCGAGCAGGAACAGCGCGCCGACCGCCAGGTGCTGCCGCCACCGGATCCAGCGGGCCCACCGACGTGGGCGCGGTGCGCCGTCCCCCTCGGCGTCGTCGCCGTCACCTTCCGCCGGTACGCCGGCCGGCGCGGCTTCGACGGGTACGGCACCCGGGGTGGCTTCGAGGGGTACGCCACCCGGCGCGGCCTCGACGGGTACGCCGGCCGGCGTGGCTTCGGCCGGCGGCGCTGTCGGGGACTCGGCCGGCGCTGCCGGCGGGGCTTCGGCCGGCGCGGCGGCGACCGCCGTCGACGCGGTCGCGGTCCCGCGCGCGGTCTCGTTCTCGGTCTCGGTTCTGCGCTCGGGCTCGGTTCTGCGCTCGGGCTCGGTCCTGGGCTCGGGCTCGGTCCTGGGCTCGGTCTTGGGCTCCGCGGTCCGCACGCCGGCGCCGACACGGGCGGCCGGGGCGGCGGAGCCGCCGGGAGCGCCGACGGCCCTGGTCCGGGACGCGGTGCGAGTGTGGTGGCTCACTGTCTCGTCGGGGCCGGCCGCGTCCGGGTGCGGCGCGGACAGGGCGCGGGACTCGGCAGGCGTCACAGTCGGCGGAGTCTACCCGAGCGGCGAAAAGGCACTAAAGCCCCGGTGGCGTCCATTGTGGTGGGTGCGGGGACGGCCAACGGCGGCGTCGCGCCGGACATCTCGTACTATGGCGCTTTCCCACAACGACGGCGAGGCGATCGGGGGCGGATCAGGTGACTCCGGGCCGCCGGCACGGCAGGGTGCTCACCGTCCTGCTGACCGCGCTGTTGACCGCCACCGCGTGCGGTCCCGTCGCCGAACGCGCACCCCGCGACCTGCGGGTGGGGTACGACAGCCTCGACGGCACGCTTGCGGTGTGGCCGCCCCGGGGCGACCTGGCCGGTGACGCGGCGGCGACGGCGGCCGTCACCAGGGCCGTCCGCGACTGGCGCTCGCCGGCCGACGACCGGGCGCACCTGCCCTCGTCCGGCATCCTCTTCTCCGGCCGGGTCGACGGGGCGCCGGTGGCACTGGTCGCGGCCGACGTGCCCGGCGAGAGCGCGTCCTGGCTGCTGCAACTCACCGGTGACGGCGGCCGGTACGCGATCGCCCGGGCCACCGAGTACACCGATCCGGGCTACCTGGTCTACTCCGACGTGCTGCCGGTGCAGACGGCAGGCGGTCGGCGCTACCTGGTCTCCGCCCGGGTGCAGCAGCTGCTCGGGCCGCAGGGCCGGGCGCTCACCGTCGCGGACGGCCTCAGCGCCCCGGTCGACGTGCCGGCCTGCACCGCGGTCGCCGTGACGGCGACCCTGCGGGCCACCGAGTCGCTGCCTCGCGGGCGGGCCGCCGACCGGCTGCTCGACCTGGGCACCGGCACCACCGACCCGCGCTATCCGCTGGTCCGTGACGAGTCCGGCGCGGGCCGGCGCGCGCTCACCGGGCTGGACACCTGCGTGCTGGCCGGCGAGCGGGGGCCGTTCGGCAGCATCCCGCGCCGGATCGGCGACCGGGACGCGCCGAAGTCGGTGCCCACGTCCTGGCCGATGGCGAAGCTCTCGGTCCGCTCGCTCGGCGAGGTGGCCCTCGGCGGCGGCGAGCCGGCCGAGTTGCAGCAGCTCAGCTGGGACACCGACGCCGGCACGATGACCGCCGTCGTCTACCGGCCGGCGGACGGGAGCACGCCTGTGGTGTCGCCGGCCGACCGGGCCACGCCGTTGCAGACGTACCAGCTGCCGGTGCCCGGCCAGCCGCTGGTGGTGCTCAGCTGGCGGGCCACCCGGGACAGCTCCCTCTCGGTGCCGCCCGGCACCCCGCTGCTGGTGGAGCGCCCCGGCCTGGTGGTCGTCCCCGAGCCGGCCCGCACCCAGACCTACAGCCTGGCCAACACCGACAAGACCCACTACCGCTCGGTGACGCCCCGCTCCCGCTGAGCCCTCGTGGGGGTGCGAAACGCCGACGGCGGGCGGCCCCTTGCGGGGCCGCCCGCCGTCGGCGGATACGGGGTGGGTCAGTTCTGGGCCGGGGTGTTCGTGGGGGTCAGCCGGTCCGGGGTGGCGTCCAGGCGGGAGATCCAGCCGGTGACGTCGCGCGCCACGTCCTGGGCGGTCAGGCCCAGGTCGGCGAGGATCTGCGCGCGGGTGCCGTGCGGGTGCCAGTCGGCAGGTACGCCCAGATCCTTGAGCGGCACCCGGACGTCGGCGTCGCGCAGGGCCTGGCCGAGGGCGTCGCCGACGCCGCCGACGCGGACGCCGTCCTCGACGCTGACCACGAGCCGGTGACTGGCGGCCAGCTCGACCAGCTCGGCCGGGACCGGACGGACCCAGCGGGGGTCGACGACCGTGACGCCGTAGCCCTGCTCGGCGACCCGGGCGGCGACCTCCATGCCCAGCTGGCCGAAGGAGCCGACGGCGACCAGCAGCACGTCGGTACGCGCCGACTCGGCCAGCACGTCGACCGGGCCGACCCGACGCAGCGCCGGCAGGTCCGCGGCGACCGCGCCGGTGGGGAACCGCACGACAGTCGGGCCGTCGTCGGTGGCCAGCGCCTCCCGCAGCTCCTCGCGCAGCGTGGCGGCGTCCCGGGGAGCGGCGATCCGCAGGCCGGGAACCACCCCGAAGACGGACATGTCCCAGATGCCGTAGTGGCTGGGGCCGTCCGGGCCGGTGATGCCCGCCCGGTCCAGCACGAAGGTCACCGGCAGCTTGTGCATCGCCACGTCCAGCAGGACCTGGTCGAAGGCGCGGTTGAGGAAGGTGGCGTAGACCGCGACCACCGGGTGCAGGCCGCCGAGCGCCAGGCCGGCCGCCGAGGTGGCGGCGTGCTGTTCGGCGATGCCCACGTCGTACACCCGCTCGGGGTACTTGCGGGCCAGCTTGGCGATGCCTGTCGGCTCGGCCATGGCGGCGGTGATGCCCACCACGTCCGGCCGCTCGTCGGCGATGGCCAGCAGCTCGTCGGCGAAGACGTGCGTCCACTTCACCGAGGGGGCGGCCAGCAGCGCGCCGGTCTCCACGTCGAAGGCGCTGCCGGGGCCGTGCAGGCAGTCCGCCTCGTCCTCCTCGGCCGGGCGGTAGCCGTACCCCTTGCGGGTGACGGCGTGCACGATCACCGGGCCGCCGAAGTTCTTCGCCGCGCGCAGCGCCGACTCGACGGCCGCCACGTCGTGCCCGTCCACCGGGCCGACGTACTTGATGCCGAGGTCCTCGAACATGGCCTGCGGCGCGACGGCGTCCTTGATGCCCTTCTTGACCGCGTGCAGCACCTCGTACATCGGCTTGCCGACCAGCGGCGTGGAGCCGAGGGCGTCCTTGACCGTGTCGAGGACCTTCTCGTAGCCGGGGTTGAGCCGCAGCGAGGAGAGGTGGTCGGCGAGGCCGCCGATGGTCGGCGAGTAGGACCGGCCGTTGTCGTTCACCACGATGACGAGGGAGTTGCCGGCGGTGGCGATGTTGTTCAGCGCCTCCCAGCACATCCCGCCGGTCAGCGCGCCGTCGCCGACCACGGCCACGACGCTGCGCGCCTCACCCCGCAGGGCGTACGCCTTGGCCAGGCCGTCGGCGTAGGAGAGCGCGGTGGAGGCGTGCGAGTTCTCGATGAGGTCGTGCTCGCTCTCCGCCTGGCTGGGGTAGCCGGAGAGGCCACCGCGCTGGCGGAGCTTGTCGAAGCCGGCCTGACGCCCGGTGAGGATCTTGTGCACGTACGCCTGGTGGCCGGTGTCGAACAGGAGCCGGTCCCGGGGGGAGTCGAAGACGCGGTGCATGGCCAGCGTCAGCTCGACCACACCGAGGTTGGGTCCGACGTGCCCGCCGGTGCGGGAGACCTTGGCGATCAGGAAGTCCCGGATCTCGGCGGCGAGCACATCCAGCTCCTCGCCCGACATCCGCTTGACGTCCTGCGGACCGCGTACCGTCCCCAGCAGCCGGCCGTGGTTGGCCGTGTCCTCTTCAACACTCATGACCGGAGAGTCTATCGGCCGTCCGACACTCCGCAGCCTGGCCCGAGCCGCGCGCACCACAGCGGGCCGCTGAGCGCCTGCTCAGGGCCGATCCACAGCGGGCGCGTCGACCGGGAGCAGGAGGCCCACCAGCTCGACGTGCTGGGTCATCGGGAAGAGGTCGAACCCGCGCAGCGCCGCCAGCCGCCAGCCCCGCTCGGCGAAGGTGCGCACGTCCCGGGCGAAGGCCGCCGGGTCGCAGGCCACGTACGCGACCGCCCGTGGGCGGGCGGCGGTCAGCGCGCGTACCACCGGGGCGCCGGCGCCCGAGCGCGGCGGGTCGAGCACCACCACGTCGACCGGGCCGGTGATCCGGCGGCGGGCCAGCGCGGTCTCCACCCGGGCGGCCACCACCTCCACGCGGGGCAGGTCGGCCAGGTTCTCCCGGGCTGCGGCGACGCCCTGCGCGGCAGCCTCCACCACTGTCACCCGGCCGGACGCGCCGACGCGGGCGGCCAGCCCGGCGGCGAACAGCCCGGCGCCGCCGTAGAGGTCCCAGGCCACCTCTCCCGGGCGCGGGTCGAGCAGCTCCAGGACGGCCGTGGACAGGGTGTCCGCGGCCGCCGGGTGCACCTGCCAGAAGGCGGACGCGGGCAGCGCCCAGTCCCGCCCGGCGGCCACCTCGCGGACCTCGGTGGGCCCGCTGACCGGCCTGGCCACCCCGTCGCGGACCTCGGCGACGCTCACGTCTCCGCCGGTGCTGGCGACGGTCTCCACCGCCTCGGCCGCCGGCCAGCGCGTCCCGGTCGGGGTGAGCACCGGCAGCTGCTGGATGGCCGGGTGGGCGATCCGGCAGCGGTCGATCGGCACGACCTCGTGCGAGCGGTGCTTGAGCAGGCCGGCGCGGTCCGCGGCGTCGACCGCGTAGCGGACCCGGGAGCGCCAGCCCAGCAGCCCGCCCGGCAGCGCCTCGACCCGGACGCCGAGCCCGTCCAGCGCGGCGTCGGTGAGCCCACCGAGGCGGACCAGCTGCTCGCGCACCACAGCGGTCTTCCAGGCCAGCTGCGCGTCCGGGGCGACGTGTTGCAGGTCGCAGCCCCCGCAGGCGCCCGGCTTCGCGTACGGGCAGGGTGGCTCCACCCGGTCCGGCGAGGGGTCCAGCACGGTCACGGCGTCGGCCCGGACGAATCCCCTGTGCACCTCGGTGACCTCGGCGATCACCCGCTCGCCGGGCAGGGCGTGCCGGACGAACACCACCTGCCCGTCCACCCGGGCCACGCAGTGCCCGCCGGGGGCCACCGCGTCGACGGTCAGCTCGACCCGTTCCGCCTCCGCGAGGCCACGCTCCGCCTCGGCGAGGCCACGCTCCGCCTCCGCGAGGCCACGCTCCGCCTCGGTCGGGCCACGCTCGGCCGCCGGGGGTGGCGCGGTCCGCTCAGTCACGGCCGTTCCCGACCGTCTCGCTGCCGACCGGGCCGGGCTCGTCCGGCGGCGGTGCGGTGACCGCCGGTGGCACGGTGCCCCGGGGCCCGCGCGCCGGGGTACGGGAGAGTGTGGCGTCCAGCCGGTCCAGGTTCTTGCTCGCGGTCGAGGCGAGCTGCCAGGGAACGCTCACCACCATCACCCCCGGTTCGAAGAGCAGCCGGCCCTTGAGGCGCAGCGCGCTCTGGTTGTGCAGCAGGTTCTCCCACCAGCGCCCCACCACGTACTCCGGGATGAAGACGGTGACCACGTCGCGCGGTGACGTACGGCGGGTCGAGGCGACGAAATCCAGGATCGGGCGGGTGATCTCCCGGTACGGCGAGTCGACGACGGTGAGCGGGATCGCCATCTCCCGCCGCTCCCAGTCGGCCTGCAGGTCGCGGGTGTCCTTCTCGTCCACGTTGACGGTCACCGCGGTCAGCGTGTCCGGCCGGGTCGCCCGGGCGTACGCGATGGCCCGCAGCGTCGGCTGGTGCAGCTTGCTGACCAGCACGATCGCGTGGTTGCGGGCGGGCAGCACGGCCCGGCCCTCATCCGGCGGGGTCAGCTCGGTGGCGACCCGGTCGTAGTGCCGGCGGATGCCCAGCATCAGCACGTAGATCACGGCCATCGCGGCGATGGCGATCCAGGCGCCGAGCAGGAACTTGGTGATCAGGACGATCACCAGCACCGTGCCGGTCAGACCCATGCCGAAGGTGTTGATGGCCCGGGACCGCAGCATCCGGCGACGCGCCTCCGGATCCCGCTCGGTGCGCAGGCGCCGGTTCCAGTGCCGGATCATGCCGGCCTGGGAGACGGTGAACGAGACGAAGACGCCGACGATGTAGAGCTGGATGAGTCGGGTCACCTCGGCCTGGAACCCGACGATCAACACGATCGCGAAGAGGGCCAGGAAGGTGATGCCGTTGGAGAAGGCCAGCCGGTCGCCCCGGGTGTGGAACTGGCGGGGCAGGTAGCGGTCCTGGGCGAGGATCGAGCCGAGCACCGGGAAGCCGTTGAACGCGGTGTTCGCGGCCAGGAAGAGGATGAGCGCGGTCATCCCGGCCACCACGTAGAGCAGGAACGATCCGGAGCCGAAGACCGTCTCGCCGAGCTGGGTGGTGACGGTCTTCTGCACGTACCCGTCCGGGCCCGAGACGATCTGCAGGGCCGGGTCCTCGACGAACTGCAGGTGGGTCAGCCGGGCCAGCCAGATGATCCCGACGAGCAGGCTCACCGCGATCGCGCCCAGCAGCAGCAGCGTGGTGGCGGCGTTGCGGCTCTTCGGCGCCTTGAACGCGGGCACGCCGTTGGAGATCGCCTCCACGCCGGTGAGCGCGGCGGCGCCCGAGCTGAACGTGCGCAGCAGCAGGAAGACCAGGGCGAAACCGGTCACGCTGTGCTCGGCCTGGATGACCAGGTCGGCACTTGGCGCACGGAGGTCGTCGCCCAGTACGAAGACGCGGAACAGCCCGGTCAGCAGCATCCCGCCCATCACGATCACGAAGCCGTAGGTGGGGATGGCGAAGGCCGTGCCCGACTCGCGCAGGCCACGCAGGTTGACCGCCGTGAGCAGCACCACCGCGATCACCGCGATCATGACCTTGTGGGTGGCCACGAACGGCACCACCGAGCCGAGGTTGGCCACGCCGGAGGAGACCGACACGGCCACGGTGAGCACGTAGTCGACGAGCAGGGCGCTTGCCACCCCGACCCCGAACTTCGGGCCGAGGTTGACCGTGGCCACCTCGTAGTCGCCGCCGCCGGAGGGGTAGGCGTGCACGTTCTGCCGGTAGCTGGCCACCACCGTGAGCATCACCACGACCACCGCGAGGGCGATCCACGGGGAGAACAGGAGCGCCGAGGCGCCGGCGATGGACAGGGTCAGGAGGATCTCGTCGGGCGCGTACGCGACGCTGGACAGCGCGTCGGAGGCGAACACGGGCAGCGCGATGCGCTTCGGCAGGAGGGTGTGCTGCAGGCGGTCGGACCGGAACGGTCGACCGAGAAGCAGTCGCTTCAGCAGCGAGGTGGGACTGGCCACGAACGCCAAGGGTACGACCATCATCGCGGGAGCACGGGGGTGGGCGATCGTCGCTGCTCACCACGACGGGGTACGGTCGGTCCCCGCTGGCCGCCGGGACGTGGCAGGCTCGCACTCGAAGGACCCCCGGCAGTGGGAGCGGTACGCACCTTGGGAGGGACAGCGTGCACGTCGTGATCATGGGATGTGGTCGGGTCGGGTCGACCCTCGCCCACAGCCTGGAGTCCCGGGGGCACTCGGTGGCGGTGATCGACCAGGACGCCGACGCCTTCCGGCGGCTCGGCCCCGACTTCGCCGGGATCACGGTGACCGGGGCGGGCTTCGACGGCGAGGTGCTGCGCCAGGCGGGCATCGAGCGCGCGGACGCCTTCGCGGCCGTCTCCAGCGGCGACAACTCCAACATCATCTCGGCGCGGTTGGCCCGTGAGACGTTCGGCGTGTCCCGGGTCGCGGCCCGCATCTACGACCAGCGCCGCGCCCAGGTCTACGAGCGGCTGGGCATCCCCACGGTGGCCACGGTGCGCTGGACCGCCGACCGGATGCTGCGGCACCTCGTGCCGGAGGGCAACGTGGAGATCTTCCGCGACCCGACGAGCACCGTGTCGATCGTCGAGGTCCCGGTGCACAAGGAGTGGATCGGCCGGCCGGTACGCGTCCTGGAGGAGGCGGCCGGCGCGCGGGTGGCCTACCTGATCCGCTTCGGCATCGGCACGCTGCCCACCGCGTCCACAGTCGTGCAGGAGGGCGACCAGGTGTTCATGCTGGTCAGCGACGACATCGTGACGACTGTCACGTCGGTGGCGTCGACGCCGCCGGAAGGGGGGCACTGAGCCATGCGGATCGCCATCGCGGGCGCCGGCAACGTGGGCCGCTCGATCGCCCAGGAGCTGATCGAGAACGGCCACCAGGTGATGCTCATCGAACGGCAGCCGAAGATGCTCCGACCGGACCGGGTTCCGGCCGCCGAGTGGGTGCTCGCCGACGCGTGCGAGGTGGCCAGCCTGGAGGAGGCCAACGTCGCCGGCTGCGACGTGGTGGTCGCGGCCACCGGTGACGACAAGACCAACCTGGTGCTGTCGCTGCTGGCCAAGACCGAGTTCGCGGTGCCCCGGGTGGTGGCCCGCGTCAACCGGGCCGAGAACGAGTGGCTCTTCACCGAGCAGTGGGGCGTGGACGTCGCGGTGAGCAAGCCGCGGGTCATGGCCGCGCTGGTCGAGGAGGCGGTCACGGTCGGCGACCTGGTCCGCCTGATGACCTTCCGGCAGGGCGAGGCGAACCTCGTCGAGATCACCCTGCCGCCGACCGCGCCCTACGTCGGGCAGCCCATCCACGCGGTGCCGCTGCCCCGCGACTCCGCACTGGTGGCGATCCTGCGCGGCAAGCGCGTCCTGGTGCCCAGCCCGGACGACCCCATCGAGGCCGGCGACGAGCTGATCTTCGTCTGCACCGCCGAGGTGGAGGACGAGGTCCGCGCGGTCATCCTCGGCCCGGACAGCGTCGAGCGGACCCGCGGCTCACGCTGAACCGCGTCGGGCGCGGCTGGGGGGGTCGCTCAGGCGCCGGGCAGCGGGGTGGGTTGCGGCTCCCGGGTGACCCGGCGCACCGTCCAGACGGTGATGAGCAGCAGCAGCGCGTACGGCGGGTAGCCCAGCGCCAGCCGGGCCACGCCCAGCGCGGTGTCCTGGTGGGCCAGGTAGAGCCCGGCCTGCACGCCCACCTTGGCGAGCCACACCACGCCCCAGAGCACCGTCAGCCGGGTGAAGGTGCGGACCAGCTTCGGGTCGGCCCGCCACTCCGAGCGGCCCTTGGCGACGAGCACCGACCAGATCCACCCGACGAGGGGCTGCCGGACGGCCGCCGAGATCAGCAGGGCGATGCCGTAGCCGATGCCGTAGAGGATGCCGGGTAGGTAGAAATCCCGCTCGTCGCCGGTGCGCCAGGCGATGGCGGCGCCGATGCCCACACCGAACAGCCCGTTGACCGCGTGCCGGATCGGCCGGCGCTGAGCCAGCCGCAGCACGGCGATCAGCAGCGCGACGCCCATCGAGGCGATCACGGCGGGCCGCAGGTCGCTGATGATGTTGGCGAGCACGAAGACGACCACCGGGATGCTCGACTCGACAAGCCCCCGCCAGCCGCCGAGCTGGTCGGCCATCTGCTCGGCGATCGTGGGCAGTGGCTCGTCCTCCTCGGGAGGATCGGTCTCCGGCTGTGCTGCCCGGTGCTGTCCCGTCGTCATGCCCGGCCTTCCGTCCGCGGTGCCGTCACTTCGGCGAGTCCAGCTCGTAGTACGGGTTGTAGATGACCTTGCGTTCGTCGCGCATGGCCACCCGGCCGCGTGCGGTCAGGTGCCGCCCCGGCTCGATCCCGGAGATGTGCCGCCGACCCAGCCAGACCAGGGTGACGACGTCGCTGCCGTCGTACAGGTCGGCCTCGAGGGTGGGCAGGTTGGTGCGCGGCGTGTAGACCACGGTGCGCAGCCGACCGGCGACCGAGACCACCTGGCCCCGGGAGCACTGCTGGGCCAGGACGCCACCGCACTCGGCGCTCTCCTGACGCAGCTCCTGCGCGTCGATCTCGGCCTCGCTGGCGGTGAACCGTTGCAGGATGCGCCGCAGCGACACCCGGCTCTCGTCGGTCGTCATGACCTCCGCGTCACCCTCTCCACGCTCGCCGGCGCAGGCCGGCTCCGGCCCGGCTCCGGCGACGCCGGAACCGTCCCGCCAGCGTACGCCGACGGGCCCGGTTCCGGCGGGCCGGTGTTCGGTCGGTCAGACCTGGCGGGGCTCGGAGGCGGCGGACTCGTCCCCGCCCTCGGCGCCGGCCTGGTCGGCGATCTCGCGGGGCAGTCGCAGCGGCAGCGGCTCACGGACCGGCTTCGCCTCCTGGCCACGGTCGACGACCAGGCCGTCCAGGCACTCGGCGAGCGGCCCGGCGCTGGCCGGGTCGGTGGCCACCGGGCCCTGGAAGACGCCGCGGACCATCCAGCGCGGCCCGTCGACGCCGACGAACCGCAGGTTCGTCGGGCCGTCCGGGGTGCGCACCTGGGCGTGCAGCTCCGGGCCGTACTCGCCCTCGACCTCCTGCGCGGCGGCGCCGTCCTGCAACAGCGACTGCCGGATCTCCTCGCGCACCTCGTCCCAGATCCCCTCGGACCGGGGGGCGGCGAAGACGCCGAGCTGCAGCGCGTTGTCCCCGTGCACCAGCACCACCTGCTGGATCACGCCCTGCGGGTCGGCCTGCACCCGCACCTCCACCTCGGCCACCGCCGGGATGTGCAGGCTGCCGAGATCGAGTCGCTGCACCTCGTCGTCGACCTCGGAGATGTCGTACGGCCCGCGCATGAGCGCCGGCCCCGACGCCCCGGCGCCTTCGTCGAGGACCTCGGTGGTCCGCTCGTCGCGGGTGTGCCGCCCGGCATCGGCCCGCTTTCGGGAGAAGATCACTGCGCCCACCCTCCGCTGTTCACGATCACCCTGCCACCTCTTCCGTCTGCCCGTGGCCCGGCTCGGCCCGCCGCTGGTCGGGCCATTCCTGGCCGACCGGTGCCGGCACCAGCCCGGCGTGTCCGCCGGTCGAGCCGTGCCCGCCGGTCCCACGCGAGGACCCGGGCAGCTCGGCCACCGGCTCGAACCGCGCCCGCGCGACCCGCTGGATGACGAGCTGGGCGATCCGGTCGCCACGGGAGATCTTCGCGGGCGTGTCCCGATCATGGTTGATCAGGTTGACCATGATCTCACCCCGGTAGCCGGCGTCGACCGTACCGGGCGCGTTGAGCACCGTCACGCCGAGCCTGGCCGCCAGACCGGACCGCGGATGGACCAGGCCCACGTACCCCTCCGGCAGGGCGACGGCCACGCCGGTGGGCACCAGGGCCCGACCGCCGGGCGGCAGCTCCACGTCCGCGGCGGCCACCAGGTCGGCCCCGGCGTCGCCGGGATGGGCGTACGTGGGCAGCGGCAGCTCGGCATCGAGCAGCCGTACGGGCACGGGTACGACGTCGGTCACGGGTCCCCTCTTCGTCCGGTTGTCTCCGGTGACCCTGCCATCCTGCCGGTTGGCCGGCCCGCCGTGCGCCGTACCCTCGCAGGAGTGAGCATGTCGCCCTCCCCGTCCGCCGATCGGCCGCCGGTCCCGGCCCGTCCGGCGTACGCCGAACGGCTGGACCTGCCCTGGTGGCTGTGGCTGACCGGGCTGGTGGCCGCCGCGCTGCTGGCCGTCGAGATCTGGATGGGCGGCTCCGGCGTCCGCGCCTGGCTGCCCTTCGCGGTGCTGCTGCCGGTCACCGCCGCCGGGCTGTGGTGGCTGGGCCGGATCCGCGTCGCGGTCGTCGACTCCGAGCTGCGGGTGGACGACGCCCGGCTGCCGGTGCGTTTCGTGGCCGACGTGATCCCGTTGGACGTGGCCGGCCGTCGCGAGGTGCTCGGGGTGGGCGCGGACCCGCTCGCCTTCGTGGTGCAGCGGCCGTGGATCGGCGGCGCCGTGCAGGTGGTCCTCGACGACCCGGCCGACCCGACCCCGTTCTGGGTGGTGAGCACCAGGCGGCCGGTCGAGCTGGCCGAGGCGGTGCTTGCCGCGCGGGACGTCCGCCGGCCCGCCGACCGTACGGCCGGCGAGCCGGGCTGACCGACGCCGGCCGCTCCGCTCAGGTGCCCGTCGGCGGGCCGGGCAGGGCCTGCGGTGGCGCTGACCGGGCGATGCCCTGACGGCGCAGGTCCACCTGGAGCTGGTCGGCCATCTGGCGCGTGGCCCGGCGGTTGAGAAAGCTGGCCACCGCCGCGCCGGTCAGGAACGGCCCGAGCGTGGTGAGGTTGCGCCCGAAGCGGCGCAGCAGCATGTCTCGCATCTCCTTGCGGGCGGCCGTGCCGAGCACCGCGCCCACGCCCACGCCGGGCACCATCGGGTTGACCCCGCGCTGGGTGGCCCAGGAGTGCACCAGCGCCACCGCCCGTTGACCGCCGGCGCCGGGCAGCGCCACGCCGTGGATCTCGTGCAGCTCACCGATCAGTTTCAGCTCCACCGCCACGACGGCGACGGTCTCGGCGGCGAGCAGCACGGGCGCGGACAGCAGCGTGGGTGCGACGGTCCACTCGACGGCGGCGACTCCCCCGCCGGCCGCGCCGATCCCGGCCGTGGCGCGGGACGCGTTGCGGATCAGTCGTTCGGCCAGGGCCGCGTCGTCCAGGCCGGGAAAGTGTCGCCGCAGGGTGGCCAGGTCCCGCACCGGTACGTGCGGGGCGATCTCGGCCACCGTGTCGGTCATCCAGCGCACGGCGGCGCGTGGCTTGAACAGGTCGGAAATGCCCCGGCTGCGGGCCTGGCTCACCATTCGGGTGAGCAGTTGGCGCCGCCGGGCCGGCGCGATGTCGTCCGCGGTCAACGCCGCGACGGTGGCGCCGAGGTCGTCCGCGCCGCCGTCGGTGGTGTCGCCTCGATCGCTCATGGGTCGGACCTCCCGGTGCTGTGGCTACCCGCTACGAGTCAAGCAGGTACCCACCGGCGACGCATGCCTACACCGGTAGCGGCGGCCCCGATCAGGAGGCCGCCGCCGGTGTCGTGAGTGTCAGACGCACTCTCGGCAGATCAGCTCGCCGTTGCGCTCGACCGCCAGCTGGCTGCGATGGTGGACCAGGAAGCAGCGGGCGCACCGGAACTCGTCCTGCTGCATCGGTAGCACCTTGACAGTGAGCTCCTCGTCGGCCAGGTCGGCACCGGGCAGCTCGAAGCTCTCGGCGACCTCGGCCTCGTCGACGTCCACCGCGCCCGACTGTGAGTCGACGCGCCGTGCCTTGAGCTCTTCCAGGCTGTCCTCGCCGAGGTCGACCTCGTCGCGACGCGGGGCGTCGTAGTCGGTGGCCATCGGTTGTCACTCTCCCATATCGATGTTGTCGCTTCCCGGTTGTAACGCCGGACGACGCTGTTTCGGTTCCGCTGGCCGACGACCACTTGTGTCGGGCACCCGACCCGGGGACCGTACGGGTCGGGACCGCTGGGGCCACTCCCCTGCGAGCGCGGAACCTTACCCCCCCTTGGGCGAGGCATGTATACCGCCCTTGCGGCTGAGATGTACGCCCCCGCACGCGAAGTTGTTCCCAATGTGATTCAGGCGACACGAAGATAGGGGTAGTAGTACCCGGTTCACGGTCGGCGCGCCGGCATGTCGGACTGTTTCCACGCGACGGCCGGACAACCGTTAACCTCAGCGGCGTATTCGACGGCCGGCGGTCAGTGCGATCGTTGGCGGCCGCCGCCACCCACCTGAGGTCCCGGGAGCGCCCAGATGAGTTTTGCGCGAGTGCGAGCACTCGTCGTCGTCGGCCTGCTGGGGGTCCTGGCCCTGGCGTTCGTGATCACCGCGATCGTCCGGGACAGCCAGGGCGACGCCGGCGCGGCGGGCGGTTGCCCGGACGGTTGGCCGCTTGCCGACGTCACCCTGCACGAGACCAAGGACGTCAAGATCAACGTCCTGAACGCGACCGACGAGCCGGGCCGCGCCGGCGCCGTCGCCGACGACTTCCGCAACCGCAAGTTCCAGGTCAAGAAGGTCGGCAACGCGCCGAAGGGCATCGACGACGTCGCCGTGCTGAAGTTCGGCCCCAAGGGCGTCAGCTCCGCCCACCTGCTCAAGGCGTACTTCCTCAACAACGCCGAGCCGGTCTACGACGAGAAGCGCACGGACGACGTCGTCGACGTGGTGCTGGGCAACGGCTTCCAGCAGCTCGCCACCACCACCGAGGTCAACCAGTCCCTCGGCGACCTGGGCCCGCCGGTGGCGCCCGCGGGCTCCTGCCCGTCCCCCGCCGCCAAGAAGTGACGCCGTAGCCGCCCGGATCCGCCCTCCGTCACCCCGGCACGCCCGGGCGCTCCCGACGCGCCAGGGACGTCGTCAGGGGCCGCCGGAGGCGTCCAGGGCGGCCAGCCGGTCGTGCAGGTCGGCGAAGAGGGTCGGCGGGGCCGCGATCACCAGGTCCGGGCCGGGCGGGCGCCCGGCCAGGCCGGCGACCCGCGCGCCCGCCTCGGCGGCCACCAGCCCGCCGGCGGCCAGGTCCCAGGCGGCCAGGCCCTTCTCGAAGTACGCGTCCAGTCGCCCCTCCGCCACCAGGCAGAGGTCCAGGGCGGCGGCGCCGAGGCGGCGGATGTCCCGCACCGACGCGATCAGCCCGGCCACCACCGACGCCTGGTGCGCCCGCCGGCCGGCGTCGTAGCCGAAGCCGGTGCCGACCAACGCCTGCCCCAGGTCCGACTCGCCGGAACAGCGCAGCCGGACACCGTCGCGCCACGCGCCACCACCGGCGGTGGCGGTCCACTCCTCGCCGGTGTTCACGTTGCGCACCACGCCGGCGACCACCACCCCGTCCACCTCGGCGGCCAGCGACACGGCGCTGTACGGCAACCCGTAGAGGTAGTTCACGGTGCCGTCGATCGGGTCGACGATCCACCGCACGCCACCCGGCTCGGCGGGGCCGGTGTCCTGGGTGCCGTACTCCTCGCCGAGGACCGCGTCCCCCGGCCGCAGCGCGTGCAGCGCGTCGAGGACCTGCCGCTCCACCGCCCGGTCCGCAGCCGTGACCACGTCGGTGACGGTGCTCTTGGTCGCCGCCACGGAGACGCCCTCGACCCGCATCCGGTACGCGGTGGCCGCGGCGTCCCGAGCCACGTCGAGCGCGATTGCCAACAGTTCCCGCGGTGGCGGCGCCGAACGGTCCATTCCAGGGTCCCCTTCCCGTACGACCGGGGCGTTCCGGGCCGTGCGCGAGTATCATCCTTACAAAGTCCACATCTGCGCCGAATCGGCGGTCCCGCCGCCGTTACGCCGTGCGGCGCAGGATGATCGCCGCAGACGGCGTTACAATTCACCCCTGCCCACGCGCCACGGACCGCCGACCACCGGCCGGCCCGGGACACGGGGGTCCCTCAACCACATCGCCCGGCCGGTTGCCCCACGCTGTGCCGGACGACCCGGCCGTGCCCGCTCTTCGCCTCCGGAAGGTCATTCGTGACAGAACCCCGCCAGCCCGGCGCCGACGTTCGCTCGCTCACCGACACCCTGATCGCCCACGCGCAGAGCGCCGGTGGTCAGCTCACGTCGGCCCAGCTCGCGCGCACCGTCGAGACCGCCGAGGTGACTCCGGCCCAGGCCAAGAAGATCCTGCGGGCGCTCTCCGAGGCGGGAGTGACCGTGGTGGTGGACGGCTCGGCGAGCACCCGCCGCCGGGTCGCCGCAGCCCGCTCGACGACCCCCGCGTCCCGGGCCACCACCGCCAAGACGACCAAGAAGGCCGCCGCCCCCGCCCCGAAGCAGGCGCCCGCCTCCGACGATGCGCCGTCGACCCCGGCTCCGCGAAAGGTGGCCGCTCGCAAGGCCGCCGACGTCGCCGGCGCCGCGGCCACCCCGGCCAAGGCGACCAAGTCCACCCGCGCCACCAAGGCGACGGTGGCCGCGGCCGCCGGCGCCAAGCCGGTCAAGGCCGGCGGCAAGGCCAAGGGCGAGGGCGCCGAGGGGGAGATCGACCCCGAGGAGCTCGCCGCCGTCATCGAGGACGTCGTGGTGGAGGAGCCGGCCGAGCTGGCCCAGGCCGCCGAGACCGACGCCGCCGCGTCGGCCACCGACAACGACTTCGAGTGGGACGACGAGGAGTCCGAGGCCCTCAAGCAGGCCCGGCGCGACGCCGAGCTGACCGCCTCCGCCGACTCCGTCCGTGCGTACCTGAAGCAGATCGGCAAGGTCCCGCTGCTCAACGCCGAGCAGGAGGTGGAGCTGGCCAAGCGGATCGAGGCCGGGCTCTACGCCGCCGAGCAGTTGCGCGCGGCCGACGAGGGCGAGGAGAAGCTCGCCCGGGAGATGGTCCGCGACCTGGGCTGGATCTCCCGCGACGGCGAGCGCGCCAAGAACCACCTCCTCGAGGCGAACCTCCGTCTGGTCGTCTCCCTGGCCAAGCGGTACACGGGGCGTGGCATGGCCTTCCTGGACCTGATCCAGGAGGGCAACCTCGGCCTCATCCGCGCGGTGGAGAAGTTCGACTACACCAAGGGCTACAAGTTCTCCACGTACGCCACCTGGTGGATCCGGCAGGCGATCACCCGTGCCATGGCCGACCAGGCCCGCACCATCCGCATCCCGGTGCACATGGTCGAGGTCATCAACAAGCTCGGCCGCATACAGCGCGAGCTGCTCCAGGACCTGGGCCGCGAGCCCACGCCGGAGGAGCTGGCCAAGGAGATGGACATCACACCGGAGAAGGTGCTGGAGATCCAGCAGTACGCCCGGGAGCCCATCTCGCTGGACCAGACCATCGGCGACGAGGGCGACAGCCAGCTCGGTGACTTCATCGAGGATTCCGAGGCTGTGGTCGCCGTCGACGCGGTCTCGTTCTCGCTCTTGCAGGACCAGCTCCAGCAGGTGTTGCAGACGCTCTCCGAGCGTGAGGCGGGTGTGGTACGCCTGCGGTTCGGTCTGACCGACGGTCAGCCGCGGACGCTTGACGAGATCGGTCAGGTCTACGGGGTGACCCGGGAGCGGATCCGGCAGATCGAGTCCAAGACGATGTCCAAGCTGCGTCACCCGTCCCGCTCGCAGGTTCTCCGGGATTACCTGGACTGAGCCGGTTTCGTCAACCGAACGTGTCGTTTTGACCACCTGGTGTGCAACACCAGATGGAGATCGTCCGGATGCACGAATGTGATCGTTGACGTGGCACCCTGGGTGCACGGCACACTGTCCCTGCCAGGTGTGACCTCGGTCCCCCGCGGGCACACAGGGAAGGCAGCGCCTAGCAAGGGTGTTGCACGATAGGTGAGCAACGACCGAAGAGATTGTTCATCGGTGACGACCAGAGGAGGAAGGCGATGAACTCGACCCTCACGCCGCCGCCCGAAACGGTGGCACCCCCAGCCGCCGATGAACGGTGCGACCGCTGCAATGCTGCCGGTAAGCTCCGGATCACTCTGGTGGGTGGGAGCGAGCTGGTGTTCTGCGGGCACCACGCGAACAAGTACGCGGAGGATCTCGTGAAGATCACCGAGCGGTTCGCGACGGAGCCCGATTTCAGCTGGCGTGGCGCCGATCTGATGGCGAACTGAGTCCGTAGACCGACATAGCCCGCCGGAGGCCCCCATGGGGGCCTCCGGCGGGCTTTTTCCTGTCTCCGCACTCGGGTTCCTGGAAGACGCGGTGTCCACCCGAGGCGGATACCGCGTCTTCCACGAAGCGGAGTGGATCAACGCAGGCTGGGCTGCCGGAAGCGGCAGCCGGGCTAGAGGGTCTGCACCGTCGCGATGCGTTCCTCGAGCTGCTCGATGGTGGCTTGGGCGCTCGGCGGGCCGCCGCAGAGCCGGCGCAGCTCGGCGTGGATCTTGCCGTGGGGTTGGCCGGTGCGATGGTGCCGGGCGGCCACCAGGGCGTTCAGTTGCCGCCGGAGCGCCACACGGCGCTGGGCGGCACTCAGGGGTGCCGGAGGTGCCGCCGTGGGCGCAGCGGCCGGCTGAGCGGCCCCGTCGGCCGTCCGACGGCGTTGGGCGGCGAGCTGCGCCGCCTGACGCTTGGTCAGCAGCAGCGAGACCTGGTCGGCGGTGAGCAGACCGGGCAGGCCGAGGTACTCCTCCTCCTCGGGGGTGCCGGCCTGGGCGGCGGTCCCGAACGACGCGCCGTCGAAGATCACCTGGTCCAGTTCGGCGGTCGCCGAGAGCGCCGCGAACCGCTTCTCCAACTCCCCGCTGGCCTGGTCGTCGCGCTGCGCCCGTTCCAGCAGGTCGTCGTCGAGGCCGTCGGAGTCCTTGGGTTTGCCGAGGACGTGGTCCCGCTCGTTCTCCATCTCGCTGGCCAGCCCGAGCAGGTGCGGCACGCTGGGCAGGAAGACCGAGGCGGTCTCGCCGGGGCGGCGGGCCCGCACGAACCGGCCGATCGCCTGGGCGAAGTAGAGCGGGGTGCTGGCGCTGGTGGCGTAGACGCCGACCGCCAGCCGGGGGATGTCGACCCCCTCGGACACCATCCGCACCGCGACCAGCCACCGCTGGTCGGACGCCGCGAACGTCGCGATCCGCGCGGACGCGCCCTGGTCATCGGAGAGCACCACGGCGGCCCTCTCGCCGGTCACCTGCTCGATGAGCTTGGCGTACGAGCGGGCGGTCTGCTGGTCGGTGGCGATGATCAGACCACCGGCGTCGGGCATGCCGGCGTTGCGCAGCACGGTGAGGCGGGCGTCGGCGGCGCGCAGCACCTGCGGCATCCAGTCCCCCGCCGGGTCCAGGGCGGTACGCCACGCCTGCGCCACCAGGTCCTGGGTCATCGGCTCGCCGAGGCGGGCCGCCAACTCGTCCCCCGCGTTGGTGCGCCAGCGGGTCTCCCCCGAGTACGCCAGGAAGAGCACCGGCCGGACCACGCCGTCGCGCAGCGCGTCGGCGTAGCCGTACACCGAGTCGGCGTGGGAGCGCAGCAGCCCGTCACCGCCCCGCTCGTAGGTGACGAACGGGATGGGGTTGTCGTCGGAGCGGAACGGCGTACCGGTGAGCATCAGCCGGCGTACGGCGGGCTCGAAGGCGTTCTTGACGCCGTCGCCCCAGGAGCGGGAGTCGCCGGCGTGGTGGATCTCGTCGAGGATGACCAGGGTGCGACGGGTCATGGTGCGCCGCCGGTGCACCTGCGGGGCCATCCCCACCTGGGCGTAGGTGACCACCGCGCCGTGGAAGTCGGCCGCCGAGTGCACGTCGGCGTTGCGGAACGCGGCGTCGAGCTGGATGCCCACCCGGGCCGCGGCTTCGGCCCACTGGTTCTTCAGGTGCTCGGTGGGTGCGACCACGGTGACCGCCTCGACGGTGCCGTCGCCGAGCAGCTCGGCAGCGATCCGCAGGGCGAAGGTGGTCTTGCCGGCGCCCGGCGTGGCGACGGCGGTGAAGTCCTCGGTACGCCGGCGCAGGTACTCCACCAGGGCCTTGCGCTGCCAGGCACGTAGTGCCGGGAACGTCTCGAGCACCGGCGTCCGGGCTGCCACGCGAAAGCTCCTCTCCGACCGCACGAGGGCGGACACCGGGCGAGGGCCACGAGTACCGCCGCCCATGAAAACGCCTCCGCGCAGAAGCTGCCGCGAAGGCCGACTCAGCATAACCAGCGCGGGCCCGTCGGCCCAGGCGACACCACGCCCGTCACATCCGCCACCCCAGCAGAACGGGCCGCATCACTCCGGCACGGCCACCTTCACCACGCCGGCACGGCCCGCCTCACCAGTCCCGGTCGGTGCGCGGATCGGCTCCGCTCGCCCGCGGTGGCCGCAGCGTCGCCACCGGCGCGGACCAGCGGCGGCGCAACGCGACGAGCCGCAGCCCGACCACCCCGACGGCGGCGGCGGTGAGCGGCGCCGGCCCGGTCTGGTCGGTGACGTGCAGCAGGACCACCACGACCGATCCGGCCAGGGCGGCCACCGCGTAGATCTCCCGGCGCAGCACCACCGGGATCTCGGCGGTCAGCAGGTCCCGGCCGAGCCCGCCGCCGATCGCGGTGAGCATGCCGATCAGGCAGGCGCCGACCGCCGGCACCCGGGCGTCGAGCGCCTTGAGCGTGCCGGTGACGGTGAACAGACCGAGGCCCGCCGCGTCGAGCACCAGCACCGTGGTGCGCAGTCGGGCGAGCTGCGGGTGGAGCCAGAAGACGGCGAGCGCGGTGACCGCCGCGGTGGCGGCGTACCGCCAGTCGGCGAAGGCGAGCGGCGGCACCTCGTCGATGACCAGGTCGCGGAGGATCCCGCCGCCGAGCGCGGCCACGAAGCCGACGAACGCGACGCCGAACAGGTCGAGTCGTTTGGCCACCGCCGCCGAGGCGCCGGAGGCGGCGAAGACCGCCACCCCGGTCAGGTCGGCGAGGAGCAGGGCGGTGGAGGTGGTCACCGCCGCAGGCTACGTCGCCGGCCGGAGCGCCGGCCGGGGTTCACTCGCGGTACGAGTCGTAGATCTCCTTGCACTTGGGGCAGACCGGCGAGCCCGGCTTGGCCGCCTTGGTGACCGGGAAGGTCTCCCCGCAGAGCGCGACGACGAAGGTGCCCATGACGGCACTCTCGGCGATCTTCTCCTTGCGGACGTAGTGGAACATCTCGGGACCGGTGTCGGCGTCCTTCAGTTCCGGACGCTCGAGAACCTCTGTGCTCACGTCTGCACCTCCGACCGTCAAGTTTGGCAGGTCATCACGGCCGGGTCCACTTGAGCCCGGTCCGGGTCCGACCCCGTACCGTGCCGGTGTGACTGACTTTCGCATCAGCTACGGCACCGAGGTCGCCGTCGCCCTGCGCGACGGCCGGCCCGTCGTCGCCCTGGAGAGCACCATCGTCTCGCACGGCCTGCCCCGTCCGCAGAACCTGCGGGTGGCCCGGGAGATCGAGCAGGCGGTCCGGGACGCCGGGGCGGTGCCGGCGACGATCGGCATGATCGGCGGGGAGCTGGTGGTCGGCCTGGACGACGCGCAGCTGACCCGACTCGCCACCGTCGATGGCGTGACGAAGCTCTCGGTCCGCGACCTGGCCGTGGCGGCCGCGACCGGCGCGGACGGCGCCACCACCGTGGCGGCTACCAGCGCGGTGGCCGCCGCCGCCGGCATCGGGGTGTTCGCGACGGGCGGCCTGGGCGGGGTGCACCGGGAGGCGGCGCACACCTTCGACGAGTCGGCCGACCTGGTCACCCTGGCCCAGACCCCGATCACCGTGGTCTGCGCGGGGGTCAAGTCGATCCTCGACGTGGGCGCGACGCTTGAGCGCCTGGAGACCCTCGGGGTCGCCGTCATCGGCTACCGCACCCGTCGCTTCCCCGGCTTCTACCTCACCGACGCGGGCTTCGACCTGGACTGGTCGGTGGACTCCCCGGAGCAGGTCGCCGCCGTGCTGGCCGCCCGGGACGAGCACGCCGTGCACACCGGTGGTCTGCTCGTCGCCAACCCGCTGCCGGTCGACGAGCAGCTCGACCCGGAGTTGCACGACCGGACCCTCGCCGAGGGCCTGGCCCGGCTGGAGCGGGACGGGGTGACCGGCAAGGCCGTCACGCCGTACCTGCTGGCGTACTTCCACGCGGCCACCGAGGGCGCGAGCCTGGCGGTGAACGTCCGGATCATCCTGCGCAACGCCGACCTGGCCGCGCGCATCGCGGTCGCCGCGGTCGCCCGCACCTCCGCCGTACCGGCATGACCCGTCCGGCCCGCGTGGTCGTCGTCGGGGACGTGATCACCGACGTGGTGGCGGTGCTGTCCGGGCCGCTCGCGGCCGGTTCGGACACCGGGGCCGAGATCAGTTTCGGCGGCGGCGGGCAGGCGGCCAACACCGCCGCCTGGATCGCGGCACAGGGGGTTACCGTCACGCTCGTGGGCGCGGTCGGCGACGACGACGCCGGGCGCGACCGGGTGGCCGAGCTGGACCACGCGGGCGTGGACTGCGCCGTCGAGCGGGTGGTGGGCGCCGCGACCGGCACGGTGATCGTGCTGGCCTCCGACGGCGAGCGGACCATGGTCACGTCGCGGGGCGCGAACCTCGCGTTGAGCGCCGAGCACGTGGAGAAGGCCCTCGCGGCGGTGCCCGACGCGGGGCATCTGCACCTGTCCGCGTACACCCTGTTGGACGCCGGGTCGCGCGGCGCGGGGTTGCGGGCGCTGGCCGCCGCCCGCGAGCGCGGGCTCACCACGAGCGTCGACGCGGCGTCCGCGGCGCCGCTGCGGCGGGTCGGCGCGCGGACCTTCCTGGGTTGGGTACGCGACGTCGACCTGCTGCTTGTCAACGCGGACGAGGCGACGGTGCTGGCCGGCGGGCTGGATCCGGCGGCACAGGGGCGGGCGCTGTCGGCGACGGCCCGGCGGGTGGTGGTCAAACGTGGCGCGGCGGGAGCGGTCTGGGTGGACCGCACCACGCCGGTCTGCGCGGCCGCGGCCCGCCGGGTGGCGGTGGTGGACGTCACGGGCGCGGGCGACGCCTTCGCGGCCGGTCTGCTCACCGCGTGGCTCGCCGGCGCCAGCCCGACCGCGGCGCTGAGCCGCGCCACCGACCTGGGCGCGCTGGCAGTCTCCACAGCCGGCGCACGCCCGCAGCCGTAACGGCCGGAGCACCGCCACAGCCGTAACGGCCGGCGCAGGACCCCCATCGCGGCCGTGACTGTCGAGCCCTGACCCGCTCGTGGGTCAGGGCTCGATGTCGATGACCTTGTGTGGGCGCTCCTCTGCGGTGAGACTCATCGGCGGGGTGTCGTCCTGCCGCCGGCTGTGGAACCGATTGGCCAGCCGGTGCTCCTCCTTGGGCGGCCGGTCGTTGGCCAGCAGCACGGCCAGCCACGGAATGAGCACCATGCCGAGGGCGCACAGCGGCAGCCAGACCCAGAGCAGTGGGGCGTTCGCGCCGACCAGGATCGCGCCGACGATGATGCAGGCCACCCGGATGCCCATCATGAGGACATAGCGGCGCTGACGGCTGGTGAGCTGATCATTCTGGCTGCGCGAGGCATCGGTGATCAGAATCGGCTGGTACGCCTGACGCTTCACCATGGACCTCCTCGAGGGGATTACGCCCCATCCTGTCACCACGGAGGCGTGATCAGCGAAAATTGACCCAGCCCGGTGCGTGTTACGGGCGTGGTACGCTGCCCGACGTGGGCAGCAGGTTCAGCTTCACCGACGAGGCGTTGGCCAACCTGAGGGTCTACGACGTCACACCCGGGGAAGTCTGGGAGGCGCTGCACAGCGCTCGACGGGTCATCCGCCACCTGGGTGACGACGTGATGGTGGTCTACGCCGCCGGCCGGCGCGGCCGCCGCCTGGCGGTGCTGCTCGCCGAGGCCGACGGCACCGACAACGACTGGGACATCCTCTCCGCCCGCGAGCTGAGCGACGTCGAGTCGAAGCGCTACGACGAGGCCGTGCGGAGAGATCGCCGATGAGGAGGCCGTGACGATGCACCGTAACGACGCGACCAAGCAGTTCCACAGCGGCGACGACCGGCTCGCCGACCTGATCGACGACAGCCCGGGGGTGGACCTGCCGACCCCCGACACGGACGTGCCGATGGTGAGCCGATCGGTGCGACTGCCGCTGGAGACCTACGAGCGGGTCCGCGCCGCCGCCGACGCCCGGGGCATCGGGGTCACCACGCTGATGCGGCAGTGGATCGAGGCCGGCCTCGCCGACCTGGACGATTCCGCCACCGTCTCCCTCGCCGACGTCCGGCGGGCGCTGGCCTCGCTGGCCCACCCGACCGCCGCCTGAGCGCGCGGGTCAGCCGTCGGCGGTCTTGGCCCTGGCTGCCGCCTTCATCTGCTGCTTGTACTCCCGCACCCGGCGCAGCGAGTCGGCGTCGGTGACGTCCGCCACCGACCGGTACGCGCCGGGATCGCCGTACCCGCCGGCCGCCGTCCGCCAGTCCTGCGGGGTCACCCCGAACCGCTTGCCGAGCAGGGCCACGAAGATCTGCGCCTTCTGCTTGCCGAAGCCGGGCAGCCCCGCGACCCGCCGCAGCAGCTCCGGCCCGTCGGCGACGTCGGCCCAGAGCAGCGCCGCGTCGCCGTCGTAGCGCTCCACGAGCACCCGGCAGACCTCCTGCACCCGGGCCGCCATCGCCTTCGGGAACCGGTGCAGCGCGGGCGGCTGGGCGAAGAGCGCGACCAGGGCCTCCGGGTCGTAGCCGGCCAGCTCCGCCGCGTCCAGGTCGTGGCCGAGCCGCTGGGTGAGCACGTACGGCGAGGAGAACGCCTTCTCCATCGGCACCTGCTGGTCCAGGGTCATGCCGAGCAGCAGGGCCAGTGGGCTGCGCTCCAGCAGCCGGTTGGCCTCTGGATCGATGGGCAGCACGAGCGTCATACCCGTCATCTTGCCTGGCCCGCGGATCCGGGCCGGCACCGACGCTCCGGCGGTCGTCCGGCGGGTGCTGCCGACGCGGGACGGCACGAAAGGCAGGATGAGGGCGTGGACGAACACGACATGCTGCTCTCCCCCGCCGGCGTCGACGCGCTGCGCACCGCGCTCACCCGGACCGGGTTCACCGGCCACGGCATCGCCGAGCGGCTGGGAGCGCAGGCGACCGCAGCGGTCGCCCGCAACGACTACCGGGCCGCGCTGCGCGCCACCGAGGACGGCGACCCGCTCGGCACCCTGATCCGGGTGTTCATCTGCGACCAGACCGAGCCGGAGGCCGCGGTGGCCGCCGCGCTGGCGCCCCTTGCGCTGGAGGAGGCGCTGGCCGGCGGGCTCGTCGAGCGGTACGGCGACGGTCTGCGCGCCGGTGTCGACCTGGAGCCGTACGGGGACGACTGGTGGGTGCTCGCCGACGTGCCGGCAAGCGCCCGGCCGGGTCACCCGCTGCACGCCGAGCACGTGCTGGGCATCGGCGGCGCCACCCAGACCCTGATCGGCGCGACAGTGCGCCGGCGGGTGGGCAGCGCGCTGGACCTGGGCACCGGCTCCGGCGTCCAGGCCCTGCACCTGGCCACCCACGCCGACACGGTGACCGCCACGGACCTCTCCGAGCGGGCGCTGCGCTTCGCCGCGACCACCGCCGCCCTCAACGGCCAGGACTGGGAGCTGCTGCGCGGGGACATGGTCGCACCGGTGGCCGGCCGTCGCTTCGACCTGGTGGTGAGCAACCCGCCGTTCGTGGTCGGTCCGGGCACCACCACGCACGTCTACCGCGACTCGGGGCGGGTGGGTGACGCGATCGCCGCCGAACTGGCCGCCGCCGCCCCCGGCCTGCTCACCGAGGGCGGCACCATGCAGTACCTGGCGAACTGGGTGCACGTCGCCGGCGAGGAGTGGGACGAGCGGGTGGCCGGCTGGTTCGCCGGCACCGGCCTGGACGCCTGGGTGATCCAGCGCGAGGTGGCCGACCCGATGGCGTACGTCGACCTGTGGCTCACCGACGTCGGCCAGGGCGCCGACCCGCAGCGGGCGGCCGTGTGGCTGGACTGGTTCGACGCGCACAAGATCGAGGGGGTCGGCTTCGGCATCGTGTCGCTGCGCCGGGGTGGGCACGCCGATCCGGTGGTCCGCGTGGAGGACCTGCGTCAGCAGGTCCAGCCGCCGCTGGGCGACCAGATCGGCGCCTGGTTCGACCGCCAGGACTTCCTTCGGGTACGCGACACCGAGGCGCTGCTCGCCGAGCGCTACCGGGCCGCAAACGGTCTCCAGCTGCGCCAGGAGGCCACCATGGGCGAGGAGGGCTGGGCGGTGGACCGCCAGGTGCTCGCGATGCCGCACGGCCTGCGTTGGACCGAGGAGATCGACCCGCTGGTGCTGGCGCTTGTCGGTGGGGCCGACGGCCGGCTGCCACTGCGCGACCAGCTCGCCCTGCTCGCGGCGGCCCACGACGTCGAACCCGCCGAGATGGCCGAGGCCGCCGGCCCGATCGTCGCGCACCTGGTGGAGCGTGGCTTCATCGAGCCGGTGACCGCGTGACGCGGGCAGACACGCTGGGCGGCACAGCGGCCGGCGGCCTCGCGGCGAGCAGCCTCGCAGCCGGCGGCCTCGCGGTGGGCGGCCTCGCGGTGGGCGGCCTCGCGGTGGGCGGCCTCGCGGTGGGCGGCCTCGCGGTGGGCGGCCTCGCGGCGGGCGGCCTCGCGGCGAGCAGCCTCGCGGCGGGCTGCTGATGCGGGCGGTGGTGCAGACCGTCGGGCGGGCCAGCGTCACCGTGGACGGTGCGGTGGTCGGCGCGATCTCCGACGGCCTGCTGGTGCTGCTCGGGGTGACCCACACCGACACGGCGGAGACCGCTCGGACGATGGCCCGCAAGGTGCACGAGCTGCGCATCCTGGACGACGAGCGCTCCGCCGCCGACACCGGGGCGCCGATTCTGGTGGTCAGCCAGTTCACCCTCTACGGCGACGCCCGCAAGGGCCGCCGCCCGAGCTGGACCGCAGCCGCCCCCGCCGAGGTTGCCGAACCGCTGGTGACGGCGGTGGTCGACGCGCTCCGCGAGCGAGGCGCCAAGGTCGAGACCGGCCGCTTCCGAGCCCACATGCTTGTGGAGAGCACCAACATAGGCCCCCCGAACAATCCTCCTGGACCTCTAACCCCACCCCACCCCCACCCCACCCCCACCCCCACCCCGAACAGCTCTCCCGCGTTGATCATGAGGTTGGCGGGCATTCTGAAGATCGAAGGGCCGGTCAACCTCATGATCGACGGGTAGAGGCCTGGGGCGCCCGGGGCCGGGTGGGGCGCAGGGCCGGGTGGGGCGCAGGGCCGGGTGGGGCGCAGGGCCGGGTGGGGCGCCCGGGGGTCAGGAGAAGAGGCCTCGGCGGGACAGGGACTGGCGGAGCCAGGTGTCCAGTTCGGCTGTCCAGTCGGTGTGGTCGGCGGTCGCGTGTTCGACAGTGAACCGGCCGAAGGCGTCCCGGCCCTCGGTGAAGACGCCGCCGCGCTTGTCGACCTCCAGCACCACCTGCATCTGTCGCGCGTCGGCGATGAAGGTGACCTCCAACTGATTGATCGACCGGGCGTACTGCGGCGCCGGGCTGAACTCGATCTCCTGGTAGAACGGCAACGTCTGCCGTACGCCGTAGAGGTGCCCACGCTCCACATCGGCGCGCGCGAAGCGGAAGCCCAGCCGCAGCAACGCCTCCAGCAGCCGCTCCTGCGCGGGCAGCGGGTGCACCGTCACGGCGTCCAGGTCGCTCGAGTCGACGGCGCGGGCGACCTCCAGCTCGGTCCGCAGGCCCATCGTCATGCCGTGCAGGTGCTGCCCGTACAGCTCGGTGACGGGTGTCTCCCAGGGCACGTCGAAGCGGAACGGGAGATCGTGGCGCTGACCCGGCTCCAACCGGAACGCGCCGGTGACCCGCTGGCGGTGGAACTCCTGAGTGGTGTCGTAGTCGTTGTCGCCGCTCTCCACCTCGACCCGGGTGACCAGGCCGAGCGCGACGTGCTCGATGTCGACCTGATGGTCGCCACCGAGCACCTGGATGCGGCCCTCCAACTGCCCGCCGGGGCGGCAGTTGGGGTTGTCGAGCACCGTCTCGACCGACGGGCCACCGACCCCCATCGCCTTCATGAGCCGCTTGAAGACCACATCGTCCTCCCTCGTCGGACCACGCCGACCCGGGGTGGCCGACCTGTCCGCAACGTAGTCGGGCGGCGCACGCAACCGCCGGGACGACACACCGCGGCAACGATCCGGCCGGATTCCTGTCGGGTGCCCGATCGCCTCACTCCCGTTTCACGCCCTGCCCGCCAAGCTGTGTCTCACACCGGCACCACTGGGCCGGAGACACGGCACAGACGTGGACACGGGGAGAGACAGAGATGGTCCTGCAGATGACGGAACACCGGACGCGGCCGGCCACCAGCACCGAGACCAACGGGCCCGCCGAGGCCCTCAGCGACCTGGACGCCACCGACGAGCGCGGCATCTCCACCGACCTGGTCCGGGCGTACCTGAACGGGATCGGCCGGACGAAGCTGCTCACCGCGGCGCAGGAGGTCGACCTGGCCCGCCGGATCGAGGCCGGCCTGTTCGCCGACGAGAAGCTCGCCACCTGCACCCCGGTCTCCGAGGAGCTGCGGGCCGACCTGGAGCTGATCGTCGCCGAGGGCCGCGCCGCCAAGGACCACCTGCTGGAGGCGAACCTGCGGCTGGTGGTCAGCATCGCCAAGCGCTACACCGGGCGCGGGATGGCCTTCCTCGACCTGATCCAGGAGGGCAACCTCGGCCTCATCCGCGCGGTGGAGAAGTTCGACTACGCCAAGGGCTACAAGTTCTCCACGTACGCCACCTGGTGGATCCGGCAGGCGATCACCCGTGCCATGGCCGACCAGGCCCGCACCATCCGCATCCCGGTGCACATGGTCGAGCAGGTCAACCGGATGGTCCGGGCCCGCCGCGAACTGGCGGTGACGCTCGGTCGCGAGCCCACTGTCGCCGAGGTCGCCCGCGCCCTGGACATCCCCGAGTTCCAGGTCATCGAGCTGATCTCGTACGACCGCGAGCCGGTCAGCCTGGACCAGGCCGTCGGCGACGACGGCGAGAGCGCGCTCGGTGACTTCGTGGCCTCGGTGGACCCGCGCACCGACCCGGGCGAGGGCGCCGCGCAGGGCGAACTGCGCAACGAGGTGAGCATCGTGCTGTCCACGCTGTCGCAGCGGGAGCAGGCGGTCATCCGGCTCCGGTTCGGGCTGGACGACGGCCGGCAGCGCACCCTGGACGAGGTCGGCCGGGAGTTCGGCCTGTCCCGTGAACGTATCCGGCAGATCGAGAAGGTGACGCTGCTGAAGCTGCGCGCTCCGGAGCGGGCGCAGCGCCTGGAGGCGTACGCCTGCTGACGCACCGGATATGCGCAGGAAGGCCCCGGCGGTTCGCCGGGGCCTTCCCTGCTGTGGAGGTGTTTGACTGTGACACCGATCGGCTGCCCGACGACGCGAGGAGAGTGCCATGAACTGGACGTTGGAAGTGGTGATCGTCCCGGTCTCCGATGTGGACCGGGCGAAGACGTTCTACGCCGACCAGCTCGGCTTCGCCGTCGACCATGACACGGTGATCAGCGAGGACGCGCGCATCGTCCAGTTGACGCCGCCCGGCTCCGGCTGCTCGATCGTCATCGGCACGGGTGTGGTCCCGGAGATGCCGCCCGGCTCACTCAGGGGCCTGCAACTGGTGGTGCCCGACCTGAAGCGGGCCCACGCGGAGCTTGTCGAACGTGGCGTGCAGGTCAGTGACATCCAGGTGGTGGGCCAGAACCCGCGACAGGTGCCGGACCCGCTGGACAACGTCGGCTTCGTCTTCTTCGCCGACCCGGACGGCAACACCTGGGGCGTCCAGCAGATCTCCAGCCGCACCTGAGCGGCCACCTTCAGAGACGCCGGGGGCCGGTGTCCGGGCGGGCGGCCACGCCGCCGACCCGGACCTGGGCGTGCAGCACGGAGATGCCGTCCGGGCGGGCGAGGACCGGGTTGAGGGTCAACGAGCGCACCCGGGGCTGATCGTCGGCGAGCTGACCGACCCGCAGCAGCAGGTCGGCCAGGGCAGCCCGGTCCACCGGTGCGGCGCCCCGGTGCCCCCGCAGCAGCGGTGCCGCCCGCGGCTCGTCGACCAGCTCGGCGGCGTCGGTGTGGGTCAGCGGCACCGCCCGCCAGGCCCGATCGCCAAGCAGTTCGGTGGCGACCCCGCCGAGGCCGAAGCCGACCACCGGCCCGAACGCCGGATCTTCCACCACCTCCACCACGCAGGCCACGCCCGGCGGGACCATCGGCTGCACCAGCACGTCCGCGCCGAAGCCGGCGGCCATGTCGGCGTACGCGCGGCGGACGCTCGCCTCGTCGGGCAGGTCGAGGCGGACCGCGCCCAGGTCGAGCCGGTGCCGCAGCCCCGCGGCGGCGGCCTTGAGCGCCACCGGGAAGCCCACCCGCGCCGCCGCGTCGACGGCCGCGTCGACCGAGTCCACGGCCACCGACGCCACGGTCCCGATGCCGTACGCGGCCAGCAGCGCCTCCGCGTCGGCGCTGTCGGCGCGCAGCGCGGCCGCCGCGGCGTCCCGGTCGATCCCGGGCAGTTCGGGCGCGACTCCGGGAGGGCGGCGCAGCCACTCGGCGTACCGGTGCGCCCGGGCGAGGGCCCGGACGGCCTCCTCCACGCCGCCGTACGCGGGCACCCCGGCCGGCAACCGACCGACCAGGAACGTCGCCACGGTCGGCTTGCCCAGGGCGAGGGCGGCCGGCAGCGCGGCGGTGACGTCGGCGTCCACCTCGGTGCGTTGGCCGGGCAGCGGCGGGGCGAAGACCACGACGAGGGCGTCCACCCGGTCGTCGCCGGCCGTCTCGGCGAGGGCGGCGGCGAACTCGTCGGCGCCGGCGCTCGGCGCGACGTCGCGCGGGTAGCTCTCGGCGACGGTCAGGCCCTGCCCGACGCAGGCCGTGGCGGCCAGGCCGGTAAGCGCCGAGGAGTTGCCGACCACGCCGACCCGGCCGCCGGTGGGCAGTGGCTGGTTGGCCAGCAACACCCCCACGTCGAGCAGCTCGGGCACGGTGTCCACCCGGATCACGCCGGACTGGGCGAAGAGCGCGGCCACCGCCACCTCGTCCGGGCCTGCGGTGTCGCCCACACCGGGCGGACGGGCCGGCGAGGCCAGCGCCACGACCGGTTTCGCGCGGCCGATCCGCCGGGCCAGCCGGGCGAACTTGCGCGGATTGCCGAACGTCTCCAGGTACAACATGATCACGTCGGTGCCGGGGTCGTCCTGCCAGTACTGCAGGAGGTCGTTGCCGGAGACGTCGGCCCGGTTGCCGGCCGATACGAAGCTGGACAGCCCGAGGCCACGCCGGTCCGCCTCGGCGAGCAGCGCCACCCCGAACGCGCCGGACTGGCTGAAGATGCCGACCCGACCCGCCGGCGGCAGCGCCGGGGCGAGGGTGGCGTTGAGGCGTACCGCCGGGTCGGTGTTGGCCACGCCCAGGCAGTTCGGGCCGACCACGCGCATCCCGGCGGCGTGCGCCGCGCGGACCAGCGCCCGTTGCGTGGCCGCGCCCTCACCGCCGGCCTCGGCGAAGCCGGCCGAGATCACGACCAGGCCGTGCACCCCGGCGGCGGCCGCGTCCGCCACCACCCCGGTCGCCGCCTCCGGCGGGACCGCCACCACCGCCAGGTCCACCGCGACGCCCGCGTCGACCGCCGAGGGGTACGCGGGCAGCCCCGCCACCGCCGACGCGCTCGGGTGCACCGGCACCACCGCGCCCGTAAACCCGCCGTCGCGCAGGTGCCCGAGGACCGCTGCGCCGACTCCCTGGCCGGTGGCGCTCGCGCCGTAGACGGCGATGCCGCGCGGGGCGAGCAGCCGGGCGATCGAGCGGGCCTCGGTGCGGTGCTCCCGGCCGCGCTGCACCTCCAGGGTCGTCTCCGTCGGGGCGATCGGGAAGCTCAGGTGCACCACGCCGTCGGCGTACGCGCGCTGCACCTGGTAGCCGAAGTCGGAGAAGACCCGCAGCATCGTCCCGTTTGCCGGCAGCACCTCGGCGACGAAGCTCATGATGCCGTTGCGCCGCGCGGCGTCGGCCAGGTGCTCCATCAGCACCGAGCCGATGCCCCGGCCCTGGAAGGCGTCCTCGACCACGAAGGCGACCTCCGCCTCCGGCGCCTGCGGACCGAGCCGCTCGTACCGGCCGACGGCGACGAGCCGGTCCCCGGCCAGCACCACGAACGCCTCCCGGTCGTGGTGGTCGACAGTGACGAACCGGATCAGATCCCGCTCGGGGATGCGCGGGTACGGCGAGAAGTAGCGCAGGTAGCGGGTGCGCTCGGAGAACCGGCTGTGCATCGCCACGACCGCCGGCGCGTCGGCCGGGCTGATCTGTCGCAACTGGACGGTGCTGCCGTCGCTGAGCAGCACGTCCACCGGCTGGTCCACTGTCGTCACGGGCGTGACCCTCCCCCGCCCCGGCTCAGTCCCGGGGGTCGTGCGGGTCGAGCCCGAGCAGCGGGAAGACCGCCTTGCGGGTCGCCGCGATCGCCCGGTCCACCGCGTTCGGCTCGCCCGTCGGCTGCCACGGCTCGAACGACGGGTCCGCGTCGTCGGTCATCCGCAGCGGAATCTCACGGCCCGGCCGACGGGCCGCGGCCAGCTCCCGCCAGGCCGGCGGGGTGAGCGTCGCCGGGTCGATCGGGTCGCCGGTCGCCACGGCCAACAGGTGGCTCCAGGCGCGGGGCACCACCTCGACAAGCGCGTACCCGCCGCCGCCGGTGGCCACCCAGCGGCCCTCGCACAGCTCGTCGGCGAGCGCCCGCAACGCCAGATAGGTGGCGCGCTGCCCGTCCACCGTCAGGTTCAGGTCGGCGAGGGGATCCAGCCGGTGCCCGTCCGCGCCGCACTGGCTCACCAGCACCTGCGGCCGGAACGCGCGCAGCACCGACGGCACGATCGCGTGGAACGCCCGCTGCCAACCGGTGTCGTCGACGCCCGGCGGCAGCGGCATGTTCACCGCGGTGCCCTGCGCGCCCGGCCCGCCCGTCTCGTCCGGGAAGCCGGTGCCGGGGAAGAGCGCGAGCGGCGTCTCGTGCAGGCTGACCGTGAGCACCCGGGGGTCGTCCCAGAAGACGTCCTGCACCCCGTCGCCGTGGTGCACGTCCACGTCGACGTACGCGATCCGCTCCGCGCCCAGGTCGAGCAGGCGGGCGATGGCCACGGCGGGGTCGTTGTAGACGCAGAAGCCGGACGCGCGGGCGGGCATCGCGTGGTGCAGCCCACCGGCCACGTTCACCGCCCGGAGGGCGTCACCACGCCACACCGCCTCCGCGGCGGCCACCGTCGCGCCGGTGATCAGGGCGCTCGACTCGTGCATCCCCTCGAAGACCGGGTTGTCGGAGGTGCCCAGCCCGTACCCGGCGAACAGCGGGTCACGCGGCGCGGCCCGCACCGCGGCCAGGTAGGCCGGGTGGTGCACGCGGGTCAGCAGGGCGTCGTCGGCGGGCTCCGGCGTGACCACGCGTACGCCGGGACGGTCCAGGATGCCCAGCTCCCGGGCGAGCGCGACGGTCAGCTCCACCCGGACCGGGTCCAGCGGATGGTCACCCATGTTGTAGGCGAGCAGCGAGGGGTCCCACACCACCACCGTGTCGTCGGACATGGGGTCATCGTCGCACGAGGACCGTCGTCGGCCCACCGCACGCGCTGGTCAGCGCCCGGGTGTCGGCCCGGAGGCGACCGGCCGGGCCGGGTCGGCGACCCAGTTGCTCCACGAACCCACGTAGAGGGCGGCGTCCGTGCGGCCGGCCAGGTGCAGCGCGAGGACCGCCTGCGCGGCGGTCACCCCGGAGCCGCAGTACGCCCCGACCGCCCGCGCCCCGGTCGCGCCGACCGCGGCGAACCGCTCGCGCAGCACGTCGGCGGCCGGGAAGCGCCCGTCGCCGCCCACGTACTCGCCTGCGGGCAGGTTGGCGGCGCCGGGGACGTGACCGGCGACCGGGTCGATCGGCTCGACCTCGCCGGCGTAGCGGGGCGCCGCGCGCACGTCGAGCAGCACGGCGTCGTCGGCGGCAGCCAGCGCGGCGGCCTGCCCGGCGTCCAGCACCGGCAGATCACCGGGGCGCACCTCGACGTCGCCGTCGACCGGGGCGGGCGCGGTGGTGGAGACCTGTCGTCCGGCGGCGACCCAGGCCGGGAAGCCACCGTGCAGCAGGCGCACCGGACGGTGCCCGGCCCAGCGCAACGTCCACCAGGCGCGCGCGGCGGCCAGGCCGTCACCGCCGTCGTACACCACCACGGGGTGACCGGAGCGGACGCCTGCCGCCCGCAGCGCGACCCGAAGCGCGCCCGGGTCGGGCAGCGGGTGCCGGCCGCCGGCCCCGGGGGGACCGCAGAGCGCGGTGTCCAGGTCGACGAAGACCGCGCCGGGCAGGTGGCCGGCCAGGTAGTCGTCGTGGCCGGGCGGGCCGGTGAGCCGCCAGCGGACGTCGAGCAGGGTGGGCGGGTCGGCGTGGTCGAGTTCGGCGGCGAGCCGGTCGGCCTCGACAAGCAGCTCCTCGGTACCGGACATGGCGACCATCCAACACCATCCGGGGCGGCAGCACGCGATTCGGCGGCGGTCGACGGCCGCGCCGCGGGGTAGCATCGTGCACCGGAGGGCCGCTGACGTTATGAAGTCTCACGACCTGGTCGACACGACCGAGATGTACCTGCGCACCATCCTCGAGTTGGAAGAGGAGGGGGTGCCGCCGCTGCGTGCCCGGATCGCCGAACGGCTGCAGCAGAGCGGCCCCACCGTGAGCCAGACCGTCGCCCGGATGGAGCGCGACGGGCTCCTCACCGTCGAGGGCGACAGGCACCTGACGCTCACCGCGCTCGGCCGCGGCAGCGCCGTCTCGGTGATGCGCAAGCACCGCCTCGCCGAACTGCTGCTCGTCAACGTCATCGGAATGCCCTACGAGGAGGCCCACGAGGAGGCCTGCCGCTGGGAGCACGTGATGAGCGACGCGGTGGAGAAGCGGGTGTACGACCTGCTCAACCGGCCGACCCGCTCTCCGTACGGCAACCCGATCCCGGGTCTTCAGGAGCTGGGCTCGGCCGAGGCCGAGACCACCGAGGCCGCCGAGGGCGAGCGCAACCTGGCCTTCCCCGGCCTGTCCGGGTCGGTAGTGGTGCGGCGGATCTGCGAGAGCGTGCAGAAGGACGCCGACGTGCTGCGGCAACTGCACGCCGCGGGTGTCGACCCGGGCGCCACGGTGACAGTGGCCCAGGAGCGCGACGGGGTGTCCATCGACCGCTCCGGTGACCGGGTGCGCCTGCCCCGCGAGGTCGCCTCCCGGGTCTTCGTCGCCGCCAACTGACGCACTGCGCACCCGGGCGTCACAGCGCCCGGGTGTCCACCTTCTTGGCCAGCGCGACCAGGTCCGTGGCCAGCTTCTCGGCGGCCGCGCGCTCGGCGTCCCGGGCGCCCGTCCAGGCCAGCGTGGCGAGGCGCCCGTCGGTGGCCAGCCAGCCGACCTCGGCGACCGGCCCGTGCCCGCCGGCCGCTGCGGTGGTACGCCGGTACGCCTGCTGACCCAGGCCGGTGACCTTCGCCGCCCTGTCGGGCACCACGTCCGCGCCGAAGGTCGCCTTGTCGATTGTGGTCTCGGACACACTGAGCATCAGCTCCGGCAGCGCCGCGCGCTCGGCCCGGACCACGCACGTGTGCGTGTCACCCCGCTCGCTGGCCGCCGCCACGTCGAAGCGCACCTTGACGAGCTGTTCGATCACCGCGAAGTCCAGCAGCCGGCAGGCGCCTCCCGAGGAGGCCGCCGACACGTCCAGGGCGACCGGCGCCGGCGGCGGCACCGCCACCGGCTCGGCCTCGGCGGCACAGCCGCTCACCAGCAGGCCCGCCAGCCCGGCGACCACGATCCGCCCGCGCACGCTCCACCCTCTCACCGAGCGACGGCGGAAGGGGCCCGCCGGTTGTCCGTCGGAAACCGTACGGGGTGTCCGGGTCGGGCGGAAGTCCTCGTTTACGCCTTTGCGGTCGGTGGATCGTCCACGTACGGGCAGTGGCGGCAGCCGCGTCCGCAGCACGTGCCACGGCGGGCCAGGAAACCGGCGCTGAGCACGAACAGCCCCGTCGCCGGGTCGAGGTAACCGGCCTCCCCGGCGGCCAGCGCGGCGGCGTGCGCGCCGAGGATCCGAGCCCGTTCGGGGTGCTCGGGCGGCAGCCGGGACGGGTGCGGCTCGGTGAGCGGCCGATCCGCCAGGGGTCGTCGCTCCCCAGTCACCAACAGCGGTCCTTCCGGGTCACCCGCAGAAGTCTAGAGGCGGCCCGACGACGGCGACTCGACCGTGCCGGGTCAGGGCGGCGGTCAGCTCGTCGGAGTCCGCGCCGGCGGCCAGCAGCAGCCGCAGCAGCACCTGGGCCTTGTACGGGCCGAGCAACCCGCCGTCCCGCAGCCCCGCCGTTGCAGGTCGGTCTCCGAGCCGACCGCCCCGTACTTGTGGCGCAGCACTGAGCCGGAGCCGCTGCGGCTGGTGAGCACCACCGGCATCCGGCCGGCGAGCTTGCCGAGCACTGGGGCCAGCGTCGCGGGCACGTGCCCGACCCCGAAGCCGGCGACCACCAGGCCCTGGTGGGTGTCGGCCAGGCCCCGCAGGAGCGGGCCGTCGTCGTCCAGGGTGACTACGCACAGCGCCACCTGGGTCGCGTCGAGCCGGTCCGGGTCGATGGGCGGCACCGCCTGGTGGCACACCGGGCGGGCAGCACCCGCACCTCCCCGCCGATGACCTGGCCCAGTGGGCCGGTGTTGGGCGAGGCGAGCGTGGCGGTGCTGGTGCTGTGCGTCGCTTCGAATACGTCTCGCCTTACGAGGGCAACCGTGATGGCATCCCGGGCCGACCCGAGCGTCCATCGACACCCACCCGCTACCGAGTGCGACCGCCGGTGATAGCGACCGGAGGGCTGATCTGCGGCGAAAAAAGTCGCTGACCCTCAGCACACAGCTTCCGTTAATCAGGGTGGCGCGCCGAGGGCAGGCCGCGTGCGATCGCCATGGCAAGCACTGAAGTAAAGCCCTTACGACGCATAGCCTCTGACATCCGCCACATCACATGACTGCGGCTGATCTCACATGTGCCAATATGTATGAATTTGATGGGACGACGTCAGCCATGGCAGCAACCGGAGCATATTTCAGGGACCGCGAACAGAAAGCGGCACACAGGCGGTCAGCGAAAGGTGGCCCCGCAAGACCGCCCAGAAATTTCTACCCTTGATTTTCTGACGCTTTCGCCAAATAAACACTGCGACCGGAAATTCCTGGCCAGTCACCGATCGGCGCACCCACAAAAATGGACACCTCTATAGCAGTTGGACCACTTTGAAGTGTCTCTAGCTCAAAAACCAGATCCTCCACATCCTCATCAACTTGCGCATTACGCACACGGACCGCGACGTACAAGGCTATCCGACTCGGATCCCCCTTGACCGAGATGGCAAGAATCTCTGGCGAAATAAGCCCAAGCGCCGCCTGGACGACGTCGAGCACCAACCTGTTCTCACGCTCCAGAGAAGGCTCCACCAACTCAAACTCCTTAGGGCTCCAGCCCGGACTGATCGGAACAACGCTAGGACTTTTCGTACCCTTGATCATAAAAACATTCGTGGGCTGGTCATGGAAGCCGGCACCAGGATTGTTATTGTATCCGGTGACACCGTCGTAGCGGACAACGATGTTTCCACTGCTCGTTCGGCCCAAAACCGTTGTGTCACCCCGGTGATAGGCATCCAGCACACCTTGGGCGTCAGCTTGGCTATTGAAATAGCTCTTGCCAGTGCCGTTGTGCAGTGGGTCCCCCTGAACATGCCGCCCTTGCTTCTGTCGACTAATGGCTGTGGAGAGGCATGGCTCACCGCTTTCGTTGTGCACGAGCACCGGCACGTTGCCGGCGAGCACATAGTACGTGTGCAGTTGCGCGATCGTGAGGTTGTAGGCTCGACCAACGACGAAAGCATCCCCAAGCCCGCCGGCGGTAACAGTTCGCCCATCAAGCGACAGAAGGCGGTCACCAGGGTCGAGGTACTGGGACTCCTGCCACTCGCGATCCGTTGCGTTCCAGAATGAGTGATCCGCAGTGGTTGTCAGTAGGCCATCGCCGACCCTGAACTCGTGGAGCATGTCCTCATGAGCCCAGGTATCGGTGACCATGCGGGCACCCGCCTCGCCGGTCTCCGGGTCCAGGGCCCACACAAGGTCGCCCGGTCGCACGTCGGCGATGCGTTTGCTGGTCCCGTCCGCCATCAACACGCGCGTGTCGGCATCGAAACTCCGACAACCACCAGTCGACCCAGTCAGTGACTGACGACCCATACAGCCGCCGCGCAGACCACTTCCGATACAGAGGGCAGCGGCGTTCTGGACCATCTCCAGGAGCAAGCCGTTCCAGGTGTAGCCGTTGCTGTTATGACGCATTTGCAGGACTTGGTCTATGTCGTACTGGACGCCCAGGTAGAGATCACCGTTACGATCGTTGCACTCGTCCATCTCCCCGCACGCCGCAGCGATATCCTGAAGAATGGCCCACATGCGGGCCACTGGGTCCGTGGTGTTGTTGCGATCCGGGGACCCTTGCCCCTCGCCACGGTTCTTGTCGACGATCGCAGCCAGCCGCACCACGTCGACGGTGGTGGGCGGGAGGCGATACCCGTCCAGGTAGTAGTTGCCCAGCGAATCGCGGGTGACCGTGGTCCCGTTCGCCCCGGTGAAGACGCGATCCCGCTTGGGCTGGCCACTCTCGTCCCGCGCGCTGCAATCCCCGTCCGGGCAGCCGTACTTGTCCCAGCCCAGGTTGTCCGACGTGTGGGTGCCGGGGTGCTTCTCCTCCCACTGCGCGTCCTCGGGGCTCAGACCGCTCGGGTCCGACAGCGTCACCGGCGAGTTGTTCGCGTACGCGTAGCCGTTCCAGTGCTCAGGAGCCGCCAGGTCCATCAGCGGATCGACGGCGGCGAACTTTCCGATGGTCGGGTCGTACGGACGGGCACCGACGTTGATCAGGCCGGTGAGGTCGCTCCCACCGTCGATCGTGCCGCCGACGAAGCCGAGCTGGTTCGGCCAGGCGGAGGGAGCTGTGCCCCGAGGTCCGCCGTAGGGCGTCTGCCTGCGCCAGGCCACCGACTGGTTGCCGGAGGCCACCGTCATGAACTGGGTACCCTGGTGGTCGGCCATCAGCCAGGTGACGCCGGTCCCGGGCTGCCGCATGGCGACGACCTGCCCGAGGTGGGTGTAGTACCGGGTCGCGGTCTTGACCGAGTCGCTGGAACGCCAGCGGATCTCGGTACCCGGCAGGTAGAGGGTCTTCCCGGTCGGGTCACGGGCGATGAGCCGCCCTCCGTCGGCGGCGTACAGGTAGGAGTGCTGCTTGCCGCCGTCGGTGAGGGTCGTCAACTGGCCCTCGCTGTTCCAGGTCAGCTTCTGGCTGCCCGTCCCGTCGGGGCAGGTGTTATTGACGGCCGTGGAGCTGGGTCGGCACTCCAGATTGCCGGCCTTGTCGTAACGGTAGTTACGGGTGCCCGCGCCGGTACCGGTAGTCACTACCTGGCTCACCGCGTGCGGCTGGGCAGCACCGGTGGCCGGGTAGGTGTAGGTCGATTCCGTCGTGGTCGTGCCGTACTTCGTCTCCTTTACCCGGTTGCCGTTCGACTGGCCCACCGGGCCGAAGGCCCACGAGTGCCAGTAGGGTGCCGGGCCGCCCAGGCCGGCCACGGTCGGAGCGGCGGCGCAGTCACCGGATGCGGGCGTCCACGCGCTGGTCAACCGGCGCGCGTAGTCGTAGCCGAAGCACTGGACGTCTGCGGTGCCACCCTGCGGGGTGTCCGCCACGCGGGTGACGTTGCCCGCCTCGTCGTAGTCGTAGTGCAGGTCGGCGAGGGGTTGCGGGGCGAGTTGCCGCATGGTGGTCGCGCTCTTCAGGCGACCGGTGCTGTCGTCATACGTCCACGCCTGGTCGAGGAAGTTCTGCGCCGTCTGCTGGAAGCGCACCAGCGCCGGTTGCGCGAACGCGCTCCAACCCGTGTCGGTGACGTATTGCCCGGCATTCGGCCAGTTGGTCTCAACCCGCTCGGCTAGGCCCGTCGTCTCGTCATAGGTGAACGTCAACTGCTCCGCGCCCAGGCTGCCGGCGTTCGGGTAGCTGGCCGTGGCCACGGTCACGCCATCGGGCTTGTACGTCCGGCTGAAGGTGTAGGTGCCTGCCAGCCCGGTCTCGGAGGCCGGGATGACGTAGTCCTCGCCGGTCGACTGGTAAAGCGCCGAGTAACCCCGGACCCTGACCTTGTACTCGTTGACCCCCTTGTCGGTCCACCGGCTGCTGGAGGCCAACCGTCCCTTGGCGCCCGTCGGGTCGTACGCCCAGGTTGCCAGCTTGTTCTCGGAGGCGACGGCGGTGTCGTAGACAGCGTCCTTCCGGCCCAGGCTGTCGTAGTGGTACACCAGCTTCTGGTTCCGGGCATCGATCGTGTAGTCGATGTCACCCGCTTCGGTGTAGTGCGTGGTCGTCCGGCCATTGTCCGGATCCGTGGTCACCTCCTGCTGGCCTTGGACGTTGTACTGGTAACTCCAGGCGTTGCCGGCCGCGTCCCGGACGCCCGTCAACTGGGACTTACGGTTGTAGGTGTAGGTGCTGGCATCGAACGGCCCGGTGACCGACCGGCCGTCGTGCTGCCGCACCTCGATGGTGTTCCCACGAGCCTCGCTGATGGTCGTAGTGGCGGTGCCGCCCTTCGGCGGCGTGACGTAGACCCGGTCGCCGCCGTACCCCGTCGTGGTGCGCCACTTCTCCTCACCGCCGCTCATAAGCACGGAGGCGATCGTCCGGCCCGCCCGGTCGTAGACGCTGCGGTTCTGGCTGTTGGCCTCCCACGCTGCCAGCGAACGCAGGTTCCTGCTCGGCGTCAGGGCCGGGTCGTGGTGGTTGGCATTGGTGTAGGCAACCCGGCCCGCCGCGTCGTACACCGTCTCCGTCACCACGGCGCCTCCACCGGACGGTGCGGGTGCCTGAGTCTGCCGGGGGCGGAGCAGACTGTCGAACAGCTCGTAGGCTGTCGTGTAGTTGCCCTCGGAGTTCAGCGTGGTTGTCGCGATCGCGTTGACCCCACCACTGTTACGGACCGTGTAGGTGTACTCCGTGGACGGACTGGTCGGGTTGGCCGGGTCCGACCCCATCGGACGCGTCGGCAACCACACCTTGCGGAGCCGGCCCAGACCGTCGTACCGCAGGTCGGTGATCTTGCCGTTCGCGTCCGTCTTGCGTTCGGTGACACCCCAGGCCGGAGACAGGTTCTCGGTGTTCGACCAGTCGAGGTGGTTGATGGTCTTCATCGAGGTGAGCGGTCCGCCGATGGCCGGCGTGTACTCCTTCCTCGTTTTGTTGCCGCGAATGTCGTACGACTCGGTCACCCGACCGTACGGGTCGTAGCTGGCGCTCGCCGTGGTCATCCAGGTGGTGCCGGCGCTCGGGGACCAGTCCTTCAGGTTCTCGACCTTGGTCATGTCACCCTTGATGGGCGTATCACCGAACGCCTTCTGGTCGTACGAGGTACGGATGTCGCCGATGACGTCGTCAACGCTGGCCGGCGTCGCGGTGCAGGCAATGGCGAAGGTCTGCGACCGGCTGGCGAGGACGAGCAGGTTGCTGTCCGTGTTCCGTGCATAGGACGTCTTCAGGCAGCGGTCGTCGTCGTTCCTGGCGACGTCGCCGAAGTCGGTGGCGGTGGTCTCCATGCCGTACCCGTCGAAGGTGCGGCTCTTCTTGCTGACCCGCCAGCCTCGGCCCACGTCCAGCCGTACCGCGTTCCAACTGGTTCGGACACCGGAGAATCGGGCGTACGAGTTCGTGTCGCCCATATCTCTGGTGGCCGTCGGCGCGGACTGCCATGCCTCGCTTACCGAGGTGGAGACCACATCGGTGTCGACCCCGTTGTAGACGGTCTGCTCCCGCACCTCGCCGGCGAGAGCGTCCTGGTCGTCGACCTGTGGCGCATCGGCCGCGTCGGCGGTGTCACCATCGCCGTTCAGGTCCCGGGCGGGCAGGGTGACGTTGCGGGTTCCGCCGGAGGGGGCGAGCCGGTCGCCGTCCATGCCCCGGTAGTAGCGGGTCTGCGTGAGCGTCTCATTCCCGTCGGTGCCGACCCGGACGCGGACCCGGCCGTAGCCGCGGTAGTCGGCCCAGGTGCGGAACTTGTCCCTGGTGAGCCCGTCGTCGTCGTTGTGGTGCCACGCCACCCCGTCGAGGTACTCGTACCTGGTGATTACATCGGTGCTGGCCCGGTCACTGGTGTCCCACTCATCGACCTCCTCGACCACGTACTTGTGCCAGTACGCGGTCTTTGTCTGCTTGGTGAACCGGTCCTCGGTCAGCACGGGATAGCAGCGCAGGGTGTTGGTCTCCGGGGAGGAGGGCATCGGGCCGCCGGAGTCGCATTGGGGGCCCGAATAGGTAATGAGGATTTTGCCGCCGGTCTCGGTCCAGATCGTCGACATCCGCAGCCAGTACATCGGCGGCTCACCGTCGTTGGTGCGGTCGACCCGGTTCGCCTTCTGCACGAAGTCGAAGTTCACCTCGGGCAACGTGACCTTTTCGCCGAGGTAGCCGGTGTGCCGGATGCTTTCCAGCCACATGCCGTCCCGCGATTTGTCCCCGTTCGGCGGGAAGGTGTGGGTGAAGTCCCAGCTCTCCACGTCGCCGGAAACGCCGGTCACCCTCGTCGTGATCTTCGAAAGGCGGCGACTGCTCCAGAACGTCGGGGAGTAAAGGCCCGGGCAGGAGGTTCCGGTGCACTCCTGGTCCCAGGGGGTATCGGGCCAGTTCAGGCCCTCGTTGTCGTGGGTGGCGCAGTTGGAGGTGCAGCGGTCGTCGGTGAAGAAGAAGACCTGCGCCGTAGGCGTCACCGATCGATCCGTCGCGCTCCGGTCCCAGGTGCCGTAGTCGATCCGGGTCAGGTTAGACGCGCGGATGTACGAGACGTCGTCGGTGTCGGTCAGGTTGGCCGCGTACTTGTTGCTCTCCGGGCTGTACCAGTACGAGATGGTGCCGCCGTGCGGATCGCGGACATAGTCGAGGTTCCACCGCCAGGCCTGGTTGCAGTGGGCAGACCCGAAGCTGGCGTTGTAGCAGGGTTCACCGGTGTGGTTGCCGTAGACCCGCACGGTGTTGGTCGACGCCGTGCCGGCGCTCTGTCCCGGCAGGTCGTCGAGGCCGAAGAAGTACTGGACACCGTCGGCCGTGGTTACCTTCCAGTGCTCACCGTTGTCGTCGCCGTTCGACGCTCCGGTGAGCTTCTCGATCCTGGAGGCGTCGTCGTTCTTGGCCCGCCAGACACCGGTGGCATCATCCCTGACCAGCTCGGTCGACCGGCCGTTGAGCGACAACACCGCGTTCTCGGTACCCCAGCACAAGTCACCGAGCTGGTCACCGTTGGTGGCGCCGCCGGCCGTGTCCTCGTAACAGGGCACGTACCGACGTTCGACGAACCCGGGCTGGTATTCGAAGCCCTCGCCCATCCAGGACGGCTGATTGTTCGAGGCGTCACTACGGCCGTCGACCGCGCTCGACGAGTAGCTCAGTCCGACTGTGGGTGCGGGGCCGACCGCCGGTGGTACTCGGACCGGGTACGACCAGGAGAAGTCGCCGCTGGATCCGCCGGCGGTCCAGGAGGACGAGGCCTGGAGCGGTGTCGCCCCGTAGTCCCCGGTCGACCCGGAAGCACCCGCGGAGAGTGCGACCAGAGTGGTGGTGGCAGCGGTTGACCGCGTCGACACCTCATGGGCAGACGGCGGCACCGGCACCTCGGCGGTCACCCGGTCGTGCGCGACGTCGTTGTGGGAGGCCAGCGGGCGGGAACCGCACTCGGGCCGGTCAGGATTCGTGAGCGCGCACTCCGGCAGGGTCACCAAGCGCAGCCGGGTCGACCAGTCCGCGCCGAAGGCGGCGGCGAAACCCGAGTAGTCAATGCCCACGCTCAGACTGCCCCGGCCGGCGGCGCCATCAGCGCGCCCCACCCGCACCACTAGGCCGTCCCGCCAGGCAGCGGACACTCTGCCGCGGTCGAGGATCTCGACCCGGGCCCGGCTTACCGGATCCTGGGCAGCCACTCGGGAGGCATCGCCACCGCCGACGGGCTGGCCGACGTACACCGGGAGCTTGCCGGCTCGGGTAGAAGCCGAGGGCACCTTCGCCGAGCCGGCCGCGCGACCGAGGACGGTCGCCGGTACGTCAGCCTCCGCCACCGAGGCCGTCGGCCAGACGATCCCCTCGGTGGGCCGGCGGTTGGCGCCCTGGGACAGGTCAGCCGGGCGCGGACGGGCGGCGACGGGCTTCGTGGAGACCGCCGTCGGCTGGCTGACGCCGAGCCGCGCGGGTGCCGCCACGGCGGCACGCTGCGACAGGGTGGTAAGCATCGACGACAACACGACGAGTGCGAGCGCGGCCGACGTTCCCGACCTGAGCCGGCTGTCGGGGCGCCAGAAGAGATTTCGAGGAGCACGCCACGTCGGATCGACCGGCGACTGGGCAGCGGACATCAACAACCTCCACCGTCAGCGGGGGGTGGGAAGGGGGACGAAAGAGTCGGCGACCGGGGCCCGCACCGGCATGACGGCAGGCGAGCCCCATCACGGTGATCAGGGGAGGCGGTAGAGGGCGGCAGCCTCGCGATCGGTCATGGCGCCGGCATAGATCTTCACCTGGTCAATCTCCCCGGTGAAGTAACCCCAGTCGGGATGCCCACCGCCGACGTACAGGGGTTCGGCCACCGACCCGCCACTGGCACCCGTGCCCACCTGCTGCTGCCGGACCCCGTCGACATACAGACGAACATCGCCGCTGCCGGCATCGAAGACACCGGTGAGGTTGGTCCATTCGCCGAGCGTGGTCTGGTCCAGGGAGTCAGCGTGGGCTGCGGACCACACCCCCCCACCTGCGCCGTCCGGCGTCATCATGGCGAACTGCCACAGTCCGTTGGGCAAGGCGTACAGCTTGAGCGCGGCCTGTCCGCTCCCCTGCCGGAGCACGACCTGCTCGGTGCCGTTCAGCGACTCGAGCCGGACCCAGGCGGAGACGGTGAGTGACTGTCCAGTGTTGACGATCGGTCCGCTGGTCGAGGCGAACCCGGTCTTGGCGCCAGTCGTGCCCCAGCCGTCGAGCTGGGGATGGTTGAGCCAGAGGGACTCGTCGCCGTCATGGCCGTCGCCGGTGTACCCGACGTCCTGGGTCTCCGAGTACGGATCGGTGCAGCCGTGCAGGTCAAGTGGTTGCGCCCAGTAGCTGACGCTGGTCGCCTGGTCACACGGTGCCGACGACAGCATCCCGCTGAAGGTCCAGTTCGCGACCTGCACCGGCGTCAGGATGCCCGGCACGTCCAGGGTGCCGGCCTTGGCATCCTCGTCTGTGCCGTTCAGGTCGTCCACGGTGATGACCCGGTTCCAGAGCCGTACGTCGGAAATCTGGCCCCGCCACCGGTCGGTCGCACGCGTGGCTTCGCCAGAAGGGGTGAAGACCGCACCACCGACGACCAGCGGCCCGGTGGGATTCCAGCCCGCCGTGGAGCGGAGGGCCGAGCCTGCCAGCGCCCCGTTCACGAACAGCTGACTCCGACCCGTCGCGGCGTCGTACGTGCCGACCAGGTGCGTCCACTTGCCCACGTTGCCGGCGGTCACGACCGCCGCCGAGTTCACCGTGACGGCATTCGGGACCTGCTCGACGTCAGCGCTGGGCAGCATGAAGCTCCACCTCGGCACGCCGCTGATCAAGCGGAACCCCAGAAAGAATGCACTTACCTTGGTGCCAGATTTACTCAACGCCGTCCGGTTGCCATTCGGAAGATCGAGGTCCGGGTCGGTTGGGTCGTCGTCTGTCATGTTCACCCAGGCCGCCACGCTGAACGACTTGCTCGTATCGAACCCGACGCTGCCTGACAGGTCACGACCACGGTCGAAGGACGGCGTGGCTTCCCCGACGACTCGGCTGTCAGCCGCCCATGTCACGGGGGTGCCGTTCATGGTCAACTCGGCCCCGGTCAGCTCCTCCTTGAGGCCATGGCCGTCAATGGTGTCCAGTGGCCAATGGGCAACCGGTGCCGACGGCGCTCCGACCAGGAACTGGTACGGCTTGGTGTCGCTGAGCTTGTTGGCCTTGTCGATGCTATAGACCTGAAGCACGTTGAGCCCGAATCGCGGTGGCGTCAGCGCGACGGTGTAGGAGGCGCCCGCCGTAACCGTCACGGTGGTCAGTGGTGTGGTCTGTCCGGACCAGCCGTGGACGTACTTCACCACGTCCTGTGAGCCCGCCGTGAAGGTGAAAGTGCCGGAGACACCGGGGCCACCGTGCGCCACCCCGTCCGCCGGATAGGTCGTGGAGGTCACGCCGGGCGGCAACGGCTTGGACACGTCGACGGTGAACTGGCACCAGTCGCTCCAGTCCGAGTACGCGCCAGCGGAGTCCTTGGTCCGTACGTGCCACTGGTAGGTCTTGCCCTCGGAGGTAGCGCCGAGGCTGATGGTCCCCGACTCGCCGTAGCTGTTGCCCGGCTTGACCTGGCCAGTCTTCGCGGTGAGCGAGCCCAACGGATTCGCCAACTGGTACTCGAAGTAGCCGGTGAGGCTGTCCGCGCCGGCGTCGGCGTCGCCATAGAAGGCCTTGAAGAGGGGCGATGCGGTGCCGATTGTCACACCGCACGACTGGCCGGAGGTCGTGAGGTTGCTCGGCTTGGCGGGCTTGGAGTTGTAGGTGACCTCGAGCCACGCCTTGTCGGTGTAGAACTTCTTCCAGCGGCTCTCTTGGTCCTCGTACTCACCGGACGAGTTGCAGGCGCAGAGGCCGACCGTGTAGGTGGATGACTTCTTGTTGGCCGCGGACTGCAGGTCGTTCTTGAGCGCCGTGCTGGAGAACTCCGCATCGACGTCGGGTTGGATCGAACCACAGCCACCCGCCTCGTTCGCGTTGCCCTCCCACGAGTCGAGGAACGTCGCCGGCAACGGCCGCGTCGTCCAGCCCATTCGGCCGCCACTGCCCACCGTGATGGCGCTGGTCCGGTAGGCGTGTACCCAGGTCGGGCCGCAGGAGTACGAGTGGTCGAGTGTAATCCGGACGGTGCCGCCGAGGATCTGCTTGCCGGTCAGGCCGGAGATCGCGAAGTCGTAGTAGGAGCGGTAGCGCTCGCCGTTACCGCCCTCCGGGTACGGCTGCCGCCCCACTCGGGCTCGCGTCGTGTCGTTGTTCTCGCCGTTGCTCGTGGAGTACGCCCACTTGGTGCGCTGCTTCTCGAACTGCGGATCGATGAACACCGGGTAGGTCAGACCCGGGTCAGCCATCAGCTTCGCGTCGGGGGTGACCGTGAGCGTCCGGTCGGACGTCGCCACGGCCACCTTCGCAGCGCGGGACGTGACCGCCTCCTCGATCGGGGTGGCCCGCTCACCAACCGGGGCGGCGAAACCCCGCACGCCGGCCGCCGCCACGGTGGACATCACCTCGCCCGCCCGCCCTGGGTCGGTCGAGGAGTCCCACATCCGGGCGGGTGCCGAGCTGGCGACGGTGATGCCCGAAGCTGTCACCAGCCGGAGACCCCCGGCGCCGCCCTGCGCGACCGTCATGTCCCCGCCCGTCCGGTAGCGCAGCGCCCGGATCTCGGGCCGGGCCGCGGCTTCCGGCGTCAGCACCTCAACCACGTGGGTGTAGCCCTCGGCGGTGGCTGTCACGTGTAGGTTGACGTCCTTGAGCACCGATCGGTAGATGGCGGTCGCGCCGCGCAACTCCGGTGCGGGCAGCGCGCCCAGTGGCCAGCTCAGGGTGAAGGTCGACCCACCTTCGCGCCAGATGACAAGCGGAGCGTCGCCGCCGGTGGAGAAGGTCACGTCGGCCAAAGTGGCTGCCGGCGTCAGAACCCCGTTCCTGGAGTGCAGTGTGGCATCGATCGGCGTCCAGGAGCCGTCTGCCCGGCGTACCCGCTGCGGTGCCACCGCCGCCACGAGCTTTCGTCGACCGGAGGGTTCCACCAGCACCTGGGCGTACTCGGTCCGGTGATCGAGCGCCTCCACCACGCGATCACAGGCCGATGCCAGCCTCACCGCTGCGGACTCGGTCGGTGCTTCGCCTGCGCAGTCGGCCGGTTTCGCCGCTGGAGTACGCCCTGCGGCGGTGGCAAAGGCGTCGGCTCCGGAAAAGCCGGCGCTGGCCGCTACCACCGCAATCGAAATCAGCCACGCCGAAGCGCGGCGTGCCGTGGACACACCCACAAGGTCCCCCGTGTCAGTTTTGATCAGCAGGCGCACTGTAGAGATCGACCTGTCACGCAGTAAAGACTTCTGTACAACTGGTGAGCGCGAAACGGACCCATGCCACCAGAACTCCGCCCCCGGTAACGGTCAGTAAGCAGGATTCGGGGAGTCAATCGTCCACGTACGGGCAGTGGCGGCAGCCGCGTCCGCAGCACGTGCCACGGCGGGCCAGGAAACCGGCGCTGAGCACGAACAGCCCCGTCGCCGGGTCGAGGTAACCGGCCTCCCCGGCGGCCAGCGCGGCGGCGTGCGCGGCGAGGATCCGAGCCCGGTCGGGGCGCTCGGGCGGCAGCCGGGACGGGTGCGGCTCGGTGAGCGGCCGATCCGCCAGGGGTCGTCGCTCGTCACTCACCCGCAGCAGTCTAGGAGGACCCGTCGGCGGTGGCCCCGCCGTGCCCCGGGCCGGCGGAAATGCGGTGCCGGCCGGGGTGACGCCTCGATAGAGTCCCCGGGCCGCCGGCCGGCGGCGCCAACCCGCACGGACAGGCGGCGACAGTGAGCCAGCAGGTGGAGCAGTCCCCGGCGATCCAGGCGGGGACGACCCCGTCGCTGTGGCGCAGCCGAAACTTCCTCCTGCTCTGGGGCGGTCAGACCGTCAGCGAGCTGGGCACCCGGATCACGAACGTGGCGGTGCCGCTGCTCGCCGCCGACACCCTGCACGCCAGCGTGTTCCAGATCTCCCTGCTGACCGTCCTGGCCTGGCTGCCGTACCTGCTGTTCTCCCTGCCGGCGGGCATCGTCGCCGACCGGCTCGACAAGCGGCGGCTGATGATCGTTTGCGACCTGGGTCGGGCCGCGCTCCTGCTGTCGGTGCCGGTGGCCGCGCTTGTCGGCCACCTCACCCTTCCCTTCCTGTACACGGTGGTCGGGCTCGGCGGCGTGCTCACCGTGCTGTTCACCGTGGCGTACAAGACCCTGCTGCCCCGGCTGGTGCCGGCGGACCTGCTGGTGGACGGCAACGCCAAGCTGACCATCAGCCAGGACGCCGCCGAACTGGTCGGCCCGACGGTAAGCGGCGCCTTGATCGGGCTGGTCGGCGCGGCCCGCACCTTCCTGGCCAACGGGTTCGCCTTCCTGGTCAGCGCGCTGACGCTGATCCTGATCCGGCAGCCACCGGTACGCCGCGAGCCCGCTCCCCGCGTACCCCTGCGGGTGGAGCTGACCGACGGGCTCGGCTTCATCCGGCGGCAACCGATCCTGGTCAGCATCCTGGCCTGCACGACGTGGTCGAACTTCTGGGTGATGGCGTCCGCCTCGATCGAGGTGACCTTCCTGGTGCGTGAGCTGCACGCCGCGCCGGTGCAGGTGGGTCTGGTCTTCTCGGTGAGCGCCGTCGGCGGGCTGGTGGTGGGGGTGCTGGCCGCCCGGCTGTCGGCCTGGCTCGGCTCGGCCCGGGTGATCTGGGTGGCGATGACCGCGCCAGGCCCGTTCTACCTGCTGATGCCGTTGGCCCGACCGGGCTGGGGACTGCTGCTCTACGGGGTCGGGCTGGCCGCGTTCTCGGCCAACGCGGTGCTGTTCAACGTGGCCGCGATGTCGTACCGGCAGCGGATCGCCCCGCCGGCGATCCTCGGCCGGGTCAACGCCGCGTTCCTCTGGATCTGCTTCGGGGTGATCCCGCTCGGCGCGCTGACCGGGGGCGCGCTCGGCACGGCGCTGGGGCTGCGCGGGGCGCTCTGGGTGTGCGTGCTGGGCACCTGGGCGGCGTGCCTGTTCGTGGTCTGCTCACCGTTGCGCCGCATGCGGGACACTCCGCCGCCGGTTTCGTCGTAGGGTCCGACGATGGCCACCTTTGCCGCGCCGGACGGGACGGCGCTCGCGTACCGGACCCTCGGGGGTGGTGACCCGCTGGTCTGCCTGCCGGGCGGCCCGATGCGCGACTCCGCGTACCTCGGCGATCTCGGTGGCCTGGGCGCACTGCGGACGCTTGTCGTTCTCGATCACCGGGGCACCGGTCGGTCGGCGGCGCCGGCGGATGTCTCCACCTATCGCTGCGACCGTCTGGTCGATGACGTGGAGGCACTGCGTCGGCACCTGGGCCTCGACCGGCTGGACCTGCTCGGGCACTCCGCCGGCGCCAACGTGGCGGCGCAGTACGCGGCCCGGCACCCCGACCGCGTGGGCCGGCTCGCGCTTGTCACCCCGAGCACCCGGGCGGTCGGGCTGCCGGCGACGGCCGCGCTGCGTCAGGAGGTCACCCGCGTCCGCGTGGCCGAGCCGTGGTTTCCGGCGGCGGCGGAGGCCCTGGATTCCATGGTGGCCGGTTGGGCCAGTCCGGAGGCCTGGCAGGCGATCGCCCCGTTCTTCTACGGCCGGTGGGACGAGACGGCCCAGGCGCACCAGGCGGCCGAGGCCGGCCAGCGCAACGAGGAGGCGGCGCGGATCTTCGGCAGCGAGGGCGCCTTCGACCCGCCGGCCACCCGCGCCGCGCTCGGTGCGCACCGAGGCGCGGTGCTGCTGGTCGCCGGTGAGGTCGACCTCGGCGCGCCGCCCGGCCTCGTGGCCCAGCTCGGCGAGCTGATTCCCGGGGCCGAGGTGGTCGTGCAGGCGGGCGCGGGCCACTACCCGTGGCTCGACGACGCCGAGGCGTTCCGCGCGACGCTCGCGGCGTTCCTCGCCGGTCCGGCCGGGGCTTGAGTCTCCACCGGGGGGAGACAGCAGGGTGGGGGCATGGACGGGGAAGAGCGCTACACGATCGGTGACCTGGCCCGGCGGAGCGGCCTGAGCGTCAAGACCATCAGGTACTACGCCGACAGCGGGATCGTGCCGCCCACCGATCGGAGCCCGGCCGGCTATCGGCGGTACGGCCCGGATGCCGTCGCCCGACTGGAACTGGTCCGGACGTTGCGCGACCTGGGCGTGGATCTGGCGTCCATTCGGCGGGTGGTGGACCGCGAGGTGCCCCTGCACGAGGTGGCCGCCGCGCACGCCGAGGCTCTGGCGGTGCAGATCCGGGTGCTGCGGCTGCGCCGGGCGGTGCTCACCGTGGCGGCGCGGCGGGGGTCGGGCCCGGCGGAGGTGGACGACCTGCACCGACTGGCCCAGCTCACCACCCGGGAACGGAAGCAACTGGTGGACGACTTCCTGGACAGCGTCTTCACGGGCGACCCGCCGACGTACCCGGGGGTGATCGTCTCGATGACGCCGGAGCTGCCCGACGACCCGACCACCGAGCAGGTGCAGGCGTGGCTGGAGCTGGCCGAGCTGTGCCGGGACACCACCTTCCGGGCGAGCATGCGGCGGCTGGCGCGTCAGCACGCCGCCGACCACGACGTACCCGGGCCGCCCCGCCCGGACGCCGTCGCGATCGTCCGGAACGGGGTGGCGGCCGCCCTGGCGGCCGGTCTCGATCCGACCGGCCCGGAGGCCGAGCCGGTGGTCGCGGCGGTCACCGGCCGGTACGCGCGACTGCACCACATCCCCGACGACACCGACCTGCGCCGTCGGCTGCTGGACCGGCTGACCCTGGCGAACGACAGCCGCCGGGACCGCTACCTCGACCTGCTGTCGGTGATCAACGGTTGGGCGACGGGTGGCGGGGTGACGCCGGCGGTGGACTGGTTCAGTCGAGCGCTGCGCGCCCGGCTGCCGGCGGGGGCCTGATCTCAGCCGAACCAGGTCATCGCCTGACCATGGCCCCGGGTCCAGGCCAGCGGCTTGCCGTCGAGCGCGAGGACGTTGTGCAGCGCCGCGTCCGGCGGGTCGGGCAGCCCGTCGTAGGGCAGCACCTCCGGGGCCTCGTTGGCGATCCAGTGCCCCGGCAGCTCACGCACCAGCCGGACGAACGCCTCCCGGCGCGCGACGGGCACCTGGTAGAGCACCGAGGTGTGGAAGACGACAAGCGTCGCGTCGGCCGGCGCCCGCGCGGCAAGCGCCGGCAGGTCGTCCACCAGGTCGCCGCGGACCAGCAGCGGCGGGTCGGCCGCGGCGACCGCCGCCGCCGCACGCAACCGGGCCCGCCGGTGCGCGTGCTCCGGCCAGATCAGGGCTTCCAACCAGGACACGTCGCCGGCGTCGGTCACGTCGAGCGGGTTCAGGTCCAGACCGGCCCGCCACACCACCTGGGGTACGCGCGCCGGCGGCACCAACCCACCGGCCGCGCACTCCAGCACCGGCGTGCCGTCGCCGACCTCGTACTCGCCGTACCGATAGGCGTACCGGTCGGGATAGAGGCAGAGCCCCGCCGACGCGCCGACCTCCAGCAGGGCGAGGGGCTGCGGCAACGCGGCGAGCACGGGCAGCAGGACGGCACACCGGCCGGCCTCGTTCGTCTGGGTGGCTCGGGCTAGCACCTGCGCCTCGACGGCCGGCCAGTGCGCCACCGTGTAGTCGTGGAAGGCGACCGGGTCGTCGACCGGCCCGCCCAGCCAGCGCACGACGCCGAACAGCAGGTTGGGTTGCCGCTTGCCGGGCGGGAGCGTGTCGAGCAGGGCGAGCAGGTCGCCGTCGTGGGCGACGGCGTGGGACAGCCGCTCGTACGTCGGTGAGACGCCGTGCGCCTCGCGGGTGCCGAACTCGACGTACGCCTCGATGGTCGTCATGCCCCGATCGTCGCAACGTTCTGCCGAGTTTTCAGCCCCGCGGCTCCCGGCCCGCCTCGGTGCCATCGGCGGCCTTCATCACCAATGCCTCCGGGCCCGGGCGACGGACAGGACGGTGGCCAGCAGGGCGAGACCCGCGACGATGCTCAGGGTGTGCTGGGCGACGGCCACGGCGGGATACTCGACGGCCACGTAACCCGCCGGCCGGATGACGGCCATCGGCAGCTTCCAGCCGCCCCACGCGAACAGCGAGCCCGACGCGGCGAACGCGAACGTCAGCGGAATCCAGCGCGGCAGCCGACCGGGGCGGCGACGGTCGAGCGCCCAGACGCTCCACCCGCCGATCAGCGCCCACAATCCCGCGTTGCCGTTCAACAGGCGGTCGTTGAGGTCACCGCCACCAGCGCGGTGCGCGGACTCGATGCCCAGCGTCCCGCCGCACGCCCAGGACAGCCAGAGCAGACCCAGCGCGACGGTCACCGTCACCGCCGGCAGCACGAACCACGACGGGCGGGGCGGCCGATCCCCCAGCCGGCCCAGGAAGGCGGCCGGCCACCGTTGCCGCAGATAGATCGGCAGAGCCACGGCCAGTCCCGCCGCCATTCCCAGGAAGCCGACGCCGATGAGGAGACCCTCCCAGGCCGGCGCCTGCCCGCCACCGTCGACGGACCCGCCGCCTTCCAGCGCCGCGAGAACACCGCTGACCATCAGGTACGGAAGCATCGGCACCAGGAAGCCACCGCCCACCCAGGCGAAGAAGATCAACGGTCGCGCGGGAATCCGCCTGCCCCAGTCCTGGGCCAGCGCCAGCCCGACGGTGACCCCGATCGCGGACATCCCCACGGTGACCGCGTTGAGCACCACCCAGGCGACGGTTCCCATGTCGTCCGGCCCGCTCCCGAGCAGCGCGACAGCGATCCAGACGACCTTGACGAGCAGGTACAGGGACATGGCCGACGCCGCCGCGTAGCCGGCGACCTTGCGGGCGGCGCTCCACCGCGCGCCCATGTCCTGCTCGGGCGGCACCGCCGCCACCGTCACGCCGATCTGTGCATCCGTCACTGGTCCCGCCCTCCGCTACAACCGCCCCGACCCGACCCGACCCGACCCGGCTCGGCCCGGCTCCGGCTCCGGCTCCGGCTCCGGCGAGCCTCTCCCGGTTACCGGCCGTCGGGATCCCGCCGCAGTGGGACCTTCGTGCCGCCTCGTCCCCCGACCGAGGGAACGGCTCAGGCCACGAGCGTGGCGGGTGATCCCCGCCGCGCATCCCCTGCTGGGCGACCGCCTCGCCGATGGGGCATCATCGAACCACCGGCGACTGGCGGCACGGGGATGGTGGAACCATCGGGGAGCCTCTCGCGGACGTCGACCGCCTGGGCGCCCGCGTCGAGGGATTTCATGACCACGACACGCGAATCCGCAGAGACCCACACCACGTCGGGTGCGGCTCGACTCCTGCCGGGCGCACCCGTCGCCGACGCCATCTTCGCCGAGGTCGCCGCCGCGGTCGCGCGCCTACGGGACCGCGGGATCACACCGAGCCTCGCCACCATCCTGGTGGGCGACGACGACGCCAGCGCCGGCTACATCGGCATCAAGCAGCGTCAGGCGGCCGCGCTCGGCTTCGCCTCCCCGCACGTGCATCTGCCGGCCACCGTCACCCAGGCCGATCTGCACCGGGCCATCGCCCGGTTCAACACCGATCCGGCCGTGCACGGACTGCTCGTGCAGTACCCCGTCCCGGGACACCTGGACTACGACGCGGCGCTGCAGACCATCGACCCGGACAAGGATGTCGACGGTATGCACCCGCTGAACATGGGCCGTCTCGCCGTCGGCCTGCCCGGCCCGCTGCCGTGCACCCCCGCCGGCATCGAAGCCCTCCTGGCGCACCACGAGATCCCCGTCGCCGGCCGTGAGGTAGTCATCCTCGGCCGCGGCGCCACCCTGGGCCGGCCCCTGGCGATGCTGCTCGCCCAGAAGCGCCCGACCGCCAACGCCGCCGTCACAGTCGTGCACACCGGCGTGCCCGACTGGGCCCGCTACACCCGCCGCGCCGACATCCTCGTCGCCGCCGCCGGCGTACCCGGAATCGTCCAGCCCGAGCACGTCAAGCCGGGCGCCGTCGTCATCGGCGCCGGTGTCCGCTACGCCGGGCGGCGCCTCCTGCCGGACGTGGACGAGGCGTGCGCCGAGGTCGCCGGCGCCATCACGCCCCGGGTCGGCGGGGTCGGTCCGACGACTGTCGCGATGCTGTTCCGCAACGCCGTGCGCGCCACCGAACGCGCGACCCGGTAGACCCTCCGGCTTCAGTGCGTGATCGCGGGTTCGCTGAAGTCGGGGTGTCCGGGCGGGCGCGATACCCCGAGTTCCTGGAACTCGAGTCGATCACGAGGGCGGCGGAAACTGCGCTGCCCCGGCCTCCGGGCAGGAGGTCGGGGCAGCGCTGACGCGTACGTCAGCTGCAGCCGCTGGTGGAGCCGCAGCCCTCGCAGACGTAGCAGCTACCGGCGGGGCGCATCTTCGTACCGCAGGTGAAGCAGAGCGGCGCGTCCGCGGCCTTGCCGATCACGGCCTCCAGCAGTTCGGTGCTGGAACCCACGCTCGGAGCCGGCTTGGCGGCGGCCACGTCGGCCATCTCCTGGGCCGGCTGGGCGACGGCCTCGGTCTTGGCCGGAGCCTCGACCGGCGCCGACGACGCCATCGCGGTGAGTTCCGCGCCGGTGACGGCGGCGGCCTCCGCGTCGGCCTCGGCCCGCAGCTGGGCGGCCCGCTCGCCGGCGGTGAAGATGCCCAGCTCGGCGCGGCGCTCGTAGGGCAGGAAGTCCAGCGCCAGGCGACGGAAGATGTAGTCCATCACCGAGGCCGCCATGCGCACGTCCGGGTCGTCGGTCATGCCGGCCGGCTCGAAGCGCATGTTGGTGAACTTGCTGACGAACGTCTCCAGCGGCACGCCGTACTGCAGGCCGATGCTGATGGCCACCGAGAAGGCGTCCATCACGCCGGCCAGGGTCGAGCCCTGCTTGGACATCTTCAGGAAGACCTCGCCGAGGCCGTCGTCCGGGTAGGACGACGCGGTGAGGTAACCCTCGGCGCCACCGACGGAGAAGCTGACCGTCTCGGACGGGCGCTTCTTCGGCAGGCGCTTGCGCACCGGCCGGTACTCGATGACCTTCTCCACCGCAGCCGGCGCGGCCGGCGCGGCGGCTGCGGTCTCGACGGCGGCCGGCGTGGTGGCCTTGTTGGACTTGGCCACCGAGAGCGGCTGGCCGACCTTGCAGTTGTCCCGGTAGATCGCCAGCGCCTTGAGGCCGAGCTTCCAGCCCTCGAAGTAGATCTTCTCGACGTCCTCGACGGTGGCCGCCTCCGGCATGTTCACCGTCTTGGAGATGGCGCCGGAGACGAACGGCTGGATGGCCGCCATCATCCGCACGTGGCCCATCGGGGCGATCGACCGCTCGCCCATCGCGCAGTCGAAGACCGGGTAGTGCTCCGGCTTGAGGCCCGGGGCGTCGACCACGTGGCCGTGGTCGGCGATGTGCTCGACGATCGCCTCGACCTGCTCCTCGGGGTAGCCGAGGCTGCGCAGGGCGCGCGGCACCGTCTGGTTGACGATCTGCATCGAGCCGCCGCCGACCAGCTTCTTGAACTTGACAAGCGCCAGGTCCGGCTCCACGCCGGTCGTGTCGCAGTCCATCATGAAGCCGATCGTGCCGGTCGGGGCGAGGACGCTCGCCTGCGCGTTGCGCCAACCGAACTTGTCGCCGATCTTGTTGCCCTGGGTCCACTGCTTCGTCGCCTCGCGGACGATCGCGGTGGCCACCGGGCTGGTCGGCTTGATCTCGTCGTTGGCCGCGGCGTGCTTGCGCATGACCCGCTTGTGCGGCTCGGCGTTGCGGGCGTAGCCGTCGTACGGGCCGACGACGCCGGCCAGCTCGGCCGAGCGGCGGTACGCGGTGCCGGTCATCAGCGACGTGATCGACGCGGCGACCGAGCGGCCCTGGTCCGAGTCGTACGGCAGGCCGGTGGCCATCAGCAGGGCGCCCAGGTTGGCGTAGCCGATGCCGAGCTGCCGGTAGGCGCGGGAGGTCTCACCGATCTTGTCGGTCGGGAAGTCCGCGAAGCAGATCGAGATGTCCATCGCGGTGATGACGAACTCGACGGACTTGACGAACTTCTCCACCTCGAAGCCACCGTCGGCGCGGAGGAACTTCATCAGGTTGAGCGAGGCCAGGTTGCACGAGGAGTTGTCCAGGTGCAGGTACTCCGAGCACGGGTTCGACGCGGTGATCCGCCCGGTCTCCGGGCAGGTGTGCCAGCCGTTGATCGTGTCGTCGTACTGCAGGCCCGGGTCGGCGCACTCCCAGGCGGCCTGGGCGATGGAACGGAACAGCTTCTTCGCCTCGACCGTCTCGATGGTCGACCCGTCGAGCCGACCCCGCAGGTCGAAACCGCCGTCGTTCTCCACCGCCGTCATGAACTCGTCGGAGACCCGGACCGAGTTGTTGGCGTTCTGGTACTGCACGCTGACGATGTCGGAGCCGCCGAGGTCCATGTCGAACCCGGCGTCGCGCAGCGCGCGGATCTTGTCCTCCTCGCGCGCCTTGGTGACCACGAACTCCTGGATGTCCGGGTGGTCGACGTCGAGGATGACCATCTTGGCCGCCCGGCGGGTCGCGCCGCCGGACTTGATGGTGCCGGCCGAGGCGTCCGCGCCGCGCATGAAGCTGACCGGGCCGGAGGCGTTGCCCCCGGAGGAGAGCAGCTCGCGGGACGAGCGGATCCGCGACAGGTTGACGCCGGAGCCGGAGCCGCCCTTGAAGATCAGCCCCTCCTCCTTGTACCAGTCGAGGATGGAGTCCATCGAGTCGTCGACGGCGAGGATGAAGCACGCGCTTACCTGCTGCGGCGACGGCGTGCCGACGTTGAACCAGACCGGCGAGTTGAAGCTGAACACCTGGTTCAGGAGCATCCAGGTCAGCTCGTGGGCGAAGACCTCGGCGTCGGCCGGGCTGGCGAAGTAGCCGTACTCCTCACCCGCGGTGCGGTAGGTGGTGACCACCCGGTCGATCAGCTGCTTGAGCGACCACTCCCGCTCCGGGGTCCCCACCGCGCCCCGGAAGTACTTGGTGGTCACGATGTTCGCGGCGTTGACGCTCCACGACTCCGGGAACTCCACACCCCGCTGCTCGAAGTTGATCGAGCCGTCCCGCCAGTTCGTCATCACGACGTCACGGCGCTCCCAGCTGACCTCGTCGTACGGGTGGACCCCCTCCGTCGTCCACACCCGCTCGATCTTCAGCCCCGTGCCTGCCTTGTTCCGTGAACGGCTCGTTGTCACGCCGTCGCCCCCCTCGTCTGCGCGGTCACCCACCGCGCGTCCTGATCTCTCGAAAAACTGTGAAGTCAGTTGGTACGGCCGGCGGCCTCGACCGCGTCGGCCCGGCCCTGCTCCCGGGCTCGCGCCACGGCCCGCAACGTCTCGATCTCGCGCTCGAAGTCGGCGAGCGAGTCGAACGAGCGGTAGACGCTGGCGAACCGCAGGTAGGCGATCTCGTCCAGGTCGCGCAGCGGGCCCAGGATCGCCAGGCCCACCTCGTGACTGGGGATCTCGGCGGCCCCCTTGGCCCGGACGGTTTCCTCCACCCGCTGCGCCAGCAGCGCGAGTGAGTCGTCGTCCACCGGCCGGCCCTGGCACGCCTTGCGCACCCCGCCGATGATTTTCGTACGACTGAACGGTTCGGTCACCCCGCTGCGCTTGACGACCGCGAGGACCGCCTCCTCGACTGTGGTGAACCGCTTGCCGCACTCCGGGCAGGAGCGTCGCCGCCGGATGAGCTGGCCGTCGTCGGCCTCCCGCGAGTCGACCACCCGGGAGTCGGCGTGCCGGCAGTACGGACACCGCATCGCCCAAACCTCCAAAATGATGATCCACCGCGGACCCGACCGGGCACTCCCGGACACGACTCGCCACGACGGCGCCACTGTCGGTGACGGCCGCCGTGATCAACGTTACGGGAGTGCGGTCGGTAGTCGAACCCAACCTGTAGGCAACTTACGCCCATGTCACTACTACATCTAGGGGTTGACCGTATGTCGCTGGCGAACGCGGGTCAAGTTGGTCGGCGTGTCCGGCGCGTCACGGACCATCCGGTCATCCGGACCCGCCGCTCCACCGCAGAACCAACGCCGACAAGCCGACCCGGTTACCGGCCACACGGCCCGACCACCCCGGAAAACAGCCACCGATCGAACACCCGTGCTATCCGACGTACCATTTATCAGAACATCCGTACGAGCGGAGCGGTTTTTCACCCCGACACGCCGGTGAGAGGTCGTACAGATGTTTGAAAATGACCGATCTCACCTATACGGTCAGGAACAACCGGGCGCGATGGATCTTCACCACACCCGGCGACGCACCACTCGAGCACCATCCGTGGCACCACCGCACGCACCACGAGCCGACGAGGCACCCAGCGCCGACCAGGGAGGACGGACGTGACCGAGGACCGGGCCAGCCGGCCGAAGAGCCCGCAGCAGATCTCCGAGGCGGGCCCGCCAGCCACCCGACGCCGCAGCGCCGCGCGCAGCCGGACGGGTCAGCCCGCCGTGCGCCCGGTCACCCCGGTGGTCAGCGCCTTCCCCGACCCGGCGACGGTCGACCTGACCGCCCGCCAGCGCCGCATCCTGGAGTTCATCCGCACCTGGGTGGAGCGGCACGGTTACCCGCCGAGCGTCCGGGAGATCGGCGAGGCGGTCGGCCTGGTGTCACCGTCGAGCGTCGCCTACCAGCTCAAGGAGTTGGAGAAGAAGGGCTTCCTGCGCCGCGACCCCAACCGGCCGCGCGCCGTGGACGTCCGGGCCCCCAGCGAGGCCATCGACGACGAGTTGTCCCGCGCCCAACGGCCCACCCCGGCGTACGTGCCGATGCTCGGCCGCATCGCCGCCGGTGGGCCGATCCTCGCCGAGCAGGCGGTGGAGGACATCTTCCCCCTCCCCCGTGAGCTTGTCGGCGAGGGCGAGGTGTTCATGCTCCAGGTCAAGGGCGACTCGATGCTCGACGCGGCGATCTGCGACGGCGACTGGGTGGTCGTCCGGCAGCAGCCGACCGCCGACTCGGGCGAGATCGTGGCCGCCATGCTCGACGGCGAGGCGACCGTCAAGACCTACCGGCGCCGCGACGGGCACGTCTGGCTGATGCCGCAGAACCCGGCCTTCGACCCGATCCCCGGTGACGACGCCACCATCATGGGCCGGGTCGTGGCGGTGCTCCGCCGAATCTGACCGGCCGGCGGGCGGGTGAGTGGTTTACCGCGCTCACCCGCGCCGCCCGACCGAAGAAGGCGCGGACCGCGTCAGTAGCGGTCGCCCCGGTGGCCACGGCCGCCCCCGGGATACTGCTCGTACGGGTCGGCGGGCGCATCGCCGTCCCGCCTGCGGGCCGGCCGTTGGCCCTGGTAGTCCGGCTCCTGCCCGCCACGCCGGGGCGGCTCGGCCCGACCCCCGCCGGGCTGGCCACCGCCGCCGTACACGCCGTTGCCGGGTCGACCGCCGCCACCCGCCGGACGGCCTCCGCCGCCGCCACCCGCCGGACGGCCTCCTCCGCCAGCACCCGCCGGACGGCCCCCGCCGCCGGCGCCGCCGTACACACCGCCACCGGCCGGAGCGGCACCGCCGCGACCGCCCGGACGGGCGGGACCGTAGCCACCACCCTCACCGCCCGGTGGGCGTGCGCCGCCGCCGTAGACGGCACCTCCGGCGGGAGCGGCACCGCCCCGGCCGGGACCGGCGCCGTAGACGCCGCCACCGGCCGCCGCACCGCCGTAGACGCCGGGGGCGGGACGGCCTCCGGCCCCCGGCACGCCGCCGTCGGCGAGCGCGCCGCGCCTGTCGTCGGGGTCGACATCCGAGCCCGACCCGTCAGCCGGCTCCGCCGACGGTGGCCGGCTGCGGGCCCGCAGGATGCCGAAAATGCCGGCGCCGACGAGCAGCAGACCGAGGACGCCGACCGCACCCACGAGGTAGGTGATGTCGTCGAAACTGAGGCCGTCGACCCAGGACTTCCCGGCGGCAGGCTTGGCACCCCCGGGAGCGGCCACGGCCGCCGCCACGCTCGTGGACGGCGTGTAGCTCAGGATGTCGACCGGCTCGTCCGCGGTGAGCTGACCACCGTCGGAGACGGTGACGAAGGTCTTCCCGTCCGACGTGTAGGAGATCGCCTCACCGAACGGGTCGGCCAGTGGCGTCACCCGCGGCTTGCCGGTGGTGAGCGCCCCGACGATGTCGCCGCCGGTCACGTCGTACTCGAAGGCGTCCGCGTACGTCCGGATGACGACGCGGCTGCCGTCCGGCGATCGGGCGGCACCGGTGACCGCGGACCGCCCGTACACGCTCAGCGGGTTCTCGGTAGTGGTCTTCGGGAGCTTGATCTCGCCGACCTTCTTCATCGGCACCGGCGCGGTGTCGCCGTTCTTCAGCTTCGCCGTCGGGGTGAAGATCTCCGAGTTGCCACTCGACACCTTGGTGATGATCAGCGGGAGGCCGTCGGCCCCCACCAGCAACGCCTCCGCGTCGTGCGGCTTGGCCTCGGGATAGGAGAGCCGGTGCAGCACGGGCTGCTTGCTGCCGTTGATCGGCATGGTCCAGACCGCGATCCGGGACCGCCGCTCCTTGCTGCTGGTGTTGTCGCCGATGTCACCGATCCACAGGGTGTCGCCCTTCGGCGACACGGCCAGGTCCTCGGTGTCGAACGGCCCCTGGCCCGAGTAGCGGACCGGCTCCTTGACGACCTTGCACTTGCTGTCGAGGAAGAAGATCCGCTTGCGCGCCTCAACGTCGGTGCCGTCGTTGATGACGATGTAGCCGCTCTTGGTCGCCACCAGCCCGGACAGCTCCCGCAGCCGCTCGTCGGCGACCGTGCAGCGCTTCTTGCCGGGAGTGGCGGCGGGCGGCTGGGATGATCCGGGAGCGGGAGCGGCAACGGCTACTCCGGCCAGCGCCACGGTTGCCCCGAGCAGGCCGAGGGCAACCGTGACCGAGGAAACAACGCGGCGCATTCGGCCAGTGTCGCATGCCACGCGTTTCCGGTGGATGACGCCGGGGGCGCTCAGGGCCGGCTGCCGACCGCCTGGCCCTCCCGCGCGACGTCGAACGGCGCCAGCTCGGCGGCGAGCGCCGCACTGACCCGGACGTGCAGCAGGGTGCCCTCCGGCAGGTGCGACGTGCTGAGCACCTCGCCGGTGCGGTGCACGCGGGACACCAGGTCACCCCGGTCGTACGGCAGGACGGCCCGGACCTCGACGGCGGGTTGCGGCAGCCGCTCCTCGATCGCCGCCCGCAGGGCGTCGATCCCCCGCCCCGAGTACGCCGAGACGAAGATCGCCTCCGGCCAGAGGCGCTTGAGGCGCAGCAGCCTGTCCTCGTCGGCCGCGTCGGTCTTGTTGACCACCAGCAGCTCGGGGAGCCGGTCCGCGCCCACCTCGGCGAGCACCTCGTGCACGGCCCGGACCTGCTCCTCCGGATCCGGGTGGGTGCCGTCGACGACGTGCACCACCAGATCCGCCTCCGCGACCTCCTCAAGCGTCGAGCGGAACGCCTCGACGATCTGGTGCGGGAGGTGCCGGACGAAGCCGACGGTGTCGGAGAGCGTGTAGAGCCGTCCGTCCGAGGTGGTGGCCTTGCGGGTGGTCGGGTCGAGCGTCGCGAAGAGCGCGTTCTCCACCAGCACGCCCGCGCCGGTCAGCCGGTTGAGCAGGCTGGACTTGCCGGCGTTGGTGTAGCCGGCGATGGCCACGGCGGGCACGGAGTTGCGGGTACGACGGGCCCGCTTCGTGACGCGTACCGTGCGCATGCTCTTGATCTCGCGGCGCAACCGGGAGATGCGGTGGCGGATGCGCCGCCGGTCGGTCTCCAGCTTGGTCTCACCGGGACCACGCACACCCACGCCGCCGCCGGCGCCGCCCCCGCGGCCGGAACCACCGGTCTGCCGGGAGAGCGTCTCACCCCAACCGCGCAACCGGGGCAGCAGGTATTGCAGCTGGGCCAGCTCGACCTGCGCCTTGCCTTCCTTGCTCTTGGCGTGCTGGGCGAAGATGTCGAGGATCAGCGCCGTGCGGTCGACGACCTTGACCTTGGTGCGCTGCTCCAGGTTGCGCAGCTGCGACGGGGACAGCTCACCGTCACAGATGACCGTGTCGGCGCCGGTGGAGAGCACCACCGCGCCCAGATCGTCGACCTTGCCGCGGCCGATGTAGGTGGCCGGATCGGGTCGGGTGCGACGCTGGATCAGACCTTCGAGCACCTGGGAGCCCGCGGTCTCGGCCAGCGCGGCCAGCTCGGTGAGGGAATTCTCGGCGTCGGTCACCGTGCCCTCGGTCCAGACGCCCACCAGGACGACCCGCTCCAGCCGCAGCTGGCGGTATTCCACCTCGGTGACGTCGGAGAGCTCGGTTGACAGGCCCGGGACGCGTCGCAGGGACTGTCGCTCCGACAGCTCCATCTCGCCAGTGGTGACGTCGTCGAACTCGTCCTCGACGGGGACGAAGCTCTCCTGGTCTCGCAAGCGGTTCTCCTGTCCGAAATGATGAGTAGAACGTAATCCTGACATGACACAACGCCGAACGCACCTGCTATATGCCCGTGCTGGACGTCGCCAAAAGTGGGGGCGAATACCGGTCGACCTCGACAACCCGGTAGAAAGGCGGGGCGGCGGCCGACCGGCCGCACAGCCGTGACGGAGGGATCCCGTGGCCATCACCCGACTGCCGAGCGCCGGATTTTCGATCACCATCCGGATCGCGGTTACCGCGGACGCGTCCTCGATCGGCCGGCTCACCACCTCCGTCGGCGAGGCCGGGGCGATCGTCACGGCGCTTGACGTGGTGGACTCGGACCCGACAAACGTGATCGTCGACCTGACCTGCGACACCGCCGACGCCGGTCACGCCGATCAGGTGGTCGAGGCGCTGACCGCGCTGGACGGCGTGGACGTGCGCAAGGTGTCGGACCGCACGTTCCTCCTGCACCTCGGCGGCAAGATCGAGGTGACCTCCAAGGTCGCGCTGCGCAACCGTGACGAGCTGTCCCGCGCGTACACGCCGGGGGTGGCCCGGGTCTGCATGGCGATCGCCGAGAACCCGGCGGACGCCCGACGGCTGACGATCAAGCGCAACACCGTCGCGGTGGTCAGCGACGGCTCGGCGGTGCTCGGGCTGGGCAACCTCGGCCCGGCCGCGTCGCTGCCGGTGATGGAGGGCAAGGCCGCACTGTTCAAGCGCTTCGGCGGCGTGGACGCCTGGCCGGTCGTGCTGGACACCCAGGACACCGACGAGATCGTGCAGATCGTCAAGGCGATCGCGCCCGCGTACGGCGGGATCAACTTGGAGGACATCGCCGCGCCGCGCTGCTTCGAGATCGAGGCCCGGCTGCGCGAGGCGCTGGACATCCCGGTCTTCCACGACGACCAGCACGGCACCGCGATCTGCGTGCTTGCCGCGCTTACCAACGCGCTGCGCGTCGTGGGCAAGCAGCTCGCGGACGTGCGGGTGGTCGTCTCCGGCGCCGGCGCGGCCGGCACCGCGATCATGAAGCTGCTGTTGCGCCAGGGCGTCGGCGACATCATCGCGTACGACCGCCAGGGCGCCCTGCACCGCGGCCTGACCGACCTCAACCCGGCGTGGCAGTGGCTGGCGGAGAACACCAACAAGGAGAACTACGCGGGTGACCTGCCCGGTGCGATCCGGGGCGCCGACGTGTTCATCGGGGTCAGCGCGCCGAACCTGCTCACCGGGGACGACATCGCCCAGATGGCGAAGGACTCGATCGTCTTCGCGCTGGCCAACCCGGACCCGGAGGTCGACCCGCGGGAGGCCCGAAAGTACGCCGCGGTGGTGGCCACCGGCCGCTCGGACCAGCCGAACCAGATCAACAACGTGCTCGCCTTCCCGGGCGTGTTCCGCGGGATGCTTGACGCGCACGCCGAGGAGTTCACCGAGGAGATGGCGATCGCCGCCGCCCGGGCCATCGCCGACGTCGTCGGCGAGGACAAGATCAACCCGACGGTGATCGTGCCGAGCGTCTTCGACTCGCGGGTCGCCCCGGCGGTCGCCGCCGCCGTCCGGGCCGCCGCGCACAACCCCAGCCCGCTGCCGGCAGCAGACCCGGGCCCGTCCGACCTCCCCGAGATCGCCGCCAACGCCAGCGCGACGCCCTGACCAGTAGTCCTTCGGTGTGACACCGGGAGGCGAGCCTCGGCTGGGTCGTCTCCGCTCCTTTGCTCTGCTTCAACCCACGCAACGGCGAGTGTCCGATAATCGGACACTGAGCGTTGCGCCGGGTGAAGCAGAGCAAAGGACCACCACAGACCGGTGGCAGCCGGGCGCGCGGATCAGCCCGGCGACAACCCGGGCGTGCGGACCAGCCCGGGCGCACGAACCAGCCCGGGCGTGCGGACCAGCCCGGGGTCGGACGGCGGCAGCCGGGGCGCGCGGACCAGACCGGCGTCAGGCGGCGGCGGACAGGGTGGAGAGGTCGACCTCGCCGGTGGCCACCAGGACGGCGGGGCCGGACAGCCAGCAGGAGTTCTCGGTGACCGTCACCGTGAGGCGTCCGCCGGGGACGTCGACGGCGACCACTCCGGTGTCCCGGCCGGCGTCGCGCAGGGCCACCGCGCCCACCGCGCACGCGCCGGTGCCGCAGGACAGGGTCTCGGCGCTGCCGCGCTCGTACACCCGCATCAGGGAGTGCGCGTCGGTGGCGTCGACCGGATCGCCCGCCACGATGAACTCCACGTTCACGCCGGCCGGGAAGACCTCCGGATCGAACCCGGGCGCGACGGTCAGGTCCAGGGCGGCCAGCTCCACGCCCGCCGGCAGGACGCAGACCAGGTGCGGGTTGCCGATGTCCACGGCGGTGCCGGGCAGGGTCAGACCGCCCAGGGTGGCGGTCGAGGCGTCGTACACCTGGGGGCGGCGCATCTCGACGGACACGGCGTCGCCCTCGACCAGCGCGCGCACGACGCCGGCCCGGGTGGCCAGCGGCAGCGCCGCGCCGACCGGCGTGGCCAGCTCGTTGTCGAGCAGGTACCGGACGAAGACCCGCGCGCCGTTGCCACACATCTCGGCGAACGAACCGTCGGCGTTCCAGTAGTCCATGAACCACTCGGCCTCACCGGCCAGGCCGGCGCTGTCCGGATGCTTGGCCGCGCGGACGACCCGCAGCACGCCGTCCGCGCCGATGCCCCGCCGGCGGTCGCAGAGCGCGGCGACCAACTCCGGGGTCAGGTCGAGCTGACCGTCCGGGTCGGGCAGGAGGACGAAGTCGTTGCCGGTGCCGTGGCCCTTGGTGAACTCCACGCCCCCATCATCGCGCAGTGGCCGGCGCCAGACGCAGGGCGGCCCCGATCAGGTCCGGCATCGCCGAATCCAGCCAGTGGATCCGCGGATCGCGCCGGAACCAGGACCGCTGGCGGCGGACGAAACGCCGGGTGGCCCGGACCGTCTCGTCGTGCGCCTGCGCCTCGGTCAGCTCACCGGCGAGCATCCGCAGCACCTGCTGGTAGCCGAGCGCCCGGCTCGCCGTCCGCCCCTCGGGCAGCCCCCGACCCACCAGCTCGCGGGTCTCCGGCACCAGACCGTCGGCCCACATCCGGTCCACCCGCAGCGCGATCCGCTCGTCCAGCAGACCGGTGTCCAGGTCGACGCCGAGCTGCACGGACGGGTAGTACGGCGTCGGCTGCGGCAGCGACGCCGTGAACGGCGCACCGGTCAACTCGATCACCTCCAGGGCACGGACGATCCGCCGGCCGTTGCCGGGCAGGATGCCCTCGGCAGCGACCGGGTCGGCGGCACGCAGCCGCGCGTACAGCGGCGCGGGGCCCACCTCGGCCAACTCCCGTTCCAGCCGCTCGCGCAGCGCCGCGTCGGTGCCGGGGAACTCGAAGCGCTCCAGCACCGCCCGCACGTACAACCCCGAGCCACCCACCAGCAACGGCACCCGACCCCGGGAGAGGATGTCGTCCACTGCCGCGCGGGCCAGCCGCTGGTACTCCGCGACGCTCGCCGGCTCGGTGACCTCCCAGATGTCGAGCAGGTGGTGCGGCACACCGTCCCGCTCGGCGGGGGTCAGCTTGGCGGTGCCGATGTCCATGCCCCGGTAGAGCTGCATCGAGTCGGCGTTGACCACCTCCCCGTCCAGCGCGTGCGCGAGCGCGATGCTCAACGCCGACTTGCCCGCAGCCGTCGGCCCGACCACCGCCACGACCGTGCCGGCCGGGACCGCGCCGCCGCCGGTCACGCGCGCTCCCAGGACGCCACGAAGTAGGCCACGCCGTAGGGGGCCGAGTCGTGCAGCAGCTCGCCGCGCCACCCGCCGCCGCTCGACCGGGCCGCCTCGGCGAGCACCTGCCACGACGCCCGGCCGGCGACCTTCAACTGCGCCGACACGCCCGCGTCCAGGCCGCGCAGGGCGTCCAGGTCCGCCTCGGCCAGGGCCGCGGCGACCCGCTTGTCGTACGGGAGGGCGCGCTCGTCGTCGCACCCGGGCGCTTTCTCCCCCCGGCAGGCCGACCCGTCGCCGAGCACCAGCAGCGCCACCCGGTCGCCAGACCCGGCGACCTGCTCGGCGAGCGCGGCCACCTCGACCGGTCCGGCGTCGGCGGTCACCTGCACGGCGCTCACCGGCGCGGCGGCCACGGCGGAACTCTCGGCGTGCCGGGCCAGCAGCCACGCGCCGACCGTCAGGCTCAACGGCAGCACCGCGCCCCGGTCCGGCTGACCGGGGATCAGGGGCACGTCCAGGTCGACGCCCCAGGGCTGCAGGGTGCCGGTGGCCGGGGGCCGGATCGGGCCGGTCGACGGGCCGACACCGAGCAGCACCACCGCGTCCGGATCGGCGGCCAGCAGCCGGCGTACGGCGAGGTCACAGGCCGCCCGCAGGTCGTCCAGCTCCCCCGCGGCGGCACCCGCGACCTCGGGCACGAGCAGAGGCGGATGGGGGCAGACAGCGGCGGCGACCAGTGGCACCCGTTCACCGTAGCGGGAATGCCCGGTGCGTCTCCGCGCCGATACGGTCAATCAGGCTCTAGGACACCGTATGGTCACGGTCGGCGATAGGCGCTCGACGCGGACCGGGTCGGACCTGTGACAATGCCGGAAGTAACTTGGCTGCGCCGTGGCGGCGACGGGGGACTGTTCCCTCGACGCCGGGAGAACGAGGATGGGCACATGAGCGACTGGACTGCCTTCGGACGGGTGGACGCGGACGGCACCGTTTACGTCAAGACCTCCGAGGGCGAGCGGGTGGTCGGATCCTGGCAGGCGGGGGCACCGGAGGAGGGTCTCGCGCACTTCGCACGCCGCTTCGCCGACCTGGTCACCGAGGTGGACCTGACCGAAGCGCGGCTCAACTCGGGCGCGGCGGACGCCGGGCACTCGCTGAGCACGATCAAGCGGATCCGCGCGACGCTGCCCGAGGCCCACGTGGTCGGCGACATCGACGCCCTGGCCGCTCGGCTGGACAAGCTGTCGACAGTCGCCGAGGAGAAGGCCACCGAGGCGCGTGCCGCCCGGGACGCCGCCCGCGGCGAGGCCCTGGCCCGCAAGACCGCGCTGGTCGAGGAGGCCGAGAAGCTCGCCGCCGAGTCCACCGGCTGGAAGACGGCCGGTGACCGGCTCAAGGAGATCCTCGACGAGTGGAAGACCATTCGCGGGGTCGACAAGAAGGCCGACGGCGAGCTGTGGAAGCGGTTCGCCGCCGCACGGGACGGCTTCACCCGACGTCGGGGCGCCCACTTCGCCACCCTGGACGCGACGCGCAAGCAGGCGCAGACCGTCAAGGAAGAGCTGGTCGCCGAGGCCGAGAAGATCAGGGACTCCACCGAGTGGGCGGCCACGGCCAACCAGCTCAAGGAGCTGATGACGCAGTGGAAGGCCGCCCCGCGTGCCTCGAAGGAGGCCGAGCAGAAGCTCTGGGAACGGTTCCGGGCCGCGCAGGACGCCTTCTTCAGCCGGCGCAGCGAGGTCTTCTCCGCCCGCGACAACGAGCAGCGCGGCAACCTGGAGCGTAAGCAGGCTCTGCTGGCCGAGGCCGAGGCCCTGGACATCGACGCCGACCCCAAGGGCGCCCAGGCCAAGCTGCGGGAGATCCAGGCCCAGTGGCACGAGGCCGGCCGGGTGCCCCGCGAGGCCGCCGCCGGGTTGGAACGCCGGTTGCGTGTCATCGACGACAAGGTCCGCGACGTGATGGACTCGGCGTGGCGCCGCACCACCAAGGAGGACAACCCGCTGCTCGCCCAGATGCGGTCCCAGGTGGCGGAGGCCGAGGAGCGGCTGGCCCGGGCGCAGAGCGCCGGGGACGCCCGCCGCATCAAGGAGGCCGAGCAGGCCCTCGCCTCCAAGCGCCAGTTCCTCCAGCTCGCCGAGCAGGCCGGCTGACCTGACGCTGTCCGAGAGCCCCCGGTCCCCCGCGCGGGACCGGGGGCTCTCGCGTGTCCGGGGGCTCTCGCGTGTCCGGGATGACGCGTCGGCGCGGGCGGGGCGGCGGGGTGTGCAGTTGACGCATCGAGGCGGGCTGATGAGAATGGGCGACGGAGCCAGGTAGGGCCACCGGGACGAGGGCGACGACGGCGGGTCTCCGCTGTCGAGGATCGGCCGGTGAGCTTCCGCGAGTGTCCCCGTCCGCGTGACATGGACCGTCGCGCACTGTCCGCGTACCCCAGAGGGGCCGTGACGTGCCGACGGCAGCTCGCCCGCGCGGCCTCATGGCCGACGCCGGGCCTGTGAAGTGGAGCTCGAATGTTCCGTCCCAAAGCTCTCGGCGGTGCGCTGACCGCGCTCGCCACCGTCGCGGCCGGCGTGTTCTTCGCCGCCGCCGTCAGCACCACCCCGGCCTCCGCCGCGGGCACCGGCACCGGTTATCTGCACACGAACGGCAGTCAGATCGTGGACAGCACCGGCGCCACGGTCCGGTTGACAGGCATCAACTGGTTCGGCATGGAGACCGACAACAAGACCTTCCACGGGCTCTGGTCGAGCAATCCGTGGCGGGGGCAGCTCGACACGATGGCCCGGCTGGGCTACAACACGTTGCGGGTGCCGTACTCGAACGACGCGCTGAAGCCGGGCGCGACCGCCACCGGGATCAACGACTTCGTCAACCCGGACCTGATCGGGCTGTCGCCGTTGCAGATCCTGGACAAGGTGATCGCCTACGCGGGCAGCAAGGGGATGCGGATCATCCTGGACCGGCACCGGCCGACGTCGGCCGGGCAGTCGCCGCTGTGGTACACGCCGACGGTCTCCGAGGCGACCTGGATCAACGACTGGAAGATGCTCGCCCAGCGGTACGCGGGCAATCCCACGGTGATCGGCGCGGACCTGCACAACGAGCCGCACGCCGAGGGCACCAACCCGGCTGCCACCGGCGCGTGCTGGGGCTGCGGCGACACGGCGCGGGACTGGCGGCTCGCCGCCGAGCGGGCCGGCAACGCTATCCTCGGTGTCCAGCCCAACTGGTTGATCTTCGTGGAGGGGGTGAGCTGCCCGAGCGGTGGCCTCTCCAACGTGTGGGACAACGACCCGAGCAACGACGAGGACTGCGGCTGGTGGGGCGGCAACCTGTCGAAGGCCGGCCAGTTCCCGGTACGGCTGAACGTGGCGAACCGGCTGGTCTACTCGCCGCACGAGTACGCCACGTCGGTGTACCGGCAGACCTGGTTCGACGCCCCGGACTACCCGGCGAACATGCCGGCCATCTGGGACAAGTACTTCGGTTACCTCTACAAGCAGAACATCGCCCCGATCATGATGGGTGAGTTCGGCAGCACCCTGGCCGACCCGAAGGACCGGGTGTGGCTGGAGAAGTTGATGGCGTACACGGGCACCGGGGTGACCGGGATGTCCTTCACGTACTGGTCGTGGAACCCCAACTCGGGTGACACCGGCGGCATCGCGCTCGACGACTGGACGAACATCAACACCACCAAGCAGGCGATCCTTCAGCCGTACCTGATCGCGCCGTCCGGTGGCGGACCCACCGGCGGACCCACGGGCGGACCGACCGGCGGGCCGACGGGTGGACCTACCGGTGGGCCGACGACACCGCCCCCGGGTGCCTGCACGGCCACCTACCGGCAGGTGAACGCCTGGCAGGGCGGCTTCCAGGGCGAACTGACAGTGAAGAACACCGGCACGGCCGCGGTGAACCCGTGGTCGGCGACCTGGACCTGGCCGTCCGGCGTGACGCTGGGCAGTGGCTGGAACGCCACGGTCACCCAGTCGGGTACGACAGTCACCGCTGCCGCGCCGAGTCACGCGCCGTCCCTGGCGGCGGGGGCCTCGGTCACCGTGGGCTTCACCGCCAACGGCACGGCAAGCACCCCGGCGACCGTGAAGCTCAACGGCGCGAGCTGCTGAGCCACCGGGTGGCCGGCGCCCACGTCGTGGGCGTCGGCCACCCGGGCATGACATCCACTGGCTTCTATGCGGCCCACCTCGCCGCCCACGGGCATGGGCGTCGCGACGGTCTGTCCGCCTCATCGAGAGGAAGCAGCATGCGCACACCACAGCGTCGGATGACGCTGCTCGCCACCACCGCCGCCACCACCGCCGCCCTAGTCACCGGCGGGCTCCTGACCGCCGTCTCGGCCCAGGCGGCCGCCGGGTGCCGGGTCGCCTACTCGGTCGCCAGCCAGTGGCCGGGCGGGTTCACCGGCAACGTCACTGTCACCAACCTCGGCGACCCGGTCTCCGGGTGGACGCTGCGCTGGTCGTACGGGGCCGGCCAGCAGGTCAGCCAGGCGTGGGGCGCCACCGCCACCCAGAGCGGCGCCCAGGTCTCCGCCACAAACGTCGACTACAACGGCACCCTGGCCACCAACGGCAGCGCCTCGTTCGGGTTCAACGCGAGCTGGAACAGCTCCAGCAACCCGGACCCGACCAGCTTCACCCTGAACAACGTCGCCTGCACCGGCGGCACCACCACCCCGACCACGCCGAGCACCCCGGGCACGTCAGGCACGCCGGGAACGCCGGGCACCCCGACGACCCCGCCGATCCCGAGCGATCCACCGCCCAGCGTGCCGCCACCGACCGGTCTCGTCGGCTGGGCCACCCAGAACGGCGGCACCACCGGCGGAGGCGGCGCACCGACCACCACCGTCAGCAACGCCTCGGCGCTTACCAGCGCCCTCAACGCGAGCGGCGCCGCGGTGATCCGGGTGTCCGGCACGATCTCCTGCTCCGGCATGCTGCGGGTCCGGTCCAACAAGACCGTCCTCGGCAACTCCGGCGCGACGATCGTCGGCTGCGGACTCAACGTCAGCGGCGACCGCAACGTCATCATCCGGAACCTGACGTTCCGGGACTGGAACGACGACGCGATAAACGTGCAGGAGTCGGCCACCAACATCTGGATCGACCACAACACCTTCAGCAACGGGTACGACGGCGCGGTCGACATCAAGCGCGGGTCGGACTTCGTCACGGTGTCGTGGAACCGGGTCTTCAACCACGACAAGACCATGCTGCTCGGCCACAGCGACGACAACGGCGCCCAGGACACCGGCCACCTGCGGGTGACCTACCACCACAACTGGTTCGACGGCAGCAGGCAGCGCAACCCCCGGGTGCGCTTCGGCAACCCGGTGCACGTCTACAACAACTACTACCGGGCCAACGGCGGCTACGGCGTGGCCTCCACCGAGAACGCCGGCGTGCTCGTCGAGGGCAACTACTTCGAGAACGTCAACGACACGTACCACCTCGGCGAGGCGGACTCCGGGCCGGGCCGCCTGGTGGCCCGCAACAACCACTTCGTCAACTCGCCCGCCGGACAGACCGGCGGCAGCGTCGCCAGCATCCCGTACTCGTACCAACTGGACACCGCGAGCAACGTCAAGTCCATCGTGACGGCAGGCGCCGGCGCCGGTCGTATCACGGTCTGACCGTGGTCGGTCGGGGTCCGCCGCGCCGGCGGGCCCCGACCGGATCAGTGCGCGGCGCAGCCGCCGGTGGGCGCGGGCGCGACCGCCGGCGCGCCGATCGTGGGCAGACCGAGCAACACCCCGGGGGTACGCGGGGAGCGGCCCGCCTCGGCGGCGTCGCCGGCCCGGGTCCGCCGGTGCGACAGTGGCGCTCCGTCGGCGTTGAGGTGGTGCGGCGCGGCGTACGTGACGGTGGTCCGCACGATGTCGCCGGGCCGGATCGACCCGGCGAAGCTGCCGGCGTCGAAGTGCACGAGCCGGCCGTCACGCGCCCGGCCGGACAGCCGCCCGGTCCGCTCGTCCTTGCGGCCCTCGCCGACCGCGACAAGCACCTCGACGGCCTCCCCCACCAGGCGCTTGTTCTCCGCCCAGGAGATCTCCTCGACGCAGGCGATCAGCCGCTCGTAGCGCTCCTGCACGACCTGCTTGGGCAACTGGCCGTCCATCGTGGCGGCGGGGGTGCCGGGGCGCTTCGAGTACTGGAAGGTGAAGGCCGAGGAGAACCGGGACTCGCGCACCACGTCCAGGGTGCGCTGGAAGTCGGCCTCCGTCTCACCGGGGAAGCCGACGATGATGTCTGTGGTGATCGCCGCGTCCGGCATCGCCGTCCGGACCTTCTCGATGATCCCCAGGTAGCGCTCGGAGCGGTACGACCGGCGCATCGCCTTCAGCACGTCGTCGGAGCCGGACTGCAACGGCATGTGCAGCGAGTGGCAGACGTTCGGCGTCTCGGCCATCGCGGCGATCACGTCGTCGGTGAAGTCCTTGGGGTGCGGGCTCGTGAACCGGACCCGCTCCAACCCGTCGATCTCGCCGCAGGCGCGCAGCAGCTTGCCGAACGCGTACCGGTCACCGAACTCGACGCCGTAGGAGTTGACGTTCTGCCCGAGCAGGGTCACCTCCAGCACGCCCTCGTCGACCAGGGCGCGCACCTCGGAGAGGATGTCGCCGGGACGGCGGTCCTTCTCCTTGCCGCGCAGAGAGGGCACGATGCAGAACGTGCAGGTGTTGTTGCAGCCCACCGAGATCGAGACCCAGCCGGCGTACGTGGACTCGCGGCGGGTCGGCAGCGTGGACGGGAAGACGTCGAGCGACTCCAGGATCTCCACCTCGGCGGCCGCGTTGTGCCGGGCGCGTTCCAGCAGCACCGGCAGCGCGCCGATGTTGTGCGTGCCGAAGACGACGTCGACCCAGGGCGCCCTGCGCACGATCTCGCCGCGGTCCTTCTGCGCCAGGCAACCACCGACGGCGATCTGCATGCCCGGGTGCTTGTCCTTCACGGGGCGCAGATGACCGAGGTTGCCGTAGAGGCGGTTGTCGGCGTTCTCCCGCACCGCGCAGGTGTTGAAGACGACGATGTCCGGGGTGTCGTCGGCCTGGGGCGCACGCACGTAGCCGGCCTGTTCGAGCAGGCCGGAGATGCGCTCGGAGTCGTGCACGTTCATCTGGCAGCCGTAGGTGCGCACCTGGTAGGTGCGCGGGCTGCCCGCCGCTGCGGTAGTCATGACCAGGACAGCGTATCCGGGTCGACCGGATCGCCCCGAACCGAGGAGCACCCGACATGTGCCGAAGCATCAAGACGTTGCGGGAGCCGTTCACCCCGCAGGTGACCGACGCGGACATCGAGGCGGCGGCGTTGCAGTACGTCCGGAAGATCTCAGGCTTCCGGGCGCCCGCCGCGCACAACGCCGCCGCGTTCGAGGCCGCGGTGGCCGCCGTGACGGAGGCCACCCGCACCCTGCTCGACCAGCTGGTCGTGCGGGGTGGCGGGTCGAGCTCGGTCGCTGCGGGTCACGCCGCGGCGAGCACCGGCGCGACGGTGTCGGGCGCCCAGCGCGAACGGTGACACTGCGACCAGCCCCGACAGCCCGGATCACCGAGCGTGCACAGCCGCCGCCGGCTGAGCACCTCGCCGTCGTCGGTGTCCCGGACGTCGAAGTGCACCGGGCGGACCGTCCCGTCCGGTGCGACGAGCAGGTGCCGGCCGGCGTCGAGCGTGTCGTCGCGCAGCAGACAGTCGCGGCCCAGCAGCCGGGCCAGCGCGGCGATGCTGGCGTGCTCGGAGAGCCGGTCGGGCACCCCGTAGCAGTCGATGACAGTCGAGAACTCGCCCGGCGCCTGCCAGACGTCACACACCACCGCGTACGCCGGCAGTCGGGCCGGGTCCGCCACCGCCAGCGGCATCACCACCCGGCCGAGCGCCTCGGCCAGCGCCGGGTAGACCTCCACGGGTCGTACCCGATCGATTCTCCAGTTCCACAGCTCGGTCATTCCGCCTCCTCGCTGCGTTCGTCCCACCGGCCTCCGGATCGGGCCTTACTCACGATGGTGGGGGGCATTTGACCCCAGCCGGGGGCAAGTTACCGGTCTGTGACCATTCCGGGCAAAATTTCCCTGAGCGGCATTGCTCGGAGTAGCGGGAAGGTGACAGTTTATCGGGTATCGTGCGCCGTCCGCGTCATCGCGCCCGCGTGTCATCGCGCCGCCGTGGCCGTCAGCGCAGGACCACCAGGTGCTCGCCGCGGGGCAGCAGCTCGCCCACCACTGGCGCGCCCGGCAGCTCACCGGCGACCAGCAGACCGCCGGAGGTCTGCGCGTCGGCCAACAGCAACCGCTCACCCTCGTCCGCCGCGCCGAAATCCGTCCACGGGGTGACCCAGTCCAGGTTGCGACGGCTGCCGCCGCTGACGTACCCGTCGCGCAGCGCCTCCCGCGCTCCGGCCAGGTACGGCACCCGGGCGGTGTCGATGGCCACCGTGAGCCGGCTGGCACGGGCCAGCTTCGAGGCGTGCCCGAGCAGGCCGAAGCCTGTCACGTCGGTGCCGCACCGGATACCGGCGGCGACCGCCGCCCGCGCGGCGTCGGAGTTGAGCGCGCTCATCGTGGCGACCGCCTCCGGGAAGCTCTCGCCGGTGGCCTTGTGCCGGGTGTTGAGCACGCCCACCCCGAGCGGCTTGGTCAGCGACAGCGGCACCCCGGCCCGGCCGGCGTCCAGAGTGATCAACTCCTCCGGACGGACGGTGCCGGTGACCGCGAGGCCGTACTTCGGACCGTCGTCGTCCACGCTGTGCCCACCGGCCAGGTGACAGCCCGCCTGCCGGGCCACGTCCTGGCCGCCGCGCAGCACCTCGCGCGCCAACTCCAGCGGCAGCACGTCGCGCGGCCAGCAGAGCAGGTTGAGCGCCACCAGCGGGATGCCGCCCATCGCGTACACGTCGGAGAGCGCGTTGGCGGCGGCGATGCGCCCCCAGTCGTACGCGTCGTCGACGACCGGGGTGAAGAAGTCCGCGGTGCTGACCAGGCCCGTCCGCTCGTCCAGGCGGACCACCGCGGCGTCGTCGCCGTGGTCCAGGCCGACAAGCAGCTCCGCCGTGCCGGTGGCCGGGCCGAGACCGGCCACCATGGCCTCCAGCTCACCCGGCGGAATCTTGCAGGCGCAGCCACCGCCGCGGGCGTACTTGGTCAGGCGTACCGGTTCGGTCATGCTTCCCATCGTCGCGGGCATCCGGTGCCGCCGCCACTGTTGCGGCCCGCGCGATGACCGAAATCGGACCCTCGACACCGATCGTGACCGGTGTTACCGCTCCGTGACCAACTGAGTTGCGCTCCGCCACAGCCCGCCGCCTACAGTTGCCCAACCGGGGGTCAACCGACCCCGATCCGGGGAGACGACAGGGACGGTGGACGACGTGACGACGGGCGAACCGCTCATCGTGCTGGACGCGGTCAACAAGTGGTTCGGGCCGCTGCACGTGCTCGACGACGTCTCACTGTCGGTGGGTCGGGGCGAGGTGGTCGTGGTGATCGGCCCGTCCGGCTCCGGCAAGTCGACGCTGTGCCGCGCCATCAACCGACTGGAACCGATCAACTCCGGCACCATCACCTTCGACGGTCAGCCGCTGCCGGCCGAGGGCAAGGCCCTCGCGAGGCTGCGCAGCGAGGTGGGGATGGTCTTCCAGTCCTTCAACCTCTTCGCCCACAAGACCATCCTGGAGAACGTCACCCTCGGGCCGGTAAAGGTCCGCAGGGAGAAGCCCGCCGCGGCTCGCGAGCGCGGCCTGGCCCTGCTCGACCGGGTCGGCATCGCCAACCAGGCGGACAAGTTCCCGGCCCAGCTCTCCGGTGGCCAGCAGCAGCGGGCGGCGATCGCCCGCGCCCTGGCCATGCAGCCCAAGGCGATGCTCTTCGACGAGCCGACAAGCGCCCTCGACCCGGAGATGGTCGGCGAGGTGCTGGACGTGATGACCTCGCTGGCCCGCGACGGCATGACCATGGTCGTGGTCACCCACGAGATGGGCTTCGCCCGGCACGCCGCCAACCGGGTCATCTTCATGGCCGACGGCAAGCTCGTCGAGGACGCCTCCCCTGCGGAGTTCTTCGCCAACCCGCGCAGCGAACGCGCCAAGGACTTCCTCTCCAAGATCCTCACGCACTAGGCGTCCGTAGTGGAGCTACCACCGCACCTCGGTGGGCTCCGTCGAAGAAGGAGAAGAGTATGCGTATGAAGCGCGTGGCGGCGGTCGCCATGATGGCGTCCCTCGCCCTGTCCGCCGCAGCCTGCGGCAAGGAGGGTGAGCCGACGCCGAGCGCCGGTGGAAACGCCTCCGGTGCCGCCCAGGGAGACACCTGCAAGAGCTCCGGCGCGACCTTCACCCCGAAGACGGACGCGGCCGTCGCCGGCAGCCCGGCCTTCGAAAAGATCAAGGCGGCGGGCAAGGTCTCCGTCGGGGTCAAGTTCGACCAGCCGAACCTCGGCTACAAGGACGCCCAGGGCAAGCGGTGCGGCTTCGACATCGAGATCGCCCAGTACGTGGCCAGCACGCTCGGCGTCGACCCTTCGAAGATCGAGTACAAGGAGATCGCGTCGGCCAACCGGGAGACCGCGATCAAGGGTGGTGAGGTCGACTACTACGTCGGCACCTACTCGATCACCGACAAGCGCAAGAACGACATCTCCTTCGCCGGCCCGTACTTCATCGCCGGCCAGGACCTGCTGGTCCGCAAGGACGAGACGTCGATCACCGGCAAGGACACCATCAAGGGCAAGAAGGTCTGCTCGGCCACCGGCTCGACCCCGATCCAGAAGGTCCGCGACGAGGGTCTGACCGAGGCGAACAACATCGTCGAGTTCAAGACCTACTCGGAGTGCGTCTCGCAGCTGCTGGACAAGAAGGTCGACGCCGTCACCACCGACGACGCCATCCTCAAGGGCTACGCGGCGCAGAACCCGGACGAGCTCAAGGTCGTCGGCCAGCCGTTCAGCACCGAGAAGTACGGCATCGGCCTGCCGAAGGACGACAAGGCGCTGCGTGACTACGTGAACGACCAGATCGAGGCCGCCTTCACGAACGGCACGTGGCAGAAGATCTACGACGGCACGCTCGGCAAGTCCGGCTCGGCGGGCACCCCGCCCAAGGTCGAACGGTACTGACCGACCGGCTCGACACGAGTTGCGGTGCCGGACGGGGCTCGTCCCCGTCCGGCGCCCGCCCCAGGGACTGAGAGCGAGGCATGGGCGAGTTCTTCCGCGTACTGACGGACAACGGGCAACTGTTCGTCGACGGGTTCACCAACACCGTCAAACTCTTCCTGATCGCCGCGGTCGGCAGCCTCGTCCTCGGCACGCTGCTCGGCGCGATGCGGGTCTCCCCCGTGCCGGCCCTGCGGGCGTTCGGTGCCACGTACGTCAACCTGGTACGCAACACCCCTCTGACGCTTGTCTTCGCGTTCCTCGTCTTCGCGGTTCCGAAGCTCGACGTCAACATCGACTACTTTCCCAGCGCCGCCATCGCGCTGACCGTCTACACCTCGGCGTTCGTCTGCGAGGTGATCCGCTCCGGCGTGAACACGGTCGCGGCCGGGCAGGCCGAGGCGGCGCGTGCGCTGGGCATGACCTTCGGCCAGGTGCTCACGCTCATCGTGCTGCCGCAGGCCCTGCGGGCGATGGTCCCGCCGATGATGAGCGTGTACATCGCGATGTTGAAGAACACCACGATCGCCGCGGGGTTCTCGGTGCTGGAGGCCGGTGCGATCCCGGCGTACATGGCCGAGCGCGGTGAGCCGCAGTTCGCCGTCCTGCTCTGGATCACCATCGGCTTCCTGATCCTGATCCTGCCGCTGGTTGCCCTGCAACGGTTCCTGGAGCGCAAGTGGAGAGTGGCCCGATGAGCGCCGTCGGTGTGGTCGCGAACGGAAGGTGGCTGAGTTGAGCCAGGCGTCGATCCTCTACGACCTGCCCGGCCCGCGCGCCAGACGGCGCAACGCGATTCTGGGCGTCGCCTCCACCGTCGGCATCATCGCGCTGCTCGCCTACGTCGGCTACAAGTTCGCCGACACCGGCCAGTTCGAGGCCCGCAAGTGGGAGCAGTTCCAGTACGCCTCGGTGCAACGGGAACTGCTCGGCGGCCTGGGGGCGACGCTGAAGGCGGCCGGCATCGCCGCGGTCCTGGCGCTGCTCTTCGGCGCGGTCTTCGCCAGCGGCCGGCTGAGCGACAAGTGGATCCTGCGGGCCCCGGCGACGTTCGTGGTGGAACTGTTCCGGGCGATCCCGCTGCTGATCCTGATCTTCTTCGGCTACTACGTGCCGCTGCAGTACGGCTGGTCGATCGACAAGCTGTGGGCGCTGGTCATCGGGCTGGTGCTCTACAACGGCTCGGTGCTCGCGGAGATCTTCCGGGCCGGCATCAACGCCGTGCCGTACGGGCAGACCGAGGGCGCGTACGCGATCGGCCTGCGCAAGAACCAGGTGCTGCGGTTGATCCTGCTGCCGCAGGCCGTCCGGTCGATGCTCCCGGCGATCGTCAGCCAGCTCGTGGTGCTACTCAAGGACACCGCACTGGGTTTCATCATCACGTACCCCGAGCTGCTCTTCGTGGGTAAGCAGATCGGCGGTCGGTTGCCGTTCGGGCTGCCGTACGTGCCGACGTACCTGATCGTGGCGGCGATCTACATCGCCATCTGCGGCTCGCTGTCGGCCCTGGCCTGGTGGTTGCAGAAGCGGATGGGTCGCACACCGCGCACGGCGGCCAAGGTGCTGCCCGCCCAGGACGCCGGCGCGGACTCCGCCCGGATGATCTGAGGGCGGCGGGCCGCCGGGCGACACGGGTTCGTTGATATCGGGGTATCACCGGCGACGGGATACCCCGATATCGCTGAAAGCGTGTCGATCAAGGGCCCGCCGGGTCAGCGGGCGATCTCGGTGACCCGGGACTCGCGGACCACTGTGACCCGGATCTGACCCGGGTAGGTCAGCTCCTCCTCGATCTGCTTGGCCACGTCGCGGGCCAGCACGGCCGCCCCGATGTCGTCCACGTCGTCCGGCTTGACCATCACCCGGATCTCCCGGCCGGCCTGCATCGCGAACACCTTGTCGACACCGAGCTTCCCGGCCGCGATCTCCTCGATCCGCTCCAGCCGCTTGACGTACGCCTCCAGGCTCTCCCGACGCGCGCCCGGCCGACCGCCGGAACAGGCATCGGAGGCCTGGGTGAGCACGGCCTCGATGGTCTGCGGCGGCACCTCGTTGTGGTGCGCCTCGATGGCGTGCACCACGTCCTCGTGCTCGCCGTACTTGCGGGCCAGGTCGGCGCCGATGATGGCGTGGCTGCCCTCGACCTCGTGGGTGAGCGCCTTGCCGATGTCGTGCAGGAACGCCGACCGCTTGATGGTGGGCACGTCCAGCCGCAGCTCGGCGGCCATGATGCCGGCGATGTGCGCGGTCTCGACCAGGTGCTTGAGCACGTTCTGCCCGTACGAGGTGCGGTAGCGCAGCCGGCCCAGCAGGGTCACCAGCTCAGGGTGGATCTCGGTGATGCCGACCTCGACCAGGGCGTCCTCGGCGGCACGCAGGCAGAGCTGCTCCACCTCCTGGCGGGCCAGGTCGTAGACCTCCTCGATCCGGTGCGGGTGGATCCGCCCGTCGAGCACCAGCTTCTCCAGCGTGAGCCGGCCGACCTCCCGGCGCACCGGGTCGAAGCAGGACAGCAGCACCGCCTCGGGGGTGTCGTCGATGATCAGGTTGACCCCGGTCACCGACTCGAAGGCGCGGATGTTGCGCCCCTCCCGGCCGATGATGCGGCCCTTCATCTCGTCGCCGGGCAGGTGCAGGACGCTGACCACGCTCTCGGCGGTCTGCTCGCTGGCCACCCGCTGGATCGCGTCCACCACGATGTGTCGGGCCCGCTGCTCGGCGGTGTTGCGCGCGTCGGACTCGATGTCGCGCACCAGCAGCGCGGCCTCCCGCTTGGCGGACGTCTCGATCGCGTCGATCAACTCCAGTCGGGCCGAGTCGGCGGTGAGACCGGCCACCCGCTCCAGCTCCCGACGGCGCAACTCCTCGGCCTCGGCCAGCTCGGTCTCGCGCTGGGCGAGCGCGGACTCCCGGGCCGCGAGGGCGGCGCTCGCGGCGGTGAGCTGCCGCTCCCGCTCGGCGAACCGCTCCACCTCCTCGGTGTGCAGGCGCTCCCGCTCGTCCATCCGGGCCGCCCGGCGCTCCACCTCCGCGGCCTGCTCCCGGGTGGTGGCGGCGAGCACCGCGACCTCCCGCTCGCCGCTGCGCCGCGCGGCCGTACGGAGCTGCTCGGCGTCGGCCTCGGCCTGCTTGTGCGCCCGCTCCAGCACGGTGTCCGCCTCGGCGCGGGCGTCGTCGAGCACCCGCCGGGCCTCGGCCCGGGCCGCCTTCGCCTCGGCCTTCGCCGCCGCCGCCTCGGCATGAGCCGCGGAGGCGGCGGACTTCGCCACGTCGATCGTGCTGTTCGCCTGGTCGGCGGCGTTGCGCAGGGCGGCCAGGGACTGCTCCTGACGGTCCTTCTCCGCGATGAAGGCGGGATCCTCCGGGGCCGGCGCCGTGCCCATCCGGCGCATCGTCCGGATGCCGATCAGCACCGCCCCGACCACGACCACCGCGAGGATCAGGACGGCCGCGAGGAGCACGACGTCGAGGGCGTTCATGCCGGGACCCCGTGAGGTCTACCGGTGAACCTGTGCCGCCGCGCCGCCATGGCCGCCTCCCCTGAACGTCGAGACCGCAGCGACTGTGCCCGAGGCACACTCCTGCGGCTGTGGACGCCCGACCGGAGCGGCTGGCCGTGGATAGCTCTCTCCGCCGGCGGTGCCCTCGGGCATCGTCGGCGACCGGGTGCAGTTGTCGCGGAGCGCCGGACCGGCCAGTCCGGAACTGCCGCCAAAGGCCGCGGAGTCGGCCAAAGTGATGCTGTTCTGTTACGAGATCTATGTTGTGCGCTTAGCCTGCGCTGGTCGGGCAATGTGAGCCTGTATGGCGAGGCTAGGTCGCCAAGGGCGGTCTGGTCAAGGACTCATGATCAAACCCCCCGAACGGAGCGAAGTTGTAGCGTCACCCAAAGCTGATGTCGTTGCGGACACCGAGGGACAAACGCGGCGAGCTGACGGGCCTCGATCCGGATGTCGTACCTGTTCAGCGACGAGGACACCATCCGCCGAGCCGGCTGTGTGACAACAGCGACCCCATCGACCACAACCGGCCGCACCGGACCAACTCGTGCCAGACCCACACTCCACCTTCACGTACAACGGAGCGCGGTCCGGGACGGCTGGGCGATTGTCGACGTTCTGAGCCGCCCGTACGGTCCATGCATGATGCGGAAGATGCTCCTGTTCGGCGTGGTGCTGGTGCTGTCGTTCAGCGTCGTGGTGATCCTCGCCCGCCGGGGCGTGAACAACGGTCCGGCTGCACGGTCGGGCAGTACGACCGCACTCGAACCGGGTGAGCGGACCGGCACCGTCGACGGCAGGGTGAGCTTCACCGCACCCAGGGGCTGGACGACAGGCCCCTGCCCTCCGCGCGAAGACCCGGGTTGCGCCCAGATCTCGCCCAGGGGAGCGACCGAGGGTGACACCGTCACGGTGCTGACGTCACCGGCCAACTCGGTGGAGGGATCACCGATGGATCTGCTGCTGATCGACGACCCCGCCATCATGCCGCCGAATCCATCGATGGAACGCCTGACCCTGGACGGCGCGAAGGCTGTCCGGATGAACCTCTCCGAACTTGCCCCCGGACCCCTGCCGAGCACCGCGACGCTGCCGGGTGTCGAAGACGTGATGGTCTACGGCGTCGTACCGGGCAGCACCGACACGTTCATGGTCGACTGTCGCCACGATCGTCTGGTGGCGGAGATGCGGGCCGGGTGCGACCTGATCGTGAAGAGCCTGCGCTTCCCCCGCTGACGCGACGTCGGCGGCTCACTGGGCACCGGCTGCCAGCGCCGCGGTGACCAACGCGGCGTTTGTGGGCGCCGATGTGCCGTCGGGCAGCAGCAGGGTGTCCTCCAGACCGATCCGGGTGTGCAGGCCACGGCCGACCGCCTCGGCGAGCACCGCCCAGGTCGCCGGCCCCTCGGAGTGCAGCAGCACCGGTGCGACGCCGGACGGCGGCAGCGCGGCGAGGATCCGTGCCGCATCGGCCAACGCGACAGGTGCCTCCTCGGCCATGCACTCGACGAGGATCCGGCCGACCGGCACCCGCCAGGACCTGTACGCCTCGACGGCGTCGAGTGTCCAGACCCCCACCTCGACGAGCACGCCGCGCTCGTGCAGCGCGGCGGCGACCCCCTCGGCACCGGGCTCGTGCGCGTTGACCGAGGCGAAGTCGGGCAGCACCGACCAGGACCGGACGGCGGCCACCCGGGCGGCCGGATCCGGCTCGATCCAGGCGCCGGTGCTCACCCCCACCGGCAGCCCCGGACTGGCCGCACGGATCGCGGTCAGCGCGTCGGCGATCACCGCCGGGCGCAGCGACTCGACGCCGCCCGCGTCCCGGGGATGGACGTGCACTGCCGCGACGCCCAGCGCGGCGCAGCGGGACGCGTCGGCGGCCAGCTCCGTCGGGGTCACCGGCACGGCCGGATGGGCCGCACGGCTGCGCTGGCCGTTCAGACACGCCTTCAGCATCGGGTCACTCCCCACCGCACCCAGCACGTCACTCAGTCGAGCGGACGGCTGTCGCGCTCCAGATCGCCCTCGGCGTCGGCGAGCGCGTCCGCATCGATCTGCTCGGCGAACTCGGCCGCCTCGGCGCTCTGCGCGGCGAGCGCGTCCTTCACCGCGCGGATGGCCACGCCGGGCGGGTAGCCCTTGCGGGCCAGCATCCCGACCAGGCGGCGGAAGACGGCGTCGGGCTCACCCCGGGCGGTACGCAGTTTGCGGTCCACCAGAGCGCGCGCGGTCGCCGCCTCGGTCTCCTCGTCCAGCTCGCCCAGCGCCTCGGTGGCCACCTCGCCGTCGACGCCCTTGCGGCGCAGCTCGTTGGCGAGCGCCCGGCGGGCCAGGCCCCGACCGGTGTGCCGGCTGGACACCCAGGCGCGGGCGAACGCGGCGTCGTCGATGATGCCGACCTCGTCGTAGCGGTCGAGCACCTCGGCCGAGACCTCTTCGGAGATGCCCCGCTTGGCCAACGCGTCGGCCAGCTCGGCCCGGGTGCGGGGCCGGACGGCGAGCTGGCGCAGGCAGATCTCGCGAGCCACCTCCGACTCGTCGCGAGGCGGCGACTCCGGCTTGTCGACCTGCTGCTCGGCCCGACCGCCCCGGCGAGGGCGGGGCGGGTCACTGGCGTCGCCCGTACGAGGCGGACTGGCATCCCAGCCCCGCCCCGTACGGGCGCGTCGTCCTGCCACTGGTCAGCGACCGATCAGAAGTCGACAGGCGGTAGCTCCGGGCCACCGGCGGCGTCACCCGCGCCGACCCCGACGCCGAGCTTCTCCAGGATCTTCTTCTCGATCTCGGCGGCCACGTCCGGGTTCTCCTTCAGGAACTCCCGGGCCTTCTCCTTGCCCTGGCCGAGCTGGTCGCCGTCGTACGTGTACCACGCTCCGGACTTGCGGATGATCGCCTGCTCCACGCCGACGTCGATGAGCGAGCCCTCACGCGAGATGCCCTTGCCGTACATGATGTCGAACTCGGCCTGCTTGAACGGCGCGGCCACCTTGTTCTTCACGACCTTGACCCGGGTGCGGTTACCGACCACGTCGGTGCCGTCCTTGAGGCTCTCGATGCGTCGCACGTCGAGCCGGACCGAGGCGTAGAACTTCAGCGCCCGACCACCGGTGGTGGTCTCCGGGCTGCCGAACATGACGCCGATCTTTTCCCGCAGCTGGTTGATGAAGATCGCCGTGGTGCCGGTGTTGCTGAGCACACCGGTGATCTTCCGGAGTGCCTGGCTCATCAGCCGGGCCTGGAGGCCCACGTGGCTGTCGCCCATCTCGCCCTCGATCTCGGCGCGCGGCACCAGGGCCGCCACCGAGTCGATCACGATGATGTCCAGAGCGCCGGAGCGGATCAGCATGTCCGCGATCTCCAGCGCCTGCTCGCCCGTGTCCGGCTGCGAGACCAGCATGGCGTCGGTGTCGACGCCCAGGGCCTTCGCGTACTCCGGGTCGAGCGCGTGCTCGGCGTCGATGAAGGCGGCGATGCCGCCGTTGCGCTGGGCGTTGGCCACCGCGTGCAGAGCCACCGTGGTCTTACCGCTGGACTCCGGGCCGTAGATCTCGACCACCCGGCCACGGGGCAGACCACCGATGCCGAGGGCCACGTCGAGCGCGATGGAGCCGGTCGGAATGATCGCGGTCTGGACAACCGGCCGGTCACCCAGTCGCATCACCGAGCCCTTGCCGAATTGCTTGTCAATCTGAGCGAGAGCAAGGTCGAGTGCCTTCTCCCGGTCAGGCCCTGCTGCCATGGTTGCCACCCCTGCCTTCGCCGGCGTCTTTGCTGAGCTTCGCGTCACGCGGACACGCTAGGCGCTGGGTCCGACAGAAAACCAGCCGACGGGCCGCGAGCTGTGGACGAGCACCCCGCTGTGGACAATAGCCGAACAGGTGTACGACTCGACAAGCGACACGCGGAACCGGCGAAAAGGCTGCTCAGCGTAGTCGGGCGGGCACGCGGTCGGGATACGCGGCGCAGACCGCCCGCCACACCACGTGCGTCTGCTCCCCCGACGACAGCGCCTGCTCGATGGTCCGCCCATGGAGCTGGGACAGCACCTGGTCGCGGGCGATGCTGGCCGCGTAGCCCGGCCCGAACGCCTCCTCCAGCCGCGCCCAGAAGTCGGTCAGCCGCACGTGATCAATCCTCCTCGCCCGGTGCCCCCGTCGGCACCGGGCGCAACGCTAGCGCCACCAGGGGCACGGTCGCGACCGCCGCGAGCAGGGTGAGCACCGGATAACCGGCGAGCTGCATGACAAACCCGCTGAGCACCGCGGCGCCGGCCCCCGCCAACCCCATGATCAGATCGGAGAATCCCTGGACACTCGGCCGCACACCGGCCGACACCGACTCGGAGAGCAACGTCGAGCCGGCCACCATCGTCCCCGACCAGCCCAGCCCGAGCAGGACCAGGCCGACCGAGAGCCGGGGCGTGTGGTGCCCGGCGGTGCCGGCGACCGCGCAGGCGGCCAGCAGCAGCCCGACCCCGCCGAGGATCACCGCCCGCCGGCCGAGCCGGTCGGTGAGCCAGCCGACCACCGGGGAGAACGCGTACATGCCGGCGATGTGCAGGCTCAACACGATCCCGACCAGCCGCAGCACGTCGGCGTCGGCGTGCGACTCACCGAGCCGGACCGGGGTCATCGCCATCACCGCCACCATCACCAGGTGACCGATCGCCACGGCGGCGATGCCGAGTCGGGCGGCGGGCTGTCCGCGTACCACCGACCAGGCCAGCCGCATCCCTGCGGTGCGCGGCGGGCGCACACCGACCGGCGCGGTCGCCGGCCCGGCCCCGCCGCCCGTCGGCGCCTCGGCGGCCAC
>NZ_HF570108.1:1659267-1682024 GCF_000297395.2 Micromonospora lupini str. Lupac 08 | reverse complement strand
CGGCGCCGTCCGGGGCGGCACTGCCCACGGCAGCGGCCGCCGCGAGCCGCCGCGCGGTGAGCAGCGGGTCGGGTCGGAGCAGCCCGAGGAGTACGACGGAAGCCAGCACGAACGCCGCCGCGCTGAACGCGAACGGGCCGGCCAGCGGTGGCAGCCCCCAACCGGTGGTGACGCGGTCGGCCAGGGCGGCGAAGTTCGGCGCGGCCACCGCCCCGATGGTGGTGGCCCAGACGATCAGCGAGAGCTGGCGCCCCCGGCGAGCCGGCTCGGCGAGGTCCACCGCCGTGTAGCGGGCCTGCAGGTTCGCGGCGGTGCCCCCGCCGAAGAGCAGCATGCCCAGAAAGAGCAGCGGCACCGAGCGGGTCGCCGCCGCCAGCACCACCAGGACGCCGCCGACGGCGCCCACGGCGTACGCCAGCACCAGGCCGGGACGACGGCCGTGCCGCGCCATGATCCGGGTGACCGGAACGGCGAGCAGCGCCGCACCGACCACCCCGGCGCTCTGCGCGACGCCCGCCACCGCGGTGCCGGCGACCCGGGCGGCGAGCAGCGCGCCGACGGAGATCCCGATGGTCACACCGACGCCGCCGATGATCTGGGTGGTGAAGAGCAGCCGCATGGTGCGCCGCTGGATCGGCGCGACGTCGAGCCGGGCGGCGGTACGCGGCACGGTCAGATCGGTGGCCATCGGCGCTCCTCAGCAGGGGTGTGACCCCCATCCTTACGCACCCACACGCCGCCCCACCGCCCGCCACCAGCCCCACCGCTCACGGCCCGCCGCCGGTCGGTCAGCCGGCCATCACCCGCTGGTGCAGGGACGACACCGCCGAACGGGCCGCCACGAACGCGCCGTGCTGCCAGGCCACCTCGTGGCTCAGCCAGTCCCCGGCGAAGTAGACCCGTCCGGCCGGCTGGAGCAGCAGGTTGTATCCGGCGGTGCCGTAGCGGGGCGAGGTCCAGGCGCCCTCGAGGTAGCGGGTCCGGTCCCAGGCGTGGGAGTACGAGGTGACCAGCTCGCTGCGGTACTTGTCGCCGTGGATCTTCGCGCCCTGGCTGACCGCCCGCTCCCGGCGCTGCTCGGGGGTGAGCCCGCTGTACGCCCGGGCGTTCGCCCCGGTGTTGTAGTAGCCGACGACCAGGCCGCGCTTGCCGTGGAAGCCGTAGGACGGGTACCAGATGTGCGACAGGTCCAGGTCGGTCTCGGTGATGCCGCCGTAGATCCGCTGGTCGGTCTCCCACCAGCGGCTGCGGTACTCCAGGCCGATCTTGCCGGCGGCGGTGACCGGGAAGTCGGCCAGGGCGGCGGTCACCCCGGCGCCGAGGTTGTGCGGCACCCGGGCCATCAGGTGCGGCGGCAGCGCCGCCACGCAGTAGTCGGCGGTGATCTGCGACTGCCGGCCGCCCTGCCGGTAGGTCACCTCGACCTGGCTGCCCCGGTCGGTCACTCCGGTCACCTCGGCGTTGAGTCGGATCCGGTGCCCGCCCACGGCCTTGGCGAGGGCGCGCGGGATCTGGTCCATGCCGCCGACCGGCTGGAACATCAGCATCGCCTGGTCGTAGCCGAACTCGAAGGAGAAGTACCGGCCCACGTTGCTGGCGAAGACGTCGGAGAGCGCCGGCGGCGTGCCGAGCAGCGTTCCCACCTCGTTGCCGGCGCCGGGGTACGCGGAGAACCCGCGACGGTTGGTCCCGGTGTACGCCCAGTCGCTGGTACGCCCGCCGATCGCGCCGAAGCTCTGCAGGAACGACAGCAGCCGGTCCCGGTCCTCGGTGGTGAGCCGTGCGTCCAGCGCGCCCTGGTCGGTGGCCTTCGCGAGCAGTTCCGAGACGTAGCCGTACACGTCGGCCTTGGCCGTGCGGTAGCGGATCGGCTCGGTCATCCCGGCGGACTCGTTGTAGATCCAGGCGTCGGCGTTCTGGTTGGTGAAGACCTCGATGGGTACGCCGAGCTCCCGGCAGTAGTCCATGGTGACCATCCACTGTGCGATCCGGCCCGGGCCGGCGTTGAAGTAGACGCCGTCGGAGAAGCCCGCCCGCTGGGTGTGCCCGTCGAGGTCGGTCTCGACGTCGCCACCACGGATGGTCAGGTTCCGCCCGCCGACGCGGTGCCGCGCCTCCAGGATCGTGCAGTGGTAGCCCGCCTTGCCCAGCTCGTACGCGGTGGTGAGCCCCGCGATGCCGCCGCCGAGCACGACGACGCTGGCCCCGGACCGGCCGGTCAGGGTGAAGTCGGACCGCTCGGGCGCCCGGAACGCCGGGGTCACCGACGCGGCGGCGCTGGGCGCGAGGCCCATGGCTCCCATCGTGGCGAGCATCGCTCCGGCACCGCCGCTGACCCCGACCGCGCGCAGGAACCCGCGCCGGCTCACCGTCGACTGCGTCTGATCGCTCATGAACGCCTCCCCTACAAGATCGACTCAGGTGAGTCTGCAGAGGACCTGTTACGTGGATCACGCAACGCCGTTTCCGGCAGGTATCGCCTCCCGGCCCGGCGGCGATGGCGGTTTCCGACGGGGACGACGACGCTCAGGGCAGTGGAGGTACGCCGAGCACGGTCAGCCGGCGAGGGCGCGAGCGGCGACGGTGAGGTCGGCGACGAGACCCTCGTACGCCTTGTCCTGGTCGTCGGCGCGCAGCACCGCGGACGGGTGGATGGTCGCCAGCAGCCGGGCCGGCGGGGCGTCGGCCCGCTTTCCGGCGCTGTCCACCGGCACCTGGGTGAAGTCCTCCGGGTGCTGGGCGGACGCGGGCCAGGGCAGCAGCTCGCCGCGCTGTCTGGTCACCCGGAAGGACGGGCCGAGCAGCGCCTTGGCGGCGGTGGCGCCGAGCACCACGACGATCTCCGGGTCGAGCCGGGCGAACTCGGCGACCAACCAGGGCCGGCAGGCGGTGATGTGCACCCGGTCCGGGGTCTGGTGGATGCGCCGCTTGCCGCGCAGCTCGAAGCGGAAGTGCTTCACCGCGTTCGTCAGATAGATCTGCGCCGGGTCGAGCCCGGCGTCGTCGACGGCCTTGCGCAACAGCCGACCGGCGGGACCGACGAAGGGCAGGCCCTTCTGGTCCTCCATGTCGCCGGGCTGCTCCCCGACGAGCACCACGCGGGCGCTCTCGTCGCCCCGGCCGAAGACGGTCTGGGTGGCGTCCCGGTACAGCTCACAGCCCCGGCAGCCGCCCGCTGCCGTGCGGAGCTCGTCGATGGTGTCGGCGTCGGGCGGGATGAACCGCTGCGCGCCGGGAGCGTTGTCGGTCTGCTCGGCCATGCCGACTGTTATATACCCGTTCGATATCCCCTGCCGGGTACGCCCGGGTCAGCCGCGCCCGGGCCGCGTCAGTAGCCGTTGCCGCCTCCGCCGCCGCCGCAGGACGCGAGGGCGATCAGCACGATGATGATCACGATGATGGCGACCGCGATCGCGATCCACAGTCCCCTACGGTTTCCGTTTGCAGCCATGGTCAGGCACCTCCGGCGGCCCGCATACCCACCCCACTCGCTCCGAATCACCGCGATTCCCCCTTTTACCGACGGAAGGTTTCGGGGGCGCCTCAGATGGCGAAGCCCGACGGAGGGGAGGGGTGGACGGCGCGGGCCAGCGCGGCGGCCAGCGGGGTCAGCTCCTCGACGGCGAGCGAACTGACGGTGATGCGCAGGGCGGGCGGGGCGGCGATCCGGTAGAGGGTGCCGGGCGCCACCGCCCAGCCGGCGTCCCGCAACGCGGTGAGCGCGCTGGTCTCGTCCGGCACCGGAAGCCAGACGTTGATGCCGCTGCGGCCGTGCGCGGCCAGGCCGTGCGCGGCGAGCGCCACCAGCAGGCCCTCGCGCCGCAGTTCGTAGCTCTGCGCCGCCCGCCGGATCAGCTCGTCGACCGCCGGATCCCGCCAGAGGGCGAGCACCAGCCGTTGCAGCACGGTGGACACCCAGCCGGCGCCGACCCGCGTCCGGCCGGTCACCCGGGCGACTGTGGTCTCGTCGCCGGCCAGCACCGCCAGCCGTAGGTCAGGGCCGAAGGGCTTGCTCACCGACCGCACGAAGGCCCAGCTCCCGGTCGCGCCGGCAAGCGGGTGCAGGGGTACGCGAGCCAGCTCGGCGGCGTGGTCGTCCTCGATGAGCAGCAGGTCCCGCCGGCCGGCGAGCAGTGCGCGCAGCTCCTGGGCGCGGGCGGCGGAGACGGCGGCGCCGGTCGGGTTCTGCGCCCGGCTGGTGACCACGAGCGCCCGCGCGCCGGCGGCCAGGGCGGCAGCCACCCCGGCCACCAGTGGGCCGTCGTCGTCCAGCGGCACGCCGATCGGCCGCAGCCCGAGGGCGGCGACCAGGTCGAGCAGGTTGGCCCAGCCGGGATCCTCCACCGCCACCGCGTCGCCGGGACGCAGGTGGGCGCCGAGCAGCCGTTCGATGCCGTCCAGCGCGCCGCCGGTGAGGGTGAGGTCCCCGGCGGGCACGCCGTCGGCGCTCAACCGGGCACGGGCGGCCTCGGCCAGCTCCGGGAGCACGCCGGCCTGCGAGTAGCCGACCGGCGGACCGGCGTCGGCGGCGAGCGCGGCCAGGTGCGGGCCGATCGGGGGCAGCAGGCGGGGGTCGGGCTCGCCCCGGGACAGGTCGCGGGCGTCGGGCAGCGGCGCGGGACGCAGCGCGGAGCGGCGGGCGGCCACCGGTGGGCGCGGACGGACACGGGTGCCGTGCCGGCCGGCGGTGGCCAGCACGCCGCGCTGGCGCAGCTCCCGGTAGGCGCGGGCGACAGTGGCCGGACTGACGCCCAGCTCGGCCGCGAGGGCCCGCACCGGCGGCAGGGCGGCGCCGGGTGGCAGGGCGCCGGCCCGGATGCCCGACTCGATGCTGGCCGAAATCTCGACGGCCGTGGTCCCACTGAACTGATAGCGTGCTGACACAAACAGGAGATTGTACTAGAACAAAGGGGCGTCCATGTATCCACCCACCGCCCGCACCACTCCCACCCGCTCGCGCGACCGGATGAGCTACGACCGGGAGGCCGCGCACGCCGTGCTCGACGAGGCGTACCACTGCGCGCTCGGCTTCACCGTCGACGGCGAGCCCCGGGTGCTGCCCACCCTGCACGTCCGCATCGGCGACACCCTCTACCTGCACGGGTCCACCGGCAGCCGGCCGCTGCTCGCCGCCCGGGGCGACGGGCTGCCCGTCTGCGTCACGGTGACAGTCCTCGACGGGCTGGTCTACGCGCGCTCGCAGTTCCACCACAGCGCCAACTACCGCTCGGTGGTCGCGCTGGGCACCGCCCACCTGGTCACCGACGAGCGCGAGAAGAGCGCCATGCTCACCGCGCTCGTCGACAAGGTGGGCGCGGGCCGCAGCGCGGACAGCCGCCCGCCGAACCGCCGCGAGCTGGCCGAGACCGCCGTACTGGCGCTGCCGCTGCGGGAGGTGTCCGTCCGGTCCCGCACCGGCGGGGTCCGCGAGGACGAGGCCGACCTGCACCTGCCGCACTGGGCCGGCGTACTGCCGTTGCGGCTGACCGCCGGCCAGCCGCAACCCGCCACCGGGGTCACCGCGCCCCTGCCGGCGTACCTGCGGGCGGCGCGTACGCCCTGGCACGACCCGGCCCCGCTGCACGGCGAGCACGTCCTGCTGGAGCCGCTGGACCTGGCCCACGCCGACGACCTGCACACCGCCACCGCCGACGACGACGTCTGGCGGCACCTCACCGTCACACGGCCCACCGAGCCGGCCGGAACCGCCGCGGTGGTCGCCTCCGCGCTGGACGCCCAGCAGCGCGGCGAGCGGGTGCCCTGGGTGCAGCGCTGCGCGGTGACCGGGGCGGTGGTCGGCACCACGTCCTACTACGAGATCGACCCGGAACGGCGGTCGGTGGCGATCGGGCACACCTTCCTCGGCCGGCCGTGGTGGCGTACCGGGATCAACACCGAGGCCAAGCTGCTGCTGCTCGGCCGGGCCTTCGACGACCTGGGCGCGGTGCGGGTCGCCTGGCACACCGACATCCGCAACGTCCGGTCGCAGGCGGCCATCGAACGGCTCGGCGCGACCCGGGAGGGGGTGCTGCGCATGCACCGCCAGCGTCCGGACGGCTCGTGGCGGGACACCGTGCAGTACGCGATGACCGTCGACGAGTGGCCGAACGCACAGGCCAGGCTGCGAGAAAGACTTCTGCGGACGGCACCGGTGGCGTGATGATGGCGGGCGTGCTGGGGATCACCGACATCTGGACGTACGTGCTGGGCACCGTGGCCATCATCCTGCTGCCCGGGCCGAACTCGCTCTTCGTGCTCTCCACCGCCGCCAAGCGGGGTGTGGGCGTCGGCTACCGGGCCGCGGCCGGGGTGTTCGTCGGCGACGGGGTCCTGATGATCCTGTCCGCCGCCGGGGTGGCGTCGCTGCTCAAGGCGTACCCGCCGCTGTTCCTGGTGATCAAGTACGCCGGAGCCGCGTACCTCGGTTATGTCGGGGTGACCATGCTGCTCGGCGCCGTGCGGCGCTGGCGCGACCGCAACGACCCGGGCACGCCGCGGCTCATCGACGCCGCGGAGCCGGCGCAGATGCGCAGCCCGTTCCGCAAGGCGCTGGTGATCAGCCTGCTGAACCCGAAGGCGATCCTGTTCTTCATCTCGTTCTTCATCCAGTTCGTCGACCCGGACTACGCCTGGCCGGCGCTGTCGTTCCTGCTGCTCGGCCTGATCGCCCAGGTCACCAGCGCGCTCTACCTGACCGCGCTGATCTTCGCGGGCACGTTCCTGGCCACCCAGTTCCGCAGGCGTCGCCGCCTCGCCGTGGGCGGCACCACCGCCGTGGCAGCCCTCTTCCTCGCCTTCAGCCTCAAGCTCGCCACCGCAAGCGCCGGCTGACCCCGCTCAGGTCCCGTCGCCTCCGCCGGAGCCGCCGCCGCCGACGCCGGCGCCTCCCGCGGTGCCGCCCAGGCCGTAGCCGGGTTTGATCGGCTCGTCGGGGTGGCGGCTGACGTGGGCGGACCCGCTGATGTTCGCGGACCAGTCGGCGTGCGCGGCGGCCGCGGCGTGCCTGTTGATCGCCTGACGTATCCAGCCGTCCACGGTGGCGACCCAGTCCCGCTGCCCGGCGTCCGCGTGCCAGATCCGGAACCGGCTGATGCTCTGGTGGGTGATCCCGGCCAGTGACAGCCGACGGTCCAGCCAGATGATCACCTCCAGGCCCGCCGAGTTCGTCACGAAGATCAGTTCCAGCTCGGTGATCGGGCCGGCGTAGAGCGGGCCCACCCAGTAGCCCCACCGCTGGTGCAGCGGCAGGGTGTGCTCCACCCCCGGCAGACCGCCCTCCTGCAACCCGGCCTGGCGGATCAGGAAGCCCAGCGTGCCCAGCGCCGCCAGCACGTGCTGCTGGGTGGGGATCGGGTGCACCAGGACGGGCACCATGGCCCCCTGGTCCCGATCCGGGTCGACGGACACCTCGGTCCGCAGACCCATCCGCAGGCTCAGCAACGGCACCCCGCCGAACGTGGTCAACGGGGTCTCCCACGGCAGTGGCAGGGCGAAGTCGACAGCCCGCCGCCGACCCGCCGGCACGACGAACCGCCCGGCGATCGGCACCTGGTGAAACTGCATGAGCCGCCGAGGGCCGGCCGGGTCGTCCGGCTCGACGGTGGTGACCAGGCCGAGCCGGATGTGGCGTACGAGCACGTCGTCCGGCCCGGCGGCGACTGTCACCCGCCCCGGCAGACGCAGGCCCGGACGGGTGCTCGGGTTCGGCAGCGTGGTCTGCACGGACAGCCCGGTCCCGCCGGACTCCCGAGACACCCCCGTCAACCGCACCGCGCGCCCCCTCGCGGACGGGGCCCCGCCGGCCCCGGACCAGCCGCGCCTACCCGGAAGCGGTCATCTCAAGCCCACCGACCGGCCCGGCCGCGCCGAGCGGCACGGCCGGGTCGACACGTCAGCGAAGTCGCCGCCCGCGCGGCACCGTGTCGGTCTCGTCGTCGAACTCGCCGATGACCTCCTCCAGCAGGTCCTCCAGGGCGACGAAGCCGATCGGGCGGGTCGGGCCGCCGCCGTTGCGGACCAGCGCGAGCTGGGACTGCCGGGCACGCATCGCGGCCACCGCCTCGGTGACCGAGGACGTCGCCGGGAGGGTGAACGCCGGCGTCATCAGCTCCCCGGCGGTGGCGGCCCGGCCGGTGGTGACCACCCGCACCGCCTCCCGGACGTGCACCAGGCCACAAACGTCGCCGCCGGTGTCCAGGACCGCCAGCCGCGACCTGCCGCTGTCCCGGCTGACCTGCTCGATCCGCTCGGCCGGGTCGTCGCGCCGGACGGTGACCATGGTGGCGAACGGCTCCATCACCTGCGCCACCGACGTGCCCTGCAACTCCAGCATGCTGGTGAGCAGTTGGTGCTGCTCGGCGCCGAGCAACCCGTGTTCGCGGGACTGCTCCAGCAGCATGCGCAGCTCGTCCGGGCCGTGCACCTGGGCCAACTGATCCTGCTGGTTGACGCCGACCAGGCGCAGGATCGCGTTGGCCAGCGCGTTCAACGCCGACAGCACCGGCCGGGACACCCGGGCGAACGCCCGGAACGGCAGCGCGAGCAGCGTCGCCGAACGCTCGGCGTCGGTGATCGCCCACGACTTCGGCGCCATCTCCCCCACCACCAGGTGCAGGAAGGTCACCAGGCCGAGGGCGAAGACCAGGGCGACCACGTGACTGGCCGCGTCGGGCAGCCCCACCGCGTGCAGCAACGGGCTGATCAGGTGCTCGATCGCCGGCTCGGCCAGCGCGCCGAGCCCCAGGGTGCACAGCGTGATGCCCAACTGCGCCCCGGCCAGCATCAGCGACAGCTCGCGGACACCGTCCAGCGCCGCCCGGGCCGCCCGGCCGCCGCTGGCCGCCGCCTGCTCCAGCCGGTACCGCTTGCTGGCCACCAGGGCGAACTCGGCGGCCACGAAGAACCCGTTCAGCGCCAGCAGGATCCCCGAGCTGAACAGCGCGATGCCCGGGCTCACGCGGTCACCCCCGGGGTGCTCAGTTGCAGCCGTACCGAGTCGGCGACGTGCCGGTCCACGGCGAGCACCTCGACCAGGGCCCGCGGCTCCTCCTCGCCGTCGTCGACCTCGACACCCTCGGGCAGCAGGCTGATCTCCAGCCGGTCGCCGACCTCCGGCACCCGGCCCAGCTCGCGCATGACCAGCCCGGACAGCGTGTCGTACTCCGGGGCCTCGGGCAGCGCGATGCCGGTGCTGTCGGCGACCTCGTCGATCCGCCAGCGGGCCGGCACCACCCAGGACCCGTCGTCCTGCCGGGCGGGCGCGCGCTCCGGCGGGTCGTCCTCGTCCCGGATCGGGCCGACCAGCTCCTCCGCGATGTCCTCAAGCGTGATCACGCCGGCGAAGCCGCCGTACTCGTCCACCACGCAGGCCATCTGCCGGTGCCCGGACCGCAGGCGGTCCAGCACCGTGGGCAGGGGCAGGGTCTCCGGTACGAGCAGCGGCGGCCCCGCCACCGCGCTCACCGGGGTGGTGGCCCGCTCCCCCGGCGGTACGCCGAGCACGTCGGCGATCCCGACGATGCCGATCAGGTCGTCGACGCCCTCCGCGCCCCGCACCGGGAAGCGGGAGTGGCCGGTGTCCAGCAGCTCGACGACGCGGCTGACGGGCTCGTGCGCCCGGACGGTGTGCACGTCGACGCGCGGCACCATGGCCTCACCGGCGGTCAGCTCGCGGAAGTCGAGCCCCCGGTCGAGCAGCGTGGACATCTCGGCGTCCAGGCTGCCCTCCTCGCGGGACTCGGCGATGATCTGTTCCAGGTCGGCCGGGGTGGCGCCGCTGGGCAGCTCCTCGATCGGCTCGATGCCGACCCGGCGCAGCAGACGCACCGACGCCTGGTCGAAGAGCCGGATCAGCGGCCCGGCGACGGCCAGGTAGATCAGGGTGGACCGGCTCAGCGCCCGGGCGAGTGGCTCGGCCCGGGCGATCGCGAGGTTCTTCGGGGCCAGCTCGCCGAGGACCATCTGGACCACGGTGGCGATGACCAGGGCCAGCGCCACCGACAGCGGCAGGCTCACCGACTCGCGGAGGCCGGCGACGCCGAACAGGTCGGCGAGGCCGCCACCGAGGTACGGCTCGGCGACGTAGCCGACGAGCAGGGCGGTGACGGTGATGCCGAGTTGTGCGCCGGAGAGCACGAAGGAGAGCCGGCTGGTGACGGTGAGGGCCCGGGCGGCGGCCTGGTCGCCGTCGTCGGCGAGCTGGCGCAGCTTGCCCCGGTCCACGGCGACGTAGCCGAACTCCTGCGCCACGAAGTAACCGGTGGCGGCGGTGAGCACGATGATCAAGAGAAGGCCGACGACGATCAGCACCTGTCGCTCAGGGCTCCCGTGGCCGTCGGGACGGGGATATGCCGGGCACGACCCGGCTGGCTACTGCTGCCCTCCTGGGCAGAAGAGTCGATCATGCTGCCATTTTATCGGTGCTGGCTGGGACTCCGCTGAGGGTGGGCCGAAGGCGTCGATCGTCCGGTTCACCCCGGCTGGGCGTGGCCGTCGCCGGATCCGCCGCCGGTCGGACGCTCGGCCAGCTCGTCGGCGTCGAGCAGGCTCCGGTCGAGCCGGCCGGACCGGTACGCGGCCCGGCCGATCATCTGTGCCGCGACCGGCGCGGTGGCCAACTGGAAGACCGCCACCAGCAGGATCACGCCGAGGTCGGCCGGGGACCGCAGCCGCAGCGCGATGCCGAGCAGCAGCAGGAGCACCCCGAGCACCTGGGGCTTGGTGGCCGCGTGCATCCGGGAGAGCGCGTCCGGGAAGCGGAGCACACCGATACCGGCGGCCAGGGCGAGCAGCGCGCCGGCCACCAGACAGGCCGCGCCGAGCCAGTCGGCGACCACTCCGATCACGCCTGCTCCCGGACGGCAAAGCGCACCAGCGACACCGAGCCGACGAAGCCGAGGAGGGAGAGCACCACAAGCACGGGCAGCGTGGTGGCGTGCCGGTTGACGGCCGCCTCCGCGCCCACCGCGCCGACCATGGTGGCGAGCAGCATGTCCGCGGCGATCACCCGGTCCAGCAGTGACGGGCCCCGGTAGAGCCGGATCAACGCGAGCAGCGCGGTCACCGACAGCAGGGCGGTGAGGACGACGGCCAGGAACGTGATCATTGGGAGTTTCCCTTCTCGGCGGGATCGGGCTCGACGCGGCGTAGCTCGGCGGCACTGCCCACCGCCCGGACGATCCGTCGCTCGACGTCGAGGGTGCGTTCCCGGGAGAGGGCCAGGTCCGCCGGCGCGTGGGTGTCCAGCACGTGCAGGTAGAGCGTCGAGGTGTCCCGATCCACCTCGATGATCAGCGTGCCGGGCACCAGCGAGACCGCCTCGGCGGTGAGCGCCAGGTTCAGGTCGGTGGGAACCCGCAGCGTCACGGCGATGATCGCCCCGCGCGGCCGGTAGCCGGGCTGCACGGCGATCCGGGCGACGTGCAGGCTCGCGCTGACCAGTTCCACGACGAACCGGCAGGCGAACGCCAGCAGCGCGCCGGGTCGCAGCCGGCCGCCGAAGCTGACCGCGGGCAGCGGAAAGAACAGCAGCACCGCGCTGCCCACCAGCAGGCCGCCGATCAGGTTGCCCACGTTGACGTCGCCCCAGAGCAGGATCCAGACCACCACCAGCCAGCCCAACGCCAGCGCCTGGTCACGCCAGCGCCCGAACCGGCCGCGGGGTGGCGTGGGCGGTCCGGGGGCGGCACCGGCCTCGGTCACGGCGTGCCGCCCGGCAGCACGGCGCGCACGTACGGGGTGCGTGAGAGCAGGTCGGTGGCCGCGTCGGCGGTGACGTCGAAGAGCGGTCCGGCCAGCACGGTGAGCGTCAGCCCGAACGCGACCAGGGCGACGGTGGCGCCGACCATCAGGGTGGGCAGCCGGACGGCGGGCTCGGTGGCGGCGATCCGGGGCGCCCGCCAGAACGCGATGTTCCACACCCGGGAGGCCACGTACAGGGTGAGCAGGCTGGTCAGCGTGCCGGCCGCCACCAGCGTCGCGGGCAGCGCCCCGCCGGCCGCCACACCGGCCTGGAGCAGGCCGAGCTTGCCGAGGAACCCGGAGAACGGCGGCACCCCGGCGAGGTTCATCGCCGGGACGAAGAACAGGACGCCGAGCAGGGGCGCCATCCGGGCCAGCCCGCCGAGCCGGCGCAGGTCGGTGCTGCCGGCCCGCTCCTCGACCAGGCCGGCCACCAGGAACAGCGTGGTCTGGATGGTGATGTGGTGCACCACGTAGAAGATCGCGCCGGCGAGGCCGGCCGCGGTGCTCAACGCCACCCCGAAGATCATGTAGCCGATGTGGCTGACCAGGGTGAACGAGAAGAGCCGCTTCATGTCCGACTGCGCCACCGCGCCGAGGATGCCGACCACCATGGTCAGCCCGGCGACGACCATCAGCAGACCGTCGACCTGGCCGCCGGGGAACAGCAACGTCTCGGTACGGATGATCGCGTACACACCGACCTTGGTGAGCAGCCCCGCGAACACGGCGGTGACCGGGGCCGGGGCCGTGGGATAGCTGTCCGGCAGCCAGGCCGACAGCGGGAAGACCGCCGCCTTGATCGCGAACGCGAGCAGCAGCATCAGTTGCAGGGCCAACCGGACGTTGTCCGGCAGGTCGTCGAGGCGCTGAGCGAGCTGCGCCAGGTTGAGCGTCCCGGTGGCCGCGTACACCAGCCCCACCGCCGCCAGGAAGATCATCGAGGAGAGGATGCTGACCACCACGTACGTCGACCCGGTGCGGATGCGCGTCTCGGTGCCGCCCAGCGTGATCAGCACGAAGCTGGCCGCCAGCAGGATCTCGAAGCCGACGAACAGGTTGAACAGGTCGCCCGCCAGGAACGCGTTGGTGACGCCCGCGGTGAGCACCAGGTACGTCGGGTGGAAGATGACCACCGGCGCGCTCTCGCTCGTCTCGCTGCGACCCTGGCCGATCGAGTAGAGCAGCACGCAGAGGGTCACCGCCGAGGACACCACAAGCATCAGCGCGGCCAACTGGTCGGCTACCAGCACGATGCCGACCGGCGGCGGCCACCCGCCGATCGCGAGCACCACCGGCCCGTGCCGGTACGCCTGCACCAGCAGCACCACCGCGACGGTGAACGTGACAGTCAGACAGAGCACGCTCACCGCACGCTGCACCCGGGGGCGGGTGGCCAGCAGCAGGGTCAGCGCCGCGCCGAGCAGCGGCACCACCACCGGCAGCGGCAGGAGCCGGCTCACGACGGCCTCCGCGACGACCCGTTCACCGCGGCCCGTCCCCTCTGCCGCGTCGCAGCCGACGGCGGGCCGGCTCCGGATCGACCTGCTCCGGGTCGCCGTTCGGACCCTCCCCGCCGTGGTCGACGGCGCCCGCCTCGTTGCGCCCGGCCCGGCGGATGATCTGCCGGTCCTCCAGATCGTCGGGTACCTCGTCGTCGCCGGTGAGATACCAGCTCCGGTACGCCACGGCGAGCAGGAACGCGGTAAACCCGAACGTGATCACGATGGCGGTCAGCACCATCGCCTGCGGCAGCGGATCACTCATCTCGTCCACCGGTCCGGTGCCCACGACCGGCGCGCCACCGGACCGGCCGCCCAGCAGGATCAACAGGTTGACCCCGTTGCCGAGCAGGATCACGCCCAGCAGGATGCGGGTGAGGCTGCGCTCCAGCAGCAGGATCACCCCGCACCCGACCAGCACCGCGACGGCGAGTACCAGCACCATCGTGGGTCCGGCGTCGCTGGCCGTCACCGAACGACCTCCGTTCGCGGGGCGCTCACGATCGGCCGCCCTTGTCGACGGCCAGACCGCCGCCGGCCGTGTCGGTGGCCTCGATGTGCCGGTCCACCTCGGCGCCGAGGCTGCGCAGGATGTCCAGCATCAGCCCGATCACGATCAGGTACACGCCGATGTCGAAGAAGAGCGACGTGACGAGGTGGACCTCGCCGATCAGCGGCAGGGACAGGTCGAGCTTGGCGCTCTGCAGCACCGACCCGCCGGCCAGCAGCGCCACCGCGCCGGTGCCCACCGCCAGCGCCAGCCCCGCCCCGAGGATCAGGCCGGCGCCCACCGGGGCGGCCTCGGTCAGCTCGTACCGGCCGCCGGCCAGGTAGCGGACCACAAGCGCGAGGCCGGCCACCAGGCCGCCGGCGAACCCGCCGCCCGGCGCGTTGTGCCCGGAGAAGAGCAGGAACAGCGAGAACAGCGCCACGGTGTGGAAGATCAGCCGGGTGACCACCTCCAGCACGATCGACCGCCGCTCCTCGTAGAGGGTCGGGCCGCCCCGCAACCAGACCGGCCGGTCGGAGCGGACCGCCCGGTCGGCCGACTCCGGTCGGCGCGGTCGCGGCCCGGTGCGGGACCTCTCGAAGATCAGGCTGGCCACCCCGGTCGCGGCCACCACAAGCACCGCCACCTCCCCCATCGTGTCCCAGGCCCGGATGTCGACGAGGGTCACGTTGACGACGTTACGGCCGTACCCCTCGCTCACCGCCAGGTCGGGGAAGGCAGCGGAGATGTCCGGCGCGCGACGGGCGCCGGCCGCGACGAGCGCGAGACCGCCCGCCACCACGCCCATCGTCACGCCGATCAGCCGGCGGACCCATCGACTGCGACGAAGCGGACGGGCCGAGAAGCGCTCCGGCAGGCGGCGCAGCACCAGCACGAACACCGCGATGGTCGCGGTCTCCACCAGGAACTGGGTGAGGGCGAGATCCGGTGCGCCGTGCAGGATGAACAGCATGGCCGTGCCATAGCCGGTCATGCCCACCAGCAGCATCGCGGTCAACCGCCGGCGGGCGCGGACCGCGAGCAGCGCGGCCACCGCGATCACCACCACGACCACCGGTTGCAGCGGGTTGTCCCAGAGCGGCAGCCGGGCCCGCCACGGCCCGGCGGCGAGCATCGCCCCACCGGGCAGCAGCACGAGGGTGACCAGGATGATGCCGAGGTACTGCGGCAGGGAGCCCCGCTGGGTCGCGCCGGTCACCTCGATGGCGAGCCGGTCGAACCGGTCCACGACCCACTCGTACCCCTGGTTGCCGCCGACCGGCGCGCGGAGCCGGGCCAGCACCGGGGCGAGCGGCCCCCGCAGCGCGAAGAGCAGTCCGCCGCCGGCCAGCGCCAGCACGGACAGACCGAGCGCCGCGGTCGGCCCGGGCCAGAGCGTCAGGTGCCCATCGAGGACGCCGAGCAGTTCGGCGTACGGGCTGAGCAGGCCGTCCAGCACTCCGGCGGCGGGGCCGGCGAGCAGCCCGACGACGGCGAGCACGGCCGGGGGGACCAGCATCGACGCGGGGATCGGCGCAGGCTGGACCGGTTCGACGCCCGGCCGGTCGGCGAACGCGCCCCAGAGGAAACGGGCGCTGTACGCGACGGTGAGCACCGTCCCGGCGACCAGTCCGGTGAGGAGCAGCGGGTCGTCGGTGAACGCCGCGAACACCGCCTCCTTGGCGACGAAGCCGACCAACGGCGGTACGCCGGCCATCGACGCCGCCGCCAGCACCGCGACGCCGAACAACGGCCGCGACCAACGCCGCAGTCCGGACAGCTCGCGGAGATCGCGGGTGCCGGCGCCGTGGTCGATGATGCCGACGACCAGGAACAGCGCCGCCTTGAACAGGGCGTGCGCCAGCAGCATCGCCGTGCCGGCGAGCGCGGCGGCCGGGGTGCCCGCCCCGGTCACCGCGACCAGCAGGCCCAACTGGCTGACCGTCCCGTACGCCAGCAGCAGTTTCAGGTCGTTCTGCCGCAGCGCCGCCCAGCCGCCGACGAGCATGGTGGCCACGCCGGCGATGAGCACCACGGGCCGCCACGGGCCGACAGTGGCGAGCACCGGCGCGAGCAGGCCGACCAGGTAGACGCCCGCCTTGACCATGGCGGCGGCGTGCAGGTACGCGCTGACCGGGGTGGGCGCCGCCATCGCGACCGGCAGCCAGGAGCTGAACGGCAGCACCGCCGACTTGGACAGGGCCCCGGCCAGGATCAGCAGCACCGCCGTGATCAGGTAGCCGCCGCCGGGCAGCGGGTGGGTGGCGATCTCCGACCAGCGGTAGCTGCCGGCGTGCTCACCGAGCAGGATGAACCCGACAAGCATGGCCAGCCCGCCCAGCGTGGTGACTGTCAACGCCTGCGCCGCCGCCCACCGGCTGGACCGTCGTTCGGTGCTGTGCCCGATCAGCAGGTACGAGAAGATCGTCGTCAGCTCCCAGCCGACGTAGAGCAGCAGCAGGTCGTCGGCGAGGACCAGGACCAGCATCGCGCCGGCGAACGCGACCAGGACGGCGGCGAACTGCGCCATCCCGGGCGCGTCCGCGTCGAAGTACCGGGCGCTGTAGACAAGCACCAGCGCGCCGACGCCACCGATCAACAGGGTCAGGAGCCAGGACAGCGTGGTGAGGCGCAGCGCGATGTCGAGGCCCAACTGTCCGATCCACGGGTACGTCTCGACCACCGCGCCCCCGTGACCGACGGCCGGGGTGCGGGCCAGCGCCCAGCCGAACGCGGCGGCCGGCGCGAGCGCCAGCGGATAGCACGCGCGCGGACCCCACCACCGGACGAGCAGCGGCGCGGCGAGGGCCGCCACGAGGTGGAGGATGAGCAGTACCAGCACCCGCACTCCCGATCGAGGTGGCCGACGCCCGTACAGCGGTGGCGCCTGACAGCGATCAGACGCCAGATCGTCGCCGACCGGGCGGTTTTGCCGGAATTCGCCCTCTATGGCTCGCGGTGTGCGGCCCTGCGGAGTGCGGCCGTGCGGCCTGCGCGGCGTGCGGCCTGCGGCGTGCGGCGTGCGGCGTGCGGCGTGCGGTCAGCGCAGCAGGGCGTCGCCGGGGGTCAGCGCGTCGTCGAGATCGGCGCTCTCCAGGTGCAGCTCGGTCAGCAGGTCGACGCGGCCGAGCTGGCGGGCGACCTTTGCGACGACCCGCTCCGCGACGGCAAGCGACCGCATCGAGAGCAGCCGGCCGCGGCTCTCCCGGCGGAGCACGAAATAGTGCACGGCGACGCGGACCTGCCCCCGGTCGGCGGCGCTGGCCTGGGCGGTGGAGACGACCAACTCCCGCAGGCAGCGGGCGAGGCGTTCGGCGAGCTCCAACTCGGGCCCGTGCAGACCGCCGCGGAGCGTGGCGAGGTGACTGTCGACCTTGCGGATCAGCACATCGGTGCCGGGTTCGACGTGTCGCGGCTCGCCGGTCATCCGATCCCCTCCACCCGGTTCGCGTTGCGGGTGAAGTTACTTTATGTTGCTCCGTACAAGCAAGCAGTTAAGTGAGACTTAACGTATTAATGGCGCATCCATCGCTTTTTACGTTCAGCCCGGCACGTTCCGCCGTGGGTCGTTCGTGGTTGTCGTACCGGCGGGGCAGGATGGATCGGTGACCGGGGGAGATGCGGACAGGGGCGGGGTGCTCGACGGGTTCGGCCCGGCCACCCGCGCCTGGTTCGACGCCGCCTTCGCCGCGCCCACCGCCGCCCAGACCGGCGCCTGGCGATCCGTCGCCGCCGGCCGCAACGCCCTCGTCGTCGCGCCCACCGGCTCCGGCAAGACGCTCGCGGCCTTCCTCTGGTCGCTGGACCGCCTGGCCCGCGAGCCGGCGCCGGCCGAAGCGCGGCAGCGGTGCCGGGTGCTCTACGTCAGCCCCCTCAAGGCTCTCGCCGTCGACGTGGAGCGCAACCTGCGCGCCCCACTGGCCGGCATCCGGCAGGCGGCGACCCGGCTCGGCGTCACCCCCCCGGACATCACCGTCGGCATGCGCACCGGCGACACCCCGGCCGACGAACGACGGGCCTTCGCCCGCACCCCACCGGACATCCTCATCACCACGCCCGAGTCCCTCTTCCTGCTCCTCACCTCCGCCGCTCGGGACTCGCTGCGCGGCGTCCAGACGGTGATCGTCGACGAGGTGCACGCGGTGGCCGGCAGCAAGCGCGGCGCCCACCTCGCCCTCTCGCTGGAACGCCTCGACGAGCTGCTGCCCGCGCCGGCGCAACGGATCGGCCTCTCCGCCACCGTCCGGCCGATCGACGCCTGCGCCCGGTTCCTCGGCGGCGCTCGGCCGGTCGACGTCGTGCAGCCGGCCACGGCGAAGACCATCGAGGTCAGCGTCCAGGTCCCCGTGGAGGACATGACCCGCCTGGACGAGCAGGAGCAGCCCCCGGAGGATTCCCTCGGCGGTCCCGGGCCACGCCGCGCCTCGATCTGGCCGGCCGTCGAGGAGCGGGTCTTCACGCTCATCGGGCAACACCGTTCCACAATCGTCTTCACCAACTCCCGCCGCAGCGCCGAGCGCCTGTGCGCCCGCCTCAACGAGCTGGCCGCCGAGCAGGTGGCCGCCGCATCGGTCGCCAGCGCGGTCGCCGACGGCACCACAGCCAACGGCGCATCGGGCGACGCCGGCACTCCGGGCGTCGGCCTGTCGGCAGACGGCACAGCGGGCGACGGTTGGTCGGGCGAGGGCCCCCTCGGCGTACCGCAGGGGTGGTCGTCGGGTGACGAGCCGGCGGCGGACGGCGGCCCGGCGTCGGGCGCGCAGCGGTGGGGCGGCCCCGCCGGTCCGTTGCGCAACCGCCCGCCGGCCGAGGTGATGGCCCAGTCCGGCGCGGCCACCGGCGCCGCGCCCGTGATCGCCCGCGCGCACCACGGCAGCGTCTCGCGGGAGGAGCGCAAGCACATCGAGGAGGCGCTCAAGTCCGGCCAGCTCCCGGCGGTGGTGGCCACCTCCAGTCTGGAGCTGGGCATCGACATGGGCGCTGTCGACCTGGTGGTGCAGATCGAGGCCCCACCGAGCGTCGCCGCCGGTCTGCAACGCGTCGGCCGGGCCGGGCACCAGGTGGGGGCGGTCTCCCGCGGGGTGGTCTTCCCCAAGCATCGCGGCGATCTGCTGTCCTGCGCGGTCGTCGCCGAACGGATGACCGACGGCGCGATCGAGGAGCTGCACTACCCGCGCAACCCCCTGGACGTGCTGGCCCAGCAGATCGTCGCCATGGTGGCCCTGGAGCCGTGGCGGGTCGGCGACCTCGCCGTGCTGGTCCGCCGGGCCGCGCCCTTCAACGAGCTGCCCGACTCCGCGCTGCACGCCGTACTGGACATGCTCTCCGGCCGCTACCCGTCCACCGCGTTCGCCGAGCTGCGACCCCGGCTGGTCTGGGACCGGGCCAGTGACCTGCTCACCGGCCGCCCCGGCGCGCAGCGGCTGGCCGTGACAAGCGGCGGCACCATCCCCGACCGGGGCCTGTTCGGGGTCTTCCTGGCCGGCGCCGAGCGGGCCGCCCGGGTCGGCGAGCTGGACGAGGAGATGGTCTACGAGTCGCGGGTCGGCGACGTCTTCCTGCTCGGCTCCTCGTCCTGGCGCATCGAGGAGATCACCCCGGACCGGGTGCTGGTCTCCCCCGCGCCCGGCCAGGCCGCCCGGATGCCGTTCTGGAAGGGCGACCAGCTGGGCCGCCCGGTCGAGCTGGGCCGGGCCATCGGCGCCCGGGTGCGCACCCTGCTGCGGATGAGCGACGAGGCGGCACTGACCGCGCTGCGCGACGGCGGCCTGGACGACTGGGCCGCCGCCAACCTGATGGCGTACCTGCGCGACCAGCGGGAGGCCACCCGCTCGCTGCCCGACGACCGCACCATCGTGGTCGAGCGGTTCCGCGACGAGCTGGGTGACTGGCGACTCGCCGTGCACAGCGTCCTCGGCGCGCGGGTCAACGGGCCGTGGGCGCTCGCCGTGGGCCGCCGGCTGGCCGAGCGGTACGGGGTGGACGCCCAGGTGATGCCCTCCGACGACGGAATCGTGGTGCGCCTGCCCGACACCGCCGACGAGCCGCCCGGCGCCGACGTGGTGGTCTTCGAGCCGGACGAGATCACCCAGCTGGTGGAGGAGTCGGTCGGCACCTCCGCGCTGTTCGCCGCCCGTTTCCGGGAGTGCGCCGCCCGCTCGCTGCTGCTGCCCCGCCGCGACCCGCGCCGCCGCCAGCCGCTCTGGCAGCAGCGCCAACGCGCCGCGCAACTGCTCGACGTGGCCCGCGAGTACGCCGACTTCCCGGTCACCCTGGAGGCCGCCCGGGAGTGCCTCCAGGACGTCTTCGACCAGCCGGCGCTGGCCGGGCTGATGCGCGACCTGGCGGCCCGCAAGGTCCGACTGGTCGAGGTGGAGACCAACGCGCCGTCCCCGTTCGCCCGGTCGCTGCTCTTCGGCTACGTCGGCGCGTTCCTCTACGAGGGCGACGCCCCGCTCGCCGAGCGCCGAGCCGCCGCCCTCGCACTGGACTCCACGCTCCTCGGCGAGCTGCTCGGCCGGGTCGACCTGCGCGAGCTGCTGGATCCGGCGGTACTCGCCGAGACCGACAGGCAACTGCGGTGGCTGACCGACCAACGCCGCCCGCGCGACGCGGAGGACGTGGTCGAGCTGCTGCGGGTGCTCGGCGACCTGAGCGACACCGAGTTGACCGAGCGGGGGGTGCCGGAGGGCTGGCTGACCGAGTTGGAGGCCACCCGCCGGGTGCTGCGGGTCCGCATCGCCGGCGAGCAGCGCTGGGTGGGCATCGAGGACGCCGCCCGGCTGCGCGACGCCCTCGGGGTGGCGCTGCCGGTCGGGGTGGCCGAGGCGTACCTCGCTCCGGTGGCCGACCCGCTGGGCGACCTGGTGGCCCGCTACGCCCGCACCCACGGGCCGTTCGCCGCCGCGAGTTGCGCGGCCCGTTTCGGCCTCGGTGTGTTCGTCGTCGAGCAGGCGCTGCGCCGCCTCGCCGCCACCGGCCGCGTCGTCTCCGGGGAGTTCACGCCGGACACGGCCGGCGCCCAGTGGTGCGACGCCGAGGTGCTGCGGATGCTGCGCCGCCGTTCGCTCGCCGCGCTGCGGCGGGAGATCGAGCCGGTGCCGCCCCGGGCGCTTGCCACGTTCCTGCCCCGCTGGCAGCAGGTCGGCTCGTCCTCCCGGGGTGTGGAGGCGCTCGCCGCGACGGTGGAGCAGTTGCAGGGCGCGGCGGTTCCGGCGTCCGCGCTGGAACGGCTGGTGCTGCCCGGCCGGGTCGCCGACTACTCCCCTGCCCAACTCGACGAGCTGTGCGCCAGCGGTGAGGTGCTCTGGGCCGGGTCGGGGGCGATCTCCGGGGGCGACGGCTGGGTCACCCTGGCGTACGCGGACGCCGCGCCGCTGCTGCTCCCGCCGCCCGACGAGGCGCTTACCCGCACCCCGCTGCACGACGCGGTGCTCGACGCGCTCGGCGACGGGCAGGCGCTGTTCTTCCGGGCGCTGGCCGACCGGGTCGGCTCCACCGACGACGCCGCCCTCACCGGGGTGATCTGGGATCTGGTGTGGGCGGGGCACCTCACCAACGACACCCTCGCCCCGCTGCGGGCGGTGCTCGGCGCCGGTGGCGCGCACCGGTCGCGGCCCTCCGCGCCGCGCACCCGCTACCGGCGGCCCGGTCGGGTGGCGCTGCCCACCCGGGGCGGTCCACCGACCGTCGCCGGCCGCTGGTCCCGGCTACCGGAGCGGGACCTCGACCCGACCCGGCGGGCCGCCGCCCTCGCCGACGTGCTGCTGGAGCGGCACGGGGTGGTCACCCGGGGCGCGGTCATGGCCGAGCAGGTGGTCGGCGGGTTCGCCGCGGTCTACCCGGTGCTGTCGGCGTTGGAGGAGCGCGGCGCGGCCCGCCGGGGCTACTTCGTCGAGGGCCTCGGCGCGGCGCAGTTCGCGGTGCCCGGCGCGGTGGACCGGCTCCGCGCGCTTGCCGACCCCGCCGACGGTGGTCGTGGTCGGGGCGCCCCCGCCACGGTGCTGGCCGCCACCGACCCGGCCAACCCGTACGGCGCGGCGCTGCCCTGGCCGGAACGCGTCGTCGACTCCGGTGACGGGGCCGCCCCCGCGACGGGGCACCGGGCCGGCCGCAAGGCGGGTGCCCTCGTGGTGCAGGTCGGCGGTGACCTGGTGCTGTACGTGGAACGCGGCGGACGGACCCTGCTCTCCTTCACCGACGACGCCGAGACTCTCGCGGCGGCCGGCAAGGCGCTCGCCGACGCGGTCCACTCCGGAGCGTTGGGCGCGATGTCGGTGGAGCGGGCCGACGGCGAGGGAGTGCACTCGTCGCCGCTCGGTGACGCGCTGACCGCCGCCGGCTTCCGGGCCACCCCGCGCGGCCTGCGCCTGCGCGGCTGACCCACCCGCGCATCGTCGAGAGGACGGACCGCCGCCGTCACCCGGACGACCACCCACCCCAGGCCACCACCGCCATGCAGCCACCGCCGCCGGCCGCCGGCCGGCGGCCGGCGGCCGGGGATCGGCTGCGGCGGTCAGTGGAGGCTGTTGAGGGCCTTCTCGTAGCGCGGGCGGTCGGCTGCCGGAGTCTTCGCCTCGAGGTAGTTGAGCACGACCGCGCCGCGCCGGTACGACTGGCCACCCCAGGTCTCGGCGATGTCGCCGGCGCTTGTCTCGTCCGGGAACACGTAGACGGTGACGCCGTCGGTGGCGACGATCTCGGAACAGCCCAGGCCCAGGCCGTCCGGTCCACAGTCCACCGAGCGGTCCTTCGGGTGTGTCACGCGCAGCCCGGCGACCCGGAACGCGTCGACCACCTGCCGAGCGCCCGGGGCGCCGGGCGGGCGCGGGGGCAGCACCACCGGCGGTGGGCTGGCCGGCCTGCGCTCGATCGGCCCCTGGGGCGGCGCGGACGGCACGGCGGACGGCGGGACCGGCGGGGCCGGGCTGCCCGGGGCCTGGGTGACACCGGCGGGGCTGGACGGGGCCGGCGACGGCGTCGGCGCGCTCGCGAGGCCGCTGGCCGCCGGTGCCGGCGAGGCCGAC
>NZ_HF570108.1:1402610-1659167 GCF_000297395.2 Micromonospora lupini str. Lupac 08 | reverse complement strand
CCGACGGCGGGCAGGCTCCGATGTGTCACCAGGGCAGTCTGCCGGGCGACGCCGGACGGCGGCAGTGGCCGGTCGGTCACCGCGCTGTCCCATATCCGCCACCGGCGATCGACCGCACGGCCCCGGGACGCTCCGGGCGGGCACCGACGGCGACACGGGGAGGTCCGTGCCGGCGCGGCGGACCGAGCGGTGGTCGGGGCGTTGGCCTACCGGGTCGGCGCGGACGGCCTGGAGGTGGTCAGCCTGGTGGCCGCGACACCGGGCGGCGGTGTCGGTACGGCGCTGCTGGAGGCGGCGACGACCACCGCCGGCGAGGCCGGTCTGGCCCGGGTCTGGCTGATCACCTCGAACGACAACCTGCGGGCTCTGCGCTTCTACCAGCGGCGCGGTCTGCGACTGGTGGGCGTCGACCGGGGCGCGGTGGATCGCGCCCGCCGGCTCAAGCCGGAGATCCCACTGGTGGGCGAGGACGGCATCCCGCTGCACGACGAGCTCGTTCTGGAACTGCGTACCGACGTCGACGGTTAACCTGCCGGCATGGCTGTCACGCCCTGGATCTCGTTGACCACCGACTACGGCCTCAGCGACGGTTTCGTGGCCGCCTGCCACGGGGTGATCGCCCGGATCGCGCCGGCCGCCCGGGTCATCGACGTGACCCATCTGGTGCCACCGGCCGACGTCCGGCGCGGAGCCGCCGTGCTGGCGCAGACGGTGCCGTACCTGCCGGTGGGCGTCCACGTGGCGGTGGTCGACCCGGGGGTGGGCACCGCCCGGCGGGGCGTCGCGCTGGCCACCCCGGGTGGGTTGCTGGTCGGCCCGGACAACGGGCTGCTGCCGGACGCGGCCGACACGCTCGGCGGGGTGACGGCGGCGGTGGAACTGACCGAGCCGGCCTGGCTGGCGGCCCGGGTGTCCGGCACGTTCCACGGCCGGGACGTCTTCGCCCCGGTGGCGGCCCGCCTGGCCCTCGGCATGAAGCTGGCCGAGGCGGGCACGGCTGTCGACCCGGACGGGCTGGTCCGGCTGCCGTCGCCGGTCGTGACCCGCGACGCCGAGGGCTTCACCGCCGAGGTGTCGACAGTCGACCACTTCGGAAACGTCCAACTGGCCGCACCGGCCGAGGCGCTCAGTCCGCTCCCGGCCACCGTCCGGGTCGGCCCGCCGGGGCCCGCGCCGGCCCGCTCGGCGGTGCGCGGGCGGACGTTCGGCGACGCGCCGGAGGGCGGCCTGGTGGTGTACGTCGACTCGGCCGATCTGGTGGCGGTGGCGGTCAACGGCGGGCGGGCGGTGGACCTCCTCGGGGTGCGCCCGGGCGACCTCCTGCGGGTGGCCGGGTGACATTCGACTATGGAATGCTGCCCCGGTGGGTGAACACGTAGTTCCCGTGGGCTGTCCCTGTTGTGCCTCTCGGACCGGCGGCGGGACCTGCCCGGTCTGTTTCTGGACCGACGACGGTCAGAGCGACGCCGACGCCGACGCGGTGCGCGGTGGCGCCAACGGCGACCTGAGCCTGTCGCATGCCCGGCTCAACTACGCCGTGTACGGGGCGAGCCACCCGCGTTACCAGGACATGGTGCGCCCCGCCCGCCCCGACGAGCGTCCCTGACCACGCCCACCGGGGAGTCGACTCAGCAGACCGGCACGGCGCCGCCGTAGACGGCGGAAATGTACGCGTGGCTGACGTACTGACCGGTGGCCAGGCGGTTCCACCTGGTGGTGGTGCGGTACGGGCCGGCGACCGACTGACCGGTGACCCAGCACTGGATCGGCACGTTGGCGAACCGCGCGGCGAGGCCACGGACCGCGTACGACGTGCTGGGCCCGCTGCGGATGTTGAGCGGCCCGTCACCGACGACGCCGCGCGGCCCGCCACCTGTCCACAGGTAGGCGACGTCCACCCAGGCGTTTGTGGTGAGTCGCAGGCCGTCGATGAAGGTGCCGTCGGCCAGGTCGATGCCGGCCGGGTTGAGTACCGTGCGCCCGAACTGGTCGCGTCCCCCGTTGTAGCCGGACTGGTACGCGGCCTGCGCCTCGGGTCGGCCCTGCGGCAGGTTCTTCCAGTTCTCCCGCACCGCGGGCGGGTTCCAGTAGTCGTCGCGGGTGTTCCACGGCCCGACGTCCCAGACCGGGGCGTACTCGCAACGGGCGCCCGTGGTGGTGCAGACCCGCACGGTGTAGTCGCCGGTGTTGAGCGGGGAGAGTCCCCGGCGCGACGGTAGCGCCGCGAAGTGGTCGCGCGGCTGGATGGTGCGGCCGTTGGCGGTCAGCTCGCCGACCAGGCCGATCCGGGTGGCGTACACCCGGTAGGTGCGGCCGGGCGTGGCGGCGGAGACGGCTGCCGTCGCGTCGGCGGTGAGCTGGACGGCGCGTACCGTCGCGGTCGCGCCGCCGGCCCGCGCGGTCAGCACCACCCGGGTCTGCACCTGGCTGACCGGCCGGTCGAAGACCGCGCCGGCGGTCGCGGCCCGCCATTCGGTCCAGCCGCTGACCCGCCATCCGCGGACCTGCGCCTCCACGGTGGCGCCGGCGGGGACGTCGGCGCTGATCTCGGCGCGGACCCGGGTGGCCGGTCGGGTGAGGGTGCGTGGTGCGGTGAGCAGCATGCCCTCGGCGACCGCGCTGTGCGGGCTGCGGGGGGTGCGCCCGGCCGCGCGGGCCTCGCGCAGCCGCAGCCCGGCGGGGGTACGCCGGACGTTGACGTCGTCGCGGTTCACTGTCGAGAGGTCGGCGCTCCACTGTTCCCCGCTCGGCGCGGCGGCGGTCAGGGTGAGCGAGGCGCCGGTCGCGGAAGGGGCGGTCGGGGAACCCCCGATCGTGGGCACCGCGGCTGCGGTGAGCACGAGGGCGAGGGCGGTGGTGAGGGTAGCGGATCGGATACGACAATGAGGTCGCGTCATGGGCATTCTCCTCAGAACCCCCCTGACCCTTCCATGTCTGTAGATCACCGGGAACCTGAGTACAAATAGCGATACATGCGAATCTTGCTCGAAAGAGGGAGGATGGCAGGATGCCCGAAGGTGACACCGTCTGGAACACGGCCCGCGTGCTGCACCGCGCGCTGGCCGGCGCGCGGCTCACCGGGTCCGACTTCCGGGTGCCGCAGCTCGCCACCACCGACCTGACCGGCTGGACCGTCCGCGAGTCGGCAAGCCGGGGCAAGCACCTGCTGCTCCGCCTCGCGGCCCCGGACGAGGCGCGGTGGACGCTGCACTCCCACCTGCGGATGGACGGCGCCTGGCGGGCGTACGCGCCGGGGGAACGGTGGAGCGGCAAGCCCGCGCACCTGATCCGGGTGGTGCTGCGCACCCCCGGCGCGGTGGCGGTCGGCTACCACCTGCACGAGCTGACCCTGGTGCCGACCACCGAGGAGGACGGCCTGGTGGGTCACCTCGGGCCGGACCTGCTCGGCCCGGACTGGGATCCGGCCGAGGCGGTCCACCGGCTCGCCGCGCACCCGGAGCAGAGCATCAGCGAGGCACTGCTCGACCAGCGCAACCTCGCCGGGGTGGGCAACCTCTACAAGTGCGAGGTGCTGTTCCTGCGGGGCGTCTCGCCGTGGACGCCCGTCGGCGCGGTGCCCGACCTGCCCGGCACGGTGGCGCTCGCGCAGCGGCTGCTGGCCGCCAACCGGGGCCGCTGGACGCAGAGCACCACCGGTTCGCTGCACCGGGGTCAGACCAGCTACGTGTACGGCCGCCGCGCCCAGCCGTGCCGCCGCTGCGGCACCGCCATCCGTAAGGAGGAGCTGGGCGAACGGGTCACCTACTGGTGCCCGGTCTGCCAGCCGGAGCATCCGGACGCCCCGCCGCCCGGCTGACGTCACCCTCGCCGACCCGGGTCGGCCCAGAAACGGACGATTGGGTAATTCCTATCCGGCCTCCGACGTCGCATGCTGCGGTTGAGTGCTCACCGCCCGTCAGCAGAGTGCCGGGGGCCGCCACGCCGGGGTGGCGATCCTCTGCCCCAACCTCGGGGAGAGTCATGGCGATCTTCCGCAGACTCCGCTCCACCTTCTTCTATCGGCCCACAGCCGACAGCCTCGGCCGGACGGTCTCCGTCCCTGCCGCGCGTACCGCCGAGGAGGCCGCCCCCGCGGCGAGCCTGGACCCGACCGCCGTGCCGCGCTGTTTCGGGCCGGTGCCGAACGTCGCGTACAGTCCCCGCCCGACGCGCGCCCCCGACGGCCGGCCGGTGCCGGGCACCGGCCTGCGGAAATTCGTCGACGCACTGCCGACCCCGGGCCGGGCCGGCGGCGCCGACCTCGTCGGACGGCTGCCGGTGGCGGTTCCCGACACGATCAGCTACCCGGGCTGCGACTACTACGAGCTCGGGCTCCAGGAGTACGCGCAACGCCTGCACCGGGACCTGCCGGCCACCCGGCTGCGCGGCTACCGGCAGCTCAACCTGGGCACCGACGCGTCCGGCCACAACACGGTGGCGCCCCCGGAGCGGCCCTGGCACCTCGGCCCGATGATCCACGCCCGGCGGGGCCGGCCGGTCCGGGTGAAGTTCATCAACCAGCTTCCCACCGGCCGGGCCGGCGAACTGTTCCTGCCTGTCGACGAGACGGTCGAGGGGGCCGGCATCGGCCCGCTGGACGGCCCGGCGCCGTACCCGCAGAACCGGGCGGTGCTGCACCTGGCCGGGGCGCAGACCGGCTGGACCAGCGCGGGCACCCCCGGGCAGTGGATCACCCCGGCCGGGGAGATCACCCCGTACCCGACCGGGACGGGCCTGACGCCCGTGCCGGACATGCCGCCACCCGGCGCCGGCGCCACCACCCTCTACTTTCCCAACGAGCAGAGCGGCCGGCTGCTGTGGTTCCACGACAACACCCTCGGTCTGGCCCGGCTCACCGTCTACGGCGGGCAGCTCGCGCCCTACCTGCTCACCGACCCGGTCGAGGACCAGCTCGTCGCCGACGGGGTGCTGCCGGCCGAGCAGCTGCCCCTGGTGATCGAGGACAAGACGTTCGTGCCGGACGACACCCAGCTCGCCGCCGAGGACCCGACCTGGGACCGGGAGCGGTGGGGCGCCCGGGGCAGCCTGTGGCACCCCCACGTCTACCAGCCCCGGCAGAACCCGTACCGCTCCGGCGGGCGCAACCCGACCGGCCGCTGGGACTACGGCCCCTGGTCGCGCAGTCCCTCCCCGGACGGCAGCCGGGCCGACGGCGGGCCGACAGTGGACGGCTGGCCGCTGGCCGACCGGATCGCCGGCGGGCCACCGCCGACCGGACCGGGGCCGGTGCCGAACCCGCACCACGACCCCGTCGGCGCGCCCGCCGAGCCGCCACTGCGCCCCGGGGTGCCGCACCCGTCCGCCGTGCCCGCGGCGTACGGCGACACCCCACTGGTCAACGGCGTCGCCTACCCGTACCTGGAGGTGCGCCCGCGCGCGTACCGGTTCCGCGTCCTCAACGCCTGCCTGGACCGCAGCCTCAACCTCCAGCTCTACCGGGCCTGCTCGGACGCGCCGATGTGGACCGAGGGCGGCGCTCTGGCCGACGCGGACGCCGGCGAGGTGCCGATGGTGCCCGCCGTACCGGCGCCGGACCGGCCGGTCGCCTGGCCGAGCGACGGGCGCGACGGCGGTGTGCCGGACCCTCGGGCCGCCGGCCCGGAGTTCGTCCAGATCGGCAACGAGGCCGGGCTGCTGCCCGCCCCGGTGGTACTGCCGAACCGGCCGATCGGGTACCGCTACGACCGGCTCGACCCGACAGTGCTGAACGTGGACGGGCACACGCTGCTGCTCGCCCCGGGTGAACGCGCCGACGTGCTCGTCGACTTCTCCACAGTGGCCCCGGGCAGCACGCTGATCCTCTACAACGACGCCCCGGCCCCGCTGCCCGGCTTCGACAGGCGCTACGACCAGCACACCGACGCGCCGGACCGGACGGCCGAGGGCGGCCCGCCGCCCACCGAACCCGGGTACGGCCCGAACACCCGGACCCTGCTCCAGTTCCGGGTGAGCGGCACGCCCGAACCGGCGTACGACCTGGCCCGGCTGCGGGAGCGGCTGCCGGGGGCGTACGCGGCCAGCCAGCGCCCGCCGATCGTGCCGCAGCCGGCGTACGACCCGGCGTTCGGCAGCCGGACGACGGCCGAGACGACGGTGTCGGCGCACGCCGACACGGTGACGTTCACGCCGCTTGGCGGCGCCGGCCCGGTGACCCTGCCGATCGAGGTCAAGGCCGCGCAGCAGGTCTTCGAACCCGGTCACGGCCGGCTGGCCGGGCGGCTCGGGGTCGCCCACCCGCACGCCGGGCCGCTCGCCCCGGCGACCCTGCCGCTCGGCCCGACCGACCCGGTCACCGAGGTGCTGTACGCCGCCGACCCGGCCGTACCGGTCGGCGCGCCGACCGACGGCACCCAGCTCTGGCGGATCAGCGGCAACGTCCGGCAGACCGAGCCGCTGCACTTCGGCGGCTGCGACGTGCAGCTCGTCAACCGGGTCGGCTGGGACGGCACGCAGCGCCCCCCGCACGGGACGGAGCTGGGCTGGAAGCAGATCGTCCGGGTCAACCCGCGCGAGGACGTGGTGGTGGCGCTCCGCCCCGTCGCCCCGGCCCTGCCGTTCAAGTTGGGCGACAGCGTCCGGTTGCTCGACCCCGGCCGCCCACCCGGTGCGCGGGTCGGGTCGACGCCGCTCAGCCCGACCGACGGGCGACCCGCGGTGGTGGTCAACCAGATGGTCAACCTCGGTTGGGAGTACCGCTGGCACAGCCAGCTCGCCGGCCACCGCGACCTGGGCATGAGCCGCCCGCTGGTGCTGCGGGTGACGCCGCGGGCGCCCACCGGGCTGACCGCCACGCCGGTGCCCGGGTCGGCCACCGCGTTGCCGGCGATAGCCCTGGCCTGGACCGGCAACGGCGGACGCCCGGCCGCGACCAGCCACCTGCTGCAACGGGCCACCGACGCGACGTTCGGCGGCGACGTCACCACGATCACCGTCGCGGCCGCCGCCACCCGCTACACCGACGCGACGGTCACCCCCGGCGTGACCTACCACTACCGGATCCGGGCGGAGAACGACGTCAGCTACTCGTCCTGGTCGAACAGCGTGCCCGCCTCGGTGCACCTCGCCGCGCCGGGCGGGCTGATCGCGGCGATCCCGCCCGCCGCGCCGCTGCGGGTGGCCCTGCGCTGGACGAACCGCTCGTTCGCCACAGGCATCGACGTGCAGCGGGCCACCAACCCGACCTTCACCAGCGGCCCGGGCACCACGGCGATCGGGGTCGGCGACAACCACCTGGACACCACTGCCGCTGCGGACACCACGTACTACTACCGGGTCCGCACCACGTACCTGGGCGCCGCCTCGGCCTGGTCGACGGTGGCCGCGGCGAGCACCCCTCCCGCGCCGGGCACCCCGAGCGAGGTGACCGCCGCCGCGAGCGCGCCGGGGCCGGACACCGCCGTTGTGGTGCTGGGCTGGACGGCGCACACGCCCGCCGGTCCGGGGTCCGGGTTCATCGTCCAGCGGGCGCTGGACCCGGCGTTCGGCCGGGAGGTGGCGACGTTCACGGTGACCGGTCGCGGCTTCACCAACACCGGGCTGGCCCGGGGAGTGACCTACCACTACCGGATCCGGTCGTTCAACGTCGTGGGCAGCTCGCCGTACACCGGGCCGATCCCGGTCACGACCCCACCGTGACGGGTGGGTCGTCAGCGGGTGGGCGCGCGCAGGCCGACGCCGCCGGAGCGCAGCTCGGCGAGGGCCGAGGCCACCCCGTGCAGCAGGTCGGTCGCCTCGGTCAGCCGGTCGGCGGCCGGGTGGGTGGGCTCCGGTCGGGCGTCCTCGGCGAGGTAGCCGGCGGCGGCGACCACCAGCCGCTCGTAGGCCGCCACGCCGCTCTCCAACTGGGCGGTGAGCGTGCGGTGCGCCTCGGCCAGCGGCGCCCGGGCGTCGGTCGGCGCGAGCCGCAGGGCCCGTTCCACGCTTGCCACCCGCTCGGCGAGGTCGCGCAACGACCGGTCGGCGGTGGCGGCCTCCCGCACGGCCGGCTCGGCCAGCCCGGTGAGCCGGGGCGCCATCCCGGCCAGGGTGAGCGACGCGCGGTCCAGTCGGGCCCACTGCTGCCCGGCGGTGGTGCCGCGCAGCGCGACCCGGCTGCGGACCCGGCGTACCTCGGCCAGCACGCCGGAGCCGACCGGCAGTCGCTCGACGGCGGCCACCAGCCGGGCCCGGGACCGGGCGGCGGCCTCGGCCGGATCCAACGCCGGGGGCGCCGGACGGGCGGCAAGTGCCCGCAGGTCGATCCACCGCCAGGCGGCCAACGCCACCGCGCTGCCCGCGGCGCCGGCCCAGGCCGCGTCCGGCAGACCGAGGCCGGCGTACGGAGTCAGCACCGCCGCGGCACCGCCGAGCCCACCGGCGAGTACGCTCCACCGCCGGGCGGACCGGCGCAGCCGACCCAGCCGACGGAAGTACCGCGTCCGCTCGTCTGCCACCGTGACCTCCTCGGACCGGTCGTTCAGCCGGCGGCGGTCGGGTCGCCGGTGCCCCGTTCGCGGGCCATGCTGGCGCGCAGCTCGTCAAGCCGGGCGGCGGCGGTCGGGTCGTTGCCCGGACCCGCCTTCTCACCCTGCACCGCCGGGCGCTGGGCCGTGCCGCCGAGCTGCTCCCCCGCCATGCTGGACCGGATCTGCTCCAGCCGGGCCGAGCCCGCCGAGTCGATGGTCGCCTTCTGGATCTCCAGCATGCGGCCCTCGACGGAGTTGCCGGCCAGTTCGGCGCGGCCCATCGCGTTGGCGTACCGCCGCTCGATGCGGTCACGCACCTCGTCCAGGGACGGGGTGTTGGTGGGCGCGGTGAGCGACGACATCGACTCCAGCGAGCGGGCCACCGTCTCCTGCATCTTGGCCTGCTCCAGCTGGCTGAGCAGCTTGGTGCGCTCGGCGAGCTTCTGCTGGAGGATCATCGAGTTGTTCTCGACGGCGCGGCGGGCCTGCGCGGCGGCGCCGAGCGCCTGGTCGTGCAGGGTCTTCAGGTCCTCGGTGGCCTGCTCGGCCGAGACGAGCTGGGTGGCCAGGGCCTGGGCGGACTGCTCGAACCGCACCGCCTCGGCCTCGTCGCCCTTGGCGCGGGCCTGGTCGGACAGCACCAGGGCCTGCCGGGCGTTGCCCTGCAACCGCTCGACCTCGGTCATCTGCCGGGACAGCTTCATCTCCAGCTGACGCTGGTTGCCGATGACCGCCGCGGCCTGCTGGACCAGCGCCTGGTGCTGCCGCTGGGCATCCTCGATGGCCTGCTGGATCTGCACCTTGGGATCGGCGTGCTCGTCGATCTTGGCACCGAAGAGCGCCATCAGGTAGTTCCAGCCCTTGACGAACGGGTTCGCCATCTCCGCGGTATCCCCTCAGTAGCGTCGCTCCACCGCGATCGGGCCGGGGTCAGCCGACCGACCGCGCACCGGCCGGTCTCCATCGTCCCAGCCGAACGCCAACAAGGCATCCGTACCGGGTGCTCGACGGGCACCGTCGGCTCCTGCGGGCCACCCTACGCGGCTGGGGCCACCTCGCCCACGGTCAACCGTCGGACCGGCTCAGGCGGCGCAGACCACGTCCCGGTCGCGCTCGGTGGGGCGGACCCGGGTGCTGCGCAGGGTCGCCCGCAGCGGCGAGTCCTGCCGGACCGACACGGCGACCTTGCCGTCGGACGTGACCTGGCGGACACCCCGGTTGGCGCCCTTGCGCACGGCGGCCGTCGCGCCGACGGGCGCGGCCTCGGCCGGCTCGTCCTGCATACCGACGAGCACCCCGGCGGGCATCTGCTCGGCGAGCGCCACGGTGTCGCTCACCTCGCGCAACAACTCGGACAGGCGGGCACCGAGCGCGTCGCAGATCGCGGCGAGCAGCTCGCTGGACGGCTCCTTGTGCCCCCGCTCGATCTCGGAGAGGTAGCCGAGGCTGACGTTGGCGGCGGTGGACACCTCACGCAGTGTGCGCTGCTGTCCCTGCCGGCGCGCCCGCAGTGCGTCACCGATCACCCGGCGTAGCAGGACCATCGCACCTCCCCCTGAGGGATACCTCTCGCCCGGCCTCGGGCAGCCGGCTGCGGCGGACCGCGCCGGCTCCGAGCGTCGGAGCCTTCCCGCAACCGTACCCGTTGTGGGGCCCGGCGACATCCCGCCCCGCCCGTCGGTTCGCCCGGGGCGGCTCATCGGCGCCCCGCGCCGGCCGTTCCCACGCCGTCGCGGGCGGCCTCGTCGGCGGCGTGGATCCGTTCGGCGAGCAGCCGCAACGCCTCGACGACGGCTGCCGAGCGCACGTGGTCGCGCCCGCCGTCCAGGTCGAGCTGACGAACCTCGCCGCCGCCCGGACCGGCGACCGCGACGTAGACGAGGCCGACGGGCTTGCCGTCCTGTGGCTCCGGGCCGGCGACCCCGGTGGTGGCGAGCCCCCAGTCCGCGCCGCAGCGCTGCCTGCCGCCCTCGGCGAGCGCCAACGCCACGTCCGGGTCCACCGGGCCGCGCTCGGCGAGCAGATCGGCCGGTACGCCGGCGAGGGTGGCCTTCAGCTCGGTGGCGTAGACGACCAGCCCGCCCCGGTAGGTCCCACTGACCCCGGCGATCTCCACGATCGACGCCGAGAGCAGACCACCGGTGAGCGACTCGACAGTGGCCAGGGTCTCGTGTCGCTGCACCAGGCTGTGCACCACACCCGCCGCCGCGCTGCCCACCGCGTTCTCTTCCCGCTCTTCCCGCTGCATGAGCTCGTCCTTCCCCACCCGCCGCACCCCAACCCTCCCGGGCCGAAGCCGTCGATCATGAAGTTATCGCCCCGACACGCCGACCCGGACGGCAATAACCTCATGATCGCCGGGGGGTGGGGTCGGGGGTGGGGTGGGGTCAGGGTTGGTGGGGGCGGCGTAGGCGGAGGGCCTGGGTGATGTAGTCGAAGCCTGTCGCCACCGTGACCAGGACGGCGGCGCCCATGATCCAGGGGCCGACGGCGACGAGGGCTGCCGGCATCGGCCAGAGGTACCAGGCGATGGCCAGGATCTGCAGCGCGGTCTTGATCTTGCCGCCACGGCTGGCCGCGATCACCCCGTGCCGGATCACCCAGAACCGCAGCCCGGTGATGCCCAGCTCACGGGCGAGGATCAGCGCCGTCACCCACCAGGGCAGCCGGTCGTAGAAGGACAGCAGCACCAGGGCCGCGCCGGTGAGCGCCTTGTCGGCGATCGGGTCGGCGACCTTGCCGACCGAGGTGACCAACCCGAACCGGCGGGCGATCCAGCCGTCCACCAGGTCGGTCGCCGAGGCCACCGCGAAGATCAGGCAGGCCGCCATCCGCCAGCCCGCGTGGGTCATCCCCGAGACGATCACCGACGCGGCGAACACCGGCACCAGCACCAGCCGCAGGGCGGTCAGCGCGTTGGCCGCGTTGAGCACGGGCACCCGCGCGACCACCCGGGCCGGCGTCGACTCCGTCGCCCCGGTCACCGTCTCGCTCCGCTCGGGTCGCCATGGCGTTTCCGGCACCGCACCACCTGGCTCCCCCGCTCCGTCCGGGCCCGCCGTCACCGTGCCGCGCCGGGCGCCGCCGAGATCATCTCATCCGGCACCGCGAGCAGATCCACCCCTTCGGTGCCGGTCACCGTGGCCCGCACCAGGTCACCCGGGCGCAACGCGGCCAGGTCGACCCCACCCTCGGCCGGTGCGACGAGGGTGGTGGAACCGTCCACCTCCGGCGCCTGGTGCGCCGCCCGGCCCTCCACCACGCCGTCGACGATCGCGTCGACGAGCACCTCGACCGTCGAGCCGAGCCGGTCCTCCGCCCGCTGCGAGCAGAGCTCGTCGGCGAGCGCGCTGAGCCGGTCGTACCGTCGCTTGATGGTCGCGGCGGAGACCTTGCCGGGCAGGCCGGCCGCCTCGGTGCCGTCCTCGTCGCTGTAGTCGAACATGCCTATCGCGTCCAGCCGCGCCTCGGTCAGGAACCGGGTCAGCTCGTCGATGTCGGCGCGGGTCTCACCGGGGAAGCCCACGATGAAGTTGCTCCGCGCGCCCGCCTCCGGGGCCAGCGCGCGGGCACTGGCCAGCAGCTCCAGGAACCGGTCGGTGGAGCCGAAACGCCGCATCCGGCGCAGCACCGGCTCGCTTGAGTGCTGGAACGACAGGTCGAAGTACGGTGCCACCCCCGGCGTGCCGGCGATCGCCTCGACCAGACCGGGCCGGGTCTCGGCCGGCTGGAGGTAGCTCACCCGCACCCGCACGATGCCGGACACGGCGGCGAGCTGCGGCAGCAGCTTCTCCAACGCGCGCGGGTCGCCCAGGTCCTTGCCGTACGACGTGGAGTTCTCGCTGACCAGCACCAGCTCGCGTACGCCGGTCTTGGCCAGCCACTCCGCCTCGGCGAGCAGCTCGTCGGGCGTACGCGAGACGAAGGCCCCACGGAACGCGGGAATGGCACAGAACGCGCAGCGCCTGTCGCAGCCGCTGGCGAGTTTCAGTGAGGCGACCGGGCCGGTGTCCAGCCGACGGCGCAGCACCTGGCGCAGGTGCGCCGGGGTGTGCTCGTCGGTGTCGACGGCGGTACGCGTAACGGTGCCGTGCCCGGGCAGGGACACGGTGGCGCTCTGGCGCTGCACCGGGGTCAGCGGCAGCAGCTCGCGGCGGTCCCGGGGGGTGTGCGCGGTGATCTGCTCACCGGCGACGACGGCGTTCAGCCGGGCGGCGATGTCCGGGTAGTCGTCGAAGCTCAGCACCGCCTGCGCCTCGGGCAGGCTGTCGGCCAGCTCCCGGCCGTACCGCTCGGCCATGCAGCCGGCGGCGACCACCTTGGCGCCGGTGCCGGCGGCGGCGAGCAGGGTCTGGATGGAGTCCTGCTTGGCCTTCTCCACGAAACCGCAGGTGTTGACGACCACCACGTCGGCGCCCTCGCCGTCGGTGGTCACCTGCCAGCCGTCGGCGTGCAGCCGGGCGGCCAGCTCCTCCGAGTCGACCTCGTTGCGGGCGCAGCCCAGGGTGAGCAGGGCGACGCGACGGCCCTCGGCGTTGTCGGAAGGAGAAGGAGAGGTGGCAGACACCATCCGAGGGTACCGGGCCGGCCAGGGAAGCCCACGCACGCGGGCCGTGCGGACGGCCGGGGCGCCCCTGGGCGGCACTCCGGTCAGCCCGCCGCCGCGCCCACCCGGGTCAGCGCGTCGAGCAGGAAGACCTCCATGCCGGCCAGGCCGGTGGAGCAGAAGACGGAGCGCTGGTCCGCCGTGGTCCGGCCGGGGACCGCGCCGGCCAGGATGCCGCCCAGGTCACGCAACCGCCCGGCGTACGGGGGCAGGGCCGCGAGCATCGGCGGTTGGTAGTCGGCTGCCTGGGCCGGCGAGTCGGTGACCAGCAGGTCGGCGACGTCCAGCAGGTCGGTGCCGAACTCGCTGCGGTCGTGCTGCTTGAAGCCGACCGCGTTGACGTGCGTGCCGGGGCTCACATCGGCGGCGCGCAGCACCGGGGTGGGGCTGGTGGTGGCGAGCACCACGATGTCCCGCCCGGTGACCGCCGCGCCCGGGTCGATGACGGCGCGCGCCGGCACGCCCAGGTCTGCGCGCACCCGGGCGGCGAAGGCGTCCCGTCGCGCCGCCGAACGGCTGTGCACCACCACCTCGCGCAGCGGGCGGACGGCCGCCGCGGCCCACACCTGCGTCCACGCCTGCCGCCCGGAGCCGATCACGCCGAGGGTCGCCGCGTCCGGCCGGGCCAGCACGTCGACCGCCACGCCACCCAGTCCACCGGTACGCCGGGAGCCCAGCTCCTCGCCGACGGCGACCGCCCGGACCACGCCGGTGCGGGCGTCGTGCAGCACCACCAGCTGCTCGCCCTGCGGGTGGCCGAACGTGTCGTACGAGCGGTAGCCGTACCACTCGCCGACCAGGTGCCCGGCGGTGAGCACCATCCGTCCCCCGCCGAGCGGGGCGGCGGCGCGGGGTGGGGCGACCAGCCGCCCCTCGTACGCGGCCACCAGGGCGACCCGCATGGCGTCGACGGTGGTGGCGGCGTCCAGGACGGCGGCGACCTCGGGATCGGCATAGAGCAGGGCCATGCCGCCATACTGCAAGTTGAAGTGAGGTAGAGGTCAACGTGTGGTGGCGGGAGTCACCACCCCGGCCGCCTGGCCGGTGCTAGCGTCTGCCGATGGCCTGGCTGGTGTTGGTGATCTCAGGATTCCTGGAGACCGCCTGGGCGATCGCCCTGGACCGCAGCGCCGGCCTCAGCCGGTTGCTTCCGTCGGTGGTCTTCGTGGTGACCCTGGTGCTGAGCATGGCCGGGCTGGCGTACGCGCTGCGCGACATCCCGGTCGGCACCGGTTACGCGGTCTGGGTCGGCATCGGCGCGGTGGGGACCGCGCTGGTCGGGATGCTGGTGCTCGGCGAGTCGGCGAGTCTGCCCCGGATCCTCTGCCTGCTGCTGGTGATCGCCGGCGTGGTCGGGCTCAAGATCTTCCACTGAAGAGGGACGCGTGACCTGCGCCCACAGTGGGTAGTGATCGGTCCGTCACCACAGGCTCTCACACCGGAGGAAGACATGGCCGACGTCCCCGGCACCGCCCGCCAGCGCACCAACGCCGCCCGGATCCTCACCATCGTGGGCTTCGTGTTCGCGGTGCTCGCCCTGCTGCTCAACCCGATCGTCTTCGGTGTGCTCGGCGTGATCGCCGGCGTCGTCGGCGCCGTCCTGGGCGACAAGCCACTGGGCTGGTACGCCGCCGTGGCCAGCGTCGTCGCCGCGATCATCAGCCTGGTGATCATCGGCGCGCTGATCAACAACTGAGCGCTCTACGTTCAGCGGGCCCGCCGGCTTCCGGCGGGCCCGTCGTACGTCTGGGACCGGTTCTTCGCGCCCGGTCAGTCCACGTCGCCGCGCAGGCCGGACAGGACGTCGTCCAGTTCGTCCGGCTTGACCAGCACGTCGCGCGCCTTCGACCCCTCCGACGGCCCGACCACCCCACGGGTCTCCATGAGGTCCATGAGGCGGCCCGCCTTCGCGAAACCGACCCGCAGCTTGCGCTGGAGCATCGAGGTGGAGCCGAACTGCGAGGTGACCACCAGCTCCACCGCCTGCACCAGCAGGTCGAGGTCGTCGCCGATGTCCTCGTCGATCTTCTTCTTGTTGTCCTGCGCCGGGGCCAGCACGTCCTTGCGGAACTCCGGCTCCCGCTGGTCCTTGCAGAACTTCACCACGTCGGCGATCTCGCGCTCGGTCACCCAGGCGCCCTGGATCCGGACCGGCTTCGAGGCGCCCATCGGCAGGAAGAGACCGTCACCGCGGCCGAGCAACTTCTCCGCGCCGGGCTGGTCCAGGATGACCCGGGAGTCCGCGAGGGACGAGGTGGCGAACGCCAGCCGGGACGGGACGTTCGCCTTGATCAGACCGGTCACCACGTCGACCGAGGGGCGCTGGGTGGCCAGCACCAGGTGGATGCCGGCGGCCCGGGCGAGCTGGGTGATCCGGACGACCGAGTCCTCCACGTCGCGTGGCGCGACCATCATGAGGTCCGCCAGCTCGTCCACGATCACCAGCAGGTACGGGTACGGACGCATCTCCCGTTCGCTGCCCGGCGGCGCCTTGATCTCGCCGTTGCGGACCTTGCGGTTGAAGTCGTCGATGTGCCGGACCCCGTTGGCGGCGAGGTCGTCGTAGCGCATGTCCATCTCGCGCACGACCCAGTCCAGCGAGTCGGCCGCCTTCTTGGCGTTCGTCACGATCGGCGTGACCAGGTGCGGGATGCCCTCGTAGCCGGTCATCTCGACCCGCTTCGGGTCGATCAGCAGCAGCCGCACCTCGTCCGGGGTGGCCCGGGTCAGGATGGACACCAGCAGCGTGTTGAGGCACGACGACTTGCCCGCGCCGGTGGCCCCGGCGATGAGGATGTGCGGCATCTTGGCGAGGTTGGCCACCACGTAGCCGCCCTCGATGTCCTTGCCGAGCGCCACCACCATCGGGTGGTGGTCGCTTGTCGCCGCCCGCGACCGCAGCACGTCGCCGAGCGCCACGTTCTCCGGGTCGGTGTTCGGGATCTCCACGCCGACCGCGCTCTTGCCCGGGATCGGGCTGAGGATCCGCACGTCCGGCGACTTCACCGCGTACGCGATGTTGCGGGAGAGCTGGGTGATCCGCTCGACCTTGACCCCGTGGCCCAGCTCCACCTCGTACCGGGTGACCGTCGGGCCACGGGTGAAGCCGGTGACCGCGGCGTCCACGTCGAACTGGTCGAAGACGCCTGTCAACGCGGCGATCACCTCGTCGTTGGCCTTGCTGCGGGTCTTCGCGGCGGCGCCGGCGCTGAGCATGTTCGCCGGCGGCAGGGTGTAGTCGCCGGACAGCCCGGTCAACGCGAGCTGCTCGGCGCGGGTGGGCGCGGGCGAGTGCTCCGGCGGCTCGGCGGGCTTGCGGCTCGCCGGCACCTTCGCCGGCGCCTTGCGCGGCAGGACCATCGTCTCCTGGAGGTCGGCGCCCTCCAGGTCCTCGAAGTCGTCCGGGTCCAGTGGAGGGGGCATCCGCTTCGCCGGCCGCTTGCGGGCCGGTCGGTTGAGGACCGTCTCGTCGGTCTCTTCGCCGACGACCACGTCCGGTGTCGCCACCAGGCTTCCAGCGAGCAGACCCAGTCGCTCGGGGATCTTGTTGATCGGCGTCGCGGTCACCACGAGCAGGCCGAAGAGCAGCAGCAGGATCAGCAACGGTACGGCCACCCACGCGGTGACCGCCCGCTCCAGCAACCCGCCCACGCCGGCGCCGACCAGCCCACCGGCGTAGTCACGCTGCACCGTGTCCGTCGGGTCCTGACCGATCTGGAGCAGCGCCGCGGTCGACACCAGCAGCGAACCCCACCCGATCAACCCGCGACCCCGGTGCTCCGGATCGGCCGGCTGGCGCATCAGCCGCCAGGCCCCGATCATCAGCAGCACCGGCACCACCACGGAGATCGCGCCCAGGAACAGCCGGATCGTGTCGGCCAGCCGCGCGCCCACCGGGCCCGCTCCGGAGAACCACAGCGCGACGGCGCTGAGCAGGGCCAACCCGAACAGCAGCAACCCGCCGCCGTCGCGACGGTGCTCGGGGTCGAGGTCGCGGGCGGAGGCGGCCTGCCGGCCGGCGGCCCGCACCGCCCACCCCATCCCGTGGGCCAGCCCCATCCACAGTGCGCCGACCGCGCGACCAACGTAGACGGCCGGCCCCGGACGGGCGGGTGTGGTGCGTCGGCGTACCGGCGCCCGAGTCTTCTTCGCCGGTTGACGGGCACGGCTGTTGGTGCCACCGCGCGGCGACGCGCCGCGTCGCCGGCTCGCCTGAGAGGTACGGCCCGCCATAGAGTCACGGTAACGGTGGGGCCGGGCAGATCGCCGCTTTTCCGGGTCGTGTCCGCGCGTCGCAGCACGGACCCCGCCGCCGGCCGTGATATCCGCCTCAGAAGGGATGCCCGATGGCGTCGCCGAGACTCGAGGACGATCCGCTGGCCGGGCACCCCGACCGGTTGCGCCCGCTGACCGGCGAGCTGGTCGCCGCGGTGCTCGCCGCGCGTGGCCGGTCGGTCGGCCGTGCCGTGAACGGTGACCTCGTCGGCCGCTTCGACGACAACCTGATCTGGTTCCTGCGTCTCGGGGCGGCCGGCGAGGTGCTCCAGGTCCGCACGATGGTCGCGCCCGCCTTCGGGATCGAGCAGGTGCCCGCCCTGTACGCGTTCTGCAACGCGTGGAACCACGACCGGCTCTGGCCGAAGGCGTTCGTGCACGTCGACGACGGCGGCCACGCCCGGATCTACGGTGAGGTGATCACCGACCTGGAGCGCGGGGTCACGCCGCACCAGCTCGACCAACTGCTCGACTGTGGCATCACGACCGGCTGCCAGCTCGCCGTCGCCGTCGGCCGGCTGCCCGGAGCGGTGTCGACGTGACCGGGCGGGAGGAGACGACGGGCAGCCGCACCGACCGGGCGGATGATCCCTCCGACGGCCGGGTCGCAGGTCAGAGCAGCGCGGCGCTGGTGGCGGCGCTCGCCGACGCGCGGGACCTGCCCGATGCGCCAGGTCGGCTGGTCGCCCTGGAACGGGTCGCCGAACGGGCCGACGCCACCGGAGACGTCAGGTCCGCGATCGACGCCCGGTTCGCCCTGATCGAGGCGTACCTGCTGCACGGCGAACGGTGGCGGCTGATCGAGCCGCTGCGACGCTGCCGGGCCGCCGCCGACCGGTGGCCCGCGCTGCTCACCGACGCCGAGACCGAGCTGCTGCCGCGCTACCAGCGCTACGCGGTGGAGGCGCTGCTCGGCACTCCCCGTGTCGGGCTGGACCAGACCCGGCTCCTGCTCGACGACCTGGCCCACCGGGTGGGGGCCGACGGACCCGACGCGCCGACGGTCGCCGAGCTGCGCTGCCGGGTCGCCGACCACCTCGGCGACGAGCCCACCGCCCGCCACTTCTACCAGGGCTGGGCGGGCGCGCGTCCCGGGCCGGCCGGTGGGTGCCCGGGTTGCGCCCCGGCCCGGCGCGCGGAGCTGCTCGCCGGCTGGGGTGAGTGGCAGGCCGCCCGCACCGAGCTGGAGGCGGCCGACACCGAGGCGCAGGAGTGCACCGACCAGCCCGAGCGGGCGCTGGTCGCCGGGCTGCTGCCGCTGTTGCGGGTCGGTGAGCCCGAGCAGGCCGCGGCGGCGCACGTGCGGGCGTACCGGCGGCACCGGCACGAGCGTTCCGCCTTCCCGTACCTCGCCACGCACCTGCGGTTCTGCGCGCTCGGCGGGCACCTCGAACGCGGGCTGGCCATCCTGACCGAGCAGTTGCCCCGACTGGACCGGCCCACCGACGACCTGGCCGCGATGGAGTTCGCCGCCGCGGGGGCGCTGGTCTGCGCGCTGGCCGACGAGGCGGGGCTTGGTGACCGGACGGTGCACCGCCCGGCGTACGCCGAACGCCCGGCCACCGAGCTGGACGTGGCCACCCTCGGCGCGCTGCTGCTCGGCCTCGCGACCGACCTGGCGGGCAGCTTCGACGCCCGCAACGGCACCGGTCACCAGTCCGGCCGGATGGCGGCCTGGCTGGCCGAGCGCCCGTCCGCGGCGGCGGTGCCACTGCCCGCCGACGACGAGGCCGACGACGCGCCCGGCGGGGATGAGGCCGGCGGGGACCGGTCCGGCCCCGAGGCTGGCGCTGCCGACGCCGGCGCGGACGCAGCGCCCGAGCGGGAAGTGATGGCGCTCACCGTCGACATGATCACCTCGACGCTTGACCGCCGCGGCGACAGGTACCTGGTCGACGACGGCGGCACAGTGGTCGGCCGGTGGGGTGCGGCGGTGATCCAGTTCCGCCGGGCCGGCGAACGCGGCGAGGTGCTGCACACCCGGGCGATGGCCGCCCGCCGGCTGCCGACCGCGCGCCGCGCCGAGGCGTACGCCTTCTGCAACGCCTGGAACCACGACCGGCTGCTGCCCAAGGCGTACGCGCACGACCTCGACGCGGAGATCGTGCTCGCCGGGGACGTGGCGACCGACCTGACCCACGGGGTGGCGCCGGCGCAACTGCTGGTGCTGGTGGACGCCGCGATCGCCACCGGCGTCGCGTACGCCGAAGCGGTGGCCGACCTGCCCTGACCGTGAAGCGGCCCGACCTGCCCTGACCGCGAAGCGGCCCGACCTGCCCTGACCGCCGGGCGGCCGACACGGCGACGCCGGCCCACCCGATCGGGTGGACCGGCGTCAGCGCGACGTGCTCAGACCTCGACGACGGTGGGCACGATCATGGGCCGCCGCCGGTACGCGTCGTTGACCCACCGCCCCACGGTCCGCCGGACGATCTGCTGAAGCTGGTGCGGGTCGGTGATCCCGTCCGCGGCCGCCCGGTTGAGCGCCTCGGTGACCAGGGGGATCACCGGGTTGAACGCCTCCGGGTCCTCGGAGAAGCCCTTCGCGGACAACGTCGGGCCGGCGACGACCTTGCCGGTGACCGAGTCGACGACCACCGTGGTGGCGATGAAACCGCCGTCGCCGAGGATCCGCCGTTCGGTGAGCAGCGACTCGCTGACGTCGCCGACGGCGAGACCGTCGACGTAGACGTACCGGCTCTTCACGTGCCCGACGAGGCTGGCCCGGCCCTCGACGAGGTCGACGACGTCGCCGTCCTCGCAGAGCACCACCCGATCGGCGGCCACCCCGGACTCGATGCCGAGGCGGGCGTGGGCGCGCAGGTGCCGCCACTCCCCGTGTACGGGCATCAGGTTGCTGGGCCGGACCACGTTGAGCAGGTAGAGCAGTTCGCCGGCCGGGGCGTGCCCGGAGACGTGCACCTTCGCGACGTCCTTGTGCACGACCACCGCGCCGGCCCGGGCGAGCCGGTTGATGACCCGGTACACCGAGGTCTCGTTGCCCGGCACGAGCGAGGACGCGAGCACGACTGTGTCGCCGGGTGCGATGGTGATGTGCCGGTGATCGCCGCTGGCCATGCGGCCCAGCGCGCTCATCGGCTCACCCTGCGAACCCGTGGACATCAGCACGATCTGCTCCGGCGGCAGCGTGGTCGCCTCCTCGATGCCGACGACCAGGCCGGCCGGGATGTTGAGCAGGCCGAGGTCCCGCGCGATGCCCATGTTGCGCACCATGGACCGGCCGATCAGCGCGACCTTGCGGCCGTGCTCGGCGGCGGAGTCGAACACCTGCTGCACCCGGTGCACGTGCGAGGCGAACGAGGCCACGATGATCCGGCCCTTGGCCTTCGCGAAGATCGAGTCGAGCACCGGACCGATCTCCCGCTCCGGGGTGACGAAGCCGGGGATCTCCGCGTTGGTGGAGTCGGACAGCAGCAGGTCGACGCCCTCGGCGCCGAGCCGGGCGAAACCGGCCAGGTCGGTGATCCGGCCGTCCAGCGGGAGCTGGTCCATCTTGAAGTCGCCGGTGTGCAGCACCAGGCCGGCCGGGGTGCGGATGGCCACCGCGAGCGCGTCCGGGATGGAGTGGTTGACCGCGAAGAACTCACACTCGAACGGGCCGAGGCGTTCCCGGCCGCCCTCGCGCACGGTGAGCGTGTACGGCTGGATCCGCCGCTCGGCCAGCTTCGCCTCGACCAGGGCGAGGGTGAACTGTGAGCCGACCAGCGGGATGTCGGGCTTGTGGGCGAGCAGGTACGGCACCGCGCCGATGTGGTCCTCGTGACCATGGGTCAGCACGATCGCCTGGACGTCGGCCAGCCGGTCCAGGATCGGACCGAAGTCGGGCAGGATCAGATCCACGCCCGGTTGCTCGACGTCGGGGAACAGGACCCCGCAGTCGACGATCAGCAACTTGCCGTCGTACTCGAAGACGGTCATGTTCCGACCGATGGCACCGAGCCCGCCGAGCGGGATGATCCGCAGGCCGCCTTCCGGCAGCGGCGGGGGTAGCTCCGCCTCGATGTGCGCCTCGGTCACGCGTCCACCTCATTCTGCGACGCCGTCACTCGGCGCCCATCGTGTCGTTCGATCATTCGGGCAACTCCAGGCCCGCTGCCGCGAAGTCCGCGCGCAGCTGGGCGATCTCGTCGTCGGTGGCGTCCACGAGCGGGGGTCGCACCGGGCCGGCCGGCAGGCCCAGCGACGCCAGGCCCGCCTTGACCAGGATGGTGCCCTGGGTGCGGAAGATGCCGGTGAACAGCGGCAGCAGCCGCCGGTGCAGGGCAAGCGCGGCCGGCATGTCCCCCGCGTCGTACGCCTCGATCATCTCTGCGGTCAGCGCCCCGGTGAAGTGCGTCGAGGTGCCGACCACGCCCACGCAACCGACGGCCAGCGCCGGCAGGGTGAGCGCGTCCTCGCCGCTGTAGAAGGCGAGGCCGGTACGGCTGGTCACCCAGCTGGTGGCGGTCAGGTCACCCTTGGCGTCCTTGACCGCGACGATCCGGCCGTGGTCGGCGAGCCGGACCAGGGTCTCGGTGTCGATCGGCACGCCGGAGCGGTGCGGGATGTCGTACAGCATCACCGGCAGTCCGCTGGCGTCGGCCACGGCGGTGAAGTGCCGCAGCAGGCCGCTCTGCGGCGGCTTGTTGTAGTACGGGGTGACCACGAGCAGGCCGTGCGCGCCGGCCTTCTCGGCGGCGGCGGCCAACTCGATGGTGTGCCGGGTGTCGTTGGTGCCGATCCCGGCGACGACCCTGGCCCGGTCACCGACGGCCTCCACCACTGCCCGGATCAGGCGTTCCTTCTCCGCGTCGGTGGTGGTCGGCGACTCGCCGGTGGTGCCGTTGACCACCAGCGCGTCGTTGCCCTGCTCGTCGACCAGGTGGCTCGCCAGCCGGGCGGCGCCGTCGAGGTCGAGCGAGCCGTCGGGCGTGAACGGGCTCACCATGGCCGTGAGCACCCGGCCGAAGGGGCGGGACACCGGTCGGGCCGCGGCGTCGGGGTGGTCGTGCGTCATACCCTCCAACCTAGCGGACGACCAGCCGGAGCCCGCCGGGGAAGGGCTCAGGACGCCTCGTGCGGGCTGGCCGCCACCTCGGTGCCGTCCGGCAGCGTGGAGATCACGAAGTCGGCGAAGACGTTCGGCGCCACCGTCTGGAGCTGGCGCAGGCACTCCACGGCCAGCTCACGGATCTCCACGTCGGCGTGCTCGGTGGCCCGCATCGCGACGAAGTGCCGCCACGCCCGGTAGTTGCCGGTGACCACGATCCGCGTCTCGGTGGCGTTCGGCAGCACCGCGCGGGCCGCCTGCCGGGCCTGCTTGCGGCGCAGTGTCGGGTTCGGCTCGTCGGAGAAGCGCTGCTCGAGACCCTCCAGCAACTCGGTGTACGCCCGCACGCTCGCCTCGGCAGCCTCGGTGAAGCGCTTGTGCAGCTCGGGGTCCTCGGCGATGACCGCCGGCTCGACCATTGCCGCGTCCCGCTCGGGGACGTAGCGCTGCGAGAGCTGGGAGTACGAGAAGTGCCGGTGCCGGATCAGCTCGTGGGTGAAGGAGCGGGAGACCCCGGTGAAGTAGAAGGTCACCGAGCCGTGCTCCAGCACGCTCAGGTGGCCGACGTCGAGAATGTGCGCCAGGTAGCCGGCGTTGGTGGCGGTGGCCGGGTTCGGCTTCTTCCAGGACTGGTAGCAGGCCCGTCCGGCGAACTCGGCGAGCGCCTGGCCGCCCTCGGCGTCGGTCGACCACGGCACGTCGTCCGGGGCCGCGAACTGGGTCCACGCGATCAACTTGACCTGGGGCTGCACCATCTCCGGCATGCCAGCGACTGTAGTGGCGCGGCACCTTCGCACCCAACTCAGGCGCGCCCCGTGCAATGTCGATCACTCGGGCGTCATGGCCGGGCCCGGGACCAAGGGTCATGGCCGGGCCCGGGACCGAGGGTCCTGGCCGCGTCCTTTGGAGCTGATGTCGTCCGAGACATCAGCCGCCGACCCACGGCCAGCCGGAGTGACCAACCCAGCTCGCCGGTAGAACCGAGCCACCCGACCGGCCCGAGCCACCCGACCGGCCCGAGCCACCCGACCGGCCCGACGGGCCTGACGGGCCCGACGCCCGAGTCGACTCGGTCTGGGCGGGTGCGTGGGCGGTTCGTCGGCAAATGGCTCAGGATCAGCTACGTGATGTCGTGAACGACATCAGCTCGAAAGGGGCTGAACAGCAGGACCGACCAAGCGCCGGATCCCCCGCGCTGGCGCCGGTCCGAGGCGGGGCCGCCGGACCCCTGCACCTCCTCGGCTGCCTGTAGAGCTGCCCCATCGGTGGGGCCAGGCTGGGGCCAGCGACGACCGGGCCGAGCCCCATATCTGGGGCACCTCTACAGGGGGACACGGGATGGTCCTGCCTCACCCGCCAAGGTAGCGAGAAGGACAGCGCGGGTCCGCGCGCTCAGACGTAGAGCGAGGTGAACGGCGCCCAGGGCAGGTTGCGCAGCACCGAGAACGCCAGCCACACGCCCAGGAACCCGACGATGACCTTCGAGCTGATCCGCAGCTCGGGCAGCCGCCACCCGAACGCCTGGTTTCCCGCCCAGGCCACGAAGAGGTACGCCAGGAACGGCAGCGCGAACACGAAGAGGAAGTGGTGCCGGGCGGCGGCCGGCAGGTCGCCGTGCAGCACGTACCAGAGCGCGCGGGTGCCGCCGCAGCCCGGGCAGTCGAGCCCTGTGGTCAGCTTGAGCAGGCAGGTCGGCGCGGCGTCCGGGTCGGCGTGGGCCGGGTTGCTCAGCAGCGCGTACGCCATCCCGAGGCCGACGCAGCCGACCGCGGCCAGCGGTACCGCCCAGCGTGGCGAACGCTCGTAGAGCCGCAGCACGACCCGGGTGAGCCGGTCGGGCTCGGGCGCCGGGTAGCCGTAACCATCTGGCGGGCTCGCCGGCCAACCGGTGGGCTGCGGCTGGTCGGCCGGTCCGGGAACGCTCGTCACGCGCTCACGGTACACCGGACACGCCGGCCAACGCGGCGGTGAGCGGACCGGCCAGGTCGCCGGCCGCGGGGGGCACCACCGCGTCCAGGCCGAGCCAGCCGGCGAGCCGGTACAGCTCGGCGGCGAGGGCGACGGCCGTCTCCCCCGGGTCGGCGCCGGGCTCGATCCAGGCGGCCGGCACCAGCAGCACTCCGGCCTTGCGGTCGGCCTTCAGGTCGACGCGGGCGGTGAACCGGTCGCCCTGGAGGAACGGCAGCACGTAGTAGCCGTACACCCGCTGTGGCGCCGGGACGTAGATCTCGATGCGGTAGCTGAAGTCGAACAGCCGCTCGGTGCGGGCACGTTCCCAGACCAGCGGGTCGAACGGGCTGACCAGGGTGTTGCCGCGAACCCACCGGGGCAGTCGGGCGGACGCGTGCAGCCAGGCCGGCTGCCGCCAACCCGCCACGGTGACCGGCACCAGCTCGCCGGCCTCGGCCAGCTCCGCGACTGCCTGCCGGGCGCCGGCCAGTGGCAGCCGGAAGTAGTCGCGCAGCTCCGGTTCGGCGGCCACCCCGAGCGACCGCGCCGCCAGGGCCACCAGAGCGCGGTACGCCTCGGCGTCGGTCGGGGTGGGCGCGGCCAGCACGGCCGGCGGGAGCACCCGCTCGGGCAGGTCGTAGCGGCGGGCGAAGGAGGTGCTGCGCTCCGCGGCGGTCACCTCGCCGGCCCAGAACAGGAACTCCAGCGCCCGCTTCACCGCCGACCAGTTCCACCCCCAGTTGCCGGTCTCCCGGGGGGCGTCGTGCTCGATCTCGGCGGCGGTCAACGGGCCCCGCGCGGCCACCTCGTCACGGACCCAGGCGACCAGCTCCGGCTGCTCCTGGGCGATGCGCCGCATGCCGCCCCAGGATTCGCTGTGCGCGCGGGCCATCCGCCAGCGCAGCAGCGGGTGCAGCCCCACCGGCACCAGCGACGCCTCGTGGCCCCAGTACTCGAACAGCTCGCGAGGCCGCCGGTAGGCGGCCTGGTCGAGAAGCGAGGTGGGGTACGGACCGAGCCGACTGTAGAGCGGCAGGTAGTGCGCGCGCTGCAGCACGTTCACCGAGTCCATCTGGATCAACCCGACCCGGTCGAGGACCCGGCGCAGATGTCGACGCGTCGGCACCCCGACCGGCGGCGGGTCGGCGAAGCCCTGGGCGGCGAGTGCCACCCGGCGGGCCTGGGCGAGCGAGAGTGATTCCGGTGCGGCCATCGTCGGCGACGATAAATCATCGGTACGACGCCGGTGCGGGAAGCTGGACTCCGACCGCCACGGGGGCATAGAACGGTGCAATGCTGACCATCCGCCGGGAGGAGCCGGACGACGCCGAGGCGGTCGCCCGCGTGCACGTGCACGGCTGGCAGTCGGGTTACGCCGGCTTCATGCCGGACGAGGTGCTCGGGCGCCTCAACGTGGGGGCCTGGGCGCAGCGCCGCCGCGACGTGGGCACCGCCGACCCGGAGCACCCGTTCAACACCCTGCTCGGCGAGGTGGACGGGTTGGTCGTCGGCTTCACCACGTTCGGGCCGTACCGCCGCAACCAGGACCGCGAGGACCTGGACCCGACGGTCGGCGAGGTGCTGGCGCTCTACGTCGAGCCGGCGTTCTGGGGCGACGGGACGGCAGCCGCTCTGCTCGCCGCCGCCCGCGACGGGCTCAGCGAGCGGGGCTGGACCGGCTACCGGCTGTGGGTGCTGGCGGACAACCGGCGGGCCCGCCGGTTCTACGAACGGGCGGGGCTGTCACCTGACGGTGAGCGGTCGACCTACCAGGTGCCGCTCGCCGGCGGGCGCGGGCCGGTCGGGCTGGTCGAGCTGCGGTACGCCGGCCGCCTCGACTACTGAGCCGCCGGGTGCCAGCCACCTGCGGACCGGCAGGAAGGCCAGCAGGGCCAGGCTGATCCAGACGTACGCGTTGCTGCCGACGAAGCCGTCGACGCCTGTGAAGTCCTTCTCCCAGAACCAGACGGTCCGGCTGATCAGCAGCACGTACCCGATGGTCGCGGCGGCCAGCACGACGCGGCGGCGGCGACCGGCCGGCGCGGCCATCGCGTTGTCGACAAGCAGGATCAGTCCCGGCAGCAGCCAGACCAGGTGGTGGACCCAGGTGACCGGGCTGACCAGGCACATCACCGCGCCGGTCAGCGCCAGGCCGGTCGCCTCGTCGCCGGCCGCGACGGCGGCCCGCGACCGCCAGGCCCAGAGCGCCAGGGCGCCGAGCACGAGCAGCAGCCAGAGCAGGGTGCTCGGGTGCTGCGGGTCGAGCCGGGCGACGACCCCGCGCAGCGACTGGTTGGAGACGAACGCCAGCTCGCCGACCCGCCCGGTGTTCCACAGCGCCTCGGTCCAGAACTCCCGGGACGCGTCCGGGAAGAGCGCGCCGGCCAGCAGCGACACCCCGGCGGCCACGCCGCTGGCGGTGAGCGCAGCCCGCCACCGCCCGGTGACCAGCAGATAGACGATGAAGATGCCCGGGGTCAGCTTGATCGCGGTGGCCAGGCCGATGCCCACCCCGGCCCACCGGTTGCCGGCCGGCAGCAGCCGCAGCAGGTCCACCGCCACCAGGAAGAGCAGCAGCGTGTTGACCTGGCCGAAGTTCACCGTCTCCCGCATCGGCTCGAAGGCGGCGGCCAGGCAGAGCGCGACGGCGAACGCGAACCAGCGGGTCCAGCCGGCCCGGCGGGCGATCGGGTCGACCAGCCACCAGATCAGCACCGTGGTGGTGGCCACGCTGGCAAGCACGCTCACCGCGATCGCGGCCGACCACGGCAGGTACGCCATCGGCAGCATGACAAGCGCCGCGAACGGCGGGTACGTGAAGCCGTACTGGGTGCCCGGTTTGAGGTAGTCGTAGATCTCCCCGCCGTCGTGCACCCACCACGTCAAGGCGCCGTAGTAGACCTTCAGGTCGAAGAAACCGTGCCGGACGGCCGCGACGGCGAGGAACGCGGCGACCGCCGCGGCGAGCACCACCACCCCGACGACCTGCGCGGTCGTCCTGTTGGCACCCTGCGCCACCGTCGCCTCCCTCGCCCTGCGTAGGCTTCCGTCCCATGGCTCTCGGGTACGTCCGCCCGGCGCGTCCCGAGGACGCCGGCGAGATCGCACGCATCCAGCTCGCGACCTGGCGGGTCGCGTACCGCCGGATCCTGCCTCGGCATGTGCTCGACAACCTGGACGAGGCGTTCCTCGCCCGGCGGTGGAGCGCCGCGGTGCTGGAGCCGCCCTCGGGCGCGCACCGGGTGCTTGTCGCCGTCGAACAGGCCGAGCAATCGTATCTGGTGGGGTTCGCCGCCTCCGGCCCGGCCGACGGCGAGGCGCTCGCCCCGGGTGAGCCGGCCGACGCGCTCGGCCCGGACGTGGCCGCCGTGACCGACCTGCTGGTGGAGCCGCGCTGGGGCCGGCGGGGGCACGGCAGTCGCCTGCTCGCCGCGACAGTCGACCTGTGGCGCGAGGACGGCTTGAGTCGGGCGGTGGCGTGGGCGTTCGACGGTGACGAGGCGACCCGGAAGTTCCTCACCAGCACCGGCTGGGAGCCCGACGGCGCGGCCCGGGCGCTGGACGTCGACGACATGCTGGTGCCTCAGGTGCGCCTGCACGTGGCCGTCCCGACCGAGAAGGTACCGACCGAGTGACAGGTGTGGCGGCCCGACTCGGGGCCCGCCACACCTGCGCCGGTCAGCCCTTGTCCGAGCCGTCGTTGGCGTCGCGGACGAAGTAGCGCTGGAACATCACGAAGATGATCGCCACCGGGATGGTGGCGAGCAGCGCCGCGCCCAGCTTGAGCGGGTACTGGGTGCCGCTGCCCAGCGAGCCGCTGACCAGGTCGGCGAGGCCGCGCGGCAGGGTGAACAGGTCGGGGTCCTGCACCGACACGAGGCTGTGCGGGAACTCGTTCCAGGAGCCCTGGAACGAGAGGATGGTGAGGGTGATCAGCGCCGGCTTCGCCATCGGCAGCACCACCGACCAGAAGGTGCGGAAGATGCTCGCCCCGTCGATGCGGGCGGCCTCCTCGACGCTCACCGGGATCGACTCGAAGAACTGCTTCATGATGAACACGCCCGCCGCGTCGGCCAGCAGTGGCACCACCAGGCCGGCGTAGCTGTTGTAGATACCGAGTTGGTTGAGCACCAGGAACTTCGGGATCAGCAGCACCACGCCGGGCACCGCCATGACCGCGATGACGGCCGCGAACAGCCCGCCTCGCCCGGCGAACCGCAGCCGGGCGAGGGCGTACCCGGCGAGCGAGTCGAAGAACACCCGGCCGAGGGTCACCAGCACGGTCACCAGCAGCGAGTTGCCCAGCCAGAGCGGGAAGTTGGTGCCCGCGAAGATCCGCTCGAAGCCGGCCAGGGTGAGCGGGTCCGGGAACGGCGAGAGCGGGTTCGCCGCCGCGTCGGACTCGGTCTTGAGCGCGGTGCCGATCTGGATGACGAACGGATAGAGGAACACCAGGCCGAAGAACACGAGCGTGGCGTACCCCAGGAAGCGGGTGGCCAGGGTGCGGGCCGCGCGCTGGTCGCCGCGCGTGGGCGTGGCGGCCGGGCGGTCGGTGGGCACGGCCATGTCAGGACCTCTCCGGTACGCGTCGACGCCGCCGGCCGCGGCGCGGCCGGCCGGTGTCCCGCTCGGCGAGCGCCCGGCGCTGGATCAGCGTGAGCACGATGATGATGAGGAACAGCACGAACGAGATCGCCGCGCCGGAGCCGTAGTCGAAGTCCCGGAAGGCGGTCCGGTACGACAGGTAGGCCGGGGTGAGAGTGGTCTTGGCCGGGTCGCCCTGGCTCATGACGTACACCTGGTCGAAGACCTGCCACGAGCCGATCATGCCGAGGGTGAGCACCAGGAAGGTGGTCGGCCTGATCATCGGCAGGGTGACGTGGCGGAAACGCTGCCAGCGGGAGGCGCCGTCGAGGGTGCTGGCCTCGTCCAGCGTCACCGGCACGTTCTGCAGACCGGCAAGGAACATCAGCATGAAGGTGCCGGAGGTGGTCCAGACGACCAACGTGATGATCGAGATCATCGCCACGCTCGGGCCGGCCAGCCAGTCCCACCAGGTCAGCCCGAACGGACCGCCGTCGGTAAGCGCCGCCGGGGGCGTGTCGACGCCGATCGCGCCGAGAAGCAGGTGCAGCACGCCACGGGAGTCCGCGAACCACTCCGGTCCGTCGATTCCGAGGAGGCCGAGCAGCGCGTTCACCGCGCCGGAGTTGGCGAACAGGAACAGGAACACCACGCTGATCGCGACCGAACTGGTGACCGAGGGGAAGTAGAACGCGCTGCGGAAGAAGCTCTTGCCCTTGAGCATCCGGTTGTTGACGACGAGCGCCAGCCCGAGCGCCAGCACGGTCTGCGCCGGCACCACGATCGCCACGTAGTAGATGTTGTTGCGGATGCTCGTCATGAAGTCGCGGCGGGCCAGCCCGTCCTCGGTGAACAACTGCGTGTAGTTGTGCGCGCCGACGAACGGGACGTCGCCGGTGAACGGGCTGCCCTGCCCGTTCCAGTCGGTCAGGCTGACCCAGAGCGCCATCAGGATCGGCAGCAGCAGGAACAGCCCCAGGATGACGATCACCGGCGTGACGAAGAGCCAGCCGGCGAGGTTCTCGTTGCCGCGCACGCCACCACGGCGTCGCCGAGGACCCGCCCCGGGCGCGGTGGCCACGGCCGTCAGTGTCTCGGTTGCCATCTCCCCTCCCTCCCTTACTCGGGCCGAAGGCGCGGAAGGGGGCCCCGCGTGTCGTCGGGCCCCCGCCGTCGCCTCAGCTGCCGCCGAGCGCCGCCTTGGCGTTCTTGTCGAAGTTCTGCAGCACGGTCTTCGGGTCGCCGGTGGTCAGGCTCTGGAGTCCGGTGTCCAGGTCCTTGAGGACGCTGTCCATCTTGGGCGCGTTCACCGGGCCCTGGGCGTACGCGGCACCGTCGATGAACACCTTGTCCGTCGGGGAGGCGGCCGTGTACTGGTCGCGCACCGACTGCCGGGACGGCATGACACCGACCGCCTTCGCGAACGTCAACTGCTGCGCACCGCTCGTCATCGCCTCGACGAACTTGATCGCCTGGTCCTTGTACTTCGACTTCGCGGCGATGCCCCAGCACTGGGTGAAGGAGAGCGTGCCCTGGCCCTTCGGGCCGGCCGGCAGCGCCACCACCTTGTACTTCACGTTCGGGAAGTCGTTCTGCAGGGCGCCCTTGATCCAGTTGCCCTCGATGGTCATCACGGCCTTGCCCTTGCCGAACGCCTCACCGGACCAGCCCGCGTCGAGCTGCTTCGGGTACTTTGCCAGGCCGGAGGTGAGCAGGGTCTTGACGTACTGGAGGGCGGCCAGGTTCTCCGGGGTGTCGGCGGTCGGCTGCTTGCCGTCCTTGCTCAGCAGCCAGCCACCGTTCTGCACCATGAAGGCGCCGATCCGGTCCCGGGTGTCGCCGAGCGCCAGGGCGACCTGCCCCTTCGCCTTGATCTTCTGGGCGGTCGCGGTGAGCTGGTCCCAGGTGGTCGGCACGTCGGCGTCGGTCAGTCCGGCCTTCGCCCACAGGTCCGTGTTGATCTGCAGGGCCAGCGTCGAGAAGTCCTTGGGCGCGCAGTAGAGCTTGCCGTCGTACGAGAACGTGGTGCGCAGGCTCTCGTAGAAGTCGTCCGGGTTCGAGATCTTGTCGCCGTACGGCTCCAGCGCGCCGACGCTCGCGTAGTCGGCGAAGCGGGCCGCGTCGACGTAGAAGACGTCGGGCGGGGTGCCACCGGCGAGGGCCTGGCCGAGCTGCTGGGTGAGGTCCTGCGCCGGGGTGACCGTGGCGGTGTTGCCGGAGCTGCTCGCCCACGTCGCCGCCGCGTCCTGCACGGCCTTGGTCTCGGCCTCGCCGGAGGATCCGATCAGGATCTGCAGGCTGGCCGGTCCGCTGGACTGCTTGGCGTCGCCGGACGAGTCGTCGAAGCCGCTGCCGCAGGCCGCGGACCCGAGAAGGGCGACGGCGGCGAGGCCGGCCACCGCGGCCCGGGTAAGGGTTCTGGGTGCCATGTTCTCTCCTGGTGGGGGTGGGACTACGCGGTGTGCCGCAGCGCCAGCGAGGGCTGGAGCAGCACGTGGGTGGGGGTCTCGTGGTTGCCGTCGAGGACCCCGGTGAGCAGGTCCACGCAGCGGGCCGCGGCCTCGCCCAGCGGTTGGCTGACGCTGGCCAGCCCCACCGCGGCGGCGACCGGCGTGTCGTCGAAGCCGATAACCGACACGGGCGGGTCGGTGCCGCGGATCGCCTGGAGCGCGCCGAGGGCGAGCGAGTCACTGGCACAGACCACTGCGGTCGGCGCCACGGCGGCGAGCAGGTCACGCGTCAGCCGTTCACCCTCGGTGATGCCGTCCTCGGTCTCGCGGTGCAGCCCGGTCGGGTCGATTCCGGCGGCGCGCAGCGCGTCGTGCCAGCCGGCCCGCCGGTCGTCGCCGACGCCGGACCCGGCCGGCCAGCCGATGAACCCGATCCGTCGGTGCCCGGCGGCGAGCAGGTGCCGGGTGGCCGCGCCGGTGCCGGCGGCGCCGTCCACGTCGACCCAGGGGTGCGCGTCGAGGGCGTCCCACGGGCGGCCGAAGGTCACGAACGGCACGTCCCGGTCGGCGAGCCAGGCGGTACGCGGGTCGCCGTACTTGGTGCCGACGAGCACGAAGGCGTCCAGCTCGTACGTGCCGAGCAGGTCGTCGTAGGTGGCGATCTCCCGCTCGTCGTCGGTGGCGGTGTAGAGCAGCACCCGGTAGCCGGCGGCGTCGGCGGTCTCGGTGAGGCCGTGCAGGAAGCGGTCCAGCACCGACCCGTTGATGCCGTCGCGGGTCGGTTCGATCCGGGCGGCGATGAGTCGGGACCGACCGGTACGCATCTGTCGGGCCGCCTGGTTGGCCCGGTAGCCGAGTGCGTTGATCGCGTCCTCGACCCGCTGGCGGGTCTCCTGCCGCACGATGTGCGGGGCGTTGAGCACGTTGGAGACCGTCTGCCGGCTTACTCGGGCGTGCCGGGCCACCGTCGCAATGGTTACCTTCTCGGGCACTTAATCCCTCTCGCCGTCTTGAACGATCCAATTCGGATAGTGCAGGATTAGATCGTTCAAGTTTCTGGAATGTTTCGCACTTTGCACCGCCGGGGGCGCGTTGTCAAGACATCCGCCCCGCACCCCGAGGTCTGGAGCCGCCCCGTGATCGAACGCCAGCTGCAACCCCTCCTGCACGAGTTGGTGGGGGTGGTGCTCGCCCCGACCAGCGCGCTGGGGGACGCGACCGGACAGATCCGCCCGACCGGCGTCCAGGGCGTCTTCCACGCCGACGCCCGCGTGCTCTCCCGGGCCGAGCTGCGGGTCGACGACCAGGAGCTGGAGGGGCTGACCCGCGGGGCCGACGGCCCGCACGGCGCCCGCTTCGTGGGCCTGGCACGCTGGCTCGGCGACCCCACGCCCGACCCCACCGTCCGTGTCGACCGACTCCGTCGGGCCACCCGCGACGGCCTCACCGAGGAGCTGCGGATCGTCTCCACCGCCACGGTCGCCGTACGGGCCACCGTGAGCGTCGACCTCGGCTGCGACCTGGCGCCCATCGAAGTGGTCAAGTCCGGTCGCGCCGCCCCGCCGCTGGAGGCCAGGACCGGTCAGCCGGGCGTGCTCACCTGGTCAGCCGGGGGGATCAGCGTCACGGTCACCGCGCCGGACGCCGACGTCCTCGCCTCCGACGAACGGGCCGCCGCGCCCCGACTGGCCTGGCCGATCGACCTGCCCCCCGGAGGCGGGACGGTGCTGCGCTGGCAGGTGACAGTCGAGGACCCGCGTGCCGTGGTGGTCGGCCCGGCCGGCGAGCCGGAGTGGGCCCGACCCGAGGTGACCGCGGACGACCGGCGGATCGTCCGTCTCCTCGACCGCAGCCTGGACGACCTGCGCGGGCTACGCCTGGCCGAGACCGGGCGGCCCGGGGACGTCTTCCTCGGCGCCGGCGTGCCCTGGTTCCTCACCCTCTTCGGCCGGGACAGCCTCTGGGCGGCGCGGATGATGCTGCCGCTCGGCACCGACCTGGCGGCCGGCACCCTGCGCGTGCTCGCCCGCCGACAGGGCACCCGCGTCGACCCGGCCACCGGGGAGGCCCCCGGCAAGATCCTGCACGAGCTGCGGCGGCACGAGGTCGCGCTGCCCGAGAACGGACTGCGACTCCCGCCGGCCTACTACGGCACTGTCGACGCCACAATGCTCTGGGTCAACCTGTTGCACGACGCGTGGCGCTGGGGCCTGCCGGCCGAGCAGATCGAGCCGCTGCTGCCGCACCTGGAGGCGGCCCTGCGCTGGCTCGGCGAGCACGCCGACCCGGACGGCGACGGCCTCGTCGAGTACGTCGACACCACCGGTCACGGGCTGTCCAATCAGGGCTGGAAGGACTCCGGCGACGCCGTCCGGTTCCGCGACGGCTCCCTGGCCACCGCGCCGATCGTGCTGGCCGAGGTGCAGGGGTACGCGCACGAGGCCGCGGTGAACGGCGCCGCGCTGCTTGACGCGTTCGGCCGCCCCGGTGGGGACCGCTGGCGCGACCACGCCGCCACGCTGGCCCGCCGGTTCCGGCAGAGCTTCTGGGTGGACGGCCGGTACGGCCCGCAGCCCGCCCTGGCCCTCGACCGCGACAAGCGCCCCGTCGACTCGCTGACCAGCAACATCGGTCACCTGCTCGGCACCGGCCTGCTCACCGTGGACGAGGAGGCGCAGGTCGCCCGCCTGCTCACCACCGACACGCTCGCCGGTGGTTTCGGACTCCGGACCATGTCCACCGACGACGCCGGCTTCAGCCCGCTGTCGTACCACTGCGGTTCGATCTGGACGCACGACACCGCGATCGTGCTCGCCGGGCTGGCCCGCAGCGGGCACCGCGAGGGCGCGCTCGGCCTGGCCGAGGGGCTGCTCGCGGCGGCCGAGGCGTTCGACTACCGGATGCCGGAGCTGCACGGCGGCGACAGCCGTGCGCTGCTCGACCGCCCGGTGCCGTACCCGGCGGCGTGCCGGCCCCAGGCGTGGGCCGCGGCGGGTGCGGTCCTGCTGCTCCAGGCCGCGACGGGCCTCTACCCGGACGTGCCGGGCGGAACGGTCCGGCTGACCCCGCTGGCCGGCCCCGAGTTGGGCGCCCTCACGGTCAAGGGCCTCCGCGTGGCCGGCACCCCGGTGGACATCTCTGTCGACCGCACGGGCGAGGCCACCGTCACGAATCTGCCCCCGACCGTCCCGACCCAACGCCACCCCAGAACCCCGTCCCTCCCCCGCTGAAACAGCGCAGATCTTGGACAGTTTCCGTTCGGCGCGGACGGAAAGTGTCCAAGATCTGCGGGTGCCCGGGGCGTCGTCAGTCGAGGAGGGGGTCCAGTCCTACCGTCAGGCCGGGGCGGGTGCGGACCGCGCGGACGGCCAGCAGCACGCCGGGCATGAAGGACGCCCGGTCGTACGAGTCGTGGCGGATGGTGAGCGTCTCCCCGGTGGTGCCGAACAGCACCTCCTGGTGGGCGACGAGCCCGGTGGCCCGCACGGCGTGCACGCGTACCCCGTCGATCTCGGCGCCTCGCGCGCCCGGCACCTCGTCCTTCGTGGCGTCCGGCACCGGGCCGAGACCGGCCTCGGCGCGGGCGCGGGCGATCTGTCGGGCGGTGTGCGTGGCGGTGCCACTCGGTGCGTCAAGCTTGCGCGGGTGGTGCTGCTCGATGATCTCGACGGACTCGAAGTGCCGGGCGGCCCGCGCGGCGAACTGCATCATCAGCACGGCGCCGATGCCGAAGTTCGGCGCGATCACCACTCCGATCCCGGGCTTGCCGGCCAGCCAGCCGCGCACCTGCTCCAGGCGCTCCTCGGTGAAGCCCGTGGTGCCGACGACCGCGCTGATGCCCTGCTCGATGGCCCAGCGCAGGTTGTCCATGACGACGTCCGGCGTGGTGAAGTCGACGACCACCTGGGCGTCGGAGACGGCGGACCGGCTGTCGCCCTGGTCGATCGACGCCACCAGCTCAAGATCGTCGGCGGCGTCGACCGCCTTGCAGACCTCGATGCCCATCCGGCCGCGGGCACCGAACACGCCGACCCGGATCTTCTCCTGCTCGTCAGTCACGGGGCACAACCTATCCCAATCGGGACGTGCCCTCCCCGCCGGATCAGACCCGCTCCACCGGCCGGGACGCGTTACCGACCGCGCGGACCACGGCCATTCAGGCGGAGAAGTCGCCCTCGCCGAACGGGCCGACGACGGCCAGCGACATCGGCCGGCCGAGCAGCTCGGCGGCGAGCGTGTTCACGTCCGCGACGCTCACCTCGTCCACCCGGCGGAGCAGCTCGTCCACAGGCATCAGGTCGCCGTAGAGCAGCTCACCCTTGGCCAGCCTGCTCATCCGGGAACCGGTGTCCTCCAGACCGAGCACGAACGAACCCTTGCTCATCCCCTTGCCCCGGGCCACCTCGGCCTCGGTCAACCCGTCGGCGGCCACCCGGGCCAGCTCGGCGCGGGTCAGTGCCAGCACCTCGTCCACCTTGCCCGGCGCGCAGCCGGCGTAGACGGCGAACAGGCCGCTGTCGGCGTACTGGCTGGCGTAGGAGTAGACCGAGTACGCCAGGCCGCGCTGCTCGCGGATCTCCTGGAAGAGACGGCTGGACATGCCCCCGCCGAGGACGTTGTTGAGCACCCCGAGGGCGAAGCGCCGGTCGTCGGTGCGGTCGATGCCGGGGCAGCCCAGCAGGACGTGCGCCTGCTCGGTCTCCTTCGGTTCGACAAGGGTGGTGGCCGGCTTGGTGCGTACCGCCGGAGTGGCGGCGCGGTGCGCGGCCGGCGCGGCCGCGTCGCTGTCCAGTGGCGTGCCACGCACGGCCTGCCGGACCAGCCTGACCACCGCGGCGTGGTCGAGGTTGCCCGCGGCGGCGATGACGATCTGCGGCGCCGTGTAGCGACTCCGGTAGAAGGTCTGGATCTGCCTGCGGGTCATCGGCGTGACGGTCTCCTCGGTGCCGGAGATCAGCCGACCCAACGGGTGGTCACCGTAGACGGCCCGGGCGAAGAGGTCGTGCACCTCGTCACCGGGCTCGTCGTCGTGCATGGCGATCTCCTCCAGGATCACGCCACGCTCGGTCTCCACGTCGGCCGGCTCCAGCAGCGAGTCGGCGACCAGGTCGCACATCACGTCGATCGCCAGCGGCAGGTCCTCGTCCAGCACGCGGGCGTAGTAGCAGGTGTATTCCTTCGTGGTGAAGGCGTTCGTCTCGCCACCCACCGCCTCGATCTGCGAGGAGATCTCGAGCGCGGTGCGCTTGTGGGTGCCCTTGAAGAGCAGGTGCTCCAGGAAGTGCGCGGCGCCGGCCTGCGGACGGGTCTCGTCGCGCGAGCCCACCGCCACCCAGACGCCGAAGGACACGCTGCGCATCGCCGGGATCGCCTCGGTGAGCACGCGCAGGCCGCTGGGCAGCACGGTACGTCGTATCGTGCCGCCCAGCGGGTCGTCGCTGAGCGTCCGGGTCACCGCGCGGGCGGCGCCGCCGGAGCGGCCCGCCCCGTTGTCCCGGGCGCGACTCGATTGGCTGGCCCGCCAGCCAGGGGCCACCCCCCGTCGATCCGGTGGAAACGGCGCACTGAAGGCCCGACTCACGTGTTGCTCCCGGTTCGACGAGGGGTGGGTGTTGCAGGTGCTGGTGGTCAGCTGTGCCGGGTCCGGCGGCGCGGACGCTCGCCGCCCTCGCCACCACCCTCGCCGCCGCCGTTGCCACCCTCGCCACCGGTGCCGCGCTCCGGACCACGCCCGCCCCGGTCGCCGCCACGCTCGCGGTCGCCCCGGTCACGCGGACCCCGGTCGCCCCGGTCCCGGCCGGACGGACGGTCGCCACCGGCGGCCTCACCGGCGGCCGGCGCCTCGGCGCCCTCCGGACGGACCTTGTCCAGGTAGATCTTGCCGCGGGCGTCGATGTCCGCGATCTCGACCTCGACCCGGTCACCGACGTTGAGGAAGTCCTCGACGCGCTCGACCCGCTTGCCGTCGCCCACCTTGGAGATGTGCAGCAGGCCGTCGCGGCCCGGCAGCAGCGAGATGAACGCGCCGAACGCGGCGGTCTTGACCACCGTGCCGAGGAACCGCTCGCCCTGCTTGGGCAGCGTCGGGTTGGCGATCCCGTTGATCCGGTCGACGGCCGCCTGGGCCGACGGGCCGTTGGTGGCGCCGACGTAGATCGTGCCGTCGTCCTCGATGGAGATCTCGGCGCCGGTCTCGTCCTGGATCGCGTTGATGGTCTGACCCTTCGGGCCGATCACCATGCCGATCTTGTCCACCGGGATCTTGACCGTGGTGACCCGCGGCGCGTAGTCGGACATCTCGGCCGGAGCCTCGATCGCCGCCTTCATGACCCCGAGGATGACCTGCCGGGCCTCGTTGGCCTGCTGCAGCGCGGCGGCCAGCACGTCCGACGGGATGCCGTTGAGCTTGGTGTCGAGCTGCAGCGCGGTGACGAACTCCGGCGTGCCGGCGACCTTGAAGTCCATGTCACCGAACGCGTCCTCGGCACCGAGGATGTCGGTCAGCGTCACGTACTGGGTCTTGCCGTCCACCTCGTCGGAGATGAGGCCCATGGCGATGCCGGCGACCGGCGCCTTCAGCGGCACACCCGCGGAGAGCAGGCCCAGCGTCGAGGCGCAGACCGAGCCCATCGAGGTGGAGCCGTTGGAGCCGAGCGCCTCGGAGACCTGCCGGATGGCGTACGGGAACTCCTCGCGCGACGGCAGCACCGGGATCAGCGCACGCTCGGCGAGCGCGCCGTGGCCGATCTCGCGCCGCTTCGGCGAGCCGACCCGGCCGGTCTCACCAGTCGAGTACGGCGGGAAGTTGTAGTTGTGCATGTAGCGCTTGCGGTTCTCCGGGGACAGCGTGTCCACCATCTGCTCCATGCGGAGCATGTTCAGCGTGGTGACGCCCAGGATCTGGGTCTCGCCGCGCTCGAACAGCGCCGAACCGTGCACCCGGGGCAGCACGCCGACCTCGGCGGTCAGCGGCCGGATGTCACGCGGGCCACGCCCGTCCATGCGGACCTGCTCGCGCAGCACGCGGTTGCGCACCTCGGACTTGGTGAGCGACCGGAAGGCGGCGCTGAGCTCCTTCTCCCGACCCTCGAACCGAGCGCCCAACTCCTCGGCGACCTTGGCCTTGACCCGGTCCAGGGCCTCCTCGCGGTCGGCCTTGCCGGCGATGGTGATCGCCTCGGCCACCTCGGTGCGGGCCAGCTCGGAGACGGCGTCGTAGACGTCGTCCTGGTAGTCCAGGAAGACCGGGAACTCGGTGACCGGCTTGGCGGCGACCTCGGCCAGCTCGGCCTGCGCGCGGCACAGCTCACGGATCGCCGGCTTGGCGGCCTCCAGGCCGCTGGCGACGATCTCCTCGGTCGGGGCGGTGGCGCCGGCCGAGATGAGGGCGACGGCGTTCGGGGTGGCCTCGGCCTCGACCATCATGATCGCGACGTCGCCGTCGTCGAGGGTGCGGCCGGCCACGACCATGTCGAAGGTGGCGCGAGCCAGCTCCTCCAGGGTCGGGAACGCGACCCACTGGCCGTCGATGTGGGCGACCCGGGTCGCGCCGATCGGGCCGGAGAACGGCAGACCGGACAGCTTGGTCGACATCGAGGCGGCGTTGATCGCCACGACGTCGTACGGGTGCTGCGGGTCGAGCGCCAGGATCGTCTCGACGACCTGGACCTCGTTGCGCAGGCCCTTGACGAAGGACGGGCGCAGCGGCCGGTCGATCAACCGGCAGGTGAGGATCGCGTCCTCGCTGGGCCGACCCTCACGGCGGAAGAACGAGCCGGGGATGCGGCCCGCGGCGTACATCCGCTCCTCGACGTCGACGGTCAGCGGGAAGAAGTCGAACTGCTCCTTCGGGTGCTTACCGGCGGTCGTGGCGGAGAGAACGACCGTCTCACCCAGCTGGGCGATGACGGAACCGGCGGCCTGGCGAGCCAGCCGACCGGTGGAGAAGGTGATCTCGCGGGTGCCGAAGGACCCGTTGTCGATCACGGCGGTGCGGGATTCGGTGCCGAGTTTGGTCTCGGTCATGTGCTGTCGTGCTCCTTCGCGTCGTGGGCCCGCGACGTCGGGGAGCTGCTCAGCCGGCCGGTCTTCGATCGAAGCGCCCGGGTGCCGGCGTGCTGCCGGGTTCCCGGGGGCCACTACCGGAGACCGGTACGCTGACCGGCTCCCTCTCGGGTTGGTCGCGCGGCCCGTGTTCTTCAGGTGGGACGCCGATCGGGGGAGCAGCCGTACGGCCGCTCCCCCGTCACGTCACCGGCGCAGACCGAGCCGCTCGATGAGCGTCCGGTAGCGGGCAATGTCCTTCTTCTGGACGTAGTTGAGCAACCGACGGCGCCGGCCGACCAGCAGCAGCAGCCCACGGCGGCTGTGGTGGTCGTGCTTGTGCACCTTCAGGTGCTCGGTCAGCTCGGCGATCCGCTTGGTGAGGACCGCGACCTGGACCTCCGGCGAACCGGTGTCGCCCTCGGCGGTCGCGTACTCCGCGCGGATGCTGGCCTTGGCTTCCTGGTCGAGCGCCATGTTCTCCCTGTTTCGATGGGTTGATCAAGTAGGTGTCCGTCGTCCCGATGGACCGGGAACGGACCGGTACCTCGCACCCGCGGCGTCGAGCAGGCACGCGAGGCCCCACGCCGGTCACCCGACGTCCCCGCAAGACTACCAGCACCCACGGGTAACACCCGGCCAAGGGCCTGCGTGACCCGGTGGATGATCAGCTCAGAGCGCTCCGGGTGCGTGCGACGTCCTGTTCGATCTGGGCGATCAACGGCTCGATCGAGTCGTAGCGGACCTGACCCCGCAGGTGCGCCACGAAGTCCAGGGCCAGCCGCTCGCCGTAGAGGTCGCCGTCGAAGTCAAGCGCGTACGCCTCCACCCGCCGCTCCCGCCCGGAGAAGGTCGGGTTGGTGCCGACCGACACCGCGGACATCAGCGGCTCGGACTGGCCCCGACGGATCAGGCGGGCGGCGTACACGCCGTCGGCGGGCACCGCCGCGTACCGGTGACAGAGCAGGTTCGCGGTGGGGAACCCCAGCACACGGCCGCGCTGGTCACCGCGGACCACCACACCCTCCACCCGGTGCGGGCGGCCCAGCGCGACCGCCGCGGCGCCCACGTCGCCCGCGTCGACGCAGGAGCGGATGTACGTGGAGGAGAAGACCGTGCCGGCCTCGGCGACCAGCGGGCCGCCCTCCACCCCGAAGCCGAAGGTCTTGCCCAGCCGCTCCAGCAGCGCCACGTCGCCCGCCGCGCGGTGCCCGAAGCGGAAGTTGCCGCCGACCACCACGAGCGCCGCGTGCAGGTGCTCGACCAGGATGTCGTGCACGAACTGCTCGGGCGTCAGCCGGGAGAACTCCGGGGTGAACGGCACCACGCAGAGCACGTCCACGCCGAGCGCCTCGATCAGTTCGGCCTTGCGGGCCGGTTCGGTGAGCACGGCCGGATGCGAGCCGGGACGGACCACCTCGGCCGGGTGCGGGTCGAACGTGACCACCACCGACTGCACACCCAGCTCCCGGGCCCGGGCCACGGCGTGCCCGATGGTCGCCTGGTGCCCCTTGTGCACGCCGTCGAAGACGCCGATGGTGACGACCGAGCGCCCCCAACCACCGGGCGCCGCGTCGTACCCCCGCCACCGCTGCATGCCGTTCCTCTCCTGCTGTCCCGCCGGTCGGCGGGTCGACACCGCCGGCGGCGAAGCCGGCGGACCTGCGTCCCGCCGTCAGGCGGGGGCGAGCACGATCTCGGCGCGGGCCCGCCCGTCCCGCTCGCTGACGATAGCGATCAGGCCGCCGGCCGGTCCGAAGACGGCGTACGGCCCGACGATGCCGGCCGGGTCCAGCGGTCCGCCGTGGCCGAGCACCTTCGCCTCGTCGGGTGTCGCCTCCCGGCGCGGGAAGAACCGGTCGGCCGCCGCGTCCAGCGGCAGGTTGACCACGGCCGGGGCGCGCTCCTCCAACTCGTCGAGCGTGGCCGCCTCGGCGAGGGTGAAGCCGCCGACCGCAGTGCGGCGCAGCGCGGTGAGGTGCCCACCGACACCAAGGGCCAGGCCCGCGTCCCGGGCGATGGCCCGGATGTACGTCCCCGAGGAGCAGGTGACGTCCACGTCCACGTCCACCACGTCCGGCTCGGTGCGGCGGATCGCCAGCACCTCCAGCCGGGAGATGGTGACCCGTCGCGCCGGCAGCTCGACGCTCTCGCCGTCGCGTACCCGCTTGTACGCCCGCTGGCCGTCGATCTTGATGGCGCTGACCGCGCTCGGCACCTGGTCCACCTCGCCGCTCAACGCGGTCAGCGCCGACCGGATCGCATCGTCGGTGACCTGACCGGCCGGGGTGCTGGCGATCACGTCGCCCTCGGCGTCGTCGGTGACGGTGGCCTGGCCGAGCCGGATGGTGCCGGTGTAGCTCTTGCCGGCGCCGATCACGTAGGTCAGCAGTCGGGTGGCCCGGCCGACACCGATCACCAGGACACCGGTGGCCATCGGGTCGAGGGTGCCGCCGTGCCCGACCCGTCGGGTCTTCGCCAGTCGGCGGATCCGCGCCACGACGTCGTGCGACGTCATGCCGCCGGGCTTGTCGACCACGATCAGACCATCGGTGCTCACGTCGCCCAAGCCTGCCAGACCGCCCGGCGGCGACCGGAGTCGCCCGCTGGTTTCCGGCCGCCCGGTCCCGGCCCGCTGCCCCCACGGCAGCGCCCTTGGTGCCCGCTGGTTCCGGGCCCGCCGGACGGGACAGCACCGCCGCCGGCCGGATGCGAAGATCACTCGCCCGTTCCCGCCGAACCAGGACGACACGATGACCAGCGAAGACCCCGCCAGCCCGCCGAGCACCACCGACCGGTACGCGGTCGCCAGCGAGACCGACGACATCCGGGTGCCGGACTGGATGCGGGGCCCGGCGACCGAAGCCCCCGTGACCGGCACGGATCGGCTGCGGCTGGGCTGGGAGCAGCACGCGGGCAAGCTGCTCGGCGGCGTCGGTGGGCTGGTCGCCCTGACGCTGCTGGCCGTGCTGGCCTGGAGTGGGTACAGCACCGTGCAGCGGCTCCAGGACGGGGAGCCGCTGCTGGATCGGGGCTCCCCGACGGCACCGCCCCGGCCGGTCGACGAGAGCGGCAACAGCCTCGGACCGTACGTCGGCACGCCGGCGGAGACGTTCGCCGTGGGTGCGACGGCCATCACGCTCCCGGCGGCCAGGGCTGCCGCGCCGTTCACCGCCAAGCAGGTCGGTGACGCGTTGGCGAAGGTCAGGAACGCGTTGATCCAGAGCCGGCTCGATCCGTCCATGCTCTTCGGCAAACCGGACCAGTTCCTCGCCCTGCTGGCCCCGGACGCCCGCGCCCACCTGGGCAAGGACTTCACGCAGGGGACGAGCCTGAACTACGCCACCCGGGTCGACTCCGCCACCGACCCGAACCTCGACCTCGCCGAGGGCATCCGGGCCAGGGGCACCGTGGAGTACCTGTCGACGACCGACAGCGACGGGATCCGGGTGCTGGCGATCACCACCCGGTTCATCTGGGTCTACCCCTTCGGCCTGCCCCGCCCGCAGGCGTACGCCCCGGGCGCCGAACTCGTCACCCTCCGGGACCAGGTCGTCTGGCACCTGCCGCACCACGACGACGTGCGGGCGGGCTCGGCCGGGCTGTGGGTGGACAGCGCCGACGTGACGGTGTTCAACGCGACCTGCGCGGCGATCCGGAAGGGTCGGATCGACCTGGAGACCGCGCCCGAGGTGGGCCTGCCGAACACCGCGCCGACCGGGGACGTCTACGGCCCCGGATGGCGTCCCGGCGACGGCGAGAACTGCTGAACCGGGGCGGACCGTCAGCGGACGGCCCCGACCACCGCCCAGCCACACTGCGCAACCGCAGTAGCAGCGCGACGAGACGGATCGCCACGAAGAGGGTGAGCCCGGCCCAGATGCCGCCCAGCCCCAGGTCGAGTCCGTACGCCAGCCAGATGGCCGGCAGGAAGCCGCCGAGCGCCGCCACGATGGTGAGGTTGCGCAGGTAGCGCACGTCGCCGGCGCCGATCAGCACGCCGTCGAGCGCGAACACCACTCCGGCCAGGGGCTGCATGGCGACGAACCACGGCCAGGCCACCATGGCCTGCTCGCGGACCTGCTCGTCGGAGCTGAACCAGGACGGCACGACGCCCGCGCCGGCGGCGATGAGCAGCGCGAAGGCGATGCCACAGATGCCGCCGAGCAGGCCGATCCGGCGGGCCAGCGCGCGGGCGTCCGCCGCGTCGCCGGCCCCGAGCGCGGCGCCGACCAGGGACTGCGCGGCGATGGCGAGGGCGTCGAGCACAAGCGCCGTGAAGAACCAGAGTTGCAGGGCGATCTGGTGTGCGCCGACGGCGGCGGCGCCGAAGCGGGCCGCGACGGCGGTCGCGGAGAGGAAGCTGGCCTGGAACGCCACGCCCCGGATCAGCAGGTCCCGGCTGAGCACGAGTTGCTGGCGGATCACCCGGGGCCGGGGCCGCAGGGACACCCGTTCGGCGACGAGCGCCGCGGCGAAGAGCCCACCGGCGATCGTCTGGGCGACCACGTTGGCGACCGCCGAACCGGTCAGGCCGAGCCCGCCGGAATAGACAAGCAGCGGGCAGAGCAGCGCGGAGAGCAGGTTGGGGCCGAGCACGAAGAGCAGCGGCCGGCGGGTGTCCTGCACGCCGCGCAGCCAGCCGTTGCCGGCGGCGGCGAGCAGCAGGCCGGGGGCGCCGAGCGCCGCGATCCGCAGCCATTGAGCGGCGGCGTCGGCCACGTCGCCGCCACCTCCGGCGAGGGTACGCGCCAACGCGCCCCCGCCGATCTGCATGCCGATCGCGACCAGCAGCCCGACGCCGAACGCGAGCCACGACGACTGGACTCCCTCGGCCACGGCCGCCGCCCGGTCGCCGGCGCCGAAGCGGCGGGCCGACCGCCCGGTGGTGCCGTACGCGACGACGGTGCCGAGCCAGGCGGTGAGCGTCATCACCGTGCCGCCGACGGCGAGCGCCGCGAGGGGCACCCGGCCGAGGTGACCGACGACTGCCGTGTCGACGAGCACGTAGAGCGGCTCGGCGGCGAGGACGACGAGGGCCGGCAACGCGAGGCCGGCGATCCGGCGTGGCGAGGCGGTTCGGTCGGTGGTGCTGGCAGGGTGGCTCATCGCCGCCGATCCTGGCACGGCGACGGTAAGGATCGCAATCCCGCCGGGGACTTACTCCTTCGGCGGCGTCACCGCCGGGCGGATCGGCTCACTGGCGGGTGTCCATCGACGTCTGCAGCGCGCGGCGGGCCTGCTCGCGAGCGTCGTCGGTGGTGGTCTTGGTGGTCTCGGGCTTGGGCTTGTTCGGCATGGTGGCGCTCCTTCCAGGGTGCGAGCCACCGGCACGCGGCGGCCCTCACGGGCGGTCGTGCTGAGCGCCCCACGGCGGTCCGGGGTTACCGGAGCAGCCGGCTGGGCAGCGTGAGCCCGGGTCGGTCCGACCCTGGAGGGAGGCAGCGCGAGGTGTGGCACCACCGCCCACGACCTGCGTCACCACGTGGCGCCGGCCGCCTCCCAAGTTATCGTTCAGGTCCACATGCTGCTTCCCGTTCCCGCCATTTGGACGGTCGGGCACCCGCCTCACCGGGCCAGGAAGTGCCAGCCCAGCCACCACCAGAACCCGAACAGACCGATCCTGCCCACCGGCACCCAACCGACCTCGTACCGCATCACGTACGCGCAGACCTCGCCCAGGGTCGGTATGCGGGAACCCTCCCGCCGGGCCAGCCACTCGACCCCGACGAACAGGGCGAGCGCGGTGAGGAAGCCGCCGATCGCGAGTGCCCGCATCATCGCCGCACCAACCCCCAGAACGCGGCCAGCCAGGCGAACCAGGCCGCCGACCGGGTCAGATGGTCCTCCAGCAGGGGATCGGCCAGCCGGGAGAAGGTGGGGAAGTCGTCGCCCACGGCCAGCACGAAGGTCGCACCCTCGAAGACGCCGAAGACCACCACCGGCAGCGCCCACCACGCCGCTCCCGCGCCCAGCCGACGCGGTGCCGGCCGCCGGGGCACGCGGTTGCTCAGACCGAGCCAGATCAACACGCCGCCGGTGCCGAGCGTGTAGAGATTCGCCTCGGTGGAGAAGGACGCGAACCGACCACCGACGAGGGACAGGCAGAGGAGAACCGGGACGGAGACGGCGGGCCGGTCCCAGGCTCGGGGGGCCTCCACGGAGAGGTCGTGCGGCTGCTCCATCCCGCAATTCTTCCCGTTCTCACGGAGCGCGGGAAGACCGACACTCCCCGGAGCTGACCCTGAACTTCCCGCCCCGGCGGGCACGGTCACCGCCGCCCGTACGCCCGGACGGCCCGCGGACGGTCAGGCGTCGCCGGCGAGCAGCGCCCCGGTCAGCTCGCCGCGGATCGCCTCGATCACCTGCTCGGCGGTCCCCCGGCCGGTGAACCCGGCCGCGAACGTGTGGCCACCCCCGCCCAGCGCCACCGCCACGCGGCTGACGTTCACCGCGCCCTTGCTCCGCATCGACACGGCCCACTCGTCCGGGGCGGTCTGCTTCAGCACGCAGCTCACGTCCGCCTCGGCGGTGCAGCGCACCGAGTCGATGAGCGCCTCCAGCACGTACGGCCGCTGCTCGTGGCGGGCCAGGTCGTCGAGGGTGGCGAAGGTCCACACCAGCCCTCGGCCGTCGGCGGCGGCCGGCTCCAGCCGGGCACGGCCGAGCACCTCCCCGAAGAGGCGGACCGCGCCGAAGGGCCGGGTGTCGAACACCCGCCGGGAGATGTCCCCGGGTGAGATGCCGGTGGCAAGCAGTCGGGCGGCCAACTGGTGCACCGCCGGAGTGGTCGCCTCGAACCGGAACGAGCCGGTGTCCGTGGTCAGCGCCACGTACAGGCACTCGGCGATGGCCCGATCCAGCGGTACGCCCAGTCGCGCCAACAACTGTTCGGCCACCACCGACGTGGCGGCGGCCCGCGGGTCGACCAGGTTGACGGTGCCGAAGCCCGGATTCGAGGCATGGTGGTCGAGCACCAGAGCGGCGGGCGCCGTCGACAACCGGCCGGCCAGCTCACCGAGGCGCGACTCGCTTGCCGCGTCGAAGCAGATCACCAGGTCCGGAGCGGGGTCCGCCGCGCTCGCCGGGACCAGCAGCTCCAGGCCGGGCAGCCCCCGGAACGGGTCGGGCACCTCCGGCGGCCCGGGAAAGGTCGCCTGCAACCGGTGTACGCCGAGCCGGCGCAGGCCCAGACCGAAGCCGAGCATGCTTCCCAGCGCGTCGCCGTCCGGGTTGACGTGGCAGATCAACAGCACCCGGCTCGTCGACGGGAGGGCGCGGATCAGCGCCTCCGCCGCGGCCCAGTCCGCCTCGGCCGGGCCGGCGTCGACCGCCGCGGCGAGTTGGGCACCGGCGGCGGCCGTCACCGCGCTGCCCCACCCCGGGGGTTCTCCGTGACGTCCGCGGCCGCGTCGGCCTCGTCGGTCTCGTCGTCGTCGGTCTCGTCGTCGTCGACCCGGTACGGCTGCGCCTCGCCCGCGTACTCCGCCCGGGCGGCGAGCCGCTGCACCTCTGCGTCGGCGTTGCGGGCGGCGGCGAGCAGGTCGTCGATGTGCTTGACCTGGTCCTGCACGTCGTCCAGGACGAAGGCGAGCGTCGGCGAGTGCCGCAGCCCGAGCGCCTTGCCGACAGTGCTGCGCAGCAGCCCCTTGGCGCTCTCCAGAGCCGCCGCGGTGTCCGCCTGGGCCACCGAGTCGCCGAGCACCGTGTAGAAGACCGTCGCCTCACGCAGGTCAGCGGTGATCCGGGCGTCGGTGATGGTGATCATGCCGAGCCGCGGGTCCTTGATCTGGCTCCGCACCACCGACGCGACCAGCTCACGCACCCGTTCCGCGTGCCGGCGTACCTTGGCCGGATCAGACATCTCGCCACCTCCACGGCGTCCTGCTCCCGGCCGACCCGGCGACCCGGGGGCCGCCGGCCGACCGGCCAACATCTCGAACACTACCTGCGCGGCGGCACCGGTCGCCCGGCACCGCCGGCACCCTGAGTCAGTCGTCGTCCACGCCGTACAGCCGGCGTCGAACCGACAACAACTCGACCTCCGGACGCGCGGCCACCAGGTGCTCGCAGGAGTCGAGCACCTCGCGGACGTGCGCCGCCTCGGCGGCGACCACGGCCACCGCTATCTCCGCTCGACCGTGCAGGTCGAGCGCACCCACCTCGGCGGCCGAGACCTCGAAGCGGCGCAGCGCCGCCACGATCGGCCGTACATATGATCTCTTGGCTTTGAGCGACCGGGAGTCACCCGGCAGCAGCAGGTCGAAGACCGCGGTTCCGGTAAACATCGCCCCGGACCATACCGCCAACCCACCTCGCATGATCAAGGGGTTTACGCCCTGCGGCGTAAACCCCTTGATCAGCGTGTCACTGCCGGATCAGGCGCGAGCCTTCTCCCGCATCTCGAAGGTCTCGATGACGTCGCCGACCTGGACGTTGTTGTAACCACCCAGGGTCAGACCACACTCGAAGCCCTCGCGGACCTCGGTGGCGTCGTCCTTGAACCGCTTGAGCGAGGTGATCGTGAGGTTGTCCGCCACGACCGCCCCGTCCCGCAGCAGCCGAGCCTTCGCGTTGCGTCGGATGATGCCCGACCGGACGATACAACCGGAGATGTTGCCGATCTTGGACGAGCGGAAGACGTCGCGGATCTCCGCGGTGCCCAGCTCGACCTCCTCGTACTCCGGCTTGAGCAGGCCCTTGAGCGCTGCCTCGATCTCCTCGATGGCCTGGTAGATGATCGTGTAGTACCGAATCTCCACGCCCTCGCGGTCGGCCATCTCGCGGACCTTGTTCGAGGCCCGCACGTTGAAGCCGATGATCGTGACCGGCTCCGACGAGGCACTCGCGAGCATGACGTTGCTCTCGGTGATCGCGCCGACGCCCCGGTCGAGGACCTTGAGCTGGACCTCCTCGGGGATGTCGAGGTTGAACAGCGCGTCCTCCAGAGCCTCCACCGAACCGGAGACATCGCCCTTGAGGATGAGGTTGAGCGACGTCTTCTCGCCCTCCTTGAGCTGCTCCATGAGCGTCTCAAGAGTGGCCCGACCACGGGAGTTGGCGAAGGACGCCGCCCGCCGCCGTGCCTGCCGCTGCTCGGCGATCTGCCGCACCGTACGGTCGTCCGCCGCGGCGAGGAACGTGTCGCCCGCGCCGGGAGGCGCGGTCAGACCCAGCACCATGACCGGACGCGCCGGACCGGCCTCGGTGAGCTGGTTGCCGTTCTCGTCGAGCATGGCCCGGACCCGGCCGTGCGCCCCACCGGCGACGATCGAGTCGCCCGCCCGCAGGGTGCCCTTCTGCACGAGCACCGTCGCCACCGCACCGCGACCCTTGTCCAGGTGCGCCTCGATGGCCACACCCTGCGCCGGCCCGTCGATCGGAGCGGTCAGCTCCAGCGACGCGTCGGCGGTCAGCAGGACGGCCTCGAGCAGTTCCTCGATGCCGATGCCCGGCTTCGCGGCCACGTTGACGAACATGGTGTCGCCGCCGTACTCCTCGGCGACCAGGCCGTACTCGGTCAGCTGCTGGCGGACCTTGTCCGGGTTGGCCTCCGGCTTGTCGACCTTGTTGACCGCGACCACGATCGGCACGTCGGCCGCCTTGGCGTGGTTCAACGCCTCGATGGTCTGCGGCATCACGCCGTCGTCGGCCGCGACGACCAGGATCACGACGTCCGTCACCTGGGCACCACGGGCACGCATGGCGGTGAACGCCTCGTGGCCCGGGGTGTCGATGAACGTGACCGCGCGGTCCTCGCCCTCGTGCGGGACGTGCACCTGGTAGGCACCGATGTGCTGGGTGATGCCACCCGCCTCACCGGCCACGACGTTCGCCTTACGGATCGCGTCGAGCAGCTTGGTCTTACCGTGGTCGACGTGACCCATGACGGTCACGACCGGCGCACGGCTGACCAGACGCTCCTCGGCCACCTCCGCGTCGAGGTCGATGTTGAACTGCGCGAGCAGCTCGCGGTCCTCGTCCTCCGGGCTGACGATCTGCACCTCGAAGCCGAGGTGCTCACCCAGCAGCTGCAGGGTGTCGTCAGAGCAGGACTGGGTCGCGGTGACCATCTCGCCCAGGTTGAACATCTCCTGGACCAGCGAACCCGGGTTGGCGTTGATCTTGTCGGCGAAGTCCGACAGCGAGGCGCCACGGGAGAGCCGGACGACCTGACCCTGACCCCGGGGAGCACCCGAGCTCATGGTCGGAGCCGACAGGTTGTCGAACTCCTGTCTGCGCTGCTTCTTGGACTTGCGGCCACGCGTCGGCCGGCCACCCGGACGCCCGAAGGCACCCGCGGCGCCACCGCCACGGCCACGACCACCGGCACCCGGACGACCGCCGCCACCGGAGGGAGCACCCGGACGGAAACCGCCGCCGGGAGCACCGCCACCGCCGCCGGGACCACCACGGTAGCCACCGCCACCGCCGGCACCCGCGCCGCCACCGGGGCCGCCGCGGTAACCGCCGCCACCACCGGCGCCGCCGCCGGGACCACCACGGAAGCCGCCGCCACCGCCACCGGGACGACCTGCGCCGCCACCGGGACGACCTGCGCCACCCGGGCCGGGACGACCGGCAGCCGGACGCTGACTCGGCATGGACGCCGGGCTGGGCCGCGGCGGCATGGAGTTCGGGCTCGGCCGCGGCGGCATGCCCGCCGGGCTGTTGGGCCGGGGCCACCCGCACCCGCGGCCGGCGGCCGCTGCTGCTGGCCACCCTGGATGCCGAACGGGTTGTTACCGGCGCCGCGCGCCGGCGGACGACCGCCCGGTCGGGCACCGGGACCCGGCGCCGGCGTGTTCGGCCGAGCGGCCGGCGAACCGGGACGGGGCGGCATCGCTGCCGGACCCGGACGAGGACCGGGGCGGTTGCCGTCGGCCGGAGGCTCCCGGCGGACGGGGTTGTCCCGCTGCTGCTGGCGGGCGGCCTGCGCGGCCTTGACCGCGGCCTCCTGCTCAGCCTTCAGCGCGGCGGCACGCGCCTCCGCGGCCGCCACCTCGATGTCGTGGGCACTCGCCGGCTTGGCGACCGGGGCCGCGGGCTGCGGCGCACCGGGCACCGGACCCTTGGGCTTCGGACCGGGTGCCGGCGCGGCCGGCCGCCGAGGCGGCATCGGCTTCGCCGAGACCCGGGGGGCGCCCGGGGTCGGAGACGGCGTCGGGGTCGGCGTCGAAGCCGGCGTCGGCGCGGGCGCCGACGGGGCGGCGGCCGGCGCCGGAGCACCGGAAGACGCGACGAATGCGTTACGCAGCCGTCGGGCGACGGGCGCCTCGACCGTGCTGGACGCGGACTTGACGAACTCGCCCATTTCCTTCAGCTTGGCGAGAACGGTCTTACTCTCGACCCCGAGCTCTTTTGCAAGCTCGTGAACGCGGGCCTTGCCTGCCACTGCACTCCTCACTCCGAGGTCGTGCGGGCAGCACCCGCAGCGACCTCACTCGTGCACTTGAAGCCTGGTCATTTCAGGGACTTCATCGTGTGCTCATGTCGGTCGTCCTACCCTGCTAGCGACCCTCGCCCGGTCGGGCTGACCGGACGTAGTGGTTGGCGCATCGACGTGCTCTGCCAGCACACCGTGGTCGAGGACCTCGGTGATGCGCAGCGCTCGCCCGAAGGCGCGGCGCCGCACCGCCAGCGCGAAGCAGGCCGGATCCGGGTGCATGTTCGCTCCCCGACCCGGCAGCCTGCGGCGCGGATCAGGCCGGAGGCTGTGACCAGCCTCGTCCCCGACCGCGACGACCCGCAGCAATTCGCTGGCCGGCGCACGTTTCCGGCAACCCACACAGGTGCGCTCCGGCTGCGCGCGTCGTACCACTGGAGGAAGTCTACCCCTAGCTGCCCGAGATCGCGCCGCCCGGCTCCCGCACGTGATCAGCAGACCCCCGCGCGGCCGGGGCGGTCTGCTCCGCATCGGAGCGAATGTCGATCCGCCAGCCGGTCAAGCGGGCAGCCAGGCGGGCATTCTGCCCCTCCCGACCGATGGCGAGCGAAAGCTGGAAATCCGGGACGGTCACCCGCGCGGCCCGGTTGGCCAGGTCCACCACCTCGACCCGCAGCGCCTTGGCCGGCGACAACGCGTTGCCGACGAAGGTGCCCGGGTCGTCCGACCAGTCGATAATGTCGATCTTCTCGCCGTGCAGTTCGCTCATCACGGCACGCACCCGCTGACCCATCGGGCCGATGCAGGCGCCCTTGGCGTTCACGCCGGGGGTCATCGAGCGGACGGCGATCTTCGTACGGTGACCTGCCTCACGGGCGATCGCGCCGATCTCCACCGTGCCGTCGGCGATCTCCGGGACCTCCAACGCGAACAGCTTCTTGACCAGGGCTGGGTGCGACCGGGAGAGGGTGATCTGCGGCCCGCGCATGCCCTTGGCCACGTGCACCACCACGCACCGGACCCGCTCGCCGTGCGCGTAGCGCTCGCCGGGCACCTGCTCGGACTGCGGCAGCACACCCTCCAGCTTGCCCAGGTCGACGCTGACGATGCCCTTCTCGGTACGGGTCTCGTGCGCCTGCACCACGCCGGTGATCAGGTCACCCTCGCGGCCCACGTACTCGCCGAAGTGCACCTCGTCGGTGGCCTCCCGCAGACGCTGGAGGATCACCTGCTTGGCGGTCATCGCGGCGATCCGGCCGAAGTCGTGCGGCGTGTCGTCCCACTCGCGCACCAGGGAGCCGTCGGCGTCCATCTCCTGCGCGTACACCAGGGCCGCGCCGGACTTGCGGTCGATCTCCACCCGGGCGTGCGGCTCGGCGCCGTCGGTGTGCCGGTAGGCGGTCAGCAACGCGGTCTCGATCGCCGCGAGAATCGTGTCGAACGGGATCTCCCGCTCGCGCTCGAGTGCGCGCAGCGCCGCGAGGTCGATGTTCACCTCTCCTCGTCCTCCACATCATCTTCGTCGTCGATGTCGTCTGAATCGTCGTGCTCGTCGGTCTCGTCCGCGTCGTCGAACTCGTCCGGCTCACCCAGCTCGGCGAGGCGGGTGAACTCGACCTGCACCCGGCCCGGGCCGAGCTGGGCGTACGCCCACAGGGTCTGGCCGTCGTCGGTCTCCAGCCGTACGCCCTCGTCGTCGGCCCCGACCACCCGGCCGGTCAGCTGGCGGTCGCCGGAGGGCTGCTCGCCGCGCTGGCCGGGCAGCGCCACCGCGCCCCGGACGGTGACCTTGACCAGTCGGCCCACGTTGCGCCGCCAGTGCCGGGGCAGGGTGAGCGGCCGGTCCACTCCGGGCGAGCTGACCTCGAGCTGGTATTCCCCCGCGAGAATGTCGCCGCCGGACTCCTCCGCGGCGTCCAGGGCGCTGGAGACCGCGCGGGAGACGTCCGCGACGGCGTCCAGGTCGATCCCGCCGTCGCGGTCCACGATCACCCGGACCACGTGTCGCCGGCCGGCCCGGGAGACCGACAGGTCCTCCAGGTCGTAGCCCACGCCGTTGACCACCGGCTCGATCACGGCCCGCAACCGGGTACGCCGTGCCGCGAGGTCACCGCCGCCGCGCGGACCGGCGGCGTCGCGCGGAGCGCGGGAGCCCGCGCCGTCGCGGGGTCGACCCGTCGACCTGGTGGCACGGCCACGCTGCGTCATCTGCGCACCCTCTCCCTGGTCGACCGGGACGCTCGTCCCGCCATGCCGGCACGCCACCGGAGCGGACGCGCCGGTGGCTGCGCAGAGCGTAACGCGCCTGCCCGTCGGCGGGCCGGGCGGCGCACCGACGGCGATGGCCCCCGGACCGGCGGGGATGGTGTTCACTTGCCCGGTGGGGATCGGCAGAACGACACCGCGTGACCAAGTATCCGGGCATACCCGGCGAAAGCTCCTGCACGCCGGGGCGCTGCTGGCGCTCGGCGGCGCAGCGACGTCGCTGACCGGCTGTGATCTTTTCGACCGCGACGACGAGCCGGCGCCGCCGCCGGACCCGCTGCGCCCGATGGTCGACGAGGCGCTGGGCCTGGCCGCGGCGTACCGGGCGACCGCCGCCGCCAACCCGGAGCTGACCGACCGCCTGGGCCCCATCGCCGAGACACACACCGCGCACGCCACCGAGCTGGCCCGGGTCGTCGGCGTCACTCTCCCCTCCGCGCCCGCCGCCGACCCCAGCGCCACCGCGGCGACCGAGCCGGCCGGCGCGCTGGCCGCCCTGCGCGCGCGGGAGAAGACCGCACAGCAGTCCGCCACCGCCGCCTGCGCGGCAGCGCCCGCCGAGCGGGCGGCGCTGCTCGGGTCGATCGCCGCCGCGCGGGCCACCCACCAGGAGGCACTGAAGTGAGGCAGCCGACCGCAGGGGAGGCGCTCGCCGCCGTCCTCTCCGCCGAGTACGCGGCCATCTACGCCTACGGACGGATCGGCGTCCGGCTCACCGGGGCGGCGCGCGAGTCCGCACACCAGGCGGAGGCCGCCCACCGACGCCGGCGCGACGCGCTTGTGGTGCAGCTCAGCACCACCGGGGGCACCGTTCCGCCGGGGCGGGCCGGGTACGCGCTGCCGTTTCCCGTCACCGACCGGGCGAGCGCGTTGCGGCTGGCCGTCGAGGTGGAGGAGCGCACCGCGGCGCACTGGCGGGCCGCGCTGGCGTCCACCACCGGTCCCGATCGCGACCAGGCGCTGGCCGCCCTTGTCGAGTACGCCGTGCGGGCCACGCGGTGGCGGAAGACCGCCGGGGTGACCCCGCCGACTGTCGCATTTCCCGGCCGCCCGACCTGAACCGGTCCACTCCGGTTGCGGAGCGCATACCAGGTATGCATACTCCGTTGCCATGTCCATCCGTCACGGGCTGCTCGCCCTCCTCGAGCGCGGCCAGATGTACGGCTACCAGCTGCGTGCCGCATTCGAGGAGTCGACGGGCTCGACCTGGCCGCTGAACATCGGGCAGGTCTACACCACGCTGTCCCGGTTGGAACGGGACGGTCTGGTGCGCCCGCTGCCGGAGAGCGAGGCCGGGCAGCGCCCGTACGAGATCACCGACGCCGGCCGGGCGGACCTCGCGCTGTGGTTCGCCACCCCGATCAGCCGCAACGACCGGCCCCGCGACGAGCTGGCGATCAAACTGGCCCTGGCGCTCACCACGCCCGGAGTGGACGTCCGCTCGGTGGTGCAGGCGCAGCGCAGCGCGACGATGCGCACGCTGCAGGAGTTGACCCGGTTGAAGTACGGCAGCGACCGCCCGGAGGACCTGCCGTGGCGTCTGGTGCTGGACTCGATGGTGTTCCAGGCCGAGGCCGAGGTGCGGTGGCTGGACCACTGCGAGACCAGCCTGGTCCGGCATCAGCCCAACCGGCCGACGTCGCCCCCGCCCCGGCCGCCGGACGGCGGGACGTCCGACGGCGCGCGGTGGGCCGACGAGGAGGCGCGACGGTGAGCGGACCGGACGACGCGGTGCTGGAGCTGCGCGCCGTCCACCGCACCCATGGCGCCGGCCCGGCGGCGGTCCACGCGCTGCGCGGTGTCAGCCTGGTCGTCCGGCCGGGCGAGCTGGTCGCCGTGATGGGTCCGTCCGGCTCGGGCAAGTCGACGCTGCTGGCTCTCGCCGGTGGGCTGGACCGCCCGACCCGCGGCGACGTCCGGGTCGAGGGCCAGCTCCTCGGGGCGTTGGATCGCCGCGGGCTGGCCCAGCTGCGCCGCCGCCGCATCGGCTACATCTTCCAGCAGCTCAACCTGCTTGCCAGCCTGAGCGCGTTGGAGAACGTGGCGCTCCCGCTGGAACTCGACGGCGTCGGCGGCCGGCGGGCCCGCGCGGCGGCCCTGGCCGCGCTGACCGAGGTGGGCCTTCCGGCGCTGGGTGACCGCTTTCCGGACCAGCTCTCCGGTGGTCAGCAGCAGCGGGTGGCGATCGCCCGCGCGTTGGTCGGCGAGCGGCGGCTGGTGCTCGCCGACGAACCCACCGGCGCGCTGGACTCGCAGACCGGCGAGGCGGTGCTGCACCTGCTGCGCCGCCGGGTCGATGCGGGCGCCGCAGGCATCCTCGTCACCCACGAGGCGCGCTACGCCGGGTGGGCCGATCGGGTGGTGTTCCTGCGTGACGGCGTGCTTGTCGACACGACGGCCCCCCTGGGCAGTGTCGAGCAACTGCTGTCCGGCAGCGACCGTTGACCCTGCGCCGGACGCCGCTGGCCCGCCGCCGCGTCGACCCCCAGACGGTCGGGCCTGTGACACCGACCGCTCCCCTCGGGCGGCGGAGGTTCGCCGAACTGACCGGCTCGTGGCGGGCGGCGCTGCGGATCGCCCGGCGGGAGTCGCGCCGGGCGCGTCGGCGTACCGCCCTGGTGCTCGCGATGATCGCCCTGCCGGTGCTGGTGCTGGCCTTCCTGGCCGCCAGCTACGACATGGCCGAACTGACCCCGCAGGAGCGTGTCGACCGCCGCCTCGGCGTCGCCGACGCGGAGCTGCGGTGGATCGCCGAGACCCCTGTCGTCCAGGACGAGTGGGGCGACGGCTGGTATTCCCGGGACGACAGCCAGTCGACGTCGGGGCGCCCGACCACCGCCGCCGAGGTGACCTCGATGCTCGGCCCCGGCAGCCGGGCCACCGAGATACGCGCCGGAAACCCGGTGACAGTGCGGGGCCCGAGGGGCGACGAGACCCTCCAGGGACGGGTTCTCGACCTCGCCGACCCGCTGGCCCGGAGTCTGGTGCGCTTCCGGTCCGGGCGGGCGCCGCAGCAGCCCGGCGAGGTCGCGGTCAGTCCGGCGGCGCTGCGCCGCCTGGACGTACGCCTGGGTGAGGCCGTCGCCACCGCGGACGGGACGAGGGCGTACACGGTGGTCGGGGTGGTCGAGTTTCCCGACGACCTCGGCCCGGTGGTGGCGCTGCACCCGACGGCCGTCGGCCGGGCCGATCCGCAGACGGAGAGCCGCTGGCTGGTCGACGTGCCCGGCGTCGTCGATGCGGCCATGGTGTCGCGGCTCAACGACCGGGGGGTGGTGGTCGCGCCGCGCCACCTGCCCGCTTCGACGTCGTCCCGGGGCTGGTTCGGCTACGCCGACACCACCGACCTGAGCACCGGGGTGCTGATCGCCGGCCTGGGGTTGCTGGAGGTCGTGCTGCTGGTCGGGCCGGCGTTCGCCGTGGGGGTCCGTCGTCGGCGCCGGGACCTGGCGCTGGTCGCGGTGGCCGGCGGGGACGCGGCCCAACTGCGTCGGGTCGTGCTCGCCGACGGGGTGGTGCTGGGCGTGCTGGGCGCCGCGGCCGGGTTGCTGCTCGGTGTCGGCGCGGCGTTCGCCGGTCGTCCGCTCATGGAGCAGTACGTCTTCGGCGTCCGTTTCGGCGGGTACCGCTGCTGGCCGGCGGCCCTGATCGTGCTCGGTGGGGTCGCGGTGCTGGCCGGGGTGCTGGCCGCGCTGGCGCCGGCGTGGACGGCGGCCCGGCAGGACGTCATGGCCGGGCTCGCCGGGCGTCGTACCCCGCCCCGATCGCGGGCCCGCGCGCTGACCCTCGGGTTGGCGCTGGTGGTCGGCGGGGCGGCGCTCGCGGCGTTCGGGGCCACCCGGACGTCGCCGGCGGTGATCCTGACCGGCCTGATCCTCGGTGAGCTGGGCCTGGTCTGTTGCACACCCACGTTGATCGGCGCGCTCGCCCGGCTCGGCCGGCTGCTGCCGCTGGCGCCCCGCATCGCGCTGCGCGACGCCAGCCGCAACCGGGCCGCCGCCGCGCCGGCCATCTGCGCCGTGATGGCGGCGGTGGCCAGCAGCGTCGCGCTCGGCGGGTACCTGGCCAGCGACGGGGTCCGCGACGCCCGCGCCTACCAGCCGATGCTGCCCACCGGTCACGTCCTGATCTACCGGGAGGAGCCGGGCCGGCAGCCGGAGCCGACGGCGGCCCAGGTCGACGCCGCCGCGCGGGCGCAGTTGGGCGCCACCGCCATCGCCCCCGTACTGACGCCGCGCTGCCCCGCTGCCGACGGCCCGGCGGGCTACTGCTCCGTGGCGCCGGAGCTTCCGGCGGACCGCGCCTGCCCGTGGCAGCCCGGGGACAGCCTGTCGGCGACGCAGCGCCGCCAGGCGCGGGCCGACCCGCGCTGCCGGGACCGTGCCACGGACTACTACGGCCACTACGTCGAGACGATCGTCGACGACGGCAGCGCGCTGCCACTGCTCACCGGCGCCGACGCCGCGGCGACCTCCGCCGCGGCCAGGGTGCTGCGCGAAGGGGGCGTGGTGGTGACCGACCCGCGCTACCTGCACGACGGCCGGGTGACGGTGCAGGTGAACGAGGTGCGGGCCGGGCAGGACGAGACGACCACCACCCGCCACGACCTGCCCGGACACGCGTTGCCGCCGACTGTCGGCCAGCCCCGCCTCCTGCTCTCCGCGTCCGTCGCCCGACAACTCGGCCTGGACACGGTCCAGGCCGGCTGGGTGGTCGACACTCCGGCACCGCCCGGCCAGCGTCGCCAGGATCGGTTCGCCAACGACCTACGGGCCTTCGGGGCGTTCTCCGTTCAGGTGGAGCAGGGCGCCGCCCCGCGCAACGACTCACCACTGCTGCTGCTGCTCGCGGCGGCGGCCGGACTGATCACCGTGGGCGCGGCCGGGATCGCCACGGCGCTCGCCGCGGCGGAGGGCCGCGCCGAACTGTCCACCCTCGCCGCGGTCGGCGCGGCCCCGGCCGTACGTCGACTGCTGGCGATCTGTCAGGCCGGAGTGATCGCCGGTCTCGGTTCGGTGCTCGGCATCGTGGCCGGGCTCGGCACCGCGGCGATCGTGCTGTTCTCGGCCAACCGGGAGTACGCCACGGCCTGGCCGGTGCGGGAGCCGTACCCGTACCTGGTGCCGTGGCCGGCGCTGGGCGTGCTGGTGCTGGTTCCGGTGGTGGCGATGCTCGGCGCCGGCCTGTTCACCCGCGCCCGGCTGCCGATCGAACGTCACCTGGACTGAACCGGTCCGCGGCTGCGGCCCCGGGCGGCTGTGGGGCCGGAACCGGACCGACCGGGGGTGCCGTCGGGGCGGGGCGACCGGCAGACTGATCCGCGTGTCAGCGCTCGCAACCCTCACCCGTCGACTCGGCCACCACCGCTGGTTCGGGGCCGCCGCCCGCCTGCTGGTCCCCGCCGACCGGATCGTCGGCCGACTCACCCGGGGCCGGGTGGTCGCGCTCGGTGTGCTCCCGTCCCTCGTGATCACCACGACCGGTCGCCGCTCGGGCAAACCGCGCAGCAATCCGCTGCTCTACGTGACCGACGGCGACGCGTACGTGGTGATCGGCTCCAACTGGGGGCAGACCCACCAGCCCGGTTGGGCGATGAACCTGCTCGCCGACCCGGCCGCCGAGGTGGACGTGAAGGGTCGCCGGTTCGCGGTGCGGGCCGACCCGGCCAGCGGCGCCGAACGGGACCGCCTGTGGCAGCTGCTGGTCACCGAGTGGCCGGCGTACCGCACGTACGTCGAGCGGGCCGGGGGCCGGGAGATCCGCATCTTCCGGCTGGTGCCGACCGGGCGCGGCGCGCCGGCCGGCCCCCCGTCGGCTGGCTAGGCTGAGGCCAGTCGCCCAAGGCGGAGGTTGATCCGTGAGCGCGAGGAGTGAGCCGGGCCTGCGAGCCCCGCAGCCGCGAACAAAGGTCGATCCGTGAGCGCGAGGAGTGAGCCGGGCCTGCGAGCCCCGCAGCCGCGAACAAAGGTCGACCCGTGAGCGCGAGGAGTGAGCCGGCCGGTGTCGGTCGGGGTCTCGACGATCGACGGTGGACGGTCGCGGAGCGGGTCGCCGAGGTGATCCGGCGGCGGTTCCCGGCCGACGTGCTCGCGATCGCGGTCCACGGCCCCCTGGCGCACGGCGACGACGACGGTGGCGGGGACGGCGAGGTGGGGATGCTTGTGGTCACCTACCGGCCGGGCTCCGGGCCGCCGCCGGCGACCCGGCGGGTGGACGGGGTGCTTGTCGACCTGACCGTGGCCGCCGCCGACGACTACCTCGGGCAGGCCCGGGTGCTCTCCCCGTTGTGGCCGCTGACGGCCGACCGCTACGTAACCACCCGCTCGCTCTACGACCCGACGGGCTGGCTGCGGACGTTGCGCGACGAGCATCTCGGCCGGCTGGCCCGGGCCCGACCGGCGGAGTTCAGCACCGCGGCGCGACAGGCCTGGTACCGGGGCAGCGCGGCGCACTCCCGGGCCGCCCGGTTGGCCGAGTGGTACGAGACCGACCAGGCTCTGCTGATGCTCGGTGAGGCGCGGTTGGCCGCGGCGACCGTGACCGGCCTGCTCGGTCGCACCTACTTCCGTGATCCGGGTGACGCGGTGCGGCGGACGGGGTTGGCCGGCGCGGACATGACGGAGGTCGGCGCGGTGCTGGCACGGCAGGCAGAGGAGTTGGCGGCGCGTGGCCGCCCGGTCGACGGCACGATCGACGACCTGCTCACCGGTTGACTGGCGTCACAGCCCGCCCTGCACTCCGATCAGCGAGCCGACCAGGTAGGTGGCGCCGGCAGCGGCGGCGCCCAGCAGTAGTTGGCGCAGGCCGCTTGTCCACCAGGGTCGGTTGGTGAACCGGGCCACCACGGCGCCGGCGGCGAACAGGCCGAGCCCGCCGACGACGAGTGCCGGCCAGAGCGCGGTGGCGCCCAGCAGGTACGGCAGCAGCGGGATCAGCGCGCCCACCGAGAAGAACAGGAACGAGGAGATCGCCGCGGACCAGGGACTCGGCTGGTCGTCGGGGTCGACGCCCAACTCCTCGCGGACGTGCACCCGCAGCGCCTCCTCCGGGTCCCGTCGTACCGCCTCGGCGACCTGGGTGGCGAGGTCGCGGGGCAGGCCGCGGGCCACCCAGGCGTCGGCCAGCTCGCGGGCCTCCGCCTCGGGGTGCCGTTCCAGCTCGCGTCGTTCCTTGGCGACCTCGGCGGCGACCTGTTCGTTGGCCGAGCGCACGCTCGTGTACTCGCCGAGCCCCATCGAGATCGCACCGGCGACCAGGCCTGCGGACCCGGTCAGCACGATGCTGTGCGGTGAGACGCCACCACCGCCGACGCCGGCGATGAGGGCGATGTTGGTGACCAGCCCGTCCATCGCGCCGAAGACGGCCGGGCGCAGCCAGCCGCCGGTGACGTCCGCATGGTGTGCCTCGCGCAGTGCCGCGGGGGTGTCGGTCACGGCAGGGTCAGGATCTCGTGGCCGTCGTCGGTGACGACGATCGTGTGCTCGAACTGGGCGGTCCACCTGCGGTCCTTGGTGACCACTGTCCACCCGTCGTCCCACATGTCGTACTGGTAGGTGCCGAGGGTGATCATCGGCTCGATGGTGAAGGTCATCCCCGGCTCCATGATGTCGGTGGGGCGGGGGCTGTCGTAGTGCGGCACGTAGAGCCCGCTGTGGAAGGTCTCGCCGATCCCGTGGCCGGTGAAGTCACGGACCACGCCGTAGCCGAACCGCTTGGCGTACGACTCGATGACCCGGCCCACCACGTTGATCTGGCGGCCCGGGGCGACCGCGCGGATGCCGCGCATCATCGCCTCGTGGGTCCGTTCGACGAGCAGCCGGGCCTCCTCGCTTACCTCACCGACGCAGAAGGTGGCGTCGGTGTCACCGTGCACCCCACCGATGTACGCGGTCACGTCGACGTTGATGATGTCGCCGTCGGTCAGGACCGTGGTGTCCGGGATGCCGTGACAGATGACCTCGTTGACGCTTGTGCAGCAGGACTTGGGGTAGCCGCGGTAGCCGAGCGTCGACGGGTACGCGTCGTGGTCGCAGAGGAACTCGTGCACCAGTCGGTCGATCTCGTCGGTGGTCACGCCGGGCTTGCAGTGCTCACCGGCGAGCTGGGTCGCCTGGGCGGCGAGCCGGCTGGCGACGCGCATCTTCTCGATGGTCTCCGGCGTCTGCACGTGCGAGCCGCGCCACTGCTGCGGGCTCTTCTTACCCACGTACTCCGGGCGGGGAATGTGGGCGGGCACCTGTCGCATCGGGGAGAGCGTGCCTGGGGTCAGCGGCGGGCGGACGGTCATGCCGCAAGCCTATCGCCGGGGCGGTGGTGACTCGTGCCACGGCCGGTCGGGGCCGGTTGTTGCCCTGCCAGGTCGGCTGTGCCATGGTGTCTGCGTGGATCAAGGGGGAGCACCACCCGTCTTCTCCGCCAGCGCGGAGATCGACGGCGAGCACCTCCACGTGGTGGTGACCGGCGAGGTCGACATGGCGACCGCCGACACGATGCTCCAGACCGCCCTGCGCGAGCCCGCCCGTCGGATCACCCTCGACCTGCGGGCGGTGACCTTCTTCGACTCGGCGGCCATCCACGCCCTGGTCCGGCTCGCCCAGGGGTTCTCCGGCACGCTCACCGTGCTGCCGTCCCGGCAGGTCCGTCGGGTGTTGGAGATCTCCGGCCTGGGCGACCAGAGCTGGCTCGACCCGGTCTGAGACCGCCCCCGCCGCCGACGCCCGCCGCCGGCCCCCGACCACCGTCCGCCGGGCGCGGGTCAGCCCCGCAACTGCCGGCGCAGCGTCACCTCGGTGCCCTCAGCGGTACGCCGCACCATCAGGTCACCCAGCGCCTTGATCAGCGACAGGCCGCGCCCCCGGAACCCGGAGCCGGTCGACTCCCGCCACTGCCCGGTGTCGCGGACGGTGGCGATCACCGTCCGGTCCTCGATGGCCACCTCGACGCTGATGACCGCCTCGGCGGGTTGGACGGGGTGCTCGATGGCGTTCGCGGCGGCCTCCGAGACCGCCACGGTCAGGTCGAACAGGTCTGTCTCGCCGACGTCGTGCGCCACGAGGAAGTCCTCCAGGCGCTTGCGCAGCACGCTCAACCGGGTCGGGTCCGCCGGCAGGCGCAGCGCGAACCGGTTCAGCTCGGCCGCCTCCAGGGCGAGCACCGCCACGTCGTCGCGGCGCGGTCGCCCGGTGACCCGCTCGACCACCGTGTCGATCAGATCGGCCACGTGCTCGCCGGGGGTCGCGGCGTCGGCCTGCAGCTGCGCCAGCGCGGCGTCGATGCCGAGCTGACGGTCCTCGATCAGCCCGTCGGTGTAGAGCAGCAGCCGGCTGCCCGCGGTCAGCTCACCCTCGACCGTCCGGTACGTCGCGTCGGGGATGGCGCCGACCGGCGGGCCGAGCGCGCGGTCGTGCAGGAACGCCACGTCGTCTCCTCGGATCAGCAGGGGGGACGGGTGCCCGGCGCTGGCGTAGCGCAGCCGACCGGTGCGGGGGCTGAACTGCAGGCAGACCACAGTCGCGAACGAGCGCCCCTCGGTGGAGCCGACCAGCCGGTTGAGGCGGCTCAGCGACTCACCCGGGTCGAAACCCTCCAACAGGTACGCCCGCAACGCGTTTCGCAGCTGTCCCATCGCCGCCGCGGCCTGGACGCCCTTGCCGACCACGTCGCCGATCACCAGCACCAGGTCGTCGTCCTCGAGCGCGAGCGCGTCGTACCAGTCACCGCCGACCTCGACGTCGGCGCTGCCCGGCAGGTAGCGGCTCGCCACGACCGCGCCCGGCAGCTGGGGCAGCGACCTCGGCAGCAGGCTGTGCTGCAACGTGGTGGCGATGCGGTGTTCGGCCTCGTAGAGCTGGGCGTTCTCCAGCCGGACCCCGACCAGGCGGGCGAGCTGGGTGAGCGCGGCCTCGTCGGCCTGCGCGTCGTCGCCTGCGGCCCGCCAGACCTGCAGCTCGCCGAGCTGCTCGCGGGTGGTGCCGGTCAGCGCGGCCACGAAGGACGGGTCGGTGGCGGCGACGCCGCCGCCGTCGGCCTCGGAGCGGGCGCCGGCCGCGGTGACCACGACCCGGACGGCCTCGGCGAGGCTGAGCGCGTGCCGGGCGGCGACCTGCAGCACGTCGGCTGTGGAACGGGCGGTGTTGACCGCCACGGCCGCGTCGGCCAGCGCCCGAAGCCGACGGATGATCTGCCCGCGCAGCTGGCCCAGCTCGACGTTGGCCCGGACCCGGGCGATCAGCTCCTGCCCGGAGAACGGCTTGGTGAGGTAGTCGTCCGCGCCGACGGAGAGGCCGGCGACGGCCTCCGCGGAACCGGCGCGGGCGGAGAGCAGCACGATCGGCACGTCGCGGGTGCGGGGGTCCGTGCGGAGCGCGCCGACCAGGCCGAACCCGTCCAGCCGGGGCATCATCACGTCGGTGAGCACCAGGTCGAACTCGCCCTCGCGGGCCAGCGTCAGGGCCGCCAGGCCGTCGCTCGCGGTGACCACCTCCCAGGTCGGGGAGAGCAACCGGGTGACGTGCTCGCGCAGGTCGACGTTGTCGTCGACGACCAGGATCCGGCCGGCCGGGGTGCCGTCGGTCGGCTGGCGGTCGGCCTGGCCGGGCGTGTCCTCGTCGGCCCACAGGGCGGTCTCGGCGACGAACAGCCGGGCCTGCTCGGGCTCGCCCGTGGGCAGGGGGGCGAACGCGGCCACCCGGTCGGCGGGCAGGTGCGCCGATCCGAACGGGACGGTAACCGTGAAGGTGCTGCCCTCGTCGATCTGGCTTGTCACACCGACGTCGCCGCCGTGCATCTCGACCAGTTCCCGGACCAGCGCGAGCCCGATCCCGGTGCCCTCGTGCGTACGGGCGCGCACGCCGGGCACCCGGTGGAAACGTTCGAAGACGTGCGGCAACTCCGTCGGCACGATGCCCACGCCGGTGTCGACGACCTCAAGCCGGGCGACGCCGTCGCCGGCCCGGATCCGCACCCGGATCTCACCGTCGAAGGTGAACTTCACCGCGTTCGACACCAGGTTGAGGACGATCTTCTCCCACATGTCCCGGTCGACGAAGACCGGCGCCGCCAGCGGCGGACAGTCCACCACCAGTCGCAGCCCGGCACGCTCGGTGGCCGAGCGGAAGGTGCTGGCCAGCCGGGCGGTGTAGCCGGCCAGGTCGGTGGGCTGGTAGCGGGCGGCCAGCCGACCGGACTCCAGCCGGGAGAAGTCGAGCACGGTGTTGACCAGCTTGAGCAGGCGCAACGCGTTGCGATGCATCACGACGAGCCGGTCGGTGTAGGCGGCGGGCAGCTCCGGGTCGGCCAGCATGTCCTCCAGTGGGCCGAGCACCAGGGTCAACGGCGTACGGAACTCGTGGCTGACGTTGGCGAAGAAGTTGGTCTTCGCCCGGTCCAGTGCGGCCAGCTCGGCGGCCCGGGCGCGCTCCTGCTCGTACGCCCGCTGGGTGCCCACCGCGCGGGAGATCTGCGCGGCCACCAGGTCCAGGAAATCCCGGTACTCGTCGCCGAGCGGCAGCAGACGGGCCACGCCGACGACGAGCGCGCCGACCGTCTCGTTGGCCGCCGTGACGGGCAGCACGAGCGCCACGTCGGCGGCGTCTGCCGGTGGCTGGGCGAGCAGGCGGCTCACCTCGATGGTGGCGGGCGAGCCCTCCGCGACCAGCTCGGCGACCGCGTCGGGCGGAACACCGACGGCGGCCGGGTCGACGCCGCTGGCGGCGGTCAGGGTGAACCGGCCGGTTGCGTCGGCCAGGTAGACAAGCGCGAACGGCACGTCGGCGGAGTGCCGGGCGAGCACGTCGGCGGCGGTCCGGCCCAGCTCGCCGGGGCTGCTCACGTCGGCCAGCTCGGCGCCCAGCTCCGCCAACGCCCGCAGCCGGCGCTCGCCGACCACCCGCCCGGTGGTCTCGTTGACGATGCAGTAGACGCCGCTGACCGAGCCGTCGGCGCCCCGGATCGGGTCGTACGAGACGTCGAAGTAGGTCTGCTCGACGAAACCGGAGCGGTCCAGCAGGAAGGGGTGGTCCTCGCCCCGGTAGGAGAGCCCGGTGCGCCGTACCCCGTCGAGCAGCGGGCCGAGGACGTCCCAGGTCTCGGCCCAGTGGCGCCGGGCCGGTTGGCCCAGCACCTGCGGGTGCTTGCTGCCGATGGTCGGCCGGTAGGCGTCGTTGTAGAAGGCGAGCTGGTCGTCGCCCCAGAACATGACGATCTGCGAGCTGGAGGAGAGCATCATGCTTATCGCGCTGGAGAGCGCCGCCGGCCAGCCGGACGGCCCGCCCAGCGGCGCGGTGGACCAGTCGAAGGCGCGGAGCCGCTCGCCCAGCTCACCGCCGCCCGCGAAGGCGGCGGCCAGGTGTGGGGGGACCTCGTGGACGTACGCGTTGGGATGCCCCGCGTCCGCGCCCCCCTGGGCCGAGCTCATGCAGCCTCCCCGCTTCGGCCGTACCCCGCAGCCGTTGATCTTCACGCGCCGTGCTCCGACTTGTACCCCGGCGGACCAGCAACGTAACGCATGACGCCCCGTGGACGCTGGTTACCTGTGCCGCACCGGTCGCGGACCCGACAAGGCGGGGATGGACGCAGGCCCGGGCAGCCGCCGGGGAGCGCCCTGACCTGTCAGAAGACCGGCAGTCCGTCGATGCTCGCGGCGTTCTTGGTGGCGCGATAGGTCACCAGGTCATCGGCCGTACGGCGGGAGTGTGAGGTAAGCAATAGGTCACGCTCCGCGCGGTAGTCCATCAGCGGCACCGCATAACCGCAGGAGTCGCTGACCCGTTCGACCTCGACCGTGATCACGGCCCGGACGGCGTGCACGTCCGGCGGCGCGGGAAACTCGGCGAGCCGATCCGCGTAGCCCGCCTCGGTCACCGCGACGCTGCTGCCCCTGCCGTGCAGGCGCACGATCTTCGGCGGCCCGTCGAACGCGCAGAACATCAGCGTGATGCGACCGTTGTCGCGCAGGTGGGCGATGGTCTCCGCGCCGCTGCCGTGGTAATCCAGGTAGGCCACCCGGTGCGGGCCGAGGATCACGAAGGTGCCCGTCATGCCCTTCGGCGACACGTTGACGTGCCCCTCGGAACCGGACGGCGCGGTGGCCACGAAGAAGACCGGCTGGGCCGCGATGAACTCCCGCAGACGACCGTCGATCTCCGGATAGACCTTGCCCATGTGGTGATCCTCCCACCGCACCCGCCGTCCGACGGGGGCGAGCTGCGTCACACCGCCGGCGGCCCCGCCGCGCGTACGCCCTCGGCACCCACCGGCGGGCCGGACGCTCGCCGGCGGGCGGCCCGGACCAGCGCCGGAATCGGGCGCGGGTCCGGCTCGTTCTCCGGATGCCACTGCACCCCGAGCACGAACGGACGACCCGGGTCCTCGACCGCCTCGATCACGCCATCCGCCGCCCAGCCGCTCACCGCGAGCCGCCCCGGGGTGGCGACCGCCTGATGGTGGTACGAGTTGACGTGGGCCACGCCGGCCAGCGTCCTCGCCGCCAGGCTCCCCGGCGCGAACCGCACCGGATGGGTGCCGTAGACCCCCGGGGCCGGACGGTGCGCCTCCGTTCCGACGACGTCGGGCAGGTGCTGGTGCAGGGTGCCCCCGTACGCCACCGCGAGCAGCTGCATTCCCCGGCAGACACCCAGCACGGGCAGGTCGACGGCGAGCGCGGCCGTCAACAGGGTCAGCTCACCGGCGTCCCGGTCCGGCCGGTCCTCGGTCCGCGGGTGCGGCTGCTGGCCGTAGCGCCCCGGACCGACGTCGGCGCCCCCGGCCAGCAGGAGCCCGTCGAGGACCGCCAGCACGTCACCGTCGGAGTCGTCCGGGGGCAGCACCACCGCCCGGCCACCGGCGGCGGTCACCGCCCGCACGTACGCCTCGGGCACCAGCACCGCCCGCACGCCACGCCAGACGGCCCAGTCGGCGGGCTCGACGTACGCGCTGATCCCGATCAACGGCCGTGTCATAGAGGCGTGACGTACGCGCCGGTGATGCCCCCGTCGACCACGAACTGCGCGGCGGTCATGAAGGAGGCGTCGTCGCTGGCCAGGAACGCCACCGCGGCGGCGATCTCCTCCGGCTGCCCGAAGCGGCCCATCGGCACGTGCACCAGCCGCCGGGCGGCCCGCTCCGGGTCGGCGGCGAACAGCTCCAGCAGCAGCGGGGTGGCCACCGGGCCGGGGCAGAGCGCGTTGACCCGGATGCCCTCGCGGGCGAACTGCACGCCCAGCTCCCGGGTCATCGCCAGCACACCGCCCTTGCTCGCGGTGTACGCGATCTGCGACGTCGCCGCGCCCATCAGCGCCACGAACGAGGCGGTGTTGATGATCGACCCCTTGCCCTGCCGGCGCATGTGCGGGATCGCGTACTTGCAGCACAGGTAGACGCTCGTGGTGTTGACCCGCAGCACCCGCTCCCAGGCGTCCAGGCCGGTGTCCAGGATGGAGTCGTCGTCCGGTGGGGAGATGCCGGCGTTGTTGAAGGCGACGTCCACCCGGCCGTGCCGCTCGGCGACCCCGTCGAACAGGTCGCGGACGGCCGACTCGTCGGCCACGTCGGTGGCCACGAACTCGCCGCCGCACTCCTGCGCGGCCTTCGTGCCGGCCTGCGCGTCGATGTCCACGCAGACCACCCGGGCCCCCTCGGCGGCGAACCGCCGGACGGTGGCCAACCCGATCCCGCTGCCCGCTCCGGTGACCACTGCCACCCGGTCCTGCAACCGACCCTGCACTGGCGTCACTCCTCTGTCGCGATGAACACGTTCTTGACGTCGGTGAAGGAGTGCAGCGCGTCCGGGCCCAGCTCGCGGCCGAGTCCGGAACGCTTCATCCCCCCGAACGGGGTCCAGTAGCGCACCGAGGAGTGCGAGTTGACGCTGAGGTTGCCCGCGTCAACGGCGCGGGCCATCCGCAGCGCGCGGCCGACGTCGCGGGTCCAGATCGAGCCGGAGAGGCCGTACTCGGTGTCGTTGGCGAGCCGGACCGCGTCGGCCTCGTCGTCGAACGGCAGCACCGACACCACCGGGCCGAAGATCTCCTCCCGCCAGTGCCGGTCCGCCGGCGAGTCGGCCAGCAGCACGGTCGGGGCGTGCCAGAAGCCGGGACCGTCGGGGCACGAGCCGGTGAACGCGATGCTCGCCCCGGTCAGGTAGCCGGCGACCCGGTCCCGCTGGGCCGCCGAGATCAGCGGACCCATCTCTGCGGTGTCCCGGGACGGGTCCTCGACCCGCACCGCGCGGACCGCCGGTTCGAGCAGTTCCAGGAACCTGTCGTACACCTGGCGTTGGACCAGGATCCGCGACCGTGCGCAGCAGTCCTGGCCGGCGTTGTCGAAGACCGCGCCGGGCGCGGTAGCGGCGGCGCGTTCCAGGTCGGCGTCGGCGAACACGATGTTGGCGCTCTTGCCGCCCAGCTCCAGGGTGAGGCGCTTCACCTGGGCGGCGCACCCGGCCGCGATGCGCGTGCCGACCTCGGTGGAGCCGGTGAAGCAGATCTTGCGGACCGCCGGGTGGCTGACGAACCGCTCCCCCACCACCGCTCCCTCGCCCGGGAGCACTGTGAACACACCGTCGGGCAGACCGGCGTCGCGGGCCAGTTCGGCCAGGCGCAGCGCGGTGAGCGGGGTCAGCTCGGCGGGCTTGAGCACCACCGTGTTGCCGGCGGCGAGGGCCGGGGCGAACCCCCAGGCGGCGATCGGCATCGGGAAGTTCCACGGCACGATCACACCGACCACGCCGAGCGGCTCGTGGAAGGTGACGTCCAGGCCGCCGGGCACGGGGATCTGCCGGCCGGTCAACCGCTCCGGCGCACCGGCGTAGTAGTCCAGCACGTCGCGGACGTTGCCGGCCTCCCAGCGGGCGTTGCCGATGGTGTGCCCGGAGTTGCGCACCTCCAACAGGGCCAACTCGTCGAGGTGCGCGTCGACGACGGCGGCGAACCGCCGCAGCAGCCGGGCCCGGTCCCCCGGCGCGAAGGCCCGCCACGTCTCGAACGCCGAGGCGGCCCGGGAGATCGCCGCGTCCACCTCCGCCACCGAGGCCCCGGGGACCTCCCGGAACGCCTCCCCGGACGCCGGGTCCACCACGAGAGTCACGCGCGCCACCCCAGCCCGTCAGAGGCGTTCGAAGCCACGGGTCAGCTCCCAGTCCGTCACCGCGGCGTCGAACGCCGCCAACTCCACCCTCGCCTGGTTGGCGTAGTGGGCCACCACCTCGTCGCCGAACGCCTCCCGGGCCACCGCCGAGCCCTCCCAGAGGGTCAGGGCGTCCCGCAGGGTGCCGGGGACGCGCTCGGCCTCCGGGTCGTCGTACGCGTTGCCGCTGCACTCCGCGCCCAGCTCCAACTCCCGCTCGATGCCGTGCAGCGCGCCGGCGACCAGCCCGGCGATCGCCAGGTACGGGTTGACGTCGGCGCCGGGCACCCGGTTCTCCACGCGCATGCCCTGCCCGTGGCCCACCACCCGCAGGGCGCAGGTGCGGTTGTCGACACCCCAGCGCAGCGCCGTCGGGGCGAACGACCCCGGCTGGTAGCGCTTGTAGGAGTTGATGTTCGGGGCGAAGAGCAGGCTGAACTCGCGCATGGTGGCCAGCAGCCCGGCGAGCACCCGCTGCCCGGTCTCCGACAGGTGCGCCGGCCCGTCGCCGAGCATCGCCGAGGCGCCCGTGCGGTCGCGCAGCGAGAAGTGGATGTGGCAGGAGTTGCCCTCCCGCTCGTTCGGCTTGGCCATGAAGGTGATCGCCATGCCCTCCTGGGCGGCGATCTCCTTGGCCCCGTTCTTGTAGATCACGTGGTGGTCGGCGCAGGCCACCGCCTCGTCGTAGCGGAAGGCGATCTCGTGCTGGCCGAGGTTGCACTCACCCTTGGCGCTCTCCGGGGTGAGCCCCGCCCCGGCCATCTCGGTGCGGATCCGACGCAGCAGCGGCTCCACCCGGGCGGTGCCAAGCAGCGAATAGTCCACGTTGTACTGGTTCGCGGGGGTCAGGTCGCGGTAGCCGCGCCGCCAGGCGTCCTCGTACGAGTCGCGGAACAGCACGAACTCCAGCTCGGTGCCCGCGTACGCGGTCAGCCCGTGCTCGGCCAGCCGATCGAGTTGCCGGCGCAGGATCTGCCGGGGCGAGGCGACCACGTCACCGGAGCCGTCCAGCCAGGCCAGGTCGGCCAACAGCAGGGCCGAGCCGGGCTGCCAGGGCACCCGGCGCAGGGTGGCGAAGTCCGGGACCATCGCGAAGTCGCCGTAGCCGCGCTCCCAGCTCGACATCGCGTACCCGTCGACGGTGTTCATGTCGACGTCCACCGCGAGCAGGTAGTTGCAGCCCTCGCTGCCGTTGGCCACCACCTGGTCGAGGAAGAACGGCGCGTGGAACCGTTTGCCCTGCAGGCGACCCTGCATGTCGACGAGGGCCAGCACGACGGTGTCGATCTCGCCGTCGTTGATGGCGACCCGCAGTTGTTCCAGCGTGAGCGGAGCTTTCGTCATTCGCGGGCCTCCATCACCAAGGTCTACTGGCAAACCGGATCACCGTCAATGCCCCCGTTGGAGACGGTGGCAAACCCGGCGGGACGGGCGCGGCGCCCGCCCCGCCGGGTGGGTGTCAGGCCGGGCCGTCGACAGGCGTCGGGTCGGCCGCCGACGAGGGATCCTCGACGGTACGGACGGGGCCGGCGAACCACTTCCGGGCCGACGCGTACCACCAGACGGCGACCACCAGCAGCACCCCGCCCACGGCGAGCGGCGCGTAGTTCACCGCCGACCAGGTGAAGTCGTCGTTGCCGGGCACCCCGGCCGGCACGATCGGCAGCACGAAGTACACCGCGATGACCGCGATCTCGATGACCGCGATCCAGCCGAGCAGCCTGTACTTCCGCCCCAGCGTCCACGGGCCGGGAACGAACCGGTCGCCGAGTCGCAGCCGCAACGCGATCGGGATGAGGAAGGACAGGTAGAGGCCGATCACCGCGACGGATACCACCGCGTAGAAGGCGACCGGGATGCCGGCCGAGCTCTCGTAGAGCGCCGGCAGGGTCAGCACCAGGCCGGCGATCGTGGTGCCGATGATCGCGTTGACCGGGGTGCCGTTGCGGTTCACCGTCGACCAGAGCCGCCAGCCCGGCACCGCGCGGTCCCGGCTGAAGGCGTACGCCATCCGGCTCATCGAGGTGATGCAGCTCATCCCGCAGAAGAACTGCCCGATCGTGGAGATGATGATGACGACCTTGAAGAAGACCGGAGTCAGGGCGGACTCAAAGATGGCACCGGAGAAGCCGCCGGCGGCGTTTACCGCCTCGACGTCGGTGGCCGCGAACAGGAACGCCAGCAGCAGGATCCAACCGCCGATCGCCGAGTAGAAGATCGACTGCCAGAGCCCACGCGCGGCGGCCTGCGAGGCACCCCGGGTCTCCTCGGAGACGTGCGCGCAGGCGTCGAAGCCGGTGATCGTGTACTGGGTGAGCAGGAAGCCCAACGGCAGCACGTAGAACCAGAACGTCAGCCCGCCGGTGTCCCCGTCGCCGAAGCCCGAGTTGTTGAACCGCTCGGTGAACACGAACTGGAAGCTCTGGTGGTCGTCCGGAACGAACACCAGGATGGCCACCACGACGGCCGCGCCGGCCACGTGCCACCAGACCGAGACGTTCTGGAGTACGTCGATGATCCGGTGCCCGAAGATGTTGATGAGCCCGTGCAGCGCCAAGATGATCACGAAGAGGACGAACGCCTGCCGCAGCGTCCCGGCCCAACCGTCGAAGAGCGCCGACAGGGTGAGGTTGAGGAAGGTCGCGCAGCCGTAGTCGACCGAGGCGGTGACCGCGACCAGGCCGATGAGGTTCAACCAGCCGGTGAACCAGCCGTGCACCGGGCGGCCCATGGTCGCCGCCCACCAGTAGATCCCGCCCGCCGTGGGGTAGGCCGACACCAGCTCGGCCAGGCAGAAACCGATGATCAGAATGAACAGTGAGATCAGCGGCCAACCCCAGGAGATGGCGACCGGCCCGCCGTTGTTCCACGCCTGGCCGAAGGTGGTGAAGCAGCCGGCCAGGATCGAGATGATGGAGAACGAGATGGCGAAGTTGGAGAAGCCGCTCCACTTGCGGCGCAGCTCCTGCTTGTAGCCGAGTTCGGCGAGTCGTCGGGCGTCGTCGTCGATCGGTTGCTCTGCGGTCGGCACGGGCGTCGTGGCCACTGCACACCTCCCTGAGGTGGTTCCGCTGGCGAGTGGGCAAAGTGTCGTCCCGCCGATCAAGACAGGTCAATACGATGCCGGTGGGAATCTCACCGCCGTCCCGGCTAATTGCGTTGCCGCCCGTTCGGCCCGCCCGCATGCTTGACCTCGTGACCAGGCCCGATCGCGACGGGCCACCACCGGGCGCTCGGACCGCCCGGCACCGCGGCGGCGCGGGGCACGCCTCTCTCTCACGTACGGCAACCGCCGTACCCGACAATGCCCCGCGCCGCCCTCTCCCCTCTGCCCCGGCGCTCCCGTCCGCTCCCGGTGATCAAGAGCGAGGTGGGGGTCAGGTCAGCAGGAGGCCGCCGACCCAGAGGGCGCCGATGGTCAGGCCGGCCAGGAACTCCACGAGCATGGACAGGCCGGCCGCCTTGAGCGCCTGCACGGTGGACGGCCAGGCGAGCCGGTTGCTGCCCAGCCGCAGCCGCTCCGCCGCCCACACCCCCGCGACGAAGCCCAGCAGCAGACCGATCACGGGGATCACGAAGAACCCGACCAGTCCGAGCGCGCCCCCGGCCAGCAGCGACGACGTCGGCACGCCTGTGCGTTTGAGGTTCCTCCCCGGCCAGAGGTACTTCACGACGATGCCTCCGACCGCGACAAGTGTGGCGGCGGCGAACACCGCCCAGCCACCCGGACCGGCGCCGCCGAAGATCGCCCAGACCAGCACGCCACCCCAGCACAGCGGCAGCGCCGGCAGGCCGGGCACCACCACGCCGGCCAGCCCGGCCAGGATGGCCAGCGCGGCCACCACGGTCACCACCGTCTGCGAGTCGTTCAGGCTCACCGCGCCACCCTCCGTCGGCACCACTCGGATCGGTTCGATCCACCGCTCACGCCGCCACCCCGCCGCGCAGTCGGGCGGCGACCCGCCCGCCCGCGCGTCACGCCGTCGTCCGCCGTAGCCGGGCGGTGATCTCCTCGGCCGGCGCGGGTGCGCCGAAGTACCGCCCCTGCCCGGTGTCGCAGCGCAACGCCCGCAGCCGCTCGGCCTGCACGGAGGTCTCCACCGCCTCGGCGGTGACCCACAGCTCCAGCGCGTGCGCCAACCGGACCAACGCGTCGACGATCCGCTCGTCGCGGTGGTCCGCCACCGCGTCCGTCCCGTCGGCGCGGATGCCCTCGACGAACGGGCCGGCCAGCTTCAGGCAGTGGATCGGCAGTCGCCGCAGGTACGCGAGGTTGGAGTACCCGGTGCCGAAGTCGTCGACCGCCAGCCGGACGCCAAGCGCAGCGAGTCGGTGCAGGCTGCGCAGCGGCTCGCCGGCGCTGCCCATCACGGCGCTCTCGGTCAGCTCCAGTTGCAGCAGTTCCGCCGGCAGACCGCTGGTGGCCAGCGCGTCCGCCACCGTCGCGACGATCGTCGGCTCGTCGGCCTGCCGGGCGGCCAGGTTGACGCTTACCACCAGCCGGGCGTCGGGGAACTCCCGCCGCCAGCGTTCGGCGTCGTGGCAGGACTGCCGCAGCACCCACTCGCCGAGCCGGACGATGAGTCCGGTCTCCTCGGCGAGGCCGATGAACCGGTCCGGGCCGATCAGGCCCAGCTCCGGGTGCTCCCAGCGGACCAGCGCCTCCACCGCGAGCATCGTGCCCTCCAGCAGCGACACGATCGGCTGGTAGTGCAGCACGAACTCGCCCCGGTCCAGCGCGGCCGGCAGCCCGGCGACCAGCGCCGACCGGGCGAGGTCGCGGGCGCTGCGCTCCGGGTCGTACACCGCCCACCGGCCACGACCGGCAGCCTTGGCCCAGTAGAGCGTCGTGTCGGCGGCCTTCATCAGCTCGGAGGCGGTGGTCTCGGCCGCCGGGCAGTCCACGATGCCCACGCTTGCGGAGACCGCCAACTGCTGGTCGCCGAGGTGCACCGGGGCGGCGACGGCGGCCAGCGCGGCCTCCGCCACGGCCACCGCGTCGTCGACGTCGTCGCCGCCGTCGACGAGGATGACGAACTCGTCGCCGCCCATCCGGGCGACCAGGTGGCCGTGGTCGGCCACGCACTCGGCGAGCCGCCGGCCGATCGCCACCAACAGCCGGTCGCCGAGGTCGTGCCCGAGGCTGTCGTTGATCGCCTTGAAGCCGTCCAGGTCCAGGAAGCACACCCCGACCCGCTGACCGGGCCCGGCGGTGTCGAAGACCCGGCCCAGCGTCTCGAAGAACAACGTCCGGTTGGGCAGCCCGGTCAGCGGGTCGTGCAGCGCCTGGAAGCGCAGCCGCTGCTGGAGCTCGTACCGCTCGGTGATGTCCTCGATCATGGCGACGGTGAACCGGGGTCGCCCGTCGTCGTACCGGATCAACGAGACGGCCAGGTCGGTCCAGACGATGCTGCCGTCCTTGCGGTGGTAGCGCTTCTCCACCCGGACCGAGTCCTGCTTGCCCTCGATCAGCTCCTGGTACAGCTCCCACATGCCGGCGGCGTCGTCGGCGTGGAACAGCTCCGCCACGTTCATCTCGCACAGCTCCTCGATCGAGTAGCCGAGCATGTCGGCGAACGCCGCGTTGACGTCGATGATCCGGCCGTCCACTCCGGCGATGCCGATCCCGATGGCCGCGCCGGTGAAGACCGCCCGGAACCGCGCCTCGCTGTCGCGCAGCGCCTGTTCGACCTCGTCGCGGGCCTGCCAGGCCGAGCGGGCGATGCGCTCCTGCTGGCTGAAGGTGCGGTCGCGCAGCGCGCGGGCGAACCCGGCGGCCAGCCCGCCCTGCACCGCCGCGATCCGCTCGCCCAGGTCGGCCGGCCGGTCGCCGGGCGGCAGGACCCGAGCGGGGAACTCGTCACCGAGCGCGCGCAGCGACCACTCCAACGCCCGGGGCTCGGTCAGGTGCGCCTCCACAAGCGCCCGCCCGACCTCCTCGGCGGGACGGGCGCTGAACGGATCGGCCCGCACCACCTGCGCCAGCCGGACGGTGTGCAGCAGCAACAGCCGCTCGGTCTCGGCCGCGCTCAGCGGCACGAAACCGATGCGGCGTACGGCCCGGGCCCAGTCGGCGGCGTAGCCCTGGGCGCCACCCCGGCCGACGTCGACCCCGGTGGGGTCCGGGACGGCGGCCACCGCGATCAGCCGGCGGGCTGGTCGTACCGGGCCACGCCCCCGAAGGCGCCGAACCGCTCGGGGTGCTCGTCCACGTCGGCAGGCGAGTCGGGACGCCACAGTGGCATGTGCACCACGCCCGGTTCGAGAACCGTCCAGTCGCCGAAGAAGCCGGTGACCTGCGCGCGGGAGCGCAGGGTGATCTCGGTGGCCGTCCGGGCGGAGAGGCGCTGGGCGTCCAGCATCTCCTGCGGCTGGTCCTCGAAGGTCGAGTGCGAGATGACGAGGAAGCTGCCCGGCGCGGCGGCGGCCCGCAGGGTGGACAGGATCTCCTCGGGACCGTCGGGGTCCGGGACGAAGTGCACCACCCCGGCCAGCAGGATGCCCATCGGTCGGCTGAAGTCGATCAGCCCGAGCCGCCGGGTCTCGGTGAGGATCCGCTCCGGCTCGCGCAGGTCGGCGTGGATCACCCCGGTCAGGTCGTTGCCGGCGAGCAGCTCGCGGCTGTGCGCGACGGCCACCGGGTCGATGTCGACGTAGACCACCCGGGCCTTCGGGTTCGCCGCCTGGGCCACCTCGTGCACGTTGCCCACGGTCGGGATGCCGGAGCCGATGTCGAGGAACTGGTCGATGCCGGCGTCGAGCAGCACCCGGACGGCCCGGCGCAGGAACTCCCGACCGGAACGCATGGTGGCCGCGAGATTCGGGGTCATGCTGGCGATCTGCTCGGCCAACTGCCTGTCGACCTCGAAGTTGTGCGCCCCACCCAGGAAGTAGTCGTACACCCGGGCCGCGCTCGGCCTGGTCAGGTCAATCTCGGTCGGCAGTGCGTCCGGCATCGGTGTGCTCCCCAGTTCGTCGCCGTCGCGCGGGGCGGCACCGGCGTCGACGGGCGCGCGCGACCGCCGGCCGACCCCGCGGGTCGTGTGGTGTGGACCACTCTAGGCCGCCGACTCCCGCGCACGGGAGATCCCTTCACGTAACTTTCCGCGCTCAGGCGGCCGACTCCAGCAGCAGCGAGATGCCCTGCCCGACACCGATGCACATGGTGGTGAGCGCCCGCCGGCCGCCGCGACGGCGCAGCTCCAGGGCGGCGGTCAACGCCAGCCGCGCGCCGCTGGCGCCCAGCGGGTGCCCGAGCGCGATCGCACCACCGTTCGGGTTCACGTGCTCCGCGTCGACGGGCAACCCCAGCTCGCGCAGCACCGCCACGGACTGCGCGGCGAACGCCTCGTTCAGCTCGATCACGTCCACCGCGCCCAGCTCGACGCCGACCCGGTCGAGCAGCTTGCGGGTGGCAGGCACCGGGCCGATTCCCATGATCCGCGGCGGAACGCCGGCCGTCGCCGCGCCGCTGACGCGGGCCAGCGGGGTGAGGCCGTACCGCTGCACCGCCGCCTCGCTGGCCACCAGCAGCGCGACCGCGCCGTCGTTGACGCCCGAGGAGTTGCCGGCGGTCACCGTGCCGCCGTCCCGGAACGGGGTGGGCAGCGCCGCCAGTTTCGCAAGCGTCGTCTCCCGGGGGTGCTCGTCGACGTCGACCAGTCGGGTCTCCCGGCGACCGGCCGGCACGGACACCGCCACGATCTCCTCGGCGAACCGGCCGTCGGCCTGCGCCTTGGCGGCGCGCTGCTGCGAGCGGTACGCGAAGGCGTCCTGCTCGGCCCGGTCGACGCCGTACTCGGCGGCCACGTTCTCCGCCGTCTCCGGCATCGAGTCGACGCCCCACCCGTCGCGCATGAGCGGGTTGACCAGTCGCCAGCCGAGGGTCGTGTCGTACATCTCGGCCGCGCGGGAGTACGCCGAGGTCGCCTTCGGCACGACGAACGGCGCCCGGCTCATGCTCTCCACCCCACCGGCGACCACCAGGTCCGCCTCGCCGGCCACGATGGACCGGGCGGCGGTGGCGAGAGCGTCCAGGCCGGAACCGCAGAGCCGGTTGACCGTGCTGCCGGGCACCTCCTCGGGCAGGCCGGCGAGCAGCGCCGCCATCCGGGCCACGTTGCGGTTGTCCTCGCCGGCCTGGTTGGCGCAGCCGAGCACGACGTCGTCGACGCGGGCCCAGTCCACCGACGGGTGCCGGGCGACCAGCTCGCGGATCACGTGCGCGGCCAGGTCGTCGGGGCGGACGCCGGCCAGCGCGCCGGCGTACCGACCGATGGGGGTACGGACACCGGCCACCAGGTATGCCACGGTCATCGCGAGTCCTTCGGGGGTGGGAAGGGCGGGGGCGAGGGCGTCCACCCGGGTCGCAGGGGACTCCCCAGCCGTCAGGATATCCACGCTCGCAGCGGATAGGTTGGCGGCATGGCCCGGGCCCAGTTCAGCGCAGAGACCAGTGGCGGCGGCGCGTTCGTCCGCCAGCCCAACCGGTTCGCCGGTCGGGTCACCGCCGACTCGACCTCCCCACCCGGCGGCGGTCCGGACGAGCAGGACCGCTGGCCGCTGGAGGCCGGTCGGTACCGGCTGATCTGGTGCCGCGCCTGCCCGTGGGCGCACCGGGCGATGATCGTGCGCGGCCTGCTCGGGCTGGACGACGCGATCTCGCTGGGCACCGTCGACCCGATCCGGGACGAGCGGGGCTGGGCGTTCGCCCTCGACCCGGACGGCTTCGACCCGGTCCTCGGTGTCAGCTTCCTCTCCGAGGCGTACCTGGCCACCGACCCGGACTACACCGGCCGGGTGACCGTGCCGGCCCTCGTCGACACGCTCACCGGCCGGGTGGTCACCAACGACTACCCGCAGCTCACCCTCGACCTCTCCACGCAGTGGCGGTCCCTGCACGCGCCCGGCGCACCGGACCTGTACCCGGTCGCGCTGCGCCCGGAGATGGACGCGCTGATGGCCGAGATCCACCGCGACGTCAACAACGGCGTCTACCGGTGCGGGTTCGCCACCTCCCAGGAGGCGTACGACGAGGCGTTCCGGGCGCTCTTCGCCCGACTGGACGCGCTGTCCGAACGCCTGGCCGGGCAGCGCTACCTGCTGGGCGACGCGATCACCGAGGCCGACGTGCGGCTGTTCACCACGCTCGTGCGCTTCGACGCCGCGTACCACGGGCACTTCAAGTGCAACCGCAGCAAGCTGACCGAGATGCCGGTGCTCTGGGCGTACGCCCGGGACCTGTTCCAGACCCCGGGCTTCGGCGAGACGGCGGACTTCGACCACATCAAGCGGCACTACTACGGCACCCACCGGGAGATCAACCCGACCGGCATCGTGCCGCTGGGGCCCGACGAGTCCGGTTGGACGACGCCGCACGGGCGTGGCTGAGCCGGGGCGGGCCGGCACCGCGACGGCACCCGCCGCCCGCGGGGACGTCGCCCGCCGGGTCGCCGGGTCCGCCGCCGCCGGCTGCGCGGTGGCCGGCGCGGTCGCGGTGACGGTCGCGGTCGTCGCCGGTCCCGGTCCGGGTCTCACCGGGTACGTGAGCGAGGCGGGCATCGTCGGCAGCGCGCACGCCGTGGCGTACCGCATCGGGGTTCTCGCCCTGGCCGGCGCGTTGCTGCTGATCGCCGCGGCGCTGCCCCCGGGGGTGCGGGTGGCGCCGGCGCTGCTCGCCGTCGGCGCGGTGCTTACCGCGGTGTCCGGTGCGGTGACCTGCTCCGCCGGCTGCCCGCTGCCGCCGTTCGAGCGGACCACGGTGGCCGACCTGGTGCACGGGGGCGCGAGCATCGCGGCGACGGCGGCGGTGGTCCTCGCCATGGTCGCGCTGGCCGTGTCCGGGCCGGCCGGGGCGATGGTCCGACGGCTGGCGGCCGGCACGGCCGTGCTCGCCCTGCCGCTGTGCGCGACGGTCGGGGTGGCCATGCTGGTGGTCGGCCGGGGCGCCCTGGTCGGCGTGGTGGAGCGGTTGGTCCTCGGGCTCGCGGTGCTGTGGGGCGTGGCCACCGGCACGGCACTGGCCCTGACCCGCCACGAGCGAGGCTTGTAAGGAGCGTCACGACCACCGTGCCTTGCAGATCAGGTCGAGAGGCGTATCGTCGGCTAGCGATGACCAATGTCTGGGGCCTCACCGTCCGCCTGTATGTCGATCTCCGACTGCAGGCCAGCGGCATCTGTCCGGCGTAGCCGTCCTCCCCACGCCTACCCCCACCAGACCAGACAATTGGACACGTCATGCCCTTCGGCCTGCGCAAAATTCCGTTCTCCGTACAGATCCTCCTCGGCCTCGTGCTGGGCGTCGCGCTCGGCTTCATTGCCCGCAGCAACGACCTGAGCTGGCTGACCAGCACCCTGCACACCGTCGGCTCCCTCTTCGTCCAGCTGCTCAAGCTGGCCGTGCCGCCGCTTGTCTTCACCGCGATCGTGGTCAGCGTGGTCAGCCTGCGCGGCGTGGCCAACGCCGCCCGGCTCGCGCTGAAGACCCTGATGTGGTTCGGCATCACCGCGCTGATCGCCGTGAGCATCGGCATCGGCCTCGGCCTGCTCGTCGACCCGGGCAAGGGCGTGACCCTCGACCTGGGTGGCGCCGCGGCGCCGAAGAAGACCGGCTCCTGGACCGACTTCCTCACCGGCATCGTGCCCACCAACCCGGTCGGCGCGTTCGTCGAGGGCAACGTCCTGCAGATCGTCTTCCTCGCCGTCGTCATCGGCGCCGCGGCCCTGCTGGTCGGCGAGGCGGCCGAACCGTTCGTGGCGCTCAACCGCTCGCTGCTGGAAATCGTGCAGAAGGCCCTGTGGTGGGTCATCCGGCTCGCCCCGATCGGCACCCTCGGCCTCATCGGCAACGCCGTCGCCTCGTACGGCTGGGACCTGCTGGCCCCTCTCGCGAAGTTCACCACCGCCGTCTACGTCGGCTGCGCCATCGTGCTGTTCGTGGTCTACCCGCTGGTGCTGATCCTCGCCGGCCGGCTCAACCCGCTGCGCTTCTTCGCCGGTGCCTGGCCGGCCATCGAGCTGGGCTTCGTGTCCCGCTCCTCGGTGGGCACCATGCCGGTGACCCAGCGCTCCGTCGAGCGGCTCGGCGTCCCCCGCGAGTACGCCTCGTTCGCGGTGCCCTTCGGCGCCACCACGAAGATGGACGGTTGCGCCGCGATCTACCCGGCCCTCGCCGCGATCTTCGTGGCGCAGGTGTTCGGCGTGCACCTCGGCGTCGGCGACTACCTGCTGATCGCGTTCGTCTCGGTGGTCGGCTCGGCGGCCACCGCCGGTCTGACCGGCGCGATCGTGATGCTCACGCTGACCCTCAGCACGCTGGGTCTGCCGCTTGCCGGCGCCGGCCTGCTGCTCGCCATCGACCCGATCCTGGACATGATCCGCACCGCCACCAACGTGGCCGGGCAGGCCCTCGTGCCGACGGTGGTCGCCGCCCGTGAGGGCACGCTCGACCGGGCCGCGTACGAGTCCGCGGGCCGCCGGGACCTCGTCGACCCGGAGCCGGTCGCCGACACCCGGCCCGAGCTCAGCCCCGTTCCTGCCTGACCAGATCACTGCACGGCGGCGGACCCCTCTCCCCGGGGTCCGTCGCCGTTTCGGAGAGGATGACCCCATGAGTTCCCTGTTCACTCCCCTGGCCCTGCGCGGGGTCACAGTGCCCAACCGGATCGCGATGGCGCCGATGTGCCAGTACTCGGCCGGCCCCGACGGCCTGCCCACCGACTGGCACCTCACCCACCTCGGCACCCGCGCGGTCGGCGGTGCCGGGCTGGTGCTTACCGAGGCGACCGCCGTACTCCCCGAGGGTCGGATCTCTCCGCAGGACACCGGGCTGTGGTCCGGCGCGCACGTGGACGCCTGGCGACCGGTGACCGCGTTCGTCGCCGCCCACGGCGCGGTGCCGGCCGTCCAGCTCGCGCACGCCGGCTTCAAGGCCTCCACCTACCGGCCCTGGGCGCCGGAGCGCGGTGGAGTGCCGGACGCCGAGGGCGGCTGGACGCCGGTCGCCCCCGGGTCGGAGCCGTTCACTCCCGGCTACCGGACGCCGACCTCCCTCGACGCGGCGGGCATCGCCGGCGTCGTCGACGCGTTCGCCGCCGGCGCCGAGCGGGCCCTCGCCGCCGGTTTCGCCGCCGTCGAGATCCACGCCGCGCACGGGTACCTGCTCAACGAGTTCCTGTCGCCGCTCACCAACCACCGCACCGACGCCTACGGCGGCGACCGGGCCGCCCGGATGCGGCTCACCCTGGAGGTCGCCCGCGCGGTGCGCGCCGCGGTCGGCGAGAGCGTGCCGGTGCTCACGCGGATCTCCGCCACCGACTGGGTCGAGGGCGGCTGGACGGTCGAGGACAGCGTGGTGCTCGCCGGTGAGCTGGCCGGCGTCGGCGTCGACCTGGTCGACGCCTCCTCCGGCGGTGTCAGCACCGACCAGCGCATCCCGCTCGGCCCCGGCTACCAGGTGCCGCTGGCCGCCCGGATCCGCCGCGAGGCGGGCGTACCGACCGGAGCGGTCGGCCTGATCGTCGAGCCGGAGCACGCCGAGCAGATCGTCGCCGGCGGCGACGCCGACCTGGTGCTGCTCGGCCGGGAACTGCTGCGCGACCCGTACTGGCCGCGCCGCGCCGCCGCGAAGCTCGGCGTCGCGTACACCGGGCCCGCCCAGTACGCCCGCGCCTGGTGATTCGCGCCGGTCGGGCGGCTGCCGTCGCCGGCAGCCGCCCGACCGTCAGCCGGCCAGGTGCGACCAGTCGCCCTCCAGCTCGCGCCACGTGCCCTGCGCCGCCACCGTCCCGGCGTGCAACACCACCACGTGGTCGGCGCGGACCAGCGCGGCCCGCTTCGCGGTCGACCCGACCACCGTCACCCCGTGCGCCCGCAGCGCCCGCCACAGCGCCAGCTCGGTGGTGACGTCAAGCGCCGACGACACGTCGTCGGCGACAAGCAGTTCGGTACGCGGCGCCAGCGCCCGGGCCAGCGCCAGCCGCTGTAGCTGGCCGCCGGAGAGCCGGGTGCCCTTGTGCCCGATGAGCAGACCCAGCCCACCCCCGGCGGCGGCCAGGTCGTGGTCGAGCTGGGCGGTGCTGACCGCGCCGGCCGCGTCCACCTGGTGGCCGAGCGCGATGTTGTCGGCCACCGTGCCGGACAGCACCCGGGGCAGCTGGCCGACGTAACCGACCTGGTTGGGGCGCAGGAACAGCTCCGGCTCGGTGACCGGGTCGCCGTTCCACGACAGCTCGCCGGTGTGGTGCACGATGCCGGCCAGCGCCCGCAGCAGCGAGGACTTGCCCGACCCGACCGGCCCGACGACAAGCACCAACTGCCCGCGCTGCACCGTCAGGTCCACGTCCCGGACGGCGACCGTGCCGTCGGAGTGCACCACCGAGAAGCCGCGCAGCTCCAACCGGCGCAGCGGGCGCCGGGGCGGCGACGTCGGCGCGGGCGCCGTACCGCCGGCCAGATCGACCGCCGGCACCGCCGCCGTGTACGCGCCCACGCCCGTCATCGCCACCGTCCGCCGGGTCCACACCCGCGCCGACGGGAGCTGCGAGATCAACGACGCGGTGGTCCAGGCGAACCACCGGGCCGCGCCCAGCGTGGAGACGGCCACCAGCACCGCACCTGCCGACAACTCGCCGCCCAGGTAGAGCGCCCACGCGCCGATCGGCAGCAGGCCGCTGGCCACCGACGGCGTCGACCGTGACCACACCTGCACCGAGATCTCCCGACGCTGCCTGTCGCTGCGCAGCGCGTCCAGGTCGGCCAGGTGACGCAGCACCGCCGCCGTCGCACCGGCGAGCTTCACCGTGCGCGCCGCGGAGAGCGCGGAGACCAGGGCGGTGGCGAACGCCGCCCGCGCCGTCACTGTCGCCCGTGCCGCACGCTCCAGCTTCGGGCCGAACAGCGTCGCGGCCAGTCCGGAGACGACCATCGTGCCGAGGAAGAACAGCCCCGGTACGACGCTGCCGGTGACCGCCGTCATGGCGACCACCAGGACCAGCGCGACGAACTGGTCGAGCACGTTGTCGGCGAGCTGCACCACGCGCTCGGTGTCACCACCCTGCGCCACGACCTCCGCCGGGGTGTGTGAGCTGACCCGGCGCGGGCCGGTCTGGCCGTGCACCAGACGCAGGCCGATCCGCAGCATCTGCCGCACCCACCAGTGCGGGAACCAGACGTGGGTGTAGTACGGCAGCGGCAGGGTGACCAGCAGCCCCGCCACGATGCCCAGCGCCGGCAGGTACGGGCTGCCGGTCCCGTCGACCAGGCCGGCCCAGAGCCACGGCAGCAGCGGGCCGTCCAGCCCGAGCAGGCTGAGCCCGAGGAACAGCGTGATCGCCGCCGCTCCGTACCGGGGGTCGTTGGTGCAGAGCCGGATGATCTCCCGGAACGTCCGGGCCGGCGGGGTCGGCGGCAACGGTGGCGGCTCGGCCCGTACCGCCGGGCCGGCCGCACTCGTCACCGACGGCACGACCGGGCCGACGCTCGGCCAGGCGCCGACGGCGCCCGGGCCGGTCCCGACGGCGTCCGGGCCGGCGCTGTCGGTCAGCAGGTCGGTGCCGGCGCTGTCCGGGCCGGTCAGCAGGTCGGTGCCGGCGCTGTCCGGGCCGGTCAGCAGGTCGGTGCCGGCGCTGTCCGGGCCGGTCAGCAGGTCGGTGCCGCCGCCCGACCGGAACGACGGCGTCCCACCGGCGTACACGGCGGCGTGACTGGTCGCCAGCAGCTCGGCGAAACGTGTCGACGTCTCCAGCGGGCCGGCCTCGACCACCGCGCCGTCGGCCAGCACCACCACCTCGTCGCAGCGGCGCACCGAGGAGAGCCGGTGGGCGATGACGATGCCGATCCGGTCGCGCAGCAGCCGTTCGGTGGCCCGCTGCACCCGCGCCTCGGTCACCGGGTCCAGTCGGGCGGTGGCCTCGTCCAGGATCACCACGTGCGGGTCGCGCACCAGGATCCGGGCGAACGCCACCAACTGCTCCTGGCCGGCGGAGAGCACGTGCCCGCCCTCCCCCAGCCGGGTCGCCAACCCGTCGGGCAGCTCGGCGATCCAACCGGCCAGGCCCAGTTCGTCAAGCGCCCGGGCGGCGGCGTCGAGCAGCTCAGGGTCGTAGAGCGCGACGTTCTCGGCGAGCGTGCCGGCCACGATCTCGGTGCGCTGCGGCACCAGCGCCACCCAGCGGCGCAGCTCTTCGACGTCGAGGTCACACAGGTCGGTGCCGCCGAGGAACACGGTGCCCGGCGGTACGTCCACGGCCCTCGTGAGCACCTTCGCCACTGTCGACTTGCCCGACCCGGTCCGCCCGATCAGGGCGTACGACCGGCCGCGCGCGAAGGTCAGGCTGAGGCCGCGCAGGGCCGCACCCCGCCCGCTCTCCGGGCCGCTCACCTCGTACTCGAACGTCAGGTCCCGGATGCGCAGGTCACCCTCGGCCGGACTGGCCCCGCCGACCGGCTCCTGCCGAGCCTTCTGGAGCAACTGCACCCGGGCCCACGCGCCGAGGGCCTCCTGCAGCTCGGGCACCATCCGGCTGACGTGTTCGGCGGTCGCCCCGAAAGCCAGGGCGAGCAGCCAGGTCGCGGTGAGCCGGGCGGCGTCGACCCGGTCGGTGGCCAACGCCCAGGCCCCGCCGAGCACCACCACGCCGACGCCGGCCCGGATCGTCGCGGTGGCGACCGTAGCCACCCGGGCGGACAGCACCCAGACCCGGTGGCCGCGGGACAGCACGGCGGCGGCCCTCCGTGCGTACAGCCGCAGCACGTACGGCTGGGCCAGGCTGGTCCGCACGTCGTCCTGACCGTGCACCGCCTCCTCCATCACGGCGGCCAGGTCCGACCAGGCCTCCTCCTCGACCATCCGGGCGGGGCCGATCAGCGCCGTGGGCCGGCGCAGGCCCACCCCGAGCAGCACCGTGAGCAGGAGCATCGCTATCCCGGCCGGCCACCACACGGCCAGCGCCACGACCATCGACAGCAGGCCGACGCAGAGCCCCTGAGCGAGGCGCGAGCCCTGGTTACGAACCGCCGACGCCACCTGGTAGACGTCTCCGTCGATGCGGTCGAGCAGCTCGCCCACCGGGGTGGTCTCCAGGCTCGGCAGATCCTGCCCGAGCGCGACCCGGCAGAGCCGCCGACGCACGTCCGCGGACCAGTCGGCGGTCAGCCCGGCCATCAACAGGCTCACCACGAGGTCGCTGAGCACCACGGCGGCCAGTGCTGCGGCCAGGACCGTGAAGGAGCTTGTCGACCTGTGCACCAGCACCGCGCCGGCGAGCGCCGACGCGCCCGCCTGACCGGCGGCGCCCAGCACGATCAGGACGGCCACGAACGTCAGACGGCGCGGCGAGGTGCCCCACAGATCACGGAGCAGTCGCATCGGAAGTTCCTCCGGACGTGGGTGGCGGAACACCAAGCGTGCCGGTAGCAGCCCCGTCGACTCAACCGATTTACCCGCTCTGAGCAGGGCGTGCGGTCAGGTCTGGGCGACCCGACGCACGATGCCGAGCAGCCGTGCGGGCGGTTGGAGGACCTGGCGAAGGCCGATCCACGAGGGCCAGACCTACGCCAGCTCGATCGACACGAGTTCGCTGATATGGGGGCTTCCCGGTGTGACGGATACCCCGGTATCGGCGAACTCGTGTCGATCACCACCCGAGCGTCCGGTCCGACCGTCACCGATCACACGGCCTGGGTGAGATGTCCGATTCCGGGGGCCGCCCGGGTGTGACGGGGTGCATCCGTGGGCCGGAATCGTGGCGGGCCCGGGGTCGTTACACACCCTGACGATCGCAGGACCACGGCCACCCGCCCCCGCCGTCGGGGGTGGGAATGGCCGGCCCGGGCAGGTCGTTGCAGACACCCCCGAACGACCGCCCGGCCCGATCCGGTGCCCTCCGGTCAGGGGCCGGGCCCCGGGAATCACCCCGGCCCGACGGTCGTTACACACGGTCCCGGCGCCACGAGCCCCCCGCTCGCAGGCCGCCACCCCGGGCGCCGCGAGCCCCCCGCTCGCAGGCCGCCGACCCGAAGACTTTCCCCCCTTTTGTGCAGCGCCGGACGAGGTGCTCACACCCGCGCCACCGCTTCCCCCTGGTGCGTGGGTGTTCCTACCCCCGAAGGAGCTACCCCTGATGAACACGATCTTCCGTAAGAGCATGCTGTCGGTTGCTGGTCTCGCGTTCGCCGGTGGTGTCTTCGCCGGCCCGATCGCCGCCCACGCCAACCCCGTCGACGCCAAGCCCGTCGCGGTGGCCGTGCAGAGCGCGGCGCCGAAGCCGCAGGGCGACCAGTCGCACATCACCCTCAACGACGAGCAGACCGCCAACGTCAAGGCGATCATCGCCGCCACGAAGAAGGCCGGCCTGCCCGAACGCGCCGCCGTCATCTCCATCGCCACCAGCCTGCAGGAGTCGAAGCTGGAGAACCTGGGCCACCTCGGCGACGCCAACGACCACGACTCGCTGGGCCTGTTCCAGCAGCGCCCCACCTCGGGTTGGGGCACGCCGGAGCAGATCACCAACCCCGAGTACTCCACCACCGCGTTCCTCAAGGGCCTCAAGCAGGTCGACGGGTGGCAGGACATGCCCCTGACCGAGGCCGCGCAGACCGTCCAGGTGTCGGCGTACCCCGACGCGTACGCCCAGTGGGAGCAGCAGGCCACCGACCTGGTCGGCCAGCACTGGAACAGCTGACCCACCGCATGACCCGACCGACTGGCCGGCATCCCGCACCCGGGGGTGCCGGCCAGCGGCATGCCCGGCCACCGGCGACTACTGACCTGGCCGCCATCCTCGGCGACAACCACGACGCCGGCCCGGCGCTCGACGCGCTGCCTACCGGGGCCACGCAACGAAGCCGTGAGCCCAGCGCCGGAGGAGTCAGAAGAGGACCGTGGCGAGCGTGCCGACCGGTTGGAAGCCGCAGCGCTCGTACACCCGGCGGGCCGGCAGGTTGAAGTCGTTGACGTACAGGCTGACCGTCGGGGCGACCCGGAGCAGCGCGTCGCGTACGACGGCGGCCATGGCGGCGGCGGCGATGCCGCGGCCTCGCCACTCCGGCGCGACCCAGACCCCCTGGACCTGGGCGGTCCGTTTGGTCACCACGGCCAGTTCGGCCTTGAACACGACCTTGCCGTCGACGAACCGGGCGTACGCGCGGCCGGCGCGGACCAGGTCGTTGACCCTGCGGCGGTAGCTGCGGCCGGCGTCCTCGGCGAGTGGGGAGACGCCGACCTCCTCGGTGTACATGGCGACGGCCGCCGGAAAGAGCCTGTCGACCTCGCCGGAGCGGACGCGGCGTACCTCTGGGTCGGCCGGTACGGCAGGCATCGTGTCGGTGGCCAGCAGCGGCTGGTTGGGGCGGACGTCGCGGGCGGGCCCCCACGTGCCGGAGAGCCGGTCCCAGAGGCCGAGGACGGCGTCGGCGCGACCGACGATCGAGGAGCAGAGTCGCTCCTCCCCCGCGAGCAGGTCGGCGAAGGCGGACACGGCGGCGTCGGTGGCGAGCACCGGGGTCAGGTTGCCGCCGAGCCAGCACAGCGATTCGAGGTTGCGCCGGGCGCCGTACCCCAGGATCCGCCCTTCGGCCCGCCACCACGACAGCCCGCGCGCGGCGATGCGCTCGGCGACCTGCGCGCCCGCGAACGGGTCACGGTCGAGCAGGCGCTCGACCGCGCGGCGCTCCGATTCCCCCAGTTGCCGTACCGGCACCGTCAGCACGTCTATCAGCCTGCCAGATCGACCCCCCGCCTCGCCGGCCGAGTGGCGAGCCCGCCGTCAGACGGTCAGCGGCTCGGTGACCGGGCTGGCCGGACGGGTCCGGCCGGCCCACCGGACGACCGGGGGCACCAGGGCACCGAGCAGGAGAAACAGCCCGCCCAGCGCGAGCCATCCCGGTACGCCCCAACCGAGGGCGAGGCTGGTCACCACGACGGGCGCGAGCATCTTGCCCAGCTCGTAACCCATGCCGTACGTCCCCTGGTACTGGCCCTGCGCGTCGGCGGGCGCCAGCCCGAAGGAGATCCCCCATCCGGCGGCGGAGTGCCACAGCTCCCCGATCACGTGCGCGAGCGACCCGCAGCAGAGCAGGCCGATGGCGCCCGGTGTGGGCAGCGCGCCGCTGGCGGCGAACAGTACGCAGGCCAGGGCGATGACGACCCCGGCCCGGCGGGATGCCCGGGCGGCCCCCGGCAGGGTGACGGCGCTGCGTGCCGCGCGTACCTGCAGGAGCACCACGAGCGCGGTGTTGACAAGCGTCAACACCGAGATCATCCAGGCCGGCGCGGTGGTGTGCCCGGCGATCCACAACGGCAGAGCGAGGGTGAGCAGGCTGAAGTGCATGGACATCAGCCCGTCGAGCAGGGTGAAGGCGAGGAACGGGCGGTCCCGTAGGGCGACCAGACGGGGTCCTCGCGTCGGGGCGGCGACGGGTGCGACGGTGGGCAGCCGGACGGAGATCGCCGCTGCGGCCAGCGACGCCGCCGCCGTGGTCAGGATCAGCGTGAGGTAGCCGGCACGGGTGTCGGCGGCGATGGCGAAGCCGCCGAGGACGGCGCCGACGGAGATCCCGACGTTTGTGGTGGCCCGCAGGTAGGCGCGGGTGTGCACCCGCTGGTCGGCAGGGATCGCGCCGGCGATCAGCGCTCCGCGGGCGCCGCGCTCGACCGCGTCGGCGAGCGCCGTGGCCGCGCCGACCAGCAGGAAGGCGGGGAATGATCGGACGGTGATCAGCCCGACGGTCAGGATGCCGGCCGCGATCAGCCCGCCGACCTGTGCGCCGCGCGGCCCGACGCGGTCGGCCAGGTAGCCGCTCGGCGCGCTCGCGAGCACTCCGACGAGCGCCGAGATGGTCAGCCCGACACCGACCTGGGCGGCCGAGAGGCCGACCGAGCGGGTGAGGAAGAGCGCGCTGGCGACCAGCCAGAGGCCCCGCCCGACGGTCTTGACCAGGGTGCCGACGGTGAGGACCCGGGCCGGGCCGGGCGGTGGGAGCAGGCGCATGCCGAGACCCTAGCAAGACGTACGTACGGTTTGTAAGTAGGACCTTGTCGACGATGCATTGGCGATATATCGTTGATGCATCAGCGACAGTACGCAGAGAGGAAGAACCCCATGAGGTTCCAACGACAGCACCACCCGATGCACGAGGCCCGGATGCGTGGGTTCGGCTTCCCGCCGGTCCCGCCCGGCCCCCACGGCCCGCACGGTCACGAACACGGCGGCCCCTGGGGCGGACGCGGCCGCGGACGAGGCAGGGGCCGCCGCCCCAACGTCCGGGGCGCGGTGCTGGCCCTGCTCACCGAGCGGCCGATGCACGGCTACGAGATGATCCAGGAGATCGACTCCCGCACCGGGGGCGCCTGGCGGCCGAGTCCGGGTTCGATCTACCCCACCCTCCAACTCCTGGAGGACGAGGGTGTGATCGTGGCCAGCACCGAGGAGGCCGGCGGTGGACGCAAGCGGTTCACGGTCACCGAGGCCGGTCAGGCGGAGGCCACCGCGGCCGCGGAGACCCCGCCGTGGGCGGACGTCGCCCAGGGCACGGTGAGCAGCTGGCACGACATCCGCGACTCCGGCGCGCAGGCGATGAACGCACTGCGTCAGGTCATGATGAACGGCACCGACGACCAGCGTGAGCGGGCCGCCCAGGTGCTCGACGAGACCCGGCGCAAGCTGTACGCGATCCTCGCCGAATCCGAGTGACGCGCCAAGCCGGCGCAGACGAAAGCGGCCGTTCCCCGTACGGGGAACGGCCGCTTTTCCAGTTCGTGAATCAGTGCACGGTGACGGTCGGGCCGGTGACCAGCCCGCGCAGCTCCTCGGGAAGCTCGGCGCCCATCTCGTCGGCGATGCGCAGCGCCTCCTCGATGAGCGTCTCCACGATCTGCGCCTCGGGCACCGTCTTGACGACCTGGCCCTTGACGAAGATCTGACCCTTGCCGTTGCCGGAGGCGACGCCGAGGTCGGCCTCGCGGGCCTCGCCCGGACCGTTGACGACGCAGCCCATGACGGCGACCCGCAGCGGCACCGGCAGCCCTTCCAGGCCGGCGGTGACCTCCTCGGCGAGCTTATAGACGTCCACCTGGGCCCGCCCGCAGGACGGGCAGGAGACGATCTCCAGGCCGCGCTCGCGCAGGCCGAGCGACTCCAGGATCTGGTTGCCGACCTTGATCTCCTCGACCGGCGGGGCGGACAGCGACACCCGGATGGTGTCGCCGATGCCCTCGGCGAGCAGGGCACCGAAGGCGACCGCCGACTTGATGGTGCCCTGGAAGGCCGGGCCGGCCTCGGTGACGCCCAGGTGCAGCGGGTAGTCGCACTGCTCGGCGAGCTGCCGGTACGCGCGGATCATCACGACCGGGTCGTTGTGCTTGACCGAGATCTTGATGTCGCGGAAGCCGTGCTCCTCGAACAGCGAGCACTCCCACAGCGCCGACTCGACGAGCGCCTCGGCGGTGGCCTTGCCGTACTTGGTCAGCAGCCGCTTGTCCAGCGAGCCCGCGTTGACGCCGATGCGGATCGGCACCCCGGCCGCTCCCGCAGCCCGGGCGATCTCCTTGACCTTGTCGTCGAACTGCCGGATGTTGCCCGGGTTGACCCGGACGGCCGCGCAGCCCGCGTCGATCGCGGCGAAGACGTACTTGGGCTGGAAGTGGATGTCGGCGATCACCGGAATCTGCGACTTCTTGGCGATCGCGGGCAGCGCCTCGACGTCGTCCTGGGACGGCACGGCCACCCGGACGATCTGGCAGCCGGACGCGGTCAGCTCGGCGATCTGCTGGAGGGTCGCGTTGACGTCGGAGGTGAGGGTCGTGGTCATCGACTGCACGGACACCGGCGCACCGCCGCCGACGGGCACCGAACCGACCATGATCTGGCGGCTGGCCCGGCGGGGAGCGAGCGGCGGGGGCGGCACGGCGGGCATACCGAGACTGATAGCGGTCACTTCAGGCACTCACCTTGAGAAGAGCGTGATCGGGTTGACGACGTCCGCGGCGATGGTCAGCAGCGTGAACGCGCCACCGATCAGGATCACCGCGTACGTGAAGGGCATCAGTTTGAGGTAGTCGACCCGGCCCGGGTCGGCCCGGCCGATCCGCGCGTAGACCCAGGAGCGGGCCCGTTCGAACCAGGCGATCGCGATGTGGCCACCGTCCACCGGGAGCAGCGGCAGCAGGTTGAACACGCCGATGAAGAAGTTCAGCGACACGAACAGCATGAAGAAGACCAGCCAGGCGTTGTTCTGGACGGCCTCGCCGCCGAGCCGGCTGGCGCCGACCACGCTGATCGGGGTGTCCACGTCACGCTCGCCGCCGGTGAGGGCGGTCCACAGGGCGGGGACCTTCTGCGGGATGCGCTGCAACGCCTGCGCGGTGCCGACGGCCAGTTGGCCGGTGAAGTCGGCGGTGGCCCCGAAGGCGCCGACCGGCCCGTACGTCACGCGGGTGGGGGTGCTGGGGACGAGGCCGACGCCGAGCGCGGCCACCGGCGCGGCGGCCCCCTTCGGGTCGTCCAGGGGTGGACGCTGGGTCTGCGCGAGCACAGTGCTGGCGCTGCCCGCCTGCCCGTCGCGGACGTACTCGATCCGCGTGGTGTCGCCAGGCTTGAGGCTGCGCAGCGTGGTCAACAGGTCGCCGTAGTTGCCGATCGGGGTGCCGTTGATCGAGGTGATCCGGTCGCCGTCGCGAAGCTGGGCCTGGGCGGCCGGGCTGGCGGCGTCGGCGGGGGTGCACTCGCGCAGCGTGTTCTCCGGCACCACGCACGGGCTGAGCTGGATGACCGCCGGCTCCTTGCGGGCCTGCGCGTCGGTGGTCGGGAAGTCCGGGTTGGGCAGGCCGGCGGAGACGGCGAGGATCCAGATGGTGATCAGGGCGAGCGCGAAGTGCGTGATCGACCCCGCAGCCATCACGATCGTGCGCTTCCACACCGGATAGCGCCACATCACCCGCGACTCGTCGCCCGGCTCGACGTCGTCATCCTGCGGCGTCATCCCGACGATCTTGCAGAAACCGCCGAGCGGGATGCCCTTGAGGCCGTACTCGGTCTCGCCCCGCTGGAACGACCAGACGGTGGGGCCGAAGCCGACGAAGTACTTGGTGACCTTCATCCCGAACATCTTGGCGGTGAGCAGGTGCCCCGCCTCGTGCAGACTCACCGAGATGAGGATGGCCAGGGCGAAGAGGACCACCCCGAGCAGGTACGACATCAAGCTCCTTCCACCGAACCCGCGATGATCTTCTGCGCGTGTGCGCGCGCCCACGACTCGGCCGCGAGCACGTCCTCGACGGTACCTGGTTCGGTGAAGTCCGGAGCGTCCTCCAACACGCGTTCGAGGGTATCGACGATGCCGAGGAACGGCAGCCGGCCCGCCACGAACGCCGCCACGCACTCCTCGTTCGCCGCGTTGTAGATCGCCGGGCGGCAGCGCCCGGCCTCCCCGGCGGCCTTGGCCAGGGCCACGGCCGGGAACGCCACGTCGTCGAGCGGCGCGAACTCCCAGGTGTGCGCGGCGGTCCAGTCGACGGCGCTGGCGGCCTCGGGCACCCGATCAGGCCAGCCGATGCCGAGCGCGATCGGCAGCCGCATGTCCGGAGGGCTGGCCTGGGCGATCGTCGACCCGTCGACGAACTCGACCATCGAGTGGATCACCGACTGCGGGTGCACCATCACGGTGATGTCGGCGTACGGCACGTCGAACAGCTCGTGCGCCTCGATCACCTCCAGCGCCTTGTTGACCATGGTCGCCGAGTTGATCGTGACGACCGGCCCCATGTTCCACGTCGGGTGCGCCAGCGCCTGCTCCGGTGTGACCTGCGTCAACTCGTCGCGGCGCCGACCCCGGAACGGGCCGCCGCTGGCCGTGACGACCAGCCGCCGCACCTCACCGCGCGACCCGGACCGCAGGCACTGCGCCAACGCCGAATGCTCCGAGTCGACCGGAACGATCTGCCCCGGCCGCGTCACCGCCGCCCTGACCAGCGGGCCGCCGGCCACCAGCGACTCCTTGTTGGCCAACGCGAGAGTACGACCACCGCGCAGCGCGGCCAGCGTAGGAGCGAGGCCCAGCGAGCCGACCACCCCGTTGAGCACGATGTCGCACGGCCACTGCGCCAACTCGGTCATGGCGTCCGGCCCGGCCACGATCTTGGGAAGTTTGAAGTCGCCGGTGGCCCAGCCGCGCCTGCTCGCCTCCGCGTAGAACGCGAGTTGCAGGTCCTGCGCGGCGGACGCCTTGGCCACCCCGACCGCCTCGACGCCCAGTTCGAGGGCCTGCGCGGCGAGCAGCTCGACGTTGCCGCCGCCCGCACCCACCGCGACGACCCGGAACCGGTCCGGGTTGCGCCGGACGATGTCGATGGCCTGCGTGCCGATCGAGCCGGTGGACCCGAGCAGGACGAGATCGCGGGGGGAAGTCACGCGGCCATTCTCCCCCACCGCCGCTGGACGCCCGCTGGGAGCCTCAGCCCTCCCCGCTCACCGCCCGCGCCGCGCGCCGATGATCGACTCGGCTTCAAGGAAGTCGCGGCCTCCCCCACACCCGGACAGCCCGACTTCCTTGAACGCGTGTCGATCAAGCGGTGCCGGGCTCTTCCGGGCCTGCTTCCTCGCCCAGCAGGTCGCCCGGATCGATTCGCCTCGGCTGATCAACTCCAGATCGCCGAATCGGGGTGTCCGAGCCTCCGGACACCCCGACTTCACCGAAACCGTGTTGATCAAGCAGCGACCGTGGGATCAGCCGCCGTTGATGACGAACTGCGAGCCCGGCTGGATGACGATGTTGCCGTCGGCCGAGTTGGTGATTGTCACGTTCGTCAGGTTGGCGCTGCCGCGCGCGCCGCTCATCGCGAGGATGCCGGCACCATTGTTCGACTTGTCGATACGTACGTTGGTGATGGCGACGTTCGGCATGTTGCCGCCGCCGTTCTTGAACTGGATGCCGTCGTACGTGGAGTCGATGATGTCGGTGTTGCGGATCGTGACTCCGGTGATGTCCCTGGTGGAGGGGAAGAGCGTGATGGCGCCGAACTCCTGGTCCTCGTTCCAGAACGCGCCGCCGGTGCGGTAGAGGCCGTTGTTGGCGATGAGCGTCGTGCCGGAGAACGGCAGCGGGTCGTGGTCGGTCGCCAGCATGATGCCCGGGTAGTTGGCGGTGTCGTAGATCAGGTTGTTCTCGATCGAGTTGTCGTAGCCGCCGTAGATGGCGATGCCGTTGGCCCGCCAGGGCAGCTGGACGGTGTTGTTGACGAAGTGGTTGTCGTGGGCGATGTCGACGCTGCGGTCCTTGACGTACGGGTTGGCCCAGACGGCGAGGGCGTCGTCGCCTGTGGTGCGGAACGACGAGTTGAACACCCGCGAGTTGCGCGTGCCGTTGCTGAAGTTGATGCCGTCGGCGTACGTGTCGCGGATCCGCATGCCGCTGAACTCCAGCCCGTCGGCCGGGCCCCACAGGTCGGGGATGTTGTCGTAGTCGCGGCCCACCCAGACGCCCACGTTGGCGTGCTCGATCCACACGTTGCTGATTTTGGTGCCGGTGCCGAAGCGACCGTTCAGACCGACGCCGCCCTCGGCGTTGCCGTCACCGCCGCGGATCCGGCCGGAGCCGAAGATGGCGATGTCGGAGATCTGGGTGTTCTTGTCGATGTCGAAGCCGAAGTTGCCCTCGTGCGGGTGGTTGATGCCTCCCACCACGTTCTGCGGCTCGGTGAGCGTGTAGAGCTGCGAGTGCCACATGCCGGCGCCCCGGATGGTGACGTTGCTGATGCCGACCTGGTTGTACGTGCCCCGGTTCAGCGGGTCGTCGGTCAGGATCTTCTGCTCCTGCCGCCACTGCCCGGCGGGGATCCAGACGCAGCCGATGACACCGTTCTGGTCGTCGGTCACGGCCCGCTGGATGGCGGCGGTGTCGTCGAGCCCGTCGTTCGGGACCGCGCCGTACGCGGTGATCGAGGTGCAGCCGGCCGGCTGGCTCGCGGCCGGGGCGACCTGCTCCAGGTCGATCATGTCGATGACGTAGAAGGAGGCGGTGTCACCCGAGTCGCGCTGCAACTTGAACCGGGTGCCCGCCGGGTACGACTGCGCCAGCAGCGCGTTCGACTCGTCGAAGAGCCGTCGGGCGTCGGCCTGCGGGGTGTTGGTGAGCGCCTCCGGCCCGTCGGTGTTGCCGTAGAGCCAGCTGTGCTTCGACGACAGCGTCAGCTTCCGGGAGAAGACGTCGTTGACGTAGAGGCTGATGGTCGCCTCGATGCCGCCACCACCGGGCGCGTCCGGGATGGAGTTGCGCACCACTATGGAGTTGGCCTGGTTGGCCGAGGTGAACTCGACGAACTGGCCGGTGCTGGTGAGCCGTACCGACTTGCGACCGGAGGACTCGCTGGCGAAGTTGGTGTGCCCGAAGGTGCGCAGCGCGTCGGCCTCCAGCAGCGTGCCCTGGTAGCGGCCGGCCTCCGCCTCGTAGGAGACGTACGGGACGGCGGCCCCGCGCCCGACCACTATCGCCTGGCTGAACGCGTTGTTGCTCTCGTTGGTCTCGGCGACCACGTTCGTCGCGTCGGCAGTGGCGGTGATGGTGGCCCCGCCGCTGGTGGCGGTCCAGCTGCCGCTGACGGCCACGGTAGCCGTCGCGCCGGCGGCGATGGAGGCGGTGGTGGTGTTGAGCGTGGTGCCGCCCACCACCAGGCGGGTGACAGTGCTCGTGCCGGTCGCTGTGGTGCCCCGGTTGCGGACCGCCACGGTGAAGGTGACGGACGCCCCGACGGCCGGGTTCGGCGGGTTCGAGGCGATGCTGAGCACCTGGAGGTCCGGCCCGGGGGCCTGCGTCACCACAAGCGGCGACGCGGCAGTGAGGCTGTTGTTGCCGTTGTTCTGCTCGACGATCGTGTTCGTCGGGTCGACCACCGCCGAGACGGCGTAGCTGCCCATCGGCCGCGTACCGGCGTTGAACGACACGGTGGTCGAGCCGCCCGCGGCGAGCGCGCCCACCGTGGCGCTGCCGACGACCGCGCCGGCCAGGCTGAAGTTGACAGTTGTCGCGCCTGCGGATGCCGAACCGATGTTCTGCACGACTGCGGAGAGCGTGACCGCGCTTGCCTCGCTGGGCGACGTGGGTGACCAGGTCACCGAGCTGACGACCAGGTCCGGGTTGGGCGCCGGCGTGCCGCACACCTCCAGCTCGGCCACCTGGCCGGACGGGGCGCCGGTGTTGCCGGTGAAGCGCAACTGCACGTCCGCGGTGGTCGCGCTGACCGGGATGGTCACCGCGTTGGTGCCCTGCACGAACTGGTAGGCCGCCGCGGAGACCAGGATGGTGTACGCGGACGACGCCTGGTCGCGGCCGAGGACCTGGATGGTCTGGGTACGGGTGCCCCACGACGAGTCCGGGTTGAGCCTGACGGTGACGCCGGAGATGGAGTGGTTGGCTCCCAGCGCCACGGTCAGGTTCTGCGGGTAGCTCGCCGCGCCCTCCCAGTAGGTGCCGAGCTGCCCGTCGTTCGCCTTGTCCGGGGTGAAGCTGAAGGTGGAGCCGCTCGCCGTCATGCTCTTGCCCTGCGCCACGTTCGTGCAGGCGGGCGGGTTGCTGCCGGTCCGGGTGACGGTGTTGCTGGTGCCGGACAGGTTGCCGGCGCCGTCGCGGGCGCGGACGTGGTACGACACGGTCGCCGTGGCCGGCTGGGTGTCCTGATAGGTGAGGACGGTGCCCAGCGTCGCGATCAGGCTGCCGCCCCGGTAGACGTTGTAGCCCGCGAGCCCGCTGCCGCCGGAGTCGGTGGAGGCCCCCCAGGTGAGCGTGATGGTGCTGCCCGCCGTGCTCTGCGACAGCGTCCCCGGCACGCTCGGCGCGGTGGTGTCACCGCTGCCCGTACGGGTGACCGTGTTGCTGTCGCCGGAGAGGTTGCCGGCGGCGTCGCGCGCCCGGACGTGGTAGGACACCGTCGCCGTGGCCGGCTGGGTGTCGTTGAAGGTGGTCACGTTCCCCACGGACTGGAGGAACGCGCCGTTGCGGTAGACGTCGTAGCCGGCGATGCCGCTGCCGCCCGCGTTGTCGGTCGACGCGACCCAGTTCAGGCTGATGGTGGTGCCCGACTGGGTGTACGACAGGTTGCCCGGAACGCTCGGCGCGGTGGTGTCGGGGGTGGAGCCGCCGCTGCCGTACACCTCCAGCTCGGAGAGCTGCCCGGCCGGCCAGCCGCTGTTGGCGGTGATGGTGATCCGTACGTAGCGGGTGGAGGCCGCGCTGAAGTTGATCGTGACGCTGTTGCCGCTGGCCGGGTTGAAGGTGTACGTCTGCGACCCGACCAGGTCGGTGAACGACGACCCGTTGGCGCTGCCCCGCACGCTCAACGTCTGCGTCCGGGTCCCCCAACCGGAGGCCGGCAGCTTCAGCACGACCTGGTTGACCGACTGCGACGAGCCGAGATCGACCTGCACCCACTGGGGGAACGAGTTGTTGAGGCTCTCCCAGTAGCTGCCGGCGTTGCCGTCGACGACCTTCGACGAGTCGTACACGTCGGCGTGGCCGCTCTCCTGGGTGGGACGACCCTGGGCGAGGTTGGTGGCGGCCGCCGCGAAGGCGCTGCCCGACGCGGCGGTCGTCTCGGCGGGACGGGCGGAGGCCGGGGTCGCCACGGCCGTCGCGCCTGCCGCCGCGATCATCGTGGCCGCGACTGACGTCGCCACCATCCGGAACAGATTCGTTCGTCTCATGACTGTCCTGTCGTTGGGGGACGGCGCCGCGGGTGGCGGGACCACGGGGTGGAGCAGCACGGGGTGGAGCAGGTTGTGGGTGCGGGGGCACCACGAAAGCGGTTCACGGGGTTTTCCGAGCAGATGCAAGAAAGCAGACACGCCGTTGTCCAAATCTTGCATGACTTTGGCCAAAGGTTACTGACGTGCTACGGGAGCGTCAACACTTCGACAGTCGTGACTATTGACGGCCCCTGGTACGTACGACCCCGGTCCGCCGGAGCGAACCGGGGCCGTCGCCTCCGCGAGAACGCTCAGCCGCTCGGCGCCGCCAGAACGAACGTCTCCAACAGCTCGCCGCCGTACCAGTCGGTGCGCTGGCCCACGTGGGCCATGCCCAACCTCCGAGCGACAGCCATCGACGGCTCGTTGCCCGGCGACACGACCGCGTAGATCTCCCGGGTACCGGTGGCGAACTCCCGGGCCATGAGCGCACGAGCGGCCTCGGTCGCGTAGCCGTGACCCCACGAATCCGGGTGCAGGTGCCAACCCGTCTCGATGTCCCCGGTACGCACCGCCTCGTCCCGCCCCGGCAGCGGCTTGAGCAGCGCCGTGCCGGCCACCCGACCGGTCTCGCGTACCTCGACCGCCCAGGTGCCGTACCGGCCACCGTCGCCGGCGTGCCGCTCCTGCCAGATCCGCAGCCGCTCGACGGCCTGGGCCGGGTCGGTCAGCGGCAGGCCCGGCGCCGCGCCCAGCCAACGGGTGATCTCCGGACGGCGGTAGATGTCGTAGATCCGGGCAAGATCGGCCGGATCGTCGGTCCAGTCGCGCAGGATGAGGCGTTCGGTGGTGAGAACAGTCATGGGCGGCGATCTTAAGGAGTGCCGACCCCGACGACGGGGAAGGAGGTCACGATGGGCAGCGGCTGGCAACGCGCGAAACGGATCACCAGTGCCGCGTTCCGTCCGGTACGCGGGCGGGACCTGTCGCTGCACGCCGCCGCGATCACCTTCTACGGGGCGATCGCCGTGGTCCCGGTGGCGCTGCTGGCCCTCTGGCTCACCTCGCTGATCGCCGGAGCCGATCGGGTACGCCGGCTCACCTCGTACGCCGTGGATGCCCTGCCGACGGCGATCGGTGCGCCCCGGGCGGTGGCCGCGCTCGTCGACGCCGGGGTGGAGTTGACCCCGGTGCTGGCCCTCGCCTCGCTGCTGCCCGCGTCGCTGTACGGCGAGGGGCTGCGCCGCGCGTTCGTGTCGGTGGCGGCCCCGCGCAGCGACGAGCACCTGGTCGGGTGGCGGGGTCGGGTGCTGCTGCTGCCGCTGCTGGCGCCGGCGCCCGCGCTGCTGTTGTCGATCCTGCTGGCGCTCCCGGTCACCACCCACCTGGTCACCCAGGGCGGCTGGGTCGGCGTGCTGGGTGTGGTGCTGTCGTTCCTGGCCGTGTGGCTGGTGCTCACCCCGGTGCTGGTGTGGGTGTTCCGGGTGGTGGGGCCGGCCTCACCGGACTGGCTCTCCACCCTCGGTATCGGGTCGTTCACCGCGGCGAACCTCTCCGGGTTCCTGCACGGCTTCGTGCTCTTCGCGTCCCTGCCTCTGGACCTGGGCGTGCCGTTCGGCGGCTTCGACGAGATCGGCGCCGGCGTGGCGGTGCTCCTGTGGCTGTACCTGTTCCACGTGATCGTCCTGGCCGGCTACTCGGCGACCCTCGCCCTCTCCCGCTGGCGCGCCCAACGGGCGGGCGGCACGGACTAGGCTGCGGCGGCATGAGCAGCGAACTTCCCGGCCGCGCCGATGTGGTGATCGTCGGCGCCGGGCACAACGGTCTGGTCTCCGCGATTCTGCTGGCCCGTGCCGGCCTGGACGTTCTCGTGCTGGAGGCGGCCGACGTGATCGGCGGCGCGACCCGCACCGAGAACCCGTTCCCGAAGGTGCCGGGGCTGCGCCACTCCACCGGGTCGTACCTGCTCGGGCTCATGCCACCGGAGTTGCTCGCCACGCTCGACGTGCGGATACCGGTGCTGCGCCGCGACCCGCACTACTTCCTGCCCACGCCCGGCGGTCTCGGCTCGCCGTACCTACTCTTCGGCAGCGACACCGCCGCCACCCGGGCGCAGCTCGCCGAGTTCTTCTCCCCCGCCGACGTGGCCGCCGACGACGCCATGCAGGCCGAGTTGGCCGCGCTGCGCGAGGACCTCGCACCGGCCTGGCTGGCCGAGCCGCTGACCGCCGAGGAGACCGCCGAGCGGCACCTCCGCCCGGCACTGCGACAGGTCTTCGTCGACCTCGTCCGGGGCTCGGTCGCGGACTACCTGGCCCGGTTCGAGTTCCGCTCCGAGCTGTTGGTCAGCATGTACGCGGTCACCGACGGGCTCTCCGGCCTCAACGCCGGCCCGGACGACCCCGGCACCGGCCACAACTTCCTCGTGCACAACATGTGCCGGCTGCCCGGCTCCGGCGGCACCTGGATGATCGCCAAGGGCGGGATGGGCACCGTCGCACGGACGTTCGCCGAGGCCGCGCGCGCCGCCGGTGCGAAGATCCTGACGGGTACGCCAGTCAGCGCGGTGACCCTCGACGGCGGCGCGGCCAGCGGAGTGGTGCTTGCCGACGGTCGGGAGGTCGCCGCGAGGGTGGTGCTCGGCGCGTGTGACCCGTACCGGCTGATGGACCTGGTGCCCGACGGCGCGCTCCCGGCGCGACTCGGCGAACGGATGGCGGCGGTCCGCCGGCCCGGCACCACCCTGAAGCTCAACCTGGCGCTCACCGGGCTGCCGCGGTTCTCCTGCCTGCCGCCCGGCACGCCGAGCCCGTTCGGCTCGACCATCCACCTGCTGCCCGGCTCCGCGTCGCTGGTCGGCGGGGACACCGCCTCGCCGATGACCGCGCTGCGCGCCATGTGGGCCGACGTACAGGCCGGGCGGCTGCCGGCCGAGCCGACCATCGAGTGGTACCTGCACACCACAGTCGACCCGTCGCTCTCCGACGCCGCCGGGCACCACTCGTCGGCGCTGTTCGTCCAGTCGGTCCCCTACGAGCTGGCCGGCACCACCTGGGACGCGGAGCTGCCCGGCTACGTCGACCGGCTCGTCGGGATCGTCGAGCGGTACGCCCCCGGCACCGCCGACCTGATCGCCGACGCGGTGCCGCTCCCCCCGCCCGGCATCGAGGCGCACTTCGGCATCACCGGCGGACACATCCACCACGTGGACAACACCGTCTCGTTCACCGACCGCATGCCGTACGCCACAGGCATCGACGGCGTGTACGCGGGCAGCGCCGGCTGCCACCCGGCCGGCAGCGTCATCGGCGCCGCCGGCCACAACGCCGCCCGCCGCATCCTCGCCGACCTGGGGCGCTGACCGGTCCGGCTCGGGCCTGGGACACCCACGAACGCGCGGGGCACCCGCCGGCTGCGTCAGCCGGCGGGTGCCGCGTCGTCAGACGGGTGTCAGCACCAGGCGTAGTTCGACTCGTACGGCAGGCTGAGGTTGCCGGCGAACATCCAGCCGGTGTGGTACGCGCCGTTGACGTAGACGTCACCGTGGTACCAGAGGTTTCCGACGTCGTTGTACAGGCGGCAGTCGATGGAGAACTCGGTGTTGGCCGGCACGTAGTAAATGCCGCATTCGGAATACGGGCCCGCCGGCCGCAGCGGCGACTTCTTGCCGCTGACCGTGAAGGCGTAGCCCCCGTCGTACGGCCCCCACGCCTCCGAGTGGCAGGCGGCTGCGCTGGTGACCGAGGACTCTGCGGCCTGTGCGGTCACGGGTGTGGCCCCGAGGACGAGCGCCGCTCCCATGGCGGATGCGGCGGCGACCCTGACGATCGTTCGTGCTGACACGATGGCTCCCTCGCAGTTGGCGAACGTTGCCCCATCAGGCTGGCGAGCGCCCGGACCGCAGCACAAGAGATCGCACGTGTGCCGAACAGCCGCGCCGTGTCCGGGCTGGTCACGAGGGGTGTACGGGCCTGTTCGGGCCTGTTCGGGCCTGCTCGGTCGTGGTCGGCAGGCGGACCGACGGTGCTTCCGGACCCGACCGAGCCCGGCTTTTGTGCTCGACAGAACCGGCCAGCTAGGCCGCCGACCCGTCGTGCGTCGGGCCGGCGGACGGCCGGAGATCACCCGGGCCGCCGACCAGGTAGTAGCCGACCAGCAGGAGGTACGCGCAGAGACTGAGGATGGGGTCGATGAAGACGACGGCGAAGGCGACCAGGTAGAGCAGGGGCTTCAGCAGTATCCGACGTGCCACCGCCCGGGCCAGCCGGGGATCCAGGTCGGGATGCAGCAGCCCGCGCCGGCGGGCCCACCACCAGCTCAGGTTGACGAAGATCGCCTCACCGAGCACGGTGCCGAGGTACAGGGCAGCGGTCAGCCGCTGCTCGGTCGCGCTGCCGCGCAGGTTGTCCGACAGCAGGTCGGCGGTGAACGGGATGGTCGCGATGAAGAGCAGGACGAGGAGGTTGAGGACCAGCAGCATCTGGTCGACCCGCACCACGTACCGCCACAGGTTGTGGTGGGCGAGCCAGACCTGCCCGGCGAGCGCGAACGTGATCACGTACGCCAGGTAGGACGGCCAGGCGTGGGCCAGGGCGTCCGGAAGCTCTCGTCCGCTCTCCCGGGCGGGGCCGGTCTGCAGCAGTTCGACGGCCATCACCGTCAGCACGACCGCGAAGACGCCGTCGCTGAACGTTTCCACCCGGGCGGCGTCCCGGGCCTTCTCCCGGCCGCGCTCGTACCGGTACTCGCCCTCCCGCGCGCCCACGCCCGCCCCCTCCCGCCGCCCCTCCCCCGCGATCGTGCGCTTTCTGTCGCTGCTTTGGGGCGGTTGCCCCGCTTCGGGCCAACAGGAAGTGCACGATCGCGGTCAGGGGCGGGGTCAGCTCAGGGCTTCGCCTGCTGGGGCGGGGGTTTCCGCGTCGACGCGGTGGGCGCGGACCTTGTGGCCGACGCTGGTCAGGCAGCGGCCGCTGGGCAGGTCGAAGCGCCAGCCGTGCAGCTGGCAGGTGAGCTGGTCACCCTCGACGATGCCGAACCGGGTCAGGTCCGCCTTCAGGTGCGGGCACCGCCGCTGCACCACCCAGTCGCCGAGCGTGATGTCCTCCGCGTCGGTGCTGCGCTCGTGCTCGTCGTACCAGCCCTCGGCGTACTGGAGGCGCTCCTCGGAGAGGCACTTGAAGAACGCGTAGACGAACTCGTTGTACTGGCCGATCCGGGCCGCCGAGAACCGGCAGGACAGGAAGAGCGAGTTGACCCAGTCCACCTCGTCGATGAAGAGCAGGTGCTCGATGAGCGACCGCTCGGTCCGGAAGCGGTAGCGGACCTTCTCGTCCGCGTACGGCCGGACCTCCTTGCCCGGGAAGTCCACCACGATCGACTCGACGCTCTCGCCGTCGTAGCCGACCAGGTCGAAACGGACCGGGCCCCCGACACCCTTGGCCAGGTAGATCGACTCGTCGAGCAGCGGCTCGATCCGGCGCTTCATCTCGCCGAGCACGTCCACCTCGGGGTGCCGCCAGGACGCCTTCTCCGCCTCGATGACCGGGCGCTTGCGCTCCCGCATCTCCTCCAGGTGGGCGACCTTGTTCGCGAAGAACTCCTCCACCGGCACCGGGTGGGTGGTGCTCGCGCCCTCGGTGGTGACCTCGGCGACGCTGCCCGGCAGCAGCACGATGCCGTTGGTGCCGCCGACCTTGGCGTACTCGCTCAGGAAGACCGACTGGTCCGGGAAGATGTTGCCCTCGTCGCCGTGGATGTCGTTGAACTGCCACAGCGCGTCGTCGAGGAAGCACGGCGGGCCGGCGATCGGGAAGACGTGGTCGGCCTTCAGGTCGTCGATGTAGCGCCACGTCCGGTCGAACTGCCGGTCGCGCTTCTGCTTGCCGAACGCGGTCTTCGCCGCCTGCGGCAGCTCGTAGACCATCGGGTACCAGATGGCGCCGGAGAACTGGAGCAGGTGCGCGTGCACGTGCCCCAGCTCGGCGAAGACGCTCAGGTCGGTGGGGCGGGCGTCGTTCTGGTTGAGCAGCCGCACACCGTCGTACTCGACCCAGAGCGACGAGTCGCCGATCGGCCCGTCGGTGGGGCTGGTCAGCGCCTGGATCATGATCTTCAGGCCGCCGTCCAGCTCCACGACCTGCTCGTTGGGGGCCTTCAGGAACTTCGTGAAGCCCAGCGCCCGGAACTCGTCCTCCATCTCCGAGGTGGGGAACTCGGGGAGCAGGACGGTGGCGTCCTTGGAGACGAAGTCCCGCAGATGCTTCGCGTCGAAGTGGTCCCGGTGCAGGTGGGAGACGTACAGGTAGTCGACCTGGCCCAGAGTCTCCCAGTCGAGCAGGGAGTTGTCCGGGAAGGGAAACCAGGAGGCGAAGTAGGCCGGGTTGACCCACGGGTCGCACAGGATGCTGCCCGCGGCCGTGTCGATCCGCATGCTGGCGTGCCCGGTTCCGGTCACTCGCACCGCACAGTCCCCCTCAAACAGACAATCAGGTGTACGCCAAACGCTACCGGAGGGAGTCTGACCGCCACCCCGCGACGCCCGTAGTGCCGTCCGGCCTGGGCGGGCAGGGCCAGAAGGCGGGGAAACCCCCACCGCACCGCCCCGGGCGGGAGGCGTGCCAGACTAACCAAAGATCCGATCGCGAGGGAAGGACCGACAGTGGCAGGAAGCGAGCCGGTAACGTCGCCGGACCAGCACAAGCCCGGGCACCGCAAGTCGGGGCGCATCGGCGCCGTGCTGTCCGCGCTGGCGCTGGTCGTCATGGCGTTCTGCGGCAACCACGAGGGCAGGGTCGAGGACATCTGGCTGGTCGGCCTGGCCGCGCTGCTGCTGGTCATCGTGATCGGCGACGCCGTGCTGCGGCGCAACGGCCTGCGCTCCTGACCCGACCGGCCGCCGGACGACCGGCCGACGGACGCCGAGGGCCCGCCCCCACCCGGGGGACGGGCCCTCGTTCGCGTACGCGTCGGGGTCAGCGCCCGAAGAGGATGTCCTGCACGTCCTTGAGTGCGGCGTCGACCTCGGCCTCGAAGTAGCCGCCGGGCACCAGGCCGAACCGGAGCGTGTCCAGATCCTTCGGGTCGACAGGCATGGGGTTGCGGCGCTGCATGCCGCCGAGCAGGGTCTCGAAGAACCGGTCCACCTGGTCCGGGTCGTACCCGCTGCCGAACCGGCGCACCTGGAAGCTGCGGCGGATCTGGTCGACCCGGTACAGGTCGCTGCCGGGCGGGCCGGCCATCGGCGGGCCGACCATCGGAGGACCGCCCATCGGCGGGCCGGCCACGGCGGGCGGGCCGGCCATCGGCGGGCCACCCATGCCCTGCTGCGGCATCGGGGGCGGGCCGGCCGGGCCACGACGCAGGTCGCGCAGGTCCCGTTCGGGCATCCGAATCTCGGCGGTCATGTCCGCGCGGCCGTGCCGACCGGCCTCGAAGCCGTCGAAGCGGGGCTCCTCCGGCGGGTAGCCGCCGCCGGGCCCACGCTGGTCGTCGGGCGGACCGTAGCCGCCGGGCATGCGCTGATCGTCGGGCGGACCGTAGCCGCCGGGCCCACGCTGGTCGTCAGGCGGACCGTACCCGCCGGGCCCACGCTGGTCGTCGGGCGGACCGTAACCCCCCGGACCGGCGGGCAGGCCGCGCGGCGGGACGCCGTGGCCACCCATCGGACCACCGGGTCCCATCGGAGGGGGGCCGCCGGGGCCGGGGCCGCGCTGTGCGTCGTAACCGCCGCGGGGAGCGTCGTACCCGCCGGCGAAGGCGCCGGTGGGCTCGTCGTACCGGCCGTAGCGGTCGGGCGGACCTGCCTGCGCGGGCATCGGCCGGGGTGGCATCGGCTGCGGAACCATGCCCCCACGGTCGTCACGCAGCGGCGGGCCCATCCGGTCCGGAGGACCCAACCGGTCACCCATCCGAGGGTCGCCACCACGCCCGGCGCTCGTGCGCTCCTCCAGCTCGGCCAGCTGTCGCTCGACCCGGTCCAGGTGCAGGTCGACCTGCCACTCGTCGTAGCCGTTGAACCGGACCCGGAAGACGACGTCATGGACCTCCTGGGAGGCCACCGGCGCACCCACCTGCCGGCCGTCGAGCGTCGCCTCGACCCGGTCGAGGAAGGCATCCACCTCGTCGACCTTGTATCCCCGGCGGAGCGCCTTGCGCCGGAAACGCTGACCCTGACTCGCCACTATGTCTCCTGGTCTCGTTCGCCACGCCCGGTCACGCCGGTGCCTCTCCGGCGCGGTCGGTGAAGGTGTCGGTGTCCTCGGCGGCGGCGAGCTGGCCACACGCGCCGTCGATCTCGCGGCCCCGGGTGTCCCGTACGGTGGTGGACACTCCCGCGTCACGCAAGCGCCGCACGAACTCCCGCTCGACCGGCTTCGGGCTCGCGTCCCAGCGGCTGCCCGGCGTCGGATTGAGCGGGATGAGGTTCACGTGCGCCAACTTGCCGGCCAACAGCCGCCCGAGCAGGTCAGCTCGCCACGGCTGGTCGTTCACGTCCTTGATCATTGCGTATTCGATGGACACGCGACGGCCCGTCCGGGCGGCGTAGTCCCACGCTGCGTCCAGCACCTCGGCTACCTTCCAGCGCTGGTTCACCGGCACGAGTTCGTCGCGCAGATCATCATCGGGCGCGTGCAACGACAGCGCAAGGGTCACAGAGAGGTCTTCGCTGGCCAGTCGGCGGATGGCCGGAACCAGGCCGACCGTGGAAACGGTGATGTGCCGCTGGGACAGGCCCAGGCCCTCCGGAGCGGGGCTGACCAGCCGACGGATCGCCGCGATGACCCGGTTGTAGTTGGCCAGCGGCTCGCCCATGCCCATGAACACGACGTGCGACAGCCGCGGCGGTGAGCCGGCGACCGCGCCGGAGGCCGCCACCCCGGCCAGGTAGACCGCCTGGTCGACGATCTCCGCCGTGGACAGGTTGCGGGTCAGCCCAGCCTGGCCGGTGGCGCAGAACGGGCAGGCCATGCCGCAGCCCGCCTGGCTGGAGATGCAGACAGTGACCCGGTCCGGGTAGCCCATCAGCACGCTCTCGACAAGCGCGCCGTCGTGCAGCTTCCAGAGCGCCTTGCGGGTCGCGCCGTCGTCGCAGGCCAGCTCGCGCACCGGGTTGAGCAGCGTGGGCAGCAGCTGGTCGGCCAGCCGCTCACGCGTCGCCGCGGGGAGGTCGGTCATCGCCTGCGGGTCGCGGACCAGCCGCCCGAAGTAGTGGTTGGAGATCTGCTTGGCACGGAACGCGGGCTCACCCAACCCGGCGACCAGCGCCTGGCGGCCGGCCAGGTCCAGGTCGGCGAGGTGCTGCGGCGGCATGGAGGCCCGGCGTGCGGCGGGGGCGTCCGAGAGGGCGGGGATCAACGGCAGGCTCGTCATGGCTGGTCCAGTGTGTCACGCCTCCGGCGCCGGGCACCCCTCCGGAGGCGTGGAACCGGCCCCGGCCGCCGGTCGGGAACGCTCGGGCCACGGTGATCCATGCCTCACCCCACCACCGGCACGAAGATCGCCAACAGCAGGTACGCGGTCGGCACCGCGAACAGGATCGAGTCCAGCCGGTCCATCAGGCCACCGTGCCCGGGCAGCAGGTTGCTCATGTCCTTGACCCCGAGGTCCCGCTTGATCATCGATTCGGCGAGATCACCGAGGACCGCCGCGCAGGAGACGGCCACCCCGAACACGGCACCCCACCAGGGGGCCACCTCGAACATCAGCCACAGCAGCAGGGCGCTGCCCAGCGCCGCCGCGGTGACCGAGCCGGCGAAACCCTCCCAGGACTTCTTCGGGCTGATCGACGGTGCCATCGGGTGGCGGCCGAAGGAGACGCCTGCCGCGTACCCGCCGGTGTCGGAGAGGACCACAGCGATCAGCGTGGCCAGGATGCGCAGCCGGCCGTCGTCGGGGGCCGCCGCCAGCAACGCCGCGAAACCGCCGAGGAACGGCACGTAGACCGCGATCAGGGTGGCCGCGGTGAGATCCCGCTGGAAGCCGGCCGGGCCGTCGCCCAACCGCCAGATCATCGTGCCCAGCACCGTGACCAGCAGGCCCAGACTGAGGGCGTCCGGGCCGGCGAACCACGCCAGCCCGATGGTCAGCACGCCACCGGCGAGCAGCGGCACCAGCGGCGGGTGGGCGCCGCTGCGGCGGACCGCCCGTGCCATCTCCCAGATGCCGACCGCGATGGCGGCGGCGATCACCGGCAGGAACGCCAGCGGGTAGAAGACAAGCGGAACCACGATCAGCGCGCCGAGGCCGAGCCCGACCCCGATCGCCGCCGGCAGGTTCCGGCCGGCCCGCCCGGTGCCCACCTGCTGGGTCGCCGGCCGATCGAGGCTGGCCCGTCGCCGGCCCTTCGGCCGCCGTCCGGTCGGCGGCTCCGGCTCGGTCACCGGGTCATCGTCGGCCAGGATCTCGGCGCCGATGGGCGCGAGCTGAGCGGTCGGGTACCCGGCATCGTCATCGAAGTGCGGCGACGCGTCGCGGTCGTCGAAGCGCGATGGCGCGTCACCGTTGTCGTAACGCGGCGCGACGTCGCGGTCCTCGAAGCGCGATGGCGCGTCGCGGTCGTCGTAACGCGGCGCAGCGCCACGGTCGTCGAAGCGCGATGGCGCGTCACGGTCGTCGTAACGCGGCGCAGCGCCACGGTCGTCGAAGCGCGATGGCGCGTCACGGTCGTCGTAACGCTGGGCAGCGCCGGGGTCGGCGTAACGCGGAGGGCCGTCAGCCGCTGGCGGCCGATCGCCGTAGCGGCCGGGACCACCCCGGTCGTCGTACCGGTCGGGCTGGTTCCGATCGTCGTCGTAGCGGTCCCGGTCCGCGAAACGGTCGCGCCGGTCCCGGTCGTCGAAACGGTCCCGGTCCTCCGGGCGGACGGCCCGGCCGCGCTCGTCGTACGGGTCTGCCGGATACGGCTCCGCGTACGGGCGGGTGCGCGGCTCGGCGTACAACTCGGGCCCGACGGCCGGACGGCGGCTCCGCTGGCCCGCCTCAAGCTCCTGCTCGGGCCAGGGCAGGGCGACCGGGCGCTCCGGCCGGTCCCAGCCGCGCGGTTCGTCGGTGTAGGGGTCGGGGTGGGACATCACGCACCGCGACGCGGCACGAGTACCACCACATGACGCAAGACCACAAGCATCCCCTACACGCGCGACTGTGTTCCTCCGGCTCGACCGCCCCGACGGTCGGTCGATTCCCGGTACGCACCGCCCGGTGGCCGGGAATCCTGCCGAGCCTACTGCACCCGCCGCCGGGGCGAGGCGGACGATGGCGCCCCTGACCGTCGGGGCCCGTCCGGGGGCCGCGGTGAGCGGGATCCGGCGAGTCGCCGCCCTGCCGGGGGCGGGTGTGGGCCGACGGCGGCACGCGAATCGCACCCGCCGCCCGCACGAGCGTCGGCGGCGCAGCGACGCGTATCCGACCGTGCATCCGGGCGAACAGGGGATGACCCGCGCCGCCCATCGATGGTCGGCTGTCGGTGTGCCGGCGTCCGCCGGCGGTTTCCAGCACCACAACGGGGAAGGAGCGTTCGTGCGCAGAATCAGCCTGGCGGTGTTGACGATTGTCGCCCTCGTCCTGACGGCGGCCACACCGGCCACCGCGGCGACGCGGAACGCGAGCATCAGGATCGACCACCGCACCAGCGAGATCTACCTGTACGACGGGAGCCCCGACGGGACCGGCCCGGCGTTCCCGGCCGCCACCGCCCGGGGGGAGGTGCGCAACTGCCCGACCGGCGTGTACTTCCTGTCGGCGTCGCTGATCCAGGACGGCCTGCCGACCTACTGGGCCACCGGCGGACTCGGCGCCGGCGAGATCGTCTGCGACGGCGGCACCGCCAGCATCTCGATGGGCTTCTACCGGGGTGGCCCGGTGCTGCACCCGGGTCGGGCCACCGTGCGCTTCGAGCTGCACGACGCGTACGTCGGAACGACCCTGACCGAGAAGACCCGTACCGTCCGGATCCCCCGCTGACGCTCGAACGGCACGAGGCCCGTCCCCGGATCGGGGGCGGGCCTCACGTCTGCTGCTCAACCGCCGGACGCCGGGTGCGGCCTCAGACCTCCAGCAGCTCGGTCTCCTTGTGCTTGACCAGGTCGTCGATGTTGGCGACGTAGCGCTGCGTCAGGTCGTCCAGCTCCTTCTCGGCGCGGCGGCCGTCGTCCTCGCCGGCCTCGCCGTCCTTGACGATCCGGTCCAGCTCTTCCTTGCCACGGCGGCGGACGTTGCGGATGGCCACCTTGGCCTCCTCGCCCTTGTTCTTGGCCACCTTGATCATGTCGCGGCGGCGCTCCTCGGTCATCTGCGGGAGCAGGATGCGCAGCTGGTTGCCCTCGTTGTTCGGGTTCACCCCGAGGTCCGAGTCGCGGATCGCCTTCTCCATCGCATTGATCTGCGAGTTGTCGTACGGCTTGATGATGGCCATCCGCGGCTCGGGGACCGCGATCGACGCCATCTGGGTCAGCGGCGTGGGCGTGCCGTAGTAGTCGATGATGACCTTGGAGAACATGGCGGCGTTGGCGCGACCGGTACGGATGGCGCCGAACTCCTCCTTGGCGTGCTCAACCGCACGCTCCATCTTTTCCTCGGCCTCGAGGAGGGTGTCGTCGATCACCGGTCTCCTCGCCTCCTTCTGTGCTCGTCGTGGGCTCTGCTGAAAGTCGTCCGGGCCGCTGCCGGTCACGCTCAGGCGGTGATCAGGGTGCCGATCTTGTCGCCACCCACCGCGCGGATGATGGTGTCGTCACCCTGCGCGCCGAAGACCAACATCGGCAGGCCGTTCTCCATGCAGAGGCTGAACGCGGCGGCGTCGGCCACCCGCAGGTTGCGGCGCAGCACCTCGGAGAAGGTGATCGAGTCGAGCTTGCTGGCGGTGGGGTCGATCCGCGGATCGGCGGTGTAGACGCCGTCCACGCCGTTCTTGCTCATCAGCACCACGTCGGCCCGGATCTCCAGCGCCCGCTGGGCGGCCACGGTGTCGGTGGAGAAGTACGGCATGCCCGCGCCGGCGCCGAAGAAGACCACACGGCCCTTCTCCAGGTGCCGGATCGCCCGCAGGGGGATGTACGGTTCGGCGACCTGGGCCATCGTGATGGCGCTCTGCACCCGGGTCTCGATGCCCTCCTTCTCCAGGAAGTCCTGCAGCGCGAGGCAGTTCATCACGGTGCCGAGCATGCCCATGTAGTCGGCGCGGGCGCGGTCCATCCCGCGCTTCTGCAGCTCCGCGCCGCGGAAGAAGTTGCCCCCGCCGACCACCACGGAGACCTGCACGCCGCGGCGGACCACTGTGGCGATCTGCCGGGCGATGGCCTGCACGACGTCCGGGTCGACGCCGATCGCGCCACCACCGAACACCTCACCCGAGAGCTTCAGCACCACCCGGCGGGCCCGCCCCGGCGGCGGCGCCGTCGGATCGTCCACCGCCAGCGTCCGGTCACTCACAACCTGCGTCATCCGCCCCGCCTTCCCCCACGCGCACGCCCCGCGCGACGCGTTACCGCGAACCTGCCGCTGCCGACCCTATGTGACGAGGAGGCCGCGGTGCCTGTCACGTACACCGGCGGCCTCCTCGTCAACGTCTACTGCCCACGGGCGCGCGGCGCCCGGTGGCGGCTCAGGCCTGGCCGACCTCGAACCGCACGAAGCGGGTGACCTCGATGCCGGCCTCGGCCAGCACCTGCTTCACCGTCTTCTTGTTGTCGGCCACGGACGACTGCTCGACGAGGACGTAGTCCTTGAAGAAGGAGTTCACCCGACCGTCGACGATCTTCGGCAGGGCCGCCTCGGGCTTGTTCTCCTCGCGGGCGGTCTGCTCGGCGATGCGCCGCTCGGACTCGACGACCTCGGCCGGAACCTCGTCCCGGGTGAGGTACTTCGGCCGCATGGCGGCGATCTGCATGGCGACGCCACGGGCGTCGGCGTCGCCCGCCTCGTCGGACTTGCCGGTGTACGACACCAGCACGCCGACGGCCGGCGGCAGGTCCTGGGCCTTGCGGTGCAGGTAGACCGCGGTGGTGCCCTCGACCTTGGCGAACCGGTTGAGCACCAGCTTCTCGCCGATCTTGGCGGACTGCTCCTGGACCAGGTCGGCGACGACCTTGCCGTCGAGCTCGGAGGCGAGCAGCTCCTCGGCGCTGGTCACGCCGGAACGCTCGCCGTGCTCCACCAGCTGCTGGGCCAGCGCGATGAACGACTCGGTCTTGGCGACGAAGTCGGTCTCGCAGTTGAGCTCGAGCAGCGCCTTGCCGGAGTGGGCGACCAGGCCGTTGGCGGCCGTACGGCCGGCCCGCTTGCCGACGTCCTTGGCGCCCTTGACGCGCAGGATCTCGATGGCCTTGTCGAAGTCGCCCTCGGCCTCGGTCAGCGCCTTCTTGCTGTCCATCATGCCGGCGCCGGTGAGGTCGCGGAGCTTCTTGACGTCCGCGGCGGTGATTTGGGACATGGCTCTCTCTTCGGTGTTGAGACGGCGTGTGGATGGTCAGAGGTGCCGGTTACCCGGATCCGGGCGGATCGTGCCCGGCGTACCGCCACTGCCCGCCGTTCGCGAAAACGGACGGCGGGCAGCGACGGTGCGGGTCACTCCGCGGTGGCGGCCGCCGGCTGCTCGGTGGCGGCCTGCGCCGGCTGCTCCGGGGTGGCGGGCTGCTCGGCGGCGGGCTGCTCGGCGGCGGCAGCGGCCGGCTGCTCGGCCGGGGCGGCCGACTCGTCGGCCTTCTTCGGCTCCAGCAGCTCGCGCTCCCACTCGGTCAGCGGCTCGTCGGTCGCGACACCCTCGGGCTTCTCGTCGTTGCCCCGGCGACGGCCGGAACGCGCGATCAGACCGTCCGCGACGGCGGCCGCGACGACCTTGGTCAGCAGCTCGGCCGAGCGGATCGCGTCGTCGTTGCCCGGGATCGGGAAGTCGACCTCGTCCGGGTCACAGTTGGTGTCGAGGACGGCGATCACCGGGATGCCCAGCTTGCGGGCCTCGTCGACGGCGATGTGCTCCTTCTTGGTGTCGACGATCCAGACCGCGGCCGGCAGCTTCTGCATGTCCCGCAGACCACCCAGCGTGCGGGTCAGCTTGATCTTCTCGCGGGAGAGCTGCAGGGTCTCCTTCTTGGTGTAACCGGCGGCGGTGCCGCTGAGGTCACCCAGGCCCTCCAGCTCCTTCATCCGCTGGAGCCGCTTGTACACCGTCTGGAAGTTGGTCAGCATGCCACCGAGCCAGCGGTGGTTGACGTACGGCTGACCGACCCGGGTCGCCTGCTCGGCGATGGCCTCCTGGGCCTGCTTCTTGGTGCCGACGAAGAGGATGCTGCCACCCTCCGCGACGGTTCCACGCACGAACTCGTACGCCTTCTCGATGTAGTCGAGAGTCTGGCGCAGGTCGATGATGTAGATGCCGTTGCGCTCGGTCATGATGAAGCGCTTCATCTTCGGGTTCCAGCGCCGGGTCTGGTGCCCGAAGTGGACACCGCTCTCCAGCAGCTGGCGCATGGTCACGACGGCCATGGTTGGGTTACTCCTCAAGATCCCTGGTTGTCACGCCCGGCCGGTGGCCGGGCGTCCTGGCGCCTGGTCGCCGGCCCATGGTGGGCCCGATCAAGATCGGGACCAGGGAGGCCGTCGCTTCACGACGATTCGTGAAGAGGGCGCGCGAGGTCGACCGCACGAGGCGGTCGCCAGTTGGCCAGTGTACGCCCCTTCCCCGCCCCCCGACCTCCGGGTGCGCGCGGGCGGAGCGGCGGCGCGGAGATCAGCCGCCGGGGTTGGCGGAGCTGGATCAGCGGCCGGGGTTGCTCTGCGCGGTGATCAGCCGGCGGGTCGGCGGCGCGGCGTCAGCCGGAGGGTCAGCCGGCGGCCCGGCTTTGTCGGGGTCAGCCGGCGGCCCGGCTTTGTCGGGGTCAGCCGGCAGGTCGGCTGCGTCGGGGTCAGCCGGCAGGTCGGCTGCGTCGGGGTCAGCCGGCGGCGAGGGCGGCGGCGACGAAGAGCACCAGGCCGACGGTCAGGTACGCCGTCGGAGGGCGCAGCCAGCCCCGTCCGCTGTCGGAGAGCGCCAGTCCGCCGGTTCTGAGCCCGTACAGCCCCGATGCGAAGATCGGCAGCCCGGCGACCAGGCAGATGCCCACCACGACGTTGCCGGCGTCCAGGGGGTCGCCGGTGACGCCCGCCAGCAACACCCGCAGCGCCGGGACCTCGAAGATCAACGCCAGCAGGGCGAAGAGCGCGGCCAGCGCCGGGCGGCGGGTCCGGTAGACACCGTCGGCCGGCTGGGGGTACGCCAGCGGCTCGCCGACGGGCAGGTCGGGACGAGGGCCGATCCCCGGCATCGGGCCGGTCGGCATCTCCAGCGGGTGCGGCTGGTCCCCGCCGCCCCGGGTCGGCTCGATGATCGGATATCCGGCGAGCGGGGCGGGCCGGGTCGGGTCGGCGAGAACCCCGGCCGCCGGCCCGGCGTCTGGGGTGGCCGCCGGCGCGGTGTCACGGAGGGCCGCTGACCCGGTGTCTCGGAGGGCCGCCGGCCCGGCGTCTCGGGCGGCTTCCGGCGTGGACGTACTCACCGGCTCCCGGGCGGCTCGGCGGCCGGGCAGCTCACCGGAGATCTCCGAGGGGTCCCGATCCGCCCTGCGGGAGCGGGTCGCCCGGTAACCGTCCCCCTCCGTACGCGCGTCACCCAACGGGTCGACCACGCCGAAACGTCCCGAGTCGGGCTCGCTGCCGCCGAACCTCCCCGGTGCGGTGTCGATGGCGCCGAAGCGCCCGGAGTCCGACTCGGGCCGGCCCACGTCCAGCGCGCTCAGACGACCCGAATCCGACTCGGGCGTACCACCGAAGCGGCCCACGTCCACCGCGCCGAAGCGGCCAGAGCCCGGCTCCGGCGTACCGCCGAAGCGCCCCGAGTCCGGCTCCCGGCGTCGGCCGACGCCGGTGTCCTCGACGGATCGGCTGTCCTCGACGCCGCGCTGCTCGGGGATCTCGCCGTCCCGGTACCGCGGCTCACCCGCGCCGCGCCACTCGGAATCGCCGTAACCGCGGGCCCGCTCGTCGGGGTACCAGCGCGACTCCTGATCTTCCGGAAAGCTCCGTCGTCCGTCCACGTCAGGCACCGTATGCGACAGGCCACGCCCGCGCCATTTCAGCCCGCCCGGCCGACCGCCGACCGCCGACCGCCGCGCTCGGATAGCGCTGCGGTGCTGCGGCACCTTGATCAGGTGATGAAAAGTAGGTCGGCAGCGGTCCTGACGCCTATTTCTCATCACCTGATCAAGGCGGGCCCATCGGGAGCGCGGCCAGCCCGTGCTGCCGGCCTCGGTCGGAGGCTCACGCCCACCTAGCACAGGGCGGGCTTGATCGTCCGGTTGTCCACAGGAGGCCCGTCGTCCACAGCCGGGCCGTCGCGGGGTCGCAATGCGCACACCCGGACGGGCACCGTCGCGGTCATGACGAAGCGGAACCAGGCGGTCGGAGCGTACGGCGAGCGGTGTGCCGCCCAGCACCTGAGCGAGGCGGGGCTGCGCCCGATCGTCCGGAACTGGCGCTGCCCGCAGGGCGAGATCGACATCATCGCCTGGGACGGGCCGGTCCTCGCGTTCTGCGAGGTGAAGACGCGCCGGGGCGACATGTTCGGCACACCGGCCGAGGCCGTCGTACCGGCCAAGGCCCGTCGCCTGCGCGGGCTCGCCGCGCGCTGGCTCGCCGAGACCGGCACGAGCGCCGACGAGGTGCGGTTCGACGTGCTGTCGGTACGACTGCCCGACACCGGTCCCGCGCAGGTCGACCACCTGAAGGGCGCGTTCTGAGATGCGCGGCCGACGCATCGGTGACGCCCCATGAGCTACGCGAAGGTGCTCTGCGTGGGACTGGTCGGCGTCACCGGCCACCTCGTCGAGGTCGAGGCGGACCTGGCCGCCGGCCTGCCGGCCGTGGTGATCTCCGGCCTGCCGGACACCGCCCTGCACGAGGCCCGCGACCGGGTCCGCGCCGCAGTCGTCAACTCCGGCCAACGCTGGCCGAACCGGCGGATCACGCTGAACCTGCTGCCCGCGACGCTGCCGAAGTTCGGCTCGGCGTTCGATTTGGCCATCGCCGCCGCGCTGCTGGGCGGCTCGGGTGAGCTGCCGCTGCTTCCGCTGGAGGGGGTCGTGGTCCTCGGTGAGCTGGGCCTGGACGGGACGGTCCGGCCGGTGCGCGGGGTGCTGCCCATGGTCGCCGCCGCGGCCAGAGCGGGCGTCGAACGGGTCATCGTGCCGACCGGCAACGCCGCCGAGGCCGCGGTCATCCCCGGCGTACGGGTGCGGGCGGTGGACACGCTGCACCGGCTGGTCTCCTTCGTGCGCGACGGCAGCCCGCTGATCGAACCACCGCCGGACGCCCCGGCACCGGATCCCGTCGGCCCCGACCTCGCCGAGGTCGCCGGGCAGGAGCTGGGCCGGCGCGCGCTGGAGGTCGCCGCGGCGGGTGGGCACCACATCGCGCTGCTCGGCCCTCCCGGTGCCGGCAAGACGATGTTGGCCGAACGGCTGCCGTCGCTCCTGCCCGAGCTGGACGACGACGCGGCGCTGGAGGTGACGGCGCTGCACTCGGTCGCCGGGCTGCTGCCGCCGGGTGGTCGACTGCTGCGCCGCCCGCCGTTCCAGGCGCCGCACCACACGGCGACGGTCCCGTCCCTCGTCGGCGGCGGTTCCGGGCTGGCCCGCCCCGGCGCGGTGTCGCTGGCCCACCGTGGGGTGCTCTTCCTGGACGAGGCCCCGGAGTTCAGCAAGGGCGCGCTTGAGGCGCTGCGCCAGCCACTGGAGAACGGTCGCATCCATCTGAGCCGCAGCGGGGGCGGCACCGAGTACCCGGCCCGGACCCAACTGGTGCTGGCCGCCAACCCATGCCCGTGCGCGAAGCCGTCCGGCGACGCGTACTGCGAGTGCTCGCCGCTGGCCCGCCGCCGCTACCTGGGCCGGCTCTCCGGGCCGCTGCTCGACCGGATCGACGTGCAGGTGCGGCTGATGCCCGTGCGGGCGGCGGAGCTGATGGCGTCCGTTGGCGACGCCGAGTCCTCGGCCACTGTCGCCGCCCGGGTAGCGGCGGCCCGCCGCGCTGCGGCCACGCGCTGGGCCGGCCTCGGGCGGCGACTCAACGCCGAGGTCGACGGCCCGCTCCTGCGCCGCCCGCCGTGGCGGCTACCGGCGCTGGTCACCGCCGAGCTGCGCGGCCGACTCGACTCCGGCTCGCTCTCGGCGCGGGGCTTCGACCGGGTGATCCGGATGGCCTGGACCATCGCGGACCTGGACGGCCGGGACCGGCCGGACCGCGAGGACGTACGAGAGGCGATTCAACTACGGACGGGGGAGGCGGCATGAGCGCCGACGAGGAGAGCAGGCTGGCCCGGGTGGCGTTGACCTGGTTGGCCGAGCCGGGCACCCGGGCGGTGCACCAGTTGGTCGACCGTCTGGGCCCGGTGGCGACACTTGATCTGTTGCTCGACGGCGGCAGCCCCGATGGCTGGCTGCACAGCACGGTGGCCGCCCGGTCGGCCGCCGGTGACGCACGAGCGGTCGCCGCCGAGGCGTTGGCGAGGGCCGACCGCCTCGGCGCTCGCCTGGTCACCCCCGATGACGAGGAGTGGCCGGCCCGGGTGGCCGGTCTGAAGACGCTCCGGTTGCCGGACGCCACCCGCCGGGTGGATGTCGAGACCGCACCTCCGCTCTGCTTCTGGGTACGCGGAGCCTGGCCGCTGGGCGAGGCGCTGGAGCGGTCGGTGGCGGTGGTCGGTGCGCGGGCGGCCACCGGCTACGGCCAGCACGTCGCCACGGACCTGGGGTACGGGCTGGCCGAGCGGGACTGGACAGTGGTCTCCGGCGGCGCGTTCGGCATCGACGCCGCCGCCCACCGGGGCGCCCTCAACGCCGACGGGTTGACGGTCGCGGTGCTGGCCTGTGGGGTGGACCGGCCGTACCCCATGGGCAACACCGCGCTCTTCGACCGGATCGCCGACACCGGGCTGCTGGTCAGCGAGTGGCCGCCCGGCGCCGAGCCGCTCCGCCCCCGGTTCCTGATCCGCAACCGGGTCATCGCCGGGGGCACCCTCGGCACCGTCGTGGTGGAGGCGTCGGCGCGCAGCGGCGCGACGCAGACCGCCCGACGGGCCATCCACACCGGGCGGGTCGCGATGGTCGTGCCCGGGCCGGTGACCTCGGCGATGTCCGTCGGCGCGCACGAGCTGCTACGCGAGTGCTCCAAGGCGCGGCTGGTCACCGGGGTGGCACACGTGCTCGAGGAGGTGGGTCGGATCGGCGCGGACCTGGCCCCGCTGGCCCGTGGCCCCCAACGGCCGGCCGACACGTTGGACGACGACGCCCGATCCCTGCTGGAGGCGTTGCCCCGCCGGGGCGTACGGGGTGTGGACGCGCTCGCCGCCCGCGCCGGCCTGAACGTGCGTACCGCGCTGCGCAAGCTGTCGTTGCTGGAGGAGCTGTCCATGGTGGTGCGCCGCGACGACGGCTATGCCCTCGCCCCGACCACCAAACCGAAAGGCGGCGCGTGAGCGGTCACGGGTGGCGACACCGACGCTGGCGCGGCCGGCGGTGCGTGACACTCGGCCGTACGGAGACCGTTCCGCCGTCTGAGGGATACGGGGGAGTCCGAGACCGGAGGGACGAGGGCTCGGCGTTACTGCTCTTCAGCGGAAGCGTCCGGCCTACTGCGGAACCGTTCGGCGTTGCGGAACCGGTTGATCGCGAGGTGTCGGACCCAGCCGAGGAAGCGCGCGTACATCTCGACTGGGTTCGGGGGCTCCGGGTAGAGCCCGCACAGGTCCCGGGTCGCCTCCCCCAGGCAGTCAGCCATGTCCATCGCCAGGAACCGGGACTCGTCGATGTATTCGGCGGCCAGATCTGCGCGGGCTCGACCACACGGCCAGGGCTGGGCATCGGCCGCGCAGAACCAGAACGGCCGGACGGGGGCGTGCCGCTGAAGGTCGCTCACCGCTGGATCCCCCGGTACCGAATCGGCGACCAGCGGCTCAACCGGCGCAGGGGTGGATGCGCGTTGTTCAGGACCGAGTTCACCGAGCCGAAGACCACTCCGGGTGCCCGCTGGGCTCGGTCGAGGTCTGCCGTGATTTGTGCGATGGCGGCCAGGCGACTGCGTGCATCGAATAGCTGCCGCCGCGCGAGCCGGAGCGAGGTTTCCAGCTCGATGACCCGCTCATCTAGTCGGTTCAGTTCTTCGTCTGGTGCCACGTCAACCTCCCGGGGTGGGGTCGGAGCGGCACCCCGCCCGCCGCGAAACTCGCCACTGGGCGGGGGCCTCGCCCCAGGAGACCCCAGTTCTACTGGGTTGTCAATCTGTAAGTGACGATCGTAAACGGCGAGTCGTGCATACCTTCGGCTTGTGAAGCGACCGCGCTTGTACGGGCCTGGCGAGCTGGCCGCCCTGTTCAACGTGTCGCGGCAGCGGGTCCTACAGATCACCCGCAGACCCGGCTTTCCCAAACCCCTCGCCCGCCTGATCGGCATGAACGTTTGGGACGCCGACGAGGTTGACGAGTGGGCCCAGCACAACCGCCCGCCCCGCCCAACCGACGGGGACGAGGAGTAGCCCTTCCGCCCGTCCTGAGGTCCTCCCGAAACACGCAGCGGCCCAGGGCAGTAGCCGCAGTCGGGACTGTCGCCTTCCGGGGCCCGCGCAACGCATGGCCAGACGAACCACCACGATGCACGGTCATGGTGACGACACCGGCACCAGCGTGACCAGCGGTGCCCGATCCTCGGCCGTAGGCTGGTGCCGTGCCAACTGTCAGTGCAGGCGCAGCCACCGCTACGCGGTCATGGGCGCGGTGGCCGTGAGCAGGTCCGGCCGGGGCACCCGGGTCATCCACCAGGAGCTGCCGCCGGCGCTGCGGGACGCTGTCGACGACTTCGCCGAGCACCTCGCCCGGGTCCGCAACCGGTCGGCGCACACCGTCCGCGCGTACGTCACCGATGTGGTCTCCTTGCTCGACCACGCCGTGCGGATGGGCTGCGTCGAGCTGGCCGAGCTGGACCTGTCGGTGCTGCGGAGCTGGCTGGCCCGGCAACGGACCACCGGCGCAGCCCGTACGTCACTGGCCCGCCGGGCCGCCTCGGCACGGGCGTTCAGCGCGTGGGCGCACCGCGCCGGGCTGCTCCCCGCCGACATGGGCGCCGCGCTGGCCAGCCCGCGTGCCCACCGGGAGTTGCCAAGCGTCCTCCGTGCCGACCAGGCCGCCGCCTTGGTCGAGGCACCGGCCCGGAAGCCGAAGACCGCACAGGGCACGACCACGACGGCTGCGCTGCCGGACGGGGCAGCGACGACGGGAGCCACCGTCGACGCGTCGGATGCGGCAGCCGCCGAGGCGGTGCTGTTGCGCGACCGGGTTCTGCTGGAGCTGCTCTACGCGACGGGCGTGCGGGTCAGCGAAGCGTGTGGGCTGGACGTCGGGGACGTCGACCACGGCCGCCGGGTGATCCGGGTGTTCGGCAAGGGCGGGCGGGAGCGTGCGGTGCCCTACGGGGTGCCCGCCCAGCGGGCCCTGGACGACTGGCTGCGCCGGGGCCGACCGCTGTTGGCGGGCGCCCGCTCCGGCGACGCGCTGCTGCTCGGCGCCCGGGGTGGCCGGCTCAACCCGACGACCGCGCGTCAGCTCGTCGGCGGGTACGCCGAGACGGCCGGCCTTCCCCGCACCAGCCCGCACGCGCTGCGCCACTCCGCGGCCACCCATCTGCTGGAGGGCGGCGCCGACCTGCGCGCCGTGCAGGAGCTGCTCGGCCACTCGTCGCTGGCCAGCACGCAGATCTACACCCACGTCTCGGTGGAACGGTTGCGGGCCGCCTACCGGCAGGCTCACCCCCGCGCCTGATCAAGGGCCGAGAGGCCGGGCCGCCCGACGGTTACGATCATCAGGTGAGCGTCCCGCAGCCCCCCGAGCCGATCCCGGGCGCCCGCCTGCTCTTCAGCCTGGACCCGGCGGTCAGCCATCTCAACCACGGCTCGTTCGGCGCGGTGCCGATCGGCGTGCAGCGAGCCCAGCAGCGGCTGCGCGACGAGATGGAGGCCAATCCGCTGCGCTTCTTCACCCAGGGGCTCGTCGACCGGATCGCGCACACCCGCCGGCACCTCGCCGGGTTCCTGGGCGCCGACCCGGACGGCAGCGCGCTGATCGGCAACACCACCACCGGCGTCGCCGTGGTGCTCCAGTCGGTGGGCCTGCAACCAGGTGACGAGGTGCTCACCACCGACCACGGGTACGGGGCGGTGAGCCTGGCCATCCAGCGGGAGTGCCGCCGCACCGGGGCGGTCAGCCGCGTCCTGCCGATTCCGCTGGCCGCCACCGACGAGCAGATCGTGCAGATCATCCGGGCCGGCCTGCGCCCGGGGCGGACGCGGCTGCTCGTCGTCGACCAGCTCACCTCGGCCACCGCCCGGCTCTTCCCGACCGCCGCCATCGTCGGGGTGGCCCACGAGAACGGCGTGCCCGTCCTGGTGGACGCCGCACACGCCCCGGGCATGCTGGCCACTCCGGTGAGCAGCATCGGCGCCGACTTCTGGGCGGGCAACCTGCACAAGTGGGGATACGCCCCGCGGGGCACCGCCCTGCTGGCGGTGGCCCCACAGTGGCGCGAGCGGATCGAGCCGTTGGTGGTCTCGTGGGAGCAGGAAGCCGGCTTCCCGGCCCGGGTCGAATGGCAGGCCACCCTCGACTACACCTCCTGGCTTGCCGCCCCGGCGGGACTGTTCACGCTGCGCAGCCTCGGCGTCGACCGGGTGCGGGAGCACAACGCCGCGCTCGCCGCGTACGGCCAGCGGGTGGTGGGGGACGCCCTGGGGGTGGCCCCCGCCGATCTGCCCGACCCCGGCGGACCGGGGGTGGCGCTGCGTCTCATCCCGCTGCCGGCCGGCATGGGCACCACGATCGACGCGGCGCGGGCGTTGCAGGCGCGGATCGGTGAGCGGCTCGCCGCCGAGGTGGCGGTGATGAGCTGGAACGGCCGAGGGTGGTTGCGGCTCACCGGCCAGGTGTACAACGCCGCCGACGAGTACGAACGGCTGGCCGTGCGGCTGCCGGCGCTGCTCGCCCAGCGCTGACCGGCCGGCCGGGAGCGGACCAGCGGGGAGCGGACACCGGGACCGGACCGACCGGGAGCAGGCGCACCGGGCCGAGGCCGAGCAGGGCCAGCGGGTCGAGATACTCCTCGCCCCGGCGAAGGCCCCAGTGCAGGCACGCCTCGGCCGGGCAACCCGGATGCCCGGGAAGCAGTTCGCCAAGCGGCGTGCCGGCGGTGACCGGCTGGCCGGGGCGTACGGCGGGTTGGACCGGCTCGTGGGTGGTCCGCAGCCCGTTGGCGTGCCCCACGGTGACGACCGGTCGACCGGCCACCAGCCCGGCGAAGAGCACGGTGCCCGGCCCGGCGCTGCGGACGACCGCTCCGGCCGGAGCGGCCAGGTCGACGCCACGGTGGCCCGGCAGCCACGGTCGGGGCGGCGGGTCGAACCGGCGCACCGGGCGGGGTGGCCCGTCGACCGGCCAGCGGAACCGGCCGGCGGGGTCGGCGGGCGCCGGGTCGGCGAGCGGGACGGTCCGCGCGGCGACCGGCACCGTGGGCGTCGGTGGTTGACCGGGCACCGCGGCGACCAGCACCGCCAGCACGCAGAGCTGGATGGTCAGTGCGAGCGGGAGCGCGGCGCTGAGCAGCAGCGTGCGGCGGATCGAACGGACGGGTCCTGGTCGCATGACGGCAGCCTCCGGCCGAGGCCGGGTCGTCCGCCAGCCCGAACGCCGGAGCTGTGGACAACCGGAGGCGCTGTGGACGACCACCCAACGGCGCCGGTGATCTGTTATGTGGACGCGTCTCCGGCCCGCCGCCCACCGGACCAGGTCACCACCACCGGGCCGCCACACAGGGCCTAGGCTGGGCCGGGTACGGCGGGTGCCGCCGTCTGCACCGGGGAGGCCGCGCATGACCACTGTCGACGACCGGGGGCCGCGCGTGGCCGACGTGAGCGGCCCGTCGCGGCTCGCCGAGCCCGACGAGGCGATAAGTGCCGACGAGTTGCAGCTCGCCGCGCGCAACCACGGCCTTCCGCTGGAGGCGCTGCGGTACGACGTCACCCCGGCCGGGCTGCACTATCTGCTGATCCACTACGACATTCCGGAGCTGGATCCGGCGTCGCACGCGTTGACAGTCGGCGGCGCGGTCGACCGGCCGATGACCGTCACCCTGGCCGACCTGCGCGAGCGACCCCGGGTCACCCACCGGGTCACCCTGGAGTGCGCCGGCAACGGCCGGGCTCTTCTGCACCCCCGGCCGGTGAGCCAACCCTGGCTGGTCGAGGCGGTCGGCAACGCCGAGTGGACCGGTACGCCCCTGGCGCCGCTGCTGCGCGAGGCGGGCCTGGCCGCGGACGCGGTAGACGTCGTCTTCACCGGCGCCGACCACGGCGTCGAGCGCGGTGTCGAGCAGGACTACCAGCGGGCGCTGCCGGTGGCCGACGCGCTGCGCGAGGAGGTGCTGCTGGCGTACGAGATGAACGGCGCTCCCCTGCTGCCGCAGCACGGCGCCCCGCTGCGGCTGATCGTGCCCGGTTGGTACGGCATGGCGCACGTCAAGTGGCTGCACTCGGTCGAGGTCCGGACGGAGCCGTTCGAGGGGTACCAGAACGCGGTGGCGTACCGGCTGCGTCGCGACGCCGACGACCCGGGCGTGCCGGTCACCCGGATCGAGCCGCGCGCGCTGGTCCGCCCGCCGGGTTTTCCCGACTTCATGACGCGCCGTCGGGTGCTGCCGCCGGGACCGTGCACTCTGGACGGTCGGGCCTGGTCGGGGCACGCACCGGTGGTCGCTGTGGAGGTGAGCGTGGACGGCGGGGCGAGCTGGGCGCCGGCCGAGCTGGACCCGGCGACGGGCGGGGAGTTCGCCTGGCGACGGTGGCGGCACGAGTGGACGGCGACGCCGGGCCGGTACGTGCTCAGCGCGCGGGCGACCGACGCGTCCGGGCGGACCCAGCCGGTCGAGCAGCCGTGGAACCGTGGCGGCTTCGCCAACAACCTGGTGCAGCGCGTCGAGGTCGTGGTGCCGGCCGAGTGATCGGCGCGGCGGGCCGCGTCACGGCTGGGGGGACCGTGGCGTGGCCGAGGGTCGTCAGCCGCCGAAGCCGGAGTCGGCGGGCAGCGAGATGTCGGGCTTCTCCAACTCCTCGACGTTGACGTCCTTGAAGGTCATCACTCGGACGTTCTTCACGAAGCGGGCAGGACGATACATGTCCCACACCCAGGCGTCGTGCATCTCGACCTCGAAGTAGACCTCGCCGTCGGAGTTGCGCACGTGCAGGTCGACCTGGTTGGCCAGGTAGAACCGGCGCTCCGTCTCCACCACGTAGGAGAATTGGCGGACAATGTCGCGGTACTCCCGGTAGAGCTGCAGCTCCATCTCGGTCTCGTACTTCTCGAGATCTTCCGCGCTCATCGCACTCCGCCTTCCATGACCACATCTTCCCCCACCGGCGCCGGAGGTCGAGGCTGCTCGCCCAACGCCACGCCGACGGTACCCCCTGACGCCCAGGAGCGCTCCATCGGCTCGTCCGACGCCGGGCCGACGGGCCGTCGGGCGCGCGGCGGCCGGCCGTCGCGGCCGGAGACCGCGGCGACATTGACGTACGAGAAGCGGTGCTCCCGGCACGGCCCGTGCTCGCGCAGCGCCGCGCTGTGCTCGGGCGTGATGTAGCCCTTGTGCTCGGCGAAGCCGTACGACGGGAACACCCCGTCCAGCTCCACCATGATCCGGTCCCGGGTGACCTTGGCGAGCACGCTTGCCGCCGCCACACACGCGGCCACCCGGTCGCCCTTCCACACCGCCAGGCCCGGCACGCCGAGACCGTCCACGCCGAAGCCGTCGGTAAGCACGTACTCCGGTCGGGTGGTGAGCGAGGCGAGCGCCCGGCGCATCGCGGCGAGGTTGCACACGTGCAGCCCTCGGGCGTCGACCTCGTCGGCCGGAATGACCACCACGGCGTACGCCAGGGCGCGGTCCACGACCTCGGCGTACACCCGCTCCCGGCTGGCCGGGGTGAGCAGCTTGGAGTCGGCCAGCCCGTCGATCTCGCCGCGTCGTCCCTCCGGCAGCACCGCCGCTGCGGCGACAAGTGGGCCGGCGCACGCGCCCCGGCCGGCCTCGTCGGCGCCCGCCACGTGCCGGAAGCCGCGCCGTTGCAGCGCCCGTTCCAGCGCGTACAGGCCGGCCTCCCGGCGCACGACGGTGCGCGGCGGGGTCAGCACGGTGCCTCTTCGGAGCGGGCCTCGGCAGCCGGCGGCAGGTGCCGGGCCAGCAGGTCGGGCAGCTCGGGCGGGTAGTACCTGTCGCCGCTGGCGGCCAGCTCGGCCGGCAGCCACCAGCGGTGACCGGCGATGCTGCGCTGCTCGATGTCGGTGAAGCCGACGGTGTCGACATGCCACGACGGCACCCGGAGCAGGAAGAAGTCCTGCTCCTGGCGGTACCAGCCGCCGTCGAACGGAAACTCGGTGGTGTCGGAGAAGACCGGCTCCCCCAGGTCGGCGGGATCGACCCGCAGCCCCGTCTCCTCGGCCAGCTCCCGTGCCGCGCCGGACGCCGGGGACTCCGCCTCGTCGAGTCCGCCGCCCGGTGTGAACCAGTAGCGGTGCTCGGGGCGGGCCGGGTCGAAGCCCCGGAACAGCAGGACCCGGCCGGCCGCGTCGACGAGCAGCACCCGGGCCGCGCGTCGAGGGGTGTAGACGGTCACCGCACCAGCCTGCCAGACGTGCGGCCGATCGCCCATGCCCCCGCCGGTTCTACGGCTTGGGAATACCGTCGAACTGGTCGGGCACCGTCAGCCAGGTGGCCCGGTTGACGGGCCAGAAGACGGTGAACGCCCGCCCGACGACCTCACCCTCGGGGATCGTGGCCTCGGTGATGTTCTGCCCGGACTGCTGCCAGTGCTCCAGCGAGTCACCCGAGGCCGACCTGTGGTCGCCCATCACCCACAGCCGACCCTTCGGCACGGTGATGTCGAACTCCTGGTCGGCAGGCTTGTCGCGCACCCCGTCGATCGAGAAGATGTACGGCTCGTCGAGCGACTTGCCGTTGATCATCAGCCGTTCCTGCGCGTCGCAGCAGACCACGTGGTCGCCGGGGATGCCGATCACCCGCTTGATGAAGTCCTCACCGTCGGGGTTGCCGCTCCACTCGGTGGGCGCCTTGAACACGATCACCTCGCCGCGGTGCGGTGACCGGAAGTCGTAGACCAGCTTGTTGACCAACACCCGGTCATCGATCTTGAGAGTGTTCTCCATGGACGGGGAGGGGATGAAGAAGGTCTGCAGCACGAAGGCGCGGACCAGCACCGCGACCAGGATCGCCACACCCAGCAGGATCGGCAGTTCCTTCCAGAAGGAGCTGCGCGGCTTGTCGGTCTGCTCGTCAATCACGCCAAGGAGCCTACGTTGCCGGACCGGACGGCACCGTCCGGAACGCGCGGGAACCCCTCAGCGCGGCCGCCAACGGGAGAATCAGGAGCACACCGCCCTGCGGGGACGGCCGGACCGGGGGCGCGCCGGAGGAGGCCGTAGCCGGCGCGGCCACGTCGTCGAAGGTCGACGGCACCGACAGCGCGGCCCAGCGCGACGAAGGCCAGACCACCATGAACGCCCGCCCGACCACGTTGTCGATCGGCACCGGCCCCTGGCAGCGCGCGTCCTGGGAAACCTCGCGGTGATCGCCCATCACGAAGATCTGACCCGGGGGTACGACCACCTCGTCGAACCGCCGGGACCGGCACTCCTGCGGATTCGGCGGCAGATCCAGTGGGGAGTCGCGCAGCACGTACGGCTCGTCGAGCGGGGTCCCGTTCACGGTGACCCGACCCTGGGAGTCGCAGCACTTCACCCGGTCACCGGGCAGGCCGATCACCCGCTTGATGAAGTCCTTCTCGCCGGGGCGGCTCACCCCGACCAGATCCCCCACGGTGCGGGCGACCTTGCCGGCGAACCCGGGCTCCGGCTGCTCGTCGACCTGCGGCGCCCAACGGTCGGTGCCCCGGAACACCACCACCTCGCCGCGCACCGGGTCACGGACGTCGTAGACGACCTTGTTGACAAGCACCCGGTCGCCGATGAGGAGGGTGTCCTCCATCGAACCGGACGGGATGAAGAACGCCTGGAGCAGGAACGTGCGGATCAGCACCGCGAGGCAGAACGCCACCACCAGCAGCAGTGGTAGCTCCTGCCAGAGGGGCATCTGCCGCCGGCCACGGCGCACCCGCCGGCGCCACGGATCGACGGTGCCGTCCTCGTCAAGCGTCTGCACCACGCCACTCCCCGGTCCGCAGAAACACCACCGCCCGGGAGCCTCGTCGAGGCTCCACGGGCGGTTGTGCACAGCTGCCCGCCACGTTGGCGGGGTCGCCGCTTGGCTGCGCCCGTACGACCAGGGTAGTGCGGTCTGATCGGTACGGCATACGCGCAGCTCAGGCGGCGTGGCGAGCGGGAAGTCAGCTGGGCTGCTTCTCCCGCTTCTCCTTGATCTTGGCCTTCTTGCCGCGCAGCTCGCGCAGGTAGTAGAGCTTGGCGCGACGCACGTCACCGCGGGTCACGATCTCGATCCGGTCGATGCCCGGGCCGTTGAGCGGGTAGGTCCGCTCGACGCCGACACCGAAGCTGACCTTGCGGACCGAGAAGGTCTCGCGCAGACCGTCACCCTGGCGGCGGATCACGACGCCCTGGAAGATCTGGACACGGGACCGGTTGCCCTCGACGACCCGCGCGTGCACCTTGACGGTGTCACCGGCACGGAAGTCGGGAAGGTCGGTCCGCTTCGACTGGGCGTCAAGGGCGTCCAGGATGTTCATCGCTGCGTCCTCGTAAGGCTCACGGCGCACCGTCACTCGGTGCGCGGGTGGGTGATTCTGATTCCCGGGTGGTGGTCGGCGGGCCGGCCCCGGTCGGGGATCCTCGCAGCCGCCCGCGGGCGCGGACGGATGCGGCAACCCCCCTACTTTGCCACATCCCCCGGCGGCGGCTGAAATCCGGCCCGCTCCAGCGCCGCGATGTCCCGTTTGTCGAGCCGCTCGGGCGGCAGCGCGGCCAGCAGGTCCGGGCGCTGGGCCGCGGTCCGCACCAGCCCCTCCTCGCGCCGCCAGCGCGCGATCCTGCCGTGGTCGCCGGAGCGGAGCACCTCCGGGACGTCGTGCCCGCGCCAGCTCGGCGGCTTCGTGTAGATCGGGGCCTCCAGCAGCCCGTGCGCGTGCGACTCCTCGTCCAGCGAGCCGGCGTTGCCCAGCACCCCGGGCAGCAGGCGCGTGACCGCCTCCAGGATCACCAGCACGGCGACCTCACCGCCGAAGAGGACGTAGTCGCCGAGCGACACCTCGGTGACCGGCATCCGGGTGGCGGCGTGCGCCAACACCCGCTGGTCGATCCCCTCGTACCGGCCGCAGGCGAAGAGCAGGTGCGGCTCGGCGGCCAGCTCGTGCGCCATGGCCTGGGTGAACCGGACACCCGCCGGGGACGGCACGAGCAGCCGGGGCGGCGGGACGTCGGCCGGGGCGAGGGCGTCCAGCGCCGCACCCCACGGCTCGGGGCGCATCACCATGCCCGGGCCGCCGCCGTAGGGGGTGTCGTCGACCGTGCGGTGCACGTCGTGGGTCCAGGACCGCAGGTCGTGCACGGCGAGCTGGAGTACGTCGTTGGCCCGGGCACGGCCGATCAGCGACAGGTCCAGCGGGGCGAAGTACTCCGGAAAGATCGACACGACGTCGACGCGCATGCGGGGTGGTCCTAAAGATCGAGCAGTCCGGCCGGCGGGTCGACGATCACGCGTCCACCGGCCAGGTCGACCTCCGGGACGATCGCCCGGACGAACGGGATCAGCGCGGTGCGCCCCTCGGGACGCCGCAGCACCAGCAGGTCGGACGACGGCGCGTGGTCGATGCGGGCGACCTCGCCCAACTGCTCGCCGGCCGGGGTGACCACGGCCAGGCCCACCAACTGGTGGTCGTGGAACTCCTCCGGGTCGTCCGGAGGCGCCACGTCGGCGCTGTCCACCACGAGCAGCGTCCCGCGCAGCGCCTCTGCGGTGTTGCGGTCCAGGATGCCCTCGAACGCGATGAGCACCCGACCCTGGTGGAAGCGGGCTTCCTCGATGGTCAGCTTCGCGGGAACCTGGAACGGCACCCCGGGCTCATCGCTTGTGGGAGGGGGTGTCGCCCCCGGCTCGGTGCGGAGCACCGCACCGGGGGCGAACCGTGCCTCGGGTTCGTCGGTCCGCACTTCCACGGTGACCTCACCGCGGACACCGTGCGGCTTGCCGATCCTTCCGACGACGAGCTGCATCAGTACGAGTCGACGATGTCGACGCGTACCCCGCGCCCGCCGATGGAGCCGATCACCTGACGCAGCGCCTTGGCGGTCCGGCCGGACCGCCCGATCACCGTGCCGAGGTCCTCGGGGTGCACGCGGACTTCGAGCCGCTTGCCCCGACGGGAATCGACCAGCCGGACCCGGACGTCATCCGGGTGGTCGACGATGCCCTTGACCAGGTGCTCCAACGCCGGACGCAGAGGCATGTCAGGCCTGCTCACCGGCGTCGGCAGCGGGGGTCTCGGCCGGAGCCTCGGTCGCCGGAGCGGCCTCGGCCTTCGGAGCCTCGGCCGGAGCCTCGGCAGCCTTGGCGGCCTTCTTGGCCGGCTTGGCCGGGGTCTCCGGGGCGAGCCCGGCGGCGGCCTTCGCCTCAGCCTCGTACGCCGCCTTGCGGTCGGCCCGCTCGGGGGCGACCAGGAGCGGCGGTGGGGCCGGCAGGCCCTTGTACTTCTGCCAGTCACCGGTCAGCTCCAGCAGCCGCTGCACCGCCTCGCTCGGCTGAGCGCCGACGGACAGCCAGTACTGGACCCGCTCCGACTTGACCTCGATGATCGAGGGGTCTTCCTTGGGCTGGTAAACCCCGACGAACTCGATCGCCCGGCCGTCGCGCTTGGTGCGCGAGTCGGCGATGACGATGCGGTACTGCGGGTTGCGGATCTTGCCCATCCGCAGGAGCCGGATCTTTACGGCCACAGTTGTTTCGCTCCTGTTGCGATCTCACCAGCCCGCTGTGGGCGGTGTGCGTGGGTGAGCGCCGACCGGACCCGTGGGGTTGGGCCGGAGACTACTCGGTGGACTAGCGACGTGCCCGGGTTAGAGGGCGCCGGACGCGCGCCGGATACCAGCGACCCATTCTGCCAGATGGAGCGCCGATCGCTTGCACCGGAGCCCCGAGCGGGCCGGCCCGATGCCACTACGTGAGCGACATCACCCTTCCGCCGGGCCCCACGGGGCCCGACAGCTCGGGGGTGGCCAGCCGCGCCAGCAGCTCGCGGGCCGGGCCGGCGGGCACCGTCCGCAGCGCCGCACGCGCCCGTTGGGCATGCTCGGCGACCAGTCCGAGCAGCCCGGCCACCCGAGGGTCGTCGTGCGCAACCGCCCCCGGCTGCGCCGACCCACCCCACCGGGACGCCCCGGTCAGCTCCCGAAGCTGCTCGCCGAGGGTGTGGGCCGCGCCGATCTCCCGACCGTACGCGGCCAAGGCGTTCACCACGGGCGTCCGGGCGCCCCCGAGCCGACCGCCGAGCCGACACGGCAACTCGAACGCGATGGCGGCCCGCCCCGCAAGCAGGGCACCACCGGCACCCCCGCCGGACGGCGGGCCGTCACGCAGTTCCAGAGCCCGACCCTCACAGGCCACCGTCAACGCCTCGGCGAACTCGGCGACGACCGGGCCACCGCCCTGCGCGGCGAACTCGTACGCGCGGGCCAACAGGTAGTCCGCGACCAGCACCGCGAACCGGTTGCCCCATGGCGTCGGTCGAGGCCCGGCCGGCCGGGCCTCCTCCCGGGCGCTGTCCACCGCCAACCCGGCGAGAAGCCCCAGGTCCACCGCCGCGGCGAGGGCGTGCCGCAGCGGATGCTCCCGGCCACCGACCGCCGCGGCGACCAGCAGCAGCACCGAGGGACGTAGCGACAGGGTCGACAGGTCCTCGTCCACCCCGCCGAGCCGGACGAACATCGGCCAGTCCTCCCGGACACACCCCGCCAGCAGTTCGCCCACGGCCAGGAGATCGCGCCGCAGATCGCGGGCGAGTTCCGGAGCCGGCGCGGGCAGCGGGTCCAGCAGCACACCGGCTCGCGCGCCGTCCGGGAAGAGCGCCAGCCGCCGGCAGAGAGCGAAGAGTGGCCGGTCGTCGTCGAAGGTGGCGTCGAGCACCCGCCAGGCCAGCAGGTACCGGCGCACCGAGTACCGGCCGGTCTCGAAATAGCCGGACTGCCGGACGGCCAACTGCCGGGCGTACGGAGCGGGATCCACGGGTCCCGCCTCGGCGTGACGAAGGGCGGCGTCGATCCGGTCGGCGGCGAGCAGACCCGACTCCAGGGCGAAGCTGATGCCCTCGCCGGTGAACGGGCTGACCAGCCCCGCCGCGTCGCCGACCAGCAGAAGCCCCGGCACACCGCACCGGGACGGGTCGAAGTCCAGCCGCAGCGGCGCACCGGTCATCGGTCCGGCCGGGCGGGCCGCCCGGAACCGCCTGTCGGTCGCCACGAGGTCGGCGACGAAACGCTCGTACAGCAGACGGACGTTCTCCCGGTGCGTCGGGTCGAAGAGGCCCACGCCGACGTTTGCGGTCCCGTCGCCGACCGGGAACACCCAGCCGTAGGAGGGCAGTACCCGCCGGTCCGTGACGTCCGCCAGCGGGAGGTGGATCTCCAGCAACTCGTCGAGGTCCGCCACCTCGGTGAAGTAGCCCCGGGCGGCGAACCCGGTCCACTCCCGGTCCGGACTACGCAAGCCGGCCTGGTGTGCCAGCCGCGACGAGGCCCCGTCGGCGGCGACCACAGCCGGGGCGCGCAGCGCGAACCGGCGTCCCTCGTACTCGATCCGCACGCCGTGGACCCCGCCGGCGCCGCCGAGCAGCCCGGTGGCGCGCGCTCCGGTCCAGAGCACCGCGCCGGCGCGCACGGCCCGCCGGCACAGCACCGCGTCCAGCTCGAGCCGGGGCACCACCATGCCGTACCCGGTGCCGTCGGGGTCCTCGTAGTGGAAGTCGCGAGCGCCCCGCCCGCGCATCCGGATCCGCACCCCGCCGACCCGTTGGGCACCCGTCAGCTCGTCGAGCACTCCCATGTCGGCGAGCAGACGCACCGCGCTGCGGGTCAGGCCGTCGCCGCAGCACTTGTCGCGGGGAAACTCGCGCCGGTCGACAAGCAGAACCCGGCGGCCCAGCACCGCCAACCGGTACGCCGCGGCCGCACCGCCCGGCCCCGCGCCCACCACCACCGCGTCGAAGCCGTCGAGCCGGTCCGGAACCATCATCGGGGTCGGCAGGTCCGGCGTGTCCACGTCAACCCGCCCGGGTGACGGCGTAGTCGGCGAGCCGGACCAGCGAGTCCCGGGCCGGGCCGGACGGCAGCGGATCCAGCCTTCGGGCGGCCTGCGCCGCCCTGCTCCGGGCCTCGGCGAGGACCTCGTCCACCGCGCCCGAGGCGACGACCAGCTCAGCCACCTCGGTCAACTCCGCCGCGGTGGGCTCGCGTACCTCCAGGAGGTCACGCACCCGCCCGGCCACCGCTGTGTCGCGGGCAAGCAGCCGCAGCACCGACATGGTGTAGACCCCTTCCCGTACGTCCGTCAGCGGCCGCTTGCCGAGCGCCGCGTAGCTGCCGCGCACGTCGAGCGCGTCATCGGTGAGCTGGAAGGCGACTCCGAGGTCGTGGCCGTACCCGGCCAACGCCTCGACGGTCGCCGGCGACGCACCGGCGAGCAGCGCGCCCATCCGGCAGGGCAACTCGAACAGGGTCGCCGTCTTGCCAGCGATGATCTCCAGGTGCTCGGCCTCGGTGAGTCCGGTGTAGAACGCGTTCTCCGTCTCGCGGAGCTGGCCCGTGCAGAGCGCGACCAGGGCGGATGCCGCCTCCCGGCCGTACCTGTCGTCGAAGGCGGCGAGCAGGGCGATCGCCCGGGCGACCAGGAAGGTCCCGGCGACCACTGCCGCCGGCTCGCCCCATTCGGCGTTGACGCTGGGGCCGTGCCTCCGGGTGACGGCACGGTCCATCACATCGTCGTGGTAGAGCGAGGCGAGGTGCAGCAACTCCAACGCCGCGGCGGCGTCGAGCAGGTGCGCCGGACGGGCGGTACCGAATTCGGCCGCGACCAGCAGCAGCGCGGGACGGATCCGCTTGCCGCCACGGCGTTGCAGCGCCGTCGCCATCGCCCAGAGCGCCGGGTCCGACGCGGCGACGGCCTCCCGCATCCGCCCGTCCAGGCCGGCCAGCGCCTCCCGGGCAGGGACGCTGGCCAGCCAGTCCGGACCGATGGGATCACCCATCGTCACCGCTTCCGCTTCGGCTTCGGCTTGGTGGGCTTCTCGGCCGCCGCCTGCCGGGCGTCGCCGCCGCTCCCACCGCCACCGCACCCACAGCCACCGTCGCCGCGCCGCCCACTGCCCGGAGCACACAGGGTGGGCACCCGCTCGACCAACTCCTGCGCCTTGTGCAGCAGTTGCTCATCGTCGAGCATCCGCAGGATCTCCACCGGAGTACGGCCCACCGCGTCGTTCGCCAGCGCCAGCACCTCCTCGGCGGCGGAGAGCTCCTCGGCGGTCAACCGGTCCGCGAACCGGCGCAGCGTCTTGCGGGCCTCGTCGAGGTGCTCGGTCGTGAGCGTCGCCTCGGAGCGCTGCGGCTGGAGCAGTGCCGCACGGGCCGTCTCGGCGTACGTGTCGTAGAGCTTCTGGAGGTGCCGCCGGTCGGCGTCGGAGAGCTTCGCCGCCCGAGCCCGAGCCACCAGCCGGTCCTCGTTGGCGAAGTAGGTGTCGACGGCGAACCGGCCGACCCTGGTCTGCTGCAGGTAGCGCTGCCGGAACTCCTTCTCGACCGCCACGTCGAGGTCGACGTCACGGTCCAGGACCCGGCGCGCGGTGCTGCTGGAGGCGCAGCCGCAGGCGCTCTCGTTGCCACCCGCGCCGCCCAGGTAGACCACCGACCCGGAGTCGCCGCCCTCGGACAGGTGGGCGGTGGCGATCTGGCCCTCGAAGGTGGCCACGCCGACCCCGGGGCCGTAGTCGATGCTCGCGCTGACATCCAGCTCGGTCACCGTGGAGGTGGTGTACTCAGTGGTCCGGCCGACCTTCTCCACGTTGCTGCCGATGTCGACGCCGGCGATGGCGCTGGCCCCCGCGGGGAAGGCCACGTCGAGTTGACGCAGCACCTCGTCGATCGGGTTGATCAGGGTCCGGTTGCAGGAGCCGGCGAAGAGCAGACCGATCGCCGGATGGTCGCTGTTGGCCACCGGGAAGATGTCGTCCTTGACCCGGTCGATCACGTCGTTGGGCTGGGAGACCTGGCCGATCGCGCAGTCCACCCGGTTGCCGGCGGGGTTGATCATCACGAATCGCTTGAGGGTGGCGATGGTGTCGGCCGGCGCGGTGCCGCCGTCGTACGGGCCGGGCTGCACGATCGCGTCGCCGATCACCCCGGCGTTGGCGTTCGCCAACACGTGGTTGTTGCTCAGGATGCAGAGCGAACCGTCGGTGTTGTCGGTGACCAGCGCGCCGAGCGTGCCGGCCGTGACGTCGATGTGCGCGATGCTCACCCCGTTGGGCGCCGGACGCTCCCGGGCGGTGAACTCCTGGGCGAAGAACGGGCCGGTCTCCACCACGTCGACCTCGACGAAGTCGGGCCCGAAGTAGACCCGCCGCGGCAGCAGCCGGGTGGTGGGTAGGAACTGCCTCGGCACCTTGCGCACCACGTACACCACCAGGGCCGGCTCGTCCGTGCGGCGGCCGCTGACCTCCCGTCGGCCGTACGCGAGACCACTGACGTTCGGGTCGCCGAGCAACCCGGCCAGTGGGCCTCGACGAGCCGCCCGAGCCAACGCTCGGGCCTTGACGTAACTGTCGTCGTTCGGATTGGACATGCCGCCTCCTGCCGTGCAACGGGGTGATGGATCAGGTTCGGCGGGCCTGGAACGGCCCGGTGAGCACGAAGCGCAGCGCGACACCGTCGACGCTCTCGTCGGTGCGGGCCACCAGTGCGGGTTCGGTGACGTAGACGGTGATGACGTACGGGCCGGCCGGGTCGGGCCGGCCGATGCCGGTGCCGACCGCGGCGTACCGACGGGTGAGGTCGGTCCGGTGCGCGGCCAGCACGGCACGGACGTTGTCGAGCGAGCCAGGTTCAGCCACAGCAGCCACCACGGATCGGCGGGTCGGGCCGGCGGGTCGGGCCGGTGCCACCGGAATCGACCGGAACCGGGTGCGACGTGGGATCGCCGTGTTCGTCGTCCGGCCCGGTGTCGTCGGCGTACTCGGCGCAGAGCCGGACCAGCAGCCCCTCCGCCGACCGTCCGACGATCCGGACGGCGACGATGCCGGGACCGGCCAGAGTCACCGTCGCCGGGCCCGGCGGCGAGTTCGCCGGCACGTCGACGCGGTCGAGCTGCGTACCGTCGTCGTCGAACGCGGTCAGCTCGACCGGTTTGCCGCCCTGGTTGACAAGCGTGACGACGACCCGGTCCGCCGGGTGTGGCAGCTCGACCCGGACGCCGGCGCCGAGTTGGAGGGCCGCACCGGCGGTGGGCGACCCGACAGCGACGACCACCCGGCCGCCGCCGTCCAGGGAACTGATGAGGAACCCGTGGTCCGTCCACTCGGCCGGGTACTGCGTGCCGGGCTGACGGTCGGCGAAGTCGAGGCAGTCACGCGGCCTTGGTGGCGGCGGCGGCTCCGTCGGGCAGTACGGCTGCGCGGCCAGCAGGTCCACGTCGTCGAACCACACCCGTCCGCCGCCCCTTCGGGGTTCGCCCCCGTCGGCCGCGGCCTCCAGGAAGACGGTCACCGCGGCCGCCCGGGCGGCGACGCGTACCGTCAGCGGGCTCCACCGCTGGGCGCTCGTGGCGTCGCTCCAGACGACGGCGGCGGAGGTCGGGTCGGTGCCGCCGGTGGGGTCGACGCCGAGCCGAGCCGTCGCGGGTTCGGCCTGGTCGAGGTCGTACCAGGCGGTGAGCTGGTAGGCCCAGCCCGGGTTGGCCCCGATCTGTTGCCGGACGCCGACCCGCTGCTGCGGACCAGGAACGAGCCCCTGTGCCCGGCGACCACCGTGCACCACGAAGTTGCTCGCGACATGGTGGCCGGTGCCCCCGGCCGCAGGGCCGGCCAGCACGTACGGCTCCCACCCGTTGGCGACCTGCCCGGTGGTGCGCTGGGCGAACCCGTCCTCGAAGTGCCGGTTGACCACGTCGACGGCCCGAACCACCAGCTCGTCGACTCCCACTCCACCGTCGTCGTCGAGCACCGTGCACCGGGTCAGGAACGTGCCGCAGTCCGGGTAGCGGTGGGACAGCACCGCGGTCCCCCGGCCGGCCGGCGGCTCGTGCGTCTCGGTGACCACGGCCGGCAGCGGCGGGGTGCAGTCGCCGAAATCCCAGACGGCGGTGTGCGTGTCGCACCAACCGGGATCGGTGAACGCGGCGGTGAGGGTGAGGACCGTGCAGGGGTAGGTGAACAGATCGGGACCGGCATCGACCACGGGCGGGACGTTGCGCACCGTCACGATCCGGGTGTCGGTCGCCATCCCGCCGTTCTGGTCCCGGACCCGCAGGGTCACCTCGTACACCCCGTTGTCGCACCAGGCGTGCTGGACCGTGCTGGTGCCCTCGGCCCGCGGCGGGGTGTTGGTCTGCACGACCGTGCCCGGCTCGGTGGGCTGGGCGTCGCCGAAGTTCCAGGTGGTCTCGTGGGTGTCGGTGTACTCGACGTCGCTGAACCGGCCGACGAGTGTGACCACCTCCCCCTCGTCCACGGTGAGGTCCGGGCCGGCATCGACAGTGGGCGGCACGTTGGCGACGTACACCAACGCGAAGTGGCGGCTGGTGGCGCCGCCGGGCTGGTTGATCGTCAAGGAGTGCGCGGCCAGGTAGGTGCCGCTGGCGGCGTAGACGTGGTTGACGTCCGCGGTGGCGGCCGGTGCCGTTCCGTCGCCCGTCAGCCAGGTGTAGCCGGCCGCGGCGCTGGTGTGCCCGGCGGCCAGCAGCAGTGCCGACTGGGCCGTCCCGGTGTACGGTCCGCTGCTGCGGGCGGCGAGCACCTCGGTGCTCTCACAGGAGCTGAGCACCTCCAGGTCACCGGCGAGGACGAGCCCGTCGGCGTTGATCACGATCGGGTCGAAGAAGACGGCCCTGACCCGTCCGATCCGGGCCAGCTCGGGCGGCCAGCCGGTGATGCCGCTGACCGCCCCGGTGATCGGGTCGACGAGGCGCGACCCGCCGATGTTGTTGACCACGGCCGTGATCACCGCGGCGACCACGATGATGATGACTCCGATCAGGATGCTCCCGGCGCCGAAGCTGATGATCGCCAGGATGATGGCGATGACCCAGAACAGGACCGACTCCTCGGGGTCGACGTCCGGTTCGCCGATCAGGTGGTTGTCCATCCGCTGGACGCCGTCGGAGTTGAGGTCACCGCTCGGGGTCCAGTGCAGTCCCACGTCGGCCCGGAAGCTGGCGTCGACGTCGATGCTGCCGAGGATCGCGTCGATGACTGTCAACTCTCCGGTCATCCGGATCGACCCGTCGCGCAGTTCGACGTCCAACTCCCGGACGTCCGCCTTGTCGTCGCCCTGGTCGACGCGGCGCGGCAGGTCGCTGTCCGCCCAACCGTTGGCGACTCGGGCGGAGTCGATGTTCTCCTGCACTATCGTCCCGTCGAGCAGGATGGCGAAGTCCCGTCCGGCCGGTACGACGTTTGTCATCGCCCCGATGTCGGCGCCCTCGCCGGCGTTGATCGCGATCACCAGCAGGTCGGCGAAGACCCGGGTGGCGACGTTGTCGGCCTCGAAAACCTCGCCACCCACCTCCGGCGTCCACAGGGCCAGGAAGCCCCGCCCGACCAGGTCGTCGAAGAGCAGGTCACCGATGGCCGTCTCGATCTGCGCCACGGTGGGCACCACGACGCTCTGCGATCCGAAGCCGTGCACCAACGCCGCCCCCTGCTGGTTGAGCTGGGCTTGCAGCGCGTTGTCGAGGAACCCGAACAGGGTGGCGTTGTTCGTGGTGAAGTGGGCGCCCTCGATGCCGGACGCCGGGTTTATCGGTCCCGCCACCACTGTCGCGGTGTCGAAGCGCAACGTGTACGCCCCCGGTGGGGTCTCCAGCGGCACCGTGATGGCGAGCCGGGTTTCCACAGCCATCGGGTCGGCCAGCGCGGGCGCCGCACCACCACCCACGATGTGGAACATCCGCAGGTAGACCGGCATGCTGATGAGGACGTGCGCCGGATCGGGCTGACTGACGTCGATCCGGTGGGCGGGGTCGGCCTGGTCGTCGTAGATCTCCAGGTGGGTGTCGAGGGTGTAGCTGCCGACGCCGAGACCCAGCACCAGCCCGGTGTCGTCCTGCTCGTGCGGGATCGCCGGGATACCGGGATGCAGCACGCCCCCGGGGCCGCCGTTCTCGTAGGCGAAGTGGACGTACTCGCCGAGGATCTGGAGGAGCTTCGGGGCGAGAGGGTCGCCGCTGGTCAGGGTCGCGGTGACCGCGCTGCGGGGCAGGCCGTCGAAGCGCAGTCCCACGTTCTTCGAGTCCGGCAGCACCCCGATCGGCACGGCGGCGTGCGCGGTGGCGGTGAGGTCAAGCAGTTGCGCGGAGGGCACCGGCGGATCGGCGACGGTCACCTGGATGACCAGGCCGAAGGTGAGTTCGCAACCGTCGATGTCGGGTCGTGGAGTGGCGTCGAGCTGGTCTCGGGGGATCTCCACCTGGCCGCCGGCCGTGATGAACCCACCGATCCCGAGGCCGGCCGGAACCGGCAGGTATTGCGGAATGCGTCCCTCGTCGGTGCTGGTGTCGCCGCACTCGGCGGACTTCCAGGCGCCCTGCAGTGCCTTGCGGAGAACGGGCGAAGTCGCCTCGACGACGACCTCGAAGCCATGGGTGTCGGCCATTGGTCCCCCTTCGGGGCCGGTGTGGTGGAGGCCGGAGGGTGTGGACGCCGATGCCGGTCCGGACGTCAGGAAATGCTGGGGGCCGTCGCCGCGCGACGGGCCGCCCGTCGGTCAGCGGGGGTGGGTCTCGGCTTCCGGGTCCGGCGCTGGCGACTGAAGCCGGCCACTCACGCCCGTCAACGGTGTGGTCACCGTGCCGCCGAGGATCGCGGCGAAGGCCCGCGGGGGCGCGAACCTCGGCCGGCGGGCGGAGATCCGCCGGTACTCCAGCAGCGGAACCAGCACCGGGTGCCGGTCCCGGAACGGTTCCAGCGGGTCGGCGCCGGCACCGCCGGGCTGCCAGCGCGGCGGGTCGGTGTCCGGTTCGTCGCCGCCGGAGCCCGGGAGCACGCCCAGGTCGGTGAGGAGCCGGCGGACGGCAGGGCCGTCGTCGGGGTCGACCTGGCGGTCGACCAGCCGGGCGATCGTCGTACGCAGATCGGCGAGCTTCTTGGCGGCGGTCGGTCCGAGCCGAATGCGGTCACCGATGCCGGCCCGGGTGTCGGGGTTGAACTGGTAGCCGAGGTGCTCGACGGCCAGCAGCGGATTCGTGGCTGCCGCGATCGCGAGGGTGGGAGCGGCGCTCAGCCGGGCGAGGATCGCGCCGGCGCGGGCCTGCAGGTCGGAGAAGGTGTCGATCTGGTCGGCCATCAGGCCTCCCATTACTGGTGGTGACGTTGCCTGAACCCTAGGCCGCCACGCCGCTTCCACCACCCCCTATGTCCGCAGGATGACACAGGGTAATCGAGGCAGTTCAACGCACTGGCGGACGATCCCAACCGGCGGGCAGCCCTTCCGGCACGCCCCAGTTCGGTGGCGGGGCATAGTCACACCAGGTTCCGTCGAACGGGAACTCACCCGCCTCGGCGAGCGCGATCACCCGCTCCCCCTCGGCGCGGACCGCCTTCTCGTCGGTCACCCAGTAGTCCTTCGGAAAGGCCAGACGCTCGACGAACTCGTCCTCGTCCTTCCACTGCCAACTGAGGTCCGGGTGGACGACCACGTCCAGGTCCTGGTCCACCACGTCCACCCCGGCCACCGGCCCGTCGTCCCACCGGACGCCCGGCTCCTCCAGGTTGACGTACCAGTTCAGGAAGCGCCCCTGCGCGTCCCGGAACCACCAGACCGAGTGGGCCGCACCGGTGGGCAGGAACTTCAGCAGGGGCGGGCCGTTCCAGCGCCCGTGCGCCAGCCGGTACGTCGACGAGATCCACTCGGCGAACGGCATCGCCCGCATCCCCAGCCCGGCCTCGGTCACCTCGTGGGCCACCGGCGAGTCCCGGGCGATCCAGACCAGCAACCCTCGCTCGTCGTCGCTTACCACGCGGCCCGGCCGGACCCACCCGATCCGGCCGCGCCGCACGTTCCGGTGCATGATCAGCCGGCCCGGCGCGAACCGGTCGACAGGGTTGCCCGGCCGCACCTCAGTAGGCGCGGGCGAGGATGGCGACCAGGTCGGGCTCGTCCTCCGAGTCCGGCACCGAGCCGTCGGCGCGCAGCAGGCAGCGCACCGTCACGCCCTGGCCGTTCGCCTCGGCCTCGCCGGCCACGCCGACAGCCGACCACGGCACCCGCGCCCAACCGGTCGCGGCCGCCTCGATCGCCTCGGCCAGGGTGGCCACCTCGACCGTGCGCGACAACCGGTGGGCGAGCGCCTGGTCGTGCAGCACCTGCTGGTCGGCCTCCAACGCCGCCAGCACCGCGCCGACCACGTCGGCCACCGGCGTCGGGGACTTCGACCCGTCGGTACGGCGGACCACTGTCGCGTTGCCGACGGCCAGGTCACGGGGGCCGACCTCGACGCGTACCGGATAGCCGCGCAGCTCGGCGTCGACGGCCCGGCGGCCGAACGCGGTGTCGGTCCGGTCGTCGAGCGCGACCCGGACACCGGCGTCGCGCAGGCCGTCGCGCAGCTTGGCCGCCGCCTCCGCGACGCCCTCGCCATCCTTGACGATCATGATGTACGCCTGAATGGGGGCCAGCCTCGGCGGCACCCGCAGGCCGTTGTCGTCGCCGTGCGCCATGATCAGGCCGCCGAGCATCCGGGTCGACGTGCCCCAGGAGGTCGTCCACGCGTGTTCGCGGCCGCCCTCCTTGGCGGAGTAGCTGATGTCGAACGCCTTGGCGAAGTTCTGACCCAACTCGTGGCTGGTGCCCAACTGCAGCGCCTTGCCGTCGCCCATCATGCCTTCGCAGGTGTACGTGGCAGTCGCCCCGGCGAAGCGCTCACGGGTCGTCTTCAGGCCCACCACCACCGGAATGCCGAGCACGTTGACCATCAGATCCTCGTACGCCTCGTGCAGGATCCGCCGCGCGTAGGCGCGGGCGTCCTCGCGGGTGGCGTGCGCCGTGTGCCCCTCCTGCCAGAGGAACTCGCTGGTCCGCAGGAAGATCCGCGGACGCAGCTCCCACCGGACCACGTTTGCCCACTGGTTCAGCAGCAGCGGCAGGTCCCGGTACGAGTCGATCCACTTGGCCATGAACTCGCCGATCACCGTCTCGCTGGTGGGGCGCACCACCACCGGCTCGGCGAGCTGCTTACCGCCACCGTGGGTGACCACCGCCAGCTCCGGCGAGAAGCCCTCGACGTGCTGGGCCTCACGCTTGAGGTAGCTCTCCGGGATGAACAGCGGGAAGTACGCGTTCTCCGCCCCGGCCGCCTTGATCCGGGCGTCCATCTCGAGCTGCATGCGCTCCCAGATGGCGTAGCCGGCCGGACGGATGACCATGGTGCCGCGGACCGGGCCGTTGTCGGCCAGCTTCGCCTTGGCGATCAGGTCCTGGTACCAGCGGGGGAAGTCCTCCGCACGGGGAGTGAGCACGCGTGCCATGACCGCACATCCTATGCGCCGTGCGGGGCGCCACCGCGCCCGGGAGTCGCCGCGCCGCGCGACGCCCTCCCGCGCGGCGGTCTCACCCGCGCCGGAGAGGCCACCGCCGCGCCCCGGACCGGGGCAGCGACGGGCGCCGAGGGGTCGGCGACGCGCGCTCGGCGGGGACGGCGGCGCGTCCGTAGAATTTGACCATCATGACTGCGATGACGGACTCACCCCGCCAACGGCTGCGGGACACGATCGTGGACGCGGCCCGCGCGCGGACCATCGCCGCCGGCTGGGACGCGGTACGGATGGGCGGGGTGGCCACCGCGGCCGGGGTGAGTCGGCAGACCGTCTACAACGAGTTCGGCAGCAAGGGTGGGCTGGCCGAGGCGCTCGCCCGGCGCGAGGTGGACCGGTTCGTGGGCGACGTCCGGGCCGCACTCCTCGCGCACGGCGCCGACGTGCGGGCCGGCGCGTACGCGGCAATCGCGCACACCCTCGCCACCGCAGCGGACAACCCGCTGGTCAAAGCGATCCTGACAAGCGCGCGGGGCGGGTCGGACGAGCTGCTGCCGTACCTCACCACCCGCGCCGAGGTGGTCCTGACCGAGGCGTCGGGAGCGCTGCTCGACTGGGCCGGCGACCAACTGCCGGGAGCGGATCAGGCCGCGCTGACCTTCGCCGCCGACACGATCGTCCGCCTGGTGGTGAGCCACATCGTGCTCCCCCGCGAGCCGATCGAGCAGACCGCCACGGCACTGGCCAACCTGGCGGTCCACCTGTTCAGCGCCGCCGTCCGCCCAACCCCCTGACCGCCGCCCCGCGCGGACGCGGCGCGCAGGGTCAGCGGATGACGCGACCACGCAGGATCGTGCGGGACGGGGCGCGGACGACGCGCAGATCGTGGCGGGGATCCTCGGGGTAGACGGTCAGGTCGGCGTGGCCGCCCTCGACCAGGCCGGGGAAGCCGAGCCACTCGCGGGCGCCCCAGGAGGCGGCGGCGAGCACGTCGATGGGTGCCATGCCGGCACGCTCGTGCAGGAGCAGCATCTCCTCGGCGGCCAGCCCGTGGTCGATGCCACCGCCGGCGTCGGTGCCCACGTAGATCGGTACGCCCGCCTCATGGGCGGCGCGTACCACCTCGGGGAAGCGGTCGCGCAGCGCGAGCATGTGCTCGGCGTACCCGGGGAACTTGGCGCGCGCCTGCTCGGCGATGCCACCGAAGGTGGCGATGTTGATCATTGTGGGGACCAGCGCGGTGCCCTGGCGGGCCATCTCGTCGATCAGGTCGAGGCTGAGGCCGGTGCCGTGCTCCACCGAGTCCACCCCGGCACGCACCATGATCTCGACGGCCGACTCGGAGAAGGTGTGCACAGCCGCGCGTACCCCGGCGTCGTGCGCGGCCCGCACGGCGGCGGTGAGGGTGTCCGCGTCCCAGGCCGGCGCGAGATCGCCCACGCCCCGGTCGATCCAGTCGCCGACCAGCTTGACCCAGCCGTTGCCGGCGCGCGCCTGCGCGGCCACCGTCGCGGCGACCTCGGCCGCGCCGACCTCGACCCCGATGTCGCGCAGGTAGCGCTTCGGGGGCGCGACGTGCCGGCCCGCGCGGGCCAGCCGCGGCAGCTCCGGTTCGTCATCCAGTTCGGGGTACGGGTAGGGCGAGCCGGCGTCGCGGATCGCCAGCACACCGGCGTCCCGGTCGACGTGGGCCAGCTCGCGGGCCTGGTCGAGGGAGGTGATCGGGGCGCCGCCGCGGGCGATGCCGATGTGGCAGTGCGCGTCGACGAGCCCCGGCAGCACGAAACCGCCGTCGACGACCGTCTCCGCACCGGGCACCGGGGTGAACGTCACCCGGTCGTCGACCAGCCAGAGATCCCGGACCTCGTCGTCGGGGAGCAGCACACCGCGCACATGAAGAACCATGCGCACAGTCCTACCCGATCACTCCTCGCCGGGGGCGAGCAGGTCGATCTTCCGAGAGGTCAGGGCCGGCAGGTCCACGGAGACCTTCCACGGCCGCTCGGTGACGAACAGGTCCTCGGTGTGGGCGATCTGCTCGTACTCCCGGTTGGCGCCGAGGGTGTACTCGGTGAGCGTCACGCGCTCCTGCAACGGGTCCACGACCCAGTAGGACCGGACGCCGGCGTGCGCGTAGACCTTGGCCTTGTCGTACATGTCGCGGAAGCTGGAGGTCGGCGAGACGACCTCCACGGCGAGCAGGGCGTCCTCGACCGGTACGGGCGACCGGCCGGCGTGCTTGCGGCGGATGACCACCACGTCGGGGCGCGGCTCGTTGCGCCTGTCGACCCGCATCGACAGGTCGATGCTGACCAGGTATTCCGGTGGGCAGTTGACGCGAAGGGTGAGCAGCAACTCGACGCAGAACTCTTGGTGCACGGCAGTGGGGGACGGCACGATCAACCTTCCGTTGATCAGTTCGTACGGAAGGTCCTTCGGTAGTTCACCGAGGTCGTCGATCGTCCACTCGTGCCGTTCGGGCAGGATCGGGGCCGCGGTCATGACATCTCCTTCCAGGGGGGCGACATCACCGTAGGCAAGGGTGACGTCGCCCGCCGTCACCGACACGCGTCAGCGCGGGCCCTTGTCGCCGCCCTTGCCGAGCTTGTTGAAGTCGATCTTCGGGAGCTTGAAGCCGGGCGGCAGGCCCTGGCCACCGGCGAGGTCGTTCGGGTCCATTCCCGGCGGGAGCTGCGGCATGCCACCCGGGAAACCGCCCGGAAGCCCGGCGCCGGCGCCCGTACGCGGACGACCGCCGCCCTTGGTGCCCTTGCGCTTGTTCTTCGGGCTCTTGGTCGCCTTGCGCCGGCCACCGCCGGGCAGGCCCATCATGCCGCCCATCTGCTTCATCATCTTCTGCGCGTCGGCGAAGCGGTTGAGCAACTGGTTGACGTCCATCACGGTGACCCCGGAGCCGTTGGCGATGCGCGCCCGGCGGGAACCGTTGATGATCTTCGGGTTGGTGCGCTCGCCCGGGGTCATCGACCGGATGATCGCGGTGACCCGGTCGAAGTGGCTGTCGTCCAGCTCGGCGAGCTGGTCCTTCATCTGCCCCATGCCCGGCATCATGGCCAGCACGTTGGCGATCGGGCCCATCCGCCGCACCGCGATGAGCTGGTCGAGGAAGTCGTCGAGCGTGAACTGCTCGCCGCCCATCAGCTTGGCGGTCATCTTCTCCTTCTGATCGGAGTCGAAGGCCTGCTCGGCCTGCTCGATCAGAGTGAGGACGTCGCCCATGCCGAGGATCCGGCTGGCCATGCGATCGGGGTGGAAGACGTCGAAGTCCTCCAGCTTCTCGCCTGTGGACGCGAACAGGATCGGCTGCCCGGTCACCTCGCGCACGGAGAGCGCGGCGCCACCACGGGCGTCGCCGTCGAGCTTGGAGAGCACCACGCCGGTGATGCCGACGCCGTCGCGGAACGCCTCGGCGGTGCGGACGGCGTCCTGACCGACCATCGCGTCGATGACGAAGATGACCTCGTCCGGCGAGACGGCGTCGCGGATGTCGGCGGCCTGCTGCATCATCTCGGCGTCGATGCCGAGGCGGCCGGCGGTGTCGACGATGACGATGTCGCGGGCGGCGCGCTTCGCGTGCTCGATCGAGGCGCGGGCCACCTGCACCGGGTCACCGGTGCCGTTGCCGGGCTCCGGGGCGTACACCTCGACGCCGGCCCGGCCACCGAGCACCTGGAGCTGCCCGACGGCGTTGGGGCGCTGGAGGTCGGCGGCGACAAGCAGCGGCTGGTGCCCCTGGCCCTTGAGCCAGCGGGCCAGCTTGCCGGCCAGGGTCGTCTTACCGGAACCCTGGAGACCGGCCAGCATGATCACCGTCGGCGGCTGCTTGGCGAACTGGAGCCGCCGCCCCTCACCGCCGAGCACGTTGATCAGCTCTTCGTTGACGATCTTGATGATCTGCTGGGCGGGGTTGAGCGCCTGGGAGACCTCGGAGCTGCGAGCCCGCTCCTTGACGGCCGCGATGAAGCCCTTGACCACCGGCAGCGCGACGTCCGCCTCCAGCAGCGCGAGGCGGATCTCGCGCGCGGTGGCGTCGATGTCGGCGTCGGTGAGCCGCCCCTTGCCGCGGAGCTTGGTGAAGATCCCGGACAGGCGGTCACTCAAGGTGTCAAACACGCGAACATCCCGTTTGTCAGTGTTCCGGCGGGCACAACGTGGCCGGCACTGCGGAGTCCGGCCACCGCTAGGGTAACCGCCCAGTCGCGGGGCCGCTCTCGCCCGGCCCGGCCCGCTTCCCGGGCCTCACCCCGACACCAGACCCGACTGGTACGCGAAGACGACGAGCTGGGCCCGGTCCCGGGCTCCCAGCTTGCCCATCGCCCGGCTGACGTGGGTCCGCGCGGTCGCCGGGCTGACCACCAACCGGGCGGCGATCTCCTCGTTGTTCAGGCCCTCACCGACCAGGCCGACGACCTGACGCTCCCGTTCGGTGAGGGTGTCCAGCCGCGGGTGCGGCCGGGGCGCCCGCGACGGCCGGGTGGCGAACTCCCGCACCACCCGCCGGGTCACCGACGGCGACAGCAGCGCCTCCCCCTCGGCGACCAGCCGGATGGCGCGCAGCAGCTCCGGCGGCCGGGTGTCCTTGGTGAGGAACCCGCTCGCGCCGTGCCGCAGCGCGTCGAAGACGTACTCGTCCAACTCGAAGGTGGTGAGCACCACCACCCGCGTACCGGTCAGGTCGGGATCGGCGACGATCCGGCGGGTCGCCTCGATCCCGTCGATACCGGGCATCCGGATGTCCATCAGCACCACGTCCGGCCGGACCTGGCGGGCCAACTCCACCGCCCGCAGCCCGTCGGCCGCCTCACCGGCGAGCGCCAGGTCGTCCTCGCTCTCCACCAGAGCGCGCAGCCCAAGGCGGACGAGATCCTGGTCGTCGGCGATCAGCACCCGGATCACGTGGACGGCTCCACGGGCAGCCGGGCCCGGACGCGGAACCCGCCGTCCGGACGCGGTCCGATCGCCAGCCGCCCGCCAAGCGCGGCCACCCGCTCCCGCATACCGGCCAGGCCGTGCCCGCCGCCGTCCTCGTCAGCGGCGTCGACCGGGCCGGCGGGGACCCCGACGCCCCGGTCGGTGACCTCGACTGTCACCTCGTCGGGCCGGTAGCCGACGGTCACCTCCGCGCGCGCCACCCCGGCGTGCCGCAGCACGTTTGTCAACGCCTCCTGCACCACCCGGTACGCGGCCAGGTCCACCGCCGCCGGCAACTCCCGCGGCTCGCCGTCGCGACGCAGGTCGACGGCGAGACCGGCGCCGGCCAACCGGTCGCACAGCGCCGGGAGCCGAGCCAGCCCCGGCACCGGTTCGCGCTCCGCGCCCCGACGCACCGCACCCAGCGTCACCCGGAGCTCGTCGAGGGCCTCCCGGCTGGTACGACCGATCGCGGTCAGCGCGACCTCCGCCTGCTCCGGCCGTTTCGGCAGCAGGTGCAGGGCGATCTCCGCCTGCATGCTGATCGCGGCCAGCCCGTGCCCCACCACGTCGTGCACCTCCTGGGCGATGCGCAGTCGCTCCTCGTCTGCCTGCCGCCGGGCCTGCGCGACACGATCACGTGCCTGCTCGGCGCGGCTGCGGGCGGCGGCCTCGCGGTTGACCCGCACCACCACGCCCGCAGCGAACGGTACGACAGCCCAGGCCGACGCGGGGAGCACTCCGGTCCATCCCGGCGCCGGGCCCCGGGACCAGAAGACGTGCGCCAGCAGCACCACGAACGCGCCGACGGTGGCGAGCGCCGCCGGGCGCACCGGCAGCCGCAGGGCCACGGTGAACACCGCGACCAGGAAGGTGAGCAGGATCGGCCCGTACGGATAGCCGAGCACCAGGTACGTCGTGGTGGCCACGGTGACCACGGCGAGGACGGCGACCGGGGCGCGCCGGCGACCGACGAGCGCCAGCGCGGCGACGGCGATCAGCACCCGGCAGACGGCGTCCACCGGCCTCGACCCCGGCTGGTTGGCCCCCGCGAGCCCGGTGGCGAGCTGCCCGAACCCGAGCAGCGCCAGGGCGAGCACGGCGTCATCCACCGCGTCCGGCCACACCCGCCGCCCGTTCCATCGCATGGCCGTCATTCTGCCCGCGCCGACGCCCCCTGACGTGCGTCCACGAGCGGCACCGCCCCTACGCCCCGGGACGTACCCGCCACCCCAAAGCCCCGGCACGGTGTGCGCGGGCGCGAGCGGCCCGGGACGCACCAGCCACCGCCCAGCGAGCACCGGCCACGGCAGCGGTCGGGCTGACCTGGGTCAGACGGCGGCGAGGACGGCGGCTTCCAGGCGGGCCCGGGTGGCGTCGTCCGGCCAGCCGCCCACCAGGTAGAAGGCGTCGACCACGTCGGCGCCGAGGGTGGAGATGCGCGCCGCGCGGACCAGGGCGCCCGCCTCGTCGAGCGCGCAGGCGACCCGGTAGAGCAGCCCGGCGGCGTCGGCCGCGCGGAGTTCGAGCAGCACCGCGTCGGTGGCGGCCTCGCGGTGCCAGACGACCCGGGGGGCGGCACCGCTGCCCCGGGCGGCGAGCGCACGACCGCGCAGCCGCTGGGTGACCGACACGTCGCCGGCGACCGCGCGACGGAGGTCGGCGCGCAGCGGGACCGGATCGGCCGGCAGGCCGTAGCGGGGTTGCACCCGGCACTCGACCAGGGCTCGGCCGTCGACCACGGAGGCGTCCGCCGAGAGCACCTCCAGTCGGTGCAGGGCCAGGCAGCCGGCCACCGTGGCGAGCAGTCCACGCCGGTCGGCGGCGGCCACCGCCACCCGGTCTCCGGTCAGGTGGACGACCGGCAGCGGACCGGCCAGCAGCGCCGGATCCGGGGCGGGTGGCTCGGGCAGCACGCCGGTGTCCAGCGCGGTGCGGACGCGGCCGACCAGCTCGGCGACCAGTCGGCCCTTCCAGTCCGACCAGGCGGCCGGCCCGGTGGCCGCGGCGTCCGCGCGGACGAGCGCGTGCAGCAGGTCGAGGGTGCCGGTGTCCCCCACCGCCTCGGCGACCGACGCGATGGTGACCGGATCGGCGAGGTCCCGTCGGGTGGCCACGTCGGGCAGGAGCAGGTGCAGCCGGACCAGCGTGCCGATCAGCTCGACCTCCGGGGCGGGCAGCCCGACCCGGGTCGCCACCGTCTCGGCGAGCGGCACCCCGACGGTGCTGTGGTCACCGGGCAGGCCCTTGCCGATGTCGTGCAGCAGAGCGCCGAGCAGCAGCAGGTCGGGGCGGTCCACCTCGCGGGTGTGCCGGCTGGCCTCGTGGGCCGCCTGCACGAGATGCCGGTCCAGGGTGTAGCGGTGCACCGGATTGTGCTGGGGCAGACTGCGCAGCCTGGTCCACTCGGGCAGCCAGCCGTCCACCAGCCCGTACCGGTCGCAGGTCTCCCAGGCCGGCACCAGGCCGGGACCGGCGCCCAGCAGCGTGGTCAGCGCGGCCCGGGCCTCGGCCGGCCAGGGCGCGGGCAGCGGTGGGCAGTACGCCGCCAGCCACTCGCAGGTGGCCCGCGCGATCGGCAACCGGGTCGTGGCCGCCGCGGCGGCCACCCGCAGCGACAGGCTCGGGTCGGGGCGCGCGCCGATCGCCGTGCGGGCCAGCACCAGCTCTCCGTCGTGCTCGACCACGTCCCGGGCCACGGGCCGGCGCACGGGAGCGCCGTTCCCGCCCCGGGAGCGGCCGGAGCGCAGCCGGTCGGCGGCGCGGAAGGCGTCGTCGAGGGCGTGGCTGACCGTGCGCGCGTCCCCGGCCACCCGACGGAGGAGGGCGTCGCCGTCCTCCGCCCCGAGCAGCGCGGCGACACCCGCGCGTTCCTGGGCGACCAGCCGGTCGACCCGGCGACCGACCTGCTGGTGCAGGGCGTCGCGGGTGTCCAGCAGTCGCAGGTGGGCCGCGCGGACGGCGGGGCGCAGCGCGTCGGTGATCCCGGCTGCGGAGATCGCGCGCAGCAGTCCCACGTCGCGCAGCCCGCCGGCGGCCTCCTTCAGGTCACCCTCGAGGAGGAAGGCCAGCTCACCGTGCGCCTGCCAGCGGGCGACGGTGACCTCCCGCAGGCCCGGCAGCTGGCGGACGGCGGTACGCCGCCAGTGATCGGCGGCGGTGCGGATCAGGGCGTCGGCGAGTGCCTGGTCGCCGACCACCAGGCGGGCGTCGAGCAGCCCGAGGGCGACCTTGACGTCGTCCTGGGCCACCGAGAGGGCCTCGGAGACGGTCCGCACCGAGTGGTCCAGGCGCAGGCCGGCGTCCCAGATCGGATACCAGACCGAGGCCGCCAACTCGTCGGTGCCGGGCACCCCGGCGTGCAGCAGCACCAGGTCGAGGTCGCCGTAGGGGGCGCACTGCCGCCGCCCAACCCCCCGACGGCCATCAGCGCGACCCCGTCGCGCGCCGGCAGCAACCCGCGCAGGAAATCGTCGTACGCGGCCGCCCGCGCCCGTCGGGCGGCCTCCCCGATCCCCCCGGGAACGCCGACGACCTCGTTGATCAAGAGGTTCGCGTCGCCGTCACCGGCGTGCCCTGACGCGTCCTTCTTGATCAACGAGGTCATGTCGTCGTGGCCCGGATCAGAGGGCGTCGAGGCCGCGCTCGCCGGTACGCACCCGGACGACCTCCTCGACACCGGTGACCCACACCTTGCCGTCGCCGATCTTGCCCGTGCGGGCGGCGCCGACGATGGCGTCCACGATCTTTTCCACGTCGATCTCGTCGGTGAGCACCTCGACCCGGATCTTGGGCAGGAACTCGACCGTGTACTCGGCACCCCGGTAGACCTCGGTGTGCCCCTTCTGCCGTCCGTACCCCTGGACCTCGCTGACGGTCAGCCCGGCGACGCCCAGGGCGTGCAGAGCCTCCTTCACCGCGTCCAGCTGGTACGGCTTGATGACCGCGGTCACCAGCTTCATGTCCAACCCCTCCATCCCAGGAACGTTAACCGGCGACCTTGGCGCTGACCGGCTCGGTGGACTCGGTCTCCGGCGTGGCACCGCTCGGCGTGCCGCCACCGGGGGTGCCGATGCCGGCCATCGCGAACGCGCCGCCCGTGCCGCCGCCGGCCGGGGACAGGTCGTAGCTGCTCTCGGCGTGCTCGGCGATGTCGATGCCCTCGACCTCGGCCTCACCCTTGACGCGGAAGCCGATCGTCTTCTCGATGACGAAGGCGAGCACCCAGGCGATGCCGAACGACCAGGCGGTGACGACCAGGCCGGCGAGGGCCTGCCGACCGAGCTGGGTCGCGCCGCCGCCGTAGAACAGGCCGTCGGAGGCGCCCACCACGTCGCTGATCGCGGCGTTCACCGAATTGGTGGCGAACAGGCCCAGCCACAGCGAGCCGATCCAGCCGCCGACGAAGTGCACGCCGACAACGTCGAGGGAGTCGTCGTAGCCGAACCGGTACTTGAGGCTGACCGCGAGCGCGCACACGACCCCGGCGACGATGCCGAGCAGCACGGACGCCCACGGGGCGATGAAACCACACGCCGGGGTGATGGCGACCAGGCCGGCGATGGCACCGGACGAGGCGCCCACCATCGTCGGCTTGCGGTCCTTGACCCACTCGACCGCGATCCAGCCGAGCACCGCGGCCGCGGTGGCGAGCTGGGTGTTGATGAAGGCGAGGCCGGCGACCGAGTCGACGGTCAGCTCCGAACCGGCGTTGAACCCGAACCACCCGAACCACAGCAGACCGGCGCCGAGCGCGACGAGCGGAATGTTGTGCGGCTTCATGCCCTCGCGGGGCCAGCCGAGCCGCTTGCCGAGCACCAGCGCCACGGCCAGAGCCGCCGCACCGGCGTTGATGTGCACCGCGGTGCCGCCGGCGAAGTCCAGCGCGTGGAGGTCGGCGCCGATGAAGCCGCCGCCCCACACCCAGTGGGCGACCGGGAAGTAGACCAGGGTGGCCCAGCCGAACGCGAACAGCAGCCAGCCGGCGATCTTGGCCCGGTCGGCGATGGCGCCGCTGATCAGCGCCACGGTGATCACGGCGAAGACCATCTGGAAGGCCATGAACACGTAGAGCGGGATGCCGATGCCGCTGGGGTTCTCCGTCGTGGCACCCCACAGGTCGGTCTCGGCGAGGAACGTCTTGGTACCGAGGTACGTGCTCGGGTCACCGATGATGCCGCTCTGATCGGTGCCGAAAGCAACGCTGAAGCCGTAGAACCACCACAGAACAGAGATGAGCCCGATGGCCGTGAAGCTCATCATCATCATGTTGAGTACGCCCTTGGCCCGGTTGAGGCCGCCGTAGAACAGCGCCAGTCCCGGGGTCATGAGCAGCACGAGCGCGGTCGAAACCAGCAGCCACGTGGTATTGGCGCCGTCGATCGTCGGTGCTTCAGGCACGCTGGCCTCCTAAAGGTGAAGTCCTCCTTCGCGGCTTTCCGGGGCAGCGTCGCCCGTAGGCCGGTTGCGCGGAAGCTTCGCGGCCGGCTGTTTCACCAAGGGTCCCGTGCGGGTTTCCGTCTCGTGACCAGTTGTTTCGGACGTGTCACGAACTCCGCACAGTCATCAGCATGGACGACTGTGGATCGACCGGACGTCGAACGTCGATGGCTGACCGGCCAGCGGCATCGACCGGTGCGCGTGACGGACCCGACCGAGCATCGACCGGACGGCGCTCAGCGGAGGGCGTTCTCCAGCGCGTGCCGCTCGTAGTCGAGCAGCCGCAGATCACGCATCGGCCGCCGCAGGTGCCCCTTGTGCACGATCCGGACGAACGCCGGCTCACCGGCGGCGGCCATCCGGCGGATGCCCTCGACGTGGTCCACGATCCGCTTGCGGATGGTGCGGATCAGCCGGTGCCGGTCCCGCGGGATCAACCCGTACGCATCGGCGAAGAGCCGCAGCCGGCGCGGCCGGTCCGGGTGCTTCCAGCCCAGCGTGATCGAGTCCCGGTCGGCGAAGATCGGCACCCACGTCCACGCGGCGTACGCCACGTCGTAGATCCGGGCGCCGGGCGAGGCGAGGTCGAAGTCGATCAGCCCGAGCGTGCCGTCGGGCCGCCAGATCACGTTGTGCGGCGCGGCGTCGTGGTGGCAGATCACCTCGGTGTCCGGCGGCGGGGGCCCGAACGAGCGCCAGACCGCGTTCGGCGGCGGGGCGAAGCCGTACTGCGCGTCGTGGAACATCCGCAGCATCGTGGCGACGGTGACCAGCGCCTCGTCGGTCACCCAGTGCGGGGCGAGCGGGTACTCCCCGCACTCCCCCTCCAGGTACGACAGCACCTCCCGGTTGCGCTCGTCCATGCCGAGCGCCCGGGGTGCGCCGGTGAACCCGACGTACTCCAGGTGGCGCAGCAGGGCGTGCACGGACGGGGTCCACGGCCCGGCGTTACGACGGACCGTGTCACCGACCCGGACCACGGTGCTCACGTTGCCGCCGTGCAGCGGGATCTCCTGCGAAGTCACGTACGGTCTCCCGAGGCGCTGCGAGGGGTGGCCGGGGTCGCGCCAGCCCGTGTACGCGCGATCGTCAGTGGTCACCCGAGACTACGCGTCCCGTCCGGCCGGCTCGCTGCCCAGCAGCGCGTCGACGAACTGCGCCGGGTCGAACGGTGCGAGGTCGTCCTTGCCCTCACCGAGGCCGACGAGCTTCACCGGGATGCCGAGCTTGCGCTGCACGGCGATCACGATGCCGCCCTTCGCGGTGCCGTCGAGCTTGGTCAGCACCACGCCCGTCACGTTGACGACCTCGGTGAACACCCGGGCCTGCTCCAGACCGTTCTGGCCGGTCGTGGCGTCGAGGATGAGCAGCGTCTCGTCGATGGGCCCCTGCTTCTCCACCACGCGCTTGACCTTGCCCAGCTCGTCCATCAGGCCGACCTTGTTCTGCAGGCGGCCGGCGGTGTCGATGAGCACGGTGTCCACGCCGGTGTCGATGCCGCGCTTGACCGCGTCGAACGCGACGCTGGCCGGGTCGGCCGCCTCCGGGCCGCGCACGGTCTCCGCACCGACCCGCTCACCCCAGGTCTGCAACTGGTCGGCGGCGGCGGCCCGGAAGGTGTCGGCGGCGCCGAGCAGCACGGTCCGGCCGTCGGCGACCAGCACCCGGGCGATCTTGCCGCAGGTGGTGGTCTTGCCGGCGCCGTTGACGCCGACGACAAGCACCACCGCGGGCACGCCGTCCTTCGGGGCGGTCCGCAGCGAACGGTCCATGCCGGGGTCGAGGGCGTTGACCAGCTCGGCGGCGAGCAGCGCGCGCAGCTCACCGGCCGAGCGGGTGCCCAGCACCCGGGTCCGCTCGCGCAGCCGGTCGACGATGTCGCGGGTCGCGTCGACGCCGACGTCGGCGGTGATCAGGCTGTCCTCGATCTCCTCCCACACGTCCTCGTCGAGGTGGTCGCGGGCGAGCAGGCCGAGCAGGCCCTTGCCGAACACGTTCTGCGAACGCGACAGCCGCGAGCGGAGCCGCACCAGGCGGCCGGCGGTCGGCTCGGGCACCTCCACCGTCGGGGCGGGCGCCTCGATGACCGGCGGCGGCTCGACCAGGACACCGGTGGACAGATCGGACTCCGGCGCCTCGACCGGCGGGCCGGCGAGGTCCTCCTCGGCGCGGGTGTCGACCTCGGTGCGCGGAAGCGGGGGCTCGGGCCGCCGCCGCAAGCGCGGCACGACCAGCCCGACTGTGCCGGCGATCAGCACACCGAGCAGGACCAGAGCGAGGACGAGATATTCGGCCATGCCGGAATCCTGTCAGATGCCGGCGACGGCGTCCCAGCCACCGCACCCCGGGCGGTGCCCGGAGTCTCAGCCACCGCACCCGCTGGCGGTGCCCGGAGTCTCAGCCACCGCACCCGCGGGCGGTGCCCGGAGTCTCAGCCACCGCACCCGCGGACGGTGCCCGGAGTCTCCACCACCGCGCCCGGCCGGCCTCCGGAACCGGCGGTAGGCTCGCCGCATGCCCGCCGCACACCTCTTGATCGGCCCACTTCTGCGGCGAGTGGTCGACACCCGGGCGACGATCTGGGTGGAGACCGCCGCGCCCGCCGTGGTCACCGTCCGCACCGCCGACGGCGCCACCGGCACCGCACCCACCTTCTCGGCGTACGACCACCACTACGCCCTCGTCGTCGTGGAGGGGCTCACCCCGGACAGCGCGACGACCTACGAGGTGCTTGTCGACGACGAGCTGGTCTGGCCGGTCGAGAGCAGCGGCTTTCCGCCAAGCGTGATCCGCACACGGGCGGCCGACGACCTGGACCAGCCGGTCAACCTGATCTTCGGCTCCTGCCGGGAGACCACCCAGCACGCCACCACCCGCAAGCTGCCGCCGGACGCCCTGGACGCGTACGCCCGCCGGTTGATGGCCGACCCCGACTCGAACGCGCTGCCCGACCTGCTGGTGCTGCTCGGTGATCAGGTGTACGCCGACGTCACGTCCCCGACCGTGCGGCGGCTGCTGCGGCGGCGTCGGCGGCGTCCCAAGGGCGCGCCGGCCGACCAGGTGGTGAGCTTCGACGAGTACACCAAGCTCTATCTGGAGTCGTGGCGTGATCCGGAGATCCGCTGGCTGCTCTCCACCGTGCCGAGCGTGATGATCTTCGACGATCACGAGATCATCGACGACTGGAACACCTCGGCGGCGTGGCGTGCCGAGATGCGCGAGCAGCCCTGGTGGGCCGAGCGGATCGGCAGCGGGCTGGCCTCGTACTGGGTCTACCAGCACCTGGGCAACCTCTCCCCGGAGGAGATCGCCGCCGACCCGGTCTTCGCCAAGGTCGCCGCCGCGGAGGACGCCACGAGCGTTCTGCGCGAGTTCGGGCACCGGGTCGACCAGGAGTCCGACCTGGCACACGACACCGAGCGCTGGCGCGCGGTGCAGTACCAGTGGAGTTACGCGCTCGACCTGGGACGCACCCGGCTGGTCATGCTCGACAACAGGTGCAGCCGGGTGCTGGAGCCGGGCAGCCGCGCCATGCTGCCGCCGGGTGAGTGGTCGTGGTTCCTCGACCAGGCGCACGGCGTCTACGACCACCTGGTGGTCGGCGCCTCGCTGCCCTGGCTGCTGCCCCAGGGCATCCACCACATCGAGGCGTGGAACGAGAAGCTGGCCGACTCGCGCCGGCCCTGGGTGGCCCGGGGGGCCGAGAAGCTGCGCCGGGCACTCGACCTGGAGCACTGGGCGGCGTTCCGGCGCTCCTTCGAGGCGCTCGGGGAGACCTTCGCCCGGATCGGCACCGGCACTCCGAGACAGTCCGGCGCCCGGGTCGGGGCCGGGCCGGCGTACGCCCCACCGGCGTCGATAAGCGTGCTCTCCGGGGACGTGCACCACTCGTACGTGGCACGGGCCCGGTTCGCCGATTCCACGGTGGTCACGCCTGTGCACCAGCTCACCTGCTCGCCGATCCACAACCAGGTGCCGGCCGGCATCCGTCCGTTGATGCGGTTGGGCTGGTCGTCCGGGCCGGCGGGCGCCACCCGGGCGCTGGCCCGTTCGGCGGGTGTCCGACGCCCGGGGGTGCGCTGGCGCAAACTGGCCGGCCCCTACTTCGGCAATGCCGTCGCCACCCTGACCCACCGGGGCCGGCACGCCGAGGTGACAATCGAGGGCACCACGAGCGACGGGCACCTGCGGCCGGTGATGAGCCGCCGCCTCTCCGGCGACGACTGAGCGCGCCCCGCCGTACTCTCTAGCCCGTGGACGAGCACCTGCCGGAGCCGATCCGGGCCGTCGAGCACGAGCTGACCGCCCTGCTGCGCCGGGGACGGGCGGTTTCCTGGGAGATCGCCCGGGAGGTGCACCCGAACCTGGAACCGAACACGTACGGGCTGCTGCTCTGGTTGCGGCGCAGTGGATCGATCCGCCTGACCGAGCTGGCGGCGCGGCTCGGCGTGGGCAAGGGAACGCTGAGCCGGCAGATCAACGGGCTGGAGGCCCTCGGTCTGGTGCACCGCGACCCGGATCCGAGTGATCGACGGGCGGCCCAGATCAGCCTGACCGAGGAGGGCCAGCGCCGGTTCGACGTCGCCCGTTCCGCCCGCCTGGGCGAGTTCCTCCGTGCTCTGGACGACTGGCCGTCGCGGGACGTCGAGGAGTTCGCCCGGCTGCTGGGCCGGTTCAACGATTCCTGGAGATGACCTCCGAGGGTGGGGAATGTCCCACTCGCCCGCCTGGTTGTTGCTTGAGGCAACCATAACCGTACGGTTGCCCCAGGCAACTCCCAGGCGGGGATCCGCAGTGCGGCCCGCCACCTCTACTCCACTCGGAGGCAGTACACGATGAGCCAGGCGACAGCGTCTCGGGCGCCCGCCGTCGACATGACCCACCGGCAGATCCTGGAGGCCCTCTCCGGCCTGCTGCTGGGCCTGTTCGTCGCGATCCTCTCGTCCACGGTCATCTCGAACGCGCTGCCGCGCATCATCACCGAGTTGCACGGCGGCCAGTCCGCGTACACCTGGGTGGTCACCTCGGCCCTGCTCGCGACCACCGCGACCACCCCCATCTGGGGCAAGCTCGCCGACCTGACCAGCAAGAAGACCCTGGTCCAGCTCGCCCTCGGGGTCTACGTGCTGGGCTCGGTGCTGGCCGGCCTCGCCCAGGGCACCGGCGAGCTGATCGCGTGCCGGGTGGTCCAGGGCGTCGGCGCCGGTGGCCTCACGGCCCTGGCCCAGGTGATCATGGCGACGATGATCTCGCCGCGCGAGCGGGGCCGCTACAGCGGCTACCTCGGCGCCGTGATGGCCGTCGGCACCATCGGCGGACCGCTGATCGGCGGCGTGATCGTCGACACCTCGTGGCTCGGCTGGCGCTGGTGCTTCTACGTCGGCGTGCCGTTCGCCATCGCCGCGCTTGTCGTGCTCCAGAAGACCCTGCACCTGCCGGTGATCAAGCGCAAGGCACAGATCGACTGGTGGGGCGCCACCCTGATCACCGCGGCCGTCTCGGTCCTGCTGATCTGGGTCTCGCTCGCCGGTGACCAGTTCGCCTGGGCCTCCTGGCAGACCGTCGTCATGGTCGTCGGCGCCCTGCTCCTCGGCGCTCTCGCCATCCGGGTCGAGACCCGGGCCGCCGAGCCGGTGATCCCGCCGCACCTGTTCCGCAGCCGCACGATCACCCTCGCCGTGGTGGCCAGCATCGCGGTGGGCGTGGGTCTGTTCGGCGCGTCGATCTTCCTCGGCCAGTACTTCCAGATCAGCCGGGGCGAGTCCCCGACCATGGCCGGCCTGATGACCCTGCCGATGATCCTCGGCCTGCTGGTCGCCTCGACGGTCGGCGGACGGATCATCACGAGGACCGGCCGCTGGAAGCGGTTCCTGGTGCTCGGCTCGGCGTTGCTCACCGTCGGCTTCGCGCTCATGGGCACGCTGCGCGCGGACACCAGCTTCACCCTGCTCAGCGTCTACATGGCGCTGATCGGTGTCGGCCTGGGCCTGACCATGCAGAACCTCGTCCTCGCCGTGCAGAACACGGTCGGCCCGCACGAGCTGGGCGCCGCGAGCTCGGTGGTCGCGTTCTTCCGCAGCCTGGGCGGCGCGATCGGCGTCTCCGCCCTCGGCGCGGTGCTCGCCCACAAGGTCAAGGACTACACCGCGGACGGGCTGGCCCAGCTCGGCATCCCGGCGTCCAGCTCCGGCAGCGGCGGCACGCTGCCCGACGTGCACACCCTGCCCGGTCCGCTGCGGGCCGTGGTGGAGAGCGCGTACGGCCACGGCGCCGGTGACATCTTCCTGGCCGCCGCCCCCTTCGCGTTGATCGCGCTGATCGCGGTGAGCTTCATCAAGGAGGTGCCGTTGCGCCAGCACAGCGGCAACCCGGTTTCCGGTGCGGTCGACGGGGAATCGAACCTCGTCTCCGGTGTGGTCCGGACCGGCGAGCAGAGGTGAGGTAGAGCGATGAGCGTCGGAGCGCCGGACCGCGAGGAGTACGGCCCTCGGATCAGCCCGCTGCCCTTCGAGCGGGGCACGGACGGCCCACGCGTGGTCATGGTGGGCGTGGACGGCACCCGTACCTCCGCGCGGGCCGGCGCCTACGCCGCCGGGCTGGCCCGCCGGCAGGGCGCCGCCCTGGTGGTGGTCTTCGTCAGCTCGGCGAGTGGGATCACCGCCCTGGTGCCCGGCATGGACGCCAGCGCGATCCAGCGCTCCCACGACGAGTTGGCCGACGAGCTGCGACAGGAGTGCCGGCGGGGGGCCGAGCAGTTGGGCATTCCGGTGACGTTCCTGTGCCGGCGCGGCGACGCGTACGCCGAGCTGTGCGCGGCGGCCGACGAGTTCCAGGCCGACATGGTGGTGGTGGGCGCGTCCGAGCAGGCAGGTCACCGGCTGGTCGGCTCGGTCGCCACCCGGCTGGTCCGCAAGGGTCACTGGCCCGTCGTCGTGGTGCCCTGAAATCCGCTCGCGACCGTCGTACCCGAGCCGCAGGATGGCCCGATGACGACATGGCGAGCACCGAAGATCGACCGCACTCAGGAGCCCTTGGTCGCTGACGAGCGCACCATGCTGGAGGGCTGGCTCGATTACCACCGCGACACCCTGCTGCACAAGTGTGCCGGCCTGACGGCCGAGCAGTTACGCTCGGCGAGCGTCGAGCCGTCCGACCTCAGCCTGCTCGGGTTGGTCCTGCACATGACCGATGTCGAGCGGTCCTGGTTCCGCCAGCGCTTCGCCGGCCAGGACCTGCCCGACCTCTACGACTACGACACGGACAACGACGCCGACTTCCACGCCGCGGCCGGCGCCGATGCCGAGGCCGCCTTCGCCACCTTCCGAGCCGAGGTCGACGCGGCCCGCGCGGTGACCGAGGGACGGTCCCTGGACGAGACGTTCACGCTGCCCCGCAGGGACGGCACCCCCACCTTCAGCCTGCGCTGGGTGTACGTGCACATGATCGAGGAGTACGCCCGGCACAACGGACACGCCGACCTGATCCGGGAGCGCATCGACGGCGTCACCGGCGAGTGAGCGGCCTCAGTGGGTGAGCGCCGCCCGCAGGTAGCGCAGGTCGGCGTGGCCGCCCCAGCGGTGCGCCGACAGCCCGGCGGACCGGGCGCCCCGTACGGCCCAGTCCTCGTCGTCGACGAAGAGCACCCGGGCCGGCGGGGTGGCCAGCGCCTGGCAGGCGGCCTGGAAGTACTCCGGGGCCGGCTTGTGCACCCCGAGCGTCGAGGAGTTGACCACCACGTCCAGTTCGCCGACCAGGCCGAGCGTGGTGAGGTCGGCGTCGAGCAGGTCGGTGGCGTTGGTGGCCAGGCCAACCCGGACACCGGCGGCGCGCACCTCCCGGACGAAGTCGAGCACCTCGGTGTCGACCTCACCCCGGTAGCGCTGCCACTGCTGCACCGCCGCCTGGGCCCGGTCCGGGCCGCCGGCCGGCTCGGCCAGGGCGTCGGCCACACTGCTCATCCAGTCGGCGTGGCTGACCTGCCCGGTGAGCACCGGCTGGAGACGGCCCCACTGCATGGCGATCTCGCTGAGCACACCGTCGGCGAGGCCGTACTCCCGCTCCACCCCGGCGGCCACCGCCGGGTCGAACCGACGCAGTACGCCGTCCAGATCCAGCAGGAGCGCCGTCGCGCGTTCCCGAGCCACTACCCGTTCTCCTCGCCGCGGCGGTGCCGCTGGTCGTCCTCGTCGGCCCGGTTGAGCCGTTGGCTGATCACCTGGGTGACCCCGCTGCGCATGGTCACCCCGTAGAGCGCGTCGGCGATCTCCATCGTCCGCTTCTGGTGCGTGATGACGATCAGCTGACTCTTCTCCCGCAACTGTGCCAGCAACGTGATCAGCCGGCCCAGGTTCACGTCGTCCAGGGCCGCCTCCACCTCGTCCATGATGTAGAACGGGCTCGGCCGGGCGCGGAAGATCGCCACCAGCATGGCCACCGCGGTCAGCGACCGCTCGCCACCGGAGAGCAGCGACAGCCGCTTGATCTTCTTACCCGGCGGGCGGGCCTCGACCTCGACGCCTGTGGTGAGCAGGTCCTCGGGGTCGGTGAGGATCAGCCGCCCCTCACCGCCGGGGAAGAGCACCGTGAACACCTGCTCGAACTCCCGGGCCGTGTCCTCGAACGCGCTGGCGAAGACCTCCAGGATCCGCTCGTCCACGTCCTTGACCACGGTGAGCAGGTCCCGCCGGGTCGCCTTGAGGTCCTCCAACTGCTCGGAGAGGAACTTGAAGCGCTCCTCCAGCGCGGCGAACTCCTCAAGCGCCAGCGGGTTGACCTTGCCGAGCAGGGCCAGCTCGCGTTCCGCCTTGGCGGCCCGCTTCTCCTGCACCGGCCGCTCGTAGCGGACCGGCTCGGGCACCGGCAGCCCGTCGCGCTCGGCCGCCGCCACGTCCGCCTGGGTCGGCGGGACGGGCTGGGTGGGGCCGTACTCGGCGACGAGCGTCTCCACGTCCAGCCCGAAGTCCTCGGCGGCCTTCGCCTCCAACTGCTCGATGCGCAGGCGCTGCTCCGCGCGGGCCACCTCGTCGCGGTGCACCTGGCTGGTCAGCCGTTCCAGCTCCGCGCCGAGCCGCTTGGCCGCTCCGCGTACCTCCTGCAGCTCGGCCTCGCGGGCGGCGCGCTCCCGCGCGACGGCGTCGCGGTGCTCCTCGGCGGCCGCGATCGACGTGGTGAGGCGGGTGAGCGCCTCCCGGGCGCCGCCGGCGACGGCCCGGGCGATGCCCGCGCCCCGGGTGCGCGCGGCCCGCCGCGCCGCGGCGCGTTCCCGGGCGGCCCGCTCCGCGGTGGCCTGCCGGGCCAGCGAGTCGGCCCGACCGGCGATCGAGGAGACCCGCTCCTCGGCGGTACGCACGGCGAGCCGGACCTCCATCTCGTTCTGCCGGGCCTGCGGCACCATCGCGGCGAGCTGGTCGCGCTCCTCGGCCGAGGGCTCGGCGTCGACGGGGGTCTCCTCGGCCAGCCGCAGCCGCTCCTCCAGCTCGTCGAGCGTGGCGAGGTCCCGCTGCCGGGCCGCCTCCGCCCGGGCCCGGGACTCGCCCAGCCGGTCCGTCTCCGCCTTCGCCGAGCGGGCAGCCGCGCCCAGCTCGGCGAGCCGGCGGGCGGCGGCGTTGCGGTGGCTCTCCGCCTCGCGCTTCTCGGCGGCGGCGTGCTGCACGGTCTCCTTGGCGGAGGCCACCTCGGCACGCGCCTCGACGAGCTGGTCGCGCAGCTCCGCCCCGGAGCGTTCGGCGGCGAGCCGGTTGGTGCGGGCCTCCTCGACGGCCGCCTGCACCTCGATGTAGCTGGGGGCCTTGGCCGACCCGCCGGCCGCCGCGTACGCCCCGACGACGTCCCCGTCCGGGGTGACGGCCCGCAGTTCGGGGTTGCCGGCGACCAGCTCGGCGGCGGCGGCGAGATCGTCGACAAGGGCCACGTCGCGCAGCGCCCGGTGCACTGCCGGACGAATGTCGGGCGTGCACTCCACCAGGTCGGGGGCCCAGCGGGCGCCGTCGGGGAGCTTCGGACGCAGCGCGTCGGCGGAGCCGGTCATGCCCGGCCCGGCCGGGCTGCCGACCAGCAGACCGGCCCGGCCGGCGTCGGAGATCTTCAGCAGCCGCATCGCCTCGACGGCCTCGTCGACTCCGCTGACGGCGACCGCGTCGGCGAGCCCGCCGAGCGCGGCGGCCAGCGCGGCCTCGTGCCCCGGCGCGACGGTGAGCAGCCCGGCGAGGCTGCCGAGCAGGCCCGGAACGTCGTCGGCGCGGGCGAGCAGCGCTCCCGCGCCGTCCTTGCGCCGCAGCCCCAGGGCGAGCGCCTCCTCGCGGGCCTTCCAGGTGGCGGCGTCCTTCTCGGCGGCCCGCTCGGCGTCGGCAAGCGACCGGACGGTCGCCTGTGCCCGCTCCTGGACGGCGACCGCCTCGGCGTGCCGGGCGTCCAGGTCGGCGTTGTCCCGGTCCGCCTCGGTGGACTGCGCGGCCACCGCGTCCAGATCGGCCTGCGCCTGCTCGGCGCGGCCGAGCGCGTCGGCGTGCGCGACGGCGAGGCGTTCGATCTCCTCGCCGGCGCTCGTGGTGCGGGCGCGGGCCGAGTTGACCTGGCCGGTGAGGCGGGCCATGCCCTCACGCCGGTCGGCGATGGCCTTCGCGGCGGCGACCAGCTCCCGCTCGGCGGCGGCGAGCTGCCGTTCCAGCTCCTGGCGGTGCTCGACCGCCTCGGCGAGCCGGATCTGGTCGTCGGTGAGCGCCGCGCGCAGCTCCTCCTCCTGCTCGCGGACCCGCTCGGCCTCGGCCTCCAGCTGGTCGGGGTCGCGGCCGGGCCGCTCGTCGTCGCCGGTGGCGCTGAGGTGCCGCAGTCGCTCCCGGGCGAGCTGCTCGATCGAGCGGAAGCGCTCCTGGAGGGCGGAGAGCTTGTACCAGGTGTCCTGGGCGGCGGCGAGCAGCGGAGCGTCCTCGGCGAGGGCGGCCTCCAACTCGCCGAGCCGGCCCTGCACCTCGGCGTGCTCGCCCTCGATCTGCTCACGCCGCTCCCGCAGCGCGGTCTCGTCGGCGATCTCCCGGTCCAGGGTGGTCCGCAGGGTGGCCAGGTCGTCGGCGAGCAGTCGCAGCCGGGCGTCGCGCAGGTTGGCCTGGATGGCGGCGGCACGCCGGGCCACCTCCGCCTGCCGGCCCAGCGGCTTGAGCTGGCGACGCAGCTCGGCCGTGAGGTCGGTGAGCCGGTTGAGGTTCACCTGCATGGCGTCGAGCTTGCGCAGCGCCTTTTCCTTGCGCTTGCGGTGTTTGAGGACGCCTGCCGCCTCCTCGATGAACGCCCGACGGTCCTCCGGCTTGGCGTGCAGCATGCCGTCGAGCCGGCCCTGGCCGACGATGATGTGCATCTCCCGGCCGATGCCGGAGTCGGACAGCAGCTCCTGGATGTCGAGCAGGCGGCAGGAGTTGCCGTTGATCTCGTACTCGCTCTCGCCGGAGCGGAACATCCGGCGGGTGATGGAGACCTCGGTGTACTCGATGGGCAGCGCGCCGTCGGTGTTGTCGATGGTGAGGGTGACCTCGGCCCGGCCCAGCGGCGCGCGGCCGGCGGTGCCGGCGAAGATGACGTCCTCCATCTTGCCGCCGCGCAGCGCCTTCGCGCCCTGCTCGCCGAGCACCCAGGCGATGGCGTCGACGACGTTGGACTTGCCGGAGCCGTTCGGGCCCACCACGCAGGTGATCCCGGGCTCCAGCTTCAACGTCGTGGCGGAGGCGAAGGATTTGAAGCCCTTCACCGTCAGGCTCTTGAGATACACCTACTCGATCCTCGTCCGGTGGCCGCCGTACCGTCGCCGGCTGCGGGGACCTGGGTGAACCCGCAGACTAACCCGGTGGCGGGAGCGACCCGGCACGCGACCCGCCCCGGGGCCGTGTCGACGGCGAGCGCGCTGCTCGCACGGCAGCGACGAGAAAGACAAACTCCGTTCATGATCGGCCCGCCGGTCGGGGCGTTTCGGCGAAACAGTGCGTGCGGTTATCCCGGGGCCGGTCACAAGATCAGAAATGGTCGGACGCGAAAGGCGCCGGACAGCGTTGCGCGCCGGCACAGAGGTGTCGGCGCGCATTTTTGCGGTGGTGCTGCGATTCAGTTTTCCGACCCGAAGATCAGGTCAGCGCCGGCTCGGCGAGACGGAGCAGGTCGTCCGCTTCCGCCGCAGCCGCCGCGAGCCGATCATTGTCGGCACGCAGACGCGTGATCTCGAACTCCAGTGCCTGAACCCTGGCACGCAGTCGGGTGACCTCGTCGAGCAGACGCCGGTCGGGCGCTGCACCTACGTGGCCGTAGAGGGCCTTCGCCATGCTGACTCCTTGATATGCGCTGCCGGAAAGGCCGGCCAAACGCGCGCCCAATTTTGTACGCGGCTGTCATTCCAGCTGTATCTGGGCATGACCGGGCGCGACTGGCGACACCTATATATTGAGCCGCAAACCCCTCCTTCGTCAAGTTCTCGCAGGCCGTAGATCATCTCTACGTCGACCTGTCCACTTGTCGGGGGGCTGCCGCAAGGCACGGACACGCTCTGTCCGGACACCTTTACTGTACGCCCGGATTCGGGGAAGTCAGCGCCTTGACGTCCGACTTGCTCTTAACTCTTCCTTAGCCACGTTGCCGCAGGTCGCGGCCGAGTCGTAGCGTCACCCCGGCCCGCAACCGACCCCGTGGAGGCAAAGGCGTGTACGGCTGGACCGACCCGATGGACCCGAACGGCGCCCCCCGGCGCGCCGAGCGGCCGACCGACGAGCCGGACTGGCTGCGCGACCGCCCGGAGCCCCGCTCGGCCTACCTCTTCGGGGACGACCCCGACCAGCCCGGCGAGGAGTGGCACCGCGCGGAGCCCACCGCCCGCTGGCAGCCCGCGCCCCCGACCGCACCGGTCGAGGCACCCGGCACCGGCCGGCCGGGCCACGAACGCGGTGACGACCCGACCGGCGGCTGGCGCGACGACACCCGGCCGACCGAGGTCGACGGCGGCTGGCGTACCGAGGCCGACGCGCAGACCGGCGGCGGCTGGCGTGCCGAGGCCGCGCAGACCGGCGGCGGCTGGCGTACCGAGGCCGACGCGCAGGCCACCGGCGGCCGGAGCGGCGCCGGTCGGCCCGGCGAGGGGCGGCACCGCTCGCCCCGGCGCTGGCGTCGCCCCTTGATGATCGGCGGCGCCGCCGCGGCAGCCACCCTCGTGGTGAGCGTCGGCGTCGGCGCGCTCGCGATGCCCCGCGGCGACGGCCCGGCCGACGAGCCCACAGCCGTCGACGACACCGTCGCCGCCGCGCCCGCGGTCCCGACCGACCAGCCGGCGGGTGACACGCTTGTCGCACCCTCCCCGACCAGCTCGCCCAGCGCGGCACGGCCGAGCCCGTCGCCGAGCAGGGTGGTCAAGCCGACCCCGGCCGCGTCGCGGACCACCGCCACGTCACGGCGCACCGCCGAGCGCAGCAAGGCCCCCAGCACCACAAGTGGCTCCGGGGGCGCCAGCGGCACCGTCGGCACCCAGGCCCAACAGGTGGTGGACCTGGTCAACGCCGAGCGGGCCAAGGCCGGCTGCAAGGCGCTGAGCATCGACGACAAGCTGATGACCGCAGCCCAGCGGCACAGCCAGGACCAGGCCGACCACCAGAACATGTCGCACACCGGCAGCGACGGCAGCGACACCGGCGTCCGGTTGGACCGCGTCGGCTACGCCTGGCGCACCTACGGCGAGAACGTGGCGTGGAACCAGAAGACGCCGGCCGCCGTGATGGACGCCTGGATGAACAGCTCCGGGCACCGGGCCAACATCCTCAACTGCGCGTTCACCGAGATCGGCGTCGGCATCGCCAGCAGCAACGGGCCGTACTGGACGCAGGTCTTCGCGGCGCCGCGCTGAGGGCGCGTCGTCCGCGCTCCCGCGCTCGTTGGACCCGGTGAGGTACGCCGGGCCGGACGTGGGGTCGGCGTACCGGTGTGGGCGGCGACCGGCCGCCCGGGACACGGGAGCTGCCGATGCGGATCCGGCCGCGGCGACCTGCCGCCGTACGCCCGCTGCGCCGGATCGTGTCGGCAGGCGTCGTGCTCGTCCTGGTGGTGCCGGCGTACGGGTGCCGGCGCGAGCTGACCCCGCCGGGCGCGCCCACCCCGTGGCCGGCCGCGCAGGCCCGCCACTGGCAGTGGCAGTGGCAACTCGACGGCCCGCTCGACCCGACCGTGGACGCCGACGTCTTCCTGCTCGACCCGGTGGCCACCACCGCCGCGCAGACGGCCGAGCTGCGCACCCGTGACCGGCGGCTGATCTGTCAGGTGCCCGTCGGCTCGGTGCGCTCGACCGACCCGGACGCCAGCCGGGTGCCCGCCGCCGTGCAGGGCGCGCCCGGCCCTCGGCCGGGCAGCCGGTGGCTGGACGTGCGGGCGTGGGACGCGCTGGAGCCCGTGCTGGCCGACCGGTTCCGGCTGTGCCGCGGCAAGGGGTTCGGCGCGGTGGCGCTTGCCGACGCCGACGGGTACGCCCACCGCAGCGGTTTCCCCCTGGGCTTCGACGACCAACTGCTGTTCAACCGCCGGCTGGCCCAGTTGGCCCGCGCACTGGACCTCTCCCCCGGGCTGGTCAACGACGTGCCGCAGCTCGCGGCGCTGGCGCCGGACTTCGACTTCGTGGTCAACGAGGAGTGCGTCCGGCTGGACCAGTGCGCCAAGCTGCTGCCGTTCGTGGACGCGGGCAAGCCGGTCTTCCACGTCGAGTACACCGGGTCGACCGACGACTTCTGCGTCACCACTGTCGGCTACGGCTTCGCGTCGATCCGCAAGGAGCGGGCGTTGGACGCCTGGCGGGAACCCTGCGCGCTGCCCTGACCTCCGGCCGCGTATCGCTGCGCGGTGGGGGGCGCGACACGGCGGTGCCCCCGTCCACTGTCGCGAACGGGGGCACGGCGGCGGGGTCAGCCGGTGGTGGACGGGCTGCGCTCGGTCGGCGTGCGCGGGGACGGCACCTCGGCCTGTTCCGCGCTGAGCGGGGTGGCCAGGTTCTCCAGTGACTGTCCCTCGGCCCGGACGCCGAGCGCCATCTCGACGAGCCCACCGATGATCATCACGATGGCGCCGATCACGAAGGCCAGCACCGTGTCGTCGACCTTGCCGGTGCCGACCAGCTTCGAGAAGAGCAGCGGCCCGGTGATGCCACCGGCGGCCGTGCCGATCGCGTAGAAGAACGCGATGGCCATGGCGCGGGTCTCCATCGGGAAGATCTCGCTCACCGTCAGGTACGCCGCGCTCGCGCCTGCGGAGGCGAAGAAGAGCACGATCCACCAGCAGGCAGTCATGGTGGTGGCGCTGAGCGAGCCGTTGTGGAACAGCCACGCGGTGCCCAGCAGCAGCAGACCGGAGAGCACGTACGTGCCGGCGATCATCGGCACCCGGCCCACCGTGTCGAAGAGCCGGCCCAGCAGCAGCGGACCGGCCAGGTTGCCCACCGCGATCACGGCGAAGTAGTAGCCGCTGTTGCCCGGCTGCACGTCGAAGAAGGTCTCCAGGATCTGGGCGAACCCGAACGTGATCGCGTTGTAGAGGAACGCCTGCCCGATGAACAGCGAGAAGCCCAGGATCGCGCGCTTCGGGTAGCGGGCGAAGAGCGTCCTCGCGATCGACACGAAGTTCGTGCTGCGACGCTGCCGGATGGTGAGGTAGTCGTCCGCCTCGGTGAGCTCCCGGCCGGTCTCCCGTTGGACCTCGGCCTCCACGGAGTCGACCAGCTCGTTCGCCTCGTCCGCCCGGCCGTGGATGAACAGCCAGCGTGGACTCTCCGGGACGTGTCGGCGGACCAGCAGGACCACCACGCCGAGGATGGCGCCCAGGCCGAACGCCACCCGCCAGCCGAGGTTGGTCGGCAGGCCGTTGAGCAGCGGCACCGTCAGCAGGGCACCCATCGCGGCGCCCAGCCAGAAGGTGCCGTTGATGATGATGTCGATCCGGCCGCGGTGCCGGGCCGGGATCAGCTCGTCGATCGCCGAGTTGATCGCCGCGTACTCGCCCCCGATGCCCATCCCGGTCAGGAACCGGAACAGGAAGAACCACCAGGTGTCGAAGGAGAGCGCGGTCAGCGCGGTGGCGACCAGGTACAGCCCCAGGGTCAGCAGGAACAGCTTCTTGCGACCGAACCGGTCCGTGAGCCAGCCGAAGAAGAGCGCGCCCGTGCAGGCGCCGGCCACATAGAGCGCGGCAGCGAGCCCGGTGACCTGGCTCTGGGTGATGTCCAGACCGCTGCCGGGCTCGGCGAGCTTGCCGGACAGGTTGCCGACGATTGTCACCTCGAGGCCGTCGAGGATCCACACCGTGCCCAGACCGATGACGATCATCCAGTGCCAGCGGGACCACGGGAGGCGGTCGAGCCGGGCTGGGACATTTGTGCGTACGGTGCCGGTCTGCACGGTGCTCATGGCGTACTCCGGCGGGGTTTCCGATCCCCCGGCGCGTCGGCCCGCGGAAGGGCCGCCGGGGTGCGCTGTTCGTCCATGCCGGGCCAGATGCCCCGCCCCCCGCCTGGTTAATCCTGCGGTTCCGGTGCGCCGGCTGAGGCCGGGCCGCGGTCGCGGCCCGGCCTCAGCGGGGTGGATCAGGACACCGGCACCAGCTCCGGCGCGGGGGCCGGCGGGTCGGTGGGGGCGGGCGCCGGGCGTCGCCGCAGGAAACGCGGGGCCCACCAGTTGGCGTCGCCGAGCATGGTCATCAGGGCCGGCAGGACCACTCCCCGGATGATCGTGGCGTCCAGCAGGATCGCCGCCGCGAGGCCGATGCCGAGCTGCTTCATGTCGATGGTGCTCAGCGTGGCGAAGATCGAGAAAACCCCGACCATGACGATCGCCGCGCTTGTCACCACCCCGGCCGACGAGGTGATGCCGTACGACACCGCGTCGCGGTTGGACATGCCGGCCCGGACCCCCTCGCGGATCCGACTCACCACGAAGACGTGGTAGTCCATCGAGAGGCCGAAGAGCACCACGAACAGGAACAGCGGCAGCCAGGAGACGATCGCGCCCATCGACGTGAAGCCGAGCAACCCCTCGGCCCACTCCCCCTGGAAGACCAGCACCAGCAGCCCGTACGCGGCGCCGGCGGAGAGCAGGTTCAGCGCGATCGAGCTGGCGGCCACCACCACGGAACGGAACGTGAAGGCCATGACCAGGAACGTGAGCACCAGCACGAAGCCCATCACCAGCGGCAGCTTGTCGCGGACGTGCCCCGCGTAGTCCTCGCTGTCGGCCACGCTCCCGCCGACCGCGTACTCGATCCCGGGGATCCCCCGCAGCTCGGCCGGGACCAGGTCGGTCCGCAACTTCTCCAGCGACTGCACCGAACGGTCGTCCCGGCTGGCGTACGGGGTGGCGACGTCGAGCACCGACACCCGCCGGTCGGCCGACACCTTGATCTTCGGGCCGTCCGCCTCGGTGGGGGCGAACAACGGGTCGCCGCCGGCGCGGCCGGCCAGGTCGGTGAGCGCCGCGTTGACCCGGTCGGCCTGCTCGGCCGGCGCCCGGACGGCCACCACGTGGTTGGTGCCGGTGCTCGGGAAGGCCGCGGTGAGCCGGTCGTACGCCTGCATGGCAGGCGTGGTGCGCGGCAGGTCCTCCATGCCGGGGAACTTCAGCTTCATGCCGAGCGCCGGCGCGGCAAGCGCGAGCAGCAGGCCGACCGAGATGACGAGCGTCACCACCGGGGCGCGCAGCGCGGGCCGGAGCAGCGCGGGCCAGAGCCGGGGCGTACGCGGCTCGCCGTGCCGGCCGGTGCGCGGCGCGGTCAGTCGCCAGAGCAGCGGCACCCGGGGCCGGTCGACCCAGCGGCCCAGCCTGGCCAGCAGGGCCGGCAGCACGGTCAGCGAGCCGGTGACCGCGACGGCGACCACCAGGATCGAGCCGACGGCCAGGGACGAGAAGACCACGTCGCCGGCGAGGAACAGCCCGGCCATCGCGATGATCACGGCGAAGCCGGAGACGACCACGGCGTGCCCGGAGGTCTCCGCGGCGATCTCCACCGCGTCCAGGCCGGAGCGGCCCTTGGCCCGCTCCTCCCGCTCCCGGCGGATGTAGAACAGCGAGTAGTCGACGCCCACCGCCATGCCGATCAGCAGGATCACCGGTGACGTCGTGTCGGTGGCCGGCACCAGGTGCGAGGCGAGGGTGGAGAGGCCCATCGCGGCGGCGACCGAGGAGAGCGCCAGCAGCACCGGCACGCTGGCCGCGATCAACGCGCCGAACGCGATGATCAGGATGGCCAGGGTGACCGGCAGGCTGAGTAGCTCGGCACGCTTGAAGTCCTTGCCCAGGGTGTCGTCGAGCGCCTGGCCGATCGACGCTCCGCCGACCTGCTCGACGCGGAGCTGCGGGTGCGCGCCCTGCACGGTGGCGGTGGCGTCGCGCAGCGGCTGCACCCGGTCCGACGCGGTCTCCGGGTCACCGGACATGGTGATCGGCAGCAGCAGCGCCGACCCGTCCCGCGCGGTGACCGGCGGGCCGATCTCGGCAACCCCGGTGACCGTACGCAGCCGGGCGGCCGCGTCGTCGGCGGCCGCCTTCGCCGCCGCCGGGTCCAGGGCGCCGCCGCGGGACGTGATCAGGACGTTCTCCACGGCCGGGTCGTCGAAGGCCCCGTCGTCCACGATGAGGCTGGCCCGCCCGGCCTCGCCGATCGCCTGGTCCCCGCTTGTGGCCTCGGTGAGGCCGGCGGCGTTGCCGCCGACAAAACACACCGCCACGAACACGACCCACATCGCGATCGCCCGCCACGGATGCTCGGCGCTCCACCGCGCCATCCGCACCGTCACCGGTCTGTTGCCCATCTCGTGTCCCCCTGTCACGTCGACCCCCTGCCGACGCTGCTGACGTTAGGGGCGTGACGAGGCGGTCACATCGGGGAACGGCCCCCGTCCACCCCGGAGTCGGTCCACGGAGGGCGGCGGGTCCGCCCGCCGGGCATCAACACGCGATTCGGGCGTACGCCGGGGTGTGGCCCGGAGGGTCCGGCCGCGACCCGCCGACGCCGACCCGGAGCCGACTCCGGGTCATCCCCGAAGGGCACCCCGAGGCCGGGGCTGGCAGCGCGGGCAGCTGAACGAGGAGCGGTTCATGAACGACTCGCGGCGGATCGGGGCTCCGCACCGCCGGCACGGCTCGCCCTCGCGGCCGTAGGCGTTCAGTGCCCGGTCGAAGTAGCCGCTCTCGCCGTTGACGTTGACGTATAGGGCGTCGAAGCTGGTGCCGCCCACCTTGATCGCCTCGGCGAGCACGTCGCGGACGTGGCCGAGCAGACGCTGCGCGGCCGGGCCGGTAAGCGCGTCGGTGGGGCGGGCGCCGTGCAGGCCCGCGCGCCAGAGCGCCTCGTCGGCGTAGATGTTGCCCACACCGGAGATCAGCGTCTGATCGAGCAGAGCTCGTTTCACCTCGGTCCGACGGCGGCGCAGCGCGGCGACGAACGCCGCGTCGGAGAACTCCGGGTCCATCGGGTCGCGGGCGATGTGCGCGATCTCCGCGGGCAGGTCCGCGCCGCCCTCGCTGACCGCGAGACCGCCGAACGTGCGCTGGTCGACGAAGCGCAGCTCGGGCCCCTCGTCGGCGAACCGGAACCGGACCCGCAGGTGGGTCTCGTCGGGCGTGCCGGGCGGCTGGAGCAGCATCTGGCCGGACATCCCGAGGTGCCCGACGATGGCGTCGCCGCTGTCCAGTGGCAGCCACAGGTACTTCCCGCGACGGCGGGCGTCCAGCACCGTCCGGCCGGCGAGCACGTCGGCGAAGTGCACGTCACCCGGAAGGTGCCGGCGGACCGCACGCGGGTGACGCACCTCGACCGAGGCGATCCGCCGGCCGGTGACCCACTGGGCCAACCCCTGCCGGACGGTCTCCACCTCGGGCAGCTCAGGCACGGCGTACGCCCGTCTCGCGGCCACCTGTCGCGGACTCGGCGTCGCGGGCCCCGTCGTTGCCGGCCTCGCTGGTCCGGGCCGCGCCGTCGTGATCGGCGGCCGGGCCGACACCGTTGGCCGACGCCTGCCGCTCGGGCGGGGTCTGCTGGTCCGCCACGTCGGCAGGCATGACCTGCGCCAGGTGGTCGGCCTCCTCGGCACGGGCCGCCTGCTCGGCGCTCTCCAGCGGACCGCCCTCGTCGGACCCGCCCTGCTGGGTGTTCTGCTCGTGCTGCTCGGTGAGCATCCGCCAGGCCGCCTCGGCGGCCCGCTGCTCGGCCTCCTTCTTGCTGCGCCCCTCCGCGCCGCCGTACCGGTTGCCGGCCACCACGACCCAGGCGGTGAACGTCTTGAGGTGGTCCGGGCCGGTGCCCTCGATCCGGTACTCGGGTACGCCGAGACCGAGCGCGGCGGTCAACTCCTGGAGGCTGGTCTTCCAGTCCAGCGCGGCGCCCCGGCCGGCCGACTCGGCCATCAGCGGGTCGAACAGCCGGTGGATCACGATCCCGGCGGTGTCCAGCCCGTACTGGAGGTAGATCGCGCCGAGCAGCGCCTCCAGGGTGTCGGCGAGGATGCTCGCCTTGTCCCGGCCACCTGTGGTCTCCTCGCCCTTGCCGAGCAGCAGGTACGCGCCGAGGCCGTCCGGGCCCAGGCCACGGGCCACGTCGGCGAGCGCCCGCATGTTGACCACGCTCGCCCGCAGCTTGGCGAGCTGCCCCTCGGGCAGGTCCGGGTGGTTGTGGAACAACGCCGTGGTGATCACGACGCCGAGGACCGAGTCGCCGAGGAACTCCAGCCGCTCGTTCGTCGGCAGGCCGCCGTTCTCGTACGCGTACGAGCGGTGGGTCAACGCGCGTTCCAGCAGGTCCGGCTCCAGGCTCACGCCGAACGCGGCTTCCAGGTGACCGACGGACGCCCGCCGCCGCTTGTCGTTGCTCATGATGTGCGTACCTCGGTGTCGGTGGAACGGTCGGTGCGGTCCGTCGCGGCGTCGCCGTCGAGCAACGCGGAGACCAGTTCGGTGGCACGCCGTCGCCACAGGTGGGCGGCGAGAGCGATGCCGGAGGCGACGTCGTCGGCGCGAGCGGAGCCGTGACAGACGACGACAGTCCCGGCGACGCCGAGCAGGGCGGCGGCCCTGGGCGCGCCACCGCCGACGGGCGGGCCGCCGGCCATCGCGTACGCGCCCTCGATCGCCTTGAGCAGCACGTTACCGGTGAAGCCGTCGGTGACCACGACATCGGCGCGCGCGCCGAGGGCCACGTCGTACCCCTCGACCAGGCCGACGTAGCGAGCCCCGCAGGGCAGCGGTTCGACGGCGAGCAGGGGGTCGGTGGCACGGCGTACCCGGTCGCCCTTGCCGGCCTCGGTGCCGACCGAGAGCAGGCCGACCCGCGGTGCGACGACCGAGTGGGCCACCGCGGCGTACGCGGCGCCGAGCACGGCGTGTCGGGCCAGGGTGGCGGGGCGGGGCTCCAGCGAGCCGCCGACGTCGAGCAGCACCACCGGCCCGGCGACCGCGGGCAGGGTGGCGACCAGGGCGGGTTGGCGGATCTCCGGCCAGCGCCCGAGCCCGAGCACGGCGGCGGTGACGGTGGCGCCTGTCGCGCCGGCCGAGACGAGGGCGTCGGCGGTGCCGTCGCGGACGGCGGTGACGGCGGCCCGGACGGTGCTCTCCGAGCGGGCGGCGCTGGGATGGTCGGCCATGCCGACGGCGGAGCGGACCGGCCGGACCGTGATCCGGGCACGCTCGGCCGGATCGAGGGCAGCGATCAGCGCGTCGGCGACCTCGGTCGGACCGACGAGCAGCAGGTGCAGATCGGGATCGGCGCGCATGGCCCGCAGAGCGCCGTCAACCACGACGGCGGGAGCGTCGTCCCCGCCGAGGAGGTCAACGGCGATCCGCGCGGTGCCCGGCTCCACCGGAACACCGGCCGGGTTGGGCCGGCCGGTGTCGGAAGGAGCCGGGGCACCGGGCGAATGCCAGGGTGCGCGCGCCGCCCGACCTGGGGTCGGGGGCGTCACTCGGCGTCCAGGTCAGACCTCGAGAACCTGGCGGCCGTTGTAGGTGCCGCAGACGGAGCAGGCGGCGTGCGGCAGCTTCGGGGACTTGCACTGCGGGCACGCGACGGTCGCGACCACGGTCGCCTTCCAGTTCGCCCGGCGGGACCGGGTGTTGCTGCGCGACATCTTGCGCTTCGGGACGGCCACGGTTCTTACTCCTCTGTAACGGTCAGTTGCGACAGGCCCGCCCAACGCGGGTCGATCTGCTGGTGACTGTGGTCGGCCGGCAGATCGTCCCAGTGCGCCCCGCATTCGGGGCACAGTCCTGGGCAGTCCTCCCGGCAGAGCGGGTTGGTCGGCAGCGTGAGCACCAACGCGTCCCGCAGCGCCGGCTCCAGGTCGATCAGATCGCCCTGCATCCGGCCCACCTCGTCCTCGTCGGTCGTGGCGTCCGTGGTGCTGTTCTCGTACGCGTACAGCTCCTGGATCGTCACGGCCATCGATTCGTTGATCTCGCGCAGGCAACGCCCGCACTCGCCCCGGATGGGACCGGTGATGGTCCCGGAGACGAGCACACCCTCGGACACCGACTGCAACCTCAGATCGAGGTCGAGGTCCGCGCCCTCCGGCACGCCGATCAACTCCACGCCGAGGTCCGCCGGTGCCGGCACGACCCGCTGGACCTCACGCAACGCGCCAGGGCGACGCGGCAGGTCCCTCGTGTCGAGGACCAGCGGCGCCCTGGGGTCGAGTGTCGATGGCGAGTGCTTGGGCATAGTCAGACTCCGGCCGGTGAGAGGCCGACAAAAAAGGTTACCTGGGCGACCGCCGGACCGTCGAACCGGGGGGACGCCTGCGGCGAGAATGTCGGCTGGTGAGGTGCCGCTCAGAAGGGTAGCGGGCGTTCCGCCTCATCCCCACCGAAGGTACCGATCTCCCGCAGCGCGTGCATCTTGTCCCGGCCACGCTCTATCGAGGCGAGGGCCCGGGTGAGGAACTGCTCGAAGTTGGCCAACGCGGTGTCGACGTAGTCGTCGACCTCCTCGCGCAGACGCTGCGCCTCGGCGCGGGCCTCGGCGATGATCCGGGCGCCCTCGTGCTCGGCCGACACGGTGATCTCGTTCACCGACACGAGGCGGGCGTGTTCTGCCTCACCCTCGCTGATGATCCGGTCCGCCTCGCGCTTACCGGCCTCCATGATCTTGTCCCGCTCGTCGAGGAGCGCGGCGGCCCGACGCAGGTCGGCCGGAAGGTCGGCGCGCATCTCGTCCAGGGCGGCGATCACCTCACCCCGGTCGACCATGCAGTTGTTGCGCGACATCGGGACGGAGCGTGCCTGCTCCACCATGGCGATCAGTTCGTCGATGCGATCGAGCGGGTCCACCGGTACCTCACTCCTGTCGTTCGTCGGCCGACCTCCATGATGCGGGCCACGGCCGGGTTCCTGCTCGACCAATCATGTCGTGCCCGCCCCACACACGCCCCACTCACCCCAACCCGGCGAGTCGCGACATGGTCACTCCCCGCCGATCGCGCACTTGCGGTCGCGCCAAACCAGCCGGAAAGGGACGCCCGGGAGCGGTAGGCGCAGATCGAGGGGGGTCAGGGGCGGGGGCCCAGGCGGGCCTGGAGTGCCTCGCGGACCGGGTCCGGGACGTGGGCGGAGATGTCGCCGCCCCACTTGGCCACGTCCTTGACGAGGCTTGAGGAGAGGAACGAGTAGAGCGGGTTGGTCGGCATGAAGAGCGTCTCGACCCCGGCCAGCCCGATGTTCATCTGGGCCATCTGCAACTCGTAGTCGAAGTCGCTGACCGCCCGCAGGCCCTTGATCAGCACGCTCGCCTGCTGAGCACGGCAGAAGTCGACGAGGAGCCCCCGGAACGACTCGACCCGTACGTTGCCGTACGAGGCGGTCACCTCGCGGAGCATCTCGATCCGCTCCTCGACGGTGAACAGGCCGCTCTTCGACTGGTTCACCAGCACGCCGACGATCACCTCGTCGAACAGCCGGCTGGCGCGCCCGATGATGTCGAGGTGTCCGTTGGTGACCGGGTCGAACGAGCCGGGACACACCGCACGTCTCATGATCGGCGACCGTACCAAAGGGTGGTCTCGCCGTACCGGCGACTGCGCTCGGGGGTGATCCCCTCCACCCACTCGAACTGCCTGGTGCGGCGGGACCGCTCCACCACCACCAACGCGTCGGGCGCCAACCAGCCCCCGTCGACGAGCGTCGTCAGCAGCGCGGTGATCTCCGCGTCCGGCACGGCGTAGGGCGGGTCGGCGAAGACCACGTCGTACGGCCCACCGTCGGGCCCGGAGGCCAGCACGGTCGCCACCCGGGCGGTGACCAGGCGGACGGCGGAACCGGCCCGCAGGGTCGCCACGTTCTCCCGGATCACGCGCGCCGCGCGCGGATCGGACTCGACGAGCAGGACGTGCCGGGCGCCCCGGGACAGCGCCTCCAGCCCGACCGCGCCGGAACCGGCGTACAGGTCGGCGAAGCGCGCGCCGTCGAGGTCGACCTCGGCCTCGACGGCACTGAAGAGCGCCTCCCGGACCCGGTCGGAGGTGGGTCGGGTGCCGGCGCCGGGCGGCGCGGCGATCCGCCGTCCCCCGAGCGTCCCGGCCACGATCCGGGTCACCGTCTCCTCCTGCTCATGGCCCCGACGCTACGCGACCCCTCGGGCCGGGCATTCGACACGGTCGGTACCGCCACGGAGATCATGTGATCACTTCTCGTATATCAATGATCTCAAGTTCATAACATCAGTCTTAGCAAATCCTGAGCGCTGTATCACGCGCGGCGATCTCGCTAGGGTCTGCCGGGTGCCGGCGGCCAACCCACCGGCCCACGGCTCGGGAGGGCGCCTCACCGATCGGACGTGCAGTGACCGTCCACTGTCGCTCTCCCGTGCCACACCCCTGACGCTTCAGCACTCCAGGAGTACCCGTGATCCGTCCCAAGCTGTCGCTCCGGCGACCGCTGGCCATCCTGGGAGCCGCCCTCGTCGGCCTCACCGGGGTCGCCGCGGTAGCCACCCCAGCCAGCGCACACCACACCACCATCACCGCCACCGCCGACTGTGACCGGCTCACCGGCGAGCGCGTGATCACGTGGAAGGTGGAGAACAGCGAAGCCAACAAGGACGCGACGCTCCAGAAGGTGACCTCCGACCCGGGCACCCCGGTGACCTCGCTGGTCGCGGGCGTGAAGGAGGCGAAGCCGCTGCAGGGGCTGGTCATCCCCCAGGCATCCTCCATGCTGGCCACCCAGCGCGTGCCCGGCAACACCACCAAGGCCCACCTCCAGGTCTACGCCGAGTGGATCAAGGAGGGGAAGGTCACGGCGAACCACACCGCCGACGGCGACATCAACCTCGCGGCCGACAAGTCCTGCACCCCGGCGCCGAAGTGCGTCGAGGTCGACAAGGCGAAGTTCAGCCACACCTTCGACGGCCCGAAGGGCACCGCCACCGTCAAGCTCGACGGTGACCTGCCGCTCTGCGGCGACGGCAAGCAGTACTTCACGCTGGTGTCCTACTTCGCGCCGCGGCCGCAGTTCGCCACCCCGCAGTACGTGTACGGCACGCCGGACAGCGACTTCGTCAGCGCCGCCCAGACCGAGATCACGCTGAACGTCGAGATCCCGGACTGCCACACCCAGGTCGACCTCATCTGGGGCGACAAGGACCAGGTCATCGACGAGATCGTCGACGGCGGCAAGCGCTACGACAACAAGAAGCTCGGTTCGCCGGGCGCTCCGGGCAACCGGTCCAAGGGCCCGCAGGGCTGGTACAACGGCGGCAGCAAGAGCTGCGTCACCCCGGCCTCGACCTTCGCGTCCAAGTGCGACGGTTCGGTCGCGGTCTCGCTGAGCAACGACGGCAAGATCAGCAAGTACGCCGTCGAGTTCGAGGTCAAGGGCGAGAACGGCTTCACCAAGAAGGTCTCCGTCACGCCGGGTAAGGCCGACAGCAGCATCGTGGTGCCCGCCGCCGACGCCGGCAAGATCGAGGTGCTGGTCGACGGCAAGGTCATCGAGAACGGCACGTACTCGTGGCAGCGCCCCGAGGACTGCCCGCTGCCGGCCGTCACCACCAAGGCCGACTGCAAGGAGTTCGCCCTCACCGTGACCAACCCCGAGGGTGGCCTCCCGGTGAAGACCACCTTCACCTACGGCGACAAGACCGAGACCCGTACGGTCGCGGCCGGCGCGTCGGAGACGGTGACCTTCAAGGCCGGCAAGGACAAGACCGCGGTCGTGGCCCTGCCGGACATGGACCTGGAGCTTGAGGCGATCTACACGCCGGAGGGCAACTGCGGCGGTAGCGGTGGCGGGGGCGGCGACGACGAGCCGGGCCTCCCGGTCACCGGTGCGGCGGCGGGCGGCATCGCCGCCGGCGCGGTCGCCCTGCTGATCGCGGGCGCGGTGCTCTTCGTCATCGCCCGTCGGCGTCGGGTGACCTTCACCGCCTGACCTGACCTGAGCTGAAGCCCGAGGGCGCGTCGACCACCCGGTCGACGCGCCCTCGGTCGTTTGCGGCGACTCGGGATCACTGAAACCGGAGTGTCCCCTTGGCCGGGACACCCCGGTTTCCTGGAACTGGAGTGGATCAACGGTCCAGGTCGGGCCGGCGGGCGTCAGCCCTTCTCCAGGTACTCCGCGCGGTCCTCGTCGACGAGCGCGGCGACGGACGCGGCAAGCGCCGGGTTGCGGGTCAACTCCGGGTCCTCCTCGACGATGGTGATCGCCTCGGCGCGGGCGTCGCGGATCAGGTCGGCGTCGCGTTTCAGGGACAGCAGGCGCAGGTGCGAGCGGTGCCCGGACTGGGTGGCGCCCAGCACGTCGCCCTCGCGGCGCTGCTCCAGATCCAGCTCGGCGAGCTTGAACCCGTCGCTTGTGGACGCCACCGCGTCCAGCCGTTCCCGCGCCGACGAGCCCTCGGCGGCCTCGCTGACCAGCAGGCAGAGCCCGGCGGCGGAACCCCGGCCGACGCGGCCGCGCAACTGGTGCAGTTGGGAGACACCGAAACGGTCGGCGTCCAGCACGATCATCACGGTGGCGTTCGGCACGTCCACGCCGACCTCGATCACCGTGGTCGCCACCAGCACGTCCAGGTCGCCGGCCGCGAAGGAGCGCATCACCGCGTCCTTCTCGTCGGCGGGCAGGCGACCGTGCAGGACCCCGATCCGCAGACCGTGCAGCGGCCCCTCGGCCAGCAGCGGGGCCACCTCGGTCACCGCGAGGGGCGGCCGTCGACCGTTGTCGTCCTCGGGCGGCGGCTCGTCCTCCGACGCGGGGCCCTCTCCGATCCGCGGGCACACCACGTACGCCTGGTGGCCGGCGGCGACCTCCTCGCGCAGCCGACGCCAGGCCCGATCCAGGAAGGCGGGCTTCTCGGAGGCCGGCACCACGTGCGACGCGATCGGCGAGCGACCCCGCGGCAGTTGGGAGAGGGTGGACACCTCGAGGTCGCCGTACACGGTCATGGCCACCGTGCGCGGGATCGGGGTGGCCGTCATGACCAGGGTGTGCGGCGGTTGGTCGGCCTTGGCCCGCAACGCGTCGCGCTGCTCCACCCCGAAGCGGTGCTGCTCGTCGACCACCACGAGACCCAGGTCGGCGAAGTCGACGCCCTCGTAGAGCAGGGCGTGGGTGCCGAGCACGATGCCGGCGTTGCCGCTTGCCACCTCGCCGAGCGCCCGCCGGCGGGCCGCCGCGCCCAGCGAACCGGTGACCAGCTCCACCCGGGTGGCGTGCTCGGCGGAGTCCAGCTCACCGGCCCGCCCGAGGGGCCCCAGCAGGTCGCGCATGCCCCGGTGGTGCTGGGCGGCCAGCACCTCGGTGGGTGCCAGCAGCGCGGCCTGCCCGCCCGCGTCGACCACCTGGAGCATGGCCCGCAACGCCACCACTGTCTTGCCCGAGCCCACCTCGCCCTGCAACAGGCGGTGCATCGGGTGTTCGGCGGCCAGATCCTCGGCGATCTCCCGGCCGACGTCGCGCTGACCGGCGGTCAGCTCGTACGGCAGCCGGGCGTCGAAGGCGTCCAGGAGCCCGCCGACGCGCGGCGGGCGGGGGCGGGCCGGCCAGTCGGCGGCCCGGTGCTTGCGCTGCACCAGGGTCAACTGGACGGCGAACGCCTCGTCCCACTTGAGCCGGTGTCGGGCCCGGTAGAGCTCCTCCTTGGTGGAGGGCCGGTGGATCTCGCGCAGCGCGGCACCCAGGTCGACGAGTTTCCGGCCGGCCCGCACGGTGGCGGGCAGCGGATCCTCCGGCGGGGTGAACGTGTCCAGCACGACCCGCACGCAGCGGGCGATCACCCAGGTCGGGACGGCCGCCGCCGCCGGGTACACGGGGATCAGCGCACCGGCGAACTCCTCGATCTCGTCGCTGACCGCCGCCTCGCCCTCACCGCCCTCGCCGAGCAGGACGTACTCCGGGCCGTTGAGCTGCCGTTTGCCGCGGAACTCGGTGACCTTGCCGGCGAACAGCCCCCACCGGCCCGGCTTCAGCTCCCGTTCGCGCCATGCCTGATTGCCGAAGAACGTCAGTGTCAGCAGGCCGCCGGCGCCGTCGCCGACTGTCACCTCCAGCAGGTTGCCCCGGCGTTGACGCATCGGCCGCACGGCGGTGCGCTGCACCTGGGCCAGCACGGTGACCTGTTCGCCGACGTCCAGCGACCGGATGTCGGTGTGCTCGCCGCGCTCGTCGTAGCGGCGCGGGAAGTGGTAGATCAGGTCACCCGCGGTGTGCAGGTCGAGGTGGCCGGCCAGCGCCTTGGCCGTCTTGTCCCCGACGAGCTTCTTCAACGGCGTGTCGACCGTGGCCGGCTCGCTCATTCGACCCCCACCAGGAGCGGATAGAACGGCTGGCCGCCCGGGTACGCCTGCACCTCGACGAACGGCCAGCGCCGCGCGACGTGCGCGCGGACGGCATCGGTGAGCCCGGCGGGGGCGTCCACCCCGGCCAGCAGGGTGACCAACTCCCCGCCACCGCCGAGCATCCGGTCGACCACTGCGGCGCACGTGTCGGTGAGGTCGGTGCCGATGAGGTGCACCTCACCCTCGACAAGCGCCAGGACGTCGCCGGGACGGCAGGGGCCGGCGACCGTCAGGGCCTCCCGGCTGGCGTGGCAGACCTCGGCGTACCGGCAGGCGCCGGCCGCCTCGGCCATCGCGATCACGTCGTCCTCGAAGCGGCGGGTGCCGTCGCGGACCGCGAGGGCCGCGAGGGCCTGCACCGGCGAACGGGTCGGCACCACGCTCACCTTGATGCCGTGCCGGTGCGCCTCGCGGGCCGCCGCGCTGGCGACCGCCTCGGTGTTCGGATCGTTGGGCAGCACCACCACCCGGGCCGCCCCGGTGCCGCGCACGGCGTCCAGCAGCTCACCCGTGGACGGGTTGCCGGGCAGCACCGTCGCGCCCTCCGCGGCGAACAGCTCGGCGATCCCGCTGCCGGTGGCCACCACCACTGCGGCCCGGCCGTCCTCGGTCGGGCCGGCGGGCGGCGCCGGCTGGTCGGCGAAGCGGGTCACCGAGATCCGGTGCGGGCGGCCGGCGGCGACCCCCGCCTCGACCGCCGCGCCCACGTCGTTGACGTGCACGTGCACGTTCCAGGTGCCGCCCGGCTCGCGTCCGTCGCCGACGACGACGAGCGAGTCACCAAGCGTCTCCAGTGTCCGGCGCAGCACCGTCACGGCGTCGGCGGAGGCGTCGAGCAGGAACTGCACCTCGTAGGCGTACTCCTCGGAACCGGTCTCCCGCGCGACGGTGGCCGCCGGGCGGGCGGTGCGCGGCGGCGGCGCGATTTGGGTGGCGCTCTCCCCGGTGAGCACCTCGACCAGGGCGTCGAGCAGGACGCAGAGCCCTCGGCCGCCCGCGTCGACGACCCCCGCGCGGGCCAGGGCCGGCAGTTGCTCGGGCGTGCGCGCCAGGGCCTCGGCCGCCGCCCGCGCCGCGCCGCGGGCCACCGCCGGCAGGTCGTCGCTGCCCGCCTGCTCGGCCCCGGTGGCGGCCGCGGCGACGACGGTGAGCAGGGTGCCCTCGACGGGACGGCCGACAGCCGTGTACGCGGCGACGGTCGCGGCCCGCAGCGCGACGGCCAGGGCCCGCCCGCGCACCGCCGGCACGGCGACGACGGCATCGGCGAAACCGCGCAGGATCTGCGAGAGGATGACCCCGGAGTTGCCCCGGGCACCGAGCAGCGCGCCCTGGGCCATCAGCCGCAGCGCGTGCCCGTGGGCGGTGGAGCCGCTGTCGGGGAGCGTGTCCAGGTCCATCGACAGGGCCTGCTGGGCCGAGGTGAGGGTGAGCACCAGGTTGGTGCCGGTGTCACCGTCGGGCACCGGGTAGACGTTGAGCTCGTCGATCTCGCCCTGGTGGCGCTTGAGCGCGGCCAGCCCGCTCGCACACCAGCGGCGGACCGCTGCGGCGTCGAGGGTGTCCAGCACGGCCAGAAGCCTACTGTTGCGCACCGACACGCGTCGGAGTCGTCCGGCGTGTCCCCGCGTGCCCGGTCCGACGGTGCTCCCGACCCGGGTCGACGGCTCCGGTACGGTTGCCGCCGGGCCGGCCCACCGGCTCACCAGCAGGCCCGACCCGGGCCGTGCACGACCGGCCGACCGGGCCGGTTGGCCGGGTCGGCGAGTCATCGGGTAACCTGACCAGGTTGCCCGGGCAGCACCTGCCGGCGACCTCATGAACGTTTCAATCCCAGGAGTATCCCGTGGCTAGCGTGTGCGACGTCTGTGGCAAGGGACCGGGCTTCGGCCACAACGTGTCCCACTCGCACCGGCGGACCAACCGCCGCTGGAACCCGAACATCCAGTCGGTGCGTACCCCGGCCGGTGGCGGCAACACCAAGAAGTTGCAGGTCTGCACCTCGTGCATCAAGGCCGGCAAGGTCACCCGCGCCTGACGCGGCAGCACCAACTCTTCTCGTTCGGCTCAGCCGGCGGCCCCCTGCGGTCCGCCGGCTCTGTCGTGTCCGCGCCCCTGTGGGCACCGGCCGCTCAGAGCGTGCGGCCGAAGGAGACGCAGCCCTCCGCGTCCTTGTAGAAGCCGAAGTTCGGGATCCGGTCATACCCGGCGGACGCGTACATGGCGATCGCCTCGGGCTGTTTGTCCCCGCACTCCAGGACCATCCGCTTGCGGCCCTGCTCACGGGCCGAGCGCTCCACCGCCGCGAGGACCGTCCGCGCCACACCGCGGCCACGGGCCGCCGGGGCGGTGTACATCCGCTTCAGCTCGGCGGTGTCCGTGCCGTGGCTGCGCCAGCCACCGCAGCCGACCGGCTCACCGGCCAGGTAGGCGACGAGGAACGCGCCGTGCGGCGGCTCGAACTCGCTCGCGGCGACCGGGGTGTCGTCGCCGGTGCCCCCGTAGCGGGTGGCGAGGTCGGCCAGCGCGGCCCGGATCAACTGCTGTGCCACCGGCGCGTCGAACCGCACCACCCGGATCTCGATCTCACTCACAGTGCCCAGGATACGGCGGGCAGGCGGCGTCACCGGAAGTGGTCCCAGCCCCGGGGCCCGTCGTACGCGCCGCCGTCGACCGTCACCTGAGCACCCTCCGTCACCAGGCCGATGGGCCGCCACTCCGGCGGCAACGCCACCGTCGGGGGGAAGGTCGCGGCCAGCGCGTGGTCCTCGCCACCGGCCAGAATCCAGGTGTACGGGTCGACGCCGAGCGCCCGCGCGGCGTCGGCCATCTGCCGAGGCACCTCGAACGCGTCGCGGCGCACGTCGATCCCCACACCGCTGGCCTGCGCCACGTGCCCGAGATCGGCGAGGAGCCCGTCCGAGACGTCGATCATCGAGGTCGCGCCGAGCAGGGCGGCCTGCGGCCCGGCCGGGTAGGCGACCTGCGGCCGCCGGTACGCCTCGACCAGCAGTCGGGGGGTGCGGAAGCCCCGGGTGAGCACGGTCAGACCGGCCGCCGCGTACCCGATGCGGCCGGCCAGGGCCAGCACGTCCCCGGGGCGAGCGCCGGAGCGCACCACTGGCGGCCGGCCGCCGAGGTCGCCGAGCGCGGTGACCGCGATGGTCAGGGTGGGACTCGCCGACATGTCCCCGCCGACCACGCTCGCGCCGACCGTGGCGGCCTCCGCGGCCAACCCGTCGGCCAGGCCCTCCGCCCAGCTCGTCTCCAGGTCGGCGGGCATACACAGGGCGACCAGCAGGGCTGTCGGGGTGGCGCCCATCGCCGCGATGTCGGCCAGGTTGGCCGCCGCGGCCCGGTGACCGACGTCGCGCGCCGAGCACCAGTCCCGCCGGAAGTGCCGCCCGTCGACAAGCACGTCCGTGCAGGCGACCACCCGGGCGTCCGGCGCGGCCACCACCGCCGCGTCGTCACCCGGCCCGAGCAGCGTCGTCGGGCCCATCGCCAACCGGGCGGTGACCCGCCCGATCAGCCCGAACTCGCCGATCCCGGCCACGCTGGCGTCACCGCCCGCGTTCGGCCCGTACTGCCCGGCACCGCCGCGCTCGCTCACCGCTGCTCCTTGACCACCGATAGGGATCAGACCTGGTCCGTAAGGTAGTTTCACCCTTCGGGCCGCTCCCGGGCGGCGACGGACGGAGGTCGAGTCGTGGTACAGGCGTACATCCTCATCCAGACCGAGGTCGGCCGCGCACGTGACGTGGCGGGTCTCATCGCGGACATCGCCGGCGTGGTACGCGTCGACGCCGTCACCGGACCGTACGACGTGGTCGTCCTCACCGAGGCGAACACCGTCGACGAGCTCGGGAAACTCATCGTCAGCAAGGTGCAGATGGTGCCCGGCATCACCCGCACCCTCACGTGTTCGGTGGTGCGGCTGTAAGTGGACGAGATGACGACCTCCTCGGCTGCACTGGACGACGACGGAAAGCGCGAGCCGGCTGACGGAAAGCGCGAGCCGGCTGACGGGACGCCCGAGCCGGCTGACGGTATCCGCGAGGACGCCGACCCGGGCGCCGACGCGCCGGCCGGCCGGGACCGGACCATCCGGGGCGCCGCCCTGCTGGCCACGGTGATCGCGCTGCCGATCACGCTGTTGGTGGCCGTGCTGGCCTTCGCCAAGCTCGCCCCGGACACGCCGGCCCCCGCGCCGAGCCCTTCGGCGAGCACCGCACGGGCGCAGTCCACCGCTCCGGTCGAGATGGCCGCCCCGGCGCTGGCCGAGCGCCCGGCCACGGTCTGCCGCGCGCTGCTCTCCCAGCTGCCGCAGACCATCCGTGACCTGGCCCAGCGCCCGGTCACCGCCGGTCCGGAGCAGAACGCCGCGTACGGCGACCCCGCGCTCACCGTGGCCTGCGGGGGCGCCCAGCCGACAGTCCCGGCCACCGACGAGGTCTGGACGGTCAACAAGGTCTGCTGGCACCCGGTCGAGGAGACCGACGTGACGGTGCTCACCACCGTCGACCGGGAGACGCCGGTCACCGTCCGCATTCCGCGCTCGTACGAGCAGCCGTTGCAGTGGGTCTCGCCGATCTCCAGCGCGATCGTGGCGTCGGTGCCCTCGGGCGGCGCCGTCCCCGCCGGCTGCCGGGGCTGATCCGCTGACGCCCGGCCCGCCCGTGCTGATCCGCTGACGCGCGGCCCGTGCGGCGGGCCGCGCGTCCGGACCGGTGGCTCAGTGCAGGCCGACGCCGCGCCGCTGGGCGGTACGGATCAGCCGGTTGACCAGCTTGGGGTACTCCAGGCCGGAGGCCGTCCACATCCGGGGGAACATCGACGTCGGCGTGAACCCGGGCATCGTGTTGATCTCGTTGAGGTAGACGTCCAGCTCGGGGGTGACGAAGAAGTCGGCCCGGGCCAGGCCGGCGCAGTCCAGCGCGGTGAACGCGCGGACGGCGTACTCCTGCACCTGGCGGGTCACCCGGTCCGGCAGCCCGGCCGGGATGTCGTACTCGCAGGAGTCGTCGAGGTACTTGGCCTCGAAGTCGTAGAAGTCGTGGTCGGCGACGACACGCACCTCGGCCAGCACCGACGCCTCGGGGGCACCGCCGGCCTCGCCCTCCAGCACGCCGCACTCGATCTCGCGGCCGACGATCGCGGCCTCGATGATGACCTTCGGGTCGAACTGCCGGGCGGTAGCGACCGCCGCGTCCAGGTCGGCCCAGTCGGTGACGCGGGTGATGCCGAACGACGAGCCGGCGCGGGACGGCTTGACGAAGACCGGCAGGCCGAGCCGCTCCTTGTCCTGCTCGCTCAGCGTCATCCCGTTGCGCAGCACCGCGTACGCGCCGACCGGGATGCCCTCGACCGCGCAGAGCTTCTTGGTGAACTCCTTGTCCATCGCGGCCGCGGAGGCGAACACGTTCGCCCCCACGTACGGGATGCCGGCCATCTCCAGCATGCCCTGGATGGTGCCGTCCTCGCCGTAGGTGCCGTGCAGGACCGGGAAGACCACGTCCACGTCGGCCAGCGCCCGGGGACCCTCGGTCGGGTCGAGCACCATCAGCCCGTTGCCGGTCGGGTCGGCGCGCAGCACGACATCCGCGCCGGACTCGGCGGTGATCTCCGGAAGCTGGCGGGCGTTGATGGCGAACTGGGCGGGGTCACCGCTGGTCAGCACCCACTGGCCGGCGCGGGTGATGCCCACCGGCACCACCTCGTACTCGTCCGGGTCCAGCGCGGCGAACACGCTGCCGGCGCTGACGCAGGAGATGCCGTGTTCCGGGCTGCGGCCGCCGAAGACGATCGCCACGCGGGTCTTGCCTGGGGTGGTCACTCCGGTCACCTCTTCGTACGCGACTGCGGCTGGTCGTGCTCGCCGGTGGCGCTCACGCGGTTGACCTTACTGTGCGTGGCGATCAGGCGCGGCGATACCCGGCGAGCCGCGAACCGACACGCAATCGGTCAACAGAGCATATACGGTGCGTGACGGAATGACCGGGACTGATCAGTCCCCGGTGTGCCTGCGGCCGACCGCTATCACCTTCACCCGCTGCCGTCCGGCCCGCACCATGCCCAGCGCCATGAAGGCACCGGCGATCCGGTCGGCGGCCTCCCTGCTGCTGGCGCCGACCACCTGGCGGCGGCGCTCGGGGGTGACGCGCTCGTTGCGGTCGACGCCCTCGACGGGACGCACGTCGGTGAGCACGACCAGGAAGCGGGTCATCGCCGGCCCTCGCGGTGCGGGGCGAGAGACTTCGGATCGGTACGCACGTCGTCTCCTTCCGGCGGGCGGGAACGGACGGCACGCGGCGATCGGGTACGGGGGAGAAACCCGATCGCCGCGCGCCCTATCCCCTCCGGTCGCTCACCACCACCGTCGCCACGACAACCGGCGGTGAGGACGCGATGACAGATTGACACGTCTACAGCCATGAATGCAACTCTCATCGGCCATCTCTCATGTACCCGTTCCCATGAATGTGTGCGACCATCGATGCATGGCCCCGAAGACCGCCCGCGCCCGCCGGCTCGGCATCGCCCTGCGCCACCACCGGGAAGCCGCCGGGCTGACGTTGGAGACCGCCGCGGACGAGATCAACAGCACCCGCAGCACCCTCTCCCGCTACGAGAACGCCCAGACGCTGATCAGCCCGGCAACCGTGCGCGCCCTGCTCACCTCGTACGGGGTGGGTTCCGAGGAGGTGGCCGCCGCGGTGCAGCTCGCCAAGGACGCCCGCAAACCGGGCTGGTGGGTGTCGTACTCGTACCTGCTCGACCCGCGCACCATCGACTTCATCGCCCTGGAGGCGGAGGCCACCGCCATCGCCAACTTCGAGCCGTCGGTGGTGCCCGGCCTGCTGCAGACCGCGGACTACATCCGCGGCGTGATGCGCGGCGGGCCGCACACCCTCGGCGACGAGTTGGTGGAGCAGCGGGTCAAAGTCCGGCTCGACCGCCAGGCGCGGCTCACCGCCGACACCCCACCCATCCTCGACGCGATCATCGACGAGGGCGCGCTGCTGCGCCCGGTCGGCGACCAGTCGGTGATGGACGGCCAGCTACGGCACCTCGTCAAGATGGCCGAACTGCCGAACATCACCGTCCAGGTGATCCCGCTCTCCGCCGGCTACCACCGGGGCACCCGAGGCTCGCTGCACATCCTTGAGTTCGCCGACCCGGAGGACCCGATCATCGCCTCGGTGGAGACCGTCGCCGGTCAGATGATCCTCGACCGCGCGGGCGAGACGCGTACCTGCACCAAGATCATGGAGCATCTGCGCAGCGTGGCGCTCAGTCCGGCGGACAGCCGGGCCATGCTCCTGTCAGTCCTGAAGGGACGGTAGGACCGAATGACACCGACGATCACAGCGGCGTTGGCCGCGGCGGCGTGGCGCAAGAGCAGCCGTAGCGGCGACGAGGGCGCCTGCGTGGAGGTGGCCACGATCCCCCAACGGGTGGCCGTCCGCGACTCCAAGGACCCGGCCGGCCCGGCCCTGCTGTTCCCCCCGGCGGCCTGGGCCGCCTTCGCCCAGGCCCCGCCGCGCCGCTGACCTGACCGCGACAGCGACCACCCCGCCCCCGCGCCCCGCTGACCGGGCCGTCACCGGCCGATCAGCGGGGCGCGGGCGGAGAAGGGGACGCGCAGGCGAGCGGAGCCGGCCGACGATCGGGAACTCAGGCGACCAGCGGGCGGGGCTCCGGCACGGCGCGCAGCGCCTCCAGGGCGGCGATCGCCACACCTCGCGCGCCGGCCATGTCACGGTCGGGCACCAGCGCGAAGGTGGCCACCGCGGCCTGCTCCTCGCGCAGGACTGTGTGCTCGCGGACCGTCGCCAGGAACCAGTCGCGGAACTCCGGCGCCGCCTCCACCACCCCACCCCCCACGAAGTACGCGTGCGGATCGGTGAAGTTGGCCGCCACGGTGAACAGGCGGCCCAGCGCCATCGCCTGCTGGGTGAAGAGGTCCCGGGCCAGCGCGTCACCCCGCTCGCCGTAGCCCCGCACGAGCTTCGCCGCCCGCGCCAGCGGCTCGGCGGCCAGCGGGTGGTCGGGGTGGCGGGTCAGCCAGTACGGCAACAGGTTGCGCTCGATGCCGGTCAACGAGGCGACGCTCTCCACGTCGCCCGTGAAGCCGCAGGCGCAGGTGGGCTCCGGCTGTCCCGGGCCGAGCAGCCCGTTCAGCGGGATGTGCACGTGACCCAGCTCGCCGGCCATGCCGGCGGCGCCGGCGATCACCTTGCCGCTCTCGACCACGCCGCCGCCGAGACCCGTGCCGACGATCGCCGCGACCGACGACCGGGCCATCGCCTCGTCGCCGAAGTACACGTGGTGGGCGTAGAGCGCGGCCGCGTTGCCGTCGTTGTGGTAGATCACCGGCAGGCCCAGTCGCCGCTGGAGAGCCCCCCGCACGTCGAAGCCACGCCAGGCCGGCTGGGAGAAGTTGGTCGAGCCGCGCGACGAGATGACGCCTGTGGCGCTGGCCGGGCCGGGCGTGTCCAGCCCGACCGCCCGGACCAGCTCGCGGGGGACGCCGGTCTGCGCCAGAGCCCCGTCCAGCGCCCGGGCGAGCGCTTCGATCGCCGCGTCCGGCCCGGAGCGCACCTCGCTGGGGATCTCCAGCAGCCCGTCCACCAGGAACCGGCCGTCCACCGTCAGGACCGTGGCGTTGTTGCTGGTGCCCCCGTTGTCCAGGCCGACGACCACCGGCACACCTGCGCTGCCCACCGAAACCGCCTCCCGCCCTCATGAGTGTGAGCCGAGGCTAGTGCCAACCCCGCTCCCCCGCCACGCCCGCCCACCGAAACCGGGTCGGGGGCACCAGCCGAGCCCCGGCGACACCCGGAGGTGCTGTCCCCGGTGCCCCGGATTGCTGTCGCGCGTCCTTTGCACTGCTTCACTCCACGCACCAGAAACCGGCCGCAGGTGTTGCGCCGGTTGAAGCAGAGCAAAGGACGCGAACACGTGGGGGCGCGGCCAACCCAGCGCCCCCGCTGTCGCGCCCGCCCGTTGAAGCAGAGCAAGGGACACGAACACGTAGGGGCGCGGCCAGCCCGGCCTCTCCGGCACAGCGCCGATGGGCGTGGTCAGCCGGGGCGGTGGGCGATTACCGCCGTGGCGTCCCGGTCCTCGTCGTGCCGCACGCTCGGGACCAGCCCGGCCGCGCGGAACGCGTCGCAGAGCGCGTCGGTCTGCGTCGTGCCGGCCTCGACGACCAGGTGTCCGCCGGGTGCCAGCCAGTGCGCCGCGTCGACGCCCACCCGCCGCAGGACGGTGAGCCCGTCCGGTCCGCCGTCGAGCGCCACCGTGGCCTCGTGCAGCCGCGCCTCCGGCGGCATCAGCGCCACCGCGTCGGTCGGCACGTACGGGGCGTTGGCCACCACCAGGTCGAGCCGCCCCCGCCAGTGGGCCGGCAGCGGGGCGAAGAGGTCACCCTCGTACACCTCGGCGGGCAGGCCGGCGAGGTTGCGCCGGGCGCAGGCAACGGCCGCCGGGTCGATGTCGGCGGCGGCGAGCCAGCGCGGCGCGAGCCGGCGTGCCAGCGCGACAGTGGTGGCCCCGGAGCCGCAGCAGAGGTCGACCACGGCCGGCGCCGGGCCGGTCAGCTCGACGGCCGCGTCGACAAGCAGGGCCGTCCGGCCGCGCGGCACGAAGACGCCCGCGTCGACGGCGATCCGCAGACCGCAGAACTCCGCCCAGCCGAGCAGGTACTCCAATGGCTCGCCGGCCACGCGTCGGGCGGTCAGGTCGGCCAACGTCGCCGGGGAGTCCGCGGCGGCCAGCAGCAGCTCGGCCTCGTCCTCGGCGTAGACGCAGCCGGCGGCGCGCAGCCGGCCCACGAGGGTGGTTCGGTCGCTCAACGTCACAGGATCCTCAGGCCGGCCCGGCGGCGTCCAGGGCGGCGGCGATGTCGGCCACCAGGTCGGGTGTGTCCTCCACGCCGCAGGAGAGCCGGACGAAGCCGGGGGCGGTGTCGTCCCCCCACTGCGCCCGCCGGTCGGCAGTGGTGTGCAGACCGCCGAACGAGGTGGCCGCCGCCACCAGCCGCGCGGCCTCGACGAAACGGGCCACCCGGGCGGCGTCGCCCAGGTCGAACGAGAGCACCCCGGGCATCCGGCGCATCTGCGCCGAGGCCACCGCGTACGCCCGGTCGTCCGGCAGCCCTGGCCAGCGCAGACCTGTCACGTCCGGCCGGGCCGCCAGCAGGTCGGCGACGGCGGCGGCGTTCGCGCTCTGCCGGGCCAGCCGCAGGTCCAGCGTCGCCAGCGACCGGTGCGCCAACCAGGCGTCGAACGCGCCCGGAACCGAGCCGGTGCCGGTACGCCAGAGCGTCACCGCCTCGATCACCTCGGCGGACCGGCTCGCCAGGTAGCCCAGCAGCAGATCCGAGTGCCCGGTGAGCGCCTTGGTGCCGGAGGCCACCACCAGGTCGGCGCCGAGGTCCAGCGGACGCTGCCCGAGCGGGGTGGCAGTGGTGTTGTCGACCGCGAGCAGGGCGCCGGCGGCGTGCGCCCGCTCCGCCAGGGCGGCCACGTCGACCACGTCGAGACCCGGGTTGGCCGGGGTCTCCACAAGCACCAGCCGGACCCCCTCGAAGGAGGGGTACGGGCCCACGGTCGGCACGAAGAGCACCCGTACGCCGATCGTCTCCAGCACGGCGGTGGCGAACGCCCGGACGGGGAAGTAGCCGTCGGAGGGCAACACCACGGTGTCCCCCGGGCGCAGCAGGGTGAGCAGCGTCCCGGTGATGGCGGCCTGACCGCTGGCGAAGACCCGGCACTCACCGCCCTCCAACTCGCCGACGGCGGCCTCCAGCAGCCGTCGGGTCGGGTTGTCGGGGCGGCCGTAGCCGTTCGGCGAGGTGCCCTGGCCCTGCCACGGGTCGAGGTGGTACGGCGCGGCGAAGACCGGACCGGGCAGGAACGGGTCGCCCGGCACCGGCTCGGGCAGGCCGGCGCGTACGCAGCGGGTGCCGTCTCCCAGTTCGCTCATCGGTTCCCTCACTCGTACGACTCGGGCTTGGCGGTTCGGCTCATCAGCGTCTCCACGGCGAGGCGCGGGTCCATCCCCTCGTGGCAGATCCGTTCGACGTGCTCGGTGATCGGCATCTCCACCCCGTGGGCGCGGGCCAGGTCCCGGATCGCGAGGCAGCTCTTGACACCCTCGGCGGTCTGTCGCGTCGCGGCCTGGGCCTGCTCCAGCGTCTCGCCCCGGCCCAGGTGCTCGCCGAAGGTGCGGTTGCGGGCCAGCGGGGACGAGCAGGAGGCGACGAGGTCGCCCATGCCGGCCAGCCCGGCGAAGGTGATCGGGTCCGCGCCGAGCGCCACACCGAGGCGGGCCGTCTCGGCCAGCCCCCGGGTCATCAGCATGGCCCGGGTGTTGTCGCCGAAGCCCATCGCGGTGGCGATGCCGTACGACAGGGCGATCACGTTCTTGACCGCGCCGCCCAGCTCGCAGCCGATCACGTCGTCGTTGGTGTACGGCCGCAGGTACGGCGTCCGGATCGACGACTGCACGAGGGCGGTGCGGTCGCCGTCGGTACCGGCGACCACGGTGGCGGCCGGCTGCTCGGCGGCGATCTCGGGGGCCAGGTTCGGACCGGAGACCACCACCACCCGGTCCGCGGCCACCCGGGCGGTCTCGACGATGACCTCGCTCATCCGCTTCGTGGTGCCGAGTTCGATGCCCTTCATCAGCGACACCAGTGTGGCGTCCGGGTGCAGGTGCCCGGCCCACTCGGCGAGGTTGCCGCGCAGGGTCTGCGAGGGCACGGCCAGCACCACCACCTCGGCGCCGCTGATCGCCTCGACGGCGTCGGTGGTGGCGGTGACCCGGGCGGGCAGCAGCAGGTCCGGCAGGTACTCCGGGTTGCGCCGCTCGGCGCGGATGCTCTCGGCCACCGGGGCGCGGCGGGCCCACACAGTCACGTCCCGCCCCGCGTCGGCCAGGATCTTGGCGAAGGCGGTGCCCCAGGAGCCGGCGCCCAGCACCGCGACGTGGCCGCTCATGCCGCTTCACCGTGGTGGCGCTCGACGGACGGTCGGGCCGGTCGTTCCCACAGCGGCGGCGGGGTGCCGCCGCGGATCTCGGCGAGCATGTCCCGCAGCCGCAGCATGATGGCGTCCGTCATCTCCTCGAGGGTGTCCCGGGTCGGCGGGGCGCCCGCCCAGCGGCTCAGGTCGACAGGTTCGCCGGCCACCACTGTCACCGGGATCCGGGGGCGTGGGTTCAGTCGGCTGGTCCGCGGGTCGAAGATCCGCTCCGGTCCCCACATCACCAGCGGCACCACTGGTGCGCCGGTGGCCAGGGCGAGCCGGGCGGCGCCGGTCTTGGCCTTCATCGGCCACAGCTCCGGCTGTCGGGTGGTGGTGCCCTCCGGGTAGATCACCACCGCGCCGCCCTCGTCGAGCGCGGCGACCGACCTGTCCAGCGAGCGGACCGCGTCCACGCTGCCGCGCTCGACCGGGATCTGCCGACAGCGGTGCAGGATCCAACCGACCAGCGGCACCCGGAACACGCTGGCCTTGCCCAGGTACTGCGGCCACCGCCCGGAGTCGTAGATGAAGTGCGCGGAGACCAACGGGTCGGCGTGCGAGATGTGGTTGGCAACGATGATCATCCCGCCGTCCTGGGCGAGGTGCTCCTGGCCGCGCCAGGTCCGCTGGGTCCAGACGGTCATCACCGGCTTCACCAGCCCCACGGCGAACCGTTGCCAGAACCCCAGCCTCCGCCGTGCCACTGTGCCTCCTCGTCGCGCCCCGACCCGCCGCGCGCCCCACCCGCGACGCCCGCAGCGGAAATCATGCCTGCTCGCCCCCGGTACGGCCAGCGAGGGTCCCGTCGTCCGGCTGGCAGGATTGCGGACGTGAGTCAGCCGAGGTGGGCCGTGGTGGTGCCGGTGAAGCGTCTGGCCGCGGCCAAGAGCCGGCTGCGGGGCGCGCTGCCCGGCGTACCGCATGAGGAGCTGGCGCTGGCGCTGGCGGCCGACACGCTGCGCGCGGTGCTGGCCTGCCCGGCGGTCGCCGAGGCCCTGGTGGTGACCGACGACACCCGGGTGGCGGCCGCGGCGCGGGCCGCCGGGGCGCGGACGCTGCCCGACGTGCCGGACGCCGGCCTGAACGCCGCGTTCCGGCACGGCGCGGCACAGACCCCCGGGCGGTGGGTGGCCGGGCTCACCGCCGACCTGCCGGCGCTACGCCCCGCCGAGCTGGCCGACGCGCTGCTCGCGGCGCAGCACGGGCACGAGGGGGTACGCCGGTTCGTGGCGGACGCCCCCGGCGGTGGGACGGTGCTGCTCGCCGCGCCGCCGGGCGTGGACCTCGACCCACGGTTCGGGGTCGGCTCGGCGGCGGCGCACGCGGCGAGTGGGGCGCTGCCGCTGACCGGCGACTGGCCCAGCCTGCGGCGGGACGTGGACACCGCCGAGGACCTGGCCGCCGCCGCCCGGCTGGGGCTGGGGCCGCGCACCGCCGCGCTGCTCGCCGCCGGCTGCCCGGCGCGCTGAGACGAGCTGAGCCGCCGGCTGCCCGGCGCGCTGAAACGAGCCGACCCGCCGGTGTACGGTGCCAGCATGCAGGGCACGGTGGCCAGTTACGACGCGGCGACGCGCAGCGGTGTCCTGCTGCTCGACGACGGCACCGAGCTGCGCTTTCCCGCCCGGGCGTTCGACGCATCCGGCCTGCGGCTGCTCCGGCTCGGCCAGCGGGTGCGCATCGACACCGATCCCGACGGCGAGGTCGTCCGGGTGACATTGCCGACGATGAACTGAGCTGGCGAGGCCAAGTTCATTTTGCGTTAACTCGAATCGGGTGATTATGAGCGGGTGAGCACCCCTCGCGAGCATCCGGTCACCTCTCCCGCCACCGACCCCCGCAACGGCGCCCGCGTCCGCGGCACCGACGGCCGTTTCCGCCCGTCCCGGGCCGAACGGGCCGGCGCCGCCCGCGCCGACACCCTCGCCGACGACCCGGGCGCCGCCTCCTCCGGGCTCGACGAGGTCATCGAACCCGGCGTGCCTGCCACGGAGACGGACGGCCCGGCCGCCGGGGCGGCCCTGCCCGGCCCCTCCGGAAGCCTCTCCACGGGCGGTGACTCGGACGACGACCCACCGGCTGCTCCCCCGCTGCCGGAGGACCGCTTCCTCAACCGGGAGCTGTCCTGGCTCGACTTCAACGCGCGGGTGCTGACCCTCGCCGAGGACCAGCGCACCCCCCTGCTGGAGCGGGCCAAGTTCCTGGCGATCTTCGCCAGCAACCTCGACGAGTTCTACATGGTGCGGATCGCCGGCCTGAAGCGGCGGCTCTCGGCCGGCCTGCCGGTGCGCGGCGGCGACCGGCTGCCCCTGCGTACGCAGCTGGAGCTGATCGCCGAACGGACCGCCGAGCTGGTCGCCCGGCACGCCGCCTGCTTCGTCGACGACGTCCTGCCCCGGCTGGCCGACGAGAGCATCCGCATCCTGCGCTGGGGCGAACTGGGCGACCCCGAGCGGGAGCGGCTGCGCACCTACTTCCGGGAGCACATCTTCCCGGTGCTCACCCCGCTCGCGGTGGACCCGGCGCACCCGTTCCCGTACATCTCCGGGCGGTCGTTGAACCTGGCGGTGGCGGTCCGGGACCCGGACGGCGGTTCCGAGCTGTTCGCGCGGGTGAAGGTGCCCAACAACGTCCCGCGCTTCGTGCGGGTCGACCGGGACCAGCCGGGTGTGCGGATGCTGCCGGTGGAGGACCTGATCTCCGTGCACCTGGGTCAGCTGTTCAGCGGCATGCAGGTCGTCGAGTGCCACCTGTTCCGGGTCACCCGTAACGCCGAGGTGGAGGTCGACGAGGACCGCGACGAGGACCTGCTCCAGGCCCTGGAACGGGAGCTGGCCCGCCGGCGGTTCGGCCCGCCGGTCCGCCTGGAGGTCGCCGCGTCGATCTCCGACCACGTGCTGGAGCTGCTCGTCCGCGAGCTGGACATGGACGACCAGGACGTGCTGCGGGTGCCCGGCCTGCTGGACCTGTCCGCGCTGTGGCAGGTGTACGGCGAAGCCGACCGCCCCGATCTCAAGGACCCGCCGTTCGTGCCGGCCACGCACCCCCGGCTCGCCGAGGGCGAGGTGCCGCGCAGCGTCTTCTCCACCCTGCGCGACGGGGACATCCTGGTGCACCACCCGTACCACTCGTTCGCCACGAGCGTGCAGCGCTTCATCGAGCAGGCCGCCGCCGACCCCAACGTGCTGGCCATCAAGCAGACCCTCTACCGCACCAGCGGTGACTCGCCGATCGTCGACGCGCTCGTCGACGCGGCCGCCGCCGGCAAGCAGGTGGTGGTGCTGGTGGAGGTGAAGGCCCGCTTCGACGAGGTCGCCAACATCGGCTGGGCCCGCACCCTGGAGCGCGCCGGCTGCCACGTGGTGTACGGCCTGGTGGGGCTCAAGACACACTGCAAGACCGCCCTGGTGGTCCGGCAGGAGGGCAACCAGATCCGCCGGTACTGCCACATCGGCACCGGCAACTACCACCCGAAGACCGCCCGCCTGTACGAGGACTTCGGCATGCTCACCGCCGACCCGGAGATCGGGGCGGACCTGACCGACCTGTTCAACGTGCTGACCGGCTACAGCCGGCAGACCGCGTACCGGCGGTTGCTGGTCGCCCCGCAGGGCATCCGCAGCGGCCTCATCGAGCGGATCGAGCGGGAGATCGCGCACGTCCGGCTGGGCATGCCCGGCCTGGTCCAGTTCAAGGTCAACTCGCTGGTCGACGAGGGTGTGACCGACGCGCTGTACCGGGCGTCCCAGGCCGGCGTCCACGTCGACCTGCTCATCCGGGGCATGTGCACGCTGCGTCCGGGGGTGCCGGGACTGTCGGAGAACATCCGGGTCCGCTCGATCCTCGGCCGGTTCCTGGAGCACTCCCGGGTCTTCCGGTTCGGCAACAACGGCGAGGCCGAGTTCTGGATGGGCTCGGCGGACCTGATGCACCGCAACCTGGACCGGCGGGTGGAGGCGTTGGTGCAGGTGACCGATCCGGTCGCCCGAGCCGAGCTGGACCACGTGCTGACCGCCGCGATGAGCCCGGACGTGGACGCGTTCGAGCTGGCCGGCGACGGGACCTGGACGCGACGTACCGGCGGCGAGGAGGCCCGGGTGCATCTGCAGGAACTGCTGCTGCGCCGCGTCGGTGGCACGGCCGGCTGACCGATCGCGGCATAGGCTGAGCTGATGGTCGAGGAGGAGCAGAAGTACGAGGTGGACGACACCTTCGTGCTGCCGGACCTGTCCGCCACGTCCCCGGCCGGCGGCCGGGTCCGGGAGTTGCCGCCGGTGACGCTCGTCGCCCGCTACCTCGACACGGTCGACCTGCGGTTGGCCCGCGCCGGTGCGTCGCTGCGCCACCGTGCGGGTGACGAGCTGCCGTGGACGGTGAAGCTGCCCACCGGCACACCTGGCGTCCGGCACGAGATCTCCCGCCCCGGGCCGGTCGGGCAGCCGCCGCCGGAGCTGGTCGAGCTGGTCACCGCCCTGCACCGGGGCGCGCCGCTGGCGCCGGTGACTGTCGTCCGCACCGTCCGGCACGCCCACGAGGTGCGCGACCGGGCCGGCACGGTGCTCGCCGAGGTGGTGGACGACCGGGTGACGGTCCTCGACGACACCGGGGCCACCACGGGCGCGTTCCGCGAGGTGGAGGTGGAGCGCAAGGCCGGCGACCGCAAGCTGCTGGAGCGAATCGGCGGCGTGCTGCGCGAGGCCGGAGCACGGGCCGGCTCGTTCACCCCGAAGCACGTACGGGCGCTGGGCGCGGTGGCGCGGGCCGAACCCGACCTGGTCGGGCCGGGCGGGCTGACGGCCGACCCGAGCGCCGGGGAGGTGGTCACCGAGGCGGTCCGCAAGGAGGTGGGCCGGCTGTTGGCGCACGACCCGCTGGTGCGGCTGCGCACCTCGACCGACGGCGGCGACAGCGCCGTACACCAGATGCGGGTGGCCTGTCGACGGCTGCGCAGCGACCTACGCACCTTCCGGCCGCTGGTGCGCCGGAGCTGGGCCCGGCCCCTGCGCGACGAGTTGCGCTGGTTGGCCGGGGTGCTCGGCGCGGCCCGCGACGCCGAGGTGCTGCGCGACCGGCTGCGGCGCACGGCGATCGCCGACCCGCTCAGCCCGCTCGACACGGGCGCGGTGGACCGGCTGGACGAGGCGCTCGCGCGGCGGCAGCGGCAGGCGCTCGCCGGCATCGACGAGGCGCTGCGCTCCCCGCGTTACCTGGCACTTGTGGACGCCCTGGTGCTGGCCGCCCGCGCGCCCCGGCTCACCCGACGGGCGGCCACCCCGGCGGCGCGGACGCTACCCAGGCTGGTGGCCCGCCCGTGGCGGCAGCTCACCGGCCCGGAGGGCGTGGACGGCCTCGACCCGTCGGCCCCCGACGAGCGCTGGCACGCAGTCCGCAAGGAGGGCAAGCAGGCCCGCTACGCGGTCACCGCAGTGCTCCCGGCCGTCGGCGGGGACGCGCGTCGGCTGGCCCGCGCGTTGGCACGCGTCCAGGACGTGCTCGGCGAGCACCAGGACGCCGCGGTGGCCGCCGAGACCTGGCTCGCCCTCGCCGCCGACCGGCCGGAAGACCACGAGCTGGCGGTGACCGCCGGGCGGCTGGCCGAACGGGAACGCGACACGGTCCGCGCGATGCGGGCCCGCTTCCCCGCCGCGTGGCACCGGGCGACCCGGCGACGGCGGACCAGATGGTTGCCGTGACGGGCATCCGGGCTGCCGGCGGAGTCTGCTGGCGACCGACAGCCGACGGCGTCCGGGTCTGCGTCGTGCACCGCCCGCGCTACGGGGACTGGACGCTGCCCAAGGGCAAGCTCGAACCGGGCGAACATCCGCTGGTCGCGGCGGTCCGGGAGGTGGCCGAGGAGGCCGACGTGCGGGGCGTGCCGCAGGTGCGGCTGCCGTCGGTGCGCTACCGCAGCGAGGGGCAGTCCAAGCTTGTCGACTACTGGTCGATGCTCGCGGTCGCCGACGGTGGTTTCCAGCCGGGCACCGAGGTCGACGACATCCGCTGGCTCCCGGTGGACGACGCGGTCCGGCTGGTCAGCTACCCGCACGACGCCGAGGTGCTGGCCGCGTACGCCGCGCTGCCGGCGGTGACCGCGACTGTCGCGCTGGTCCGGCACGGGCACGCCGGCAAACGGGCCACCTGGACCGGCCCGGACACGGCCCGCCCGCTCGACGCCGAGGGATGGGCCCAGGCGTACGCCCTCGCGCCGCTGATCGCCGTGGTCCGGCCGGCCCGGCTGCTGTCGGCGTCGCCGCGCCGCTGCGTGCAGACCCTGGACCCGGCGGCGGCGCTGCTCGACCTGCCGATCGAGGTGTGCGGCGACCTGGACGAGCCGCAGCCGGGTCAGCAACGCGACGAGCGGGCGCTGGCCACCGCCGCCCAACTGCTGGAGCTGGCCCGCGCCGGCGGGCAGGTGGCGGTGTGCAGCCAGGGCAAGGTGCTGCCGGGCGCGTTGGAGCAGCTGACCGGCCGCGCCGACGAGGACTTCACCACCCCGAAGGGCGGCGGCTGGCTGCTCGCCTTCAGCGGCGACCGCCTGCTCGCCACCGACCGCCTGTAGCGGCCTGGTAGCGGGCCGGCCCGGGTGGCCGGTAGCTCGCCGCCAATCGCCCGTAGCGGCCCCTCAGCGGCCGGCTCGCACGCCCTACGGCGGCGGTCAGCGGGGCGGCAGGGTGAGGGTCACCGCCACCGGCAGATGGTCGCTGGCCTCGCCGCGCGGCGCGACCGGGTCGCTCGCGGTGAGGCCGGGCGAGACGAAGACGTGGTCGATCTGCTGGCGCGGATCGTCGGCGGGGCTCGTCGCCAGCGGACGGGCGACCGCCAACGCGTCGACGAGACCTGCCGAAGTGAACTGTGCGAACGCCTCGTCGCCCGGCTCGGTGTTGAGGTCGCCGGCCACCACGAGCGGCCGGCCCGCCGCGTACCCGGTGGCGAAGTCGGCGACCGCGCGGGCCTGCGCCACCGGGCCCGCGTCGGGTGGCGGTTGCAGGTGGGTGCTGACCACGGCGCAGCGCACCCCGTCGCCGAGGTCCAGGGTGACGGCGAGAGCCTGCGCTCCCGTGGGCGCTCCGAGGGACGGCAGCGACCGGGACCGCAGGTCGGTGACCGGCCACCGGCTGAGCACCGCGTCACCCCAGACCGGGTCGGCGGCCGGCCCGAACACGTACGGCATGCCGAGCCGGTCGGACAGCAGGTCCAGCGTGTCGTGGCCGCCGTTGAGCAGCCAGCCCCGGTCCACCTCGCTGAGCAGCACCACATCGGGGCGCTGCCGGTCGATCGCGGCGCTCAGCCCGGCCAGGTCGAACCGGCCGTCCAGCCCGAAGCCCATCCGGATGTTGTACGCCACCACCCGCAACCGCTCCGGCGGACCCTCCCGGTTGCTCGCCACCGCCACCTCGTCGGCGAACAGTGGCGCGAGCAGGGCCAGCGCGGCGACCGCGCCGGCGGTCCGCAGCGGCGGAAGCGGGCCGGGACGCCGCTTCCCGGAGGGGCGGGCGGCCAGGGCCACGGCGGCGACCACCCCGGCCACCACGACCGGCACCGCCGCGTTCGGGTAGCCCAGATCGTAGGCGGAGTAGTAGCCCACCGCCCCCAGCACGAAGAGCAGCATGCCGGCGGCGACGGCGTACCCCCGACGGGCCGCCGTTCGGCGGGTGCCGTCCACGCCTGCCGCGCCCCCATCGCCGGCCTCGCTCCCGGCGCCGGCGCCGGTCCCGACGCCGGCGGCGCCGGTCTCGACGGCGTCGGCGGCGCCGGTCTCGGCGGTCTCAGCGGCGACGGCGTCGGCGCGGCCCGGAGCGTCGGTGAGGGCGAGGCAGGCGCCGAGTCCGACGGCGGTGAGCAGGATGGCCGCGACGAGCAGGTCGCCACGGTCGAGGGCGAAGAGCACCACGCCCACCAGGAGGGCCGCCGGTCCGAGTGGCCGGCCCCACCGCCGGGTCGGACCCGCCAGCGCGGCCAGCAGGAACCCGGCGACCGCCACCGGCACCGGCGCCAGGCCGAACAGCGGTGAGCGGGCGACGTCGCCACCCGCGACGAGGTACGACATCCCGGTCTCGGCCAGGGCCGGCGCGAGGGCCACCATGCCGGTGAGTAGCAGCACCGGCCCGGCCAGCAGCCAGGAACGGGCGCCACCCGGGCCCGGCGGCGCGGTGGGCAGCGCGGCGGGCAGCGCGGTGGGCAGCGCCGTGCCGAGCAGGAACAGCACCACCGCGACGGCGCTGAGCAGCCAGGCCGCCCAGCCTCCCCGCCAGACGAGATCGTAGGTGTCCAACAGGGCGTGGACGGCGGCGTTGACCGCCAGCCCCAGGGCCAGTCCCGGGACCGGACGGTCGGTGCCACCTGCGACACCCACCAACCAGACCAGGCCGGCGAGCAGACCGGCGGTGGCCAACCAGAGCTGCGGACGGCCGCCGGGGGCGCTGGTGAGCGCGAGCCGGGCCACGGCCAGCAGCACGGCTGCGGTGCCGGCGACCCGACGAGAGCCCACCCGCCGGACCAGTGCCGGCGCGGCCATCGCCAGGACGAACCAGCCGAGCGCGAACGCGCCCATCAACTCGGCCGGGGTGGACGCGGCCTGCCCGAAGATGGTGATGATGCCGGGCAGCCAGACGCGCAGCACGTCGATGAGCAGAACGACGCCCAGCGCGAGCGATCCGGTGGTGAGCTGGCGGTAGCGCACCGGCGCCCCATTTCCCGTCGGCGGACCGGCTCAGAGGGGGGCCGGCACGGCGATTCTGCGCGTACGGCCGGGCCGGGTCAACGGTCCGGGACGCGCAGAGGGCGCCCACCGAGACGGTGGACGCCCTCTGGGCGGACAGGCGGTCAGCGCTTGCTGGCCGTCTTCTTGGCCGGAGCCTTCTTCGCCGGCGCCTTCTTGGCCGCCGTGCTCTTGCTGGCCGTGCTCTTGCTGGCCGCCGCGGTGGTCTTCTTCGCCGTGGCGGACTTGGTCGCCGCGGTGGTCTTCTTCGCCGTGGCGGTCTTCTTGCTGGCGGCCGTCTTGGTCGCCGTGGTGGTCTTGCTCGCCTTGGCCGGGGCGGTCTTCTTGCTTGCCGCCTTGGTGGCGGCGGTGGTGGTGGTCTTGCTCGCCTTGGCCGGGGCGGTCTTCTTACTGGCCGCCTTGGTGGCGGTGGCCTTGGTGCCCGCCGCCTTGGTGCCAGCGGTCTTGGCCGTGGTGGTGGCGGTCTTCTTCGCCGCCACCGTGGCCTTCGGCACCTTGCCGCTGGCCACCATCTCCTTGAACCCGGCGCCGGGGCGGAAGGTCGGAACGGACGTCTTCTTGACCTTCACCGCCTCGCCGGTACGCGGGTTGCGCGCTGTTCGTGCGCCACGCACACGCTTTTCGAATGCTCCGAATCCGGTGATCGCCACCTTCTCGCCCTTGGTGACCGCCGCCTGGACCTCAGTGAGGACCGCGTCGAGCGCGGCCGTCGCCGTCTTCCGGTCCCCCAGGCGAACGGCGAGCGCCTCGATGAGCTCGGCCTTGTTCACGACTTCCTCCCGATTGTGCAACTGACTCGACGCGAGCCATTCTGCGCGCACCGTATGCCCTGTGCTGCCTGGACACAAACATTCGGTAGAAAAAAGCCCTTGTGTCGTAACGGATTCGCCCCCACCGGTGGGACCGGTGAGGGCGGAATCCGATGTGCGGGCGCGCGTACGGCTATGCCACCGAGGGCAGGAACGGGGGTCGCGACGCCTCGTAGGAGGTGATGTCATCGGCGTGCCGGAGGGTGAGTCCAATGTCGTCCAGGCCCTCCAACAGCCGCCACCGGCTGAAGTCGTCAAGCGGGAACGACCAGGTCGCGTCCCCGGCACGGAGCTGTCGGGCGGTCAGGTCGACGGTCACCGGAGTGGTCGGCTCGGCCTCGACGAGATCCCACAACTCCTCGACGGCTTTCAATTCCAACTCGACCGGCAGCAGACCCTCCTTGAGTGCGTTGCCGCGGAAGATGTCACCGAAGCGCGGGGCGACCACGGCGCGGAAGCCCCAGTCGCGCAGTGCCCAGACGGCGTGCTCCCGGGAGGAGCCGGTGCCGAACTCCGGACCGGCGATGAGGATCGACGCACCGGAATAGGATTCATCGTTGAGCACGAATGTCGGGTCTTCCCGCCAGGCGTTGAACAGCCCGTCGGCGAAGCCGGTGCGGGTCACCCTCTTGAGGTACACGGCCGGGATGATCTGGTCCGTGTCCACGTTGGACCGGCGCAGCGGCACGGCGGTGCCGGTGTGGGTGGTGAACTTGTCCATCTCCTGAAGTCCCTTCTACAGGTCGGCGGGGGCGGCCAGTCGCCCGGCCACGGCGGTGGCGGCGGCGACCGGCGGGGAGACCAGGTGGGTACGACCGCCCCGGCCCTGCCGGCCCTCGAAGTTGCGGTTGGAGGTGGACGCCGAGCGCTCGCCGGGCTTGAGCGTGTCGGGGTTCATGCCCAGGCACATGGAGCAGCCGGCGAACCGCCACTCGGCGCCGGCGTCGACGAAGACCTTGTCCAGTCCCTCGGCCTCGGCGGCCTCCCGGACGGCGGCGGAGCCGGGCACCACGAGCATCCGGACGGAGTCGGCGACCCGGTGCCCGCGCAGCACGTCGGCGGCGGCCCGCAGATCCTCCAGGCGACCGTTCGTGCAGGAGCCTACGAAGACCACGTCGATGGGCAGCTCCCGCAGCGGGGTGCCGGGGCGCAGGTCCATGTACTCCAGCGCGCGGCGGGCGGCGGCGCGCTCCGAGTCGGTGACGAACTCCTCCGGGTCGGGCACCGGCGCGCTCAGCGGCGCGCCCTGCCCGGGGTTGGTGCCCCAGGTGACGAACGGCGTGATCCGGCTGGCGTCCAGGGTCACCTCGGCGTCGAAGCTCGCGCCCTCGTCGGTGGGCAGCGTCCGCCACCAGGCCACCGCCGCGTCCCAGTCCGGGCCCTGCGGCGCGTTGGGCCGACCCTTGAGGTACGCGAAGGTCGTCTCGTCCGGCGCGATCATGCCGGCCTTGGCGCCCCACTCGATGGACATGTTGGCGATCGTCATCCGCCCCTCCATGGAGAGGGACTCGATGGCCTCGCCGCGGTACTCGACGATGTGCCCGCGCCCCCCACCGGTGCCGACCTGGGCGATCAGCGCGAGCACCAGGTCCTTGGCGGTGACGCCGGGGGCGAGCTGGCCGGTGACGTTGACGGCCATGGTCTTCGGCCGGCTCTGCGGCAGCGTCTGGGTGGCCAGCACGTGCTCCACCTCGCTGGTGCCGATGCCGAAGGCGAGCGCGCCGAACGCGCCGTGGGTGGCGGTGTGCGAGTCGCCACAGACGATCGTCATGCCGGGCTGGGTGACCCCGAGCTGCGGGCCGATGACGTGCACGATGCCCTGGTTCTCGTCGCCGAGCGGGTGCAGCCGCACGCCGAACTCGGCGCAGTTGCGGCGCAGCGTCTCGATCTGCGTACGCGAGGTCGGGTCCGCGATGGTGAGCAGGTCGCCGCGGCGGAGCCGGAACGCCGGATCGGCGTACCCGGTCGGGGTGTTGTGGTCCTCGGTCGCGAGGGTCAGGTCGGTACGGCGCACCCGGCGCCCGGCGAGCCGCAGCCCGTCGAACGCCTGCGGGCTGGTCACCTCGTGCAGCAGGTGCAGGTCGATGAAGAGCAGATCCGGCTCACCAGCGGCGGACCGTACGACGTGCGCGTCCCAGACCTTCTCGGCCAGGGTCCTCGGCTCAGGAGTGACTCCCACCATCTGGACATCCTAAATTCTGGGAGGTAAGTTTCGGCTTGTGGGACACAGTATGAGCGGTGTCGGCGTTCTCGACAAGGCGGTGGTCATCCTGGCCGCCTGTGTCGACGGCGCCAGCCTGGCCGAACTCGTTGAACGCACGAAGCTGCCCCGGGCCACCGCGCACCGGCTGGCACAGGCACTGGAGATCCATCGGATGCTCGTCCGGGACACCCAGGGGCGTTGGCGTCCCGGCCCCCGGCTGGGCGAGCTGGCCAACGCGGCCCCGGACGTCCTGCTGACCGCCGCCGAGCCACTGCTGGCCGCGCTGCGCGACGCCACCGGCGAGAGCGCGCAGCTCTACCTGCGCCGCGCCGACGAGCGGATCTGCGTGGCGGCGGCGGAGCGCGCGAGCGGCCTGCGGGACACCGTTCCGGTGGGCTCGGTGCTGCCGATGACCGCCGGCTCGGCGGCCCAGATCCTCCTCGCCTGGGAGCCTCCGGAGGCGGTGATGCCGCTGCTGCCGCGCAGCAAGTTCACCGGTCGCACCCTGGCCGAGGTCCGCCGCCGCGGCTGGGCGCAGAGCGTGGCCGAGCGGGAGGCCGGTGTGGCGAGCGTCTCCGCGCCGATCCGCGACCGCACCGGCCGGGTGATCGCCTCGGTGAGCATCTCCGGCCCGATCGAGCGCCTCGGCCGCCGCCCCGGCGAACGCCACGCCATGGCAGTGGTGAGAGCCGGCCAACGCCTCTCCGGCCTCTAACCCCCACCCCACCCCCACCCCTGCCCACCCCGCGTTGATCATGAGGTTGGCGGCACCCGAATCGGCGTGTCGCCCCCGCCAACCTCATGATCAACCGAGAGAAGGCCGGGGAGCAGGGCCGGGTAAAGGGAAAGGCTCACCTCGCGGAGCGAGATGAGCCTTTCGGTTGTAGCCCCGACCGGATTCGAACCGGCGCTACCGCCTTGAGAGGGCGGCGTCCTGGGCCGCTAGACGACGGGGCCAGAACTTCCTGTTCACCGCCCTCGCAGGCGGTGCCGCTGTAGTCTAGCGGCACCGTCGGCAGGGGCGAGCGTGGGGTCTGGGCACCGTCGGGCACCGGAAACGGGCGTCGCACCAACGAAACAACCCGCCTCACCGAGGTGAGACGGGTTGTGCACAGATGTAGCCCCGACCGGATTCGAACCGGCGCTACCGCCTTGAGAGGGCGGCGTCCTGGGCCGCTAGACGACGGGGCCAGAACCACTTTCGCTCCCCCACCCTCGCGGGCGGAGGAGCTGCACTCTACCAGAGACCACTCTCCGCCCCCGGAGGGGCGGAGTCGAACTCCGTCAGAATCCAGCGTCCGGAACTCTCGCGAATTCCAGCAGCGCTGGGGTACCAGGACTCGAACCTAGACTAACTGAACCAGAATCAGTCGGGCTGCCAATTACCCCATACCCCATTGGCCCCTTGCGGCGCCGGGAGTGAACATTACCCTCCCGGTGCCGGCAGGCCAAATCCGATCCCCCCGAACCACCCGTGAGCTGCGGAAACAGGGGCATCGGACGGATCAGGCGACGGGGACCACCGGGTTGCTGAGCTCGCCGATGCCCTCGATCCGCACGGTGACGGTATCCCCCTCGACGAGAGGGCTAACCCCCGCCGGAGTGCCGGTGAGCACCACGTCGCCGGGCAGCAGGGTCATCACGTGCGAGATGTACGACACCAGGCCGGCCACGTCGAAGACCATGTCCTTCGTCCGGCCGAGCTGGCGTACCTCCATCTCGTCCGGGTTGCGACCCACCTCACAGCGGATCTCCAGGTCGGAGACGTCCAGCCCAGTGGTGATCCACGGGCCGATCGGGCAGAACGAGTCGAAGCCCTTGGCGCGGGTCCACTGCCCGTCCGAGCGCTGCAGGTCCCGGGCGGTCACGTCGTTGGCGCAGGTGTAGCCGAAGATGGCGCGTTCGGCGGCGGCCCGGTCGGCCCGGCGGGCGCCCGGCGCGCCGATCACCACCGCCAGCTCCGCCTCGTGCTCGACCTGCTTCGAGAAGATCGGCAACCGGATGGCGTCGCGGGGACCGATCACCGAGGTGGACGGCTTGAGGAAGAGCAACGGCTCCTTGGGCACCTCGTTGCCGAGCTCGGCGGCGTGGTCGGCGTAGTTGCGGCCCACGCAGACCACCTTGCTGGGCAGGATCGGCGAGAGCAGTCGGACGTCGGAGAGGGCCCAGCGGGCCCCACTGAAGGAGAGCTGGCCGAACGGATGACCCTCGATCTCGGCGATGGTCAGGCCCTGCGACCCGGCCCCCGCTTCGCCCTCGACGGCTCCGAACGACATTCCCTTGGCATGAGCGAAACGAGCGATACGCACCCGGCCAATCTAGCCCCGCCGGCACCGCCACCGGCCACAACCGGCCGCCGGGTGTGCGCAACCCGTCACCGTCGTGGCACCCTAGCGCAGGCCGGGGCGGCGGGGGCGGGCTTCCCGACTTCGTACCCGCACGGAGGTCGGACGCCCCTAGCGTCGGCTCCGGAGGTTCGTTCGTATGCCTGCATCGACACGACACCACAGAGCCCTCGCGGTGTTCGTACACTGCCTCGGCATCCTCGCCGCCGTGCCGGCCCTGCCCGCGGCGGCCCCGGAGGCGGCGGCCGCGCCACGACCAGCGGCCGCCACGCCACAACCAGCCACACCCGTTCCACCAGCCACAACGACGACACCGGCGCCGGGGCCGGCGGCGGTCACGCCGTCGGCGACCGTGAGTCCCGCGCCACCGGCGGTGGCGGTGGCCGCGCGGGCGAGCGCGGAGCCCACACCGCCGTCGGCGCCGCCGGCGGTGGCACCACCGTCGCGGGTACCGGCGTCGGCGCCCCCGCCTCCGGTCACGGTGGCGGTCGCGACGGAGCGCAGTCCCGCGCCGCGGTACCAGATCCACGTGCGCAACGTGGGCAACTCGCCCCTCGACACCACGGTGCGCCAGGAGCTGCCGTCCGGGTCGTCGCCCACCGCGATCAGCGGGGGCGGGCGGTCCAGCAGCTCCGGCGGGTCCACGGCCGAGGTGACCTGGCGGTTGCGGTTGCCCGCGCACAGCACCACCACGCTGGGCACGGCGCTGACCGCTGTCGCGCCGGGCCAGCCGCTGACGGCGCCGGCCTGCGCGTTCACAAGTGACGGCACCCGGCCGTACGACTGCGCCAGCGCCACCTGGCAGGCGGCCGGAGCCCCGGCGGCCGAGGTCACCGAGGCGCCGCCCTGGCGGCGGTTTCCGGTGCTGCTGGCCGGGTTGGGCGTCCTGGTGCTGCTCGGCGCACTCGTGGCCTGGGTGTGGCGGCGACAGCGCGGACGACGGGTGAACGCCGCCGCCCTGGCCACCAACGGAACGCCGGACGCCAACGGAACGCCGGACGGTGGACGCGGAACGATCTACCCGCGTGCGGCGAGTCCGAGCCCGAGCCGACGGCGGCGTACGCCGCCGGTCTGGCTGCTGGTCGGCGCGGCGGCGGTGGTGCTGGCGGGCGTGATCGGCACGGCCGGCTGGACGGCCACCCGGCAGGTGTCGTCGATCGACACCCAGAAGCAGCCGACCAGCGGCGCGTGGATGGGCACCGGGGTCTCCGGGCCGGTGGGCGTGCCGCTGCGGGAGTCCGCGTTCGAGTTCACCGTCTACCGGATGTCGTGCACGGCGGATGGGCCTGACGCGGCACCGGCCGGCGGTCGGCGCTGCCAGGCCACCGTGGGTGTGCGCAACGTCACCGGCGCCCAGCAGCCCTGGCACGGCCAGCTCCAACGCGCCTACCTGCCGGGTGGCCGGTGGGTGAGCACGGACGAGCCCGCCACCCGGGCGGCCAACCTGGGTCGGGACGTCTTCGCCAACCCGGTGGCCGCGGGCAGTCGGGTGGTGCTCCCGCTGGTGTTCAGCGTCGACGGGCGGGACCCGCCCCGGCAGCTGGAACTGCGCAGCGGGGTGTTCTCCGCAGGCGTCCGGGTGCAGATGCCCTGACCGGCGACGGGGCGGCGGTCGTACCCTGGGTCCGTGACCGCCGCCCTCGCCTCCGCCGTGCTCGACGTGGCCGCCTGGCGGGAGCGCCGCCGGGCCCACGAGGAGCGGGTGGACGTCTGGCTGACGCCGCACCTGGCCCGACGACGCCGGGGCGAGCGGCACCCGGTGGCCGACTTCCTGTTCACCTACTACTCGCACCGGCCGGCGCAGCTACGCCGCTGGCACCCGGGCGCGGGGGTCGAGCTGCGCGACGCGGATCCGGCCGAGTTCGGCCGGGACTACCGCGCCACGACCGCCGGGGTCACCCTCGACACCGAGGCGGTACGCGAGCGACGCGCGGAGTCGATCGCGTGGATCCGCTCGCTGTTGGCGGCCACGGCGGGGCGGCCGGCGCACTTCGGCTGCTTCGGGATGCACGAGTGGGCGATGGTGTACCGGCAGACCCGCGAGGAGTTGCGGCACAACGCCTGGCCGCTGCGGCTGGACCCGGAGCGGACCGCCGCCGTCGTCGAGGAGCGCGGTGTGCGGTGCAGCCACTTCGACGCGTTCCGGTTCTTCACGCCGCCGGCCCGTCCGCTGAACCTGCTCACGCCGACGCGGGAGACGCAGCACGCGAACGAGCAGCCGGGCTGCCTGCACGCCAACATGGATCTCTACAAGTGGGCGTACAAGGTGTCGCCGCTGGTGCCGTCCGAGCTGGTCGCGGACTGTTTCGAGCTGGCCCGGGACATCCGCACGCTGGACATGCGGGCCAGCCCGTACGACCTGGCGGCGCTCGGTCACCCGCCGGTGCGTGTGGAGACCGCGGAGGGTCGGGCGGAGTACGCCGTGGCGCAACGGGGTTTCGCCGACCGCGCGGACGTGCTCCGCGACCGGCTGCTGGCCGCCGTCCCGGCCTGACCGCAAGCGACCCGGAGCGACCCGAAGCGACCCGGTTTCAGCCGGTGGGGCGGGCACGCAGGCCGTCGAGGAGCAGCGCGACCACCGCCGCCAGGTCGTCGTCGAGGCCGGGCTCGCTCCACTCCGTCCGGTGCGACGGGTGGTGGAACCGCGCGGTGGCCTGCAACAACGCACGGCCGGCCACCGCCGGGTCGGGCACTGTGAACTCACCGGCGGCCACCCCGTCCGCGACGATCAGGCTGAGCTGACCGGCGAGGACCTCCAGGTGGTTGGCGACCGCCCCCTCGGAGAGCGTGGCGAGCTGGTGGAAGTTGTCGAACAGCTCCGGGTCCTCCCGGGCCATCCGCCGCTTGGTGCCGCTCAACTCGGCAAGCCACCGGCGCAACCGCTGCGGGGCCGGGTCGGGGCCGGTGGCGACGTCGATGAGCGGGGTGGAGACCCGGGCCAGCCAGCGTTCGGCGACCGCCTCGCGCAGCGCGGCCTTGCTGGCGAAGTGCCGGTAGACGCTGCCGTGGCTGACGCCCAACGCGCGGGCGACGTCCAGCACGGTGGCCTTCGCCGGGCCGTACCGACGCAGCACCTCCTCGGCGGAGTCGAGGATGCGGTCGGCGGTCAGGGCGGTGGCGTCGCTCATCGTCCCAGCCTTCCTGACCGCGCCGCCGGTCGTGGCGCGACCCCCGGTCGACTGTCGCGCCACGACCGGTTCGTCATGACCGCTCGCTGTCCAGGAACGCCATCTGCGCCTCGTCGTACCGGCTGCCGGCCGCCGCGTCGGCCGGGACCGCGGCCTCGATGGCGGCCAGGTCCGTCGCGGTGAGCGTGACGTCGGCGGCGCCGAGGGCCTCGGTGAGCCGGTCCCGGCGCCGGGCGCCGATCAGGGGTACGACGGTCTCGCCCCGGGCGAGCACCCAGGCGATGGCGATCTGCGCCACGGTGACGCCCCGCGCCTCGGCGATGGCGCGCAGCGCGTCGACCAGGGCGAGGTTGCGGTCCAGGTTCGCGCCGGCGAAACGCGGCAGGTGGCTGCGGAAGTCGGTGCCGGTGGTCTCCCGCCCGGCCGTCCAGTGGCCGCTGATCAGCCCTCGGGACAGCACCCCGTACGCGGTGATCCCGACGCCCAGCTCACGGGCCGTCGGCAGGATCTCGGCCTCGGGGGCGCGGGAGATCAGCGAGTACTCGATCTGGAGGTCGCTGATGGGGTGCACGGCGTGCGCCCGGCGCAGCGTCTCGGCGCTCACCTCGGAGAGGCCGATGTGCCGGACGTGGCCCGCCTTGACCAGCTCGGCCAGGGTGCCCACGACCTCCTCCACCGGCACGTCCGGCGCGAGTCGGGCGGGGCGGTAGACGTCGACGTGGTCGGTGCCGAGCCGGCGCAGCGTGTACGCCAGGAAGTTCTTGATCGCGACGGGTCGGACGTCGTTGCCGTTCCAACCGCCGTCGACGTCGCGCAGCGCGCCGAACTTCACGCTGATCACGGCTTTGTCCCGGTTGCGGCCGCGCAGCGCGTCGCGCAGCAGCATCTCGTTGTGGCCCATGCCGTAGAAGTCGCCCGTGTCGAGCAGGGTGATGCCGGCGTCCAGCGCGGCGTGGATGGTGGCGATGCTCTCGGCCTCGTCGGCCGGGCCGTAGAGGTCGGACATGCCCATCAGGCCGAGCCCGAGGGCGGAGACGGTGGGGCCGAAGGTGCCGAGGGTGCGGGTTTCCATGGGGTCTTCCTCTCCTGGGTGACATGCCGACCATACACACTTCGGATGACAGATTCCAGATTCTGTCACTCGACAGTCGCAGAGGTCACTGACACGGCTCGGGAAGAGGACTACTCGCCGTCGACGCGGCGGTCGCGTTTGCGCTGCGACTGGCGCTTCTTCTCGGCCAGCCGGCGCTCCTTGGCGCCCCGGGACGGCCTGGTCGCCCGCCGTGGGGGCGGAGGCGGCGCGGCCGCCTCACGCAACAGCGCGACCATCCGCTCCCGGGCCGCCTCCCGGTTGGCGAGCTGCGCCCGGTGCTCGCTGGCCGCGATGGTCAGCACACCGTCCACCAGGCGGTTGGCGAGGCGTGCCAGCGCCCGCGCCCGCAGCCACTCGGGCACGGCCGGGGAGTTGGCGAGGTCGTAGCTCAGCTCGACCCGGGAGTCGGCGGTGTTCACGCCCTGCCCACCGGGGCCGGACGAGCGGGAGAAGCGCTCCCGCAGCTCCCCGGCGGGGACGACCCACCGATCGGTCACCCGCAGTCCGTCGTCCACGCCCCGAGGCTAGCCCGCGGCGGCCCGTCCCGGGTCACCGGCGCGGAGGCTCACTCTCGGTCACCGACGGGGTGGGCGTCGGCCCGGCGGTCTCGTCGTCCGACCCCACCGCGGCGTACGCCACGGCGCCGAACAGCAGCAACCCGATCACCGCGGCCTTCACCGCCACGCCGCGGATCAGCAACCACGCGCCGCGGCGAGCGCCGGGCACCGAGCTCTTCGCGGTCTGGTAGTCGGTCCACCCGCGTCGCGCCCGGGCGTACGCCGACCCCACCGCACATCCGATGACCAGGCCCACCAGCAGGAGGACCGTGAGAAGAGGACGCTCCACCTCCGCCAGTATTCATACCGAGCGTAATATTTCCATGGTCCGATGGCGTCTGGCCGGATATCCGACAGTGCGAGCGGCCCGAGGGGCCGTCCGGGCAGCTCAGCCGCCCTTCCCGATGATGGTGTCGGCGGTCTGCTGCACCTGGTCGATGGGAATGGCGAAGCCGATGCCGATCGACCCGTTGCCGTCGATGGTGGCGATCGCGGTGTTCACCCCGACCACCTCACCTCGGGCGTTGACGAGCGGCCCGCCCGAGTTGCCGGGATTGATCGACGCGTCGGTCTGCACCGCGCGGTGCCGGTTGTTGCCCAGCCGCACCTGGCGGTCCAGCGCGCTGACGATGCCCGCGGTGACCGTTCCGGACAGCCCCAGCGGTGAGCCCACCGCCAGCACCGGTTCACCGACCCGGGTGGCGCCCGGTTTGGCCAGCGGCAACGGGGCGAGGCCGGCCGACGGTGGCACCTTCAGCACCGCCAGGTCGTTGCGCGGCTCCCTGCCGACCACCTCGGCCTCGTACCGGCGGCCGTCGGGCAGCTCCACCGTGACCGGCCCACCGCCGCCCTTGGCCAGGATGTGGTCGTTGGTGACCAGGTGCTGCTGGTCGTCGATGGCGAACCCGGAGCCGGTCGCGGACGCGCCGTTCGCGCCGCCGGCGAGCACCGACACCACACCGGGCACGGTCCGCTCGGCGGCGGTGACCAGCTCCGCCGGCACCGGCGCGGCGGACGCCGCGGACGGCCCGGCCGTGCCGTCCCGGCTGGCCACCAGGCCGCCGGCCAGGGCGCCCGAGACGGCCGAGACCGCGACGACAGCCAACGCGGCGAGCAGCCGGCCGGGGCGGCGCCCGCCGGGGTCCCGCCCCGAGCCGGGCGCGTCCCACCACCCGCGCCCGTCCGGGTCGAGTTCCGGCGAGATGAACCAGGGACCGCGCGGTTCGCCCAGTCCGGTCTGCACTGCCATGCGTACTCCTCACAGTCGACGTCGGCGCGGTGGATCAGGGCAGTCGGGAGAACCAGCGCATCGAGCCGGCGGCGGCGCCCATCGCGAACACCAGTCCGAGGCCGATGAACCGGGCCGACACGTCCTGGCGTTCGGTGCGGTAGCCGACCGAGCTTCCGATGTCGTCGTAGACGGCGCGTAACTCGTCGGTGGTGCTGGCCTCGTGGAACATTCCGCCGGTCTCGTCCGCGACGGCCCTGAGGGTCTGCCCGTCGACCGGCACCTGGATCGGCCGTCCGCCCCGGTCCACGAATCCCGACGGCGTGCCGAACGAGATCGCGTGCACCGGCACCTTCGCCGCGACCGCCTCCGCCGCCGCCTCCATCGGGTCCATCCCCGACGTGTTGGCCCCGTCGGAGAGCAGGATGATCCGGGCCGGTGGTGGCTCCTTGGCGGCCTCGCTGTCCAGGCTCTTGACCGCGCCGAGCGAGGTGTTGATGGCCTCACCGATCGCGGTGCCCTGCACCCCGGTCACGCCTTCGGCGAGGCGACCGATGCCCTCGTCCAGGGCGTCCCGGTCGGTGCCGGGCGGCACCAGGACGGCGGCGCTGCCGGCGAACGCGACGAGCCCCACATTGAACTCGTCCGGTAGGCCCTCGACGAACCGTCGGGCCGCCTGCTTGGCCGCCGCCAGCCGGTCGGGGTCCACATCGGTGGCGAGCATGGAGGTCGACACGTCGACGGCCACCATCACCGTCGCGCGTTCCCGGGGGACCCGGACCTCGGCGGTCGGCCGGGCGAATCCGACCACGAGCAGCGCCAGCATGGCCAGGAACAGCCCGGCCGGTACGTGCCGACGCCAGGCCGGACGAACGGGCGCCACCCGGTCCAGCAGCCGCAGGTTGGTGAAGCGGACGGCGTAGCGGCTGCGTCTGCGCTGCGCCACCAGGTACGCGCCGACAAGCGCGAGCACGCCGATCAGCAGCCAGAGCCGCAACGGGGACTCCCAGGTCACGCGGCACCTCCCCGGGCGGCTCCGGCCGGCGCGGCGGCCATCCTTCGCTGGGCGTGCACGTGTCGGACGATGTCGGCGCTGAAGTCCCGGTCGGTGCGCAGCGCCAGGTGCGTCGCCGCGCTCCGGCGCAACGCCTGACGGACCTGCTCACGCTGGGCGGCGGCGGCCGCGGCGTAGCGCTCCCGCAGGCGTCGGTCCGATGTGCACACCTCACGGCGGCGACCGGTCTCCGGGTCGACGAGCGTGATCAGGCCGACGTCGGGCAGTTCCAGCTCACGCGGGTCGGTCACCTCGATCGCCAGCACCTGGTGGCGGGCGGACAGCCGGCGCAGGGTCCGCTCCCAGGGCGCCTGCTCGTCGGGGTCGTCGGGCAGGCCGTCGAGGAAGTCGGAGACCACCACGACCAGCCCGCGCTGGTTGGCGACCCGGTGCACCGCGTCGAGCCCGTCGGCCAACTCCGCCGCCGCGACCGGCCGCGGGGTCGCCGGCCGCGACCGGGACCTGTCGTCGGGCTCGGTCGCGCGCGGGGCGGTCAGCAGCGCGCGGAGCAGACCGAGCAGATGGGTACGCCCGCTGCGGGCGGGAAAGCGCCGTACTCCGTCGGCGCGCAGAACCTGGGCGCCCAACCGGTTGCCGATGCCTGCGGTCAGGAAGCCCACCGCCGCCACCGCGGCCACCGCCAACTCCCGCTTGTCCAGCTCGGCGGTGCCGAACTCCATGCTGGCGCTGGCGTCGACGAGCAACCAGGTGGTCAGTTCCCGGTCGGCGTCGACCTGTCGGACGTGCGGCACGGCGGTCCGGGCGGTCACCGCCCAGTCCATCCGGCGGACCTCGTCCTCCCCCGGCCGGTACTCGCGGCTGCCGGCGGGCTCGCTGCCCGGCCCGGGCAGCAGGCCACGGTACTGGCCGTGCAGCAGACCGTTGAGTCTGCGGGTGACGGTCAGTTCGAGTCGGCGCAGTCGCTGGTCGGGGGTCAGCTCGGCCAGGCCCGGGTCGGGCGACGTGGTCACCGACGTGTGGCCGGCGCGTCTCACGCCGCCGCCAGGTCGGGGGCGTGCTGGGGGTACCCGGTGGCCACCCGGGGCGGCGGTACCGCCTCCACGAGCCGCCGGACCAGGCTCTCGGCCGAGACCCCGTCGGCCACGGCGTCGAAGGAGAGCACCAGCCGGTGGGAGAGGACATCCACCGCCAACTCCCGGACGTCCTCGGGCAGCACGTACTCCCGTCCCCGCAGCAGCGCCTGCGCGCGGGCGGCCGCGACCAGGCCGAGGGTCGCCCGCGGGCTGGCGCCGTACGCCAGCAGAGGCGCGATCTCGGCCAGCCCGAACCGGGCCGGGTCGCGGGTGGCGAGGATGAGCCGGACCACGTACTCGGCCAGGGCGTGGTGGACGAAGATCCGCTCGGCGTGCACCTGCAGGTGGCGCAGCCGTTGCGGGTCGAGCACCTGGCGCGCGCTGGGCCGGTCGGTGCTCATCCGGTAGAGGATGGCCAGTTCGTCGGCGTCGCTGGGATAGTCGACGACCACCTTCATGAGGAACCGGTCGCGCTGCGCCTCGGGGAGCTGGTAGACCCCCTCGGACTCGATCGGGTTCTGGGTGGCAAGCACCAGGAAGGGCGTCGGCACCGGCCAGCTGCGTCCGCCAATGGAGACCTGCCGTTCGGCCATCGCCTCCAGCAGCGCCGACTGGACCTTGGCCGGCGCCCGGTTGATCTCGTCGGCGAGCACCAGGTTGGCCATGATCGGGCCCAGCTCGATGTCGAAGGTCTCCTTGGAGGCCCGGTAGATCCGGGTGCCGACGATGTCGGAGGGGACCAGGTCCGGGGTGAACTGGATCCGGGAGAAGGTGCCGCCGACCACTGTGGCGAGGGTCTGCGCCGCCAGGGTCTTGGCCACGCCGGGCACGCCCTCCAACAGGCAGTGCCCGTTGGCGATGAGTGCGGTGAGCAGACGTTCGACGAGCCGATCCTGCCCGACGATCACGCGTTTGACCTCGAAGAGGGTCTGTTCCAGCTCGACGCCGCTCGGCTCGGGATCGACCGAGGTGGGCAGGCTGGCCAGGGTGTCCGAGATGTCCGTCACGGTGCTTGCTTCCCGGGGCGGGCCCCCGGCAAACGTCGGATTGTGAGCGCCGGACGGGCCCGTTGTGGCCGAATCGGGATGAGCCGCCCGGACGGGGAACGAGCGTGACGAGGCCGGCCAGGCGAGCACGTCCGACCCGAGACGGTACGAGTGGCACCGACCGCTCGCTGGCAGCTCAGCAGGTCTGGGCTCGGGCGATTCGAAGACGACGCGGCCCCCGCGCACGAGGCGCGGGGGCCGTGCCGGTCGGTTCGGTCAGGGGGTGTGGGTGAGCAGGGTGAACCCTCGGTCGACCGGCGTTCCGGCCGAGTTGCGGGTCTGGATGAAGACCGCGTTGGGCGTGCTCAGCCGCGGGGCGACCGAGATCTCGCCGGCAGGTGGGATGCAGCAGGAGTCGGACCGGGAGATGGTGGCCAGGAAGGCGCCGGCGGAGACGGTGTAGCCGAACTGCACCTCGTACTCTCCGGGGCCGTACTTGAGCACCGTGCCCGTGCCGCGGGCCTTGGTGCCGTTGGAGTTGACGACGGTGAAGGCGGTCGTGGCCACCAGCGTGGTGGCGGCGCCCGACTTCAGCGCGGCCTTCGCCATGCGGGCCGACTCGGCCGTGACCGGCGGCTGGGTGTCCGTGCCGCGCGCCGTCGGCTGGTTGGCCGCCTGCGGCGCCTTCGCCGACGGCTGGGCGATGGCGATCCCCCCACCGGCCAGGGTGAGCGCCAGGACAGCGAACGTGACCGCTGTCGCCTTACGTCGGAAGGATGTACTCATGACAGGTCCCCCTTGTGTGACCGTGCGAATTCGGCCGACCCGCGGGGCGGGACGGATGACTGCCAATAATGGGATCGACGACGACACGAGAACCGGTTGAAGCTCGCTCCCCCACTGTCGGGAAAGTCGATTTCTCGTTGATCTGCATCCGGCCTGAGCTGCTGTTACTACTCAGTGTTGCGTCGTTTTAACACGTGGAACGTAGCACCGCAAAAAGCCGCAGGTCAATAGTTGATCTCGCATTATCGGCCTGTCGTCCAGCCGTCAGATAATTGTGAAAGATGAGCGCCTCACCATTCATGAAAAAAGGCGACGCCGGTTCCGGCTAGGCTGACGCCATGATCGTCGACGCCCCGCCCGCACCGACCCGCCGCAGGGTGCCGATCGGCACGGCGCTCTGCTGGGTTGCCGTCGGGCCGACCGCCGCCTGGGCCACCGTGCGGCTGGCCGGTCTGGACCGGGGGCCGCTGGTGCAGGCGCTCGCCTTCACGCCGTACGTCGCCGGATGGAGCGTGCTGGCCCTCGCCCTCACGCTCGCCCTGCGGCGCTGGTGGCCGGCGGCGGTCGCGGCGCTGGTCGCGGTGGCGCTACTCGCCGTGGTGGCGCCCCGGGCGCTGGCCTCGCCACAGCCGCCGGCTACCGGCCCGACGATCCGGCTGCTCACGGCCAACCTGCTCGCCGGGGCCGCCGACACGGGGGCGCTCGTCGAGCTGGTCCGGCAGCACCGGGTCGACGTGCTCACCGTGCAGGAGTTCACGCCGGACGCGCAGGCCAGCCTGGACCGACTCGGCCTCGACCGGCTGCTGCCCTACCGGCAGCTCAACGCGCACGTGGGCACCCCCGGTTCCGCGCTCTACTCACGGTGGCCGATCAGCGATGCCGGCATCCGCAACAACCGCGGTGGCTGGGGGTTCACCCAGGCGTACGGCACGCTCGCCGTGCCCGGCGGGCCCCCGGTCCGGGTCGAGTCGGCCCACCCCGCGGCGCCGTCCGCGCTGGACCAGGTCGGCGCCTGGCGTGCCGACCTGGTCGCCCAGCCACCGGCCACCCCCGGCGGTGGCCTGCGGATCCTCGCCGGGGACTTCAACTCCACCCTGGACCACGGGCCGCTGCGGGCGCTGCTGCGCACCGGCTACGTCGACGCCGCCGATGCCACCGGCACGGGGCTGACCGGCACGTGGGGCCCGTACGACGGCGACCTCATCCCCCCGGTCACGATCGACCACGTGCTCGTCGACCGACGCATCGCGGCCGACGGGGTGACGGTGTTCGACCTGGCCGGCAGCGACCACCGCCCCGTCCTGGCCACCCTCCGCCTCCCCGCGGCCTGACCCCGCCGCCCGACCACCTCGTGATCCCGCACGTGCTGTCCCGGCATCCGGCGCACCAGCCGCAGATCGCCCAGGTCAGGGGGTCGCGGCGGTGGCGGGGGCCAGGCCGTAGGTGAGGGCGTCGACCAGGGCGTGCCAGCTGGCCTCGACGACGTTGGGGTGCACGCCCACGGTCGTCCAGTCGCGGCCGGTGTCGTCGGAGGTCTCCAGCAGGACCCGGGTGACCGCGCCGGTGCCGTGGCTGCCCTCCAGGATGCGCACCTTGTAGTCGGCCAGCTCGAACTCGCGCAGCCGCGGATAGTGCCGCGCCAGCCCCACCCGCAGCGCCTCGTCGAGCGCGTTGACCGGCCCGTTGCCCTCCGCGGTGGCGATCACCCGCTCGCCGCGTACCCGGATCTTCACAGTGGCCTCGGAGACGACCGAGCCGTCCTCCCGGTGCTCGACCTGCACCCGGTACGACTCCAGGGTGAAGGGTCGGGCCGGGCCACCCTCGGGCAGTTCGGAGCGGACCAGCAGCTCGAAGGAGGCGTCCGCGGCCTCGAAGGACCAGCCGTCGGCCTCCAGCTCCTTGACCCGATTGGTGACCCGGGTCAGCGCCTCCGGACGGTCGGCCAGGTCCAGGCCGAGTTCACGGCTCTTGAGCTCGACGCTGGCCCGGCCGGCCATCTCGGTGATCAGGATCCGCATGTCGTTGCCCACCACCGACGGGTCCACGTGGTTGTAGAGCAACGGGTCGACCTTGATCGCGCTCGCGTGCAGCCCGGCCTTGTGGGCGAAGGCGGCGGCCCCGGCGTACGCCTGGTGGGTGTCGGGGGCGATGTTGGCGATCTCGGCGATGGCGTGCGAGACCCGCACCATCTGCGCCAGGCAGCCCTCCGGTAGGACGGGCATGCCGAGCTTGAGCTGGAGGTTGGCGACGACCGCGAAGATGTCCGCGTTGCCGGGGCGTTCGCCGTACCCGTTGGCGGTGCCCTGCACGTGGCGGACGCCCGCCTCGACGGCGGCGATCGTGTTGGCCACCGCGCACGCGGTGTCGTTCTGGGCGTGGATGCCGAACAGCGCGGGGTCGACGCCGAGCCGGTTGGTCAGGTCGACGATCGCGGCGGTCACCTGCGACGGCAGCATGCCGCCGTTGGTGTCGCAGAGGACCATCCGCTCGGCGCCCGCGGCGAGCGCGGTCTGCACCACTGCCGCGCCGTACGCCGGGTCGTGGCGGTAGCCGTCGAAGAAGTGCTCGCCGTCGACGAACACCCGGCGTCCCTCGGAGACCAGGTGGCTGACGGTGTCGTGGATCATCGCCAGGTTCTCCGCGCCGGTGGTGCGCAACGCGCGCTCGACGTGGCGGATGTCGGCCTTGGCGACAAGCGCGACGGCAGGGGTCTGCGCGTCCAGCAGGGCGCGCACCTGGGGGTCGTCGGTGACCGCGACGCCGGCCTTGCGGGTGGCGCCGAACGCGACGAGCACCGCGTGCCGCAGGGTCAGTTCGGTGCGCGCCCGGCGGAAGAACTCGGTGTCCTTGGGCACCGCGCCCGGCCAACCGCCCTCGATGAAGCCGACACCGAACTCGTCGAGCAGCCGGGCCACCGCCAGCTTGTCGACCACCGAGTAGGTGAGCCCCTCGCGCTGGGCGCCGTCGCGCAGTGTCGTGTCGAAGACCTGGAACGTCATCAGGATCCTTTCTCGGAGCAACAAAAAGACCTCCCGCGGATGCGGGAGGTCTGCGCGCTCGGCGGAGGGAGAGCCGGCGCGCTAGGTCGCAATAATCAGGGTGGTGCTGGTCACGGCGTTTACTCTGCCACCGCTCCCCTGGTTTTGGGAGGAACTACCCACATCCCGGGATGGTGACGGAACGTGGCCGTCGCCGCCGGCCGTGCCGTTCGTGATCGACTTCACCGGGCGTCCGGCCACTGACCGGCGCAAACGCGCGTACGGGAGCATCTGGCCCTCGTGCCGCTCTGAAGGAGGACACCGTGGGTCTGGACACGATCAAGGCGGCCCTGCCCGGGTACGCCAGGGACATCACGCTCAACCTGGACTCCACCCTCGGCACGTCGACGCTGACCCCGACCCAGGCGTGGGGCACGGCGCTGGCCTGCGCGGTCGCCGCCCGCAACCCGCTGGTGCTGCGCGAGATCGCCGCCGAGGCGGTCGGGCACCTCGGGCCCGAGGGCGTCGAGGCGGCCAAGGGCGCCGCGGCCGTCATGGCGATGAACAACATCTACTACCGGGCCAAGCACCTGATCGGCGACGAGCAGTACGCCTCGATGCCGGCCCGGCTGCGGATGCAGTTCATCGCCCGGCCGGGTGTCGACAAGGGCGACTTCAAGCTGTGGTGCCTCGCCGTCTCCGCGGTCACCGGCTGCGGGATCTGCCTGGAGACGCACGAGAAGGCGTTGCGCGGCAGGGGCTTCACCCGGGAGCAGGTGCACGAGGCCCTGCGCATCTCCGCCGTGGTGCACGCCGCGGCGGTCACCCTGGACGCCGAGGCGGCGCTGGCCTGAGCCAGGTACGCCCCGACGGGCCCGACGCCGTGCCACGGCGTCGGGCCCGTCGCCGTTTCCGGCCCCCGACCTCCGGGTAGCTCCTGCGGGGACGCACCGAGCGACGCCGAGACGATCGGCGACAGTCAGGAGTGAACGGCATGGACAGGATCGACCCGCACGCCGCCCACGCCGGGCCCGACCCGCTGCACGGCGGTGACCAGGGCGTCGTCGCGGGCGGCGCACCGACCGGCACCTTCGACCCGTGGCGCTACCGGGACGCGGCCGGAGTCGCCGACGCCGACCTGGTCGGCTACAAGGTCGAGGCCACCGACGGCGGAGTCGGCAAGATCGACGACGCCAGCCACGAGGTCGGCGGCAGCTACCTGGTCGTCGACACCGGGCCGTGGATCTTCGGCAAGAAGGTGATGCTGCCCGCCGGCACCGTCAACCAGGTCGACCACGACCAGCGCACCGTCTCCGTGGACCGCACCCGGGACCAGATCAAGGCCGCCCCGGAGTACGACGAGACCAGCCACAGCGACCCGGCGTACCGGGACCAGCTGGGCGGCTACTACGACGAGACGTACGGCGCGCTCCCGCCCGGGACGGCGCGGTAACCGATCGCACACCGACGGCCGGTGGGGCGACGCCTCACCGGCCGTTACGGTGTCAACGTGGACGCCATCGACGAGAACCGACACATCCCGCTGCCCGCGACCTTCAACTTCCGCGACGTCGGTGGCTATCTCGGCCACGACGGCCGCACCGTGCGCCGCGGCCGACTCTTCCGCTCCGACTCCCTGCACCGCCTCGACGAGCAGGACCGGGACGCGTTCGCCGCGATCGGCATCCGCACCGTCATCGACCTGCGCCGGCCCAGCGAGGTCGAGCGCGACGGACGGGTGCCGGCGTACCAGGGGCTGACCTACCGGCACATCCACCCGGAGCACGAGGACTGGGCGGGTACGCCGCACGAGAAGGGCAGCGACCTGGCCCGCTACCTCGCCGACCGGTACGCCGACCTGGCCCAGACCGGCACCGCCGGGCTGGCCGAGGCGATCGGGCTGATCGCGGACTCCGCGAACGCCCCGGTCGTGGTGCACTGCGTGGCCGGCAAGGACCGCACCGGCATCGTCTGCGCCCTCACCCTCGCCGTCCTGGGCGTCGACGACGCCGACATCACCGCCGACTACGCGTTGAGCACCGAGGCGTCGGCCAAGTTCAGCGCCTGGCTGGCCACCACCATGCCGGACGCGGCGGAGGTGCCCGCGCCGTTCCTGGCGTCACCCGTCGAGGCCATGCAGATCTTCCTCGACGAGCTGCGCGCGGGGCACGGCTCGATCGAGGCGTACCTGCGCAACGCCGGGGTGACCGACGAGCAGCTCGCGGCCCTGCGCGACCACCTGCTCGACGAGGTCTAGCGTGCCGCGCTGACCGGCCCGTCGGGACGGGCCGGTCAGCGCCGGACGTCAGAGGACCTGGCGCACCCAACCGTGCGGGTCGGCGGCCTTGCCGCGCTGGATGTCGACAAGTTGCTGGCGCAGCGACATGGTGACCCGGCCGGGCTCGCCGCCACCGATCAGGAACTCGCCGTCGGGGAAGCGCACCCCACCGATCGGGGTGATCACCGCGGCGGTGCCGCAGGCGAAGACCTCGCGCAACCGGCCGCTGGCCGCGTCGGCCTGCCAGTCGGCGAACGAGACCGGCCGCTCCTCGACCCGCTGCCCGGCCTTGCCGGCCAGCGTGATGATCGCGTCCCGGGTGATGCCCGGCAGGATCGTGCCGGTCAGCGGCGGGGTGACCACCGAGTCGTCGTCGTAGACGAAGAAGACGTTCATGCCGCCCAGCTCGTCGACGAAACGGCGCTCCACCGCGTCGAGGAAGACCACCTGGTCGCAGCCGGCGTCGATGGCCTCCGCCTGGGCCGCAAGCGACGTCGCGTAGTTGCCGCCGCACTTGGCCGCGCCGGTGCCACCGGGCGCCGCCCGGGTGTAGTCCGGAGAGACCCAGACCGTGACCGGCTTGACCCCGCCGCTGAAGTACGCCCCGACCGGCGAGGCGATCACCATGTAGAGGTATTCGCTGGCCGGGCGGACGCCGAGGAAGACCTCGCTGGCGAACATGAACGGCCGCAGGTAGAGGCTGCCGTCCTCGCCCTCCGGGATCCACTCCCGGTCGATCTCGATCAGCTTGTGCAGCGAGTCGACGAACACCTCGGGGGGCAGCGCCGGCATCGCCATCCGCCGCGCCGAGTCGACGAACCGGGCCGCGTTGGCGTCCGGCCGGAACATCGTCACACCGCCGTCGGCGGTCCGGTACGCCTTCAACCCCTCGAAGATCTCCTGCGCGTAGTGCAGCACCGCGCTGGCCGGGTCCATCGGGATGGGCGCACGCGCCTCCACCCGGGCGTCGTACCAGCCCTTGCCGTCGGCGTACCGGACGGTGACCATGTGGTCGGTGAAGACGCGACCGAAACCCGGGTTGGCCAGCAGGGCGGCCCGGTCGGCGGCGGATACCGGCGCGGGATTCGGACGGATCTCGAAGTCGAGCTTGTCACCACCGCTCATCGCGCTGACCTCCCTGGGGGACAACGGCGTGCGGGATCGCACACCGACGTGGTTGTGCCAGAAACTTACCCCGAACGGTCGTTCAGAAGGTAGCGCCGCTCGGGACCGGGTGGACTGCCCGGACAGGCGGATGCCGCTCCGGCCCCTGGAGGGTCGGAGCGGTCAGGCTACGGAGTGGGCGGCGAGCCGGTCGCCGACCTCGGCGGTCCGCAGCGTCGCGCCGGGGGTACGGCCGGCCAGCTCGGCGGCGACAGCCGCGTTGACCCGGGCCGCCGCGTCGGCGTGCCCGAGCTGCTCCAGCAGCAGCGCGACGGAGAGCACCGCGGCCACCGGGTCGGCGACGCCCTGCCCGGCGATGTCCGGCGCCGAGCCGTGCACCGGCTCGAACATCGAGGGGTACGCGCCCTCGGGGTTGATGCACCCGCTGGCGGCCAGCCCGATCCCGCCGGTGACCGCGGCGGCGATGTCGGTGAGGATGTCGCCGAACAGGTTGTCGGTGACCACCACGTCGTAGCGCTGCGGCTGCGTCACCAGGAACATCGCGGCCGCGTCGACGTGCTGGTATTCCGTCGTGACGTCCGGGTGCTCGGCGGCGACCGCCGCGAAGGCGCGCGCCCACAGCGACCCGGCGTGGGTCAGCACGTTTGTCTTGTGTACCAGGGTGACCTTGCGCCGCTCCCGGCGGTCGGCGCGGGCGAACGCGTCGCGGATGACCCGCTCCACGCCGTGGCGGGTGTTGAGGCTCTCCTCGGTGGCGACCTCGGCGGGGGTGTCCCGGTGCAGGGAGCCGCCGGCGCCGGCGTAGAGACCCTCGGTGCCCTCGCGCACCACCACCAGGTCGACCTCGCCGGGCTTCACGTTGCCCAGCGGACCGGCGACGCCGGGCCAGAGCCGCGACGGGCGCAGGTTGACGTACTGGTCGAAGGCGAACCGGAGCTTGAGCAGCAGGCCGCGCTCCAGGACACCCGGCGGCACCGTGGGGTCGCCCACCGCGCCGAGCAGGATCGCGTCGTGCCCGGCCAGCTCGGTCAGCACCGAGTCGGGCAGCACCTCGCCGGTACGATGCCAGCGGGCGGCGCCGAGGTCGTACTCGGTGGCCTGCACACCGGGCAGCACCGCGTCGAGGACCTTGCGAGCCTGCGCGACCACCTCGGGCCCGATGCCGTCCCCGGCCACCACCGCGATCCGCGCCACGCTCGCACTCCCCACGCTCGACTGCCCCGTCCCGCCCACGGTACGTCGGTGTCCCGCAACCCGGTACGATGCTTCCAGTATTTGGGACAGGCGAATCCACAGCACCCTCTCAGCTGGGATTCATGGGGCGATCATCTGCGCTGCCTACGGTGGGGGCAGCGGGTCAGGGGGCCCGCGAACGGTGGTCGTGAGGACGCGACGTCAACTGCGAGGGGGCAGGTGCCATGCGCATCGACGAGCAGCCGCGGACCCGCTGGCCCGACCCTTCGGCGTTCCGGAACCGTCGGCCCGACCTGCGACTCGGCAGCCGACGGCATCGGATCGACCCGACCGCCGCCACCGACGGCCGGATCGCCGTGCAGCACACCGTACGCACCGCGACCGCCGAGTACACCCTGCTGCTCAACGCCCCGGAGTGGCTCGGCCGTCGGGGCGTCGGCGAGGCCCTGCGGGACAGCGTCGCGGAGCTGCGCGCCGTCGACCTGACCTACGGCCCGAACCGCCCGGAGAGCCTGGTCTCCATGCTGCGACGGGGAGAGATCAGCCCGGAGTCGTACCCTCCGCTGGCCGACCTGGTGGACCGCTGCACGGCCATGCGCGCCGCCACCGACGGCTGGTTCGACGCCTGGGCGGTGCCCGGCGGCTTCGACCCGGGCGGCCTGCTGAACGGCTGGGCCGTGGAACGTGCCGCCGCCCGGCTGCGCGCCGCGGGCATCCACGACTACGCCGTACTCGCCGGCGCCGACCTGGTGGTCCGCGGCCGGGCGCCGCACGGCGGGCCGTGGCGGGTGGCGGTGCACCACCCGACGGCACCCGAGCGCGCGCCGCTGGTGCTGGAGATGACCGCCGGGGCCGTCGGCACCTCGGGGGTGACCGGGCGTCAGGGGCACGTGGTCGACCCGCACACCGGCGAGCCCGCCAACCAGCTCGTCGCTGCGACAGTCGTCGGCCCGGACCTGACTGTCGCCGACGCGTACGCCACCGCGCTCTACGCCGCAGGGCCCACCGGCCTGGCCTGGTTCCGTGGCGGCTCCGACTATCGCGCGCTCTTCGCCCACCGGCGCTGAACCCGTCGCGCGAGCCCCGGCTCCGCACGGGACTCTTCGGTCCGATTCGCACCTCGGCCGCCCGGCCGGTCGGCCGGTCGGACCGCTGCGATCGGCCCCCACGGCCTCGGCAACGGCCGTGGGGGCCGATCAGCGACGAGTGCGCGTGGCTCGCACAATCGAGGGGTGCGGACCGGTCGGGCCGGACGTCGGCCGCGCCACCCGAAGACGGGCCGGCGCCGCGACCTGCGGCCAGTAACCGCAGTCGTACGCTAGCGAATCGACGCAACTCGACGCAAGAGTCTCCACAGCGGACTCTTTGCCGGGGAGAGCGTCGGGCCGGCGATTGGCCTGCGGCGAGGCAGTTTCGACACGGTGAACGACGGATGGCACGCTGTCCGCCGTGAGTTTCGATCTGAGTGTGTGGGCCCTGGAGGACGGGGCGACGCCCGAGGACGTGCGGGCAGCGGTCGACGGTTGCCGGCAGGGGCGGCACGTGGACCGTTACCCGGACCCGCGCGTTGTCAGCTTCTACCGGGCGATCACCGCGTCCTATCCGGACCGACGCCCCGGCCCGGACAGCCCGTGGGCCGTGGCGCCGCTGCACGCCGCCCACGACCACGTCGAGCTGAACCTGCACCCGACCTGCGCGGACCAGGTGCTGCTGGACATCGAGCGACTGGCCGGGGAGCACGGGCTGATGCTCTTCGACCCGCAGGACGGCTCGGTCTACCCGCCCCCGGCCCGACTGCCCCACTGACCCGAGGCGGGGTGGGCCGGCATCCCCGCAACCCGGGCGCCGGGCATCCCGCCTGGAGTGGTACGACAGAGGGGCCCGGCGTGTCGCCGGGCCCCCCGTGGTGTTGCCTTCCGCGCCGCTACGGCCGGCGGCGTCGCGGCTGCCTACTCGTCGCGCAGGTCCGCCGCGCTGGCGGCCGTCGCGCCGATCGAGTCGGCCGCCGAGGTGAGCAGATCGGCGCCGAGCGCCTGGTCGACGGTGAGCGTCATCAGGGTCTCGCCGCCGGCCTCACGCCGGGCCACCTGCATCGCGGCGATGTTGATGCCCGACTCGCCGAGCAGCGTGCCGACGGTGCCGACGACGCCCGGCCGGTCGGCGTAGCGCAGGAAGAGCAGGATGCCCTCCGCGGCGATCTCCACGTCGAAACCGTCCACCTCGGTCAGGCGGGGCACGTCGCGGGCGCCCGAGTGGGTGACCGTCCCGGAGACGCTCACCGTCCGGCCGTCCGGCAGAGCGCCGCGCACCGTGACCAGGGTGGGCTGGTCGGCCGTCTCGGCCTGGCTGTCCAGCGTGACCTCGACGCCGCGCTCGGCGGCCAGATGCGGGGCGTTGACGTAGGTGACCTGCTCCTCGACGACCGAGCTGAACAGGCCCTTCGTCGCGGCGAGCTTGAGCACCGACACGTCGTGGCCCACGATTTCGCCACGCACCTCGACGGCGACGCTGGCGGCGACCCCACCGGCGACGGCGGTGAACGCCCGGCCCAGCTTCTCGGCCAGCGGAAGCAGCGGCCGGACGTCCTCGGCGACCACGCCGCCGGCCTGCACGTTCACCGCGTCCGGGACGAACTCGCCCTGGAGCGCCAGCTTCACGCTCTTGGCGACGGCCAGGCCGGCCTTGTCCTGCGCCTCGTGGGTGGAGGCGCCCAGGTGCGGGGTGGCCACCACGTTGTCGAAGGCGAACAGCGGCGAGGAGGTGCAGGGCTCCTTGGAGTAGACGTCGACGCCTGCGCCGGCGACCCGGCCCTCGGCGATGGCGTTCGCGAGCGCCTGCTCGTCCACCAGGCCACCGCGGGCGGCGTTCACGATGCGGACGCCGGGCTTGACGATCGCCAGCTCCTTCTCACCGATCAGGCCCACCGTCTCCGGGGTCTTGGGCAGGTGGATGGAGATGAAGTCGCTCTCGCGCAGCAGCTCCTCCAGCCCCACCAGGCGTACGCCGAGCTGCGCGGCACGCGCCGGCTGGATGTACGGGTCGTACGCGATGAGCCGGGTGCCGAACGCGGCGATGCGTTGCGCGAAGAGCACACCGATGCGGCCGAGCCCGACCACGCCGACGGTCTTGCCCTGCACCTCGACGCCCGTGTACTTGGACCGCTTCCACTCCCCCGCCTTGAGGGCGGCGCTGGCGCTCGCGGTGTTGCGGGCCACGGCGAGCAGCAGTGCGACGGCCTGCTCGGCGGCGGACACGATGTTCGACGTGGGTGCGTTGACGACCATCACGCCCCGCGCGGTGGCCGCCGGCACCTCGACGTTGTCGAGTCCGACGCCCGCGCGGGCGACCACCTTGAGTCGCGGCGCGGCGGCGATCGCCTCGGCGTCGATCTGGGTCGCGCTGCGGACGATGACGGCGTCGGCCTCGGAGAGCGCCGAGAGCAGGGCCGGACGGTCGGTGCCGTCGACGTGCCGGACGTCGAAGTCGTGAGCGAGTACCTCGATGGCGGCGGGGGCGAGTTCTTCGGCGATCAGTACGACAGGATTCATCGGTCCTCGTAGAGGTCGTGTTTGCGATCGGCCCGGGCGGCGGGGCGCCGCACTGCGCCCCGCGCTGATCCGTGCCGTGGCCGTCAGGTGCCGGCTCAGCGCACCTACAGGCGATCGTAGGGGCCGCGCTGGCCGGCGTGTTCCGGTCTCCGGGGTGAGGGCCCTCACACGCCCGGTCGAGCGACGGACATCAGCCGTTCACCGCGCCGAAACGGTCTCGGCCCCGCGAACTCCCCCGAGGCGTTCGTCACTCGCTCCCAGTACGTGGGCCGGGCGCATCGATGTCACAGACGCCGGACGGCCCCGGGCGCGGCGCTGGGGTGAGCGCCGGCTCGGGGCCGTCGGTGGACCGTCTCGGGTGGGACGGTCAGGCGGTCTCGGTGATCGGGCGGTCGACCCAGCTCATCATGCCGCGCAGCTTCTTGCCGGTCTCCTCGATCGGGTGCGCCGCACCCTCGGCCTGCCACTTCTTGAAGTTCGGCCGGCCCGCCTCGTCCTCGGCGACCCACTCGCGGGCGAACTCGCCGGACTGGATCTCGCCCAGGATCTTGCGCATCTCGTCCTTGACCCGGGAGTCGATGATGCGCGGGCCACGGGACAGGTCGCCGTACTCGGCGGTGTCGGAGATGCTGTACCGCATCTTCGCGATGCCACCCTCGTACATGAGGTCGACGATGAGCTTCAGCTCGTGCAGGCACTCGAAGTAGGCCACCTCGGGGGCGTAACCCGCCTCGGTGAGCACCTCGAAGCCGGTCTGCACCAGGGCCGCCGCGCCGCCGCAGAGCACCGCCTGCTCGCCGAAGAGGTCGGTCTCGGTCTCCTCGGTGAAGGTGGTCCGGATCGCGCCGGCCCGGGTGCCGCCGATTCCCTTGGCGTACGCGAGGGCCAGCGCGAGCGCGTTGCCGCTGGCGTCCTGCTCGACGGCGACCAGGCAGGGCACGCCCTTGCCGTCGGAGTACTGGCGGCGGACCAGGTGGCCCGGGCCCTTCGGCGCGACCATCGCCACGTCCACCTCGGCCGGGGGCTTGATGAGCCCGTACCGGATGTTGAAGCCGTGGCCGAAGAAGATCGCCTTGCCCGGGGCGAGGTTCGGGGCGATCGACTCGGTGTACAGGCTGCGCTGGGCGGTGTCCGGCGCGAGCACCATGATCACGTCAGCCTCGGCCGCGGCCTGCGCCGGCGTGAGAACCCGCAGGCCCTGCTCCTCGGCCTTGGGACGGCTCTTCGAGCCCTCCGGCAGGCCGATCACCACGTCGACGCCGGAGTCGCGCAGCGACAGCGCGTGGGCGTGGCCCTGGCTGCCGTAGCCGATCACCGCCACCTTCTTGGCCTGGATCAGGCCGAGGTCGGCATCGTCGTCGTAGTACACCTCAACGCTCATGAGACTTCCCTTTCGTACGACGGCCTGAGTGGCCCGTCGTGGTCTGTGCGGATGGGTCAGGCGGCCCGCAGCGCGGGACCGGCGGTGATCGAACGCGAGCCGCGCCCGATCGCCACCAACCCGGACTGGACCATTTCCTTGATGCCGAAGGGCTCGAGGTCGCGCAGCAGCGCGTCGAGCTTGTCCGGTGTGCCGGTGGCCTCGATGGTCAGCGTGTCCGGCGCGACGTCGACCACCCGGGCGCGGAACAGGTTGACGGTCTCCAGCACCTGGGACCGGGCGGCCCGGTCGGCGCGGACCTTCACCAGCAGCAACTCCCGGGCGACCGAGACCTGCGGGTCCAGCTCAACGATCTTGAGCACGTTGACCAGCTTGTTGAGCTGCTTGGTGACCTGCTCCAGCGGGGAGGACTCCGCGTTGACCACGATGGTGATGCGGGAGACGTCCGGATTCTCGGTCTCACCCACGGCGAGGCTGTCGATGTTGAACCCGCGCCGGGAGAACAGGCCGGAGACGCGGGCGAGCACGCCGGGCTTGTTCTCCACGAGCACGGACAGCGTGTGCATGGTCACTGCGTCTCCTTTGTCATGCCCTCATGACGCTCGCTGCGCTCGGAAAGTTCGGTCATGACTAGATGTCGTCCTCGTCGAAGACCGGGCGGACGCCACGGGCGAACATGATCTCGTCGTTGCTGGTGCCGGCGGGGACCATCGGCCAGACCATGGCGTCCTTGCCGACCACGAAGTCGATCACCACGGGGGCGTCGTTGATCTCCATGGCGGCGGCGATGGTCTTGTCCACGTCGTCGGCGGTCTCGCAGCGCAGCCCGACGCATCCCAGCGCCTCGGCGAGCTTGACGAAGTCCGGGATGCGGTGCTTGTGGGTGCCCAGCTCGGTGTTGGAGTAGCGCTCGTTGTAGAACAGCGTCTGCCACTGCCGGACCATGCCGAGGTTGCCGTTGTTGATCACGGCGATCTTGACCGGGATGCCCTCCAGCGCGCAGGTCGCCAACTCCTGGTTGGTCATCTGGAAGCAGCCGTCGCCGTCGATCGCCCACACCACCGCGTCCGGCTTGCCGACCTTCGCGCCCATCGCCGCCGGCACGGCGTAGCCCATCGTGCCGAGACCGCCGGAGTTCAACCAGGTGTACGGCTTCTCGTAGGAGATGAACTGCGACGCCCACATCTGGTGCTGCCCCACCCCGGCCACGTAGATCGCGTCCGAGCCGACGATCTCACCCAGCCGCTTGATCACGTAGTGCGGGGAGAGGGTGCCGTCGGACGGCTCCTCGTAGCCCAGCGGGTAACGGGTACGCAGGTCGTCGAGCTGGGTCCACCAGTCGCCCAGGTCGGTGCCGCGCCCCGTCGACCGCTCGACGCCCACCGCGGCGATCAGCTCGTCGATGACGTGCCGGGCGTCACCGACGATCGGGACGTCCGCGTGCCGGTTCTTGCCGATCTCGGCGGGGTCGATGTCGGCGTGGACGACCGCCGCGTCCGGGGCGAAGGAGTCGAGCTTGCCGGTGACCCGGTCGTCGAACCGCGCGCCCAACGCCACGATCAGATCGGACTTCTGCAGGGCGTAGTTGGCCGCGACGGTGCCGTGCATGCCGGGCATCCCCAGGTGCTGCCGGTGCGAGTCGGGGAACGCCCCGAGCGCCATCAGCGTGGTGACCACCGGGATGCCGGTCAGCTCGGCGAGCCGGCGCAGCGAGTCGGTGGCGCCGGCCTTGAGCACCCCGCCACCCACGTAGAGCACCGGACGGCGGGCGCCGGCCATCAGCCGGGCCGCCTCGCGGATCTGCTTGCCGTGCGGGTGCAGGGTGGGCCGGTAGCCCGGCAGCTCCAGCGTGGGCGGCCAGGCGAAGGTGGTCGGCGCCTGGAGCACGTCCTTGGGGATGTCGACGAGCACCGGGCCGGGCCGGCCGGTGCTGGCCAGGTGGAACGCCTCGGCCAGCACCTGCGGGATCTCCTCGGGGGTCTGCACGAGGAAGTTGTGCTTGGTGATCGGCAGCGTGATGCCCTGGATGTCCGCCTCCTGGAAGGCGTCGGTGCCGATCGACGGGCGGGCCACCTGACCGGTGATCGCCACCATCGCCACCGAGTCCATGTACGCGTCGGCGATCGGCGTGACCAGGTTCGTCGCACCCGGGCCGGAGGTCGCGATGCAGACGCCGACCTTGCCGGTGGCCTGCGCGTAACCGGTCGCCGCGTGTCCGGCGCCCTGCTCGTGGCGGACCAGGATGTGCCGGACGGTGGAGTCGTAGAGCGGGTCGTACGCCGGCAGGATCGCGCCGCCCGGGATGCCGAAGACGACGTCGACGCCGAGCGCCTCCAGGGACCGCACCAGCGAACCGGCGCCGGAGACCTGGGCCGGAGCGGCTGTCCGTACGGCCGGGGCAGCCGGGGTGGCCGCGGCGCGCGTGGCGGCGGCGGGGTCGACGGTGCCGGCCGGGTCGGCGGTCGCGCGGGCCCGCCGGGCGGTGTGGGCGAGGGTCTCGGGCGTGGGTCTCGTCATGGCGGTTCTGGCCTTCGGCTGGAGTGGCTGGGGCTTGTTCAGCGATGCGAGGCGGGCGTGGGCCCGTCGCGACAGGTTCCGACGGCAATAAAAACGGCCCTCGTGCAGATGCACGGGGCCAGCGCACTCTCGATGAGGGAGAGTGCGCTCAGGTAAGTACTCGCAGCGACCGGTACGACGACATGCGGCTAAGCCTGACGCATCTCACGCGATGAGTCAACTGATCCCACATGTTGGTTGACGGAGGGCGGCGAGTCGGCCGACGCCGCGCCGCCACCGGACGGCATGACCTGCCCGGACCCGCCGGAAACCCGGCGCGGAGCGGGCAGTGGGGCGGGTCGCGCGCCCGGCGAGGTGGCCGCCTCCAGCATCGCCTCCAGGTGCTCGGCCGGCACTCCCCAGCCGAACAGCGCGCCCTGCCCGAACCGGCAGCCCGCAGCGACCACCGCGGCCAACTCGGTAGGTGTGGTCACCCCCTCGGCGATGACCTCCAGGCCCAACTGGTGGCCCAGCCGCATCACGATGTCGACCATGGGCGCGAACGCCGGGCCGTCCTGGCCCACCGGGCGCACCGGCTCGTGCTCGGCGACCAGGCTGTGGTCGATCTTCAGGATGTCGATCGGCAGCCGGCGCAGCTGCCCCAGGGACGAGTAGCCGGCGCCGAAGTCGTCGAGCGCGATCCGTACGCCGGTCAGCCGCAGCGCGGTCAGCCGCCGGATCAGCTCGTCCAGGTCGGTGGCGACCGCGTGCTCGGTGACCTCCAGCACCAGTCGCTGCGGCGGCACGTGGTGCGCGCGCAGGGCCTCGGCGACCTGGACCACGTACTCCGGGGCGTGCAGCTCGCGCGGCGAGACGTTCACCGAGACCCAGACGTCGTGCCCGTCGGCGAGCCAACGGGAGAGCTGGTAGCAGGCCTGGTGCAGCACCCAGGCGCCGAGGGTGGCGATCATCCCGCACTCCTCGGCGAGCGGGATGAACTCGTCGGGGCGGATGTTGCCCAGCTCGGGGTGGCGCCAGCGCAGCAGCGCCTCGGCGCCGACCGGCCGCACCGACGGCAGCGACGCCACCGGCTGGAAGGCCAGCCGCAGCTCGTCGCGCTCGATCGCGCCCCGCAGCTCGTGCTCCAGCGTGGTGCGGCGGCGCAGCAACTGGTCGTACGCGGCGTCGTAGCGCTCGATCCGGTTCTTGCCGCGCTGCTTGGCGTAGCGCAGCGCCAGGTCGGCGTGGCGCAGCAGCAGCTCCACGTCCGGTTCGCCGGCCCACCCGGCCACGCCGATGCTCACGGACAGGAAGACCGGGCCCTCCGGCTGGTCGTACGGCCGGTTGAGCACGCCGAGCAGCCGCTCGGCCACCCGGTCCGCCTCGGCCGGCCGGGCCGGCATGAGCACCGCGAACTCGTCGCCGCCGAGTCGGGCCGCCACGTCACCCGGGCGCAGGTTGCCGCGCAGCCGGCGGCCCACCTCGGCCAGCACGGCGTCGCCCACGTCGTGGCCCCGCATGTCGTTGACGTTCTTGAAGCCGTCCAGGTCCAGACCGAGCAGGACGCACGGCGTGCCGGCGGCGGCGCCGTCGTGCAGCGCCCGCAGCAGCCCCCGCCGGTTGGCAAGCGACGTCAGCGGGTCGGTGTGCGCCAGCTCGCGGAAGTGCGCCTCCCGCTCGGCCAGCCGGCCGGCGTAGTCCCGGACGTCCTTGAGGGTGAGGTACTGCCGGGCCACCAGGGCGAAGCCCTCCACGCTGCCGGCGACGATGCCCGGCGCCGTGAACCGGCCGTCCTGCAGGAGGTGGTACATCGCCGAGGCCGCCATGGCCAGCATCGGGGCGACGGCGTACTCGCCGTCGCGACCGATCAGGTCAAGCTCGACGTGCCCGGGCCGGTCGGCCTGGTATACGGCGAGCGCGACGGTCAGCAGGCCGGCGGCCAGCACCGCGGCGCCGGCGAGCGCCATGGTCGGCCCCGCCTGGCAGAGCCCCGCGCTGAGGCCCAGCCCGCCGCAGCTCACCGCGCTGATCCCGGCCGCGAGCACGGCCAGCCGCTGACGCGGGGCGGCGGCCCGGAAGACGACGATCACGGCGAGACCGGCGCCGAGCGCCGCGCTCACCGTGGCCACCAGGATCGCCGGGCAGGCCATCGGGGTGGCGGCGCCGAGCAGCCGGGTCGGCTCGGAGAAGAGCACCCAGCCGACGAACCACAGCGCCGCCGCCATGGTCAGACCGTCCAGGGCGAGCCGGGCGGTCCCCGCGGCGGTGGCGGCGACCCCCGGCAGCCGGAGCAGCCCGGCCGCGAACGCCAGCCCGCTCACCGCCGTGCCGATCGCCGCCACGGTGGCCCAGCCGGTGCGCTGACCCTGCTCGTGGACCCAGTGGTCGCTCGTCGCGAGCACGGCCACCAACCCGACCAGCAGACTGGCCAGGGACGTCCCGGCGGCGCCCGCGAGCAGCAGGTGCGCCGGCCGCCGTGGTCCGGTGCGCCGCCGGGCGACCATGGTCAGCAGCACGGTCGCCGCGGCGGCGACCACGCCGCTCAGCGCCGCGACGGCGACCAGGCCCGGGGGGAGATGCACGCCATCAAGAGTGCCGGATGAGCGCACGCCGTGGGAGACCGGATGTGCATCTGTTGGGACACGGCGGATACTCCGGATGCCCGACGCGCCGGCGGTGTCATGCTGGTACGCATGCCTGAGCTGCGATCGAGGACTTCCACACACGGTCGGACGATGGCCGGCGCCCGGGCCCTCTGGCGGGCCACCGGGATGACCGACGACGATTTCGGAAAGCCGATCGTCGCCATCGCCAACAGTTTCACCCAGTTCGTGCCGGGTCACGTCCACCTGAAGGACATGGGCGGTCTGGTCGCCGACGCGGTGGCCGAGGCCGGCGGTGTCGGCCGGGAGTTCAACACGATCGCGGTCGACGACGGCATCGCGATGGGCCACGGCGGCATGCTCTACTCCCTGCCCAGCCGCGAGTTGATCGCCGACGCGGTGGAGTACATGGTCAACGCGCACTGCGCGGACGCCCTGGTCTGCATCTCGAACTGCGACAAGATCACCCCGGGCATGCTGCTGGCCGCGCTGCGCCTCAACATCCCGACCGTCTTCGTCTCCGGCGGCCCGATGGAGGCCGGCAAGACGACGGCGATCGAGGGCGTCGTGCACAGCAAGATCGACCTGATCGACGCGATGATCGCCTCCTCGAACGAGGCGGTCACCGACGAGCAGCTCGGCGAGATCGAACGCTCCGCCTGCCCCACCTGCGGCTCCTGCTCCGGGATGTTCACCGCCAACTCGATGAACTGCCTCACCGAGGCGATCGGGCTCGCGCTGCCCGGCAACGGTTCGACGCTCGCCACCCACGCCGCGCGCCGGTCGCTCTTCGTCGAGGCCGGCCGCACCGTCGTGGAGATCTCCAAGCGGTGGTACGACGGCGACGACGACTCCGTGCTTCCCCGTACGGTCGCCTCCAAGGCCGCCTTCGAGAACGCTGTCGCCCTGGATGTGGCGATGGGCGGCTCCACCAACACGGTGCTGCACCTGCTCGCCGCCGCCCGCGAGGCCGAGCTGGACTTCGGCGTCGCCGAGATCGACGCCATCTCCCGGCGGGTGCCGTGCCTCGCCAAGGTCGCCCCGAACTCCCCGAAGTACCACATGGAGGACGTGCACCGGGCCGGTGGAATCCCGGCGATCCTCGGCGAACTGGACCGGGCCGGGCAGCTCAACCGCGACGTGCACGCCGTGCACTCCCCCTCGCTGGCCCAGTGGCTCACCGACTGGGACGTGCGCGGCGGCTCACCGACCCCGACGGCTGTCGAGCTGTTCCACGCCGCACCCGGCGGGGTGCGCACCGTCGAACCGTTCTCCACCACCAACCGCTGGTCGTCCCTGGACACCGACGCGGCCGAGGGCTGCATCCGTGACCGCGAGCACGCGTACTCCGCCGACGGCGGTCTGGCCATCCTGCACGGCAACCTGGCGCCGGACGGCTGCGTCGTGAAGACCGCGGGCGTGCCGGACGACTGCCTGACCTTCCGCGGCCCGGCGAAGGTGTACGAGTCGCAGGACGACGCGGTCACCGCGATCCTCGCCAAGCAGGTCGTCGCCGGCGACGTCGTGGTGATCCGCTACGAGGGCCCGAAGGGCGGCCCCGGCATGCAGGAGATGCTCTACCCCACCTCGTTCCTCAAGGGTCGAGGGCTGGGCCGCTCCTGCGCGCTGCTCACCGACGGCCGCTTCTCCGGCGGCACGTCCGGCCTGTCCATCGGGCACGTCTCGCCCGAGGCCGCCTCCGGCGGTCTGATCGCCCTGGTCCGCGAGGGCGACGAGGTCGTCATCGACATCCCGGGCCGGTCGATCTCCCTCAACGTGGCGGAGGACGAGCTGGAGGCGCGACGCGTCGCCGAGGAGAAGCGCGACAAGCCGTACACCCCGACCGACAGGCAGCGGCCGGTGTCGGCGGCGCTTCGCGCGTACGCCTCGATGGCCACCTCGGCCAGCGACGGCGCCTACCGCCGCGTCCCGGAGTAGCGGTCACCGGGCGGCGGCACGCGCCGCCGCCCGGCATACTCCCCGAGATGCGCCCCCGCACCCTGCTCGCCGTCGTCGCCCCGGTCGCGCTCGCCCCGTTCCTGGTGGCCGGCGTGCTCTGGTGGGCGCTGCGTCCACCCGAGGCCATCTGGCACGACGACGCGGTCGCCGACGCGACCGAGACCGCCGACCGGATCGAGGCGCGGTTCGAGCGCGACCATCTGTACCGGGCGGCCGACTACGCGCGGACCGCGGCGCAGGAGCCCGACGTGGCCGTGCTGAGCGTCACCGGCGAAACGCACTGGCAGACCGGGGTGACCCTGGTGCTCCGGGTCACCGGGCACGGGCAGGGCTTCCGGGGCAACGGCCACGCGGACAAGGGCGACGAAGTGGTCTGCTTCCGATTCAAGCTCGGCCCCAAGCGGGACAGCCGCGACGACGGCGTCGACTGTCCGGCCGGCGACCCACTGCCGATCCAGAAGGACCCCACACTGGACGGTCTGGACGGACGCCTGAAGGAGACCCTGGGGGCCGCCGGCCCGGACGAGGCCCGGATCCGCAAGGCCGTCGACGCGGTCGGACTGGATCCCGCGGTACGCCGGGAGTTCTCCACCGAGGGCGACACGGTCGGGGTGGCCCTGCGCGCCTCCCAGTACGACTGTCTCCTGGCCCGGGTCGACGCGTCCGGCGCCCAGACCTGGCGGCCGTCGCACATCCAGCTCGCCCCCGGGGAACTGCCCTGCACGGCCGGCACGGCGTTGAGCAGCCAGTTCGGCCACGGCCCGCGCTGACACCGGCCGACCCCCGCCGCACCTCAGGCCTCACAGCACCCGAAGCTGACGCAGGTCGGTGGCGTGGGCGAGGAGGCGTACGCCGTCGTCGTCGTGTCGGTGCACGGCGCAGCCGGCGCGGGTGAAGCGCACGGTGACCGCCTGTCCGGCGTGCCGGGCGGCGAGCCGCAGCAGGTCCGGCTGGGGGTCGGCGACAAGGTCGCGCGGCCCGGACCAGGGCACCGGGATCGGGACCGCCGGGTCGGTCGGGGCAGCCCCGGCGACGGCGTCGGTCAGGCATTCCCGGCACCAGGCCAGAGCGGCGGCCAGACTCGGCCGGTAGGGCAGATCGTCGGGGCGCACGGGAGCGTCACGCGGCTGCACCTCGACCGACCAGCGCAGGCCGTCGGCCAGCAACGGGTCACAGCTGTGGTGCCGCAGGTCGCGCACGGCCACCACGAGGGCCAGGTCGAGGCCGAGGGCGAGCCGCAGCAGCTCGGCCAGCGGCGGCGCGTCGGGAGGCGCCGCCACCACGATCAGACGGCCGGCGGCGGTGCCCCGTCCGGCGCTGCGCACATGCTCTCCGACCGGGTCGGCGCCGGCCCAGGGCACTGTGACGTACCCGTCGCGCAGGTCCCGGTCGACGTCGAGCCCGCCGTCGGCGTCGCGGAGGTCCTCGGGTCGCGCGCCGAGGACCGCGGACCAGGAGCCGAGCCGGTAGCGATCGGGTAGCTGCACGACGGGCCGGCCGTTGGGCTGGGTGGCGACCAGTGGCGCGACCTCGGGCGTGCCGGCCCGCCAGGTCAGGTGCAGCACTCGGTGCCGCAGGTCGGTGACGGTGACCAGCAGGGTCTGGTGCAGGCGGTGGGTGCCGCCGCAGGTGAAGCAGCGCAGGGCCGAGGGGCGCAGGCCCGCGCCGCAGCAGTGCGGGCAGTCGGGTTCGGCAGGCCGATCGCCGAGCCGGCAGTCACAGGTCCGTAGTCGGTCGTGCGGTCGGCAGTCCGGGCAGGGCCGCCAGTCGACGGGTGCGCCCAGCCAGCACGGGTCGGGTGGTTCGTAGCCACGGGTCAGTGGCACCCGTACGCGGCGGACCACCTGCCCGGTGGGCTGCTCGGCAAGGATCTCGACCGGCACGCCGGGGCGCAGCGTGGTGTGCCACCAGCGGCCGTCGCGCCAGAGGGCTTGCGCGCCGGGAAGCTCGTCGCCATGGGTCGCGTCGACGGAGTCGGCGAGGATGCGGCGTTCGAGCTGGTCGACGTCCACAGTCGGCGCGACGGGCGGGCGCGGCGAGCCGGGGCGCAGCAGCCGGGCGGGAACGGCCAGGCCACGCTCGGCGAGACCGGTGAGCGCGTCGCCAACGTCTGTCCAGGTCAGCGCTTCCGGCAGGTCCTGCCAGCCGCCGGGCGAGCCGGGCGGCACCGGCGAGCCCGGCACCTCGTACCGGACGGCCCACCCGAACCCCGCGCCCTGCCGGCGCGCCTCGACGACCAGGTCGAGCAGCAGCAGGTCGGCCAGCGCACAGAGCCGGGCCAGCCGGGCGGCCGGGTCGACGGCGGGCGCGGCGCTCGACCGTCCCGGCACCAGCCGCCAGGGAGCGTGATCGGCGCGCAGGATCGCATGGGCCTCCAGCTCGTGCCGCAACGCTGCGGGCAGGTCGGGTCGCCACTGCCGGTCCAGCCACAGCAACGGCACGTCGGTGTCGTCCATGACCGTGCCGACGGTGGCGGCGAGTTCGCGTACCCGGGGAGCAAGGTCGACCACCCAGCGACCCGCCGGGTCGCGGTGGGGGTCGAGGCCGCCGGGCACGACCTGGTGGGACGCGACCGCGCCGGTGTCCAGGTTGGCGACGGTGACCACGAGCTGCGCCCGCCGCCGGCCGCGCCGCGCGCAGCGATGACAGGGGTACGCCACGCGGCCCGCGCCCCGACACTGCTCGCACTCCCGGTACGCCTCCCGACGCGGCGCGGGGACGTCGGCGTCGGCGAGGAACCGGTCGCCGTAGGTGGTGCACCGGCACGGGTCCAGCGTGAAGGTCATCCCGTCGCAGTCGGGGCAGGTGACGACGGGCGCGGCGGTCACCGACACCGCCGGGCAGTGCAGTCGCCGTCGTGCTCGACGCGCCGCACGCACCGCCGGCCGCCGTCGAGCGGCAGGTCGCAGAAGACCCGATGGCGTACGCCCTGAGCGTCCTCGGCGGACACGGTGGTCTCACCCGCGTCCACCTCGGACAGGAAGGTCAGAGAGCGAGCCAGAGTGCCGGCGAAGTGCTGGGCGGCCGGCAGGTCGGCGGCGGTGAACGGCAGGTGCGCCACCCAGCGAGGGCTCATCGGACGACCGTCGGCTCGGCTCGAAGAAACGCGCGCATGCCTTCTCCTCACTGGCGGATTGGTTGAACAATCGGCGGCCGACGGGAATTGCGCGTCATCGCCTTTGTCGGACCTATCTTGTAAGGTCAGAGGCGCTATCGCAATGATTGTCGACTCACCCTGTTCCATTATTTGTGGGCAACATTCCCCTGTTGCAGAACGGCCGTCGGGATGTTGCAAAATCCAACAGGAAGGAGAGCCGCGTGGCCGACGACATGGGCTCGACGGTGCCCCGACGGCAACTCGGCCGGGCGCTACGCGACCTGCGCACCGAGGCGGGGGCGACCCTGGACGCGGTCGCCGAGGCGCTGGAGTGCAGCCGGCAGAAGGTGTGGCGGATCGAGAGCGGGCTCGGCTCGGTGCGCGGGGTCGACGTCCGAGCGATGTGCGAGCTGTACGGGGCGACGGGCGAGCTGACCCGGGCGCTGACCTCCCTGGCCGGCGAGACCAGGGCCAAGGGCTGGTGGCACGCGTACGGCGACGCAGTCCCCGAATGGTTCGAGCTGTACGTCGGCCTCGAATCCGCCGCGTCGAGACTCCGGTTCTACAACGAAGCGATGGTGCCCGGTCTGCTACAGCATCAGAGCTACACGCATGGGATCTATCAGCACCGCACGGAGGTGAGCGACGAGGAACGCGAGCGTCTTGTGCAGGTTCGACTGCAACGCCAAACTCTGCTACGCCGTCGTCTGCCACCACCCCCGAAGCTGGACGTCATTCTCTCCGAGGCCGCCTTGTTGCGCACAGTCGGCAGCTCCGAAACGATGGCGCATCAGCTTCATCACTTGCTGGCACTGGCAACCACAGCGACCAACTCCATCCGAATCCTGCCGCTCACCGCGGGCCTTCATCGTGGTGTTGAGGCGGGGTCCTTCGTGATGCTCAACTTCCCGCTCGGCAACCGCGCGACCCCCGAGCCTCCGGTGGTCTACAGCGAGTCATGGACGGGCGCTCTGTACCTCGACCGGCCCGAGGAGTTCGCAGCCTACGAGAAGGTGTGGGCAAGCCTGGATCAGCTCGCTCTCGATGAAGGACAATCAAGGCACTTGATCAATAAGATCGTCGGGGAGGTCCATCATGGTTGATCTGAGCGGCGCCCGTTGGCGCAAGAGCACCCGAAGCGGCAGCAACGGCGGCGAGTGTGTCGAGGTCGCCGACAATCTGCCCGGCATCGTCGCCGTCCGCGACAGCAAGGACCCGCACGGACCGACCCTCACCTTCATGCCAGCGGCCTGGGCCACCTTCGTGGGCAAGATGCACCGCCGCTAACCGATGCACACCCGGAGCACCCGGATGCTCTTGGCAAGCCTTCAGCGGGGTCACTCCTCCGACCGATCGTGACTTCCGCGAGGTTGTGCGTTTCTCCAAGACCGCCATCACAGCGAGGCCCGCGGCATACGCCGGGGCCTCGCTGGTCACTAAAGGTAGGAAGGCGACGGCACTTCGGCGGACGCGTGAACTCTGAGGGCGCACCATGACACTTGTTTTACATCGACGTGTCGGGAGGCTTGGCGACGATCACAGGGCGACGACGGCGTCCTCGGCGAAGGTGAACAGCCCGGCATCAAGGGTGACCGTCTTGAGCTTGGTGCCCTTTGGCACGTCGAAGAAGACGTGTGCGGTCACGGAGTTGCCCGGATTGATTTCGTCGAGGAACCCCTGCCCATCACTATTGCCGTAGATCCCGGCCTCTCCGTCGACCTCGTACTCCCGACCAGCACCGTCTTGAGCGGAAATGCTGCCATCGGCGTGGAAGGTATGCGCTTTTTTAGTAACGTTCTTGACAGTAACGCTGACCCTACAGAACGTGCCCTGCGCCTTGGTGTTGAGGAATTCACTGCCCACCTGGGAGATCCCACACTTCACACTTTTGACGGTGAACTCGAAGTCGCCGCCGCGCACCTTGTCGCCAATTCCGGGAACCTTCGGCTTCGTAGGCTCGGGAGCCGTAGTCGTCTTGGCCGGGCTGGAAGCCGCCACCTTCTCCGCCGGAGCTGATGCACTCGCAGAGGTGGCGCTAGTCGGCTGGGCGGAAGCGCTGCTGCTGACGGCGGTGGCATCAGCCTTCTTGTCATCGGCGGTAAGGCCGACCACCAACCCACCGCCACAGCAAAGCATTACGAACGCGCCGACTCCGATGAGGGTGGGCAGCAGCCATGAGGCACGCTTCTTGGGGGCGAGCGATGATGAGACCTCGCCGGGCATCGGCGGAGGAAGCTGGCCGGTGTTGGGGGGTGGGAGTTGCCCGGCATCCGGCTGCGAGAAGTGACCACCTGGTGGCATCAGTGGCTGACTGACGATCGGCTGATACTGGGTGGGCTCGTTAGGGGCCGTCATCGAGTGATGTCTCCCGGATCTTGATCGGCGTTGCAGCGAAACAAGGAAGCGTCTCGCACGATGCCATAGGCGCCCGTGACAAATAGCCCTCCACCCGGCCTGGGTCGGACGACGAGTCAGCCCAGCAAGCACCCGATTCGACGAGCCGCTAGTCGCACGTTTAGACGATTTTGAGCCCAGTCGGCAAAAGTCACAGAGACCTGCAATGCGTTCGTTGTCAGATATCCGTCAACCAGCTTCTCGCCTGGCCCGGGACCGGCCACCACAACGGCGGGGCATTTTTGCCACGGCTGAGCGCGCGGCGTGATCGGGCGGGGTGGCGATCAGGTCGCTTTCCGCGCCTTCGCTCGTTCATTGCGTAGATGTTCGAGCATGCCTGTGTCCGCTGCCAGGTTTGGATCGCCGACTTGACGGCCGAGTTCGACGACGAGTTCGAGCTCGCCGATTGCTTGGTCGAGATCTCCCTCCATCCAGCGGAGCATCCCCATGTTGTACCGGGCGACTGCTTCGCCGGCGCGGTCGCCAACCTCCCGGATAAGGGGGAGAGCCTGCTCGTAGTAGGTCAGGGCCCGCCCCCGGTCCCCAAGCCCGTGGTATGCGAGGCCGATGTTGTTGAGGGAGGCCGCCTCACCCGCACGGTCGCCGACGTCTCGGCGGATGCGTAGGGCCTGCTCGTAGTGGGTCAAGGCCCGCTCCCGATCCCCGAGGTCGCCGTACACGGCGCCGATGTTGTTGAGGGTCGTCGCCTCGCCCGCACGGTCGCCGACCTCTCGCTGGATGGGTAGCGCCTGCCCGTAGTAGTCCAGGGCCTGCTCCGGATCCCCACGCCTCTTGTGTGCGAGGCCGATGTTGGTGAGTGCCGCCGCTTCGCCGGCACGGTTGCCGACCTCCCGTTGGATGAGTAGAGCCTGCCCGTAGTAGTCCAGGGCCCGCTGGCGGTCTCCGAGGTTGTCGTCGACGGAGCCGATGCTGATGAGGGTCGTCGCCTCCCCAAAACGGTCGCCGACCTCCCGATGGATCAGTAGCGCCTGTCCGTAGTAGTCCCGGGCTCGCCGCCGATCCCCACGCCTGTCGTATACGCCTCCGATGTTGTGGAGGGTGATGGCTTCGCCAGCACGATCGCCGACCTCTCTTGCGATGGACAAAGCTTGCTCGTAGTAACCCAGGGCCTGCCCCAGATTCCCGAGCCTGTTCTGCGCCAAGCCGATGTTGTTGAGGGTGGCCGCCTCGTTGCCCCGGTGCCCGGACTCCCGGTACAGGTGCAGGGCCCGCTCATAGCTGGCCAGGGCCTGCTGGTTCTGCCCGGTGTTGGATTGCGCCCGGCCAAGGTCGTAGAGGGCGCCAGCGTCCGGGCCGAGAGTCAGGGTCGCAGTCGACAGTGCCACGACATCCGCAAATCGCGACCTGCGTAGCCACACCCGTGCCACCCGATCACCAACGTCTCGGGCGATCGCCGCCTCCCGGCCCGCCACCGCCAGCCGGTGCACCTCCACCCAACGAGCCAGGGTGGTCATGACGCGGGCAAGGGCGGCGCAGGGTCGGTGACCCAGAGTTTGTAGAGGCTCCGTGCGGCGGCGGCACAGGCTTCGGTGTATTCGTCGTCGGTGAGCAGAGGACGAATCAGGGGACGAAGGATGTTGGAGACGTAGTAGCGGGGCCGGCGCGTTTCGGGGTCCGTACCCTCTTCCATGAGGCCGAGCTGGACGGCGCGCTCGATGTGGCTGGTGGCGTCGGGGTGGTCGTGGACGGCCGTGACGGTTTCGGCGGGGACGGGCAGTTCGATGACGTTGACCTTCGCGAGCATCTTTTGCAGCTCGGGGGCCTGCGAGCCGAGGAGGTTCTTCGCGAGGACGGTTTCCCGGCGGAAACGGTCGGCTTCCCCTTCGATGGCGCTGATGAGGCCGTCGATGTCGAGGCTGGGTTGGGCGACGATCAGGTCGAGCCAGTCGAGCAGTCGCGGGTTGCCGGCCGAGGCGTGGATGGCGCGCGTGCGGATGTCGGGATCGATGGAGGAGCCGCGGCGCAGGTTCGGCAGGTTCGCGAGTTTCTTGGTCTGCTCGGTGTCGGTGAGCGTTTCGAGTGACTCGACGACGACTGTGGTTCCGGCGGGGGCGGGGAAGCGGTAGCGGCTGGTGATGACGACCCGGCTGGGGCTCCCGGTTTCGCGGATGGCCTTGAGCAGTGCCGGAAGGATGTCGGCCATCTCCGCGGAGAGCACGTGACCGCCGCCGCGTTCGTCGAGGTTGCCGACCTCGAAGTCGTCGAACACGAACAGGCAGGGCGTCTGCCCGAGAGGTCCGTCGACGCGGAGCAGGTGGCGTAGGCGGACCAGGAGGGACGCCCGGTCGTCCGCGAGCAGCTTGTCCGCCTCGATCTGCTGCTCGACGGTGGGAAACGAGAGCTTGCTGGCGAGTTCCCGGAAGCTCGTCAGGTCGACGCGGCCGTACCAGACGGCACGCTGGTGCGTGGGCACGCGTTCCAGCAGCCGGGAGGCGAGGCTGCTCTTGCCGAGACCGCCCATGCCCTGCAGGACCAGGGCCTCGGCCGCGCCGTCCGTGCCCTGAGGCTTTTTGAGGGTACGCAGGCAGCGCTGGATGACGCGCCGTCGTCCGACGAAGGCGGCACGCGCGGCGACCCGGGAGAGCTGGGTCTGCGGGTCCAGGAATTCCTGGTCGGCGGGCCGGATCTGGATTCGTGCGCGCCCCTTTGTGTGCAGCGGCGTGACCATGGGCGCCAGGGGAGACCTGTCTGCGTAGACGCGCAGCAGATGCCAGTTGCCGCGCTTCTGCGTGAACAGGTGCTGGCGGGCCTCGGTGACGGCCCGGTCCAGGGGCACCCCGTCAGCCAGCGACCGGTAGAGCTCCGCGGCGAAATCGGTCGCCGAAAGGTCCCCGACCGGCAGCGCCCACCCCAGCACCGCGGGGGCTCCGGCGCTGACGAGGCTTTCGCTCATCGAGGGGACGGTGCCGCCGCCGGGGGCGCTCCCGGTGAGGCAGCCGGAGACGAAGACCAAGCGGGGCCAGTGCCCGGCCAGTGCGTGGGCGATCTGGTCGGCCGTGGCGTCGACCCGCCCGCCGAACTCGTCCTCCACCACGAAGACGGGTTGGCCGGTCTCACTGATGGTGGCGTGGCCGCTGAGGTGCAGGACGTCGAAGTATCCCGCGCCGTGGTCGCGACTGAGGAAACGGAGCCCTTCCAGGGTGCCGCTCTCCTCGACGACCAGCTCGGTGCCGGTGCGCACGGTGGCATCCAGGATGGCCGCCTCCTCCGCCTCGTACCTGAGCACGGGCTCGACGCCCTCGGGCGACGTGGCCATGAACAGCACCCGCAGGGGCCGGTTCCCTGGTGTGACCGGGGTCTTGAGGGCCGCGTTCGTGCCGACGGCCCGCACTGGCAGCAGCGGCGCATGACCGGAGACGGTCAGGTACGCGCCGTCGGAGGCGAGCAGTTCCCAGGGCAGGTGCCGTAGCTGCCCCGCCACAGTGATGCGCAGTGTGGTGCCGGGAGGGTGGTGCAGGATCGGAGTCAGCCACCGTTCGTCGCCGTCGAGGAAGGCCGCCAGTTCCGTGCCGAGACCGAGTAGCTGCGGTGAGCCGAACACCTGCTGAGTGACCGAGTGCTGGCTGTACTGGCGTTCCACCACACCGATCAGGCGATCGATGGCAGCCTTGTCCACGCCACGGGTCTTCGGGCGGCCTTCTCCGCTGGACAAACGCAGCTCGGAGTAGTCGGAGGTCTGCTCGAAGATCTCCAGCTCGTACGTGTTCATCTCGCTGACCACAGGAAGCCCTTCCTCGGCATTGCTGCGATTCGGCCTGCGGGGAAGAGATCTCCCTCGAGCACGGCAGTGCTCACCGCCTATCTCCTTCTCATCCGCTGTAGCTGGTCAAGGATCGCCCGCATCTGGTTCAGCGAAGGATGGCTTGTCCGCTCGGCCAGGACGACCGCTCGGCGCTGGAACTCGATGGCCTCGTCCACCCGCAACATGCTGAGGAGCACGAACGCCATCGTGGAGCTGACCTTCACTTCCATGCGTGGGTCACCGATCGCGCGCAGGATTTTAAGAACGCCATCAAGGCTGTCCTTCGCACCGGCGAAATCACCCTGCCGACGCTGGATCTCGCCGATGTTGTACCGGGTGGTCGCTTCGCCAGCACGGTTGCCGACCTCTCGGACGATGGCTAGAGCCTCCGCGAGGTGAGCCAGAGCCCGCTCATGATTTCCGAGCCTGTCGTACACGAGACCGATGTTGTTGAGGGCGGTCGCCTCGCCAGCACGGTTACCGGCCTCCCGGGTAATCGGTAGAGCCTGCTCGTACGAGGCCAGGGCCCGCCTGTGGTCCCCGAGCGTGCCGTAGAGGGCGCCGATGTTGGTGAGGGTGGCCGCCTCGACAGCACGGTCGCCGACCTCCCGGGTAATGGGTAGGGCCTCCGCGTAGTAGGCCAAGGCCCGCTCGTGATCCCCGAGCCTGTCGTACACGAGACCGATGTTGTTGAGGGCGGTCGCCTCGCCAGCACGGTTACCAACCTCCCGGAAGATGGGTAGAGCCTGCTCGTAGGAGGCCAGGGCCCGCTCGTGGTCCCCGATCCCTTCGTGCAGCGCGCCGATGTTGGCGACGGTGGTCGCCTCGCCGGCACGGTCGTCGATCCCCTGCCGGATGGTCAGGGCCTCCACGTAACAGGCCAAGGCCTGCTTTCGCTCCCCCCGCTGTCCGTACACCGTGCCGATGTTGGTGAGGGCGGTCGCTTCACCTTTGCGGTCGCCGATCTCCCGTAGGACGGGCAGAGCCTCCATGTAATAGGCCAGGGCCCGCTGTCGGTCCCCGACGTTGTCGTACACACCACCGATGTTGTTGAGGGTTGCCGCTTCGTTGTAGCGGTAGCCGGCCTCGCGGTACAGATTCAGTGCCCGCTCGTAGTTGGCCAGAGCCTGTCGCGGTTGCCCTGTGGAGAGTTGAGCCCAACCCAGGTGATAGAGAGCGTCAGCGTCCAAGCCGAGGGTCAGGGTCGCGTTCGAGAGGGCGGCGACGTCCGCGAAACGGGACCTCCGCAGCCACATCCTCGTCACCCGGACCCCGGCATCCCGGGCGATCGTCGGCTCCCGGCCCAGCACCGCCAATCGGTGCACCTCCACCCACTGGGCAACCGTCGCCGCCAACCCGCCGCGAACCGTGGGTACCGGCTCCGCGGCCCACCCGCTGTCGGGTGTCGAGCCTGGACCATCCGTCACCTGAGGGGCACCCCTCTTCCTCGGTTCGCTGTCCATCCGACCCATTGATCGTCACACTCGCCGTCGACCTGCAACACCTCTACCGCAGCGATACGCGGCAGGTGATTGTTGAAGTCTGGAATCCGACTTCGAACATGGAAGTAGTGGCCTCCCCGTACAGGGAGAGCACCACGTCATGAATGAAGCGCGATCTTGAGTACGCCGACTATCGCTTTCGCATCTGCTGGAGCTGGCCGAGAATCGCCCGCATCCGTTCCAGCCTCGGATGGTTCGTCTGCTCCGCCAGGACGACCGCACGGCGTTGCAACTTCACGGCTTCGTCGACTCGCGCCAGGTCGACGAGCACAAGCGCCATGGTGGAGCAGGCAGTTGCTTCTGATCCCCGGTCACCGATGGCCCGGAAGACCTTCAGAACCTCGTCAAGGGTGTCCTTCGCACCAGCGAAATCGCCCTGCTGACGCCGGATCTCACCGATGTTGTGCCGGGTGGTCGCTTCACCGGAACGGTCGCCGACCTCCCGGATGACCGGTAGCGCCTGCTCGAAGTAGGCGCGTGCCCGTTCCGGATCCCCGAGCCCGAAATGCGCCGCGCCCATGTTGTTGAGGGTGATCGCTTCGCTGGCACGGTCGCCGACCTCCCGCTGGATGGGTAACGCCTGCTCGTAGTAGGCCAGCGCCCGCTTCCGATAACCAAGCCTGTCGTACGCCGCGCCGAGGTTGGTCAGGGTTGCCGCCTCGCCAGCGCGGTCACCGACTTCCCGTCGGATGGGCAGAGCCTGCCCGTAGTAGGCCAGGGCCCGCTCCCGATCCCCGACGTTGTCGTACACGAGGCCGATGTTGTTGAGGACTGTCGCTTCGCCGGCACGGTCGCCGACTTCCCGCGTGATGGCCAGAGCCTGCTCGTAATAGGCCAGGGCCCGCTCCCGCTCCCCGAGCCTGTTGTACGTAGCGCCCATGTTGTTGAGGGCGATCGCTTCGCCGGCACGGTCGTCGACTTCCCGTGTGATGGCCAGAGCCTGCTCGTAATAGGCCAGGGCTCGCTCCCGATCCCCGCGGTTGTCGTGGACGAGGCCGATGTTGACGAGGGTGGTCGCTTCGCCGGAACGGTTGCCGACTCCCCTGGTGACGGGTAGGGCCTGCTGGTAGTGGGCCAGGGCCCGCTCGCGATCCCCGAGGTTGTCGTAGACCGCGCCGATGTTGGTCAGGGTTGCTGCTTCGCTGCCCAGGTTGCCGGCCTCGCGGTACAGGGCCAGAGCCTGCTCGTAGCTGGCCAGGGCCTGCCAGGGCTGCCCGGTGGTCGTTTGCACCCAGCCCAGGTCGTAGAAGGCGCCGGCATCCGGGCCGAGCGTCAGGGTGGCATTCGCGAGAGCCGCGACGTCCGCGTACCGGGACCTGGGGAGCCACACCCTCGCCACCAGCCGACCGACATGACGGGCGATCGCCGTCTCCCGGCCCGCCACCGCCAGCCGGTGCACCTCGACCCACTGGGCGACCTTTGCCGACGACCTGTGGCGAACCACGGGATTCGGCTCGTCGGCCGGCCGGCTGTCGGCCGCGAAGCCTGGGCCGATCGTCAAAGCGGCACCTCCCCTGCCTGCCTCGGCCGCACCGTCCCCGCCGAGCACAAACTAACGAACCTGCGCATCCCCCGCACCAGCGCACGAGGTGTCGCGCCGGGGTGATCCACACGAGATCAGTGATATCGCGGTATCCGCTCGACTCGGACACCGCGATATCGGCGAACTCGTGTGGATCAAGAAGCGTCGACGTCGTTGACGCAGCGCAGCACCGGGCGGGCGACGAGCGCCACCTCGTCCAGCGGCCCGGCCGCGCGCACCGTGAACGTGGTCGACTCGTCGGGCAGCAGGGTGACCAGGGCCGCGTCCACTGTGGCGGAAACGTCCAGTCGGTCCGGGAAGAGGGTCAGGTCGCGCAGCACCGTGCGGGCGGTGACCCGGACCCGCTGACCGCCGTCGACCGGTTCGACGGTCGCGTCCCAGGCCGCCGCCGGCCAGACGACGTCCCGGTCCTCGGCGAAGAACCACAGCACCCGCTCGGCGGTCTCCCCCGCCTCGGCGATCAGCAGCTCCCGCCGGGCGTCGTCCGGCCGCACCAGGTCCGCCGGCAGGGCCAGCGTCACGGAGGAGTACGCCGGGACGTCGAGGTCGAGGGAGTTCTTCGCCCGGGGCTCCCCGGCGAGGGTCAGCCGGGTCACCGAGGCCGACGCCTGCCACGGCTCGCCGGTCTCGTTCACCGCGACGAGGGCCAGGCCGCCGTCGCGGGGCTGCACGGTCAACAGCCGATCGGCGTACGCGTGGCGCAGCGCGTACCACAGGGGTTTGCGGCGGCCGTCGCCGTCGACGGCCGACCAGGAGGTGACCGGCCAGCAGTCGTTGAGCTGCCACACGATGGTGCCGGCGCAGACGTCCCGGTGCGACCGGAAGTGCTCGACTCCCAGTTGGATGGCCCGCGCCTGGTTGAGTTGGGTGAGGTAGTGCCAGTCGTCGAAGTCCACCGGGGCGGGCAGGTGCGCGTCCAGGCCGCGCTGCAACTTCGCGTCTCCGCCGGCGGCCTTCTGGTGGTGCGCCATCCCGGGTGAGTCGTGCGCCAGCGGCTCATCCGAGATCGACCGGCGCAGGGTGGCGTACGCCGGTGGGGCCTGGTAGCCGAACTCGGCGACGAAGCGCGGCACGTACTCCCGGTACTTCGTGTAGTCGTCGGTGTTCCACACGTCCCAGATGTGGGTGGTGCCGTGCGCCGGGTCGTTGGGGTGGATCGTCTCCGTGCCCGACCAGGGGCTGCCCGGCCAGTACGGGCGGGTCGGGTCCAGCTCGCCGACGATGCGGGGCAGGACGTCGAGGTAGTAGCCGCGCCCCCAGGTGCGGCCCGCGAGGGGTTCCTGCCAGTCCCAGTCGTGCCAGCCCCAGATGTTCTCGTTGTTGCCGGTCCAGAGCACCAGCGAGGGGTGGGGCGTCAGCCGGGTCACCTGCTCGGCGGCCTCGGCGGCGACCTCACCGGCGAACGGCTCCTCCTCCGGGTACGCGGCGCAGGCGAAGAGGAAGTCCTGCTGGACGAGCAGCCCGCGTTCGTCGGCGAGGTCGTAGAAGTCCTCCGACTCGTACCGGCCGCCGCCCCAGACGCGGAGCAGGTTGACGTTGGCCCCGATCGCCTGGTCGAACCGGCCGGCGAGGCGGTCCCGGGTGATCCGGGTGGGGAACACGTCGTCGGGGATCCAGTTGACGCCCCGCACGAAGACCGGAACGTCGTTGACGGACAGCACGAACGGGGTGCCGTGCGCGTCGGGTGTGGTGTCCAGTCGTACCGAGCGGAAGCCGATCCGCCGCGACCAGCCGTCCAGGGTGTCGCCGTCCGGCGCGTGCAGCGTCACGTCCAGCAGGTGGCGGGCCTGTTCGCCGTACCCCCGGGGCCACCACAGCGCGGGCTCGCGGACGGTGAGGGTCAGCACGGCCGTGCGCTGCCCGGCCGGTACGACGACCTCGGCGTGGGCGTCGGCGACCGTGGCGCGGACGGTGAGCGGGACGTCCGCGGCCCGCTCGACCTCGACGTGCACCTCGACCCGGCCGTCGCGACCGTCCATGGTGACCAGCGGGCGGACGCCTGCCAGCCGGGCGGTGGACCAGGCGTGCAGGCCGATGTCCTGCCAGATGCCGGCGGTGACGAGCGTGGGCCCCCAGTCCCAGCCGAAGTTGCAGGCCATCTTGCGGATGAAGTGGAACGGCTCCGGGTAGGCGTTCGGCCGGTCGCCCAGCCGCGCCTGCTGTGCCTCGGCGTAGCGGTAGGCGGAGTCGAACGCGACGGCCAGGTCGTTGTCGCCGTCGCGCAGCAGCGCCCCGACGTCGAAGCGGTAGGAGCGGTGCATGTTCTCGGTACGGCCGACCTCGGCCCCGTTGACGGTGATGGTGGCGACGGTGTCCAGGCCGGCGCAGACCAGGTCGACCCGGTCGTGGTCGCAGGCCGGGGCGGAGAAGGTCGTCCGGTAGTGCCAGTCGGTGCGCCCGATCCAGGCCAGGGACAGCTCGTTGTCGTCGAGGTGGGGATCGGGGATCAGCCCGGCGTCGAGCAGGTCGGTGTGCACGCAACCGGGCACGGTCGCCGGCACGGACCGATCGGCGACCTCCGCCGGCACCTGCGCTCCGGGCGTCGCCCGCAGGGTCCAGCCGTCGTAGAGTGCCTGTCGGCTCACGATGTCACCGCACCTTCTGCATCGAAAGATGCCTACTGAACCGGATAAGCTGAGCCACCGTACGGTCCGGAATTCCGGGCTGTCAACGGCACCAGAGACCAAGGAGCACGCCGGTGAAGCGGCCGACAATCGCGGACGTCGCCCGTCGCGCGGGCGTGTCCAAGGGCGCCGTGTCGTACGCGCTGAACGGGCAGCCCGGCGTCTCCGCGGCCACCCGGGAGCGCATCCTCGCCATCGCCACCGAGATCGGGTTCAGCCCGAGCAGCGCCGCGCGGGCGCTCTCCGCCGCCACTGCCGGCGCGGTCGGCCTGGCGCTGTGCCGGCCCGCCCGGACACTTGGCGTCGAGCCGTTCTTCATGGCGCTGATCAGTGGCGTGGAGGCCGAACTCTCGGCCCGCTCGTACGCGCTGACCCTCCAGGTGGTGGCCGACCACGACGCCGAGATCGCGGTGTACCGGCGCTGGTGGGGCGAGCGCCGGGTCGACGGGGTGCTCGTCTGCGACCTGCGCACCGACGACAGCCGCATCCCCGCCCTGCAACAGCTCCAACTGCCGGCCGTGGTGATCGGCGGGCCGGGTGGCACCGGCGAGCTGGCCAGCCTCTGGGCCGACGACACGGCGGCGCTCACCGAGGCGGTGGAGTACCTGGTGGCGCTGGGCCACCGTCGCATCGCCCGGGTCGGCGGCCTGCCCGACCTGCTCCACACCACCATCCGTACCGACGCCTTCGCGGCGGTGTGCCGGCGACTCGGCCTGACCGACGCGGTCACCGTCTTCTCCGACTACACGGGCGAGGAGGGTGGGCGGGCCACCCGCCGACTGCTCAGCTCCGCCACGCGGCCCACCGCTGTCATCTACGACAACGACGTGATGGCCGTCGCCGGGCTCTCGGTCGCCCAGGAGATGGGCCTCACCGTGCCGGACGACCTGTCCATCGTGGCCTGGGACGACTCGCCGCTGTGTCGGCTGGTGCACCCGCCCCTGACGGCGCTGGGCCGCGACATCCCCGCGTACGGCGCGCACGCCGCCCGCCACCTGCTCGCCGTCATCGCGGGCCAGCCGGCGACGCGCGTGCAGGACGAGAGCCCGCAACTGACCCCGCGCGGCAGCACGGCACCGCCGCGCGGCAAGTGAACCGGTTCAGTTCGCTCAGCGGGACGCCGAGGGGAACTCCTCGAAGTACGCCTCGACCCGCTCGGCGGTGGCCGGACGGGCCAGCGCGAAGCCCTGCCCGTAGCGGCAGCCGGCCCGACGCGCACCCTCGACCTGGGTCGGTGACTCCAGCTCCTCGGCGACGATCTCCACACCCAACCGCTCGCCCACGTTGACCACCACGTCGATAAGCGGCGGCTGCCCCGCCGGCTGCGCCCCCACCAGCTCGGGGCCCACCTTCAGCAGGTCGATCGGCAGGCGGCGGAGCTGGGCCAGCGACGCGTGCTCGGCCCGGAAGTCGTCAAGCGCGGTGCGGACACCCAGCGACCGGAGCCCCGCCAGCCGAGCCACGACTGTCGACAGGTCGGGGCCGATCCTCGGCTCGGCCACCTCCACCACCAGCCGCTCCGGCGCCACCCCGTACGCGGCCAGCACCGCCGCGGTGCGCTGCACGAAGTCGGGGGTGGTCAGCTCCCGGACGGTCACGTTGACGGCCATCCACAGCTCACGCGGGCCCGCCGACCAGGCGGCCAACTGCCGGCAGGCCCGGTCGAGCACCCACCACTCGAACTCGCCGACCAGATCCAGATCCTCGGCGACCGGCAGCAACTCGCTCGGAAGCACCGTGCCGAGCACCGGGCTGCGCCAGCGCAACAGCGCCTCGGCGCCCACCGGCTGCCGGTCGGTCAGGTCGAGCACCGGCTGGTAGACCAGGTCCAGCTCGCCCCGCGCCACCGCGCCGGGCAGCTCACGTTCCAGGTCGAGCCGGCGCACCAACTGCTCCTCCAGGAACGCGTCGTACCACTCGACCCGGTCCCGGCCCAGCTGCACCGCCCGTCGCCGGGCCAGCTCGGCCTGACGGAGCACGTCGGCCGGCCCGGCGCCACTGACCTCGGCGAGCCCGATGCTCGCCTGAACGCGCAGCACCGAACCGGCCAACTCGTACGGCGAGGTGAGCGCGGTCAGCAGCCGGATGCCCAGCGCGTACGCCAGCACCGGCCCGACGCCGGTGACCACCGCGAAGCCGGTGCCGGTGCAGCCGGTCACCAGGTCGTCGGACCCGACGATCGCGCGGGACCGCAGGACCGCCTCGGCCAGCACGTCCTCCCGCGCCACCGGGCCGAGCCCGTCCGCGCCGTGCAGCTCCACCAGCAGCAGCGCACCGGCCGGCACCGGCACGTCGCCGATGGCGGCGAGGGCGTCCAGCAGCGCCGCCCGGTCTCCGACCGAACCGGACCGGTGGTCGAACGTCGACCAGGCGACGCCCGCATCGGGCCACGCCGCGTCGACGCCGGTCGGGGCGCCGACACCCGAAGACCAGAGACCGTCACCGCCGGGGGCGGTGGTCCCGCCGACGCCGGGCGGCCACGCCGCGGCGTCCGGGCTCTGACCCGATGGGGGCGACACGGAGGTCGCGTCGGACCGCGGTGGTCGCGCCGCGCGCCGGCGCCGGACCGCGCGATCGGCGCGTCGGCGGTGCGCGGCGTGCCGCTCCGGTACGCCCGCGTCGCCGCCGCGCAGCAGCTCCCGCAGGACCAGTGGCGGCACCGCCGCCAGGGCGAGCAGCACACTCGTCCGGTCCGGAGTGCGGCCGGATCCCACGTGCAGGCCCGCCGCGAGCAGCAGCACCGACGCCGGGAGCACCACCCGTGGCCAGGTCGCGGCGGGCGGGGTCGCGGCGGGCGTGCCGGTCGCCGGCTGTGCGCCGGCCGTCGCCACCGCCGACAGCGCGCCGAGCGCGGTCAGCAGCATCCCGAGCACCAGCGGCGGCACCGCCAGCAGCGCCACCCGGCCCGTCGGCGCGGGCGGCAGGATCGTCAGCAGCGCCAGCCCGATCAGGGTGAGCAGGACGCCACCCCGGCAGATCGCGTCGCCCGAGCGCCGCACGGCCCCGGTGAACACGCTGAGCGCGGCCATGCCCAGCCCTCCGAGTGCCAGCGCCGCGACCAGCCGGGCCGGCGCGGGCAGGGTGTCGGAAGGAAGCAGCAACCAGCCGGCGAGGGTCAGACCGACGGTCGGGCCGGTCGCCTCGACCAGCCCCCGCAACCGCGCCGGCCGGGGCGGCCGGACCGGACGCCGGCGCAGCCCGACAACGGACAGGACCGCCACGGTCAGCGAACCGAGCAGCGCGGCAGCGCGGTGCCCGGCGTCGACGAGCGGCAGCGCGGCGGCGACACAGCCGGCCACCACCACCGCCGCATCGAGCAGCAGGGCGGCCGTCCGCCACGACGGCTCGGTGGACGCCGGATCGCTGGGGCGGCGGCTGGCCAGCCGGGAGAGTCGTACGCCGGCGAGGGTGGCGCCCGCGCCGCCGGACAACGCGATCACCACCGGGGTCGGGACCAGATCGGCGGCCCCGGCGACGACGAGCAGCGCCACGGCCGTGGACACGGCGACCTCCGGGGCCGCCCGGCGGGGGACGAGAACACGGAACGGGTACGCGAGGAGCACGGCGGTCGCCTTCGTGAGGGGGCACGGGGCGGTGCGGCGGTGCGGGACGGCAGACGTTTGCTGGTCCACTGCCCAACAGTGGGAAACGACCGGCGACCAGATTGGTTACGCGTCGGCCACCTGCACGAAGCAGTGACCCGTATCACTGTACGGCGTCCGGGCCCCGTCGCGCCGCCCGCCGCGACCCTCTCCGACCAGGGGTGGGATCATCGCAGGGTGAGTACGCCCGACACCGTCCGTTTCCGGTACAACCAGGCCATCCTGGCCGCCGCCGTCATCGCCTTCATCGGCGCCCTGCCGCTGGCCAACGCCCGGGCGTACCTGCTGCCGGTGCTGCTCGTCCCCCTCGCCGTCGGGCTGTGGGCCTGGCGGGCCGGCACCGACGCCGACCCCCGGGAGCTGCGCCTGCGGGCGCTGTTCGGGCAACGTCGGATCGGCTGGGACCGGGTCGTCGAGCTGACCACCGACGCGCGCGGGCGGGCGGTCGCCCGCCTCGACGACGGCCAGCAGGTGGGTCTTCCGGCGGTACGCGGCATCGACCTGCCCCGTCTGGTCTCGGCCACCGGCCAGACGCTGCCGGACGAGGCCGCCGAAACCCCCGGCCCGTAAGCCCGGAGTCGCGCAGCCCGGGGACCGCGCAGCCCGGGGACCGCGCGGCTCCGGCCTTAGACCGCGCGGCTCGGCGCGGGACCGGCGACACCCGGCCCGGGACCGGCGAAGCCCGGTCAGTAGCCGTCGACCACCGTGTTGATCAGCGGCTCACCGGCGGCGAACCGCCGCACCTGGTCGCCGACCAGCCGGTACGCCCGCGGCAGCAGCCCGCGCACCGACCCGGCCACGTGCGGGGTGAGCAGCACGTTCGGCATCGTCCACAGCGGGGAGTCGGCGGGAAGCGGCTCCGGGTCGGTGACGTCCAGCGCCGCCGAGATCCGGCCGGTGGCCAGTTCGGCGACGAGCGCCTCGGTGCGGGCCACCGGACCGCGGGCGGCGTTGACGAGCAGCGCCCCGTCGGGCATCGCGGCCAGGAAGTCCTCGTCGATCAGGCCGCGGGTCTGGTCGGTGAGCGGCACCAGCACCACCACCACGTCGGCGTCGGGCAGCAGTCGGGGCAGCTCCGCGACGGCGTGCACCCCCTGCTTGGGCCGGGCCGTCCGGGCGACCAGGGTGAAGCTCACCTCGAACGGCGCGAGCCGGTCCCGTACCGCAGTACCGATCGAGCCGGCCCCGACGATCAGCACCCGCTTGCCGGTCAGCTCGTCGGTCGGCGCGTGGCCGTCGTACGCCCACCGCCGCTCAGCCTGCGCGCGGGCGAAGGCGGGGAAGGCCCGTAGCTGGGCCAGGATCGCGGTGACAACCCACTCGGCGGTGGACGGGTCGTGCACGCCCCGGGCGTCGCAGAGCGTGACCCCGTCCGGCATCCGGCCGACCCAGGCGTCCGCCCCGGCGGAGAGCAACTGCACCGCCTCCAGATCGGGCAGCTCGCCCAGCAGCGCGGTCGCGTCCGACCCGCTCAGGAACGGCGGTACCCAGAAGCGGACATCGGCCGGGGAGGACGGCAACCGATCGGCGTGCTCGGCGACCTCCACCGTCACGCCCGGGGGCAGCTCGCCGACGAGGTTCAGGCCGGCCTGATGCGGAATCCATACCTTCACGTCCGCCGACGATAG
>NZ_HF570108.1:1086275-1402510 GCF_000297395.2 Micromonospora lupini str. Lupac 08 | reverse complement strand
GCCGCCGGCGCGACGGCCGGTGCGGGCACGGCGGCGATCCGGCGGCACGGGGGAGTGGCGCGCGGCGGCGGGGCGGGCGAGACTCGGCACACCGATGTTCGGTCCCGGCCACGACGAGGTATAACCAAGGGTCGGGGGGCCGGTCGGGCCTCCGCCCCGGCAGACAGGTGCTCGATGACCGACGGCTCCCCCGCCAGCGCGCGACGTTCGATCGCCCCACCTCCGGCGCTCGGCGACGCGGCGCGGCTGCGTGCGCTCGCCGACACGGGTCTCGACGCCGCCCCGGACGAGGCGTTCGACCGATTCGCCCGACTGGTAAGTGATCTGCTGGAGGTTCCGGTCGCGCTGGTCTCCCTGGTCTCCGCCGACCGGCAGTTCTTTCCGGGCGCGGTGGGTCTGCCGGAGCCGTGGTCGCAGCGGCGGCAGACGCCGCTGAGCCACTCGTTCTGCCAGCACGTGGTGGACATCAAGGCGCCGATGGTGTTGCCGGACGCCCGGCTCTACCCCCGCGTCCGTGACAACCTGGCCATCGACGACCTCGGCGTCGTCGCGTACGCCGGGATGCCCTTGACCGACCTGTCCGGCCGGGTGCTCGGCTCGCTGTGCGCCATCGACAACAAGCCCCGGGCGTGGACCGCCGGGCAGCTGCGGACGCTTGCCGACCTCGCCGCCGCCTGCTCGTCGGAGCTGCGACTGCGGATCGCGCTGGACGGCGCGCAGGAGGCGCGTCGTCGGATCGTCCGGGCGCACCAGCGGTTGGAGCTGCTGGCCGGTGTGAGCGAGACACTCGCCGGCACGCTTGACGTGGGCACGTCGCTGCGCCGGCTCGCCGCCACCATGGTGCCGCTGCTCGCCGACTGGTGCCTGCTCACCCTGGTCGGGCCGTCCGGGCAACCCCGGGAGGTGGTCGCGGTGCACCGCGACCCGGCCCGGACACCGGACGTCGACCGGTTCGCCGAGTTGCTGCGTACGGGGCTGAGCCAGGATTCCATCATCCGGGCGGTGCTGCGCACCGGCCAGCCGCGGCTCGGTGGCGTGGCGTCGCTGGCCGACGTGGCCCGGGGCACCACCGATCCGGAGATGTCGGCGATCGCCGAGCGGCTGGGCATCGCCTCCTACCTCAGCGTGCCGGTGCGGGCCGTCGGTGGCACCGTGCTGGGCGCGATCACCCTGGTCAACGCCCCCGACCGTCAGCAGTTCGACGACCGTGACCTGCTCACGGCCGTGGACATCGGCCGCCGGGCCGGGCAGTCCGTCGGCAACAGCTCGATGTACGGGGAGCAGCGGCACGTCGCCGAGGTCCTGCAACACAGCATGTTGCCGCGGCTGCCGCTGGTGACGGAGCTGGAGCTGACGGCCCGCTACCAGCCGGCGGCCGACCGGGTGGAGGTGGGCGGCGACTGGTACGACGCCTTCGTGCAGCCCGACGGTGACCTGATCGCGGCGATCGGGGACGTGGCCGGGCACGACATCGAGGCGGCGGCGACGATGGGCCAGCTGCGCAACCTGGTGCGCGGCAACGCGTTCGGCCGGCCGGACGCGGTCGGAGCGCTGATGACCCACCTGGACAGCGCGATCCGTGGCCTGCGACTGCCCATCGCGGCCACCGCGACGCTTGTGCGCATCTGCGGCCAACGCGCCGGTGTCCACGAGGTGACCTGGTGCAACGCCGGGCACCCGCCGGCCCTGGTGGTGCGCGCCGGCGGTGCGGTGGAGGTCCTCGAAGCGACGCCGGAGCCGTTGCTCGGCCTGGCCCGACCGTCGGTACGCACCAGCAGGTCGACAAGCCTGGCCACCGGCGACACGCTGCTGCTCTACACCGACGGGCTGATCGAGCGTCGGGACCGGTCCATCGACGACGGGCTCGCCGAGCTGGTGCAGCGGTTGACCGGCACCGACACCGTGCCCCTCGACGACCTGTGTGACCTGCTGCTCGCCTCGAACCAGCACCGCGAGGACGACACGGCGCTGCTTGCCGTCCGGGCCCGCTGAGCGGTTCCGGCGCGCGCCGGGGCCCCGCTGTCGGGCCCGACCGGACCGTCCGGCGGGCTACCCTGGGCCGGGTGAGAGCCCGTCCCCCGTACCCTCGCGTCCGCCGCCTCCGGGTGGTCCTCGCGGCGTCCTGCGCGGCGCTGCTGCTCGCCACGGGTTGCAGCTTCGGCGAGCCGGAGCCCGACCCGGCGGGTGAGCCGCCCAACCTGCCGACCCCGTCGGCGCCGGCGAGTCCCGGCGGCGCGGGCCAGCAGGCGGTGGCGACCGTCCTGGCCAAGGGGCTGCGGGTGCCGTGGGCCATCGCGTTCCTGCCCGACGGTGGCGCGCTTGTCACCGAACGGGACAGCGGCCGGATTCTCCAGGTCGGGCCGGAGTCCGGCCCGGACGGGCTGCGGGTCCGGGTCGTGCAGACGATCAGCGACGTCGCGGCGGCGGGCGAGGGCGGCCTGCTCGGCATCGCCGTCTCCCCCGGCTACGCCAAGGACCGGACGGTCTTCGTCTACTACACGGCCGAGCAGGACAACCGGGTCGCCCGCCTGCAACTCGGCGGGCAATCCACCCCGATCCTCACCGGCATCCCGAAGGCGAACGTGCACAACGGCGGCGGGTTGGGCTTCGGCCCGGACGGGCAGCTCTACGTCAGCACGGGCGACGCGGGCGAGCGCCCCAACGCGCAGGACACGAAGAGCCTCGGCGGCAAGATCCTGCGGATCACCGCCGACGGCAAGCCCGCGCCGGGCAACCCGTACCCCGGCTCCCCGGTCTGGTCGTTGGGTCACCGCAACGTGCAGGGCTTCGCCTGGGACGACGCCAAGCGGATGTACGCGGTGGAGTTCGGCCAGAACACCTGGGACGAGATCAACCAGATCACCAAGGGTGGCAACTACGGCTGGCCGGAGGTCGAGGGTCGGGCCGGCGACAAGCGGTACACCGACCCGATCACGCAGTGGGCGACCTCGGACGCGTCCTGCTCCGGGCTGGCCGCGACGGACCGGCTGCTGGTCACGGGCTGCCTGCGGGGCAAGCGGCTCTGGGTGATGGAGCTGACCGACACCGGCACGCTGCTCGGGCAGCCCAGCGAGCTGCTCACCAACCGGTACGGCCGGCTGCGCGCGGTGGCCGCCGCGCCGGACGGATCGCTGTGGGTGAGCACCTCCAACCACGACGGGCGGGGTGATCCGGCGGCCGACGACGACCGCCTCCTGCGGGTGGTCTTCGCCGGCGGCGACGGCGGTCGCAGCTGACCGGCGTCACCTTCCGCGCAGGTTTGCCAAGATCTTCCGACGGGCAGGTCAGAATCTCAGCATGGACGGGCAACGCGACGAGCGGCACGACGACGCCGAGGACCGGGGTGACCCGGTGACCGGCGGCGAGCCGTCGCGCCCGGAGCGACGCCGGATCGCCCGGCCCGGTGGACCTTTGCGGCGTACGGGCGTGATCCTCGCCGTGCTCGCGGTGGCCCTGGCCGGGGCGGTGCTCGGGGTGCTGGCCGGCGGTCGGGTGAACACCGACATCGGTCCGTTCCGGGCCAACCTCACGCTCTCCCCGGCCAGCGACGGCGGGACGACAATCGACGTGCCACCGCTCGGCGCCCTGCTGCTCGACAGCCACAGCGGGCCGACCCACCTCACCGTGCGGTTGGGCGCGCTGGACCAGGGGCGCACCGAGGCGCTGCTCGACGACCCGGCGAGCATCAGCCGCGCCAGCCAGAGCGCCGTGGAGGACGTCCGCTCCGGGGTGATGCGGCTGGGCCTGCGCACCCTCGGATCGGCGGTCCTGGTCACCCTGATCCTGGCCGGGTTGATCTTCCGCAACGTGCGCCGTACCGCCTGGGCGGGCGGATTGGCGCTGCTGGTCACCGCCGGCAGCCTCGGCACGGCCGCGGCGACCCTGCGCCCGCAGGCGATCGAGGAGCCGCGCTACGAGGGTCTGCTGGTCAACGCGCCGGCCATCGTCGGTGACGCCCGCCGCATCGCCAACGACTACACCAAGTACGCCGAGCAGCTGCAACGCATCGTCGGCAACGTCAGCCAGCTCTACACGACGGTGTCGGCGCTGCCGGTGCTGGAGCCGGCGCCCGGCACCACCCGGGTCCTGCACGTCTCCGACATGCACCTCAACCCGACCGGCTGGCAGTTGATCCGCACAGTGGTGGAGCAGTTCGGCATCGACGTGGTCATCGACACCGGGGACATCACCGACTGGGGCAGTGAGCCGGAGGCGTCCTTCGTCGGCTCGATCAGCCTGCTCAAGAAGCCGTACGTGTTCATCCGGGGCAACCACGACTCGGGCAAGACCGCCGCCGCGGTGGCCCGCCAGCCGAACGCGATAGTGCTGAACAACTCGACCACCACTGTCGCCGGGCTGACCATCGCCGGCATCGGCGACCCCCGCTTCACCCCGGACAAGAACACCTCCCCGGCCGGCAGCGGGCTGACCCAGGAGGTGGCCGACCAGGTGATCGGCGTCGGTGACCAGCTCGCCGCCACGGTGCGCAGCTCGCCCCGGCCGGTCAACATCGCGCTTGTGCACGACCCGGCGTCGGCCGGACCGCTCGCCGGCACCTGCCCGCTGGTGCTGGCCGGGCACACCCACGCCCGGCAGGTCTCCAAGCTGCCGCAGGCGGCCGGCCAGCAGCCCACAGCCCTGTTCGTGGAGGGCTCGACCGGTGGGGCCGGGCTGCGCGGCCTGGAGGGTGAGAAGCCGACCCCGCTGTCGATGACAGTGCTCTACTTCGACCAGCAGAAGATGCTCCAGGCGTACGACGACATCACCGTCGGCGGCACCGGCCAGGCCCAGGTCAACCTGGAACGCCACATCGTGCAGGACCCGAACGCCGGCACGCCCGCCTCGGTCACCCCCACCCCGACCCGCTGAGGCGGGCGACCGCCCGCCGAGCCGAAGCCGGGCCCGGAGCCGAAGCCGAAGCCGAAGCCGGAGCCGGAGCCGGAGCCGGAGCCGGAGCCGGAGATGGAGATGGTGTGGGCGCATCCTTTGCTCTGCTTCAACCGACGCACCAGTTACGCCGGGTTACTTCGTTCCTGCTGGGTGCACTGGAGTTCCCGCAGCTCAGCATGGTGGTGCGTCTAGGTAAGCAGAGCAAAGGGCGATGAGGACCCCACCAGCAGGCGGAGGTCGGTCACCCTGAGCGACGGCGGCAAGGCGACACGAACGTCGGCACGCACGAGCCGGCCCACGCACGAACCGGCCCACGCACGAACCGGCCCGCGCGAGCCGGCCCGCGCGAGCCGGCCCACGCGCAGCAGCGCGCGCGAACCGGCACACGCGGGCGAGCGGGCATCGCGCACCCCCGAGGGCGGGGTCAGCGGAGGGCGAGCGCGGCCAGGGCGGCGTTGACGATGCTGCCGGGCAGCAGGTCGTGCAGCTCGTACAGGTCGGCCACACTGCCGGACTGGCCGAACTCGTCCACCCCGAGCGGCACCGCCGGAGCGCCGAGCGCCGACCCGAGCCAGGCCATCGCGTGCGACGCGGCGTCGTGCACGGTCACCACCGGCACCCGGTCGGCGAACGCGGACCGCAGCGCGCCGGGCACGCTGGGCACCGTGGCCGTCCGTACGCCCTGACGCAGCGTGCGCTGCCACGCCCGGTACAGCCGGTCCAGCGAGGTCACGTCCACCACGTGCGCGGCGATGCCCTCCTCGGCCAGCTCCGCCGCGGCGGCCAGCGTCTCGGGCAGCACCGCGCCGGAGGCGGCCAGCTGCACCACCGGGGCGTCGACCAGATGGGGGTACGCCTGGTGCGCGTCGACGAGCCGGTACGCCCCGGCGACCACCTGCCGGCGCAGCACCGCGTCGCCGAGCCGCGCCCGGGCCGCCTCGAACGGCGCCTGGTCCAGCGGTCGGGTGCTCAACCGGAAGTAGTACGCGCCGTCCTCGGTCGGCGCGGCCGTCGCGGCCGGGACCGCCCCGCCCGCGATCTGCCCCAGCGCGTCGCAGAGCAGCCAGTCAAGGCTGCCCGCGTACGCCGGTTCGAGGAACGTCACCCCGGGCAGCTCCAGGCCGACCGAGGCGGTGATGGTGGACTGGTGCGCGCCGCCCTCGGGGGCGAGGGTGATGCCGGACGGGGTGCCGGCCACCACGAACCGCGAGCCGGAGTACGCCCCGTACAGGAACGCGTCCAGGCCGCGCAGCACGAACGGGTCGTAGACCGTGCCCACGGGCAGCAGCGGCTGCCCGGACAGATCCCAGGACAGGCCGAGCTGACCCAGCAGCAGGAACAGGTTCATCTCCGAGATGCCCAGCTCGATGTGCTGCCCGGAGGGGCTCTCGGTCCAGCGCAGCATCCGGTCCTCGGTCCAGGAACGCTGCTCGGTGGGGGCGAACACCCCGGTCTTGTTGATGAACCCGGCCAGGTTGGTGGAGGTGGCCACGTCCGGGGCGGTGGTCACCAGGTAGCGGCCGACCTCCCGGTCGCGAGCCAGGTCCACAAGCACCCGACCGAAAACCTCCTGGGTGGAGATCGGCTTGTTGGCGCGTACTCCTGTGCTTTCCGGAACGGTGACCCCGAGCGCGCGCTCGCGCGGCGCGCGGGACAGCGCCTCGCGGCGGGCGCCGGCCCGGATGCCGGCGGGTGACGCCGGGTCGAGGCGGTCCCACTCGGTCTGCGCGGTCAGACCCTGCGCGGCCCGCAGCGCGTCGACCTGCTCGGCGCTGAGCAGCGCCGAGTGGTTACGCGGATTGCCGGCGATGGGCAACCCCCAACCCTTCACGGTGTACGCGAAGACGACGCTGGGCCGGTCGGTGACCGCGTCGCACTGGGCGTACGCGTCGAGCATCGCCGCCAGGTCGTGCCCACCCAGGTCGGTGACGAGCGGGCGCAGCTCCTCGTCGTCGATGTCCTCGGTGAAGGCGCCCACCTCGGCCGGCGCGCCGTCGAGGAACTGCTTGCGCAGCGCCGGCCCGGTCAACCCGAACAGCGACTGGTACTGCTCGTTGGGCATCGCGTCGATCCAGTCGCGCAGCGCCTCGCCACCCGGCCGGGCGTACGCCTCGGCGAGCCGGCGACCGTACTTGACCTCCACGACGTGCCAGCCGGCCGCCTCGAACTGACCGCGCCACTGGTTGATCCGGATGCCGGGCACCACCCGGTCCAGGGACTGCCTGTTGAAGTCGACGAGCCACATGACGTTGCCCAGCCCGGTGGTGGCCGGGTCGGCGACCGCCTCCCAGATGTTGCCCTCGTCCAGCTCGGCGTCACCGATCAGCGCCACGAACCGGGAGTGCGGGCGGGCGCCGAAGTGCGCGTCGACGTAGCGGCGGGTGGCGGCGGCGAAGAGCGGCGCCGCCGCGCCCAGACCCACCGAACCGGTGGAGAAGTCCACCTCGTCGGGGTCCTTCGTGCGCGACGGGTACGACTGGAGACCACCCCGGGCCCGCAGTCGGGGCAGGTACGAGCGGTCCAGGTTGCCCAGCAGGTACTGGATGGCGTGGAACACCGGCGAGGCGTGCGGCTTGACGGCGACACGGTCCTCGGCGTCCAGGTGGTCGAACCACAGGGCGGTCATCGCCGTGACGAGGGACGCGCTTGACGCCTGGTGGCCGCCGACCTTCACCCCGTCGCCGGTGGCCCGGTCGTGGTTGGCGGCGTCCACGATCCGGGTGGCGAGCCAGAGCACCCGCCGCTGGATCTCGTCGAGGACATCGAGGTCGTGCTGGTTCACGGTGGCTCCATCCGGGCGTCGCCGTTGACGCCCTCGCGAGGGGATGCGGTGTGCACGGCGAACACCGCTGGCGCAGCGCGCGCCAGCGGTGTTCGATCGGGCGGATCAGCCCTGGACGCCGAGGCGCTCCAGGATCAGCTCACGCAGGGTCTTCGCGTCGGCCTGACCACGGGTGGTCTTCATGACCGCGCCGACGAGAGCGCCGACCGCCGCGACCTTGCCACTACGGATCTTGTCGGCGATGCCGGGGTTGGCGGCGATCGCCTCGTCCACGGCGGCGGTGAGCGCGCCGGTGTCCGACACGACCTCCAGGCCCCGACTGGTCATGATCTCGGTGGGCGAACCCTCACCGTCGACCACGCCCTCCAGCACCGTACGGGCCATCTTGTCGTTGAGCTTGCCCGCGTCGACAAGGCCCTGCAGCTCGGCGACCTGCGCCGGGGTGGCGCCGATGTCGGCCAGCTCCACGCCGCTCTCGTTGGCCCGGCGGGACAGCTCACCCAGCCACCACTTGCGGGCCGCCGCCGGGGTGGTGCCGGCAGCCACGGTGGCCTCGATCAGCTCGACCGCGCCGGCGTTGAGCACCGACTGCATGTCCAGGTCGGACAACCCCCACTGCTGCTGGAGGCGACGCCTGTGCACCCGGGGCAGCTCCGGCAGGGCGGCCTTCAGCTCGGCGACCCAGGCCGGGTCCGGTGCGACAGGCACCAGGTCCGGCTCCGGGAAGTACCGGTAGTCGGTGGCCGTCTCCTTCGAGCGCCCCGGCGTGGTGTCACCGGTGTCCTCGTGGAAGTGCCGGGTCTCCTGGGTGATCCGGCCGCCCGCGTCGAGCACCGACGCCTGCCGCAGCATCTCCGAGCGGACCGCCCGCTCCACCGAGCGCAGCGAGTTGACATTCTTGGTCTCGGTGCGGGTGCCCCACTCCTGACCCGGCAGGTTGAGCGAGGTGTTCACGTCACAGCGCAGCGAACCCTCCTCCATCCGCACGTCGGACACGCCGAGCGTGCGGATCACGTCCCGCAGCTCGGTGACGTACGCCTTGGCCACCTCGGGGGCGAGCGCGCCGGTGCCCACGACGGGCTTGGTGACGATCTCGACGAGCGGGATGCCGGCCCGGTTGTAGTCGACGAGCGACTCGGTCGCACCGTGGATGCGGCCGGTGGCGCCACCGACGTGCAGCGTCTTGCCGGTGTCCTCCTCCAGGTGCACCCGCTCGATCTCGATGCGCACGGTCTCGCCGCCCACCTCGACGTCCAGGTACCCGTCGACGCAGATCGGCTCGTCGTACTGGCTGATCTGGAAGTTCTTCGGCATGTCCGGGTAGAAGTAGTTCTTCCGTGCGAACCGGCACCACTGCGCGATCGAGCAGTTCAACGCCAGGCCGATCCGGATGATCGCCTCGATGGCGGCCTTGTTGGCCACCGGCAGCGACCCGGGCAGGCCCAGGCACACCGGGCAGACCCGGGTGTTCGGCTCGCCGCCGAAGTCCGTCGGGCAGCCGCACCACATCTTGGTGTTCGTGCCCAGCTCGACGTGGGTCTCCAGGCCGATCACCGGTTCGTAGCGCGCGACGACCTCGTCGTACGCGGGCAGCGTCGTCGTCATCTGGGCTCCTGCCTCACAGTGCCGGTGGGGTGAACGTGCCGACCGCGGACTCCAACGCGGCGGCGACCCGGTACATCCGGTCGTCGGCCATCGTCGGAGCCATCACCTGCAGGCCGACGGGCAGCCCCTCGGAGAGACCGCAGGGCACCGAGATGCCCGGCCCGCCGTACAGGTTCGTCGGGATGGTGAACAGGTCGGCCAGGTACATCTGGTACGGATCGGCGGTGCGCGCGCCGATCGGGAAGGCCGTGAACGGGGTGGTCGGCGAGATCAGCGCGTCGACCCGCTCGAACGCGGCAGTGAAGTCCCGGGTGATCAGCGTCCGGACCTTCTGCGCCTGCCCGTAGTACGCGTCGTAGTAACCCGACGACAACGCGTACGTGCCGAGCATGATGCGACGCTTGACCTCGGGGCCGAAGCCGGCCTCGCGAGTCAGCGACATGACCTCCTCCAGCGACCGGTTGCCGTCGTCGCCGACCCGCAGGCCGAACCGGACGCCGTCGAACCGGGCCAGGTTGGAGGAACACTCGCTCGGGGCGATCAGGTAGTACGCCGGCAGCGCGTACGAGAACGTCGGGCAGGAGATCTCCACGACCTCGGCGCCCATCTTGGTCAGCGCGTCCACCGACTCGCGGAACGCGGCCATCACGCCCGGCTCGGCGCCCTCGCCGACGAACTCGCTGACGATGCCGAGCCGCACGCCGGTCAGGTCGCCTGTCGCGCCGAGCTTCGCCGCCGCCACCACGTCCGGCACCGGCTGCGGGATCGAGGTGGAGTCCCGCGGGTCGTGCCCGGCGATCACCTGGTGCAGCAGGGCCGCGTCGAGCACCGTACGGGCACACGGGCCGGGGGTGTCCAGCGACGACGAGAAGGCGACCAGCCCGTAGCGGGACGTGCCGCCGTAGGTGGGCTTCGCCCCCACGGTGCCGGTGACCGCGCCGGGCTGACGGATCGAGCCGCCGGTGTCCGAGCCGATCGCCAGCGGCGCCTCGTACGCGGCCAGAGCGGCCGCGCTGCCGCCACCCGAGCCGCCCGGGATCCGGCTCAGGTCCCACGGGTTGTGCGTCGGACCGTACGCCGAATACTCCGTGGAGGAGCCCATTGCGAACTCGTCCATGTTCGTCTTGCCGAGCATCACCGTGCCGGCGTCACGCAGCCGCTGCACGATCGTCGCGTCGTACGGCGGGCGCCAGCCTTCGAGGATCTTCGAGCCGACGGTGGTCGGCACGCCACGGGTGGCGAGCACGTCCTTCACCGCGACCGGCACACCGGCCAGGGGGCCCAGTTCCTCGCCGGCGGCCCGGCGCTCGTCCACCGAGCGGGCCGCGGCGAGCGCGCCGTCGGTGTCGACGTGCAGGAAGGCGTGCACCTGCTCGTCGACAGCGGCGATCCGGTCCAGGTGCGCCCGGGTCACCTCGACGGCGGAGGTCTCGCCGCCGGCGACCAGCGCGGCGATCTCCGTCGCGGTCATTCGCGTCAAATCGCTGCTCATGAGGCCACATCCTCGGTCAGGATCCGCGGTACGCGGAACCGCTGGTCCTCGGCGTCCGGCGCGCCCGACAGCGCCTCCTGCGGAGTCAGGCACGGCGTCACGACGTCCTCGCGGAAGATGTTTGTCAGCGGCACCGAGTGCGAGGTCGGCGGGATGTCCGCGGCGGCGACCTCGCCGACCTGGGCGACCGCTTGGAGGATCACGTCGAGCTGGCCGGCGAAGGTGTCCAGCTCCTCCTCGGTGACGGCGAGCCGCGACAGGCGCGCCAGGTGCGCGACCTCCTCGCGGGAGATGGCGGCCATCCGTGCCCCCTTCTGATGTCCTGCTGGTCGGGCGGTGTGCCGGCCGCGCGACTGGTGCAGCGTGACGCGCGGTGACCGGAGCGAGTCTATTGTTCCGCCCCCTCCGCCGGCTGCTCGGGTGGGTCAGCGGGTCGAACGGCGGCCGGCCTCCGGCTCCGGGCCACCCGTCGGACGGACCGGCCGGTAGCGGGCCAGCCAGGTGACCAGCTGTTCGGCGGGCATCGGGCGCGCGTAGAACCAGCCCTGGGCGGCGTCGCAGCCGGCGGCGTACAACATCCGCCACGTCCGCTCGTCCTCCACGCCCTCGGCGACCACCCGCAGCCCCAGCGCGCCCGCCAACTCGATCATCGATCGGACGATCGCCGCGTCGTCGGCGTCCTCGGACATGCCGAGCACGAACGAGCGGTCGACCTTCACCTCGGACAGCGGAAGCCGGCGCAGATGTTGCAGCGACGAGTACCCGGTGCCGAAGTCGTCCAGCGCGATGGCCACCCCGATGCGGTGCAGCCGGGAGATCGTGGCCAGCACCCGGCGCGGATCGGCCATCAGCGCGCCCTCGGTGATCTCCAGTTGCAGCCGCTCGGCCGGCACCCCGTAGCGGGCCAGCCGGTCGGCGATCTGGTCGGCGATCTCGCCGGTGTGCAGGTCCCGCACGCTGACGTTCAGCGCCGCACGCAGTCCGATGCCGGCCGCCGACCACTTGGCGAGCTGCTCCACCACGTCGTCCACGACCCGCCGGGTGAGCAGCCGCATCACCGCGCTCTGCTCGGCGACCCGGATCAGCTCCTCCGGGTCGACCATGCCCCGACGCGGGTGCCGCCACCGCAGCAGGGCCTCGACGCCCACGACCTCGCCTGTCGCGATGGCGATCTGCGGTTGGTAGTACATGGTGATCTCACCGGCGTCGTCGACCGACTCGCCGTCGTCGCGTACCCACCCGGTCGGCTCGATCGCCTCGCTCTCGGAAACCGACAGGCCGTCGCGCCCCGGACGGCCGCCGCTCGGCGGGGGCACCGCCCCGCCGTTCGGCGATCGCCGCCCCTGGCCGCCGGCACGCCGGTCCCGCAGGGGGCCGGGGCGGGTGCCGGGGATCGTCGCGCGGCTGTTGCGGCCCCGGATCGGGTCGGCGCCGGTGGCGATCCGGTTGATCAGCTCATCGGCGTGCGCCAGGTCGCCGCCGGCCCGCCGCCGGCGACCCCACCACCGTCCGCCCGCCGGCGGCGCCGCGGCGATCACCGGCGCGCCGCCCGGATGCGGCGCAACCTCGGCCGCCGTCGGTGCGGGCAGCGCCGCACCGTCACCGCCGCGCACCTCGGCCTCCACGGCGAGGGGTACGTCTGCCGTCCGCTCGGACCCGGCCGACTTGCCACGACCGGCGTTGGTCCGGTTGGCCTCGTCGGCGTGACCGGCGTTGACCCGGCCGGCTACGTCAGCGTGGCCCGCGTTGACCCTGCCGGCTTCGTCAGCGTGGCGGGCGTTGACGCGGCCGGCCTCGTCGGCGTGGCCGGCGTTGACCCGGCCGCCTTCGTCAGCGTGGCCGGCGTCGACCCGGCCGCCTTCGTCGGCGCGACCAGCGTTGACCCGGCCAGCCTGGCTGGCGTGCTCGGCTTGGCCGGCGTGCTCGGCCTGGCTGGCGTGCTCGGCCTGGCTGGCGTGCTCGGCCTGGCTGGCGTGCTCGGCCTGGCTGGCGTGCTCGGCCTGGCCGGCGTGCTCGGCCTGGCCGGCGTGCTCGGCCTGGCTGGCGTGCTCGGCCTGGCTGGTGTGCTCGGCCTGGCTGGTGTGCTCGGCTTGGCTCTGCGGCGGTGCGGCGTCGAGCGGGCCGGCGGCCGACGGGCCGGATTCCAGCACCCGGCGGAGGTCGGCGAGGAGACCGAGACGCTCGGCCGAGTTGTGGTCCGACTCGGGGGCGTACACGGCGACCGTGTCGTTGCGGTGCTTGGCGTCGTACATCGCCACGTCGGCGTGGCGCATCAGGGTGGCGAAGTCCTCCCCGTGCTCCGGGAAGATGGCGATCCCGATGGAGCCGCCCACGTCCAACGGCAGCCCGTCCAACGGCACCGGCTCGGCCAACGCCCCGACGACCCGGTCGGCCAACTCACGCGCCTGGCCGACGTCGGTCAGCCCGGTCATCACGATGGCGAACTCGTCCCCACCGAGCCGGGCGATCATCTGCGGCCGAGGGTCCACGTCGGTGAGCCGGGCGCTCACCTCGACGAGCAGCCGGTCGCCCACCGCGTGCCCGAGCGCGTCGTTGACGTTCTTGAAGCGGTCCAGGTCGATGAGCAGCAGCGCCAGGCGCCCCCCGGGCTCGCCGCGGGCCGTCCGCTCGGCGTGCAGGTGCACCTGCTCCGCCACCTCGGCCAGCAGCGCCTTGCGGTTGGGCAACCCGGTCAGCGGGTCGGCGGCGGCGAGGTGCTGCTGCTCGACGGTCAGCCGGGCCATCCGGTACACGGCGAAGAGCGGCACCAGCACCAGCGGGATCAGCGCCGCGCTGAGACGGGCGGCGGCGACCAGCACCGGGGCGAGCAGCAGCAGCGAGCCGGTGGAGAGCAGTTCGAAACCGACGCCCTGGCGGACCGTGGGCCACCAGCGGTCGCCGAAGCGCAGCCGCACCGCCCAACTCACCAGGCCGTAGTTCACGACGAACCAGGCCAACGTCGCCCCGCCGACGGCTGCCACGTCGGTGACGTGCAGGTGACCGCCGGAGAACACGGTGCCCGGCCCGAGCTGGATGACGCCGTACGCGGCGGCGAGGGCGCAGGCGTACTGGCCGACGTTGAACGCGGTCCGCCAGGCGGCATGGCGCATCCGCCAACCAGAGACGATCACCCCCACGGCCTGCACCGCCACCGCCGGGCCGAGCCCCCAACCGAGCAGGATCGCGAAGGTGAAACAGGTGGACGGGAAGACCGCCGAGGTCTGCCGTCGCCCCGGCGGGACGAACGGGCGCGCGTCGCAGACCACCGCGAGGGCGGCCATCGTCCAGAACGCCACCGGCAGGCGGGGCAGCTCGTCGGGGAGCGTCGTGAGTGGACCCGTGGCGGTAAGCGCCGCGACCACCAGGATGCCGACGACGAAGGCGGCGAACGGCGTCACCCGCCCCGGTGGGACGGAGTTGCGCGGGTCGGCGACCTCCATCACACCTCCCGACCGACTGTCGACGTGCCGATGAGCACGCCGTGACCCAATGAAACGCCCTCAGCCCCGGGTTTCCCGGTATGACAGTCACGAATCGGTCGTAGTCGTAATTAAGTTGGTATACGCGACGGTCTGCCACGTCGGCGTGCCGCTACGGTCAGCCCTCCACCCGGGCGACCTCCCGCGCGGCGTCCGGACCCGCGTCCAACAGCACCCGGAACCCGTCCTCGTCGAGCACCGGCACCTTGAGGCTGGCGGCCTTGTCGGCCTTGGACCCCGGGTTGTCGCCCACGACGACGAAGCTCGTCTTCTTGGAGACCGACCCGCTGACCTTGCCGCCCCTGGTCTGCACGGCCTCGGCGGCCTGGTCCCGGGAGAAGCCGGCCAGGGTGCCGGTCACCACGACCGTCAACCCCTCCAGCGGGCGCGGACCCTCGTCGACGGCCTCCTCGGCCATCCGTACGCCCGCCTCGGCCCACTTGCGGACCACCTCGCGGTGCCAGTCCACGGCGAACCACTCCCGGATGCTGGCCGCGATGGTCGGCCCGACCCCGTCGACCGAGGACAGCTCCTCCTCGCCGGCGGCGTCGATGGCCTCCATCGAGCGGAAGTGCCGGGCCAGGGCCTGGGCGGCGGTGGGGCCGACGTGCCGGATGGAGAGCGCCACCAGCACCCGCCACAGGTCACGTTCCCGGGCGACGGCCAGGTTGTCGAGCAGCTTGACCGCGTTGCTGCCGAGGCTGCCGTCCTTGTTGACGAAGAACGGCGACCGGGACAGCTGGTCGGCGTCGAGCTGGAAGAGGTCACCCTCGTCGGCGATGATCTCCGCGTCCAGCAGTGCCGCCGCGCCCTTGTAGCCCAGGACCTCGATGTCGAACGCGCCGCGACCGGCGAGGTGGAACACCCGCTCGCGGAGCTGGGCCGGGCAACTGCGGGTGTTGGGGCACCGGATGTCGACATCGCCCTCCTTCGAGGGCGCGAGCGGGGTACCGCAGGCCGGACAGGTGGTCGGCATGACGAACGGGCGGGCGTCGGCGGGCCGCAGGTCGACCACCGGGCCGAGCACCTCGGGAATCACGTCGCCGGCCTTGCGCAGCACCACCGTGTCACCGATCAGCACGCCCTTGCGCTCGACCTCGCGGGCGTTGTGCAGGGTGGCGAGCGCGACGGTGGAGCCGGCCACCCGCACCGGTTCGAGGACGGCGAACGGCGTGACCCGACCCGTACGTCCCACGTTGACGTCGATGTCGAGCAGCTTGGTGGTGACCTCCTCCGGCGGGTACTTGAAGGCGATCGCCCAGCGTGGGGCACGGCTGGTCGAGCCCAGACGACCCTGGATGGAGACCGGGTCGACCTTGACCACCACACCGTCGATCTCGTGCTCGACGTCGTGCCGGTGCTCGGCGTAGTAGGCGATGTATTCCGCCACGCCGGACAGATCCGGGACGACCCGCCACCTGTCGCTCGTCGGCAGCCCCCACGCCTTCAGCGCCGCGTACGACTCCGACTGCGCGGTGGGCTGGAACCCGCGGCGGGCGCCGATGCCGTGCACGACCAGACGCAGCGGTCGGGAGGCGGTGACCCGGGGGTCCTTCTGCCGCAGGCTGCCGGCGGCGGCGTTACGCGGGTTGGCGAACGGTGCCCGCCCCTGCTCGACCAGGCTCGCGTTGAGATCGGCGAACGCGGCCACCGGGAAGTAGATCTCGCCCCGGACCTCCAGCAGCTCGGGCACCGTCGGGAACTCGGCGGACGGCGCGAGTTGGCTGGGCACGTCCCGAATGCTGCGCACGTTGGCGGTGACGTCCTCGCCGGTGCGGCCGTCACCACGGGTGGCCGCGCGGACCAGTCGGCCGGCCTCGTAGGTCAGGTTGATCGCCAGACCGTCGACCTTCAACTCGCAGAGGTAGGGCACCGGCCCGCCCGCGTCCCGCTCGACCCGTTCGGCCCAGGCCGCCAACTCCTCGTCGGCGAAGGCGTTGTCGAGCGAGAGCATCCGCTCGGCGTGCGTGACAGGGGTGAAGTCGGTGGAGAAGGTGCCACCCACCCGCTGGGTCGGCGAGTCCGGCGTCCGCAGCGCCGGGAACTCCTCCTCCAACGCTTCCAGCTCGCGCAGCTGCTTGTCGAACTCGGCGTCGGTGATGATCGGCGAGTCCAGCACGTAGTAGCGGTACTGATGCTCGGTCAGCTCACGGCTGAGGGTGGCGTGCCGCTCCCGCGCCTGCGGCGTCGGCTCGGCGCCGGCCGCCGCCTCCTGAGCCGGGCTGACCTGTTGACCGATCTGCTCCTCGGACACCCCGCCACCTTCGGACACGCCTGCGACCTCCCTGATCACGCTACTAAGGCACGGTATCGGTCCGGGGTGACAATCCGCCGCCCACCTGCGCCCGCAGCGACGTCCGAACCCGGTCGTCGGGCAACTGATCCACGCCAGGTCGGCGATATCGGGGTGTCCGGACGCCCGGATGCCACGATGTCGGCGATCCGGAGATGATCACCACGGGCATCGACGGTCACGGTGTGGTCGTCGAGCGGCGCGGGCGGTGACGTGCGAGGATCGCCGGACGACGCGGCCCAGGTGCCGCTGCAAGGATCGGCGGACGACGCGGCCCCGGTGCCGCTGTGACGATCGGCGGACGACGCGGCCCCGGTGCCGCTGTGACGATCGGCGGACGACGCGGCCCCGGTGCCGCTGCAAGGATCGCCGGACGACGCGGCCCTCGTGCCGCACTGACGCGGAGGTGGCGATGACCGAGGCGTTGCTCTGGGCGGCGGCGATCCTGCTGGCGGTGGCCGCCGGCTGGGCATGGAGCAGCTGGCGACACCGGGCGAACAGCCGACGCTCGGCCGACCGACCTGGTCGCGGCGCCCCGACCCGCACGGGCGGTCGCCGTCCCGCACCGCCCAGGCCGCGCGGTACCGATCGTGCGGCCACCACGCCGCGCTCCCGCGACACCGATCGGGCGACCGGCACGCCGGCGGCCGGCGAGATCTGGTGGGCCGACGTGCCGTACGCCGACGGCAGCGGCTCGAAGGTCCGGCCCTGCCTGGTGCTGCGCGCCGACTCCCGGGGCGCCGACGTCCTGAAGATCACCAGCCAGGACAAGAGCGACCGGGACGACCACGTCCGGATTCCCACCCGGGACTGGGATCCCGACGCCGAGCACGACAGCTACCTGAGCCTGACCGAGCCGATCCGGATCAGCCCGGCCGACTTCGCCGACCGCGCCGGCCGCTGCGACGCCGACCTGTGGCGAAAGGTCCGCAACCTGCGCCACCTACCCACCAGCTGACGGCCAGGCCGGGGACCAAGGGCCATGATCCACTCGGCTTCCAGGAAGCCGGGGTGTCCGCCCTCAAGCAACACCGCGACTTCCAGGAATCCGAGTGGATCACACCGGACGACGGCCGGGCAGGCAGACGGTGGGTCAGTCCCAGGCCGCGCCGAGGGTGGCGAGCTGGTCGGCGTACTCGATGCGGTCGGCCCATCCGGACGGCCAGGCGGCCATCCCGGTGGCCGCGCCCACGAAGGCGCCGGCCAGGGCGGCGATCGAGTCGGAGTCGCCGGCGGTGGTCGCGCCCCGGGCCAGGGCCGCGACCGGGTCGTCGGCGTGGCGTACGGCGCAGAACAACGCCGTGGCCAGCGCCTCCTCGGCCACCCAGCCCTCACCGGTGGCCCGGCACGGGTCGCCGCCGTCGTCCGGCTCGCCGAGGGCGACGGTCAGCCGGCGCAACGCCGCCAGGCACTCGTCCCAGCCTGCGGCGATGAAGTCGGCCGGGGACGACGAGCCGGCGCGCTGCCAGAGATCACCCAGCCACCGCTCCCGGTAGATCAGGCGCTGAGCGAGCGCCCGCTCGGCGAGCAACGCGGGTAGCTCAGGCAGTGTGGCGCCCGCGCGCAGCGCGAAGACCGCGTACGCGGTGAGCTCACTTGCCGCCAGCCCGGTCGGGTGGCCGTGGGTCAGCCCGGCCTGCAACTGGGCCAGCCCGGCCAGCGTGTCGAGGTCGGCGTCGACCAACCCCACGGGCGTCACGCGCATGTTGGCGCCGCAGCCCTTCGAGTCGGCGACCGTCGCCTCCTGCCAGGGCAGCCCTCGGCTCAGGTCGGCGCAGGCACGCAGGCAGGTCATCCCGGGCGCGCGGTTGTTGTCCGGGCTGACCGCCCACGCCAGGAAGCGCCGCCGCAGCAGCGGCTCGACCACCTCCGGGGTCAGCGACGGCGCCTCGTGCAGCGCCCAACCCACCGCCAGCGCCATCTGGGTGTCGTCGGTGACCAACGCCGGCTCGCCGGCCAGCTCACGCGGGCCGGTCGGGCCGTAACGGCGCTGGATCTCGGCGACGGTCAGGAACTCGGTGGGCTTGCCCAGGGCGTCGCCGTAGGCGAGGCCGAAGAGCGAACCGGAGGCGCGCAACCGCGAAGAGTGGATCACGGCGGCCATGATGCCGGGCCGCCGCAACCCACGCCATGCTCAGTCCCAGCAGAGGCAGAACGGGTGGCCGGCCGGATCGGCGTACACCCGGAAGCCCTCGCCCTCGCCGGGCAGCCGCCGAGCACCGAGCGCGAGCGCCGCCTTCTCCGCGCTCTCGATGTCGTCCACAGTCACATCCAGGTGGAACTGCTGCGGACGCTCGGGGTCGGGCCAGGCCGGCGGCCGCAGGTTGAGTGCCTGCTGGAAGGCGAGACGCGGCTGGTGACCGGGCGGGCCGCCCAGCACCACCCAGTCGTCATCCGAGTCGCCGTCGGCGAAGGGCACGCCGAGCAGCTCGGAGTAGAACGCGGCCAGCGCCCGCGGATCGGGGCAGTCGATCACCACTGAACGTAGCTGTCCAATCATGACCGTCATCCTGCCCCGCCCGTACGACAGGAAAACGTCACTCCTCGGTGAACCGGCGGCCGGCGTCCCGGCAGGCCGCGAGCACCGCCCGGGCGTACTGCGGGGTGGCGCCGGCCAGGCCGCAGGCCGGGGTGACGACCACCTGCTCGGCGAGCTGCCGGCGGGGAAAGCCGAGGCGGTCCCAGATCTGGCGTACCCGGTCGGCGATCTGCGCGGAGGTCGGCGCGCCACCGGCCGACGGCGGCCGGGTCGGCGCGGCGCCGGCCAGCAGCCCGAGGCCCGCGTCGATGGCCTCGCCCAGCGGGTCCAGCTCGGTGACCAGGTCGAGGTCGAGGGCGACCGCGACGGCCCCGGTGGAGCGGATCAGTTCCAGTGGCACCTGCGGGGCGCAGCAGTGCACGACGGTGGGTACGCCCACCGCGTCGACGACAGTGCGCAGCAGGGCGGCCGCGTCCGCCGACTCCACCGCCCGGTACGCGCCCAGCCCACTCTCGGTGGGCACCCGCCCGGCCAGCACGGTCGGCAGTGACGGCTCGTCCAGTTGCAGCAGCACCGATGCCCCGGGCAGCCGTCGGGCGACCGCCGCGACGTGCCCGCGCAGTCCCTCGGCGAGGGAGCCGGTGAGGTCACGGACGGCGCCGGGGTCACGCAGCAGTCGGCCGCCGATCGGCAGTTCCAGGGAGGCGGCCAGGGTGAGCGGCCCGGCGGCCTGCACCTTGATCGGGCCGGCGTACCCCTCGGCCTGCTCGGCGAGCTGGTCCAGGTCGCGTTCCATCAGGTCACGGGCCCGGCGCAGGTCACGACCGGGCCGGGGAGCGACCCGCCACCGCCCGGCGTACAGCTCGACGGGCAGCTCGACCAGCAGCCCGGCGCTCCGGCCGATCAGGTCGGCCCCGGGGCCGCGCGCCGGCAGCTCGGGCAGGTGCGGCAGCTCGGGAAGCTCACCGAGGACCACCCGCTGGGCCTCGGCGATGTCGGTGCCGGGCAGCGAGCCGATACCGGTCGCCGCGCCCGCCGGCCAGGGCCACGCCTGATCTGTCACGGCCGAAGGCTATCCCGCTGGACACGCCGGCCGCTCGGCGACCGCGGACGGCCGGCACGCCGGCCCCGCAACGCCCGCGCCCCAGCTCCGCGACGACCGCTCCCCTGCCCCGTGACGCCCGCGCCCCGCGATGGCCGCGCCCCTGCCCGGCGACGCCCGCGAGCAGGCCGCGCGACCGCCCACGAGCCGGCCGACCGGCGACCGCGCGGTCAGCCGGTGATGGTGGCGGAGCCGAGGACGATGTCGCCGGCCGGGTCCGGACGGTACGCCACCACTGCCTGACCGGCCGCGACGCCGCGGACCGGCCGACGCAGCTCGGCGTGCAGCGTGTCGCCGTCGAGGTCGACTGTCGCCGGCACCACGTCACCGTGTGCGCGCAACTGCACCTCGCACTCGACAGGCGTGGCCGGGCGAGGGCCGCCGGTCCACACCGGGCGGGTGGCCCGCACCCTCGACACCTCCAGCGCCTCGGCCGGGCCGACAGTCACCGTGTTGGTCTTGGGCGTGATGGAGAGCACGTAGCGCGGCCGACCGTCGGGGGCGGGTCGGTCCAGGTGCAGACCACGACGCTGACCCACCGTGTACGCGTACGCGCCTGTGTGACTGCCGACCACCGCGCCGGTGCTCGCGTCGACGACGTCGCCGGGCGCCTCGCCGAGCCGGCCGGCGAGGAAGCCACGGGTGTCGCCGTCGGCGATGAAGCAGATGTCGTGCGAGTCCGGCTTGTCGGCCACCGCCAGGCCACGCTCGGCGGCCTCCGCGCGGACCTGCGCCTTCGTCGAGTCGCCGAGCGGGAACATCGACCGGTCGAGCTGCTCACGGGTGAGGACAGCCAGCACGTACGACTGGTCCTTGGCCATGTCGACGCTGCGGCGCAGCAGCCCGTCCGGGCCGAGCCGGGCGTGGTGGCCGGTGACGACCGCGTCGAAGCCCAGGGCCACCGCCCGGTCCAGCACCGCCGCGAACTTGATCTTCTCATTGCAGCGCAGGCACGGATTCGGCGTACGACCAGCGGCGTACTCGGCCACGAAGTCGTCGACCACGTCCTCGTGGAAACGGTCGGCCATGTCCCACACGTAGAACGGGATGCCGATCACGTCGGCGGCCCGGCGGGCGTCCCGGGAGTCCTCCAGCGTGCAGCAGCCGCGCGCCCCGGTCCGGTACGTCTGCGGGTTGCGTGCCAGCGCCAGGTGCACGCCTGTCACGTCGTGCCCGGCCGCCACCGCCCGCGCCGCCGCCACGGCCGAGTCCACCCCGCCCGACATCGCCGCCAGAACCCTCACCAGCACACCCCCCTGCCCACAGGCCCAACCCCAACCCTATCCACCACGCGACCCCAACCCCCATCCCCAGTCCAGCCGCCCCCGGTCAACCCGCACACCAACCGGTCGGCCCTCCCGGAGCCACCCCGTCGATCATGAAGTTATCGGCACGACACGCCGATCGGCGGGGCAACAACTTCATGATCGACGGGGTGCGCCGGAGGGGGCCGGGGACCGGTGGGGGGCGGGGGGTGGGGGGGTGGGGGGTCAGGCGGGGGGTTCGGGGGGCTGCTGCGCGGCGGGCGCGTTCCACCGCCGCCGGCAGGGCCGCGACGAGGGCGTCCACGTCGGCCTGGCTGCTGGTGTGACCGAGGGTGAAACGCAGCGAGGAACGGGCGCGATCGTCGTCGGCGCCCATCGCCAGCAGCACGTGCGAGGGCTGAGCCACCCCCGCCGAGCAGGCCGAACCCGTCGAGCAGGCGATGCCCTGGGCGTCCAGCAGGAGCAGCAGGGCGTCGCCCTCGCAGCCCGGGAAGGAAAAGTGCGCGTTGCCGGGCAGCCGGTCGGTCGGATCGCCGTTGTAGACCACCTCGGGCACCGCCCGACGGACCCGCTCGATCAGGTCGTCGCGCAGCGCGGCCACCCGGGCCGCGTACTCCTGCTGGCCCTTCACCGCCGTCTCGACGGCGACCGCGAAGGCGACGATGCCCGCGGTGTCGAGCGTGCCGGAGCGGACGTCGCGTTCCTGGCCGCCGCCGTGCAGCAGCGGTACGGCCGCGACGTCGCGGCCCAGCAACAGCGCGCCCACCCCGGTCGGGCCGCCCAGCTTGTGCCCGGTGACGGTAAGCGCGGCGGCCCCGCTGGCGGCGAAGTCGACGGGCACCTGCCCGACGGCCTGGACGGCATCGGTGTGGAAGGGCACGCCGTGCTCGGCGGCGACGGCGGCCAGCTCGGCCACCGGCTGCACGGTGCCGACCTCGTTGTTGGCCCACATCGCGGTGACCACTGCCACCCGGTCGGCGTGTGCGGTCAGCTCGGCACGCAGGTCGTCCGGGTCGAGCCGGCCCGCGGCGTCCACCGGCAGCCAGCCGACCTCGGCGCTCTCGTGCTCGACAAGCCAGTCGACCGAGTCCAGCACGGCGTGGTGCTCGACGGCGCTGGAGATCACCCGCCGCCGGTCGGGGCCGTTGCCCCGGCGGGCCCAGAAAATGCCCTTGACGGCGAGGTTGTCGCTCTCCGTGCCGCCACCGGTGAAGATCACCTCGGACGGCCGGGCGCCCAGCACCGCGGCCACCCGCTCGCGCGACTCCTCGACCCGGCGACGGGCACGACGACCCGCCGCGTGCAGGGAGGACGCGTTGCCGACCTCGCGGGCGGTAGCGACGTACGCCTCCAGTGCCTCGTCGAGCATCGGAGTCGTCGCCGCGTGATCCAGGTAAGCCATCACCGTTCAGCGTACGGCCGAGGGGTCGGGGGCCGAATGCCGGAGGGGACCCCGACGCCTGCGGGACGCGGGCCGGGGCGGGCGGAGGGCTCCGCCCGCCCCGGAGCGCCCGGTCAGGCGGGCACCGCCGTGACGACGATGTTGTCGCGGTACTTGCGGGCCTTGGCGTCGAACGGCCCGCCGCAGGTGATCAGAGTCAGTCGCGGCTTGCCGTCGCGGGCGAAGTACCGCTCCAACGGGATCTTCGTCTTGGCGTACTCCTCCCGGGCGACGACCCGGTACTTCCGTGCCTTGCCGTCGCTGCCGGTCGCGGTCAGGGTGTCGCCCTGGTCCAGCTCCCGCAGCCGGAAGAACGCCCCCCGGCCCTGCTTGGCGCTGTCCACGTGACCGGCGATGACGACCGATCCGGCGTCCGTCTCGAGGCCGGGTCCGTAGCGGTACCAGCCGATCTGGTCGACGCTGGGCGGCACCTCGAACTCGTTGGTCCGCTCGTTGATGCCTACCGCGTTGACGGTGGCGGTGACGTCGATCCCGGGGATCACCAGCCGGACCGGAGGGACGATCCGGGCGCCGGCGGGCAGCTCGCCGGCCGTCACCGGCACCGACGGGTCGCCCTCGACGGCCGAGGGGGTCGCGCTGGCGGCAAGGGTGCTCGCCTCCTCGACGCCGACGTTCCCGGCCGGCTGGGAGTTGCACGCCACCAGGGTGGCGACGGTGAGCGCGGCAACGCCGGCGGCCAGGGCCGCCAGCGCGCCGCGGTTGCGCACCGTCACTTGCGACCGGTCCGCGCGGTCGCCATCCGCACCCCACCACCGAGCAGCAGGAGTACGCCGGCACCGGTCAGCGCGTACCACCAGGTCTGCACGCCGGTGCCCGCCTGGCCGCCGTCACCGCTCGGCACGCCGCCCGGGGCGGAGTGCAGGCCGGTGATCGTCTGGGCCACCACGTCGAGGGTCTTGCCCTCGGCGGAGCCGATCGCGTAGACGATCGTCGCGGTGCCCTCCTTGAGGTTGAGGTCCGCCGGGCCGATGGCAACGGTGTCGGTGCCGGCCAGCACCACGTCCGCCTTCACCGTGCCGGCGTCGACGTCGCCCTTGGCCTCCTTCGGGTTGGTCAGGCCCTTGAAGACCGGGGTGCCACCGGCACGCACGTCGACCGCCGGTGCGGCGGCGGTGTGCCGGACGATCAGTCGGGCCTTGCCGGCGTCGACCTTCGAGACGTCGTTCACGAACGGCGTGATCTTCGGCTTGCCGGCGGCGTCGAGGTGCGCGGCGATGCTGATGTTCGCCCCGCCCGGCACCTCGGCGTTGTCGACCTTGAGGATCGCGCTGCCGACCGGCTCGCCCGGCTTGGTGAGGGCGATGTCGTACTCGCCCTCGGCCAGGCTCAGCGGGCCGGCCACGTCACCGGGCTTGAAGTTGTCGAGCGTCTTCTTGCCGTTGACGTAGACGTCGACAGGGGTGTCCGGGATGCCGTGCACGACCGAGACCTTCGAGGTGGCGGCGTACGCGGGGGTGGCGGTGAACGCCGCGACGCCGGCGAAGGCCAACGCGGCGACGGCGCCGCCCGCGGCGACCCGACGGAAGTACGAGAGCTGCATGTCTGCCTCCTGGTGATTGGTGCTGGTTCGTCAGGCCTGGCTTGCAGAACGGGTTACGCCGGCTCCGCGACGGGTGGATGCGCCCTCGACGCGATTTCTTTTTCCGGCCGCGACCGCATCCGGACCGGGCCCGGCGGACGAAGAGCTGGTGAGATGACATCGACCGGGAGAGTGGGGCGGAGGCTGTGGCAGCTACAGTCGGGCATGCCCCATCGAAGGCTGGCCGCCCGATGACGGCGTTACCGCAGCAACCGGACCCACCGGTGGACGACCTCGCGCCCCGGTTCCGGTCCGGCGACGAGGTGGCGCTGCGCGAGGCGTACGACCGCTACGGCCGCGCCGTGCTCCACCTGGCCACCTCCATGCTGGCCAACCGCGCCGACGCCGAGGACGTGACCCAGGCGACGTTCGTGGCCGCCTGGCTGGGGCGGGACACCTTCGATCCGGCCAAGGGCTCGTTGATCGGCTGGCTGCTCGGGATCGGCCGGCGCAAGGTGATCGACCGGATGCGGGCCACCGCGCGGGAGACCCGGGTGGTGGAGACGGTCCGGCAGTTGCCCGAGCCGGCACAGACCGCGCCGGACCCGGACCGGGTGGTGGACCGGCTGGTGATCGCCGACGAGCTGGCACGACTGCCCGACGACCAGCGACGCATGCTGGAGCTGGCCTTCTACGACGACCTGACACACCAGCAGATAGCCACGGTGACCGGGGTGCCGCTGGGCACCGTGAAGAGTCACATCCGACGCGGCATGGCGAGCTTGAAACGCAGATGGGAGGTGGACGGTGCAGCACCTGGAGCACGAGCGGCTGGTTTTTCTGGCGCTCGGTGAGAGCGATGCGGACGACGGGGAGAGCACCCACCTCGACACCTGCGCGCACTGCGGCACGGAGCTGACGGCCCTGCGGCAGGTGGCCGGGCTCGGCGTGGAGACCCAGGGCCTGGGTGACCTGCCCGACCCGCCGGAGCACATCTGGCAGGGCATCGCCGCCGAGATCAGAGCGGCCGAGGCCGTGCCGTCGCTGACCGAGGCCCGCCGCCAGCAGGCCGCCGAGGACGCGACGACCGAGCCTGCGACGACCGAGCCGGCAACGATCGGGCAGGCGACGACCGGGCCGGCGACGACCGAGCAGGCGACGACCGAGCCGGCGACGACCGAGCCGGCAACGATCGGGAAAGCGACGATCGGGAAAGCGACGATCGGGCAGCGGCCGGGCGGCTCGGCGGGTGGCCTTTCGGGGCCGGGTGTGGCAGGAGGCCCCGGAGCGGGCGGCAGGTCACGGGCCCGACGCCGTGCCGGCTGGTCGCGCTGGGCGGCCAGCGCGGTGACCGCCGTCGCGGCTGCGGCGATCGGCGTGGTGGGCACGGTCTCGGTGCTGCGTCCGGACGAGCCGGCGCCCACTCCGACGCCCGCGGTGCTGGCCAGCGCGCCGCTGGCGGCGTTCGGCTCGACGCCGAAGTCGGCCCAGGGTGACGCGCGGGTCCTGCAGAGCGGCCAACTGCATCTGCATGTGGCGAATCTCCCGCGCGTGCCGGGGTACTACGAGGTCTGGCTCATCAACCCGACGAACATGGAGATGTTCTCGATCGGCACCCTCGGTGGCGACTCGGACGCTCTGCTGCCCCTGCCCCCGAATGTCGATCTCAAGAGCTACTCGGTGGTCGACGTCTCCGCCGAGCAGTACGACAACAACACCCGCCACTCCGGCGACAGCCTGTTGAGAGGCACCCTGACGGGCTGATCGGCGGGCCGGCTCAGCTCCCCGGCCCGCCGATCAGCTCCCCACGAAAAAGTGGCCGCCCGGCGACGGGCGGCCACTTTCTCTGTCACGCGGTCACTTGCGCTTGCGGATCTCCTCGGCGGCCTGCGGGACGATCTTGAAAAGGTCGCCCACCACGCCGAAGTCGGCCAGCTCGAAGATCGGGGCCTCGCCGTCCTTGTTGACGGCGACGATCGTCTTCGAGGTCTGCATGCCGGCCCGGTGCTGGATGGCGCCGGAGATGCCGAGCGCGACGTAGAGCTGCGGGGAGACCGTCTTGCCGGTCTGGCCCACCTGGAACTGGTGCGGGTAGAAGCCGGAGTCGACAGCCGCGCGGGACGCGCCGACGGCGCCGCCGAGCAGGTCGGCCAGCTCCTCGACCAGCTTGAAGTTGTCGGCGTTGCCGACACCCCGGCCACCGGAGACGACCACGCCGGCCTCGGTCAGCTCGGGGCGGGAGCCCTTCTGCTCGGCGACCCGCTCGACGACCTTGGCCAGCTTGTCGGTGTCGGTGACCGACACGGTGAGCTGCTCGATCGCCGGGCTCGCGGCGGCCGGGCTCGGGGTGACCGAGTTGGGTCGCACGGTGACCAGCGGCAGGCCCTTGGTGACCTTGGACTTGACGATGGTGGAGCCGGCGAAGGCGACCTGGGTCGCGGTGCCGTCGGCGGCCAGGCCGACCACGTCGGTCAGGATGCCGTTGTCCAGCTTGACGGCGAGGCGGGCGGCGATCTCCTTGCCCTCCTGGGCCGACGCCAGCAGCACGGCGGACGGCTGCACCCGCTTGACCAGCTCGGCCAGCACGGTGGCCTTGGGCGCCACCAGGTAGCCGTCGATCTCGTCACCCTCGGCGGCGTAGATCTTCTCCGCGCCGTACTCGCCCAGCTTGGCGCTCAGCGCCTCGGCGGCGCCGGCGCCACCGAGCACCACGGCGCTCGGGGTGCCCAACTCACGGGCGAGGGTGAGCATCTCCAGGGTGACCTTCTTGACGCCGAATTCCTTTGTGGCTTCGACGACGACGAGAACCTCAGACATGTCCAGACCCGCTCTCACACGAACTTTTCGGTGGCGAGGAACTCGACCAGCTTGACGCCGCCCTCGCCCTCATCGGTGATCTTGGCACCGCCGGAGCGTGGCGGGCGCTTGGTGTGCTCGACGACGGCGCTCGTCGCACCGTCGAAGCCCACCTCGGTCGGCGCGACGCCGAGGTCGGCCAGGGAGAACGTCTGCACCGGCTTCTTCTTGGCGGCCATGATGCCCTTGAACGAGGGGTAGCGCGGCTCGTTGATGGTGTCCCACACGGAGACCACGGCCGGGGTGGAGGCGGTGACGACCTCGTAGCCCTCCTCGGTCTGCCGCTCGACGGTGAGCGTGGCGCCGTCGACGGTGAGCTTGCGGGCGCCGGTGAGCGCCGCGACGCCGAGCCGCTCGGCGATCATGTGCGGCATGACCTGGACCCGGCCGTCGGTGGACTCGGCGCCACAGATCACCAGGTCGGCGTTGAGCTGACCGAGGGCGGCGGCGAGCACCTTCGAGGTGGCCACGGCGCAGGATCCGTGCAGGGCGTCGTCCAGCACGTGGACGGCCTTGTCGGGGCCCATGGAGAGTGCCTTGCGGATCGACTCGGTCGCCCGGTCCGGACCCATCGTCAGGATGGTGACCTCGCCACCGTGCGCCTCCTTGATCTTCAGCGCCTCCTCGATGGCGTACTCGTCCATCTCGTTGATCACGTTGTTCGCCGAACCGCGGTCGACGGTGTTGTCGTCATTGCGCAGGTTGCGGTCCGCGCCCGAATCAGGCACCTGCTTGACGAGTACGACGATGTTCATCGCGCTTCGACGACCCTCCTGTGTGGTGTTGCGATTGGCTCGCCCGGTTGGGCCGCAGCCTCGCGCGTCGGTCGACGCCAGGTCAACCGCGGGCTGTTGTGCAGTTGCCCACGAGCGCAATGTTACCTGCCAGTAGGTTGCGACTAACCGGCACGGAGAGTGACACAGCTCACCCGTCAGGCGGGCTCGGCCAGCGCGTCCCGGATCTGGTCGATGGCGGCGGCCTCCGCCGGTGCCACCCCGTCGTGCGCGCGGGCCACCCGGTCCGCCGCGGTCAGCACCACCGACCGGTACGCCTCGACGTCGGCCGGCGACTTCTCCCGCAGGATCCGCACCGCCCGGCCGAGCGCCGGCAACACGACCGACTCGATCTCCAACTGGGAGTCCCGGGGCAGCCGGGGCAGCGGACCGGTGGTCAGCGCCTCCTTGACCACCCCACTGGCATCGGCCAGCGCGCCGGAGGCGGCGACGCTCTCCCGGATCACGCCCAGCATCCCCGGGTCGGCGTTCGAGACCAGGAAGACCGCGCCGAAGGCGCCCGTCTTGAGGGTCAGGCGCTCCTCGTCGGTCAACCGCTGCTCCATGATCACGGAGTGTAGACGTACGGGGTGGTGGTGGTGACCGGGACGAGACCGAGTCGCTGCAGGATCGGTCGGCTGTCCTCGGAACAGTCGACCTGCATGTGCGTGCGACCCCGCTGCTCGGCCAGCCGGGCCCGATGGTTGACAAGCGCGCGGTAGATGCCCCGGTGCCGCCACTGCGGCAGGGTCGAGCCGCCCCACAGGGTGGCGAAGCCGGTGTTCGCCGGGAACCGCACCCAGCCGGCGCTCACCACCGTGTCGTCCGCCTCGGCCACCACAACGGTGATCGAGTTCGGGTCGGCGTCGATCTCCTTGGCCAGACCCGTGACGAGGTGCGAGCGGTCCTCCTGCCAGACCTCCTCCTCCATGGCGGCGATCCGCTCCAGGTCGACGCGGGAGGTGACCTCCCGCAGGCGTACGCCCTCGGGGACGACGGGCAGCGCGGCGGCAAGCGGCGCGACCGGCCCGACGACGACGGTCTCCCGGTCCTCCGGCACGAAGCCGGCGGCGCGCAGCCGGTCCGCCAGGTCCGCCGGTTCGTCGTGCTCGTTGAGCTTCCACTCGACCGACTGGCCGCGCTCGCGGAACAGCGCCACCTGCCGGGCGATCAGCTCGTCGAGGGCGTCGCCGGTCAAGCCGCCCAGGTCGCGGTAGGTGAGGAACCCGCCGGCGTCCAGCCCGATGATCCGGACCAGCGGCCCGTCCCGCTCCACAGTCACCCCGGCCGGGACCGGGTCGGGGATCTCCGGGCGGAGCTGGTTGTCGTAGGCGGTGCGCAGGGTGGTCACATCAAGATCCGTCACCACATCAGGCTAAGGCCCGAGGGAAGCGGATAATCTCCCAGCATGTGGGAGGCGATCAGGCAGTGGTTCGACCCGGCCGAGGCGCGCGCCGTCGGTGAGACGCCGGACTACCGGTTCTCCCTGGCCAACGAGCGGACCTTCCTGGCCTGGTTGCGCACCAGCCTGGCGCTTGTCGGTGGCGGGCTGGCCGCCGCGCAGTTCCTTCCGCAACTGCCGATGAGTCACCTGCGGGAGGTCATCGCGGTCGCACTGCTGCTGCTCGGCGGCGCCGTCGCGATCCGCGCGGTGGACCACTGGGCGCGTACCGAACGGGCCATCCGGCTCGGTCAGGAGCTGCCCGCCTCCCGCTTCCCCGCCGTCCTCGCCCTCGCCGTGGGCGCCGGCGCGGTGCTGCTGGTCATCGCGGTGCTGGCGCGGGCGATCGGCGGACGGTGAGCGCCGGACGCGATCCGGGGCTGCAACCGGAGCGGACCCGGCTGGCCTGGCGGCGCACCCTGCTGACGCTGACCGTGGTGACCGCGCTCGCCGTCCGGTTGGCGTCGAACGGCGGCCCGTTCGGAGCGCTGGTCGCCGGTGCGGCAGTCCTGGTCTGGGGCGGCGCGCTCGTGCTCTGCTGGCCCCGGAGCACCGGCACGGGGGCGGCCCGCACCGGCGGCCGGACGTTACCGCTGGTCGCGCTGGGCACCGTCGGGCTCGCGCTGCTCGGCGTGCTGGTGACCGTTCGCGGACTGTGGTGACGCGACGCGGTGCGCCATGATGGGTGCATGGCCCGGCTGTACGTTCTCCTCTTCCTGGCGCAGATTGTCCTCGCCGTCTGCGCGCTGATCAGTTGCCTCTCCGCCGAGGAGGGCCAGATCCGCGCCCTGCCCCGGATCGCCTGGGTGCTGATCATCCTGTTCTTCCCCCTGGTCGGGTCGATCGCCTGGTTCGTCGCCGGACGGGAGCCCGACCCCGCGGCCCGCAGGGCGTGGCCCGCAGGCGGCGCCTCCACCGGACGGCAGCCGCGCCGCCCGCTCGCTCCCGACGACGACCCGGAGTTCCTCCGCTCCGTGCAGGACGGCTCCCGCCAGCAGGACCAGGAACTCTTCCGCCGCTGGGAGGAGGACCTGCGTCGGCGTGAGGACGACCTGCGCCGCCGCGACGGTGACCCACCCCGTGAGGGTGACCGGCCGGAGGTGTGAACAGCAGCCCGGCCGCGCCGGTGCCGGCGTCCGGCCCGGCGGGCGGCACAATCGGCGGAGTGCAGATCAGCCTGCTCGGCCCGTTGCAGGTCCGGGTCGATCCGACGACGACGATCGAGATCCACGGAGCGCGGCTGCGCCGGCTGCTGATCCTGCTGGCCCTGGCTCCCGGCCGGGTGGTCAGCGTCGCGCACCTGGTCGACGCCCTCTGGGAGGACGAGCCGCCGGCCGCCGCGGGTAACGCGCTCCAGGCGCTGGTCTCCCGGCTCCGCCGGGCCGTGCCCGGGCTGCCAGTCGACGCGCGTCCCGGCGGATACCGGCTCACCCTCGACCCGGAGGCCGTCGACCTGCACCGGTTCGAGGCCGCTGTGCTCGCCGGCCGGGCACTGCTGCCCGCCGACCCGGGAGCTGCCCGCAAGGTGCTCGAGGAAGCGCTCGCGCTGTGGCGCGGGTCGGCGCTGGCCGACGTGGCCGGCGCCCCGTTCGCCCGCGCCCCGCTGGCCCGGCTGGACGAGCTGCGGCTCACCGCCACCGAGGAGCTGATCGAGGCCCGTTCGACGCTGGAGGACCCCGCGCACCTGGTGCCCTGGTTGCGGGAGCTGGTCACCGCGTACCCGCTGCGGGAGCGCCTGGCCGGGCAGCTGATCCGCACCCTGCACCGGGCGGGCCGCCCGTCCGAGGCGCTCGCCGCGTACGAGCGGCTCCGCACCGAACTGGCCGACACGCTCGGCGCCGATCCCGGACCGGAGGTGGCCGCCCTGCACCTGGCGGTGCTGCGCGGTCAGCCGGTCGACCCCGCCCCGCCCGACACCCACACCGCGCCCCGCAGCGCGCCCGCGCCGTCGGCGGCGGCCCGCGCCCGGGGCGCCCTACCGACGGCGTTGACCAGCTTCGTCGGCCGGGAAGCGGCCGTCGACCGGGTCGGCGCCCTGCTCGACCGGGCTCGGCTGGTCACCCTCACCGGGCCCGGGGGCGCCGGCAAGACCCGACTCGCGATCGAGTCCGCCCGCGAGGTGGCGGCGCGGTTCCCGGACGGGGTCTGGCTCGTCGAGCTGGCCCCGGTGACCGAGCCGGCCGAGGTGCCGCAGGCGCTGCTGGGCCTGCTCGGTCTCCGGGAGCAGGCGTTCTTCGCCGGCAGTCAATCCCGGATCCCACCCGGGGAGGCCACCGAGCCGACCGTCCGGGCCATCGACGCGTTGGCCAGCCGGCGGGCGCTGCTGGTCCTGGACAACTGCGAGCACCTCCTGGACGCCGCCGCCGAGTTGGCCGACCGGCTGCTCACCGCCTGCCCCGACGTACGGGTGCTGGTCACCAGCCGGGAGCCGCTGGGCATCACCGGCGAGGCGCTGCACCCCGTCGAGTCCCTGGAGCAGCCGCCCACCGGCGCCGACCCGGTCACCGCGCTGACGTACCCGTCGGTGCGTCTCTTCGCCGACCGGGCCGCCGCCGTACGACCGGACTTCGAGGTGGACGACCGCACGGTCGGGCCGGTGGTGGGCATCTGCCGGTCGCTGGACGGTATGCCGCTCGCCATCGAGCTGGCTGCCGCCCGGTTGCGCGCCATGACGGCCGAGCAGGTCGCGACCCGGCTGGACGACAGGTTCCGGCTGCTCACCGGTGGCAGCCGGACGGCGTTGCCCCGCCACCAGACGCTGCGCGCGGTGGTGGACTGGAGCTGGGACCTGCTCGACGAGGCCGACCGGGCGTTGTGGCGGCGACTCGCCGTCTTTGCCGGCGGTGCCACGGCGGCCGCCGTGGAGCGGGTCTGCGGCGGCGGCGAACTGGCCGCGCCCGAGGTGCTCGACCGGCTCTTCGCCCTGGTGGAGAAGTCGCTGGTGATCGTCAGCGATGCCGCCGAACCGCGCTACCAGATGCTGGAGACGATCCGGGAGTACGGGCTCGACCGGCTGGGCGAGGCAGGCGAGGAGCAGCGGGTCCGGCGGGCACACGCCGACGAGTTCCTCCAGCTCGCCGAGCGGGCCGACCGGGAGCTGCGCGGTCGGGACCAGTTGCGCTGGGTCCGGCGCCTGCGCGCGGAACACGACAATCTGCACGGCGCGCTGCGCTGGGCGATCGGGGCCGACGAGGTCACCCGGGCGGTCCGGTTGACCGGCGCGCTCGGGTGGTACTGGTGGTCGCGCGGCAACCGACTGGAGGGCGCGGACCTCGCCCGGGAGGTGCTCGTCCTGGCCGAACGGTCCGTCGGCCGGCCGGACGGGGACGACGACAAACCGACCGCGACCGCGCTGGCGAGCGCGTACCTCGCCGGGGCGTTGAACACCCTCAGTGCCCACGCCGACTTCGAGACGGCCCAGGTCTGGATGCACCGGGTGGTGACCCTGGCCGACGGCGGCGCCGACTCGCCCCTGCTGCGGATGGCCGGAGCGATGACCCTCATGTTCGATCCGGCGACGCAGGTGCAGGGGCTGGCCGCCCTGCGGCGACTCTTCACCGACGAGGACCCGTGGGTGGCCGGGGCGGCCCGCATGATGCACGGGCACACCCAGCTCAACCTGGGCGTGCCGGCCGAGAGCGCGGCCGACGACTTCCGTGCCGCGTTGGAGCTGTTCAGCGGCGTCGGGGACCGGTGGGGCCTCTCCACCACGCGCTTCTCCCTGGGCGAGCTGGCCGGTCGGACCGGCGACCGGGACTTCGCCATCGACCAGCTCCGCGCCGCCCTGCGCGACGTCGAGGAGCTGGGCGCCGCCGAGGACGTGCCGCAGATGCGGTCCCGGCTGGCTCAGCTGTACTGGCAGGTGGGCGAGCACGAGCTGGCCCGCACGCTGCTCACCGAGGCGCAGGAGGAGGCCGAACGGCTGGGCGCCGACGAACCGCGGGCCGGCGTCGCCCACGTCTGGTCGGAGCTGCTGCGCGACTGCGGCGACTGGGAGCAGGCCGCCCGCTGGGCGGATCGGGCGGCGGAGCTGGTCCGGCGGCGGAGCATCGCTCCGCAGTGGAGTGCCATGCTGGCCACCTCGCTCGGGCACGTCGCCGCGGCCCAGGGGGAGCCTGCGGTCGCGCGTACCCACCTGGACCAGGCCCTGGAGCTGGCGCTCGCCTCCGGCGACGCGCCGGTGGTCGCGATCACGCTTGTCGGTTACGCGGACCTCGCCCTGCGCAGCGGACGACCGGCCGTGGCGGCCACCGTGCTCGGCGCGGCCGACGGGGTACGCGGCGGCGACGACCAGGGCGCGCTCGACGCGATCCGGGTGGCGCTGGCCGCCCGCGCGGCGCTCGGCGAGTCGGAGTTCACCGAGGCGTACGCGGGCGGCCGGCGCGTCCGATCGGACGGGGTGCCGGAGCTGCTGCGGGTCACACTCGACGCTTGAGGCCGCGTACGGCCAGCGGCGCGAAGACCACCGCGATGCCGGCGCCCCAGAGCAGCGTCTGGAGGACCGGCCCGGCCACCGGCCCGCCGACCAGCAGCCCGCGCAGCGCGTCGGCCACCACGGTCACCGGGTTGACCTCCACCCAGTTCTGCAACCAGCCCGGCATCCGGTCGGTCGGGACGAAGATGTTGCTGGTGAAGGTCAGCGGGAAGATCACCATGAAGCCGAAGATCTGCACCTTGTCGGGTTCGCTCACCAGCACCCCGACCAGCACCGAGATCCAGGACGCGGCAAGCGTGAACGCCAGCAGCAGCGCGAACGCCCCCACCACGCCGAGCACGCCGTTGCCGACCCGGAAACCGAGGATCGACCCGACGCCGAGCAGCAGCGCGATCGACCACGCCTGCTTGACGGTGTCGGCGAGGATCCGGCCGGCCAGCGGCGCCCACCGGGCGATGGGCAGCGCCCGCAGCCGGTCGAAGACGCCCTTGGTGAGGTCGTTGTTCAGCCCGAACCCCGTCGTCATCGTGGCGAAGAGCGCGTTCTGCACCATGATGCCGGGCAGCATGAAGGTGAGGTACTCGCCGGACGAGCCGGCGATGGCGGTGCCGAAGACGTAGGTGAACAGCAGCACGAACATCACCGGCTGGATGCTCAGGTCGAGCAGCTCCATCGGGTTGTGTTTGATCTGCACCAGGCTGCGCCAGGCCAGCGTGAAGGTGTGCCGCAACCCGGCGGTGACGCCGAGTCGACGGGCCGGGGCGAGGGCGGGGCTGAGGGTCACGGCGGTCATGCCGGGGTCCTTTCCAGGTCGGTGTCGGCCGGGGCGTCCTCGGCCCGGTGGCCGGTGAGGGAGAGGAAGACCTCGTCCAGGCTGGCGCCGCGCAGCGCCAGCTCGGCGACCGGGATCTCTGCCGCGTCGAGGCGGCCCACCATGACGGGCAGCACGCGAGGATCGTTCACCGCGACGGTGACCGCGGTCTGCGCGACGTCGGGGGTCACGCCGGCCACCTCGCCGGCGATGGCGACCACTGTGGCGAGGTCGGCGACGTCGACCGGGCGCACGGTGAGGGTCTGCCCGCCGGTCTTGGCCTTCAGCTCCTCCGGCGTGCCCTGGGCGATCACCCGCCCGTGGTCGACAACGGCGATCTGACCGGCGAGCTGGTCGGCCTCCTCCAGATACTGGGTGGTGAGCAGCACCGTGACACCGTCCGCGACAAGTGTGCGGACGATGTCCCACAGGTCGTTGCGGCTGCGCGGGTCCAGGCCCGTGGTCGGCTCGTCGAGGAACAGCACCTGCGGCCGACCGACCAGGCTGGCGGCGAGGTCCAGACGCCGCCGCATCCCGCCGGAGAACGTCTTCACCGCCCGGTCGGCGGCGTCGCTGAGCCCGAAGTCGTCGAGCAGTTGCCGGCCCCGCCGCTTGGCGTCGGCCCGACCGAGCCCGAGCAGCCGCCCGATCAGCAGCAGGTTCTCCGCGCCGGTCAGGGTCTCGTCGACCGAGGCGTACTGGCCGGTGAGGCCGATGAGCTGACGCACGCGGTGGGCGTCGCGGACCACGTCGAACCCGCCCACCGTGGCATGTCCCTCGTCGGCGCGCAGCAGGGTGGCGAGCACCCGTACCGCAGTGGTCTTGCCGGCGCCGTTCGGCCCGAGCAGACCGAAGACCGTCCCCGTGGGGACCGCCAGGTCAACTCCGGCGAGGGCGGTGGTGGCGCCGAAACGCCGCACCAGACCCTCGGCGCGGATCGCGTGGTCCATCGCAACTCCTGTCGTCTGCGGGTGATGACACCACCATGGGCGACAGGGCTGACATCCCGCCGTTCCCGCGCTGACGTTACGTCGACCGACGCTGACATTCCGTCTATTTAGCTGCGGGAAGACGCCGCGCCGCCGCCGCCCGCGAGGGGCGACGGCGGCGGCGGGTGCGACTCAGGCCAGGTTCGACGAGCGGGGGTACGCGTCGGTCGGGTCGGTGAGCACGTTCACCAGGTACGGCACGCCGGCGTCGAACGCCCGCTGTAGGGCCGGCTGAAGGTCGGCGGCCTTCGCGACCGTCTCCCCCGCGCCGCCCAGCGCGCTGACCACCGTGTCGTAGCGCAGCTCGGGCTGGAGGTCGGCGGCGACGTCGTAGCCGTACATGGCCCGCATCGGGTGCTTCTCCAGCCCCCAGATGCCGTTGTTGCCGACGACGATCACCACCGGCAGCTTCTGCCGGACCAGCGACTCGACGTCCATCAGCGAGAACCCGGCCGCGCCGTCGCCCATCAGCACGCAGATCTGGCGGTCCGGGTGACTGACCCGGGCGCCCATCGCGTAACCCATTCCGGTGCCCAGGCAGCCGTACGGGCCCGGGTCCAGCCAGGTGCCGGGCTGCGCGGGCTCCAGGTACCGACCGGCGTACGAGACGAAGTCGCCGCCGTCACCGATGGTGATCGCGTCGGGGGCGAGCGCCCGGCGCAGCTCGCCGTAGACGCGGGCCGGCCGGATCGGGTCGGTCTCGGCGGCCATCTCGGCCGCGTCGCGGGCGCGGGCCGCGTCCTCGGCGGTGCGCAGGTCGGCGATCCAGTCGCTGTGGTCGGCCCGGTCACCGGCGTGGTCGGCAAGCGCGGAGAGGATCAGGCGCAGGTCACCGGCGGGGGCGACGGCCGGCTGCACGTGCGTGGCGCGCTGGCTGGGCGCGTCGACGATGTGCACCACCTTGGCGTCGCCGAAGTCACCGAAGCTGAGCCGGAAGTCCAGCGGCGTGCCGACCACGACGACGACGTCGGCCCCGGAGAGCGCGGCGCGGCGGGCCTTGGCGAAGGCGAGGGGGTGCTCCGGCGGCAGCGAGCCGCGGCCCATCCCGTTGGTGAAGACCGGCACCTGAAGCGCCTCGGCGGCCTCGCGCAGGGCGGCGACCGCGTCGCCCGCGTACACGTCCGAGCCGGCGATGATGACCGGCCGCTGCGCGCCGGCGATAAGCGTGGCGGCCCGGCTGACCTCGTCCGGGTCCGGTTCGACGGGGGCGACGCCGGACGACGCGGGCAGGTCGGCCTCGGCGACCGAGAAGACCGTCTCCAGCGGGAAGTCCAGGAAGACCGGGCCCCGGTGCGGGGTGAGCGCGGCGGTGAGGGCGGCGTCCACCGCGCGCGGGATGTCGTCGGTGCTGAACACCGTCTCGGCGTGCTTGGTGACCGGGGCGACAAGCGGCAGGTGGTCCATCTCCTGGAGGCTGCCGGACCCCCAGCGGAAGGCGGGCGCCCGGCCACCGAGCACCAGCACCGGGGACGCGTTGAAGAACGCGCTGGTCATGCCCGAGATGCCGTTGGTGACGCCGGGGCCGGCGGTGAGCACGGCGAGGCCGGGTCGGCGCTGGAGCTTGGCCACCGCCTCGGCGGCGAAGACCGCGGACTGCTCGTGCCGGACGTCGTAGATCGGGAAGTCGGCCTTGTGCGCGGCGTCGTACAGCGGGAAGACGTGCCCGCCGGACAGCGTGAACATCTCCCGTACGCCGTGCGCGCGTAGTGCCGCGAGGGCCAGCTCTCCGCCGTGACCCTCGATCCGCTCCGTCATCGCCGCTCCTCATCGTCGCTCATGATCGAAGCCCCACGCTACTGGCCGGTAGGCATAATGTGAACCGTTCTCGGTTCACCGCCGGACCGGACGTCAGCGGCCGGTGAAGTCCGGCTTACGCTTCTCGACGAACGCCGCCATGCCCTCGCGCCGGTCGTCGGTCGCGAACAGCGCCGCGAAGAGCTGGCTCTCCCAGGCCAGGCCGGAGTTCAGATCCATGTCCAGGCCGCCGTCGACAGCCAGCTTCGCCGCGCGCAGCGCCTGCACAGGCCCCCTGAGGTACGGCGTGACGAGCGCGACTGCCGCGTCGTACACCTCGCCCGCCGGGGCGACCCGGTCGGCCAGGCCGATCCGCAGCGCCTCCTGCGCGTCCACCATCCGGCCCGACATGATCAGGTCCTTCGCGCGCGCCGGCCCGACCAGGCGGGCCAGCCGCTGGGTGCCACCCGCACCGGGAATGATGCCCAGCTTGATCTCCGGCTGGCCGAGCTTGGCGTCCTCGGCGACCACCCGCCAGTCGCAGGCCAGCGCCAGCTCGCAGCCACCGCCGAGGGCGTACCCGGTGATCGCCGCCACCACCGGCTTGGGGATCCGCGCGATCGCGCCGAGCGCGCTGGACAGGTTCGCGGCCCGCTCGGCCATGTCCACGTAGGACATGTCGGCCATCTGCTTGATGTCCGCCCCGGCGGCGAAGACCTTCTCCCCGCCGTACACGATGACGGCGCGGACCTCGGGGTCGGCGGTGGCCGCCGTCGCGGCGGCGCGCAACTCCTCCTGCACCTGGGTGTTGAGCGCGTTCATCGGCGGCCGCTCCAGCCGGATGGTGCCGATGCCGTCAGTGGTCTCCAGCCGAACGAACTCGCCCACGCTGCCCTCACTTCCTCGTCGAAGTCGCGTGCCAACCTTACGACCCGGCTCGTTGGGGTAAGTAGTGTGGTGTCAGCCCCGCGGGCGGGAGTCCAGCCATGATCACGTATTACGACGACAGGTCGGTGCAGGTCACCTCCACCGCCGTCCGGGTCGACGGCCGCAGCTACTCGCTGGCCGAGATCACCATGGTCTGGCACCGCCGGGGCAGCCGCTCCTGGCGGGTGCTGGTCGGGCGGGGCGCGCTCGGCGCCGCGCTTGCCGGCCCGCTGGTCGCGGCCGTGCTCGGCATCGGCCTGGCCGTCTGGCTGCACCGCTCCCCCACCGTGACGATCGCGATCGTCGGCGCCTCGGTACTTGTCGGGCTGGCCGTCGGCCCGGTCGCCGACTTCCTCTTCGAACACCTGGACCGCTCGTACGCCCGGGGCAGCCGGCACCTGGAGATCTGGGCCCGTTGGCGGGGGCAGCCGGTGCGGTTGCTGCAGACCGGCGACGCGCTGCGCTTCGGTCAGATCTACCGGGCGGTGCAGCGGGCGATGGAGCACACCCAACCCGCCCGCCCCACAGCCCGCCGCTGACCCTCACTCCCGACACCTCGCCCGCACGTGCGAGCGCTGCGGGGTTGCCTGTCGGTGGTTAGGCTTAGTGATGACCCTCTATTACCGGGACGACGCGGTGCAGGTGACCTCCGAGTCGATCCGGGCGGGCGGTCAGGTGATCGCCCTGCCCGACGTGACGTTCGTCTGGCATGAACGGGGGCAGAAGACCCTCGCCGTCCGCGGCCGGGTGCTGGGTCGTGGCGTGCTGGTCCTGCTGCTGTCGCTGCCGCCCCTCGTCGGGCTGGTCTGCGTGGTCTCGCTGGCCTGGTCCGCCCAGGACCGGGGCAACTGGCAGTTGGCGCTGATCATCCTCGCGGCCTGCGCGGTGGGAGCGCTGGCACTGGCGCCGTTCCTGGAGATTCCCCTCGGCTGGCTGGACCGCTCCTACGAGCGCGGCAGCCACGTGCACGAGCTGTGGGTGCAGCACCACGGCCAGGAGCACATGCTGCTGCGCACGCCGGACGCGCTACGGTTCGGGCAGATCTACCGGGCCGTGCAGCGCGCCGTCGAGCAGCAGGGGGACCATTGACGACCACCCGTCGCCACGAGGCCGTCGCCCTGGCCGGGCTGCTCGCCACGGCCGGCGTCACCCACCTGCTCCGACCTCGCCTCTACGACCCGATCGTGCCGGGTGCGCTGCCCGGGCCGGCCCGTCTCTGGACGTACGCCAGCGGGGTCGCCGAGCTGGCGGTCGCGGCGGCGGTGGCACACCCGGCCACCCGGCGGGCCGGCGGTCGGGCAGCCGCCGCGCTGTTCGTCGCCGTGCTGCCGGCCAACGTGAAGATGGCTGTGGACTGGCGGCACCGGCGGCCGACGAAGCGGGCCATCGCCTATGGCCGGGTGCCGCTGCAGGTGCCGCTGATCTGGTGGGCGCTGCGCGTCGCCCGCGCCGGCCGGTAGACCGGCAAGCGCAACGGCGGAGCTGGTCAGCGCAACGGCAGGGTGGTGGCGATCGGCCAGCCCAGCAGGGCCGCGCCCACGAGGGCCGGCAGCCAGCGCGGGGCCGCGTACCGGCGCAGCACTGCCGCCCACAGCACGTGCCAGCCGAGCAGTACGGCGAACAACGGCACCACCAGCAGCACGAAGCCGGGTGCCACGCCGACCACCGCCGACGTGCTCAACACGAGCACGGTGACCGCGACGACCAGCAGGCGACGCCAGGTCCGGCCGGCCGCGACGAGCTCGACGCCCAGGAGGAACAGCAGACAGGCGGCCACCACCAGCGGCAGCAACCACCAGCGGGCACCGACCGGCAGCGCCGAGGTCAGCCCGAGGTGGATCGGCAGCGCGACGGCGACGACCGCGTACGCCGTCAGTGCCAGCGCCGCGCCGACGGCGCCCGCCGGCGCGCGGCCGTCCGCCGGGTCGACGATCGTGCCGGGCGTTTGCCAGGTGCCGGGCGTTCGTGACCTGCCGGGCAGCAAGCGTTGGCCGGCGATCACCAGGAGGCCGCTGACCAGCAGGAAGCCTGTGACGTAACCGCCGACCGCGAGCGGGAGTCGGTTGGTCGGCAGCAGCGCCGCGACGGCAGCGCCGACTCCGGTCGCGAGGACCGCCAGCCCGAGCAGGGCCGCACCACCGAGCGGCACGCGCGCCCCGGCCGGCGTTGGACCGCCCGTCAACGCCGGACTGCCCGCCGGCCCTGGACTGCCCGCCAACGCTGGACCGCCCCCGGGCCCTGGACTGCCGGTGCCCCGCCGGCCCAGGAGCAGGGCCGCCAACGGGACGACGCCGACGGCGAACGCCAGCAGCAGCAGCGCCGCCCCGGCGAGACGGACGAGCGGTCGAGGCGCCGCCGTCCCGTCGACGCTGGGCAGCCAGTCGGCGATCTCCTCGTGGGTACGCGGGGCGAAGAGCACCGAGATGTGCTCCACACCAGGCACCACCACGGCTGGCCGTCGGCCCACCGACGCGCCGCGGCCGACGGCGTCGTCGGCAGCGCGCCGGAACGCGGGAAACTCCGCGCCGCCGACGATGAGCAGCAGCTCCGCCGGGCGACCGGGCGGCAGTTCGCCGGCGTCGGGCAGCGAGATCGCCACGGTCCGGGCGATCTCCGGGTGCCCGGCCGCGTACCGGGTGACCGCTCCCGCGCCCATCGAGTGTCCGACAAGCATGATCTGGGCCGGGTCCACGTCCGGCTGGGCGCGCAGGTGTCCGACGGCGGCGTCCAGGTCGGCGGCGAGCGTCGCGGGTGACATGTCGGGGCCGAGACGGGCCCGACTGGCACCGTGCCCGGCGAAGTCGAACAGCAGCGCGACCGCTCCCCGGCGGGCCACCGTGTCGGCGATCGGGCGCATCAGTCGCGCCGAGCCGGCGAACCCGTGCGCGATGACCACGCCGGGGCGCCGGGCGTCAGCTGTCGGCGGGCCGGCGCGTACCTCGGTCATCGGAACGCCACCGACGGTGACCTGTCGCACGGAGAGGCCGGCGTCCGCGCGGACCAGCACCGCCGTGCCGAGCGCGGCGGCCAGCGCCGCGAGCACGGCGAGCAGGACGGCCGCACGGGTGCTCGGCGGGTGGTGCGGCGAGGCGGCCGACATGCGGGCACCCTACCGTCGGACGCCACACCGCAGACCGCGCCGACGGTCGCCCGCGAGCGGTTGTGGCGGGGTCGACGCACACTTGGTCCCATGGCGATTCCCCTCCCCACCCCCACCGCCGTGGTCGGCCTGACCCGCTCCGCGCTCGACCAGGCGCTCGGCTCGGCCGCCTCGTTCGCCGCCGTGCCCGCCCGCGCGTTCGCGGTGCTGGACGGGGTGGAGGCACTGCTGGCCAGGATCAACGGCGTGGTGGATCGGATCGAGACGACCCTGGACCGGACCGACCAGGTGCTCACCGACGCCGAGGCGGCGGTCCGCGAGGTGGCGGTGATCAGCGCCGCCGCGACCACCGCCATCGACACCGCAAGCGAAGTGGCGACGGCCGCCGCCGTGGTGGTCACCGAGGCGGAGAAGGTCGCGCAGGTCGCCGGCACTGTGGTCACCGAGGCCGAGGCGGTGGCCGGCAACGCGGCGGTCACCGTCGGTACCGCCGCGCAGGCGGCGGCCACGGCGGCGGAGTTGCTGGCGGCGTACGAGCCGGCGTTGCGGCGGGCCGCGCCGATGACCGGGAGGTTCGTCGAGGAGTTGAGCCACGAGGAGATCACCGCAGCGATCCACCTGATCGACGAGTTGCCCAAGCTCAAGGAGCACCTGACCGCCGACATCCTGCCGATCCTGGCGACGCTGGACCGGGTCGGGCCCGACCTGCACGACCTGTTGGACGTCACCCGTGACCTCAAGCTCGCCGTGGCGGGCATCCCCGGCCTCGGAATGCTGCGGCGGCGCGGCGAGAAGCTCAGCGACGAACCCGCCGGCTGAGCCCACGCCGGCGCGCCGGCCGGTGCGGCGCGGTCGAGTCACCTCGCCGTCCCAGGCCGGTATGGCGCGGTCGAGTCAGCTCGCCGTCCCAGGCGGGTGCGGCGCGGGGCGGGTCAGCCCGGCGCGTACAGCTCGTCGATCTCGGCGCGTCGCGGCAGCGCCACCGAGGCGCCGAGCTTGCGGACGCAGGCCGCGCCGGCCGCCGCCGCCCAGCGCACCGCGTCGACGACGTCCCGCCCCTCGCCCCAACCCACCGCCAGGGCGGCGGTGAACGCGTCGCCGGCCGCCGTGGAGTCGACCACGTCGACCCGGACCGCGGGCACGTGCGCCTCGGTGCCGTCCCGGTCGACGTACCACGCGCCGGCGTCTCCCAGGGTGAGCACGGCGCGGGGCACCAGGTCGAGCAGCGCCCGGGGCTCCTCCCGCCCCCGACCGGTGAACGCCTGCGCCTCGCCCTCGTTCACGACCAGCAGGTCCACCGCCCCGAGCAGCTCCGGCGGGAGGTCCCGGGCCGGTGCGGCGTTGAGGATGACCCGGGTGCCGGCGGCGCGGGCGGCCAGCGCGGCGGCGGTCACCGTCGGCACCGGGATCTCCAGTTGGGCGACCAGGACGTCCGCTCCGCGTACCGTGGCCAGTTCCTCGTCGGTGAGGCCGACAAGCGCGTCGTTCGCGCCGGGGGTGACCAGGATGGCGTTCTCCCCCTGCGCGTTGACCATCACGAGCGCCACACCGGAGGTGCCGTAGACGACCCGCAGGTGGCCGGTGTCCACACCGGCCGCCGTGATCCGGGCCCGCAGCGTGACGCCGAACGCGTCGGAGCCGATCGCGCCGAGGAAGGCGCAGGAGGCGCCGGCCCGGACCGCGGCGATGGCCTGGTTGGCGCCCTTGCCACCGGGCACCATCACGAAGTCGGTGCCGAGCATGGTCTCGCCCGGTCGGGGCAGCGACGGGGCCATCGCGACCAGGTCCATGTTGGCGCTGCCCACCACGACCACCCGCGTCTGCGGCACGGTCACCCGCTCAGGCGGCGCGCGCGGTGTAGCGGTCTCCGGACCGCTCGACCACCAGCGGCAGACCGAAGGTCTTGGAGAGGTTGTCGCCGGTCAACGTCTCGGCGAGCAGACCCTGGGCGACGACTGCGCCCTCGCGCAGCAGCAGCGCGTGGGTGAACCCGGGCGGGATCTCCTCCACGTGGTGGGTGACGAGCACCATGGCGGGGGCGTCCGGGTCGTACGCCAGCTCGGCCAGCCGGGCGACCAGGTCCTCGCGACCGCCCAGGTCGAGCCCGGCGGTGGGCTCGTCGAGCAGCAGCAGCTCCGGGTCGGTCATCAGCGCCCGGGCGATCTGGACGCGCTTGCGTTCGCCCTCGGAGAGGGTGCCGTAGCGGCGTTCGGCGAGGTTGCCCACGCCGAGCTGGCTGAGCAGCGCCCGCGCTCGCGCCTCGTCGCCGCGCTCGTAGCTCTCCCGCCAGCGCCCGACCACGGACCAGGCGGCGGTCACCACCACGTCGCTCACCTGCTCGTCGGCGGGCACCCGCTCGGCGAGCGCGGCGGTGGAGAGCCCGATGCGGGTACGCAGCTCGTTGACGTCGGTGCGGCCGATCCGCTCACCGAGCACGTGCGCGACGCCGGAGGTGGGGTGCAGCCGGCCGGCGGCCATGTTGAGCAGGGTGGTCTTGCCCGCGCCGTTGGGGCCGAGCACCACCCAGCGCTCGTCCAGCTCGACCCGCCAGGTCAGGTCCTGCAGCAGGGCGGTGCCGGAGCGGCGGACGCCGACGCTGTCGAGGCTGACCACCAGATCCGGGTCCACGGGTGCGGCGGCAGGCGCGGCGCCGGCAGCGCCGGGGATCAGGTCACCAGTCACCCGACCATCCAACCACGCAACGTCGGGGTGCCCCCCATGGGCGGCGCCCCGCCCATAGGCTGAGGCACCGTGTCGTTGATCACCACAGCCGGAGGACGACCCATGCCCGATCGACGTACGGAGCCGCGCGGATGAGCGCGGTCATCGAGATCGAGGGTCTGCGCAAGACCTTCCGCAGCGTGCGCCACGGGAAACGGGTGGCGGTCGACGGGTTCGACCTGCTGGTCGAGGCCGGGCAGATCCACGGCTTCCTGGGGCCCAACGGCTCCGGCAAGACCACCACGCTGCGCGCCCTGCTCGGCCTGGTCCGGGCCGACGGAGGGCGGATGACGGTGCTCGGCGAGCCGTCGCCGGAGCTGCTGCCCCGGGTGGCCGGTCGGGTCGGCGCGATCGTGGAGAGTCCGCAGTTCTTCGGCAACTTCACCGGGCGTCGCACACTGCGACTGCTGGCCCGCGCCGGCGGGGTGTCGATCTCCCGGGTGGACGAGGCGCTGGAGCTGGTGGGCCTGCGCGACCGGGGCGACGATCGGGTGAAGGGCTATTCGCTGGGCATGAAGCAGCGCCTCGCGGTGGCGTCCGCGCTGCTGAAGGATCCGCGGCTGCTCATCCTGGACGAACCGGCGAACGGTCTCGACCCGGCGGGCATCCGCGAGATGCGGGACCTGATGCGGTCGCTCGCGGCGGCCGGGGTGACCGTGCTGGTGTCCAGCCACATCCTGGGCGAGATCCAACTGATCTGCGACCACGTCACGATCATCTCCCGGGGGCGGCGGGTCGCGGCCGGTCGGGTGGACGAGGTGCTGGCCGGCCACGACCGGCACGAGTTCCTGGTCCGGGTGGCCGAGCCGGAGCGCGCCGTCGACCTGCTGCACGAGGCGGAGCTGACCGCCGCCGTCGAGGGCACGGCGCTTGTGGTGAGCGGGGTGACCGATCCGACTGTCATCAGCCGGGTGCTGGGCGAGCAGGGGCTGTGGGTGGGCGAGCTGACGCCGCTCCGGCCCGATCTGGAGAGCGTCTTCCTGGAGCTGACCGGCGCCGGCGAGCATCCGTCGGTGCCCCGCCAGGTCGACGACTCGGCGTTGCCGGCGGGCGCCGACGACGCCGCGGTGATCGATCTCGACGTACGGGGAGTGGACGCGTGAACCTGGTCCGGGCCGAGTTGGAGCGGCTGTCCGCGCGCCGCTTCGTGCAGCTCATGGTCGTCCTGCTGGCGCTGGCGTTCGCCGTCACCGCGGCGACCACCCTGGCCGGCTCGCACCGGCCGAGCGAGGCCGAGCTCAGCTCGGCGCGGACGCAGGCCGCCGAGGCGCTGCAGGGCATGGAGGCCACCCACCAGCAGTGCCTGGCTCGGCAGAACAGCATGACCCCGCCCGGCGAAACGGACGACTTCTACGCGACCGACTGCTCGGAGTTCGACCCGATCCGGCAGGACCGGTTGCCGATCGCGGCCGACTACCTGCCCGGGGTGTTCAGCTTCGAGCAGCAGGCCCGCCCTCTGCTGTACTTCCTCATCGCGTTCCTGGTGCTGTTCGGGTTCCTGGTGGGCGCCTCGTACATCGGGGCGGACCTGAACTCGGGTGGGGTGGTGAACCTGCTGCTGTGGCGACCGCGCCGGCTGACGGTGCTCGGCACGAAGCTGGGCACCCTGCTCGGCACGGTGTTGGCGCTGGCCGTGGGGGCCTCCCTGGTCTACCTGGCCACCTTCTGGGTGATCGGGCAGACCGCCGGGCTGGGCGGTCGGCCCGGTGACGACTTCTGGCGCTCGCTGGGCGCCATCCACGGCCGCGGCCTGGTGCTGGTGCTGTTGGCCACCGCGCTGGGCTTCGCCATCGCGACGCTGGGACGGCACACCTCGGCGGCGCTCGGCGCGGCCGCCGCGTACACGGTGGTGTGGGAGCTGGGCGCGCGGCTGGTGCTGGAGATCGTCGACGCCCGGCGGCCGGACCGGTTGATGCTCTCCAGCCACATCGCGGCCTGGCTCAACGGCAAGGTGCGTTTCTGGGACAACCAGCTCTGCACGAGCAGCTCCGGCACCGACCCCTGCTCGGGCTTCTACAGCCTGACCTGGGGACCGTCGCTGGTGGTGCTGCTCGTGATCACCGGTGGGTTGACCGTGGCGGCGTTCGCCGTCTTCCGTCGCCGCGACCTGCTCTGAGGGGCTCTCCGGGCCGTCCACAGCGAGCGGGGCGGCCCGGCGAGAGCGCCGGCAAGAGCTTGCAGCTTGACGGCCTGCGGTGAAATATTCCTTCACATGACCGCTCCAGCGGGCTCAGCCGACCGTGGAGCCGAACACCTCGTCGCGGACCGCGTCCAAGGCGGTGCGCAGCGCGCCGCGCAGGATCGGCTCCTCGGTGAGGCCGGTGGGCACCACCCGCGGCCGGACCAGGGTGATCGCCGCGACCTCCCGCTGCACCCGGTCGGCGAGCGCCGCCCCGCCGGCCTGGCCGACCTCGCCGGCCAGCACGACCAACGGCGGGTCGAGCACCACGCAGGTGCTGGCCACGCCGAGCGCGAGCCGACGGGCCAGCTCGTCGAGCATCGGGCCGCCGGCAGCGCCACCGGCGACGGCCGCGCGGACGGCCTCGGCGGCGTCGGTGTCCGGGTAGCCGTGCTCGCGGGCCACCGCGCGTACCGAGTCGCCGCCGATCACCTGCTGGAAGGCGGGCTTGGCACGACGCGAGACGTCGCGCGGGATGGGCGCTCCGGGCACCGGCAGGTAGCCGATCTCGCCGGCCGCGCCGCTGCTGCCGTGGTGCAGGCGGCCACCCAGCATGATCGCCAGGCCGACGCCGGCGCCCACCCAGACCAGGACGAAGTCGGCAACTCCCTGCGCGGCGCCGGACTGCGCCTCAGCCACCGCGGCCAGGTTGACGTCGTTCTCGAAGACCACTGGTGTGTGCAGGTCGTCGCGCAGCGCGGCGAGCAGACCGCTGTGCCAGCGCGGCAGGTTGAAGGCGAAGGTGATGTCGCCGGTGTGCGGATCGACCAGGCCCGGCGTGCCGAGCACGATCCGCCGGACGCTGCTGAGCTGCGCCTGGGCGCTGCTGGCGGCCTGCACCACCGCGTTGTGCACCACGCCCACCGGGTCGTCGGTGTCCCGCGTCGACTGCTCCACCCGGCCGATGACGGCGCCGGTGATGTCGGCGCAGGCGGCCACCACCCGGTCCGGCCCGACGTCCACCCCGACGACGTGGGCGCTGCTCGGGCGCACCGCGTAGAGCTGGGCGTTCGGCCCCCGCCCGCCGGCCTGCTCGCCGACCCGGCTGACCAGGCCGCGCTCCTCCAACCGCTCGACGAGCTGCGAGGCGGTGACCTTGGACAGGCCGGTCAGCTCGCCGAGCCGGGCCCGGGTGAGCGGCCCGCGCTCGAGGAGCAGTTCCAACGCCGCACGGTCGTTGAGCGCCCGCAACAGGCGGGGGGTGCCGGGCAGCCGGGTCGCACTCATGCCACGTCCTCTAGTTTTAGTAAACCTTGCTAACTGTAAACCGACCTGCGAACGGGTAGCCGTAGCGTAACGGCCACCCGGAGGCAGAGTGCTCGGCCGACCCGGCAGGGCGACGACCACCGCGGGTACGACGTTCGTACCCGGGAGGACCGAAGGGGGAGATCACGTGGGACTCGATCCAGGACTGCGTCGGCTCGCGCTGGGCACGTTGCTCGCCGCGTATCCGGGGCCGGTTCCGCCGGACTGGGCGGTCGATCTGGTGGCCGACGGGCTGGCCGGGCACACCCTGTTCGGCACGAACGTGCACGACCCCGCCCAGGTGGCGGCGAGCACCGCCGCGCTGCGCGCCGGCCGGGCGGACGTGCTGATCGCCATCGACGAGGAGGGTGGCGACGTGACCCGGCTGGCGCACGCCACCGGCAGCCCGTACCCCGGCAACGCCGCCCTCGGCGCGATCGACGACGTGGCGCTCACCCGACGGGTCTACCGGGCGATCGGCGCCGAGCTGGCCGCGCTCGGCATCACCGTCAACCTCGCCCCCACCGTCGACGTGAACACCGCCGACGACAACCCCGTGATCGGCACCCGCTCGTTCGGCGCCGACCCGGTCCGGGTGGCCGCCCACTCGGCCGCCGCCGTGAGCGGCCTGCAGTCCGCCGGTGTCGCGGCCTGCGCCAAGCACTTCCCCGGCCACGGCGCCACAGTCACCGACTCCCACCACGAACTGCCCACTGTGGATGTCCCGCTGGAGCTGCTGCGCCAGCGGGACCTGCCGCCGTTCGCCGCGGTCGTCGCCGCCGGGGCGCGTGCCGTGATGACCGCGCACATCCGGGTGCCGGCGCTGACCGGCGACGATCCGGCCACCTTCAGCCGGGCCGTCCTGGTCGACCTGCTGCGCACCGAGTACGGCTTCACCGGCACGGTGATCACCGACGCGCTGGAGATGAAGGGCGCCGCGGTGGCCGCCGGGGGTGTCGGGCCGGCCGCGGTCCGGGCCCTGTCGGCCGGCGCCGACCTGCTCTGCGTCGGCGCGAAAGTCGACGCCGCGCTCGTCGAGCGGGTGGCCACCGAGATCGTCGAGGCGACCGCCGACGGCCGGCTGCCGATCGCCCGGGTCGAGGAGGCGGCCGGCCGCGCCGCCGCGCTCGCCGCCTGGACCCGGGCCGCCGGCGGGTCACCCACCACCGAGGACCACGAGCTGGGGTACGCCGCAGCGCGCCGCGCGGTCCGGGTGGACGGCCTGCTCACCGGCCTGAACCAGCCGCTGGTGGTGCAGTTGCACACCGAGTCCACGATCGCCGAGGGACGGGTTCCGTGGGGTCTCGGCCCCCACCTGGACGGCGTGCCGGAGATCCGGGTGATCGCCACCGAGACCGATCCGGCCACGCTGCGCGGCTTGGCCGGCGACCGTCCCATCGTGCTGGTCGGACGGCACCTGCACCGGCTGCCCGGCGGCCCGGAGCTGATCGCCGCCCTGGCCGCGGCGCATCCGGTGACGGTGGTGGAGATGGGCTGGCCGGCACAGTGGCGCCCCGCGGGCGTACGCGCCTTCGTCACGACGTACGGCGCGAGCCACGCCAACGGCCGCGCGGCGGCCGAGGTGCTCGGCCTGGCGCACTGAGGCTGGGCGCCGTCCGGGCGGGCTCCAAGGCTCGACCGGACGGCGCCTCCCGCGCCGCGCAACAGTGTCCACAGTCACTCGTCGCCCCTTCTTGAACATGTTCAACAATCACCCTAGGCTGACGTCGTCGGTAGTTGAACACGTTCAAGGAAGGCGTCCCCATGGACATCAAGGTCTGGATGTACGTGATCTACCTCGCGGTCAGCGTCGGCCTGACCATCTGGGTGGCACGGGCGCTGTCCCGCAACGGGCAGGTCTTCCTGGAGGAGGTGTTCGCCGACGAACGACTCGCCCGAGCCGTCAACAGCCTCCTGGTGGTCGGCTTCTACCTGCTCAACCTCGGCTACGTCACGGTGGCCATGAAGCACCCCGACCCGGTGCTCACCACGAGCCAGGCCATGGAGGAGCTGTCCCTCAAGATCGGTCTCGTGCTCCTCGTGCTCGGCGCGCTGCACTTCTTCAACGTCTTCGCGCTGGGCCGCTACCGCCGCAACCGTCTCCGCCAGCTCGCCACCCACCCCCCGATCGCTCCGATCGGCCGACTCCCCATGCCGTCCACCCCGCCCGGACCGCAGCCGGTCGGCGCGTACCCGGCCGGACCACACCCGGCGGGCGGATACCCGGCCGGACCGCAGCCGACGGCACCGCAGCAGGGCACCGGGCCGGCGAACAACCCACCGACCCGATGACCGTGCCGCCGGCCCACGGTGTCGGCCAGGTCCCGGATCCCACCGCTGACTCCGGCGGTGGGGTACGGGGGTTCACCGTCCTGTTCGACGCGAACTGCCCGCTCTGCCGCGCCGCCCGCCGGTGGCTCTCGTCCCGCGCCCAGCTCGTACCCCTGGAGTTCGTGCCGGCGGGCTCGACCGAGGCCCGGCGGCGCTTCCCCGGCCTGGACCACGACGCGACGCTGCGTGACCTGACCGTCGTCGCCGACACCGGCGAGGTGTACGCGGGCGACGGCGCCTGGTTCGCGTGCCTCTGGGCGTTGGCCGACCACCGGTCGGCGGCCGAACGGCTGTCCCGGCCGCACCTGTTGCCGCTGGCCCGGCAGGTGGTGGCGACGGCCTCCGCGATCCGGGAGCGGGTCCGCGATCCGTGGGCCGAGCCGACCGACGATCCGGCGGGATACCGTGACCTCGATGACCGAGCAACCTGCGCCGACGACCACTGCGGGTGAACCTGCGACCCCCCGGGGCGAGCAGACCCGACTGTTGATCCGGGACACCGCCATGCGGCTGTTCCGCGAGCGCGGCTACGCCCAGACCACGATGCGGGCGATCGCGCAGGAAGCCGGCGTCGCGGTGGGCAACGCCTACTACTACTTCGGCTCGAAGGACCACCTGATCCAGGAGTTCTACGCCCAGTCCCAGGTCGAGATCCGGGCGGCTGCCCAACCGGTGCTCGACCGGGAGGAGGCGTTCGCCGCGCGGCTGGCCGGGGTGCTGCACGCCGGCATCGACGTCCTGACCCCGTCGCACGACTTCGCGGCGACGTTCTTCAAGACCGCGGCCGAGCCGACCTCTCCGCTCAGCCCCTTCTCCGCCGAGTCGTCAGGCCCCCGGCAGGCGGCGATCGATCTGTTCGCCGAGGTGCTGACCGGCTCGACCGCCAAGGTCGACGCGGAGCTGCGTCCTCAGCTGCCCGAGTTGCTCTGGCTGGCGTACATGGGTGTCGTCCTCTACTGGGTGCACGACCGGTCGCCCGGCCAGGCCAAGACCCGGCAGTTGATCGACGGCGTGGTGCCGCTTGTCGACCGGCTGGTCGCGCTGTCGCGGCTGCGAGTGCTCCGCCCGGTGACCCGACAGGTGCTCGACCTCATCCGCACGCTGCGTCACTGACCGGTTCAGCGCCGCCAGCCGACTCCGCCGCAGGTCAAGTCCGTTATTCGACACTCCGATCCGACAGCTCGCATCTTGCACCAGGCAGCTTCGATACGTAGCGTGATCGACATCGGATCGGCCCGTCAGCGACGCGGCCGACCGCCCGAGAACCGGGACCTGGGGGCGGGTTGCGGACCGTGGATCCGGCCCGGGATCCACGGTCCGCGCACTGAGACCGGCGCCCGACGGCTCCCCCGTCTCACCGCGGATAGACCCCGTACGCCCGCCAACCCCGGTCCGGGAAGCCCGCCGCCTCCGCGACCCGGGCCGAGGCGTGATTGTCCCTCTCGTGCAGGTACGTCGGCACCGCGCCCTCGTCCAGGACCCGCCGTGCCGCCTGCGCCACCAGCCGGCGCGCGAGGCCCCGACCCCGGGCCGCCGGTGCGGTGCCGACGGCCAGTTCGTGCCCGAACGCGTCGTGGCGTTTTATCCCGGCGCCGGCCAGGTACGCGCCGTCGGAGTCGCGGACCACGAGCACCGGCCGGTCGAACAACCGCAGCCAGGGCGGCAGGCCGGGGGCTGTCGACGCGATCCACTCCCCCACGTCGGGCAGCGGCGCGGGAGAGAGACTCCAGCGGAACGAGCCGTCGTGGACGCAGAAGGTGGGCAGTCCGACGGCCTGCGGCAGTGCCGCGAGCATGCGCTCCGGTGCGCGCCGGGCCAACGCCCGGATCGCGGCCACCCGGTCGGGCGCGACGGACAGCACCGCGCTCCTACCGGTGTCGACGGCCAGGGCCGGACGCAACCGACCGTCCCAGGCCGGCCTGACCCGGCGATGCGAGGCGACCACGTGCAGCCCCGGACCGGCCGGCCACTGGCCGAGCCAGGAGGCCAGGTGCAGTTGCAGCCGCCGGTCGAGCATGCGTACCTCCCGTCACCCACACGTCGTGGATCACCGTACGCCGGGCGGCCCGACCGGGCGGGCCTTCTTGCCGGGGCCGGGTGGCCCGGGGTCACGACTGCGCCGAGGCGCCGGAATGCTGCCCGGGATCCGGGAACCGGGTGGCGAGATCGACCGTCATAGGTATTTCCATACATGGACACCTTTCTTTGGGACGGTATGGTCATGCCGATTCAGCCGAACGACCGCTTCCACCAGGAACCCACGCGACTCTGGCGAGCAGCGGAGGCCACCGGACCCTTTCCGGCCCAGCCGCGCTACCGGGTGACCCGCACGACAGGGGAGCTGTCCTGGGCGAAGCTGAACAAGCTGCCGGCCGGCAGCTCCAGTCGGCACGGCCTCAACACGCGCTGACGCACCAACCTTCGCCGTCAATTGGTGCCCTCGAAGCACCTGAGGTGGTGTATCTTTCGCGGCATGACCCGCATCACCGTGGACGTGAACGACGACTGGCTGGACGCCGCACGGGAGGTGCTCGGCACCGACACCAAGGTTGCCACCATCAATGCGGCACTGCACGCCTTCGCCGTCCGACGGCAGGCCCGCGAGATCGTCGCCGCGTTCGACCAGGTGGAGATGGACTTCGCCGGGTCTGCCGATGCCTGGCGCTACGGTGGCGGACGCGATCTGGACCGGCTTGCCGAGCAGGCGCGCGACGCCGAGGCAGCATGATGGCTGGCCAGATCTACCTCGCGGACACGTCGGTCTACGTGCTGCAGGGCCGCCACGCGACGGTCCGGCGGCGCTTCGAATCGCTGCTGACCGAGGGGCGGCTGGCCGCCTGCCAGATGACCAGCCTGGAGTTCCTCAACAACGCACCCCACCCCAAGGGGTACGAGATCCTCTGGCAGGCGTTGCGCGGCCATCGATGGCTGGACGTGACGGCAGCAGCGATGGACCGCGCCTTGGCGGTTCACCGCATGTTGGCCGCCGACAGCCAGCATCGCAACTTCCGGCTGCCCGATCTCATCATCGCCGCGACCGCCGAGGAGCACGGCGTGACCGTGTTGCACTACGACGCCGACTACGACCGGATCAGCGCCGTCACCGGCCAACCCACCGAGTGGGTGGCACCGAAGGGAACTCTCTGATGTCAGCCCGGGGCGACACACCGCAGGAGGACCAGCGGCGGCATTCGCACACCTGTCGGGTAATTTCTTCCAGGTCCGGCACCCCGGCCTACGACAGGAGAAGCTCCGCGCATGGGCAAGAAGACGATCCACGTCTCCGACTTCACCGGCACCGTTCTGCAACAGGACGACGAGGTGGTTCGTGTCGTCGTCCTGGAGCACCCGGACCTGGTCGCCGGGCCCGTGCAGCTCGACGCCACCCCGGGTGAGGTGGAGAGCATCGACGACGCCGCGCTGGACGTGGCGGTGGTGGAGATCCACGACCGGCACGGCGGCGGCGAGCCCCGGCGGGTGGTCCTCACCGCCAGCGAGTTCGACGCGATGGCCACCGACGTTCCGATGGCACAACTGCTGAGGACGGCCGAGCGGGTCCGCCCGCCCAAGGCCCGCAAGAGCACCGAGAAGATCGACTACGGCACGTTGGAGCACGCCGGGAAGCCGCACCGGGGCCGGGTCACCGAGGAGGAGGCCCGACTGGTCCGCGAGCAGCTCGACGAGGTCAACAAGCGTCTCGCCGACGCGGGCGTGCGCCAGATCGATCCGACCGATCCGGAACACGCCCTGCGGTACGGCTTCCCCGACGCCTCCTGAGCGAGCCAGCGGCCGTCCGGGACCGGCGCTAGGAAGCGTCGTTCCCGGAGGCCGATGCCTTGACGACGGCGGCGAGGGCTGCGGCCAGATCGGCCTCGACGGCCTCCTTGGTCAGGCCCAGCTCGGTGAGCACACCCCCGCCGTCCTCCAACTCCAGCAGGGCGAGCAGGAGATGCTCGGTGCCGATGTAGTTGTGCCCGAGACGCAGCGCCTCCCGGAAGGTCAGCTCCAGCGCCTTCTTGCCGGGCGCGTTGTAGGGGATGAGGTCGGGGACCTCGTCGACCCCGGGCGGAAGGGCGGCGCCGACGGCCTCGCGGACCGCCTCGGGGGTCGCGCCCCGGCCGGCCATCACCCTGGCGGCCAGCCCGTCGGGCTCGGCGAGCAGCCCCAGCACGAGGTGCTCGGGGCCGATCTCGGCGTTCCGGGCGGCGCGGGCCTCCTCCTGCGAGGCCATCACCACGTTGCGGGCCCGGGGGGTGAACCGGCCGAAGCCGGCGTTGGGATCGAGCGCCGCGGCCTCGGTGGAGCCCTTCGCCACGAAGCGCTTCTGCGCGGCCTGCTTGCTGACCCCCATGCTGCGGCCGATGTCGGTCCACGAGGCGCCCGAGCGCCGGGCCTGGTCGACGAAGTGCCCGATCAGGTGGTCGGCGACCTCACCGAGGTGGTCGGCGGCGATCACCGCGTCGGTGAGCTGGTCGAGCGCGTCGGTGTGCGCCTTCTTGATCGCCTGGATCAGGTCGTCGAGCTTGACTTGGTTGTTCATCTGGAAAGGCTCGGTCATGCGTCAACCATAAGTTGACGATCGCGCGTCGTCAACCCTCGGTTGACGCCCGTGCACGGGCGACGACCCGGCCGCGCGTATTACGGTGGGCGCGTTGTCACCGGAGGAGGGGCGCGGTCAATGCGGCTGCACGTGGGGTGCGCGATGTGGACCCACCGGTCGTGGCCGCAGCCACGTACGCCGCAGGAACGCCTGCGGCACTACGCGAGCTGGTGCGACGCCGTCGAGGGCAACACCACGTTCTACGCCACGCCGGCCCGGGACACCGTGGCGTCCTGGGCGGCGCAGACCGATCCGAGCTTCCGGTTCGTCCTCAAACTTCCCAAGGTGGTCACGCACGAACGCCGGCTCACCGACGTCACCGACCCGCTGCGCGCCTTCCTGGACGCGATCGAGCCCCTCGGTCCACGCGCCCACGCTCTCTGGATCCAGCTGCCGGGGTCGTTCTCGCCTGCCGACGTGCCCACCCTCGGCCGGTTCCTCGGCCAGCTCCCCCACTCCCACCGGTACGCCGTGGAGGTCCGCCACCAGGCGTTCTTCACCGAACCCCGCGCGATCCGACTGCTCGAGGAGACCCTCACCGCGGCCTCGGCCGAGTGGATTCCCTTCGACACCACGGCGTTCTTCACCACTCCGCCGACGAGCGACGCGGAACGCGACGCGTGGACCAAGAAGCCGCGGCTGCCGCTGCGGTCGGTCGCACTCACCGACCGCCCGATCGTCCGCTACCTGGGCCGCGACGACAGCGCCCGAACCGTCCAGGGGTGGCGACGCTGGGTCGAGATCACCGCCGACTGGCTGCGCGAGGGTCGCTCCCCCACCGTGTTCGTCCACACACCGGACAACGCCGACGCGCCGCAGCTCGCCCGCCGCTTCCACGACGAGGTACGCGCACGCGTGCCCGGCCTCGACGCCCTGCCCGAACCGATCCCTGTCGAACCCCTCACCCTCTTCTGAGCGGGTACGCCCCTCGGTCACCGCTCGCGGTCGAGGAGGTCGTTGAGGTGATCGGCCGTGCTGATCAGCGAGAGGTGACTGAAAGCCTGCGGGAAGTTGCCGATCTGCTCACCGTTGGGAGAGATCTCCTCCGAGTAGAGCCCCAGCGGCGTGCTGTACGTGAGCATCTTCTCGAAGGTCAGCCGGGCGTCGTCGAGCCGGCCGGACTGGGCGAGGGCCTGGACGTACCAGAAGGTGCACATGCTGAAGGTGCCCTCGGAGCCGGCGAGCCCGTCCGGCGAGGCCTTCGGGTCGTAGCGGTAGACGAGGCTGTCGGAGACCAGGTCGCCGTCCATCGCGTGCAGCGTCGACTGCCACATCGGATCGGTCGGCGAGATGAAGCCGAGCCCAGGCATCGCGAGCAGCGAGGCGTCCAGGATGTCGCTGCCGTAGTGCTGCACGAACGCGCCACGTCCGGGATGGAATCCACGTGTCATGACCTGCTCGTAGACGGCGTTGCGCTCGCTGGTCCAGCGGGCCGTGTCGCCGGGGCGTCCATGGCGCTTCGCGAGACGGATGGCACGGTCCAACGCCACCCAGGCCATCAACCGCCCGTAGGTGAAGTCCTGCCGGCCGGACCGGGTTTCCCAGATGCCGTCCTCGGGCTGGTTCCAGTGGTCGCAGAGCCAGTCCATCAGCGCCGCCGTCTTTCGCCACGCCTCGTACGAGACGAAAAGCCCGTTTCGGCTGGCGAGATCCAGAGCCAGGAGCGCCTCGCCGTAGATGTCGAGCTGCAGTTGGCCCGCCGCGCCGTTCCCGATCCGCACCGGCGCCGACCCGCGATACCCCTCCAGGTGGCCCAGCACCTCCTCGGGAAGGTCCGGTGAGCCGTCGATGCGGTACATGATCTGCAGGGGCACGTCGCCGTCGCGGGCGTCCCGGATACGCGCGTCGAGCCAGCGAAGGTACTTCTGCGCCTCGTCGGTGAAGCCGAGGCGGAGCAGCGCGTGCACCGAGAACGAGGCGTCCCGGATCCACGTGTAGCGGTAGTCCCAGTTCCGCGGCCCGCCGATCTGCTCCGGCAACCCGGCCGTCGGCGCCGCGACCAGAGCCCCCGTCGGGGCGTACGTCATGAGCTTGAGCGTCATCGCGGACCGTTCGACCATCTCCCGCCAGCGGCCGGTGTAGGTGGAGCGGCCGATCCACCGACGCCAGTGGTCACGGGTCTCGGCGAGCAGTTCACAGGCCTGCTCGATGCTGAGCGCCCGGGGCGCGTGCGGGCAGGCCGTCTCCAGGACGACCCCGCCGATGTCGCCGGCGTGCAGCTCGTAGCGGACACAGACGCCCTCCGCGTCCCGACGGATCGCCCCGGTGTCGACCAACCGCTCCGCGTTCTTGAAGGGGGTCAGGGTGAGGGAGAGGGTCGAGCTGCGGAAGACGTCACCCTCCGGATGGACCTCGAGCTCGTACGGATCCCGCCCGTAGTTGAAACGTGGCCGGCAGTCGAAGCGGAAGCGCATGCTCCCCCGGACCATCCGGACCAGCCGGATCAACCGGTGCTGGTCGGTGGCCTGCTCACCGGTGACGGGCATGAAGTCCACCAGCTCCCCCACGCCGTCGGCGCTGTGGAAGCGGGTGATCAGGATCGGCGTACCCGGCAGGTAGAGCTGTTTGCTCGTGTACTCGACGCCGTCCGGCGAGAGCTGGAAGTGCCCGCCCCGGCGACGGTCCAGCAGGGCGGCGAAGACGCTCGGCGAGTCGAAGCGGGGCGCGCAAAACCAGTCGATCGTGCCGTCCTTGCTGATCAGCGCGGCGGTCTGCAGGTCGCCGATCAGGCCGTGCTCCTCCACTGCGGGGTACGTCGTCTCCACGTGGGCTCCCGCCGCTCGTCGGGCTGACGGCGGCGACTACCCGGGATACCGCGCACTACACGGTCCGTCATCTCCGTGTGGGACGAACGTGTCGGTGACCGCCGATAGCGTGACCACCGGACGACATCGACGAGAGGACACCGGATGAGCCTGCGCGGATTCGCCACGCTGAACATCTGGGCGGACGACGTGGCGGCGGCCACCGAGTGGTACGCCCGGTTCCTGGGCCAGGAGGCGTACTTCTCGCGGCCCGGCCCCGACGGACGTCCGGCCTACACGGAGTTCCGCGTGGGCGACTACCAGGGGGAGCTGGGCATCATCGACCGCCGGTACGCGCCACCCGGCGCGGCGACCGGGCCGGGCGGCGCCGTCATGCACTGGCACGTCGACGACCTCGATGCCACCGTGGCACGGCTCCTGGCCCTGGGCGCCACGGAGTACCAGCCGATCACACCGCACGGGGACGAGGGGTTCGTGACCGCGTCCGTGGTGGACCCCTTCGGCAACGTGCTGGGCGTCATGACCAACCCGCACTACCTCGACATCGTCGCGTCCCTCAGGCCGGCCTGACCTGGCGTGTCGAGTCTTTCCCTCAGTTCCGCCGGTGCCCGTCCACCGCCCTCCGCACGAGCACGGCCGCCCTCTCGGCGTCCAGTCCGCTGGCGATGAGCAGGTCGTGGGCGGCCATGCGAAACTCGCCCGCGGCGATCAGCCCGGAATAACCCAGACGGTGGACGTGCGGGCGGGTGGGGTCCCCCACGGCCTCCCCCTGCGCCCGTCCGATCATTTCGACGCCCACCAGGATCTGCTCGCGGGCCTCCCGCGGCTCCGCACCGGCCTGGATCGTCCAGCGCAGGGTCAGCAGGGCGCAGGCCAGCAGGTCGATGGCCGCGGGAAACTCCTCGGGGATGGGTTCCTCGTCCTTGAGCGCCGTCGTGAGCCGTCGGGACAGGGAGCGGCAGCTGTGCAGGCTACGGTCCAGATGCTGGATCGACGCCGTGTGGAAGGCCAGGGAGTCGCGCTCCCGCCAGCGCAGGGGCGCGAGCCGCCCCACCTCCTGGGCGGCACCGAGCCCCTCCTTCAGCGCCGTCAACTGGGGGCCGAGCTCCCGCAATCCGCGCAGGCTCCGCTCGGCGTCGGCGAGGTCACGCACTCGCAGCGCCGCCGCCAGCTCGTGGATGGTCGTGGCCGCCGGCCCGACGACGGGCTCGGCCAGCCGCAGCAGCGTCCGCTGCGGGTGGATGGGCACCAGAAGCAGACCGACACCCAGCCCGACCAGTCCGCCGACGGCCGCGTCGACGAAGCGGGGAACTGACAGATCGCGGACGGGTGGCTCCAGGGTGGCGATGAGCACCGCGGTGCCACCGGCCTGGGTGAGCAGCGAACCACCACCCTTGAACAGGACGGCGAGGACGATCGCCAGCACGACGACCACGCCGGTCTGCCAGGCCCCGATACCGAAGAACGGCATGAGCGTGTCGCCGACGGCCAACCCGAGGATCACCCCGACCAGCAGCTCGACGGTGCGCCGCAGGCGTGACCCCATCGAGGCGGCCACGATGCCGACGGCGGTGGTGGGCGCGAGGACCGGGGACGGGTTGTGCAGGAACCGGTACCCCACGAACCAGGCGATCGTCGCCGCGATGCCGGCCTGCACCGCGAGCAGGCCGTACAGACGTAGCCGCCAGGTGCGCGAGCGCAGCCCCTCGCGTGCCCGCTCCCGCAGACCGCCGACCAGCCGGCGAGCCCCGAGCCGTCGGTGCGGCGCCGGGTCGCCGTCGGCCTCCGACTCCTGGTGGGCGGGCACGTCGCGTCGCTTACCCACCAGACGTGGACCTATCCGGCGGCCTCGGACGCGTCGAGAGCGAACGCGCCGCGATTCGACACCTGAACCGCCACGGGTTACCGGACGTCGCGCTGTCCCAGCGGCCCCGGACACGCGACGTCCGGTACGGGCGATCGAGCGCCGGTCGCCCGCCGTTGGTGGCCTACTTGTCCGGTGGCGGCGGCAGCAGTTCGGCGTGCCGAACGGTCCAGCCGCCCCTGGTCACCGGGGCGAACGCCGCCGGCGCCAGGCAGGTTCCGACCGTCCCCTCGCGCCACTGACCGTCGGGCCCCTGATCGGCGTTGACCACCGACCAGGAGAAACCGACCCGATCGCCGCCCGGCCCGTCGTACACGCTGAAGCCCAGGCGCCTGCCGACCAGGTCGGCCGCCGGCGTGTCGGCCTCGGTGACCACTGCGGTGAGGGTCGCGGTCCGCTCGGCCGTGACCAGGCAGTCGACGCGGGCCGCGAAGCGGACGGTGAGACCGTTCGCCGCGAGCCGGTGGGCGACGCGGACCGTGCCGGTCGCGTCGGTGGGCAGGCCGTGCGGCGCGCCGGGCAGTGCCCGGGTGTACGGGGTCGCTCGCGCGTCGAAGGTGAAGCTGCGTACGTCGTTGTCCGGCGAGTACGTCAACCTGACCTCGCCCGACCCGCCGACGCTGGCGACCCTCGGCCCCTGTGGTGTGGCGTTGGCGCCCGGCACGGCGACCAGCGTCACGCCGACCATGATCGCCGCCGTGCCCAGTCCTCGGAACGTGTTCCTCATCGGTCCTCCCTCGTGGCGACTGTCGTCGCTGTCGGGATCCACGTTGCCGGCTCGCGCGAGCCACGACCTCCCCCCGCCGCGCGAGCCGGTTCCACCCCCCGAGGGAGCATCGTCGGCCTCGGCTCGTCAGGCCCTGTCCACGCGGAGGACAACGGACGGCCGGTCCATTGCCGTCACCACGTCGATCCTCGGGCTCAACGGTGCAGGGTGACGCTGACCTGCCCGGTCGCGGTGCCCGACGGGTTCACGACCACCGTGTACGTGCCGGTGGCCGGCAGCGCTGTCGCGTCGACAGCGCCGGCGCCGTTGATGACGCAGCCGCTGGCCAGCAGGATGCCGTCGGGGCCGCGCAACTCCAGTACACCGCACTGGTCGGGCAGGGTGGCGGCGCTCGCCGTCAGGCCCACCGAGGTTCCCGCCGAGCCGGTGAACCGGTAACTGAGCACCGCACCCGGCCGTTCCACGACAGCCAGCACCGCCGGCCCGTCCACGGTGAGCGTGCCGCTGCCGTCCCGACCGGCGAAGATCCGCAGCGCGACCTCACCTGTGGTGCGGTCCACCGGGTCGACCACCACCGTGTACGTGCCGTCGGCGGGCAGCACCGTGCCGTCGACCTCGCCGACGCCGTTGACGACACAGCCGGTGTTCAGCAGGTGCCCGTCGGCGTCCTCGATGCGCAGCGGCGAGCACTGGTCGCTCAGGGTGCTCGCCGGCACCTCCACGAAGACCCGCTCGCCGGCCCGGCCCGTGAACCGGTAGCGGGCCTGCGCACCCGGCTGCGCGACAACCGCGGAGACTGCCGGTCCGTTCGACTCGACAGTGCCGGCGGTATCCGAGGCGACGTAGACCCGTACGGTGGCGCGGCCGGTGTCACCCGCCGCGGCGGTGACCTCGACCGCGTAGTCGCCGGCGGCGGTCAGGTCCACGCGGTCGACGTAGCCGGACCCGTTGATGTTGCAGCCACTGCTCACCTCCCGGCCCGCCGGGTCGAGCAGCCGGTACGCCGAGCAGCGATCCGCCATGCCGGGGGCGACGACGTCGACGAAGACGGCGTCCCCGGCGCGGGCCGGGAAACTCAGCCGGTCGCCACCCGGGGTGAGGGCGGCGGTGGCGACCGGCGTGGCGGTGATCGGCGTGGCCGGCGATGGCGCGACCCGCTCGGTGGCCGCGCCGCCGACGGCGAACTCGGGTCGGCCGCTGACTCCGACGTCGAAGACGCAGTCGGCGAACGCGGCCGGGGCGGTGACACCGGCCCAGCGGCACAGTTCCTCCGCCGCCGCCCGGCGACCCGGGTCGAGGTCGGCCGTCGTCATCGGCCGCTCCGGAAAGCCACGGTCGGTGAAGGTGCCGGTGTTCTGGTCGGCCTCGTAGGGCAGCAGTGAGCGCTCCTGGGTGACCCGCCAACCGTCCGCGTACGCCGGGTAGAGCTTCTCGAAGGGCACCGGCTGCGGCAGCGCCGGCCCGGAGGCGGCGGCGATGTCGTCGCTCGGGTCGCCGTCGAAGTCGCCGAGCAGGCCGCGCACCTTCCCCGCCCGACTCCCGTCCAGTTTCACCAGCAGCCGGTAACCGTAGTGGCCGATCTGGTCCACGGCCGCCGCCGAGCCGTCCGGCCAGCGCAGGTCGTAACCGCCCGCCGGACCGGTGTCGGAGGGCCGGCGGACCAGAGCGCCGCCACCGCCGAGGTCGATCCGGTCGGGCGGTACGGCGACCGCCGCGCCGTCGACGTACACCCGGGTTTCGCCGGTGGTGAGGGCGAGGCTGACCCGGCGCCCGCCGACCCGGAAGGCGACGGCGCTGTTGACCGAGGCGGTCCGGGTGCCGGCCATCGGCGCCTGCCGGACCTGTACCTCAAGCGGATCGCCGCCGGTCGCGGCCACGAGCACGAACTCGCCGACGGCCTGGAAGTCGTAGTAGACCCGGTCGAAGGTGACCAGGTGCGGGTCGCCGTTGGTGCTCGCGCAGGCAGCACCCTCCTCGCAGAGCTTCGTCGGCCCCTTCGCCGGCGGCTTCTTCTTCGCCGGCTTCTTGCACTCGTCGAGGTTCTTCGGCAACGGCTTGCCGTCGTACTCGGTGCGCGGCGGCAGTCCCTTCGCGGCGCGGTAGCGGTTCTCCGCGAGCGTCGCCTTCACCTCGGCGGTCTTGATCCCGGTGGCGCCGCACTCGCCCGGTGGGACGGCGCTGCGGGAGATGTCGTCGGCGTGGTTCAGCTCGTGGTAGAGCGCCGCGCAGGGGTCGCGGACCACCCCGTCGCCGTACGGGTCGGTGGAGGTCGGGTTCCAGGTGACAGTGGAGGAACCCTTGCCGTCCGCGCTCTCCGGGGTCTCGAAGGCACCCGAGCCGCCTCGGGTGGGGATGATCCGCACCCTGGGCGACTTCGGATCCTTCAGTCGGGGCAGGATCCCCGCCGGATCGCCGCCGGTCGCCGCAAACCCCTGCAGACAGCCGTCGACCGCCGCCTGGAAGTCGACGCCGGCGACGGGCGCGCCGGAGTTCGGGTCGACCGTGTAATTCGCCCGCGCGGGCGGCGCCGCCGTGACCACGAACCCACCGACGACGACAAGCAGCAGGGCGGCGGCGCCCGCCGGGGACCGGCGGCGGACCCGCAGGATCACTGTCGCGACCACGAGCAGCAGCCCCACCAGCGCGGCACCGCCGAGAAGCCAGGCCCATCGGGGTACGCCCGAACCACCGTCATCGACGACGAAGGTGGCGGTCCGCACCGCGGTGACGCCCGCGCAGGAGTTCGCGGCAGCGCCCAACGGCAACGTCACGTATCCGGCGGTCACCTCGTACCGGCCGGCCGCCCCGATCGGCCAGAGCGTGTCCAGTCCACCGCCGTCGGGCGTCGCGGCCACCGAACGCAGCACCACGTCTCCGGCGTCGTCGCCGTCGTGCACCCGGACAGCTGTCAACGGCACGGTCACTGTCGCACCGGGCTCGACAGTGGCGAGGCCGGCGGTGGCGACGGCGGCCACCCCGTCGGCGTAGAAGCTGCGGCCGAGCACCGGGGCCAGGTCCCGCCCGTCCCGGCGTACCCCGGTCACCTGGACCGTCCCGGTGGCCTCGGTCGCCAGCGCGCAGGCCGCGTCTGTCGAGTTGGTGACCGTGAGGTCCAGTCGAACCGGCTCACCGACCCGATACGACTGTCGCTCCGCGCGCAGCCCGAGCCCCAGACCACCGTCCGCGGCCGCCGTGCCCTGCCCGGCCACCAGTACCGCCAGCAGTACGACGGCCCCGGCCGCGAGTCGCGCCATGAGCCTCATGGAGGCTGACTGTAGGGCTGGGCCGCCCGTGTTCCCGCGCACTGTCGGGCACCGGTCGCAACCTGCTTCGTCGACCGCGCGGCTCACCCCGCTCGATCATCAGGTACGCGTCGACGACCGCGGGCGTTCCGTCGTTCCCGCCTCGGCGGCGACATGCTCTTGGTGTACTGACATCGAGCCCCGGCGAGGCGTCGTCAAGGGGTGCGGTGATCGCCCGTGTCGCGGGGCAGCCACCGCAGCGCGGCGTCGAGAGTGTCCTCCGGGGTGCTGTTGAAGGCGATCGCCGCGTCGGGCGCGTACCGCCGGACGAGGTTGACCATCCTCTCGAAGAGCGGCAGCAGCGGCTCGTGCTTGCGGATGCCGCCACCGACCACCACGCAGGCGTAGTCCCTGCGGGTCAACGCCTCGACGACTGCGGCTTCGGCGTCGTCGTCGGGCACGACCAAACACAGATCGGCCTCGACGCCGTGCTCCGCGAAACGGGCCTGACCGCGTGCTATCGCCGCCACGACCGGCGCCGGGTCCCAGCCCGGGATCCGCACCGGATCAAGACCGATCACCAGTACGGGGCCCAACGCCATGCGCACTCCCGTCGAACGGTCCACTCTCACTCAGCACCGTCGATGCTGCCACAGGTGGTGGCGTCGACGGTGGCGTTCGTCCCGGCTGGCCGCGACGGCCTCGGCCCCGCGTTGACCGATCACCTGACGGCACGGGTACGAGCACGTCGGCCCGCTACGGCCTGATCCGGCGATATCGGTAGGCGACTCGGCTGCTCTACGGGGACGAAACGTTCGGGAGCAGGTCGTCGTCGCGTCCGGTCTGGGGTAGCCCGGCGGCAGCGGCGATGGCCTCGACGGCCCCGTCCAGGGTCGTGGTCTCGGGGAGGACGAGTTCGTCGGGCCAGCCCAGGAGGTCATGGGCGGCGTACCAGCCGCTCATCTGCTCGCCGGTGAACTCACCGACCTGCGGGCGCGTGAGATGCCGACGCAGGGTCTCGGCCAGGGACACGTCGAGATAGCAGAACAGAGACCGGCCGGGGTGGTGGTCCCGCAGAGAGGTCACCATGCCCCGATAGCGGCTGCTGTGCATGATGCCCTCCAGCACGACGTGATAGCCGTGGTCGAGGGCGAACCGAACGGTCTGCGCGATCAACGCCGGCGCGGCGCCGCCGGGCTTGTCCCGTTCGCGCAGCAGGATGCGGCGCAGGTAGTCCTGCTCGACCAGGGCACAGCCCCGGCCGTGCCGACGTCGTAGCTCACGGGCGATGCTGCTCTTGCCCGAGCCGGAGTTGCCCCGGATGCAGACGAGGATCGTGTCCGGGCTGCCAGTGGGTTCAGCGAGCACGACTTCTCCTCGGATTCACTCGTTACGGATGGCCAGGTCGAGGGTGGCGAGGCCGCACGACCGCAGTGCGATCCGCCCGATGGCTGGTCCATCGCCATCGCCGCACGTGACCTCGCAGGCTTCACCCGTCCAACGGCTACCGAGCCCGCCGAGCGACCACCCGCCACCGCCACATACGAAAAAGGCCCTGACCCGGTGTGAACCACCAGGTCAGGGCCTTGATCTTGGTGCGCCGCCAGGGACTCGAACCCCGAACCCGCGGATTAAGAGTCCGCTGCTCTGCCAGTTGAGCTAGCGGCGCTCGCCGGCAACGGGAAGAGACGTTAACACGTCGCCGATCCTGCTTTCGGACCCGTCCCGCACCCGGGTTCAGTGCGCCGGGTTGGGCGTGTGCGGCAGCTTGCCGAGCTGACGCCAGTTCGTCTCGGCGACGTCGACGCCGTAGTGCTTGGCGGCGGCGAGGATGTTCTGAAAGGCCAGGTCACGGTCCTTGTCGGTGACACCCTGCACCTGGTCGAAGCGGGCGATGGCGTTACGGACGTGGCTCGCGTCGGTCATCGGCTCCTTGCGCTCGTCGGGGAACGCGAAAACGCTCTCCGGCAACTCGCGCTTGTCCTTCTCCGACAGGCCGCCGTGCTTCTCGTGCGGCTTCCAGGTTGTCTTCATCACCCACCATTACCCACTTGTTGTCCGGTGGCACATGCGGCATCGACGGGGTGTGGGCGACGACGGGAACGGCCCGGGGCCGGGCCGAGATCGGCCCGGCCCCGGTGTGCTCGGTCGGTCAGCTACGCAGGCTCCACCGCTGGTTCGCGCCACCGTTGCACGCCCAGAGGATGATCTTCGTGCCGTTGGCGTTGGCAGCGCCGTTGGCATCGAGGCAGAGCCCGGACTGGCCGTTCGTGATGGTGCCGTTGGAGTTGATGTTCCACTGCTGGTTGAGCCCGCCGTGGCAGTCCCAGATGATGACCTGGGTGCCGTTGGCCGTACCCGACCCGGAGGCGTCCAGGCACTTGTTGCCGTACACCGTCAGTTGCTTGGTGGCGGTGGAGGTCCACCGCTGGTTCGTGCCGCTGCCGCAGTCCCAGAGCTGCACCTGGGTGCCGTTGGTGGTGGAGGAGTTGGGGACCTCCACGCAGCGGCCGGACTGGCCGCCCACGAGCTGCCCGCCCTGCGGGGTGCCGCCGCCGCTCTGCTGCCGGACGATCGAGGTCGACTCGGCCGACCGGTTGCCCTGTGCGTCGACGACGAAGAGCCGGTACTCGCCCTGAGTCGCCGGCACGGCGATGGACGTGGCGGTGCCTGCCGCCCTGGTCATCGTCGCCCCGGCGGTGAAGGTGGTCGTGCCGGACGGCGCCAGCCAGACCGACTTGGTGGCGTCGCCGGTGCTGCGGATCGGGATCGTCGCCGTGGCGCTGGTGACGAACGTGCTGGCCGGCAGCACGTAGTTCGGCGCGGAGAACCTGCTCGCCGGGATGATGTCCCGGTAGGCGTCCTCCAGGCCGGAGTTCGCCGCGATGTTGTAGGCCGCCGCCGGCCAGACGTAGTCGGAGGAGACGAGGATGTCGGCGACAGTGCTGTTCGGCAGGTTCTTGTTCGAGACCTTGTTGATCGGGCCGTAGATCTGCGTGATGCTCAGATCGTGCTTCCGGCCGAAGTCGTCGGAGTTGATCATCCAGGTGACGTTCTTGTCGATGCTCAGAACGTTGTCCCGGAAGGTGATGAACGCCGACCCCTCGTCCGGGTGGAGCCCGTACTTGTGGCCCGAGGGCACGCCCTGGAGATAATTGTTGGTGATCGTGGTCCCGGGCTGACTGCCCAGCGTGTAGATGGGCGCCGTGTCGCTGAGGCGCTGGACCGTGTCGATGATGTGGTTGTAGCTGATGGTGTTGTTACGCGCCGTCGTGGTCGGCCGGTTGGGCACGATCGAGCCCGATGACCCGTCGAAGTTCCACCAGCCCCAGCCCATCGTGATGCCGGACCAGGAGGACTTCTCGATCCGGTTGTGCTGGATGGTGAGGGTGTCGACGAAGTACGCCGAGATGGGGCTGTGCCCGTTGAACAGGACCGCGCTGTCGTAGATGTAGTTGTTCTTGATGTCGATGTTCTTCGGCAGCCCCTCGACCTGCGGGGAGTACTTCTCCCGGTTGGTCGACGTGCCGTCTCCGATGTAGACGTGCTGGGGATGGCCGACGTTGATGGCGGACCCGGCGATGTCGTTGGTGTAGTTCCCGATCAACTGCGTGCTCTGCACGTCGTTGACCATGCTGATCCCGTCGGCGCCGGTGTGCTGGATCCGGTTGCGTTGCAGGAGGATCCCGTCGGCGTTCTGCACCTGGACGATGCCGGGAGTGACGTCCACGTTGCGGTAGTAGTAGACGTGGAAGTTGCCCTTCGCGTACACCTGGGCGCCGAGGTTGCCCTGCTGCGCCTGCTTGAAGGACGAGCCGGCGACGTTGAACAGGTTCCAGTCGGAGTGCTCCACCGTCAGGCCGGAGAACGTGATGTTGCGCGCGTGGCTGCTCGTCGAGGTGCCGGCGACCCGCAGCACCGTGGTGACGTTGTTCGGCGCGAAGACCGACGCGGTCGACATGTCCTCGGAGCTGGCCTTGTAGTAGTAGACCGTACGGGCGCTCTTGTCGAAGTAGAACTCGCCGGGCGCGTCCAGGAACTCGTACGCGTTCATGAGCTTGTGGGTGCCGCCGACCTGGGCGTTGCCGTTGAACGAGCCCTGGGCGATGGCCGCGCCCGGCTGCTGGAAGAGGGCGACCCGGTTCGCGCCGTCGGAACTCGTGGTCACCTGACGGACCCCCACGATGGCCGTGGTCCAGGTCGTCCCCGTCTCGATCTCCAGGTCGTCCTGGTTGCGGGCGATGGCGGGGAAGTCGTTCAGGCTGTATTTGGCGCCGTCGCACTGCGACCCCGACTCCCACGCCCAGGCGGCCTGACCGGCCGTGATGGTGTAGGTGCCGTAGCACCCTCCCGAGCTGATCGTCTTCGACGCCATCTGCGCCCGCTTGTCGTTGACGTAGAGCGTCCGCAGCTTGGTGCTGCGGTCCAGCGGCGCCTTCCAGATGTTGCCGCTGTGCTGGCTCCAGCCGGTCACCGGGACGCCACCGTCGAGGACCGGCGTCTCGCTGGGGTAGGCGGCGTAGACGACCCGGAAGCCGTTGGTGCCGGAGTCACTCGACCCGAACTCGACTGTGCTGCTCACCGGGTAGGTGCCACCACGCAGAAACACGTTGATGTCGCCGGTCATGTTCGTGTTGACCGTACGGACGACGTCCCGCGCGCGTTGCAGACTCTTGAACGGAGCTTCGAGCGTCCCGGGATTGGCGTCGTTCCCGTCCGGGGCGACGTAGTAGGTGGCCTGGGCGGCGGCCATGGCCGGCAGTTGCTGCGTCAGCACGGCCGGCAGCGTGGCGGCGACGAGCATCGCCGCCGCGAGCAGTGCCGTTCGGGTGATGGATGCGGCTGATCTCACGTGCTGTTCCTCTCCTGGTCGTCGATGCGGTGCCTGATGCGTGTATCGAGCGACGAGCAGGAAACAGCGACGCCACTTAGGACCGGCGGGGGCACCTGCCGCCCGGCCGCACTCTTTGCCAATCGCTACGCGCTCTCTCCCGGAGCGTAAGTCACACGTGTGACGACTGCAATACGAGATCGTAACCCGTCTATGCGTAAATGCCATCTAAACGGGGCGGAACGGCCGTCTGGACTACGGCCCCGCATCGGATCATCCGATGAATTCATCCCCACGCTTTCGGCGGGGCAGCACGGTCGAGACCGGCTCGGGCCGGGGCCGAACGGCACCCCGACCCGAGCCGAGCCGTCACCTGAGGGAGAAGTCCGCCAACCGCAGCGCGGAGTCGAACACCAGGTACACGTCGTGGGTGCCGGCGGCTCGGGCCACCTCGGCGCTGACGCTCACGTACCGGTAGTCGTCGCCGGTGCTGGGGACGGTGGCCGTGCCCAGCAGCCGGCCGGTGGGCGAGCCCAGCCGGACCTGGATCGTGCCGGTGCCCACCGTCGCCCTGGCGACCCTCGCCGTGAACGTGTGGGTGCCGGGGCGCAGGGCGGAACCGGCGAAGGAGATCCACTGGCCGGCGGCGGTGGCGCCGACGGCCGTATCCCGCACCTTCGTCTCGTCGACGAGCCGGACGCCCGCGTACCCGTCGAAGTTCTCGGCCCGGGTGATCCGCGAGAGGTCCCGGGCCGGGATCGTCTCGCCGCGCACCGCGACCGCCGTCCGGGCCCGGATGTCCTCCGCGTTCGCGCCGACCAGCAGGTCGTACGTGGACGACTCGACCACCCACCGGCTGCGGGTGACGTCCCAGTTCGCCAGGTCGGCGACGGGCAGGCGGAGCGTCACCGCCCGGGTCTGCCCGGGTGCGAGCTGCACCCGCTGGAACGCCTTCAGCGCCCGGATCGGGGTCTTCACCCGCGAGGTGCGCTGGTGGGTGTAGAGCTGGACGACCTCGGACCCGGCCCGGCTGCCGGTGTTTGTCACGTCGACGCTTACCGTGACGGTGCCGTCGGCCGCGACCGCGCGGGCGTCCGCGCGGGGCTGGCCATACCGGAACCGGGTGTACGACAGCCCGTGGCCGAACGGATAGAGCGGCTTCGCGGTGCTGTAGAGGTAGGTCTGCCCGGACGAGATGATGTCGTACTCCAGCAGGTCCGGCGGTAGTTGCCGGTCCGAGCGGTACCAGGTCTGGGTGAGCTTGCCCGACGGGTTGCGGTCGCCGAACAGGACGTCGGAGACGGCGTGCCCGGTCTCGGCGCCGGCGTGGGTGGTCCAGACGATGGCCGGGACGTGCTCCTGCTCCCACCCGATGGTGACCGGGTAGCTGGTCTGCAGCACCAGCACGGTGTGCGGGTTGGCCTTGGTCACGGCCTTGACCAGCGCTTCCTGGCCGGCACTCAACGCCGTCGAGGTCCGGTCGTGCGCCTCGCGCCCGTTGATGAACGGGTTGCTGCCGACGACCAGGACGGCGGTGTCGGCCGCCTTGGCCGCCGCGACGGCCCGGTCGACTCCGCTGCTGATCACCTCACGCGCGAAGTGCGTCGCGTCCGCCGCGGTGGACGCGCCGAGCGTGAGGGCACCGCCGTCGCCGACCGTGACGTATTTGTTGACGCCGAACCAGCTCTCCGTCGTCTCGTAGCCGGTGTAGCGCAGCGCGACAGTGCCGTCGGCCTGCGGCTCCAGCGTGAACTGCTGCTGGACGTACCAGCCGTTCGGCTGCTCGTCGCGGGTGATGAAGGGCCCCCAGTTGTAGCCGAGGTAACGGCCGTTGGCGGCGTTGCGCAGCGTCACCACACCCTGGCCCCAGTCCACCGCGTCGAACTGGGCGGCGAGCGAGGCGGTGGCGCCGGTCGCGGCGACCGGGTCGGCGTCGGTGGTGCCGCTTGCCGTGACGTACCGGCCGGTCGCCGGGTCCTTCAGGGCGATCCGGTCCGCCCCGTCGAGCCCGCTGACGCTCGCGGAGCCGCCCAACCGCTCGCGGATGCCGTCGAGGGCGGTCACCTCGTACGGCAGGTCACCGCCGTACCAGTCGGTGTAGAGGGTGTCGGCCAGCGGGCCGAGCACTGCCACCTTGCGGGTCCGGGCCGGGTTGAGCGGAAGGGCCTGCCGGGAGTTCTTCAGCAGCACCATCGCCTCGCCGGCGGCCTGGCGGGCCAGCCGCTGGTGTTCGGCACTGTTGATGACGTCCGGGGTGATGCCGCCGTGGCGGCCGCCGCCCGGGTCGAACTCACCGAGGCGGAACCGGACGTTCAGGGTCTCGGAGATCCGGGCGTCGATGTCGCCCTCGGTGAGCAGACCGGTGGCCAGCGCCTGCTTGATGGCGGTGACTGTCGGCTGCGCGTTGGTGTCGTCGGTGATGAAGCTGTTGACGCCGGCCTTGACGATCGCGGCGTTCGCCTCGGGCTGGGTGGCGTAGTAGCCCTGGGAGGCCACGAGGTTGTTCGGCGCCCAGGCGTCCGTGACGTTCATCAACGGCTGGTCGGTCCAGCCGCGCACTACAGTGGCCAGGTCCGGATCCACAGTGGCGGGACGGCCGTTGACCAGGTTGTACGAGGCCATCACCCCGGTCGCCGCGTCGGCGGCGATGGCCGGCTTGAAGGCGGCGCGGTCGTACTCGTTCAAGACCCTCGGCGGTACGTTCGACGAGGTGACGTCGCGCCGGACCTCGTTGTTGTAGGCCAGGTAGTGCTTGAGGGTCGGAGCGCTCTTCAGGTGGTCCGGGTCTCCGCCGGTCATGCCCGAGCCGTACGCGGTGGAGATCTTCGCGGTGAGCAGCGGGTCCTCGGAGTAGCCCTCCTCGTTGCGGCCCCAGCGCGGGTCGCGCAGCAGATTGACCACCGGCGCCCAGAGGTTGAGACCCCAGACCCGGGGGTTCTGCGCGTGGTAGCCGCGCGCCTCGTCGCCCACGGCGGAGCCGACCCGCTGGATCAGGTCGGTGTCCCAGGTGCTCGCCATGCCCACCGGCTGGGGGAACGACGTGCCGCGCGCCTTCACGACCGCGCCGCCGTTGTCGATGTCGGTGGACCAGGCGACGCCGTGCAGCGCCTCGGTGCCGGTCTTGAACAGGCCGATGCCCAGCCGGGGAACGGCGGGCTGGTACTGGTGCAGCCACGAGATCTTCTCGTCCAGGGTCAGCCGGCCGAGCAGGTCGTCGACCCGGACCTGCACGGGCAGATGTGGATCTCGGAACGGGTAGGTGGGTTCGGCGTGCGCCGTGCCGGGGACGGCCGGTAGGGCGAGCAGGGCGAGCGCGAGCGCGGTGATTCCGCGCCGGAGGCGCCTGTTCCGCATGCGGTTCTCCTCATGTCGTACGACAGACGCCCAACGGGCGCCGAGACCGGCGTGGCCAGGCTCGACACCCGGCTGACGGGCCTGAACGACGAATCGTCGAAGCGCTTCGACGATTCGGCCGCGTTGACCACGGCCATGAATGTGGTGATCCGCGCAACTATAGATGTGCGCCAATGGGCTGGCAATACCGCCGCACCCCTACCGCCCACCGGCCCTCAGCCGGCCGACCATCACGCCCTCGATGTCGCGCAGCGGAACGAAGCCCCACCGCCGCGAGTCGACGCTGTCCGGGTGGTCACCGAGCAGCACGGCCATGCCGGCCGGCACACGTCGCGTCCGATCGCCGACGGCCGACGCGACCGCCTCCGGGACGACGTCGCCGGGCAGCGCCACGAGGCGCTTGACGAGCCAGGCGGACGCCGGGGAGCCACCGGCGACGACCCGACGCCCACCCTCCTGATGGTGCGCGACGACGATGGCGCCGGCCCGGAACCGACGCGTGCGGCGCACCAGGAGGCGGTCACCGTGCACCAGGCTGGGCACCATGCTGTCGCCCGCGACATCGACGATCACGAAGCGCCGACGCGCCACAACGACGCCAACGACGAGGGGCACCACAAGCGCGGCAAAACCGCCCAGGACGACGAGCAGGAATTGTGATCGGTCGGTCATACGTCTCCTCCCGGTTATTACTCTCATCTTTACAACGCCGAATCAAGCCGTTGACAACATCGTCACACGCCGATACCCTCGGCATTCCCAGCGGAGGTTCTTGGGGCCTGAGTGAGTCGCGCCCCTCGACACACGGGTGCCACGGGGAACGGGGGACGTAGTGGGTGTCGCTGTTATCGCGGCAATATTGACGCTGGCCGGCGTTCTTGCAATATCCGTCATCGGCAAGATGCGCAACCGTTTGAGTTTCGAGGCGTTCGCCGAGGCTGTCACGGAACTGCGGGCCACCTCCGCGCGCTGGTCCCGCCCGGTGGCGGCGGCCTCGATCGCGGCCGAGGCCGGCGTGCTCGCCCTCGTCCTCTGGCCCGGCAGCGCCGTCGTCGGCCTAGCCGCAGCTGTGCTGCTCTTCGGCGTGTTCACCATCGTGCTCGCGCAGGCTGTCCGACGGGGCGCCCCGGTGGGGTGTCACTGTTTCGGCCCATCGGACACGCCCGTCGCGTGGCGGCACGTCGTTCGCAGCGCCCTCCTCGCCGGCATGGCCGCGGGCGCCCTTGTCGCCGGGCTCACCCTGCCCGCGGTATCGCTCACCATTCTGGAACCACCGCAATTTCTGGTGGCCTTCACCATAGCGGCGTTCATCGTCACGACGCTGGTCAGACTTGATGACCTGGCCTGGCTCCTCCGCGGAGTCCCACACACGCGCTGAAACTCTCGGAACCGAATGCGCAGCCAACGCGCGTTGCATTTTGGCGCACCGATTGAAGGAGCCAATCGTGTTATTTCTGTCCACTGCTGTCGCCATACTCGCGGCGCTCGTCCTCGCCGATCTCGCGCTGAGCGCCGCGGTCATCAGGAGGTTGCGTGAGACGGAGACGAAACTCATCGAGATGACGTCGCCGCCCGCCTCGGGGCTGCCGCTCGGCGCCACCATGCCGGAGTTCGTGTCGCCGGACGGCCAGGTCGCCAGCGCCGACCTCGCGGGCAGCCCGACCCTGATCGGGTTCTTCTCCGCCGGATGCCGACACTGCCCCGCGCAGGCGGAGAAGTTGGCCGACCGCGCCGAGGAGATCACCAGCAACGGCGTTCGGGTGATCAGCTTCCTCACGGTGGCCGAGGGCCTGACCGACGAACTCGGCCCGACACTGCGAAAGGCCGGCCTCCTCGTCATGGATGACAGCCCGAGCGCGGTGATGGCCGCCTTCCAGGTGCAGGGCACCCCGTCATTCGTGCTGTTCGGCGCGGACGGCCGGGTGGCGGCGCGCAGTCATGACCTGAGCGAGGTATTGGGCAGCCGATGAGGCGGTCGTCAACGCTGATGCGTCGCGCGTTCGGGATCTACTTCGGCGCGGCGCCCTGGGCGGCGGCGGTGAGCATCGTGATCATGGTGGTGGGCGGCCTGACCGCGGTGGCCACCGCATGGTTCACCCGAGCGATCATCGACGGCCTCTCCGCCGGCGAGAAGTCCGCCATCTGGCTCGGTGTCGTCGGTTTCGGCGCGCTCGCCATCGTGTCGCCAGTCATCCTGCACGTCTCGCAGTACGCGCAGCGGGACGCCGAACGCCGGGTGACGATACGGACACAGCAGGAACTGTTCACCGCGGTGTCGGCGCATCCCCGCCTGACGGAGCTGGAGGACAGCAGGTTTCATGACCAGCTCCGGCTCGCCCACGAGGCGAGCCGCTTCGCGCCGACCCAGCTCAACAGCATGATCCTGGGGATCGGGCAGGAGCTGATCACCATCGTGGCCTTCGGTGTGACGCTGGTGCGCTGGTCTCCCCTGGTGAGCGCACTGGTCGTGCTCGCGGTACTGCCCACACTCGTGGCCCAGATCCGCCTGGCGCGCATGCGGGGGGCGATGCTGGAGCGCACCGTGCCGATGTTTCGTCGACAGACCTTCTACGCGGCGCTTCTCCTGGACATGCGCGCCGCCAAGGAGATCCGACTGTTCGGGCTGGGCCAGTTCTTCCAGGGCCGCCTGCTGCGCGAGTTGCGAGCGGCCCAGGCACAGGAGCGTCACCAGGACCGCCTGGCTCTGTGGGTCGACAGCACTCTCGCGGCTCTGACCGGCGTCGTGTCGCTTGTCGCGCTGGCCGTGTTCGTCGCACGGGTCGCCGACGGGCACGGCAGCGTGGGCGACCTCGTGGTCGTGATCGCGGCACTGGCCGCGTTGCAGACGTCCGCGTCGAGCCTGGTCCGGCAGATAGCGATGCTCGGCGAGACGTTGATCGTGTTCGGCCACTACGTCGACATCACCGCGGTGATCGGCGAGTCCCGGCGTGCCGTTGCGCTGCCCTCCGCGCCGCCCCTCAAGCAGGGTCTGGAGTTCGACGACGTCTGGTTCCGCTACGCCCCCGACCACGACTGGGTCCTGCGGGGCCTCACGGTGCGGATCCCCCGCGGCTCCTCTCTCGCCCTGGTCGGCGACAACGGCGCCGGCAAGTCGACGGTGGTCAAACTGCTCTGCGGCTTCCACGTTCCCGACCGAGGCGTCATCCGCTGGGACGGCATCGACATCACCACCATCGATCCGGCGTCGCTCCGCGCCCGGCTCGGGGCGACGTTCCAGGACTTCATGACCTACGAATTCTCGGCCCACGACAACATCGCGGTCGGCGACATCAGCGCCCTCGACGACCGCGCGCGGGTCCGAAGGGCAGCCGCCACGGCCGACCTGGACTCCACACTGAACGCGCTGCCCAACGGGTACGACACCATGCTGACGCGGGCCTTCAGCGACGGGGACGCGCCCGGGGTGGGTGTCGTGCTGTCGGGAGGTCAGTGGCAGCGACTGGCTCTCGCCCGGGCCGCGCTCCGGGAGGGCGCCGACATGTTGATCCTCGACGAGCCGTCGTCAGGTCTCGACGTGGCGACCGAACACGAGATCAACCGACGGCTGATGGCGCTGCGTCGCACCCACACGAGCCTGCTCATCTCGCACCGCCTCAACACCGTCCGTGAGGCGGACAGCATCGCCGTCCTGTCCGACGGTCGCATCCTCGAACAGGGCAGTCACGACGAGCTGATGACCTCGGGAGGACGCTATGCCGAGTTGTTCCATCTCCAGGCGTCCGGCTACGACGGCGCGATCAGCAGTCGGACCTCGATGTGAACGCTAACACGCTGCTCCGAGTGTCCCTGTTGGGCCCGATCGAGGCAGCCGTCGGAGGCCAGCCGATGGCCATCGGCGGCCAGGGAAGGCGAGCGCTGTTGGCGGCACTCGCCTTCAATCCGGGCACGGTGGTCGGCGTCAATCGTCTCGTCGAGGTCATCTGGGACGATCACCCGCCGGTGACGGCCACGACGAAGCTCCAGGGCCACGTGAGCGCGCTGCGGCGGAGCCTCGTACGCCTCGGCGGCCCGGACGCCGTGAACGTGCTGCAGACCCGTCCACCGGGGTACCTGCTGTGCGCCCGCCTCACCTCGACGGACCTCGCCCGCTTCGACGAACTGACGCACCGTGCCGCCGGCGCCCGGCTCCCCGACGGGGCCGCGGCCCGGGTCGCGGCCCTGTCCGCGGCACTGCGGCTCTGGCGCGGGGACACCTGCGTCGATGCCCGGTCGGCCGGGGTCGCGGTCCTCGCGGCGTCGCTGGACGAGCGTCGGTGGCGGGCGATGGAGGATCTGGCCGAGGCGCAACTCGTCCTCGGCGACCACAACTCCGTCATCGACGCGATGGAGCCGCTCGTGCGGCAGTGGCCGTATCGGGAACGGGCCTGGGAGCATCTCATCGAGGCGCACATGAGGCGCGGGGACATCGCATCCGCTCTGGCCACGCACGAGCGGCTGTGCCAGATCCTGGCCGGGGACCTCGGCGTCAAGCCCGGTCAACGAATCAACCGATTGGTCAATATCATCCGGGCGGCCGGCCAGCGTTAGTCGCGCCGTTCACCTCTCCTGAACAGCGACCTCTCCGGATGGCGTCGAGCGCCGCCACCACCTGTCACGGTCGACCGTGGCCAGCGAAAACGCGGCACCACCAAGGGCTGCGATGCCATTAGCGCATCGTTAGCGGATCGTAAGTGGTCGATGACATCGTGGGCCCGGTCGGCGAACCGCCGGACCAACGGAGAAGGAGAGAGGTCGTATGATTATCAACAGGTTGAGCGACAAGCTACTCGCTGCGCTGCTGCCGAAGGCCACGGCATCCGCGTGCAACGTCTGCACTCTCGCCTATGTCGGGTGTGGCGGGCCCTTCTGCTACTACTACTACAACAAGGTGGTAGCGGGTCAGGTTCGCTGCGTCGCCAACACGGGCCGATACTGCGACGCGCCCTCCGTGAGCTACACCGTGGGCTGCTGCTGATCGTCGATACGCTGTCGCCGGCCGGAGATCGCCATCCGGCCGGCGGCCGCACGTTGGAGGACCGAATGCGGGGCATGGTGCGTCAATGCTGGCGATAGCCGCGTCGCAATGGCGAGTACGACTGCGTCGGTCGGTGGCCCTGCTGTCGATGATCGCCGTGGCCGTGGCGGGGTTCACCCTGCTCACCGGCGCCGCGGTGACCTCGCGTCTGGACGCGGTGGGCACCGTGAGCGCGAACTACCGCCCCGTCTACGACCTTCTGGTGCGGCCGAAGGACGCGGTGCTGCCGTTGGAGCGGGAGCGCAACCTCGTCCAGTCGGGTCAGTTGGCGGGCATGCGTGGCGGAATCACTCCTGCCCAGTGGCGCGAGATCCAGGCGGTGCAGGGGGTGTCGGTGGCGGCGCCGGTCGCGATGATCGGGTACGTGATGCGCACCGTGCCCGTGACTGTCGACCTGTCGGAGCACCTCGACCCGAACGCCGAGCGCCAGGTGTTGCGGGTTCAGCCGACGTGGCTGACCGACGCGGGGCTGAGTCACATCCCGGACGGACCGGCGTTTCTCTACGTGACGCGGAACCGTCTGGACGTGGTGCCCAACAAGGAGTTGACCAGCGGCGGGGGCCTGCCGCCGCCCGAGGAGATCGACGCCGACGGCCGGCGGGTGAAGATCTGCCCCGCGGCAGCGGCTGTCGACCAGCAGGACTGGCTGTCACCGACGGATCCGCGCGCCCGGTCGTCGCTGACGTGCGTCGGTGGTCCCGGATCGACTGATCGCGAGGGCAGGGCGATGCGGCCGGTCGTCACTCTGGTGTGGACGGTTCCGTTCCTGATGGCCGCCGTGGACCCCGACTCGGAGGCGGCGTTGGCGGGCCTGGATGACGCCGTGACGTCGGGCCGGTACTTCACGCCCGCGGAGGCGCCGACGCAACGGCGACTGGACGGGATGCCCTATCCGTACTCGGTGCTGCCGGTCCTGGTCGCCGACCAGCCGCAGGTCGACTCGACACTCGACGTGGCCGTGCAGCGTCTGAACCCGGACGCTGCGGAGCTGGTCCGGACGACAGCCGACGACAAGCGGCTACGCGCAGCCCTGGGCGCCGAGGCCGGCACCCCTGTCGCACAGAGGTCGACGCCGCTGCGGAAGCCGTACCAGGACATGGTCGACCGGATGCTCCGGCCCGACGAGCTGGGCGTCGAGTACGACCTGGCAACGGCGAACACCATGTGGCTCGACCAGTTCTGGACCGTCGGACCGCCGAAGAGGGTGCAGTCCGGGGACGGCCTGCGTGCCCAGCCGGACCCGTACGACCTGAAGATCTGGGGTCAGGGGGCCGACGACGGCGGGTCGTCCCGGCATGTGCCGATGGAGTTCGCCGACACCAGTGTGCGCAGCGGTGTCGCCGTGCACCGGAACCTGTCGCACGGATACGAGGCGCAACCCGGTGACGTGCAGATGCCGGACGCCGCGTTGGGCGCGGTGGGCACCTTCGACCCCGCCCGGATCTCGCTGGGCAGCGCCTTGTCGGCGGTGCCCATGGACACGTACTTCAACCCGGGCGCCGAGGGCGCCGACGAGGCGTCACGGCAGGCGTTGGGCGGCCGGCGTCTGGCCCCCAACTCGAACGTCACGGGCCTGCTCAGCCAACCGCCGTTGATGCTCACCACGATGGACGCTCTGCCGGCGGTCTTCGACCCCGGCGCGTACAGCACCGAGCCCAGCTACCCGGAGTACCAGCTCAACACGGCCGCGCCGATCAGCGTGGTGCGGGTGCGGCTGGCCGGGGACGTGGGGGTCGACCCGCTCTCCCGGGAGCGGGTCCGGGTGATCGCCGAGGAGATCGCGCAACGCACCGGCCTCCAGGTCGACATCACGCTGGGATCGTCACCCACTGCCATGACTGTGCACTACCCGGCGGGAAACTACGGCCGGCCCGACCTCGCCGTCGCCGAGCCGTGGGTGCAGAAGGGCGTCGCGGCGGTGCTCGTCCGCGCGGCCGACCGCAAGAGCGTGCTGTTGTCCGTCCTGGTGCTCGCCGTGTGCGCGCTGGCGGTGCTCAACGCCAACACCGCGGCCATCCGCGCCAGACGCACCGAGTTCGGCATCCTCACCTGCCTCGGCTGGGGCCGGCGACATCTGCTCAAGTTGATGTTCATCGAGATCGTCGGCATCGGCCTCGCGGCGGGCGTCGCCGGCACCGGGCTCGCACTCGGGATCGCACTCGGTCTCGGGCTGAACATCGCCTGGAGCCACACCCTGCTCGCCGTTCCCGCGGCGGTGGCCCTCGCCCTGCTCGCCGGTGGCTGGCCGGCCTGGCGAGCCGCCCGACCCGATCCCGGCGAGATCATCCGCCCCGCGGTCCTGGGTCTCGCCGTACACCGGCAGGCCCCGCGCCGGCTGACGACCCTCGCCCTGGCGAACCTCGCCCGCACACCCGGTCGGACCGCGCTCGGCGCGATGAGCCTGATGATCGGGGTGGCCGCGCTGACCATGTTGCTGGCGATCACGTTCGCGTTCCGCGGGGCGCTCACCGGCACCCTGCTCGGTGATGCCGTCACCCTCCAGGCCCGCGCGGTCGATCACATCGCCGTGGCGGTCACCATCGTGCTGGGCATCGTGTCCGTCGCCGACGTGCTCTATCTCAACATCTCCGAGCGCGCCGCCGAGTTCGCGCTGTTCGGCGCGGTCGGCTGGACCGACGCCATGCTCAACCGGCTGGTCGTCGTCGAGGCGATCGGCATGGGCGTCATCGGCGGCACGCTCGGCGCCGCCGCAGGCCTCGGCGCCGCCGCGGTCTTCGCCGGCGGCGTCACCGCACCCATCGTCTGGTGCTCCGCAGCCGCACTGGTCTTCGGCGTCGCCGTCTCCGCCGCGTCGGTGGTGGTGCCGATCGCCGTGCTCCGCAGACTGCCCACCGCCCAACTGCTCGCCGAGGGGTGAGCGACGAAGGAGTAGGTCCGATGGAACGGACGTCAGTCGGGGCGTCGACCACGGTCACCACGCCTCTGGTGTGTCTCACGGGTGTGCGGAAGGCTTTCCCGCTGCCCGACGGCCCACCGCTGGTAGCGGTAAACGACGTCAGCCTCTCGATCGACGCCGGCACCGCGATCGCCTTGACCGGGCCGAGCGGCTCCGGCAAGTCGACGCTGCTGCACCTGATCGGCGCCATCGAACGGAGTGACGGCGGCAGCATCGACGTCGGCGGCCAGGAGGTGACCGGCTTGTCCGGCCGGGCGTTGGCGGCGTACCGACGACGGGTGGGATTCGTGTTCCAACGGTTCCACCTGTTGCCCACGCTCACCGCCCTGGACAACGTGATGGCACCGCTGATCCCGTTCCGCACCGACTTCGACAAGGCTGCGCGGGCACGCGAACTGCTGGCGATGGTCGGGCTCGCCGACCGGGCCGCCGCCCTGCCGTCGCGGCTCTCCGGTGGGCAGCAGCAACGGGTAGCCATCGCCCGCGCGTTGATCAACCAGCCCGCCCTGTTACTGGCCGACGAACCGACCGGCAACCTGGACAGTCAGACCGGCACCGCGATCGTCGACCTGCTGCTGAGACTGCGCGACGAGCAGGGCACGACCCTCGTGATGGCCACCCATGACAACGGCATCGCCGCACGCTGCGACCGGGCCCTCCAGATGCGCGACGGACGCCTCACCAGCCTGGACAGCTGAGGAGGTCGCGGGTCGGCTCGACGGCCGCAGCGCGCCGCCCTCACTGGCTCCTCGCGGTCTGCGTGACCCCTTCCTGCCGCAGCTCCAGGACGTACCGCTGGTCGTCGCTCCGCACGAACCGCACCTCCAGGTCGAGCCCCGGGTGCAGGTAGCGACCGTCCGCGTCGGCCAGCAGGGCCACCGGCTGCTGCGCGGCTGCCGAGAAGGTCAGGTGGCCGTCGGTCACCGCGATGTCGATCGGGTAGTCGTCGCGCAGGACGTAGCGGCCCGTCACGGCATCCAGCGGCGCGGCGGTGACGCTTGTGGCGTACCGGCGGTCGGCGGCGGCGCGGATGCTGTTCAGCAGCTCCCAGCCGTCCTCGGAGTTGGTCATCGCGGCTACGGCGGTGCCGCTGTCCGGCCACACGTAGGAGAAGCAGGTGTAGCCGACGTTCAACCCGGTGTGGCCGAAACGTCGGTACCCGGCGCGGTCGTCGATCTCGGTGCCGAGCCCGTAGCCACCGCCGGCGATCTGCGGTCTCCACATCTCGGTGGCCAGGTCGCGACCGAGCAGCCTCGAGTCCCCCGAGGCCGCCCGGAGGATCTCGAGGTCGAGTCGGAGCAGGTCGGTCGGGGTGCTCCACAGTCCGGCCGCGGCCGTCTCCGGCTGGACGCGCCAACCGCCGGGGACGCCGGTGCCGTCACCGTGGTGGCCACGAGCCACCCGCTGCGGCCGCTGGTGCGGGAAACGCTTGTCGAAGCTGCTGTCGGCCATGGCCAACGGTTGCAGCACCAGAGTTCGCATGAGGTCCTCGAACGGAGTTCCGGTCGCGTCCGCCACCAACTGCTGGAGCACCGAGTAGTGGCTGCCCGAATACCGGAATCGGCTGCCGGGCAACAGGGTCGCCCGAATCGGTGGAGTCGTCGTGGGGCCGCTGCCCTCCAGGACCTGGACCAGCGACGGAACGCGATCCGCTGGGTAGCCGCGGTACCAGGTGTCGGACAGACCCGCCGTGTGCGCCAGCAGTTGTCGGACGGTGACGTGGGACTGTCGACCCGCCCGGTCGAGCAGTTGCCACGAGGTGAGGTACGCGGCGATGTCGGTGTCCAGATCGAGGACACCCTCCTGGACCAGCAGCAGCGCGCCGAAGGCGGCGACATGCTTGCTTATCGAACAGGCCGCGAACGCGGTGCCCGCCGTCACCGGCGTCGACGGCTCACCACCCGTCACGCCGTACGACGACGTCCACACCTGCCCGTCCACGTGCCCGACGGCGATGCTGACCCCTGGCACGCGATAGCTGCTCATCAGCTCGGACACCGTCGTCGTGTCCGGCGAGAGCCGCCCGGACGACACGTTCCGGTCGAGGTGGCCCAGCAACGCGACCCAGTCCGCAGAGAGATCCACGGCGTCGATTCTGCGCCACCGGACGAGGCCGATGGGGGGTGCGGTCCGTCGTCACGGCGCGGCGGCCGGCCCGGAAAATGATCCAGGGGGCATGGCTGATGAGCCATGCCCCCTGGATATCGCTGGTGCGCCGCCAGGGACTCGAACCCCGAACCCGCGGATTAAGAGTCCGCTGCTCTGCCAGTTGAGCTAGCGGCGCTCGTCGGCAACGGAGAGAACATTAGCACCCCTCCAACCGGGGCTCCAATCCGGTTACCCGACTCCCCCCTTCGGTCGAGCTTAACGGGCATACGGCCACAAATGGGCCGTCGGGCTCGGGACGGGGGCGTGGGTCTGGGCACTGATGCGGCACGATGTCCGCCAGGTACGCGAGAACAGAGGTGGGGATGGCACGGTTCACGCGAGCCGGGGCGGTGGTGGGCGCTCTGACCCTGGCGGCGTCGCTGGCACTGACCGGGTGCGGCGACGAGCAGAAGAAGCCGGAATTCGTCGGCGGAACGTCGACAGACGCAGGTGCCGTACCCGACTCGGCTGCGCCGTCGACGCCTGGTGCGTCGAGCGCGCCCAGCGGGCCGGCACTGACGCTGAGCCCGGCGAACGACACGAAGAACAAGCCCGTGAGCACGGAGATCAGCGCCAAGCTCCCGGAGGGTGGGAAGGTGTCCACGGTCACCCTGGCCGCGGCCGGCGGGGGTGCGGTGGAGGGCAAGCTCCGCACCGACGGCTCCGCCTGGGTGCCGTCCGCTCCCCTGAAGTACGGCACCAGGTACACCGCCACGGTGACCGCCACCGGGGCCGACGGGACGACAAGTCAGGGCACCAGCACCTTCACCACGATGGCCAAGCCGAAGTCGACGATCGGGTCCGGCCTGTACCTCTTCGACGACAAGAGCTACGGGGTCGCCATGCCGGTGGTCACCGAGTTCCACCCGGGCATCCCGAAGAAGGACCGGGCCGCGGTGCAGAAGCGGATGTTCGTCAAGACCGACCCGCCGCAGCCGGGCGCCTGGCACTGGGTCGACAACGGCACCCAGGCCTACTACCGCGCACCGGAGTACTGGCAGCCGGGCACCACCATCACCGTGCGGATCGCCCTGGCCGGCGTGCCGCTGAGCAACGGCAAGTACGGCGACATCGACCGCAAGGCCACCGCGAAGATCGGCCGGTCGTTCGTGATGAAGGTCGACAACGCCACGAAGAAGATGTCGGTGTACGAGAACGGGGCGCTCTCGCGCACCATCCCGGTGAGCCTGGGCAAGAAGAGCACCCCGTCGTCGAGCGGGACGATGGTGGTGATGGAGAAGAAGGAGTCCACGGTCTTCGACACCCGCGACGACCCGGACCCGGCCAACCGCTACGTCACCGAGATCGACTTCGCCCAGCGGCTCACCTGGGGTGGCGAGTACATCCACGCCGCGCCCTGGTCCGAGGGCGTACAGGGCCGGTCGAACGTCTCGCACGGCTGCGTGAACGTGTCGACGGCGAACGCCAGGTGGCTGTTCGAGAAGACGCGGATCGGCGATCCGATCACGATCAAGGGCACCGAGCGCAAGATCGCCGCCGGCAACGGCTGGACGGCGTGGAGCCTGAGCTGGTCGGAGTTCGTGAAGGGCAGCGCGCTGCCGGTGCCCAAGGGTGGGTCCGGCCCCGCGCTCTGAGGGTGCGACTCCTCCGCGCCGGCCCCTGCCGATGGCACGGGCCGGCGCGTACCCTTGCACTGCCCGCGTCGCGACGACGGCGGCGGCGACCCCTCACTCCCGGGCACAAAGACGAGCCCGAATCACGAAACGCCGGATAGTACCAAAATTCCGGCATCCTGATCGGCGTGTTCCGGTTCACCCTCGGCAACCGAGGCCGGTTCCCGCGCGTCATTAGGAGACGATGGGTCAGGGACCACGACTGTGAGGACATCATGCGAGCTAGCCAGGACCAGCTGATCCGGCCCCGTGGGCGACGCCGCGTGCTCGCGGCGGGGCTTCTCGCCGTGGCGCTGGCCTTCACCTCCGCCTGCACCGACAGCGACGGCGGCAAGCCGTCCTCGTGGCAGGGCGGCGGCGAGAGCCCCGCGCCGAAGGCGGCGGCGACAATCAGCGAGCCGGCGGCGGACGCCAAGGACGTACCGGCGTCCACCGGCATCACCTTCACCACGAAGGACGCCGAGGAGACCACCGTCGACCTCAAGGACGCAGCCGGCAAGGCCGTCGAGGGCACCCTCGCCAAGGACGGCAAGACGTGGCTGCCGAACGGGGCGTTGGCGTACGGCACCAGCTACACCGCCACCGTCACCGCCACCGGCGACGACGGCCGGCCGGCGACCGCGACGAGCACCTTCACCACGATGGCCAAGCCGGCCAAGCAGATCCGGGTGAGCAGCTTCCTCGGCGACAACCAGGTCGTCGGTGTCGGGATGCCGTTGATCGTGAAGTTCGACCGGGCCGTTCCGGAGGACTACCGCGACGACGTGCAGCGTCGGATGACGGTGACCTCGACGCCGGTCCAGGCCGGCATCTGGCACTGGGTCAGCCCCACCGAGATCCGGTACCGGCCGAAGGAGTTCTGGAAGGCGAACAGCAAGGTCTCCTACCGCGTCCAGGCCGGTGGCCTGCCGATGGGTGACGGCTACTACGGCCGCTCGGACCTCTCCGTGGACATCAAGATCGGCTCGTCGCTGATCATGACGGTGGACAACAAGACCAAGCGGATGACGGTGACCCGCAACGGCTCGGTGATCAAGACCATCCCGGTCAGCCTGGGCAAGAAGAGCACCCCCTCGTCCAGCGGGACGATGGTCGTGATCGAGAAGCTGCGCAAGACCGTCTTCGACACGATGGAGGAGCTGGGCCCCGACGAGGGCTACCGCACCAAGATTGACTTTGCGCAGCGGCTCACCTGGGGTGGCGAGTTCATCCACGCGGCCCCCTGGTCCGAAGGACAGCAGGGCAGCGTCAACGTCTCGCACGGCTGCGTCAACGTGTCGATGGCCAACGGTGACTGGTTGTTCCGCAACACCCAGGTCGGTGACCCGATCACTGTCAAGGGCACCGAGCGCAAGCTCCAGAACGGCAACGGCTGGACCGACTGGAACATGAGCTGGGACGAGTACGTGAAGGGCAGCGCCCTGCCGTACGAGCCGCCGGCCGACCCGGACGCCTCGCCGACCCCGGACGACGCCGGCACCCCGTCCCCCACGCCGACCGCCTGACCGACGCGCCACGATCGACACCGGGTTCCAGGAATCCGGGGTATCCGACCCGGTCGGACACCCCGGATTCCGGCAAACGGAGTGGATCACGCCCTGAAGCGACTCAGGCCCCCTCCGAGGAGGGGGCCTGAGATTTGGGTGACTGATGGGAATTGAACCCACGACAACCGGGACCACAACCCGGTGCTCTGCCAACTGAGCTACAGCCACCACGCCTCCGCCACCCGGTTGATCGCCCCGGGCGGGGTGCGGACCAATAATAGCCACACCACCGCTCACGGCGTCCAGCGGGTTCCCCGCCGGCAGGCAGCGGGCGCCGTCAGAGGTCGGCGGCGATGCCCTTGGCGGTCTCGACGTCCGGGCCGGGCAGCGGGACGAAGATGGTGCGCCGGTAGTACTCCAGCTCGCGGATGCTTTCCCGGATGTCGGCGAGCGCCCGGTGCGCCAGGCCCTTCTGCGGCTGGCCGAAGTACACGCGGGGGTACCAGCGGCGGCAGAGTTCCTTGATCGACGAGACGTCGATCATGCGGTAGTGCAGGTGCGCGTCGAGGCGGGGCATGTCCCGGGCGATGAACCCACGGTCGGTGGCGATCGAGTTGCCGCACAGCGGGGCGGTACGGGGGTCCTTGACGAAGGTGCTGACGTACTCCAGCACCCGGTCCTCCGCCTCGGCCAGGGTGACCGCCGAGCGGCGAACCTCTTCGGTGAGGCCGGACTTGGCGTGCATGGTCTGGACGATCTCCGGCATCGCCTCCAACGCGGCCTCGTCGGCGTGGATCACCACGTCGACACCATCACCGAGCACGTTGAGGTCGGGGTCGGTGACCAGTGCCGCAACCTCGATCAGCTTGTCGCTGCCGAGGTCCAACCCGGTCATCTCACAGTCGATCCAGACGAGGAGGTCAGCCACCGGGACAGCCTACGCGCAGCCCACGCCCCACGGCTGCGCGCTCTCGACCCTGCGGACCGCTAGGGTTTCTCAAGTGCCAGCCGATCCCGTCGCACCGCCCGCCGTCACCGACGACGATCCCGGCGGCCGTACGGTCCGTCGGCTGGTCGCGATCGTGGCGCTGATCGCCGTGCTGCCCGCGCTCTACCTGCCCGGTCTGGTGCACAACTTCTTCGACCTGAAGATCTACATGTCGGCGATGGACTGGTGGACGGCCGGTCACCCGCTCTACGACTACGTCCAGCCGGACCGGGTGCAGGGTGAGCTGTACTTCACGTACCCGCCGTTCAGCGCGCTGCTGCTGTGGCCGTTCGGGCTGATCCGGCTCGGCGCCACCGTGGTGATCTTCACGGTGCTCACGGTGGTGGCCGTGGTGGTGACCACCCGGTGGCTGGTGACGCCGGTGATCGCCCGCCACCACCTGCCGCGAACGTTCACCCTGACCGTTGCCGTGCTGTTGGTGCTGGCGGTGGAGAGCACCCGCGAGACGATCACGTTCGGGCAGATCAACATGCTGCTGGTCGTGCTGATCCTGGCCGACCTGCTGTTCGCCGTACCGCAGGCGCGGCGCTGGGCCGGGGTCGGCGTGGGGCTGGCGACGGCGCTCAAGCTCTTCCCGGGCATCTTCATCGTGTACCTGCTGGCCACCCGACGGTGGCGGGCCGCCGCGGTGGCGAGCGCGACGGCGGCGGCGGCGACCCTGCTCGCGGCGGCTGTCGCGCCCGGGGACTCGTGGCGGTTCTGGACGCAGGAGCTGTGGGACAACGACCGGGTGGGTCGCACCGACTACACCGGCAACCAGTCGCTCTTCGGGCTGCTCAGCCGGTTCACCGCGCCGGAGAAGCCGGACCGGCTGCTGTGGCTGCTGGTGGTCGCGGTGGTGGCCGCGTACGGCCTGTGGCGGGCGGTCCGTGCTGCGCGTGCCGGCGACGCGTTGACCGGCCTGACCCTGACCGGCCTGGTCGGCGCGCTGGTCAGCCCGATCACCTGGACCCACCACATCTACTGGTTCGTGCCGGCGGTGGTGCTGCTCGCCGATGCGGCGTTGAGCGCGAACCGCCCGGACGAGTTCCGCCGGCGGCGATGGCTCGCCGTGCTCGCGGTGGGCACCGCCGCGTTGATCATCTATGGCGTGGTGTCGTTCCACGACTGGGGGGTTGCCCCGGTCCGCACCGACGACCCGGTGGACTTCGTGCTGCGCAACGGCTACGTGCTGCTCAGCCTGCTGCTGCTGGTGGCCCTGCCGGTCCGCGCGGCCGGACCGGTCCGCGCGGTGGAAAAGTCGCGCCAAATGGACACAACTCCCCAGTAGCGACGATCGGCGCTAATCTGGACTCACCTACCTCAAGCGTCGCTCGGGTAGCACCGATCCCCCGGTGAGAGTGGCCCTCCGCGTCGGCAGCGCGGAGGGCCACTCGCCGTTCTCAGTCCGTCGGCACCGGCCGTGCCGTGGGTTCGGCGCCGGCAGGAGGCCACGCCAGGTTCAACGCCACCTCCGGCGGCCGGGGCAGCCGGGCCGGCGCGTCCAGGTCGGCGAGGGTGACCGGCCGGGTCGGTTCGGCACCGGTCGCCGATCGGGGCCACTCGGCCGCGCCCGAGCCGACCGGGGCGAGCTGTCGCACCGCCGGCAGCGGCGGAGCGGAACGAGAATCCCGGGCGCTCAGGCCACTGAGCGACGTGACCCCGAGCCGGTCGGCGAGCACCGGCACCTGATCCGGTTCGACCACGAAGACCACCTCGCGTGGACGCGGCGGGCGCAGCAGGAGCAGCACCGCGCACGCCACCAGCAGCACTCCCGCCGCCAGCAGGCCCCAGGCAACCGGGCCGACCCAACCCGCGCGCAGTTCGGCGCGCAGATCCAGGCTCAGGTCGGCGCGGCCGTCCGGGCGCATCACCACCAGGCTCATCGACTCACCGCCCAGATCGTCGGCGCTCCACTCCAGGGTGCCGACACCCTCGCGTACCCAGAAGGGAAGACCGAGCGGCGGGAGCGCCGCACCGGCGGTCGGCGCCGCGGCCGGGACCGCCGGGTCGGTGCGGACCGGCAGCGGACCTCGGGCCAACGCCACCCGGCGGACCGAGGCGTACGGCACGGACTCCAGCCACCGGCGCACCTCGGCGGTGGGCGCCAACCCCACGAAGGCCGGGCCGTCGGGCGTACGGGCGTCGAGCCGGAGGTGGGTCTGCGCGCCGCGCGCGAAGGGCGCCTCCCGCCGCAGCAGCCGGTCCAGGTCGGTGACCACTACCGCGTGGCCGGGTGTGCGGACCGTCTCGAACCGGGCGGCGAAGGCCCCACCGGGGTCGGCGTGCCGGGTCACGAGCCACAGCCCGCCGCCGGCGAGCAGCGCCGGAATCCCGATGACCAACAGCAGCATTCCGGTGATCCCCCGCACGAACCGCATTCGCAGCGTCCCCCTCCGTAGCCAGATACCCGGCCGACCTTACCGACGTACACCGGCTGATCAGGGGATATCGACGGCACGGGCGGCTTTGGCCCGGGGAAGCACGCTGGCCCGCCGGAAAACTCCGGCGGGCCAGCGGATGGGGCGAGACGGTCAGGACTTGACGACCGGGCCCCGGCGGGTGCGGGCGAACGCGAACCCGCCGAACACCAGGCCGGCCAGGCCGGTGACGAGGCCGGCGATGCCGAGGCCGATCGCGGCGCCCACGTTCTCGTCGTCGTCGTCATCGTCGGCCGCGGCGACGGCCGTGGCGGCCGGTGCGCCCGACGCCGACGGCGCCGCGGCGGCGGCGAGGGTGAGCACCGGAGCGGGCTTCTCCGGCTCCGCGCCGCCCGGCTGCGGCTCGTCGATCCAGCGCACGACGTTGCCGTCCGAGTACGTCTGCAGGGTCTTGAAGACCATCGACTCGACCTTCGGCAGCGGCCCCATGGAGACGCCGAACTCCTGGAACTGGCCCGGCTTGACCGCCGCGTCACCGGTGGCCGTCCAAGTGATCTTGGATACCGCCTCGGTGAGCTGGCTGCCGTGCACGTCGATCGGCGGGTCCACCTTGCGCTTCTCCGTCGCCACGGTCCAGCCGGGCACCGGGATGGTCGACACCGAGCCGACCGGCGCGTTCTCCGGCAGCACGACCTCCAGCTTGGTGGTCGACGCGGTGTCGCTCTCGTTGGGCACCCGGAAGGCCACCCGGGCGTAGCCGCCCTGGGTCGCCTCCTTCGGGTTCACCGTGACGTGGGCGGACGCCGGACCGGCGAAGCCGAGCACGGCGGTGGCGACGGCGGTGAACGCCAGGGCGGCAGCGGCGGATGCGGTACGCCGGAGACGGGTCATGAGCGCGGGGAACCTCTCTAACGGATGGGCACGGTGGCGGTCACCGTGGCCTGGTCGATGTCGGACGTGCGAACGGTGATCTTCAACTGCCAGTCGCCGGCGGCCGGCAGGCTGACGTCGCCGTACGAGTGGTTGTCGGTCAACGGCAGCAGCGGCAGCTCGATCGGCTCGATCCCGGCCGAGGGCAGCGCGGCCGTCGCCCGCCACTCCGCCACCGGCTGCGGCTGGTTGTCCTTGGTGTACGCGTACAGGTGCACCGAGTTGTTGCCCCGCTGCGCCGGATCCAGCTCGACCTGGAGGGTGAAGAGCGAGCTGGTCAGGGTGGTGGAGAAGAGCCCCGCCTCGGCGCCGGACGGCCCGGCCACGGCGGTGCGGGCCGGCGTGGTCTGCACAAGCGTCGCCGACAACCCCAGCACCACCACGGTGACGGCCAACTCGACCAGGACCGCCCGGCGTACCGGCGCCGGTCGCTGGGCCGCCGTGCGTCGACGGACCAACTGCCGGGAGTACGCGGCCACGGCGATCACGATCGCGAACAGCGCGATCTTGGCCAGCAGCAGCCGCCCGTACGTGGTGCTGAACAGGGCGTCCGGGGTGGCCACCTCGATCAGCGCCTGGACGGTGCCGGCCAGCAGCAGGGCCGAGACGGCGAGCGCCGCCCAGCGCGACCAGATCGGCAGGATCGCGCCCAACTCCCGCTCGTCGGCCTGGCGCAGCAGGAAGACGGCGAGCATCAGCAGGCCGCCAAGCCAGACCGCCATGCTGCCCAGGTGCACCGCGTCGACCACCACCGAGACCGCCGGCGCCGGGGAGGCCGCCGGGTGCCCGGCCAGCGGCCAGGTCAGCAGGGCCGCCACGCCGAGCACGGCCAGGATGATCGCGTCAGTCCGACCGGCCGGGCGGGCCAGCAGCGGGCGCAGCAGGAACGCCGAGGCCGCCAACAGGCCGAGCCGGACCAGGTGGGCGGCGCCGAAGGCACTGCCGAACACGCTGCCGAACCCCTCGCCGGTCACCTCGAAGAGGCCACCACCAGCGGTGTAGGGCACCTGCAACCACAGGTCGGCGAGGGTCGCGACGGCCACCAGGCCGAGACCGACCCAGGCCAGCCGGGTGGGACCCCGCCGGGAGAGCCGGCGCGGCCACAGCGCGGCGAGCACCAGCGCCGGCCCGACCAACAGCACCAGACCGGCGTACCCGAGGAAACGGGCCACCTTGACGGCGGTCTCCACCACCGGGTCGGCGCGGCTGTCGTTGCCGGAGTCGACAGGCGGCGTCGACGGCGCCCCCACCGAGTAGGTGAACGCGCCGGAGACCGGGTGGCTGTCGGCGGAGATCACCCGGAAGGTCACCAGGTACGTGCCGCGCTGACCGGCCGGGTCCACCGGAATGGTGACCACGGCGCCCTCGAAGGACGGCTCACCCCGGTCGGCCCGCGCGCCGTCCGGCGCGATGACCCGGATCTTGTCGGGGACCTTGCGGACCGACTCGCTGAACGTGAGCACCACCTCGGCCGGCCCGCTCGGCACCACCGACGAGGCGGCCGGGCTGCTGCTCGACAGCACCGCGTGGGCGCTGGCCGGTGTGGCGGGCGCGATCAACAGGGCGACGACGGTGACCAGGAGGCCGGCGGCGGCAGCCAGCCGGGCGATCCAGCGGCGGGGTGCGACAGTCATGCCGGCCATGGTCGCCGACGGACCTGGATGTCGGCGACCCGAGGCGGGGGAACGGCTCACCTGCGCCCAGCCGCCAGCGCCGCGCGGGAGAGGTCGCGTGTCATGAGCAGGTAGTCGACCGGCGGCGGCGAAAAGTTCCCGACGTGTCGCAGACCATCCAAGTGCCGAAGGACCCTGACGGCACACCCGGCGGCGCGTAACCTGGTTTGTCGTGATCCCCGTCCCGCGTGACTCCGGTGCGACAGGTGACGTCGCCCGCGACCCGGCGACCGAGTCGGCCCTGACCGCGCGCGACGGTGACCCCGCGGCCCCGGCCGTGTTCGTCCGGCTGACCCAGGCCGAGGTGTGGCGCTTCGTCGCCGCCCTGGTGGGCCCGGACAGCGCCGACGACCTCACCCAGGAGACGTACCTGCGGGCGTTTCGGGCCCTGCCGGCGTTCGAGGGCCGCTCCAGCGCCCGCACCTGGCTGCTCGGCATCGCCCGGCGGGCCTGCGCCGACCACCTGCGGACGGTGATCCGGCGGCGTCGTCTCGACGAGCGGCTGGCCGCGAACGCGTACACCGACCATCCGCATCCCGACCCGGCCGGGCAGCTCGGCGCCACCGACCTCGTGCGTCGGTTGAGCCCCGAGCGACGTGCGGCGTTCGTGCTGACCCAACTGCTCGGCCTGTCGTACGCCGAGGCCGCCGACGTCGAGGGGGTGCCGGTGGGCACCATCCGCTCCCGGGTCGCCCGGGCCCGCGACGAGCTGGTCGAGGCCGTCGGCGACGCCCTCACCGGTTGAGCCCGGAACTTCCGGCGCGGACGGGACGACAAATGAACGTGACCCCACCCCCCGACCGGGCCGGCCGTTGGGCGGCCGTCCGGCCCTGGCTCAGCACGGCGGCCCGCCTCGGCCTCGCCGCCGTCTGGTTGGTGGCCGGCGCGTCGAAGGTCGGCGACCTGGCCGCCTCCGGCCGGGCCGTGAACGCCTACCAGGTGCTGCCGTACGACGTGGCGACAGTGGTCGGCGCCGCGCTGCCCTTCGTCGAGCTGGCCCTGGGCGTGCTGCTGCTGCTCGGGCTGGCCACCCGGCTCAGCGCGGCCATCTCCGCCGCGCTGCTGCTGGTCTTCGTCGCGGGGATCTCCTCGGCCTGGGCGCGTGGCCTGGCCATCGACTGCGGCTGCTTCGGCAGCGGCGGGCAGCTCGCCGAGGGACAGGCCCCGAGTTACCTCCCGGAGATCCTGCGGGACCTGGGATTCTTGGTGCTGGCCGGATTTCTGGTGATCTGGCCGCGTACGCCCGTCTCGGTGGACGGGTGGCTGTCCGCCGAACCCGCCGTGGAGGACGAGGATGAGTAGTCGCAAGGGGCAGCGGGACGCGGCCCGGGTGGTCCGCGAGCAACTGGCCCGCGAACGGCGCCGCCGCCGCACGGTCTGGGTCTCCGCCGCCGCCGTCGCCGTGCTGGTCATCGCCGGCCTGATCGGCTGGAGCGTCTGGTCCAGCCAGCGCTCGGACAGCTTCACCACGCCGCCCGGCGCCAACGGGCCCGGCACCGGCATCGTCACCGGCGGCGGGCCGGTCACCGTCGACGTCTACGAGGACTTCCTCTGCCCGGTCTGCAACCAGTTCGAGCAGAGCAGCGGCGCGACGCTGGAGCAGCTGGTGTCCGAGAACAAGGCGAAGGTCGTCTACCACCCCGTCGCGTTCCTCAACCGCTTCTCCACCACCGAGTACTCCACCCGCTCCTCGGCCGCCTCCGGCTGCGCGGCGGCCGGCGGCAAGTTCCGCGAGTACGCCAAGGCGCTCTTCGCCAAGCAGCCGCCCGAGGGCAGCGCCGGGCTCGGCGACGACGAGCTGATCGACATCGGCGTCGGCGTGGGACTGGACCGGGACTCCTTCGGAAGCTGCGTCTCCAAGGGCACGTACAAGACGTGGACCGAGCACGTCACCGAGGAGGCCAGCCGCAGCGACGTCACCGGCACCCCCACCGTCCTGATCAACGGCCAGCCACTCGCCGACCGCAGCCCGCAGGGCCTCACCGCGGCCGTGGCGGCGGCCGGCAGGTGATCCGTACGCTGCTGGCGCGCGCCGCCCTGATCGCCGCCACCGCCTGCGCGGCGACGCTGTTCACCGCGGCGCCCGCCGCCGCGCACGGCGCTGACGCGCCGGACGGCACCGACTACCGCACCCGCGTCACAGGCGTCACGCCGGCCCGACCCGGCCTGACGGTACGGGTGATCGAGGCGGGCGCCCGACTGGAACTGACCAACCGCACCAGCCGGACGATCGAGGTGATCGGCTACTCCGGCGAGCCGTACCTGCGCGTCGGTCCGGACGGCGTGTACGAGAACAGCCGGTCCCCCGCCACGTACCTCAACCGCACCCTCGCCGGGGACACCGCGCTGCCGGCCGACGCGGACCCGGCCGCCCCGCCGTCCTGGCGGCGCGTCGACGACGGGGCCACCGTGCGCTGGCACGACCAGCGGACCCGGTGGCAGGAGTCGGCGCCACCCGACGCGGCACGCCTCGCCCCCGAGCGGGAGCACCGGGTCCGGGACTGGACGATCCCGCTGCGCGACGGCGCCGACCCCGCGCAGATAGCCGGCACGCTGGACTGGGTGCCGCCGCCGGACGCGTACACCTGGTGGACGGTGACGATCGTCGGCCTGCTCGCGGTGGGCGCGCTCGGCCTGCTCGCCGCCGCCTCCACGGCCGGCGCCCGGGCGCTGTCCGCGGTGGGCGTGCTGCTGCTCCTCGGCGGCGCGGTCGCCGTGCTCTACCCGGTGGGACGGGAGCTGGACGCCGGCGCCCAGGGCGTCGGCGGGGTGCTCGCCGGGCTGCTGGGCGGCCAGGTCTGGGCACTGCTCACCGGCCTCGGCGCGCTCGCCGCCGGCGCCTACGCGCTGGCCCGCCGCCCGGCCGCCGACTTCGCGGTGGCGCTGGCCGGCGCCTGCCTGGCCCTCTTCGCGGGCGTGTCGAACGCCGCCGTGTTCAGCCGGTCGGTCGTCCCGGTGCCGTGGTCACCCGGGGTCGCCCGCGTCATGGTGGCCGCAGTCCTCATCACCGGCGTCGGCGCGACAGCAGCCGGGGTCCTCCGCCTGCACGCCGCCTCCCGCGCCGCCACCCGGGTCCCGACCCCCTGACCGCCCGTCGAAGACCGGGACAGCACGTGCGAGATCGGGGCGTTACGGCTGGGGAGTGAAGCCGTAGGGGAGTTCGAGGCGGTGACGGGCCAGCAGGGTCTCATTGCCCAGCAGGTCGAGGGTGGGGGCGTCGGCGACGATCCGGCCGCCGTCCAGGATCACCGAACGGTCGCACAGCTCCGCCGCGTACGGCAGGTCGTGGGTGACCATCAGCAGGGTCACCGGCAGGCCGCGCAGGATCTCGGCCAGCTCGCGTCGAGCCGCCGGGTCCAGGTTCGACGAGGGCTCGTCAAGCACCAGGATCTCCGGATGCATGGCCAGCACCGTCGCCACCGCCACCCGCCGGCGCTGCCCGAACGAGAGATGCTGCGGCGCCCGGGCCCGATGCTCGCTCATCCCGACGGCGGCCAGCGCCTCGTCCACCCGGACGGCCAGCTCCGCCCCGCGCAGGCCCAGGTTCGCCGGCCCGAACGCGACGTCCTCCGCCACCGTGGGCAGGAAGAGCTGGTCGTCCGGGTCCTGGAAGACGATGCCCACCCGGCGACGCACCTCCGCCAGGGTGGCCCGATCCGGCGTGACCGCCAGCCCGCCGACGCGCACGCTGCCCTCGGTAGGGGTGAGGATGCCGTTGAGGTGCAGCACAAGCGTCGTCTTACCGGCGCCGTTGGGCCCGAGCAGCGCCACCCGGTCACCGCGCGGCACCGTCAGGTCCACCCCGTGCAGGGCCACGTGCCCGTCCGGGTACGCGTACCGGACACCACGAACGTCCAGCGAGAGGGCGGTCTGCACGACACCGATCATGTCAGCACGACGGCGGTCGCGGCGATGGCGGCCGCCACCACCGGAACGGTCGCCGCGACCAGCCACTGACCGGCGGTCGCCGCACCGTCGCCCTGCCACACCGCGGGCATCCGTCCCGTGTAACCCCGCGACAGCATCGCCAGGTAGACCCGCTCGCCGCGCTCGAACGCGCGCAGGAACAGCGCCCCGATGCCGGCGGCGAAGCCGCGCAGCTGCCACAGGAAGCGTGGGTCGTCACCCCGGGAGATCCGCGCCACCCGCATCCGTCGCGCCTCGCCCACCAGCACGTCGAGGTAGCGCAGCATGAACGTGGCGATCTGGGTGAGCACCTGCGGGCAGTGCAGCCGGTCCAACCCCACGATCAGGTCCCGGGTGGTGGTGGTCGCGGCGAGCAGCAGCGAGGCGAGGACACCCAGGGTGCCCTTGGCCAGGATGTTCCACGCGCCGTGCAGGCCGTCCTCGGACAGCCGCAGCCCCAGCACCTCGACCCGCTCGCCGGTGCCCAGGAACGGCAGCGCCACCGCGAACAGCACGAACGGCAACTCGATCAACGCGCGGCTGAGCAGCCAACGCGGCCCCACCCGGGCCAGCGCCGCCACCGCCGCCACCAACAGGGCGTACGCGCCGAAGGCCCAGAACGCCGCACGCGGGGTGGCCACCACGGCGATCGTGAAGACCACCATCGCCACGATCTTGACCTCGGGCGGGAGCCGGTGCACCGGCGAGGTCGACTCGCGGTACAGCACGTGCCCGTGACCGGCACCCATCGACGTACCCCCTGCTCAGCTGGTGTGGCGCGCGGCGGTGACCGCGTCACCCGTCGCGCCCTCGGCGGCCGTCGCGTCGCCGGTGCTCGACGTGCCGTCGGCCGTGTCGTCACCCCTTGTCGACGCGTCGCCCCGGCGGCGCAGCAGCCAGAAACCGCCGGCGCCGATCGCGAAGGTCACCAGCACCCCGAGCACCCCGGACAGGCCTGTCGAGACGAAGCTGTTCCGGATGCCCCGCACGCCGTAGTCGGCGAGCGGGCTGTCCCCCAACTCGTGCTCGCGGGCCTGCTGCGCCGGGCAACTGCCACCGACGATGTTGTCGTCGGCGTCGACGGTGCAGCCCTTGAGCAGGGAGGAGTCCAGCCCGTCCGGGTGCGACGAGGCGTAGTTGCTCACGACGCCGGCGAGCAGCAGGGCGACCAGCAGACCGCCGGCCAGGAACGCCCAGGATCGGTTCTTCATCGGACACCTCCGGAGACTCCGACGGCGGGAACGGCGGGAGTGGGCAGCGCGCGCAGCGCGTACACCAGGTCGGGGCGCACCTTCGCGACGGTGAGGACGGTCGTCGCGGTGATCAGGCCCTCGCCGATGCCGATCAGCAGGTGCACCCCGGCCATCGTGCCGGCCAGGCCGGCGAGGTTGCCGCCCAGGTCTGTGGTGCCGCCCAGCCAGTACTCGACGACGAAGCCCTGGGACGCGACCACCACGCTGAGAAGCGCCGCGACGAACGCGGTGACGGCCAGGCCGGCGCGCGTGCGGGGCAGCACCCGCAACAGCACGGCGATCAGCAGGTACGCCGCGGCGGTGCCGAGCAGCGCCATGTTGGTGATGTTCAGGCCGAGCATCGCCACACCACCGTCACCGAAGATCAGCGCCTGCACGACGAGCACCACCGCCACGCAGAGCGCGCCGACCCACGGCCCGACAAGCATCGCGGCGAGCGCGCCACCGAGCAGGTGACCACTCACACCGGCCGTGAAGATCGGAAAGTTGAGCATCTGGACGGCGAAGATGAACGCCGCGACCAGGCCGGCCATCGGGGCGAGCCGGTCGTCCAGGTCCCGCCGGCCGCGCAGCACGCAAGCGGTGAGCGCGGCGAGCGCCAGGGCCGCGAAGACCGCCGCGACGGGACCGTCGATGATCCCGTTCGAGATGTGCATCGCCAGTGTCTCCACGCGACCTCCCACGCGTCAGCGGGCCCTGTCCGGGACCGGCCGGGTCAGCCTATTTCCTAGGAGTTGTTGTTGCCAGACTCTGGCAACAACGCATGGCCTTGATCACCTTTGCCGCGCCGCTCGGCGCCGCTCGGCGCCGAGCGGTCGCTTGATCGACTCGGTTTCCTGGAAACCGGGGTGTCCGCCGCTCGGGGACACCCCGGTTTCGCCGAAGGCGAGTCGATCAACGGGCTGGCGCGCGCCGCCGACGCCGACACCGACGCGCCCGGCGGTAGGGTCGGGCCATGACCGCGCCCGACCGCCTCTCCCCCGGTGACCCCGCGCCCGAGTTCACCCTCCCCACCGACACCGGCGACCAGCTCTCCCTGGCCGACCTGCGCGGCCGCAAGGTCGTTCTGTACGCCTACCCGGCCGCCATGACCCCCGGCTGCACCAAGCAGGCGTGCGACTTCCGCGACTCGCTCGCCTCGCTCCAGGCCGCCGGCTACGAGGTGATCGGCATCTCCCCGGACAAGCCGGAGAAGCTTGCCAAGTTCCGCGACCGCGACGCCATCACCTTCCCGCTGGTCTCGGACGTGGACAGGGCGGTGCTCACCGCGTACGGCGCGTACGGGGAGAAGCAGCTGTACGGCAAGACCGTCACCGGCGTGATCCGCTCGACCTTCGTCATCGACGCCGACGGCAAGATCGAACGCGCGCTCTACAACGTCAAGGCCACCGGGCACGTCGCCAAACTCCGCCGCGACCTCGGCCTGGACTGACCGTGTCGCACGGTCCCGTTACCGTCCGTCAATGGTTCGGTACAGGTACACGCCCGAGGCGCTGGCGCAGGCGGCCGCCTCGGCGCGCAACATCACCGAGGTGATGCGGCTGCTCGGCGTCCGGGTCAGTGGCGGCTCCCACGCCCACATCAGCCGGCAGCTCAAGAGGTTCGGCATCGACACGTCGCACTTCACGGGGCAGGCACACGACCGAGGCGTACGGCGGACGACATCGGCACAGCTCCTGGTCCAGATGTCCGAGGGGTCCCGACGGACGCCAGGTGTGCGATTGAAGCGGCCCTCGCGACACTCGGCGTGCCGGAGGAGTGCGAAGCGTGCGGGACAGGGCCGGTCTGGCGAGGCGCACCACTGGTCCTGCACGTCGACCACATCAACGGGGACTTCCTCGACAACCGGCCACCGAATCTGCGGTTTCTCTGCCCGAACTGCCACAGTCAGACCGAGACCTTCGCCGTCCGACGGAACCGGGTTCGCGATCTCGCCACTTCCGTACCCACGGCGGGCGCTGACGAGGAACGCGTGCACGAGACAGCGGCTGCCGAGCGCCGGCCGGCAACGCGGGAGGAGATCGTCGACCTGTTCGCCCGGGTCGACGCGCAGCAGTTGACGGCCCTGGAGGCGGCACAGCACCTGGGCTGTCACCCGTCATACCTGCACAAGGTCCGGCGACTGCTCGAGCAGGAAGGCGTGCTGACGCCGCGGCCGGACCGCCGCTGGCGTTCGAGGGCTCATCGTGATGCGGTGATCGAACAGGCGCTGGCCAATCCGGATGTCGGGCCGAAGCGGCTGTCGGAGATCCTGCGCCACCTGCCCGACGGGCAGTGCACGGTAGGCCAGGGCACGATCTCCACCATCCTCAGGGAGGCGGGGCTCAACACCGTCGAAGCTCGACGCTCTAGACTCAGCGAGTTGGCGGGAGTGGCGTAACGGCAGCCGCGATAGGTTTAGGTCCTATTGTCCGAAAGGGCGTAGGGGTTCGAATCCCCTCTCCCGCACAAGCCAACGCAGATCTCGTGCGCGGGGCCCGCTGTCGAACGCGTCACGGTCGCGGGCCACGAGGCTGGTCGAGCAGCCAGGATGGGCGCCGTGACTCTGCGCTTCGTCCTCGATCCCGAGCTGACCCCACTGCTGCGCGCCGAGATCGTCGCCCTCTGGGTGGACGCCAGCAACGCCGGTGGCGCGGTCGGCTTCGTACCCCCGGTCACCTCGGCCGACGTCCGTACGATCGCCGACCCGACGTTCGCGGGCATCGCCGACGGGCCGGACCGGCTGCTGGTCGGGTACGACGGCGACCGGCCCGTGGCGATGCTGGTCTTCTGCGACAACCGGTTCGGCCTCAAGGCGCACTGGTGTGTGCTGAAGCGGGTGATGGTCCACCCGGACACCCAGGGCGCGGGCCACGGGTCGGCGCTGATGCGCGAGGCAGCTCGGCTGGGTCGGGAGTTGGGTCACGAGGCGCTGCACGTGACGGTGCGCGACGGGTTGGGGCTGGACGGGTTCTACCGCCGTCTCGGGTACCGGGAGATCGGCCGGCTGCCGGGCGCGCTACGGGTGGCGCCGGGCGACGACCGCGACGAGATCCTCATGTGGCTCGACCTGACACCAACCGACTGACCGGCCAGCGCCACCAGGCCGGCGACCACACCAGGTCGGCCAGCACACCGGCCGGCGCCGACCAGCTGGGTCAGCCGCACCAGCGGGCGGTTGCCCCGGCCGGTCGGGTGGAGGGCCCGTCGGCGACCGGGGTGGCCGGGGCGTTCGCCTTCGCCACCTCGGCCGGCCGACGTGCGACTGTCGGCGTACCGCTGGGCCGGGCCGCAGGTGGGCGGGCCGTCGCGGACGGGCGCGAGGTCCTGGCCACGACGCCGCGCTCGTACATCCGCACGACGCTGGTCTGGACCTGGCCGGGTGCCATCCGGATGCCGGAGACGGTGACGCGGTGTCCGTACACGTCGGTGACCCGCACGCTGTACGGGCCGGGACCCGCGCCGGAGGCCAGCAGCCAGTAGTTGTAGTCCTGCCGGGCGGTGGCGCGCCACGGGCCGTCGTCGCCCTGCCGCACCTCGACGGCGCGCAGCGGGTTGCCATGGTTGCCGACGCGGACGGCGAACCAGAACTGTGACGCGCCCTCCTTGATCCGGAAGGTCAGCGGGCCGGGCAGTGGCGGGTTGACCACCGCGCGGTAGGTGACCTGGACGAGGCCCTGAACCGGGTCGGCGATCCGGGCGAACGCCTCCCGGGACAGGTCGAGGTGCCCCGGCTCGCACTCCGGGCACTGATCCATTATCAGGACCCGCACGGTGCCCTTCGGGCCGGTGACGTCGAGGAAGCCGCCGCAGGCGGCGCCGGCGGCGTACTCCGTGGGGCCGAGCGCGACGTAGAGCCGGTTCGCCGGCGCCGCCGGGTTCGAACAGTTGCCGCCGGCGCCTTTCGAGTCGTAGAAGGTCGCCTTGCCGCTGTGGGTGGCGGTGCCGGTGGGTGGCGCGGCCAGCGTCCGGCCGGCGGCGCAGGCCGGGGCGGAGCCGGACCGCAGGGCCAGGGTGAGCCCGAGCGCCGCGGCGAGCACTGTGACGCCGGTGGCGACGAGCCAGGGCACCGGGCCGGACGGGGACGCGGGCCGGTGGTCCGGAGCACGGTCCAGGTCGAGTTCGATGTCGACGTCGCGGACGTCCACACCTCTGACGTCGATGCCCCTGCTGTCGACGCCGCCGGGAGCGCTTCCGTCGGTCACGTCGGCGATGCTGCCGGACCGGCGTGCGACCGGACAAGCCGGCTAAGCCAAAGCTAAGACAGCATCGACGGACGGTGACGGCTGCTCACCTGACCGCTGAGCCGGCTGGTCAGGGTTCGACGACGACCCGCTCGCCGACATGCAACCGGCCACTGTCGACGGGCACCACGTTCAGTCCGAAGAGGAGCTGCTGGCCGATGTTGCGGTGGCGGCCGAGTGTGCGCAGCGGTTCCTTGGCGCGTACCCCGGTCTCCTGGTCGGTCGTGGTGACCACGCAGCGGTCACACGGCCCGGCGGCGCGCAGCCGCAGGTCGCCGATGCGCAGTGACCGGCCGGCCCAGCCGTCCTCGGCCCAGGCCGGCGCGTCGTCGACGACCAGGTTGGGTCGGAACCGGGTCATCGGCACCGGCTCCTCCCCCGCCTCGGCGAGCCAGCCGTTGAGGGCGTCGAGGGATGCGGCGTTCGTCAGCAGCAGCGGGTAGGCGTCGGCGAAGCTGACCTGGTCGCCGGTGTCGTGCTCACGCGCACCGGCGGCCACGTGCCGGGCCGGGTGGGCCAGCCAGACCAGCCGGACGGGCCGGTCGAGCAGCGCGCCGAGCCAGGCGTCGGCCGCCGGGCCGGCGGGCAGCGCCGCGACCCGGATCGTCCGGCTGCGGAAGGTCCGCACCGGCACCGGGTCACCGCCGGCCGGCTCCGGCACGTCGAGGTCGGGCTGCCCGTCGGCGCGCAGCACCAGGCCGCCGGGGCGCACGGTGGCGCGCAGGCGGACCAGCCGGGTGGTCTGCCGCTGGGTGACGCCGACGCCGTCGACATCCACCACCATCCAGCGTCGGTCGCCGGCCAGGCCCCACGGCTGCACGAACGCGCCGTCGTGGTCGAGCCGGTGGCAACCCTTGACGGGGTACGTGTGGATCGAGGTCAGCCGCACCCGGTCACCATGCCACGCCGATGCCGTCGCCGGGGTACCGGTGGTGGGCGTGACCGTCCCGTGGGGAGTGGAACCGCCGACCGTACGCTCGGCGAGCACGTTGGTGGTGGTGACGTTGTTCGTGAGCAGGATCGCGTCAGGCGCGAGCCTCGGCTGCACGGCGTCGAACCGGTCGCCGGCCGACGATCCTCCCACCATCGGCGGGCGTTCCTGGCCGGACGAGGGTACGCGGGCCGGAACGTGAATCAGTAGCATCGCCGCTATGGCGCGTGCAGACCAGACCGCAGAATTGAACCTCCCGACGAACGCGGGGCCGGTCGACCCTGGGCAGCCAGATGGTGGCGAGCAGACCGCCTCCCCGGCGCCGCGGCCCCGGCGGCGGTGGAAGCGGATCGTCCTGATCACCCTCGTGGTCGTGGCGTTGCTCGCTGGCGGTGGCGTGGTGGCGAGCGGTCTCTACTTCCGCTCAATCAACTCCGACATCGAACGGGTTGACGCGTTCGGCGGGGTTCCCGAGGAGTCGCGTCCCCAGCCTGTGGCCACCGGCGCCATGAACATCATGATCCTCGGCAGCGACTCCCGCGACACGGAGAACAGCTCGGGCTCCCGATCGGACACGATCATCGTGGCCCACCTTCCCAAGGACCGGTCCAGCGCTCAGCTGATCTCCATCCCCCGTGACACGTGGGTGCACGTGCCCAAGTCGAAGGAGGGTCGCGGAGGCACCGACGCCAAGATCAATGCGGCGTACGCGTGGGGCGGCGTCCCGCTGATGGTCCAGACCGTCGAGGAGTTCACGAACGTCCGCATCGACCACGTGGCGATGGTCGACTTTTCCGGCTTCAAGGAGATCGTGGACGCGCTGGGTGGCGTGGAGATCGACGTGGAGCAGAGCTTCACCTCGACCCACTCGCTCAACCCCGACGGCCGGCGCGAGTTCACCAAGGGCCGGCAGACGATGGACGGGGCCGCAGCCCTGGACTACGCCCGCGAGCGTTACGCGTTCGCCAACGGCGACTTCACCCGCATCAAGCATCAGCAGCAGGTCATCAAGGCCATTCTGGACAAGGCGGCCTCAGGCGGCGTGCTCGCCAACCCCGCCAAGCTGAACTCGTTCGTAAAGGCCACAGCCAACTCGGTGGCTGTCGACCGTTCCCTGTCCCTGGTCGACCTGTCGATGGAACTTCGTCATCTCCGGGGCGGCAACCTCGCGTTCTTCACCTGCCCCACCAAGGGGACGGGCCAAATCGGCAGTGAAAGCGTCGTGATCGCGGACAAGGGCAAGGCGCAACGTGTCTTCGACGCGGTTCGCCGCGATTCGGTGGCCGACATCGCGTCCGCCGCAAAGTAGGAGACAGGAATGCCGTGCCGGCTCTGGTGGTGCAACTGACGCGGTCGTAACCTTCGATCGCCCCCTGGCTATGAATTGCGCCGGAGGGTCCACGGGGGAGGATCACCATGTCGAGCCAACCGGTCATGAGTTACCCGGGTGGGAGACGGACCGAGTTCGGCGACGCGCCGCCACAGGAGGAGGCGCAGCACGACGCGGACAGCGACCCTGTCGGCGACCCGACGAGGGTGTCGGCGACAGCGTCCGCCCGCTCCGGTTTGGACACCACTGCGGTTCTGCCGTACGCGGGATCTCGGACTTCGAAGCGGACGCGCTGGTTGCGGGCCTGGATGTTGACCGCCCCTATCGATGTCGTCGCGCTACTGGTCCCCTTGCTGCTGAGCCAGAACTACTGGCGGGGGACTCTGGCCAACGCCGCGCTCGCGGTGGCCATCTTCGCGTCCGGCGGGCTCTACCGGGCCCGGCGGCACGTCGGAATCCTGGACGAGTTGCCCAGCATCTGCGGACGGCTGCTGGCCTCCGCCGCGGCGGTCGCCATCATCGCCGCCGAGCGTCACGACTCGGTGCATTACGTGGGCGGGTTCATGCGCGGTGTCGCGCTCTCCGCCGGCCTGGTGATCGTCGGCCGGGCCTTCAGCAGGGCGTTCACCATCGTCGCCCGCAAGCGCCGGTGGGTGGAGCACAACACCATCATCATCGGTAGCGGGCCAGTGGGTCTGGAGCTCGCCCGGCTCCTGCGGCGCTACCCGCAGTACGGCCTGCGGTTCGTCGGATGCGTCGATGTCGCACCGGATGAGGGCATTGGGTCGGTTCCGTTGATCGGCACGCTGGACGACCTTGAGAAGCTCACCGAGATGCTGGAATGCGACGTCCTGGTCATCGCCGACCCGGATTGTTCCGAGTCGGCGCTGATGGACATCCTGCTGCGGGCGGTCAATTCGCGCTCTGACCTCTGGGCGGTGCCGCGTCTCTGGGGATCCCGGTCCCTGGGCGGATATCCCGACCACATCGGCGCGATACCGATCGTCAAGATCGGTGATACCAAACTCTCCGGCCCTCGATGGGCCGTCAAGCGGGCGTCCGATGTGGTCTTCGCCGCGGTGGCGTTGCTCGTCCTCAGCCCGGTGCTGCTGCTGTGTGCGATTGCGACGTTCCTCGACGGGGGGCGCGGCATTTTCTTCTACCAGGAACGGATCGGTCGATACGGCAGGCCATTCAAGGTCATCAAGTTCCGTTCCATGCGGCCCGCCGACGAGAGCGAGTCGCAGACGCACTGGTCCATCGCGCACGACCAGCGGGTGGGGTTGGTCGGCCGGTTCATGCGCCGGACGTCGCTCGACGAACTGCCCCAGCTCTGGAACATCCTGCGTGGTGAGATGAGCGTGGTCGGCCCCCGGCCGGAACGGCCGCACTTCGTGGAGAAGTTCTCGATCGAGTACCCCACCTACGCGATGCGCCACCGAGTGCCAGTCGGGCTCACCGGCCTCGCTCAGGTCAGTGGCCTGCGCGGCGACACCCCGATCTCGGACCGGGCGAGGTTCGACAACTACTACATCGAAAATTGGTCGCTGTGGCTCGACATCAAGGTCGTGCTACGTACTGTCGCCGAGGTTCTTCGCGGTGGTGGCCGATGACAAAGGACCGGCGAGGGTAGCCACCTGGTTCGGCCGTCCGTGACGTCGCGTTCCGGCCGCCGGGTGGGTGTCAGGCGTCGTCCGCGCGCCAGCCCTGGGTGGGCAGCCGTTCGCCGAGCGCCACGGCGCGCAGCACCCGCGCGTGCCCGGCCAGGGACTCGTCCGGGGAGAACAGGCCGATCGCCTCCTCGCGCAGTCGCTCGCGGTCCGTGGCCCACGTGGCGCGTTCGCGGATCATCGACACCATGGCGGCGACCAGGTCAGCACGATTGCCCTGCGGTCGATACCGCAGATCGTTGATCACCTGCCAGTCGACGAGTTCGGCGTTGCCGGCCGGGTTGGCGACAAGGTGCCCGCGCCGGCCGTTCGCCAGCTGCTCACGGGCGCCACCGACGTCGGTCAGCACGACGGGCACCCCGGCCGCCAGCGCCTCCATCGACGCCAGCGACCAGCCCTCGAAGAAAGAGTCGAGGACGAAGGCGTCCGCCGCCGCCAGCAGCGCCAACGGGTTCGCGCAGTGTCCACGCAGGTGAATGCGATCTGCGCTGGGTACCGACGAGGCGGCCTGCCGGGTCTGCTCGTAGTACAGCAGGTCGTCGTTGGCGCGGCCCGCCACCAGCAGGTGGGCATCCGGGTGCTCGGCGGCCACGTCGGCGAATGCCGTCACCAGGCCGAACGTGTTCTTCTGCAGGCAGTATCGCGCCAGCGAGACGAAGAGGAACTCGTCGGTCAGCCCCAGAGCGGCGCGAGCCCGCGCCCGGTCCACGCGTCGGACGCGGGCGGCGTCGACGCCGTTCGGCACGGTGATGAGACGGTCTTCGGGGTAACCCGGGTTCCGGACGAGGTACTGCTGGCGGACGAGGTCGCTTACCGCGACCTGTGCTGCGATCCTCTGCGCCCGCCGGCCTTCCGGCACCCAGGAATCGGGGTGGTAGAAGCGGTGCATGTCGTGCAGCGTCTCCACCCACGGGACGCCGACCTCGGTGGCCACGTCGAGCAGCCAGTCGTCCGCGTTGTGCCCGCTGATCACGTCGGGGCGCCACGAGCGCATCCAATCGGCGGCGTCGTCCGGGGTCACCAGGTGGGTCGCGACTCCCTCGTCGGCGAGGGCGCGGGCCAGCCGGCCGCCCACACCGTCCTGCCCCGGCAACCGCGTGCCGCTGTAGATGACCGCGGTGTCGACGGTGTGGGCCGGGAGCCGCCGGGCCAGGAACGCGGCCACCTCCTCCGCGCCGCCGACGTCGAGCACGCCGGTGGCGATGGCGCAACGGACCCGCCGGAAAGCGGTGACCTCGACGGGGCGCGGCGGGACCGACGGACGCGGCTCGGCGGCCATCGGCCGGAGTGCCTCCAGATCGCCCGCTCCCCTGCCCGACACCAGCGGCACCGACCAGTCCTCGCCGGGGCGCGACGTCTGCTCCCCCGGGTGGGCGAACCGGCGCAGCGTGCGTCCACCCAAGCGGCGCAGCGGCGCCGGTACGACGTAGGCCTGGCGCTGGGCCCACAGGGCGAACCGCAGTGCGAGGGGCGGCGTCTCACTCACTCGGCTGTCCTTCGCGGCGGCTCCGACCGAGGAACATCGGGACGACGATTCCCGCCGCGATGCCCAGCACCAGCGGCCATCGACTCGTCTCCGACAGGAACGGCGCGGTCATCAGGCACAACGGGGCGATCAGGCAGAACGCCGCCGCGGACCGGACGACCACGTCGCTTCCCGGATCGCGGACGGCCTTCATCGCCGCCAGCGCGGCCGCCACGAGGAAGAGGATGACGAGCACCGGTGCCAGCGGGCCATACCGCAGCCAGTCCTGCAGCAACTCGTTGTGGACGTACACCCGCTCGGAGTTGGTGGCGGCCAGACCCGGAAGCTGGGGGGCGAGAGGGCCGACCCCGGTCCAGACGTTCGCCCGCACGTAGTCCCATCCGAGGCGGAGGTCGCTGAGGTGCCCACTCGTGGACTCCGCCTGGTTCTTCGCGCTCTCCTGGGTCGGCAGAGTCTGCGCCGGCCGGCTCGGCGCCACGGAGGTGTTGGCGGATCGGCTCGGACTGCCACTCGTGCGCGCAGCACCGGTCGGGCGCGGTATGTCGCCCGGACCGGCGGCCGGGCGCGGAGCGCCGGTCACGATCGGCGAGGCGGTGGGCTTGCCACTGGCAGTCGGCTTGCCAGTCGGAGTCGGCTTGCCAGTTCCAGTCGGCATGCCGCCCTGCACGCCGCTCGCGCCCGAGGTCCCGGTCACGGTCGGCCTGGCAGTCGGGCTCGGCTGTCCACTCGCGCTCGACTTGGCACTGGCGTTCGGCTGACCACTCGGGCTCGGCTTGGCACTGGCGCTCGGCCCGCCGCTGGCGAGGTCGAAGCTGCCCGCGCTGCGCAGGCCGAGATCCGCGGCGAAACCCGGTGCGGCCAGCACGACCACCGCCACGACCAGGGCGGCGAACCCGAACTGACGGATCACCCGCTGCCACCGCTCCCAGGTGAGGACAAGGACAACGACAAGTGCGACAAGCGCCGCGACCCAGACGCTCCGACGGAAGCTGATCAGGATCAGCAGTGGCGTGGCGGCAGCCAGGACCATGTACCGCCAGTCCCAGCGCCACCCGTTGTCCCCGAGAACGCCGATGAACACCGCCGCCGCGATCGCCGGCAGCGCGGAATCGTAGTAGATGAAGTAGGCGCTGAGCCGATCGTCGGCGGTCTCACCGAGCGGAATGGCGACGGCAGCCGCGACCAGCAGGCCGATCAGCGGGGTCCAGACCGTCACCCTGCTGGTTCGCTGGTCGGCCCGCAGCCACCGCAGGCTCATGCCGATGAGGAGGCCCAGCACCAACAGGACGAAGGGTCGGGCGTTCTGATTGACGGCGGAGAAGACCGACTGCCCGTGGAACAGGCCGCTGCCGACGGCCAGCACGACGAGGCCGACGGCCGGCCCGAGCAGCGCGACGCCGACCGAGCGGAGCTGCGGGCGTACCGGCGGCCACCAACGCGCGGCGGCTGCGAGAACCGCCGTCACCGCGAGCGGCAGAATGATCGGGGCCTTGCCGGGGCTGATGAACGCCGGGTAACCGAGTGTGGTCAACTCGCCGAAGCGTCCGTTCGGCTTGATCTCCTGGGCGAGAACCGCGACGAGCACGATCCCGCTGACGGGGAGCCGGTGCACGAGCAGCGGCAACGCGACGGCGAAGACGACGCCGAGGAGCGACGGCACCGTCCAGGCGATGTAGAGGGCCGACATCGCGGCGAGCGCCCAGGACGCCCACCAGATCAGGCAGGGGCCGGGGGTGACGGGCGGGCGAGGATCGAGCACCCAGCCGAGGACATGCGTGAGGTGTGACCCACGATCCACGTCGTCGGTGGCGCCCCGCTCCGGGGACTGTTCGGGAGGACGGATCTCCGCGTCGTCCGTGCCGGAATCAGTCACAGTTCCTCTGGAACCCATCGCTGCCTTTGCCCCGAGATCGGGTCCGGCCGGCCTCCGCTGACACCGAACCCTGCTGACAACAACGCCGAACCGGCTGCCGCGATGCACGCGGACGACCACAGCCAGGGGAAGCCCGGTGACCAGCGCGGCCGTGCACTGTGGTGGGTCGAGCAGCCGCAATGCGTCGGCCGCCGCGGCACACAGTATCAGCAGAGGCGCTCACGAGCGTCGCCGGAAGCTCGCCCTGGAGGACCCCGGCCGGCGGGGTGAACAGGGATCGCCTGTCGGACGATTGCCGGGCCATCAGTACGATGCTTATCGTTTTCGGTCGGACAGTTGACACGACGTACGCATAGTCGACAGTCGCCACCCGGTATGGTCACCCGGGACCACCCCCGGAGCCGCAGATGATCACCCGACGCACCTTCCTCGCCGCCGCCAGCGGCCTGGTCCTCGCCGGTGACGCCCCGCCCCCGCAAGGCACCGTGCTGCTGCCGCCCCCTTCCGGCGGCGACGACACCGGCGTGCTCAACGCCGCCCTCCACAGGGGGACGGGCGGCCTGGTTCGCGGTGCCCCCGGCGCCAACTATCGGGTCAGCGCGCCCCTCGTGGTGCCTACCGGCACGACGCTGATCATGTCCGGCTGCACCGTCACACTGGCGGCCGGCAGCGCCTGCAACCTGCTCACCAACACGGCGGTGGCCGAGGGCGGTCGGGACCGGGACATCACCGTCATCGGCGGCACCTGGGTCCGCGCGAGCGGGGTCGGGGGCACGGGCCCCGACCTGCACACCCTGCGGTGGCGCCGGGTGGACGGCCTGACGCTCAAGGGGCTGACGGTGCAGACCGCCAGCGACAAGTACGCCATCTCCCTGGGCGACGTCATCGACACCACCGTCACGGAGATCAAATTCGCGGTGCACTCCGACGGCGTCCACATCCAGGGGCCCGCCGTGCGGACCCGGATCTCGGGAATCCGCGGCTCGACGGGTGACGACACCATCGCCATCACTCCCCGCGACTGGCAGGCGTACGACGACGTGTCGGGGTCGGTGACCGACACGGTCATCGAGGACGTCGACGTGGCCTCGCTCGCGGCACTGGTCAAGGTACTCGGAGGGTCGCCGGACACCACCGCGTCGCGCACGACCATCCGGGGTGTCACGGGTCTCGCCGGCAACAACGTCATCTGGATCGGTGACGACACCGCCGACTGGCGCACCACCGGCGGCCGCGTGGACGATCTGATCGTCGAGCACATCGCGGCCGGCACGCTGCCCGGTCGGGGCGGCATGGTGCACATCAACGGCTCCGCGGTGGGCCGCGTACAGCTGCGCGGGTTGCGGGTTCAGGGGCCCCGCGGACGCGAGCCGCTGGTGCGGGTCGTGCCCTTCCGGCCGGCCACCCTCGCCGGTCTCACCGTCGAGGACGTGGTCGTCGAACAACTCGACGCCGCGCCTCTGCTGTTGGTGGCCCGGACGGCGACGATCGGCCAACTGCTGGTCAGCGGTGTGACAGTCGCTGGCACGTCCGCCGGCACCGCCGTCGCCCAGGTCGCGGGGGTGGTGGACGACCTGACCGTGCGGGCGGTCAGCCTGACCGCGAGCGGCGACAGTTACCTGGTGGAGCTGCCCGGATGGGCGACGCACGCCACGGTACGGCGGGCGAGCGTGTCTGACGTGCAGATCGCCGGTCGGGGAGGCGCCCTGGTCACCGCCCCGGCGGCCACCCACGTCCTGCCCCGGCTGGCCGTCAATCAGTCACGGACGGTGGGGACGCCCTGGCTTGTCGACCTCAACACCACCACCGAGCTGACGGTGTCGAACGTGGCAATCGACAACACAACGGGCGGGGTGGCGCGGGTGCGCAACTCGGGTGCGGCCGTAGTCCGCGGCGACGGGCTGCGATTCGCGCGGGGCGCACGGGGGGCGGCTGTCGCCGCCGGAGGATCGCTGGTCTCGTACGCGCTGGATCTGGCGGTCGACGTCAGCGAACTCGTGCGGGCCGACGGCAGCCGGGCGACCAACACGAACGCCGCATTGTCCTGCGGCACCGGGCCGGTCGAGTGCACCGGGCTGACCTGGCAGCACCTCCGGACCGGGGCGACCTGGTGACGGTTGCCGGCAGGACCCTCAGAGGGCCTTGCGGGACAGGACCCGTTTGAGATCGGCCATGGTGATCGCTCGTGTGGCGAGCACCGACACACCGAACATGCCGGCGGCCAGCGGGCCCTCGACCTGCCACGGCAGCCGGACCAGCCACAGCACGAGAACCGTGGCGGCAGCCACGGCGAGCACGCTCGCCATTTCCCGTACGGGAAGCCGGGACGTCATCGCGCGCGCGGCCAGCAGGCACGTGGTGGCGCCGATGACGAACTCGGTCGCCGCGGCCACGGCCGCCGCGCCGGTGGCACCCCATCGGGCACAGGCCCAGAACTGCGCCGCGAGGTTGACCACCGCAACCGAGACGGTCAGCACCGCGATCGGCCGTACTAGGCCCAGCGCGGAGCAGATGGTCGTGCCGACGTAGCCGAGGGTGACGCCGACGAAGGCGACCGCCAGCAGGAGCAGGGGCGTGACCGCCGGGCCGAAGTCGTCGCCGTAGAGGTAGGTGACGAGGGCGGGGGCCACCGCGATCAGCAGCACCGCCGTGCCCGCGCCGATGACGGCGCCGGTACGGGTCGCCAGACTGAAGATCAGGTTTCGGCGGGGTGCGGCCATGCTCAGACTCGTCGCCACGATCGGCAGGAGTGGGGCCACCAGCATGGCCGGCCCGAGCTGGGCGACGTCGAGGAACTTGTAGGCCGCCGAGTAGTAGCCGACCTCCGCCGCCCCCTGCAGGTGGAAGAGAATCACCGAACCCAGTCGGTAGTAGGCCATGACCGCCAGCGAGCTGATCGCGAGTGGCCAGCTCAGCGCGAAGATCCGGCCCGCCTCCGCCCAGGACGGTCGGCCCAGCGGCACCAACCTCCGGTTGATCGCGACCCCGATGCCGGTCTGCACCGCCACGACGGCGACGAAGAACCACGCGAGGAGGACGACGTCACCGCCGGTCCGGGCGATGAAGACGACCGCCACCAGCCAGAGGACGCCCTGGACGAGGGCGAGGACCGCCGACACCTCGGGCCGGAAACGGGCGGTGGCCCCCGCCGTGAGAACGGACGCCGCGGACAACGGCGTGGCGATGGCGATGACGCTCACGACGGCACTGGACTCCCCGAACAGCCCTCCGGCGGCGGCGGCGAGCAGGGCAACGGTTGCGAGCAGCGCCACCGACGTACGGATGAGCAGGCCGGTCGTCAGGGTGCGGCCGGCCGCCGCCTTCTCCCGCGCGATCCGGGAACTCACCGTGATCGTGGTGCCCATGTCGGCGACCTGCGCCGCCGCCGTGCCGAGGGTGAGCGCGAGGGCGAAGACGCCGTAGCCGCTGGGGTTCAGGTGCCGGGCGAGCACGGAGGTGGTCGCCATGCCCACGACCATGCCGAGCAGGCGGAGGCCGAGGGACACGGCGGTGGCGGCGCTGAGCCCGCGCGCCGACCGGTTGGCGTCCGTCGGGCCGGCCGTCGCAAGAGCCGTCGGGTCGGAGCCCCGGTCGGCCGGCTCGGTCGTCGTCTGTCCCGGTGAGGTCATCGGAGGCACTCCCCGAAGGTCCGTTCGTACGCGTCGAGCCACCTGTCGCGACCGTGCCGCTGCTCGACGTAGGCGACGCCGGTCCCCCGCCGCTCCAGCATCGCCGACACCGCGTCGGCCGTCAGCTCCGTCGGCTCCCCGAGAACGAGGCCCCCGCAGTACGGAATCAGCTCCGTGCCCGGATCGCCGCGGAACGCCACGATCGGCAGGCCTCCGGCGGCGGCCTCGAGGACGCAGGTCGGCGTGCCGTCGGTCTCAGCGCCACAGTAGACGTAGAAGTCGCTGGCCGCGAGGAGGTCGGGCACGTCGTCGCGGTGGCCGGTGAAGTGCACGTAGACGTTTCCGGCGGCGAGCCGCTCCAGCCGCTCACGGTCCGGACCGTCGCCCACGACGACCAGGGCGCTTTCGCTGGCCAGTGCCGCCGCGACGGCGCGGTCGTGTCGCTTGGCGCCGTGCAGTCGCGCCGCGAGGACGGCGACCGGGCGGTCGTGGAACCGGCTCGGCAGCAACCGCTGGCGCAGGACCGCCCGCATCGCGGGCGGTGGCGCGGCGTAGCGGCGAGTGTCGATCGCGTTGGGCACCACCACCAGCTTGTCCCGGCCGACCACCGGTTCAAGGTCGGCGGCGACGGCCTCGCTGACGCAGACCACCCGGGAGACGTGCTCGGCGGCGCGCGCGTAGCCGGCGAGGAGCAGGCGACCGACGGGGCCGCCCATCCACCGGCCGTGCTCCGTCCACACGACGGGCGCCCGGCGCGCCAGCGGCGCGGTCAGCGCGATCTGCTCCCGCTTGAACTGCAGGTAGTAGACGGAGGAGTCGGCGATGGCGTTGGTCCGGTGCCGTTCGACGGGCACCCGCAGCAGCCCGACGGCCATCGTCCGGCGGGACCACTTCGGCCCGAGGCGGATGTCGGCGCGGTCGAGGCCGCGCTCCTCCCATCCGGGGCACCGGCCGTACAGGGTGACGTCGTGGCCGCGGTCGCGCAGCCCTCGACCGAGCGCGACGGTGTGCGCCTCGGCTCCGCCGGCGGTGTCCGAGACCGAGACCATCGTGATGATCATGGCGTCCGGCTCCGCCAGGCTGCGGTGTACGCGGCGAGGACCTGGCCCGCGGCGTCCGTCGTGTCGACCGGCTTCGCGCCGCGTTCGGCGGCGAGGGCGATGGCGTCCGAGATCGCCGCGACACCGGTGTCCCGGGCAACGGCGGTGGCCAGCTCGCCCAGACCACCGCACGGAGCCACCGCGCTCGGCACACCCAGTCGGGCCGCCACGGCGAGGACGCCGGACTGGCTGGCGACCTCGTACGGTGCCACGACGACATCGGCCGCCGCGACAAGCGCGACGAACTCGTCCACGCTCAGGTAGCGGTAAGCGGTTGTCACCGCCGCCCCGGTCTGTTCGATGAGCGCGTCGACCCGCCGGCCCGGCCCGAGATCCTCCCCGACCACCGCGCCCCGCCAGTCGGGCAACTGCAGAACGGCCCGGACGAACAGCTCGGGGTTCTTGTCCGCCCGGACCTGGCCGGGCAGCAGGGCGAGCTTGCCGGCTGTCGGGTTCAGCTCGGTACGCCACCGGTCCACGAGAGCCGGTTGCGGGAGCGGCGTCCACTGCGTCAGGGGCACCCGGTCGACGTGCGGCACCCCCCGGTCGAGGAGGCGTTGCCGGTCGGCATCCGAGTAGACCAGCACCCGGTCGGCGTCCCGCAGCGCAGTGCGCAGCGCCCGCCCGCCGCCCGGGGCGTTCGACCGGACGAAGGTGTTGTGTGGGCTGGTGACGACTGTCGCGTGACGCAGCCGGGCGATCGAGATCAGTTCGGGGGTGAGCGCGAACAGGCCCTGGATGTGCACGACATCCTGTGGGCCGATCACCCGGTGCAGGTGCGGCAGCGTACGTAGCAGGTAGCGCGTCGACGTCCGAGCCTGACGGACCCGACGATTGGGTGAGGTGCGGTGCCAGCTGACGCATCGGCAGAGGTTCACCGAGGTCGGCGCCGCGTCGCAGTCGTCGGCGGTGTGCACGACCACGTCGATGCCGAGGTCGCGCAGGCCGGCGGCGACCTCGACGGAGTGGTTGAAGACCCCGCCCCGGCCGCCGGACTCGACGAGGTGGACGCGGCGGATCACGGTGTGGCCTTCCGGGTGGCGAGCACGGAGATGGCGGCGGCCAGGTCGCGCACGGTCTCGGGCCACCCCAGCGTCGTGCACCGCTGCCAACCTGCCAGCTCGCGGGCGTGACGCGCGGACGGGTCACGCAGGGCGTCGACGACCGCGCCGGCGAAGGAGTGCGGGTCGTCGGCCACTTGGTGGGAGTCGGCGCCGCGTACGGCGGCCGGGAGGCCCTGCGCCGCGAACGAGCTCATGACGACGTACCGGCCCCGTGACATCGACTCGGTCAGCTTGAGCTGCGCACCGCCGCCGGTGGTGGCGGGAGCGACGGTCAAGGCGGCTCCGGCGTACGCGTCGGCCACGTCGTCGAGCGTGCCGAGGACCACGACCCCGGGTACATCGGCGAACTCCTGCCTCAGCGCCTCGCTCCGCCGGCCCGCGACCACGAGCTGGGCGACGGGAAGGGCGGCACGGACCAGTGGCCAGGTGTCCCGCAGGAACGTCCGCAGCGCCCGCACGTTCGGCTCGTAGTCGTAGGACGCCAACGCGAGGACGTACCCGTCGGGTGGCGAGGGATCGTACGGCCGCAGGTCCACACCGTTCGGGACGAGGACGACGTCGCTGCCCCACCCGCGCAGCACGTCCAGGTCCGGCGATGACAGAGCCACGCAGAGGGCGGCACGCGCGGCCACCCGGGGCTCCCAGAAGGCGGCCTTGGCGGCCTCGGCCCGCCGGGCCACACGCTGCCACCCGTGAGCCGACCCCACCATCGTCGCGATTCGTCGGCTCTCGATGTTGGCGAACTCGACGATCTGCGGCGCCTGTCGTACCGGCGGGGGCGCCCACGCGGCCAGGTAGGAGTGCGACCAGTACACGGCGTCGGGCCGGAACTCGTCAGACAGCGCCGCGAGCGAGTCGGTGACCGGCGCCAGGTAGTGCCCGCCCAGGTGGGGCCGGTGTGACGCCCGGGTGCGGACGGCCGGCGGTGGCGACCAGGGCAGCGGACGCGTCGCGACCGGGGCGTCCGGCTGCCGGTCGCCGTGGTCGGGAAAGGTGACGAGCACCTCGGCGTCGCGGCTGAGCGCCTCGGCGACCCGGGCGGTGCGGATCCGGCCGCCGTGCTGGGCCGGCCAGGGCGGCTCGACGGTGACGACCAGCACGCGGGTCACGGGGCCACTTCGGTGAGCAACAGGTCGCGCAGCAGCGCTCCACGCCCCTCCCAGCCGTGTTCGGCAGCGCTCGCCATCCGGGCCTCCACGACGGCGTCGGTGACCGGTTGAAGCAGGGCGGGCAGGCGAACGGGCAGGTCGTCCGCCTCGGCCACGGTCACGTGGGGATTGGTCCGCGCGAGTTCGGTCACCGCCGGCAGGGGACTGCTCAGCACTGCCAGGCCGGAGGACAGGTACTCGAAGCACTTGAGCGGGCTGACGCCCCGGGTGTAATCGTTGATCGCGTACGGGATGACGCCCACGGCGCAGGTCCCGGCCGTCTCGGCGAGTTGGTCGGGGGTGAGGACGCCGAGGTGACGGGCGCCGAGGGCCTCCAGCTGCCGCAGCTCCGCGTCGAAGCTGCCCCCGCCCGCGGCGAGCGGCCCGGCCAGTAGCAGCTCTCCCTTGCCGCGTACGGCGGCGGCGATGGATTCGAGGAGCCGCAGGTCGAGCTTGTGGACTGTGAGGTTGCCGGAGAAGAGGACGTCGGGTCGGCGTTGCGCCGCCGCCTGGCTCGCCGCCGTGAACACCGATACGTCCGCGACGTTGGGCAGGAGGTCGATGCGGGGAAAGCCGACGGTGGCGAGATGCTCCTGGACGGCCGTGCTGGTGGCGACGGCGACGGCGGTGCGCGACGACAGCGAGCGCTCGCCGCGGGCGACCGCGACGGCGTCCACACCGGGGAACGTCGCCAGCAGATCGACGCAGTGGTAAATGACGAGGTCGGCGTCCTCTTCCAGGCCGTATGTGACCGGCGTGAACGTCCAGAGCACGCGGGGGCGGCTGCTCCGGAGCCAGCCGCCGGTGGCACGGCGGAGCAGGGCACGGTTGACCGGGTAGGTGGGTGTGCGGTGCACCGGCAGTACGAGCGGCGACACGATCCGCGCTCCCGGCGGGCGGGGTCGCTGCGCCGGGACATCCCGGTCGCCCAGTGCGCGGCGGACCCGGGACGCCATCCGGACGACGTCGTCGCGGCGAAGCGTGGGCCGGCGCAGACCCAGAGACTCGACGAACGTGACGTTCGCGGTCCGTGCCAACTCTCGCGCGACGTAGTGCTGGTTCGTCGCGATCGGAGAGTCCCACTCGGCGGTGCCCAGCATCAGCACGTTCGCCACGGGCGCCTCGTCCACTCGGGGACGCTCGGGTGCGGACCCGGTCACGATGAAGCCTGCTCGTCCAGCCACCGGGCCATATTCGCCCGAAAGCCCTGCGGCGTGAACCGTTGGGCGTTCGTCGTCGCCGCCTGAGCGGGCAGCTGCGCCGCCCGACGGATCGGATCCACGTACGCGCCTGGGTCGCCCGAGTCGAGGAGGAAGCCGGTCTCGCCGGTCACCACGGTCTCCAGCAGCCCACCACGCGCCCACCCCACCACGGGCGTCCCACAGGCCTGCGCCTCGACCGGGATGATTCCGAAGTCCTCCAGAGCGGGATAGAGCAGCGCGCTCGCGCCCCAGTACAGCTCGCGGAGCCGCTCCGTGGTCGGTTTGACCTCGAACTCGACGGGCACGTCGACGCGGGAGGCGAGCCGGCGCAGATTGTCCTCCTCGGGGCCTCCGCCGGCGATCACGAGCGGCAGACGGGCCGCCGCCGCGATCTCGATCATCAGGTCGAAGTTCTTGTACGGGATCCAGCGGCCGACGCCGAGCAGGTAGGTGCGGGCTTGGTCGCGTACGGCCGGCGGCGCCGCCGCGAAGTAGTCCACCTCCACGGGCGGGTTGATCACCGTGGCGTCCCGTCCCCAGTAGCGGCGGATGCGTGCCCGCACCTCCAGCGAATTCGCCGCGTAGCCGTGCACGTGCCGGCTCAGCCGCTTGTCACCGGCCTGCAGGGCGGCACGCATCGGCGCGAGTCCGGCGCTGGCTCCCCGCTGGTCGAGGTCGGGACTCCACACGTAGCGGGCGGGCGAGTGGACGTAGCTCAGGTGGCGGGTGCGCTCCGGGTCGCCGATCTTCACTGTGTGCGCGAACGCGTGGCTGGACGAGAGCACCACGTCGTACTTCCTACGGGTCAACGTCCGCCAGGTGAGCGGCATGAGCGGGAGCGCGAGGACCTTGCTGTGCCGCAACGGGGTCTTCGCTAGCCAGGATTCGCGGATCGCCCGATCCACCGTCGCGTCGTGGTCCTTCCAGAGGACGAAGCGGTCGGCGTGCGGCACGAGCTCGGCCATCTGCAAGAACACCTGCTCGGACCCGCCGGTGGCACCGAACCACTCATGGATCAGCGCGACCGAGCGATCAGCGAGGGGCCGCGGGCCGACGTCCGTTGTGGACGGCGGGAGGCTCGTCGGTGCCTCCGCGCTCGGCCCGGTCAAAAGACGACCACGTCGCGGATGTAGCTGGCGAAGCGCCGCAACTGGTACGCCTCGGGCACCGGCGAGGTCATCCGGATCACGAGCTGACGGTTGATGGCGCCGTCCTCGCCACTACGGAAGTACGCGACCACGACAAGGCCGTGCCGCTGTGCGCCGTCGACCTCGATGATCTGCTCGGCGTAGCTCGCGTACAGGCCGCTGCGGATCCATTGCGCACCCCACGCCTCCTCGACCGAGCGCATGGCGTTCTGCCACTGGTCGGTACACGGCTGCGGGCACTCGCGCACGATCACCTCGCCGCCAAGCGCCTGGTTCCCCGACGCGGTGGTGCCACACTGGTACTTGACAATCCCCTCGGCACGAGCGGCGAGGGTGCACTGCCAGGTCGTCGGGACCTTCACCGGGAAGCCCAGGCCGTCGAGATCGGTGAGCGTCCGTACGGTGTCCCGCTCGGTGAACCGCGGCCACTGCGTCGGCCACGCGCCAGGCTTGGGCGGTTCGATGCCGGGCGACTGCGGTGGGGTCGTGGGGATAGCGGGCGACAGGATGCTCGTGGTCGGCGCGGTCTGCGGTGTCCCGGGATCGTCCGACCTGCCCCAGATCACCAGACCGCCCGCCGCGGCGAGCACCACCAGGACCAGCGCGGCGGCGCCCACCCACAGCCGGGTACGTCGTGGACGGGGCTCGGAGGGCTTGATGCGGCGAACGGGTGCGGCGAACGGGTCGGCCGGCGGCACCACCGGGCGGGTCTGCGCAATCGGCGGCCCCGGGACCTCGACGGGCACGTTCGAGGTCGTGTCCGGAGTGGACGGTGACGTGGGCGCACCCGAGATCGGCTGCGGGGAGACGGACACCGGCTGACTGGACACCGGGTTCGCGTGCACAGCCCAGGGGGCGTGCGGCATGTCGGCCGCCGGCCGAGGCGCGCCGGACACCGGCGGCGCGCCGGACACCGGCGTACCGGACACCGGCGTACCGGACACCGGCGAGCTCGACACCGGAGAGGCGGAGACTGGGGGCGCGGAGACCGGCGAGACAGGGGCGGGGGTGTATTCCACGCCGAGGGCCCGGAACAATTTCTCGGCGCCGGGCCCCGCTTCGGCGGGATACGCGACCCAGGGCGCGGTGGCCGAGAAGTCGGCGTACGCGAACGACATCGCGTCGGGCCCCTGGGCGAGAGAGTTGGCCGTGCCGGCGAAGGCTTCCCGCCAACCGGCGGAGCCGGCGACGGCGGCGTCCAGCACGGCGACCGTCACGAGCCGGCCGTGTTCGTCGATGGCAGCCCACGCCTTGCCGACCGGAGATCCACCCAGCGCGTGGGTGAACCGGTAGGGGCCTTCCGGCTGCATGCGCAACTCCTCTGTCCAACCGCCGTGCGGATCCTACAATCACCGCTCCAGCGCGTTGTGTCACCGTTGAGGCCACCAACCAGGGCAATGACCACCGAATCGGTTGATGTCACAACGCCGATCGTCGGTGATGCGTCCCCATTGCCTCTGAAAGTTTTCATGCATAGAGTCGCGGAGTGAATGACGGAGCGCTCCAGGCGTCGGCCGAACAGGTGTTCCACCTGTTCGACGGCGTACGGCTCACCCCGACCCAGCGTCGGATCGCGCACTGTCTCGTGCAACACGCCCCGGCGGTGGCGTACCTCTCCGCGGCGGAGGTCGCCGAGCTGGCCGGGGTCAGCCAGCCGTCGGTCACCCGGTTCGCCGTCGCGCTCGGCCATGACGGCTATCCGGCCCTGCGCCGCCGGCTGCGCGACCTCACCAGCACCACACCCGGCGGGCCGACCGACGCCGGCAACGAGCTCCAGCAGGCAGTACGCGCCGAGATGGGCAACCTGGACCGGCTGGCCGGTCAGCTCGCCGACACCGACCGGATCGCCGAGACGGGTCGGCTGCTCGCGACCAGCCGCCCGCTGCCGGTGCTCGGCCTGCGCGCCGCCGCGCCGCTTGCCGCGTACTTCGCCTACTTCGCCGCCAAGGTGCACCCGGACGTACGGGTGCTCGACGACGGCGGCAGCCTGCTCACCGACCGCCTGGAGCAGGCCGCCGAGGCCGGGGCGTCCGCTGTGCTCGCCTTCGTGCTGCCCCGCTACCCCCGGGAGACCCTGGACGCGCTGCGCGACGCACGTGCCGCCGGGCTGACCGTCGTGGCGATCACCGACTCGCCGGTCAGTCCGGCCGCCGAACACGCCGACGTGGTGCTGCCGGCCGCCGTCGGCGCCCAGCTCGTCTTCGACCTGCACACCGCCCCGATGACCCTGGCCATGGTGCTGTTGCAGGCGATCTGCGACGCCGCGCCGGCCGACACCCAACGCCGTCTGGAGGCGTTCGAAGCCTCCGCTGCCCGCCGACAGTTGTTCCTCGGTTGACCGGAGGAGACCGCAGATGACCCAGCCCATCCGTGCCGCACGGGGCAGCCAGCTCACCACCCGCGGGTGGCAGCAGGAGGCCGCCCTGCGGATGCTCATGAACAACCTCGACCCGGAGGTGGCCGAACGCCCCGACGACCTGGTCGTCTACGGCGGCACGGGCAAGGCGGCGCGGGACTGGCCGTCGTACCACGCGTTGGTCCGTACGCTCACCGACCTGCGCGAGGACGAGACGATGCTCGTGCAGTCGGGCCGCCCGGTCGGGGTGATGCGTACCCACGAGTGGGCGCCCCGGGTACTGCTGGCCAACTCGAACCTGGTCGGTGACTGGGCGACCTGGCCGGAGTTCCGCCGCCTCGAACAGCTCGGCCTGACCATGTACGGGCAGATGACCGCCGGCTCGTGGATCTACATCGGCACCCAGGGCATCCTCCAGGGCACCTACGAGACGTTCGCGGCGGTGGCCGCGAAGAGGTTCGGGGGCACCCTCGCGGGCACGCTGACGCTTACCGCCGGCTGCGGCGGAATGGGCGGCGCGCAGCCCCTCGCCGTCACCATGAACGACGGCGTCTGCCTGATCGTGGACGTGGACCGCACCCGGCTCGACCGTCGCGTGCACGACCGTTACCTCGACGAGGTCGCCGACTCCCTGGACGACGCCGTCGAGCGGGTCCTCGCCGCGAAGCGGGACCGGCGGGCGCTGAGCGTCGGCGTCGTCGGCAACGCCGCCGAGGTCTTCCCCGAGCTGCTCGGCCGGGGCGTCGAGATCGACATCGTGACCGACCAGACCAGCGCCCACGACCCGCTGGCGTACCTGCCGGTGGGGGTCGAGCTGGCCGACGCCCGCGACTACGCGACGGCCAAGCCGGCCGAGTTCACCGACCGGGCCCGCGCGTCGATGGCGACGCACGTCGAAGCCATGGTGGGCTTCCTCGACGCCGGCGCCGAGGTGTTCGACTACGGCAACTCGATCCGGGGCGAGGCGCAGCTCGGCGGCTACCAGCGTGCCTTCGACTTCCCGGGCTTCGTGCCCGCGTACATCCGGCCGTTGTTCTGCGAGGGCCGGGGCCCGTTCCGGTGGGCGGCGCTCTCCGGCGATCCGGCCGACATCGCGGCCACCGACCGGGCCATCCTGGACCTGTTCCCGGAGAACGAGTCGCTGGCCCGGTGGATCAAGCTGGCCGGCGAGCGGGTCGCGTTCCAGGGTCTGCCGGCCCGGATCTGCTGGCTCGGTCAGGGCGAGCGGGATCGGGCGGGTGTGCGGTTCAACGACATGGTCGCCTCCGGTGAGCTCTCCGCCCCGGTGGTGATCGGCCGGGACCACCTGGACACCGGCAGCGTCGCGAGCCCGTACCGGGAGACCGAGGGGATGGCCGACGGCTCCGACGCCATCGCCGACTGGCCGCTGCTCAACGCCCTGGTCAACACCGCCAGCGGTGCGTCCTGGGTGTCGATCCACCACGGCGGTGGCGTCGGCATCGGCCGGTCGATCCACGCCGGGCAGGTCTGCGTGGCCGACGGCACCGCCCTGGCCGGGCAGAAGATCGAGCGGGTGCTCACCAACGACCCGGCGATGGGGGTCATCCGGCACGTCGACGCCGGCTACGACAGCGCCCGCGAGGTCGCCGACCGCACCGGCGTCCGGGTGCCCATGACCGAGGGCGCACCCGCGTGAGTGACGACCTGTCGAGTCGGTTCCGGGCGTTGTGGGACGAGATCGCGCCGGTCGGACGGGACGCCGGCAGCGGCGGCTACCTGCGCTACGCGTTGACCGAGCCGGAGACGGAGTTGCGGGCCTGGTTCCGGGCGCAGGCGCGGCGGCGGGGTCTGCCGGTCACCGAGGACGGCAACGGCAACCTGTTCGCCCACTGGGGTGACCCCGAGGGCGCCGACGCGGTGCTGACCGGCAGCCACTTCGACTCGGTGCCGCACGGCGGGGCGTACGACGGGCCGCTCGGCATCGTCAGCGCGTTCCTGGCCGTGGACGAGCTGCGGGCCGCCGGGGTCACACCCGTCCGGCCGCTGGTGCTTGGCGCGTTCGTCGAGGAGGAGGGCGCCCGTTTCGGCGTACCCTGTCTGGGCTCGCGGCTGCTCACCGGCGCGCTGGCGGCCGACCGCGCGGCCGGCCTGCGCGACGCGGCCGGAGTGAGCTTCGCCGAGGCGCTCGGCGACCGGCCGGCGGGCGCGCGTCCGGAGCTGCTGGGCCGGTTCGGCGCCTTCGTGGAGCTGCACGTCGAGCAGGGCCGCGCGCTTGTCGACGCCGACGCGGCGGTCGGGGTGGCGAGCGCGATCTGGCCGCACGGCCGCTGGCGCTTCGACGTGGTCGGCGAGGGCAACCACGCGGGTACGACCCGGATGGCCGACCGCCGCGACCCGATGCTCACCTACGCGTTCGCGGTGCTGGCGGCCAACAAGGAGGCACGGCTGCGCGGGGCGCACGCCACAGTGGGCCGGGTGTCCGTCGAGCCCAACGCCACAAACGCCGTCCCGTCGCGGGTGACCGGCTGGCTGGACGCCCGCGCCGCCGACCCGGAGACCCTGACCGGGCTCGTCGACGCGGTCCGGGGCAAGCTCGCCGAGCGGGCCCGCCGCGACGGTACGGAGGTGACAGTCACCGAGGAGTCGGTGACGCCGCTCGTCGCCTTCGACGGCGGGCTGGCCAAACGCCTTGCGGTGCTGCTCGAGGCGCCGGTGCTGCCCACCGGCGCGGGGCACGACGCGGGGGTGCTCGCCGCGCAGCTGCCCACCGCGATGCTCTTCGTGCGCAACCCGACCGGGGTGTCGCACTCCCCCGCCGAGGCCGCGACCGACGACGACTGCGCCGCCGGGGTGCGGGCGCTGGCCCGCGTGCTGGAGGAGCTGACATGCCGGTGACACCGACCCGCTGGCTCGCCGAGTACGCCTGGCTGCCCGATCTCGCCCAGCCCACGCCCGACGTGCTCATCGAGACCGACGGTGGGGTGATCACCGGTGTGACCGCGTTGGCCGCTCCCGGCCGGCCGAGCGCCGGCGTGGACGTGTACGCCGATGCGGTGCCGCTGCCCGGCCTGACCCTGCCCGGCCTCGCGAACGTGCACTCGCACGCCTTCCACCGGGCTCTGCGCGGGCGTACCCACGGCGGCCGGGGCGACTTCTTCAGCTGGCGGGACCGGATGTACGCGGTCGCGGACCGGCTGGACCCGGACACCTACCTGGCGCTGGCCCGCGCGGTCTACGCCGAGATGGCCCTCGCGGGGATCACAGTCGTCGGCGAGTTCCACTACCTGCACCACCGGCCCGACGGCGGCGCGTACGACGACCCGAACGCGATGGGTGCGGCGCTCGTCGAGGCCGCCGCGCACGCCGGGATCCGGCTCACCCTGCTGGACACCTGTTACCTGAGCGCCGGGGTGGACGGCCGGCCGCTCGCCGGGCCGCAGCGGCGCTTCGGCGACGGCGACGCGGCCCGCTGGGCGCAGCGGGTGTCGGCGTTCGCGCCGACGGACTCGCACGTCCGGGTGGGCGCGGCAGTGCACTCGGTGCGGGCGGTCCCGGCCGACCAGCTCGGCACGGTCGCCGACTGGGCCCGGGAGCGGCAGGCGCCGCTGCACGTGCACCTCTCCGAGCAGCCCGCCGAGAACGACGAGTGCCGGGCCGTGCACGGGCGTACGCCCACCGCGCTGCTCGCCGAGCACGGCGTGCTCGGGTCGGACACCACAGCCGTGCACGCCACCCACCCGACAAGCGGCGACCTGACGCTGCTCGGCGACAGCCGGACCGCTGTGTGCCTCTGCCCCACCACCGAACGCGACCTCGCCGACGGCATCGGTCCCGCCCGGCGGATGGCCGACGCGGGGATCCGGCTGAGCCTGGGCAGCGACAGCCACGCCGTCATCGACCTGTTCGAGGAGGCCCGGGCGGTGGAGCTGGACGAGCGCCTGCGCACCCGCCGCCGCGGCCACTTCACCCCGGCCGGTCTGCTGACCATGGCGACCGCCGCCGGGCACGCCGCGCTGGGCTGGGCCGACGCCGGGCGGATCGCCGTCGGCGCCCGCGCCGACCTGGTCACGGTACGACTCGACAGCGCCCGCACCGCAGGAGTGCCGCCGGTGGGGGCGTTCTTCGCGGCCGGAGCGGCCGACGTCGAGCAGGTAGTGGTGGACGGCCGCGTGGTGGTGGCCGAGGGCCGGCACCTGAGCGTGGACGTGCCCGCCGAACTGTCGGCGTCGATCGAGGCGGTGATCCGCTCTTGAGCGCTCTCCTTGTCGACAACATCGGCGAGCTGGTCACCAACGGCGTCGGCGAGGGCCCACTGGGCATCCGCCGCAGCGCCGCAGTGCTGATCGAGGAGGGCCGCGTGGCCTGGGTCGGGCCGGCCGCGTACGCGCCGGCCGCCGATCGGCGGATCGACGCCGGTGGGGCCGCCGTGCTGCCCGGGTTCGTGGACAGTCACGCGCACCTGGTCTTCGCCGGGGACCGGGCCGCCGAGTTCGCCGCCCGGATGGCCGGCGAGCCCTACACCGGCGGGGGCATCCGGACCACCGTCGGCGCCACCCGGGCCGCCACCGACGACGAACTGCGGGCCACCGTGCGCCGGCTGCGCGGGGAGGCGCTGCGCCAGGGCACCACGACCATCGAGATCAAGAGTGGGTACGGGCTGAGCGTCGCCGACGAGGCCCGCTCGCTGCGGATCGCCGCCGAGTTCACCGAGGACACCACCTTCCTCGGCGCGCACGTGGTCCCCGCCGAGTACGCGGACCGTCCGGACGACTACGTCGGGCTGGTCTGCGGGCCGATGCTTGCCGCCGCCGCGCCGCATGCCAAGTGGATCGACGTGTTCTGCGAGCGGGGCGCCTTCGACGTCGACCACGCCCGAGCCATCCTCGCCTGCGGGCAGGCCGTCGGGCTCGGTGTGCGGCTGCACGCCAACCAGCTCGGCCCCGGGCCGGGTGTGCAGCTCGGCGTGGAGCTGGGCGCGGCGAGCGTCGACCACTGCACCCACCTGTCCGACGCCGACGTGGACGCGCTGGCGTCGACCCGGATCGACTGCATGTGCCACGAGGGCCAGCACACCTCCACAGTCGCCACCCTGCTGCCCGGGGCCGAGTTCTCCACCCGCTCGCCGTACCCGGACGCCCGCCGGCTGCTCGACGCCGGAGTCACCGTGGCCCTGGCGACGGACTGCAACCCCGGCTCGTCGTACACCTCGTCGATGCCCTTCTGCATCGCCCTCGCCGTCCGGGAGATGCGGATGACCCCGGCGGAGGCCGTCTGGGCCGCGACCGCCGGTGGCGCGCGGGCGCTGCGCCGCGACGACGTCGGGGTGCTCACCCCCGGCGCACGGGCCGACCTGCTCGTCCTGGACGCCCCCTCGTACCTGCACCTGGCCTACCGGCCCGGTGTCCCCCTGATCCACCAGGTAATACGCAACGGAGTTCCACAGTGACGACCGTGATCATCCAACCCACCGGTATCAGCGCCGACGACGTCCTCGCGGTGGCGCGCGGCACCGCCACGGTGACCCTCGACCCGGCCACCCGGGACGCGATGGCGACCAGCCGCGCGATCGTGGACGGGATCGAGGCCGCCGGGCGGCCCGTGTACGGCGTGTCGACCGGGTTCGGCGCGCTCGCCAACACCTTCGTCGCGCCCGAGCGGCGGGCCGAGCTGCAACACGCGCTGATCCGCTCGCACGCCGCCGGGGTGGGCGCCCCGATGCCGCGCGAGGTGGTGCGGGCCATGATGCTGCTGCGGGTCCGCTCGCTCGCCCTGGGTCGCTCCGGGGTCCGCCCGCTTGTCGCCGAGGCGCTCGTCGACCTGCTCAACCACGACATCACCCCGTGGGTTCCGGAGCACGGTTCGCTGGGCGCCTCCGGTGACCTGGCGCCGCTGGCGCACTGCGCCCTCGTGCTCCTGGGCGAGGGCTGGGTGCTCGGCCCTGGCGGCGAGCGGCGCGACGCCGCCGACGTGCTGACCGCCGCCGGGCTCACGCCGATCGAGCTGGCCGCCAAGGAAGGGCTGGCGCTGATCAACGGCACCGACGGCATGCTCGGCATGCTGCTGCTCGCCATTCACGACGCGGCGCACCTGTTCGCCATGGCGGACGTGACCGCCGCGCTGGCCATCGAGGCGATGCTCGGCTCGGAGCGGCCGTTCCTGCCCGAGCTGCACGCCATCCGACCGCACCCCGGCCAGGCGGCGTCGGCGGCGAACATCCACCGGCTGTTGCAGGACTCCCGGGTCATGGACTCGCACCGCGACGACCTGGCGCACGCCGTGCAGGACGCGTACTCCATGCGCTGCGCGCCGCAGGTCGCCGGTGCGGCCCGCGACACCCTGGATTTCGTCCGCACGGTCGCGGCCCGGGAACTGGTGTCGGTAGTGGACAACCCGGTGGTGCTGCCCGACGGCCGGGTCGAGTCCACCGGAAACTTCCACGGCGCGCCGCTGGGCTTCGCCGCCGACTTCCTCGCCATCGCCGCCGCCGAGGTGGGCGCCATCGCCGAGCGGCGGGTGGACCGGCTGCTGGACGTCACCCGTTCCCGGGAACTGCCCGCGTTCCTCTCCCCCGACGCCGGGGTCAACTCCGGCCTGATGATCGCCCAGTACACGGCGGCCGGGATCGTCGCGGAGAACCGTCGGCTCGCCGCCCCGGCCTCGGTGGACTCGCTGCCCACGAGCGGCATGCAGGAGGACCACGTCTCGATGGGCTGGGCGGCCGCCAAGAAGCTACGGACCGTGCTGGACAACCTGACCAGCCTGCTCGCCGTCGAGTTGCTGGCCGGCGTACGCGGCCTGCAACTGCGCGCGCCGCTGGTGCCGTCGCCGGCCGGCCGGGCCGCCGTCGCCGCCCTCGGTGCGGCGGCCGGCGAACCCGGCCCGGACGTGTTCCTCGCCCCGGTGCTGGAGGCCGCCCGCGCGGTGCTGGCCGGGCCGGAGCTGCGCGCCGCCATCGAACGGGAGGTCGGCCCGCTGGGCTGACCTCCGCGGGGCGCTGTCGCCCGCCGCGGGTCAGGCGGCGGGCGGCAGCACCTTCGCGACGAGCTTGGCCAGCTCGCGCAGCGCCTTGCCCCGGTGGCTGACCGCGTCCTTCTCGTGCGGGGTCAACTCGGCGTTGGTCCGGTCCTGCCCGTCACCCAGGAAGATCGGGTCGTAGCCGAACCCGCCGTCGCCGCGCGGCGCGCGCAGCACCCGGCCGGACTGCCGACCGTCGACCAGGTGTTCCTTGCCACCGGGCAGCACCAGCGCCACAGTGCAGACGAAGGACGCGGCCCGGTGCTCGTCGGGTACGTCGCCGATCTGGTCCAGCACCAACTGGAGGTTGGCCCGGTCGTCGCCGTGCGTGCCGGACCAGCGGGCGCTGAAGACGCCCGGCATCCCGTTCAGCGCGTCCACGGCCAGCCCGGAGTCGTCGGCGATCGTCGGCAACCCGGTACGCCGGCAGCCCTCCCGCGCCTTGATCAGCGCGTTCTCCCCGAAGGTGAGGCCGGTCTCCGGCAGCTCCGGATACTCGTCGACGTCGTCGAGGCCGAGCAGGGCGATCCGGTGCGCGCCGAGCGCGCCGTCGAGGATCCGCTGAAGCTCCACCAGCTTCTTACGGTTACGCGTCGCCAGCAGGACCTTGTTCACGCTGATTCACCTTCGTTAGCGACTGCGGGGCTCGCAAGCTCACTCCTCGCGCTCACGCGAGTGCCTTTCGCTGGGCTTCGGCCAACTCGGCGCACCCGGCCACGGCCAGGTCGAGCAGGCTGTCGAGCTGGTCGCGGGCGAAGACGCCCGCCTCGCCGGTGCCCTGCACCTCGACGAAGTCACCCGCGCCGGTGCACACCACGTTCATGTCCACCTCGGCGGCCACGTCCTCCTCGTAGCAGAGGTCCAGTCGCGCCTCACCCGCGATGATCCCGACGCTGACGGCGGCGACGGAGCGGTGCATGACCTTCTCCGGCTTGCCGGCCAACGCCTTGCGGGCGGCCAGCCAGCCCACCGCGTCGTGCAGCGCCACGTACGCGCCGGTGATCGCGGCCGTACGGGTACCGCCGTCGGCCTGCAGCACGTCGCAGTCGAGCACGACCGAGTTCTCGCCGAGCGCCTTGAGGTCGATGCTGGCGCGCAGGCTACGCCCGATCAGGCGGGAGATCTCGTGCGTACGGCCACCGACGCGGCCCTTCACGCTCTCCCGGTCCGAGCGGGTGTTGGTGGCCCGGGGCAGCATCGCGTACTCGGCGGTCACCCAGCCGAGCCCGGAGCCCTTGCGCCAGCGGGGCACGCCCTCGGTGACGCTCGCCGTGCAGAGCACCCGGGTGCCGCCGAACTCGACGAGCACCGAGCCCTCCGGATGGGTGCTCCAGCCTCGGGTCAGGGTCACCGGTCGGAGTTGAGAGGGCCCTCGCCCGTCAGGTCGCGCCATGCCCTGCACCCTATGCGGTGCGGCGATCCGCCTCCCCCGGGGTGTCCCGAGCAGCGTCCGCGTCGTGCACCCGCAGGAATCCCGCGACCGCCGCCGGCCAGCCGAACTCCTCCGCCCGCGCCCGGGCGGCCCGCCGCCGCGCCGCCTCCGGCCGGGCCGCGAGGCGAGTCACGGCCGTGGCCATCGACGCCCCGGAGCCGTACGCGGCCAGTCCGGCCGAGCCGACCACCTCGGGCAACGCGCTCGCGGCGTTCACCACCACCGGAGTGCCGCAGGCCAGCGCCTCCAACCCGGCCAGGCCGAAGGTCTCCACCGGTCCGGGCGCCAGTACCACGTCCGCGCTGGCGAGCAGCGCGGCCACCGTGGCGCGGTCGGGCAGGAAACCGGTGAACGTGACCGGCAGGCCGGCGGCCCGGCGGGCCAGCGACGCGCGCAACGGGCCGTCCCCGGCCAGCACCAGCACCGCCGGCACGCCCGTCCGGCGCAGCTCGGCGAGGGTCTGCACGGCCAACTCCGGCCGCTTCTCCGGCGACAGGCGGGCGCAGTGCACGAGCAGCAGTTCGGTCGGGTCGGCGTAGCGCTCGCGTCTCTCCGGGTCGGCCCGGTCCGGGTGGAAGGTGTCCAGGTCCACCCCGAGCGGCACGAGATCCACGTTGTCGGCGCCGATACGGTCGAACTCCTCGGCCGCCCACCGGGTCGTGCAGACGATCCGGTCGTACGCCCGGCTGCTGGCCCGATTGAGCCGGTCGGCGACAGGCCGGCGCAGCACGTCGGGCACACCCCACTGGCCGAGCAGCCCGGTCAGCGACTCGTGCGAGACCAGCACCGACGGCACTCCGTGCGCCTTCGCCCAGGCCCCCGTCCAGCGCAGCGACGACCGGTCGGACACCTCCAGCCGGTCCGGGGCCAGCTCGGCGAGCACCCGGGCCAGCCGCTGCCGGCCGGCCAGCAGCCGGTAGCCGCCGGTGCCGGGCAGCTCCACGCCGGGCAGGGTCACCACCCGACCCCACGGGTGCCACTCGTGGGCGTCGCGTCGACCGGGCACCACCAGCACCGGATCGTGCCCCGCCGCGCGGTAGCCCTCGCCGAGGTGCCGCAGCGCGGTGCGCAGGCCACCGGAGCGCGCGGTCACGAAGTTCGCGAGCCGGACGATCCGCAGCCCGCCGGCCGTCCCCGTCACGACGCGGCCGGCAGGCCGACGGTGGCGGCCTGGGCGCGTACCGCTGCGTAGTGCCCGACCAGCTCGTCGCCGACGGCCGCCCAACTGCGCCGGCGCACGGCGGCCCGGGCGGCCACCCCGTACGCCCGCCGCCGGTCGGCGTCCCCGGCCAGCGCGGCCACCGCGGCGGCCAGGGCGTCCCCGTCGGCCGGCGGGACCAGCAGACCTGTCGTTCCCGAGTCGACCAGGTCGACAGGCCCGCCGCTGGCCGGCGCGACCACCGGCACCCCCGAGGCCAGCGCCTCCTGGAGGGTCTGACCGAACGTCTCGTGCGGCCCGGTGTGCACGAAGACGTCCAGGCTGGCGTAGAGCCGGGCCAGGTCCTCGCCGTGCTGCACCCCCAGGAAGTGCACACCCGGCAGCGCCCGAGCCAGCTGGCGGCGGGCCGGACCGTCACCGGCCACCACGACCCGCACACCCGGCAGCCGGGACGTCGCCGCCAGCAGCTCCACCCGCTTCTCCGGGGCCAGCCGGCCGACGTAGCCGACCAGCAGCTCCCCGCCGGGGGCCAGCCGGCGCCGCAGGTCCGGGCACCGCTTGGCCGGATCGAACCGGACCGCGTCGACCCCCCGGCCCCACAACCAGATCCGCTGCACCCCGTTGGCGATCAGGTCGGCAGCCGCCCGGGTCGACGGCGCGAGGGTCCGCTGCGCCAGATTGTGGATCTCCCGAAGCCGCCGCCACGCGGCCGCCTCACCCCAACTCACCCGGTACGCCCGGGCGTAGGCCGCGACGTCGGTCTGGTAGACCGCCACCATGGGCAACCCGTACCGGCTGGCGAGCGTGGCCGCCCGGGCGCCGAGGATGAACGGGCTGGCCAGGTGCACCACGTCGGGCGCCGCCGACAGCAACGCCCCCGCCAGCCGGGTCGTGGTCGGCACACCCAGCCGGAAGCCCTGGTAGCGGGGCAGCGGCACGCTCGGGATGCGCACCACCGGGTACGGCAGCCCCTCGATGTCCCGCCGCGTCGCCCCCGGCGGGGCGGGCGCGATGACGACCGGCTCGTGGCCCCGGGCCAGCAGGTGCTCCGCCGTGCGCACCACGGAGTGCGCGACGCCGTTCACGTCGGGCGGGAACGACTCGGTCACGATGGCGATCCGCATGCCCACACCGTGCGGGTGCCACGGGTGCGCCAGGCGACCGGCCGCTGACCGGCCGGCGAACAGTACGGCACAACACCGCCGCGAGGAGCGTCAGATGTCGTAGCTGGCGCCGGCCCGGACCACCTCGAGCGGCCCGGTGTACGCGGCGGCGGCCGACTCCAACGTGTGCGCCTCGCTGCCCCAGGCCGCGACCAGGTGCGTGAGCAGCAGCCGGCCCACCACCGCCTTGGTCGCCGTCTCGCCGGCCTCCCGGCCGGTCAGGTGCAGGTCCGGAGGATTGTCCGCGCCGTCGAGGTAGCTGGCCTCGCACAGGAACACGTCGGCGTTCTGGGCCAGGCGCAGCAACGCGTCGCAGGGCGCCGTGTCCGACGAGTAGCACAGCGACCGACCGCCGTGCTCCAACCGCACGCCGTACGTCTCGACAGGGTGGTTGACCCGGTCGACGGTGACAGTGAACGGCCCGATCGGGAAGGTGCCCGGCTGCAACGCGTAGAACTGGTAGACGTCCTCCACCGTGCCGTCGTCGCCGTAGGCGGCGCTGAGCCGGTCCGGGGCGCCGGAGGGCGCGTACACCGGCAACGGCGGGTAGGGGCCGTCCGGGGCGTACCGGCGGACCACCACGTACGACGCGGCGTCGAGGATGTGGTCACAGTGCAGGTGGGTCAGCAGGATGGCGTCGGGGGCGTGCAGCCCGACGTACCGCTGGAGGCTGGACAGCGACCCCGAGCCGAAGTCGACCAGGAGGCGGAAGCCGTCGGCCTCGACGAGATAGGCGGAGCACGGCGACTCCGGGCCGGGGAAGCTACCGGCACATCCCAGGACGGTCAGTCGCATCGGGTTGTCTCACTGCTACTGTCAGTAGCATCTATGCCGGCGGTCGTCCCGGCCATGATCTCTACCGACGCGTACGCCACGCTGCGCAGCCTACGCTGGGGTGCCCGGCGACAAGAATCATCCGTTGGAAGTTGTCACGAACGTGACACCTGCTCACAGCGAGCCGGGGTGACGAACGGGCCGCCGACGCGTACGCCGACGACCCGTTCGAGCAGGACCCCTGCGGTCAGGCCCAGAGCTGACCCTCCAGCGCTTCCTCGGCATCCGCGAGGGTGCCGCCGTACGCGCCGGTGGACAGGTACTTCCAGCCGCCGTCGCAGACCACGAACGCCACGTCGGCACGCCGGCCGTCCCGGACCGCCTCGTGCGCCACCGCGAGCGCGGCATGCAGGATCGCGCCGGTGGAGAACCCGGCGAAGATGCCCTCCACCTCGACGAGCTGACGGGTACGCAGCACCGCGTCCCGGGTGCCGACCGAGAAGCGCCGGGACAGCACCGAGGCGTCGTACAGCTCCGGCACGTACCCCTCGTCGATGTTGCGCAGCCCGTAGACCAGCTCGCCGTAGCGCGGCTCGGCCGCCACGACCTGGATGCCCTCGACCTTCTCGCGCAGGTAGCGCCCGGTCCCCATCAGGGTGCCGGTGGTGCCCAACCCGGCCACGAAGTGCGTGATGGTGGGCAGGTCGTGCAGCAGCTCCGGGCCTGTCGTCTCGTAGTGCGCCCGCGCGTTGGCCTCGTTGCCGTACTGGTAGAGCATCACCCAGTCCGGGTGCTCGGCGGCGATCTGCTTGGCCGTCGCGACGGCCTGGTTGGAGCCGCCCGCCGCCTCCGAGAAGATGATCTCCGCCCCGTACATGCGGAGCAGCTGGACCCGCTCGGTGGAGACGTTCTCGGGCATCACGCAGACCAGCCGGTACCCGCGCAGCTTGGCCACCATGGCCAGCGAGATGCCGGTGTTGCCGCTGGTCGGCTCCAGGATCGTGTCACCCGCCCGAAGCCGGCCGGCCTCCTCCGCCGCGCGGACCATGAACATGGCCGCGCGGTCCTTGATGCTGCCCGTCGGGTTCCGGTCCTCCAGCTTGGCCCAGAGCCGCACCGGCGGAGCGCCGTCGGGCACCGTCGGAGAGAGCCGGGGCAGACCGACGAGCGGAGTGCCCCCACAGGCGTCGAGCAGGCTGTCGTACCGCGCCATGGCGGCCGCCCTCAGCGCGCGGCGACGGCGGTCGCGGCACTGTGCGAGCTGATCGCCGCTGCCGCCGCGCTGTGCGAGCTGATCGCCGCTGCCGCCGCGCTGTGCGAGCTGATCGCCGCTGCCGCGGCGAAGCCGAACGCGCCGCCGGCCACGGCCGGCAGGATGGTGACGCTGTCACCGTCGGAGAGCTTCGCGTCGAGCGCGCCGAGGAAGCGGACGTCCTCGTCGTTGACGTAGACGTTCACGAAACGGTGCAGCGCGCCGGCCTCGGTGACCAGGCGGCCACGCAGCCCGGCGTGCCGCGAGTCCAGGTCGGTGAGCAGGTCGCCAAGCGTGTCGCCGGCGCCCTCGACGACCTTGGCGCCGCCGGTGTAGCTGCGCAGGATGGTGGGGATGCGAATCTCGATGGCCATGATGTCGTGCTCCTCAAACGGGTGTGCCAACGGTGACGGAACGAACGGGTGCGAACGCTGACGGGTCAGCGGCCGGAACACTCGTAGTCGACAGTCGCCGGGCTCTGCCCGAACATGTAGGACTGCACGGCGTGCGGGTCGACCCCGGCCTCCACGATCCGGACCGGCTCCTCGGTGACCACGCCGTCGACGATCCGGAACGACCGGATCTCCTCCGAGTCGGGCTCCCGGGTCGAGACGAGCAGGTAGTGCGCGCCCGGCTCGCCGGCGAAGGAGACATCCGTCCGGGACGGGTAGGCCTCGGTGGCGGTGTGCGAGTGGTAGATGACGACGGGCTCCTCGTCCCGGTCGTCCATCTCCCGCCACACCCGCAGATGCTCCATCGAGTCGAACTCGTAGAAGGTCATCGACCGCGCGACGTTGTCCATCGGGATGTGCCGCGTCGGGGTGTCGCTGCCGACGGCGCCGGCGACGACGCCGCACGCCTCGTCGGGGTGATCCCGGCGCGCGTGGGCGACGATCGCGTCGATGATCGACCGGTCGATGCTCAGCACGTGCACCAGCCTAACGCCTACCGGGCAGGCCCTGAAGTGGTGCCGGTCACGCCTAGTCGATCAAGGCGTTGAGCAGCGACTCCTGTAGATACCCGAGATACGCGTAGACCGACAGCTGGAACACCCGACTGGAACCGGGATCCTCGGTCACCGCGTCGTCCAACTCCTCACCCAGGTCCGTGCCGTCCTTGATCTCCAGGCGGACGCCCATCGCGAGCCGCGCGTCGTTGAGCGCCCGCAGCCACGCCTCGGCCGCCTCGGCGTCCAACCGCACCTCGCCGCCGGCCTCGTCGGGCAGCGCGGCCAGGATGGCCCCCGCCTGATCGATCTTGGCAGTCTTCAGATCACCCTCGGTGTACCGGCGGAACTCCGCGGTGCCGCTCGCGTCCTTCGGGTAGACCGCCGGAAACAACCGGCCCACCACCGGGTCCGTGTGGTCGAAACCGTCGGTGAGCAGGCCGACCACCTCGGAGGCGACCTTGCGCAGCACCCGCACCTCGTCCACCGCGAAGGTGGCGACATAGCGGCCGGCCTGCCGCCGGAACATGCTCACGAGCGGTCCACCGTCGCCCACAGCCCGTACGCGTGCAACTGCGACGCGTCGTGCTCCATCCGCTCCCGGGCCCCCGTGGAGACCACGGCGCGGCCCTTGTGGTGCACGTCCAGCATGAGCTGCTCCGCCCTCTCCCGGCTGTAGCCGAACAGCTTCTGGAAGACCCAGGTCACGTACGTCATCAGGTTGACCGGGTCGTCCCACACGATCGTCACCCATTGCCGGTCGGGCGCCGGCACGTCGTCAGTGGCCGGCGTCTCGACCGGTGCAACCTGTGGAGCCGCCATGCCCCCCATCGTGCCACCGGTTTCCCGGAACCGAGGAACCGGAACGCCGGGCGGACCAGGATCACCCGCCGTGGCCACCCCGGAGCCGCCCCGCAGCCCGTCGGACGCGAGGCGCGGGACGGACCCGAGCCAGGAGGTGACCACGCCGTCAGGCGAGCAGGATGCCGTGGTCGACCGCATCGGAGAGCACCACGCCCAGCGAGAGGCGGATCACCTCGAACCGTCGGGAGATCTCCCGGGAGAGCTCCAACTCGACCTCCCGCAACGCCCGCTGGGACCAGGCCCGCGCGGCGCTGTGGTCGTCGTTGCCTGGCGTACGCCACTGCTGCCAGCACCCGCCGGAGAGCGCCACCGCGATCGGAGGAAGCACCTCGTCGCGGGTCGGCGTCGGATAGCCGGCGAGCGCGTCGATCGCCTCCGTGCCGGTCAGCCCGGCCACACCCGCCGTACTCGTGATCAGCAGGACCCGGTCCAGGTCGCGCCCGCGCGGTGGTCGGCCAGGCCGTACTGGACGGCGGTGGCGATCCGACGGCGGACGCCCTCCGCCGGCGCCGCGCCGAGCACCTGGGTGGCGGCGTCGGCCACGATGCCCCGCACCGCGTGGTCGCACTGCGCGGTGGCCAGCAGCGACAGCGCCGCCATCTCCCTGTCGAGCAGGTCCGGCAGGCCGGCGCAGCCGACCCCGAAGACGATCTCCTGGACGGCCCGCAGATGGACGTTCGCCAACTCCAGGGCCAGGTGCTGACGGATCCGCTGCGCGCAGGAGCGGGTCTGCCGGTCCAGCCGCTCGGACCAGTCCCCCGGGTCGGCGGACACCGCCACCCGGTCGTGCTGCCCGGGCAGCACCGGCGGATCGGCGCTGGCCCGCTGCAACCCCTCGCTCGCCGACCAGCCCACCAGCGCCCGCCGCAGGTCGCCGGCGGAGTCGGCCCCGTCGACCGGGAACCACCGCGCGCCGGCCAGGGAGGGGACCGCGGCCAGCAGCGCCGCCCGGTGCGCCTCGACGGTCACCGCGACCGGGTCCACCTCCCCCGCCCGACCGTCGGCCGGCGAGACGGACGCCCCCGCGTCCTCCGTCATCACCACGCCGTCGGCCAGCGGCCCCCAACCGGCCGCACCCGGGCTCACCGCGAAGACGACCTCCACCGGGGCCGCGGCCACCTCGGCGAGCAGGTTCAGCTCCTGGGCCGTGAAGGCCTGGTCGGCCGCGATCACGAAGAGCAGGGCGCCGGCCCGGCCGACGGCCTCGCGCAGCACCCGGACGCCGGCCACGCCGAGTGCGCCCGTGTCCGGTGTGTCGATCAGGGTGAAATGGCGCAGCAGCGGCTCGGGCACGCTCAGCTCGACCCGTCGCGGCGGGCGGGCCAACGCCGGGCCTGCGGCGTCCCGGTCCGCGCCGTAGGAGTGCGGCTGGCGGTAGCCCGGGACGAACGCCGCCCGCGTGGGCACCTCGGCGTGCCGGACCAGCAGCCAACTGCCCGCCGGCACGGTGAGCATCACCGGGTCGAGACCGACGAGGCTGGCGAGCACCGCACGGCGGTCGGCGCCGGCGGGGCCGACGGCGACCACGCCGAGCGGCTCGTCCGCCCGGGGAGTGGACACACCGGGCTCGGCGGGCAGCGGGCCACAGCTCGGCAGGTCGGCTGAGCTGGACACGTCGCTTGCCGAGTCGAGTGAGGGGAGAGGGCCCTGCTGCATCGGGTGGCCTCCCGGGGCAGGCGACCGGCGCGCCGGTCGCGTGGAAATTCCGGTGACACTACCCGGATGTCGGAAGAGTACGTTCGGCCGGCCGACCAGGCGGAACACTTCGGATACTCACCGGTAATTGTGCGACTACTCAACTTCGGTGCGTGACGATGCGGGCGCGGACGGAATCCGAGGGATATGCTGCGCGGATGAGTCGATGGAAGTTCGTCGGCCGAACCGACGAGCTCAACCGCCTGCTGGCGGCGGTGACCGGCGAGGCCGGCCGAGGGCTCTTCTTCAGTGGCAGCGCGGGCATCGGCAAGAGCCGGCTGCTGCGCGAGGGTGTCGGCACCCTGCCCACCGACCGGTACGCGATCTGGTCCATCGCGGCCAGCGCCACCACGGCGGCGCTGCCGTTCGGCGGGCTGGTGCAGGTCCTCCCGGCGGAGCAGCCCCAGGGCCTCTCCCCCGCCGGCATCCTCCGCTGGGCGCTGGGTGTTCTGCAACAGCAGGCCGCCGGCCGCCGGATCGTGCTCGCCATCGACGACGCGCACCTGCTCGACCCGCCCTCCGCGGCGCTCGTTCATCTGGTCGCCCGCGCCGACAACGCCACAGTCGTGGGCACCCTGCGCGACGGCGAACAGATTCCGCTGCCGATCCGCGCACTCTGGACCGACGACCTGGTCGAGCACGTCGAGCTGACCCCCATGCCACCGTCGGAGACCGCCGGCCTGCTGGCGGCGATCCTGGGCGGTCCGGTCGACGCCGGCTCCGCCGACCGGCTCGGCCGGCTGTCGGCCGGCAACCCGCTGCTGCTGCGCGAGCTGGTGCACGCCGCCAACGGCAGCGAGGAGCTGAAGCGCACGTACGGGATCTGGAAGTGGACCGGGCGGCTGGAGCTGGCGCCCAGCCTCACCGAGCTGATCGACACCCGCGTCGGGCAGCTCACCGACGGCGTCCGCACGGTCGTCGAGCTGGTCGCCTTCGGCGAGCCGCTCGGCCTGCACCTGCTCAACCAGGCCGCCGAGCAGTCCGATGTGGAGTTCGCCGAGGAGCGCGGCCTGATCACCGTCGTCCAGCACGACCGGCGGACCAACGTACGCCTGGCCCACCCGCTCTACGGCGAGGTGATGCGTCGCCGGTGCCCGGTCAGCCGCACCCGACGCCTCCAGGCGCACCTCGCCGAGCTTCTGGAACAGGTCGGCAAGCGCCGCCGCGACGACCTGCTGCGGGTGGCGGTCTGGCGACTGGACTCGGGCACCGCACAGGACGCCGCCCTGCTCGTGGACGCCGCGATGCAGGCGTTCACCCGCTACGACGTACCGCTGGCGACCCGGCTGGCCCGGGCCGCGCTGCACGCCGACGGCGGCTCGGACGCGGCGGAGCTGCTGGCCACGATCCTGATGTTCGCCGACCGGCCCGACGAGGCGATCACCGTCCTCGACGCCGTGACCCTGGAGGCCGGGGACGAGCGCCGGCTCTGCCGGTGGCTGACCGTGCGCGGCATGGTCAGCTACTGGGGGCTCAGTCGAGAGTCCACGGTGGAGGAGATCGCGAGCCGGGTCGAGCAGCTCGGCGACTCGGCCGATCGTGCCCGGGTGCACGCCTTCGAGGCGATCATGCGGCTGCACCGGCTCGACACGACCACCGCCGTACGGCTCAGTCAGACCGTGCTCGACCGGCCCGCAGCCAGCATCGCCGCCCGCGAGCTGGCCCGCAGCACCATCGCGTACGTCCAGGCCGCCCAGGGTCAGCTGACCCGCAGCGGCGCGGCCATCGCACAGGTGCACTCCGCCGCGGCGAGCTGGCGTACCGACATGCCTTATCTGCAACTGGCCCTGGAGCTGGCCCGCGGCACCCGACTCATGCTCACCGGCGACCTCGTCGGGATCGACGCGATCGTGGCCGACGAGTTCGCCGACCTGGCCGGCGCCGGTGACTTCCGGCTCGGCACCGGCTACCTGGCCATCCTCCAGGCGTACGCCGCGCGGCTGCGCGGGCAGAGCGACTCGGCGATGCGGACGTCGTTGGGCGCGTGCGCGGTGCTGGCGACCAGCCGGGTCTACGCCGGTCTGGCCCAGGCCGAGCGGGCCCAGGCGTCGGCGCTGCGCGGCGACGCGGCGCAGGCCACCGAGGCGATGGCCGAGGCCGACCGCACCCACGCGCCGGGCATGGCGGTGCTCTACCCGTGGCTGGAGCAGGCCCGCGGCGCGGTGCTCGCCGCGTCGGGTGACCTGCCGGGCGCGGCGAAGCATCTCACCGACTTGGCCGACCGGCTGCGCGCGGACGGTTTCGCCGGGCACGAGGTGCACGTTCTGCACGACCTGGTCCGCCTGGACCAGGCCGGCGCGCCGGTCGGGCCGACCTGCTCCGACGGCGGGCGGCGCACCGTGGCGCAGCGCCTCGCCGAGCTGTCCGAGCGCGTGGACGGGGTGCTCCCGCCGCTGCTGGCCCGGCACGCCCGGGCCGCGGTGACCGACTCTCCGACGGATCTGCTCGCGGTCGCCGACGACTACGCCGCGCTGGAACTGACCGTGTACGCCGCCGAGGCCACCGCCCAGGCCCTGCACCTGCTGCGCCAGCAACACTCGGCGGCGGCCGGCGAGGCGCGTGAGCGTCTGGCGGGGCTGCTCGGCCGTTGCGACCTGATCCGCACGCCGGCGCTGCGGGCCGGGGCGCCGGTGCTTACCGAACGCGAGTGGCAGGTTGCCCGCCTCGCCGCGCACGGTGCGACGAGCAAGGCCATCGCCGAACGGCTCTACCTCTCCGCCCGCACCGTGGAGAACCACCTGCAGCGGATCTACACCAAGCTCGGCGTCACCGGCCGGTCCGAGCTGTGGGCCGCGTTGCGGTCGATCCCGGGCCACGAAGGCGGCGGCGCGAGCTGAACCTTAGGCTGGGGCGGTGAGCACCCTCCGCCCCGCGCTGCTGACCGACCACTACGAGCTGACCATGGTCAGCGCGGCACTCAAGGACGGCACCGCGGACCGCCGCTGTGTCTTCGAGGTGTTCAGCCGACGGCTGCCCAGCGGCCGGCGCTACGGCGTCGTCGCCGGCACCGCGCGGCTCATCGAGCTGATCCGCGACTTCCGGTTCGACCCGGCGGAGGTCGACTTCCTGCGCCGCACCGGCGTGGTCGACGAGGCGGCCGCGGCCTGGCTCACCGACTACCGCTTCACTGGCGACATCGACGGGTACGCCGAGGGTGAGCTGTTCTTCCCCGGTTCGCCGATCCTGACCGTCTCCGGCGGCTTCGCCGAGTGCGTGGTGCTGGAGACGGTGGCGCTCTCCGTGCTCAACCACGACTGCGCGGTGGCGGCTGCCGCGGCGCGGATGGTCACCGCCGCCCGGGGCCGGGCGCTGATCGAGATGGGATCGCGCCGGGCACACGAGGAGGCGGCGGTGGCGGCGGCGCGGGCCGCGTACCTGGCCGGTTTCCGGTTCACCTCCAACCTCGCCGCCGGGGAGCGATACGGCATCCCCACGGCGGGCACGGCGGCACACGCGTTCACCCTGCTGCACGACGACGAGCGGGCCGCGTTCGCCTCGCAGGTGGCCACGCTGGGCAAGGACACCACCCTGCTTGTCGACACGTACGACATCAGCCAGGGCATCCGCAACGCGATCGCGGTGGCCGGGCCGGAGCTGCGGGCGATCCGGATCGACTCGGGTGACCTCGCGGTGATCGCGCAGCAGTCCCGGGAACTGCTGGACTCGCTGGGCGCCACCGAGACGAAGATCATCGTGTCGGGCGACCTGGACGAGTACTCGATCGCCGCGCTGGCCGCCGAGCCGGTCGACATGTACGGCGCGGGGACGGCAGTGGTCACCGGCTCCGGGGCGCCCACCGCGGGGCTGGTCTACAAGCTCGTCGAGGTCGAGGGCCGCCCGGTGGTGAAGCGGTCCGAGCACAAGGCGACAATCGGTGGGCGGAAGGTCGCGGTCCGCCGGCACAAGCCGACAGGCACCGCCACGGAGGAGATCATCGTCCCGCAGGGTGTGCCCGACCGGCAGGCCAACGACCGGCTGCTCCAGCGCTCGTACGTGATCGACGGCGAACCCGTGGGTCTGCCCACCCTCGACGAGTCCCGGGAGCACCTGCGCGAGTGCCTCATCTCCATCCCCTGGGAGGGGCTGAAGCTCTCCGCAGGCGACCCGGCCGTGCCGGTCACCGTCGTACCCGCCGCCTGAGCCCCTCCGCCAACCCGACCCGAGAGGCAGATCCCGATGGCCGACGCGCTGATCATCGTGGACGTGCAGAACGACTTCTGTGAGGGCGGCTCGCTGGCCGTCCCGGGCGGCGCCGGGGTGGCCGCCGGGATCTCCCGGCTGCTCGCCGCCGAGCCGGACCGGTGGCAGCACGTGGTCGCCACGAAGGATTACCACATCGACCCGGGCGCGCACTTCGGCGATCCGCCGGACTTCGTGGAGTCGTGGCCCCGGCACTGCGTGGTCGGCACCAGCGGCTCGGAGTTCCACCCGGAGCTGGAGACCGGGCGGGTCGAGGCGATCTTCCACAAGGGCGAGCACGCGGCGGCGTACTCCGGGTTCGAGGGGCACGCCGACGACGGCGAGTGCCTGGCCGACTGGCTGCGTCGACACGACGTGGACCGGGTCGACGTGGTCGGTATCGCCACCGACCACTGCGTCCGCGCCACCGCGCTCGACGCCGCCCGCGAGGGCTTCGCCACCACCGTCCTGCTGGAGCTGACCGCCGCGGTCGCTCCGGAGACCACCGACGTGGCGCTGCGGGCGATGGACGGCGCCGGCGTGATCCTGCACGGCGAGCCTGTGATCAGGGCCGCATGAGGCGGTAATTGGTTGGCCAACGGTCCGCCGCCCGTCGAGGATGTCGCCGGAGGTACGGACCAACGTGAACATGAAGCCTTACCGGACAGCCCTCGCCCTGCCCGGCCTGCGGTCGCTGCTGCTGGTCGCCGTCCTCGCCCGCATCCCGCTCACGGCGACCGGCGTGACGCTCACCTTCCACGTGGTGCTCGATCTCGACCGGGGCTACGGGGCGGCCGGCCTGGTGGGCGCCGCGGTCACGGTGGGCGCGGCGATCGGTGGGCCGCTGCTCGGCCGCCTGGTCGACAGGCGTGGCCTGCGTCCGGTGTTGGTGCTCACCGGCATCGCCGAGGCCGTGTTCTGGACCACCGCGCCGTCGTTGTCGTACGCGCTGCTGCTGCCGGCCGCCTTCGTGGCCGGCTCGCTTGCGCTGCCCATCTTCTCGGTGGTCCGCCAGTCGATCGCCGCGCTGGTCCCGGAAGATCAACGACGGCAGGCGTACGCGCTGGACTCCATGTCCGTCGAGCTGTCCTTCATGATCGGCCCGGCGCTGGCGGTGGCCCTGGTCACCGCGATCTCGGCGCAGACCACCCTGTACCTCGTCGGCGGCGGCATCGTCGCCGCCGGGATCGCCCTGTGGCTGATGAACCCACCGATCCGCAGTGCCGCTGAGCCCTCCGGCCCGCGGCGCCACGTGCCTCGCCGGGAATGGCTGACGCCCCGGCTGCTCGCCGTACTGGCGCTCAGCACCGCCGCCACCCTCGTGCTCGGCGGCACCGACGTCGCAGTGGTCGCCGTCCTGCGGGCCAGCGGCGAGGCCAACTGGACCGGCGCCGTGCTGGCCGGCTGGGCCATCGCCTCCCTGGCCGGCGGCTTCGCCTACGGGGCGGTGCACCGCTCGCTCTCCCCGCTGGTCCTCACCGCCGCGCTCGCGCTCTGCACCATCCCGGTCGGGTTGGGCGGCGCACACTGGTGGCTGCTCTGCCTGGCGTTGATCCCCGCCGGCGCGCTCTGCGCGCCGACCATCGCCGCCTCCTCCGACGCCGTCAGCCGCCTGGCCCCGGCCGAGGTACGCGGCGAGGCGATGGGCCTGCACGGCTCGGCGGTCACCGTCGGCATCGCGGTCGGCGCACCGCTCGCCGGCGCGGTGATCGACGCCAGCGCGCCGCTCTGGGGCTTCGTAGTGACCGGAGCGCTCGGCGCACTGGTCACCCTGGCCGTGCTCCCCGGCGAGCTGCGCCGGCGTCGCCACGCCGACGCCCGCGCGTCGGTGCCGCCCGCCGAGCCCGAACTCGCCACCGCCACCCACTGAGGACAACCCAGACCCCGGCCGGGCCGACGCCGAATCAAGCCGAGCCGCGCGGACGCCGGGCCGGGCCAGGCCGCGCTGCTCGTTCGCAGCGCACCTGCTCGCGACCGCCATCAGTCAGAGCCGCCACGGACGAGGGTGGGCGCGGGGGCGCACATGGCGACGGGCGCCGCTCCCGGGTGGTCCCGGGGGCGGCGCCCGTCGTACGGCTGAGCGGGTTGAGCGTCAGTGCCTGTCGAGGTCGCTGGCGGTGTCCTCGCTGTAGCGAGCGCCGCCGTCCGACTCGCTGGTGAGCGGCTTGGAGCCACCCTCCGGCGGACCGGCCAGGGTCTGACCGGCGGCCAGCTCCGGGAACTTCATGTCGAACGCCGGCCGCTCGGAGCGGATGCGGGGCATCCGGTCGAAGTTGCGCAGCGGCGGCGGGCTGCTGGTCGCCCACTCCAGCGAGTTGCCGTGACCCCACGGGTCGTTCACCTCGACCACCGGGCCGGTCTTGTACGACTTCCAGCAGTTGTAGATGAACGGCAGCGTGGAGATACCGGTGATGAACGCACCGATCGTGGAGATCGTGTTCAGCGTGGTGAAGCCGTCGCCGGGCAGGTAGTCGGCGTACCGACGGGGCATGCCCTCGGCGCCGAGCCAGTGCTGCACCAGGAAGGTGGTGTGGAAGCCGATCATGGTGAGCCAGAAGTGCACCTTGCCCAGGCGCTCGTCGAGCATCCGGCCGAACATCTTCGGGAACCAGAAGTAGATGCCGGCGAAGACCGCGAACACGATGGTGCCGAAGAGCACGTAGTGGAAGTGCGCCACCACGAAGTACGAGTCCGACACGTGGAAGTCGAGCGGCGGGCTGGCCAGCAGCACACCGGTGAGACCGCCGAAGAGGAAGGTGACCAGGAAGCCGACCGCCCACAGCATGGGCGTCTCGAAGCTGATCTGGCCCCGCCACATGGTGCCGATCCAGTTGAAGAACTTCATACCGGTCGGGACCGCGATGAGGTAGCTCAGGAAGCTGAAGAACGGCAGCAGGACCTGGCCGGTGGCGAACATGTGGTGCGCCCAGACGCTCATCGAGAGCGCCGCGATCGCGATGGTCGCGGCGACCAGACCCTTGTAGCCGAAGATCGGCTTGCGGGAGAAGACCGGAATGATCTCGCTGATGATGCCGAAGAACGGCAGCGCCACGATGTAGACCTCGGGGTGCCCGAAGAACCAGAACAGGTGCTGCCAGAGCATTGGCCCACCGGTCGCCGGGTCGTACACGTGGGCGCCGAGGATGCGGTCCGCGGCGAGCGCGAACAGCGCGGCGGCCAGCAGCGGGAAGACCAGGATCACCAAAAGGCTGGTGACCAGGATGTTCCACGTGAAGATCGGCATCCGGAACATGGTCATGCCGGGCGCACGCAGGGTGAGCACCGTGGTGATCATGTTCACCGCGCCGAGGATGGTGCCCAGGCCGGAGATGGCCAGACCCATGATCCACATGTTGGCGCCGACGCCGGGCGAGTGCTCGACGCTGCTCAGCGGCGCGTACGCGAACCAGCCGAAGTCGGCGGCGCCGCCCGGGGTGATGAAGCCGGCGGTCGCCATCGTGCCGCCGAACAGGTACAGCCAGTAGGCGAAGCTGTTCAGGCGGGGGAAGGAGACGTCGGGTGCGCCGATCTGGATCGGCACGATGTAGTTCGCGAAGGCGAACACGATAGGCGTCGCGAAGAACAGCAGCATGATCGTGCCGTGCATCGTGAAGAGCTGGTTGTACTGCTCGGGCGACAGGAACTGCAGCCCGGGTCGGGCCAGCTCAGCCCGCATGACCAGGGCCATCAGGCCGCCGATCATGAAGAACGCGAACGCGGTGACCATGTACATGATCCCGATCTGCTTCGCGTCCGTGGTACGCAGCAGCCGCGCGATGGCCGACCCCTTGACCGGCTCCCGGACCGGCCAGGGCCGGGTCACGACCGGCTTGGGTGCGACGGTGGTCACGAGTGGCCTCCGGTTCTCGGTTGTCCCGCTCGGCACACGCTGTTATCTGCGGGCCGTCATCCGCAAGGAGGATAGTCCTCGGCAGGTCGCAGCGCCGCGTGGGGTGGCGTGACACGATCTACTACGGGCCTACAGCGGGCCGACCAGCAACCGGTAGTGCTCTCCGAAGATGCGTCCGCCACGTCCGCGCAGCAGCGGGTCGCGCAGCGCCGGCGGCACGTCCCTGGTCCGGTTGCGGTCGCGGGTCCGGTCGGCCACCCAGCGGGTACGCGGGCGACGACGACTCTCGTACGCCACCAGTGCCGCTTCCACACTGCCTGCGGCGCGCAGCGACTCGGCCAGCACCACGGCGTCCTCCAGGGCCATCGCGGCGCCCTGGGACAGGGTCGGCGCGGTGGCGTGCGCGGCGTCGCCGACCAGCAGCACCCGCCCCCGGTACCAGCGGCCCAACTCGACCTCGTCGGTGATCCCGGCGTGCACCCGGTCGAGCATCTCCAGCACCTCGGGCACGGGGCCCCGGTAGTCGGCGAAGAGTTCGCGCAGCCGGGCCAGCGGGTCGGCGGGTGGCTCGGTGCCCGCCTCGTCGGCGTAGCAGTGCAGCCGCCCCTCCCCGATCGGCACCAGCAGCAGACCGGAGCGCTGCCCGAGCAGCGCGGTCCAGTCGGTGACGGGCGGGCCGTCGCGCAGGACGGCGCGGTAGACGACGTGCCCGGCCGGGCGGGGTGGCCCGCCGAGCGCGGCCAGGGCCCGGACCGAGGAGCGCGGCCCGTCGGCGCCGATGACCAGGTCGTACTCGGTGCTGGTGCCGTCGGTGAACGTGACCCCGACGGCGCGCGGCAGCAGATCGAGGGTGCGGACCTCGGCGCCGTGTCGGACGGCGCCGCCGGCGCCGCTGAGCAGCACCCGGTGCAGGTCCGCCCGGGGCAGTGCCCGGCACTCGCCGACGCCGGCCCAGAGTGCGTCGAGGTCCACCTCACACAGGGGCTGCCCCGCGGCGTCGAAGAAGCGCTGCCGGTGGATCACCTGCCCGAGAGGTCGGACCGGGTCGTGCAGGTCCAGCCGGTGCAGCGCGCGGGCGGCGTTGCCGGGCAGGTACAGGCCGGTCTCGGTCGACTCCCCCGGGGGCAGCTTGTCGGTGACGTCCGGCCGGAAGCCCGCCAGGCGCAGGGCCCGGGCCACGGCCAGGCCGGCGATGCCCGCGCCGACGATGAGAATGCGCAGGGGGGAGCCTGCCATGGTGGGGTACGCCTCCGGAGGGGGAGCGGCACGCGTCGGAGGCAACACGCTACTCGGAGCTATCGGCGCACACCAGGGCCTGATCGGCCCGCCGGATCCGCTCGTCGGCCGTCCACGCCGCTTACCTGGCCGCCCTTCGACGCCCGTTCGGCGGCAGGATGGCAATCCTCACAATTCACCAGTTTGACGCGGGCGGTTGCGCCTCAGTTTCAGGCATGTAAATGTGTCGTTGAGCGTGGGAGCGCTCCCGCACCACCCCACCACATCCGGCGCCCGGCACGCGCCGAGTCAAGGAGTGTCATGAAACGTCAACTTCGGGCCCTGGCCGCCGCCGGCCTGCTGGTCGCCAGCTCGCTCGTCGCCGTGGCCCTCGGCGGCAACGCCTCCGCCGACACCCAGATCTGCGAACAGTACGGCTCGACCGTCGTCGGGGGCCGCTACGTGGTGCAGAACAACCGTTGGGGCACCACCGCCCAGCAGTGCATCAACGCCACAAGCAACGGCTTCGAGATCACCACCCTGAACGGCAGCAGCCCCACCAACGGCGCGCCCACGGCGTACCCCTCGATCTTCTTCGGTTGTCACTACACCAACTGCTCCCCCGGCACGAACCTGCCGATCCAGGTGAGTCAGATCAGCAGCGCCACCAGCAGCATCTCCTACCGGTACGTCAGCGGCGCCACCTACAACGCGTCGTACGACATCTGGCTGGACCCGTCGCCCAAGCGGGACGGGGTCAACCAGATGGAGATCATGATCTGGCTCAACCGCCAGGGACCGATCCAGCCCATCGGCTCGGTCGTCGGCACGACCAACCTGGCCGGCCGCACCTGGGAGGTCTGGCGGGGCAGCAACGGCTCCAACAACGTCATCTCCTACGTCGCGCAGTCGACGACCTCCAGCCTGAACTTCAGCGTGCTGGACTTCATCAACGACACCCGCAACCGGGGCGCGATCAGCAACTCCTGGTACCTGACCAGCATCCAGGCCGGCTTCGAGCCGTGGCAGGGCGGCGTCGGTCTCGCGGTGACCTCGTTCTCGGCAAACGTCAACGGTGGCGGCACCCCGCCCACCAACCCGTCCACCCCGACGCCCCCGCCGTCGGGCGGCGCCGGGTGCAGGGTGAAGTACACGGCGAACGCCTGGAACAACGGCTTCACCGCGGACGTGCAGATCACCAACACCGGGTCCAGCGCGATCAACGGCTGGACGCTCACCTACGGCCTGCCCGGCGGGCAGCAGGTCACCAGCGCCTGGAACGCCACGGTGAGCCAGAGCGGGTCGACGGTCACCGCCCGCAACGTCAGCCACAACGGGTCGGTCGCGCCCGGCGGCACGGCCAGCTTCGGCTACCAGGGAACGCTGAGCGGGTCGTACTCGTCCCCCACCAGCTTCTCGCTCAACGGGACGACCTGCTCCCGCGCCTGAGCACGACCAGGTTCACCCGGTGATGCCGGTCCAACGCCCGGCGCGACCCGTTCATCGAGGACGCGCCGGGCGTTGGCGACCCGCGACCAGCCGTCTGAGCGTCGTGCTCACTCGTCCCCACCCGCCTCACTGGGATTGTGCGAGCGTCCAGGAATCGCCAGGGCCGGCGAACAGGGTCTCGCCGGTCGCGAGTTGCAGAGACCAGTGCTCATCGTCGCCGTCGGGGCCGGTGCAGGCGAACAGCAGCAGCCTCAGCCCCTCGAAGGTCAGGGTCAGGTCGAGGTGCCGGGAGACCTCGACGGACTCCAACCGCCGGCCATCCAGCTCCGTGATCATCCGCCCCATCTGCTCCCGATCGTCTTCGCAGGCCGCGAGGAAGTCCGTGTCGCTCTCGAGCCTCCAGGCGGCCATGTTGACGAACAGCAGAGAGCGGCCCAACTCGACGCTTATCCAACTTCCACCGAGAGGGCTCAGACGAGCCTCTCGCACGACGGCCCCCTCAAGCTGCGTCAGCAGCCCCTGCACCTGTCTCTGGTCAGCTTGAGTCAGCGCCACCGGTTCCACGCTTCCGCCAACCCCAGGAAGGCCCAGGCCCGACATCCAATATTCGCCCGGTGGGCGATCGCAGCGACCACTGCTGCCAGCGGCTAGGGTCGGACCTGGCGGTCACGGGAAAGATGCGCAGCCGGCAGCCGTCGAAGATGAGAGTCGTGTCGAGGCTCGGCGCCTCCACCTGCACCGCACCGAGAACCTTGCCGTCGACGATCGCAACGGCCCGCCGCAGAACGTCTCCGTCGTCACCGGCGCCGACCACCACGTCTGCTTCGGACTCGATCCGCCAGGCGATGGAGTAGACCCGGACATCCCATCGATACGCCCATGCCTCATCGAGAAGGCTGAACTGCAGGATGTCTCCATCGCGCACATGTGCGCCCTGAGCGGTCAATCCGCGCAGGGCGTACAACTCGGCGAGCAGACCTTGGACGTCAGGCACTCCTCGGACACCCCCACCCTGCCGAGATCCACTCGGGTTCCTGGAAGTCGGGGCATCCTCGCACGTGGGACACCCCGACTTCCAGGAAATCGAGTCGATCAGGGCGCGTCAGACGCGGGTGAGGCGTACGGCGTCGGCGATCACCAGGCCCGTCGCGTTGCTCCAGCGGCTCACGGCCACCCGATTGGCGTCGCCCGCCGGCAGGGTGAACGTGCCGAGGACGCGCCACTGCCCGCCGGTCGCCCGCTGGTCCACGTACACCGTCCTGTTGCCGGTGGTGGTGGCGACGATGTACGGGGTGGCGCTGTTGTAGCCGCTGTTCGTCGGCCACCACGCCTCGACCCGGTAGGTGCCGGTCGCCGGCACGTTGAACCGGTACCAGGCGGGATCGCTGGCCGCGACCGGGTCGGCGTAGCGGTAGTCGGCGCCGTACCGCTGGCTGGAGAACGTCGAGACACCCCAGTTGGCGCTGGCCGTGAACCGGCCGGAGGTCGTGTTGTCCACGGTGGAGGACCACGCCGTCCCGCCGGCCATCTTCGCGGCGACGTCGGCGCGCATCACGTTCAGGTCGATGAAGGATGGGTCGATCTTGCCGGTGGTGCTTGTCTCCCGGTGGCCCCGGGCGTAGCTGCTGTCCCGGCCGAGCCGGGTGAGCACGGCAGCGGTCGCGGCGATCGACGCGCTGTACTGCGCGGCGGTCATCTCCTGGTCGACGCCGTTGTAGTCGATCTCCCACCCGATCATCAGGGTGTTGCCGTCACCGGCGGGGATGGGTCCGCTGCCCCCGCTGACCCCGGCGTGGTTGCAGCGGCCGGCGGAGATGACGTGGAAGACGCCGTTGTAGTCGACGAGCGCCTGACAGAGCGGGCCGGCCAGGTCGGAGCGGCCGTTGATGCAGATGCCGAGCGCCGGGTGCGGGTTGCTGGCGCTGGAGGTCGAGGCGGTGTGGTGCCAGAGCACCCCGATCGGGTCGAAGGAGCCGGGCCGCATCCGGTTGAGCCAGTCGCCCTCGACGACGACCTGGACTCCGGCGCCGCGCAGCACGTCCACGAGCCACGGGATGGTCGCCATCAGGAGTCCTGCAACAGGTCGGCCAGGCACTCGGCCTTCGGTGCGGCGCTCGCCGCGGCGGGTCGGACGGCGAGTGTGGTCAGCGCGGCGGCCACCAGGGCGGGGATGCCGAGCACCCCACGGCGGCGCAGACGGACGGACGGGGATCGGGCCATGGCGGTCCTCCAGCGGCGAGGGGTTCACACGCATCGACGCACGTGATGACGGCACGCTATAACGTCACGAGCGTCAATGTCGATAGCCTTCACCTTCCGGTCATTCTGTGAAGGATTCCGCCGGCTCAGGCGTCGCCGAGCGCGTCGATGTCCCGCATCTCCTCCGCCGTCAGCGAGAAGTGGAAGACGTCGAAGTTGGCGCTGATCCGCTCCGGGGTCACCGACTTCGGGATCACCACGATCTCGTGGTCGATGTGCCACCGCAGCACCACCTGCGCCGGGGAGACGCCGTGCGCCGCGGCGATCCTGGTCAGCACCGGATCACTGAGGTCGCTGGTCTTGAAGGGGCTGTACCCCTCCAGCACCACGCCCCGGTCCCGGTGTTCGGCGTGCCGCTGCCTGTCGTACAGCGCGGGGCTCCACCGGATCTGGTTGACCGCCGGGTTCTCCTCCGTCGACTGGATCAACTCGTCGATCTCGCCCGTGCTGTAGTTGCTGACCCCGACGGCGCGGGTCAGGTTCTCGTCCCGGGCGGCCAGCAACTCGCGCCACAGCGGGATGCTGTCCGCCGGCGACGACGGCGGCCAGTGGATCAACCAGAGGTCCACCTGGTCGACGCCGAGCGCCTCCAGGCTGGCCTCCAACGTCTCGCGTTCCCGGCCCATCCGGTCCGGAGGGAGCTTGGTGGTGATGAAGACGTCCTCGCGACGGAGCCCGCTCTCCCGCACCGCCCGGCCGACCTCCCGCTCGTTGCCGTAAACGGTAGCGGTGTCGAGGTGCCGGTAGCCGGTGTCGAGCGCGGCCAGCACGGCGTCGTAACCCGCCTGGCCGGTGGCCTGCCAGGTGCCGAAGCCGAGCAGGGGCATCCGCACGTCACCCGGGAGCAGGGCGGTGGGCTGGTCGCTGAGGTCCATGAGGTCCGTTCTACCCCGCCGCGCCCTCGGACGCCGAGCGAACCGGACACTCCGGCGGTCAGCGCAATGGGCCGGTTTGGCGGAGAATGCCGGTGTGACGGACCGGCTGGAGGAGTACCGACGCCGGCGCGACGCCGCCCGTACGCCCGAACCGGTGCCGGAGCGCGGCCCCACGGCGACGGGGCCCGACGAGGGCGCCGGACGCTTCGTCATCCAGCAGCACCACGCCCGCAGCCTGCACTGGGACCTGCGGCTGGAGCACGAGGGGGTGCTCGCGTCCTGGGCGGTGCCGCGCGGCCTGCCCCGCGACCCGGGTCGCAACCACCTCGCCGTGCACACGGAAGATCACCCGATGGAGTACCTGGACTTCTCCGGCGAGATCCCCGCCGGCGAGTACGGGGGCGGCCGGATGGTCATCCACGATCGGGGCACGTACCGCTGTGAGAAGTGGCGCGACGACGAGGTCATCGTGGCGCTCTCCGGTGACCGCACCGCCGGCCGCTACGCGCTGTTCGCCACCGGTGGCCGGGACTGGATGATCCGCCGCACCGATCCCGCGCCGCCGGGCTGGACGCCGATGCCCGAGCTGGTCCGCCCGATGCACGCCACGCCCGCCGCCGGGCTGCCCCGCGACCGCGCCGCGTGGGGGTACGAGCTGCGCTGGGACGGGGTCCGGGCGATGGCGTACGTCTCCGGCGGGCGGTTGCGGCTGCTCTCCGAGACCGACGAGGAGATCACCGGCGATTACCCGTGGCTGCGCGCGCTGGCCGAGGCGATGGCGCCCACCGAGGCGGTGCTCGACGGCGTGCTCGTCCGCATCGACGGCTCCGGCCGGGTGCGACCCGCGCGTCCCGCAAGCGGTGGTCGGGTTCCGGCCGGCGCGGCGTACCTGCTCGTCGACCTGCTGTGGTTGGAGGGCGTGAGCAGCGTCGACGTCCCGTACACGCAACGCCGGGAACTGCTCGATGGGCTGGCGTTGGCCGGTACGCACTGGCAGACTCCGCCGTGGTTTCCCGGTGCCGGCGACGAGGCCCTGCGCACCGGGCGGGAGCAGGGGCTGCCCGGTGTGGTCGCCAAGCGGCTGGACTCGGTGTACGAGCCGGGCCGGCGCAGCCGACGGTGGCTGAGCATCGACGCGGCCTGACGGCGAGGAGCGACGTGTACCTGACCCATCTGGACTGCCCACGCTGCGGCCTGGAGTACGCCGCCGACAAGCTGCAGAACCTCTGCGAGTGCGGCTCGCCGCTGCTGGCCCGCTACGACCTGCCGGCGGTGGCGAAGGCGGTCACCCCGGAGCGTTTCGGCCTGCGCCCGGCCGACCTGTGGCGGTACCGGGAGCTGCTGCCCGTCGCCGATCCCCGGCACGTCACCACGCTCGGTGAGGGCTGGACGCCGCTGCTGCGCACGCCGTCGTACGGCGCGGAGATCGGCATCGCGGACCTGATGGTCAAGGACGAGGGTTTGGTCCCGACCGGCTCGTTCAAGGCGCGCGGCGCGGCGGTCGGCGTGAGTCGGGCTCGCGAGTTGGGCGTCGAGCGGATCGCGATGCCCACCAACGGCAACGCCGGTTCGGCGTGGGCGACGTACGCGGCACGCGCCGGGATGGGCGCCACAATCGTGATGCCGCTGGCGGCGCCGACCATCTGCCGGCGCGAGTGCGTGGCCGCCGGCGCCGACCTGCGCCTGGTGGACGGGCTGATCGGCGACGCGGGCCGCCGGGTGGCGGAGCTGATCGCCGAGTCCGACGGGGCGATCTTCGACGCCGGCACGCTGCGCGAGCCCTACCGCCTGGAGGGCAAGAAGACGATGGGGTACGAGATCGTCGAGCAGCTCGGCTGGCAGGTGCCCGACGTGATCATCTATCCGACGGGTGGCGGGGTCGGGCTGATCGGCATCCACAAGGCGCTGCACGAGATGCGCGAGCTGGGCTGGGTCGGTGACAAGCTGCCCCGGCTCGTGGCGGTGCAGTCGACCGGCTGCGCGCCGATCGTGCGCGCCTTCGCCTCCGGCGAGTCCCGGGCCCAGCCGTGGGAGGACGCGCACACGGTGGCGTTCGGCATCACCGTGCCGTCCCCGTTGGGCGACGAGCTGATCCTGGCCGCGCTGCGGGCGTCGGCCGGTACCGCGGTCGCCGTCGACGACGCGGAGATCCTGGCCGACCTGCGGGACTTCGCCGCCCGGGAGGGGCTGCTGCTCTGCCCGGAGGGCGCGGCCTGCCTGACCGCGGCGCGGCAGCTACGCGCCGGTGGCTGGATCCGCGCCGGGGAACGTGTGGTGGTGCTCAACACCGGCGCGGGGCTGAAGTATCCGGAGACGGTCGACGTCTCCGGCGTACCCGTGCTGGCCTGAGCCGGCACCCCGGGGACGGCGGGGTGCCGGCGGCCGGGCCTACTGGTAGGTGATGTCGGACGGTGCGTAGAAGCAGTTGACGCCGTCGGCGCCCTCGCCGATCTTCGTCGGCTCGCTGCCCTTGGGCACACCCTTGTACTTGACGCAGATCGAGGTTTCCCGGTCCGGGTCGCCGACGATGGTGATCCGGCTGAACCGGGCCGTGTCGCCCCAGTTGGTGTTGATGCCGGCGATCGCGTCGGTGTCCCGGACGACCACGTTGTCGATCACCACGTGCCGCTGGTACGACGTGGAGCAGTTGCCGCAGGCCCGGTAGAGCTTTCCGGCGTTCTCCACCCGGAAGTTCTTGATGTAGACGGTGCCCGAGCCGTTGTGTTGGAAGACCTTGTCGCTTGCGGAGCGGGCGCCACCACCGTCGACGGTGTACGTGGTGCCACCGCGGAAGGTGGCCGCGTCCTCACCCACGTCCTCCCACCAGACGTTGATCAGCGTGCAGTTGCCCTCGCAGTGCACGCCGTCACCGGCCGGCGCACCGATGATGACGTTGCGCAGGGTGGCGCCGGCGGCCAGCTCGAACATCGGGTCCTGACTCTCGCTCTGCCCACCGTCGCCGATGCCGTAGTAGCGCTTGAGCCCACCGTCGAAGGTGCCGGTCACCGGTACGGTCGCGTCCACCTTCTGGCTGCCGGTGGGCGTCGGCCACCCCGCCGGCGGTGGAGTGGTCGGGCCCGACGTGGTGGGCGGCGGGGTGCTCGGCGGCCCCGTCGTCGCCGGCGGTGTGGTCGGGGTGCCGCCGCCGGACGAGTCGACGACCACGTCGTCGAAGCCGCCGCTGGCGTACGCGGTGACCAGGCCGATCCGGCCCGCGCTGGCCAGGTTGTTGCTGCCGGAGGCGATCTGGGTGCCGTTGACGAAGGCGCGGACGGTGCTGCCGCTGGCCTCGATGCGCAGGGTGTACCAGGTTCCGGTGACGACGCCGAACGACGCGGAGCCGATCGCGGTGCTGCTGCTGCCGTTGACGGCCTGCAGTTCGGCCCGGCCGGAGCCGAGCAGGGCGAGGCGATACATCCTGGTGCTGCTGGTGGACCGGGCGGCCAGCCCGACCAGGGCGCTGGATGAGCCGAAGCTCGCCGGTCGGACCCGGGCCTGCACGGAGTAGTCGGTCCAGCTGGTCTGACCGGCGAACTGCCGGGCCAGCTCGCTGCCGGCGTTGGACTGGTTGAGCACACCCGAGCCGTCGACCGCCCAGGTGCCGCCGGACTTGGACCAGCCGGAGGCGTCGCCGTCGTTGAAGGTGTCGCTGAACACGGTGGCGGCGAAGGCCGAGGTCATGCCGGCGGCGAGGGCCGCAACGGTCACGCCGGCGCCCACCGCCAGCAGCAGTGGTCGCCGTCCGGGGAGTTGTCTCTTGCGCACGGTTGTCCTCCTTGACGCGTGTGGTGGTGATCCCACGGCCGTCCGTCGGAAAGACATGCCGGCATGGCGTGCCGCCGGCCCGGGATCGGTGTGGCCCCGTCGGATGCCCGGATCCGGAGCGGGGTGAAGCGGGACCAAAGCCGTGGGAAAGGGCTTTCCCGCCTCTTCGAGGCTAGGACCGCGCACGCATGAACGTCAATGCCTGGCGTTTGCAGGTCTGTTGCAGGATTCCGGCGGGCCGGTCAGAAGCTCTCCGGCTCGGTGAGCCGCCACGCCGCGTTGATCAACCCGATGTGCGACAGCGCCTGCGGCGTGTTGCCGAGCTGCGCGCCACTTGTCAGGTCGATCTGCTCGCTGAACAGGCCCACGTCGTTGGCGTTGCCCACCACCCGTTCGAACAGCTCCTCGGCCCGGCGCGGCTCACCCGCCATCACCAGGCACTCCACCAGCCAGAACGAGCACAGCAGGAACCCGGCGGGGTCCGTCGCCCACCGCCGGACCAGGCCGTTGTCCGTACCCAACTCCCGCTCCACCACCGCGATCGTCGACCGCATCCGTGGATCGGTGGCCGGCAGGAAGTGCGCCACCGGCAGGGCCAGCACCGAGGCGTCCAGCTCCGGCGACCCGAACGCGCCGGTGAACGCGCCGATCCGGTCGTTCCACCCCTCGCGCAGCACCGCCGCGCGGATCTCGTCGCGTACGCCGGCCCAGCGACGCGGGTCGGCTCGATCACCGAGCCGGTCGGCGAGCCCCACCGCGCGGTCCATGGCCAGCCAGCAGGAGACCTTCGAGGAGAGGTAGTGCCGTTCCTCCTCCCGGGTCTCCCACATGCCCCGGTCCGGCAGATGCCAGGTCGAGGCGACCTGCTCGGTCAGCCCGAGCACCATCTCCCGCAGCTCCTCCTCGAACGAGCCGCCGAGGTAGTCGCGGAGCCTCCACACCGCCGACATCACCTCACCCGGCACGTCGAGCTGCCGCTGCCGCCAGGCGTCGTTGCCGATCCGCACCGGTCGGCTGTCGAGGTATCCGCGCACGTGATGGCAGTGGTGCTCGGAGACGTCACGTTCGCCCTCCACGCCGAAGAGCACCGGCACCGGCTCGTCGCCGACCCGGCCGATCGACCGGGCCACCCAGGCGAACAGCCGCGACGTCTCGTCCGGGCAGGCCGCCACCCACAGCGCACGCATGGTGAGCGAGAAGTCCCGCAGCCAGGAGTAGCGGTAGTCGTAGTTGCGATCGCCGCCGATCCGCTCCGGCAACGAGGTGGTCGGGGCCGCGATGACCGCTCCGCTGCGGGCGTACGTGAGGCCAGCCAGCACCGTCGCGCTGTGCCGGACCAGTTCGGGGTAGCGGCCGGAGTACCCGTGCGTCTCCCGGAACGCCTCCCACGCCCGCGTCGTCTCGGCGAGGGCGGCCACCGGGTCCAGCCGGACGGGCGGCGTTCCGTACGTCTGCCCGAACGCCACGTCCATCCCGACCACCTGGCCGGCGGAGATCTCGAACTCGTGGGTCACCCGGTCCCGGCCGGCCCGCAGCGGCAGGTCTCCGGCGCGCAGCACCAGCACCGTCGGGCCGGCACCGGCCAGCACCCCGCCGCCGGGCTGCTCGTGCAGGTACGGCGTGAGCAGCCCGTACTCCGGGCGGGGGGCGAAGTCCAGCGCCATCCGGACCCGCCCGGACAGGCCCTCGACCACCCGGATGAGCACGGCCGGCGAGTTCTTGCCCAGGTCGTGGGCGCGGGCGCCGATCTCGGCGGCGAGCGCGTCCGTCACCGCCACGCTGCCGTACGGGGTGTGGTGCACCGTGCGCAGCACGAGCGTGTCCGGTCGGTACGCGCGCTCGACCCGGTAACCGGGGTCGCCGGCGCCGACCGGTGCCAGCCGGAAGTGTCCCCCGTTCGGGTCGAGCAGCCGCCCGAACACGGAGGGGCCGTCGAACCGGGGCGGACACCACCAGTCGACCGAACCGTCGATGCCGACCAGCGCCCCGGAGCGGGCGTCCGAGAGGTACCCGTAGTCGGAGATCCGCAGCTGCTGCACTCGCCGCGCGTACCCGGATCGGCCCGCTTCAGGCCGCCGCCGTCACGCGGTCGGCGGCTCGTCCTCGCCGGCTTCCTCGGCCCTGTCGGCCTCCTCCTTGGTGTGGTGCACGGCCTGGTCGGCGTGCTCCGGAGGGCCGTAGACGGTGTAGAGCACGAGCGGGTTCGGGCCGGTGTTGACGAAGTTGTGCTTCGTCCCGGACGGCACGACGACCAGGTCGCCCGCGACGACCTCCCGCTTGTCCCCGGCGACGCGGGCCTCGCCCGTTCCGCTGACGAAGGTCAGGATCTGGTCGATCCCCTCGTGCACCTCCTCGCCGATCTCGCCACCCGGCGGAATGGTCATGATCACCAGCTGGGTGTGCTCGCCGGTCCACAGCACCCGCCGGAAGTCCGGGCTCTTCTCGGCGACGGTCGCGATCGTGAAATGCTCCATGGCCCGCTCATACCCCGTTCGGTCGCGCGTCACGCCGGGACTGGCAGATGGTGGAATTCCCCACGGCCGGCAGGTTTGGATCCGCGCCGACCGGGGATCGACAAACCCAGACCGGCGCGAGCGGCCGGTCGAGCCAGGTCCCCGCCGGCGTACCGCCGAACGGCTGCGGTGGTGGGAGACGGCCAGAGCGCGGCGACGTTCCGACCACTGTCGAAGCGGCGCCGTGCGCTCTTTTCGGCTGCCGGTGCAGCCAGGCGAGCTTCGGCTGCCGGTGCAGCCAGGCGAGCTTCGGCTAGCGGTGCAGCCAGGCGAGCAGGTCGGGCGGGGCCAGTGCCCTCGCCCGTTCCTCGTAGCGGGCCAGACCGGCCGCGTCCAGCAGGGTTCGCCCCTGCCCCGAGCCACCCTGGCGGAAGAACGCCCGACGATCCCGTAGCACCCCGAGCATGTCCGGGGCGAGCTGGTCGGCGCGTTCCCGCATCCGGTCGAACGTGGCCGCCTCGACAAGCGTCGGCCACCGCTCGGCGGGCACCGGGACACCCCATCGGTCGGCCAGCCGGCGCATCTGGGCACCCAGGTCGGCCCGGAGGTCGTCGTAGTGCACCAGCTCGACGTTCGGCTCGTGTCGGCGGGCCCAGGCGTCGCCCAGGTGCCAGAGCACGCCGGGCAGCGAGTCCAGCTCGGCGCGCGGGTCCACCTCGTGGTCGACCCAGCTCGGCAACCACTCCCGCGCCGACGGACGGGTCCGCGGCGGGCCCGTCGGCACGGGTTGGCCGGTCAGCTCGGCCATCCGGACCCGGTTCAGGTTGCCGGACTGGTGATAGAGGGACACCGCCATGTCCAGCGGATGCCGTGCCACCACCACGTAGTGCACCCGAGGGTCGAGCGGCACCCCGTCCAGCGGCGTGTGCGTCTTGATGAACCGGCGGTGCGGTTGGGTGGCCAGCCGCCGGTACACCTCGTCGCGCGGCTCGCCCAGCCAGTCCAGCCAGGGTGACAGCTCGGTGAGCGACGCCGGAAGCTCCGGGGTGCCCAGCACGAGCAGCGCGCAGATCATCTGCATCCAGGTGGTGCCGCTCTTGGACCGGGTGCTGATCACGATGTCGCCGTCGCGGAACGGGAACCCGATCCAGCGGGCGCTGTCCTCGTCGTCGGAGCGGTAGCGGTGAGGTGACGCGGACATCGGGCGAGCGTAGTCGCCGAAGCGACAGCCGGGCAGCGATTTTTCCGGACGGAACCTGTGGACGTATGCGAATGTCTGACTAGATTGAGGTATGGTGCCCGCCCACGAGGGCCGGGCGGCGGAACCGGTCTACCGTCCCATCCTCGCCACCCGCCGACGCGGCGAGCTGGAAGCGTTGAACCACCTCGACCCCGCGGTCGCCCCGCTGCTCGCCCCGATCCTGGAGATCGGCACGGTCGATCGCTCCACCCGGGACGCTCTGCGCCGCCTGCCGGTCGGCCTGCTGCCGGCCGTCGACGTCACCGGCCTGCCCGACTCGGCGGACACGGAGCTGGCCCGGTGGGACGTACCGCTGATGCCCGTCATCGGGCTCGCGGAGGGTGACCGGCGGCTGGTCACGCACGGCACGGCGGCCCGGGCGTACGCGCGGCGGGCGCTGATCCGGCTGCGCGTCGCGCAGGACCGGGCGGGGCCGGACGCGGACACGACAGCCGTCGAGCGGATCTGGCGGTTCACCGGCCTCGCGCCGGAGGAGTGCGACCTGCTGGTGGACGCGGGCGACGTCTGCTGCCCGGCGGATGTGCGGGTGGCCGAACCGCGGGTACGCCGACTGCTGGACTGGGCCCGTCGCCACGCCTGGCGCTCGGCGACGGTGGCGGCCGGCGGTATGCCGCCGACGCTGTCCCGGCTGCCCACCGACGAGCCGACCCGGCTGGAGCGTTGGGACTGGCAGCTCTGGCGGCGGCTGACCGACGTCGGGGTGGACTACGGCGACTACGGCGTCGGTCCGGCGCTTGCCGAGCACGGCGATCCGGGTGACCGGATGCTGACCGTGCGGTACACCGCCGACGACGGCTGGTGGGTCTACCGCTGGTCACGCCGTGGCGGCCGGGGCGACGACCGCTTCGCGGACCTGTGCCGCACGCTGGTGGCGGCGCCGCACTGGTCGCGTGCCGGGGCGGCGTTCTCCTGGGGCGACCACGAGTTGCTGCGCCGCGCCCGTCGGGGCGCCGGCGCCGGGTCGGTCGCCAACTGGACGGCGTGGAGCACGTCGCACCACCTGGCGCACGTGCTCGCCGCGCTGGTGCGACCGGACGACACCAACGGGTCGGGATGGGACCCCCCGTCGGGCCCGCCGCAGCGAGGGCGATCGCTGCGGTGAGAACCGCCCAGGAAGCGCCGCGGTGAGAACCGCCCAGGAAGCACCGCGGTGAGAACCGCGGCTACTGCTGCTCGGTGAAGCCGAACTGGATGATTCCCTCGTCGTCGACTGTGGCGTCCACCGAGGCGTCGCCGAGCAGTTCGGCGGCATCCGGGTCGAGGAAGATCCGGGCGCCCTGGTTGTCGACGACGTGGTCGCCCTGCTCCGGCTCGGGCACCAGTTCCACGGTGAGCGATCCGGCGTCGGCGTCGGCGGCGATCCGCACACCACCGTCCTCGGCCACGTCCTGCTGGTTGGCGAGGTCACGGATGACGAGCACGGCATTGTCGGTCATGGTGAGCATTGGCGGAACTCCTCGTGGATTCTCGGCTCGCGGTCGGTTGTCGCGCAGACCGGACAAATGGCCCGCGTACGAGCGCGTGGGAGGCGACAGGAGGGACGGACGGTCATCGCCGTCGCATCGCATCGGGGCAGCTGACGGGCCCCGTCCCTGCCCACGGTGCCCGCTGCCAGGCGATCCGTCAAATAGAGCCGGATCAGTCCCGCAAGGGGGCCCCGCTGCGCCCACTGCGGGTGGGCGCTCTGCGCACACCCCCGGATTCCCCCACCCTTTTGCCCGAATCATCCTTACGCTGGGCAAATGGATGACGTCCGTCGTGCCGCCGCCGAGTTCCTCGGCACCCTGCTGCTGGTCTTCTTCGGCGTGGGTGCGGCCGTCGCCGCGCGAGTCCAGGGTGGCGTGGTGGTCGTCGCGCTGGCCTTCGGGTTCGTCATGTTGGCCCTGGTCTACACGATCGGCCCGCTCTCCGGCAGTCACGTCAACCCGGCGGTGACGCTCGGCGTGCTGCTGTCCGGCAAGATCTCGGTGCTCGGCGCGGTGGCCTACTGGATCGCCCAGTTCGTCGGGGCGACCGTGGCCGGCTTCCTGCTCTGGGCGCTGACCCGTTGGGGTGACGTGGCGGACCAGACCGGGGCGCTGGGCTCGAACGGGTACGGCGCACACATCAACCGGGGCGGCGCCGCCGTGCTGGAGATCGTACTGACCTTCCTGTTCGTCCTGGTCATCCTGGTCGTGACGAGCCGCAGCGAGAACCCGGGCGTCGCGGGCGTCGCCATCGGGCTGGCCCTGGCCGCGACCCAGTTGGTCGGCGTGACGCTTACCGGCGCCGCGGTCAACCCGGCCCGCGCCTTCGGTCCGGCGGTCTTCGAGGGTGGTACGGCGCTCCGCCAGCTCTGGGTGTTCATCGTCTTCCCGCTGCTCGGCGGCGCTCTCGCCGCGTTGGTGGCGCCACTGGTGATGGGCGCGCAGCGGCACTACTGGGGTGGGCACGACAGGTCGGTCGGCCGACCGAAGTAGACGCTCGCGGCAATAACCTTCGACCGAGGCTCTTCTCTGGCGATTACCTTCGTGACAGCATCGGCGCATGCATCGTCGTCTCTTCCCGCGCGCTGTCGCGCTGCTCGCGCTGGCCGTCACCGCGGCCAGCGTCGGCGCCTCCGGCGCCACCGCCGAGTCGCCCACCCCCGCGACGACCCGACTGCGCGCCACCATCGACACGATCCTCGCCGACAGCCGACTGGCCGACGCGCAGACGTCGGTGGTCGTCGTCGACACCAGCACCGGGCAGACCCTCTACGACCGCAACGGCGACCGGCGGCTGGTCCCGGCCTCCAACACCAAGCTGCTGACCTCGACCGCAGCCCTGGAACTGCTCGGCCCGGGGCACCACTTCAGCACCGACGTCCACACCACCGGCAAGCGCCGCGCCGGGCTGCTCTCCGGCAATCTGTACCTGCGCGGCGGCGGTGACCCGACCATGCTCGCGGCCGACTACGACGCCCTGGCGGCACAGGTCGCCGCCGACGGCGTCCGGGTCGTGACCGGCAACCTGGTCGCCGACGACACCCGCTACGACCGCACCCGGCTGGGCCCCGACTGGACCTGGGACGACGAGCCCTACTACTACGCCGCGCAGGTCTCCGCGCTCACTGTCGCGCCGGACACCGACTACGACGCGGGCACAGTGATCGTGCACGCCGCCCCGGGCAGCCGGGCCGGCGTCAGGCCGGTGGTCAGCACCACGCCGCCCACCGGCTACGTCCGCATCGACAACCGCGCCGAGACCGTCAGCGAGGGCGAGACCTCGATCTCCATCGAGCGCGAACACGGCGGCAACACGATCGTGGTGACCGGCCAGATCGCCGTCGGCGACGCGCCGGCCAGCGACTGGGTGACCGTCTGGGAGCCCACCGGCTACGCGGCCGAGGTCTTCCGTGCGGCGCTGCGCCGGCACGGCGTACGGGTGCTCGGCCGGACCGTGCTCGGCGAGCCCACCCCGGAGGCGGCCCAGCCGGTCGCGCGACACGACTCGATGAGCCTGGCCGAGCTGATGACGCCGTTTCTCAAGCTCTCCAACAACGGGCACGCCGAGGTCCTGACCAAGGAGATCGGCCGGGTGCTCTCCGGCGCGGGCACCTGGTCCGCGGGCCTCACGGCGATCAGCGAGTACGTCGCCGACACCGGGATGGACACCGGAACCCTGCGCCAGCGCGACGGCTCGGGCTTGTCCCGCCGCAACCTGGTGCCCGCGACGGAGTTCGTCGACCTCCTGGCCGCCGTGCGGGCCGAGCCCTGGTTCCCCACCTGGTACGCGGCGCTGCCCATCGCCGGGCAGCCGGAACGGTTCGTCGGCGGCACGCTGCGCAGCCGCATGGCCGGCACCCCGGCGGCGGGCAACGTGCACGCCAAGACCGGCAGCCTCACCGGGGTCTCCGCGCTGTCCGGCTACGTCACCAGCGCGGACGGCCACCTGCTGGCGTTCTCCATCCTGCTGAACAACTACCTGACGGCGTCGGTCAAGCCGCTTGAGGACCAGATCGCCGTGGCGCTGGCCGGCCATCGGGACGACGGGGCGAGCGCGGCACGTGTCGCACGGGTCGCGCCGCCCGCAGTGCCGGAGACGCCGCGTACGCCGGAGGGCGTGGAGTGCTCCTGGGTGAAGCCGATCACCTGCTGACCGGGGACCGCGAGCACGCGTACCCCGGCCTGGGGGTCAGGCCGGGCGGTCCGGTGTGGGGGGCACCGCCGTGGGGTCGCCGCGCTCGATGAGCGCGGCGATCTCGGCGGCCCGCAGGCCGCGCAGCGTCAGCACGCGGGTGCCCCAACGGTGCAGCCGGCACGGGTGCGGGCTGGCGTCGTTACGGCAGACGACACCGCCGGACCAGCGCCGGGGCGCGTGCACCACCACCGCGCGCACCGCGAACTGGGCGTCCTCGCCCGTCACGTACGGCGGCAGCGGAATGTCGCGGAGCACGTCGCCGGGCAGTTCGTCGGGGCCGGAGGAGACGGCGGGACGGACGCGGTGGGCGGTACTGCTGCTCATCTGCGCTTCCTCCACAATGGAAGGTGGGACGGGGACAGCAGAAAGTTACGTCGTTCTCGACCGAGAGCGACGGACAAACTGTCCCGCCACTCGGCGGTTCAGCGCAGCGCGAGGGCCTGGAGGCCGACGTTGCCGCAGTGCTCGGTGAAGACCTTCTCGACGGTCCAGGTCAGCACCAGCCGGGCGTCCTTCGGCAGCTCGAACCGGATGGTGAACTGGGCGCTCTGGCTGGTGTACGGATCCTCCAGGCGCAGGGTGCTGACCGGCCCGCCGGTGGACAGCCGCACGTCCAGCCGACCCCGTGCCATCCAGATCCCGGCGTAGAGCTGGACGGTGCGCGGCGCCCCGCTGCCGGCGACCGCGAGCATGAACCCGTTGCCCACGCCACAGGTGTAGACGCCGTTTGAGCTGCCCCGGTCCGCCCGCTCGGGTGCGCCGTCGGACCAGCGGATGACCTCCTGGTTGCCGTCCCAGCCGATCCGGGTGCCCCTCCCACCCCCGTCGACGATCTCGCCGGAGCCGGAGCGCTTACGCACTGTCGAGTTGCCGCCGCGCAGCCCCCAGTGCATCCAGTCGCGGGTGCCCACGGCGGTGAGGTCGACCTCGGCGGGCACCTCGGCGCGGCTCACCGACAGCAGCGACGCCCCCGGCTTCTTCGACGGCGGGGCGGGCGTGCTCGTCGACGGAGACGGCTCGGGCGAGGGTGGCCGCTCCCGGGGGCGCAGACCGGGCAGCGCCGGCCCGGCATCGGTGGCGTGCCCGTCGGCGGCGGGAAGGGTCGTCGGGCGGGTGGCTCCGGCGGGCACGCCACCCGAGCCACCGGCCGGGCCGTCGCCCGACTCCGGGTCGGACCGCGTGCCGACATAGGCGACGAGCACCACCAGGCAGACGAGTGCGCCGAGCCCTTCCAACGCCCAACGCCGCCGCCGCTGCCGGGTGCGGGCGAGCCGGCGCAGCGTCCGGTGGTTCAGTCCGGCGGCGAGGGTCCGCGGCCGGTGCGACGCCGGTCGGCCGGTCGGCGCGTCCTCGGCCCGCGCATCCGAGCGCGTACGGTCCTCGTCCGCCACCGACCCCTCCAGTCCGCCGCCCGGCCACCACCGCACGCGACGGATCGACCGTCCACTGTGGGTCGCTTCACGATTTGCACAGGCGTGGTCGACACGCTAAATCGGGACAGGCTGGTGTGTCCAGTCCGGATCGGGACGGTATGGGACGGCCGGCGATCCCGCGATCGATCGACCGGGAACGACCCCGCGTCAGCCGATCCGGAAGCCGAGCGCCTGCGCGATGACGAGCGCCTGCTCCACGTCCACGATCGCGCCGGCCCGTTCGACAGACGTCGGATCCAGTGCGGTGAGGTCACTACGCCGCAGGTCGGCCCCGCCGAGACGGCAGTTGTGCAGCTGTGCCCCGGAGAGGTCCACGCCGGTCACCGTGGCGCCGGTCAGGTTGGCCCCGGTCAGGTCGGCCTCGCGCATCCGCACGTCGCTCAGCCGGACGGCACGCAGGTCCGCGCCGGGCAGCGCGACGAACGACCAGTCGCCGCCGTCGACCCGCAGCGGACGAAGCTCGCACTGGACGAAGGTGCTCCCGACCAGCTTGCAGCCAGTGAACTCGGCCTCGAAGAAGTTGCAGCGCCGGAAGACACAGCGGGTGAACGCCGAGTCGAGGTGCCGGGACGCGTTGAACTGCACGTTGCCGAACGTACAGCCGGTGAAGACCGCGCCCCGGGTGACGGCCTCGGTCAGGTCCACGTCGAAGAACTCGCACGCCACGAACTGGCGGTCGGTCAGCTCCTCGGCGTACCAGTCCTCGTGGCGGAACGTCGTGTCCTCGGTCAACTCCGGCATTCGGCCAGGCTAGTGCCGCCCCCCGACGCCCCCGGGACGGCCCGGTCGGGCGGCCCCTTCCGATGGCGGCGTACCGGCGAGTAGGTTCGGCGACGTGAGTGTGGCGCGGAGCAAGGACCCCGATCAGATCGGCTTCGACCCGGCGCGGCTGGCGCGGATCGACGAACACTTCGGCAGGTACGTCGACGACGGCCGGTTGGCCGGCTGGCAGGTGGTGGTCACCCGGGGCGGCGACGTGGCGCACTCCTCGACGTACGGCCTGGCCGACCGCGAGTCGGGCGCCCCGGTCGAGGCCGACACGCTCTGGCGGATCTACTCGATGACCAAGCCGATCACCTCGGTCGCCGCCATGCTGCTGTGGGAGGAGGGCCGCTTCGAGCTGACCGACGAGATCAGCCGCTGGCTGCCCGAGTTCGCCGATCTGCGGGTCTACTCGAAGGGCTCGGCTCTCAAGCCGTACACCGTGCCGGCGACCGAGCCGATCCGGGTCTGGCACCTGCTCACCCACACCGCCGGCCTGACGTACGGCTTCATGCAGACCTCGGTGGTCGACGGGCTGTACCGGGCGGCCGGCTACGACCTGTACCCGCCTGCGGACGTCGACCTGGCAGGCGCCTGCGCGGCCTTCGGCGAACTGCCCCTGCTCTTCCAGCCCGGCACGGCCTGGGGCTACTCGGTCGCCACGGACGTGCTCGGCCGGCTGGTCGAGGTGGTCTCCGGGCAGAGCCTGGACGCCTTCTTCGCCGAGAAGATCTTCGGCCCGCTGGGCATGACGGACACCCGCTGGTGGGTCGAGGGCGACGAGACCGAGCGGCTGGCCGCGCTCTACGCGCCGGATCCGCGCAGCGGGCGGGCGGTCCGCTACGACCGGCTCGGCGCGCTCGCGCACCACAAGCCCGGCCTGCTCTCCGGAGGCGGTGGCCTGATCTCCAGCGCCGCCGACTACCACCGGTTCACGTCTATGCTGCTGCGCGGCGGCGAGCTGGACGGCGTACGGCTGCTCGGGCCGCGCACGGTGCGTTTCATGACCCGCAACCACCTGCCCGGCGGGCAGGATCTGGGCACGCTGTCCACCGGCGGCTTCGCCGAGACCACCCTCGACGGGATCGGCTTCGGTCTCGGCTTCGCGGTGGTCGAGGATCCGATCCCGAGCCGGGTGCCGAGCAGCGTCGGCGAGTACTACTGGGGTGGGGTCGCCAGCACGGCGTTCTGGGTCGACCCGGCGGAGGAGATCACCGCGCTGCTGTTCACCCAGCTCATGCCGTCGAGCACGTACCCGCTGCGCTCCCAACTGCGCCAGCTCGTCTACGCCGCCCTCGTCGAGTGACCGGGATCGCCGTTCCGGCGACGGGCGGGCGGCCCGGTCCCTAGCCTGAGCTGGTGAGCAGCATCGTCGTGTTTGGCGCGGGCGGCACCGCCGGGTCGCGGGTCACCGCAGAGGCGGTCGATCGTGGGCACCGGGTGATCGCCGCGGTCCGCCGCCCGGAGGCCACCTCGTACCTGCCGGCGGGGGTGCGGACGATCACCGGGGACGCCACAAGCGAGCGCAGCGTCCGGGAGTTGGCGCCGGAGGCGGACGCGCTGGTGGTGGCGATCGGCGGCGGCGAGCGTGGGTTGTGGCGCGACGCCGCCGAGAACCTGGTCACCACCCTGCGGTCGATGCCGGCCGCACCGCGGATCATCCACCTGGGCGGCGGCTCGACCCTGCTCACCCCGCGGGGCACCCGCATCCTGGACGAGCCGGACTTCCCGGAGCAGTACCGGGACGCGGCGCTGGGCCAGGCCGACGCCCTGGACTACTACCGCACCGCCGCCGACGGGGTGAGCTGGACCTACGTCTCGCCGCCGCCGTTGGAGTTCCACCCCGGCGACCGCACCGGGCACTACCGCACCGGCACCGACGAGCCGGTCACCGACGACCAGGGCCGGTCGGTGCTCACCTACGAGGACCTGGCGGTCGCGATCGTCGACGAGATCGAGCAGCCCCGGTACGTCAACGCGCGCTTCACCGCCGCGTACTGACCATCGCGGCAACCGACGGTCGAGGCCGCCGGACCGACCTCCCCTTACCCCCTGTAGAGCTGCCCCAGAGATGGGGCAGACGCGGGCGGCAACGCGCAGAGGACAGCAACGCGCGGCGAGCCGCACAGCACAGCACGGCATCCGCACGCGGCGGACACGCCGCCCTCGTCGTCCGCCCCAGATCTGGGGCAGCTCTACAGCACGCCAACCCACCCCGTGGGTGCGGGCGCGTTCGGTTGATCGAGCGGCGCCGGACCTGGGGTGGCGGCCACCGCCGCGTACTGAGAAGGGGCGGTCAGTCGGCGAGGCGGGCCGGGAAGCCACCGGTGGCGATGGGCCCCCAGGCGTCGATGGTGACCCGGATCAGCGACTTGCCCTGGCGCACCATCGCCGCCCGGTAGTCGTCCCAGTCCGGGTGTTCGCCGGAGATGCTGCGGAAGTATTCGACCAACGGCTCCAGCGCCTCGGGCAGGTCCAGCACCTCGGCCGTGCCGTCGAGCTGCACCCAGGGGCCGTTCCAGTCGTCGGACAGCACGCAGGCCGAGACCCGGGGGTCACGACGGATGTTTGTCACCTTCGCCCGCTCGGGGTAGGTGGACACGACGAGTCGGCCCTGACCGTCGATGCCGGCGGAGACCGGGGAGGCCTGCGGGCGGCCGTCGGCCCGGGTGGTCATCAGCACGACACGGTGCCGGGGCCGGAGGAAGTCGAGCAGGGTGTCCCGGTCGACCCGGGTGTTCTTCGCGATGCTGCGCGCCATCACTCGTTCCTACCAGGGTGGCCACCGACCAACGGCGGCAGGTCGGCCGCGGCGGGTCAGCGGGGGTCGGCGGCGGCGCGGTGCACCGCCTGGGTGGGCACGCGGGGCCGGCCGGCCGGGCGCCAGGCCCGGCCGTTGGCATAGATCACCCGAAAGCCGAGGTACGAGGCCAGCGGCGCCCAGTGCGCGGAGCCCATCCGCAGTTCGGCGGCATTGTGCCGCTGCCCGTTCGCCAGCACGTCGAGCAGGACGGTTTCGAAGGCGGCCGATTCGACCCAGTCGACGTCGCGGGTGAAACCGCAGATCAGGGCGGCTCCGGTGACCTCCAGGAACTCGCGCAGCACCGCGTCCGACGCGCGGAGGACCGAACAGCTGCCGAAATAGAGCCGGCGTCCCTCGCAGCGGCCGGCCATCAGCTCGGCCACCTCGTTCAGCTCCACGGACTGCCAGTCGGTGAGGCAGAGTCGGCTCGGCTCGCCGTGCATGGCGAAGAAGCCGACGCGGTGGTCGGCGTACTGCTTGAGCAGCCAGCGGTCCAGGAAGTAGAACAGCTCGTCGCGGGTGGCCGCGTCCTTGTGGATGAAGCGGATCTTGCCCAGCCGCTCCAGCAGCTCGAGGGTGGGCAGCACGGAACCGCGTTCGTTGAGGTCACGGTGCCACTGACCCTCGACACAGAAGACGCCACCGCGTGCCACGTGCACCTCCGCCAGTCCGCCGCCCGGGGCTGACGTTACCGGCCCCCGATGGACGAGGAACATCACCCTGGGTGTGACCGATTGCGACGTTCGGTGCAGTTTTCCCGCCACCGAGTCGATCGGGGGGAAATGGCTGTTTCACAAATCAGTCCAATTCACAGCCGATGCCCAGGAACAACGAATCGTGAGGACAATTCTCGTTAATTGCCACCTAGCGCACTCATCGGTGCGAGGGTGGAAATCACGGGACGTCCCGGTCGATGTCCCGAAGCAACCCCATTCGCTCTCCTATCGGGAGGACTTCTGTGCGCGTAAACACCTTGAAGCGAGTTGCTGTCGCTTTCGCCCTGGCACTGCCCGGGGCAGCGATCGCCTCGGTGGTCGCCGCGCCGGCAGCGTACGCGGACGGCTGCTACACCTGGAACCGCAACCTGTACCAGGGGCGCTCCGGCGACGATGTCCGTCAGCTGCAGATCCGGGTCGCCGGCTGGGCCGGCTACCGGGACATCGTGGAGAACGACGGCCGCTACGGACCGAAGACCGCCGCTGCGGTCAAGCGGTTCCAGCAGGCGTACGGGCTGCGCGCCGACGGTGTCGCGGGCCCGCAGACCTACGCCAAGCTGTACCAGCTCCAGGACAACGACTGCACGCCCGCGCACTTCACCTACAACGAGTTGGACAACGGGTGCGGCGGCAGCGGGTGGAGCGGCGGCCCGGTGTCGGCGAGCCAGACCAAGCAGAACGCGCTGCGCACCATGTGGAAGTTGGAGGCGCTGCGCAAGAGCCTCGGCGACAAGCCGCTGAACGTGTCGAGCGGCTTCCGCAGCCGCGCCTGCAACAACCAGGTCGGCGGTGCGTCGGACAGCCAGCACCTGTACGGCAACGCCGCCGACGTCACCTCGCGGACGTCCTCGCTGTGCACGGTGGCCAAGAAAGCCCGCAACAACGGCTTCAGCGGCATCTACGGGCCGGGCTACCCCGACCACGACGACCACGTGCACGTCGACTCTCGGCGCGAGAACAACAGCGACAACAGCTCGAACACGACGAGCTGGTCCGCGCCGGACTGCGGCATCGGCGCCGGTAACGACTGAACGAGCCGGCAGCGTGACGTCGGCCCGGCGCGGGTGGGGATCTCCGCGTCGGGCCGCCGTCGTGTCGCCCCGGGCAGGGCGGGGTGGGGACCGCTCAGCTCGCCCGGGGCCAGCGCGGCGCGGTGACGGGGGGAGTCACCGGCCGGCCGGCAGAGGCCTGTCGTACGGCCGCAGGGGTGACCCGGGCGGCCTGGTGCCGCGCCGGCAGCCCGCCGCGGCCGGGGGCCGGCGCCGGGTAGCCGGCCGTCGTCGCCGGTCGGGCGCCGGTGGGGCGCGCGGACGACGGCCCGGTCGCGGTGAACGGGAAGGGCACGTGTACGAAGGGGTTGCCGTGCTGGATCAACGCCTCGATCTGCCGTTCGTTGAGCCCGTGTGTCTCCAGAACCCGACGCCCCCACCGGTGCAGTCGGCACGGGTAGGAGGCGCCGTCGTTGCGGCACAGCGGCCCGGTCGGCCATTCCTCGGCGGTGTGCACGACCACCGCCCGGACCGCGAGCCGGACATCCTCGGGGGTCAGTGGTGCCGGCACCGGCACCTCACCCAGCACCAGGTCGATGGGATCCGTCGACTGCTCACCAACACGCACGGCAGGCCTCCCGCAGTTCGGCAGCGGTACGGCGGACTCACCGCACCGACATCCTCGGGCAGTGGTACGGCCGGCATCGGACGAAAGTTCAATCCCGGAGCCCCTAACCGTTCCCCTGTCGGAGCGCTCAGACGAGGTCGGCGTCGTGCACCAGCAGGGCCACCTGGACCCGGTTGTTGAGATCGAGCCGGGTCAGCAGCCGGGAGACGTACGCCTTCACCGTCGCCACGCTCATGAACAGCTCCCCCGCGATCTCCGCGTTGGTGCGGCCCCGCCCCAGCGCGACCGCCACCTGACGCTCCCGCTCGCTGAGCCCGCCGAGCAGCCGTAGCGCCCGCTCGCGACGCGGGTCCGGGCCGGCCAGGGCCGGGGCGGCGGCGGTGACGTGGTCGATGAGCGTGCGGGTCACCGTCGGGGAGAGCGTCGCCTCACCCGCGGCGACCCGGCGTACCGCGTGCACGATGTTCGCCGGAGGGGTGTCCTTGAGCAGGAAACCGGCCGCCCCGGCGCGCAGCGCCCGCAGCACCTGCTCGTCGGCGTCGAAGGTGGTCAGCACCAGCACCTCCGGCGGGTGCGGCTGGGCACGTAGCGCCTCGGTGGCGGTGAGCCCGTCCACCCGGGGCATCCGGATGTCCATCAGGACCACGTCCGGGGCGTACGCGGCGACCGCCGCCGGAACCTCGCCGCCGTCGGCCGCCTCGCCCACCACCAGCAGGTCCGGCAGGCCGCCGAGGATCATCGAGAGCCCCGCCCGGACCAGCGCGTCGTCGTCCACGATCAGCACCCGCACCGGCGGCGTGCCCGACTCGGTCCCGGCCCCGCCGGTCGGGCCGGTCGGGCCGGTCACGCCGGCCACGGCAGCCAGGCGGCGAGACGGAAGTCGCCCGCGTCGTCCCGGCCGTACGCCAGCCGACCGCCGGCCAGCGTGACGCGCTCGCTGATGCCCACCAGGCCGGTGCCGGCGCCCGGCAGTGTGCCGCCGGCCGGCGCACCGACCGGCCAGCGGTTGCCGATCGCCACGGTCAGGCCGGCGCCCGGCCCGCCGGCGACGTCCACGGTGACCGCCGCGCCGGCCGCGTGCTTGCGGGCGTTGGTCAGCCCCTCCTGCACGATGCGGTACGCGGCCCGGCCCAGCGCCGCCGGAACCTCCCCCGACCGGTCGACGGTGTCGCTGACGTTGACCCGTACCCCGGCCGAGCGCGACTCGGCGATCAGGGCCGGCAGGTCGGCGAGGGTGGGCTGCGGCGGCTCCGGGGAGGCTCCGCCGGGGTCGTCCTCGGCCCGGAGCACGCCAATGACCTCCCGCAGGTCCTGCAGCGCGGCGTGGGCGCTGCCCCGGATCACCCCGGCGGCCCGGGCGACCTCGTCGGCCGGCGCGTCGGGGCGGAACTCAAGCGCGCCGGCGTGCAGGCTGAGCAGCGAGATCCGGTGGGCCAGCACGTCGTGCATCTCCCGCGCGATCCGGGTGCGTTCGAGGTGGCGGGCCTGGGCGACCCGGAGCTGCTGCTCGGACTCGGCACGCTCGGCCCGGTCGCGCAGCGACACGATCAACTGTCGCCGGGCCCGGACGAACATCCCCCAGGCCAGCACGACGAGGCTGAACACCACACCCCACGCCGCGGTTTCCCAGTACGTCAGATTCGGGTCCGGACGCAGCCAACTGAAGCCCAGGTTGGTGATCAGGCCGGCGCCCGTGACCCCGATCGCGACGGCGGTGCGGCGGTGCACCACCACGGTGAAGTAGAAGATCAACAGCGGGACGGCGGCGGCCAACGAGAACAGGGTCAGCGGTATCGTCGCCACCACCAGCCCCAGCGGCCACCGGCGGCGCACCCAGAGCAGCCCGCAGCAGACCAGCCCGATCAGCGCGTCGACGCCGACCATCCAGTGCGGGACCGCGGTGGTGATCGTCGGGTCGGGCGACAGGGCGTCGGCCGTGGCGAACAACACCCAGACCAGAGAGACCAGGAACGCCAGGCTGTCCACGATCCAGTCGCGGGTGGTGCGGCGCGGGTGGGCCCGGTCACGTTCGCCCGGCACGACCAGCTCCCCCGGCAGCAGCCAGGGGTGTTCCGGGACGGCGAGGCTGGTCACGGCCCCATGCTAGGCAGCCGACGGGCACCACGACCAGCTACCAAAGTATCGACCGGAGCGTCGACCAAGGTCGGTGCGGCACCGACCGGCGGCCGCAGCGGATGGCCGGTCGGCGCGGGCACGCTCATCGGCATGATCACGGTAGAGAACCTCACGAAGCGCTACGGGCCACACCCGGCCGTGGACGACGTCTCGTTCCAGTGCGAGCCGGGCACCGTCACCGGCTTCCTCGGCCCCAACGGCGCGGGAAAGTCCACCACCATGCGGATGATCTGCGGGCTCACCGCCCCGACCGCCGGCCGCGCCACCGTCTCCGGGCACCCGTACCGGGAGCTGCCCAACCCGGGGCGGGAGGTCGGGGTCCTGCTGGACGCCTCCGCCCAGCACGCCGGGCGCACCGGCCGCGAGGCGTTGACGCTGTCCGCGTACACCATGGGGTTGGACCGGCGCGAGGTCGCCGCGAAGCTCGACCTGGTCGGGTTGAACGCGGTGGCGGCGAAGCGTCGGGTACGGGCGTACTCGTTGGGCATGCGCCAACGGCTCGGGCTGGCGCAGGCGCTGCTCGGCGACCCCCGGGTGTTGATCCTCGACGAGCCGGCCAACGGCCTGGACCCGGAGGGGATCTTCTGGATGCGCGGCCTGCTGCGCGACTTCGCCGACCGGGGCGGCACAGTGCTGCTCTCCTCCCACCTGCTGCGCGAGGTGGAGGCGGTCGCGGACCGGCTGGTGGTGATCGGGGGCGGCCGGATCGTGGCCCAGGGCGACAAGAACGAACTGCTGGCGGGCGGTGGCACGGTGGTCCGGGCCCGCGACGACGCGGCGCTGCGCCGGGCGCTGGAACTGGCCGGGCTGAGCGCCGCCGACAGCTCCGAGGGGCTGCTCGTGCAGGCCGACGCCGAGGCGGTCGGCCAGGCCGCCGCCGATGCCGGCGTCGCGCTGGCCGAGCTGCGCCCCGCCGCCGGCGGTGGCCTCGAACAGCTCTTCCTCACCCTGACCGCCGGCGAATCCACCAAGGAGGCCGTCCGATGACCACCACCACCACGCCCACCGCCGGCGCCGTCGCGCCCCGGCAGCACACTGCGGTACGCCGCCCGTCGCTGCTCCGGCTCACCGTCGCGGAGCTGCGCAAACTCGTCGACACCCGGGCCGGTCGCTGGCTCCTGATCACCATCGGGCTGCTCACCGCCGCGATCGTCACCCTGCAACTGATCTACGCGGAGGAGGCCGACCAGACCTTCCTCAACTTCTTCGTCCCCTCACTGCTGCCGGTGTCGGTGCTGCTGCCGGTGCTCGGCATCCTGTCGATCACCAGCGAGTGGTCGCAGCGGACGGCCCTCACCACGTACGCGCTGGTGCCCCGCCGGGAGCGGGTGGTGGCCGCGAAGCTGCTCGCCGTGGCGCTTACCGCGCTGGCCTCGGTGCTGACCAGCCTCGCCGTCGCCGCCGTCGGGACGCTCGTGGCCTCCGCCATCGGCGGCGCGGGCACCTGGCAGTTCGACTGGTCGCTGCTGCTGAACGCGGTGGTGATCCAGGTCACCAGCGTGCTGATGGGCGCGGCCTTCGGTCTGCTGCTGCTCAACACGCCGCTGGCCATCGTCGGCTACCTGCTGCTGCCCACCCTGTGGGGGGTGCTCGGTGAGATGGTCAAGCCCCTGCGCGGCCCGTCCGAGTGGCTGGACACCAGCAAGACCATGGAGCCGTTGTTCAGCAGCGACGCCGTCACCGGCGGGCAGTGGGGACGGATGGCGGTGTCCCTGCTGGTCTGGATGGTCCTGCCGCTGGCCGCAGGCCTGTTCCGGACGCTGCGCCGCGAGGTGTCCTGACCATGGACGTCGCCGGCTACCGACCACGCACCGTGGTCAGCGGCGGCCTGGTCGAGCTGGCCGTCATGTGGGGTGGCTTTCCGCTTGTCGGCGCGGGCACCGGATGGCTGCTCGCGGCGACGACGGGCTGGCTCGCCCGGCTGCCCTGGGTGCCGTTCAGCGACCTGATCGAGTGGCTGGACCGGCTGCCCGAGCCGCAGGCCACCGCCGGCACGATCGGGGCGGGCGTCCTGGCCGGCCTGGTCCTCGCCGGGATGGGCACCGCCGAACGGCTGATCGTCACCGTCGACACGGCGCAGGTCCGGCTGCGCCGCTCCGACCAGGACCGTGCCGTCGCGCGGGCCGACACCCGGGTGGTCTTCCTCGCCGACAAGCACCTGGTGCTGCTCGACGCCGACGGGGCGGAACTGGTCCGGGAGTCGACGGACCTGCCGGCCGCGCGGCTCGCCGCCGCGTTCCGGGAGCACGGCTGGGCCTGGGCGGACGGCGACCCGCACCGGTCGGCGTACCGGCTGTGGGTGCCCGACCTGCCCGGCCTGCCCCCCGGCGCGGACGCGCTGCTGCGTGCCCGGCAGCGTGCGATCCAGCGGGACCGTCGCGACGACGCCCGGGAACTGCGGCGGGAACTGGGCCGGATCGGCGTGGTGCTGCGCGACGAGGGCAAACGCCAGTACTGGCGGGCAGTCGTCCCCGGAGCGGGACGACCGACTTCTGCCGAGCGGGAGCAGGAGGGGCGGTAGCGTCTGTCCCAGAGAGATCCTGGGAGTGCGCGATGACCGAGCAGCAGCCGTACCGGGTGGTGTCCCGACACCCCGGCTTCGAGCTGCGCCGCTACCCGGCTCACCTGGTGGCCGAGATGCAGATCCAGGCGTCGTTCACCCGGGCGCCGATCGAGGCGTTCCGGCCGCTGGCCGCCTACATCGGCGGCGCCAACCGGGCCCGACACCCGATCGGGTCGGCCGCGCCGGCGATGCCGGCGGCCAGCGACTCGGAGAAGATCGCCATGACCGTGCCGGTGGTCCAGATCGAGGGCGAGTGGCCCGGCGCGTACCTGATCCAGTTCGTCATGCCGGCCACCTTCACCGCCGCCACCCTGCCCGAACCTCTCGACCCGAGGGTGCGGACCCGTGAGGTGCCGGGGCAACTCGCGGCGGCGATGCGGTTCTCCGGGCGGTGGACGGAGCAGGCGTTCAGCCAACGCGCCACCCTGCTCGGCCGCTCGGTCACCGCGGCCGGGCTGCAACCCACCGGCGCGATCCGGTACGTGCGCTTCGACCTGCCGTGGAAGCCGTGGTTCCTGCGCCGCAACGAGGTCGTGCTGCCGGTCGTCGAGTGAGCCGACGATGCCGTCCGGCTACCGGCGGTCGTCGAGCGAGCGGTTGTCGGCGGTGGGCCAGGCCAGCAGGGTGACCCCGGTGAGCAGCACGGCCCCGAGGGCCATCTCCGGCAGGAGTCTCGTCTCGGGCGGGACGGCCCGGACCAGCCCCACGCCGAGCAGCGCCGCCACGGTGACGCCGGCCGCCAGCCCGACGCGGGACTCCGACCGCGCCGGGGCCGCCGCCAGCACCCCGAGAACCACGCAACCGCCGACGGCGAACAGCACCGTCGGCCGGACGCCGATCAGCTCGGTCAGCGGTTGCAGCACGGTCACCCCGAACGCCCAGAGCACGACGGCGGCGGCGGAGAGCAGCAGCCCGAGCGGCCGCGCGGATCGCATCCGGAGACGGTAGCCGTCCGGTCGCTCTCCCGGGGGGTGGGAACGTCGTCAACCGACGACGCCGACCCGTGACCGCGCGGGGCGGTTCCGCAGCATCCGCCACGTCGGCAGCACACTGGCCAGCACGGCGAGCAGCAGACACAGCCCCACCGCCCCGGCGATCACCGACCACGGCACCACCAGGTCGACGGACGCGCCGACCTGCTCGGCGAGGCCGGCGCGGATGCTGAGCAGACCGACGAACGCGACGGTCCCACCGAGCAGCGCGCCGATCAGCACCACCAGGGCGGACTCGGCCGTGACCAACCAGATGACCTGCCGCCGGGTCGCCCCGGCCAGGCGGATCAGCCGCAGGTCGACCGCCCGGCCGGCGGCGGCAAGCAGCAGCGTGTTGGCCACCGCGATGGCCCCGTAGCCGGCCGACACACCGATCAGCAGCAGCGTGAAGAGCCAGACGAGGCGGTCCTCCGCGGCGTCCGCCTCGGCCGCCCAGGTGGCGACGTCGACGACCCGCGCGCCGACCGGAGGCTCGATCCGGTCCCGGACGTACACCGTGGACGTCAGCGCCGACGGGTCGTGCGTACGCACCACCGCCCGGGGCAGGAGCAGATCGCCGGGGAGCGAGTCGTCGGTGACCACGGCGACGACGCGCAGCGACACCAGTTCGCCGTCGGCGAAGACCACCGCGTACGGCTCGGACGGCCGCAGGTTCGCCGCGGCGGTCACCACCACCGTGTCGTCGCCGCGCAGGTCGTCGAGCGAGCCGGCAACGACGGTGAGCGCCCGGTTCGCGGCAGCGAAGCCGACCGGGTCCACACCGAGCGCGGTCAGCGGCCGGTCCGCCGGCGCCGTTGCGGGGTCGGTGCGGAAGACCGTGGTCGGCAGGAGGGCGGTGCCACCGGTCGCCACGACCGCCTGGTCCGACAGACCCGGCGACCGGTCGGGCACCACGATCCAGCCGGCGTTCACGTCGTCCGCCCGACCTGCCGCGTACGCGGCCGTGGTGGTCCGCACCATCCCGGACACCAGCACCGCGAAGGCGACGGTGAGCAGCACCGGGGCGGCCGTGGACGCGGTCCGCCGGGTCGCGGTCAGCGCCCCGCCCCGGACCAGCATCCCGATCGCGCCACCGCGCCGCCGGATCGGAGAGCGCAGCAGTCGCACCACCGGCCCGACCACCGCCGGGGAGAGCACTGTGGCACCGGCCACCAGGGCCATCACCGCGTACAGGGCGTACTGCGCCCCGATGCGGGCCTCCTCGGCGGTCGCCGTCCCGACGCTGAGGGCGACCCCCGCCGCGACGAGCAGCGCGCCGGTGCCGAGCCGCAGCCGCCCGATCGGCCGCTGCTCCACCGCCGCCTCGCGCAACGCCTCCAACGGTCGGACCCGGGCGGCCCGGCGCGACGCCGACCAGACGGCCAGCAGCGCGATCACCGGCCCGGTGGCGAGCGAGAGCGCGATCGGCCACGGGGTGTACCGCACCTGGAACGTCGACGGCTCGAAGCCGACATCGACGAGCAGCCGACCCAGCAGCGGGGCGAGCACCGCGCCCACCAGCAGACCGACGAGTCCCGCCGCGATGCCGACGACGAACGCCTCGGCGTACACCAGGCGGCGGACCTGGCGTCCGGTGGCGCCGACGGCGCGGAGCAGGCCCAGCTCACGGCGGCGCTGCGCGATGGTGAACGCGAAGGTGGAGGCGACCACGAACACCGTGACGAAACCGGAGAGAGCCGCCGTGCCGGTGAGCACCTGCATGCCGATCCACCGGGTGCGGGCATCGTTGCGCGGCTCCAACGCGCCGCGCGCGTCGCCGGTCAGCACCCGTCCGTCCGGGCCGACGACGCCGCGCGCCGCCGTGGCGACCCGCTCGGGCTCGGTCCCCGCCGCGAGCACCAGCCCGATGGCCCGGACGCCGGGCGCGAGCGTGGCGGCCACCTCGTCGGCGACCCGGACGCCGGGCGCGTCCACCAGACCGGTGACGGTGTACGACTCCGGGCCCGCCGCGGTGAGCAGGGTGACCGGCGCACCGGTACGCAGCCCGAGCGCGCGGTCGACGACCACCTCGCCGGGCCGGCGGGGCGGCTCGCCGGCCGTCAGGTGCAACCCGCCCAGTCGGGCGCTGGACCAGCCGTGTCCCTGGTGGGCTTCCTCCCGCCGGGTGTCGGTGCCCGAGGGTCGGCCGTCGATGAGCGGCTGGGCGTAGAAGGTCCGGTCCGGCACCGCCGCCGTGACGCCGGGCAGGGCGGCCAGCCGGTCGACGAGTCCCGCCGTGGCGGTGGCGGACCAGGGCCGGGTCGGCAGGAACGAGTCGGCCGACGCGCCCGCCTCGGGGCTCTGCACCACGACCTCGGCCCGCGCGAGCCGGTCCGGGACCTGGGGACGGCCGGCGGCGAGCAGCAGGGTGGCCGCCGCGACCAGCGCGACTCCGATGGCGACGGCCACGAACGCGCTCGCCGACCGTCGGATGCTCACCACGACGACCCCGCAGGCGTCGTCACGTCCGAGGACGGGCCCGTCTCCCGCTCGGCGATCCGGGCGGCGACGACCGCGGCGGTGATCGGGCCGTTCAACTCGTCGACGACGCGGCCGTCGGCGAGCAGCAGGACCCGGTCGGCGTACGCGGCGGCGGCCGGATCGTGGGTCACCATGACCACGGTCTGCCCGTGGTCGTCGACGAGCGCGCGCAGCAGTCGGAGCACCTGACGGGACGCCGCGCTGTCCAGTGCGCCAGTCGGTTCGTCGGCGAAGACCACCGCCGGACGGGTGATCAGCGCGCGGGCCACGGCGACGCGTTGCTGTTCGCCGCCGGACAACTCGCTCGGCCGGTGCCCCACCCGGTCGGCCAGGCCCACGGCGTCGAGCGCCGCGGTCACGTCCCGGGCCGGCGGGCGCCGGCCGGCCAGGCGCAGCGGCAGCTCGACGTTCTGCGCGGCGGTCAGTGTGGACACCAGGTTGAACGCCTGGAACACGAAGCCGATGCGGTCGCGCCGCAACCGGGTCAGCTCGTCCTCGCCGAGGTCGTTCAGGCGGGTGCCGTCGATCGTGACGACTCCCTCGGTCGGGGTGTCCAGCCCTGCCGCGCAGTGCAGCAACGTGGACTTTCCCGAGCCCGAGGGGCCCATCACCGCCGTGAACGTGCCGCTCGCGAAGCTGGTGCTCACGCCGTCGAGCGCCGTCACCCGCCGGGTTCCGGTGCCGTACACCGCGCGCAGCCCCGTCAGGGTCACCGTGTGTGTGGTCATGGCCGTTACGGTGCCGAACGCGCAGGGTGCGGCGCGTCGTGCCGGAGTGGACACTTTCCCGCCCTCCCCCGGGCGGAGTCGAAGGCCCCCGAGCGCCGGCCGTCGTCCTCGGGGATGACCGCCCACGGGTGGACGCGGTCGATCCGGCCGGCCGTTACCGTCTGGGGCGTGACCGCTCTCCTGCTCACCCGGCGGCTGCGACCGGTGGACCTGTACGTCGTGGACGCCGTGCTCGCCGTGGCGGTCGGTGGGCTGCTCTGCCCGTACGCGGCGCTGGAGTCGCCGCTGCGCGGGGGCATCGACGAACCGCTCTGGGTGTCCGTGCTCGTCGGGATGGCCATCGGGCTGCCGCTGGCCGCCCGGCGACGGTGGCCGATCCCGGTCGCCGTCGTGATCAGCGCCGTCACCACCGTCGCCCTGATCACCGGCGTGATTCCCAACTTCGCCGCCGCCGCGCCGGCCCTCGCCATCGGCCTGTCCTTCTACACGGTGGCCGTGTCGACTCCCACGCGCCGGTCGCTGCTCAGTGCCGCCGGTTGTCTCGCTCTGGTGAGCGTCGCCCTGGTGCTGACCGCGGGCGACCTCTGGTCGCGGACCGGCGCGGTCGTCTACGGCACCGTCATGATCGCGCCGGCCTGGGTGATCGGCTGGCTGCTGCGGGAGCGACGTGCCCTCGCCGCCCGGCAGGGCGAGCACATGGTCCGGCAGGCCGCCGCCGAGGAGCGGTTACGGGTGGCGCGGGAGTTGCACGACGTGGTCGCGCACACGCTGAGCCTCATCGTGGTGAAGGCGGCCGTCGCCAACCACGTCGCCGAGGCCGACCCGCGGGAGGCGGGGGCCGCCCTGCGGGTGATCGAGGAGACCGGCCGCACCGCGCTCACCGACGTTCGTCGGGTGCTCGGCGTCCTGCGGGAGGACACCCCGTACGCGCCGACGCCCGGCCTGGACGAGCTGCCGGCGCTCGCCCGGCAGGCGGCGATCGGCGGCGTCGACGTCCGGCTCGACGTGCGACGCGAGGAACCGGACGGCGAGGTGCCCGAGTCGGTGGGCCTCACGGTGTACCGGATCGTGCAGGAGGCGGTGACAAATGTGGTGAAGCACGCGGCACCGGCGGGCTGCCGGGCGTTGGTGACGGTCACCCCCGACGAGGTGCGGGTGGAGGTGACCGACGACGGCCGACGTCCGGTCCTGCTCGGCGGGGAGGGCCACGGGTTGATCGGCATGCGGGAACGGGTGGCGTTGCACGGCGGGGAGTTTCGGGCCGGTCCATGCTCCGACGGCGGGTTCGCGGTGACGGCCAGCGTGCCCTACCGGGTGGCCGCGTGATCCGGGTGCTGATCGCCGACGACCAGGCGCTGCTGCGCGGCAGTTTCCGACTGCTCGTCGATCTCGCCGGGGACTGCACGACGGTGGGCGAGGCGGGCACCGGCGTGGAAGCGGTCGCACTGACCGGCCAGCACCGTCCGGACGTGGTGCTGATGGACGTCCGGATGCCGGAGATGGACGGCATCGAGGCGACCCGGCGGATCTGCGCCGACCCGGCGACGGCCGGCACCCGGGTCATCATCCTGACCACGTTCGACCTGGACGAGTACGTCTACGGCGCGCTGCGCGCCGGCGCCAGCGGCTTCCTGCTGAAGGACACCCCACCGGCGGATCTGCTGGCCGGGATCCGGGTGGTCGCCGCCGGTGAGGGGCTGCTCGCGCCCACGGTGACCCGCCGGCTGATCGACGAGTTCGCCCGGCGGGCGGAGCCGACCCGGCCGTTGCCGCGCCACCTGGACGGGGTGACCGAGCGTGAACGGGAGGTACTCACGTTGATCGCCCGTGGTCTGTCCAACGCGGAGTTGGCCACCCGGCTCAACCTCAGCCCAGCGACGGTCAAGACGCACGTCGGGCGGTTGCTGACCAAGCTGGGGGCGCGCGACCGGGCGCAACTGGTCATCGTCGCCTACGAAACGGGTCTGGTGGGGCCGAGCGGCCTACGCTGAGCCGGTCGACCCGAACCCGAGGAGGAGCCATGACCCGTTACGTCGCCCTGCTGCGCGGGGTCAACGTCGGCACCACCCGGCTGGCGATGGCCGACCTGCGCCGGATCGTCACCGACCTGGGCCACGACGACGCGAAGACGTACCTGCAGAGCGGCAACGTGGCCTTCGGCAGCACCGTGCGCGACGCGGAGAAGCTGGCCGCCGGGATCGAGCGGGCGCTCGCCGACGAGCTGGGGCTGACCGTGCCGGTGCTGGTGCGCAGCGGCCGGGAGTTGGCGGCGGTGGTGGGTGGCAACCCGTACGCCGAGGTCGAGGACGATCCGACGCGCCTGCTGGTGGCCTTCCTGGCGACTCCTCCGAAGAAGTCCGTGGTGGATGCGCTCGTCGTGCCCGGCGGTGAGAACGTGTCGTTCACGGTGACCGGCCGGGAGGTCTTCCTGCACTTCCCCGACGGCGGCTACGGCCGGTCGAAGTTCACGAACGCCTACCTGGAGAAGAAGCTCGGCGTGGTGGCCACCACCCGCAACTGGAAGTCGGTGCGCGCCCTGGCGGAGCTGGTCGCCGGCTGACCGGGCGGGCGCGGGCGCCCGCCCGGGCCCGGTCAGAAGTGGTACGCGGTCTCGTACTCGGGCACCAGCACCCGGCTGCGCGGCGAGATCCGACGCACCGCCGCGATCATGTCGTCGAGCCGGGCGCGGTCGGCAGGTGCCACGACCGGCGGGTTCTGCAACGGCGTCTCGAAGTTGTCCCAGTGCACCGGCACCACGACCTTCGGGTAGTCCAGACCCTCCAGCAGCCGGGGCAGGTAGTCGCCGGTGGTGGTGGCGCTCTGCATGGCCACCATCGCCACGTCCGGCGCCAGGCCGGTGAGGTTGCGCTCGGCCACGTCGCTGGCCCCGGTGAAGTAGACCGACGGGCCGCGCTCGACGCGCAGCAGGTATCCCAGCGTGTCGCCCTCCGGGAGGTCCGCGATGGTCGCCGGCCGCGCCGGCTGGGTCACCCGCACCCCGGGGAAGGCCACGGAGTACGACGCGTTGCGGCTGTGCAGCGAGCCGACCACCTCGATGCTGTGGTCGCCGAAGTCGAGCACCTCCCCGCCCTTCACCGCGCTGAGCTGCGCCGCCGGCACCCCGTAGGCCAACCCCAGGTGGTACGCGGTGAGCGTGCCGAACACCCGCGCGCCGGTGCGCCCGGCGATGTACGGGACGTCCATGAAGTGGTCCCAGTGGGTGTGCGTGACCAGGACTGTCGTGGCCCGGTCGACGCGCGGATCGATCACGTCGGTGCGCACGGTCAACGGGGCGTCGGTCCGGAACGCGCCGGCGAACAGCCCGGTGTCGATGCGGCTGAGGAACGGGTCGACCAGGACGGTCCGGTCGGCGATGTCGATGCGCCAGCCGGCCGTACCCCACCAGCGGAAGCTGACCGCGCCGGTGCGGCGGCCGGCGGGTGTCGGCGCGGCGGTCGTCGGCGCGGCCTGGGCCGGGGTGGTGGAGGTGGCGACGAGGCCGCCGGCCGAGACCAGGGCGGTGGTGGCTGCGGCGTCGCGCAGGAAGCGACGGCGGTCGAGGTGGGACATGCGGATCTACTCCCCGTGTTCGGGTGATCGGTCGACACGAGCCAACCAGCGCCACCGCCTCCCGGTCCAAGATCGAACGCTGTTCCCTCCCATACGTCCCGGCATATCGTGCCTGCTCAACGACTGCGCTTCGGCCCCCGGACGCGCGGAAAACTCACTCGCCGCGCAGTGCCTCGACGGCCGTGCGGGCGGCCTCGCCCATCGCCAGGTCCACGTCGATCCGGCGCGGGGTCAGCTCGTCGGCGCGGGCGAAGACGGCGATGGCGTACCGGCCGCCGTCGGGGTATTCGGCGACGCCGGCCTCCAGGTGCAGGCCGGGCAGGGTGCCGGTCTTGCCGGACACCCGGACGCCGGGCGGGAAGCCGGCCGCCAGCCGGGTCCAGAAGATCTGCCGGGCCATCCAGGTGCGGACCATCGCGCAGGCCGCCGCCGGCCCGGCCTCGTCCCGCCAGATGAGGGTGAGCAGCCGGGTGATCTCCCGGGCGGTGCTGCTTGTGGTGTGCGCGGGGTCGAAGACCCGCATCGCCCGGACCCGTTCCGGCGGCAGCGTCGGGAAGATCCGCGCGAACTCCGCCTCGGTCCGCGCGCCCACGTCGGCGAGCATCAGCTCGACCAGCTCCCGAGGACCGCCGAGGACGCGGGTGCGGGTCAGCCCCAGCTCGGCGGCGAGCATCGGCAGCAGGTCCGGGCCGACCCGACGCAGCAGCAGGTCGGCGGCCGTGTTGTCGGTGACCGACATGGCGAAGTACGCGAGGTCACGCAGCGACACCTCGGCGTCGTCGGCGCAACCGGCCAGCCCCCACCCGCCGAGCCGGTCGGCGGCGGTGACCAGTACCCGTTCGGTGGGGTCGAGCTGGCCGGCGTCGACCTGCCGGGCGAACTCCAGCACCAGCAGGATCTTGAAGATCGACGCGATCACCACCTGCTCGTCGGCACGCACCCCGACCTGCCGGTCCACGGCGTCCGGGTCCACGGCGTCCACGTCCACCGCGTCCAGGTCGACGACGTGCAGGCTGGCCGTCACCCCGACGCCCGCGAAGATGGCCTCGATCCGCTCCCCCACATCCACCCGGGCACGGTATCCAGTGGCGGTGTTCCGCCGCTGGCGTAGGGTCCGGCCGTGGACCTGCTCCGGCACCTGCGGCACTTCGTGGTGGTCGCCCACGAGCTGCACTTCGGGCGGGCGGCCGAACTGCTCGGGATGGCCCAGCCGCCGCTGAGTCAGTCGATCCAGCGGCTGGAACGGGAGCTCGCGGTCGAGCTGTTCGACAGGTCCCGCCGCCAGGTGCGGCTCACCACCGCCGGCGGTCTGCTGCTCGCCGAGGCGGAGGAGCTGCTCGCCGGCGAGGGCCGGCTGCGCAACCTCATGGGCCAGGTCCGCGCGGGCGAGCTGGGCGTCCTTCGTGCCGGTGTGCCGCCGGAGACCCCGGCGGTGACGCTGCGCGCCCTGCTGGACCAGCTCACCTGTCGAGCGCCCGGCCTCGACGTGGAGCTGCACGAGCTGACCACCGCCGAGCAGGTGCGCATGCTCACCGAACGGACCCTGGACGTGGGGCTCGTGCACCATCCGGTCGAGGCGGACGGGCTGCGTTTCGGCGCCCCGGTGGACGTACCCCTGGGGGTGTTGCTGCCGCGGACCTCGCCGCTGGCCCGCGGCCGGGAGGTGCCGCTCGCGGCGCTCGCCGGCCTGGACCTGGTGGCCGCGCCCCGGGCCACCGCGCCGGGCTGGCACGACCACCTGCTCGCGGTGTGCCGGCGGCACGGGTGGCGACCGGCGCGGGTGCGACCGGCGCGCAACCCGGAGTTCCTGTTCGGGCTGGTGCTGGCCGGCGGCGGAGTGGCCGTGGAGCCGGCGACGCTGGCACGCCGGGAACCCCGGATCGCGTGGCGGCCGATCGCCGACGCCGCGCTCGCGAAACGCACCTCGGCGGTCTGGCCGGAACGCTCCGCGCACCCGGCGGCCCCGATGGTCGGGCAGCTCGCGGCCGAGGTGCTGGCCGTCGCCGAGCCGTCGTCACCGACGCCGTCCACGCCGCCCTCGGTGCCTGCCGAACGGCCCTGGCCGGTGTTGTTCGACACCACCGGGTGAACCAGGCCGACGTTGCGCTCGTCACCCCGTATTGGGCGGTGCATCGTCCACCCGCCCGGGTATGGATGACGGATACCGAAGACGCGAAGGAGCCGCAATGGGCAACACGATTCCTGACATCAGCCTGAACGACGGCACGACGATCCCGCAGCTCGGCTTCGGGGTGTTCCAGATCGAACCGAAGGACACCGTCGCGGCGGTGACCACGGCGCTGGAGACCGGCTACCGGCACATCGACACCGCCGAGATGTACGGCAACGAGGCCGAGGTCGGCGAGGCGGTCCGCGTGTCCGGCCTCGACCGGGGCGACGTCTACGTGACGAGCAAGCTGAACAACGGCTTCCACCGCCCGGACGACGCCCGCAAGGCGTTCGACTCGACGCTCGCGGCGCTGAAGATGGACTACATCGACCTGTTCCTGATCCACTGGCCGCTGCCGACGCTGTACGACGGCGACTACGTCTCGACCTGGAAGGTGCTGGAGGAGTTCCAGCGCGACGGTCGGGCCCGCTCGATCGGCGTGTCGAACTTCCAGGTGCCGCACCTGCGGCGGCTGGCCGACGAGGCGAGCGTGGTGCCGGCGGTCAACCAGATCGAGGCGCACCCGTACTTCGTCAACGACGAGGTCCGCGCCTACGGCAGTGAGCACAACATCCTCACCGAGGCGTGGTCGCCGATCGCCCAGGGCAAGGTGCTTGACGACTCGACGGTGGTCGACATCGCCGAGCAGCTCGGCCGCACCCCGGCGCAGGTGGTGCTGCGGTGGCACGTGCAGCGCGGCGACATCATCTTCCCGAAGTCGACCACGCCGAAGCGGATCGAGGAGAACACCCGGATCTTCGACTTCGAGCTGGACGACGCGGCGATGGAGCGGATCACCGGGCTGGACAAGGGTGAGGCCGGGCGGACCGGCCCGAACCCGGACACGTTCGCCTACGTCCCCCGCTGACGCTCTTCTGCTGGTGCTGCCGCTCGGTCCGCACGCCGACTGAGCGGCAGCACGCTCGCCCCCGGTTCAGGAGCCGACGCGCTCGGCCAATCGGCGGAACACCGCCTGGGTCGGCGAGGCCGGCTCGGCGACGTAGACGATCAGCCGCTGCTCGGTCTCCGGCACCAGCAGCACACGGCACTCGAACTCCAACGGCCCCAGCTCGGGATGCGCCACCCGCTTCACGACGGGACGGCGCTCCTCGACGTCGTGCTCGGCCCACAGCCGGGCGAACCGGGGCGAGGTGCCGAGCAGTTCGGTGACCAGCTCGCGGATCGCCGGGTCCGCCGGGTAGCGGCCGTAGGCGGCCCGCAGGTCCGCCACCGTGCTGTGCACGAACCGACGGGCGTCGGCGTCGGTCCAGTGGGCGTCGGTCATCGGCTGCCGGAACGTCCAGCGGATCATGTTGCGCTCCGCGTCCGGCACGGCCGCGAGATCCCCCACGAAGTGCGTGGCCAGACGGTTCCAGGCCAGCACGTGGTACGCGGCGTCGACGAGGTATGCCGGCGACTCGGTCATGGCGTCGAGCAGGTGCCGCAGCCCGGGGGTCACCTCCCGGCTCGGGCCGACGGTCGAGGGCGGGTGCTCCCCGGCGATCCGGAACAGGTACTCCCGCTCGTCGCGGCTCAGCAGCAGCGCCCGGGCCATCGCGGCGAGCACCTGCCGGGACGGGTGTGGGCCGCGACCCTGCTCCAACCGGATGTAGTAGTCGATCGACATCCCGGCGAGCTGGGCGACCTCCTGCCGACGCAGCCCGGGGGTGCGCCGACGGATCCCGTCGGGGAGACCGACCTCGGCGGGGCTCAGGCGGGCGCGGCGGGTGCGCAGGAACGCCGCCAGTTCGTCACGTCGCAGGCCGCTGCTCGTCATCCCACCAGCATGCCCCGGGCGGGGCCGGCCAGGGTGGTACCGCCGGTCCCAGCCTCGGCCCGTCCCTGTCCACGGGCCGCCGCCGGGGTGAAGCTCGACGGCATGACGAACATGGTCGCCCTGATCACCGGGGCCAACAAGGGAATCGGCTTCGCCACCGCACGACAGCTCGGCGGCCTCGGCATGACCGTCCTGGTGGGTGCACGCGACGCCGAGCGGGGGCGGGCCGCGCAGCAGGAGCTGCGCGACGGCGGTGTGGACGCGGTGTTCGTGCCGCTTGACGTCACCGATGCCGGGTCGGTGGCCGCCGCCGCGAAGTTGGTGGAGGCGGAGTACGGCCGGCTGGACGTGCTTGTCAACAACGCCGGCATCGTCCTCGCCGACGGTGCGCGAGGGCTTCCCAGCGAGACAACTGTGGCGACGCTGCGCCGGCTGTACGAGACGAACGTCTTCGGGGTGGTGACGGTGACCAACGCGCTGCTGCCGCTGCTGCGCCGGGCGCCGGCCGCCCGGATCGTCAACGTCTCCAGCGAGGTCGGCTCGATCGCCGTGATGACCGACCCGAACGGCGCGCTGTTCGAGTTGACCTCCGTGCCGTACCCGTCGTCGAAGGCGGCGCTGAACATGCTCACCGCCATGTACGCCAAGGAGCTGCGCGACACCCCGATCAAGGTGAACGCGGCGAACCCCGGCTACTGCGCCACCGACCTGAACGGCAACGGCGGCTTCCGCACCGCCGAGCAGGGCGCCGAGGTGAGTGTGCGCCTGGCGACGCTGCCGGCCGACGGGCCGAGCGGACTGCTGTGGGGCTTCCAGATGGACGCCGGCGGCGGGTACGGCGTACTCCCCTGGTGAGACGAGCGCTTGACCTGGAGCGCACTCCAGCCACCAGGGTGATCCTCGGGCGCCCACCGGCAGGGCGCACGGAAGGAGATCCCATGCGGTACCGCACGATCGGCACCGACCCGGCGACCCGGCGCGAGGTAAGCGTGCTCAGCCTCGGGGCCATGCTGTTCGGCAGCGCCACCGACGAGGCCACCTCGTACGCGATCCTCGACCGGTACGTCGAGGCGGGCGGCACGTTCATCGACACGTCGGACAACTACGCGTTCTGGATGGACGGCTCGCAGGGCGGCCAGAGTGAGGAGCTGCTCGGGCGGTGGCGGCGCAGCCGGGGCATCGGCTCCGAGATCGTCATCGCCACCAAGCTGGGCGCCCGCCCGCTGGCCCCCGGCACCAGCTACCTGGACAACGCCGAGGGCCTGTCGGCAAAGGTGATCCGCGAGTCGGCGGAGCGCAGTCGCGACCGGCTCGGCGTGGAACGGCTGGACCTGCTCTACGCACACATCGAGGACCGGACGGTGCCGCTCACGGAGACCGTGGAGGGCTTCGCCGAGCTGGTCGCCGAGGGGACTGTGGGCCTGCTGGGCGCGAGCAACCACCGGGCGTGGCGGGTGGAACGGGCCCGCGCGCTCGCCGCGGCCGCCGGCCTCCCGGGGTACGAGGTGCTCCAGTACCACCGCAGCTACCTGCCCAACCGCACCGACCTGGTCAGTGAGCTGGACCCGGACGGCGAGCCGGGCGGCGTCGGCGGCGACCTGCTCAGCTACCTGCGCGCCGAGCCGGCGCTGACCCTGGTGGCGTACTCGCCGCTGCTCAAGGGGGCGTTCACCCGGGCGGACAAGCCGCTCAGCCCGGCGTACGACCTGCCGAGCGCGCCCCGGCGACTGGCCGCCCTGCGGGAGGTGGCCGGGCAGACCGGCGCGACTGTCAACCAGGTGGTGCTCGCCTGGCTGCTGGGCGGTGACCTGCCGTCGATCCCGCTGGTGGGCGCCTCCTCGGTGGCCCAACTGGAGGAGAGCCTGGCAGCGGTCGACCTGGACCTGACCGCCGAGCAGCGGCACCGCCTCGACACCACCTGGTGACCGGCGACGGCCGCCCCGCCGACCTCAGTCGTCGGTCGGCGGGGCGGTCAGGTCGAGCTGCCAGTCGTTGGCACGCATCAGGTGCCCGGGCGGGTACTCGAAATTCGTCTCGCCGAGGAGGGTGAAGCCCGCCTTGCGGCAGACCGCATTCGAGGCGGGATTGTCGACCGACGGGTACGCGTGTGCGTAGCGCCGGTCCCGTCGGGCGCGGGCCACGTCGAGAGCCGCGCGCACCGCGACGGTGGCCAGCCCCTGCCCCCGGTACGCGGGCAGCACCGCCCAGCCCAGCTCGTACACCTGTTGGTCGCGCCACTCGCGGGCCCAGTAGCCGACGCTGCCCGCCCGCGCGCCGTCCGGCAGCACCAGTGTGAACATGCACCCCTGCCCGCCCTCGGCGAAGTGCACGTACCTGTCGTGCCGGGCGAGCACCTGCTCGTCGGTCTCCGGGCCGCCGGTGTGTCGGCGCGTGTCGGGTGAGTTGAGCTGCCGCAGCAGATCGAGATCATCCTCGTGCCACGGCTCGATGCGTACCTGCGCCATTCCGTCCCCCTCGTCGACCCCAGTCAAGCCGATCCCACCGACATTCCGTCCCGAAACAGCGCCCGCTAGATCCGATCTAGCGGGCGGTCGGTCGTCACCTCGCGCCTCGTGTGTGCACACGTCGGACGAGAGGTAAAGATCATGAATAGACGTTCCACCGGCCTGGCCATCGAGGCCGAGGGGCTCACCCGATCCTTCGGGGAGACCCGGGCGCTGGCCGGCATGGACCTGCGGGTGCCCGCCGGGACCGTCTACGGCCTGCTCGGCCCGAACGGGGCGGGCAAGACCACCGCGGTTCGGGTGCTGGCGACGCTGCTGCGCCCCGACGGCGGCACCGCGCGGGTGTTCGGGCACGACGTGGTCACCGAGGCGGACAAGGTCCGCAGCCGGGTCAGCCTCACCGGCCAGTACGCCTCCGTCGACGAGGACCTGACCGGTACGGAGAACCTGGTGCTCCTCGCCCGCCTGCTCGGCCTGCGCAAGCCGGCCGCCCGCGAGCGCGCGGCGGCGCTGCTCGCCGCGTTCGGGCTGACCGAGGCGAGCGACCGCCAGGTGAAGAAGTACTCGGGTGGGATGCGGCGGCGCATCGACATCGCCGCGAGCATCCTCAACACGCCCGACCTGCTCTTTCTCGACGAGCCGACGACGGGTCTCGACCCGCGCAGCCGCAACCAGGTGTGGGAGATCGTCCGGGCCGTGGTGTCGCACGGGACGACAGTGCTGCTGACCACCCAGTACCTCGACGAGGCCGACCAGCTCGCCGGGCGGATCGCTGTCGTCGACCACGGCCGGGTGATCGCGGAGGGCACCCCGGGCGAGCTGAAGTCGTCGGTCGGCTCCGGCACCGTCCACCTGCGACTGCGGGAACCCAATCAGCGGCCGCAGGCCGAGCTGGTGCTCCGGGAGGCGCTCGACGTGCCGGTGCAGCTCGCCGCGGATCCGGTCGCGTTGACCGCCCGGGTCGGCGAGGCCGGCAGCGACCTCGACGCCAGCGCGCAGGCCGCCCGCGCGCTGGGTGACCTGGCCCGCGCCGGCATCGTCGTCGACGACTTCTCGCTCGGCCAGCCGAGCCTGGACGAGGTCTTCCTGGCCCTGACCGATCATCCGGCCGTGTCGGCCGACGAGCGCGACGACGAGCTGGAGGCAGCCCGATGAGCGAGACCACCACCACCGAACGGGCGCCGTCGGTCTACGTACCGTCCGCCGAGGCGCTGGCGACCGTCCTGGCGCCGGGCGCGCGACCCCGCCGACCCAGCGCGCTGGGGGCGTCGCTCACCTTCGGTTGGCGGGCGCTGCTGAAGATCAAGCACGTGCCGGAGCAGCTCTTCGACGTGACCGCGTTCCCGATCATCATGGTGCTGATGTTCACGTACCTGTTCGGTGGCGCCCTCGCCGACAGCCCGCGCGACTACCTGCAGTTCTTCCTGCCCGGCATCATGGTGACAAGCGTCGTGATGATCACCATGTACACCGGTATCGGTCTCAACACCGACATCGAGAAGGGCATCTTCGACCGCTTCCGGACGCTGCCCGTCTGGCGGCCGGCTGCGCTTGTCGGCATGATCTTCGGCGACGTGCTGCGCTACATCCTCGCCGCCCTGGTCATCCTCGGCGTCGGGTTGGCGCTCGGCTTCCGACCCGACGGCGGCGTCGCCGGGGTGGCCGCCGGGATCGGCCTGCTGGTGGTCTTCTCGTTCGCGTTCTCGTGGGTGTGGACGTTCTTCGGACTGATCCTGCGCAGCGAGAAGTCGGTGATGGGGGTCAGCATGATGGTGCTGTTCCCGCTGACGTTCCTCAGCAACGTCTTCGTCGAGCCGAGCACCATGCCCGGCTGGCTCCAGGCGTTCGTGAAGGTCAACCCGGTGACGCAGCTGGTGGCGTCGGTGCGCGCGGTGATGGCCGGCGAGTCGGATCCGTCGGCCACGATGTGGCTGCTGGCGTGGAGCGTCGGCTTCGTGCTCGTCTTCGGCACGTTGACCATGTACAAGTACAACCGCCGCTGACCGTGCCCCTCGAATCACCGCCTCAGAGCCACCAGCGCAGCGGCTCGGGCGGCAGGTAGCGGCAGGTGCTGCCGGTGGAGACGGACTCGCGCAGGTGACCGCCGAGCGCGGGATGGCGTTCGTCGAGCTTGCGCAGCGTGTCCCGGATCCGCGCGGTGACCGTCTTGCGGGCCCGCTCGGCCTCGTCGCCCAGCCGCCGGCTCCGGCCGGCCAGCCCCGCCGCGGCGCGCAGCTCGTCGAGCAGCGCGCCGCGCTCGGCGTCCAGCGCGGCGGCCCTGCGCTCGTCGCCGCGTGCGGCGGCTCGGTCGATCTCGTCGTCGAGGCGGGTCAGGTGCCGCCGGTAGCGGGCCTTCGCCTCGTCGTCGAGGACCGGATCGCCGCCCATCCGGCGGGCGGCCACCAGCTCCGGTCCGGCGGCCGGGTCGAGCAGCTCCACCGCCGGCACGTCGCTGCCGGGTCGACTCAGCAGCAGGTGCAGGTCGTGCAGGCCCTTGGCGTCGGGCAGGTGTGCCACGACCCCGGCGTACGCGAGCTGCCAGACCGGGCCGTCGCGCCGAAAGGCGTACCCCTCGACCGGCGGGTCGGGCGGCGTCACCCGGCGCCGCCCGACGACCTGGCCTGGCCCGGCGGCCCGGCCCGCAACGGCGACTCGACCTGCCTCGGCGGCCTGGGCCGGGCGGACGGCCTGGTCTGGCCCTGCGGCCCGGGCCGGGAGGGCGACCTGGTCTGCCTCGGTGGTGTCGCCCGGACGGGCGACTCGGCCTGGCCCGGCGTCCTGGGCCCGGCCGGTGACGTGGCCCGACTCGGCGCGGGCCGGATCCGGGGCGGCGAGCCGGAGGAGCACCTGTCGCATGCCGAGGGCGGTGGCGTCCCGGGAGGTGGTGGCGCGCAGCTCGGCAAGCGTCGCGGCGTCGCCCGGATGGTCGCGGCCGGCCAGGGCGTTCACCAGCCCGGCGCGGGCGATGAGCGACCAGGGTCGGGAGCCCATCCGGTCGGCGGCCTCGCGGGCCGCCGTGAAGCCGGCGATCGCGTCGTCCCAGCGCTCCTCGGCGGCGTCGACCACGGCGAGCCAGTGGTCGACGGGCCCGCTGATGTCGCAGCCGAAGAGCCCCACCGCCCACCGCCCCCGGTGCGGGGTCAGCGCGGCACGCGCGTCGCGGCAGCGCTGCGGGTCGCGGGACGCGGCGGCGGCCTGCGCGCGCAGGCGCAGCCACAGCGGTGACACCGGACGTGGGTAGCGAATGTCGGCGGCCTCGATGACGGCGGTCAGCCGCACCGCCGTCTCGTCATCGCCGCGCTCGGCCGCCGTGATCGCCGACAGCAGCTCCCGGTACGGGTAGTCGGTCGGCGCCCACTCGCGCAGCAACGCGTCGATCTCGTCGAACCGCCCCTGCAACAGCAGCCGGGCCCAGCGCAGGTGATGGCCCATGAAGGCGAACTCGGCATGCCCCGGGTCGGACAGGTCGGCGATGACGGTGAACCGCTCGTCGGCCTCGGCGAAGTCACCCCGGAACGCCGCGATGATCCCGCCGTCCACGGCTGCCGCCATCCGAGGGCGGGCCAGGTCATCCTGCTGGCCCGCGGTGACGAAGGCGGTGAACTCCTCGACGAAGCGCGGGTCGCCCAGTTCCAGCAGCGCCACCCAGCGCAGCGAGGTGGCCCACAGCTCGGTCTCCCGGTCGCCCGAGCGGCGGGCCACGTCCCGGATCTCGGCGGTGAGCGCGGCTCTCGCCGCCGCGGTGCCCAGACCCCAGGTGGTGTCGTGGCGGGCCCACAGGCTGAAGGTGAGCGCCTCGTCGTCGCGGCCGGAACGGGCGATGGTCTCCGTCGCGGTGATCAGATCCGCCACCAGTGTGCCCACCGACGCGGTGGCGGCCGGCTCGCCGATCAACCGCTGGTACGCCTCGCGTACCAGGTCCGCGGTGTCGACCGAGTGGATGGTGTCCACCTGGCGGGAGCGGTGCACGGTGAGGGCGACGCGGGCCAGCAGCACCGGGTCGTCGAGCGTGCGGGCCAGCGTCGCGGCCTCGGCGAGCAGGCGTACGGCCTCGTCCCGACCGGCGTGGTGATATTGCACCTCACCGAAGTCGACGAGCAGCCGGACCCGCTGCGCCCGGTCCTCGACGACCTCCAACGCCCGGCGGAAGTGCACAGCCGCCTCGTCGGCGGCGAGCCTGGCGAACGCGTCCCGCCCGGCGGCGACCAGCAGCTCGACGACCCGGGCCCGGTCGAGCGCCGGGCCGGCCAGGTAGGCGTGGCGGGCCAGGTCGGCCGGGATCAGCCGGTCGGTCAGCGCCGTCGGCGGGTCCACCGCACGGACCACCGCGGCGTGCCGGGCGTGCCTGTCGTCGGCGGTGAGCCCGTCGTAGAGGGTCTCCCGGACCAGGTCGTGGGCGAAGGCGAACCGGCCGCCGCTTCGGGCGACCACCAGCCGGGCGGTCACCGCCTGGTCGAGCAGGCGGTCGAGCTGCGCCGCCGGGGCCGCCACGCTGGCCGATAGGACTTCCCGGTGGAACTCGCGGCCCAGCACGGCGGCGACGGTGAGCGCCTCGACCACCGCCGCGGGCAACTGGTCGAGCCGTCGGCGCACCGCCTCGCGTACGCCGGGTGGGATGGTGCCGGTCGTGCCGTCGGCGTGCCACAGCCGGGCGGTCTGTTCGACGAAGAAGGGGTTGCCGCCGGTACGCCTGTGCACCTCGTCGGCCAGGTCGGCGTCGGGCTCCCGCCCGGCGGTACGCGCCATCAACGCGGCCACCTCGTCGCGGGCGAGGCCGGTGAGGGTGATCGTGGTGGCCTTGGCGACGAGCGGCATCAGCAGCGGGCGCAACGGGTGCTCGCCCGCCTCGACCTCCGCGTCGCGGTACGTGCCGATCAGCAACAGCCGCTCGAACCAGGTGTGCTGGGCGGCGAACGCCAGCAGCCGCAGCGAGGCCGGGTCGGCCCAGTGCAGGTCGTCGAGGACGACCACCACCGGCCGGTGCTGGGAGACCGCGACAAGCGCGGCGGTCACCGCGTCGTACAGGGCGAACGCCTCCTGATCGGCGACGTCCCGGCCGTCGTCCCGACCGTCGTTGGGGGCGGGCCAGGCGGCGGCGAGGTTGGGGACGTCGGCGGTGCTGGTCTCGCCGAGCAGGGCGGCGAGGGCGGGCTCGGCGTCCGGCCGGGCGAGCGCCCAGTCGTCGGCGGAGCGCCGCAGGACGCGCAGCACCTGCACCCACGGCCAGTAGCCGGGGGCGCTGTCGGAATCCCAGCAGGCCGCGCCGAGCACGAGCGCCCCGCGCCTGCGGGCCTCCCGCGCCACGGTGGTGACGAGGGTGGTCTTGCCGATGCCCGGCTCACCGGTGACCAGGACGAGACCGCCGTGGCTGGTGGCGGCCCGATCCAGCTCGGCGCGCAGCAGACCCGCGGGGTGATCCCGCCCGATGATGGCGTCGCCGACCCGCGCGTCCATGGTTCCCAGACGGTACTGGACCCCACCGACGTTGAGCGTCGAGATTCGAACGCCGCGGGCACCCCGGCTCCCTGGCAACTGCTGTGGCCACGCACCACCTGCCAGCCGGAGCCTGTCGAGCTGATGTCGGCAACGAATCGATCCCATGCCTCCTCAAACTTCCCTATGAGGTTAGGATAGGGAACGATGACGGAAGAAATGTATTCAGTTGAACAGGTCGCCGACCGACTCGGCCTGCACGTGCGGACGGTGCGCGGCTACATCCGCTCTGGCCGGCTGCGCGCCGTGCGGATCGGCAAGCAGTACCGGATCGCCGCCAGCGATCTCGACGCGCTCACCGGACGGCCGCCCACCACCACCGTGGCCGGGCAGGCCGAGGTGTCGAGCATCGTGCAGATCGACGGCGTCGACCGGGCCGCCGCCGACCGACTCGGCACGCTCGTGCTGGCCAGCGTCAACACCGGGCACGACCCGGCCCGGCCGCTGCGGGTGCAGACCGTGCACGACGATGACCGTCGCCGCCTGAAGATCATCATCCTCGGTGATCCCGCCGGCACCGCCGAGGTGCTGCACCTGCTCGACGCCGTCCTCAATGCCGACAACGGCCTACTCCACCGGAAGGTCCACGATGCCTGACGAGATCCAGGAACGCGCCGGAGTGCCGGTGCTGGTCTGCGACCCGGCCGGCCCGACCGTCGCCACCGAACAGGACGCGCTGGACCTGATCGGCGCGGCCTTCGCCGGCGCGCAGGTGGTCGCAGTGCCGGCCAACCGACTCGACGAACGCTTCTTCTCGTTGGGCACCCGCTTCGCCGGCGACGTGATGCAGAAGTTCGTCAACTACCGGCTGCGCCTGGCCGTCGTCGGTGACATCTCGGCGCACCTGGACGGCAGCTCGGCGCTACGGGCCCTAGTGCACGAGTCGAACCAGGCCGGGCACATCTGGTTCGTCCCCGACCTCGACGCCCTCGACGCCCGCCTCCGCGCCACGGCGTAGCGCCATCTCCACCGCGTCCGCTTCCACACCGCGGCGGTGGGCCTGCTCGGCCGCCCAGCGCAGATAGGCCAGCCACTCCTCGGCTGACCAGCCGTTCGGGCGGCCGACACCGGCCTCCGCAGGGAGACGGCTGGCCACGACGCGGTCGAGGATCAGCGGCTGCACACCGCCAACCCCTCGCCGGTAGCCGACGAAGTAGAGGACCTTCGTGAACAGCCCCGGCCCCAACCACGGCAGGCGAGCGTGGTTGGGGTCGCGGAAGCGGCGGTAAGCCGTGCGGAGCCCGTCCTCGTCGGGCGCTGACGCGGACACCTCCTCGAGCGCGTACGCCAGGCGTTTGCCGTCCGGATCGGCACCGAGCGACCTGGCGGCCCGCCACGGCCCGTACCCGATGGGGCCGTAGCCCCAGACCAGCACCGCGGTCAGCAGTTGCCGCGCGCTGGCGTTGCCCGCTCGGTACGCATCGGCAACGGCGAAGACGTCACGCCGCCAGACCTCGCCGCTCGATGGAAAGTTGTCGGGCCAGGCATCTGGCGGCAGCCCCGCCCGCCACCGGTCGACCTTCACGATGATCGGGGCCCGCTCTCCCGGCCATGGCCTGCGCATGGTTACCTCCCTCAGGTCGCGGAGCAGTCCGCCCTACGTGGGGATGTCCGCCGCCAGCACGTTATGGCCGGCCTCAACCGTCCGGCTGCCCGAGAACGCCATATCGCGGTATCGCGTCTCCACCGTGTCCGATTGCGCCCGCCGGGGAGACGGCCCACAGCCGGACCTGGGCTCAGGACTAGCCGCACAGTGGCCGGGTACGCGCGATGCATGGGTAGCCACAAGCAGAACAAACACGACAGCGGCGGCGAGTCGGCACGAGGCCGGCGGCATTCGGGCAGCGGCGCTCCGGGCCGCCAGGGCTCGCCCATGGAACACTCGCCCGACCAACGGCACCGCCGTACCGCGACCGGCTCCGCCGGCACTGAACGCGACCAGGGCCGATCCACTGTCGCCCGGGAGGGACGCGTACACCGTCAGGGAGGCTCCTGATCTAACCCGTCAACGGTGTAGTCGCCCCGCGCGTTAGCGGGGCGGCTACACCGGATGAGTTGTTGTTACGCCGTCGCGCAGATGGCGTACCCCGTGTCGGACCAGTTGCCGGCGAACGCGTCCTCCTCGTACGCACCCGAGGCGGCCGACACCGGGGCGGTCGCGGGACCACCGTTGGGGCGGAAGTCGTCCACGATGCCCTCGCCGGTGACGCCGTTCAGCTCGTAGCCGGCGCCAGTCAGCACCTTCCCGACCGGGCAGGTGGCGACGACGCTGCGGAAGTCGAGGGAGTTGCTGGCGCCCACCACGGACGCCCGCACCAGGCCGGGCAGCGGGTTGGCGCAGATGGCGTACGCGGTCACGGACAAGTTCAGGACGGTGGCGTCCGACTCGTATGCGCCGACGTTCACCGAGGTCGGTGCGGCCGCAACCCCACCGTTGGGGCGGAAGTCGTCGACGACGCCCTCACCGGTCACGCCGTTCTCGCAGATAGTGGCGAAGGCCGTCCAGCCGATCACCAGGTAGACGATGCCCGCAATCCACCAGGTCGGACGCCGGGCACGCAGGCCAACATAGAGGAATCCGGCCGGCGGGCGAGATCCCCTATTCACCACCGTTCGCGTGACGCGGCTTCGGCTCCTGCCGGTTGAAGCGGGGCTTGAGGGCCAGGACCAGGGCCTCCTTCGTACCCTCCGGGTTGTCGGTCTCCTGCCAGCGGACCTCGCACCGGCCCAGCCAGTCGGCGATGTCGGCGGCCGACGCCGCGCTGCCCGGGGTGTCGAGGAGTTGGCCGACCTGCTCGTGCAGCACCGACGAGCCCCGGTTGCCGGTCAGGTGCTGCCGGAGACGAGCCCGCAGGTTTCGGGTGTGGCCACGTAGACGACCACGCCGCGGTCCAGGACCACGTGCCCGCCGGGCGAGCGGGGGGCGGCGGCCTCCATGGTGTAAGGCTGAGCAGCGCCGAAGCCGGCCAGCAGGACCTCGTGCGTGGTGTCGGGCATCCCCGGACGCTACCGGGGTGGGTCCTCATCCGTGGCCCCGCATGGGCCGTCGTGGTCCTCGCGGCGTCGGCAGCGGGCCGGCACCGTCGAGCGGGGCGTCACACCAGATTCGGGTACGCAAGAACTGCTGATCTTCCTCGCTGAGGGTGGTCTCGCCGAAGTCGAGGGCGGTGACGTGGCCGAGCGAGTCGCGTAGGGCTGCGGCCAGGGTGGTGGCCCTGTCGAGGCTGGTGAGGGTCGTGGGAAGGTGGATGATCCACCGGGGTGAGGTCATCGCCGCCAACGGCTGTTCGGGGAACCTTGAGCTGCGTGGCGGACCCGGCGGCCCCAGCGGTGCAGCCGGCAGGGTTGGGGTGCGCGGTCGTTGCGACAGCGCGGGCCGTCGAGGCTGGATTCGCGCTCGCGACGGATAGACAGCCCAGCGACTCGTCATGCAGAAACGGGGCAGCCGCCGTCCCGATCGATGACGATACGGCAGTTGCGGGACTCCTCAGCCCTCTACCAGGGCCGTAGTACGCGCAACCTTGCGCACGCCACCCTTCACCGCTGCGACGTGCTCCACGACCGTCGCACCTACAGCCCTCGCCAACAGTGGCGGCACTGCATTGCCAATGAGACGTCCAAGCGGCGCGAACTGCGCCGGCTCACCCGGTCGGACGAATTCATAGTCCTCGGGAAAGCTCTGCAAGATGGCAGCCTCCCTGAGTGTCATCGCTCGGTCCTGCTCGGGGTGCCCGAATCGTCCCGCACCGAAGCTGTACGCCAAGGTGGTGATGGTGGGCGACGGCTCGTCCCACATCATGCGGGCATACACGTTCCTGAACGTTGCACCTGACGCCTTGCGGTGACAAGGAGCGCGCAGTTCTTCCGGCCACTCCTCCCAACTGCCGCCGGGGCTGGACCGCTTGATTCGCTCGAGGTTCAGCGGTGTCAGAGTGCGGCTCTTGTGAAGGGGGTCCCCGGAGTGGGTTTCGCCGTTTCCGATCGGCGGCAGGCTGCCGATCGCCTGGCGGACGGTGGTGTATTCGGCGGGAGTGATGGAACCCTTGGGCACGGCGATGTCACCAAGCAACGAGGCGACCAGGACCAGACGTCGGCGGTGCTGAGGCACGCCGTAGGCCGGGCAATAGCAGGACCCGAAGTCCACCTGGTATCCGTACTCGCGCAACTGCTCGACGAAGTCCCTGAAGATCCGCGTGCCGCCGATCCGAGGGACGTTCTCCATGGTGACGATTTCTGGCATCGTGCCTTGGACCAGCCTGCGAACCTCATCTACGAGTGGCCACTGGGCTTCCTTCGACGTGTCGACGCCGCGGCGGTAAGAGGAAAATGGTTGACACGGAGCGCACCCAGCGAGGACGCGGACGGCGCCGGCGGGCCACATGGCCGACAGTTCCTCGACGGTGAGGTCACGGACGTCTCGCCTATGGAATGGCGCCCCAACGTTCCGTCGGTACGGATAGTCACACGTACGGTCGAGGTCCACGCCGGCAGCTACGTGGATGCCTGCATCCTGCAGCCCGTGCGAGAGCCCTCCGACGCCGCAGAAGAGATCGACGGCGGAGATCCTGACAGCTCGGGCGGGCATGCTGGGACTGTAGTAGATCACGGAGCGGAGGCGGTGTCGGGCGGGTGCGCGACGTGGGCTCCATCGCATGGACAAAATTCAGCCGACCCTACCGTTCTCACGCACGGCTGGGAGTAAAGATCAGCAGCAACTGACAGCAGGACATGCCGGAGCGACTGTGAGCCCGACTCCTTCAGGTTGATAGGACCGTCTGGGCTGGTTTGCACCTCGATCACGACCGTTGATAGATGTTCGCGTAGTGCCAGGCCAGGTAGCGCTCTGCAGGTGCCGTGGCTCCCTCTGGCAGCAGCAGCCGACGTGATAGCGGTGGACTTCCGAAGGACGAACGCGCCGCCGGATCCGCTCGGACCGCCTCCTGCACGTCTGGACGGACGTGCACCCGCAGCTCGTGGTCGATTGCTAGGAGCCCAGTGTCGAAGGCGACGTCATGCGTGGGGCAGGCAGCAACACCGTTCTGCGGGTCTAGCCGCTCGGCGGAGGTACTCACCCGCCACGGCTTGATGTGACTGGCGACGAGCATCCGTTGGGCCGCGCGGCCCTTCGTCTTCACGCCCAAGCCACAGAAGGCGCACCGATGGCCATGGTTATGGAGGACGTCGCGCGCAAACCGATGCTGGCCGACCCGCACCGCAGCCATGAGCAGTCTTTCGGTCACTTGCTCCGAAAGGTCCGGTGCCTTCCGCGACCAGGCGGCGACCTTCTCCCGGACCGCCACCTCCAGGTCCGAGTGGGTCAGCTCTTCCTGCCCGAGGAGCTGCAGCTCGTCGCCGCTCTCCAAGCCTAGGAAGTCGGGCAGGTCGTCCGGCCCGATCCCTGCCTCACGGCCTGCTTCCAGGATGAGCCGGTAGGTCGCTTCCAGCCGCCCGGGGTCGGCGAGGAGGGTCGATGCGACATGAACCTCGTACCGGGCCCCGTGGGCCAGGCCACCATCGAGGTTCCCCATCTTGGCGATCAGGCTGCCGTTCGGGCGCCTGAACAGCCGGGCGAGCGTAGGGATCGGTTCTTCGGCGAGGTGGGCGGTCGATCCGCGGTACCGGCGATGGTTGAAGACGAGACTGGCCGCAAGGCACAGGAGGGTCTCGACGGGAGTGAAGTCCTCTTGCCTGGCTCCAGGCCTGGGAGTCCGTCGGAGGATCGACCTCCACTGACTCACCGCCTGCCCGGCGCTCAGATCGAGATAGTCGCCGATGGTCGGCATCGATGCGCTCCTTTGCATGCCCTTCGACCGCGGGCACAGCCGCAACTTCCGCCAGCTGCCGCCGCCACGGTCCCGATCCTTTCGCTCGCCTGCTGGCGGGCACCTGCCTCCCCGACCTCCGCTCAGCCTCGGGTCACCACCACCAGTCGGTCTCGGGCTCGGGTAGCTGCCACGTACCTCAGGGATCGGGCCCGCAATTGCGCATCCGCCCGTTCAGACGGGTCCAACGACTCGAGACGTGCCAATTCGGCGGGCGACGGGTTGCCAGTCACGAGGACGACCTTGGAGAACTCCGTACCCTTCGCCCGATGCATGGTCATGACCGGCACTCTGTCGGCCTGCGGCCGTTCACGATCGACGGCGCGGGCCGGGACGTCCGCTTCGGTGAGGGCGGTGACCACGCGGTCTCGATGGAACCGGTCCGGCACCAGGACCGCTACGGTCTCGGGGGCGTCTCCGTCGTCGAGCCAGCCGCGAACGTGGTCGACGATCGCCCCCAGCTCGCCGGGGAGTGAGTCGACCGACTCGATGGCGGGTGCCGGACCGGTGCGAGCGGAACGGTAGCCCGTCGTCTCGCCTTCTTCCTCGAGGTCGACGTACTGGCCGCCGTCGAGGATGCTCATCGCGTAGTGCAGGTTCTGCGCGGTGGTGCGGTAGTTCAGCGTGAGCCGCTGGGAACGACCGACGATGGCGACGCCGTATCGACCGAGGACGACCCGTGTGCCATAGATGCGCTGGTGGGAATCCTCGGCGATGAACAGGTCGTCGGCGTGTTCCCCGACGAGGGCACGCAGGAACAGCCAGTGGGCGGGAGAGAGGTCTTGCCCCTCGTCGACGAGCACATGATCGGCGGGGTGGTCGCCCTGCTGCGCCAAGTGGGTGGCAGCGACGGCAGCGGCCTCGGTGAAGTCGAGGCTTCCGTCGATACGGCTCTGGGACCGATACGCGGAGATCAACGCCCACACGGCCGACCGCTTTGCGCGGTCGAGGGCGACGCTGCGCCCGGGGCGGCGTACCCGGAGGTAGCCGGCCTCGTCGTGGATCTTGTTCGGCAGCACGACGTGGGCGTACTCGGTGGACAGGAAGGTCTCGTTGGCCAGCTCGTGCGGCAGGGTTGTGCCGGTCGACTCGACAACCTCACGCCACCGCGTTCCAACCGTGCGAGCCAGCGGGGCGGAGCGTTCCTCGCCGAGCACCTTGCGAACGGCCTCGGTGAGGCTGCTGCCGGCCCCGCGGAGCACCGCGGCGGCAAGGGCGTCGACGCCGGCGACGTGGACACCAGGCTGGCCGAGCGCCTTGGCTTGACGCACGCGCGGGTCGAGCTGAGTGAGACCGTCGCCGAGAGCTTCCGCGAGGTTCGTGGTGAAGGTCGTCAGGACGATGCGGGCATCGGGGTTGCGCTGGGCGAGAGAGCGAGCACGGTGGATGAGCACCACCGTCTTGCCGGTGCCGGCCCCGCCCGAGAGTCGGAACGGGCCGTTGTAGCTGCGGTCTACGTAGCGACGCTGCTCGGGGTGCAGGAAGATCCGCCACGCAGTGAAGTCGCCCCCTTCGATGACCCTGCGAAGCTCGTCCTGATCGTCGATGAACGCATACTGCAGTGCAGCGGCGGGTCGCCTGAGGGACTGGAGGACGTCGGCGTCGGCGTCGTCGGACGGCGGGGTCTTCTCGAGCTGCATGCGGACGACGATCGAATCGACCGTGTCGCCTGCGGCAAGATCGACGAGGATGCTGCCGATCCACCCTTCGTGACGTTGGGCGAGATCGAGCACGGCGTCCTCGTCGGCGGCGGCCATCGCCCGATCGACGATGTCGTCGGGCAGGCCAAGGGTCTCGACGAGATCGACGGGATCGTGCCCCAGGCGAACCAAGAGCGGCTTCGCCGGCTGTTCTGCCGCCGGAGGGGTGACGGGCAAGGCCGCGGTCGGCGGGGCGATCTCGTCGATCTGCGGTAGGCCGTTGATCGGGTTGACCTTGAGCCGTACACGTCGGGCGACGGCGATCGCGTCGTCGTGCGCCCAGATGCCGTGGATGACGTAGTGGGTCTCGCCGTCTCCATCAAGCCGGAACATGACCGCTCGCCAAAAGTCGTCGACACGACCGGTGCGCACCCGCGGGTCGACGCAGTCGTTGATCGGTTCGACGTGCAGGCCCGGCGTCGTGTCGTCGGCGCCGAGCTTCTGCAGGAAGGTCATCGCCTTGCCGCGGATCGAGCCGTCGATCTTGCTGGCGAGCTTGCCCATGATGATCGTCGGCATCAACCGTCTCCGTGCTTCTCAGGGGCGGCGCCGGCCAAGGTGGCGGCCACGCGGTCGGGCGAGGGATCGAGGACGCGCCAACCCGCAGCGGCAAGATCGACTCGATCTTGGCGTGGCATGTGTGGGAACGCAACCGCGACCCGTTGGTCGGGCCAGGATAGGTCGAGCGGGATGCCGTCAGGGCCTTCGGCACCGACCACGGGTGGAGCGAGGCCGTCCTGGGCGGCGAGGGCGGCGACGAGGTTGCGCTCTTCGCCGGGGGCGGCTGCGTCGTAGACGTCCGCCCACGCACCCAGTGGACGGCCAGGTCCGACAGGGTCTGCGACGGAGGCGCTGCCCGACGGTCCAGCAACCAGGCTCGTCGTCGTCACGACGGTCGGCCAGTCGCGCAGCGCGAGGGCGTTGGAGAAGCGGAGCCAGGCCCGCCACGCCTTCGCGTGGGCATCGTCGAGGACCTCGTCACGATCGTCGAGGACGGCGGCGACTTGCACGACCATCGTCGACGACATCTCGACCACGACAGCGAGCGCGCCCGCGCGGCGGACGAACACACGCCGGTCACCGGCCGGCAGGTGTTCGTCGACCAGGACCGCCCGGCCGACCTCCTCCAGCGCCACCGTCTCGGAGACCTGGACGGGCTGTGCCTTGCTGGAGACGAACATGGGTACGGCTCGGGCCACGGCCCGGACCGCCGACGGGTTCGGATCGACGACCCAATCGATGAGCCAGTCGACGGGACCCCTCCCGAGCGCCTTGTAGGCCTCGGGCGGTGCCTGGAGCTGCGGGATGTTCATCAGGTTGCCGGCCAGCCCAGGGTTGTACCAGTCCGGGGCGGACCCGTTGCCGTCCTCGACGGCGACGTCTTGCATGGCGACGCCGAGGACGATCAGCCCTTCGTCCCGCAGGTCCGCGCGTTTCCGGGCGTCGTCTGCGAGCCGGTTGACCGCCGCACTCGCGTGGTAGGCCCGGCCGTCGGTGAAGATTGCGACCTCGGGCACGTTCATGTCGTTCGTCTCGAGCAGGAAGTCGGGCCGGGAGCCTGCGACGTTGACCTGCGGGGTGAGCGTCCACTGGCGGTGTGCGCCGGGCAGGGTGAAGCGCACGATGTTTCCGCTCGGTCCGGGCACCTCCGTGACCGCCGCACCGTTCCTCCGCAGCCGACCGACGATCAGCCGGTGGAACGCGCGCTCCAGGTGCGATTCGGGCTCCTCGTGGGGTGGCACCTCGGTCACCGTCCAGGTCGTTCCTTCGGCGGTCTCCGCGTCGGGAGCCAAGCCGAGGAGGGTACGCAGGTGCCGCTCTGCCGACGCCCGCGAGACCCGCCGGATGGCGCCCGGAGCAGTGAAGGGTAGCAGGCATCGATGGCAGGCGAGCCGCTCCTCGTGCCGGCATTCGCAGTCACGAACCCGGTTCCACGCCAAGATCAGCAGGTTGCGCAGGCGCGCCGGGTCGGCGGTCTCGGCGAGGTAACCGGTGCCGCCGGGAACCACGTCGTGCAGCAGGAGCGCCTCGTGGTTGTCGGTGCCGTCCGAGAGCGTCGGATCGACGACGTGCTCGACGCGGATGTGGTCCGGATGGCCCCCCATCTGCTCACGTAGGCCAAGCAGGAGTGCAGCGGAAAGGCTGGGCAAGGCGAAGTCGTCGCCGAGGCTCACCACCTGCGGCAGCCGGATCAGCAGACCTTGGGTGCGCAGCGTCCGGGCCAGCGCAACGGTCTTGGTCGTCTCCTTCGGCGACTTCCGGTACGGACACCAGGGCCGATGCTCGTGGGCCCGGTTCCGCCCGGACTCGGTGTCCTTCTTGCCGCAGCCGGCGCACACCCGGAAGAGCGTGCCCTGACGTTCGGCGCCAGCGATGGTGCGAGTCGTTCCATGGCCGGACGGGCCCATGTTGAGCCATCGCAGGTCGACGGTGCGCAGGTAGGTGCAGCCGAGGCCGGTGCTCTCGGCGAACCAGCGACGGGTGACGTTGGCGGGGTCGACGTCGGCGGTCGGGACGATCTGGAAGGCCACCCTTCCCCGCTCGTCCTTGCGGTCGGAGATCGCCACCTCGTCGCGCCGCACTTCCGCCGACACGCGGGTCAGCTCCACCACGTCCAGGCGTTGACCAGTGTCACCGATTCCGGTGCTACCGCAGCGCGGGCACGACGAGACCGGCAACTCTCGGCCGGACTCCGCGACGTCGACCGCGTATCCGCAGTCGGGGCAGAAGGCCCACGTGCGAATGGAGGCACCGTCGAGGCCAAGGTCGACCGCGTCGATCTCGATCTCCCAGCCACGGGCGTAGAAGGTAGCGCCAGGGGCGAACTCGACGAGGGCCTGCGCAGAGCCCCGCTCGAATCGCGCGCTGCCGTACTCGTGGGTGCCGCTGTCGGGATCGGTCCAGGACAGCCCGACGTCGAGGGTGACGGTGTCGTCGAGGAGAGTGTAGTTGGGCAACAGCCCGTACTCTTCGAGGACGCTGATCCAGTAGACGCTCCGCAGGTGGGCGAGCTGACCTGCGGTGAGCTTCCGGGTGGCCTTGGCAGACCGCAGTGCCTGCTCGTCGTCGTCGGTCTTGGCAGGCGACTGGAAGCGCGCCTCGAGCTCGGGCAGAAGTGCGTCGATGTCCTTCTGCCGACGCGTCAGCGTCTCGACGGTGTCCTGCCAGCGCCGACTGGCCACCCGAACGTGGTCGGCGAAACCGCTGGTCCTCGGTCCGTTGGAAGGACGTACCCAGTCGCGCAGCCCGGCCGCGACCTCCTCTGGCAGCTCGCCGAAGGTGGCGAGGAACCGGGGTAGGTTCTGGTCCACGGTCTGCTCGGCGTGCAGCACCAGGTCGCCGAGGAAGGTGCCCGGCGCACTCGATTTGATGGCGCCGACCGCCGACTGTGGGGTTCGCCGCTTGGGGTCCCGAGCGAAGCCGTCCACCAGGTAGGCCGTGTACTGCCGGCGCAGGATCTCCTCTGCCGCCAGGTACGTGGCGGGTGGCCGTACCTCGCCGTCGACGACGGAGAGGGGGTCGCCGAGCTTGGGAAGGTGCTCGCCGCGGCCGGCGACGAAGGCGAGGTTGAGCGCGTTGCCGGAGAGACGCCCGGCACGGCCGACGCGCTGGAGATAGGAGGCAACGGTGCGGGGCAGCGAGGCGAGGAAGACCGCAGACAGGTCGCCGATGTCGATGCCCATCTCCAGGGTGGGCGTGGCGACGAGCACGTTGGGTGCCTGCGGACTGGTGGCGGCGTCCCGGAAGCCGTCCTCGTACTGCAGCCGGGTCTCGTCGTCCAGGAGACTGGTGTGCTCACGAGCGACGATCCGGCGCATGTCCGGGGAGGCGTAGAGACGCCGGTAGAAGTTGTCGGGCAGCTTGCTGGTCTCAAGGTGACCACCGCAGCGCACGTTGAGACAGGGTGCGCGGACGAGCTGTTCGACAGTGGCGGTCGTACCCGGCGTAGCGGCACGGCAGGTGCCGCAGACGAGGAGATGACGCCCTTCGTCGAGGTCGTCCTTGCTGGTAGGAGTGACGACGACCCCTGATGGCGGAATCGCGTAGACGGTCGCACCGGAGTCACTCGTCGTGGTGGTGAGCAGGCCTTCCCGGGCGAGCCGGTCGAGCAAGCCGCGGGCGAGGCGTCCGCCGTCTGGCGGCGAGACGTCGAGCACCCGGGAGGTCCAGCGGGCGTACCAGGACTTCGGCGAGGTGACCGGGTCCAGCCCTCCGCCGCGGACCGGTTCGCTGGAACCACCCACCTTCGGGTACGCCGGGGCGGGGCGGCCGTGGGGAAACGCCGGCATGCCGTCGCTACGGGGGCGTCCGATCCAGATCGACCAGCGGCGCCCGTCTTCCATCCGGTACCGGGTGAACCACGGGTGATCGATGGCGCCTTGGGCCCGCATCCGTTCCAACACGCCACGGACCCACTGCACCAACGCAGCGTCGTCGGGGCCTTCGGCGCCGAGCTTGTCCTGCCAGGAAGCGGCCTGTAGTGCGGCGCGGGCGATCCGGGCCATCCGCGCCGCCTTACCTGCCTCGACCTCGACCGCGACGGAACCGGTGAGTTCGAGGGTGCGGCCGAGATGCGAGTTGAGCCCGAACTCCAGTGCGGCATCGAGGGCGACGCGCTTACGGACTCGCGCCCGCACCTCCGGGGGCACGGACCGCAGGGTCTTCGCCTGCCAGAAGGGCGTGAACGACTCGCGGTCGGCACAGTCGGGGGCGATGATGCGGTACCGGGTGAAGGTGTCGTCGCCCGCCTGCTGGATCACCTCGTTCACGAGCGCGTCGAGCGTGAGCGCACCCTCGGCCACTGCTTCGCGAAGCACCGAGCGCAGGGTGAAGGTGTGGGAGCGGGCTTGCACGAAGCCGGCCCGGTGGGCGGCGTCCTGCACGGAGTCGGTGAAGACCAGGGCCTTCTTCTCGCTGGCGTCGATGGCCGGCGAGCCGAACAAGGTCGAGAGCGACACCGACAGCAGGGTGGCGACGGCGCTGCCCAGGAACCGGATGCCGTCCTCCTGCCCACAGGACGGACAGGTGTCCTTGCGGCTCTGCTCGTCCGCGTCTTCCCCGAGGTTGGTGAGCACCGGCAGCACCCAACCGTCCCGGAGGTCCCGGTCGTCCTCAGCTACGTCGCCGAGGAGTTCCCGGTTACGTACGGAGAACCAGACCAGTCCCTCGACCTTCTTGCCCTCGTCGATGTGGACGGCGGCTTCGGCGGGGGCATACAGCAGTGGCCGGAAGCGCCCTTCCCTAGACGCATGGTTGCGACGGATCCCGTCGTCCTCAGCCGCGAGGCTGTGGCCCACAGGGGCGAGACCGATCCCCCAGCCAGAGCGACCGCAGTGCCGGCAGTAGATCGCAGGGAACGACGGCCGCGATTCCTCGGCGTCGGTGCCGGCGACCGGCGGCCCGTCGTCGCTCCACCGGAAGCGGGTGGTCGCGGCGGCGGCGCGGTCGATACGGGTGAGTTCGCGCACCCAGAGGTGGACGTCCACGGAGAGGGCGTCACGGCCGACGACGGCCCGGACGTGACCGAGCATGGCGAGCAGGTACGACAGTAGAGTTTCGGCCCGAGCGGTGTTGCCGTTGACATGGCCGAGCCCGCGTGCCATCAGAGTGTCGAGCGCGACGGCATGCTCCGCCTCACGGGCGAGGTCCCAGACGAGGGGATGCGCGCGACAGAGCGCCAAGAGCAGCTCCGGGGTTGCGTCGGCGAACCGCTCGGGCTCTACGCCGTAGAGGAAACCGAGGACGGTGGCGGTGACCTCTTCGCCGGCTGGGCTATGGCCCAGCGCCGTGACGGCCTCGACTGCGGCGGGAACGTCGAGTGCGCCGATGTCTGCAGGGGTGAACCCGGCGGCGGCCACTGCCTCGCTGGCGTCGCGCGTCCATTCGTCGAGGCTGAGCCGCGTCTCGGTGACGACCGCGTCGGCGTCGAACCGCTCGCCGAACACGGTGCGAGCGAAGTCGAGCATCACCGCCGGGTCGCCCTTGTCGCCGAGCGTCGCCGACGTCGCCACCGGCGTGATCAAACCGAGCGGGCGGTTGCGGGCGGCCTCGTCGACCTGCGGATCGTCGTCGTTCCAGTGACTCTTGAGCGCCAGTCCGAGGCGACGCAGCAGCATCGCCACGTCGGTGCCTTGCGCGCCGTCGTAGGTGTGGAACTCGTCAAGTACGAGGTAGCGCAGGCTCGTCGCCGACTGCCGCCACAGCTCCTGGTCCTCAGCACGCAGCAGCAGCTGGTCGAGCATCTTGTAGTTGGTGAGCAGGATGTCCGGCGCGGTGTCCCGAATCATCCCCCGATCGGTGATGAGTCCGTCGGGCGTCACGGCGATGCGGGTCGGACCGGACTGCCCGGTGTAGAGGGCAGCGGTGACCTCGGCCAGCTCCGCGTGCGTGGTGAGCAGCTTCGTCAGTCGCGCCGCCTGGTCGTTGGCGAGCGCGTTCATCGGATAGAGGATCAGCGCCTTCGTTCCCGACACGCCCTTGCGGCGGGCGCGCAGCACGTGGTCGAGGATTGGGTACAGGAAGGCCTCGGTCTTACCCGAGCCGGTGCCGGTGGTGACCAGCGTCGGCAGCGGCCGGCGCGGCTGACCACCCGCCGACGAAGCGAGCCGGGCGAACGCCGCCGCCTGGTGGCCGTATGGCGGGAAGCCCTCGTACCACTCCAGCATGTTCCGCCAGCCCTCATCGGCGGGACGGAACGGCAGGCGCAACCGGACGTACGGGCCCTTGAACATGCCAGACTCGGGATCCGATAGGAACCGGTCCAGGCTGTCGCGGGCGTCTCCGTCGGTCAGGCCGAACGTGGTCGTCAGGTAGTCGACGAGGCTCTGCCGGATACTGCCCGCCTGGAGCGTGGGGAGGAGGGCACTCACGAACGCTCCGTCAGCAGCCGCTCGAAGTGGGCGTACGCCTGCCGCATGTCCTTTTCCCGGTCCAACGTCGCGAACGGCAATTCGTAGGTGTATGTGTTGCCCGCCTGGTTGGTCGCGGTCCGCTCCTCCTCGGTGATCCGGCTTCCCTTCTTCCGCCACATGCTCAACACCGAGTTGGGTACAAGCCGCCCATTGGTGTCGTAGTAGTAAACGTTGCGGTCGTAGCCATGAAGCACGGCGAACTGGGTCCGGTAGATTGTGCACAGCTCGTCGGCCGTCAACCCGAGCATGAGTGCGACGAGCGCATCGATCTCCACCAGCGCCCGCCGCCGGTCGGCGGCGATGCGTAGTGGAGTTTCGATGCTCCACTCCGGCCCGACCTCGCCGAGGGGTCTGCGCCGTGCGTGCTCGAAGCCGCCCACCCAAGCGCTGTTTCTGAAGGACGGCGAGTAGCATTCACCCCAGAGAGCACCAAGCGCATTCGTCACGCAGTTAAGCCGAAGTGAACGCAACACCAGCTCAGGCTGAAGAGAATGGTTCATGGAAAGCGGAAGTCGAGCAAGTGTTCCGGAGCGAATGTTCGCTTTCGGCGCTACTCTAACGACAAAGTCAAGTATCAGCGACGACGTGAAGCCGGCGACTACTACAAGGTCGGTTGTAGCGCCAGCCGGGATACCCAGCGAAAAAACGCCATCGATGTGGCATGTCCCGGGAGGGATCATGCTGGCGATGAGCGTCCGCTCACCGGTATTGGCGGCCATTTTCCGCCAGGCAACGCGGTAGAAGCCACGGGCGGGAAGTCGCTCGTCCTCGCCCCAGTGGGTGTAGTCGCGGTCGTAGCGATGCTGGTCACCCACCGGCTTGTAGGCCGTGACCGGGATGGCATCCGGTGGCAGCGTTTCGAAGTCGGTAACCGACCAGTCCTGTTGGTGCAACATCGTCTTGTTCGGCGACTTGTAGAACGGGGTCGCCACGAACAGGTGTGGCCCTTGCAGGATTACCTCATTCCACGAATCGGGCTTACCCCACTCCGACTCGAAGTAACCTTTCTTGCGGTCGATGCTCTCGTCCCATCCGCGCGAGAAGTGGAGTCCCAACTCGCCGACACGGCGGGCATGCGACAGTTTGTCGAGCACCGACGCGGTGGAGCGATTGACGGCATAGACCATCCGTGCCTGCCTCACCGGCACCTGGGATGACTCCAGGATCGCATGCCAGCTCGCCAGAGTTTTTTCGTTGACGACGGTGATTCGGCTTCGGTGCGGACGCAGGTCCCAGTTTCCGTCCGGATCCTTCAGCCCAGGCTCCGGTCCAGAGCCGTCATGGTTAAGTGAGCGCACGACGGTGTCTGGGTGGTACATCGAAACACCGTTGATAAAGTGCGGGCGAACCCTAGCCGGACCGTAGATATTTACCCCGTAGTGCTTCTGGTCCTGAATCTCGAACAGCTTTAGTTCGTTGATGAACTCCCAGTGTCGCCGAAGGCGCTGGTAGGTCGCTGCACGCAATAGCCCGGCCTTCTCGTCTGTGAGATGGGACTCAAGGTGGATGAGCCCGACCATGCCACGCTTTGAGGTGTTGCGCCAGGCCTGCTCCATAAAGCACCGGTAGAGGTCCGGCTGGAGGCCCTGGAGGTGCGGGTACTGCGCTGATCCGGCGAAATCGGCGAGGCAGGCGACATCGGTGGTGCCATCGATCACGAGGTTCCGAATACCGGGCAATGCCAGCGTCGCTTCGCGTCGTGCCCGGATCTGCACCTGCGTCGGCTTGGTCTCAAGCTGCCACCACGGGTCGCCTTCGGCTAATAAGGCATCGACATCCGACCGAGGTCGAACCCACGGCGGGTTACCGACCTGGAGGTCGAAGCCGCCCTTGGCGAACACCGTGACGAAGTCCAGGTGCCAGTGGAAGAAGCCGTGTTGTTCCGCGACCCGCTCGCACACCACGAGCCACGGGTGCTCGCGCAGCACCTCGGCGACCGGTTTGGCGTGTGCAAACCCTAGGTCGATCTGCTCGGCCTGGCTCAGCTCCTCCCAGTCCGTCGCGGCACTGAGCTGGCCAGTCGACGCCTTGACCTTGGTCCTCTCCGGTCGTAGGTCGTGGGCGCGGCCGAGCAATGCCCGCAAGCCGGCGATCCACTCCGTCCAAGTGGGCGGCTCGACCCGTACCCCGTCGACCGTGGTCGGCTCGTCGGTGAGTGGCCAGAACCAGAGGGCCGTCCAGGCGTCCATGACCCGACGTAGTCGCTGGTAGGACCCGTTGACGTCGGCCAGTTCGGTTTCGATCTGCTCACGTTGCACGGCACCGCCAGAGGAAAGGTCGTCCTTCCCCCATACAGGTATGGCACGGCGGATCTCCTGCTGGGCGATCTGTAGGCGGCGGTAGGTGATCTGCCACAGCACCTCGACCCGGTGCGCCAGCTCGACCAGTGCCTCGACCTGCTGCCTGGCTGGTTTCACCTTCACACCACGTCGCCAGTTCTTCAGACGCTTGGCCGCATCCGGCGCGATTGCGGCGGCCTCCTTGGCGTCGGCAGCGGCGCCCCAACCTTCGGCGGGAAGCAGGAAGTGGTGGACGCCGTCGCCGGCGACCCGACCCGCCTCGACGTCCTCGGCCAGTGCGGTGAGCGGCAACTCGCGCGCTATCTCACTCAGCCACGACTTGTCACTCACCTGGCTGCGCCGGTACACGGCCCGCCGCGCGCCGACCAGCGAGTTGCCGCGTCGCAGGTGCAGCCCGAACCACGGTGCAGATAGATCGTCGACCATGGTGTCGAGCCAGAGCGAGATCTCTGCCAGCTCAACGGCCGTGGCGTTGAGGTCGACCCCGTACACGTTGTGCAGCGCGATGTATGCCTTGACCTTCTGCAGTTCGCGCGGGTAGGCGTCAGGGTCGATCCGCTCGCCCAGCTCGACCTGGCGACGCTTGAGGTACTGCTCGGCGAGTTGCCGCACCGCCTCGATGGCGAACGCGCCCGACCCAAGGGCAGGCTCGCAGACGGTCATCTCCAGGATCTCGGCGGCGGTGTTCTGCTGCCCGTCCTGGTCGAGCAGCTCCTCCAGCGCCTGCCCGACGGTGAACCGGGTCAGCACCTCCGGGGTGTAGTACGACGCCGATTGCTGGCGCTCTCGTCCGGCAAGGCGGAACACGAAAGAGCCCTGCTCGTGCACCACCGGCTGCAGCTCACCGGTCACGGGATGCACCGTCTTCACAAAGTCGGCCGGCGTGATCCCCTCGGCCCGCTCGGCGGGCACCACCCACGAGCCCTTCGACGCGTCGCCGTTCTTGGCGACCTCGTAAAGATCGGTCTCGGCGAAGAACCCGGTGTACGACATCAGACCCTCGTAGACCGCGCCAAGCTGGTTGATGCCCAGCTCCGCGTACGAGATGAAGCCCCGGTCCTTGCCCCGCGCCTCCTTGCTGAGCAACAGGTGGGAGAGGACCTTCTGCATCGCCTGGTTGCCCAGCCCGACCGCGTCGATGTGCGCGGTCGCCTCCGGCCGGAACAGATCCGCCTTGAGCGCGTTGAACGTCAAGCCCTGCGCGCTCGCAGGTCCATCACTGTCATCGTCCTCCACGACGGCCGTGGCCGTGGAGTGGCCGAGGTCGACCAGCCGGAACAGCACGCCGAGGGAGTCGTAGAGGTGAGTGCCGTTCTGGGCGCGCGGCGTGGCCAGCTCCACCTGGACCAGCTCCCGCAACCGGTCCAGGCTGTAGCCCTGGTCGTACTCCGGCGCACCTACCGGCAGCACGCCCAGCTCGGGCGACGCCTCGGCGTACAGGAGGAACAGGATGCGATAGAGGAAACGCAGCGACTGCTTCGCCAGCGGCTGGGCCTCACCTGCCGGCAGCGGGTCGAGCCCCTGGTCACGCCGGCGGTTGACGACCTCGTTGGCGATGATCTCGATGGAGAGGCGGACACCGTCGCGCAGGTCCTTCGAGACGCCGACGGTGTGCTTGACCGAGGCTTCGAGGATGTTGTGCCACCACAGCTTGCCGTCGGCGTCCGGCGCGATCGACTGCGCACAGAGGCAGGTCAGGGCCCGGTCGATCTCACCACCCTTCTTGCCGTCGTTGCGCTCGCAGACGAGCTGCACGTCGACGGCGAGGTAGCGTCCCTCGGCCCAGCGCTCCCGCTCGGCGAGCAGCGCCCATCGGCCGGCGAGCACGAGGATCAGGTCCGGAGCGTCGTCGGCGACGAAGAGCGCCGACACCAAGCGGGCCGCGGACTTCAGCTCGTCCCCGTCGTCGGTGAGCCTCACCGACTCGGGCAGCGTCACTGCGTCGCGAACCAACAGTTCCTCGACCGTGGTGACCGGTCGTGCGGAGACCACGACCAGCGGCGCGCGATCGGTGATGCCGGGCGACGACACCCGCCACAGCGGCCCCTCCTGGTCGAGGACGAGGCCGTGTCCCCGCAACTCCAGTACGTCGAGCATGTGACGGTGCACCCCTGCCGCCACCGCGTCAGGGCTGCGGCCGTCGGTGTCGCGGCCCTCGCGTACCTCTCTGCGCTCGCTCGGGTCGAGCAGTTCGGCTAGCTTCGCGAGCTCGGCCTCGAGCTTCTGGCGCGCGTCAACGAACCGCGACCGCGGCGTCTCCCGGCCCGCCTTCGCCTCGGCGTCCCACTCGTCCCGGCGCTTCTTGACCTCCGCGCGGAACGACTCACCTTTCGCCTCGGTGGTGAAGTAGTGCTCCGAGATCCAACCCTCACCGACGATGATCGCGTCAGACCCGCTCACCACTTACCACCTTCCACGTCCGGCACGACCACTAGCAGCGGCCGTACGAGCTGGCGGTCGGGAGCCATCGCCTGCACCAGCGCCTTCTCCTGTTCCACGCTCGTCCTACGCTGCTTGAGGTCGCTGCGCTGAATGAGCACATCGGCCTCTGCGTCCCAGTGGTCCAACCGCCGCGTCCACTCCTCGACCAGCTGTCCTGCGTCCCGCTCGGCTGCCTTGAAGACGTTGAGCAGGTGGCTCTCCGCTTGGTGGACGGCAGGAGCCACCAGCTCGCTCAGCGCCTCGACATCCGTGACAGGCGCGGGATTGTTGCGTGCGGTGTCCCAGCCGAAGGCCCGCAGCGCCGCCCGAGCCGACTCATGGGGAGAGATCAGCGTGAAGGATGGGTTCGCCGGTGTCGGAAACTCCGCTGTCAGCCAGGCGGTAGAGACGACCTGGCCGCGCCGGTTGGTCAGCGTGCCCAGCAGCAGCACCGTCGGAGCCTCGACGGTGCCGCGTACGGCGAAGACCTCGTTCCGGCCCAGCGCTGCCAGTGCCCGGTCGGCTGCCCAGTCCAGCACGGGGTGCAACGGGCTGAGGTAGTGGGCGTCCGGCCAGGAGATCTTGTCTTCCCGGCGTGCGGCAGCCAGTCGGTCCTTGCCGCGTACCTGGGTCGTGGCGAGCACCAGCCGCTCGGTCACCTTGCGCTCGGCGAGATACGCCTGCGGCAGCACCTCCAGGCGTTGCACAAGGTCCGGCGGAGGACTCAGCTCTACGGTGCCGAAGGCCTCGTCTCGACGCCAGCCCACACCACCGCGGCTCGGCTGCGCCGTCGGATCGATGAATGCCTCCTGCAACGCGTCCTCCAGGTAGGAGACGTCGTCGTCGTAGAGGCCCGAGTCGAGGTCTAGGCCGGCTTCCGGCTGGTCCTCGGCCGGCTGGGCGGGCTGCTCGCTCGGCCCCTCGAACATCTGGGCGAACATGGCTGCCAGGTCGTTGCCAGCCGCCACCGCTGCCAGCGGGCGTACCACATCGTCGAGTTGCTTGTTGCCGGCGAGGACGTCACGGATCTGGTCCTCCTCGCCCTTGACGTCGTAGCAGCCCATCAGCGAGGCAGCGTCACCTAGCGCGGTGTGGGCTTCGTCCTCCTTCTCCACCAGCTTCGCGAGGATCCGCACGTCACCGGCGAAGCGCCGACTCGCAGGGTCCAGCAGCAGAGCCGTCACCCGCGGCGGATGCTTCTGCCCGTATCGGTCGATACGGCCGTTGCGCTGCTCGATCCGGATAAGGCTCCAGGGAATGTCGTAGTGGACCAGCTCGTGGCACTGCGCGTGCAGGTTGACGCCCTCGGACGCCACGTCACCGGCGACGAGAACGCGTACCGCCGCCTGCTCCTGCTTGAACTCCTCCACGATGCGCTGCTGCTCGTCGTCTTCCCCACCGCGTACCATCTGCACCGCCTCGGCGGGCAGGCCGAGATCCTTCGGCAGGTTCCGGTGCAGCCAGCTCAGGGTCGCCAGGCGCTCGGCGAACACGACCACGCGGGCGGGAGAGCCGCGGCCGACCCCGCAGTCCTTCAGGTGCGCCACGAGCCGGGTGTACTTCGCAGAGCGCTGCCTGAGCGTCTTCTCGTTGAGCGCGGCCAGCCTTTCCAGCGCCTCGCACTCGCGCGCCTGCCGCTCCGGGTCTCCCTTGTCGTCGTTACTAAGCCGGCCCAGCCGTGCCTCGATCGTCTCCTTCAGCGCCGCCGGCGAGGAGAGGAATGCCTTGGCAAGGGTCCACGGGAAGAGTGAAGCGGTCTTCCCCGAGTAGGGGCTACCGCCCTTGCCGGGCCATAGCCACGTCTGCTCCAGTTCCTCAGCCACAGCGTTCTCCGCTGGCGTCGCCGGCACCAGGACGTTGTTCGGCTCCTGCCGCTCCGCCCAGTCGGCGCCGACGACCTGCGCGACCTCTGGGCTATGCCGATGCCTCCGCACCACCAGTCGCCGCACCTCGTCCGGGACGAGTTCTCCGTCCGGCCTGACGGCTGACGGGTCCAGCAGTCGGATCAGCTCAGCGAACGACTCCGCTCGGCCGTTGTGCGGGGTCGCCGAGGCGAGGACGAGCGCCTCGCTGTTCCGCGCCAGCAGCCGCGCAAGCCGGTTGTTCAGTGTCGTGGCGTTCGCCAGGTTGTGCGACTCGTCGATGACGACGGCGTCCCAGCGATGCTTCCGCAGGCTCGCGACGTACCTGTCGGACTTCAGGGTGTCGATCGAGATGATGACCCGCTTGTAGTAGGTGAACGGATTGCGGGTGGCCGGGAGCTTCTGCCGCACCCGCTGGATGCCGGCCGAGTCGAGGCGGACGAACGGAAGCGCGAATCGCGTCCACAGCTCGTGCTGCATCTGCTCGAGTACGTGACGCGGCGTCACGATCAGGATCCGATCACCGCGACCACGGCGGACCAGCTCCGCGAGGATCATGCCGATCTCGAGGGTCTTACCGAGGCCAACCGCGTCGGCGAGCAGCATCCTTGGGCGCAGGTTCTGGCGGTCCAGCGCCTTACGGACCGCAGCCTGCTGGTAGCTGAGCACGTCGGCGAGTCCGCGGGTCGCCACGGAGAGCGAACCCTCCCCGAGTGGTACGGCGGTCTTGCGGATCGTCGACTCCAGCCAGAGCCGGGCGGTGCGATACCGCGGACTGCCATCAGCGACGACCCGGGCTGCCGACGGCTCCAAAGGAGTCACCACGTCGAGGCTGTCGTAGAACGAGGCGGTGGCGTCGCGAACCAACTCGCCGAGGCCCTGGACGTGGAGCAAGGTGCCGTCGGTGGTCTTCTCGGTCGCCCGCACGAGCCACTCCTCGTCGCGGATCACCACGACCGAGCCTGGAGCGTATGCACCCTTGAGGTCGGCCTTCACGGCCACTGACGGGGCGATCTTTGCATTCGTCACGAAAAGGGCACCTAATGCGAGGGAAGATGTTATTTCCCTCGGAGCCTAACTATGAATGATCTTTCATGATGTCCCCGGATAGGTTGGAGAGATGGACCGAAAGTCCACCTTGCCAAGGCCTCTGGACGCCGCGACCTCCGCCCGGTTCCGGCGAATGCCTCGTGCCTCCACGAAGCCCGAGCTGTCGCTGCGTCGTGAGCTTCACCGCCGCGGCCTTCGCTTCCGGGTGAACCATCCCGGCCTGCCCGGACGCCCCGACCTGGCCTTCACCCGGGCGAAGGTGGCGGTCTTCGTCGACGGCTGCTTCTGGCACCGCTGCCCCGAGCACGGCACCCTGCCTCGCAACAACCGGGACTGGTGGCAGCAAAAGCTCGACCGCAACGTGGCCCGCGACCGCGCCAAGGACCTTGCCCTAGCCGAGCTGGGCTGGCTGGCGCTGCACGTCTGGGAGCACGAGGCCACCGACGCCGCCGCCGACCGAGTGGAGGCCGAATGGCGGCGCCGGGTGCCTCCTGCTACGCCCTGACCGGCGTACGCAGGTATCCGTTGGTCCCAAAGAGCACCTTTCGATCCAGGAAACGGTTGAAGAACCGGCATGACGGCTCCCCCAGATGGACGCAAGCGCTGCACGCGCCACTGCCACGGGCACACCCAGGATCCAGTGGACAGCGGTGCTCTGCGTCGACGAACGCGTCGAGCAACTCGTCCAGGTTCGACTCGAACACCGCCTGCATGCCGCCAAGCACGAAGTCACCACGAGCGGCGGCGTAGACGAAGAAGCCCAGGTGACCGGGTACCAAATACTCGCTCAACGCGTCCCGCTCGATCCCCGAGAAGACGGCGGCCTGCCGAATGAACCTGTGGGCGTAGGTGTGCACCAGCTTGAGCAGGTCGGTGCCGGCGGACTCGACCGACGGGTCGTCACGCTTGGACGGCACCTGCACCTCCTGCAGGATCGCGACTCGCGCCGCAACCGCCCCGTCTCCGGAGGTCCATCCCGGCAACCGGTGCCCTCTCCCCACCAGCCAGGTGGCGACCCGTACCGGGTCCAGGCGGACCAGGAAGGCCTCCGTCTCGGCGAGGTTGCCGTAGAGCCGATAGCCGCCCTTCTTCCGGCGGAAGGGCACCAGCCGACACTTCGACGGGTCGTCCTCGCCCCGCGTGTAGCCGTACATCGCGTTCAGCACCGGGAACCGGTCGACGAGGTCCAGGCCGTCGATCCCGGCCCGGTCGAGCGCCGCCGGGTAGCGGTCTCGGTAACGCACGTCCAGGGCGTCACCGGGCGTCGCACTGCGCGGTGCCGTCGTCGGCGTGCGACTCTCCGCAAGCGCCATGGCGATGTCGACCGCTTCCCGCTCTGCTTCCTCGCGCCGTTCGCCCGAGAGCCCGTCGATCGGGTGGTCGCCGGCCTTCGCAAGTCCCCCCTGATCGGCAGCGCTCTTCGCGGCAACCTCCGCGATCTCCCGAGGAAGACCGGTACGCATGAGTTGCTCGATCAGTTCTTCGAGGGTCGGCGGTGAAACCACGTCGGCAGGCCGGGCCACCGCCAACCCATCGACCACCCAGACCAACGCCTTGCGAGCACCACCGGCGAGCTTGAGCCCCTCCCGGTGCTCGGGTCGCGGTGGATTGATCAACACCATGCCCCGCGGCGTGTAGACCATGCGGGCCTTGTGCACGTTCCAGCGGAGTTTGCCATTCCCGCATGCGCAGGGCTTGTTGAAGCCGAGCCCTTGCATGGTCTGTGCACTACAAACTGGGCAGACGAACGTGATGTCGGCAGCCTTGGCACTCTTGGGAATCACGACCTTGACGTCGTCGTGCGTCGGACACCTCTTGATGTATGGCTCGGCGATTGCGCCACACTCGTGGACGCCGACGAAGTGCAGCTGGCCCCACTTGTTGCGCTGGCCGCACTTGCACGGCCGGTCGATGGACTTTCCGATGCGCTTGCACGTCCGGCAGAGCCACACCTGCGGATACCGCTCGACGGTGACGCCGCGTCGCTCGTCGAGCTCGACCACTTCGACAGGAGCTTTCCGCATCAGGTCGTCGACAACGCCGCTGTCGAATTCCTTCGACCACGCGCTGACCTCATGAAGCAGGTGGCGTCGTACGAGATCGGTGTCGACCAGGATGGGACTGGGCGCGGACCACTCCGCGACCCGGTAGATGTCGCCGCGGAGGTCGACCGTCTGGTCGGGGAGGAAGGTACGCAGGATCTGGCTGCCGCTGCGGGATCCGAGGACCGTCATGTCGTCCGCCTGTCAGTCGTGGATGGGAGCGCTGGCCTCGACGTCTCGGAGGCTCGTCATCGGTGATCGGGGGCCCAGTTCGCTGACGAACGTGGCCTTGGTGGCAGGGTCTTCGAGATCGGCGAACCAAGCCTGCAGCCAATCGGCGATCTGTTCGCGATGCAGGGAGTCCTCCGCCCCGTCGAGGCCCAGGACCTTGGCCACTGCGGCTGCCTCGGCCGCGGGCGTCATCCCGGAATCACGCGCGTACTGGCGCAGCTTCGCCGGCGTGCTGAGCCGCTGCTTGCTGGCCGGCTCGCGGATCATCAACGTCCGTGCGCCCACGACGCCAGCCACGGTGAGGTCCAGGACCCGGCGACTGCGACGCGTGATCGGAATGGCGTCGACGAAGCGGTCGCCCTGCCGCACGTACTGCGTGAACTGCCGGAACGTCTGCGCATCGCGTTCCCGGCCGATCTTGTGCAGGACGTAGACCAGGCCAGGATGCCTACGACCGACCCGCGCCGTGGTCTGGATGAACTCGGCAGTCGTCAGCGGCAGGCCCAGCATCACCATGGTGTTCAGCCGGTCTACGTCGACACCGTGCGAGAGCATCGAACTGGCGGCCACCACGTGGATCCGCTCGGCGAAGTCCTCCTCCGGCTTCTCCAACCGGTCCAGGATGGCCCGGACGTCGTCGAACTCGGTCTGCCCGGTGAGCTGCTCGACGTTGATGCCCTCGACCGTGTTGTTGCTGCCAAGACTTCGCCCGGCAGCTTCCACGTCGTAGAGCGTCGAGCCGTAGACCACGTCGGTGCCGTAGAGGCTGACCAGCGTGTCCACGTACTTCCGGTCGATGCCGGCTTCGGCACACACGGTCGCAGGGTCGTCCTTGAGCTGGCGGACGCAGCGCTGCAAGGCGTCGAGCGTCCGGTCGCTGACGTGCTCCAACGTGACGCCACGGGGCGCGACGGCGACGAACCGCCGCAACGGCTTCTCCGTCGGGGTCGTCCAGAACGATTCACCCGCTCGCGGGCCCGGCTGCGGAAAGACCCGCCCCTCCCGCTGGTAGAGGACCTTGGTCTGGTGTTCGTATCCGGTCAACGTCGCGCTGCTCGCCACGATCTTCGCCCGAGTGCCACACAGCTCGAACTGGAGATGATCGAGCAGGCTCTCGTAGTGGGAATCGACCGCGCCGAGACTGTCCCGGAGCAGGTGCAACTCGTCCTGCAGCCGCAGTGACGGGCCGAACCGCTTGGCGTCCATGGGCAGCGGCCTGAGGGCCTTGCCGCCCTGGCAGTCCGGCACCAGACAGCCGTTGGGGCTCTTGGACCGCTCCGCGTACGTGAAGCCGTGCCATTCCACTGGGCAGAGCTTCTGTGGCGCCCCCACGAGGCCGCGCATCGCCTGCTGCAGACCGATCGATGCGGCCTTGTCGAGGGTGCCGACCACCACCGTCGGCAGGAACCTGAACACTTCCTGGTCAACGACGTACATCGGCAGGGCCTGCCCCTTCCAGGGGCAGCTCCGGTTCGTGCAGCGGTGGTCGAGCTTCCACCGCTGGCGGTCGAAGCGCATCTGGAGGTTCTCGTCCCGACAGAAGGGACAGTGCAACAGCACGCGGTACTTGTCCGGCATGCCTGGGCTGTCCGGGGTGATCTCGTCGGTCTCGGTCTTCGGCACGATCTTGTTGGGCGTTCCCGCGCGACCGACGAGGAACCCGAGACTGAAGGGTGCGCCCTTGACGCCCTCCTCCTGGCGCACCATCTCCGCGCCGGCCAGAGCGTCGGCGAACCGCTGGGTCTGCTGGAGGCTCAGTAACCGCAGCGGGAAGCGCGACCAGGCCGTCACTCCCAGGGCTTTGCCGGTGAGGCGGTCGAAGAACGCCGCCGTCAGGAGCAACCCCAGGTAGGTCTCCGTCTTGCCGCCACCGGTCGCGAACCAGACCGTGTCGACGTACCTCGCCTCGTCCTCCGGCTCGGCGAGGAAGCGGATGGCCGAGAGCAGGAAGCCGACCTGGAACGGCCGCCAGGTGGTATACCCGCGCCCCTCGGCGCTACGGGCGATCGCCTTGTTCATCAGCCGGAAGGAGCGGAGGATCTCAGGTCGGTCCCCTAGCAGCGTGAGACCGGCCCGGAGCCTATTCAGTTCCTCGAACACCTGCTCGGCAGACTCGTCGGCCTTGGCTCGCATGGTCAACGTCCAGCCCTCGGCGACTTGCCGAGCATCGAGAGCTGTCGAAGACCAATGGATGTGGTCGTACGCGTCGAGCGCATCGACCAAGGCTTGGAGCTGAGGGAGCGGGTCGGATGCGAGCCTCGTGAACGATAGATCCGGCTGCGGAGCTGCGCCACTCCAGTAGTCGGGACGGTAGGTCTGCACGCCCACGGTGTCCGACGTGCGGAACACGCCTGGTGCCACTACCTCGACGCCGACGTTCACTCCGTAGGCCGGCACCTTCCGGTCGTATCGGAAGCTGTCCGGTAGCGCCTCCAGCTCGAACGGCACGGTAGGAAGGCCAGAGACTTCGAGCTGCGTCTCGTACAGGTGGGAGTCGGTCAGGCCGGGCGCCTTCTCCGGGCTCGTGTTGACCAGCTGCACCACGACTTCGGTCTGCCGATGCCAGTCCTCCACGTCCACCCGCACCTCGGCGGAGAGACCGGGGGCACCCACCGCGGCGAATGCATCCCGGAGTTGCTTGCCGCCGAACGTTTCGCCCTCGCCGGAGACCAGGACCGACACGACCTCCTCGACGAGGTCCGTCCGCCACCAGCGCCGGTCGGGGTCCGGCCCGTCCTTCGGATCCTTCACCCACGCTCGCGCCCGGACGATCACCGTCATCGACCAGGGTGGCGCCGCCGCAGGGCGGAGCCGGATGGCGATCGCGCATGGGTCCAGACGCTCCGACCGATCGTCGGGGGCGTCCTTGCGCACCTCGTCCTCGCAGGCGAGACGGCCCAGCCAGAACGTGCCGGAGGGTGCCACCTCGAGACGGCTCAAACCGTCGCCACGGCCCGCCGCCACCACCCGCCGGTCGAGCCAGTCGACGAACGCCTCGCAGGCCTGCTCCAGAGACTGGTCCCCCACGCCGCTCATGACGCCTTCCTCCTCACGGGAACGCCGAACTCGCCGGCCTTCGAATCGTCGACCAGGTACGACCGCAACGCCACGGCCTCCTCGCTCTCCCGCAGCGTCGCCAACGACTTTCCTTGGATCTGCCTGATGCGTTCACGGGTGACGTTGAAGTGGGCACCGATGGCGTCCAACGTCTCCTCCTCGCCAGTTCCGAAACCAAACCTGCGTTCGAGGATGCGGACAGCCCGGTCCGGCAGAAGCGCGGCCAAAGCGCGGGCGACATCGGTACTGAACATGGCGTGGATGACGACCTCGGCAGGATCTGTCCGCCCATCGCGGTTGTCGTCGTCGAGCAGGATGTCCGACAGGCGTAGGTCGCCCTCCTCTCCGAGCAGCATGTCGATGCTGACCAGCGGGCGATCGAGATCGAGGATCGCCTGAACAGATCCGGGCTCAACGCCCGTCTCTTCGGAGATCTCCGCCAAGGTGGGCTCACGGTCGAGCTTCCACGTCAGTCTCGAGACCGCCCTGCGAACCTTCCGCGCCTTTTCGTGCAGGTGAACCGGGATGCGGATCGTTCTTCCTCGGTCTGCGACGCCCCGATCGATGCTCTGCCTGATCCACCAGGTCGCGTACGTCGAAAACTTGTTGCCCATCGATCCGTCGAACTTGTCGGCGGCCCGCATCAGGCCGATGTTGCCGTCCTGGATCCGGTCAGCGAACTCGACGCCGCTGCGGTCGTAGTGGCGCTGCTTGGCGATCGAGACCACCAATCGCAAGTTGGCGCAAACCAGCTCTGCATGTGCGCGCCTTCCGTCCGCTACGCGGCGTTCGAGACTCAAGCGGGCGCTCGGCGCCAGCTCTTTACCTCCAGCCTCCAACTCCTTCCGAGCAGCGACGCCTTGAGATATCAGCGACCACAGTTCGACCTCGCGCGACGCGCCGATGAGGGGGAGACGGCTAATTGCCCGCAGGTACTGGCCGACGGAGTCACCGTCATGTTCGTACCCCTTGGGCGCAGCCTGCTTCGGTCGAACGTCCGTCGACCGTGGAAGCTCGACGCCCGCGTCCTCCAGCAGGCTCAGCAATTCGCCGTGCTGCGCCGACGACAACTTCCGCTTCGTGGCCAGCAAGGCGACGTCGGCACGGCTCAGCTGACCGCTACGTACCCAGTCACCTAGGAGGTCGTCGAACGTCTGACTTACGACGTCATCGACCGCTCTCGCTGCTAAGCCCTGCGAGTCACCTCCGAACATCCATGCGAGGTCGTCGTCCGCCGGGCCATCGCTCTCGGCCTGTGCCGCCTCGACGTCCGATGCGTCGGCCTGGGCCTCCGAGAGTTCCGCCGGCTCGGAACTGCCCTCTGCACCATCCGCCGTTGAACCGTCGATGGACGGGCCCGTCGTAGCAGGCGGATCCTCCTGCGGTGCCGCGTGCGAGGGCTTTCGGAGCAGCGCGACCACCAGCGCATCGACCTGCCGGTTGGTCAACCGGTGCCGGGCAACGAAGTCGGCTACGACCGACTGCGCCGCTCGTGCACCACGCCGGTCGAGCATCGTGCGCAGCTCGTCCACCAACGGGTCCGTGACGAGTGGCGCTGCCTTCGTTGCGGTGACCCGCTGCGGCGAGGGCGTGACCACCATCGGTCCCCCGCTCAGCGGTGGAGGCTCCGCCACCACGTCGTTGGCCGGCATCTCCGCCTTCACCACGCGAGAGCAGGGCAGTTCGAGGACGGCGGCCTCGACCGGAGGATTGGCGGATGCTTCGGCGGTCGGGAGCGTCTCCGAGTCGGATGACGAGTCAGGTGCAGCCACTGCTTGCGGGGTAGGTCCTCCGCCCACCGTCTCCGTCTCGGACGGCGCATGGACCAACGTGGGCGACGGTGTGGACGGTAGCTGGTCGCGGAGAATCCCCACCGCTGCCGGGCGTGCAGAGAATTCGGCCGGTTCTGCCACGAGCGGAACGTCCCGCACCGGCGAGATCCTGCCTGCCACGGCTACGGCAGTGCTGCCCTGAGCGGCCCTCAAGGCCGCTTCGGGCGGCACCGGTGCGGACGACCACGAGGGTGCTGCCGGGCCGATGCGCGGACCGGGCAGTGCGGACCGCGCTCGGACGAGCGTGCCGCCCCCCGGGCCAGGCCGATGGGGTGGAGTCGGCGGCGCCGGCGGGTTAGGCGGAACGACGATACCCAGCTCGTCGATCCGCTGCCAGAGCGGCTCCATTGCCGCCTCCGGGTCCCGGCTGAACACACTCCCCCGGATCCGCACGAAGACGCAGTTGCCGACCCGCTCCAGCACCGCCTGCCGGCGCATGTCGCTCTCCCACTGCTCCGGCCCGTGGTAGGCGTCGCCGTCGCACTCGATGGCCAGCCGCCGGCCGTCGGGCGCCGGCAGGACGAAGTCGATCCGGTACCCGCCGATGCGGAACTGCGGCAGCGGCCGGTACCCGCGACGCAGGATACGGCGCAGCACTTCGCGTTCGAAGTCGCTGTCACAGCGCTTCTCCAGGTCGTCGTACGCCTCGTCGACGGGGCTGACGTTCTGGCAGTAGGTGAGCAGCAGCCCGCGGGCGTCGTCCTCGCGCAGGTCGGCCGGCTGCACTGAGTGGAACACCCACAGCTGGTCCCGGGCGCGGGAGGCGGCGACGTTGACCCGCCGGTGGTGGTCGCGCTTGGTGAAGGCGGAGACCGGGCCGTGATGCGGCTCGACGACCATCGACACGAGGACGACGTCCCGCTCGTCGCCCTGGAAGGTGTACGAGTCGCCGACGCGCAGCCGACGCCGTTCCATCTCCTCCTCGCCGACCTCCTCGCGGAGGCGGGTGAGCAGGTAGAGGGCCTGTCCGCTGGTGCTGAGCAGGCTGACCACCCCGATGCTGCGTCCCCCGTAGGCCGGGTCGGCGACGATCGCCGCGACCCGTGCGACGAGGGCTTCAGCCTCGGGGACGTTGACATCGCCGTAGCCGATGAGGCCTTGGCGGATGCCGTCGGGCACATGCACGGCGTTGACCGGGTCGCCGATGCCGGCGGGCCGGTCGGTGCGCAGCGGCTCGATCTCCCCGCCGTAGTACGTCTCACTGGAGAAGCCGATGATCGCCGGCACGGACCGGAAGTGCTCGGTCAGCAGGATGCGCTCCGGGGAGCGACGGACGGCGTGGTCGTACAGGCTGCTCTCCGGGTCGAAGTGCTCGGCGGACGGCACGTCGACCAGGTGCGAGTTGATCAGGCCGGTCACCGTGCCGACGAATGACAGCTGCGGTCCGATCTGCTGGTCGTCGCCAACCACGACGGCGCGCTCGGCGAGGCTCAGCACGGGCAGCGAGAACATGTCCGCCTGAGAGGCCTCGTCGACGATGACCACGTCGAAGTGCGCCCCGCCGGCGAACTGCTCGATGGCCCGGTCGACGGACATGACCCAGACCGGTACGGCGTCGACGGCGGCGCTCATGGCCCGCTGGGCGTGCGCCTGCCATTGGGCGGCGTTCTTGCCCGTACCCTTTCCGATCTTCCTCAGGGCGGTGGTCCAGTCGGCGAGCGCGGCCCGCCTGCGGTCGTCGAGGGCCTTGGAGACCTCCAGCCAGGAGGAGGCGACGACGAGTTCCTGGGTGAGTCGCCGGATGCGGTCCCGGGTCTGCTCGACCCGGCGCCCGAGCGAGACCGGGTCGAGGCTGCCCACGACGGTGTCGAACCAGGTCTGGGCGCGGCGCCACTGCCAGCGGTGCAGGCAGTCGCCGCCGCTGCCGGCGAGGGCGGACGCGGTGCCGGCGTCGATCTCGGCGGTCCAGGCGGGGGCGGCCGGGCGGAGCCGGTCGGCGAGCTGGGTGAACCGTTGCGCGTCGGGGCGCAGGCCGGCCAGGCGGCGTACCTCGTCGAGGATGCCGTCCCAGCCAGGCAGGTCGTCCTGCTGTCGGCTCTGGTCGAGCAGCCGCCACAGTTCGCTGGCGTCGCTGGTGGACATGCCGGCCTGGAGCAGGGCGCCCAGCTCGCGCTCCTCGGCGACGAGCCGGTCGTGGGTGAAGACGGTCGCGCACCGGGCGACCAGGTCGGTGAGCGCGGTCAGCCGGCGTACGTCGACCGCCGGCTCGACCCGGGGCACCAGTCGGCTGACGGTCGCGTGCAGGGCGGGCCAGCGGCGGCGGTCCCAGTCCAGGGCGGTCGCCGCGTCGCTGAGCAGTCGACCGGCCCAGAGTTCGGGCTGGTCGCCGGGTTCCTGCGGCAGGTTGAGCAGGTTCCGCCACTCGGTCCACCGGGTGGCAAGTTCCTGCCGCAACCGGAGACGGTTGACGTACGCGACGACGATTTCGACGTCGTCGGCGGTGCGCAGGACCTCACCGTCGATGCGGCAGTCCGCGGCGAGCTTGGCGAGGGTGCCCTGGAAGAACTTGTTGACGCCCTTGCCGGCGGCGAAGCGCTGGCGTAGGTCGCCGAGCTGTGCCAGCAGCCGGCGCGGTTCGGCGAGATGCGGGTCGGCGACGGTCACCCGGCGGCCAGCGACGACCCGGGTTGCCGTGGCGAGTTCAGCGAGCGCCCGCTGGCAGGCGGCGACGTGGTCCTCCCACATGGCCCGCCAGTTCGGGTCAGCCTGCAGGAGTTTGGCGAGGGTGTCCGTCCAGGCACCCTCCCGGGCGGTCAGCAGGGTGAGCGCCTCCCGCAGGTGCCCGGCGAGCTCGTCGAGGGCGGGCCGGCCGAACGCCCGTACCTCCGGCAGCACCACACCCGCGGCGGCGAGGCGGTCCAGCTCAGCACGGGTGGCGGCGAGTTCCCGCCGTGCCGCGAGAACGGCCGAGGCGGTCGGCAGCGCGGCCACCGTCGGCAGGTGCCGCAGCGCCTGCGTGCGGTCCTGACGGGCGGTACGACGGGCGATGTCGAGCAGGTCGGTGAACTCCTCGACGGTGAGCGGCGCGTCGAGGTCCGGTGGGATCTCGTCGGGGATGTCGCCGTACCGGTCGGCCCGGTCCCGCAGCCAGCTGCCGACGTCGCTCGGCGACAGCCGGATGCCGTCGATCTCGTACTGCGCGGACTCGTTCTCCGCCAGGGTGCGCAGCGCCCCGAGCGCCTGGCTGAGGTCCCGTTCGGCCTCCTCGAGCTGGCGGCGCAGCCGATCCACCCGCTGCTGCTCGCTGCGCTTGTCGAGGGTGGCGCCCCGGTCGGAGAGTTCCCGGGCGGCGAGCTGGAGCTGGACGAGCTGGTCGGTGGAGCGGCCGAGCACCGCCAGGCAGAGCGACTGGATCTCCTCGGGCAGGCCGTCCCGCAGGACCCGCAGCGGATCCTCCTTCTGCGCGACCACGAGCACCCGCTTTCCGTGCGCCATCAGGTGGCAGATCAGGTTGCGGATGGTGTGGGTCTTGCCGGTGCCGGGCGGACCCTGAACGGCCACGTTGCGGTGCTGGGCGAGCCGCCGGGCGATGGACTCCTGCGCCTCGTTGGTGGGCAGCGGCATGAGCAGCCGCTCCCCCAGCGGCGCCCACCGTGCCGGCTGGTCGTGCGGCATTTCCAGGCGGCTCGGCTCATGGGCGAGGATGGCGGCCAGCGCACCGATGCTCGCGGTATCGCCGCTGAGCAGGCGGGCGCGGAGTTCCTCGAGGAAGCGGCGCAACATCCGCTGCCGGGGCCGGACGAAGAGCACGCCGGTGTCGTGGACGTACGGGCCGACCGGAGCGGGTGCGTCGTCGGCCCGGACGGTCGGATCGAGCCCGAGGCGGCGCAGGGCCCGCTCGAGGAACTCCTGGCGGGCGAAGTCGTCCCAGACGTCGAGGTCGAGCTGCCCGCCGGAGCCGGCGAGCGCGAGCAGCTGGCTGAGGTACCGCTCGTCGAGGCCGGTCAGCGGGTCGGTCTGGAGCCGGCCGGCGCCCTGCGGCACCACCCGGATCGTCGACCGGTCGGCGTCGAACTCGATGGCGACCGGGGTCACGACGAGCGGGTACTGCACCCGGTTCCCGACCACGTCCGTGCGCAGGACACCGTGCCCCCACACCAGCTCGTGGGTGGCGGCGTTCATGTCGATGCGGTGCTTCAGGTCGAACAGGCTCCGGTGCAGCCTGCGGACCGCCTCGGTACGTCGGGCCTGCTCGGCCCAGGGCCGCCACTCCCGCTCCCGCCACTGCTCGAACCGGGTACGGAGGCGCTCAACCGTCTCCTCGTCGCCGGCCAGCCGCGGTTCGCTCTCGTACGACAGCGGCCCGGCGAGATACGGGCCGAACTCGGCGGGTGCCCGCAGCTGCTTCGGCGCGGGCGGCAGACCGACCCGCAACCAGCTGCTGCCGTCAGAGGAGACGCCCACCTGGCAGTCGGGGTGAGCCGGCAGGTCGTGCTGCCAGAACGCGTCCGCCTGCGGCACCGTCCGGGCCGGCTTCTCCATCTGGGCCCGCACGGCCATCAGATAGTCGACCAGGGAGGTGGCGCGGTCGAGGATCAGCGCCGGCGATTCCGTGGCGGACGGGGAGCGGGAAAGCATGCGGCACCTTTGGTTCTGCGGGTGGGACTGGCCCCGGTGACGAGTCTGGTCCGGCGTCAGCACACGTGATGCGGCACTCCCACCTCCCCACCGGCGGTGTCCGAAACACTACCTGCGGCACGCCAGCCAGCGGGACCCCAAGCATTCACCCGATCGGGCGGCCCCGTCGGCCCGCTCAAACCCTGTCAAGAACCTGCACAGGCAATATTGCCCGCAGCAACAATTGTCATCGAGCGGGTGCACCTGGCGCGAGCAGAGCGGACATACGCCGCGTTGCGCCGTCGCCTCGTCGGGGACAAGGCGCTCGGCCACGGCCGGCGCTCATCCGCAGCGCGACCAACGACCAGAACACCCGTCGACATGCCACTCGAGGCAGGTGGAGCGCCAGCGGCGCCAGGGGGACGTCCTCGGCCCGGCAGTCGAGCGGATACCGGCGGGGTCGGAAGGCCCGAGAGGACGCCTGGGGGCGGACGTACCAACGGGCGCGGGCCGCACCGCAACGACCGACGCCGGACCCCGACGTCGGCCCCAGTCGGCAGGGGGCCAGCCTCTCACAGGCTGATGGCCGCCGACCCATGGTCGGCGGCCACCAGTGTTCAAGCGGTGAATTGGGTTATTGGACGCCCACCCGCTGCTTGTTGTAGTTCGTGCCCTGACCGTCCGGCTTGTAGTTGCTCTCCACGTTGCCGGCGATGTCGATCGAGAACCAGTTGACGGGGGTGTCGCTGTTCACCGTTGCGGGCGCTCGGGTTCTGCGTGAGCATCGGGCACGCCGAGTTCATGGCGGACTGGTTCACCAAGCACGGCGTACCGTCGGCGGCGGTGACCTCGCGGGTCGACGCCGCCGGGCGGCAGGCGTTGCTGACCGCCTTCCGCAAGCGTGAGCTGCGGGTGCTCTTCACCGTCGACCTGTTCAACGAGGGCGTCGACCTGCCGATGGTCGACACGATCCTCAGGCTGCGCCCCACAGAGAGCGCCACGATCTTCCTGCAGCAGCTCGGTCGTGGTCTGCGCCTGGACGACGACAAGTCCTGCCTGACCGTGCTCGACTTCATCGGCGGCCAAAACGCCAACTTCCGGTTCGACCTGCGCTGGCAGGCGCTGACAGGCGACAGCCGTCGGGCCGTCGAGGCGGCCGTCCGGGATGACTTCCCGTCGCTGCCGAGTGGCTGCCACATCGAGCTGGACCGGGTGGCGAAGGAGGTCGTGCTCGCCAACCTGAAGTCGACCCTGCCGACGTCGAAGAACGGCCTGGTGGCGGAGCTGCGGCAGCTCGGCGATGTGAGCCTGGCCGAGTTCCTGCGCGAGACCGGCCTAAAGATTGAGGACGTCTACCGGTCGGCGAGCATCGGCGGGTGGCGCGGGCTGCGCCGTCTCGTGGGCATCGACAGCTCGGCCGCCGGCCCGGACGACCGCGAGCTCGCCCGGGCCATCGTGTGGATGCTGCACATCGATGACGTCGACCGCCTGGACCTCCTCGCTCGGGTCGCGGGCAGCGAACACCCCGGCGGCGGCCCGCTGCTGGACATGCTGCACTTCAGTGTCTGTGGGCCGCCGGTGCCGCTGACCGAGCGCGACGCCCGGCTGAAGCGGCTCTGGGCGGAGCCGGCGCGCTGCGCGGAGCTGCGCCAGGTCGCCGAGGTGCTGCGGGATCGGATCCACCGGGTGTCGGTGGCGCCGGAGTCGGGGCGGGTGCCGCTGCGGGTGCACGCGCGCTACAGCCGCAACGAGGCGTGCGCGGCCTTCGGGATGACGAAGCCGGGATCGCTACGCGAGGGGGTGAAGTGGCTAGCCGACGAGAAGGCGGACCTCTTCTTCGTCACCCTGGTCAAGTCCGCGAAACACTACTCCCCCACGACGATGTACACCGACCGGGCCATCACCGACAGCCTGTTCCACTGGGAGTCGCAGAGCACCACTTCGTCAACGTCGATGACCGGCCAGCGCTACATCCACCACGTTGAGCGCAGGTCGACGGTGCATCTGTTCGTCCGGGAGACCAAGATCGCCGGCGGCGCGCTGGGCGTGCCGGCATATCTATACGCCGGGCCCATGACCTACCGGTCGCACACCGGCGACCGACGCAGATCGAGTGGCAACTGAGCCACCCGCTCCCGGCCGACATGTACTCGGCCGCTCGGGCGATCGCCGCCTGAGCGACGACCGCCCGAACTCGACTGAGCTACCTGCGCGTCAGCTTGGCCGTGGCCAAGCCGTGTTGGCGAGGTTGGCGAGCACCAGGCTCCGCATCCAGACGTGGTCCTCGGTCCACCCTCCGGACCAGTTGGGGATCTTTCCGTCTGGCACGCCCGGAGATGCTTGCAGGACACTGGCGGCGGTCAGCAGCAACACCGCGTGATTGGTCAGTGCCACCCGCTTGGCGGACCAAGGCCCATTGCTGATCGACGAGTTGAGCTTGGTGGTAGTTAGGGTCAGGTTGCCGAGCATGTGAATGACTTCGTCCCGTCGCTCCCTGGCCTTCTCGGCGGGCACCTCGGTGGGAAGCGGGTAGTGCTGCTCCCACTGCTGCGGGAGCAGGTGCTCGACACTGAGCTTGGCCGCCTGAGCCGGGCTAAAGCCCATCTCCGACTTTTCACCTCGCAGCTGGGCTTCCAAGCCGCCGAGAAGGACACGCAGCCGGGGACCGCGCAGCAGCCTGTACAGGTTCCGCTGAAGCAGACCCGTCGCGAACTCGCCGTCCTCCGGCCAGTAGCGCGAGTCGGCGGTCTGCCCGGCGAGCTGGTCCCGCAGCTGCTCACCGGCGACGGTGTCGTCGACCTTGCGGAGGTTCTGCAGCACCGAAAGAAACAGCCGGTTGTAGTCCTTGGTCGTCAGGCCGCAGACGAACCGCCGGACGATGAAGGATTCGATGGCGCCGGCGGCGATGGCACGTTGCTTGGCGCTGATGCCGTCCTTCGCCTGCAGGTGCAGCAGGATCGGCACCGGCGTGGTGGTGCTGAGCAGGTCGAGCACCTGCAGGAGACGGCCGGTCGGGTCTGAGCCGGGCAGGCTCTCCATGCGCTGCATGGCATGGCCGTGGTGGGCCAGGTCGGCCAGGACCTCTGCAGCGGACGCCTTCTTCTCCCCCAGCCACCGGCGGAAGTCGGCGAACAGCTGCTCCACGGGAACTTCCAGCCCAGTCCGGATTGACAGCCAGTAGGAGAGCAGCAGGTCGATGCGGGCTCGCCTGAACCGGCCCGTGGTGACCTCCTCACCCCACCGCGCGGCTTCGAGCGGCACCCAATACTTCTGGTGCAGGTCAGTCACGTCCTCGCCCTGCTGCTCGGCCAGCCGGAACAGGGTGTTCTTCACCAGGTCGGAGGCGCGCAGGCGGGTGCCCCGGTCGTTCAGCGTCTCGAAGATGACCTGGGCGTCGTCGTGCCCCTCCAACTGGATCTCCACCAGACCCAGGCGCTCCCGAAGGGCGATGACCAGCGCATCGGCCCGCTCGACGGGTTCGGTTGTTTCGGCAAGCCAGGCACGCAGCTCGTCGTCGAAGTACCGGCGCGCTGCGATCAGCCGGTGTTCCCCGGGCCGCTCCGCAGGAAGCTTCGCGGCGAAGAGCGCCTTGAACGCGTCGCGGTCCGGCAGCGACGGCCAGACCTTGTAACGCTCGTACGGGTGCTGCTTGTGGATCAGCTGCTCGGTGTTGTTGAGCAGCAGCTTCAGCAGCCCCTCGGCGTTCTCGGCACCGTGCTCCCGCGCGGCGACCCAGCAGGCGGCGAGCAGGACCTGGAGGGTCGTTAGGCGCTGCTGCCCGTCGATCACGTTCATCGCGAGGATCCGGCCGGGCGCCGGAGGCATCCGCTCCAGCACGATCGCCCCGAGGAAGTGGGTGCGCGGTGTCGCGGTGTACGCGTCGGGGACCCCGCTCATCTCCGTCTCAACCTCCTCGGCCGCCGCCCGGACGTCCGACCAGAGCGGTGCCCAGTTGCGCTCCTCGTCCCAGACGTAGGGGCGCTGGAAGACGGGAACCACGTGGCGCCGGTCAGTGCCGAAGATATGAACAAGCTGGACAGTATCCGCCTTCATGCACGCACTCCCCTACTCAGCGATGCGGGAACAGTACTGGCACCAGCCCGTCGGTGTAAGCCTCGCCGTGCCGTCCAAGGCATCTAGGCCAGCGCTTCATGCGGTTACTCGAAGCGGCGGGCGGAAGAGCAGGAAAAAGATGTAGTCGGTGCCGATGCCGAACAACACGATCAGCAGGATCGTCTGCAGATCCTGACTGACACTGAGATCGAATGCCTTGCCCGCGGCGGCGACGAGACCCGTCGTGATGCTCAGAACGACGCCGACGACCACCACGGGCAGCAGCGCGGCGATGGGGCTGCGGAAGATGATCAGGATTAGTCCGATGATCAGGATGATCGTCGCGACGCCGACCACGGCGAAGGCATCGTTGAAGGTGTCCTCGTTGTCGACGAAGCTCGCCACGTCGCCGGCCACGCCCGCGGTCAGCCCACTGTTCGCCAGCTCCGGGCCGATGTCCGCGCGCAGATCGCGTACGACGTCGAGCAACGCCGGGTCGTCTGGGGCCGGGGCGTCGAGCCCGACGTTGACCGCCTGCACCGACTTTGTCCGGCGCCACAGCTGGCGGACTGGTCAGGTAGCCGGTCGTGTGGGGGATGTTCTTGGCCTTGAGCGACTGGGCGAGCTGGCCCACTCTCGCCTCGTCCGCCGGCGTGAGCTTCTGTCCGTCGGCGCGCTTGACCACGATGATCGCCGTCGCTGTGGCCTGCTGCGGAAACGCCTTCTGCCCGAGCTCGGTGGCCTGCACGGACTCGTACGAGCGGGGCAGGAAGCTTTCCTGATCGGCGGAGGTGATGGCGCTCAGCGATGGTGTGGTGAGGATGATGGCGGCTGCCGCGAGCACCCACCCGGCAATCACCCACCACGCTTTGCCCACAACGAATCTGCCCAGCCGCTAGCCCGTGTTTCATAAAGCTCGGAGGTACTGGTTGATGGCGGCGATGGTCAGGGTGGCTTCGTAGCGGACGGCCAGCTTGTCGTAGCGGGTGGCCATGGCGCGGTGTTGCTTGAGCTGGTTGATGCCGCACTCGACTGCGTGGCGTCGGCGGTAGGTTTCAGGACTGAAGGCGGGTGGCCGGCCGCCGCGGGAGCCTTTCGCGAGGCGGTGGGCGTCTTGGTCGCTCTTGCTCGGGATGCAGGCCTTGATTCCGCGTCGGCGCAGGTATGCGCGGTTGGCCTTGGACGTGTAGGCCCGGTCCGCCAAGATCTGCTGCGGGCGGGTCCGGGGCCTACCGGGCCCGGACCGGGTGACGCGGATACGGTCGAGGACCGTGGTGAATTGCGGGCTGTCACCGCGATGTCCGGCCGTGACGACGGTGGCCAGGACCTTGCGGCCCTGTTCACAGGCAAGATGAGTCTTGGTGGTCCACCCGCCCCGCGACCGGCCCAGCGCGTGATCGGCAGGCTCGGCATGGATCCCGCCGGGTGGTTCTTTCTGCCGATCGCCGTCACGACGGGCACCGGCGGCGTGTTGATGGGCGCGGCTGATCGTGGAGTCGACGCTGACGCTCCAGTCGATGCGCCCGGCCGCGTCGGCGGCGGCTTGGAGCCCGGCCAGGATGCGGGCCCAGGTGCCGTCACGTTGCCAGCGGCGGAACCATCGATACAGCGTTTGCCATGGGGCGTAGTTCGCGGGCACGTCGCGCCAGGGTGCACCGGTGCGTACCCGCCACCGTATGCCGTCGATGATCTGTCGTCTGGTCCACTTGCACGGTCTTCCCCGCGACGATTCCGCAGGCAGCAACGGGTGCAGGTGCTGCCACTGGATGTCGCTCAGGTCATGCCGCGCCGCCGCCGCTAGGCTGGCCACGAGGTCTCCGGTATTCAGGTTTGCTTGGTCGCTAACCCACTTACCGGAGACCTCTTCAGTTATCGATCACCGCCACGCCGTGACCTCACCCGGCCCACGCCCACTTACGAAACACGGCCTAGGTCTGGATCCGCTCGCTCTTCAGGATGGGGCCGCCGGTCGATTCGACGGTCGTGTAGAAGTCGACGTCGTACTAAGCAAGGCTCAGCCACTGTCGCCTGACCCCATCCAGCAGGTCACGCATCCGGATGTCCTGGTAAATCCGGCGGGTGTGTCCTGTCGTACCGAAGTCTCGTCTGGTGGGTCTGCCAGGTGCGCAGGGCGTTCTTGATGCGGTGGTTCTCGGCCGGGGCGAGGCCGAGTTGGCGGCCCTGTTCGTGCAACTCGTGGGCGAGGCGGTGGAGCAGCGCGTTGACGTGCTCGGGTTCGTAGCCACGGCGTCCGAGTCGGGTGCGGGGCAGGTCGAGGGTGGTGATCCGGTCGGGGCTGAGCGGGCCGGTGAGGGTGTGTCGACTGCGGTAGACGGCCGTCAGCGGGTGAAGCTCTCGGGCAGGTGGATGCGGACGGCGGGGACGTCGAGGGCGAACAGCCGTCGTCGCGCGGCGGCCAGCATCGCGGGCGGGCCACACAGGTAGATGTGCTGGTCGGGGCGGTGGTGGTCGAGGGCGATGGTGAGGGCGTCGCCTTGCTCTGCGGGCTCGGCGCAGGGGTCGTCGGAGAACGCCGGCACGATCGTCAGCCAGTCGTGGGCGCATTGCAGCTTGTCGAGCGCTATCGCGTCGTACAGGTCGACAAAGGCGCGGACGCCGACGACCAGGGTGACCTGCCGGCCGCCCGGTGCGGCGGCGACCTGTTCGACCAGGGCGCGCAGCGGCGCCAGGCCGGTGCCACCGGCGACGAGCAGCAGATCGCCGGTACGCGTCGGGTCGAGGCGTAGACCGGTGTTGCCGGGTGGGCCGAGCCAGAGCAGCTCTCCGGGGCGTACCTCATGGACCAGGCGGTGGGAGACGGCGCCGGCGGGTACGGCGCGGACGTGCAGCTCGACGGTGCCGTCGGCGCGTGGGAGGTTGGCCGGGGAGAGCCAGCGCCAGCGGCCGGGCAGTCGTGGTGTGCAGACGGGGATGGCCTGGCCGGGGTGGTGGGGCAGCCGCCGCCAGGGACGTACCGTCAGGATGGCGATGCCCGGCGACGGCCGTTCGTGGCCGATCACCTGGGCGGGCCACCAGGCCGGGCCGCCGCCGACGCCGGCGGCGGCGCGACGGACGGCGTGCGTGGCGTAGTCCACGGCTCGCTCCCCGACGGTCGTCCACAGGGGATGCGGTGCGTGCCGGGCCAGGGTGGCGAGCAGCGCGTCGCCGATGGTGGTGGCGTGTGGGAGCAGGTCGTAGCGGCGGTACGCGCGGCCGAGCACCATCAGCAGCGCCGCGTGGCCCGCCCGGTCGTCATCGCCGGCCACGAGACCGCCAAGCGCGGCGAAGAACAGCGACGCCTCGCGCTGCGGCAGCAGCCTGGGACGGCGGTCCTCCAGGGTGCACCAGAAGTCGGCGGCCGCCCGGTCGTCGACCGACGCCCAGGCGGCGGCGAGGCTCATGCGGCCATCTCGAACGCCCGCTTGACCTGGGCAATCCGGCCGTCCGGCAGCTCGGCCGCCCTCAGGACGGCCTCCAGGTAGTCGACGACCCGCCGATGCTGCGCCTCCGACAGCCCCAGACCGCACCATTGGGTTGCGTTCTCGTCGAGCATGGTCACCAGGTGCGCGGCGAGCCGGCCCAGATCAACCCCGATGAGGTACGGCGACAGCTCCGCGTCCGCCGCCACCAGGCGCAGCCAGCGGGCGACCAGGTCGGCCGGTGTCGTGGGTTGTTCAGGGGTGGTCATGGCGGCTCCGAGACGTCGACGGATGGAGTGGCGCCGGGGCGGGCGGGTGCGGGGCTGCACTGTTGAGGGTCGGCGCAGCTCCGGAGCCAGCACCCGCCCCGGGCCATGCGTCTACCCTGGCCAGGCGCTCGGCTTCCCGGTATGACTACTCGCTGTATCTGCGCTGTACCTACGCTGCACCGGGAGCCGATAGGCTGCCGGAAGCGGCCATGATGCGATGGGAGGCGAATGCTTTGCCGACTGTCGAGGCGTGGACAGGTCGCGAAACCCGTGCGCTGCGCCAAGCGCTGCGGATGAGCATTCGCGACTTCGCGGAGAACCTCGGTGTCAGTGAGCGCACGGTCTCCAAGTGGGAGGCAGGCCGAGAAGCAGTTCATCCTCGGCCGGAGATGCAGGCCGCTCTGGACACCATGCTGGGTAGAGCCGGCAGTCAGGTGGCAGATCGCTTCGTCAGCACCACCAGCAGAGCCGTCCCCCACCCCAGCACCGTTAGCACGGGCTATCGGGTGCAGTCCCACAAGTTCATACCGGCCTACGTGGGTGCAGCCGCAGCCGGCGAGTTGATGGCGCAAGGAGGCTTCCAGCCACGTCACCACGAGTGGCTGGAGGTTGCAGCCGCGGGGTTACCACACGCCGCGGGAACGTGTACCGCTCACGTCTTCGCCTGCGGTGTCGTGGTACTGCACATCGCGCAGGATCTGCACTTTTCCGCTCTGGCCGCCCTGGCGGCATGGCGATACGCCAGCTACGAGAATGACTGCCCTGGGCGGCCGATCAGGTTGCAGAACTTCTATCGCCTCTTCCGTCCTCCGCCCACGTCGGGCCCGAGTACGTGCTGTCGATGTACGTCCTAGAGGAGTCTGCCTGGACGGGGGACGAGCTTGAGAACGCCCTGCGCTTGATGAGCCTGCCGTCCGTGCTGGTCAACCGTTACGCGAAGTCCTGTCCCGAACCAGTGGGTGACCACGTCGAGCGCCGGTTGCTAGCCCTAGGCTTCGATCAGCCCTCCCTTCAGCCCTTCGGGGTGCAGGGAGTCTCGGTCGGCTACGCCAGTTGGGCAGGAGTCGCCTACCATGCCCTGTCACCCGAGCGGGCGCTCATGGTTGACGACCTGGTGTCCTGTGAGGTGGACGTGCAGATGCTTTGGGCCTACTGCCGCCACATCGAGCGACAGGTCGAAGACGGGCGAGACCCGGTGGTGCCGCCCGAATTCGGCTGGCGTTTTCTGCGCGCTGCCCACTCCCGATTGACGACAGCCAGGGCCCGCGGGACAGCGCAGCACTGCATGATGCGCGAGGCGACGCTCTCAACGAGCGGCCTACCGGCACGTCTGATGCAGGCGCAGGTCGCCCTTCGCGAGACTGCGGCGTTGAGTGGCAGAGTCGACGGATGAGTGAGAGACGTGCCGCGCTGATCGTCATCGACATGCAGAACGGCTTCATCAACGATCGAAGCCGGGGCGTCATCCCGAAGGTCGTCGAGCTGGTCGAGCATTGGGAGGCGACCGGGCGGCCGGTGGTGTTCACTCGCTACCACAACTACCTCGGCAGCCCATTCGAACGACTGATCCATTGGTCCTCGGTGCGGCATCCTCCCGAGACGGAGATCGTGCCCGAGCTGGCGGAGCATGTGAGCCGTGCCAGAGCGGTGATCGACAAGAAGATCTACTCGTACTTCTCCTCCGATGGCGCTGCCCTGACGGACCAGGAGGCATGGACCGACCTGCTGTTCTGTGGTGTAGCGACGGAGAGTTGCGTGTTGAAGTCAGCGGTCGACGCCTTCGAACGTGACCTGACACCGTGGTTCGTGACGGACGCGTCCGCCAGCCACGGCGGACAACCCGCACACGAGGCGGGCCTGTTGGTTGCCCGCCGGTTCATCGGAGCCGGGCAGCTTATCAGCACCGACGACGTGCGCGTAAAATTTTGAGAGGCGCCGCGAGGACGCGGCTCGTATCCACTCGATCGAACGTCGTCCGACTCGGGCAGACTGCGGTCATGACGGAACGCCCGGTGCTGTATCTGGTCGTCTGCGCCGCTGGCCCCGCGGAGCACATCGACGAGCTGGTCGACCTGCTGATCGCCGACGGGTGGCAGGTGTGCATGATCGTCAGCCCCACCGCCGCGCCGTGGCTCGACCGAGCGGCGTTGCAAGACAAGACCGGCTATCTCGTACGCGTCGAGTGGCGGATGCCCGGCGACCCGGAGCCACACCCGCCGGCCGACGTGGTGCTGGCCGCGCCGGTCACATTCAACACGGTGACGAAGTGGGCGCTGGGCATCAACGACACATTGGCGCTCGGCGTCCTCAACGAGTCGCTGGGTGCGGGCCTGCCCATTCTTGCCTTTCCACACGTCAAGGCCGAACTTTCCGCCCATCCGGCGTATGCGGATCACGTGGCGACGCTGCGCGGGGCCGGTGTTGCCGTCGCCGACGGGAAGCTGCTCAACCGGGCTCCGGATCGTTGGAGCGTGGTCATCGAGGCGCTGCGGATCGTTCGTCCGTCCTGAGGATCGCCATCCTCCCACATCGGGCGGCCCTTGGAGATATGCGCCGTGCGCGAACCAGCCTCACGCAGACCCGGATTGCCGACCGCGACCTGAGCGCACCGCCGTACCTCTACGCCGGCACCATGACGTACGAGTCGCACACCGGCGACCGGCCTATGCGGATTCTTTGGCGGCTCCGCCCCGCCCTACCTGCCGACGTCTGGGCCACCACCCGCACCATCGCCGCGTAGCCGGCTCACCGCGCCCTCGGCGCTGGCGTCACCTGACGCTGGCCGAGGACGCGGCGATCAACCGGTGGCTGCGCTCCAAGCCAGACGGCGGGCGTTCACCGCCGACGACTGCTCACGGGCTGGCGCAGGTCGGTGACGTGGCGGCTGGCGTACCGGAGCCGAGGAAGCCGAAGCTCGTCGTGCCGCCCGGGGCCAGCGACCCGTTGTAGGAGACGTTGCGGATCGTCGCCGTCGAGCCGCTGGTGCTCAGGGTTCCGCTCCAGACTTGGCTGATGCTCTGGCCATTGTTCAGCCCCCACGTGACGGTCCAGCCGTTGATGGCGGCGGTGCCGGCGGTCACGGTGACCTCACCCTGGAAGCCGCCGGACCACGCGTTGACGGTGCGGTAGGTCGCGGTGCAGGGGGCGCCGGAGGGTGGTGGCGTGGTCGGCGCACTCGTGGTTGGCGGCGCGGACGTGGGCGGGCTGGACGTGGGCGGTGTCGTCGGCCCGTCCGGTGGCACCAGGGGGCAGGTGGCGTTGTACCGCGAGACGCCGGTGCTGTTGCCCAGGGGGCAGAGGAACTGGGTGTAGCGGGTGTCGTTGTCCAGGAACGTCTTGAGCCAGGGGATCAGGAGTCGCATCTCGGTGGGGTTCGACCTGGTGAACGACAGGTGGTCGTTGCCGGCCAGCTCCGCCCAGGCATGCTCCACGCCGGCGGGCAGGGTGTTGTAGATGCCCTGCACGTAGGAGGGCGTGACAGTGCCGTCGTTCTGCCCCGACAGGAGCATGGTGGGGACCTGGGTGGTGGACATGTTCAGGTTGTTGCCGGGCGTGCCTGGTGCGAGGCCGACCGCCGTCTTCAGGGTCGGCCTCCGGAGGGAGGCGAGGAGGGTTCCGGCGCCGCCCGCCGAGTGGCCCATGACGCCGAGCCGGTTGGCGTCGACCCGGTCGCGGATCGGGCTGGTGCGGGTGAGGTAGTCCAGTGCGGCGAGGAGCTGGGTGGCGCGGGCGTCGGCGCCGTCGCTGCGGCTGTTGGTCTCGATGCCGATCACCACGAACCCGAAGGACGCCAGCCAGGGGCCCATCCAGGCTTCCTCGTTGGCGAACAGGGCGGAGTAGCCGGGAACGATCGCCACCGCGCCCCAGGTGCCCTGGCTGGTGTCGGTCGGGTAGTAGACGTACCCGCCGTTGAAGCCGTTGCCCGCGGGCACTGTCGCCTGCGTCGTGGCGAACGGACCGCGGGTGGCGGCGACGCTGGCCGGGGTCGGATCCGGACCCCGTTGGTACGGGCTGTCCGCGGCAGCCGCGTCCCGAGTCGCCGTGGCCATCGCCAGGCCGAGGGCCACCGCGAGCGCGGCAGTCAGCCATCGTGTGGGCTGCTTCATCGCCGGCTCCACTGCTGGTTGGCCTGGCCGGTGCAGGTCCAGAGGACGATCTTCGTGCCGTTGGCGGTGCCCTGGTTGTACGGGTCGAGGCAGAGGCCGGACTGGACTCCGGTGATGGTGCCGTTGGCGTTGATGTTCCACTGCTGGTTCGTGCCGCCGTGGCAGTCGTAGATGGTGACCTGGGTGCCGGGTGTGGTGCCGTAGCCGGCGGCGTCGAGGCACTTGTTGCCGTAGACGGTGAGCGTCTTGGTGGACGTGTAGGTCCACTGCTGGTTGGTGCCGCCGTGGCAGTCCCACAGGGCTACCTGGGTGCCGTTGGTGGTGGAGGAGCCGGGGACGTCGACGCACCTGCCGGAGCGGGTGCCCACGATCGTGGCGGTCTGTCCGCCGCCGCTGCCCGGGTTGCCGATGCTTCCGGGGACCGACTGCAACGCGCTGTACCAGCGGGCGGCCATCTTGTCGTAGCCGCCGGCGGTGGGGTGGACGCCGTCGATCAGGTCGGCGGTGGTGAGGGCGCTGTGCATGTCGACCACGTGCACCCGCTTACCGGCGTTGACCTTGCTCTGCACGATGCCGGGGATCGCCGCGTTGAAGGTGCGAGCGGCGGCGTCCTGGCCGCTGTTGGAGATCGGGATGATCTGCGCCACGAACACCTCAGCGCTGGGCACGGTGGTGGTGATCTTGTCGATCAGCGTGGAGAGGCGGTTCGGGGCGGTGCTCACGTTGTAGTTCTGCAGGATGTCGTTGGTGCCGATGTGCAGCAGGACGGTCTGCGGTCGTTGGGTGTTCAGCCAGCCGACGATGTTCGCGTCGATCTGGTCGATGCGCCAGCCCGGGTGCCCCTGGTGGTCGTGGTCACCGAGGCTGGCCGGCCCGTTGAACTGCGATCCGACGAAGTCCACCGTGTACCTGTTGGTGGCGAGGCGCTGCCAGAGCCCGATCCGGTACCCGCCGGGCACCTGGGTGCCCTCGGTGATGGAGTCGCCGAGCGGCATCACCCGCACGCCGCCGTTGGATTCCGCGTTGGCCGGCCCGGTGGGTGTCACCACTCCGGCGATGACGACGCCGAGCGCGGCGAGCGTCGCGAGCCATCGTGCCCTCGTTCGCATAGCTTTCTCCCTGGTTGGTCGAGCTGGCCGAGGGCATGGGCCGGCCGGCGGGGGCCACCACGGGCAGCCGGCGACCGTCGGGGAGCGGGGCCGGCCGGACCGAGCAGCCGCCGGCTGCCGGGGGGTTCCCCGGCGTACGCCGATAGTCACATCGGCATGGCGTTACTGCCTCAGCACTGGGACGAGTGTGAGCGTTAACAGAGAAGAGTGTAGATTCGTTGGGTTGATCTGGTCTACCTCTTCGCCGTCGCCACGACCCCTAGTACTGCAACGGCAGTAGGCGAATCGAGTTCGACTCGTGTTCGTTGGTCCGACTGTGACGGATGTTGATGTCGATCGTTGGCATGGAGAGTTGGACCGGCTGCATGCCCGGATCGGGCCCAGGTTTCGGCGGTCGGAGCCGCGGCTGCGGGTCCGTCAGTACCTGTGTGGGCTGGTCTCTGGTCTGGGTCGTAAGAACGGCTGGACCTTGGCTGAGCAGGCCGGGGATGCGTCGCCGGACGGGATGCAAAGGTTGTTGCGGTGGGCGGACTGGGACGTCGACGCGGTCCGCGACGATGTGCGGGACTACGTGGTCGAGCACCTCGGCGACCCGGCCGGAGTGCTGATCGTCGACGACACCGGGTTCCTGAAGAAGGGCACCCGGTCGGCCGGAGTGCAGCGTCAGTATTCCGGCACCGCCGGGCGGACGGAGAACTGCCAGGTCGGTGCGTTCCTGGCCTACCGCTCAGCGAAGGGCCACGCGCTGATCGATCGGCAGCTCTACCTTCCGGCGTCGTGGACCGATGACCGGGACCGGTGCCGGGCCGCGGGGGATCCCGGACGCGGTGCAGTTCGCCACGAAGGTGCAGATGGCCCGGGAGATGCTGGCCCGCGCGTTGGATGCCGGGGTGCCGGTCGGGTGGGTGACGATGGACGAGGCCTACGGGCAGTCGAAATCGTTGCGGGTCTGGTTGGAACACCGGGATGTGGGTTATGTGGTCGCGACCCGCCGCAACGACGACATGATCACCACCACGATGGGCACCTGCCGAGCAGACAAGCTGATCGCCGCTCTGCCGGCCCGGGCGTGGTGCCGGCTGTCCGCCGGCGCGGGCGCCCACGGCCCGCGCGAGTACTGGTGGGCGCGGGTGCCGGTGCGGATCTGCTGGCAACCCGGCCGGGGCCACTGGCTCCTGGCCCGGCGCAGCATGACCACCGGGGAGATCGCCTACTACGTCTGCTACGGACCCCGCCGCACCCGACTGCTCGACCTGGCCCGCATCGCGGGAGCCCGTTGGGCGATCGAGGAGTGTTTCCAGCAGGCCAAGAACGAAGCCGGCCTCGACGAATACCAGGTCCGCGACTGGCGAGCCTGGTACGCCCACATCACCCTGTCCATGGCCGCTCACGCCTGGCTGTCCGTGGCCCGATCCCTTACCGCAAAAGGGGATCCAGTCCCGGCGACGACATGATGATCGGCTACACGGTACCGGAGATCCGAAGACTGCTCACCGCACTCATAGTGCGATCAACCCACCCACCCGAGCACGTCTGGGCCTGGTCGCGATGGCGCCGACGACGCCAACACCAAGCCCGAACCTGCCACTACCGACGACACGGCTACCCCTGACCAACTGCCGTTGCAGTACTAGGCCTCGGCCATCCCCCAGAACCTCGCCACCGGCTCCAACTCGGTGTCGCGCTGCAGGAGCGCGATCGGAAGCGCCTGGAACCGAACCCGGAACTTGCGCTGGCCGCCGGCCTGGATCTGCGCGAGGGTGGCGGCGCCCGACCGCTCAAGGAGCTTGACGAACTCCGGCCACAACCCGTACCTCCTCGTCCATGGCGCGTGGCCGTCCGCGACTGTGTGATCCCGCTCCACGACGAGCGTGTCACCGCGATCCACGATCTTGCCGAGGTAGTAGAGCGCCGCCTCGGCCAACAGGCTGGGCTCGCCCTTCTCCGGTTGGCTCGGTAGGTCGACGCCGAGCAGCCGGAGCGCCGCGGACACCTCGCGGGGCGTGTCGCTGAGCACGCCGGCCGTCACGATCTGGGAGAAGGTCGACGCGACGGCGTCTCTCATGCCGCTGAGATCCGCGCTGCGGGTGCGAACCTCAAGGGTGTCCACCTCGCAGTCCTTCAGGCTGATCTCCCAGGCGGAGGCCGGTGGCATCGACAACTTCTGGAACCGACAACCCTGGAAACGAACGAACTGACAGTTCGTGCCGACAAGATCGAGTGATTCGAACGTGGCGTCCTGGATCGTCTCGTTGCCCAGCCGGCCCGACTGCTCGACGAGGGCGCTCCAGAGGGCGCCGACGTTGGCCCGGAACGCGACGCCTCGTCGCTCGCTGAGCATCCCGGCCTGGCCGTTTGCGGCTCGGAGGGCTTCCAACGTCGCGTCCGGCGCGCGGCGGACGATCCGCTTGACTGTCGCGGTCCGCCACTCGGACAGGCCGAGAGCGCCCACCACCTGCCGGATCTTGCCGTCGGTCATCGAGGCCAGCATGGCGTCGGCGAGGAAGTAGTCGTAGAACAGCTCGTGGGAGAAGGCGAAGCGTCGCTCGTTGCCGGCGGTGGTGACAGCCATGCCGCACAGGGCGGTCAACCGGCGCCGCAGCCCTCGCCGCTGGTCGAGGTCCTCGTTGTCGATGGCCACGGTCGCCGCCAGCTCCAACTCGGCGACGGTCACCAACCGCTCGTGCTCGACCGCCATCAGCTCGGCGACGACCTGGAACAGGTTCCGCAGCTCGTCGACGGATATCAACGGCGGCTGGTCCGCGCCGACCGTCAGCTTCATGGCCTCACGACTGATGTACTGGTCGAGAACGAGATCGGGCAGCTCGTCGCTGATGCCCTTGCCCGGGTGGGCGTCCGGTGCGGGCAGCGGCCGGTACGCCTCCACGTAGACCTTGGCGAAGAACGGCAGTCGCAGCAGGTCGCGGTCCTCGGGCGGTATCTCGTCAAGCGCCTGTGGATCGACGCCGCACTGCCCGAGGAAATCGTGCAGTTGGTCGTCGGTCCACCGCTGCACCAACGCCACCCGGTGGGCCACCGAGAGATCCATGTTCTGGGCGTTGTTCTGCAGGTCGGAGCGGTACTGGCTGAGGTAGTAGGACGAGCGGGCGGACACCACGATGACGCCGCGACCGCCGAGATCAGCGATCCAGGTACGCAGCGAGCTGAGCGCGTCCCCGTAGCCGACGCCACCCCGCAACTCGTCGAAACCGTCGATGAACACCGCCATCAGGCCGTTACGGCACAGCGTCCGCACCGCGTCGTCGTTGACGTTCGGCACGTCGACCACTGCGGATCCGATCGCCTTCTGCAGGTCGTCGAGCCCGGTCGAGCGGACGTACAGGAACAGTGGCGCCTGATCGCTCGTGTGCAGATCGTCCGGCTCTTCCTCGACCGTCCGTGCACGGTTCAGGGTGGTCTTGAGCAGTGCCCGCGTCTTGCCGATCCCGGCCTCGCCGGCGACGAAGTACACCTGGGTCTGGGGCCCCCGGATCTCCAGTCGACGGTCGATGTCGCGCATGAGGTCCGTGAACGGCATGGCGTTGCCGACGCGCTGCGACCCGCCGAGGTCGGTCATCTGGACCGTCGGCTCGATCTGCAGGGTGGTCGGCCGAGACCAACCGAGCAGCGTCTGCTCCTCGTTGAGCATCTGCAGCTCGAGCCCCTGCAGGTACTGACGGACGCGCCTGGCCACTATCGGCCAGTTGGTGATGTGCCGCAGGAACGAGGCGTAGCGGAGCCACTTGTTGCCCTCGGCCAGCCACTGCCGCTCCTCGCCAGGACCGATCCGGAAACTGTCGACGCGCTCCTCGGCGCCGGCCTCCCGCCGCTGCATCCAGAAGAAGGTGACGACGCCCCCCGCCTCGTAGTGATGCAGCTCGTAGTCGGGGTCCCGGAAACCGGCGAGGTCGGTCCGCAAGCCCTCCACGAACACCGCGAACTCGGCGTCCTCCCGCTTGGCCGTCCGCGCGTCATTCATCGCCGCGACCAGATCCTCGTCCCTCCCCGGCACCCGCACGTCACTGCGCCCGGGTCGGATGTAGACGGGTTGCTGGGACGTGTACTGCGCGTACAGACACCAACGGTCGAGGTCGTCGGCACAGATGAACGGCCAGAGCGCCAGCGACCGGTTGGACCACCGGAGCGTGGGCCGACGAAACGACTGGTCGGTCGCCCCCGCCGCCAGGTCGACCGATGCGCCGTCGAGGAAATCGTGGACGGCGGCGGTGATCCCGGACAGTGCTTCCTGGACCTGCTTGGCCAGCTCGTCCCTGGCCGGCCCGGCGGGCATCGGTCCCCCGTGGTTCGCGTGGTTGCGCAACTTCTCCAGGGTGGCGAACTCAGGGCTGCCGCTGCGGTACGCCCGTACGACATCCAACGTCTGCTGGACCAACCCGATCACGTGCGCGTGCTGGGTGCCGGACGTGCTGCCGAGCATCGATCGGGCCGTCCGCAGATAGGCCAGGTAGCCGCCGAACCCGGGGGCCCGTCCGATGTTCACCTGCTGCGGATCCCTGTCGTACATGGCGGCGGCCGTGCACAGCATCGTGAAGCGGAGCGAGAAGTCCAGGGCGGCCAGGTACTCGTAGAGGGTGATCCGGTCGTCGTCGTCAAGGTAGCTGGCGAGAAGCTCGTCGTACTGATCGGATGCACGTGTCACAGGCCCACCCCGGCGTCCGTTCGACAGCTGGACTTGCCCAGTGTGACGAGACCGCAACCGCACGGTAATCAGCCAGACGGGCGGACGCGCCGCCACCTGGACCGAAAGGGCCGACCGGACCGCCCGCCGACGCCTGCACTCCCGTCGGGTGATCGCGTTAGGTTACGAGGATGGAGCAGCGGATCAGCCTGATCACCCTCGGCGTCTCCGACCTGACGCGGGCCAGAGCCTTCTACGAGCAGCTCGGCTGGCGCGGCCAGGAGGTCGAGGAGACGGTCTTCCTCCAGGCCGGCGGCGGCCTGGCCCTCGTCCTGTGGAGCCGCGACAAGCTCGCCGCCGACGCGGGCGTCCCCAACCCGGACACCGGCGGCTTCGGCGGAATCACCCTCGCCCAGAACGTCCGCTCACGCGTGGAGGTCGACGAGGTGATGGCCACCGCGGGCAAGGCCGGCGCCGAGGTGACCCAGCCGGCGCGGGAGACGTTCTACGGCGGCTACGCCGGCTACTTCGCCGACCCGGACGGTCACGTCTGGGAGATCGCCTGGAACCCCGGCCTCACGCTCGGCCCGGACGGCTCCCTCACCCTCCCCGACTTCGGCGCCGCGACCTGACCAACCGCAGCCGCAGCCGCAAGCGACCCGACCACGAGCTGACCCGACCCGACCCGACAACAACCTGACCCGGGCGCGGCAGCAGCGACAGCGACAGCGACAGCGGGATCATGGCCCGGCCGGCGGGCAGAGCAGCCGTTCCACGAGCGGCAGCAGAGGATCCAGGCATGCCGTCAGCAGCGCGGGATCGGGCGTCGCGGTGGGCGACGGTGCGGTCGGCCGGGCGGCCGTCGGCGTCCCGGTGGGCGTCGGCGTCGCGCTTGCCGACGGGGCGGGAGCGCCGGAGGGCGCCGGCGCGCTGGACCGCGTCGGCTCGGCGGACGGCACCGGAGCGGCGGAAGGCATCGGCTCGGCGGCTGGAGCGGTGGCCGGAACAGTGGCCGGGACCGGCGCAGCAGCCACGACGGTGGACGGGACCGGCGCGGCGGGCCGCGGCGGTTCGGCCGTCGCGGGCCGCGCCGGCTCGGCCGGACGGGCGGGCGTGGCCGGGCTCTGCGGTGCCACCAGGACGGCTGACGCCCGCAGTGGGGCGAGCACAGCGGTGGTCCGCACGGGCGCGCTGGTCGCCGCTTCCGCCCGGCGCAGGGGGCCGGCCTGCTGTGGTCCCACGCCGACCGGGCCCAGCGTCGCGAACACCACGGTCGCCACGGTGGCGACGGCGAGGGCCCGGCGGTCGGGGCGTACGGCCGTCAGGGGCGCGTCGGCCGGCGCGACAGGCGGCAGCGGCACCGGCGGGGTCGCCCGGTGCGCGGCAAGCAGGGCGTCGACCTGCGCGGTCACGGCGGCGCGCTTCTCGGTGGCCGCGAGGGTGAGGTAGAACCGGAAGTTCACTGCCGCGCTGGCCGGGACCCGCAGCCCGGCGAGTCGACAGTTGTCGTGCAGCAGGGTGACCGGCACGTCGGGGTGGTGTGCGATGCCGCGCAGGTCCGCGTACCGCCATTCGCGCCGCTGTTCGCGGCCGGCGAAGGCCACGCGGCGGCTGGTCACGACCGCCATGCCACTGTCGACGACCCGCAGGCCCGCCGGCAGGGCCGCGTCGACCGTCTCGGCGAGGGCGCAACCGCCGGGCGTGGGCAGGCCGGCGACGTGCCGGGCCTCCGCCTCGACCAGCTCTGCGACGGGTACGACCCGGAAGACGAGTTCGTCCTCGTCGAGGTCGACGGGGAGGCCGGCGCGGGGCTGCGTACACCCGAGGAACCCGGCGGCTTCGATGCGGAGCCGGACCAGGTGGTCCTGGCGACGCTGCCAGGCGGCGGTGGCGTCGCGGTACGCGCGCCGACGCCTGTCGTTCTCGCGCTCGGCCCAGGCGAGCTGCCAGGAGGAAGGTGCCAGTGCGGTCACGGTCACACGCGGTACAACCGCTCATGTACGTGACAGGGAACGCATTGGGGATCGATGCTCCCCTTTGGTCCCGAAAGGAGAGAATTGACGGACGTCGGCGGCTGCTCCGGTGGAAACCGGAGCAGCCGCCGGGACGAGCACTACGGCCGCAGCGAGGTGAAGAAGTCCCTCAGCTCGGCGGCGAGCAGGTCCGGCTCCTCAAGGGGCATGAAGTGTCCGCCGCGACCCGGTTCGCTCCAGTGCCGGATGTCGGTGCAGGCCCGCTCGGCGATCTCGCGCGGAAAGTTGGCCTGCGAGGGTTCGTGGCTCACCGTGAACGCGGCGGGCACGGTGATCTGAGGACGTGGCGTGTTGTGGTCGAAGTCGGCGTACTGCCGGAACGACGAGCCGATCGTGCCGGTCACCCAGTAGACCGTGATGATCGTGAGCAGGGTGTCGGTGTCGAAACTGTTCGACAGGTCGCCGCGGTTGTCGCTCCAGTCCCGGTACTTGTCGACGAGCCAGGCGGCCAGCCCCGCCGGCGAGTCGGCGAGCGCCGTCGCGAGGGTGTCAGGCCGGGTTCCCATGATGGCGCTGTAGCCGCCGTCGGTCTCGTCGTACGCGGCCTCGGCGTCCAGGTACGCCTGCTCGGCGGGCGACAGCGGACGGGCGTCGAAGCTGGCCGGGAACGGCGGATGGATCATGTGGATGCCGGCCACCTGCTCCGGGTGCAGAGCACCGAGCCAGCCCGTGACCACCCCGCCGACGTCGCCACCGAACGCGCCGTACCGCTGGTAGCCGAGCACGTCGGTCATCAGCTCGTGCAACGTCCGGGCCAGCACCGCCCGGGTCAACGGCTCGTCGGGCAGCTCCGACCAGCCGAAGCCGGGCAGCGAGGGCACCACCACGTCGAACGCGCCGCCGGTGGGGCTGGTGAGCCTGTCGACCAGGGGCAGCATCTCGACGAAGCTGCTTGGCCAGCCGTGGGTGAGGAGCAACGGCGGCGGCGCGGGCACGCCGGCCGGACGGGCCGCGCGGACGTGCAGGAAGTGCAGCTTCCGGCCGCCGACGAGCGCCAGATACTGGGGGTACGCGTTGAGTGCGGCCTCGCGGGCACGCCAGTCGAACCCGTCGTGCCAGTACGACACCAGGTCCCGCAGGTAGTCGGGATCGGTGCCGCCCTGCCACGGTCGGTCGCCGCTGCGGTGGGTGAAGCGGGTACGGGCCAGCCGGGCCCGCAGATCGTCGAGGACCGCATCGGGTACGTCGATGCGGAACGGGGAGACAGACATGGGTCCTCCGATAAGGAGGGCGCTCCCCGACGCGGATGGTCAGCTGTGGGGGACGGCGGAGAGGAGCGCCCAGGAATGACGACGAGTGGTCACCGGGCTCACCTCCTCTCGTGGCTGACGACGATCACCCTACCCATCGCCGGGTGGGGCGTGAACGTCAGGACGGCCCACCCCGGTTCGCGCCGCCGCCCGGGGCGACCCGGACGGCGGCGCGGCGGGGGTCAGACCGAGTGACCGGGCTCGGGGGCCTCGTAGACCCGGCGGATGTCCACCTCCACCTCACCGATCGTCTCGGCGAAGACGTCCACGAACCGTCGCCCCCACTCCACTGCCTCCTCGTGGGAGCGCACGTCCACGAGCGCGAACCCGGCGATCAGTTCCTTGGTCTCGGTGAACGGCCCGTCGGTGACCGTGGTCTTGCCGCCGCTCACGGTGATCCGGGTGGCGTCCGTGACGGTCGGGCAGAGCCCTTCGGCGGCGACCAGGATCCCGGCCTGCGCGACCTCCTTCATGAAACCTTCCATCCGGGCCATGAACTCCGGACTCGGGTTGAACGCTCCGGGCAGGTTCTCGTCGAGCTTGTGCATCATCATGTAGCGCATGGTTCGGTCCTCTCCAGATCGATGAGTGTCGGTCAGCGGGTGATCAGTCGAGCGCAGAGCGCGGTGAGCCAGCCGAAGGTGGGGATGCAGGCGAGCGCCATCCGCACGCTGAGGGTGTCCTGGTCGGGCCAGGCCAGGACGACGACGACGGCCAGCGCGCAGCCGAGCGAGAGTGCCGCCCACAGGCGTTGCCCGTCCCGCCACCACGTGCGGGCGAAGACGAGGCAGGCGATGGGCAGTGAGCCGAAGGCCAGCCCCGCGCCGACGCCGTGGCCGATGGCGTGCCAGCTCACCGTGTCGGGCGTGCCCTCGGGTGCGCCGGCCGGCCAGCCCATGCTCGGGTCGGAGACCAGCACCCCGGCGATGATCAGGCCGAGGCCGTGCACGGCGATCAGCGCGGGCCCCCACGTCCCGCCCGGCTCGCCGCTCAGCGCCCGGCGCAGCCCGACCGCGCCGGCCAGGGCGAGCAGCCCGGTCAGCAGGAAGTTGGCGGTCTGGATCCAGCCCAGGTCGCCGAGAGCGAGCAGGCTGAGCGGCTGCCGGCTCAGGTCGAACCCGTCGCGGGTGAGCACCTGGGCGGCCGCCACCACCCCGAACAGCGGCCCGGCCAGGACTCCCCCGGCCAGCAGCGCCCTGGTCGTCGTACGCCGGGGGTCGGCGCCGGCCACCGCGGACCGTGCGCTCGTCTCGTTCGCCGTCGTCGTCATGTCCTTCTCCTCGTCTCTGCCCGGCCGGTCGCCGGTCCCGCGCGCCGGCGCGAGCCGGCTTTCACAGACGCGTCGAGCGGCGGGCACGGGATACGACATGACTGTCGAAGAATTTCTCAGCGGGTCGGCGCGACGCCGCGGGCACAGTCGGCGGCACGGGCGAACAGCAGCGCCCGCTCACGTTCGTTGCCGGTGAGGTGGGCCGCCCGGTCGAACTCGACGCGCGCCTCGTCGTAGCGGCCCAGCTTCGCCAGCAGGTCCCCGAGCACACTGGACAGCAGGTGGTAGCCGGCCAGCGCCGGTTCGTCGGCAAGCGCCCGCGCCAGGTCCAGGCCGGCGGCGGGGCCGTCGGCGAAGGACACCGCGACGGCCCGGTTCAGCTCCACGACCGGCGACGGTACGACCCGGGCCAGCTCCGCGTACCCGGCTGCGATCCGCGCCCAGTCCGTCTCCTGCGGTGTACGCGCCCGCGCGTGGCAGGCGGCGATCTCCGCCTGGAGCGTGTACGGACCGGCGGGGATGTCGGCCGCTCGGGCCTGGTCGAGGGCGGCCAGACCTCGGCGGATCAACAGTTGGTCCCACCGTCCGCGGTCCTGCTCCAGGAGCAGGATCGGCTCTCCCTCGGGGTCGATCCTCGCCGCGGTGCGGGACGCCTGGATCTCCAGCAGCGCGGCGAGCCCGTGCACCTCCGGTTCCGCGGGCATCAGCCCCTGGAGGACGCGGGCCAGGCGCAGCGCCTCCGCGCAGAGGGCCGGGCGCATCCAGTCGTCGCCGGCGGTCGCCGAGTAACCCTCGTTGAAGATCAGGTAGATCACCTCCAGCACGGACGCGAGCCGTTCGCCGCGCTCCTCGACGCTCGGCACCTCGAACGGCACCCCCGCATCGGCGAGGGTCTTCTTGGCTCGGGTGATCCGCTGCGCGACAGTGGTCTCCGGCACCAGGAACGCGCGGGCGATCTCGTCGGTCTTCAGCCCGCCGAGCATCCGCAGGGTCAGTGCCGCCCGCGCCTGCGGCGACAACACCGGATGGCAGGCGGTGAACACCAGCCGCAGGAGGTCGTCGTCGATCCGCTCCTCGAAGGCGGCGTCGAAGTCGGGGAGGAACTGCTCGTCGCCGAGATCTCGCCCGAGGTCGGCGACCCGTCGTTCCAGCAGGGTCCGGCGGCGCAGCGCGTCGATCGCCCGTCGCTTGCCGACGGTGGTGAGCCAGGCGCCCGGGTTGGCCGGTACCCCGTCGCGCGGCCACTGTTCCAGTGCGGCGACCAACGCGTCCTGGGCCAACTCCTCGGCCCAGCCCACGTCACGAACCACGCCGGCCAGGGCCGCGATCACCCGCCCGGCCTCGATCCGCCACACCGCCTCGACGGTGCGGTGCACCTGCTCGTTCCCCATGACCGCCCATCACAGCAGGCCCGCCCGGTGGGGACAAGGAACACCGCACCACCGGGCGGCAGCCCGCCCGGCGGTGGCGCGGCGGTGTCACCCGGCGCGCCTGTGGCGCCGCAGTGGACCGTCGGCCGGGAAGCGCGACCGGGTACGCGGCGGGTACGCCTCGCAGTGCCCGGCCCACTGGTCGGCGGCTGCGGCGAGGGCGTCCGCGGAGACGGTGAGAATCAGCGGGTAGACGGCGGTCGCCGGTCGGCGCATCCACGGGGGCAGCGACTCGGCGGAGAACTCGACTGTCAGCTCCAGCCGGCGACGGCGGATCGCCCGGGTGCGCAGGACCAGGTTGGGTTCGGTGAAGCGGACCATCGCCGGCGGCGGGGTCGGCCCGCTGGCCGCCGTCGCCTGGCCGTGCAGCCAACTGCCCAGCGCGCGGGCCTCCTCGACCAGCAGGCTCGGATAGTGGTGCGACCAGGTCTGGCCGTCGGCGGTGCGGGCGTCCACCTCGATGAACAGCCAGTCCTGCCAGCCCGGCGCGGCCCGCTCGGGATCGTCGGGCGGGTCGATGCCGGGCTGGTAACCGACCGGGCGGATCCGCACCCGGGCACCATCGTCGGACCGGATCTCCACCCGATCATTCTCGCCGACCGAAGCGGACAATAACTCCCAAACCAGGTTACTGAGAGATGGTCCGCCGGACGCCCCGATGGTCGGCGCACGCACCCGCCCGGCCACCGGTCAGGCTGACCGAGCCGTCCCGGCACTGCACCAGATAGCCCCGGCCCGCCCAGAACTGCGGCACGCAGTCGAACCAGTCGCAGACCTCGGCCGCCGGCTTGCGGATCCGGGTTCCGCCGCAGAAGTCGTACCCCAGGGGATTTTCCGGCGCGCCGCAGCGCGGCCCGGTGGTCGCGGTGGACGACGGGCGCGGCGCGGACGTCCGCTTCGGCGCGGTGGTGCGCGCGGGCGCCGGGACCGCCGGGCGCAGCAGCGCGGGAGGCGCACCGGGCGGCGACCCCGGCGTGGCCGCCGCCGCGACCTCCGCGCCGCCGGTCGGATCCGACGGGTTCGAGTCGAACAGCGCCGCCGGCACCAGCAGGGCGATGCCCGCCGCCACCGCTATGGTCCGGCGACCACCGGGAACGAACGAGGACAGCCGGGCCTGCGCCGGCGTGGCCACCGCCGGCCGGAACGGCTTGAGCTGGTCGTGCTCCGCGATCAGCTCGTCGAGCTGGGCGAGCACCGCGGCGCGCTGCTCGATCGCGTCGGCGAAGGCAAGCGTCAGCTTGAACCGGAAGTCCGCCGCCGCGTCGGTGGGCAGCAACAACCCGGAGGCACGCCGCCGGTCCAGCACCTGGATCAGGGTCACCGGCGCCGCCGGGTCGTGGGCCAGGCCGGTCATCCGGCCGTACGCCCAGTCGCGCCGGCCGCGTCCGCCGAGCAGGACCAGGCGACGGCTGGTGATGACGGCCATGCCGGCGTCGGTGACGCGTACGCCGTCGGGCCGGCGTGGGCGCAGCGGCGCGGCCGACGCGGCGACCGTCAGGTCCGGCGCGGGCAGCACCGTCGTGTGTCGCACCTCGACCAGTTGCGCGGCGGGCAGGGCCCACAGCACGACCTCGTCGTCGACCAGCTCGAGTGGGAGGCCCGCGCCGGCCGCCGCGGAACCCTCAAAGTCGGCGGCCAGGGCGCGCAGCCGCCGTAACTCGTCGTCGCGTCGCCGCCAGGCCGTCTCGGCGCCGCGGTACGTGCTGACCCGCCGCACGTTCTGCCGCTGCGCCCAGCGGTATCGCCATGTGGAACCCGTCGATTCAGTCCTTGCCACGCCGACTCCTTCGCCGCGCAGGCCACCAATCCGGGGTGCACTCGGATTAACAGCCGTGACGGCAGGCCGGGACACGCCAGGACGGGCGAACTACCCGAACGGCGGAGCAACCGGGACGATAGGTCGATACTGCTGCGTCGATTCACCTTCCGTCGTGTCGTGCGGGGCGGTCGCTGTCTCGGTAACGTCAGCCGCAGCCGGGTGGCGACGCCGCCGCACCGCCCGTACGGAGGGGGTGAGGGTCATGCCGCCAGACACCCTGCCCGGTGTGGTCGTCGGGGTCGACATCGGCACCACAAGCACCAAGGCCATGGCGTACGACACCGACGGGCGGCTGCTCGCCAGCCACTCCGCCGGCTACCCCCTCGACGACCCGCTTCCCGGGTACGCCGAGCAGGACCCGGAGCTGATCCTCGCCGCCGTCGTCGAGTCGATCCGGGCCGTGGTGACCGACCTGACCGTTCCGGTGTCCGGCCTGGCCTTCTGCTCCGCCATGCACAGCCTCATCGGCCTCGACGCGGCCGGCGACCCGCTCACGCCCTCGGTGACCTGGGCCGACTCCCGGGCCACCCGCCAGGCCGAGCGGCTGCGGGCGGTGCCGTCCGGGCTGGCCCTGCACCGGCGCACCGGGACGCCCATGCACCCGATGTCGCCGCTGCCCAAGCTGCTCTGGTTCGCCGAGCAGGAGCCGAAGCTCTTCGAGCGCGTCGCGCACTGGGTCGGCATCAAGGAATGGGTGCTGCTGCGACTCTGCGAGGCGCTGGTCACCGACCACTCGATCGCCTCGGCCACCGGCCTGCTTGACATCCACACCCTCCGGTGGGACACCGAGGCGCTGACCATCGCCGGCATCACCGAGGAGCAGTTGCCCCACCTGGTCGCCACGACTGCCGTCCTGCCCGGCCTCACCCCGCAGGCCGCCACCGCCCTCGGCCTGCCGCAGCGCACCCCCGTGGTGGTCGGCGCCGGTGACGGGCCGCTTGCCAACCTGGGCCTGGGCGCGGTACACCCCGGCATGGTGGCCTGCTCGATCGGCACCAGCGGCGCCATGCGGGTCATGGTCGAACGCCCCGGCGTCGACCCGCTGGGCGGGGTGTTCTGCTACGCGCTGACCGAGGACCGCTGGGCGGTCGGCGGCGCGATCAACAACGGCGGCATCGTCCTCAAGTGGGCGGGTGCGGCGCTCGCGCCGGAGTTGGGCGAGCACCCCGAGGAGGAGCTGGTCGCCCTCGCCGCCCGCGCGCCGGTCGGCTCGGGCGGGCTCATCATGCTGCCGTACCTGCACAGCGAACGCGCTCCACACTGGAGCGCCCTGCCCCGCGGCGCGTACGTCGGGCTGACCCACGGGCACCGCCGCGAACACCTCGTCCGGGCCGCGATGGAGGGGGTGTGCCAACAGCTCGCGCTGGTGCTCACCTCGGTGCGCGCCGCCGGCAACGAGGTCCGCGAGATCCGCGCCGGTGGCGGTTTCGCCCGCAGCGGCCTGTGGCGACAGATGCTCGCCGACGTGCTCGGCATGCCGGTGAGCTTCCCGGCCGGCCGCGAAGGGTCGAGCTTCGGCGCCGCACTGCTCGGGATGCAGGCGCTGGGCCTGATCCCCAGCATCGACGTGGCCGCCGACCTGGTCCGCATCGAGGAGGTCATCCGCCCCGACCCGGCCGCCGCCGCCACGTACGCGTCACTGCTGCCCCTCTTCGCCGAGCTGTACGACGCGCTGGTGCCCACCTTCACCTCGATGCGTCGGCTGGCGCCCGGCCTACCGGCCGAGCCGACCACCCCCGCAGGACCACCGATGTAGGCCCTTCGGCCGGCCCCGCCCAGGGCCGACCCCCGTCCCGAAGGTCGTGATCGCCGTGCTCCCACCCCTCGCCCTCGCCGACCCGCTGACCTCCCTCGCCACGCCGGCCTCGCTCGCGGCGCCGGCCTGGCTCACCGCGCCGGCTTCGTTCGCCGCGCCGGCTTCGTTCGCCGCGCCGGCATCGCTCGCGGCGCCGGCCGAGCCGGTCACCACCGCTGGCGACGGTCAACTCGTCGTCGCCGCGCTGCTCGGCATCGTCGCCGTGGTGCTGCTGATCGCCTGGGCCAAGGTGCACCCGTTCCTGTCGCTGATCCTCGGCGCGGCGGTGCTCGGCGTGGTCGCAAGCGTCGCGCCCGACAAGATGATCACTTCGTTCACCGGTGGCGTCGGCACCACTGTCGGCGGCGTCGGGCTGCTGATCGCGCTGGGGGCCATGATCGGCGGCCTGCTCGCCGAGTCCGGTGGCGCGGACGGCATCGTCACCCGGGTCGTCGGCCGGGTGTCCGGCAGAGCGCTGCCCTGGGCGATGGCCGGGGTGGCGGGGCTGATCGGCCTGCCGCTCTTCTTCGAGGTCGGCGTGGTGCTGCTGGTGCCGATCGTGCTGCTCGTCTCGATGCGCACCGACGTACCGCTGATGAAGATCGGCATCCCCGCGCTGGCCGGCCTGTCGGTGCTGCACGGCCTCGTGCCACCCCACCCGGGGCCGCTGGTGGCGATCTCGTCACTCAACGCCGATCTGGGCCTGACGCTCGGACTGGGCCTGTTGGTGGCGATCCCCACGGTGATCATCTCGGGGCCGGTCTTCGGCAATTTCATCGCCCGGTACGTCCCGGCGACCGCACCGGCCGCGCTGCTGCCCACCCGCCGCCAGCCCACCGCACCGGCAGGCAGCACCGCCCCGGCGGGCAGCACCGCACCGGCGGGCAGCACCGCACCGGCGGGCAGCACCGCACCGGCAGGCAGCGCCCAAGCGGCGGGCTCGGCCGGGACTACCGACCGCCGCGATGTGGACGGTGACCTGCTCGCCGACGACGACCTGGTCAACCCGGGCGGCGGTCGACCGGGCGAGCCGGTGGACGACAGCGGCACGGAGACCTCCCGGCGTACCCCGGCGTTCTGGCCCGCGGTGATCACCGTGCTGCTGCCGGTGGTGCTGATGCTGCTGCGCGCGATCGGCGAGCTGGCGCTGGACGAGGGCACGGCGGGCCGCAAGACGCTGGACATCGTCGGCACGCCCATCGTGGCGCTGCTCGCCGGGGTGATCCTGGCGATGTTCACCCTCGGCTACCAGGCCGGATTCAGCCGGTCCCAGGTCTCCTCGGTGCTCGGCGGTTCGCTGCCCCCGATCGCCGGCATCCTGCTGATCGTGGCGGCCGGCGGCGGGTTCAAGCAGGTGCTTGTGGACGCCGGGGTCGGCAACCTGGTCGCCGACGCCGCGAAGGACGCGAACCTCTCCCCGCTGCTGCTGGGCTGGCTGGTCGCGGTCGGCATCCGGGTGGCCACCGGCTCGGCGACGGTCGCCACCATCACGGCGGCGGGCATCGTGGCACCGCTCGCCGCGACCCTGGACCGGCCGGGGGTGGCCCTGCTGGCGCTTGCCATCGGCTGCGGGTCGCTGTTCTTCTCGCACGTCAACGACGCCGGGTTCTGGCTGGTCAAGGAGTACTTCGGCCTGACGGTCGGACAGACCATCAAGAGCTGGTCGGTGATGGAGACGCTCATCTCCGTGATCGGCTTCGCCGGCGTGCTCCTGCTCGACCTGGTGGTGTAGCGGGCCGGGTCAGGCCGCCTCGACGCTGGAGATCAGATAGCGGTGCACGTCGGCGTCGAGGATGGCCGCCGTCTGGGCGTCGCTCGGCCCGGCCCCGCGGAACGCCGCCAACTGCTCCGGGGACTCCCACCGTTCGAAGATGTGGATGCGGTCCGGGTCGAGCGGGTCCGCCGCGAGCAGGAAGTCGAGACAGCCGGCCGCGGCGCGGGCCTGTTCGATGGTCTCGCGGCAGCCGGAGAGGTAGTCGTCTCGGGCACCCGGCTCGACGCGCAGACTGCCGGCAATGATCAACATGAGTGCCTCCCCCGGGGCGGGGTATCGCTGATGCGCGAGATACCACAGGGTCATATTTATACCTGTGAGGTATGCCGATCGCGGGGACATCGGGTCCCGGACGGGTGACGCCGGTCCCGCCAGCCCCATCCACCTCCCCCGCTTCTTATCGTGCGAACGTGAGAAAAAGCGACAAGAAGTGCTCATCTTCCCTTTTCGCGCCGCGCCCCCACGTACCCCTCAGGTGGCTGGCGGCGGCGGTCGCGCTTGTCGTCGTCGCCACGACGGGGCCGGCCACCGCCGACGGCCCCGGCCCGGCAGCCGGACCGGACCACCAGACCACGCCGGGGTACGGAGCCGAGCCGGCCGACGACGGGCCAGCCGACGACGGGCCGGCAGGTAACGACGGGCCGGCCGACGACGGGCCGGTGGACGGGGATGGGCGCAGCGACGAGCCGGGCGTGGAGCCCGCGCCGGAGCGGGCGCCGACAAGCGAGGTGTCCTGGCTGTCGTTTCCCGGCGGAGTGTTCGCGGTGGACTCGCTCGGGCACACCGTGCGGTACCGGGCCTGCGACGGCGACACCGGCCGGGTAGCCGATCCGGGCATGCGGGTCGCCGCCGGGGTGGCCAGTGGGGCGGTCGTCGTCGGCGGGACCGCCTACCGCTATCGGGTGCCGCTGGTCGGGCGCAGCGAGGGCACGCTGGAGGTGATCCAGCGGCACCGCCCGCCGACGACGCTTACCGGCGTGGTGGTCACCAGCCCGCAGCCGCCCACCGATCCGGTCGAGGGCGCCCGGCTGTTCCCGCTCAGCGGGCAGCTCGCCCGGGTGGTCGCCGACGCCACAGTCAACCCGTCGGGGGCCACCGTCCGCGACCTGTCCGGCCGGTACGGCGACCAGCAGATCTCGGTCAACGGCGCCCTGCGCCCCAAGGCCGCCAGCGTCATCAAACTGTGGATCCTGGTGGAGTTGCTCCGGCGGGTCGACTGTGGACAGGTCTCGCTCGACGACGGTGTGCTCGTCACTCCGGCCGACGTGGTCGGCGGCACGGGTCAACTCCAGTTCGAGACGTTCCCGCAGGTGGTCACGCTGTACCGACTCGCCCGGTACCTGATCAAATACAGCGACAACGTCGCGGCCAACGTGCTGATCACCTACCTGGGCGGGTTCGCTCCGGTCAACGCGCTCATCGACTCGATGAACCAGCGGTCCACCATCCTGGCCCGTCGGATGCTCGACAGCGCGGCGGCGCAGCGCGGCGAGGAGAACTACACCAGCCCGGACGACGTGGTGTCGCTGCTCGGCACGGTCTGGGACGGCGAGATCCTCACCCCGGACTCCCGCGACCTGATGATCGGCTTCATGCGGGAGCAGACCCTGAACACCAAGATCCCGGCGGCGCTGCCACCCGGCGTTCCGGTGGCCCACAAGACCGGCGACCTGCCGGACGCCTCCCACGACGTCGGCTACTACCTGATCCCCGGCACCGAGACCGCCGTCGCGTTCCTCACCGCCGGACCGATGGCGACCGGCGACGAGACCGTGCGCCGGATGGCCCGGACCGTCTACGACTTCCTGGTCACCCCGACCGGCGGTGCGGTCGAGGAGTGAACCGGCGTCAGGCGCCGGGGATGTTCGCCGGCGGGTCCTCCCCGACCAGGTCGGCCGCCGGCGGGTCGGCCGCCACCGACAGCCCGAAATCCGAGTACGTGAGGTCGAGCTGGGCGGTCTTCGCCTGCTCGGTGGCCAGCTCGATCCGGTACCGGACCAGTCGACCCTGCTCGTCCACGCTGGCGGTGAACGGCACCGTCGCGGCCCGGTCGCCGAGCACCCCACCGATCCCGCCGCCCAGCACCTTGGCGCTGTCGCGCAGGTCAAGCGTGCCCGCGTACTCCCGGGCGCCGGTCTGGCGCACGGCGGCCGGCGCGGTAAGCGTGCTGGCCAGCCGGGTGTTGTCCAGGCCCTTGTTGTTGACGGGGCTGCCCGGCGCGCCGACGTGCCACCAGGTCTTGCCGTCCCAGACCGGGATCCGGCGGTCCGGGGCGCTGACCCGCACGTAGACGTCCGGACCGGTGGTCAGCCGCTCGATCTTCACCTCGCCGTTGGGGACCTTGAGCGAGGTGGTCTCCGTGCCGCGCCGCGCCTTCGGGTCCCACACCAGGACCGTGGTGTCCCCCTCGGCGGTCCCGCCGCTGCCCACTGTCAGCCGGTACGGCTGCTCGTCGACCTTCGCGGCGGCGGCGACAAGCATGGCGGCCGGATCGGTCGGCGCGGCGCCGGTGGGGGCTGTCGACGTGGCGGCCGCCGGGCGGTCCGCGTCCGGCTCGTCACCGGCGGCTACCAGGGCCCACACGCCGGCCGCGACCGCCACGACGAGGACAGCGCCGGCGGCGACCAGCTTGGGCTTCTGCACGGTCATCTCCCCCTGAGCGGTGCGGTCCGGCCAGACTAGCCGGACCGCACCGGGTCACGCGCGGCTGATCGCGTTGGCGTGGATCGCCTCGTTCAGGTACGCGGCCAGGCCGGGTGCGATGTTCTCGTAGTACGCGGTGAACCGCTCGTCAGCCATGTACATGTCGGCCAACCCGGTCTGCACCTCGTACGAGCACTCGTAGAACCAGCGGCTGATGAGCTGCCGGTGCTCCTCGGCCAGCTCCATCGCCTCCGGGCTGTCCGCCGGTGCGCCCGAGGCCATTGACGCGACGATCCGCCGGCCCCAGTCCTCGTTCTCCGCCTTGATCCGCAGCCAGTCGTCCTTGGTGTAGCGGGACGCCCGCCGGTTCGACTCCCGGTACGCGTCGGTGTCGCCCCAGCGCTGCTCCGCCTCGGCCTCGTACTGCTCCGGCTTGAAGTCACCGAAGACCTCGAACCGCTCTTCCGGGGTGAGTTGGATGTTCAACTTGCTCGCCTCCATCGCGAACTCGATCGCCGCGACCATCTCCTGCAACCGCTTGAGCCGTCCCGTCAGCAGTTCGTGCTGGCGGCGCAGGTGCGCCGCCGGGTCGGCCGCCGGGTCGTCGATGATGGCGGCGATCTCCTCAAGCGGGAAACCCAGCTCCCGGTAGTACAGGACGAGCTGCAGCCGTTGCAGGTCCGCGTCGTCGTAGCGGCGGTAACCGGCCGGGGTCCGTCCGCTCGGCGAGAGCAGACCGATCTCGTCGTAGTGGTGCAACGTCCGGATCGTCACGCCAGCCAGCTTCGCCACCTGACCCACCGTGTACGCCATGGTTCCCCTCCCTTCCGGGAACCAGGCTCCCGCCTGCCGTTACGTCAGGGTCAAGCCCGATTCTGACCCACCGTGGCGGGGCTGTCCGGACGCCCGTACAGATAGCCCTGGCCGCGTGGGCAGCCGATCGCGGTGACCGCCTCGTGCTGGCGTTCGGTCTCCACGCCCTCGGCGATCACCGCCAGGTCGAACGCGCCGGCCAGCCGGGTGACCATCTCCACCGTCGCGTACGCCCGGTCGTCCGTGCCCAGGCGCGCCACGAACGACCGGTCGATCTTCAACTCGGTGGCCGGGATGCGGTGCAGGTAGCTCAACGACGAGTAGCCCGTGCCGAAGTCGTCGATGGCGATCTGGATGCCCAGCTCCCGAAGCTGGTGCAGGCGTTCCAGCACCGCGTCGGTCCCCTCGATCAACGCCGACTCGGTCAGCTCCAACGTCAACGCCCGCGGCGCCAGCCCGGCGCTGGCGGTGGCCGCCGTGACCGTGGCGATCAGGTCGGGCCGGCGCAGGTGCGCCGCGGCGATGTTCACCGCGACCGTCGCCTCCGGCGCGCGCGACCGCCAGGTCGCCGCCGCCCGGCACGCCTCGTGGATCACCCAGCGGTCGATCGGGATGATCAACCCGGTCTCCTCGGCCAGCGGCAGGAACTTCGCCGGCGGCAGCGTCCCGAGCCGCGGGTGCCGCCAGCGCACCAGCGCCTCGGCGCTGCGGACCGCACCGCTGGCCAGGTCGACGATGGGCTGGAACTCCAGGTGCAGCTCCTCCTCGTCGACGGCCCGGCGCAGGTCGGCGATCAGCTCCGCCCGGGACACGGCCGACTCGCGCAGCCCCGGGGTGCACGTCCGGTACGCGGACTTGCCGGCCGCCTTCGCCGCGTACATGGCGATGTCCGCGTCGCGCAGGAGGTCGGTGTGCGAGGCGTGCTGCGGCCCGTACTCGGCGATACCGATGCTCGCCGACGGGTGCACGCCCACGTCCTCCTCGCCGTCGGAGGGCCGCAGGGCGTCCAGCAGCCGTTCGGCCAGCCGTTCCGGGGACACCGGCCCGTCCCGCTCGACGAGCACCGCGAACTCGTCCCCGCCGAGCCGGGCGATGGTGCCGTCGCCGGCCACCGCCGTCCGCATCCGGGCCGCCAACCCGGTCAGCAGGGTGTCGCCGGTGGCGTGCCCGAACCGGTCGTTCACCTGCTTGAACCCGTCGAGGTCGAGCAGCAGGACGGCCACCGGACGACCGTCGCGCAGAGCCAGGCGCAGCAGTCGGTTGAACAGCAGCCGATTCGGCAGACCGGTGAGCTGGTCGCCGTACGCGAGCCGGCGCAGTCGCGCCACCAGGTGCAGGTTCTCGTTGGCGGCCAGCCCCTGACGCACGGCGAGGGCAGCGAGCAACGCCATCATGGTCACGAAGACCAGCGGCGGGGTCTGGCCGGTGGGCCGGCGGGCCAGCAGCACCGCGATGATCGCCCCGCCGACCGGCAGGTACGGCAGCGCCACCCGCCACCACGGCGGCAGCGGCGACTCCGCGGTCTCGTCGGTGCCGTCGCAGTCCGGCGGCGGCGGGTTCCCGGAGGCCAGGCCGATCAGCAGGTAGCTCAGCGGCCAGCACAGGTCGATGGGGTGACCGGCGGCGTAGTCGGCACGGGCGACAAGCGAGACGTAGACGACGTCGGCGGCCACCCGGATGGTGAGGCTCACCGCGAGCATGCTCATCGGCCGCCACAGTGGTCGCGCCGGCCCGGCAACCGCCACCAGGATGGTGAGCTGCATCAGGTCGAACATCGGATAGAGCAGCCCCAGCGTGCGCGCCGGGTCGGCCAGCTCGGCGGCGGTGACCCCACGGAACACCAGCACCCACCCGATCGGCACCAGGGCCAGCCCGACGATCACGCCGTCGAGCAGCGTCCGTGCGCGCCCCACCCCGGACCGTGGCCCGGACGGCGAGCTGAGCAGCGCGGCGGTGCCGGTGAGGATGCCGGCGGTGAAGACCACGCCGACCAGCGGGGTGTGCGGCAGGCCGCCGCCGACCAGCCGCTGCGCCGTCCAGATCGCCCGACCCAGCGCGGCGAGCGCCATGGTCACGGCGAGCAGCTTCCAGAACCGGCGCAGCGGGGCCGGATGTCGGCGGGCCACGCCGGCGCAGGCCACTGTCGCCCAGCCGGCCACCAGCAGCGCGCCCACGTCACTGACCAGCGCGGCACCGGGCAGCGCGGCGAACAGCCAGAACGCCTCCACGACCAGGACCGCGCCGACGACGAACAGCCCGACCCGGCTCAGCCGGGCCGGCGCGACGCCGCGGGGCAGCACGCGGTCCGCCTTCTCGCCGTCTGGCCGGCCGACGCTTGCTGGCCCGCCCTCTGGCTGCTCGGCGGCCGGCATCCCAGGGTCCGGCGTCAGGGGGGCTGGTTCGACGGGCGTCGGCGGCCCGCCGGTCGGCTCGGCGGGGCTGGGCGCCCCCGCACCCTTCACGTCCTGTCGCGACACGGTCGCTCCGGCTCTTCGTCGTACGTGCACCCTCGGCGGACCTGTCCACGGCAAACCCCGAAAGCCTAGCCAGCGCCCCGGGCGCCCGCCAGGGTCCGGACGGCCGCGCGAGTCGAGCCGGTACGGCCACACAGGACGGTCTTCCCGCAACGAACCGCCTCCGTGCGAGGGCTCGGCGAACGGACGTACCCGCGCCGCCACCTCTTCGGCCGTACCATCTGGGCGGTGACATCTCCCCGCCGGCGGCTGGCGGCCGCGTCCATCCTCCTGGTGGTGGAAGCGGCGCTGTTCGCACTGCTCGTCACCGAGTCCCCGGCGGGCGCCGTCGTCGCCGTTGGCATCACCTGCCTGTCGTTCTGGGTGCACCTCGTCCTGCACGAGTGCGGGCACCTCGTCGCGGCGAAGCTGCTGCGCCTGGAGGTCGTCGCGGTCCGTATCGCGCCGTTCACCGGCTGGCGCAACCACGTGTCGATCCGGCCCGCGCCGTCGGCGACCGCGTTACCGCTGCGGATGGTGCTGTTCTACCTCAGTGGCCCGGTGGTCAACCTCTGCACCGCGACGATGCTCGGTGCCGCGACGGCGTTGACGAGCATCACGGTGACAGACGTCGCGCTGTTCGGCGCAGCGCTTCTCGCGGCGCTTCTCGGGGTGGTCAACCTCGTTCCCGCTGTCCACAGCGACGGCCGCAACCTGCTCTCCTGGCTAATGACGCCGACCGCCACCAGCGCGGCGCTGCGCGCGGCCCACTACCAGGAGGAGATATACCGGACGCTGCGGGCGATCAGCCGTGGGGAAGCGGACGGGGGTCGCCTCGGAGATCCGGTTCGCGACGCAGACGACCCACGGCTCGCGCTCGCGGCCCTCCACCGACGCTGGAGCACCGGACACGCCCGCTCGGTGACGGACTTCGTCGCCGAGGCCGAGCGGCTCGCGGCGCTGGCTCGGGCGGACAGCACCGATCCCCTGACGGCCGCCGCAATCGGGCAGGCGCTCAGCGTGCAGTTCGGGATGTGGTACCTGTACGCAGCGGTGGTGACCAGATCGCCTGTCGAACACCGGGAGGTGGTGGAGATCTGGGAACTGGCGCGGCTCGGCTCTCAGGTCCAGCCACACAGATTGCCCGCCCGTGTCGCGATGAGCCTGGCGTACCTGCTCAACCAGCGACCGGAGCAGGCGCGGTCCCTCCTTCTCGACGTTCGGGCCGGCGTCGACCCGCCGGACCTGTGCAGCGTCGCGTTTCTCCTGCGGGCCATCGCCGAGTGTCACCTCGGCAACCACGCCGATGCGGACACGCACATCAGGGCGGCGGGCGGCCGCTACCCGCAGCTGACACAGCTCGTCGCCACGATCCAGACAGCCGATCCGGTGCCGCAGTTGTCCGCCCCCGCACCGATGGCCGACGCCTGACCGGTGTGCCGACAGCCACCGGCACGAGCGACGGGGGTGCGACGCCCGTGTCAGCGGCCGGCGGACCGGTTCCAGGGTGAGCGGGGCAGGGTGGTGCCGGCCATCGGCCGACGCGCGCGTCGGCGTTTCCGCCGGCCGGGCGTGCAGGGCGGGCGACGGACGGTGTGCACCGCGGGGCCGGCGGGCGGGAGTTGGCGGCCGATCAGCCAGCACAGGAAGCGGGCCATCTGCGGCTCAGCCGACCGGGAGGCGCTGGGCGTCGGACTTGGCGATCTCGTACTGCGCCCCGCAGAACGTGCACTGTTGTGCGTACCGGGTGCGGATCGGGATGAGCGGTATGAAGAACAGCGTGAACTTGGTCGACCGGCGGGTGATGACCTGCGCGGCGTGGTTGCCGCAGTGGCGGCACACCTGCTGCACGACGCCGGAGCGGTCGACCTTGGTACGCAGACCGAAGATGAAGAACATCGCCCGCCAGTACCCACTCGACCCCGAGAAGTCACCGGATCCAGCCAGCGGATCGGTGAAACCCCGTCCGAACACTCTGCCGCTGGTATAGCATTTGCTATACTCGACCGGTGCACCAGGAGGATTGGGACGTCTTCGTCGTCGACGAGGTTCGCGACTGGATCGACGGCCTCGACCAAGCGACGTTCGCACGAGTCGTGCAGGCGATCGATGCGCTCGCCGAAGTCGGGCCGGGACTGGGACGGCCGCTCGTCGACACCATCACCGGTTCGTCGCTAGCCAACCTGAAGGAATTGCGGCCGGGCACGGTCCGCATCCTCTTCGTCTTCGACCCTTGGCGCGCGAGCATTCTGCTCGTGGCTGGCGACAAAGCAGGTCAGTGGACGAGTTGGTATCGACAGGCGATCCCGCTGGCTGAACAGCGCTACGAGATTTACTTGAAGGAACGTGCGCAGCAGGAAGGGGGACGGCGGTGAGTGGTCATGTGCGGTGGTCGGATGTCCGGGCGGAGTACGTGCAGCGCGCCGGCGGCGAGGCTGCCGTCGAGGCGGGCAAGGAGGAGCTGCTCGCGCAGGTCGTCGGGCACCGTCTCGCGGAGGTCAGACGCGCCCGCGGTTTCACTCAGCAACAGATCGCCGAGCGGATGGGCGTAACCAAAGGCCGGGTGTCCCAGATCGAGCAGGGCCAGATCTCCGGCCAGGATGTGGTGGCCCGGTACGCCGCCGCCCTCGGCGGCCGGCTGCACCAGGCGATCTATTTCGATGATGGAGAGATCGCGGCCATCGCCTGAGCCCTGAGCTTCCCCGCCAAGATCGTGCTCGATCCAGGATGTAGTGGCCTCGCCGCGCGAACGAGGCCACTACATCCGTGATCGAGCACGATCACGCCAGAACGCCGAGCACGATCATGACGAAACCGTCAGCTTGCTGCTTCCCAGGGCGCGGGCTCCAGACCGGGCACCTCGGTCGAGATCCAGATCGGCTGCCAGCCCGGCACCTCAGGTCGCCAACCCCTGCCAGGGCCGCCGCTCGTCCAGCTCACCAGCGAGCCGGCGCAGGAAATCGCGGAAGTCCTGCTCGCTGTGCGGCGTCTCGATCTCGTCAGTCAGCGGACCGGCGTATCGCTGCGCCCGGGCGATCGCGTCGGCGTACACGGCAGGACCGTCGCCGAAATACCGCCGCTCCGCCATCGCTGTGGCCATCTGACTGGCGCTGGAGTCGTCCAACTGAGGGGTGAACATCAATCCGTACAGGATCTGGTTGGTGACGCCCTTCCAGTCGGGGCTGTCCATTCCACACGCCTTTCCAACGGCTTGCCGGGCACGGAAGCGACTCCACCGTGGACCGTCGACCCGAAGGCCGAACCGTCCAAGGTGGAGCTGCTGCCGGGCGTCTCAGTCCGTCACCGCGTCAGTTCGCGGCGGGCTCGGGCTCCAGACCGGGCACCTCGGTCGCGATCCAGATCGGCTGCCAGTCCGGCACCTCGTGGAAGCGGCGCAGCTCGGCCAGGCCGGACACCGACCCGCTCCAGGCCGCGTACGGAGGGTTGGTCTCGTCGAAACCGCTCTGCACGAAGGTCAGCGTGGTCCGGCCCTCGGACTCGGCCAGCTCCCAGTTCGTGACGCCGGTCGGGCCCCAGTCCACGGACATCCTCCGGCCCGGCTCCAGGTCGACGATCTTGGCCGCGTAGCCGTGCTCGAAGCCGCCCATCGCGTACCGGCCGCCGACCCACGGCTCGATCCCGATGGGGTAGCCGAACCAGGCGCTGGCCTGCTCGGAGTCGGCAAGCGACTCCCACACCTTGTCCATGGGGGCGGCGATGACCAGCTCGCCGCGCAGGTCGGCGGAGGTGAAGTCGGTGCGGGGCAGCAGCGGCCGACCCTCCAGGTGGGCGGCCAGGTTGGCGATGGACAGCGCCCAGTACGTCTGCAGCACGCCACGGATGCTGGAGCCGGTCATCGCCTCGTTGAAGTCGAAGTGGCTCTGCGTCAGCGTGAGCACGGTGCTGTCGGCGCTCTCCGCGGTCAACTGGAGCTCGGTGGTGGTCTCCACCCCGTCGAGCAGCCAGCCGAAGCGCACCGTGTCGTCGTCGGCGTGCAGCAGGCGCTGGTGCGGGGCGTCACCCTCGGGCGTGTAGCGACCCCAGAACTCGTACCGCTGGGGCAGCTCGACCTCGGCGTGCTCGGCCAGCCAGAGCCGCAGCTCGGCCGGGTCGGTAAGTGCCTCGCGGACGCGCCCGACGGGCGCGGAGAGGCGGGCCTGGACCTTCAACGGGTCACTCATTTGTCGTTCCCTTTCGGATAGCAGGCGACGGCGAGCTTGAAGGCGTCTCCTTCACTGCCGCCGTAACGGGCGAACAGGTCCTGAAGTGCGGTTTGCAGGTCGTGCAGGAACTGCGGGCGCTGCTCGGCGGGCACCCGGATCTCGCCGGAGACCCCGATCGAGGGCAGCTCGGGGGCGGCCCGGTCCAGGGCCGCGACGTCGGCCTGGACCTCTTCCATCAGGTCGAGCAGGTAGCCCAGGCTCAGCTCGTCGCGGGCCCGGCGCAGCCCGATCCGGCCGACCAGGCGGGGTGACAGCCAGTAGGACCGGGCGGCGGCCTGGTAGATGCCTTCGGTGATGCCGCGGACCTTGCGCTCGTTGACCAGCTCGACGAGGCCGGCCGCGACGAGCTGCTTGACGTGGTAGTAGACGCGCTGCGGCGTCTGGTCGAGTCGGGCCGCGACCTCGGTGCAGGTGCGCGGTTCGGCGAGTTGCCGCAGCACCTCGACACGCTGCGGCTTGAGCAGGACTTCGGCCTGCTCGATCTGCTCCAGGTACAGGACGTCTCTCATGGCAAAATCAGTTTGTACGTACAAAACTTGTTTGTCAATCGCTTCGCGAGAAGCCGCGCCGACTTTCTCGACGCGGCTTCAGGCGACACTCAGCAGATGGTCAGGGCAACCAGTCGGGTCGCAGCGGGTACCCGTTCACGCCGTCCGGGCCGTTGTGGGTGGCCAACACCTGGTGCAGCTGGATGCCGTTGCGCTCGAACGCCATCCGCGACCCGGCCATGTAGAGCCCCCACACCCGGGCCGTGCCCGCGCCGACCTCCGAGACGCAGAAGTCCCAGTGCTCCACCAGGTTGCGGCACCACGCGGCAAGCGTCAGCGCGTAGTGCTGGCGCAGGTTCTCCTCGTGGTGCACCTCCAGCCCGGCGTCGTGCACCTCGCTGATCAGCCGACCCGGGCCGGCCAGCTCGCCGTCCGGGAAGACGTACCTGTCGATGAACGCGCCCGAGCGGTGCGGCGCCCGATTGTCCGCGCGCGTGATGGTGTGGTTGAGCAGCCGTCCACCCGTGCGCAGCCGGGACCGCAGAGCCCCGAAGTAGGCCGGGTAGTTGCGCACCCCGATGTGCTCGGTCAGCCCGATCGAGGAGATGGCGTCGAACTGCTCCGCCGGCGCGTCCCGGTAGTCCAGGTGCCGCACCTCGGCCAGCTCGGTCAGCCCCTCCCGCTCGATGGCCGCCTGCGCCCACTGCGCCTGCGCCTTCGACAGGGTCACCCCGAGCGCCTTGACGCCGTACTCGCGGGCCGCGTGGCGGACCATGCCACCCCAGCCGCAGCCCACGTCGAGCAGCCGCATCCCCTTCTTCAGCGCCAACTTGCTGGCGACCAGGTCGTACTTCGACGCCTGCGCCTGCTCCAGCGTGTCGTCCGGGGACCGGTAGACCGCGCAGGTGTACGTCATCGACGGGCCGAGCACCTTCTCGTAGAAGGCGTTCGAGACGTCGTAGTGGTGCGAGATCGCCGTGCTGTCGCGCACCCGCGAGTGCCGCAGCCCGTTCATCACCCGCTTCCAGCGCGGCTGGGCCTCCTGCGGAGGGGCCGGGGGCGGCATCAGGCGCTCCCAGCCCAGCCCGCGCACCAGCGCCAGCCCGTCGGTCACCGACGGTGGGCGCAGCCGCAACTCGTCCTTGAGCACCCGCAGCGCCTCGTACGGGTCACCCGGGTGCACCCCCTGCAACGCCAGGTCACCGCTGACGTACGCCCGGGCCATGCCCAGGTCACCGGGGGCGGTGAGCAGGTACGACAGTCCCCGCTCGGAACGGATCGACAGGGTGATGCCGGCGTCGGCCGGGCCGACGGCGCTGCCGTCGTACCCGATGATCCGCACCGGCAGCGGCGCGGCGGTGACCGCGCGGACGACGTCCGCCACGGTCGGACCGGTGGGCCGGCCCCCCGCCGGCGGGGTGGCGGGGACGCTCGCCGCCCCCTGGTCTCGATCGGTAAGGCTCATGCTCGTGCTACCGCCTTTTCGTACAGTCCCGTCAGCCGGTGGTCCGGGTCGTAGCGGTCCTTCACCGCGCGCCAGGTCTCGCCGCCGTAGAGGCGATCGAAGGCGTCCCGGTCGTAGTACGCGTCCGAGTAGAGCGACTTGTGCCCGCCCGACTCCGACACCCTGCGTTCGATCGTGCGGTTGACGTCGCCGTCGGCGGCGCCGGGCGCGATCGGCACGCTCCCCCAGAAACCAATGTTGACGTAGTCCTGCCCCGCGTGGAGCGGATACAGCGGCCACGACCGCGCCGAACCGGGACCCTCCGGCTCGCGCAACCGCAACGGGCAGAGCCACACCGGGGTCATCCCCACGCTGCCCGCGAACCAGCGCAGGAAGTCGGCCGTGCGGTCCAGCGGGATCTCCACGTCCTGCACGACCCGCTCGCGGGCCGGCTGGCCGCGCAGCCGGTCGATCCGGGCCGCCACCTGGTGTCGGTGCTCCAGGCGGACCAGTCGGTGGTAGACGTCGCTGCGCCGGTAACGCGCCGGCCAGAGCCTGCGCACGACCGGGTGCTGCGCGCCGAACGCCGACGAACACCAGAACCAGTCGGTGTCCCAGCGCCACAGATAGTCGTACGCGGTCAGCACGTCGCGGGTGCGCCGACGCAGCGATCGGTAGTAGATCTCCTGGCCGGTGTAGTCGCTGGGCGGGTCGGCCGCGTCGGTGAACGTGCCCAGGATCAGGTACGCCTCACCGGGGCTGAACATCACGCCGTCCATCACGTCGACCTGCTCACCGGCCCAGGACCGGGTGGCGGTCACCTCGGCGATCGCGTCGGTGAGCGCCTCCAGTTGGGTGAACCGGATGTTGCGCAACGCCACGTACCGGCCGATCGGTTGCAGCTCGATGCGCAGCCGGGTGGCGTACCCGAGGCTGCCCAGCGAGTTGGGGAACGCGGTGAACAGGTCGGCGTGCTCACCCTCGGGCCGGGCGGTGACGATCTCGCCGGAGCCGGTGAGGATGTCCATCTCGCGTACCGACTCGTGGGGCAGGCCGTTGCGGAACGAGGTCGACTCGATCCCCAGGCCGGTCACCGCCCCGCCCAGGGTGATGGTGCGCAGCTGCGGCACCACCAGGGGCATCAGCCCGTGCGGCAGCGTCGCGTCGACCAGGTCCTCGTACGTGCACATGCCCTGCACGTCTGCGGTGCGCGCGTTCGCGTCCACCGCGAGAACCCGGTTGAGGCCACTCACGTCGAGGCCCGGGGTCCGGGGAGCGGACCGGGGGCGGAACAGGTTGGAGGTGCGTTTGGCCAGCCGGACAGGCTCGCCCGTGGGCACCGCGGCGTACGACCGCCGCAACGTGTCCACCGCTTCATCATGGTCAATGGGGTGATCCACACGCTCAGCGCGCATGTGATCACCTTACGCCCGGACCCCGGGAACGGTGGGATGTCAACGCCTGCCGTTTCCCGTCCGGCGCCAGGTCCGACGGTTAGCGTGGCGGGCATGCCATCGCCCGCGATCACCGCCCTGGACGCCGCCGGACTGCCGTATCGGCTGGTCAGCCACGGTGCGGTAGCCAGCCTCGCGGAGGCCGCCGCAGCCCGTGGCGTGGCCGTCCCGGACGTGGTCAAGACGATAGTCGTCCGCCGGAGTGCCGACGATCACCTCTTCGTGCTCACCCCCGGCGACCGGGTCGTCTCCTGGCCCAAGCTGCGCGCCCTGCTCGGTGTGCAGCGCATCTCCATGCCGGACGCGGCGGGCGCCCTGGCCGCCACCGGGTACGAGCGCGGCACGATCACCCCGTTCGGCGCGAGCACCGCCTGGCCGGTGATCGCCGACGAGCGACTGCGCGGCCGGGAGATCACCCTCGGCGCGGGTGAGCGCGGTCTCGCCGTCGCGCTCGACGCCGACGCCGCGATCACCGCCCTCGGCGCGACTGTGGCCGACGTCACCGACCCGCAGCCCACCCGCTGATCCCACCGGACCGGCGGCCACCACCGGCTGGCCCCCGCCCGCAGTGGTGGGTGAGGATGGCCCGTATGTCCCCGCCCGAGGAACGCCCCGACCCCGCCGGCACCGTCTACGGCGGTCGGCGGAGAGCCCGTTCGGGGCCGCTGGCCGACCCGCTGCTGCGGTTGGCGTTGGCGGTCGGGCTGGTGGGCGTACTCCTCGGGGTGGTCTTCGCCACCGGCCTCCTCGACGGTGACGACGAGCCGGTGGTGCCCGCGACTGTCGCCGCGCCGTCCAGCGCCGCCGAGCCGACCACCCCGCCGGCCGAGCCGAGCCCGACCCCCTCGGTCGAGCCGTCGCCGACCCCGTCGGCCACCCCGGCCGTCCCGGCCGCCGGGCCCCGCGTGCTGCGGTCGCCCGCGGGGCTCTGCCTCGGGCTCGGCGGTGACGGCGAGAAGGCGCAGGCCGAGTTGGCCGCCTGCACCGGCGGCCCGGAGCAGCAGTGGGTCGTCAACCCGACCGGCGCGGACGCGGTGACGTTGACCAACGCCGCCCACGGGCAGTGCCTCGACGTCGAGGGCGGCAGCGGTGACGACGGGGCGGCGTTGCTGCAGTTCCCCTGTCACGGTGGGGCCAACCAGCAGTGGCGGCTGACTCCGACCGGCGCCGGCCCGGTGCTTGTCGTGGCGGTGCACAGCGGCAAGTGCGCGCAGGCCGACGACGACGGCGCCGAGGCCGGGGACGAGATCCGCCAGCGGCCCTGCGACGGCCGGTCCGCCCAGCAGTGGACGCTGGGCTGACCGGCCGGCCGCCTCAGCCCCGGAAGCTCCACGCCCGGGGCGCGGTCGCGGCGACCAGGACGGCCTCCGGCACCGGCCGGCCCGGCCGTCGGCGCAGCAGCAACGACAGCCCGGCCGCGCCGATCGACAACGCGCCGGCCACGTACCAGGCGACCGCGTAGTCGCCGAGCCGGTCGCGGACCAGTCCCGCGCCCGTCGCCGCGAGCGCCGCCCCGAACTGGTGGGCGGCGAACACCCAGCCGAACACGACAGCCCCGGCGCCGCCGAAGTACTCCCGGCACAGCGCCACCGTCGGCGGCACGGTGGCCACCCAGTCCAGGCCGTAGAAGACGATGAACACCAGCATGCTCGGCTCGGCCGAGCCCGCGAACAGGCTCGGCAGCACCAGCAGCGACAGCCCGCGCAGGGCGTAGTAGGCGCCGAGCAGCAACCGGCTGTCCACCCGGTCGGTGAGCCAGCCGGAGGCGATTGTGCCGACGATGTCGAAGAGGCCCACCAGGGCGAGCAGTCCGGCCGCCGTGGTCTCGGCCATGCCGTGGTCGTGCGCGGCCGGCACGAAGTGCGTACCGACGAGGCCGTTGGTGGTGGCGCCGCAGATCGCGAACCCGGCGGCCAGCAGCCAGAACGGCCGGGTCCGGGCCGCGGCGGCAAGCGCGCCCAGCGCCCGGGTCGCCGCGCCGCCGGTCGGCGGCGGCGCCGCGACGACCTCTGTCGCGCCGTAGGCGGGCAGGTCGAGATCCGCCGGGTGTTCGCGCAGCAGCCACACCACAAGGGGTACGACCGCCAGGGCGGCTCCGGCCACGACGAGCGCCGCCGTGCGCCACCCGTGGTCGCGCACCAGCACGGCGATCAGTGGCAGGAAGATCAGCTGGCCGGCCGCCCCGCCCGCGGTCAGCACCCCGGTGACGAGGCCCCGCCGACGGACGAACCAGCGCCCGGTGACCGTCGCCACGAACGCCAGCGCCATCGAGCCGGTGCCCAGGCCGACGAGGACGCCCCAGCACAGCAGCAACTGCCAGCTCGCGGTCATGAAGACCGTCAGGCCGCTGCCCGCGGCGACCAGCAGCAGCGCCACCGACACCACCCGGCGGATGCCGAAGCGGTCCATCAGCGCGGCGGCGAACGGCGCGGTGAGCCCGTAGAGGAGCAGGTTTACCGAGACGGCAGCGGAGATGGTGGCGAGCGGCCAGCCGAACTCCGCGTGCAACGGGTGCAGCAGCACCGACGGGGTGGCGCGGAAGCCGGCCGCGCCGACAAGCGCCACGAAGGCGACGGCGGCGACGAGCCAGGCGGGATGCAGGCGACGGTTCGTGGTCACGTCGACAAGTCTGGGCGGCGTCCTCGACGGCGACGAGTGGCCGGAAAGCCATCATGCGCAATAATCGGGCCATGAGCACTGGCCCGCACCGGATCGCCGTCCTCGCCCTCGACCAGGTCGTCGGCCTCGATCTGGGCACCCCGTCCCAGGTCTTCAGCACCGCCCGGGGCACCGACGACACCCGCTTCTACGACGTACAGGTGTGCACCCCGGGCGGTCGGCCGGTCCGCAGCACGGCCGGTTTCCAGGTGCTCCCCGACCATGGTCTGGAGTTGCTCGACACCGCCGACACGGTGATCGTCCCCGGCATCCACGCCGGGGGCGCGTTGACCTCGGGCACCATCGAGCCGGAGGCGGCCGAGGCGCTGCGTGCGGCGTACGAGCGGGGCGCCCGGATCATGTCGATCTGCACCGGCGCCTTCGTGCTGGCCGCCGCCGGCCTGCTCGACGGGCGTCGAGCGACCACCCACTGGGCGTTCACTGAGCAGTTCCGTCGCCTGTACGACCGGGTGGACCTCGACCCGGGCGTGCTCTTCGTCGTCGACGACCGGGTGTTCACCTCGGCCGGAGTGGCCGCCGGCATCGACCTCTGCCTGCACGTCATCCGCCTCGACCACGGCAGCGAGGTCGCCAACCGGGCGGCGCGCCGCTGCGTGATGCCGCCGTGGCGCGACGGCGGTCAGGCGCAGTACATCGAGCAGCCGGTGCCGAAGGCGACCGACACCAGCACGGCGGGCGCCCGGGAGTGGGCGCGGCAGCGGCTGCACGAGCCGATCGCCCTGCGCGACCTCGCCGAACAGGCCCGGATGAGCGTGCGCACCTTCACCCGACGCTTCCGCTCGGAGACCGGCCTGAGCCCGGCCCAGTGGCTGCTGCAGCAGCGCACCGACCACGCGCGACTGCTGCTGGAGACGACCGACCTCACCGTCGACCAGGTCGCCCACCGCTGCGGTTTCGGCACGACGGCCGCCCTGCGCCAGCAACTGCACCAACGCATCGGTGTGGCTCCGTCCACCTACCGCCGCACCTTCCACCCCCGCCCCGAGCTGGTCGAGAGCTGACCCACCATCCGCGGTCGCGCCCGCCCGCCGGACGGCGCAGCTCAGCGGACCGCGCGGCTCAGGTGCGGAGCATGTGCAGTTGGGCCTGGTGCTTCGGCAGGTGCACCCGGGTGTGCAGGTCCAGGGTGCGGGACCAGGGCAGCGACTCGTCGACGATGAGGTCGAAGCCCTCGCGCAGGTGCGTCTCGACCGGGGTCTCCGCGGCCAGGCCGAGCTGGTCGACCAGCCCGCACAGCCGGTCGCTGGTGTCGTGCAGCATCGCGGTCAGGCCGCGCAGGCCACCCTGCTCGGCGGCGAGCGCGTCGAGCTGCGGACGGTGGATGTCCTCTTCCAACTCGTAGTAGGCGAACGGCGACCCGGCCAGCAACGCCTCGGTGGCCTGGATCATCAGCTCGTCGTTGGCGACCAGATGCGCGACGATCTGCTCGGCACTGAGCTGGCCCTCCGGAGCCGTACCGAACCCGCCGGCGTCGACCTCCGCGAACAGGCCGTCGTAGGCCCGCCGCAATCCCCCGCTCTCCATGCCCCCAGTCAACCCGCCGCAGCGGGCGTTAGCGGCGGGATTGGCGGGAGCGAAGGTAGTCGCTTACCACGTACTCGCCCAGGTCGTCGGTGTCCGGAGTGAACATGCGGCCCCGGCTGCGGCGGGCCACCGCGTCGACGAAGCGGCGCAGGCCCGGGTCGTCGCCGAGCATGAACAGGTTCAGCGTCGCGCCGTAGCGGCTGAGCTTGTCCACCTCGCGGACGGTCGCCTCGATCGTCTCCGGCAGCGGCGGCCAGTGGAACAGCGCCTCGCCGTCGTCCGGGTCCAGGTGGGCGGTCGGCTCCCCGTCGGTGACCACCAGGACCACCGGCTCGGCGTCCGGATGCCGGCGCAGGTGCCGAGCGGCCAGCCGCAGCGCGTGCTGCAGGTTCGTGCCCTGCTCCATGTCCGGCTCCACAGCCGCCAGCTCCTGCTGGGTGAGGGTCATCGCCTCCCGACCGAAGCCCACGATCTGCAACGCGTCCTGCGGGAAACGGGTCTCCATCAGGTGCGCCAACGCCAGCGCCGTCTGCTTCATCGGCCCCCAACGACCCTGCGAGATCATCGAGTACGACAGGTCGACGCAGAGCACCACCGCCGCGGAGGCCCGCTTCTCGGTCTCCACCACCTCGAAGTCGTCCACGGAGAGTTGCAGTGGAACTGTCGGACCGGCCCGACGGACCGCCTGGGTCAGCGTGCGGACCACGTCCAACGGCTGCTCGTCGCCGTACTCCCAGGGGCGGGAGGCGCCGCTGACCTCGCCGGCGGCGCCCGCCGAGCGCAGGTCGTGCTGGCCGCGCGGCCCGGCGGTCAGGTCGGCGAAGACCCGCCGCAACGCGGTCCCGCCGAGTCGGCGCAGCGCCTTCGGGCTCAGTGTGAGGCCGTCCGCGTCCCGGCTCACCCAGCCCTGGCGGCGCAGCTCCCGTTCCAGCTCGCGCAGCCGGCGGACGTCGTCGGCCGCGTCCCGGCCCAGCGTCCGGGCCACCGCGTCGACGTCCACGTCGTCAAGCGTGGCCCCGGGGTGTTCCTGGTCGAGCTGGTCCAGCAGGTCGTCCAGCTCGCCGATCTCACCCAGCGCGCCGGCCGCGTCGGCGTAGTCCAGCGGCTGGTCGCCGCGGACCCGCTCGCCGCGCCCCCACCGCAGATCCGGTCGCAGGGCCCGCAGGTTCGCGTCGAGCGCCGAGAGCTCCCCGGCGAGACGGTCGCCGAGAGACTGCTGCATCAGGCCGGCCAACTCGGCGCGCTGCCGCTCGGAGAGCGAGTTCATCAACCGCTCACCGGCCGCCGAGCGGCGGGCCAGCACGTCGATCAGCTCGTCGACCGTCTCCGGCCGCTCCGGGAAGAAGTCCCCGTGCCGGCGCATGAACTCGGCGAACGCGTCGGTGGTGTCCTCGGCGCGGCCGTGCCGGGCCAGCAGGTCGTTCAGGTCGCGCATCATCTCGGCGAGCCGTTGCTGCGCCGCCGGGTCGGCGGACGCGCGCACCGCGTCACGCAGCCCGGCGAAGCGCTGACCGAGCACGTCGTCGCGGAGCTGGTCGAGGATCTGCTGGTACGAGCGGCGGGCGTCGTCGCTTGCCCACTGGTAGCCGGACAACTCCTCGACCGCCCGCGCGGTGGAACGGGGCAGATTGTCGAGCACCGCCTCGGCGAACCGCGCGCCGTCGTCGTCGCGGCCCCGCAGCTCGTCGCGCTCGGCGGCGAGGGCCTGGTCGAGCAGCGCCTGGGCCCGGGTCACCGCGCCGTCCAGGTCACCACGGCGCAGCGCCTCCCGACGCAGCCGTCGCGCCCGGGCGGCCAGGTCGTCCAGACCGCCGCGCCCCTGCGGACCACGGCGCAGCAGGTCACGCAGCGCCTCCCGCAGGCTGCCGCCGGCCAGCACCTCGGCGCCGACGGCGTCCACCGCCTCGCGTACATCGTACGGGGGTGCGAGCGGGTCGGGCCCGCCGTTCCACTGCCCGTACCGGAACCGGTTGCCGGCCACGGTCAGCCCCGGCCGCCGTAGACGGTGCGACCGGTGTCGGTCACGTCCTTGCCGAGCCGGCGGGTCAGGTGCAGCCCTTCGAGCACGAACTCGACGGCGGCCGCGGCCTCCTCCGGTGTGGGCGCGTCGCCCAGACCGAGCCGATCCAGCACCTTGGCCAGGCCGGGCACCGTGCCCACCTGACGCAGCAGCTCGGCGGAACCGACCAGCTCGCCGGTCTCGATCGCCGTCCCGTCCTCCACCAGGGCGGTGAACCCGGAGAGGTCCAGCCCGGCCAGGTGGGCGCGGAACGTCTCGGCGGTGGCCGTCCGCAGCAGGTGGGCGAGAACCTCGATCTCCCGCCCCTCCTCGCCGCTCTCGAACTCGACCTTGCCGCGCAGGGTGCTGGTCACCGACACCGCGTCGCCGACCCGGGCCACCGCGGCCTCGGGCCGACCGTCCGGGCTGGCGGAGGCGGCGAGCAGCCCGGCGCGGCGCAGCGCGGCGCCGGCGACGGTCTCGGCGGCGGCGATCGCGAACCGGGCGGAGACTCCGGAGCGTGGGTCCACCGACGGGGACTCCCGCACCGCGCGGGCGAACCGGGCAAGCACCTCCAGCACGTGCTCCGGCACGGCGGCGACCAGGTCGGCCTCCTGCCGGATCAGCGCCAGCTCCAACTCCAGGTCGACCGGGTAGTGGGTACGGATCTCCGCACCGAACCGGTCCTTGAGCGGGGTGATGATCCGGCCCCGGTTGGTGTAGTCCTCCGGGTTGGCGCTGGCCACCAGCAGCAGGTCCAGCGGCAGCCGTAGCTGGTAGCCACGGACCTGGATGTCCCGCTCCTCCAGCACGTTGAGCAGGGCCACCTGGATCCGCTCGGCCAGGTCGGGCAGCTCGTTGACGGCGAAGATGCCCCGGTTGGTGCGCGGCACCAACCCGAAGTGGATGGTCTCCGGGTCACCGAGGGTGCGGCCCTGGGCGATCCGGATCGGGTCGACGTCACCGATCAGGTCGCCGACGCTGGTGTCGGGGGTGGCGAGCTTCTCGCCGTAGCGCATCGAGCGGTGCAGCCAGCCGATCGGCAGCTCGTCGCCGGCCTCGGCGACCTGGGCGACCGAGGCGGGGGTGAGCGGATGCATCGGGTGCTCGTTGAGCACCGAACCGGCGATGACTGGCGTCCACTCGTCGAGCAGCCCACCCAGCGCGCGGATCAGTCGGGTCTTGCCCTGGCCGCGCTCGCCGAGCAGCACCATGTCGTGCCCGGCGAGCAGCGCCCGCTCGACCTCGGGCAGCACGCTGTCGTCGTAGCCGACGATGCCGGGGAAACGGGTCTCGCCGGAGCGCATCCGGGCGAGGAGGTTGTCACGGAGTTCCTGCTTGACGGTGCGGTACTGGTGACCGGCCGCCCGCAGCGCGCCGAGCGTGCCGGGCAGGTCGGCCGGTGGAACCGGGATTACCGGGTTAGGCGCAGTCACCCGACCCACGCTAGCTCACCTTCGCCGGGGTGCCCCGGTCATCGGGGGGCACCCCCACTGCCACCCTCAGCCCCGGCCGCAGCGCCGGCAGGCTCCCCGGCGGCGCAGGTGATACGCGTACGTCGCGGCGCCGAGCGCCACGCCCCACACCGGCCAGAGCAGCATCGGGGCCCCGGTGAGGCTGATCCCGCCGGTGAGCTCCCAGAACTTCGGGTTGCTGAGCAGTCCCAACGACGCCGCGGTCACCGCGATGGCGACCAGGGCGGCCGGCACCACGGCCAGCCGCACCGGCACCCGGCGACCGGCGAGGCCGACCATCCAGCGGGGGAACCGCTCGCCCCAACGCTGCACCAGGCCGAGGGTGAGGATCGCGCCGACGGTGGCGAACGCGCCCAGCCCGAAACCGGCCCAGACCAGCCCGGTGTCCTGCATCTCGGTGAGGAACTCACGGGAGATGCCGAGCGGGATGCCGGCCGCCCAGGCGAACCGGGTCGACGCGTACGCCAGGGGAATGACCGCGGCGATGCCGGCGGCCCAGCGACCCCAGCGCGCGGCGGCGGCCGGGGTGGTCCAACCCCGGTCGGTGTCGCCGCGGCCGCAACCCACGCAGGCCCCTGCGGTGCGGCGCTGCCAGACGAGCACCGCCCCGGCCAGCAGCAGCCCGCCGGCCAGCGCGGCGAACCGGCCGAACAGCGCCCAGTTCAAGACCTCGGAGTAGTCGATCGGCGGCCAGCCGAACGGCGCTCCGACGATCAGGATCGGCAGGTAGCCGAGGACGACGAGCACCCGGGCGTCCGGGACGACCACGGCGAGTCCGAACGCCACCGCCCAGCCGTAGCCGGCGAGCAGCGCCCGCAGCGGACCGGGTGGGCGGACCGCCGGGCGGCTCATGGCGAGCGCGGCCACGGCGGCGGTGAGCAGTACGCCGGCGAAGAGTGGGGTGGCCAGGTCCACCGGCACCAGGCGCAGCAGGTTGACCTCGCCGCCGTGGGTGTCGTTCGCGCCGAACGGGTAGCCGGTGCCGGTGAGCGTGCCCACCAGGGCGAGGACGCCCCACAGGCCGAGCCAACCGGCGGCCAGCGGGGCGAGGCGGTCGGGCCAGCGGGAGTCGGAGCGGGGTGGGGAGGAAGTGATCGTCGTCATGCTCTCAGCCTCGACCGACGGCCGGTCGGATCCCTCCCGGCCGGCGGTGAACCCGCTCCCCCGGGTGGGGGACGGATCAGCTCGACGGAGTGACGAAGCCGGACTCGTACGCGGCGATGACCGCCTGCGTACGGTCGCGGACGCCCAGCTTGGCCAGCACGTTGCCGACGTGCGTCTTGACCGTCTCCACACCGACCACCAGGTGCGCGGCGATCTCCGGGTTGGACCGGCCGGTGGTCATCAGGCGCAGCACCTCGGCCTCCCGCTCGGTGAGCCGGGCGGCACGCAGCCGGTCGCCACCCGTCGGCCCGTACGCCCCGACGAGCTGGCGGATCGCGGCCGGGAAGAGCAGCGACTCGCCCGCCGCGACGACCCGGACCGCCTCGACCACCTCCGCCGGCCGGGCCCGTTTGAGCAGGAAGCCGGAGGCGCCTGCGCGCAGCGCCTCGTAGACGTACTCGTCGTTGGCGAACGTGGTGACCACCAGCACCCGGGGCGGGTCGGCGGAGGTGGCAAGCAGGTGCCGGGTGGCCTGGATGCCGTCGATGCCGGGCATCCGCACGTCCATCAGCACCACGTCCGGGCGGTGCCGGGCGACCAGGGGCGGCACCTCGGCGCCGTCGGCTGCCTCGGCGAGCACCCGCAGGTCGGGTTGGGCGTCGATGATGGCCCGCAGCCCGACCCGGATCAACTCGTCGTCGTCGACGATCAGCACACCGGTGGTCATCGCGCGTCCTCGTAGGGCAGGCGGGCGCGGATCAGCCAACGGTCGCCGTCCGGCCCCACGGTGAGTCGACCGCCGAGCAACAGTACCCGTTCCCGCATGCCGTCCAGGCCCCGACCGGACCGCCCCGTGTCGGCCCGGTCGGGGCGGCTCATCGTGTTGACCAGCTCCAGCTCCAGCGCGTCCGGCCGCAGGTCCAGGCGCAGTGTCACCGGGCCGTGGCCGTAGCGGGCGGCGTTGGTCAGTCCCTCCTGGACGATCCGGTAGCCCTCCCGGGAGACGATCGCGGGCAGTCGCGTCGGGTCGCCGACGCGCTGCGCGTGCACCGTCAACCCGGCTGCGCGGGTGTCGGCCACCAGCCGGTCCAGGTCGGCGAGGGTACGTTGCGGCGCCGCCGAGGGCCTGTCGCCGCCGGTCTCGCGAAGCAGCCCGAGCACGTGGTCCAGCTCGTCCATCGCGGTCCGTCCGGCCTCCTCGATGGCGCCCAGCGCCCGCCGGACGAACTCCGGATCGGTGTCGAGCACCTCGCGGGCGGCGCCGGCCTGGAGGGTGGCCACGGTCAGCGCGTGACCTACCGAGTCGTGCAGCTCCCGGGCCAGTCGGTTGCGTTCGGCCAGTCGGGTGGCCCGCGCCTCCAGCGCGGCGATCCGCTCGGCCTGCGCGGGGCCGAGCAGCACCGGCGCCATCGAGACGGCGAGCGCGCCGAGGCCGGCGACGGCGTAGCCGAGGCCGACCAGCAGGGCTACCCCGGTCAGCGTCAGCCAGCCGCTGTCCCGCCCGTCCAGCGGCCCGAACTGCTCCCCGCTGGTCAGCTCGTTGCCCACACCGAACTGCTGGGCGATGAACGCCAGCGCCATCGGCAGGGCGCTGAACAGCGCGGCCATCACCAGAGCGCCGATGATGAGGTGCGTGGCGATCCAGAGCGCGCTGCGCAGGCGGCTCTCCCGGTCACCACGGTGCCCCGGCGCGGGGTCGGGCAGGTCGACGCCGAGCAGCGCCCGGACGGCGGCGATCTCCAGGGCCCGACTGCCGTCCAGCAGCAGCGGCACCACGGCGATCAGCGCCGCGACCACCAGGAGGGCGTACACCAGTGGGCGGGGGATCTCCGAGTCGGTGAGCATCTGCGCGAACGTCACCGCGAGGACCCCGTACGGCAGCGCCAGCACGCCGCCGAGCAGCAGGAACACGCCGCGTCGCCAGGTGCTTCCGGCGACCAGCGGAGCCAGTGCCGCGCGCAGGGTCATGCGGACATTCTGCTGCCGTCACCCGGCGGTGCGACTCCCCCGCACCGGGGAGATCTCAGCGGTGGTCGGCGACGTACCCCTGCGGATCCTTGTCGCGGAACGGCAGGTCGCGGCCGTTCTTGTGCTCGCCGTAGAAGGTCAGCCAGCGCTGGCCCAGCTCGGCGCGCAGGTCGAAGCTGGCGTGCCGGCGGAAGTCGGGCAGCGCCTCGTCCTCCTCCTCGGCCAGGTGCTCGCTGTTCTCCTTACGGGCCGTGCCGACAGCCTCCCACCAGGGCTTCGAGCCGACCGGGTGCAGCTTGGACTCGGCGATGGCGTCCCGGATCTTGTTGTGGTCGCCGATCGCGTCGGCGGTCTCGTCCTCGCCGTCGTCACCGTGCTTGACCAGGTGCGGGTAGAGGATCGCCTCCTCCGCCTCGGCGTGGATGTCCAGGTGCAGGGCGAGCGCCTCCCAGATGGCCAGCAGCTCCTGCTCGTCGCGGGCGTCGTCGAGGCGGGCGAAGCCGCGCCGGAAGGCGGCGTGGTCGTCCAGGATCAGTGCGGTGATGTCGTCCACTGTGCTCATTTCTCCGTCGGGCCGGCGATCCGGGCGCGCAGCATCCGGGGCAGCGCGGCGAGCCCGGTGACCGGGCGGAACCGCTTGGCCGCCTCGGCCAGCGCCGCGTACTCGTCGTCGGCGAGGTCGATCTCGGCCGCCGCGGCGTTGCGTTCCATCTGCTCCACGCTTGACGCGCCGGGAATGGCAAGCACGTTGGGGTGGTGCAGCAGGTACGCCAGCGCGATCTGGCTCGGGGTGGCGTCGTGCGCCTCGGCGACCTCGCGCAGCGTGTCGATGAGGACGGTGCCCCGTTCCAGGTTCTCCGGCAGGAAGTACGGGTTGGCGCGCCGGACCGCGCCGGTCGGCGGGTTTCCCGCGTCGTACCGGCCGGACAGGAAGCCCTGCGCCAACGGGCTGTACGCGATGACGACCCGGCCGTTCTGCCGCGCGTACGGCAGCAGGTCCTGCTCGGGCGCGCGGTCAAGCATGCTGTAGCGGACCTGGTTGCTGAGGACCCGCCGGCCGAGGGCGGCCTCGGCGACCTGCCAGCGACGCAGCCCGTAGTTGCTCACGCCGACCTCGCCGACCAGCCCGACGTCCTGCAGGGCCCGCATGCCGCGCATCGTGGTGTGGTCGGCGACGAGCGGGTTGGGCTGGTGCACCTGGTAGAGGTCGATGCTCGTGACGCCGAGGCGGGCCGCCGACGCGACCGCCCGCTGCTGCACCACCGCCGCCACCGGCAGCACGGGGAAGATCTTGCTGGCGACCACGACCTTGGGCCGATCGTCGCCGAGCGCCGCGCCGAGGATCCGCTCGCTGCGCCCGAACCCGTAGATCTCCGCGGTGTCGAAGACCGTCACGCCCAGCTCGACGGCCCGCCGGACGATCTGCGCGGCCCGCTCGTCGAAGTCGGGGCCGTAGCCCCACTCGCGGGAGCCGAACTGCCAGGTGCCGAGGCCGATCTTGGAGAGCGGTTTGGGGGTGTCGAGGGCGATGAACCGCATGGCCTCGAAACTACCCCGTTGTCCTGGTTTCCACGCCCGATCCCGTGCACCACGGGCCGCGGCTAGGCTCATGATCGTGACTTACCTCGCCCCGGATGACCGCTACGACACCATGACCTACCGGCGCAGCGGACGCAGTGGCCTGCGACTGCCCGTCGTCTCCCTCGGGCTCTGGCACAACTTCGGCCCGGACCGCCCGTTCGACAGGCAGCGCGACATCGTCCGGCGCGCCTTCGACCTGGGCGTCACCCACTTCGACCTGGCGAACAACTACGGCCCCCCGCCGGGCGCGGCGGAGGAGAACTTCGGCCGGCTGCTCGCCACGGACCTCAAGCCGTACCGGGACGAGCTGGTCATCTCCAGCAAGGCCGGCTACCTGATGTGGCCCGGCCCGTACGGCGAGTGGGGCTCGCGCAAGAACCTGATCTCGTCGCTGGACCAGTCGCTGGGCCGGATGGGCCTGGACTACGTCGACATCTTCTACTCGCACCGCTTCGACCCGGACACTCCGCTCGAGGAGACGATGGGGGCGCTGGACGCGATCGTCCGCTCCGGCAAGGCGCTCTACGTGGGCATCTCGAACTACAACTCGGAGCAGACCACGCGGGCCGCCGCGATCCTGCGCGAGCTGGGCACGCCACTGCTGATCAACCAGCCGTCGTACTCGATGCTCAACCGCTGGACCGAGTCCGACGGCCTGCTCGACACGTTGGAGCAGGTCGGGGCCGGCTGCATCGCGTACAGCCCGCTGGCCCAGGGTCTGCTGACCGACCGCTACCTGGGCGGCATCCCGGCCGACTCGCGGGTGCGCACGAGCGTCTTCCTCAACGAGAGCGACCTCAGCGACGAGAAGATGGCCACCATCCGAGGGCTCGGCGCGGTCGCCGAGCGGCGCGGCCAGTCCCTGGCCCAGCTCGCGCTGGCCTGGGCGCTGCGCGACCCGCGGATGACAAGCCTCATCATCGGGGCGAGCAGCGTCGAGCAGTTGGAGACCAACATCGCCGCCGTGGGCAACCTCGACTTCACCGCCGAGGAACTGGCCGAGATCGACCGGCTGCTGGGCTGAGCGCCGCCGGGTCGCGCGGCGCCCGGGTCACCAGATCCGGCGCCGCCCGGCCCGGTGGTTGCGGACCTCGCACTGCCGTCCCACCGGCGCTGCCGCGCCACGTCGTCGCCGGCCCACGCCGACAAGCGCCAGGACAAGCACGACCGCGGCTCCGGCCAGCACCGGCCACCGCGCGCCGAGGTCGGTCACCGACGCCACCGGCACGCCCGGGTCGGCCGCCGCCTTCACCGCCGCCGGCTCGGTGGCGGCGGGCTTGCCCGCGGCGGTACGCGGAGCAGCCGGCGCTGCCTTCGTGGCGCTCTTCGTCGCGCCGTCTCGCGCCTTCCGGAACACCACATCCGAGCAGGAGTAGTAGGTGTCCGGGGTGTTCGAGTTCTGCCAGATCGTGTAGATCAGGTGCCGTCTGCGGTCCGCCGGCAGCCGCCCCGCCAACTGGTACGCCCCACCGCGCACCGGCGGGTCGGTCCGGGTCAGAAACGGACGCGACTCCAGATCAGCCCAGGTCAGCTTCTTTCGGGGGTCGTAGTCGGGCCTGGTGACGTAGAGCCGGAAGGTGCCCCGGTGCTCGATTGTCGTCCGGTAGCGGAAGGTGAACGTCGCGCCCGGGGTCAACTCGGTGCTCGGCCAGTCGGTGCGGGGCAGGTCGAGCCCCCGGTACGCGGACAGCCCACCGCTGCACAACTCGCCGTCCGGGATGCGTTCCCGGTCCCGACCGTTGATGGCCGCGACGCGTACGTTGTCCCATTCCCGGACCGCCGCGCCCGCCGCCACCGCCGCCCGGCAGGCCGCACCGGCCGCGTGCCGGCCCTCGGGCCCGCAGGCCGCCGCCCGGCTGATCGGGTCGGTGGGGGCGCCGTGCGCCCAGGCGGGCACCGCGCCCAGCGGTGCGGCCGCCACGGCGACCAGCACGGCGGCGAGCACTCGACGCACGCTCATGGCTTGACCTCCCGCGCAGTGGTACGGACGCGGGGCGCCAAAGGTTCGACCGCCGGGACCCGGGAATCGCCCGGGGGGCCTCGGCGTTTCGATAGGCGGTACGGATTTCAGGCCAGACCCCCAGGCCGAGGAGGCAGACATGAAGGTACGTAGCTCGTTGCGTGCGCTGAAGCAGAAGCCGGGTTCGGTGGTGGTCCGTCGTCGCGGCCGGGTGGTCGTGGTGAACCGCGCGAACCCGCAGTGGAAGAGCCGCCAGGGCTGATTCCGGCCCGCACCGGACATACAGTCGAGAACGCCCCGACCGGGAGGTTTCCGGTCGGGGCGTTCTCGCGCGTAACGGACCGGCTCCCCGGGTCAGCTCACGACGGACCGGCAGTTCATCGGGGCGCCCTTCGGCACCAGGGCCCAGGCCACCTTCGCGTAGCCCTGGCCCTTGTGCACCGGGAAGACGCTGAAGTGCAGAATGCTGCCCTTCGGCATCTTCGCCGGCGCGATCACCCACTCCGAATCGCCGTACACGCCGTCCTCGTTGGCCCCGTCGATCGGGTCGAACGTCAGGACGTCCTTGATCTGGGGCAGCTCCTTGCCCTCCGGCGTGCACAGGACACCGGCCTTGACGACTGTCGGAACGCCCGCGTCGGCAAGCGCCTTCTCCAGTGCCTCGGGGTTGATCACCTGCTTGGACTTCAGGCGTAGCTGCACCGACCCGTCGGCCAGCTTGGCCACCGAGAACGCCGCGGGTTCCATGGCGGGTGCCGCCTGTTCCGCGGCGGGCGCCGCCGCGCCGCCGGTCGGGGTCGAGCCGGAGGGGCCGGCGCCGATGGGCAGAGCCAGGGCGAGGGCGGCCACGGCGGCGAGTCCGCCACCGGCGACCACACCGAGCACGCCGCGGTGACGCCGGCGCGCGCGGCCGCGCTCCTCGATCGCCTCGACCGGCCGGTCCATCCGCACGTCGGAAAGGGTCCTTCTCATCGCGTTCAACACCTCATCCTCATCCATTTCGATTCCTAACTGGTGACGGGCACGAATTGCGCCCGCAGGGCCGCTGTGGCACGAGACAGATGGACGGCTACGGTCCGCGGTGAGATGCCCAGTTCATCGGCGACGGTGTTGGTGTCCAGGTCGAGCCAGACCCGCAGCACGATCACCTCACGTTGCCGTTTCGGCAGCCGGCGAATGGCGGCGAGCATCGCCTGGTCGACATCGCGAACGTCGTCGTCGAGCCGAGGCAGGTCGTGTCCGTCGAGGGCGATCTCGCGCCGGCGCCGCCGCCACCAGGACACCCGGACGTTGAGGGCGGTGCGCACCACCCACGCCGCCGGTGCCGGATGCCGGCTCACCTTCCGCCAGGACGCCCAGGCCCGCGCGAACGCCTCAGCGACCAGGTCCTCCGCCAGCGCACGATCACCCGTCGCGGCCAGTACGGCACGCAGGCAGTTGTCCCGGCAGCGCTGATAGAAGTCCGCGAATTCCTTCCGCTCTTGCTCCACACCTGGCACACGCATCAGGGCCCTGATTCATTTACCGCGCCGGTGGAAAAACTGCCGAATCTCGGCGCGAGCCCGTCGACGGAGCCCGGTGGTCGCGATGGGCCGCGCCGGCCCAGCGCCTCGGTCTGACCGGCGAGCGGTACGGCTTGCTCGATGGCATCATGCCCTGGACTGAGCATGTTCATCGATCGAGGGGGGCGACGGTGCGCGGAGAAGACAGGTCTACGGCGGGACGGCGTACGCGGAGGCTCGTGGCCGGTGCGGTCGGCGCGTTGGCGGTGCTGGCCACCGTTCCGACGCCCGCCCGGGCCGCCACGTGGACGCCGGAGCAGGTGGTGTCCGAGGCCGGCTGGAGCGGGCAGGACCAGCCCTTCGTGGCGGTCGACAGGGACGGTGACTCGCTGCTCGCCTGGGCGGGCTGCGACAGCAGCGCGAGCAGCTGCTACGACCAGGTCAAGGCGCAGACCGTCTCCGCCGACGGCGTGTGGGGCCCGATCCAGACCCTCTCGCCGCTCGGCGACTCGGCGTCCTGGCCCAAGGTCGCCTCCGACGACGACGGCGACTCCGCCGTCGTCTGGAAGCAGGACGGCCTCGTGGTGGGCCGCCGGATGTCCGCCACTGGCGAACCGGGCCCGCTCCAGACGATTGCCACCTGGACCGCGATCAGTCCGGCCGTTGCGGTGGACCCCACGGGTCAGGCCCTGGTCATCTGGACGGAGATCCGCGACGGCGGGTTCACCACCAAGGCCCGCTACTTCGGCGCGGACAGCTCGCTCGGCCCGGAGCTGACCCTCGGCGTGGGCGAGGATCCCGTCCTTGCGATCGACCGCGACGGAACCGCCCTCGTCGTCTGGTCGGAGGACTACCAGCGGGTCGTCGCTCGGCGGGTCCGCCAGGGCCAGCTCTCCGCTCCGCGCACCATCGCCGGGGCCGCCACCGACGTCAGGTACGGCGGCGCGTCGGTCGCCCTCGACCGGGACGGGGACGCGGTGATCAGCTACCGGTGGTCGAAGGCGGGGACGCCGTCTCGCCTGCGGGTGCGGCAGTACAGCCACACCGACACGCTGGGCAGCGTCATCGCCGTGTCGCCGGCCGCCCACGAGCTGACCCTGTTCGACGAACTCGCCGGTGACCTCGACGGCGACGCGGTGCTGACCTGGGGCCGTTGGACCCCGGAGGGCACCCAGGTGTTCGGTCGTACGCTCTCCAGCGCCGGTGCCCTCGGCACGGTCACCAGGCTCGGTGTCGGCGACTGGCCGAAGGTCACCCTGGACGACGACGGGGATGGCCTGGTCACGTGGAACAATCCCAGCCCGGACTTCTCGACCACCCGGGTACAGGCCAGGACGATCGGGTCGGACGGCGCGTTCGGTACGGCCGAGATCCTCTCCCCGGACGGGCGCTACGCGCAGCCCGCGTCCAGCCCGACGGGCCACTTCTCGGTGATCTGGCAGAAGACCTCCTACCCGTCCGACATCCGGGTGCGCTTCGGCCAGTAGACGCGACGAAAAGGCGAACGCCCTGGCCGGATGATCCCGGCCAGGGCGTTCGTCGCAAGGTGGAGCCGAGGGGACTCGAACCCCTGACCCCCACACTGCCAGTGTGGTGCGCTACCAGCTGCGCCACGGCCCCTTGCTGTCGTCCCGGTCGCCCGGGCACTGGGAAACTATACACAGACCGGCCGGCATGGTCATCTCGCGGGGGTCCCCGCCCAGCCGGGTCAGTTGAGGGCCACGTCCGGCGGGAAGTGGGCGACGGCGGCCATCATGCCGCCCTGCCGGCGCAGCACCATCGGCCACAGGTCGTCCGGGCGGTCGACGAAGGCGTCGCCGGGCAGTGCGTCCAGCAGGAACCAGGACCCGTCGGCGATCTCCTGCTCCAACTGGCCGCTGCCCCAGCCGGAGTAGCCGGCGAAGACCCGGATCCCGCCGACGCTCTCCCGCAGCTTCTCCGGGTCGACGGAGAGGTCGATCGTGCCGACCGCGCCGGAGACCTGGTGGAAGCCCTTGAACCGGCGCATCGGTTGCCGCATCCGCGCCAGGCAGATCGCCGAGTCGGGCTGCACCGGGCCGCCCTCGAAGAGCACCGCCGGGTGGCGGGCCAGGTCGCTCCAGTCACCCAGCACCTCGGCGACCGGCACCTCGGTCGCCCGGTTCAGGACCACGCCGAGTGCGCCACCCGGCTCGTGGGCGACCAGCAGCACCACCGTACGGTCGAAGTTCGGGTCCTTGAGCGCCGGAGTCGCGACCAGCAGCCGCCCGGTCATCGACTCCATCGCTCGTCCGCCGATCGCCTGGCCCTCTCCCTGCATCCCACCTACCCGTCAATCGTGAGCCCGCGCCGGGGATCCGTCATTCGCCGGATCCGCACGGTGCATCGGGATCAGCCGCGCTGTCAACGCCATGCCTGGCACCATAGCCTGCGTCCACGGCGCTGGCTAAGGTCTGACCGGCGGGTGATCGGACAGTTGCGACGGAGGGCTCCATGGCACCGACTGCGGACCTCGCGGTGATCGGCGGGTCGGGCCTGTACGCCCTCCTCGACGGCACCCCTCATGAGCTGGGCACCCCTTACGGTCCGCCCTCGGACGCGGTGACCATCGCGGAGGTGGCCGGGCGGCGGGTGGCGTTCCTGCCCCGGCACGGTTCCGACCACCGGTACCCGCCGCACCGGATCCCGTACCGGGCCAACATGTGGGCACTGCGGTCCCTCGGCGTACGCCAGGTGCTGGCGCCGTGTGCGGTCGGTGGGCTGCGCCCGGAGCTGGGGCCGGGCACGTTCGTGGTGCCGGATCAGCTCATCGACCGCACCAGTGGACGGGCGCAGACCTACTACGACGAGGGTGCGGTGCACGTGCCGTTCGCCGACCCGTACTGCCCGCAGGGCCGGCGGGCCCTGCTCGCCGCGGCGGCCTCCCGGGACGTCACGGCCGTGGACGGCGGGACTGTCGTGGTGGTCGAGGGCCCGCGGTTCTCCACCCGGGCGGAGTCCCGCTGGTTCGCGTCGATCGGCGGAACTGTCGTGAACATGACCGGCCACCCGGAGGCGGTGCTCGCCCGGGAGATGGCGCTCTGCTACTCGTCGATCGCATTGATCACGGACCTGGACGCCGGGGTGCAGGCCGGCGAGTCGGTGACCCAGGACGAGGTGTTCCGGGTCTTCGCGGCCAACACCGAGCGCCTGCGGGACGTGCTGCTGGACGCGGTGGCCGCGCTGCCCGCCGAGCAGGACTGCGCGTGCGGCCGGGCGTTGGACGGAATCACGCTGCCCTTCGCGCTGCCCTGACCTGGGCCACGCGCGACCCACCGGGCAGGCCGGAGCCCCGACGGCCGGGAAACGCCCGAAAGGTCTGTCACATCCCGATAGATTCGGCTGATCGGGAGGGCGGCCGCGGTCGCCCCTGCGCGCGGCACGGAGGCAGGTGGCGATGGCAACGGTCCGGGACGCGACGTACGACGTGCTCCGCACCCTCGGCATGACCACCGTCTTCGGCAACCCCGGTTCCACCGAGGAGCCGTTCCTGCGGGACTTCCCCACCGACTTCCACTACGTCCACGCCCTGCACGAGGCCACGGCGGTGGCGATGGCCGACGGCTACGCCCAGGCGGCCGGCAGGCCCGCGCACGTCAACCTGCACACCGCCCCCGGCATGGGCAACGGCATGGGCAACCTGGTCACCGCCTGGCACAACAAGACCCCGCTGATCGTCACCGCAGGCCAGCAGACCCGGGAGATGCTGCTGTTGGAGCCCCGGCTGACCAGCCGTCGGGCGGTCGAGCTGCCCGAGCCGTACGTCAAGTGGAGCTACGAGCCGGTCCGCGCGCAGGACATCCCGGCGGCGCTGCTGCGGGCGTACGCGACAGCCGTGCAGCCGCCCGTCGGGCCGGTCTTCCTCTCCCTGCCGATGGACGACTGGGCCCAGCCCGCCGAGGCGCCGCCCGCGCCGCGCACGGTGGCGACCCGCTTCGGGCCGGATCCGCAGCGGTTGGAGATGTTCGCCCGGGTGCTGGCCGACAGCCGCAATCCGGTGCTGGTGTTCGGGCCCGGCGTGGACCGCTCGGGCAGTTGGCCGGCGGCCGTCGCGCTTGCCGAGCGGCTGGGCGCACCGGTCTGGTCGGCCCCGGCGCCGGAACGGGCCGTGTTCCCGGAGGACCACCCGCAGTTCCGCGGGGTCCTGCCGTTCGCCATCGGGCCGCTCGCCGAAGCACTGCGGGGGCACGACACCGTCCTGGTCGTCGGCGCCCCGGTGTTCCGCTACTACCCGCACGTGCCGGGCGACCACCTGCCCGAGGGCGCCCGCCTGCTGCACGTCACGGACGACCCGGACGAGGCCGCCCGAGCCCCGGTCGGGGACAGCCTGCTCGGCGACCCCGGGCTGACGCTCGCCGCGCTGCTCGACCTGGTTCCGGCCGCCGACCGACAGCCGCCGACGCCCCGGGCCGTTCCGGCGCCGCCGGAGGTCACCGTGCCGTTGAGCGCCGACGCGATGTTCGCCGCCCTGGCCGCGCACTGGCCGGCCGACGGCGTACTGGTCCAGGAGTCACCGTCCAACCTGTCCGCACTGCGCCGCCACCTGCGCATCAACCGGCCGGCGTCGTACTTCACGATGGCCAGCGGCGGCCTCGGCTACGGCCTGCCGGCCGCGGTCGGGGTGGCGCTGGCCGAGCGGGACACCGGACGCGGCCGGCCGGTGGTGGCGGTGATCGGCGACGGCTCGTTCCACTACTCCGTGCAGGCGCTGTGGACGGCCGCGCGCCTGGCGCTGCCCGTGGTGGTAGTCGTCCCGGTCAACCAGCAGTACGCGATCCTCAAGGCGTTCGCCGAGCTGAAGGACACTCCCGGGGTACCGGGGCTGGATCTGCCGGGGCTGGACATCACGGCGATCGCGGCCGGCTACGGCTGCGCCACCGAGGTGGTGCAGACCCCCGAGCAGCTCGGCGCCGCCCTCGCCACCGGCCTGCGCACCGAGGGGCCCACCGTGCTGCCGGTGCCGATCAGCACCGACGTGCCCACGATCCTCTGACCTCGCGGGCCTGGTCGGGTCAGCGCGCGGCGATCGTCAGCGGGGCGCCGGTGAAGACGTCCAGCACCGGCCGCGCCCCCAACGGGGCGCCCAGGGTGACGGTGACCGGCTCCAGCTTGAGCAGGGCGGGACAGACGCCCGGGGACCGGCTGACCGCGCCGCCGACCACGACCACGTCCGGCCGTTCCGACACCACCGGGGTGATGCCGGTGTCACACGCGCCGACGCCGAGCCGGAGGGTCAGCCGTGCGCCGTCCACCGCCACGATGTCCTGGGCGGCCACCAGCCCCTCCGGCAGTGGCTGGGTCGGCGTGGGTGCCGAGGGGACCGGCGTGACGGCCGTCGGCGCGACGGCGAGCTGGGCCACCGGGGTGGCCAGCTCCTCCACCGTGAACAGCCAGGCCGGGACCTGCGCCTCACCTCGACTCGTACGGACCGGCACGGCGCCGAGGGTCACCCCGGTGACGGTGAGCGGGAGGCAGGCCGCCTCCGTCGTGCTGGTGGCCCAGCCGTCCGGCCCGGGCTCGACCGTGGGACCGCCGGGAGTCGGCCGCCCGGGCCGCTTCGGCCGCCCCGGGCAGGGCAGCGGGTCACCCCGGTCGAGCTGTCGGTACGCCTCGGCCGCGCTGACCAGTGGCAGGGTCAACCGGCCGTCCGGGAACCGGATCTCGCCGCCGACGCGGGTGGGCGGGATGGCGACCTGGGCGCGGTACCAGCCGGACCGGAAGGCCGTCTCGGTGTCCGGCGTGAAGTGCGGGTCGCCGGTGAGCACCGTCGGCCCCTGCAACGGGACGTACCCGTCACGCCAGCCGGGACCGGGCCGCCACGCCGCGGCGACCGCGGCGGCCCGCTCGTCGAACTCGCGATGCGCCGTCGTGGTGGGCGGGGCGGCGGGCTCCGCGCCGGTCGCGGCGCAGCCCACCATGGACAGCAGCGGCAGTACGAGCAACAGAACTCCTCGACGCATGTCAGGTTCGACGAGGCCGCCGACGGACGGGTTCCCGTCTCGGCTCAGGTCTCGCCGCCCAGATCCGTCTGGTACGCCTGCCAGAGCAGGTTGGCGCCACGCCGCCGATGCCGGGCCAGCGCCCGCAGCAGGTGCCCCGCCCTGCGGCGTAGCTCGTCGGGGCTGGCCTCGGACCGCTCGGCGACCCGCTGCACGGCCAGGATCGCGGCGACGATCGCGGCGTGTTCCCGGGTCAGCAGCCGGATCCCGTGGTCGAGGCGGGGCGAGTGGGTGAGCAGCTCCCGATAGAGACCGGCCGGCCCCTCGGTGTCCCGGACGTGCTCGGCGAAGCCCTGCCCGACCGGACGCAGGCGCAGCAGCACGATCTCGCGCCAGCGCGGCTCGGTCGTCGCGACCGCGACGGCACGGGCCAGGGCGTGCAGGTCACCGGCGAGTCCGGCGGGCCTCGGCTCACCGGGGAGCCCGGCCGGATACGTGCGGGCGGCGGGCGGACGGGCGGCGACTGACGGCTGCTGGACTCCACCGGTGACCATGGCACCTCCCGCGCGGACCGCTATCCCATACCGTGATGGTGAGCCCGCCCGTTCCCCCTGTCCAGAGGCGTTTCCTGCTCATCAGTCCCAGTGGTAACAGCAGTTACTCCGGCCTCACCGGCCCCGGCTGGTACCGCCGTCGGCGGGTCGCTCAGGCGTCCGCCAGGCGCCGCAGATCGGCGGCGAGGGCGCGAGCCTCGGCACTGGGCTCCGCACCGGGTCGACCCGCCGCGAACGCGTCGGCGAGCGCGCGCAGCTCGGACGGCGGCAGGACGGGCAGACCCATCCCCCGCAGCGGGATGGTGACCCGCTGCCCGCTGGCCCGATCGCTGACGACGACGGCCGGCGACCGACCCGCACGAGCCGACGGGTCGACAGCCATCTCCCCGTGGGACCGGGAGTCGATCGATGCGATGGCGAGATCGACGGTACGACTGCGGATGGCGCCCCGCACCCGCACCCGGCTGCCGTCCAGCCACGCGGCCGTACGGAGCACCCGCAGCACGAGGTAGACGCCGAGCAGGACGAACGGCAGCCCGCACAGCCCGAGGAACGGTCCGGGCCCTTCCGAGCCCCCTCCGGAGTCCCGCAGCGCGGGCGGCAGCATTCCCGGCGGCAGGTCGCGGGCCTCCTCGTAGGAGGCGAAACCGTCTCCCGGGCCGGTGAGGCGGCGCACCAGCCCGCCGGCGAGCAGGGGCAGCAGCACGAACGCCGCACCGACCGCGGCGACGAGGACCCCCGTCACCACCGCGACCGTGCGCTGGCCGGCCGACGCGCCGACCGACAGGCGCAGCTGCTGGTTCGTCACAGCGGCAGCGTAGGCGTCGGCGAGGCGCTCGCAACCCCCGGGCGTCGGTGGCGGTCCTGACTCCCGCTGATCCACCCCAGGTCGCCGATGTGGGCGTGCCCGAACGTCCGGACACCACCAGGTCGGCGATGTGGGGTGGATCAACCGCCTCGGCTTCTCCCGGTCGCCCGTCGGATACGACGATGCGCCCCGGCCGTCGGCCGGGGCGCATCGCTTCGAGGTGGTGGAGGTGCCGGGAATCGAACCCGGGTCCTTCGCCGGTTTGTCAGGGCTTCTCCGAGCGCAGCTCGCTGTGCCTCTACTCGGCCCCACCGCTCACGCGAGCAAGTTGGTGTGACGGGCCCAGTCGCTGATTGATCTCGCCGCACGGACCCCGCGACCGGGTCCGATTGGCCAGCCTTCTAGCTGATGCCGGCTACTGGGACGAAGGCGTTCCCAGGCCGACAGACTTAGCTACTCGCCTCAGGCGGCGAGAGCGAAGTCAGCGCGATTGTTCTTGGCGCTTATAAGTTTCCGACGACCGATTCTCGAGACGACGTCGGCTTCCTCGGCTCGCTTCCCCTGTCGCTGCGTACGAAGTCGAAACCAGTCACCCCCTCGACAGGCCACCGATGTGGTGGCACTGACAAGACTAACGCCTGCCGCAACGGCTTTCATCCCGAGCCCCGGGGCGACGCGCCGACCCGGACAAAAGGGATTACTTAGTCGTCCATTCCCTTGCCGCGTCGACCGGACACCCGGGCGATCTCCCGGTCCGCGTCGCGCTTGGCGAGATCCTGGCGCTTGTCGTACGACTTCTTGCCCTTGGCCAGGGCGATCTCGACCTTGGCCCAGCCGTCGGAGAAATAGACCTGCAACGGGACGATGGTCAGACCGCCCTCGCGGGTCTTGCCGAGAAGCTTGTCCAACTCGCCGCGGTTGAGCAGCAGCTTGCGCGTACGCCGGGGCTCGTGGTTGGTCCAGGTGCCCTGCGTGTACTCCGGGATGTGCATGGAGTGCAGGAACAACTCGTTGTCGCGCTCCTGGGCGAACGCGTCGACAAGCGACGCCCGCCCGGCCCGCAGCGACTTGACCTCGGTGCCGGTCAGCGCCATGCCCGCCTCGTACGTGTCGAGGATCGCGTAGTCGTGGCGGGCCTTCTTGTTGGAGGCGACCACCTTGCGCCCCTTCTCCCGTGGCATCGGCGCCACCCCCTCTCCCAGAACGTCCGTCGCCGGGCTCACCCCGGCCGGACAACCGATCATGCTACCCGAACGACAAGGACCCTCCCGCGCCGTTTATTTCCGGCCGCGGGAGGGTCCCGAAGTGTCGACGGGACGACCCGTACGCTGCCTAGACCCGCAGGTAGAAGCGCAGGGTGATCCAGGCGGTGCCGGCGCTGACCAGGCCACCGACGCCGGCCATCAGCGGGAAGATGAACAGGATGTCACCCCAGCTGATCGGCGACAGCAGACCCTGCAACGCCTTGAGCGACCCGTCGAAGAGCAGATACTTCGCCGCGACCAGGGCCACCAGGCCGAGCAGTGAACCGATCAGGCCGGCCACCACGGCCTCCAGCACGAACGGCGCCTGGATGAACCAGTTGGACGCGCCGACCAGCTTCATGACCGCCACCTCACGCCGCTTGCTGTACGCGGCGACCTGGATGGTGTTGGCCACCAGGAGCAGTGCGGCGATGGCCATCACGATCGCGGCGGCCAGGGCGATGTTCTGGATCGCGGTGAGGACGTCGAAGATCTTGTCCAGCAGACGGCTCTGGTCGACGATCTCGTCGACACCCTCTTTGTCCTTGTACTGGTCGTAGATGTCCTTGTACTGCTCCGGGTTGTTCAGCTTGAGCCGGAACGACTCGGGCAGCTGGTCCGGCTTGACGGCGTTGACCAGGTCCGGCGCGTCCTGGTACATCTCCTGGAACTTCTTGTACGCCTCGTCCTTGTTGACGTAGATGACTTCCTTGACCAGGGGGTTGCTCTTCAGCTGGGCGTCCAGGTCGGTGCGCTGCTGCTCGCTCACCTCCTGGCTCAGGAAGATCGAGACCTCGATGTTCTTGTAGTAGAGGTCCTTCATGTCGTCAACCTGGCGGTACATGAGACCGCTGGCGCCGAGCATGGTCAGCGAGACCGCCATCGTGATGATCATCGCGATGGTCATGGTCACGTTGCGCCACAGTCCGACCAGTACCTCGGACAGGACGTATTTCACGCGCATCGGGATTTCCTCCGGGTCTCCGGCATGAAGTGTTCGTCGTCAGGCTGCGCAGGGGTGGAGCGCCGGCTCACCCGTAGACGCCGCGGGCCTGGTCACGCACGATGCGACCGCTCTCGATCTCGATGACGCGGCGGCGCATCTGGTTCACGATGTTGGAGTCGTGGGTGACCATCACGACGGTCGTGCCGGTGCGGTTGATCCGGTCCAGCAGGCGCATGATCTCGATCGAGGTGTCCGGGTCCAGGTTTCCGGTGGGCTCGTCCGCCAGCAGGATCAGCGGACGGTTCACGAACGCCCGGGCGACGGCGACCCGCTGCTGCTCACCACCGGACAGCTCGTGCGGGTAGCGGTGCTCCTTGCCACCGAGCCCGACCAGCTCCAGCACCTCCGGCACGACCCGGCGGGCAACCGCCTTGGTCTTGCCGATCACCTCGAGGGCGAACGCCACGTTCTCGTACGCGGTGCGGTTCGGCAGCAGCCGGAAGTCCTGGAAGACGCAGCCGATCGAACGCCGGAAGTGGGGTCGCTTCCAGGAGCGCATCGACGTGACGTCCTTGCTGTTGACGATGACCCGCCCCTTGTTGGGGGTGACCTCGTGCAGCAGCATCTTGATGATTGTGGACTTGCCGGAGCCGGATGGACCGATGAAGAAGACGAACTCGCCCTTCTCGATCGAGACGGACACGTTGTCGAGCGAAGGCCGGGACGCCTTCGGGTACGTCTTCGTCACTTGCTCAAGCTGAATCACGGGTGGTGAGTCTACGCGGTGTAACAACTGAGCCAAGCCCCACGCCCCGCAGAAGCGGCGCGCGTCGTCGAATCAGGCCCTCACCTGGAGATCGACGACGCGCTCCGCCCGCGAGCCGTCACGCACCGTCGTTGGCGAGCTGACGCTGCTTGCGCCAACGGATGCCGGCCTCGATGAAATCGTCCAACTCGCCGTCGAAGACCCCGCTCGGATTGCCGGTCTCCTGCTCGGTTCGGAGATCCTTCACCATCTGATACGGGTGCAGGACGTAGGAGCGCATCTGGTCGCCCCACGAGCTGGTGCCGCCGCTCTTGAGGCCGGCCATCTTCTCTTCCTCCTCCTGGCGCTTGCGCTCCAGCAGCCGGGCCTGGAGCACCCGCAGCGCGGAGGCCTTGTTCTGCAGTTGGGACTTCTCGTTCTGGCAGGTCACCACGATGCCGGTCGGGATGTGGGTCAGCCGGACCGCGGAGTCGGTGGTGTTGACGCTCTGCCCACCCGGCCCGGAGGAGCGGTACACGTCGACGCGTACCTCGTTCTCCGGGATGTCGATGTGGTCGGTCTGCTCGGTCACCGGCAGCACCTCCACGCCCGCGAAGCTGGTCTGCCGGCGGCCCTGGTTGTCGAACGGGCTGATCCGGACCAGCCGGTGGGTGCCCGACTCGACACTGAGGGTGCCGTACGCGTAGGGCACCTTCACCGCGAAGGTGGCCGACTTCAGGCCCGCCTCCTCGGCGTACGAGGTCTCGTAGACCTCGGTCGGGTAGCCGTGCCGCTCGGCCCAGCGCAGGTACATCCGCAGCAGCATCTCGGCGAAGTCCGCCGCGTCCACGCCACCGGCGCCGGCCCGGATGGCGACAAGCGCCTCCCGGGAGTCGTACTCGCCGGAGAGCAGGGTGCGGACCTCCATCTCCTGGATGGACTTGGTCAGGCTGGTGATCTCGGCCTCGACCTCGGTCAGCACGCCCGGGTCGGCCTCGGCCTCGGCCAACTCCAGCAGCACCCGCGCGTCGTCGAGCTGGGAGCGCAGACTGCCCAGCTTGCTGATCTCGCCGTTGACGTACGACAGCTGCGAGGTCACCTGCTGCGCCTTGGCCTGGTCGTCCCACAGGTCGGGGGCGGACGCCTCCTGCTCCAGGCGGGCCTTGTCCTCGTGCAGCCGGTCCAGATTGAGGACGGCCTCGATGTTGCGCAGGGTCGCGTCGAGTTCCTTGAGCTGTTCGGCGTAATCGGCAGCGGTCACGACAGACAAGCGTACTGTGCCGGGAGCAGCACAGCTCGTTCCGTGTCGGCGAACCCGCCGGAGATCACCCGACGGGGGCGGACTTCAGCCACGACAGGGCCGCCCGGTGGTAGGCGACGGCGAACTCCAGCGCGCTGGCGTCGTACGTCTCGCCGTCCCGTTTGGCGTTCTTGACCTGTTCGCGTACCTGAGCGAGGGCCTCGGTGTGGTATTCGTTGGCCGAGGCGTACAGGCTCTTGAGCTGGCTGGACGAGTGCAGGTTGCCGAAGGCCATCCGCAGCGCTATCGGGTTGCGGATGGTGTCCCGCCCCGGGTTCTCCGCCAGCCAGCGGGAAAATGTCCGTTTCCCGCTCGCCGTGAGCGCGTACGGCTGGCTCATGCGGGGGCCCGGCTTGCCGAGCCGCACGTAACCCCGCTCGGCCAGCACCGGCAACTCACGGTAGACCTGACTGCGGGTCATCGACCAGTACGGCGCCAGACGGCGCTCAGCGGCGGCCATCAACTGACCGCCTGTCATCGGGCCCTCGTGGAGGAGCCCGAGAAGGGCCGCCGCCGTAGGGTTGACTCCGGATTCCGCCATGCCCGTTACGCTGCCACTTTGCGCTGCCGGCGTCCAGGATTTGGCAGTTTGCCACCCGACAGGACTTCCTATGTGCACTGTCGGCGGCAGACTGTCCGTTGAGGACTATCGATGGATCAGGGTCCTCGGCCGACCGCCGGCGGCGCTACGCACGCCGCCGGCGGGTCGCCGCAGGTCAGCCCATGTGGGGGTACGTGTGGTCGGTCGGCGGCACGAAGGTCTCCTTGATCGTCCGCGGCGACACCCAGCGGACCAGGTTGAGCCAGGAGCCCGCCTTGTCGTTGGTGCCGCTCGCCCGGGCACCGCCGAACGGCTGCTGCCCGACCACCGCGCCGGTCGGCTTGTCGTTGATGTAGAAGTTGCCGGCCGCGTACCGCATGCGCTCGCCGACCGCGTCGATCACCCGACGGTCGGTGGCGAACACCGACCCCGTCAGCGCGTACGGGGCGATCGACTCGGCCTGCGCGACCACCTCGTCGAAGCGCGCGTCGTCGAACACGTGCACGCCCAGGATCGGCCCGAAGTACTCGGTGGTGAAGGTCTCGTGGGCGGCGTCGCCGCACTCGAAGAGCGTCGGTCGGACGAAGTATCCGACCGAGTCGTCGGCCGTGCCGCCGGCCAGGACCCGGCAGCTGTCGTCACCGGCGATCAACTCCAGCGCCGCGGTGTGCCGGGCGAACGCCTTGTCGTCGATCACCGCGCCGCCGAAGTTGCCGAAGTCGGCAACGTCGCCGTAGGTGAGCGAGTCGGCGGTGGCGGCCAGGCGGTCCCGCAGGCCACCCTCCCAGAGCGAGCGCGGCACGTACGCCCGGGAGGCCGCCGAGCACTTCTGGCCCTGGTACTCGTACGCGCCCCGGATCAACGCGGTGTGCAGGGCGTCCACGTCGGCGCTCGTGTGCGCGACCACGAAGTCCTTGCCGCCGGTCTCGCCGACCAGACGCGGGTAGCCCCGGTAGCGGGCGATGTTGTCGCCGACGGTCCGCCACAACTGCTGAAAGACCTTCGTCGAGCCGGTGAAGTGGATGCCGGCCAGGTCCGGGTCGGCGAGCACCACGTCGGAGACCTCCTCGCCCCGACCGGTGACCATGTTGATCACGCCGGGCGGCAGGCCCGCGGCCTCGAACAGCCGCATGGTGAAGTGCGCGGCGAACTGCTGGGTCGGGCCCGGCTTCCAGATCACCGTGTTGCCCAGCAGGGCCGGCGCCGACGGCAGGTTGCCGGCGATGGCAGTGAAGTTGAACGGGGTGACCGCGTAGACGAAGCCCTCCAGCGGGCGGTGGTCGAAGCGGTTCCAGACGCCCGGGGAGGACGCCGGCTGCTCCTCCAGCAGACGCCGGGCGAAGTGCACGTTGAACCGGAGGAAGTCGATGAACTCGCAGGCCGCGTCGATCTCCGCCTGGATCGCGGTCTTCGACTGGCCGAGCATCGTGGCGGCGTTGAGGGTGTCCCGCCAGGGGCCGGCGAGCAGTTCGGCGGCGCGCAGGAAGATCGCGGCGCGCTCCTCGAACGGCAGCGCCCGCCACATCGGAGCGGCGTCCTTGGCCGCCTTGATCGCGGCGCGGGCGTCGTCGTGGGTGGCGTGCGCGGTCACGCCAAGCACGTGGGCGTGCTTGTGCGGCTGCACCACCTTGATCGGATCGCCGGCCGCCATCCGCTGCTCGCCGCCGATGGTCATCGGCAGGTCGATGCGCTCGGCGGCCAGCTCGGTCAGCCGCCGCTGGAGCCGCTCCCGGTCTCCGCTGCCCGGCTCGTAGTTGCGAACCGGCTCGTTGCGCGGCTCGGGTACGGAGAACACGGCATCCATCAAGGCTCCTGGCGATCTCGACAGCAGTGGCGAAACCGGACCCGCGGGCACCGACCGGACGGCCGGACACCGGACGCCGCGCGGGAGGGCCGAGCAGCGGCGGGACCTCCCACGATTCTTTCACGCGGGGGTGCTGGGCTCGCCTCCGCCACCTCCGGTGCTCAGGACCGGTTGCCCTTCCTCTCCTTACCAGCGCGTCGTGGTGGGCTGGGGCGACCGTCCCCGGCTCCGGGACGTGCTCGCGGTGGTGGGGCTGGGGCGACCGTCCCCGGCTCCGGGACGTGCTCGCGGTGGTGGGGCTGGGGCGACCGTCCCCGGCTCCGGGACGTGCTCGCGGTGGTGGGGCTGGGGCGACCGTCCCCGGCTCCGGGCGGTCAGGCTTGATCCCTCCGCCGGGGACGGTCGCCCCAGCCCCGACGTCGGTCACGGTCCGCGGGTCCGTTGCGCTTCGCCGGGGTACGGCGGGTTACTGCTGATCGGCTGGTAGCCCCTCCCGACTCATGAGGTGTGGCTCGTTCGGTGGGGGTGGCGGTGGTCCGCGTACCCTGAATGGTCGGTGACCTGGCGCCTCGAAGGGGAGACGATGACCAAGCAGCCCGGCCGCGTCCCAGCCGCGGAGTCGGACCAGCCGGCGGTCGACGCGGCCACCCCCAGCGGCCGGCCGGCGCCCGCGCCCGGCGCGGCAGTGCTCGCGCTGCTGGCGCTCGGCTGGCTGGCCGCCATGCTCTGGTCGACCCGGGAGGCCATCACCTCGGCGGCGGCAGGCATCACCGCTATCAGCCTCTCCGCGTTCGCCCTGCCCGGTGTGATCTCGGCCGCGCTGGTGGCCGGGGCCGCCACCGCCCTGGCCGGCGGCAACCTGCTGACCCGGCGGTACGGCGACGGGGCGACCCTGCGGTTCGTCGGCGCGATCGGCGCGGGAATGGTGGTCGGGCTGGCCGCCGCGCTGGCGATCAACCTCACCTACTTCGACACCTCCACCACGAACGTGATCGCCGGGACCACGGCGGCCGCCGCGATCATCGGCGGGGCGATCGCCGGCGCGCGAACGGCCCCGGCGGTCGGCGCGGTGGTGACCGCCGCGCTTGGCGCGCTGGTCTTCGTGGTGGCGTTCAGCCGCGCCCGGGACCCGCTGTTCGACCTCTTCGGCGCGGGCGACAGCCAGCAGTCGCTCGTCGACGCGGCCAAGTGGGTGTCGCGCACCGAGTCGCTCATCGGCGGGCTGCTGGCCGGGCTGCTCGCCTTCGGCTACCTCACCTGGGCGCGTCGGCGAACGCTGCGGCGCGATCCCCGGACGCCCGCGCTGCGCTGGCCCGCCTACCTGCTCGCCGGCGCCGGGCCGGGCCTTCTCCTGCTGCTCGCCGAGGTGATCATCCGGATCGGCGGCCGGTCCCTGCTGGACCTGGCCAGTGCGCTCAGCGAGGCGGACGCCGTGGCGCAGACCTCGCTGGGCACCTCGCGGGTGGACAACGGCATCTGGATGCTCTTCGTGGGGGCGCTTACCGCGCTGATCGCGTTCGGCCGCACGCTCGGCCCGGCGCACACCGACGACGACCCCGCCGTGGCCGACGACTCCGGCACCGCACCGGCGGCAGCCGAGGACGGAACCGGGGCCTGGACCGGCGAGGACGAGGTGGAGGCGACCACTGGCGACGCCGTCGACGTCGACCCGGCTCGGGCCGACCCGGCTCGCTGACCGCTACCGGCTCGCCTGACCGGTGCCGGCCTGCGGGCCGCCACCGGCCTGCGTGACCACCAACGGCTGCCCAACCGCTACCGGCTCGCTGACCGCTACCGCCTCGCCTGACCGGTGCCGGCCTGCGGGCCGGCAGCGGCTCAGTCGGTGGCGCGCAGCAGCAGGTCCAGCTCCGTCACGTCGTACCACTCCAGCTCGTGATCCTCGGCGCCGTCGACGGTGAACTGCGCGTCCGGGTCGCCGGCGGCGGCCTCGGCCACCACGTCGGCCGCGGCGGCGACCTCCTCGACGGCGTCCGCGCCGTCCACGTGGATCGCCGCGACGGCGCCCACCGGCACGGTGTCGGCCAACGTCACAGTGCTGGAACCCAGCTCACCGTCGCCACGGCCCAGTGCGGCGGGCGGCAGGTCGACCGAGACGACCACGCGGCGACGGGGGGCGGCCGGGTCGGCCCTGAGCAGGTGCAGCGCGTCCTGGGCGGCCCGGGTGAACGCGACGTACTCCAACTCCTCCTCGTCGCCCTCGGCGTACCACTCGCGCAGCGCGGGCGTCACCGCGTGCGCCCGGTCGGCGGTCAGCCCCTGCTCGCGCAGGCGGGCCAGCATGGGTACGGTCGCCGGCACGTACACCCGGACAAGCTCGTCGGTCACCGGTCGTCTCCCCGCTCGGTCCTGTGCCGGCGGCAGCCGGCACGGGCGCAGATCATGCCGCACGCCGTGACCGTCATACACCCCGCCTCCGGCCGGTGGAAGTTTCCCGCCGGTGTGTCCGGCCACCGATTGGCCCGCCGTCGAGCCAGGTGGATGCTGGGCGGTAGGCCCTGTCGATGGCAAACTGAGGCAAACGACGTCAACCCCTGGAGTTTTCTGTGGAGCCGAGGTTCCTGCTGCTCTCCGACGTGGCCACCGAGCTGAACGTGTCGGACTCGCAGGTCTACCACATGGTCCGCAGCGGGGAACTGCCGGCGATCAAGATCGGCGGGCGCGGTCAGTGGCGGGTCGAGCGCGCCCGCCTGGAGGAGTACATCGCGCAGAAGTACGCCGAGACCTCCGACTGGGTACGTGACAACCCCCTCGTCGACCGCGACCCGGAGTAGGCCCGGCCCGGCCCAACGGGCGCAGTGCGTGATCCACTCCGGATCGCCGAAGTGGGGCGGTCCGGCCCACCTGGATACCGCGATGTCGGCGAACCGGAGTGGATCATGCCGGAGAGTGGTTCGCTCGTCACCGAAGGAATTGACCGAGGCCGTTCTTTCGCGCAAAATCGAACCAGTCGGAGGCAAACGAAGGCAAACGCAAGATCAAAGGGAGCAACGATGAGCGAGCGGCGACCCGGTCCCTTCCGGCCACCTGTGCGGCTGCGCCCCGTCCCGCCCATCGATCCGCCGTACCCGGACGAGACGTACTGGCCGGGGCCGACCCACGGCCAGCTCGCCCTCGACCTGTTCGCCTCGACACGACCGGATCCGGTCCGGCCGGCGGAGCGCCGCACGGCCCCACGCCGGACGCCCTCGCGGCCCGCCAGCCACCCGGGTGCGCCGCTGCCACCGGCTACCGCCCCCGAGGCGACCCGGGCCGCGCACCGCTTCGTCGGCACCTGTCTGGAGGTGGTCAACGGCTACCGCTCGCCCGCCCAGGTGCGCCCACTGCTCGACCCGGGCCGGGCCGTCGAGCTGCTCACCGAACTCGCCCGGGCGACCGGACGGGCCGGGCCGGCTCGCCGTCGAGCAGCACGGCCGGCTCTGCGGCTGCTCCGGCTGCGGGTGTGCGAGCCTCGGGAAGCCGCGGTGGAAGCGGCCGCCGTGGTCAGCGGCGTCGGTGGCCGGAGCTGGGCCATGGCGCTGCGCCTGGAACACCGACGAGGCCGCTGGCTGTGCACGGCCCTGCACGTCCTCTGACCACCCGCCGCAGGCCTGCCCGCGCCGCCATCATCGGTCGCCGGGCACGGCCATGCGGCTGACGCATGCCCACGCGGCGACGCTCCAGGCCGGACACGCGCTCGCGTTCCGTCGGACGCTCGCGATCCACGGGGCGCTCGCCGAATCGCTCTCTCGGAGCTTGCTCGACGTTGATCGACTCGACTTGCAGGAAGGCGCGGTATCAAACCGGCGCCAACACCCCGCCTTCCAGGAAATCGAGATGATCTTCGCCGGACGCCGATGGGCCCCGGCCTCGTCGGCCAGGGCCCATCGGGACGTGCGATCGGTCAGTTGCCGCCGTTGGGGGCGCCGTGGCAGCGCTTGTACTTGCGGCCCGAGCCACACGGGCACGGCGCGTTGCGGGACGGGCCGGCGTCGGCCTGGTTGGGGACCGGACGTCGGGACCCGGCGGTCGGAAGCGTCGGACCACGCAGCCCGGAGGCCGGCCGCTGCGGGGAAGACGGCGCGCTCTGCCCGGGTGCCGCCGGCGTGCCCTGGGGCGGCCGGCCCACACCGAGCGCCGGAGCCTGCTGCTGCTCCTGTTCGATGCTGACGGCGCCGGGGCTGGCCTCACCGTCGATGGTCGGCGCCGAATACTGCAGGCCCTGCCGCTGCGGCGAGCGGTTGAGACCCTTGGCGCGGATCTCCACCGGCTTGTCGAGAAGCGTGACCTCTTCCGAGTCGGCGGCCGGCTCCGGCTCGGTGACCTGGACGTCCACGTTGTAGAGGAAACCGACGGTCTCCTCCTTGATGCCTTCCATCATCGTGGCGAACATGTCGAAGCCCTCGCGCTGGTACTCCACCACCGGGTCGCGCTGGGCGTACGCCCGGAGGTTGATGCCCTCCTGGAGGTAGTCCATCTCGTAGAGGTGCTCGCGCCACTTGCGGTCGATGACCTGGAGCAGCACCATCCGCTCGAGCTGGCGTACGCCCTCCTCGCCGAGCTGCTCCTCGCGCTTGTCGTACGCGGCGTTGGCGTCCTCCTTGAGGCGGGCGACCAGGAAGTCCGCGTCCATGCCGGCCCGGGAACCGCCGGCCTCCTCCTCCAACTCCTCGATCGTCACGCCGACCGGGTAGAGCTGCTTGAGGCTGGACCAGAGCTGCTCCAGGTCCCAGTCCTCGCCGTAGCCGTCGGAGGTGGCACCCCGCACGTACGCCTCGACGGTGTCGTCGATCATGTTGCGAACCTGGTCGGACAGGTCCTCACCGTTGAGCACCCGCAGCCGCTCGGCGTAGACGACCTGGCGCTGCTTGTTGAGCACCTCGTCGTACTTCAGAACGTTCTTGCGGATCTCGGCGTTCTGGCCCTCGATCTGGGCCTGGGCGCTCTTGATCTGGCGGGTGACCATCTTCGACTCGATGGGCACGTCCTCCGGGATGTTGAAGCGCTCCATCACCGCCTCGACCGCGCCGGCCCGGAAGCGCCGCATCAGCTCGTCCTGGAGGGACAGGTAGAAGCGGGACTCGCCCGGGTCGCCCTGCCGGCCGGCGCGACCGCGCAGCTGGTTGTCGATCCGCCGGGACTCGTGCCGCTCGGTGCCCAGCACGTACAGGCCACCGGCGGTGGAGACCTCGTCCGCCTCGGCGTCGCAGGCCTGCTTCCAGGTGGGCAGGACCTCCTCCATCGCCTTGGCGTACTCCTCCTCGTTCTCCAGCGGGTCGAGACCGCGCTGGCGCAACTCGTTGGCCGCGAGGAACTCGGGGTTGCCGCCGAGCAGGATGTCGGTGCCGCGGCCGGCCATGTTGGTGGCCACGGTGACCGCGCCCTTACGCCCGGCCTGGGCGACGATCTCGGCCTCCCGGGCGTGGAACTTGGCGTTCAGCACGTTGTGCGGGATGCCCCGGCGGCGCAGCAGCTGGGAGAGGATCTCCGAGTTTTCCACCGAGACGGTGCCGACCAGCACCGGCTGGCCCATCTGGTGCCGCTCGGCGATGTCCTCGATGACGGCGTTGAACTTGGCCTTCTCGGTCTTGTAGATGACGTCCGGCCGGTCCTCGCGGACCATCGGACGGTGCGTCGGGATGCTCACGACGCCGACCTTGTAGACCTTGTTGAACTCGCTCGCCTCGGTCTGCGCCGTACCGGTCATCCCGGACAGCTTGTTGTAGAGGCGGAAGTAGTTCTGGAGGGTGATGGTGGCCAGGGTCTGGTTCTCCTGCTTGATCTCCACCCCCTCCTTGGCCTCGATCGCCTGGTGCATGCCCTCGTTGTAGCGACGGCCGTGCAGGATGCGACCGGTGAACTCGTCGACGATCAGGACCTCACCGTCACTGACGATGTAGTCCTTGTCGCGCTTGTAGAGCTCCTTGGCCTTGATGGCGTTGTTGAGGTAGCCGACCAGCGGGGTGTTCACCGACTCGTACAGGTTGTCGATGCCGAGCCGGTCCTCGACCTTGGCGACGCCGCGCTCGGTCACCGCGATGGTGCGCTTGGAGTGGTCGACCTCGTAGTCGCCCTCGCCGTCCGTGCCGGGCTGGAGCCGGGCCACGACGCCGGCGAACTCGCCGTACCAGCGGGCCGAGTGCTCGGCCGGGCCGGAGATGATCAGCGGGGTGCGTGCCTCGTCGATCAGGATGGAGTCGACCTCGTCGACCACCGCGAAGTTGTGCCCGCGCTGCACCAGCTCGTCCTTCGACCACGCCATGTTGTCGCGCAGGTAGTCGAAGCCGAACTCGTTGTTGGTGCCGTACGTGATGTCGCACTCGTAGGCGGCCTTGTGCTCGGTGGCCGGCCGGTTGGGCAGCACCACGCCGACGGTCAGCCCGAGGAACTCGTGCACGCGACCCATCCAGGCCGCGTCGCGCTGGGCGAGGTAGTCGTTGACGGTGACCACGTGCACGCCGTCGCCGGAGAGCGCGTTGAGGTAGACGGCCATGACCGAGGTCAGCGTCTTGCCCTCACCGGTCTTCATCTCGGCGATGTTGCCGAAGTGCAGCGCGGCGCCGCCCATTACCTGGACGTCGTACGGCCGCTGGCCGAGCACCCGGGCGGCCGCCTCGCGGGCCACCGCGAACGCCTCCGGCAGCAGGTCGTCGAGGGTCTCGCCGTCGGCGAGCCGCTCCCGGAACTGCTCGGTCATGCCGCGCAGCTCCTCGTCGGTGAGGTTGACGTAGTCGTCCTCGATCGAGCTGACGGCGGCGGCGATGGCCTTGAGCCGGCGCACCATGCGGCCCTCGCCCGCATTAAGGACCTTTTCCAGAATCGACACGGATCAACGCTCCCCTAGACAGTCTCGAACCATCGTAGGCGCAACATCGGCGCGATGGTCACTGGTGGCGGCGGTCCGTCCCGCCGAACCCGACATAACTCGCGCACGGCATGCGCCCGGGACGTTATCCGGTTACGCCTTCGGCGAACGTTCCGGCACGATGCACGGGTGGAGCCTGTGGAGATCGTCGAGGACGGCGTGCTGCTGCGACCCTGGCGGGAGGCCGACGCCGACGGCGTACACCGTGCCTGCCAGGATCGGGACATTCAGCGTTGGACCACCGTACCGCGCCCATACCTTCGCGAACACGCCAAGAGTTTTGTCACCGAGCTGAGCGCGCGGGCCTGGGCGGACGGCACCGGGGCCCCGTTCGCGGTCTGCGACGCGGCCACCGGCGACCTGCTCGGCTCGTGCGGGCTGATCTCCATCGAGCGGTCCGGCACCGGGGAGATCGGCTACTGGACGGCCCCGTGGGCGCGGGGGCGGGGCGTGACCGTCCGGGCCACCCGGGCGGTCGCCCGCTGGTCCTTCGAGAAGCTGGGGCTGCGCCGGCTGATCTGGCAGGCCGAGGTGGGCAATCACGCCTCCCGGCTGGTCGCGCTCCGGGCCGGGTTCCGGATCGACGGCCGGGTCCGGTCGGCCGAGACGGAGCCGCACAACGGCGCGGACACCTGGATCGGCTCGCTGCTGCCCGGCGAGGTGCCCGAACCCGGCTCGACCGGGCCGGCCGGCCCCGGCACCCTCGCCGCCCGTCGGGCCGCCGTCTTCGGCCGCCCCCAGCCGACCCTGTTCGCCACCTCGGCGGCCGGTGAGCTGCGACTGCGACCGATGGAGGAGCGGGACCTGGACGCGGTGGTGCAGACCTGCCGGGACCCGGAATCGATCCGGTGGACCACCATCCCGGATCCGTACGACCGCTCCGACGCGCAGGGGTACCGGGCCTTCGGCCAGGACGCCTGGGCCCGGGGGGACGCCGCCTGCTTCGTGGTCGCCGACCCGGACGACAGGTACGCCGCCTCTCTGGACCTGCGGCTCTCCCCCGCCGACCCGCTGCTCGCGGACGTGGGCTTCATGACCGCGCCGGCGGCGCGCGGCCGGGGGTACATGCCGGCCGCCCTGATCGCGTTGGCCGCCTGGGGTTTCACCACGCTGGGCCTGGCCCGGATCGAGTGGAAGGCGAACGTGGGCAACACCGCCTCCCGGCGGGCCGCCGAGAAGGCGGGCTTCACGTTCGAGGGGACCGCCCGGGGCGGGGTGCAGCACCGGGGTGAGCGGGTCGACGCGTGGGTGGGCGCGCTGCTCGCCGGGGATCTGGCATGAAGCCGCAGCAGGTCGTCGAGGCGCACGGGGTGCGGCTGCGGCCGTTCGCGGCGGGCGACATCGCGGACCTGGTCGAGGGCTGCGCGGACCCGCTCAGCCAGCGGTTCGTGTCCAGCATGCCGGCCCCGTACACCGAGGTCGACGCCCACTGGTGGGTCGAGGCCGGCGCACCGGCGGTCTGGGCCGGCGGCGGCGCCGCGTACGCCATCGCGGACCCGGCCACCGACCGACTGCTCGGCGGAGCCGGATTGGGCAACCCGGTGCCCGGCCGGAGTCAGGCGGAGATCGGCTACTGGCTGCGGCCGGCGGCGCGGGGACGCGGGGTGGCCGCGGCCGCGACCCGCGCGTTGAGCGAGCACGCCTTCGACACCGGGACGCTCCGGCTGGAGCTGCTCACCGAGCTGGAGAACACGGCCAGTCAGCGGGTCGCGCTGGCCGCCGGCTTCCGGCACGAGGGCCTGCGTCGGTCGGCCGGGCAGCGCCGGGACGGCGGCCGGCACGATCTGCTGACCTGGGTACGCCTCGCCGACGATCCGCCCGGCCCGACGCCCCGGCTGCTGCCCGACCTGCCCGACGGGGTGCTCACCGATCAGGTGGTGGCGCTGCGTCGCCTCGCGCCGGACGACGCGGAGTTGATGTACGGGCTGCACAGCCGGCCGGAGGTGGTCGCCAACCAGGCCCCGCCGGTGCCACCGACGCGGGAGTCGATCGAGCGGCGCTGCCGGCTGGCGGAGAGCGCGTGGCTGACCGGCGACATCGCCCGGCTGCTGATCGTCGACGTGGCCACCGGCGAGCCGGCGGGCAGCTGCGGTCTGTCGTACACGGAGGTGAGCAGCGGGGAGGGCTCGATCGGCTACGCGCTGCTGCCCGACTGGCGTGGGCGCGGGTACGCCACCCGCGCGGTGCGGCTGCTCGCCGACTGGGCGTTCGGTCCGGCCGGTTTCGCCCGACTGACCGCCGGCACCGTGCCGGAGAACACCGCCTCGCACCGCGTGCTGGAGCGGGTCGGCTTCCGGCGTGAGGCCCTGCAACGCGGTCGCCTGCCCGGCCTGGCGGGCGCTCGGCTCGACGACCTCACGTTCGCCCTGCTGCCGGCCGAGCGGCGCTGACGACGCACGGGGTTGCGGCGGTCGCCCGCCGCAACCCCGTGCCAGACGCGGTCAGGGACACCTCACGTGTCGAGGGAGATGATGCCGTAGTCGTAGGCGTGGCGTCGGTAGACGACGCTCGGGCGGCCGGTCTCCTTGTCCTGGAACAGGTAGAAGTCGTGGCCGACCAGCTCCATCTGGAACAGGGCGTCGTCGATCGTCATGGGCTCCGCGGGGTGGACCTTCTCCCGGGCGATGTGCCACGGCTGGTCGTGCTCCTCCTCGACCCGCTCCGCGACGGCGGTGCCGGCGCGTGCGCCGGCGCTCGGCGCGGACAGCGGGGCGGCCACCAGGTCCGTGACCGGCAGGTCGGCGGTGGCGGCGGCGACGGAGATCGGCGCGTGCCGACCACGGTGTACGCGGCGGCGGTCCGCCGCGCGGCGCAGCCGGGTGTCGAGCTTCGCGATGGCGGCGTCGAGCGCGCTGTAGAAATCGTTCGTGCAGGCCTCGGCCCGAATCACGGGACCTCGGGAAACGCAGGTGATCTCCACCCGCTGGCAGTGGTCGGCCTGGCGCGGATTGCGCTCGTGAAACAGCTCGACATCGATGCGGATAATCTTGTGGTCGTAGCGTTCGACCTTTGCGAGTTTCTCGGCTACGTGTACCCGGTAATGGTCCGGCACTTCGACGTTGCGGCCCTTGACCACGATGTCCACGTGACCTCCTTTTTTCGGACGTCTTCGATCCGGTTTTCCCGGTCGCGCGCCGTGGGGAGACCCGCTGGCGTCGACCGGTCAGTACGGCTACGCCTCCTCTCACCGCCGGGGGCGGGATGGAACGACCTCCTACCCCTGACAGCGAAACGCTAACTCCTGTTCGCCCGGCAGTCACCCCATGTTGCCAAGACCGCCCAGGATTTTTCGCACCTCATACACCAACGGGTGAAACGGAAACACGGTCGGTTACAACTGGTGTCTTTTCTCGGTCGCGGCGAGCACCGCGGCGACACCGGGTGGTCGCCCGCTCGCGGTCAGCACCCGGGTTGCCGCAGCCAGGGTTACGCCTGTGGTGACGATGTCGTCGAGCAGCACCACGACTGGTGCGGCGCCCGTTCGGCGACGCCCCTCCGACGCGCCCGACCGGAGTCGGAACGCCGCCTCGGCCGCCGCGGCGCGGCCCGCGCTGTCAAGCGTCACCGAGTCCGGTCGGGGCAACGCGCGCAGCGGGCGGCGCACCCGCGCCGGCCAGCCGCCCCGGCGCAGCCGGGCCGCGCAGTGCCGGGCCAACCGGTCCAGGTGGTCGCCGTAGCGGGCTCGGGCCGCCGCAGCGGTGTCGGGCACGGGCACCAACTCCAGCGGCCGCACCTCGCCGACCGCCGCCACGACCACCTCGGCCAGCAGCGCGCCCAGCGGACGGGCCAGACCGTGCCGGCCGTGCTCCTTGTACGCCAGCAGGGCCTCGCGCAGCGGACCGGCGTACGGGCCGAGGGCGACGCAGGGCGGGAGCCCCGGCGGGGCGGGAGTGGGACGGACCGTCCGGGGACGCAGCACGCCCAGCGCCGTCACGCAGGTGGGGCAGAACCCGTGCCGCAGGACGGCGTGACGCTCCCGGCAGCCGGCGCAGTCCGCGGGGAGGACCAGGTCGGCGAGGTCCGCCCAGAGCCCGCGCACGGCGTCAGTAGAGGAAGAACGGGGCCGACGGGTTGCTCGGCCGGACCCCGGCCGGCGGCGCGGGGACGTCGCGCACACTTTCCAGCTCGATCCGTTCGGACGGGCTGCTGCGGTACGCCACCTTGTTCGCCTCGTACATGTACGACCCGGTGGGCACGCGCACGCTGCGGTTGGTGGGGTACGCCGTCAGGTGGTTGACCTTGGCGCCCACGTCGGTGCGCAGCGGGGTCTCCAGAGCGCCGTCCACGCTGATCTCGTAGATCGCCGGCTGGCCTGCCGACCCGGCCACCACCAGCCGATCCTCGCCGATCCAGTCCACCGCGGTCAGACCGGTCAACGAGGTGACCAGGGCCCGGGGCGGGCCGACGGACATGCCGCTCCCGGCGCCGTCCAGGTTGATCGCCGCGACGTAGAGCCGCCCACCGGCGATCAACGCGACCCGCTGACCATCCAGCGCGGCGGCGACCGCGGTGACCTGCGGCGAGGGCAGGTTCAGCGGCACCTCCGACATCCCGGCGGCCTCGTCGAAGCGGTAGAGACGGCCGTCCGCCACCACCAGCCCCTGCGCCGGGCGCGAGTCGACGGTACGCAGCCACACCGGGCGGCTGATCGAGGCGTACTCCGTGCCGCTGCGGTGGAGCACCGCCACCGTGTCCGCGCCCGCGCCCACCGCGAGTCGTTGCCGGTCCCTGCCGCTGGTGACCACCATCGCGGCGAGAACCCGCTTGGTGCCCCGCGCGAAGCCGGCGGACACGATGTTGCGGTTGACCTCGGCCGTCAGGGGCACCACGCCGCTGGGCTCGCCGACGAAGTCGAGCGGACGGATCGCGCCCTCGTAAACGCCGAACCGCTGCGGGCTCTCCCGGACCGGGTAGAGCGGCTGGGCCAGCCGGCGCTCGTTGAGATCCTGCACGGGCTGCGAGTTGTTGCGGATCTTCAACTCCAGCTCGCCCGGCAGGTCGCCCAACGACCAGGCGAGCTGCGTGATCACCTGGTCGACCCGGTTCTGGTCGTCGCCGGACATGTCCAGGTTGACCTCCCACCGGTTGTTCGCGCCGGTGGCGTTGTTGATCAGCTCGGTGCCGTCGGGCAGGCCGACGACGCCCGGCCGCAGCCAGTCCGACGGGCCACCGACCAGCCAGCGCACGACCTCGTTGACCCGACGCTCGTCCGGCACGGCGAACGGCAGATACCGCTGGTCGGGCACCAGCCGGGTGCGGTCGGAGCTCCAGAAGTAGATCGACTCGTCCTGGTAGTACTGCTGGAGGGCGACGTCACTGAGCAGCAGCACGTTCGGCGGGTCGAGGACGTACTGACCGGCGCGCTCGTCGTTTGTGGTGCCGCCGAGCGAGGCGCTGCGCAGCCGGAACTCGTACTCCGTCTCGGTCGCCACCGGCGGCGCCAGCGTGCCGTTCGTCCGCAGCACACCGATCTGCTGCACCGAGATCTTGACGGTGGTGGTCGAGTCGCTGTTGAAGGTGAAGACCGTCTCCCGCAGCCGGACCACTGTCAGCGCGACCTCGCTGCCCTTCTTGTCCTGCAGGCGGGGCTTGTGCTCCGGGGCGATGAACGCCTTCACCCGCTCGTACGCCCGGTCCGGCTCACCGGCGGCGGCGGACAGGAAGTTACGCACGAACGCTTCGTTGTCGCTGCCGCTGGCCGTTCGCGAGGGTGGTTCGCTGCGGCGGCCGTTGTCCGACCCGGCCTCGGTCGCCGTGCCGGCCTTGCCGTCCACCCGCACGTCGGACGACGCCGGGATGCCGCAGCCGGCGCTGAGGAGCAGTGCCGTGCCGACGGCGCACAGCAGTGGTCGAGCCCTCACGAGCGCACCTCCGCCCGCTCGCCGTCCCCGGCCGCCGCGGGGCCGATCGCCAGCGCTCCGCCGGTGCCCGGCCCGATGGCCAACGGGCCGCCGTCGCGGGGGCCGCCGAACGGCAGCGCCGCGTCGGCGGGCACCAGCCGCAGGGGCGACGTGGTGAGCCGGTCACCGGCGCGGGCCGGCAGCGTGAGCCGGAACTGGGCGCCCTGGCCGGGCGCTCCCCAGGCTTCCAGCCAGCCACCGTGCAGGCGGGCGTCCTCCAGGCTGATCGACAGACCGAGCCCGGTGCCGCCGGTCTGCCGGGCCCGGGACGGGTCCGCCCGCCAGAACCGGTTGAACACCAACTTCTCCTCACCCACCTTCAGCCCCACCCCGTGGTCCCGGACGGTGATCGCAACGGCGGTGTCGTCGATGCCGAGGGTGATCAGCACCGGTCGGGCCTCGCCGTGCTCGACCGCGTTGCCGACCAGGTTGCGCAGCACCCGCTCGACGCGGCGGGGGTCGACCTCGGCGATCACCGGCGTGCTCGGCAGGTCCAGTTCGATAGGGACGCCCACCCGCTCGGCGAGGCCGGCCAACCGGTCGACGACCCGGTGCACCACCGGCACCAGGTCGGTCGGCTCGGCGTCCAGCATCGCGAAGCCCGCGTCGAACCGGCTGATCTCCAACAGGTCGGTGAGCAGCTCCTCGAAACGGTCCAGCTCGGCCTGGAGCAGCTCGGCGCTGCGGGCCACCGCCGGGTCGAACTCGTCGCGCTCGGCGAAGATCAGGTCGGCGGCCATCCGGACCGTGGTCAACGGGGTCCGCAGCTCGTGCGACACGTCCGAGGTGAACCGGCGCTGCAACCGGGACATCTCCTCCAGGCGCAGGATCTGCCGTTGCAGGTTTGTCGCCATCTGGTTGAACGAGGCGGCCAACAGGGCGAGGTCGTCCTCACCGTTGACCACCATCCGCTGGTCGAGAAGGCCTGCGGAGAGCCGCTGGGCGGTGCGCGCGGCGACCCGGACCGGGTTGACCACCAGCCGGGTGACCAGGGCGGCGAGCAGACCCAGCAGGACCACCAGCGCGATGCCGGTGGCGACGACTGTGGCACGGGCGTCCGCGGCGGTGGCGTCCTGCCGGGTCAGCGGCACCAGGTAGTAGAGCTCGATCTGCCCGAAGCGGGTCGGCACCGGCGAGCCGTAGACCAGGTACTTCGTCGGCTCGCCGGTGAGCCGACCGGTCTGGATCTGGCTGGCCACCTTGCCGCTGGCGACCGCGGCCCGCAGCTCCTTGCTGATCAGGGGCTGGACGTTGGCCGCCGGTGCGGTGCGGGTCTGGATCATGGTCGGGTAGTCGTCGGCGGTGATCGCCACCACCACGCCACTTGTCTGCTGGGGGTCGCCGCCGGCCAGGTAGTTGACCGTGCCCTCGATGGTCTCCTGGAGCTGCGCCTCCTGTGGCTGGCCGTAGAGGGAGACCTGCTTTGCCGCGTAGCCGGCGCCGCCCTTGACCCGCAACTGGACGTCGGTGCGGGCGTTGTCGAGCAGGATCGTCGTGATCTTGTCAGCGATCAGGTACGCGAAACCGCCCACCAGCAGGCTGGAGGCGACGAGCGTGATGGTCACCACCCGGACCTGGAGCGAGCGGCGCCAGGTCTGGTGTGCCCGGGCCACCAGCCGCGCCGCCCGGCCACTCAACGCACGCCACAGGTCCCGACCGGCGTTGAGCCGGCGGGCTGCGGTGGTCCGGGGGTGCGGGGGCGGCGAGGTCGACACAGTGTGACCAGGCTATCCGGTGCCCGCCTTGTAGCCCACGCCCCGCACGGTGAGGATGATTTCCGGCCGCTCCGGATCCGGCTCGATCTTGGCGCGCAGCCGCTGCACGTGCACGTTGACCAGGCGGGTGTCGGCCGCGTGCCGGTAACCCCAGACCTGCTCCAGCAGCACCTCGCGGGTGAAGACCTGGCGCGGCTTGCGGGCGAGCGCGACCAGCAGGTCGAACTCCAACGGCGTCAGCTTCACCTCCTCGTCGTTGCGGCTCACGGTGTGGGCCGGCACGTCGATGGTGATCTGGTTGCCGGGCGGGCCGATGGTCAGCATCTCCGGCGCCACGTCCTCGCCACGGCGCAACCGGGCCCGCATCCGGGCCACCAGCTCCTTGGGCTTGAACGGCTTGACCACGTAGTCGTCGGCGCCGGACTCCAGGCCGAGGACGACGTCCACGGTGTCGCTCTTGGCGGTCAGCATGACGATCGGCACGCCGGACTCGGCACGGATCGACCGTGCCACGTCGATACCACTCATTCCGGGCAACATGAGGTCGAGCAGGACGATGTCCGGTCGACTGTCACGAAAAGCGGCCAACGCCCGCTCGCCATCGGCCACGAACGAGGGCAGGAAACCCTCACTACGCAGCACGATGCCGAGCATCTCGGCGAGTGCGGGGTCGTCGTCGACCACCAGTACCCGGGCTCTCATGGGATTAATATTGCATCCCCGTTCAGTTCGGTGGGACCGGCGTCACCCGGCACGGATAGCGCCGCCGGCAAAACCAGTCACCGCGACCCACGGCGGCGGCGCCACAGGGTGCGGGGGCCGGCACAGGGATCGGTCGGCTGTCACCATGATCCCCCCTCGGCGCCGTCCGGCGCCACCGCAGCCCCGACCGGCCCCGCTGTCGCGATCCGGACGACGGCCCGCGGCCACGAACCCGGGGCGACGGGCCGCCCGCCGCGGTCCGGCGGGCGGTCAGCCGAAGAGCCCGCGGCCCCAGTGGTCCCCACCGTCGCGTACGCCGGGCGGGCAGGCGAACAGGCCGCTGGAGACGTGCCGCAGATATTCGTTCATCACGTCGTGGCGGGCCAACTGGGTCTGGATCGGCACGAACTGCCGGCGTGGATCCCGCTGGTAGGCGATGAAGAAGAGGCCGGCGTCGAGCCGACCGAGACCGTCCGAGCCGTCGACGAAGTTGTAGCCCCGCCGCAGCAGGTGCGCGCCGTTGTTCCTGCTCGGGTGGGCCAGTGCGACGTGGGCGTGCTCGGGGATCAGCGGCTTGCCGTCGTCACCGCGTGCCGCGAAGTCCGGCTCGTCGAACTCCTTGCTGCGGCCGAGCGGGGCGCCGCTGCCCTTGGTCCGGCCGACGATCTCCTCCTGCTCGGCGAGCGAGGTCCGGTCCCAGGTCTCGACGAGCATCCGGATCTTGCGGGTGACCAGGTACGACCCGCCGGTCATCCAGTCCGGCCCGTCGCCCGGCTGCACCCACAACTGGTCGCGGAGCAGGTCCGTCTCCTCAGCCTTGAGGTTGGCCGTGCCGTCCTTGAAGCCGAACAGGTTGCGGGCGGTCGCCTGGTCCCGGGACGTCGACGACGTACGGCCGAAGCCGAGCTGCGACCAGCGGACGCTGACCACCCCCATGCCGATCCGCGCCAGGTTACGGATCGCGTGCACCGCCACCTGCGGGTCGTTGGCGCACGCCTGCACGCACAGGTCACCACCGGAGATCGGGGCCTGCAACGCGTCACCGGGAAACTTGGGCAGCTCGGCCAGGGCGGCCGGGCGGCGGTCGGCGATGCCGAACCGGTCGCGTCCGTCGGCGTCGCGGAACAGCGTCGGGCCGAAGCCGACGGTCAGGGTGAGCTGCGAGGGTGGGAGGCCGAGCGCCTCACCGGTGTCGTCCGGCGGGGCCTCCGGCATACCACCGACCGCGCCGAGCACCCCGGCGTCGCGGCCGGCCGTCATGCGGGCGGCGGCGGCCGACCACTCCTCGAGCATCTCGACCAGTCGGGCCCGGTCCTTGGTGATCACGTCGAAGGCGACGAAGTGCAGCCGGTCCTGCGCCGGGGTGACGATGCCGGCCTGGTGCTCACCGAAGAACGGCACCGCGCCCGCCGGATGGTCACTGGCAGCCGCCGGGCCACGGGAATCGCCGACCAGCGCGCCCGCGCCCGCGGCCACGCCGGCGACTCCGGCCACCCCCGCGCCGGCGAGCGTGATGGCCCGCCGGCGCGTCAACCTGCTTGCGCTCATCGACTCGACTCCCTCTGGGTCCCGGTCACTTGGCGACGACTGCGGCGACCTTGCTGATCGGCTCGGCGAGGGCGTTGATGCCGTCGGAGAGCTCCTTGAGCTCGGCCTTGCTCAACGTGGTGTGCAGCTTCCACCCGTCGCCGTCGCGGTGCTTGCCGAGCTGCGACTCGACGTTCGCGAACTCGGTGTCGAGCTGCTTGACCAGCTCCGGCGAGCGCTGCTCAAGCGCGGGCCGGAGGGCGGACAGCGCCGCCTTGGAACCTTCCAGGTTGGCGGCGAAGTCCCACAGGTCGGTGTGCGAGTAGCGGTCCTCCTCGCCGGTGATCTTGCCGCTGGCGACCTCGTCGAGCAGCTCCTTCGCGCCGTTGGCGAGCTGGAGCGGAGAGAGCTTCTCGGCGTTGGCCTTCGCCACGATCTCCTTGACGTCGACAAGCAGCCGGTCCGCGATCGGGCCGTCCTTGCTGATGTCGCCGGACTGCCAGAGGTCCTTCTCGATCCGGTGGAAGCCGGTGAACTCCATCCCCTCCTCGATGACCTCCTCGCGGCCGTCGATCTTGGGGTCGAGGTCGCCGAAGATCTCGGCCACCGGCTCGATCCGCTCCCAGTAGGTGCGCGCGACCGGGTAGAGCGTCTTGGCCTTCGCCACGTCGCCGGCCTTCACGGCGGCGACGAACTCCTCGGTCTTCTCCAGCAGCGCGCCGGTCTGGCTCTTGACGTAGCGCTGGTAGTTGTCGGTGGCTCCGGCCAGGGCGGCGTCGGCCGTCAGCGGCTGCGCCGACCCGCTGACCTTGAGCGCGCCCCGGATGCCCTTGCCGCTCATCCCCGGCTTGCAGGCCGTCTCGTACGTGCCCGCCGGCAGCTCCACGTGCAGCTCACGGCTCAGCCCGGGGGCGATGTTCTCCACCTCGCCCATCACCCGGTCGCCGGAGGCGTACACGTAGAACTCGGTGACCTTCGCACCCGAGTTGGTGATCTTGAAGGTGGCGGTTCCGGCGCCGAGGTCGGTCGTGCCGACGTCGCAGGCGGTGTCGGTGGCCTTGACCACGATCGGGCCGCCGGCCGCGCCCGCCTCATCCTTCTTGGAGTCCGAGCACGCGGTGACGCCGGCCGTCGCCAGCACGCCGGCAGCGGCCAGCGCGAAGAATCGGGTGGTACGCATCTGAGCTGTCTCTCCTCGTGGGGTCAGGCACGCTGCGGCGCGGATGCCGCCTCGGCCTCGGCCTCGGTGCCGGTGTCGGCCCCGCGCTCGGTGACTGTGGTGGTGGGCGTGGCGTCCGGCGACGTCGACCCGGCCGGGGCCGCCGCGACGGCGGGCGCCGGGGCCGCGGCCG
>NZ_HF570108.1:1043909-1086175 GCF_000297395.2 Micromonospora lupini str. Lupac 08 | reverse complement strand
CCGATCCAGGCGATCGTCTCGAGCACGGTGGGCGCGGGGGTCACGTTGAACATGCCGGCCAGCAGCGCCGCGTACCAGGTGGTCGGGTCGAGCGTGCCGGTGATGTCGAAGGCCAGGTCGTTGAGGCCGGGCAGGACACCGGACTCCTGGAAGTCGTGCACGCCGTACTTGAGGATGCCGGCGGCGACCAGGATCAGCAGGGCGCCGGTCCAGGTGAAGAACTTGCTGAGGTTGATCCGCAGGGCGCTGGCGTACAGCAGCACGCCGAGCACCACGGCGGTCACGATGCCGCCGACAAGCGCGAGCAGCGGCCCACTGTCGCCTGCCGCGCCCTGGGCGGCGGAGTAGAAGATCAGAGCGGTTTCGAGGCCCTCCCGAACCACCGCGAGGAATGCCATCCCGGCCACGGCGAGCGACCCGACGGCCAGTGCATCGGTGAGCCTGCCGCGCAGCTCGCCCGCGATGGTGCGGGCCGCCTTGCGCATCCAGAAGATCATCCAGGTGACGAACACCACTGCCGCGACGGAGGTGACGGCCTCGAACAGCTCGCGGTCCTCGGAGCGGGACAGCAGCGAGGTCGAGGTGTACTCGATGAGCCAGCCGAAGAGCACGGAGAGCGCCACGGCCAGGCCGACGCCCGCCCACACCTGCGGCAACCGGTCCCGACGCTGCGACTTCACCAGGAAGGCGACAAGGATGCTGACCACCAGGGTCGCTTCCAGGCCCTCCCGCAGGCCGATCAGGTAGGTGGCGAACATCAGGGCTCCGTGTTCATTAGGCACGCCTCAGCTAACTTAGGGCAGCCATACCTTCCTCCAGTTCTCCGACCTCGTCAAGTTGTTCATGACAAGCTCACTCTCGCTGTGACCTGGCCTTCGACGGTCGCCACGAGCCGGTCACCGTCCGAGCGTGGGAGGATCCCTGCCGTGAAGGCTTTCCTGCCGTGGCTTGCGGTGCTCGCCGTGGTGATGCTGCTCAGCGCGCTGCGCCTGCGGGCACTGGCCACCGTCGTGTCCCTGGCCTGGCTGGCCTGGTGTGCGTGGACGTGGTTCCGCCCCAGCCGCCGCGACTCCCGCTCCGGCTGACCCGACCCCCGTCCCGCCTCGGCGGGAACGACGAACCGGGCCGGCTGCGAACAGCCGACCCGGTTCGAAAGCGACGTCGATCAGTAGCGGTAGTGGTCCGGCTTGAACGGCCCCTCCGGGGAGACGCCCAGGTAGGAAGCCTGCTCCTTGGTGAGCGTGCTCAGCTTGGCGCCGAGCGCGCCCAGGTGCAGGCGGGCCACCTTCTCGTCCAGGTGCTTGGGCAGCACGTAGACGCCGACCGGGTACTCCTCGGTCTTGGTGAACAGCTCGATCTGGGCGATCGTCTGGTTGGCGAACGAGTTCGACATCACGAAGCTCGGGTGCCCGGTCGCGTTGCCCAGGTTCAGCAGGCGGCCCTCGGACAGCACGATGATGGCGTGCCCGTCGGCGAAGCGCCACAGGTCGACCTGCGGCTTGATGTTGATCCGCTCGACGTCCGAGCGCTTGGCCAGGCCGGCCATGTCGATCTCGTTGTCGAAGTGGCCGATGTTGCCCACGATGGCCTGGTGCTTCATCCGGGCCATGTGCTCGTTGGTGATGACGTCGAAGCAGCCGGTGGCGGTGATGAAGATGTCCGCCTGCTCGACGACGTCGTCCAGGGTCGCGACCTGGTAGCCGTCCATCGCGGCCTGCAACGCGCAGATCGGGTCGACCTCGGTCACCACGACCCGGGCGCCCTGGCCGCGCAGCGACTCGGCGCAGCCCTTGCCCACGTCGCCGTAGCCCATCACGACGGCCATCTTGCCGCCGATCAGCACGTCGGTGGCCCGGTTGATGCCGTCGATCAGGGAGTGGCGGCAGCCGTACTTGTTGTCGAACTTGCTCTTCGTCACCGAGTCGTTGACGTTGATGGCCGGGAAGAGCAGCGTGCCGGCGCGGTGCATCTCGTAGAGACGGTGCACGCCGGTGGTGGTCTCCTCGGTGACGCCCTTGATGCCTGCGGAGATCCGGGTCCAGCGCTGGCCGTCCTCGGCGAGCGAGCGGTGCAGCAGCTCGAGGATGACCCCGTACTCCTCGGAGTCGGCGGACTCGACCGGCGGAACGACGCCGGCCTTCTCGAACTCGGCGCCCTTGTGGACCAGCAGGGTGGCGTCGCCGCCGTCGTCGAGGATCATGTTCGGGCCCTGCCCGTCCGGCCAGGCGAGCACCTGCTCGGTGCACCACCAGTACTCCGGCAGCGTCTCGCCCTTCCAGGCGTACACCGGGACGCCGGCGGGGGCGTCGGGGGTGCCGTCCGGGCCGACCACGATCGCGGCGGCGGCGTGGTCCTGGGTGGAGAAGATGTTGCAGGACGCCCAGCGGACCTGCGCGCCGAGGGCCACCAGCGTCTCGATCAGGACGGCGGTCTGGATGGTCATGTGCAGCGAGCCGGTGATCCGCGCGCCGGCGAGCGGCTGCGATGCGGCGAACTCCCGCCGGATCGCCATCAGGCCGGGCATCTCGTGCTCGGCGAGCTGGATCTCCTTGCGCCCGAACTCGGCGAGCGACAGATCCGCCACCTTGAAGTCGCCTTCGGCGAGCGTGCTCGGCCGGGCCTCGGACGGCGTGCCGCTGGCGGCCGCCGGGAGGGTGCTGGTCATGAAAGCTCCTGTCGAACGATGTCTGCGCCGATCCTCCACCTTACGCGCGCTGGCGACGGGCGGCGGGGGACGGGCCACGGACAGCGCACGGGGCGGTCGGTGGTGGACAGACCCGCTGCCCACTTCCGCCCGCCCCGTGCATCCCCCCGGTTTGGTTCCCCGCACGTTGCCGGACCGTCGTCGCGATAACGCTGCGTACTCATAGAGTCACATTCGGCCAGGATCGCGTCAAGCTATTTCGGGAAAGTCGGACTTGTGGCGAGGTCAGCGCAGCCCCGACGTCGCCACGTACGCCTCACCGTCGCCGCCGACCCGCAACGGCTCCCCGGCCGCCGTGCCGATCGCCGCCTGGCCGGACGCCAGCGTCAGCGCGCCCGCCCCGTCGTCGACGGTGACCGAGCCCGCCCCGCAGAGCACCACCCGGGGACCGGGCAGCGGCAGGGTGACCTCCGGCACGGCGGCGCCGACCCGCACCCGGTGCAACGCGAAGTCGTCCACCGGCACCGGCCAGCAGTCCACCCCGGGGCCGACCGGCTGGGCGGCACGAACCGGATCGTCGAGCACCTCGAAACGCAGCACCCGCAGCAGCTCGTCCACGTCCACCCGCTTCGGGGTCAGACCCCCGCGCAGCACGTTGTCGCTGGCCGCCATGATCTCCACCCCGCAGCCGCTCAGGTAGGCGTGCAGGTTGCCCGCGGGCATCCAGATCGCCTCGCCCGGCGCCAGCCGCAGGTGGTGCAGCAGCAGCGCCACCAGCACACCCGGGTCTCCCGGATAGAACGCCGCCAACCGGCGGGCCAGGTCCGCGTCCGGGCCGTCGGCCGCCGACGCGAGGACGGCGCCCAGCAGCCCGTCGCGCTGGGCGACCGGCCAGCCGAGCAGCGTCCGCACCGCCGTGGCCAACCCCGCCGGCCCGGTCCGCAACGCGTCGACCACCGGCGCCAACGCCGGTACGCCGAACGCGGCGAGCGCCTCGGCCGACTCCACCGGGTCCCGGAAGCCACACAGCGCCTCGAACGGGGTGAGCGCGACGAGCAACTCCGGCTTGTGGTGCGGGTCGGAGTAGTTGCGCTCCCCCACGGGACGGCCCGCCTCCGCCGCGAAACCCGCCCGGGCCTGCTCGGCGTCCGGATGCGCCTGCAGGCTCAGCGGCGCGTCGGCGGCGAGGACCTTGAGCAGGAACGGTAGCCGGGTGCCGAACCGGTCGGCCACCCGCTGGCCCAGCCACTGCCCCGGCTCGTCGCGCACCAGGTCACAGAGGCTCACCCGCAGGCCGGCGCGCTCCACGCTGGCCGGGGCGCCCGGGTGGGCGCCCAGCCACAGCTCCGCCTCCGGACCGGTGCTCGGCACCGGTCGACCCTGCAAGACGGCGATGGCCGAGCGGGACCCCCACGCGTAGTCCCGGATCGGTCCGTACAGCGGTTCCACCCGTCAGCCCCTGGGCCGCCCGACCGCCTCGCCCGACGCGTCCTCGGGCTGCGGTACGGCGGTGTCGGCGGCGGCGCCGGTGCCGGCCGCCGCGGCGGCGGCGCTGTAGATGTCCGGCTCCAGGTAGATCACCCGGGCGATCGGCACGGCGGTGCGGATCCGCGCCTCCACGGCGTTGATGCCACGGGCCAGCTCGTGGGCGCTCTCGCAGGCCGGCACACCGATCTTCGCGGCCACCATCAGCTCTTCCGGACCCAGGTAGAGCGTCTTCATGTGGATGATCCGCTCCACCTCGGGGCCCTCGGTGATGGCCCGCTCGATGGCGTCCAGGTCCTGCTGCTCGGCACCCTCACCGAGCAGCAGGCTCTTGGTCTCGATGGCCAGCACGATGGCGATGACCACCAGCAGGACGCCGATCATCGCGGTGCCGGCCGCGTCCCACCGGCCGTTGCCGGTGATCAGCGTCATGCCGACACCGAACAGCGCGAAGACCAGGCCGACGAGCGCGCCGAAGTCCTCCAGGAGCACCACCGGCAGCTCCGGCGCCTTGGCCCGCCGGATGAAACGCACCCAGGACTGCTTGCCCCGGATGTGGTTGGACTCCTTGATCGCCGTCCGGAAGGAGAACGACTCCATGGCGATCGCCGCCACCAGCACCGCCACCGGAAGCCACTGCCACTCGGTGATGCCCTCCGCGTGCGACCACTTGTGGTACGCCTCGTAGAGGGCGAACAGCCCGCCGATGCTGAACAGCACGATCGACACGATGAACGCGTAGATGTAGCGCTCCCGGCCGTACCCGAACGGGTGTTCCGGCGTGGCCGCGCGCTTCGCCCGTTTCCCGCCCAACAGCAGCAGACCCTGGTTGCCGGAGTCGGCGACCGAGTGGACCGCCTCGGCCAGCATCGACGAGGACCCGGAGAGCAGGAACGCGATGAACTTGGTGACGGCGATGCCGATGTTGGCCAGCAGGGCGGCGACGATCGCCTTCGTCCCGCCGTTCGCGCTCACGCTGCCACTCCGCTTCGCGTCGTGGTGACGTCCGTGACGCGCCGCGCCCTGCTTTCGTTCACTGGTTCGACAGCTCCTTCATCTCGGTGATGGCCGGGACGGCCATCGGGTCCAATCCGTGTGCCAGAGCAAGATAGATCGAGGCGAAATCCGGTACGGCGATGAGTGAGGCCAGCCGCTCCAGAGCCGATCCGCCCTCGGCCGTCACCACGTCGCAGCGCACACCACGGCGCTCGGCGAGGGTCTGCACCGCGTCCGCGCGGCGCTCCTCGACCGCGAGCGGCTCGTCCGTGTCGTCCTCGGCGTTGAGCCCGCCGTCGCGCAGCAGGACCAGCCGCAGCCGGGTGCCCTCGCCGTCGTCCTCCTCCGCCGGGTCGGCGAAGATGTCCCGCTCCCCCTCGGCCAGGCCGCCGAAGACGCCGTCCAGCAGCCCGACGCGGCCCCGCCCCGCCTCGCCCAGCGCCCCGGTGACCACCGGATAGCGGGCGTTGGCGGACAGGGTGTCGCCGAAGCGGCGAGCCGCCACGGTGGCCAGCGGGGACGAGCCCCACACGATCGGGATCGAGCCGGCCAGGCCCAGCGCCAGCGACTTGGCCGGGTTGACGAACGACTCGGCGGCGGAGCGGCAGCGGTCGGCGTCCGCGTCGAGTCGGGCCGCCGTCTCCGCCAGATCCGCCTCGTTGACCTTCACCAGCCCGAGCGAGCGCGCGGCGAGCAGGACCGGCACGGTGAGCGCCCACAGGCTGGCCCGGGCCGGCGCGCGTCGCGGCACCGGGATGAACGGCGCGCGGGCCCGCTCGGCGACCGACTGCAACTGCGAGTCCGGGGCGCCCACCGCGACCAGCCGGGCACCGCGACGGTGCGCGGCCTCGGCGGCGCCCAACGCCTCCGGGCTCCGACCGGACGCGCTCACCGCGATCACCACGTCGGCGGCGCCCACCCAACCGGGCACGCCCGCGCTGCGGTGACCGATGATCGGGACCGGGCAGCGGGGCCCGGCAACCGTGGCCAGCACGTCACCGGTACGCCCGGCGGTGCCGATGCCGGCGATCACCACGGCCCGGGGACGCCCGTCGTCGGCGAGCACCGCCAGGTTCGCCTCGGCGGCCAACGCCGCGCTCTCGCGCACCTGGGCGCCACCCGAGGCGGTGTGCCGCAACATGCCGCCCGGGTCGTGCTCGGCCAGCGCGTCCGGGTTGTCGAGCAGGGCCTCGTCGGCGTCGCGACGACCACTGACCCCGGCCGTACCGTCGATCATGACTGCTGCCCGGGGCCGCCACGCGCCTCGTCGAGCAGCAGCACCGGCACGTCGTCGCGGACCTCGAAGATCCGACCGCACTCCGTGCAGGTCAACGTCTGCGCCTCCGCGTCGTAGGTGAGCGGGGCGTGGTGCGTGTCCGGGCAGGCAAGGATCTCGAGCAACTGCGGATCCAGGGCCATGGCGCGGCTCCTTCCACGAGTGCGGGGTCACCGGCGGCGGTGCCGACCGGCGCAGGCGATCTTATCGGCGAACGCGGTCGAGCACCTCGTCCCGCAGCGAGACCATCCGCTCGCGGGTGGGCGCCTCGACGTTGAGCCGCAGCAGCGGCTCGGTGTTGGAGGCGCGCAGGTTGAACCAGGCGCCGTCGGAGAAACGCAGCGTGAGCCCGTCCATCTCGTCGACCGTCGCGTCCGGGTACGCGGCACGCACCTCGGCCACCGCGGCGGCCTGGTCCGCGACCGTCGAGTTGATCTCGCCGGAGGCGATGTAGCGCTCGTACTCGCCGGCCAGCACGGACAACGGCAGCGACTGCTCGCCCAGGGCGGCGAGGGTGTGCATCGCGGCGAGCATTCCGGTGTCGGCGAACCAGAAGTCCCGGAAGTAGTAGTGCGCGGAGTGCTCACCACCGAAGACGGCGTTGGTACGGGCCATCTCGGCCTTGATGAAGGAGTGCCCGACCCGGGCGACCACCGGCTCCCCACCGTGCTCACGGATGATCTCCGCGACCGCGCTGGAGGTGATCAGACCGTGGATCACCGTGGAGCCCGGGTGCTTGGCCAGCTCACGCGCCGCGACAAGCGCGGTGATCGCCGACGGCGAGACCGGCTCGCCACGCTCGTCCACCACGAAGCACCTGTCGGCGTCGCCGTCGAAGGCCAACCCGATGTCTGCCCCGTGCTCGACCACGGCACGCTGGAGGTCGACCAGGTTCGCCGGGTCCAGCGGGTTCGCCTCGTGGTTGGGGAAGGTGCCGTCCAGCTCGAAGTAGAGCGGCACGATCTCCAGCGGCAGCGCCGACAGGGCGGCGTCGCCGAGCACGGTGGGGACGGTGAAGCCACCCATCCCGTTGCCGGCGTCGACCACCACCTTCAACGGCCGGATGCCGGAGAGGTCGACAAGCTTGCGCAGGTACGCGGCGTAGTCGGGAAGGAGGTCCCGCCGCTCGGCCAGCTTCGTCGGCTCACCCGCCGGGCGCGACGCCCCCGAGTCCAGCAGGGCCTGCGCGCGCTCCCGGATCTCCGCCAGCCCGCTGTCCTGGCCGATCGGCCGAGCCCCGGAGCGGCACATCTTGATGCCGTTGTACTGCGCCGGATTGTGACTCGCCGTGAACATCGCGCCGGGCAGGTCGAGCGAACCGGAGGCGAAGTAGAGCAGGTCGGTGGAGGCGAGCCCGATCTCGATCACCGAGCGACCCTCGGCCCGCACCCCGGCGGCGAAGGCGGCGGCCAGGCCGGGTGAGGTGGCCCGCATGTCGTACCCGACGACTACCGCGTCGCCGGGCTCGTCAGTGGTGTTGAGCAGCTGGGTGAATGCGGCCCCGAGCGCCTCGGCGACCCGCTCGTCCCACTGGTCCGGCACCGTCCCTCGGACGTCGTACGCCTTGACGATCTGGGACAGATCAGACACTAGTTCCGCTCCTTGGCCGCAGGTTTCCAACAAACCTGAGCGTATCGGAGCGTCCCGGCCCGGCCCCGCTCAGCCGGGGAGCCGGGGCATGAACACGGTGTGATCGCCGCCGTCGGGCGGCTGGGGCGGGTCACCGGGCAGCGGTCGGGCACCCGGAGCACCCGGCATCGGCTGCGTGGCGTCCGGGCTCGGCGTCACGGGTCGCGCCCCGTAGACGCCGCCGCCGGCGGGACGGGGCGGAGGCACCTGGCCGGCGGTCGGCGGCTGCTGGCCGTACACCGGGCCGGGTTGACCGGGCACGACCGGCGACCCACCCCCGGAGCGGTAGGTGGTGCCACCGGGGTTGCCCGGCAGCGGACCGGGCGCATCGGCCGGCGTGCGGTCCTGCCGGGAGCGGCGCACCAGCAGCACGATGAGCAGCAGGCCGACCGCCACCATCGCGATGCCGAAGAACATGATCGGCCCACCACCGCCGGACTCGGCGGCCACCGCGGTCGCGCTGGGCGCGGCGGACGTCGGGTCTGCCGCGGCCGGGTTCACCACCTCGCTGGCGGCCGCGACCTCGGTCGGGCTGGGGGTCGGGGTGGGCTTCTTCGACGGTGTCGGGGTGGGCGACGGCGAGAGCCGCGCGGTGACCTTCGCCGTGTCGGCGCCGTGCCCCAGCTGCTGGCCGGTCGCGGTGAGAGCCACACCGGTCACGGAGAGCTGGCCGCCCGGCGCGTCGGCGGCGAACGCCACCCGGTACCGCACGGTGATGCCCTTGCCCTTGCACAGGGTCGGTTTCGCCGGCGAGGTCTGCTGAGTCTGCACGGTGCCGCCACCGCCGCCGACGGCCACCGGGAACCAGCGCCCGCCCGCGTTGACCTGGACCGTCACCTGACTCGGCTGGAGACCCGCAAGGTGCAGACCCAGGGCGGTACGCAGCAGGACGCACCCGCCGGAGCGCTTGCGCACCGCGACGTTCACCCCCTGGGCCGAGCCCCCGGCGGCGAAGCTGCTGGCCGACCCGACACGGACCGAGTCGTCGTCGGCCAGCGCTGGTGACGCACCGAGCAGCACCAGGCCGACCAGCAGACCGCAGACCGTCGCGAGCCGTGCCGCGCGTCGACGCACCGTCATGATCACCTCACCGTTCCTCCCCGGGTGGGGTCCGCGGGCCAGGCTACTACCGGGCCACCCCCACCACCGGTCATAGAGCGGCCCGCATGTGTGCCGCGTTACGGTTTGCGGGCCCTTGATCCACTCGACTTCGGCGATGTCGGGGTGTCCGGCGGCCCCGGACACCCCGATTTCGCCGACGTCGAGTCGATCACGCGCGACGAGGTCCGCCGGGTGCCTCGTCCGATCCGTCCCGGTCGGACGGTGCCGCCCGGGTGAGGGCGTCCCGGCAGAGCCGGTCGGCCGTCCGGGTCGTCTCGGGAAGGCGGTAGCGCGGCGTCAGCGCCAGCACCTGCGCGGTCGCGTTCTCCAGGCTCATCCGGTGCCCGACGCTCACGAAGACCGGCTTCACCCCGGCCTGGGTGCGCAACACCCGCCCCACGACCTCGTCCCCGTCCCGCAGCGCCGACCAGGCGCCCCGGTCGACCGGCGGCGGCGCCCACGCGCCGACCAGCGGTGTCTTGCCCACCCCGATCGTGGGCAGTCCGGTGACCACCCCCAGGTGACAGGCGAGCCCGAACCGACGCGGGTGGGCCAGCCCGTGCCCGTCACAGACCAGCAGGTCCGGGATGGTCGTCAGCGTGTCCAGGGCGGCGAGCAGGGCAGGTAGCTCACGGAACGCGAACAGCCCCGGCACGTAGCCGAACGCGGGCCGGCCCACGCTGACGGCGGAATCGACCACGGCCAGCGTCCGCGCGTCCAGCACGGTCACGGCCGCCGCGAGAAGGTCACCACTCTCGGCGTACGCGACGTCCAGGCCGGCCACCGTCGCGGGCGCGGTCGGACCCGGCCCGACCAGGTCGACGAGCGGCCGCAACTCCTCCTGTACGGCCACCGCCTCCGCCACGCTGCGCGGCACGTACCCCGGGTCAGATGGTGATCCACCCGGTGTCGGCGGTGTCGCGGTGTCCCACGGCACCGGATTCCCCGACATCGCCGAACCCGAGCCGATCACGATGGTCAGGCGAGGTTCAGCTCGGCGCGGGCCTCCTGGACCCACCGGCCCACGCCGTGCGCGCCGCTGCCGGCCGCCAGCTCGGCCGCCTCGTCGAGCAGGTCGCGGGCCGCGTCCCGGTTCCCGTCGGTCGCCGCGAGGTCCGCCAGGCCGATCAGGTTCGCCGCGACGCCGGGCGTGAAGGACAGCTCCCGGCGCAGCCGGGTCGACTCCGCAAGCAACTCCCGCGCCGTGTCGACACGACCGGCGGCCTGCTCACCGAAGCAGAGGTGCCGCAGCACGTACGACAGGGTCAGGTCGTCCCCCGCCTTGGTCGCCAGCTCACGCGCCCGCGCGAAGGCCGGGTCGGCCGCCGCCTGGTCCTGGCGGATCACCTGGTGGACCGTGCCCACCCAGAACAGCGACTCCCCCTCGCCACGGGCGTCACCCAGCTCGCGGTAGAGCTGCGCCGCCCGCTCGAAGAGCCGCAGCTCGGCCGGGTCCTCCGCACCGGACTCCAGGAAGCGGGCGTGCAGGAGCCGGCCCCGGGCCAGAGCCGTGTCGGCCTCCAACGCCAGAAGATCCCGCTCCGCCTCGTCCAACGACTTCGCGTCGCCGCCGAACACCGCCTGCTCGTAGCGCTCCTGCGCCCGCGTCAACCGGACGTCGAACCCTTCGGCCATCACTGACCCACCCTTCCGTCGATGCGCTCACGTAGGAGATCGGCGTGGCCATTGTGCCGCGCGTACTCCTCGATCATGTGCACCAGCAGCCTGCGCAGCACGATGACGTTGCCGTCCCGCTGCCGCCCCTGCACTCCCAGATCCGCCGCCTCGGAGACGAACCGCTCGGAGAACGCCACCTCCGTACGCCAGGCCCGGTACGCCTCGTCCACCACCGCCGGATCGGCCACCGCGCCGTCGAAGTCGCCGTCCGGATCGTCGTCCGAGCAGTACAGCTTGGGCGCCACCTGGCCGGCCATCGTCCTGCGGAACCAGCCACGCTCCACTTCGGCAAGATGTCGGATCAGCCCGAGCAGCGACATCGTCGACGGCGGCACCGCCCGGCGGGCCAACTGCTCGGCGTTCAGGCCGTCACACTTGAGCTCGAACGTGAGGCGCTGGTCGCGCAGGTACTCGACGAGCACGCTCCGCTCCTCGGCGAAGTTGCCGTCCGAGCGCGGATCGTCGTCCGGATGCACGAACAGGTCCGACCATCCGAAGGCCCGCGTGGGCTCACTGTCGGAGGTCGTCGGCGCGGCAGGTACGTCAGCCATGCGACGACTCTCGTCGATGCCCACCCACCTCGGCAACCGGACGCGCGCCGGCCTGACACGGAAAGTCGCGAGAGGTCCGACAGTCCGGCTCGCGCCTCGGCGCCCGTGCCTGGGTCACGCCGCGTCGCCCGCCGCCACCTCGGGATCGGCGCCCGGATCACCGGCCGCCCGCAACTGTTCCTCGAACATGACGAAGGTCCGCTTGCGGATCCCCCGGATGAGAGCCTGCTCCTTCGGAGACAAGGATCGCCCCTGAGCTTCTGCCGCGTCCCTGAGCGCCTGCACGGTCTCGTAGAGGGCGAAGACGGGGCCTTCGCCTTGCAGGTAGTGAGCGCGGAAACGCTCAACCTCCTGCACGAAGTCCTCGGGACTTTGTCGGAAGACCTCACCTCCGATGTCGAAGACGATCTCGGTGAAGAGGTCGTTCTCCTCCTGCCACCCGCCGGTATCGATGGAAACCCGCCAGACTCTGGCGCCGCCGTCGGACGTCTCCACGATCTTCACCGGGGATGAGTAATAGAGGTAGTAAGACGGGAGCACCAGACCGGGCATCTGCACCATCAGGCGTTCCCCTCGTAGGTCGACTGCAGCGCCTCCCAGAACAACTGTTGCTCACGCCGGAGAATGCCGTCGGTAATCGCGCTCTCGCGATTGTTCATTGCTCGGCCCTCGGCTCGGGCCAGGGCATCCACATCACGCCGCACCTCATACAGCGCATGCTCCCAGACCGCCACGGTGTCGAGCGCCGCCAGGTGCAGGCGAAACTCGGCGAGATGCCCGTTCTCGGTCCGCAGTACGAGTTGTACGTCCCGGTAGCCGCTGTCCTCGGGAGACATGAACCGATCCTGACAACGGATGATCATGACATCGGGACGGTCACGCATCCGCTGGAGCGCGTCGTAGAGGTCGTCGAGGCGTCGAAATTCGATCTTGGCGGCAGCCAAGTCGATCAGTCGGGAGGCGTCACCGCCGTACTTGTTGACCTTGTCCTCGGCTCGGCGGCGATCCTTGGGCTGAGGGCGCCAGCCAGGCTCACCGACACGACGGTCACCAACCTGAGCAAGGGACGTCGCCAGCTGATTCAGCTCCAGCTGAGCGACAGCAGCCGCGGAGTAGAGGTCGTCAAGGTAGCGCTTGCGGTAAGACGCATTGCCGCGTTGCTGATTGTCGAACCCTGGCTGGCTCGGCGGATCGTCCGGTAACTGGATGCTCGCGCTGATCCGGCGCTGCTCGTCGGTCAGGGGCGTCGGCTGTGGCTGAGGCGCCCGCCGATCGGTCGCCTCTGGCCCTGCGGTCTCCTGCTGGGTGATGTCCTCGAGCACATCGGCGAGCGCGTCGATCGCCTGTTGGCGGCTCGCCAGGTGATGCAGCGTCAGCGGGCGGGCCGTCAGTGACGCCGCCAGTTCGGGGGTGCCCAGGATGATCCGCGCCAGATCCGGCGCCTGTGCCAATTGCTGGGCCAGGTGCACGGCCAGATTCGGCTCGCTCGGAGGCGGCTCTCGCAGGGCAGTGTCCAGCATGTCGCGGACACGGGCGTCGGCGAAGAGTCGCGACACGTCCCGCGCGGCCCCGTCGTCGAGGCTGGGAACCAGCCGCCGGAGGGTCGGTGGGTCCGCGGCTCTCGCGAACTCGCCCGGGCTCACCCCTGCCGAGAAGACCTCGTCCAGGCCGTCGGCCAGCGCGAGCACCCGGGCCGGGTCGCGGTGTCCCGTCGATTCGTCACCAACCGGACCGGATGGACGCCCGCCGGGACCGTCCGACGCGCCCGGGCCGTCGAGCAGCAGGTACATGCGGTTGATGTACGGGTCGCCGTGACCGCCGTCGTCGTGCGCCGGAGGGTGGTAGGCCAGGTCGGGACGTTCGCTGAACCGCCCTCGGGGCAGCCCGCCGAGCGGCATGGGCCGGCCGTCCCCGCTCAGCACGAGCGCGTCGATGCCCACCACGTCGGGGTAGAGCGGCCGGTCCCGGACAAGGCCGGTCTGCGGGTCGACGTAGAGCACGGTGCCGTTCTGGTTGAGCGCCACCCAGGCGTGCGAGCCGCCGCCCGCCCATTCGGTGATCAGGAACGCGTAGCTGCCGTGGCCGCCGAGCAGCAGTTGGTCGTGCAGGTTGGCGTACCCCCGGTCGGCGGCCTGCCGCGCCTGCGCCGGGTGTGACAGTTGGCCGGGTGTCGGGGCGAGGACGCGCTGGAAGCGGCCGCCGGTCACGTCCTCCACCCGGCCCGGACCACCCGCCTCGCCCCGGATCGGGCGTCGGGTGTCGCCGTCCAGGTAGCCGTCGAAGGTGCGCGGCGCGGACACCCGTGGCCGGCCGTGCACCCAGGTCTCGAACAGCGACAGCGTGCAGTCCAGGCAGTTGATGCCCCGGGTGGCGTCGGCCTGGGGGCCGCCGTCGTTCAGCAGCCGGAACCAGCCGCCCCGGCGGGGATCGGCGGTACGCACAACACCGCCGTCGAGGTCGCGGGGCATCTGCCGTTCGACGTCGACCTGATGCAGGGCGAGCGGTGGACGGAGCCCGCCCGGCTGCCCGTACGGCCGGGAGTCGTCGATCGGCGGGGGCACGTCGTCGCCGGTGAGCCGGGACGGGCCGGTGGTCTCCACCGCGCCGAGCGCGAGCGCGCCCACGTCGCTGTTGGCGTGCGCGAACGCGCCGTCGGCGAGGTCCACGACCGCCGGCGCCGTGATACCCGCCAGCACGTCGTCGGCCAGGTCACGCCACTGGGCGTACGCGCGGGTCTCGTCGTTCGCCGCCCGCTGCCAGCCGTCGGCCCACTGCCGGTGCCCCGTCTGGTGCAACTGTCGGGCGTAGTCGGCGTACTCGACAGCCCTGCGGTCGTGCTCAGCGGCGCGGGCCCGCAGGCGAGCGGCCTCGGCCTGCCGGCGATTGGTCTCGAACCCGGCCCGTTGCGACTCGTAGTGGCCCTGGTAGCGCCGCCGCTCGGCGGCCTCCGCCTCGGCCACCCACCGGGCGGCGTACCTGTCGTTCTCGGTGGCGAACGCCGACGGATCGCCGAACGCCACCACGTCGAGAGAGACCGAGGCCCGGCCACGGGCCCGTTGACGGGGTACGCGAGCCGGCGCGAGCGCCTCCCCCGTGGAGTGCCGCTCGGGCGCGGAGTGCCGCCCCATCGGCGCGCCGGTGACCGCGCCACCGCCCGTGTCGGTCACGACCCCACCGGGCCTGCCGGCGGCTTCGGACGGCGTGCTGGGCACCGGCCCGGAAGGTGTGAACGGCGACGCCGGTCCGGGGGCGACGGTCGAGGCGGGACCGGCGGACGCGGCCGGCGGCGCCAACCCCACGGCGCTCGCCGCCACCGACGGGGAAACCGCCCCCGCCAACGAACCTGGCGACAGGGGCGCCGAAGCCGACGACGGGCCGGTCGACGGGGACAAAGCGGCTGCTGACGAGAAGGCCGGGGCTGACCCGGTCGACGGGGGCGTGGCGACCCCGCCGTTGGTGCCCGGACCGAGCGCACCCGGGGCGACCCCCTGCGACGCGCCGACCGCCGGCCCGGCACCCGCCACCGGCCCGGCGTTCGGGTCAACAGCGCCGGCCACGGGCGTGGTGACCGCCGAGAGCGTGGGATCCGCCGCGACAGCCGGGGCCGTGGTCGCGAGCGTGGGATCCGCCGCGACAGCGAGGAGCTGAGCGGCGGCGGCCGAGAGCGTGGGATCCCCGCCGACCGTCGGACCCGTGCCGTGCCCAATGCCCGACGACGTCGAGTCGGGTGCTGCCGACACCGGTGAGCCGACAGGGTCCGCCCCCGCCTGGTGGGCACCATCCGCCACCGCGGGCCCCGCGATCGCCGACGCCGCAGACGGAGACGGAGAGGCTGAAGACGCCGCAAACGGGGACGCGGCCGACGACGCCGACGCGATCTCCGAGGTCGGGGCATCCGTCGGAGGCGCGATGGGGTTCGGCAGCGACGGGCCGCTGAACGACGCTCCGGCGAGGGCGTTGGCCTGCGCGTGCAGCCGGGCCTGCAGGGCGTGGTCGGTCTGCCCGGTCGCCGATCCGGTGGCCCCGGACGCGGCGGCGCGTACCGCGTCCTCCACCGACGTCAGGCCCTGCCCGGTGGCGATGCTGGCGGCGCTCTCGGCGAACATCTCGCCGGTCATCTCCCGACCGAGGTGCTCGCCGATGCGCGCGGCGCGGCCGGTCGCGTGGCGGCCGAGACCGGCCAGCGGCGCGACCGCTCCCCCGGCGAGCCCGCCGACCGCCGACGCGCCCAGGTCGGTCAGGTCCACGCCGTGCGCCCGGCCCGTCGAGTTCTGGTACGCCTGGGTGGCCAGGCTGACCCCGGACTCCTCGGCGGCCTCCTCCAGCCCTTCCCTGGTGGCACGCTTGGCGAGGCCGCGCACGCCACCCTTGGCGATCTCCTTGGCGGCGCGTTCGCCGGCCTCCTTGAGGCCGCGCCGGAGAGCCTTGGTGGCCAGTTGCCCCATCAGGCGTTTGAAGATCTGTTGGATCACCAGCCGGGTGGCGGTGATCGCCGCGCCGGCCGCCGGGGAGGCCGCACCGGCGGTGAGCACCGCCGCCACCGCCACCGAGAGCAGCTCGACGACCAGGATGCCCAGCTCGATCCAGACTTCGAGCTTGGCGCCCTCGATGTCGCAGCCGCACTCCTCGACCAGGCGACCCAGGTCGGCGGTGACGGCGAGGAGCACCGGCAGGGGCGCGTCGTCGCCCTCGGCGATCCCCCGCCAGGCCGCCTCGAACGCAGCGTCGACGGCTCCGACGCCGCCGTATCCGCTGCGGACCTCGGTGGCGGCCGCGGCGGCGTCGGCGTGTGGGCCGGCAAGGACGGCGGCGACCGCGTACCACCTGTCGGCGACGTCCCAGACGGCCCGTTCGTTCCCCTCGGGCCACTGCACGCCGATCGCCCAGTCGAGGGCCTCGTAGATCCACCCGGGGACGTCCCAGGGCGCGTAGTCAAGTGGGTGCGGGATCGGGCTGGGCAGCACGCTCATCCGGATCGGCCGCCGTCAGCGCTGGTCGGCGGCCCGGTCGAGCCGGGCGGCGCTGCTCTGGTCGGTCTGCACGCTCGCGTCGACCGCGCTGACCACGTCGGCGCCCAGCTCGGTGAGCCGCTGCCCGACGCCCGCCCAGGCGCGCAGCACGGTCTGCTCGATGCCGCGGTAGCTCCGCTCGAACGCGGCGCCGATGTCGTCGCGCCCCCACGGGCGGGCGCCGCTGGCGGCCTCGATCTCGCCGCCCTCCGCCGCCCGGCGGGCCGTCACCGCCTCGCCGGACAGGGCCAGGTCGGCGCCACCGCGCCGGGCCCGGGAGGCGTCGAGCCAGAGCTGCCCGTCGGTCATGCCGACCCCTCGCCGCGGCCGAGCACGGCGTCGGCGCGGCCGAGCAGAGACCCGAAATCGCCGGTACGCAGGAACTCCGCCGAACCGGACCCGGCCGGCATGGCCTCGGCGACCAGATCCTGGGTGGCCCGGCTGGCAGCCGCCACGGCGGCCTGGACGGTTTCGGTGATCTTCCGACTCAGCGCCTCGGCGTCGCGGTCCCGGTAGATCGTCGGGGCCAGGTCGACCGCGATCAGCTGGCCCTGCGCGCCGACGGTCGCCGTGACGTGGCCGTCCGGCGAGCGTCGGGTCACCCGCAGTTGGGCGAGCCGCGCCTGCAGAGTGTCCAAACCGGACCTGAGCTGCTGGTACTGGCCGTACACGTCGTCGAATCGGGCCCGTAGCTCGCGATTGGCGTCCCGGTCCGCGCGTTCGCTCACCGTCGCTCCTCCCGTCACCGTCGGTAGGGAAGACCATACCGGCCGCCATCGATCCGTGTAGTCCGGTAGTTTCGATGCGTGATCGACCGTCAGCAGGCCGAGCAGCTCGCGTCCGCCTGGGCGCGGCGCGACTCGCAGCGGCTCGGCCACGAGTGCACCCCGGTGGTCGACGAGTTCGACCTCGGCTTCGTCGTCACCTCGATCGTGTCGAGCGGGGTGCGGGCGATCCCCGGCGATCTGCCGACGACAGTCATCGACAGGCGGACCGGAAAGGTCACCACCTGGCCCCGCGTGCCGAGCGAGGTGGTGGCGGACCTGTACCGGCGCAGTCAGCCCAGCGGGCCGACCGCGCCCCGCACCGTCGACGCGTCGAGCCTGCTGATCCGGGAGATCCGTCGGGCGCCGACGCCGAACACGGTGGCGCACCTGACCCTCGACGGTCGCATCTGGACGGCCCAGGGCACGAAGGGCGCCGTCGCGCTGAACCACCACCCGCTCGTGCGCAGCTACCTGGACGAGCGGCCTCCGGGCGAGCTGGTCCGCGGCGTCGAGTGTCACGCCGAGTTGATCGTGGTCTCCGACGTGCTGCACGAGTACGACCACCGCCGGGCCGCCGAGGGCATCGAGCCGATGGGGCGGGCCGAGGCGGGGGCGCTGTTGGAGGCGGCACGCTTCGAGGTCTTCCGGATCCGCGAGCCGGGTGACCCGGCCGGTGGCGTCGCGGACCGGCCCTGCGACTCGTGCATCGACTTCCTGGTGCGCGCCAGCGTTCTGCCGGAAGCTGCGCGGGCGTACACCGAGACGTGGCTGGCACCGGCGGAGCCCGACCCGGACCCGGGCCGTTTCCCGCCCGAGGTGGCCAACGCGCTGGTGGCGGCCGGCTGGCGACCGCACATCGGTGATCAGATCATGGCCGCCGCCGGCGTGCGGGATGTCACCGCCGTGCCGGGGCGGGCCCACCGGCACGAGGCCTTTCCGGCCGCCGTGGAGGCGCTTACCGCGTTTCCCAGCCTGGTCGGCGCGCGGCGGGGCCCGGGCGCCCAGGTGTGGATCTCCCGGTTCGACATCCGCCCGCACACCATCGCGCACACCGCCGACACACTTGCCGACTTCGGCGCGGTGCTCGGCGTGCGACTCTTCCCGATCGGCACCGAGCAGCAGGACAGCATCCTCGCCGTCGACGAGCGCGGTCGGGTCTTCGCCCTCGACCAGGCCGGCGAGTGGTTCCTCGGCGACACCATCGACGCCGCGCTCACCACATTGCTGCTCGGCCGCGCCCCCGCCCGGGTGCGCGACGACGGCACCTGGCAGGCCGACTAGCGCGACGGCAAAGGCCGGCGGCGGTGGTGTTCGACCACCACCACCGCCCGGCCTCCGACTGTCAGCGCAGCACCTCGACGACGTTGCGGCGGACGAGGTTCTTGCCCGGCTCGCGGATCTGGTCCATCGCCGCGGTGTTGAGCAGCACGCAACTGCCCGACGGACCGGTCACCGTCACCGTGGTGGCCCGGTTGTTGTCCAGGTTCGTCACCCGTAGCCGCGTGCCGACCGGGAACTGCCCGCTGGTCGCCGCCGGCCCGGCCGCCTCCTCGAAGAAGGTGATCGCGCCGGAGCAGGCCGAGCGGGGCGCCGGGCCGGGGGCACCCGGCGACGCGGCACCGGGACGGACCATGCCTGGGTCGACGGGCTGCGCGGCGCCGCCGTCCAGCCGTTCCACCACGTTGCGGCGGATCACGTTCTTGCCCGGCTCGCGGACCAACTCCATGGCGGCGGAGTTGAGCAGCACGCAACTGCCCGACGGGCCGGTCACCGTCACCGTGGCCACCCGGTTGTTGTCCAGGTTCGTCACCCGCAGCCGCGTACCCACCGGGAACCTGTCGCTTGTCGCCGCCGGCGCCCCGCCCTCGGCCGAGAACGTGACCGAGCCGGAGCAGACCGACTGCCGTGCCGGGGCGGTGTCGGCGAACCCGAACCCGGTCCCCACCGCCACGCCCGCCGCGGCGAGCACCGCCACGGTCGCCGCCAGCACGTGCCTGCGCTGCACCCTCATCGCCGTCACTCCCGTCCTCGGTGGTGTCCTTCACCGCCTGGTACGGATGGCAGCGCCCGACCGTTCAGCCAGCACGGGCACCGATCGACCGAGAAGCACCGCGCGGGTTCAGTCGCAGCCGTAGCCGTCGTTGTCGCGGTCCAGGTCGTAGATGTCGTCGCCGATGACCGTGACCACTCCGCTGACGTAGGCCGGGCCGTTGCCGGACCCGCCCGCGCAGTCCACGTCGCTGGCGATCGGGACGCAGGGACTGTAGTTCGGGTCGCAGTTCGACTTCTTCTTGGTGCCGACGGCCACCACCTCGGTCACCGGCTGCTTCGTCACCGTGGACTTGACCAGCCTCTTGCCGGTCTGTACGCCGTCGGTGGTGGTCACCTGGTAGGTGAGCGTCCGCACGCCGTCGACACCCTTGGTGCGGACCACCCGCTTGCCCTCGGCCAGGGACGCGTCCTTGACGGTGCGCTCGCCGTGCCGGATCGCGGCGCGCTCCGTCACCGTCGTCACCCGTACCACGGGCGAAGGCGCGGCAGTGGCGGGGGTCGGCGCCGAGGAGGTGGGTGCCGAGGTGGCGGAGGGCGAGGCCTCCGGCGACTGCGCCTGAGCAGGCGCCTCCTGCGTCGGCTCGGCGGGCGCCGCCACGATGGGTTGCTGCGGCTGTTCGGCCGCGGTGCCCGTGCGCTTGGGTTCCGGCTCGCCGGTCAGCGCGCCGACGATGGCGGTGCCGGCACAGCAGAGCAGCAACACGGAGAGCGCCACCGAGCCGAGGATCACGGCGACGCGGCGGCCTGGGCTGGCGCGGCGGAACCAGTTCGGGGCGGCGGCTGGCTGAGGTCCGGGGCCGTACGGCGGTGGATGCGCAGGCCCGGGCGGTGGTTGCATCGTCACGGCGATGAGTGTCGTCGCAAACACCGGCGGCAATATCCACCGTCACGTCGGTCACCTGCGCCGTTCGCTCCGCAGGGGATGATCGAGGAGGCGCGATCAGCACCGCCGACCGGGCGTGGAGCGTGACGAGCCGGCAGATCGGATGACTTCTCGGGCGGGACGGTCAGGGCCGATCGTGCGGCCTCCCATGGGGACAAGCCGCCGCATAAGACCAATATCGCGCCGGGACCCGGAGGATCGCCCGACAACGAGCCGCATTACGCGTGGAGATGTCGGGATGCCGTCAACAGACGCCGTTCAGCGCTCCCGGGTGGTCATGGCGACCGACGCGCCTGCCGCGCCGGGCCGGCCAGCAGCGCGGTGCGGCGAGCACGTCGTCCGCGCAGCGAGCTGAGGCCGACCAGCAGCAGCGCGATGGCGAACATCGCGGTGCCGAGAACGTTCACCTGCGGCGGGATGCCCCGCTGGGCGGCGCCCCAGACGTACATCGGGAACGTGACTGTCGTGCCGGCGTTGAAGTTCGTGACGATGAAGTCGTCGAAGCTCAACGAGAACGCCAGCAGCGCGGCGGCCACGATGCCGGGCAGCACCAGCGGCAGGGTGATCCGCCGGAAGGTCTGCCACTCGTTGGCGTAGAGGTCCATGGCTGCCTCCTCCAACCGCCGGTCCATCCCGGCGAGCCGCGCCTTGACGGTGACCACCACGAACGACACGCAGAACATCACGTGCGCGATGACGATGGTCCAGAAGCCCTGCGGCACCCCGGCCGAGACGAACAGGGCCAGCAGCGACGTGCCCAGCACCAGCTCCGGGGTGGCCATCGGCAGGAAGATCAGCACGTTGATGCCGGACCGGCCACGGAAGCGGTGTCGGACCAGGGCGAACGCCATCAGGGTGCCGAGCACTGTGGCGACCACCGTGGCGAGGAAGCCGATCTGCACGCTGCGCACGACGGCGTCGCACATGTCGGAGGTGGCGCAGGGCTGCCGCCAGTTGTCCAGTGTGAACTCGTTGAAGTCGTACGACAGGCGGCTCGACGGGCGGTTGAACGACAGCCCGGCGACCACCAGGATCGGCAGTGCCAGGTACCCGAGCACCAGCAGCGCCACGATCATCACCCAGCGGTCGACCAGCCAGCGGGACACTCTCATCTAGAGAACCTCCTCCGTGCCGGCCCTGCGCAGGTAGCCGACGACCACCGCGAGGATCGCCGCCATCAGCAGGAACGACAACGCGGCGCCCTGCGGGTAGTCCAGCCGGACCAGGAACGCCGAGTCGATGACGTTGCCGATCATGTATTCGTTCGGGGTACCGAGCAGTTCGGCGTTGACGTAGTCGCCGCTGGCCGGGATGAAGAACAGCAGCGTGCCGGCGACCAGACCGGGCATGGACAGCGGCAGGGTCACCAGGCGGAACGCCTGGGCTCCGCCGGCGTACAGGTCGCTTGCCGCCTCCAACAGCCGGGGGTCCAGCCGCTCCAGGCTCGCGTACAGCGGCAGCACCAGAAACGGCAGGAAGTTGTACGTCAGCCCGAGCACGACAGCGAACGGGGTGGCCAGCAGCCGACCGTCCGGGGCGAGCAGGTGCACGTCGCGCAGCAGGCCGACGAGCGCGCCGTTGTCGGACAGGATGGTCTTCCAGGCCAGCGTGCGCACCAGGAAGCTGGTGAACATCGGCGCGACCACGCACACCAGCAGCAGGTTCTTCCACCGGCCGGCCTTCTGCGCGATGGCGTACGCCAGTGGGTAGCCCAGCAGCAGCGCCAGCACCAGGGCCAGCCCGGCGTAGCCGAACGAGCGCAGGAGCTGCGGCCAGTACGCCTGCACGACGTCCGGATAGTTGCCGACCGCCCAGGTCATCGCGTACCCGGTGGAGAACGAGCCGCTCGGGTCGTAGAGGCTCGCGGCGGCGAGTTGCAGCAGCGGCACACCGAAGAACACCAGCAGCCAGGCCACGCCGGGCAGCAACAGGAGGTACGGCAGCAGCCGGTACCGCCCGGAGCGGGCTGCCGGTGGCGCGGGCGGCGACTGCCCCGCCCCCGTGGGCGCCGGGAGGGTCACGACGACACACCCACCGGCTCGTCCAGCACCGGGGCGGTCCAGTCGGTGTCGGCGGCGTCGCGGGGCAGCAGGAACGCGTGCCGCGGATCCCAGTACGCCACCGCCTCGCTGCCGACCTGCACAGGCGTCGACGCCCCGCTGTTGGCGGCGAAGACCGACAGCTCGGTGCCCCAGCCGGTGCGCAGCAGGTACTGGGTGCTGACCCCCACGTAGGAGGCGTCGGTGACGACACCTGTGACGTGTTGGTGTCCGTGGGGGACCTGGGCGGCGGAGCCGACCAGATGCAGCTTCTCCGGGCGTACCCCCAGGTGGACCGGACCCCGGTCGGCCCGCGACCGGCCGGCGGGCACCGAGAAGCGCGCGCCGTGTGCCGTCACCGCGACGTCGCCGCCGCTGGCGCCGGCGGCCTCGCCGGCGAGGAGGTTGGACTGGCCGAGGAAGTTCGCCACGAACGCGGTGGCCGGGAACTCGTAGAGGTCGGCCGGGGCGCCCTGCTGCTCGATGCGGCCCGCGTTCATCACTGCGACGGTGTCGGCCATGGCCATGGCCTCTTCCTGGTCGTGCGTGACGTGTACGAAGGTGATGCCGACCTCGGTCTGGATGCGCTTCAGCTCGATCTGCATCTGCCGGCGCAGCTTGAGGTCCAGCGCGCCGAGCGGCTCGTCGAGCAGCAGCACCTGCGGCTTGTTGATCAGCGCGCGGGCCAGCGCCACCCGCTGCTGCTGGCCTCCGGAGAGCTGGGCCGGGCGGCGGGGGCCGAGACCGTCGAGCTGCACCAGCGACAGCATCCGCCGGACCTGGTCGTCGACCGAGCGGATACCGCGCCGCCGCAGCCCGAAGGCCACGTTCTCGAAGATGGTGAGGTGCGGAAAGAGCGCGTAGCTCTGGAAGACGGTGTTGACCGGTCGCCGGTACGGTCGCAGCCGGGTGATGTCGGTGTCGCCGAGCAGCACCTGGCCGCTGGTCGGCTCCTCCAGCCCGGCGATCATCCGCAGGGTGGTGGTCTTGCCGCAGCCGGACGCGCCGAGCAGCGCGAAGAACGAGCCCTGGCCGATGGTCAGGCTGAGGTCGTCGACGGCCGTGAAGCTGCCGAACCGCTTGGTGAGGTCGGCCAGGCGCAGATCGCCTGCGGGTGTGTCGCGCGCCATCCCCGTCACGCCCCGATGACCTGCTGGAACTTACCCTCGTACTCCTTCTCCTGCTTCTCGTCCAGGGCCATGAACACCGTGGACTTCGCCAGCAGCGCGTCGTCGGGGAAGATCAGCGGGTTGGTGGCCAGCTCCGGGTCGATCTTCTCCATCTCGGCCTGGGCGCCCTGGACCGGGCAGATGTAGTTGACGTACGCGGCGAGTTTCGCGGCGACCGCCGGCTCGTAGTAGTAGTTGATCAGCGCCTCGGCGTTGCCCCGGTGGGTGGCCTTGTTCGGGACCACCATGTCGTCGCTGTAGAGCATCACGCCGGATTCCGGTGCGACGAAGCGCACCTTGTCGTTCGCAGCGGAGAGCTGGATGACGTCCCCGGACCAGCCGATGCACGCGGCGATGTCGCCCCTGGCCAGCTCGGGCGCGTAGTCGTTGCCGGTGAACCTGCGGATCTGCCCGGAGTCGACGGCCCTCTTGAGCTTGTGGAGCGCGTCGTCGAACTGGGCGGCGGTGAAGTTCGACGGGTCGTGCCCGTTCGCGCCGAGCAGCAGACCCATGGTGTCGCGCATCTCGCTGAGCGCCGTCACCCTGCCCTTGAGGTCGGGGCGGGTCAGCAGTTCGTCGACGGTCCGCAGCTCCCCGGTGACGCTGCCGTTGTACGCCAACCCGGCCAGGCCGGACTGCCACGGGATCGAGATGCGGTTCTCGGCGTCGAAGGAGCGGTTGAGCAGCGACGGCAACAGGTTCGCCCGGACGTTCGGGATCTTCGCCGCATCCAGCTCCTGGACCCAGCCGAGCCGGATCATCCGCGCGGCCATCCAGTCGCTCAGCACGATGATGTCCCGGTCGATGCTCCGGCAACCGGCCAACTGGTTCTGCACCTTGCCGAAGAACTCGTTGTTGTCGTTGATGTCCTCGGTGTAGGTGACCTGGATGCCGCTCCTCGCGACGAACTCGTCCAGGCTCGGGCGCTTGGACTCGTCCTTCTCGTCGACGTCCATGTACTGCGGCCAGTTGGAGAAGGCGAGCTTCTTCTCGGCGCCGGACAGGTCTTCGCTGACGCAGCCGGCCTCGGTCTGCTGGGCGCCCTTCGTGCCGCAGCCGGCGAGGCCGCCGCCTGCGGCGAGCAGGGCGGCCGATCCGAGAGTGCCGGTGAGCAGTCCACGCCGGGAGAGAGGCCGGAGGGGAGTACGCATGACGACTCCTAGAGGGGGTCATCGTCGGCGGGCGAGACGCTCTGGACGCGCGCCGGCGGGAATGTCGGGAGGATCAGGTGACAGGGACGACTGATCTTGACATTGGCGAGCGCACGACGAGGAACCGGCCGGCCGAGGTCGGCTCTGTGGCCTGACCCTCGCTTGATCGACTCGGCTTCCTGGAAATGGGGGTGTCCGGGTCGCCCCGATGCCCCGGTTTCCGTGAACCCGAGTGGATCAGCGACGGACGGCGCCGACGAAGGAGGCCCAGGCGGTCGGCGCGAAGGTCAGGGTGCCGCCGTCGCGGTCCTTGCTGTCGCGCACCAGCACCCGGCCGGGCAGGTTGTCGGCAACCTCGACGCAGTCGCCGCCGTTGTTGCTGCTGCGGGTCGCGGTGCGCCAACGGGCGTCGGTCATGTCCATGTCGTGGCCACTTCCCTGATCAACTCGATCGACCGGCGTCGGGGTAACGCCTCACCGGTGACGCTCTCCCACCTGCGCCCCAGGTTAGCGACGTCGAGGGGATCGGTCACCACCTGACCGCGGAGCTGGTTGTCGAGATACGCCAATTCCGTCCCGTCGGGCAGCCGGCCCAGCACGAAAGGCCCGGCCAGGCCGGTGTGCCACGGACTCTCGGCGGGGATGACCCGGACGTGCACGTGCTCCCACTCGGCCACGCTTGCGAGGTGGGCAAGTTGGCCGGCCATCACGGCGTGGTCGCCGACCGGCCGGCGCAGCACCACCTCGTCGATCACCGCCACGAGCTGCGGCGGGTCGTCGCGGCACAGGACCGCCTGCCGATCGATGCGGCTCGCCACGATCTCGTCCACCTCGGCAGGTGCCACCAGTCCACCGGTGCCCAGGATCGCGCGAGCGTACCCCTCCGTCTGCAGCAGACCCGGCACGAGCAGCGGCTGGTAGGACCGAAGCGACGCGGCGTCCTGCTCCAGCTCGGCCCATGGTCGGAACCACGGCAGATCGCGGCGACGGAACGGTTCCGGCCACAGATCGGCGGCGTCCCGACGCAGGACCTCGGCCACCGCGATCCGGGTACGCGGATGCGGGATGCGCCCGGAGGCGAGCCACCGTGCCGCCGTTTTCGGGTCGACGCGAACCTTCTCGGCCAGCGACTCGACCGTCTCGCCCGCCTCGGCCATCGCCACCCGCAGTGCCTCGTTACCCATCGGATCCTCCCGCCGCTCACGGATATCGCGTCGCAGCCGAGCGGGAGCCCCACCCACCAGGAGAACCACGACGGCGCTCTATGCACACTGCGGCGCACGTTAGCGACGCTGCGTGTCCGTGTCTGCTGACTGGCGGCGTGTTGCGGTGGGACGTGTTGGCAACAGACCGGGAGGTCCCCTGACCGCCCCCAAGGTGTCCCAGCAGCGTCGCCGGACCCATCCGTGCTTGATCCACTCGACTTCACTGAAGTCGCGGTATCAAGCGCGCCCCGACGCCCCGGTTTCCGTGAACCCGAGTGGATCAACGCCGGACGGACGTCGGACTCAGTGGTTCGGGGGGATCACCCGGAGGTGGCCTCGGCGACCCGTCTGGTGGGGGTTCTCGTGGTGGCCCTGGTCGGGCTCCGGCGGGCGGGGGGCCGGGCGGGCGGCCTCGCGAACCGCCTCGGCAAGCGCCACCAGGTCGTCGGTGGTGGGCGGGGGCGGCTCGAACTCGCCCTCGTGCCGCACTACGTCCCAGCCGCGCGGCGCGGTGAGGCTGCGGGCGTGCTGCTCACACAGGTCGTACGTGTGCGGCTCGGCGAACGCCGCCAACGGGCCCACCACGGCTGTCGACTCGTTGTAGACATAGGTCAATGTGGCGACCGCTTGCCGGGGGCAGCCGTTACGGGAGCAGCGCCGTGGTGACCTCACGTGCGGCAGGGTATCTCCATTACCGGGTCCGGCGCATCGCTTCGCGTTGCGACACGCCCGTCGCGGTGATCACAATTCGCGGTTCCGGTCGCGCCGCGCCACGGGAGCGCCGGTGCCGCTGGCCGGCCCGGCACGGGGGCTACCCTTTGCCTCATGACGAGCCCGGAACACCGCCGCCCCGGCCCCGGCCGGCGTGCGCACCGCGACCGGCACGGGCGTGGCCTGCGCGGGCGTCTGGTGCCGGCGACCGTGCCGTTGGCGCGGACCAAGGCCGAGGTCTTCGACGACCTGGTGCTGGACACCGTCGAGACGCTGGAGCGACGGTTCGCCAAGGAGCTGGCCGGTGTCGAGTTCGCCGTCGAGGACGTCCCACCGGATCTGAACGTCTACGACTCCGACGTGCTGGAGGACGGCGAGGTGCCGCTGGCCCGGCTGCTGCCCGGCCGCCCCGGCCGCCAGGAGGTGCCGCCGCGCATCGTGTTGTACCGGCGACCGCTGGAGTTCCGCGCCATGGACCGCGAGGACCTCGCCGACCTGGTCCACGACGTGATCATCGAACAGGTGGCGAACCTGCTCGGGGTCGACCCCGACGAGTTGGCGTGAGCAGCACGCGCTGACCGCGTTGGCGTGAGCATCGCGCCGACCGCGCCCGTACGACGGCTGAGTCGGGCGGCCCCCACCGCCCCGACCCTGCACCGCTCAGGCGGCCCGCCGCTTCAACTTGCGCCGCTCCCGCTCGGAGAGCCCACCCCAGATGCCGAACCGCTCGTCGTGGCCGAGAGCGTATTCGAGGCATTCGGTCTTGACCTCGCAGCGCGAGCAGATTCGCTTCGCCTCGCGGGTCGAGCCGCCCTTCTCGGGAAAGAACGCCTCGGGGTCGGTCTGCGAGCACAAGGCCCGCTCCTGCCACTCCGGCGCGTTTCCGAGCAGGTCGGCCACCTCAAGCTGGCCGTCCATCAAATGCCTCCTTGTCGCGCACCGGCGTCATCGCCGCTGCAACCCCCCACGCGAAAGGCGTGCTTGTCCGTCCGGTCCCTTTTTGTTGCGTTCCGTGCGAACAACCCCATTCAAATTACACGCGTGTAATGCGTGCGCCGTCAAGCCAAACTTGATAATGGAGTCGCCCTCCCGACACCCCTGGTCGGCCACCAGGACCGTCCCAGCCTCGCAACCTGCCCTATCGATTCAGACCCCGGCCGAGTAACGCCCTCTCCGGCGAGTTGCCCGACTTTTCTGCCGTGGCGCTCCCCTCGACGGGCCACCGCCCGGGAAGCACCGGCCCCCTTCCGCAAAGCTGATCTTGGTGGGGGACAGGTTAACGCGGCTCGGCGCAGACCGCCCGCCGAGTCATGGACAGCACTCGCACCCCGCCCACGATGTGGACGGGGTGCGAGTGCAAAATGGCGCGTCGGGGTCAGCCGGCGGCCCCGAAACCGCTGCTGGGCCATGCGAACTCGGCTATTCCTCCACCGTGGACAGAAACCGTGCCGGCGGACGTGTTCTCGTCCCACCAGACGGTATAGATCCCGGCGGGCAGATCGGGATAGACCGCACTGTGGAACGACCCGTCCCGCACCCGCCGCTCCCGTACCGCCGAGTGGACCCGCCGATCATCGCCGCGGCTGATCTCGATCTCCCGGCCGTGCAGATCCCGACCGGTGTAGACGATCAGGGCGCCGGTGTCGCCACCCAGTTCGAGGACGACGCTCCCCGTCTCCGACGGCCCGTACGTGTGCTCGTGCATCCGCTGCTCCCCGCCGACGGTCAGGACGACGCCGGCGGGTTGTTGAACCCGTCGTACGGCGTACCGAGGTAGGGGAAGTTCGCGAGGAACGGGGCTGTCACGTCGGCGGCGCTCAACCCGGGGGTGACCGCGCCGGCCGCCGCGTCCGGGCGGAACGTCTTGTCCACAAGCGGGACGGTCACCCCGGCGATCGCCCGCAGCGCGATGCTCACCACGTCGTCGGCGACCCGCCGGCCGTTGGGGAAGCCGGCCAGGTCGCCGCCGAGCACCCCGAACCGGTCCGGCCGTCTGGTGGGCGGGATCGCCGTGTTCAGCCGCAGCATGTCGGCCTGCACGTCACCTGTGGCGTTGGTGAAGCCGTCGATCAGCCCGGCCGGTACGCCGGTGAGCAGGATCGCCACCAGGTCGGCCCGGGCCTTCTTCGACTTGTTGAGCTTGTCCAGGTTGGGAAAGACGTCCGGGTAGAGCGCCGGCAGCAGCGCGGCCAACTCGGGGCGCTCGACGAACTGCGCGAACCGCTTGTCCTCCGACGGTGGCAACGAGTTCCACAGGTCCTTCTTGGACATCGGCACGATGACCTCGTTGAACAGCGGATTGCCCAACCGGGAGACCTGGGTGAACGGGCCGGTGGAGGTGTCCTGCGCGACCCGGTCGCCGAGCACCCGGACCTGCCGGCGCGACGCCGACGTCCACACCCCGAGCACCGACGCCGCGTCGGCCGGGCCGTACCGGCTGGCCCGGCGGCGCACCTGCTTCAGCGGCACCTGCACGGCGAGGCTGTGCACGTTCATCCGGTCGGTGGCGTTGACCGGCTCCCCCTCGGCCTTGAAGATCTTCTTGCCGGCCACGTGCAGTTGCTGGAACGGCCGCAACGTGCCGAGGTCGAAGATCGCCCCGAGGTCGACGAAGAAGCCGTCCGCGCGCTGCCCGGCGAAGACCCGCTCCCCCGTCGACAGCGTGTAGGTGGCCTGCCGGACGAGGTCGGCGTACTTCGGCGTCGACAGCGGACCGACGTTGCACGGCGGGCAGGGCAGCTTGTGCGCGAGCCGGTGCTCCCGGCCGTCGGTCACCCGGGTCAGGCTGTAGAACTGCCGGCGGTTCCAGTTCTTGCTGTCGAGCGAGTCGATGGGCCCGGTGTTGTAGAGGAAGCTGTTCGGGTTGGTGATCTCGGTGGTGAACTCGAACCGGTAGGTGACGTCGGGGTGGCCGTCACCGTCGTTGTCGATGTGGATCTCGTAGCGCACGTCGTCGCCGAACTCGAAGAAGTTCGGCCCACCGGACGGGAGCTGCAACGGCACGTAGTTGGCGATCAACGTGACCGTGTCGGGCTTGTCGGGGCTGACGAACGCGTACAGGTCGGAGCTGTCGGCGACCGGATCCTTGGCTATCTCCGGAGCCTCGCGGTGGGAAGACATGGCGGACCAACCTCACTGGGCGGGGACTGATGGCGGGGCGGAGCGTGCGGGGTCAGCGCCGGGCGGCGCGCCGCAGCCGGTCCGCCAGGCCGCGGTCGCGTACCTCGATCCGGGATTCACCGACGAAGACGTCCATCGTTCCGGAGGCGGCGTCGCGCAGGTGCACGACTATCGGTTCGTCGTCCCGACCGGCCGCGCCCGGCGCGTTCTGCGCGGCCGACAGACCCGGCACGGTGAGCGCCGCGACGCCGAGGGTGGCGCTGGCCGCGGCGGTCAACGTCTGCCTGCGGCTCAGTCGCGGCCACTGCCGCTTCCGCTGATCACTGGTCATGGGCAACCTTTCCGGCGGCGGCGCGGTACGCGCCCGCGGTGACGGACGGGTCCGGTGCCGTCGACCGACGCCGCCGGGCCCCTGAGGGGACACCGGCGGCGGTCCTCGCCGCGACCGCCGCCGGCACCGCGTGGTACGGCCGGCGGCGGGAAAAGGTTCGACCTCAGCGCGGGGCGTGACCGTACGCAGTGGAACGCTTACGCGCCGGACGCCCGGCGGAGGTCGCGATGGCCCGCAACTGCTCCTCGGTACGCGCCGACCCGTTGTCCGAGCCGGCCATCCGGGAGATGGTCTCCTCCATCAGCGTGCCGCCCAGGTCGTTGCAGCCACCCTGGAGCATCGCGACTGTGCCCTCGTCACCGAGCTTCACCCAGGAGCACTGGATGTTGTCGATCCGGCCGTGCAGCAGCAGCCGGGACATGGCGTGCACCACCCGGTTCTCCCGCCACGTCGGCCCCGGGCGGGCGATGCCGGCCAGGTAGATCGGGGCGTTGGTGTGCACGAACGGCAGCGCCACGAACTCGGTGAACCCGCCGGTACGGTCCTGCACACCGGCCAGCACCCGGAAGTGCGCCAGCCACTGCCCCGGGTGGTCGACGTGGCCGTACATCATCGTGGAGCTGGACCGGATGCCCAGCTCGTGGGCCGTGCTGACCACGTCGACCCAGGCGGCGGCCGGCAGTTTGCCCTTGGTGAGCACCCAGCGCACGTCGTCGTCGAGGATCTCGGCGGCGGTGCCCGGGATGGTGTCCAGCCCGGCCTCGCGCAGTTGCGTCAGCCACTCGCGGACCGGCACGCCCGCCTTCGCCGCGGCGGTGACGATCTCCATCGGGGAGAACGCGTGCACGTGCATGTCCGGCACCCGGGCCTTGATGGCGCGCACGATGTCGGCGTACCCGGTGACCGGCATCTTCGGGTCGATGCCGCCCTGGAGGCACACCTCGCTGGCGCCGGCCGCCCACGCCTGTTCGGCCCGGTCGGCGACCTGGTCGACGGAGAGCCGGTACGCGTCGGCGTCCCGCTCACGCTGGGCGAAGGCGCAGAACCGACAGCCCACGTAGCAGACGTTGCTGAAGTTGATGTTGCGGTTGACCACGTAGGTGACGTCGTCGCCGACGGTGTCGCGGCGCACGTCGTCGGCGAGGCGGCACACCTCGTCGAGCGCCGGCCCGTCCGCGCCGAACAGCGCCAGCGCCGCGTCGGCGTGCCGGGGGTCGAGCAGCGCCGCCGGGTCGTCGGCTGCCAACCGCAGCCCGGCCGCCAGGTCACGGTCCGCGCCGCTCCCGGCCGACGCCTGGGGTACGCCCGCACGCCGCGCCGCCGCCTCCGGGGTGACCTTGCCGGCGACCTCGGCCCAGTCCCCGTAGACGCTGTCGAAGTCACCCCGCCGGTCATCGGTGCGGCCGGTGGTGTCGATGGTGGCGTGCAGGTCGGTACGCCCGCCGAACGTCTCCTCCGGCTCCTGCCACGGGTGGCCCTGCGGCACGGCCGACTCGACAGCCATGCCCGTCGCCGGATCGGCCAGCGCGCTCACGTGCGGCAGCAGCCGCGGGTCGAGCCACGGGTCACCGGCGCGCACGTACTCCGGGTAGATCGTCAGCCGCTCCCGCAGCGTGAACCCGGCCAGCTCGGAGTGCCGGGCCAGCTCCTCGATCTGCGGCCACGGGCGCTCCGGGTTGACGTGGTCGGGGGTGAGCGGGGAGACGCCGCCCCAGTCGTCGATGCCGGCGCGCAGCAGCAGGTCGTACTCGCCGGCGATGAGGTTCGGCGGGGCCTGGATGCGGGCCTTCGGGCCGAGCAGCAGGCGGGCCACCGCCACCGTGGCGGCCAGGTCGTGCAGCTCGGCGTCGGGCATGCCGCGCATCGCCGTGTCCGGCTTGGCGCGGAAGTTCTGCACGATCACCTCCTGGAGGTGCCCGTACTCCCGGTGGGCGCGGCGGATCGCGAACAGCGCGTCCACCCGCTCGGCCGGGGTCTCCCCGATGCCGATGAGGATGCCTGTGGTGAACGGCACCCCGACCCGGCCGGCGTCGTCGAGCACCCGCAACCGGACCGCCGGCTCCTTGTCCGGCGAGCCGTAGTGCGGGCCACCCGGCTCGGACCACAGGCGGGTCGCGGTGGTCTCCAGCATCATTCCCATGCTCGGGGCGACCGGCTTGAGCCGTTGCAGCTCCGACCAGGACAGCACGCCCGGGTTGAGGTGCGGCAGCAGGCCCGTCTCCTCCAGCACGGCCACCGCGCAGGCCCGCAGATAGTCCAGTGTGGAGTCGTAGCCGCGCTCGTCGAGCCAGCTCCGGGCCGCCGGCCAGCGCTCCTCCGGCCGGTCACCCAGGGTGAACAGGGCCTCCTTGCAGCCCTGGGCGGCACCTGCCCGCGCGATGGCGAGCACCTCGTCGCGGTCCAGGAACGGCGCCGGAAGCCGGTGCGGCACGGTGGCGAACGTGCAGTAGTGGCAGCGGTCCCGGCAGAGCCGGGTCAGCGGAATGAAGACCTTCTTCGAGTACGTGACCACTCCCGGCCGCCCGGCGTCGCGCAGCCCGGCGTCGCGGACTCCACCCGCGATCCGGAGCAGCTCGTCGAGGGCGGCACCGCGGGCGGCGAGCAGCGCGGTCGCCTCGTCGACGTCAAGCGCGCGCCCGGTCGCGGCCCGGCCCAGTGCCCGCCGCACGCTCGCCTCGCTCGGACCGGAGTGGGTGCGATCAACCATCCGCTCAGCCTATGCGCAGCGCGAGCCCGTCCCACCAGTCCCGGCCCGCAGCGTGGGAAACGGCACGCCATGATCACTTGATCCGTCGGTGCAGGGGCCGGCACCCCACCTTCGGCTCCTTTGCTCTGCTTCAACCCACGCACCACCGCGCGTCCGATATCCGGACACCAGGTGTTGCCTCGGTTGAAGCAGAGCAAAGGACGACCCGAGCATCACCAGCCCGGAGGCGCTGGACTACTCAGCGGGGCTGCTCCGGGTGCGTGGCGGAATTGATGTGCTGGGTGCGGTCGGCGTCGGCGTCGGCGGACGGGCGCGGGATCGCCTGGGTGGGGTCGGCGGCACCCGGGTCGACGGACTGACGCGGGATCGCCTGGGTCGGGTCGGCCGACGGCGGCTGCCCGAACGGCGCCGCGGGCGGCGCCGACTGCGGAGCGGGGTTGGCCGGCGGCGCGGACTGCGGGAACGGCGGCGCCGACTGCGGAGCGGCCTGGAACGGCGGCGCGGACTGCGGGGCGGCCTGGAACGGCGGCGCGGACTGCGGGTGCGGCGGCGCCGACTGCGGGGCCTGGAACGGCGGCGACGGCTGGCCGTACTGACCGGGGAACTGCGCCGGCGGGTAACCGCCCGGCTGTCCTGCCTGCGGGTAGCCGCCCGGCTGGCCGGGAGCGGGCCATCCGCCCTGCGGCTGACCGCCGGGCTGGCCCGGGGCCGGCCAACCACCCTGCTGCTGCGGCCAGCCCGGCTGCGGCTGGCCGTAGACGCCCGGCTGCGGCTTCGGCTTGGGCACGTAGTAGAACGCCCGCCAGATCGTGAAGACCACCCAGGCGGCCACCGCGAAGATCACCAGCCAGGCAAAGCGGGTGAGGATGCCGAGCAACGCGTCGAGGATCTCGGCCTGGGCGAGCCGGCCCACCGTCCAGACGAGCATGGTGAGGGTGCCGAGCACGGCGCTGAATGCGTACTCGCCGAGCGCCACCTGCGTGATCAGCTTCGCCTTCGGCACGACCGGCGCGACGTGGGTGGCCAGCAGGACGGCCAGCAGCGGCAGCGCCACCGCCTCCACCCCGATGAACGAGAAGAACTGGTCGCCCGCTCGGTCGGTGAAACCGCGGTAGTCGTTCGGGGTGAGCAGCCGGAGCAGCCCCACGAAGAGGAACACGGCGTTGGCGCCGAGCAGGGCGAGCGCACCCAGTTCGCGCAGTGGCTTGGTCAGCTGGCGGGCCTGCGTCGCGTCGGCGGACGCGGGCTCGGCGGGGCTGGTCACGAGCTCCCCCTCGGGGCATGGACGGACAGGGCGCACGTGAGCCTAGTCTCTACGGCCACCGACGGACCGGAGGCGTCACGTACGCGAGGATGGTCGACATGCGCATCGTGGTTCTGGCCGGCGGCATCGGCGGCGCCCGGTTCCTGCTCGGCGTCCGGGAGTACGCCCGGGAGGTCGGCGCCGAGGTGACCGCCGTGGTCAACGTCGGCGACGACCTGTGGCTGCACGGGTTGAAGATCTGTCCCGATCTGGACAGCGTCATGTACACGCTCGGCGGCGGCGCCGACCCCGAGCGGGGTTGGGGCCGGGTCGGCGAGAGTTGGACGGTCAAGGAGGAGCTGGCCGCGTACGGGGCCGAGCCGACCTGGTTCGGCCTCGGCGACAAGGACATCGCCACCCACCTGGTGCGCAGCACCATGCTCAACGGCGGCTACCCGCTGAGCGCGGTCACCGAGGCGCTGTCGACCCGATGGCAGCCCGGCGTACGCCTGCTGCCGGCGACCGACGACCGGCTGGAGACCCACGCCGTGGTCGAGGACGACCAGGGCCAACGGGCGATCCACTTCCAGGAGTGGTGGGTGCGCTATCGGGCCGACATCCCCACCCACCGCTTCGTCTTCGTCGGCGCGGACACGGCGAAGCCGGCACCCGGGGTGCAAGAGGCCATCGCCTCGGCCGACCTGGTGCTGATCGCGCCGAGCAACCCGGTGGTGAGCATCGCGCCGGTGCTTGCCGTACCGGGGATGCGGGAGGCGGTGACCGACGGCCCGGCGCCGGTGGTGGGTGTCTCGCCGATCATCGGCGGCGCCCCGGTCCGGGGAATGGCCGACCGCTGTCTCGCCGTGCTCGGGGTCGAGTGCAGCGCGGCCGGGGTGGGCCGCCTGTACGGCGGTCGGGCGGCCGGTGGGCTGCTGGACGGCTGGCTGGTGGCCGAGGAGGACGCCGGCACGCTGGTGCCGGAGGTGACGGTCCGCGCGATGCCGTTGCGGATGACCGACGAGGCGGCGACGGCGGCGATGGTCCGCGCCGCGGTGGAGTTGACGTGAGGCTGGAGATCCTGCCGGTGCTGGGCATCGGCCATGTTACCGAGGGTGACGACCTGGCGGCGGTGATCGCCACCGCCGCGCCCTGGCTGCGCGACGGCGACGTGCTGGTGGTGACCAGCAAGATCGTCTCCAAGGCGGAGGGACGGCTGGTCGACGTCCCGGCGGACGGGCCGGAGCGGCTGGTCGCCCGCGAGGAGGTGCTGGCCGGCGAGACCGCCCGGGTGGTGGCCAGCCGGGGGCCGACCCGGATCGTGCAGACCCACCACGGCTTCGTGATGGCCTCCGCCGGGATCGACGCGTCGAACGTCGACAAGACCCGGCTGGTGCTGTTGCCTGTGGACCCGGACGCGTCGGCCCGGGAGCTGCGCGCCGCGCTGCGGGACCGGTACGACCTGGACGTCGCGGTGATCATCAGCGACACCATGGGCCGACCCTGGCGCAACGGGCTGACCGACGTCGCGCTCGGGGTGGCCGGGATGCCGGCCATCCGCGACCATCGGGGCGAGGTGGACCCGTACGGCAACGAGCTGCAACTGACCCAGATGGCAGTGGTGGACGAGCTGGCCGGCGCCGGCGAGTTGATCAAGGGCAAGTGTGACCAGGTGCCGGTGGCCGTGGTGCGCGGCTACCTCGCGGCCACCCGCACGGACGACTCCGACGGCGCGCGGACGCTGATCCGCGATGCCGCGCAGGACCTGTTCTCGCTGGGCACCGCCGAGGCCCGCGCGGCCGGGCTGGCCGAGGCCGCGACCCTCGCCGAGGCGGTCGGCCCCGAGCCGGCCGACCCGGCCGCGGTGCGACGGGCGCTCGACGCGGTGGCCGAGGTGGTCACCCCCGGCACCGTCTTCACCCTTGTCGACGAGGCGGAGGTACGCGCCGGCCTGGTCGCCGAGGTGCCGGGCTGGCCGGCCGACGCCAGCGCGCTGGTGCTCGGCACCGCCCCGGCGCCGCTCGACCCGATGGACCTGGTCCGCTTCGGCGCCGACCTGCACCGGCTGCGCGTCGCCCTGGCCGCCGAGGGTGTCCGGTCGACGCTGCTGCCCCCGCCGGCCGGCAGCCCGGCCAGCGCCGCCCTCGCCCTGTAACCAGACCCCAACCCGCCGGGCCTCTCCCAGCGTCGCCGCCCTCCGCATCGATCATGAAGTTGTTGCCCGTCACCTCGGCGTGTCAGGGCGACAACTTCATGATCGACGCGCGAAGAGACGAGCGGAGAGAGGGGTCACGCGTCCAGCACGGCCCGGCCCAGTGGGGTCAGCGTGTGCAGCACGGTGTTGCGGTCGCGGTGACTGACGAGCAGGCCCGCGTTGCGCAGCACGGTGGCGTGCTGGCTGGCCGCCGCCGGTGAGATGTTGAGCCGGCGGGCCACCTCGCCTGTGGTGCAGCCGTCGTCGCTGACCTCCAGCACCGCCGCCCTGGTCCGGCCGAGCAGCGCGGCCAGCGAGTCGCGGCCGGCGCTCGACGCGGCGAGCGCGTCGCCGTCGGTCGTGGCGAGCCCGCCCAGCCGGTCCACCGGGTAGACCAGTACCGGCGGCAGCGCCGGGTCGAGCAGGGCGACCGGGGTGCCCGCGCAGAAGAACGACGGCACCAGGAGCAGCCCTCGGCCGTCCAGGTGCAGCTCCCGGCTGTGCGGGTAGTCGCGCACCTCCAGCACCCCGCTGTCCCACCGCATCCGTGGGCGGAGGCTGGCCAACAGCCCCTCGACGCCACCGTCGAGCAGAGCCCGCGCGCGGCGGGTGCGGTCCGCCGCCACCGCCGACTGGATCCGGCTCCAGTACGGGCCGATCGCCAGCGACCGGTACTGCTCCATCGAATCCGCGAGGTGGCGCAGCGTCGCCACGTCACCCCGGGCCAGCGCGGAGGCCGAGGCCGGCAGTTGGTTGTCGGCCGCCACCAGGGTCAGGTCCCGCTGGAGCAGCTCGATCGGCGTGCTGCGGACCGCCTCCAGCCCCGCCTCGAAACCCTCGACGCTTGCGTACGGGGTGAGGAAGTCGGGGAAGTAGCCGCGCGGCGGATTCAGGGCGAAGAGCAGCCGGAGCTGCTCGGAGGACGCGTCCTGGCGCAGTCCGCGGGTCACGGTGCGCCGCCAGGTCGAGGTCAGCGGGTCGCGGTTGCGGCCCTGCAACACGTGCAGGCTGAGGACCAGCTCCCAGACCGGGTCGGCCGCCGGCGCCACCCGGGTCCGAAGGATGTCCTCGCCGGAAAAGTGGATCTTCAGCATGGAGCGCTCCCGTGTCGCCGGCAGAGGGATGCCGGGCGACCGTTCGACTCTACCCGGGCGGCAGTTATCTCCATCTTTAAGCCTGGGTTGAAAAACCTCGACGCCTTCGGGGCCGGTTAGGCATGCTTCCAGTGCCCGAGCACGGCACCCGACACGTCATGGACGCGTCCGGTGCCGGGGCACCGGGGACCGGGGAGGGACCGGTGATCGGGCGGCACCACGAGGGTCTGCGGCCCTTGCTCCGCAGAGGTGCCGTCCGGTCATCCCATCGCCGTGGTGCGCCTACCCGCTCAGCCGACCCAGAGCGCGACCCGGTGGTCCTCGTCCGTGACGTAGAACGGCCGCCCGTCCAGCTCGGCCAGGCCCTCGACGTGGTGGAACGGCGCCAGGTCGGCCGCCAGCTCACCGACCAGTCGGCACGAGTCGTCCGTCCGCCCCACCGGCAGCCGGAACCGCACGTGCCGGGACGTGACCGCACCCCCGTCCGGATGGTCGTCGAGCAGCACCGACCCCTTGCCCAGCGCGTCGATCGAGCCGATCACTGCCGCGTACCCGCCGTCCGGCGTCGGCACCATCGCCCGGAAGCCGGTCAGCTCGCCCGGCGGGGTCACCCCGGTCACCGCGTACGCCCCCAGCGCCCGGGGCCACACCGGGTCCGCGGCGAACATGCCCGGCACGCCGGACACCTCCACCAGGATCGGCTCGCCGGCCTCGGTGACCGGGAACCGCAACCCGAGCAGCACCGTGCCGGCCGGGGTGAAGGCCGCGGCCTCCACGTTCAACGGCAGGTCGTCGGGGGCGAGGCGACTCACCCAGCTCTTCGCCCGGCTGGTCCCCCGGGCCAGGGTCTCCACGATGAACCGGTCGCGCACCCGCTCCCCCGCCGGCAGCAGGGTCAGTGGCGACGCGGCGAGGGCGTCGTTCACCGCCCGGTGCAGCCGGAACCGGTTGCGCACCACGTGCACCGGCAGCGGGCCGGCCGCCGCGTCGTCCTCCCGGAACCGGGCCACGAACGCCCGACGGGGGCGCAACGGGCCCGCCTTCGAGCCGAAGTGGGAGCCGAAGACGTACACCCAGCCGTCGTGGTGGGCGAGCGCCTCACCGTCCTCGGTCCGGCCGTTCTCGACCCCGGCGTCCGCCGTGACGTGCCGGGCCGTCCACGTACCGTCGTCCAACTCCAGCAGCAGGGCGAGGCAGCGCTCCACCGGGCCCTCGTCCAGCACCGTCCAGAAACCCCGCCGAGCACCGTACGACCGCAGCAGGGCCGACGACCGCACCGGCAGCAGATCGCTGGCCTCGTTGCCGGCCACCACGAATTCGACGAGTCGCAGGGTCACCGCGCCAGAGTACGGAGGGCGCGCTCGTACAGTGACGGGGTGCCTGACACCGCGCTCACCGGACCCGTCGTCGACCCCACCGATCCCGCGTCGTACGCGACGCTGCACGCCGACGCGGTCGCGCTGCTGGAGGGCTGGCAGCCGACCAGCCCGGCGGCGGCCGACGCGCGGGACCGGACCCTCGCGCTGCTCGCCGCCGGGCCGGTCGCGATGAGCCGGCAGCACCGTCCCGGCCACGTCACCGCCAGCGCGCTGGTGCTGGACCCGACCGGTTCCCGGGTGCTGCTCTGCCTGCACGCCAAGTTCTCGCGCTGGGTGCAGCTCGGCGGGCACTGCGAGCCGGTCGACCACACCCTGGTCGGGGCCGCCCTGCGGGAGGCCACCGAGGAGTCCGGCATCGCCGACCTGCGCATCGACCCCGTGCCGATCGACATCGACGTGCACGAGGTGCTCTGCCAGGGCGGGTCGCGCCACTACGACGTCCGGTTCGCCGTGGTCGCCCCGAGCGGCGCGGTGGAGCAGATCAGCGACGAGGCCGAGGAGTTGGGCTGGTTCCCACCGGACCGGCTGCCCGAGCCGCTGGCCGGCGGGACCGCACAACTGGTCACGCCGGCCCTCGCGGCCCTCAGACGTAGCCCTCTTCGCCTCGCTCCTTGAGCTCGTCGACCAGGGCCTTGACGTCCTGAGCCCGGTCACGTGGGCAGACCAGCACCGCGTCCGGAGTGTCCACCACGATCAGGTCGCGCACACCGAGGACAGCCACCAACCGCCCTGACTGCGGCACCACCACCAGATTGGCGGTGTCCCGCAGGAGCACGCCCGGCTTGGCGTCCGTGCCGAGCACCACGTTGCCCGCGTCGTCGGCCGGCAGCACGTCACCCAGGGTGTGGAAGTCACCGACGTCGTTCCAGCCGAAGTCGCCCGGCACGGTGGCGACCCGACCCGCGGTGGCCGCGCCCTCCATCACCGCGTAGTCCACGGAGATCTTCGGCAGCGTCGGCCAGACCGTGCCGAGCACGTCGTCCTGCTCCGGAGTGCCCCAGGCGGCGGCGATCGCGGTGACGCCCGCGTGCAGCGCCGGCTGCTGGCGGGCCAACTCGGCGAGGAACACGTCCACCCGCCAGACGAACATGCTCGCGTTCCACAGGTGCCGGCCCGAACGGACGTACGCCTCGGCGACCTCGGCGGCCGGCTTCTCCTTGAACTCGGCCACCGTGCGCCACGGCGTGCCCTCGGTCTCGTCGCCGGTCTCCAGGTAGCCGTAGCCGGTCTCCGGACGGGTCGGGGTGATGCCGACCGTCATCAGCAAGCCGTGCTCGGCCCCCCGGACCGCCTCCTGCACCGTGCGCACCCAACTGTCGGGGTCGCGGATCAGGTGGTCGGCCGCGAAGCTCCCCATGACCGCGTCCGGGTCACGCTGTGCGATCACCGCCGCGGCCAGCGCGATGGCCGCGCAGGAATCCCGAGGGGACGGCTCGACCAGGATGTTCTCCTCCGGCAGCCCGGTCAACTGCCGGGCGACCGCCGCGACGTGCGCGGCGCCGGTGACCACAAGGGTCCGATCCGGCGTGGTGAGCGGCGCGAGCCGTTCCACGGTCGCCTGGAGCAGCGAGGCGCTGGTGCCGGTCAGCGGGTGGAGGAACTTGGGGTGGCCGGCGCGGGACAACGGCCACAACCTTGTGCCGCTGCCACCTGCCGGGATGACCGCATAAAGCATCCGCACATCATGCCCGACGCATCCCCGCGCAGTGGCACGGGTCACCACGAGAGGGCACGAACGGTCACGACCGGGCGCGACTCCACGCGGCGATGTGCACCTCGGCGCTGGACTCCCAGGTGAACTCCTTGGCCCGGTCGAAGCCGGCCTTCGCCAGCGACAACCGACGCTGCTCGTCGTCGAGCAGGGCCGCCAGGTCGGTGCCGATCTGCTCCGCGTCCTCCGACGTGTACGCCACCGCGTCGCCGCCCACCTCCGGCAGCGAAAGCCGAGGGGTGGTCAGCACCGGAGCGGCGCACGCCATCGCCTCCAGGATCGGCAGCCCGAAACCCTCGCCGTAGGAGGGGTAGGCGGCCACCAGAGCGCCGCCGAGGAAGCCGGGCAGGTCGCCGTAGCGCAGGTAGCCGGGGCGCAGCAGCCGCAGGTGGGACGGGACCTCGGCCACCGCCCGGTCGATGTCGTCGTCGTGCCCCTGCCCGCCGGCGATCACCAGGGCCGGCGGATCGGCCCGGTCGGCCACCGCACGGGCCCAGCCGCGGATGAGGTTGGGTACGTTCTTGCGCGGCTCCTTGGCGCCGAGGAAGGCGACGTACGTGCTGTTGCCCAGGCCCAGCCGGGCGCGCACGCGGGCCTTCTCCTCCTCGCTGGGCGCGTGGAAGGCGTCGTGGTCGACACCGTGGTAGGCCACGTCGATGCGGGTCGGGTCGGCGTCGAGCAGCCGGATCAGCTCGTCACGGGTCGCCTTGCTGGGCACGATCACCCGGTTGGCGCGACGCATCGAAGTCTTGATGGCGCTGCGGAAGAACGTGCGACGGGACTTGTCGTAGTGCTCCGGCTCGGTGAAGAACGTCGCGTCGTGCACGGTGACCGTGACCGGGCACCCGGCCCGCAGCGGGCAGGTGTAGAAGGGCGAATGCAGCACGTGCGCGCCGACCTGCTGGGCGAGCAGCGGCAGGCCGGTCTGCTCCCAGGCGAGCCGGGCCGGGCGGTGCGCCACGGCGGCCGGAGCGGGGATGATCTCCGCGCCGGGCAGCATCCGGGTGTAACGCTCCAGGTCGGTGCGCAGACTCACCACGGCCAATTCCACCCCCGACCCGCACACCTTGCCGAGGGCACCGAGCAGACCGTCGACGTATCGACCGACGCCACCACGGTCGGCGGGGACACTCGTGGCGTCGATGAGCACGCGGGGCGGGCGACCGGCGGTCACGGGGCGACTCCTTGAAGGTGGGTCTGTGGGGAACAACACTCCGGGGTAAAGCCTACGCCGGAGTACGGGGCCGACGCTGACTGCGACCCGACGGTACGCCGACTTGTCATCGTCATCGAGTACGGGCGGCGGAGGCGTATCGTTCGCGCCGATGGCCGACAACATTGCCCGGGTGTTCGCTGACGCGATCGCGTCCGACCCGACCCGACCGCTGCTCACCTGGTACGACGACTCCACCGGCGACCGCACCGAACTCTCCGGCGCCACCCTCGCCAACTGGGTGTCGAAGACCGCCAACCTCCTCGTCGACGAGGTCGGCCTCGCGCCGGGCACACCGGCCGGCGTGCTGCTCCCTCCGCACTGGCAGACCGCCGCCGTGCTGCTGGGCTGCTGGTCGGCCAAGGTGACTGTCGTCGACACACCGGGCGCGGTGGACGTCCTCTTCGCCGCCGCCGACCGGCTCGACGAGGCACAGTCCTGGTCCGCCGACGAGCGGTACGCCCTGGGCCTCGCCCCGCTCGCCGCCCCGCTGCGGCAGGTTCCGCCCGGCTTCGCCGACTACGTGGTCGAGGTGCGCGGGCACGGCGACCACTTCACCCCACGGTCCGGTCCCGGCCCCGCCGACGCGCAACTGCTGGCCCGCGCCGAGGCCCGCGCCACCGAGCTGGGCATCGAGCCGGGGGCCCGGGTCCTGGTCGACGCCGACCGTTATCCCGACCCGGTCGACTGGTTGCTGGCGCCGCTCACCCGGGCGGCCACGATCGTCCTCTGCGCCAACCTCGACCCGGCCCGCCTGGCAGGCCGCCAGGCCACGGAGAAGGCCACCCGCACCCTCCCGTGATCCGCCCGCAGTACCCGGGCACCCACCGACTCCAACCCCGACGCCGCCACGGTCTCCGGCGCGGCAGCGGCGTCCGGCCGCGTCGCCGGGCCGGGTGGCGGGCCGGGGCGTCCGGCCAGGGCGGCGGGCC
>NZ_HF570108.1:695684-1043809 GCF_000297395.2 Micromonospora lupini str. Lupac 08 | reverse complement strand
CCGACGCAACGCTGGGAGGCCCAGACCGTTGCGTCGGCGTAAGCAGAGCAAAGGTTGCTGGTGGCACATGGCCGGCCGCGCAGGTGGCCGGCCGCGCAGGTGACAGCCCTCGCACGTGGCCGGCCGCGCAGGTGACAGCCCCCGCACGTGGCCGGCCGCGCAGGTGACAGCCCCCGCACGTGGCCGGCCCCACAGGTGACCGGCATCCGCACACGGCCAGCACCGCACGTGGCCAGCACCGCACGTGGCCAGCACCGCACATGGCCAGCACCGCGCCGGGCCTGGGCCCGGGTGAGCCGTCCGGCAGGAACCTTCAGGCGGGCCGCTGGATCGTGGTTCGGCGTTCGGCGAAGGTGGCGAAGGACGCCAGGGACTCGGGGTTCACCAGCGCGCCCCTCGCGGCGGCCTGGTCGACCGGGGTGCCGGTGAGGATCTTCTTGACCGGCACCTCCAACTTCTTCGCCGAAAGGGTGCGGGGCACGGCGCGGACCTGGTGGATCTCGTCGGGCACGTGCCGGGGCGAGAGCGCGGTACGCAGCTCGCGGCAAATCTTCTTCCGCAGCGCGTCGTCCAGGGTCAGCCCGTCGGCCAGCACCACGAAGAGCAGCAGCTCGCCGGCGCCGCCCTCGTCGTCCTCCAGGTGCACCACCACCGAGTCGACGACCTCGTCGAGGCCCTCGACCACCGAATAGAACTCGGCGGTGCCGAGCCGGACCCCGCCACGGTTGAGTGTGGCGTCGGAGCGCCCGGTGATCACGCAGCCGCCGCGGGAGTTGATGGTGATCCAGTCGCCGTGCCGCCAGACGCCTGGGTAGACGGAAAAGTACGCCTCGGCGTAGCGGGTGCCGTCCGGGTCGTTCCAGAAACCCACAGGCATGCTCGGCATCGGCTCGGTGATCACCAGCTCGCCCAGTTCGCCGATCACGGGGGTGCCGTCGGCCGAGCGGGCCTCCACCTTGGCGCCCAACGCGCGGCAGGCGATCTCACCGGCGTACACCGGCAGCAGCGGCACCCCGCCGACGAACCCCGTGCACACGTCGGTGCCGCCGGACAGCGACTGGAGCTGCACCTGGTCGCCGACGGTGTCGTACACCCAGTGAAAGCCCTCGGCGGGCAGCGGCGCACCGGTGGAGCCGACGCCGCGCAGCGCGGACACGTCGGCGACCTCGCGGGGCACCAGGCCGGCCTTGCGGCAGGCCAGCAGGAAGGGCGCCGAGGTGCCGAAGTACGTGGTGCCGGTCTCCGCCGCCAGCCGCCACAGCGCGCCCAGGTCGGGCTCGGCCGGCCGGCCGGGCTCCGCCCGGACCCCCGGGTTGCCGTCGAAGAGCACGATGGCCGCGCCCACCGCCGGCCCGGAGACCAGGAAGTTCCACATCATCCAGCCGGTGGTGGTGAACCAGAAGAACCTGTCGGCCGGGCCGAGGTCGTGGTGCAGGGCGAGCATCTTCAGGTGTTCCAGCAGGATGCCGCCGTGGCCGTGCACGATCGGCTTCGGCAGGCCGGTGGTGCCCGAGGAGTAGAGCACGTACAGCGGGTGGTCGAACGGCACCGGCGTGAACGTCAACGGCTCGTCGGTGGGCGCGGCAAGCTCGGCCCAGCCCAGTGCCCCCTCGGGCGCGGGGCCCGTCGGGTCGAGGTAGCCGATGCTCACGGTGTGGCGCAGCGACGGCAGGGCGGCCCGGATCGCGGCGACCTCGGCACGACGGTCCACCGGCTTGTCGCCGTAGCGGTAGCCGTCCACGGCGACAAGCACCGTCGGCTCGATCTGCTGCCAGCGGTCGGTGACGCTGCGCGTACCGAACTCGGGCGCGCAGGACGAGAAGATCGCGCCCAGGCTCGCGGTGGCCAGCAGCAGGACGTACGTCTCCGGAATGTTGGGGGCGTACGCCGCCACGCGGTCACCGGCGGTGATGCCGAGCCGGCGCAGACCGGCCGACACCCGGCGGACCTGCTCGCGCAGGTCCCCGGCGGTGAGGGTGACCGGCGGCCGGGTCTGGCCGTGCGCGAGGACGACGGGATCGTCGTCGGCGCGACCCGGCATCCGCAGCACGTTCTCGGCGTAGTTGAGGGTGGCGCCGGGGAACCAGCGGGCACCCGGCATCCCCCGCTCGGCCAGGGTGGCGGTCGGCGGGGTGTGCGCGATCACCTCGAAGTGGTCCCAGATCGAGCGCCAGAACGCGTCCAGGTCGGTGACCGACCACCGCCACAGCGCGTCGTAGTCGGCGAAGTCCAGCCCACGGTGCTCTCGCAGCCAACGCAGGTAGTCGCCGATCCGGGACCGCTCGAGCACGTCCGCCGGCGGCGTCCACAGCACGTCACCCACTGCTCCACCCTCCCCTGGCCCCGCACGACACTGTGAATGGGCCGTGGCGCCATCTTGCCCTACCTCGAAGCGCCATTCTGCGCACCGGGTACGCCGATCGACGCGTGCCCGGCCCACACTGCGGCGCCTCCACCCATGTGGTTCAGCCCGCCCGGTGCGCCTGGATGGCCCGGCGGCGGGCCAGGCGGTGTTCGCGCCGGATCTCGGCCTCCCGGTACCGGCGCTCGTCCTCCGGCGTCTCCGGCAGCACCGGACGGACCGTGCGCGGCGCGCCGCCGACGTCCACCCCGACGAAGACCAGGTACGCCGTGGCCACCCGCACCGGGGCGTCCTCGGCCGAGTCCCACCGCTCGGCGACGACCCGCACGCCCACCTCCATCGACGTCTGCCCGGTCCAGTTCACCTGGGCGTGCGCGTGCACCAGGTCACCGACCCGGACGGCCTCGGAGAAGACGATCTCGTCGATCGCCGCGGTGACCGCCGTTCCGCCGCTGTGCCGGGCCGCGGCGGCGCCCGCCACGTCGTCGACGAACTTCATCAGGACCCCGCCGTGGACGGTCCCGTAGAGGTTCACGTCCACCGCGGTCATGATCTTGCTGAGGGTGACGCGGGAGTACGACGTCGGCTTGCCGGTCGGAGCGGCGGAGAGGTGCTCGGTCATGCCGGAAACGGTACGGTGCGCGGATGCGACATCTCTGGAGCTTCCTCGCCGGGTTGGTGGTGGCACCCATCACGTGGGCGCTTGTCACACTCGGGCAGGACGGGTCGAGCCGGACGGTCGACCGCTGGGTGGAGATCGGCACCTTCAACACCGCCAACCTGATCGAGCCGGCCGTGTACCTCGGCGTCGGCGGTGTCCTGCTCGGGCTGCTCGGCACACTGCGCTTCTCACCGGCGGGCCCGCTGGTGGCCGGGCTGCTGCTGGTCACCCCCTATGTCGGGATGTTCGTGGCGCCCTTCGAGGTGCGCGACGCGATCCCGCAGGGGTGGAAGGTGCTCGGTGACCCGCTGCCGCTGCGGCTGCCGGTGGAGAACGGCACGCTCTTCCTGCTCGGCCTGCTGCTGCTGATGGCGACGTTCAGCGGTCAACGCTGGCGGCAGTGGCCGCAGGCCGCTACCGCGCCGGCCCTGACGCCGGCGCCTGCGGACGGCCCGCGCAGCGACGACTTCACCCTCACCGACTGGCCGTCGCCCGAGACCGCGGAGCGCGACACCGCTCCGCTGACCCTGGGTTACCCGGCGGATCCGACGCCTACCGAACCGCTGCCCCGCCGGGTGGGCGGTGAATCGCCGTGGTCCGCCCCGCCGCGCGGCCAGTCGCGTCCCGAGGACACCACCGAGATCCGTTGATCGTCGGGCGGGCCGGGAGACCCGGCCCGCCCTCTCTCCACTGCGCGGCGACGGCCAGGGCTGGGCGCTCTCTGCTGCGCGGCGACGGCCAGGGCTGGCTCTCTAGTGCACGGCGACGGCCAGGTCCGGGTCGACCGCGCCGAGGGTGGCGCGGGGCACGACCAGGACCATGACCGCCAGCGCCGCGGCCATGCCGCCCGCGATGACGATCGCCATCGGTACGCTCCCCGTGCCGAACAGGCCGGCCAGGGGCGCCGACAACGCGCCGACGCCGAACTGCACGGCACCGAGCAGCGCCGCGGCCGTGCCAGCGGCCTCGCTGTGCCGGCTCATGGCCAGCGCCGGAGCGTTCGGCAGGGCCAGGCCCGCCGCGGCCAGCACGAGCCACAGCGACGCGAGCAGGGTGCCGAGGCCACCGAAGCCGGTGGCGGCGAACACGACCAGCAGCAGTCCGGCGGCCGTTCCGGCGATCAGGGCGCTGACGAGGATCTGCTGCGGGGTGTAGCGCCGCAGCAGCCGGACGTTGAACTGGGTGCCCCCGATCAGGCCGACGGCACCGGCGCCGAAGGCCAGGCCGAACTGCTGCTCGTCGAGGCCGTACTGGTCCTGCAGGACGAAGGACGACCCGGACACGTACGCGAACAGTGCCGCCATGGCCAGCCCGGCGACGAGCACCAGACCGACGAACGCGCGGTCGTTGAGCAGCCCCCGGTAGTCGCGCAGGGTCGCGGCCACCCCGCCGTGTCGACGGCGTGCCACCGCAAGGGTCTCCGGCAGCTGCAACGCCGCGACGACGATCAGCAACGCGCCCAGCACGGCAAGCGCCGCGAAGACACCCCGCCACTCGGTCCAGCGCAGCAGCCCGCTGCCCAGCGTCGGCGCGAGGATCGGCGCCAGACCCATGACCAGCATCAGGCGCGAGAAGATCCGCGCGAACGAGGCGCCGCTGAACAGGTCGCGGACGACGGCGGTGGCGACCACGGTGGCGGCCGCCACGCCGAGGCCCTGCAGGACGCGCAGCGCGCCGAGCACGGCGATGTTGGGCGCGAAGACGCACAGCACGGAGGCCACGATGTGCGCGGCCAGCCCGGCGAGCAGCGGCAGGCGCCGCCCGACCACGTCGGAGAGCGGCCCGACCAGCAACTGGCCCAGCGCGAGGCCGACAAGCGTGCCGGTGAGCGTCAATTGCACGGCCGTCTCGGTGGTCTGCAGACCCGCCGTGATGGCCGGCAGCGCCGGCAGGTACATGTCGATGGTCAACGGGCCGATCGCGATCAACGCGCCGAGCACGAGGACGAGTTGCGCCCGCTGGCGGTTGGTCATCAGGTCGCCGGGCAGCACGGCCTCGGAGGTGCCCGTGTTCTCCGCCCGGGAGTCGCGTCCGGTCTTGTCCACCAACTGCTTCATCATCTCGATCTCTCTGGGGAAGCTTGTGCGTCGTCACGGCGTCAGCGCATCCACAGCTACGAGGCGTGGTGCCCGTTGTCCGACGTCGGGCAACGAGAGAGTGACGAGGCAGGGGTCGTGGTGGGGTGGCCGAATGAAGCGATCATCCGGTGGTGATCCTCTCGCTCGCCAACGCCCGGGACCCGTACAACGTTCCCGCTGTGGGGGGCGTCACGCGGCCCGCGTCAGTCGCCGAGGTGCCTGACCAGGAACTCGCCCGCGTCCGCGAACGCCGTGGCCTGATTCTCCCGACGGAGTAAGCCGTGCCCCTCATCCGCGAAGATCTCGTACCGCACCTCCACGCCGCGGGACCGCAGCCGTCGCACGATCTGATCGCTCTCGTGCTGGGGCACCCGGGGGTCGTTGGCCCCCTGGATCACCAGCAACGGGCTCCGGATCTGGTCCGCGTACGTCACCGGTGACCGGGCCATCAGCCGGTCCGCGTCCGCTTCCGGATCGCCGATCACCGTGGCCACCAGTGAACGCCACGTCGGAGGCGCCGCCTGCGCCAGAGTGACGAGATTGCTCGGCCCGTACAGATCGACGCCGGCAGCCCAGTCCAACTCCGGCAGCCGGCTGAGGCAGGACAGGACCGCGAAGCCGCCGTACGAGGCGCCCATGATCCCGATCCGGGCCGGATCGACCCACTCCTGGGTGCGCAGGAAGGTGACCGCGTCGGCGAGGTCCCTCAGATCTCCGCCGCCCCAGTCACGGTTCACCAGGTCCGAGTAGGCACGGCCGTAGCCGAGAGAGCCACGGATGTTCGGGGCGAGGACGCCGACCCCGTGCGCGAGCAGGTACTGGTAGAAGCCGTCGTACATGTAGACCGGCAACTCCTGCCAGGCCGGACCGCCGTGCACCGAGATCAGGACACCGGCTGAGGCCCGACGCTCGGGACGGTAGAGGTAGCCGGGAATCTGGCGGCCGTCGCTGGCCGGATAGCGGACCAATGTCGGCTCGACGAAGGTGGCGGGGTCGGCCGCGACCGGCCGGGCGTCGCTGAGCCACCGGAGTTTTCCGGTGTCGAGTTCGATCAGGAGAATGTTCCACGGCTGGGTCGCCGTCGAGAATCGCAGCACGACGAAGCGCCCGTCGGCGGAGACGGTGAGGCCGGTTGCCGCCCCGGCGGGCAGTTGCGGCATCCGGATCTCGGTACCGGCGCCGAGGTCACGACCGCGCAGCTGACAGAAGCCGTCGACATTGACGTTCCACACCAGCACCCGCCCGTCACCCGAGAGGGCGACTTCCTCCACCTCCCAGTCCGGTGTGTCCAGCCAGGTGAGAGTGCCGGTGTCCGCGTCCATCACGGCCAGACCGGTGAACTCCCGTCCGGCGTTCGACAGGACCAGGAAACCACTGCCGTCTCGCAGCCACGGGCCCAACCGGTACGTCGCCACGCCGTCCCGTGGCGTCAGCGAACGGGGCTCGGCGCCGTCCAGGGACGCGACGTACACCAGGTGGTCACTGTTGGTGGTCCGCCACTCGGCGACGGTGAGCCTGGTCCCGTCGGGCGACCAGTGGCCCGGGTACGTCCGGCCACCGCTGGCGTACACCCGCCGTACCTCGCCGGACGACAGGTCGAGCACCAGCACATCCTGGTCGGCGGGAGTCCGATCGTTGCCGCAGTATGCGACGAACCTGCCGTCTGAGGAGAACGGATCGCCCTCGGCCGCGGAGAACTGCACGTCCGGCATGTCGGTCAGCCGCACCGGATCCCCGCCGTCGGCGGCTATCCGGTACAGCTGCGTGTTCTCATTCCCGTGGTGATCGGCCAGGAACAACAGCCACTCCCCGCCGGGATGCCAGGCAACCCGGCGGACCGTCGACTCGGTGCTGGCCGTCAGCCGACGCGTGCCGCCGTCCGGCAACGACTGCGTGACCAGGTTGAACTGACCGTTCCGGTCATCGACGTAGGCGATCTGGCTCCCGTCGGGGGCGATCACCAGCGTCGGCAGGAACCGCAGACCGGACTGGAAGTCGCGGTATCCGGGCATGCAGGAGATCTTAGGCGTTCGATGTCCCCGGATGTTCGGCCGATAGCCTGCCGTCGATCCGGCCCCGGTGAGGGCGTGAACGAGCCGACCGCCGCGCTCAGTCCTTCAGCAACTGCCGCGCCATGACGATGCGCTGCACCTGGTTGGTGCCCTCGTAGATCTGGGTGATCTTGGCGTCGCGCATCATCCGCTCGACCGGGTAGTCACGGGTGTAGCCGTAGCCGCCCAGCAGCTGCACCGCGTCGGTGGTGATCTCCATGGCGGCGTCGGAGGCGAAGCACTTGGCCGCCGCGCCGAAGTAGGTCAGGTCGGCGTCGCCCCGCTCGGACTTGCCGGCGGCGGCGTACGTGAGCTGCCGCGCCGCCTCAAGCTTCATGCCCATGTCGGCGAGCATGAACTGGATGCCCTGGAACTCGGCGATCGCCTTGCCGAACTGGCGGCGCTCGGCCACGTACCCCTTGGCGTAGTCGAGCGCGCCCTGCGCGATCCCGACGGCCTGGGCGGCGATGGTGACCCGGGTGTGGTCCAGGGTCTTCATGGCGGTGGCGAAGCCGCTGCCCTCCGCGCCGATCATCCGGTCGGCGGGGATCCGCACGTTGTCCAGGTAGACCTCGCGGGTCGGCGAGCCCTTGATGCCGAGCTTCTTCTCCGGCGCACCGAAGCTGACACCGACATCGGACTTCTCGACCACGAAGGCCGAGATGCCCCGGGAGCGGGCGGCGGGGTCGGTGACGGCGAAGACGGTGTAGAACTCGGAGACGCCGGCGTTGGTGATCCAGCGCTTCACGCCGTTGAGCACCCAGTGATCCCCGTCACGCACCGCCCGGGTCGTCATCGACGCCGCGTCGCTGCCCGCCTCCGGCTCGGAGAGGCAGTACGAGAACATGGCGTCGCCCGCCGCGACAGGGGTCAGGTAGCGGCGCTTGATCTCCGCGGAACCGGACAGCAGCAGCGGCATCGTGCCGAGCTTGTTCACCGCGGGGATCAGCGACGAGGACGCGCAGGCGCGTGCCACCTCCTCGATCACGATGGCGGTGGCCAGCGCGTCCGCTCCCGCTCCGCCGTACTCCTCGGGGATGTGCGGCGCGTGGAAGTCGGCGGCCCGCAGCGCGTCGTAGGACGCCTTCGGGAACTCCCCGGTCTCGTCGGCCTCGGCGGCGTGCGGCGCCACCTTGGCGGTACAGACCTCACGGACCGCTTCCCGGATCGCCTCGTGCTCCTCGGGCAACCGGTAGACGTCGAACGACTCCCCTGCGGCCATGTCGGCCCCTCCCCTTCACCGCTATCATGCGCAGTCTGTGGCCTCCCCTGACCGCCGACCGCGCAGACTGAAGGATAGCGACTGCAGTTCAGGTGATGTTACCGGCGCGTAGGTATGGGCATGAGGGAGCACCCGCGCCGCTGGGCGATGATGGAAGGCAGACAGTGAGCCACCCCTCCGGTGCCCCGCCAGGCGCCGCAGCAGAATGCGACGCGACGACGCGCCGCCAGTGCGAGCGGAGAAGACAGGCGTGACGATCCCCTACCCCACCATCCAGCCGACCCCCGCCATCGCCGCGGTGACGCCGCCTTCGGGCGCGCCTCGGCCGCGGGTGACGTTCCTGGGGACCGGTTACCTCGGTGCGACGTACGCCATCTGCTACGCGGAACTCGGGTACGAGGTGCTCGGGTTCGACGTCGACGCGGACAAGATCGCGATGCTGAACGCCGGCGAGGTGCCGATCCACGAGCCGGGCCTGGACGAGTTGCTCAAGCGCAACCTGGCCGCCGGCCGGCTGCGGTTCTCGACCGACATCGCCGAGACCGCCGAGTTCGGTGACGTGCACTTCATCTGCGTCGGCACCCCGCAGCGGGCCGACGGGATGGGCGCCGACCTGTCGTACGTCGAGGCGTCGGTGACCAGCCTCGCGCAGCACCTGACTCGCAAGTCGCTGATCGTCGGCAAGTCCACCGTGCCGGTGGGCACCGCCGAGTGGGTCGAGCAGTTGGTCGGCAAGCACACCCCCGGCGACCTGGGCGTCGAGGTGGCGTGGAGCCCCGAGTTCCTCCAGGAGGGCTTCGCCGTCGACGACGTGCTGCGCCCCAACCGGATCGTGGTCGGCGTGAAGAGCGAGTGGGCCAACGGCATGCTCTACGCCGCCCACAAGGGCGTCTTCGACCTGGCCGCCACCGAGGACCGCGAGGTGCCCCTGGTGGTCACCGACTTCGCGACGGCCGAGCTGGTCAAGGTCGCGGCGAACGCGTTCCTGGCCACGAAGATCTCCTTCATCAACGCCATGGCCGAGGTCTGCGAGGCCAGCGGCGGCGACGTCACCCAGCTGGCCCGCGCGATCGGGTACGACCCCCGGATCGGCAACCGGTTCCTCCAGGCCGGCCTCGGCTTCGGTGGCGCCTGCCTGCCCAAGGACATCCGCGCCTTCCAGGCCCGCGCGCAGGAGCTGGGCGCCGGTGAGGCGCTGCGCTTCCTGCACGAGGTCGACCTGATCAACCTGCGCCGCCGGACCCGCGTGCTCCAGCTCGCGGCGGACCTGCTGGGCCGCCGCTCCGGGCCGGCCGGCCCGGACTTCTCCGGCACCCGGATCGCCGTGCTGGGCGCCACCTTCAAGCCCAACACCGACGACGTCCGCGACGCCCCGGCGCTCGCGGTCGCCGCGCTGCTGCAGAAGGCCGGCGCCGACGTGCACGTGTACGACCCGCAGGGCACCGAGAACGCCCGCCGCGCGGTGCCGGAGCTGACCTACGAGGCCGGCATCAACGAGGCGGTCGCCGGCGCCGACCTGGTCTGCGTCCTCACCGAGTGGGCGGACTTCCGCAACGCCGACCCGGTCGCCCTGGGCGAGCTGGTCGGTGGCCGCAAGGTCGTCGACGGGCGCAACTGCCTCGACTCGGCACTGTGGACCCAGGCCGGCTGGGAGTACCGGGGCATGGGTCGCCCCTGACGGTTCACCACTCACCGGCCGGTCGCGAAGCACCCCTTCGCGGCCGGCCGGTGATGTTGTTTGCCCCGGACCCGCCGACAAGTGTCGAAATCTGCGCCAGCTTTGGGCATGCTGCGACAGTGGGAGTCCACAGTGCGGGTGGAGGGGTGTCGTGGCGACCTTTCAATGCTCCTCGTGCGGCCGGGAGATCAAGCCGGCCGTGCGCTGCCCGCACTGCGGGGCCGATCAACCGCAGTGGCGCGATCACCTGGCGGACATCGAGCGCTCGATCGCGGAGATGAAGGCGCGCGACGCCGCCATCGCCCGCGAACAGCGGCAGATCGCCGCCAAGATGCAGGCCGCGCTCTTCCAACGGGACATCCTCGCCCACGCCGGTGAGGAGCGGCTCAAGCAGGCCACCCGGCCCCGCCGGGTGCTGCGCCGCCGCCCCGGCCGCCGCCCGCCGACGGCCACCACCGGCGCGCCGCCCCGGGTTCCGCGCCAGGGCACCCCGCCCACCCCGGAGGATCCGCCGCCGCCCCCGCCCCGGGCGTCCTGGCTGGACGCCGACGACCCCGAGCACCCCCCGGAGGCGTCGTCCCGGGAGGTGCAGAACATCCCTCTCGGGCTGGGCGCGCTGCTGCTCGCCGTGGCCGCGGTGGTCTTCGCCGCGGTGGCGACCAGCTCGATGGACGCGCTGGCCCGCCTCGGCGTCCTGCTTGTCGCGACCGCGTTGATGCTGCTCGCGCCGCCCGCGCTGGCCCGGCGCGGGCTCACCTCCACCGCGGAGACGATCTCCGCGGTGGGTCTGCTGCTCGTGCCGCTGGCCGGGAACGCGCTGTGGGCGGTGGACCGGATCGGCGGTGGCGGCACCTCCGGAGCCGTCTTCGCCGGGTTGATCTTCGCGGCCACCGCCGCGGTGTCCGTCGGGTACGCGGCCTGGACCGGGCTGCGCACGCCCCGCTTCGCGACAGTGATCGCCGCGCAGCCGGTGCTGCCGCTGCTCGCGTACGACCGGATCACCGGGCCGGGCGGCTGGGCGCTGGTGCTGACCCTGGTGGCCCTCCTCGACCTCTGGCTGGCCCGCTCCCCGCTCGTGGTGGAGCGCCCCGTCCGGGAGGACCTGCCGGGCCCGGCCACCCCGTCGGCGACGCCTCGCCAACGCGACGCCGAGGCCCGGCCGGAGGCCGACCCGGAGGAGGCCGGCGAGCTGATCGACGCCGACGCGGGCGTTGTCGACGCCCGGCCCGCCCGTCCGGTGCCCGGACTGCGCGAGCTGACCTGGTCGCTGCACGCGGTGGCCGTCGCGGTCGCCCTGGCGTACGCGGTCACCGCCCTGCTGCGGGCGCAGACCGTGCCGACGGCGACCGGCGCGGGGCTGGTGCTCCTGCTCGCCGCCGTCGTCGGGCTGGCCGGCGCGCTGGTGCTGCGCCGCCCACCGCTGCCCGACGTGGCGGCCGGCATCGTCACCCTGGCCGTGATCGGCGCGTTCGGCCGGATCGCCTCCGTGGCCCTGCCCGGCCAGGCGTTGCTGCTGATCGCGGCGGTGATCACGGTGACCGGGCTGGCGGTACGCGCGATCCCGGAGACCGCCCGACGCGGCCCGCAGATCGCCTCGGCGGTCGCGCTCACGGTAAGCGGTCTGGTGGTCGCCGGAGGCGCCCTGCGTGCCGGGGTCGCCCCGGTCCGGGCGGCACTGCCCGCGTGGAGCGCCGACCTCGACGGGTACGCCGCCGAGCTGGCCTCCGCCGTCGGCCCGACCACGTGGCAACTCGCCGCCGCCGCGTTCCTGCTCACCATCGCCGCGGTGCTGGCCCTGCCACCGGAGATCCGCCGCGAGTTCGCGGTCGCCGGGGCCGCGCTGACCGCGCTCGCCGTACCGGCGTCGTTCGGGCTCGGCTGGGCGGCGGCGCCCTGGCCGATGGTGGTCACCGCGATCGGCATCGGGGTCATCGGTCTCTCCGCGCGTACCACCCGGGCCGCGCTGGCCCACGCCGTCGGCGCCGCCGTGGTGGGCCTGTTCGGCGCGGGCGCCGGCCTGTCCCGTCCCGCGCTCACGGCGGCGGTCCTGCTCACCCTCTTCGCGGCCGGCGCGCTTGTCGCGCTGGCCCCCCGGGTCCGGATCGCGTCGGCCGCCGCCGACACGGTCACGGACTGGGCCGCCGGAGGCGCTGCCTTCGCGCTGCCCGGAGCGGTGGCCGCGTTCGTGGCGGCCACCATGCCCGTCGACGAGACCCCCACCCCGGCCAGCCTCCGCGAGGCGACCGTCCCGGTGCTGGCGGCGAGCTTCCTGGCCGTCTGTGTGACCCTCGGGTACGCCGCAATGGTGCAGGTCTCCCAGCGCCGGATCCCGGCGCCCCTGTCGGTCGGCACCGGGCTGGGCGCGCTCGTCGTCACCGCCGCCGCCTTCGGCGCACCCGGTGCGACGGTGGCCGACGCCTGGGTCGGTGCGCTGCTGCTGGTCGCCGCTGTGCTGCTCTTCCTGGCCCCGTCGATCGACGCCGGCCGCCGCTCCGACCTCACCCTGGACGGCTCGGACCTGGCCGCCGCGGCGGTGACCACCGCCCTGATCGCCACGATGGTGCGGATCGCCGCGGTCCTCGCACCGGGTGGGCAACTGGCGGTGGCCGCCGGCCTGGTCCTGGTGGTCGCGGTGGCCGCCCGCGCCATGCCCGAGGAGTGGCGGCGTGGCCCGATCCTCGGCATCGCCGTCGGCGGCCTGCTCATCGGGGTGCTCGCCGGCTGGACGGCGCTGCGCGGCGGGGTCGGTGTGCTGGCCACCCCCGGCCCGATCTGGGACGGCGACCTGAGCGGCTGGCCGGCCGCGCCGACCGGCGGCGCGACCTGGCAGGCGCCGATCGCGCTGGTGCTGTTGGCCGTTGCCGCCGGCGTCCTGCTCCCGCCGCCCTGGCGGTGGGACGCGTCCGGCGTGGCGGTGGTGCTCGCCACGATCGGCGCGCCGGCCGCGTTCGACCTGCCCTGGTGGTCGCCGGTGCTCGTCGGGGCGATGGTCGCCACCGTCTACGGGATGGCGGCGGTGGCCAGCGAGGAGGCCCGGGCCGGACTGTCCCGGGCCACCGTGGCCGGGGTGGTCGCGCTGCACGGGGCGGGCGCCGGCCTGGTCCGCCCGTGGACCACCGCGCTGGCGCTGGGCAGCATCGCGCTGATCGGCATCGTGGTGGCCACGCTGGCGCGTGTGCTGGCCGGGCCGCAGGTGACCGACCTGGAGACCGAGGGCATGCCGCCGCACCTGGTGCAGATCGGCGGCGCGGCGGCCGGTGCCGCACTGCTCGCCCTGCCCGGCGCGGTGGCGGCGCTGGCCGTCGAGTTCCAGCACTCGGCACAGGTGGTGCTGACCGCCGCGCTGGCCGCGTCCAGCCTCGGTCTGGCCGGCGTGGCCGCCGTACGCCGGCACGTTCCGCAGTATCTGCCCTGGGTCAGCGTGGCCGTGGTCGGCGGCGCCAGCATCAGCGCGCTCGCCGCCATCCCCACCGGCCTACCCGCCGGGGTCTACGCGGCCGCCGCCGCGCTGCTCGGCGTCCTCGCCGAACTGATCCGCGCGGCGACCGTGCCGCCCACCGGTTCCGCCCAGCCGGTCCGTCGTTGGGCGGTGCTCCTCGACGGTGCGCTGCGGCGGCTGCCCGACGACCCGGACCGGCGACGGTGGCGGGTCAGCCCCTCCGCCGGAGCGCTCGCTGCCGCCGCGCTGCCGACCGCCCTGGCGGTCGCGTCGATCACACCCGCCCTGATCGTCGCCCTCGTCGAGCCGCACCGCGTGTTGAGCCGCATCTGGCAGGGTCCTCCGCCGGAGTTGCTCACCCCGCCGTCGGACGTGGTCAACCCGACCCACGTGCTGACCGCGCTGCTGCTCACCGCGACGGCGGCCCTGGCCGCCACCGGGTTCAGCGGGGGACGGCGTTCCCGTGCCGTACCTGTGGTGCTGCCCGGCGCCGCCGTCACCCTGCTGATCGCGCCCACCGCGCTGGGCCGGGGTTGGCCCGCGAGCACCGTCGCCGCCCTGTCCGTCTTCACCATCGCGATGCTCGGCCTCGCGCTGACGCCACCGCCGCCGATCGTCGAGCGGGCCCGTTCCCTGCGGCTGGCCCGGGTGCTCGTGTTCGCCATCGGTCTGGCCGGCGGCAGCGCCGGCCTGTCCGGCAGTCTGGCCGTCCGAGACCTGACCCTGTTCACCCTCGGCAGCGCCGTCGGCGTGGGCGCCGTCGCGGCGCTGTTCGGCGTCACACAGCGGGCACGCATCCTCGGCTGGCTCTTCGCGTCGCTGATGGCCCAGCTCTTCGTGCTCACCGCAGGTCTGGTCGCCGGGCTGGCGGCGGTCTGGTCCGCGTTCGGCGTGCTCGCGGTCGGCGCCGTCCTCCAGGTGCTCGCCGCGACCCTGCCCCGACTGCGCCGCCCGGAGGCACAGCGGGAGGCATCCACCGTGGAGTGGAGCGGGTACGCCGCGGCCCTGATCGCGCTGGCGCTCGCCTTCGACTCCCCCCGCCACATCGCCGCCCTGCTCGCCGCCTGGGGAGCGGTCCTCGGCGTGGCGGCGACCCGACCCGGCCGACGGCCGGTGGAACGCCGGATCCTCTTCTGGTCGGTGGTGTTCTGCGAGATCACCGCCTGGTGGATCCTGATGCGCGTCGCCGATGTGGCGCTGCCCGAGGCGTACACGCTGCCGTTCGCCGCGCTGGCGCTGCTCGTCGGCGTGCTGGAGCTGCGCCACCGACCGGATCTGAGCAGCTGGGTGGCGTACGGGCCGGCGCTTGTCGCCGCGTTCCTGCCGACGCTGGCGATCGTGCTGGCCACCGAATCCAGCACGTTGCGGCAGGTGCTGCTGCTGCTCGGTGCGGTGGCGGTGCTGATCTTCGGCTCGTCCAGCCGGCAGCAGGCACCGGTGATCGTCGGCGCGTCGGTCACCGCGATCGCCGCGATCCACGCGCTGTTCAGCCTCGGCCCGTGGCTGGCACTGATTCCCGTGGGGCTCCTGCTGCTCGTCCTCGGGGCCAGCAACGAGCGCCGCCGCCGGGCCCAGGAACGCCTCCAGACCGCGCTACGCGGCATGAGGTGAATTCGAGGGTCACGGCAGGCTGCGTGAGTGGGGACGCCGAGTGGGCCGGGTTCGCGGGCCGGTCACTGGCAAGTGGGCCGGGTTCGCGGGCCGGTCACTGGCAAGTGGGCCAGGTTCGCGGGCCGGTCGACGCCGAGTGGGCCGGGCTCGTCGGCCGGTCACCGGTCAGTGGCCGGCGCCCGGATGAGGGTCAGGGGAGGGTGGCCTGGAGGGCCGCGTCCTTGGTCTTGATGAGCTGCTCCAGATCCTGCTGGTACGTCGCCATCCGGGCGCGCAGGGTCTCGTCGGAGGCGCCGAGGATCCGGACGGCCAGCAGGCCGGCGTTGCGGGCGTTGCCGATCGACACGGTGGCCACCGGGATGCCCGCCGGCATCTGCACGATGGACAGCAGCGAGTCCATGCCGTCGAGGTGCTTCAGTGGCACCGGCACGCCGATCACCGGCAGCGGGGTCACCGAGGCGACCATGCCGGGCAGGGCTGCCGCACCACCGGCGCCGGCGATGATCACCTTGAGCCCTCGGTCGACGGCGTCGCGACCGTAGTCGATCATCGCGACCGGGGTCCGGTGTGCCGAGATGACCCGCACCTCGTAGGACACCTCGAAGTCGTCAAGCACCTCCGCGGCGGCCCGCATGGTGGGCCAGTCCGAGTCGCTGCCCATGATCAGCCCAACGGTGCTCACTGCGGCCCTCTCGTCGTTCCCGAAACCGTCGCTCACTCGTGCCCCGCGCGCAGCCAACGCGCGGCTCGCGCGGCCCGCGCCCGTACGTCGTCCAGGTCGTCGCCGAGCACGGTGACGTGCCCGATCTTGCGGCCGGGGCGTACCTGCTTGCCGTAGAGGTGCACCTTGGCGCCCGGCTCGGCGGCGAAGAGGTGGTGCAGGCGCTCGTCGATCGATATGCCGCCCGGCTCGCCGCCGAGGACGTTCGCCATCACGACCACCGGCGCGGTCAGCGCGGTGTCACCCATCGGGTAGTCCAGGACCGCGCGCAGGTGCTGCTCGAACTGGGAGGTCCGAGCGCCCTCGATGGTCCAGTGCCCCGAATTGTGCGGGCGCATGGCCAGCTCGTTGACCACGATCGCCGGCCGACCCGCGTCGTCACGCACCTCGAACAGCTCCACCGCCAGCAGGCCGATCACACCGAGGGCGGTGGCCAGGTCGATGGCGAGCTGCTGGGCGGCGACGGCCAGCTCCTCGTCCAGGCCGGGCGCCGGGGCCAGCACCTCGACGTTGATGCCGTCGCGCTGGACCGTCTCGACGACCGGGTACGCGGCCACCTGCCCGAACGGCGAGCGGGCCACCTGCACGGCGAGTTCGCGACGCAGCGGCACCCGCTCCTCGACGATCAGCCGGGTGCCGCCGGCGAGCAGCGTGGTCGCCAGCTCGGCGGCCTGGGTGGCGTCGTCCACCATCCAGACGCCCCGACCGTCGTAGCCGCCCCGGGCCGCCTTGAGCACGACCGGCCAGCCGACCTGCTCGCCGAAGCCGACCAGGTCGGCGGGCTCACCGACCGGCCGCCACGCCGGGTTGGGCGCGCCCAGCTCGGTGAGGCGTTCCCGCATCACCTGCTTGTCCTGGGCGTGCAGCAGCGCGTCCGCCGGCGGGTAGAGGGTCACCCCCTCGGCCGCCAGGGTGCGGATGTGCTCGGACGGCACGTGCTCGTGGTCGAAGGTGACCACGTCACAGCCCTTGGCGAAGGTGCGCAGGGCGGCCAGGTCGGTGTGGTCGCCGTACTGGACGTCGGCGGCGACCAGGGCCGCGCCGTCGTCGGGGGCGCTCGCGAGCACACGCAGTGACTGGCCGAGGGCGATCGCGGCCTGGTGGGTCATCCGGGCCAACTGGCCGCCACCCACCATGCCGACAACGGGCAGACCGGTACGGGAATCCATAGCGCGGCCAGCCTAGCGGGGCGGCTGGTGAGCTGCGCCGCCGGATGGCGCATCGCCCGTTCGCCAGCAGGGGTGGAAAGATCACCACATGACTCTGCGTGACCTGCTCCGCGGCCTGCCGGTACTCGCCCACGAGATGCCGCCGTTCCACCCGACCACCGCTCCGGCCGACCCGCTGGCGCTCTTCGTCGACTGGATGGCGGGTGCGATCGACGCCGGGGTCGACGAGCCACACGCGATGACGGTCTCCACTGTTGACGCGGACGGCGCGCCGGACGCGCGGGTGCTGATCCTCAAGGACCTCGACGATGCAGGCTGGCACTTCGCCACCAGCTCGGCCAGCGCCAAGGGCCACCAACTCGCCGCGAACCCCGCAGTCGCCCTCAGCTTCCACTGGCGGGAGCAGGGCCGGCAGGTCCGGGTACGGGGCATCGCCAGCGCGGCCGACCCCGCCGTCTCCCGGGCGGACTTCCTGGCCCGCCCCGAGGGCTCGCGGGTCGCCAGTCTGGCCGGACGGCAGAGTGACGTGCTCGCCGACCGCGCGGACCTCGACCGTGAGCTGGCCCGGATCCGGGAGCAGCTGGCCGGCGACCCGGACCTGGTCGCCGGGACGCACACCGTCTACACGGTCGCGCCGCGGAGCGTCGAGTTCTGGCAGGCGGACGCCGAGCGCCGGCACGTCCGCCTGCGCTACCTGCGTACCGGCGCGGCCTGGGAGCGCGAGCTGCTCTGGCCGTGAGTCTCAGCGCCGGCCGAGCTGCCCGACCAGGTCGTCGACCGAGGTGACGGGTCGCTGGCAGACGAAACCCCGGCAGACGTACGCGGCGGAGTGTCCGTCGACGAGCGGCCGGTCGGCGAGCAACGGCACTCCGGGCTGGTCCGGGCGACCGGCGACCACCACCGCTCCGGGCGGGGCGTGCCGCCGGGCCGCGGCCACCAGCGGGTCGCCGGCCGGGTCGTCGGTCGCCACGGCGATCTCGTACGGCCCGGAGAGCAGCGCCTCGCCGACCATTGCCGCGTAGCCGGCGAACCGGGCGTGCCGCCCGACGATCGGTGCCACGGTGGCCAGCGCCGCCTCGGCGGCCTCCCGGTAACGCGTCTCCCCGGTCAGCGCGGCGTACGACACGAGGCCGGCGACCAGCGCGGACCGACCCGACGGGGTGGCGTTGTCGGTCGGATCGGCCGGCCGGGCGACCAACTGCTCCGCGTCGTCGGCCGTGTCGTAGTAGGCGCCCCCGGGCGCGGCGAAGTGCTCCAGCGCGGCGTCCAGCAGCTGACCTGCCACGGTGAGCCAGCGGCCCTCGCCGGTGAGCTGGTGCAGCGCGCAGAACGCCTCGGCCACGCAGCCGTAGTCCTCCAGCACCCCGGCCGGCGCGCCGACCCTGCCGTCGCGCGAGACCCGCCGCAGCCGGCCGTCGACCACGTGCACGGTGGCCAGATGCTCGGCGGCGTCGCGCATCGCGCCGTCGGCGACGATGGTGACGCCCTCCATCAGGTTGGCGTCCTCGTCCTCCGGCGACGCGTACAGCGCGGCGACCTGGAGGAACTCGGCGATCGCGGTGATCGCCAGCCCGTTCCAGGCGGCCACGACCTTGTCGTCGCGGGCCGGCTGGGGACGGGTGTCGCGGGCCGCGAGCAACTGCCCGACCACCCGCTGCCAGCGGGCCCGGACCTCGGGCGCGACGTCGTCGACGTCCCGGGCGAGCCGGAGCACGCTCATGCCGTGTTCAAAGGTGCCCTCGTCGGTGACGGTGAACAGGTCGGCGGCGAAGCGGCCGTCGTCCTCGCCGAGCGCCTCGACGAGCTGGGCCGGCGTCCAGGCGTACGTGAGCCCTTCGACGCCCTCGGTGTCGGCGTCCAGCGCGGACGCGAACCCCTCCCCCGGCCGGTGCAGCTCGTCGGCGAGGAACCGGGCCGTGTCCCGGGCGACCCGACGGGCCAGCGGGTCGCCGGTCAGCCGCCAGAGCTGCGCGTAGACGCGCAGCAGCAGCGCGTTGTCGTAGAGCATCTTCTCGAAGTGCGGCACGGTCCAGTGCGCGTCCACCGAGTACCTGGCGAAGCCACCGGCCAGCTGGTCGTAGATTCCGCCGCGAGCCATCGCCTCGGCGGTGTGCCGGACGATCTCCAGGCTGCGCGGGTCTCCGGTGCGCTGGTGGTGGCGCAGCAGGAAGAGCAGGTTCATGTGCGGCGGGAACTTCGGGGCGCCCCCGAAACCGCCGTTCGTCGCGTCGTACCCACTGGCGAGGTTGCCGGCCGCGGCATCGAGCAACGGGCCGTCCAGTGGGGCGGTGGGGCCGCCCACGGCCTGTGCGCCGCCGATCGCCTCGACCACGGCGGCGCCCTGGCGCAGGACCTCGGCACGCTGGTCCGCCCAGGCGGTGGTGACCGACTGGAGCAGGCGAACGAAGTTGGCGCGCGGGAAGTAGGTGCCGCAGAAGAACGGGGTGCCGTCCGGGGTGGCGAAGACAGTCATCGGCCAGCCGCCCTGACCGGTCATCGCCTGGGTGGCGGTCATGTAGACGGCGTCGACGTCGGGGCGCTCCTCACGGTCCACCTTGATCGACACGAAGTTGTCGTTGAGCAGGGCGGCGACCTGCTCGTTCTCGAACGACTCGTGCGCCATGACGTGGCACCAGTGGCAGGCCGCGTAGCCCACCGAGATGAGGACCGGGACGTCCCGCCGTTTCGCCTCGGCGAACGCCTCGTCGCACCACGGCCACCAGTCGACCGGGTTGTCGGCGTGCTGGAGCAGGTACGGGCTGGTGGCGTCGACGAGTCGGTTCACCCGACGACCATAACCACCACCGCCGGGCCGCGCCGGGCGGTCACCCGGCCCGGGCCACGCGGGCCCGGGTGTTGCTGGCGCGGTCGGTCAGGAGGCGCCGTCGGCGCGGAGCCGGAACACGTTCGACTCGGCCGAGTCGCGCAGCGACCCGAGCACCGCACCGATCTTGTCCGCCGGCATCGGCTTGAAGAAGTGGTAGCCCTGCGCGGACGTGCAGCCCAGCTCGGCCAGGGCCAGCCGCTGCTCGGCGGTCTCGACGCCCTCGGCGACCACCCGCAGCCCCAGCTCGTGGGCGAGCCCGACGGTGGTCCGGACGATCGCCGCGGCCTCCGGAGAGTCGGCCATCCGGATCACGAACGAACGGTCCACCTTCAACTCGTCCACGGCGATCCGGGTGAGGAAGGTCAACGAGGAGAAGCCGGTGCCGAAGTCGTCCACCGCGAGCTGCACACCCATCGACCGGAGCGTGGCGAGCACCTCGTCGATGATCTCCAGCTCGCTCATCACCACCGTCTCGGTGATCTCCAGGACCAGCCGGTGCGGCGGCACCTGGTGGCGGCGCAGCGCGTCGGCGATCTCCGCCGGCAGGCGCGGGTCGAGCAGGCTGCGCGCGGAGAGGTTGACCGAGATCGGGACGTCCAGCCCCTCGCGGGCCCAACCGGCCGCCACGCCGAGCGCCTTGTCCAGCACGTACCGGGTGAACGTGCCGAGTTGCTCGCTGTTCTCCACCGGGCGGATGAAGTCGGCCGGGCTCAGCCAACCGCGCCGAGGGTGCTGCCAGCGGATCAACGCCTCCACCCCGGTGGGTGCGCCGGTGGCCAGGTCGACAGCCGGCTGCAACGCCAGCACCAACTGGTCGTCGACCTTCAGCGCCTCGCGCAGCTCGGCCAGCAGGGCCAACTGGTCGGTGCTGGCCGCGTCCCGGGTGCTGTCGTACGCGGCGACGCTGCCGCCGCCCTCCTTGGCCTGGTACATCGCGATGTCCGCGCGGCGCAGCAGCTCGGTCAGGTCGGCGGTGCCGGCGTCGGCGACCACCACCCCGACGGAGACCTCGATGGACATCCGCACCCCGGCCACCTCGGTCGGTGCGGCCAGCCGCTCGGCGATCTCGCGGGCCTGCCGCAGCGCGTGCGCCATCGGCGCGGCCCGGTCGCCGAGCACGGGGACCGAGGTGAGCAGCAGCGCGAACTCGTCGCCGCCGAGCCGGCCGAGCAGGTCGCCCGGGCGGGCCAGCGCGCTGAGCCGGTTGGCGGTCAGCCGCAGCAACTGGTCGCCGGCCGCGTGCCCGAGGGTGTCGTTGACTTCCTTGAACTGGTTGATGTCCAGCAGCAGCAGCGCCACCGGATGATCGTGGGCGAGCTGCCGCAGCGACTGGTCGCCCTTGCCGAGCATCGCCGTGCGGTTCGCCAGCCCGGTGAGCGGGTCGTGCACCGCCTCGTACGACGATCGGGCGGTGACCAGCCGCAGCTCACGATGGGTCGCGGCGTCGTGCAGGGCGGCGGCGAGCGCGTCACCGAAGGCCGCCACCGCGTCCCGTTCCCTCATCGCGGGTGGAGCGGAGCGCGGGAACCGGACCCGTAGCCGGCCGACCAGCGCGGCGCCCACCGACAGGGAACGGACCAACTCGTACTCGTCGGGCTCCGACCGGTCCGGAGGACCCACCTCCCGGTCGAGCAGCTGACCGCCGGCGTCCCCCCGGTAGCGACGCCACCTGCCGTCGGCCCGAGCCACGTCCACGTCGACCAGCTCGGCGTTGAACAGCGCCAGCGCGCCGGTCACCGCCGCGCTGGCCACGCCCCGCTCGTCGAGCTGGTTGAGGGCCGCGGTGGCCTCGGCGAAGGCACGCCACGTGCGGCGTTCCTGGTCGGCGCGCAGCCGGTAGCGGTAGGTCTGTTGCAGCAGCCAGAGCAACGGCGGGAGCAGCAGCAACCAGCGCGGGTCCAGCTCCAGCAGCGCGATCACGACCAGGCCGACCGCCACGTTGCCCACGAACATCAGCAGCTTGCTGCGCAGCGCGGCGAGCAGCGGCGGCCCGATGGGCAGCCCGTGGCGCAGGCCCAGCGTCACCCCACCGAGCCAGGCGGTCACCAGGAGGTAGGTCACCGACCCGGCGATAACGGCCAGCGCCAGCATCGGCGTCGGCGCGGTGAGCAGCGGGTGCCCCAGGGCGGTGGTCACGGACACGGCCAGCGCCGACGCGGCGGTCAGCGACGCGGCGATCCGGACGATCTCCAGCGGCGGACGGCGGTCGCTGTGCAGCGACAGCGCCGTCCAGGCCAGCCCGGTGCCGAGCAGGGTGGCCGACGGCAGCCAGCCTGCCGGCGCGAGATAGAGGCAGACGATCAGGGCGGCCTCGCCCCAGGTGATGCTGACCATGCCGGCGGAGCTGCGGAAGCGGAGCCGGGCGAGCTGGGCCACGGCGAGGACGGCGACGGCGATGCCGAAGCGGGCCGGACCACCGAGAGGATCGTCGGACGGCAGCCCGGCCGGAAGGGTCAGACCGACCACGGCGGCGACCAGAGCCGTCACCGTCACCGCAGCCGTCAGCACGAGCAGCCGGGCAGGCATGCCGTGCACCCCGAGCCGGTCGAACGGGTCGCCGGCCGGGCCGGAGGTCATCGACCTCCCCCGTCAGCCGACCGACCGACGGTACGGCGGGCGGCCGGTGCTGTGACGGTCATCGGCGCCCCCTTCCGTGCACGGCTCGGGGACTTTTGGTCCCCCCGGCGGAAGGCTAAGCCAAACCGGGTGGTCGCAACAGGGGTCCACCACCCGGTTCGGCGTGAATCATGCCCGGACTACCCGTTCCGCTGCTGCTGGTGCCCATTGGGAGCGGGCGTGGATGAATCATGCGTGCTCGTCCCGTCTGTCGGATCGACGACTGAAGCGTCGGTCCTGGTCGCATCGACCGACCGCCCCTGCTGGGGGAACCGGTCAGGCAGACGCCGCAGTCGGGCGTTCATGTTGCGGATCAGCAGGATGGTCGCGGCGGCCAGCAGCAGGATGAGGAAGAGGCCCATCGGCCCGGCCAGACCACCCGTGCGGGTGTCCCCGAAGTTGTTCTCCGCGAGCACCTGGGCAGCGGTCAGCATGGCGTTCCTCCGATGTGCGATTGCCTACCACAGTAGCCCCGGCCGGGTATCAGCCCGCGTGCGCCGTCTCCCGCACTCCGGCGAAGAGATCGGACTCGGGCAGCGGGCTGTCCACCACGGTGCGGGCCAGCTCGAAATCCTCCGTCGGCCAGGCACGCTGTTGCAGCTCCATGGGCACGTGGAACCAGAAGCCGTCCGGGTCGACCTGGGTGGCGTGGGCACGCAGCGCGTCGTCGCGGACGGGGAAGTATTCGGCGCAGTCCACCCGGGTGGTGATGCGGGGGCCCTTGTCCGGACGCTCGTCCCAGCGCTTGAGCCACTCCTCGTACGGCGACTCGGCGCCCGTGGCGAGCATGGCCTCGTGCAGGGCCATGATCTTGGCCTTGGAGAAGCCGATGTCGTAGTAGAGCTTCAGCGGCTGCCAGGGGGCGCCCAGCTCCGGGTAGCGCTCCGGGTCGCCGGCGGCATCGAACGCGGCCACGCTCACCTTGTGGCACATGATGTGGTCGGGGTGCGGGTAGCCACCCTCCTCGTCGTACGTGGTCACCACGTGCGGACGGAACTCACGCATCAGGCGCACCAGTGGGCCGGCTGCCACCTCGACGTCCTGAAGGGCGAAGCAGCCCTCGGGCAGCGGGGGCAGCGGGTCGCCCTCGGGCAGGCCGGAGTCGACGAACCCGAGCCAGGCCTGGTCGACGCCGAGGATCGCCCGCGCGGCGTCCATCTCGCCGCGCCGGATGTCCGCGATGTTGGCCCAGACGTCGGGCCGATCGAGCTTGGGGTTGAGCACGCTGCCGCGCTCGCCGCCGGTGCACGTCACCACCAGCACGTCCACCCCCTGGGCGACGTACTTCGCCATCGTCGCCGCACCCTTGCTCGACTCGTCGTCCGGGTGCGCGTGGACGGCCATGAGACGCAGCTGCTCTGCCAACTTCGGCGCTCCTCGTCTGTGCCGGCCGGTGGACCCGACCGGGCTCGCCCGGCTGACCTGCCGGGACCCTCCCCACCCCGCCGCCGGTCGGCATCGCGGGGCCCGACCTGCCATTCCTGCGCTTTGGCCGGGCTGGGATGATGGACTTCTGCCATTCTTGCCGATGCCGCCGACAACAACGCCAGGAGATACCCGCCGGTGACCGAGACGCACGCCACAATTTCACCGGGCGCGCCGGTTTTCCCCGCCGGACGCTACGGCCGCCGCCGGGCGCCCGGCGGCGGACGCCGTCGTACGCTGCTGGCCGCGCTGGTGCTCGTGGTGCTGGTGGCGGTGCTGAGTCTGATCTCCTTGCGGCTCTACCGGCAGTACGGCGACCCGGTCTACGACGCCCAGGTGATCACGTACACCGACATCACGGACAGCCAGGTGGTGGTCGACTTCCGGGTGACCGTGCCGCCGGGCGGATCGGCGGTCTGCGTGCTGCGCGCCCGGGACCGCGCCGGCGTCGAGGTGGCCCGAGCGGAGGTCACGGTGCGCGCGGCCCCCGGCGACCGGCACGTCAGCACCCGGCACCGTCTGAGCACCTCCGCCCGCCCGTTCATCGGCGAGGTTCTGCGCTGCCGGGCACCCGCCTGAGCTGCGGATACGCCACCTCGCATCGACTCCGGGCAACCCGTCGCGGCGGGTCTACCGCCCGTGCCAGATCCGGACACCGACGGTGATCGCCGACACGCTGTGTCGTACCGCACTGGTAACTTGGTAGTTCACCTGTCAGCCAGCCACGCACAACTGAGGAGAACGCCTGTGTCCACTGGCAACGAGGCGCCCGCCACCTGGCTGTCCCAGGACGCGTACGACCGCCTCCAGGCCGAGCTCGACGAGCACATCGCCAACCGTCCGGCGATCGCAGCCGAGATCAACGCTCGGCGCGAGGAGGGCGACCTGCGCGAGAACGGCGGCTATCACGCCGCCCGCGAGGAGCAGGGCAAGGCCGAGGGGCGCATCCGCTACCTGCAGGAGCTGCTGCGCACCGCCAAGGTCGGCGGGGCCCCGACGGCCGACGCGGTGTCGCCCGGCATGGTCGTGACGATCTACTTCGACGACGACGCCGACGACACCGAGACCTTCCTGCTCGGCTCGCGGGAGATCGCCGCCACCACCGACCTCACCGTCTACAGCCCCGAGTCGGCGCTCGGCAAGGCGATCCTGGGTGGCCGCGCCGGGCAGACCTGCACCTACACGGCACCGAGTGGCGCCGACATCAAGGTGACAGTGGTCAGTTTCGAGCCGTTCTCCGGCTGAGCGTCCCGCGGCTCCGCGCCACCGTCGCCGAGCCGACCGGCGTCAGCACCCCGAGGGCGCCTGAGCGCCGCCCGAGGCGTACCGCCGTCGAGGTGCGACACACCAGGTGTCACGCCTCGGCGGCGAAGACCACCTGGTAACCGCTGGCTCGCAGCGCACTGATCAGCGTGTCGGAGTGCTCCACGCCACGGGTCTCCACCGACAGGGCCACCTCCACCTCGCCGAGGCGCAGGTGCGGGTTGGCCCGCTGGTGTTCCACGTCCACCACGTTGGCCCGGTGCTCGGCGATCTGGCTGAGCAGTGAGGCGAGCTGCCCGGGCCGGTCGGAGCACCGCACCGTCACCCGCAGGTAGCGTCCGGCGGCCGCCAGACCATGCTCGATCACCCGCATCATCAGCAGGGGGTCGATGTTGCCGCCGGAGAGCACCGCGACCACTGGCGTCTCCACCTCCACCACCCCGGCCAGGAGCGCGGCCACGCCGACCGCCCCGGCCGGCTCGACGACCTGCTTGCCCCGCTCCAACAGCATCAGCAGGGCCCGGGAGATGTCCTCCTCGGTGACGGTGACGATCTCGTCGACGAGCTTGCGGACGTGGTTGAAGGTGATCACGCCCGGCCGGCCGACCGCGATGCCGTCCGCGATGGTGGCGAACGCCGGCAGCCGGACCGGTTCCCCGGCCACCAGGGAGGGCGGGAAGGCCGCCGCGCCCGCCGCCTGCACACCGATGATGCGTACGTCCGGCCGCAGCGCCTTGGCGGCCACCGCCATGCCGGAGATCAGGCCGCCGCCGCCCACACCGGTGATGATCGTCCGCACGTCCGGACACTGTTCGAGGATCTCCAACGCCACCGTGCCCTGCCCGGCGATCACGTCCACGTGGTCGAACGGGTGGATGAGCACCGCGCCGGTGCGCTCGGCGTACGTCTGGGCCGCCACCAGCGACTCGTCGACCGTGTTGCCGGCCAGCTCGACCTGCGCGCCGTACCCCTTGGTGGCGGCGACCTTCGGCAGCGGCGCGTTGACCGGCATGAAGACCGTCGCGTGCGTGCCGACCAGCCCGGCGGCGAGCGCGACGCCCTGCGCGTGGTTACCGGCGCTCGCGGCCACCACGCCGCGTTCGCGCTCGGCCGCCGACAGTCGGGAGATCCGCACGTACGCGCCGCGCACCTTGTACGAGCCGGCGCGCTGCACGTTCTCGCACTTGAGCCAGGTCGGTCCGCCCAGCGCCGCGCTCAGTGGCCGGGAGGGCTCCAGCGGGGTGGTCCGGACGACGTCGGCGAGGAGTTTCCGTGCAGCCCGTACGTCGTCGAGGCCGACCAGTTCCGTCATGCCCCGATCGTGCCACCCGACCTCGGCGCCCCCTGCGGCGACACCGGGTTGATCCACTCGACATCCCCGACGTGGCGGCATCAACCGCGCTCCGACACCGCGACCTCGGTAACCCGGAGTGGATCACGCAGTGGGCGTGGCCTCCGGCGCCCCCTCCGGGGCAGGCTGGGCCGCCGGGGCCGGCTGGGCTGGCCGGGCCGCCGGGACCGCCGGGGGCGGCTGGACGGGCTGGGCCGTCGGCCACGTCTCGGTCGGCGGGGCCGCCGGCCACGTCTGGGCCGGCCAGACCGGGGCGCCCGGCCACATCGGGGCGGTCGGCCACACCGGGGCGGCGCGGGCGATCCGGGCCTCCTGCGCGGCGGAGATCCGGTGGATCAGCAGGATCAGCGTCACCGCGGAGACCGCGCAGGCCACCGCGGGCAGGGCGTTGCGGAGCAGGGAGTCGCCGTAGTAGTCGACGTACGCCTGGTAGCCGGCGTCGTTGAACGGGGTCTCCGGCAACCTGTCGTACGCCTTCTCGTCGGCGCGGCTGCTCAGTCGCCCGCCGACGCTGAACACCAGCCAGGCGCACCACCAGACGACCACGAGGGTCGGCGTGAACCGCCGCCAGAGGCTGTCCCGTGCCACGCCCGCCATCACCCGGGCCGGCACCACGAAGTTCGCGAAGGGCACCAGCCAGCCGGCGATCGCCCAGCCGGCCCCGAGGGTCGGCAACGCGCCCGGGAACGCGTCGGTGTTCTTGCGCGCCCGCCACGTCCAGATGATCACCAGCACGGCGGCGGTCAGGTGCGCCACCACCATGGGCAGCGCCAACAGCCCACCGACGACGGCCGCGCCGAGCAGCAGGTCCGCGTCGTCGTTGGCCATGGCCTGACGGGTCATCACGATGCCGATCAGCGGGGACAGCGACACCACCACGTAGAACACGGCGGTCGCGCCGACGGCGATGGTGGCGGCCAGGCCGATCCCGCGTACACGGTAGGTCGGCAACCCCGGCGTGACGGCGGGCTGCCCCAGCGGCGTGTAATAGCGCTGGCAGTCGTTGTGCTCGGTGGACGTGGCGTCCCCGCAGGTCTGGCAGCGCATTGGTGTCCTTCGGGTCCGCGCGACGGTGCGCGCACACGTTAGACGATCATGCGGCGGCCGGCGACCCCGTCCCGACGAGGGGATAGCCGGGGGCGTGCCGCGACCACGGGGCGGCCATCTCGAACTGACCGGCCACGCCGAGCAGCAGCAGTTCCGAGCCGGGCGGGCCGACGATCTGCACGGCGACCGGCAGGCCGTCCGGCCGGCGGCCCACCGGCACCACGATCGCCGGCAGGCCGGCGATGTTCCACGGCGCGGCGTACGGGGCGTACCGGATGTTTGCCGACATGTTCGCCCGCCAGGACCGCTCGGACCAGCGCCCGGCCTCCGGCGGCGCGCTGGCCAGCGCGGGGGTGAGCAGCAGGTCGACCGAGTGGTCGGTGAAGAAGTCGACCGAGCGCTGCCGCCAGGCGGCCCGGTCGGCCTCCCGGACGTAGCCGCGGCGCTGCGCCCACTCCCCCAGCGCGACGTGCCGCCGGGTACGGCGTTGCAGGCCGCGTCGGTCCAGCCCGGCGGCCCGGACGTCGGTGGCGGCAGCGGCGAACCAGGTGGCGATGCCCTGCAGGCCCAGGGCCGTGGGGTAGACCGGATCGGCCGGCACGGTGTCGTGCCCGGCGGCGGCGAGCAGCCGGCCGGCGGTGGCCACCGCGTCCCGGTTGGGCGCGTCCGGGGAGACGCCGCGCACCGGCGAGCGCAGTGAGACGCCGACCCGCAGCCGCTGCGGCGGGACCAGCTTCTCCGCTCGCCGGCCGGCGAGCACCGAGAAACCGACCGCGGCGTCCGCGACGGTGCTGGTGAGCATGCCGTGTTCGGTGAGGCCGAACCAGTCGTCCGCGCCGAGCTGGCAGGGCACCACGCCCCGGCCGGGTTTGAGACCGACCAGGCCGCAGCAGGCCGCCGGGATCCGGATCGAGCCGAGCCCGTCGTTGCCGTGCGCGATCGGCACCAGACCGGCGGCGACCGCGGCGGCGGCGCCGCCCGACGAGCCCCCGGGTGTACGCGTGTTGTCCCACGGGTTGCGGGTCACCGCGCTGTCGTCGTCGGTGAGCGCCCACAGCCCCAGCTCCGGCATCCGGGTGACGCCGAGGATCACCGCACCGGCGCCGCGGAGCCGGCGGACCACCTCGTGGTCGGCCTCCGCGACGTCGGTGCGTACGGCCGCCGACCCGTTCCAGGTGGGCAGGCCGGCGACCGGGGTGTTCTCCTTGACCGCCACCGGCACTCCGGCCAGGGGGAGGTTGGCCAGGTCCTCCTGCTCGTCGACCTTCTCGGCCTCGGTGATCGCCTCGCCGCCGCGAACGGCGCGGAACGCGGCCAGCTCGCGGTCGGCCGAGGCGATGTACTCCAGGTGGTCGGCGACGACCTGGGTGGCCGAGACGTCACCTCGGCGTACGCCCCGGGCGATCTGCTTGGCGGTCGCCCCGACCCAGGTCGCCATGATGTCCTGCACGGCCATCCTCCCCAGCGGTCAGCCCAGCGCCTGCTCCAGATCGGCGAGCAGGTCGTCGACCGTCTCGATGCCGACAGACAGTCGCACGAGATCGCCGGGAACTTCAAGCGGCGAGCCGGCAGCACTTGCGTGTGTCATGCGACCGGGGTGTTCGATCAGGGACTCCACGCCGCCGAGCGACTCGGCGAGCACGAAGAGCTTCGTCCGGTTGCAGATCTCCACGGCGTGGTCCTCGCCGCCGGAGGCCCGGAACGAGATCATGCCGCCGAACCGGCGCATCTGCTTGGCGGCCACCTCGTGGCCGGGGTGCGAGGGCAGCCCGGGGTAGATCACCTGGGCCACCTTGGCGTGCCCGTCGAGGTACGCGGCGAGCCGCTCGGCGTTGTCGCAGTGCCGGTCCATCCGTACACCGAGGGTCTTGATGCCGCGCAGCGTGAGCCAGGCGTCGAACGGGCCGTTGATCGCGCCCATCGCGTTCTGGTGGTAGCGCAGCTCCTCGCCGAGCGCGGCGTCGGCGACGACGAGCGCGCCACCCACCACGTCGGAGTGCCCGCCGATGTACTTGGTGGTGGAGTGCACCACCACGTCGGCGCCGTACGCGATCGGCTGCTGCAGGTACGGCGAGGCGAAGGTGTTGTCGACCACCAGCAGCGCGCCGGCGTCGTGCGCCATGGAGGCCAGGGCGGCGATGTCGGCGATGCCGAGCAGCGGGTTCGTCGGCGTCTCCACCCAGACGATCTTCGTCCGGCCGGGCTGCACGGCGGCCCGGACGGCGGCCACGTCGGAGACCTTGGCCGGGGTGAACTCCAGGCCCCAGCGTTGGGCCACCCGGGCGAAGAGGCGGTAGGTGCCGCCGTACGCGTCGTCCGGGATGATCACGTGGTCGCCCGGCTGGCAGACGGCCCGCAGCAGGGTGTCCTCCGCGGCCAGGCCGCTGGCGAAGGCGAGGCCCACCGGCCCGCCCTCCAGCGCGGCCAGGCACTCCTGGAGGGCGTCGCGGGTCGGGTTGCCGGAGCGGCTGTACTCGTAGCCGAGCCGGGGCGCGCCGACGGCGTCCTGGGCGTACGTGCTGGTCTGGTAGATCGGCGGGATCACCGCGCCGGTGCGTGCCTCAGGGTCCTGACCGGCGTGAATGGCGAGCGTCTCGAAGCCGTGACTCATGCTGGTGAGGCTAGTGCCCCGGTCCCGAGGGCTGGAACGGAACCCGCGCTCCCGGGGTGGGGGCCGGACCCGTCCGGCCCGGCCCCCACGTGCCGGCCAGGGGCCGGCAGGCCGGTCAGCCGGCCGGGATCGGCAGGACGTGCAGGGTGGCCTGGTCGACGCCGGTCCAGTCCCAGGCGACCGCGTAGAGGCGGGCGCCGTTCGGCGCCCAGGCCAGCGCGCCGTCGCTCAGCTCGTCGCCGAGCTCGAAGCGGGCCAGCTCGGTGCCGTCCGGGGTGAAGACGAACACGTCCGGGTCGTAGGTGGCGTCCGCTCCGGCGGCGATCCGGGTGCCGTCACGGGAGACCTCGACGGCGTTCGGGTACGCCCCGGTGGGGTAGGTCGCCGACGGGGTGGAGATGTCGGCGAACGGGAACGCCTGCACCTCGTACGGCGCTCCGGCGGCGGTGTAGAGGGTGGTGCCGGTCGGGTCGAGCGCGATGTCCCGCAGGTTGCTGCCGAGGACCGACCAGTCGTTCGTCCGCAGGGTGGTGAGTGCTCCGCCGGCGCCGATGCCGTACGCGTACACCGACGACGGGCTCAACGACGGCTGCCCGGCCAGCAGCACCGACCGGTTCTGGCCGGCCGCGGCGAGCAGCGGGTAGTCGTGGTAGTCCTGGCTGACCACCCGCGTGGTCAACCGGGCCGGCTGCCGGCCGAGGTCGATCTGGCCGATGTTGCCGCCCCACTGGTCACAGCCGTAGCCGAACCACAGGTACCGACCGGTCAACGCCAGCGACGACGGGCACTCGCCCGCGCCGGTGTCGTAGCGGGCCGACTCGACGAGCGTGCCGGTGTCGAAGGCGGCGATGGCGTTGGCGCTGGGCAGCGCCACGTAGAGCGTCCGCCGATCGGCGCTGAGCAGCAGATCGGTGGGGCCGGGCAGGCCGGACAGGGTGCCGACCACCGCGCCCGTCGAGCTGGCCACCACGACGTCGGTCGAGGTACGGCCACCGCTGACGAAGACCCGGTCACCCGCCGACACCACGTCGGCCACCGTCTTCAGGGGCAGCGGGGTGGCGGTCGGCGCCGCGGCCGCCTGGGCCTGGCCCGGGATCGCGACGGTGAGCAGGCCGGCGGTCAGTGCCGCCAACGCCAGGGTCGTGCCTCTTCTGATGCGCAAGGTGCGTCCTTCCCCCCATGTATTGATCCAGACCCGTAAATGACTACCACAGTCGATGGATGTGCGGGGGGCGCGTCCCGCGGGGCCGGCGGCATAGCCTGGGGCGATGAGCGGGTGCGTGTTCTGCGGGATCGTGTCGGGTGACGTGCCGGCGTTCCGGGTCGCGGACGAACCGGACGGGGTGGCGTTCCTGGACACCCGTCCGGTGTTCAAGGGGCACGTGCTGGTGGTGCCCCGGGTGCACCTGGTGACCCTCGCCGAGCTTCCGGCCGATCTGTTGCCCGGCTACTTCGCGCTGGTCCAGCGGCTCGCGGTGGCGGTGGAGGCCGCCCTGGGGGCGGGTGGGACGTTCGTGGCGATGAACAACAAGGTGTCCCAGTCCGTCCCACATCTGCACACCCACGTGGTGCCGCGTACCAAGGGCGACGGGCTGCGGGGCTTCTTCTGGCCGCGCACCCGCTACACCGACGACACCGAGGCACAGACCTACGCCGACCGGATCGCCGCCGCTCTCGACGGCGGGGCCTGACTCACAGTGGCGCGGGTAAGGAAGGAAGACCTACCGGTGTTACACGCTGGGAGAGGTACGAGAGGAGTCCCACCGTGTTCCTGCGCCGTATGAATGCCGAGATGATTTCGCCCGAGCAGGCCCTGCCGGGCCGGCCGATCGCCATGCCGGTCGCCGACCGCCACGAGGTGCTGGGCACCCCGTTGAAGGGCCCGTTCCCGGAGGGTCTCCAGGTGGCCGTCTTCGGCATGGGGTGTTTCTGGGGTGCCGAGCGGCTGTTCTGGACGCTGCCCGGCGTCTACACCACCTCCGCCGGCTATGCGGGCGGCATCACCAGGAACCCGACGTACGAGGAGACGTGCTCCGGCCGGACCGGGCACGCCGAGGTCGTCCAGGTGGTGTACGACCCCAGCAAGATCACGTATGAGGACCTGCTGAAGGTCTTCTGGGAGAACCACGACCCGACCCAGGGCATGCGCCAGGGCAACGACGTGGGCACCCAGTACCGGTCGGCGATCTACACGACCACCGACGAGCAGCGGACCATCGCGGAGTCGTCCCGCGACGCCTTCCAGCCGATCGTGAGCCGGGCCGGCAAGGGTGAGATCACCACCGAGATCGCCCCGCTCGGCGATTATTTCTTTGCCGAGGACTACCACCAGCAGTATTTGGCGCCGACGAAGAACCCGAACGGGTACTGCAACCACGGCCCGAACGGGCTGAGCTGCCCGGTCGGCGTGGCCCGTACCGCCGGCTGACCACAGCCCACCGCACCAGCGTGATGCCCGGCCGCCGAGGAGGTGGCCGGGCATTCCCGTTTGGCCCTGTGATCGAAATCCGTTGCCGAGCCCGCCGGGAACTCGATAACGTGGCCGTACACGTGAAAGGAGGTGGTCCAGACTTGTATAGCAATCGGACTCGTGAGGTGGCTGTCAGCTAGCCGCTGTCCTCGACAGTGATCCGTCCGCCGCGAGGCGGGCAACCAGTACGACCGTCGAGACCGTGTGGCAGCGGTGCGGCGAATCCACGACAGCCACCCGACCCCCGGGGTGCCGGCCAAGTCCAGCCGGCCCGCGCACATGCGCGGAGCGCCCCGGGGGTCGCTCCATATCCGGAGGACCGGCGATGTCCATGCGCGAGCTGGTGGTGCTCGGGACGGCCAGCCAGGCCCCCACCCGGCAGCGCAACCACAACGGGTACGTGCTGCGCTGGGACGACGAGGTGATCCTCTTCGACCCCGGCGAGGGCAGCCAGCGGCAGCTCCTGCACACCACCGTCACCGCCACCGACCTGACCCGGATCTGCGTCACGCACTTCCACGGCGACCACTGTCTCGGCCTGCCGGGCACCATCCAACGCCTCTCGCTGGACCGGGTGCCGCATCCGGTCGCCGTGCACTTCCCGGCGGGCGGCGCCGAGTACTTCGCCCGCCTGCGGCACGCCACCTCCTTCTACGAGACGGCCGAACTGGCGGTCACCCCGATCGAGACCGACGGTCAGCGGATCGCCCTGCGCTGCGGCACCCTGGAGGCCCGCCGGCTGCGACACCCGATCGAGACGTACGGCTACCGGTTGGTCGAGCCGGACGGCTGCCGGATGCTGCCGGAGAAGCTGGCCGCGTACGGCATCGCCGGTCCGGCCGTCGGTGAGCTGATCCGCGTCGGGCACCTGGACCTCGACGGACGTCGCGTCACCCGCGACGAGGTGAGCGTGCCCCGGCCGGGGCAGCGGTTCGCCTTCGTGATGGACACCGGCCTCTGCGACGGGGTGTACGCCCTGGCCGAGCACGCCGACCTGCTGGTCATCGAGTCGACGTTCCTGGAGTCGGAGGCCGCGCTCGCCGCCGAGGTCGGCCACCTGACCGCGGCGCAGGCCGCGCGGGTGGCGACCGAATCGGGGGTACGCACGCTGGTGCTCACGCACTTCTCGCAGCGCTACCCCGACCCGGGCCGGTTCTTCGACGAGGCCCGTGCGCACTTCGACGGCGACCTGGTCATCGCCGAGGATCTGACCACCGTGCAGGTCCCGCCGCGCCGGGTAGCCTCGGCCGGGTGACCGTCACGCTCCGCCCCGCGACCGGTGACGACCTGATGGCGGTGGGCGCCATGCACCAGCGCTCCCGGGTCGCCGCGTACTCCGCCTTTCTGCCGCCCGAGGCACTGGCCGACCCCACGCCGGAGGCGATGGGGCGGTACTGGGCCGAACGGTGGCAGTGGGAGCGGGACACCCACCGGCTGACCGTCGCCGAGCGCGCGGAAGCGCTCGTCGGGTTCAGTTACGTGGGCCCGGACGACGAGGACGACCCCGCGACCGGGCTGCTCAACGCGATCCACCTGGAGCCGGCCGAGCAGGGTCGGGGCACCGGCCGCCTGTTGATGGTGGACGCCCTGGACGCGATGCGCGCCCTCGGTTGGCGTCGTGCGGTGCTCTGGGTGCTGCGCGACAACGCCCACGCCCGCGCCTTCTACGAGCGCGGCGGCTGGACCCGGACCGGGGACGAACGGGACGAGGCGATCGGATCGGCGCCGACCCGCCAGTTGCGCTACGCCCGTCCGCTCTGAGCACCGCCTCCGCCCGCCGGAGCCCACCCCCGCCGCACGTCCTTTGCTCTGCTTCACCATGCGCACCAGCGGATGTCCGATTACCGGACACTCGCTGGTGCGTGGAGTGAAGCAGAGCAAAGGACGGCGCAGGGACACCCGGTGCTGCGGGCGGTAGCCAGGACGGGCCGGGAAGGGACTAGTGAGCGCCCAGGTGGGCCAGGAGGTCCTGGCGGGTCAGGACGCCCTTGGGCTTGCCGTCGACCAGGACCAGCGCGGCGTCGGACTTCTCCAGCAGGCCGACGGCCTCGCTCACCGGCTGCCCGCCACCGATCATCGGCAACGGGTCGCCCATGTGCCGCTCGATGGTGTCGTGCAGGTGGGCCTGACCGGTGAACAGCGCGTCGAGCAGGTCCCGCTCGGCGATCGAGCCGGCGACCTCACCGGTCACCACCGGCGGCTCGGCCTTGAGCACCGGCAGCTGCGAGACGCCGTACTCGCGCATGTAGTCGATCGCGTCCCGGACCGTCTCGGTCGGGTGCACGTGCACCAGCTCGGGCAGGCCGCCCGGCTTGCTGGCCAGCGCGTCGGCCACCGTCGGCTCGTGACCGGAGTTGTCCAGGAAGCCGTACCGGGCCATCCACGAGTCGTTGAAGATCTTGGACAGGTAGCCCCGGCCACCGTCGGGCAGCAGCACCACCACGACGTCGTCCGGGCCGGCCCTGCGGGCCACCTCCAGCGCGGCGACCACCGCCATCCCGCAGGAGCCGCCGACCAGCAGGCCCTCCTCGCGGGCCAACCGCCGGGTCATCTCGAAGGACGCCTTGTCGGAGACCTCGACGATCTCGTCGGCCACACCCCGGTCGTACGTCGCCGGCCAGAAGTCCTCGCCGACGCCCTCCACCAGGTACGGCCGGCCGGTGCCGCCGGAGTAGACCGAGCCCTCCGGGTCGGCGCCGATGACCCGCACCCGACCCTCGGACGCCTCCTTCAGGTACCGCCCGATGCCGGAGATCGTCCCGCCGGTGCCGACCCCGGTCACGAAGTGCGTGAGCCCGCCCTCGGTCTGCTTCCACAGCTCCGGGCCGGTCGTCTCGTAGTGCGAGCGCGGGTTCGCCGGGTTGCTGTACTGGTCGGGCTTCCACGCGCCGGGGATCTCGCGGGTCAGCCGGTCGGAGACGTTGTAGTACGAGCGCGGGTCCTCCGGAGCGACGGCGGTCGGGCAGACCACCACCTCGGCGCCGTACGCCCGCAGCACGTCCTGCTTGTCCTGGCTGACCTTGTCGGGGCAGACGAAGACGCACTTGTAGCCCTTGAGCTGGGCCACCAGGGCCAACCCGACGCCGGTGTTGCCGCTGGTCGGCTCGACGATGGTGCCGCCCGGCTTGAGCAGGCCGGCGGCCTCGGCGTCCTCGACCATGCGCAGCGCGATCCGGTCCTTCACTGAGCCGCCTGGGTTCAGGTACTCCACCTTGGCGAGCACGGTGGCCTGGATGCCCTCGGTGACGTTGCGCAGGCGGACCAGCGGCGTGTTGCCGATCATGTCGACGACGTTGTCGTAGAACTGCACGGTGTGCCCTTCGTTGCGGCGCCGGCGACGGCGGCCGGGCAGACGAATCCTCGCCGACCAGCGTACGTGCCGTCAGGGCACCAGCCCCCCGGGGATGACCGAGCTGCGTCGCGCCTCCCACTCGAGGAATCGGTCCGTCTCGGCGAGCACGCTGCCCGCCAACCAGGTGACCATCACCGCGTCGTCGGCCAGCCCGAAGATCGCCAGCGGGATCTCCGGCAGCAGGTCGATGGGCGAGACGATGTACGCCGTGGCCGCCGTCATCAGCGCCAGCCGCAGGCCACCGTCGTACTCCCCCCGGGTCGTGGCGCGGATCATCCGGGGCAGCGCCGCCAGTCGGGTGCCCAGCGAGGGCCCGCCGCGCGCCCCCGCCATCAGTGCCCGCGCCAGGGCCGTGAACGCCGCGCTGCGCTTCAGTGTCTTCCCCATCGTCGCGCTCCTCTCCGCCGGATCAGCGTGGCGGGTCGGCGCAAGTCGGCCGGCCTCCACCTGAGAAGTACCCCGTCGCGTCGGTTTCCAGGCACTCCCGAGCCGGGACGACGACAGCGGTGTGTCGGGCCGGCGCGATAATGTCGGCATATGGGGGTGGCTGGTTCTGTCGTACCCGTTGGTCCGCGCTGGCGGCACGCCTGGCGGATCGCCCGGCTGGCGGCCATCGGGACGGGCGCCACCGCGGCGGCCGCGATGGCGACCGGCGGGGTGCTGCTCGGCCAGGCCCGCCAGGCCCGGCGCACGATCCCGATGGCCGAGGCCCCGCCGCCGCGCTGCGACGGGATGTACGGCGCGAAGTTCCCCGGACCCCCGCTCACCATGGTCGTGCTCGGCGACTCGTCGGCTGCCGGCTACGGGGTGCACCGCCGCCGGGAGACACCCGGGGCGCTGCTGGCCACCGGGCTGTCCCGGCGGCTGCACCGGCCGGTCCTGGTGCGCCGCTTCGCGGTGGTCGGCGCCATCTCCGCGGCGCTCCGGCACCAGGTGGAGGCGGCGTTGGAGTGCGCGCCGGACATCGCGGTGATCCTGATCGGCGGCAACGACATCACCAACCGCACGCCACGCGGCCTGGCGGTGCGCTACCTGGTCGAGGCGGTCCACGCGCTGCGTGACGCCGGCTGCGAGGTCGTCGTCGGCACCTGCCCCGACCTCGGCGCGATCCGGCCGATCCAACCACCGCTGCGCTGGCTGGCGCACCGGTGGAGCCGCCAGCTCGCCGCCGCCCAGACGGTGGCGGTGGTCGAGGCGGGCGGCTGGACGGTGTCCCTCGGCGACCTGCTCGGCCCACGGTTCGTCGCCGAACCGCACCGAATGTTCGCCTGGGACCGGTTCCACCCGTCCGCCGAGGGGTACGCGATGGCCGCCGCGGCTCTGCTGCCGACGATGCTCTCGGCGCTCGGCTCGGGGCAGGAACGACGGGCCACACCGGCGCGGGGCGAGGGCGTACGGTCGCTGCCAAAGGCCGCGCAGGAGGCGGCCCGGCACGCCGGGACCGAGGTCAGCGGCACCCAGGTCCGGGGCCGCGACCGAGGGCCGGCCGGTCGGTGGGCGCAGTTGCGTCGCCGGGCGTTCTTCGGTGTCAACACGGTGCCGCAACCCGGCTCCGCTACGGACACCTCGACAGTGGAGGGACTGGCATGAACGAGCGCAGCGAGCGAGGCGTGACCGCCGGTCTTCCCGGCCGACTGGGTCGGGCGGCGGCGCTCTCGCTGCTCGCCGGCACGGTGGGCGGCGCCGCAGTCCTGGCCGGTGAGGCGTTCGTCGCGCGCCACCGGCGGTACGCCGAGCCGGAGCTGGGGCTGGCGTTGCGGGCCACCATCGGTCGGGCCGACGCCGCGCCGCTGCGGCTGGTGCTGCTCGGTGACTCGTCGGCGTTGGGGGTGGGCGTCGACCGCCTCGAGGACACCATCGGCGGACAGTTGGCGAACCTGCTCGCCGAGGGCCCGACCGGCCGGCGGGTGCACCTGTCCAGCGTCGGCGTCTCCGGGTCCCGCTCGACGGACCTGGCCACCCAGGTCGCCCGGGCCCTGCTCGGCGAGCGGCCCGACGTGGCGTTGATCCTGATCGGCGCGAACGACGCCACCGGGCTGCGCCGGCCCGCCGACGCGTCCGCCTACCTCGCGGCGGCGGTGCACCGGCTGCGGGAGGCACGGGTCGAGGTGGTCGTGGGCACCTGCCCCGACCTCGGCGCCGTACGCGCCATCGCGCCGCCGCTGCGTCAGCTGGTCGGCTGGTCCGGACGGCGGATGGCCCGCGCGCAGACCACGGCGGTGCTGGAGGCGGGCGGCGCGGTGGTCGACCTGGCCACCGAGACCGGGCCCGTCTTCCGGGCCGACGCGGGGACGCTCTGCCACGACGGCTTCCACCCCTCCGCCGACGGCTACCGGGTGTGGGCGCACGCCCTGCTGCCGGCCGTAGCGGCCGCCGCGGCGGTCGCCTCCCGACGCTAGGCCGGGGTGACATTTCCCGCCACGCCTGCTTCTTCCGCGCCATGTTACCGGCGGGTTAACGTTGGCTCATGCCGATTGAGTCGTCCCGCGACGCCGTCATCGTCGCTACCGCCCGCTCCCCCATCGGCCGGGCGCACAAGGGGTCCCTGCGCGATGTCCGCTCCGACGACCTCGCCGCAACAATCGTCCAGGCCGCCCTGGACAAGATCCCCCAACTCGACCCGACCACCATCGACGACATCTACCTCGGGTGCGGCCTGCCCGGCGGTGAGCAGGGCTTCAACATGGCCCGCGTGGTGGCCACCCTCCTCGGGCTGGACACCGTTCCCGGCGCCACGCTTACCCGCTACTGCGCCTCCTCGTTGCAGACCACCCGGATGGCGTTGCACGCCATCCGCGCCGGAGAGGGCGACGTGTTCGTCTCCGCAGGCGTCGAGATGGTCTCCCGCTACGCCCGCGGCAGCTCCGACGGTCTGCCACCGGAGGCTCAGGCGCTGGTCGGCGGCAGGTGGGAGAACCCGCGCTTCGCGGCGGCCGCCGAGCGCTCGAAGCGTCGCGCGCAGGGCGGCGCCGAGGTGTGGACCGATCCGCGCGAGGCCGGCGACCTGCCGGACATCTACCTGACCATGGGGCAGACCGCGGAGAACCTGGCCCAGGTGTACGACGTCACCCGCGCCGACATGGACGAGCTCGGCGTCCGCAGTCAGAACCTCGCCGAGAAGGCCATCGCCGACGGCTTCTGGGCCCGGGAGATCACTCCCGTCACCACGCCGGACGGCACCGTGGTGAGCACCGACGACGGCCCCCGCGCGGGCGTCACCCTGGACGCGGTCGCCGGCCTGAAGCCGGTGTTCCGCCCGGACGGCCGGATCACCGCGGGCAACTGCTGCCCCCTCAACGACGGCGCGGCCGCCGTGGTCGTGATGAGCGCCCAGCGGGCCGAGGAGCTGGGACTGACCCCGCTGGCCCGGATCGTCTCCACAGGCGTGACCGCGTTGTCGCCGGAGATCATGGGCCTCGGGCCGGTCGAGGCGTCCCGGCAGGCTCTGCGCCGGGCCGGCATGACCATCGACGACGTCGACCTCGTCGAGATCAACGAGGCGTTCGCCGCCCAGGTCATCCCCTCCTACCGCCAGTTGGGCATCCCGGAGGAGAAGCTGAACGTCATGGGCGGCGCGATCGCTGTCGGCCACCCGTTCGGCATGACCGGCGCCCGGATCACCGGCACCCTGCTCAACTCGCTGGAGTGGCACGACAAGACCATCGGTCTGGAGACCATGTGCGTCGGCGGCGGCCAGGGCATGGCCATGGTGCTCGAACGCCTGAGCTGAGCTGACGCCGGCCTGACCCGCGGCTCGCGGAGTGGGCCTCAGAGCGCGCCGCGGGTCGCCGTGACCTCGGCGGCGGCCCGCGCCAGCACCTCCGCGTCGGCCCCGGCGGCCAGCAGGTCGGCCGCCACCACCCGCACCTGATCGGGCAGGGCCAGGTCGTTGTCCAGCCGAGGCACGGTCCGGCGCGGCTGTCCCTCGGCATCGGCGGCCAGATTGGCGATCTCCTGAACCAGCCGGTGCACCAGGTCGGCGCGGGGCACGTTGCCGGTGGTCGCGGCCGCCGCCCAGCGCGGCTGCTCCCAGTGCCCGACCTGGCGGACCAGCAACTGCACGGCCCGCTCCAACTCCGCTGCGCTCATCGCCGCCGAGTCTACGGCCGACCCGTGCGTCGACACCCAGGCCGGTCAGCGGCGCAGGTAGCTGAGCAGCCGTAGCAACTGCCAGTAGAGGAAAACCAGGCCGGTGAGCAGGCCGAACGCGCTCAGCCACGCGTACCGGCGGGGTCGGCCGTCGCGCACCGAACGCTCGACGAGGTCGAAGTCGAGGATGAAGCTGAACGCGCCGGCGATGATCGCCACCACCGAGAAGGCGTACGGCAGCCAGCCGACCTTCCCGCTGACGCTGTAGACCTCCAACCCCGGCCGCCCGGAGATCAGGTACGACACCAGGTTGACCACGCTGAGCACGGCGATGCCGAGCAGCGTGCCGATCACCAGTCGGGCCAGCCGGGGCGTCGCACGGATCACCCGCGCCCGGTACAGCGCCGCCATGCCGAGGAAGACGCCGAAGGTACCGGCCACCGCCTGCACCACGATCCCCGGGTAGACCTGCTCGAAGGCGCGACTGGCCACCCCCAGCAGGAGCCCCTGGAGCAACGCGTAACCGACGATCGGCACCGGGTTGGTGATCGCCCGCAGCGAGATGACCAGGACCAGCGCGATCGAGGCCAGGGCGCTGCCGGCGAGCGCGGCCCCGAGCCACGCCGCGTCGGGCACCACCGCCCAGGACACCGCGGCGGCCACGCCGGTGAGCAGGAGCAACCCGACGGTACGCAGCACCACGTCGTCGACGGTCATCGGCTCGACGTCGCGGGAGCTGACCACCCGGGACTCCAACCGGCCGGTCTCGTCCAGCCGGTTGAGCACCGGGTTGTTGCTGCGCACCGTCGCCTCCTCCGCCCGCGTACCCCCCGCAGTCACTCTGCCCCGCCCGGACCGGCGGTGGCGGTGAAACGGCGCGGACGACGGCGCCCGCCCCCACCAGAGCGGGGACGGGCGCCGTCGGCAGAGCGGACGACTGTCAGTCGTCGCCCTGGAAGTAGCTGAGCAGGCGCAGGATCTCGATGTAGAGCCAGACCAGGCTGACCAGGATGCCGAACGCGGCCACCCAGGAGTAGCGCTGGGGCAGGCCCATCCGGACGCCGTCCTCGATCTCCTTGAAGCTGAGCACGAAGTTCAGCGACGCGAACACGATGCAGACCAGGCTGAAGCCGATCGCCAGCGGGCTGCCGTCCCGCAGGCCCGTGTTGATGCCGAACAGCGCCAGCACCAGGTTGATCAGCATGACGGCCGCCAGGCCGACGATCGAGGCGGTCACGACCTTGACGAACATCGGGGTGGCCCGAATGATCTTCGCCTTGTAGATCATCGCCATCAGGAAGAAGATGCCGAAGCTCGCTACGGCGGCCTGGAGCACGATGCCGTCGTAGAAAGACTCGAACGCCTTGCTGATCATGCCGACGAAGACGCCCTCGACCACCGCGTACGCGATGACGAGCGCCGGGTTGGCCATCCGGGAGAACGAGATGATCAGGCCGATCACCAGGCCGACCACCGCCGCGCCGATCCAGGCGGTGCGGACCAGCGCGTCGGGCACGAGCACCCAGGCGACCGCGGCGGTGATGCCGGTGATGCCGAGCAGCGCGACCGACTTGACGACCACGTCGTCGACGGTCATGGGCGCCACGGCGGGCGGCGCTGCCGGGTAGCCGGCCTGGGACGGGTACTGCTGGGGAATGCCGGGCTGTCCGTACGGCCCGGTCGGTGCGTACCCGGCGGAGCGCTCCCGCTCGGCCGCCTGGCCGAGCCGGGCGAGCACCGGGTTCGAGGTCTTCACTTTCTGGCCTCCCTCAGGGGGTCGTTTGCACGTGAACGTGCCCTCCAAGAGTAAACTGCCCAGCCCACTCCTGGTGATCACGAATGGGAACGCGGAGGCCGTGGCGGCTGGGTGCCCGGGGCGGGGGTCGAACCCGCACGCCTTTCGGCAGCCGCTTTTAAGGCGGCCGTGTCTGCCTTTCCACCACCCGGGCGGGTGGCACCCGCGCGCCGACACGCACGGTGCAGTGTCACCGTAGCGGGTCGACGGCGACCCGGCGTACCCCGCCAGGCTGGCCACATTAGGGTCGATGCCGTGAGCAGCGCAGCCCCAACGGCCCCCGACGCCGCCCCTGACCAGGTCTTCCGCCTCGACGATCAGGTCATCCGCCGGCCCCGGGCCGTCCGGCTGCTGGCCGCCGCCCGCCGCCACCGGACGGACCTGCTGATCGTGGTGGTCTGGGTGGCGTTGGCCGGCTGGCTGACCCACGGGCTGTGGCCCGACCCGGGTGGGCGGACGTTGGCGCTCAACCCCGAGGACCAGACGCTCTACGAGTGGTTCCTGGCGGTCGACGCGAGAGCGCTGCTCGGTGACTTCCATCTGCTCACCGACCGGCTCAACGCCCCGGACGGCGTCAACCTGATGGCCAACACCACTGTCATCGCGCTCGGTGTCGTCTGCGCGCCGATCACCCTCCTGCTCGGCGCGCCCACCACCTTCGCGCTGCTCGCCGCCGCCAACCTGGCCGGCACCGCCCTCGCCTGGTACCTGCTGTTCCACCGGACGCTGCGCGCCCACCGCCTCGCCGCCGCGCTCGGCGGCGGGTTGTGCGGCTTCGGACCGGGCATGATCTCGCAGTCCAACAGCCACCTGCACATGACGGCGCAGTGGCTGGTGCCGGTGATCGTCTGGCTGGTGGTCCGGCTGCTCCGCGCGTCCGATCCCGGCCCCACGACAATCGACGGGACGGGCCGCGCCCGGTCGGCGGGCCCGGACCGACGCCGGATGATCAGCTCCGCTGTCGGGCTGGCCGCGGCCGTCACCGCGCAGGTCTTCATCGGCGAGGAGGTCCTCTTCCTCTCCGCCGTCACACTGCTGGTGATGGCGGTCAGCTACGCCGTCGCGGACCGGGACCTCGCCCGGCGGGCACTTCCCGGATTCGCCGGCGGGCTGGCGATCGCCGCCGGCCTGGCGCTGCTGGTGCTCGGCTACCCGCTGTGGTTCCAGTTCGCCGGGCCGCAGGGCGTCGCCGACGGGATGTTCAGCCCGGCCTACTTCTCGGCCGACCTCGGCAGCTGGTGGGCGGTCTCCCCGCTGTCGATCGCCGGCAGCGACGAGGCGTCCCGGCTGACCACCGGCCCCGCCGAGTACAACACCTTCCTGGGCTGGCCACTGCTGCTGGTCACCGCCGCCTGCGCGGTCTGGGCCGGCCGGCGGCGGCTGGTGCTCGCCTGCGTGGTGGCGGCGCTGGTGATGGGCACGCTCTCCCTCGGCCCGGAGGTGGTTCTCGGTGGCACCCGCACCGCACTGCCCGGCCCGTACGCCCTGCTGGCCGGATTGCCGGTGGTGGACGGCGCGCTGCCGATGCGGTTCGGCCTGGCACTGCTTCCGATCGTGGCGACACTGCTGGTCCTGGCCGTCGACCGGGCCCTGCGCGGCACCGGCCGGGCACGACGGCTGGTGCCACTGGCCGTCGTCGCGGCCCTGCTGCCGATCTTCCCGACCCCGCTGCCGACCGCCGAGCGGCCCGCCGTGCCGGAGTTCATCACCGGCGGGCACTGGCGGCAGTGCGTCCGCCCGGGCGGGGTGCTGGTCCCGGTGCCGCTGCCCACCCCCAAGGAACCGTGGCCGATGCGCTGGGCGGCCGCCGCCGACGCCGGGTTCGGCCTGCCCGAGGGGTTCTTCATCGGCCCGTACGGGCGCGGTGGCACCGCCGCCATGGGCACCTTCAAGCAGCCAACCTCCGCCCTGCTGGCCGACGTCGCCCGCCGCGGCGACCAGCCGGCCATCGGCGACGAGCAGCGCCGGCAGGCCGCCCGGGACGTCGACTTCTGGGGCGCGTCCTGCGTGGCGCTGGCCGACGACGCGCCGCACGCCGACAGCCTGCGGGCGACCCTGGAGCAGTTGTACGGTCCGGCCACCCGCATCGCCGACGCCTGGATCTGGCGGGTCTGACGCCACCCGACGTCAGACAGCACGAAAGGGCCCCTCCCGGTCGGGAGGGGCCCTTTCGTCCAGTTTGCTCAGACGCGCGGCGCGCCCACCGGCTGGGACGCCTCGACGAACTCCTCGCGCGGGTCGTGCAACTGACCGAGGGCGACGACCTCACGCTTGAGGAAGAACGCCAGCGACCAGTCCACCACCACGCGGACCTTGCGGTTGAACGAGGGGATCCGGCTCATGTGGTACGTCCGGTGCATGAACCAGGCCGGCCAGCCGGTCATCTTGATGCCGTACACCTGGGCGACACCCTTGTGCAGGCCGAGGCTGGCCACGCTGCCGGCGTGCTTGTGCTTGTAGTTGACCGGTTCGCGACCCCGGATCACGGCCGCGATGTTGTCGGCCATCCGCGCCGCCTGACGCACCGCGTGCTGCGCGCTCGGCGAGCAGAAGTTGCCCGGCTCCTTGGTCAGGTCCGGCACGGCGGCGCAGTCACCGGCGCTCCACGCGCCCTCGATGACCTGGTCGCCGTCGACCACCTGGAGCGTGGGGATGCAGGTGACCCGCCGGCGCTCGTCACGCGGGAAGTCCGTCGCGTCCAGCATCGGCGACGGCTTCACGCCGGCCGTCCAGACGATCGTGTCGGAGCGGAAGCTGTCGCCGTCGGAGAGCTTGACCACCCCGTCGACGCAGGACTCCAGGCGGGTGTCCAGTCGGATGTCCATGTTGCGCTTGAGCAGCTGCTGCACCGTGTAGGCGCCCATGTCCCGATCGACCTCGGGCAGAACCCGGTTGGTGGCCTCCACCAGCACCCAGCGCATGTCCTCCGGCTCGAGCTCCGGGTAATAGCGCAGGGCGTCGCGGGCCATGTCCTCCATCTCGGCGAGCGCCTCGATGCCCGCGTAACCGCCACCGACGAACGTGAAGGTCAGCGCCGAGCGGCGAACCTCCGGGTCCGGGGTCACGGCCGCGACGTCCAGCCGGTCCAGCACGTGGTTACGGAGGTAGATCGCCTCACCGATGGTCTTGAACCCGATGCCCTGCTCGTGCAGGCCCGGAATCGGCAGCGTCCGGGACACCGAACCCGGCGCGACGATCACGTGGTCGTACGCGATCTCCCGGGCCGGGCCGACGATCGGCTGCACGGTGGCCACCTTGCGGTCGTGCTCGACACGCGTGACCGTTCCCGCCACCACCTTGCACCGGCGCAGCTCGCGCCGCAGCGGCACCACGGAGTGCCGGGGGGAGATGTTTCCCGCCGCAGCCTCGGGCAGGAACGGCTGGTAGGTCATGTGGGGCTGGGGGTCCACGACGATGACCTCAGCCTCACGGGAGCTGAGCTTCTTTGACAGGCGCAGGGCCGCGTAGAGACCAACGTGCCCGGCACCCACCACAAGGATCCGCTTCGGATTCACGTCATCTATCTTTCCCCGCCCGGCTCAGGTAATCCCGCTCGCGCCCCCCATCTGTGACGGAACACAACCCCTGTGACCTGCGTAACCCTGTCGCCTCAGGTGTTCACCTACGCCGCAGCAGCCAACCCAGCAACGCGACCACACCCACCGCCACCAACAACCCCAGCACGGTGACCCACTGATACCCGGCCTCCCCGCCCAGGCCCGCCGCCTGCAACAGCAGCACCGCCAGCACGGCCGTGCCCAACAGCACCGCCCCCACCCGCAGCAACCACCGGGTGACCAGCTCCGGGTCCACCACCGCGTCGTAGGGCAGCAGCGCCGCCAACGCGCACAGGGAGTGCCCCAGGTACAGCAGCGCGGCGACGGCGAGCAGCCGCCACAACGCCACCGGCCGGCCGTACCCGTCGGTGGCGAGCAACCAGCCACCGACCATGACCAGCGCCACGAAGGTCGGCCACAGCCGCCGCGGACCCACCGCGGGCAGCACCGCCGCCACCGCCAGAAACAGCAGCGGCCGGCCGATCAGCACCTCGGCGGGAAACGCCAGCGCCAACCCGGCCAGCGCGGTGACGAAGATCGCGACCCGGACCATCAGCGGAACGGCGCTGATCCGAGCCACCGCCTCCTGGGCAGCCCGAACCCGCCCGGTGACCGCGTCGATCATCTGCACTCACCCTCGATCCTCACCGGGCCGCTTTTCGTTCGCGACTGCGGGGCTCGCAAACCCGGCTCACTCCTCACGCTCACCGGGAACCGACCCTTGGGGCCGTGGCCAGCCGCGCCACGTCCCGCAGCACCTGGTCCAGGCTCCCCGCGCCGGCCCAGCGCACCACGGGCACGCCGTGCTCCCGGAGCTGCCCGATCATGGTCTCCCGGTCCAGCCGCCACAGGCGGTACGCCACCTCGGCCCACCCCCGATCCTTCGGCGGCGTCAGGTTGGCCGGCAGCGTGTCGACAGCCACCACGAACCGGCCGGAGCGGGCCAGCCGCGCCAGCATCTGCGCCGACCGCTCGTCCAGCAGCGGGGTGAGGACCACCACCAACGCGTCCGAGGAGAGCTGCTGCGGGCCGAAGACCTGCTCGTACGGCTCGTGCTGGGAGGCGTCGGCGCGTACGTCGAGCAGCCACTCCAGGACGGTCAGGTACTGCCGGCGACCGGCGGCAGCGCGCAGGCGGCGGGCTCCCGGCCCGTACTCCAGAAGCGACACCCGGTCGCCCCGGTGCAGGTAGTGCTCGGCGATCGCCGCGGTGGCCCGCACTGTGGTGTCCAGCACCGAGGCCGAGCCGTCCACCCCGCCGGAGCGCCCGGCCTCGGCGAGCACGTCGAGCAGCACCACCACCTCGGCGTCCCGGTCGGAGAGGGTGGCCGCCACGTGCAACTGCCGGGCGCGCAGCGACACCCGCCAGTCGACACGGCGCAGCCGGTCGCCGGGGGCGAAGATCCGTACGCCGGCCAGTTCGCCGCCCTCACCGGGCCGGCGGGAGTGGTGCGCGCCGACCAGGCCGGCGGCGCGGGGCATCGCCTCCACCGCCTCGAACGGTTCGGTACGCGGATAGACCCGCACCCCGACCGGCTCGGTGAACACCGCTCGGGAGACCAGCAGACCACCCGCCGTGGCGACCCGCGCTCCGGCGGGACCGACCGGGTGTCGACCCCAGCGCAGCGCCCGGCCGGCCAATTCCAGGTCCACCGCCTCGGCGGCGGGCACCGAGGTCACGAACGGCCGGTCGGCGGCCGAACGACGGTTCCCGGCGGGCGTGCCGGCGGCGGACGGGACCTCGGCGGGCGGGACATCGGCGGCGGGACCGGCCCCGGCGAAGCCGGCACGGGTGATCCGCAACCACGGCGAGACCCGGGACCGCACCACCACCAGGTCGTAGTCGACCGCGTCCGGGTTGCCGACACTTACCGCGGCGGACACCTCGCCACCCTCGACGAGCGGCGCGTCGTCCCCGGCGGTGATCCAGACCTGCGGCAGCGTCGTGGGCCGGCGGCGCAGCGCGTACGCGGTGCCCAGCGCGAACGGCGCCGCCAGCACGACGAGATCGACCCTCCCCAGCAGGACCCCCGCCACCAGCAACAGGCCGGCGAGAAGCACCGCGCGGCCGAGCGCCGGGGTGGGCGCCCAGCCGGCTGTCGACTCCGGCTCGGTGGACGGCGGCACGGGCGCGGTCGGGCCGGTCATCAGCGCCGGAGCCCGCCGGCGGCGTAGCTGGGCAACGCGCCACTGGCCGGAGCGGGCGTCGCCTCCAACACCTCACCCACCACGAAGGCCGGGTCGACGCGGCGCAGCCACATCTCCGGGCGCAGGGTGATCCGGTGGGCCAGGGCGGGCGCCGCCACCTCCTTGACGTCCTCCGGCACCACGTAGTCTCGGCCGCCGAACACCGCGCGCACCCGGGCCAGCAGCAGCAGCGCCAACGAGCCACGCGGCGAGGCGCCGACAAGCACCGACGGATGTTCCCGGGTGGCAGCGGTGAGGGACACGATGTACCGGCCGATCGAGTCCTCCACCACCACGTCCTCCAGGGCGGCCTGCATCGCCCGCAGGGTGGCGGCGTCGACCACCGGTTTGATGTCGGCCTCCTCGCGGCGGCGACCCATCCGGCGGCGCAGGACCTCCCACTCCTCCTCGTGCTCCGGATAGCCGAAGGAGACCCGCAGCAGGAACCGGTCCAGCTGCGCCTCGGGCAGCGGATACGTGCCCTCGTACTCGATGGGGTTGGCGGTGGCCAGCACGTGGAACGGCTCGTCCAGCTTGTACGTCACGCCCTCCACCGAGACCTGCTTCTCCTGCATGGCCTCCAGCAGCGCGGACTGGGTCTTCGGCGGCGTCCGGTTGATCTCGTCGGCGAGGAGCAGGTTGGTGAAGACCGGCCCCGCCCGGAAGGTGAAGTCGCCGTTGCGCTGGTCGTAGAGGAAGGAGCCGGTGACGTCGGCGGGCAGCAGGTCCGGGGTGAACTGGAGCCGGCGGAAGTCCAACCCGAGCGCCTGGGCGAAGGAGCGCGCGGTGAGCGTCTTGCCCAGGCCCGGCAGGTCCTCTAGGAGCACGTGCCCGCCGGCCAGGATCCCGGCGAGGACCAGCTCCAACGCGTCGCGCTTGCCGACCACGACGGTGCCGACCGCGTCCAGGACGGCCCGGGCCAGGCGACCGACCTCGGCGGCGGACATGCTCCGGTCCACGTCGTTCATCAGATCTTCTCCAGTTCGGCGACGATCACCGCGAGATCGCGCGGCGACGGGGGGCGGCGGGGCGGGCTCTCCAGGAACGTCCACAGCCGGTCACCCAGCAGGGCACGGGCACGGCCCGGGTCCGACTCGCGGGTCACGCCGTGCTTCAGGCGCAGCCGCTCGTCGGCCAGTTCCGCGAGCCGGGGCAGGATGACCCCGGTGAAGCGTTCGGGTCGCGTCGTTGACCAGTCCAGCGGGAGTTCCCAGCCGTTGATGGCGGCGCGCAGCGCGTCCCGGGCACCCCAGTTCCAGGTGCCCTCGTCGTACTGGGTGGTGGAGGAGCGCCGGGTCGCCGGCGGCGGTGGCGCCGCGAGGGCGGCGGCGATCCGACGCACCGCGGACACCGCGAACACCCCGGCCACCAGGATCACCAGCGACACCTGCAGACCCACCGCCCGGAGGCCGACGACAAGCACGGCGACCAGTGCGGCGTTGCCGGCCAGGGCCCGGAACACACGCCCGGCCCGGCCCGGCTTGTCACGGTCGTCCCGCTTCGGCCGCTCCTCCTCGAAGGTGAGCAGGTCGTCGATGCTGGCGCTGCCGCTCACCGCTCCACCGTCCCCGGCCCGTTCACGACGGCACCTCGGGGGCGCCCGCCGTCACGACGGTGAGTTCACCGCGGAGCCGCCGCAGCGCGGCACGGGCCTGGTCGCGGGTGCCCTCGTCGACCTCGCGCGTGGCGTACCGGGCCTCCCGGTAGACGTGCGCGAACTCGGCCAGCACGTCGGCGCTGACGATCGCCGGGACGCCTGTCGACGGGTCACCGCGCAGCAGCCGGGTGACCAGGTCGGTAGGTGTGTCGCCGGGACGCCGGGACAGACCGGCCACGGCGGCGGCCTCCTCCAGGCGGACCCAGCAGGCGATCACCGCGACGCGGGGGTCGGTGGCCTGGTCGTCCAGCTCCACCAGGCCGGCGTCGAGGGCGGCGACCACCTCCCGGGCGGTGCCCTCGGCCGTACGCCGGGCCCGCTGCGCCGGCAGCGCTCGCGAGGTGCGGCGCAGCGCGCCGCGGATCAGGAGCCAGCCGAGGTAACCCAGCACCGCGAGGATGGCCAGCCCGAGCAGAGCCATCGCCACGGTGGCGATCCACTGCGGGATGTGCGCCTGGGTGGCCTCGCCGGCGTCCCTCGGCTCGACCGGGATCGACGGCGGTGGCGACGGCGTGTCCGTCGGATATTCCGGCACCCAGGGCACGTCGTCCGCGGCGGGTGGGATCTGACTGGCACCGATCGACGAGTGCGCCGAGGCCAGTGCGGCGGCCGCGAGCAGCGCCGTCACCGCACCCACCGGCCACCAGCGGCGCAGCAGGCCGAGCACCGGGCGGACCACACCCGAGCCGGCGACCGGGGACGGCGTGGGCGGGCGTGTTCCGTTCGTCATCGCCACCACCCCACGCGTTCTCAGTCCACTTCGGCCAACTGCTTGGCCCGGCCGAAGACATCGTCCAACATCCCCGGTGTCAGCCGCCCGGTGAAGGTGTTCTGCTGGCTGACGTGGTAGCAGCCGAGCAACTCCGGCACGGCCGCGCCGGACCAGTGTGCCCCATGACCGAACGCCGGTCGCGGGCTGGGCGGGCGCTGCCCGTACACCTGGCGCAGCACCGGCCACCACGCGGCCCAGGCGAACGCGCCAAGCGCCACCACGACGCGCAGGGTGGGCCGGATCAGGGTGACCTCGCGGTGCAGCCAGGGCGCGCAGGTGTCCCGCTCGGCCGGGGTGGGCTTGTTGTCCGGCGGGGCGCAGCGGACGGCCGAGAAGATCCGCAGATCCCGCAGGGTGAGCCCGTCGTCGGCGGCGACACTTGTCGGCTGGTTCGCCAGCCCGGCCCGGTGCAGCGCCGCGAAGAGCACGTCGCCCGAGCGGTCGCCGGTGAAGATCCGGCCGGTGCGGTTGCCACCGTGCGCGGCGGGCGCGAGCCCGAGGATGGCGATCCGCGCGTCGGCGGGGCCGAAGCCCGGCACCGGTCGACCCCAGTACTCCTGGTCGCGGAAGGCGGCCCGCCGGGTGCGGGCCACCTCCTCCCGCCACCGGACCAGCCGGGGGCAGGCGAAACAGTCACTGACGGCCGCGTCGAGGTCGGCCAGGTCCGTCGCCCGCGCGGCGCGGGCGACGACCTGGTCGGGGGTACGCGGCTCAGCCAAGTTTGGCCCGGAAGAGCTCAAGGGTGCGGGCCCAGGCGCTGGCGGCGGAACGCTGGTCGAACGCCTCCGGCCGGTCGTCGTTGAAGAACGCGTGCGAGGTGCCCGGGTAGTCGTAGAGCTGGCAGGTGCCGCCGGCCTCCTCGATGGCCCGGCGTGCGGTCTGCACACCCTCGGCGGTCGAGGTGCCGTCCTCTTCGGAGCAGTGGATGACCGCCGCCTTGCCGGCGTAGTCGACCCACTCGGGGCGCATCGACTCCCAGGGCAGCACGGGATAGAAGCCGGCGGTGGCGACGATCCGCTCGGAGAGGGTCGCCGACCAGAGGGCCAGGCTGCCGCCGGCGCAGAACCCGACGGCGCCGACCTTGCCGGTGACCTCCGGCCGCCCCGCGAGGTAGTCGGCGGCGCCCGCGATGTCCTTCGCCGCCTCGTCCATCCGCATCGCCAGCAGCAGACGCTGCGCCTCGTCCGGCTCGCTGGTGGTCTCACCGTGGTAGAAGTCCGGGGCGAGGGCGACGAAGCCGGCCTCGGCGAACCGGTCCGCGACCGACCGGATGTGCGGGACGAGACCCCACCACTCCTGAATGACGATGACGGCGGGGCTGGTCGTGCCGCTGGCGGGTATCGCGAGATACCCCTCGCTCGTACCCCCGTTGCTGCGGTAGCTCACCATGTCGCCCATCGGCCGTCCTCCTAGCGGTCAGTCATCGTTGGCTGGTCGCCCAGTGGTCCTACGTGCCGGTAGCCTGCCATGCCGCGCCTCCCGTCGGGAAGACGCCGGAACAGTGGCATTCACCTCCTGTTCGCCGGACGGTGACCGGGGGTATGCCGACGGCGGCGGGGAACGCTCCCCCGCCGCCGTCGTCGGTGCTTCAGCCCGGTCAGACCCTCTTGCTCAGGCCTTCTTGGTCAGGCAGAGCACGTAGCCCTTCTTGCCCGACTCGATGCTGTAGAAGACGTACCCCTCCTGGCCTTCCTTGAAGAACTCGGTGCAGGTGGTCTCGGACTTGGCCTGGGCCTCGGTCTGCCCGTCGATCCGACCGACCACGTTGTACGCGGCGTCGGTGGAGGTGCACTCGACGACCTTGGCGCCGTCGACCTCCTCCTCCTTGTCACCCTTGATCTCGGGCAGCTCGGCGATGCAGTCGCCGGACTTGGCGTCGGCCGTCTCGTCCTTGTTCAGGAAGTTGCCGATCGCCGCGCCGAGACCGAACTTCAGGCCGGCGACGACGAGAAACACGACGATCGCGCCGATGATGCCGAGCGCCTTCTTCCCGCCGGAGCTCTTCGCCTCCGGCTCGGCCGGGGGCGGCGTCTCGACGGCCGGCTGCTGCGGCGCGGCGTCGGACGCGGGGGGCGGTGCGACCTGCTCTGACACGGGGGTTCCTTCCGAGGGGTGGATGAGCAGACGACACCGTAACGATCATTGATTTCCGGTGTCGTCCCGCTCGCCTCGTCCGTTCAGCTATTTCCCAGCATCGTGTGCATGATCTGGTTCACATCGCCCGTCAGCTCGTCCGCGTCGGGGTCGGGTCGCCACTCGGTGTCGCGCTCGGTGTCGCGCTCGGGCTCGCCGGGGTCGACGTGGGTGTCGGGACAACCGGAGTCTCGCTCGGCGTCGACGTGTCGGTCGGCTGCGGGCCGACCGTCGGCCGGGCGGGCATGCCCGGGCCTCGCGGCCCGAAGGGCGCCCGGTCCGGGCAGTACGGGTAGGCCCGCAGCACCGGATTGGCGTAGGCCTCGGCGAGCTCCTTGCAGTCCGGATAGCCGAGTCGGATCGGATTGCCGTTCTCGTCGAAGAGCCGGGCGTTCTCGACCAGCCGGCCCTCGCTGTCGTAGACGAAGACGTCCCTGATCCGGTCGTACGGGTTGTCGACCGACGTGGGGTCGTAGCCGTAGTCGCCGTAGCGCATCCGGTCCTCGGCCTGCATCAGGGCGGACAGCGCGAACACCACGAGCACCGCGCTACCGACCTGCATCGCGGACCGTGGCCAGCGACTCAACTGACCGGACCGGCGACCGAGCCAGATCGAGGCGAGCACGAAACCGACAAGCATGATCAGGCCGGCCAGCAGCTCGCCACCGAAGCGGGGCAGCAGACCGAAGCTGCCACCCGTGGTGATCACGGTGACCAGCATCGCCGCCAGGTAGCCGCGCAGCACCCACCAACCCGGGCGCAGCAGTCGGAGGAAGTCGCTCGCCGTCTCGTACCCCAGTGGTGGGCCGAGCCGGGTGTCGATGGCGCGCAGTCGGCCGCGCGCCCGGACCACGGCGGTGGCGACCCGCTGGTCGAGGTTGCGGCCACCGCCCACGCCGACGCCGGCCGCGGCGCGCAGCTCGGCGGCGTACGTCTCCGGCTCGCCCAGCCGCTCGACGAGGGTGCCCTCGCCCTCGGCGGCGACCTCGGTGAGATGGTCGGCGAGATCCTCGGTCAGCTCGTCGCGCCGGTCGGGCGTCAGGTCGGCCAGAGCGGCCCGGACCCGCGCCACGTAGTCGGTGATCTCCTGCTCCGTGACGGTCATGCCGCCAGCCCCCGATCGTCGAGCAGAGTGTCCATGGTGGTGGCGAACGAGCGCCAGAGCTTGCCGGAGCGGGTCAACTGGTCACGCCCGGCGGCGTTGAGTGAGTAGTACTTGCGGTGCGGGCCGGTCTCGCTCGGCACCACGTAGGTGGTGAGCAGGCCGGCGGCGAAGAGCCGGCGCAGCGTGCCGTAGACCGAGGCGTCGCCGATCTCCTCCAGGCCGGCCTCGCGGAGCCGGCGCAGGATGTCGTAACCGTAACCGTCCTCCTCCCGGAGGACGGCCAGGACGGCCAGATCGAGCACGCCCTTCAACAACTGTGTGGTGTCCACGCATTGCACACTAGTGCGTAATGCGAAGTAGCGTCAACGATTCACCCCCGACGCGCCGAGCGAGGTCGGGCTTGATCCACACGAGTTCCTGGAAATCGGGGCATCCCGATGCGGGGGACACCGCGATTTCAGCGAAACCGAGTCGATCAGGGGCGCGGCTGGCCTACTGGAGGCTCCAGGCGATGCCGTCGAGGATGTCGTGCTCCGAGGCGACCACCGAGGGCATCCCGGCCCGCTCCATGATCACGCGAAGCACGAGCGCCCCCGCCCCGATCACGTCGGCCCGGCCCGGGTGCATCACCGGGATCGCCAACCGCTGCGCGCTGGTCTGACCGAGCAGGTCCGTGGTCACCCGCGCCACCGCCTCGTACGACACCCGGGCGTGGTGGATGCGCTCCGGGTCGTACTCCCGCAGGCCCTGGGCGATGGCGACCACTGTGGTGACCGAACCGGCGAGGCCGACCAGGGTGGCGGCCTCGCGGCCGGGCACCGCCGCGAGCGCCCGGTCCACGACGGCGGCGATGTCGGCCTGCGCGGCGGCGATCTGCGCGGCCGTCGGCGGGTCGTCGGACAGGTGCCGCTCAGTCATCCGGACGCACCCGATGTCCACGGAGATCGCCGAGCGCACACCGGCCGCCCGGTCACCGACCACGAACTCGGTGGAGCCACCGCCGATGTCGACGACCAGGAACGGCTCCACCGCGTCGGCGGGCAGCCCGCGCACCGCGCCGGTGAACGACAGCCGGGCCTCCTCGTCGCCGCTGACCACCTCGGGCGCGACACCGAGGGTGCTGCGCACCATCTCGGTGAAGTCGTCGGCGTTTGCGGCGTCCCGGGAGGCCGAGGTGGCGCACATCCGGACCCGCTGCGCGCCAAGCTTCTCGATGTCGGCCGCGTACGACGCCAGCGCCACCCGCGTCCGCTCGATCGCCTCCGGCGCCAGCCGTCCCGTCCGGTCCACGCCCTGCCCGAGCCGGACGATCTCCATCCGTCGGGTCACGTCGGTGAGCGGGGCCTGCGGCCCGGCCGAGGCCTCGGGCAGGTCGGCGACCAGCAGTCGGATCGAGTTGGTCCCGCAGTCGATGGCCGCCACACGCGTCGTCACCCCGCAACCCTACGACAGCCACCGCCCGGTGCGATCTACAGCCGCAGCAGCATCCGGGTGTTGCCAAGCGTGTTCGGCTTGACCCGCTCCAGGTCCAGGAACTGCGCGACACCCTCGTCGTACGAGCGCAGCAACTGCTCGTAGACCGGCTGCGGCACGGGAGCGCCGTCGATCTCACGGAAGCCGAACGAGCCGAAGAACCGGGTCTCGAAGGTGAGCGCGAAGATCCGCGCCACACCCAACTGCCGGGCCTCGTCGATCAGCTCACCCACCAGCCGGTGCCCGATCCGCTGGCCACGACAGGACGGGTCGACGGCGACCGTGCGGATCTCGGCCAGGTCCTCCCACATCACGTGCAACGCCCCGCAGCCCACCACGACGCCGTCGTCGGGCCGGACCGCCACCCGGAACTCCTGCACGTCCTCGTAGAGGGTGACGGTGGCCTTGCTCAGCAACCGCCGGTCGTCGGTGTACGTGTCGACCAACCGGCGGATGCCCTGTACGTCCCGGGTGCGGGCCCGCCGCACCAGGACCCGGCCCTCGGCCTGCGTGGTCATTCCGTGGGGGGCACGTCGACGCACGGGCCGCTCGCCCACCAGGGCTCGACAAGCGCCAACGTCTCGTCGCCGAACGGGTTCACGCCGGGGCCGGCGCCCAGGGCGTGGCCGAGGTGCACGTGCAGGCACTTCACCCGGCCCGGCATCCCACCGGCGGAGATGCCCGCGATCTCCGGCACCTCGCCGATCGCCTCGCGGCGGGCCAGGTAGTCCTCGTGCGCTGCCCGGTAGTGGGCGGCCAGCTCCGGATCCGTCGACAGCCGGTCGGCCATCTCCCGCATCAGCCCGGCCGACTCCAGCCGGCTGCACGCCGCGGTGGCCCGGGGACAGGTCAGGTAGTACAGCGTCGGGAACGGGGTGCCGTCGGCGAGGCGGGGTGTCGTCTCCACCACGTCGGGCAGGCCGCACGGGCAGCGGTGGGCCACCGCCCGGGTGCCCCGGGGCGTCCGGCCCAGCTGCGCCGCCACCGCGGCCAGGTCGGCCTCGGTGGCCGGCTCCCGCTGCGGCAGGGGTACGGAATCCGCCGCCGACTCCGGCGGTGGTGCGACAGTCACGGTGCTCGTCTCTCCTGGTGTGCTGGTCGGTGGCTCACTTGCCCGGCTGCTGGCTGTCCGCCGCCCGCACACTCGACCAGAGCGTGTCGTACCAGGTCGTCGGACCGGCCGGGGCGCCCGAGCCGGGCGACTTCCCGGCGTCGCGGGCCGCGCCGTCCGGGTCGTTCAGCACCACCATCATCTTCTCGCCCGGCCGGCCCATGAAGAACCGCTCCCGAACCTGCGTGGTGATGTACTCGTCGTCCTGCCACTTGGCCGCTTCCGCGGCCAGCTTGGCGATCTCCTCCTCCTGCGCCGCCTGGGCGGCCTCCATCCGCTCGATGTCGGCCTGCTGGTCCAGGTAGACGCGCACCGGGTAGGTGTACGCGAGGGCGAGCGCGATCAGCACCGCGCAGAGCACCGTGGCCCGGCCGGTGAAGCGACGGGGATGGGGTGCGGCGAGGCGCTTCACGGCGCCGCCCGAGGCCGTACGCCGGGCAGCGGCCGGACGGTTCGCGGAGCGCACGCCCTCGGCGCCCCGGACCGCGCCCGGCGCCCGACCGGCTGCGCCGCGCGGTTCGGCGCGTACGCCGGCGTCCCGGAGCGACCCGCGGGCGGTCCGGCCAGCACCCGGCCGGCCGGCCTGACCAGGTCGGCGGGCGGGACGTTGACCACCCGGTGTGCGGCGCTGCATCGTCACACCCCTCCCCCGAGGCTACGTGTGTTGCCGAGTTCGTCGGGAAGCCCCAGGGCCGCTGCGGGGCTTCCCGACAATCTCTCAGGCCGAACGGTAACGCGGGAACGCGCCCGCGCCCGCGTAGCGCGCCGCGTCGGCCAGCTCCTCCTCGATGCGGAGCAGCTGGTTGTACTTCGCGACCCGGTCCGAGCGGGCCGGCGCGCCGGTCTTGATCTGGCCGCAGCCGGTGGCCACCGCCAGGTCGGCGATGGTGGTGTCCTCGGTCTCGCCGGAGCGGTGGCTCATCATGCACTTGAAACCGGCCCGGTGGGCCAGGTCCACCGCGTCCAGGGTCTCGGTGAGCGAACCGATCTGGTTGACCTTGACCAGGACCGCGTTGGCCGCCTTCTCCGCGATGCCACGGGCGATGCGCTGCGGGTTGGTCACGAACAGGTCGTCGCCGACGATCTGCACCCGGTCGCCGATCGACGCGGTGAGCGTCTGCCAGCCGGTCCAGTCGTCCTCCGCCAGCGGGTCCTCGATCGACACGATCGGGTAGTCACCGGCGAGCTTGGTGTAGTAGTTGCTCATCTCCTCGGCGGACTTCGCGGCGCCCTCGAACGTGTAGGTGCCGTTGTCGAAGAACTCCGTGGCCGCCACGTCGAGGGCGAACACGATGTCGGTGCCGAGCCGGTAACCGGCCTTCTCGACCGCCTCGGAGATCAGGTCCAGGGCGGCCGCGTTCGTCGGCAGGTTCGGGGCGAAGCCACCCTCGTCGCCGAGCCCGGTGGACAGGCCCTTCTTCTTCAGCACCGACTTCAGCGCGTGGTAGACCTCCGCGCCCGAGCGCAGCGCCTCGCGGAAGGTGGGCGCACCGATCGGCGCGACCATGAACTCCTGGATGTCGACGTTGGAGTCGGCGTGCGCCCCACCGTTGAGGATGTTCATCATCGGCACCGGCAGCAAGTGCGCGTTCGGGCCGCCCAGGTAGCGGAAGAGGCTCAGCTCGGCACTGCCGGCGGCCGCCTTCGCCACCGCGAGGGAGACCCCGAGGATGGCGTTCGCGCCCAGCTCCGACTTGCTGTCGGTGCCGTCGATGTCGAGCATCTTCTGGTCGATGAGCCGCTGCTCGCTCGCCTCGTACCCGATGATCTGGTCGACGATCTTGTCTTCGACGTTGGAGACCGCCTTCTCCACGCCCTTGCCCTGGTAGCGGTCGGCGTCACCGTCGCGCAGCTCGATCGCTTCGAACGCGCCGGTGGAGGCGCCGGAGGGCACTGCGGCGCGGGCCACCGTGCCGTCGTCCAGGCCGACCTCGACCTCGACCGTCGGGTTGCCCCGCGAGTCGAGAATCTCCCGGGCGACGATTCCCTCGATGGTTGCCACTGAGTCGCTCCTCGTTGTTGTGATCCGGTCCGTGGGTGGGCCGCGACGGTGCGGCTGAGGCAGGTGTTGAACGCAGCGTATCGGGCGGCGGGATCGGGCACGGCGTCGCCCGCGCACCCGAGTCGCCCCGCGTTGACGGACATTCCCGGATTTCCGGGCGTCAACCGGCAACGGGTTTGCGCTGCGCCGACTTGATCCACCAGGCTGGTCGTCATGCCCGCCGCCTCGACCACCCTCCGCATGCTCGCCGTGTCGGTCATCGCGTCGCTCACGGTCACCGGCTGTCAGACATTCGAGGACGCCGGAAGCGCCATGGGGCGCTCGGATCTCGTCAACGACCTCGCCGCCCGCCTCGACCGGGCGTTGGAGTTGACGTACTCGGCCGACTACCAACTGCCCGGCGGCCAGACCGCCGCGATCGTGCAGGCGCAGGATCCGGCCCGCTCCGCCTACACCTACCCGGGTGGGCGGCTCACCGTCACCCCGGACGCCGTCACCCGCTGCACGGCGACCAACGGTCGGATGGCGTGCACACTCGTCGCGCCACCCACCCCCGGCAGCAAGCCCACCGTGGCGCTCTTCACCGAGGCGAACCGGCAGGGTCTCGTCACCCCGCCGGTGGTGGTCGGGCTGCTGACCGCCGCCGCGCTCGACCCGCAGGCGGTGATCAGGCAGAGCGACACCACAGTCGCGGGGCACCACGCCGCCTGCGTCGAGGTGCAGCGCTCGGACGGCGACTTCAGCGCCTGCGTGACCACCGAGGGTGTGCTCGGCAGCTTCCTCGGCTCGGTCGACGGCAAACCGATGGAGCTGGCGTTGAGCGGTTACTCCGAGACGGTGGAGAAGAACGCGTTCGACCCGCCCGCCGGGGCCGGCGTGGTGGACCGCCGACCGGGCGGCTCCTGACCCCGCTCAGATGCCCAGCAGCGTGCGCAGGTGGCGCGGGGGCGGGCAGTCCTGGGCGAGCATCGCGTCGTGCCAGTCGCGCACCGACACCCCGTCCGGGCGGGCCGCGGCGATCTCGGCCACCTCGCTGTACCCCACGAAGTAGGTGGAGAGCTGCGTCGAGGTGAGCAGCGACCGACGCCACTTGCCGGCCGCCTCGCCCTCCTCCTGGAAGCCGCGCCCGGTCATCAGTGCCATCGCCTCGGCCTCCGGCAGGTCCTCGGCGTGCACCAACTGGTCGAGCAGCGCGTTGATGGTCATGCGGAGCTGCATCTTGAGCTGCTGCAACCGCACCGGCAGGCCACCGAAGCCGAGCCCGGCCATCAGCTCCTCGGCGTACACCGCCCAGCCCTCGACGAACGGGCCGGACCGGGCCAGCGCCCGCACCCGCGTGCCGCCGACGTGCCGCCGGGCGTGCGCGAGCTGGAGGAAGTGGCCGGGCATCGCCTCGTGCACGGTCAGGTTGCGGACCATGTGATCGTTGTATTCGCGGTAGAACGAGTCCACGCGCCCCGCCGACCAGTCCGCCGGGGTGGGCGCGATGCAGTAGAAGGTCGGCACCGCCGCGGTCTCCAGCGGGCCGGGCGAGTCGCAGTACGCCACCGCGACGCCCCGCGCGAACTCCGGCATTTCCTGGATCACGCACCGGTCGTCGACCAGGGTGACCAGGTCGTGGGTGCGGACGAAGTCGGTCGCCTCGTCCAGGCTCACCCCGGCCAGCTCGACGATTGTCGAGTCGTCCGGGTGCTCGGCGGCGAGCACGTCCAGCGCCCGCCGTACCGCCTCGTCGTCGGCCGGCCCACCGACCAGCTCGACGGCCGCCGCGCGGATCTCCGCGGTCACCCGGTCGAGGTTGGCCCAGGCACGACGCTGGATCTCGGCGGCCCCCAGCTCGCTGTCGAGGGTGTGCCAGAGCCGCGCCTCCCAGCGGCGGCGGCCCAGCCGCGGGTCCCGGCCGGGGCCCGCGTCGGCGGCCAGGCCGGCACGTAGCCAGGCGACGAACTCGTCAAGCGCGGCGATCGCGGCGGTGGCCGCGGGCTCGACCTCGTCGAAGCCGCCCGGCGCCTGGGCGATCAGGCCCGGCAGCTCGTCCCGGATCAGCGCGGCCGTGCCGGTGAACTGCCCGACCGCCGTCTCGGCGTGGATCCGCGGCATGTCCCGCAGCGTCGCGCGCGCGGTGGCGAGGGCGTCGGGTACGGCGGCGAGCCGGCCGGCCACCTGCGTCAACCGCACCTCGGCGGGGGCGTACGAGCGGGCCAGCAGCGGGTGCAGCAGCGGGCCCGGATTGTGGTGCAGCGGGTCCCACTCGTGCGACCGGATCTCGGTCAGCTCGAACAGCTCCCGGTCCACGAATGAGGCGAGCAGCGCGTGGTCGACCTGCTCGTCGACGTCAAGCGAGTCGGGGTCCAGTTCGGACAGCGCGTTCGCCGCGTCGGAGAGCATCACCCGGTCGGCGGCCACCGCGTCGACGGAGAAATCCGGAAGCCGAGAGTCGAACCGATGATCCCCGGCAGCGGTGGCGACCCCCGGCCGCGACTCCAGCAGTGCCTCGACAACACGCTCCGCAAGTACCCCGAACTCCTCCACCAACCCACCCTACCGACACCCCGCTGCCCCAACCCCACTTCGGTCGATCATGAAGTTATTGCCGCCCGCTTCGGCCTGTCGCGGCAATAACTTCATGATCAACGCGGGTCAGCCGCGGGTTGGGACTCCGTTTCGCGGATCTTTTCGGCTTGGGTCAGGGTGATTTTGCGGAGGGCTGATTCCGGGTTCAGGTTGGCTTCGCGGGCCTTGGCGACCATCGTCAGGAGGGTGGCGCCCAGTTTCGCCTCGTCGTCGGGCTCAGCGTCCGGGTTCGGCAGTGGGGTGGTCAGGCCGTTGCGCGCGGCGCGGTCCAGGATCTGCGCGGCCAGGGCCAGCGCGGGCTGGCTGAACGCCACACCGTCCAGGACGGAATCGCGCGCCTTCTCGGCCCGCTTGATCCGCTCCCAGTTTGCGGTGATCTCGTCCAGCGTGCCCGCCTGGGCGCCGGCGAAGACGTGCGGATTGCGCCGGATCATCTTGTCGACCAGGCCACCCGCCACGTCGTCGATGGTCCACCGCTCGCCCTCGGGCAGGTCCTCCGCGAGCCGGGCGTGCAGGACCACCTGCAACAGCACGTCGCCCAACTCCTCACGCAGCGAGTCGGTGTCGTCCGCGATCATCGCGTCGTACGCCTCGTAGCTCTCCTCCAGCAGGTAGCCCGCGAGGCTCTGGTGCGTCTGCGCCCGCTTCCACGGGTCACCACCCGGCGAGGCCAGCCGGTCCAGCACGGCCACCGCGTCGAGCAGCCGGGCACCCGGCGGGTCCCACGAGCCGTACATCAGCTCCATCTCGGCCAGCCCCGGCTCCCGGGCCAGCCGCAGACCCAGCTCCCGGGCCAGCGACTCGTCACCGGCGGGGCCGGCCAACCAGACGGCCGCGCCGTGCGCCGCCACCGTGTCGAGCAGCGGCTGCGTCGCCGGGCCGTCGACGACCGTCACCTCGGCGCCCGCCTGACGCACGGCCGTGGTCAACTCGCTCTCCGCGCCGGCCAGGACCGGATGCTGGCGTACGACGTCCCAGGCGGCCGAGGTCAGCAGACCGGCCGGCAACCGGGGTGAGGTGACCAGCAGGACGATCCGTGCCGTCATGCTCAGCTGGCCGTGCCCTCGGCGTCCGGGTTCCCGCTCGACGGCGTCGCGTCCGGGGTGGAGACGTCGGTGACCGTGTCGGTGCCCGCCTCGCCCAGCGGAACGCTCACCGCGGGAGCGTTGCCCTCGAAGGTCAACACCGGGAACTCCAACGGCCGGTACCGGGGGTTGACTGTCACGTCGTAGCTCTCGACCGCCTCGACAAGCGACCTGCGGGTCGCGAGCGCGGCGCGCAACTGCTCACGCGACTGCTCGCCGTCGAGCTGACGGGCGGCGTCCTCGTCGCTCACGTTGGCCGGAATCTTGGCGGCCTTACGACCCGCCGCGACCACGTCGGCCAACTCCTTCTCGGTCGGGGCGACCGCCTCGCCGGCCGGCACCCCGGACAGGCAGGTGTACAGCTCGGCGACCGAGCGCACGTACCTGGTGTCCGGCGCGAGCCCGAACTGCTGGGCCGCCTGCTCCGGCGACACCTGGGCGCGCGGCTGGTAGTTCTTCTCCTTCGACACCCGCGCGCACACCTCGCCCAGCACCAGCACGCTGGCCACCTGGGCCGGGCCGGGCAGCGGCGGCTGCGCGGCGGTGGACGGGTCCTCCGCCGGGGGCGTCGGGTTCTTCGCCCGCAGGTCGTCCAGCACGGCGGTGACCGCATCCTGGGTGATGCGGTGATCCCCGACGTAGGCGGCGACACCGGGCTCGGCACGGCAACCGGAGAGGGCGACGATCCCGACCGCCACGGTGGCGACGGCGACAAGACGGCGAGCACGCATGACCGTCACTCTCTCACGCCAGCACCCCGGCGCTGTGACGCCCCCCACCTCCATCCGCCGGCCGCCCGGCGGCTCCGCCGCACCGGCGCCGTGCCGGTACGACGGAGGCGCCGTGCTCAGCCGGCCGCGGCGACAAGCGGGGCGGGGGCGCCCAGCACGTCGGAGAGCAGTTGCCCGCACCACTCGAGCAGCGCCTGGTCCCGCAGCGGTTCGCCGCCGATCCGACGGGTGGTCGGCCGAGGCACGCTCACCTGGTCGGTGGCCTGCTTGTAGACGGCGTCCGGGTGGTAGCGCTTGAGCCGCAACTGCTTCGAGTCCGGCAGCGGCAGCGGCCCGAACCGGATGTGCTTGCCCTGCATGGTCACGTCGGACAGGCCGTACCGGCGGGCCAGCAGCCGGAACCGGGCCACCGCCACCAGGTTCTGCACCGGGGCCGGCGGCTCGCCGTACCTGTCGGTCATCTCGGCGACGACCTCGGTCAGCCGCTCCTCGTCGCGGGCCTCGGCGAGCTTGCGGTACATCTCCAGGCGCAGCCGCTCCACGCTCACGTAGTCGTGCGGCAGGTGGGCGTCGACCGGCAGGTCGATCTTGACGTCGGTCTCCTCCTCCGGCCGCTCACCCTTGAACGCGGAGACGGCCTCGCCGACCATGCGCACGTACAGGTCGAAGCCGACGCCCTCGATGTGGCCGGACTGCTCGCCGCCGAGCAGGTTGCCGGCGCCCCGGATCTCCAGGTCCTTCATGGCGACGTACATGCCGGCGCCCAGCTCGGTGTGCTGCGCGATGGTGGCCAGCCGCTCGTGGGCGTGCTCGGTGAGCGGCTTCTCCGGCGGGTAGAGGAAGTACGCGTACGCCCGCTCCCGACCCCGGCCGACTCGACCGCGGATCTGGTGCAGCTGGGCCAGGCCGAGCAGGTCGGCCCGCTCCACGATCAGGGTGTTGGCGTTCGGGATGTCGATCCCCGACTCGACGATCGTGGTGCAGACCAGGACGTCGAACTCCTTCTCCCAGAAGCCGACCATGACCTTCTCCAGGGCGTCCTCACCCATCTGGCCGTGCGCCACCGCGACCCGCGCCTCGGGGACCAGCTCCCGCAGCCGCCGTGCCGCCCGGTCGATCGACTCGACCCGGTTGTGCAGGTAGAAGACCTGCCCGTCGCGCAGCAACTCGCGGTGGATGGACGCGGCCACCTGCCTGTCGTCCTGCGCGCCGACGAAGGTGAGCACCGGGTGCCGCTCCTCCGGCGGGGTGGCGATCGTGGACATCTCCCGGATGCCGGTGATCGCCATCTCCAGGGTCCGCGGGATCGGGGTTGCCGACATGCTCAGCACGTCCACCGAGGCCCGCAGCGTCTTCAGGTGCTCCTTGTGCTCGACGCCGAAACGCTGCTCCTCGTCGACGATCACCAGACCGAGCTGCTTGAACCGGGTGGCCGTCTGCAACAGCCGGTGGGTGCCGATGACGATGTCGACGGTGCCGTCGGCGACCATCTCCAGCGTGCGCTCGGTCTCCTTCGGAGTCTGGAACCGCGAGAGCTGCCGGATCTCCACCGGGAACTGGCTCATCCGCTCGGCGAAGGTGTTGTAGTGCTGCTGCACCAGCAGGGTCGTCGGCACCAGCACCGCCACCTGCTTACCGTCCTGCACGGCCTTGAACGCCGCCCGGACCGCGATCTCGGTCTTGCCGTAGCCGACGTCGCCGCAGATCAGCCGGTCCATCGGAACGGTCTGTTCCATGTCCCGCTTGACCTCGTCGATCGCGGCGAGCTGGTCCGGCGTCTCCTGCCAGGGGAACGCGTCCTCCAGCTCGCGCTGCCACGGGGTGTCCGGGCCGAACGAGTGGCCCTTGGACGCCTTGCGGGCGGCGTAGAGCTGGATGAGCTGCGCGGCGATCTCCCGGACCGCCTTGCGGGCCCGTGCCTTGGACTTCTGCCAGTCCGAGCCGCCCATCTTGTGCAGCGTCGGCTGCTCGCCGCCCACGTAGCGGGAGAGCTGGTCGAGCTGGTCGGTCGGCACGAAGAGCCGGTCGCCGGGCTGACCGCGCTTGCTGGCGGCGTACTCGATGACCAGGTATTCGCGGCTGGCGCCGTTGACGGTGCGCTGCACCAGCTCGACGTACCTGCCGATGCCGTGCTGCTCGTGCACCACGTAATCGCCGGCCTTGAGCTCCAGCGGGTCGATGGTGTTGCGCCGGCGGCTCGGCATCTTGCGCATGTCCCGCGTCGAGGTGCCCCGACCGCCTGTCACGTCGTTGCCGGTGAGCAGCACGAAACGGGACGCCTCGTCGACGAACCCGCTGCTCAGCGCGCCGCAGGTGACCACCAGCTCGCCGGGGGCGGGCGCGGTCGGCACCTCCTCGGTCAGCCGGGCACCCAGCCCGGCGTCACGCAGCACCTCCACCGCCCGCTGGGCGGGGCCGTGCCCCTCGAAGACCAGCGCGATCGACCAGCCCTCGCCGGCCCACCGCTTGAGGTCCTCGACCACCCGCGACGTCTCACCGTGGTAGAGCGGCGCCGGCTGGGCAGCGAGGGTCACCGCGATGGCGTCGTCCGGGGTGACAGCGGCCTGCTCGGGCGCGTCCTCCCAGGGCTGCCGCGTCTCGGCGGTCTCCGCCTCCACCAGACCGAACGGGGACAGCGTCCACCACGGCTGGCCGAGCGTGCCGGCGGTGGCGCGGACCTCGCCCAGGGTGCGGAAGGCGGCGGCGCCGACGTCCACCGGGGCCTGGCCGCCGACCGCGGCGGCGGCCCAGCTCGCCTGCAAGAACTCCTCCGACGTACGCACCAGGTCGTGCGCCCTCGTGCGGATGCGCTCCGGGTCGCACAGCAGGACGTGGGTGCCGGCCGGCATCGCGTCGAGCAGCAGCTCCAGCGAGTCGGGGCCGACAAGCACCGGAGCCAGCGACTCCATCCCCTCCACCGGGATGCCCTCGGCCAGCTTGTCCAGGATCTCGGCCAGCTCGGGGTGCTGCTCGGCGAGCGCGGCGGCCCGCCCGCGCACCTCCGGGGTGAGCAGCAGCTCACGGCAGGGCGGCGCCCAGAGCAGCGGAACCTGCTCGATGGTCCGCTGGTCGGCGACGGCGAAGGTGCGGATCTCCTCCACCTCGTCGCCCCAGAACTCGACCCGGGACGGGTGCTCGTCGGTGGGCGGGAAGACGTCCAGGATGCCGCCGCGCACCGCGAACTCGCCGCGCTTGGTGACCAGGTCGACTCGGGCGTACGCCATGTCGACCAGGCGGTGGGCGACCTCCTCCAGGTCGGCTTCCTCGCCGGCGGCGAGCTGCACCGGCTCCAGGTCGCCGAGGCCCTTGAGCTGCGGTTGCAGCAGCGACCGGACGGGCGCCACGACCACCCGCAGCGGCCCGGTGCCGCCGTGCGCGTCGGTCGACTCGGGGTGCGCGAGGCGGCGCAGCACCGCCAGCCGGCGGCCCACCGTGTCCGAGCGGGGGGAGAGCCGCTCGTGGGGCAGCGTCTCCCAGGAGGGGAAGACCACCACCTGCTCCGGCGGCAGCAACCCACCCAGAGCGGCGGCCAGGTCGTCGGCCTCCCGGGTGGTGGCGGTCACCGCGAGCACGGGTCGCCCGGCCCCCTGGTTGTCCGCGGCGACCGCCGCGACGGCGAACGGGCGCAGCGCGGCGGGGGCGGTGATGTCGAGGCCGTCGACCTGGGCGGCACCGGAGCGCGCCAGGTCACGCGCCCGGGCCAGCCCGGGGTCGGCCAGGGCGGCGGAGAACAGACCGGTGAGCAAGGGAAACCTTTCCGGGGAGTCGACGCACACGACTGCGGCCCCTCGTCCAGCCGGACGGGGGGTGCACGCCGACAAGCCTATCCCCGTCCACCGACAGCCACCCCCTTCCGCCCAGGTCCGCGTCACCCCGGCGCGTCGCCCCACGCCCCACGGCACGCCCCGCACGCCACCCCAGCCCAAGATCCGGGCAACTTCCCGGAAGTTGCTGCTTCCGGGGCGCGGGAGGCAGCAACTTCGGTGCTGTTGTGCAGATCTTGACCGCTGGCAGTCGGCGTGGTCGGGTTTCGGTATGGGTGGGCAGTGGCGGGCACAGTTCGACGCGGAGGTGAGCTTCGCCAACGGCGGCGGGCTGCGTACCGAGGGGTTCCGGCTGGACATCCCCGGTCGGGAGATCACCGACGGCGATCTGGCGGCGTTGTTCGTGCGGCATCTGGGGCTGCTGATGGTCGCGGAGGTCCGGATCAGCGCGAAGACGATCATCGAGGAGCCGCACAAGGGCGGCCGGGGCGTCGCCGTCGACGGGTCCGGCGCCGATCGCCGGCTGGTCGAGCTGAGCCACGTGATCAGCGACGGGATGACCACCCTGCCCGGCTGGCCGGCGCCGCGGATCACCAACTGGTTGACCTTCGCGGCGTCCCGGGCGAACTACGCGCCGGGCACCGAGTTCCACGTGGCCCGGATCGACATGATCGCCAACACCGGCACGTACGTGGACACTCCCGCCCACCGCTGGGCGGGCCGGGACGACCTCACCGGGGTGCCGCTGGACCGCCTCGCCGACCTGCCCGGGGTGGTGGTCCGGGTGCCGGCCGACACCCGCGCCGTGGACCGGCTGATGCTGGCCCCGTACGAGGTGGCCGGGCGGGCGGTGCTGCTGCACACCGGGTGGGACGCGCACTTCGGCACCGAACGGTACGGCGCGCCGGAAGCGCCGTACCTGACCGGGGACGCCGCCCAGGCGCTTGTCGACGCCGGCGCGGCCCTGGTCGGCATCGACTCGATCAACATCGACGACATGAGCCCGGCTGCCGGAGGCGTACGCCCCGCACACAGCGCCCTGCTCGCCGCCGGCATCCCGATCGTGGAGCACCTGACCGGACTGGGCGCGCTGCCGCCAGCCGGGTTCCGCTTCACCGCGGCCCCACCGATGGTGGCCGGCATGGGCACGTTCCCGGTCCGCGCCTTCGCCGTCGTCGGCCGGTGACCACGCGACCGCGACGCCGGGTCCGTGTGCGGCCGACCAACGTCAACAGCAGCGCCTGCTGATCCACCGCGTCGGGCGAGGGCTGGACGGGGGGATGGTGAGTCCGCACCATTCCTATGGAGAGTGGACGGTCACCGCGCCAGGGGGAAGCGATGCCCGCTGAGGGAGTCGGCAGTGATCCGCGTCGCCGCACGACGCCCGCGCGGTGGCGGGTGCTGGGGCACCCGGACGGGATGTTGATCTACCAGGTGCGCTGCATCGTGGAAGACCACGGCTGGACGGAGGCCGCCGCGGAGGACCGGCACAAGATCGTGCTGGGTCGTTCCGGGGCGTACCGGCGGCGGCTCAACGGCAGGGTGGGGCTCTCCGACGCCACTTCGGTCCTGCTCACCCGGCCGGGCGACGAGATGGCGGTGGCGCACCCGTTCGGCTGCGGCGACTCGTACACCTGCCTGGAGATCGATTCGGCGGTGCTCAGGGAACGGCCGGACGCCGAGCGCTGGCTGGGCCGGGACGGCTGGGCCGGTACGTCGGATGCCACCCTGGACCTGGCGCACCGCCTGCTGGTGGCCGAGTTCCGGCGTGGGCTGGACGGGTTCGAGATGGCCGAGCGACTCCACCGGTTCCTGGCCCGCCTGCTGCACCACAGCGCCCTCAACGCCGACGACCCGGGCGCCGAGGTGGAGCGGGCCGTCCGTCGACGGCCGGCGACGCTTGCCGCGCACCGGCGGCTCGCCGACCAGGCCCGGGAGGTGCTCGCCGACTCCGGGTTCACGATCGGTCTGGACGAGGTGGCCCGGCAGGTGGGCAGTTCACCGCACCACCTCAGCCGGGTGTTCCAACGAATGACCGGCAGCAGCCTGACCGCCTACCGCAACCGGCTGCGGGTCCGTGCGGTGCTGGACACGCTCGCCGAGGCCGACGGTCGGCCGCTCGGCGCGCTCGCCAGCGAGTACGGCTTCGCCGACCAGGCACACCTGACCCGGGTGGTTCGCGAGCAGGTGGGCCACCCGCCGGCCCGGCTGCGCCGCCTGCTCACCCCGAGCGTCGAAGACCCGGCCGGAGCGGCCTGACCGAGGGCGGTCGGAGGTGCCGCACGGGGGGCGTGCGGCACCTCCTCAGGCACGCGCGAACGCGGCCCGCTCAAGGCCCGGCCGGGGCGTCGGACCTCCCCGAACAGGTCCGCGTACCCGGGGGGCCGCCCCGCTGGAGCGGCCTCCGGACCGACGTGAACCATCCTCCCGGCGTGTCCGTCCACGGTCTTGAAGAAAATTGCTCGTATCGCCGGTGGGGTCAGTAGCGCACCGCGATGCGGCCCTCGATGGCGTCGACGCGGATCTCCCCGCCGTACGGGATGATCAACTGTGGGTCGGTGTGGCCGAGGTCGACGTCGAACACCACCACCGCGTCCGGGTTGTAGGGCGCCAGGGCGCGGGTGATGGCGTCCCGCTGCGCCTCGCCCCAGGCCCGCCGCTCGGGCACCGTCAGCGGCTTGCCGAAGTCCCAGGCCTTCGGGCGGCCGACGACCACCGCCGGAAAGGCGGCGAGCAGGCCCCGCTCCCCCAGGTTCCGCACGATCCGGAAGACCTCCTTGGCGCTGGGCATCTCCTGCGAGGTCTCGACGACCAGCACCGACCCGGTCAGCTCGTCGACGCTCGGCACCCGGTCGGCGGCCAGCAGCCAGTGCACGATCTCCAGGCAGCCGCCCCAGGTGCGCCCCTGTACGACCCGCGCCGGCCCCTGCCAGCGCCAGCCCTCACCCGGCAGCATCTCCGGCTCGTGCGCCAACGTCTCCGGCTCGGTCCACGGGTTGGGCCGGTCGCCCCACTCGCGGGCGGGTGACAACTCGTACCAGTCGCTTGTGAACAGGGCGGCGCGCAGCGAGTCGAAGGTCAGCGGGTGTGGCCGCCCCGACCGGCCGAGGTGCACAAGCACCGAGCCGCCGTGGTACGCGACGATCCCCAACCGGTAGAGGTGGTTGAGCACGTTGGTGTTGTCGGAGTAGCCGAAGTAGGGCTTCGGATTGGCCCGCAGCACGTCGTCGTCGAGGTGTGGGGTGACAGTGATCAGGTCGTCCCCGCCGACGGTGGCGAGCACCGCGGTGATCGTCGGGTCGGCGAAGGCGGCGGTCAGGTCGCGGGCCCGATCGCGCGGGGCGGCCCCCAGCTCGCGGGTCGTCGGGTACTCCACGGGCTCCAGCCCGAACTCCGTGCGCAGCCGGCGCAGTCCCAACTCGTACACGTGGGGAAAGAGCGCCGGCAGTCCGGCGGAGGGGGAGACGACCGCGACCCGGTCGCCCGGCTTCGGTTTGGCGGGATAGCTCGGCGACACCATGATCAGACGCTAACGCCCGACACCAGCGGTTTTCCGCTTGCAGAAACACCACAAGCAGGGCAAACACCCCCTTAGGCTGGCCTGGTGGACGAGGCGCCGGAGGTCCGGGTACGTGACTGGCTCCCCCGTACCGCCGGCCTGCTGCTCGGCACCCTCGCGCTGGCCACCGCCTTCATCGCCGCGTACGTCGGCGCCCTGCACCAGCCCCACCCCCGCGACGTGCCGGTCGGCGTGGCGGCCGGCGACCAGCCCGCGCGCACGATCCTGGCCGCCGTCCGCGACCGGACCAACAAGATCAAAGCCATCGAGTACGCGGACCCGGGCGCCGCCGACGACGGCCTGACCAGCCGCAAGGTGTACGCGGTACTCGGCGCCGCCCCCGACGGCGGGCTCGTCCTGACCACCGCCAGCGCCGGAGCACCGGCCGCCACCGACCTGGTCATCCAGGTGCTCACCAGCGCCGCCCAGCAGGCCCGGGTACCGCTGCGGGTGACCGACGAGGTGCCGGTGGCCGGCACCGACCCCCGCGGCCTCGTCCCCTTCTACCTGGCCATCGGATACGTCCTCGGCGGATACCTGGCCTCGACAGTGCTCGGCATCTCCGCCGGCACCGCCCCGCGCACCCTGCGCCGCGCCGGACTGCGCATCGGGGCGCTCGCCGTCTACAGCGTGGTGCTCGGCATCGTCGGGGCGGTGATCGTCGGCCCGGTGCTGGACGTCTGGCACCACGACCTGCCGGCCGTCGCCGGCACCGGGATGCTGGCCGCCTTCGCCGCCGCGATGGTCGCCGCCGCGGTCCAGGGCTGGCTGGGCGTCCTCGGCACCGGGCTGGTCATCCTGTTGCTGGTGGTGCTCGGCAACCCGGGCTCCGGTGGCATCTACGCCCCCGAGTTCCTGCCCACCTGGCTGCGCGGCATGCACCTGTGGAACGTCCCCGGCCTGGCCACCGACCTGATCAAGTCGGCCGTGTACTTCGACAGACGCTCGATCGGCTGGCCGCTTACCGGCCTGGTGCTCTGGGCGGTGCTCGCGCTTGCCGCCCTGCTCGGCGCGACCCGGGTCCGGGGGCGTCGGGCGACCACCGGCGCAAGACCCTGAAGTGATCTCCGAGGTGTTCCGTGTCACGGCCCGGTATGCGGAGAGCCCCTCCTGCCAGCCGGCCCGGCGCGGATACCATCCAGGGAGTCGGACAGCGCTGTCCTTCGTACTCACGTAAGGAGCGCATCGTGACCGACCAGCATGACCACGACGGCCCGGACGCCGCGCTGCGCGCTGACATCCGCCGACTCGGCACCCTGCTCGGCCAGACGCTGGCCCGCCAGGAGGGCCGCCCGCTGCTCGACCTCGTCGAGGAGATCCGCGCCCAGGTCCGCTCCGACGTCCCGGCCGCCGCCCAGCGGCTCGGCGGGCTCGACGTGACCACCGGCACCAAGCTGGCCCGCGCCTTCTCCACCTACTTCCACCTGGCCAACATCACCGAACAGGTGCACCGCGCGCGGGACCTGCGTCGCCGCCGCGCCGTGCAGGGCGGCTGGCTGGACCAGGCGGCCAAGATGATCGCCGAGCGGGGGGTGCCGGCCGAGGAGATCGCCGCCGCGGCCCGCCGGCTGGCGGTGCGGCCGGTCTTCACCGCCCACCCGACCGAGGCGGCCCGCCGCTCGATCCTGTCCAAGCTGCGGGCCATCGCCGACGAGCTGGACACCGAGACCGCAAACGCGATCCTCTACGGCGCCAGCGACGAGGGCCCGGCCAACCGCCGGCTGGCCGAACTGCTGGACCTGATGTGGCAGACCGACGAGCTGCGCCTCGACCGGCCCGACCCGACCGACGAGGCCCGCAACGCCATCTACTACCTGCGCGACCTGTACGCCGAGGCCGCCCCGCAGGTGCTCGACGACCTGGCCGACACGCTGCGCACCCTCGGCGTGGAGACGTCGCCGACGGCCCGCCCGCTGAGCTTCGGCACCTGGATCGGCGGCGACCGCGACGGCAACCCGTTCGTCACCCCGGCGGTCACCCGCGAGGTGCTGACCATCCAGCACGAGCACGGCATCGCGGCCACCGAGAAGGCCATGGACCACCTGATCAACGAGGTCTCGGTGTCCCGCCGACTGCGCGGGGTGTCGCTTGACCTCTCCGCAAGCCTCGCCGCCGACCTCGACGCGCTGCCCGAGGTGGCGCAGCGCTTCCGTCGGGTCAACGCCGAGGAGCCGTACCGGCTCAAGGCGCGCTGCGTGAAGGCCAAGCTGGCCAACACCCGGCAGCGCCTGCGCCAGGGCACCGCGCACGTTCCCGGCCGCGACTACCGCGGCTCCGCCGAGCTGATCGCCGACCTGGACCTGCTGCGCGCCTCGCTGGCCCGCAACGCCGGGCAGCTCACCGCCGTCGGCCGGCTGGCCTCCACCATCCGTACGGTCTCCGCGTTCGGCCTGCACCTCGCGACAATGGACGTCCGGGAGCACGCCGAGAAGCACCACGAGGTGCTCACCCAGCTGTACGCGGCCGTCGGCGAGGTGTCCGACTACCCGTCGTTGAGCCGGTTGGAGCGCACCAAGCTGCTCGCCGACGAGCTGACCGGCCGTCGACCGCTGTCCACCCTGGACACCCCGCTCACCGAGAGCGCCCGCAAGACGTTCGACGTGTTCAGCACGATCCGCGAGGCGCAGGACCGGTTCGGCACCGAGGTGATCGAGTCGTACATCATCTCGATGACCATGGGCGTGGACGACGTGCTCGCCGCCGTGCTGCTCGCCCGCGAGGCCGGGCTGGTCGACGTGCACAGCGGCCGGGCCCGGATCGGTTTCGTGCCGCTGCTGGAGACCCCGGCCGAGCTGAACGCGGGCGGCGAACTCCTCGACGAGCTGCTGTCGCTGCCCGCGTACCGGGCGCTCGTCGCGGCCCGCGGCGACGTGCAGGAGGTCATGCTCGGCTACTCGGACTCCAACAAGGAGGCCGGGATCACCACCAGCCAGTGGTCGATCCACCGGGCCCAGCGCGCGCTGCGCGACGTGGCCGCCCGGCACGGCGTACGCCTGCGGCTGTTCCACGGCCGCGGCGGCACGGTCGGGCGCGGCGGCGGCCCGACGCACGAGGCGATCCTGGCCCAGCCGTACGGCACGCTTGACGGGGCGATCAAGGTGACCGAGCAGGGCGAGGTCATCTCCGACAAGTACACCCTGCCCTCGCTGGCGCGGGAGAACCTGGAGCTGACCCTCGCCGCGGTGCTCCAGGCGACGCTGCTGCACACCGCGCCCCGGCAGCCGGCCGAGATGTTGGAACGCTGGGACGCGACGATGGACGTGGTCTCCGAGTCCGCGTTCCGGTCGTACCGCACCCTCGTCGAGGATCCGGACCTGCCCGCGTACTTCTGGGCGTCCACCCCCACCGAACTGCTCGGCGCCCTGAACATCGGCTCCCGGCCGGCGAAGCGCCCCAACACCGGTGCCGGGCTGTCCGGGCTGCGGGCCATTCCGTGGGTGTTCGGCTGGACGCAGACCCGGCAGATCGTGCCGGGCTGGTTCGGCGTCGGCTCCGGGCTGGCCGCCGCCCGCGAGGCCGGCCTGGCGGACGTCCTCGCCGAGATGCACCGCAACTGGCACTTCTTCCGCACGTTCCTGTCGAACGTCGAGATGATGCTGACCAAGACCGACCTCAGCATCGCCCGCCGGTACGTCGAGACCCTCGTGCCGAAGAAGCTGCACCCGATCTTCGAGCAGATCGAGCGGGAGTACGAGCTGACCAAGCGCGAGGTGCTGGCGGTGACCGCCTCCCCCGCTCTGCTGGAGAACTCGCCGGTGCTCCAGCGCACCCTGGCCGTCCGGGACACCTACCTGGAGCCGCTGCACCACCTCCAGGTGGCGCTGCTGCGGCAGTACCGGGAGTCCGGCGCGGCCGGCCGTGCGGTGGCCACCGCCCCGGGTGGCCGACGCGCCCCGAGCGACGGCACGGCCCTGGAGCGGGCGCTGCTCACCACTGTGAACGGCATCGCCGCCGGCATGCGCAACACCGGCTGATCAGGCAGGACGGCAACGGGCCCCGGTCACCACGACCGGGGCCCGTTCCACATGTCAGCCGGCGACGTTCACCACTCGGCGGCCTCAGTCAGCGGTGTTCACCAGTCGCCGCCACCGAAGTCACCGCCACCGAAGTCGCCACCGCCGAAGTCACCGCCACCGAAGTCGCCGCCACCGAAACCCCCGCCGCCGAAGTCACCGCCGGCATAGTCTCCGCCGCCGAAGTCGCCCGCCTGGTCGCCACCGCCGAAGTCGCCACCCTGGTCGCCGGCGTCGCCACCCTGGTCGCCGCCATCGGCACCCTGGTCGTCGGCGTAGTCGGCGCCGTCGCCGAAGCCCTCCTGGTAGCCCTGGTCGTAGCCGTACCCCGGGTCGGCGAAGGCCGGCGAGAACAGCGCATCGGCGATCAACATGCCACCGAGCACACCGGCCCCCGCGCCCAACGCCGTCTTCCACCACGGCGTCGAATACCAGCCCGCCGGCACCGGCCGGCCCTGGTACCGGCCACCCGGGTAGTAGTAGGGCGTCTGACGACCGGGCTGCGGGCCGGCCCGGAAGGTCTGCCCCTGCACGTCGACCTCGCGCTCCTTGGTGAGCTGCCCGACGCCCCGCGCGGCGGCAAGCGCCGGCACCTCGGGGCCCGGATCGATCCCCAGCGCGGTCCGCGCCGCCCGGATGTACGCCAGCCCCTCCAGCGCGGTCTCCCGGGCGAGCGCGAACTGGTGCGGCGTACGCGCCTGCTCCAACTGCGAACCCGCCGCGTTGTACCGCTCACCGGCGTCGGCCAGCGCCTGGCGGACCGCCGGCTCGTCGCCCTGCAGGGTCAACAGCTGGCCGCCGAGGCGCTCGTACCAGCGGTGCGCCTCGGCGCGAGCGTCGCCCAGCTCCGTGCGCCGACGGGCGGTGCCCTGAGCGCGCACGAGCGCCGCGGCACCGAGTGCGCCGATCACCACGACCGCGAGGCACAGCACAAGTTCCATGCCATCGAACGTACCCCCGGGTGTCACGTCGTACCCGTCTGGCAAGCTCCGGTGATGGACGTCTCGACGTTGCTGGTGGTGATCGTGTGCCTTGGCGCCGGCGGGGCGGTGGGCTGGCTCGCGGCCCGGTCCCGGTCGGCGGCCGACATCGCCAGACTGGATGCCACCCTGACGGCGACCCGGGAGGGCGAGGGGCGGCTGGAGCAGTCCATGCGGGCACTGAGCTACGAGGCCACCGCGCAGTCGCAGGAGGCGGTGGCCCGTGCCGTGGCGCCGCTGCACGACAGCCTGCGCCGCTACGAGCAGCGGGTCGCCGAGCTGGAGCACGACCGGGTCGACGCGTACGCCGAGCTGCGCGAGCAGGTCCGCTCGATGAACGCGGTCTCCGGGGAGCTGCGCACCGAGACCAAGCAGCTGGTCGCCGCGCTGCGCGCGCCGCAGGTGCGGGGCCGCTGGGGTGAACACCAACTGCGCCGGATCGTCGAGGCGGCCGGCATGCTGGAGCACTGTGACTTCTCCGAGCAGGTGACCGCCGCCACCGACGACCAGGTCGTCCGCCCTGATCTGGTGGTGCGCCTGCACGGCGGCCGGTCGGTGGTGGTGGACGCGAAGGCGCCGTTCGACGCGTACCTCACCGCCATGGAGGCCCGCGACGAGCGCGGCCGGGACACCCACCTCGACGCGCACGCCCGGCACCTGCGGGGGCACGTCGACGCCCTGGCCGCCAAGTCGTACTGGACCGCGTTCGACAGCTCGCCCGAGTTCGTGGTCCTGTTCGTGCCCGCCGACCCGTTCCTCGACGTCGCGCTCCAACGCGACCCGACGCTGCTGGAGCACGCGTTCACCCGCAACGTGGTGCTGGCCACGCCGGCCACCCTGGTCGCCCTGCTCCGCACGGTGGCCTACTCGTGGCGGCAGGAGGCGCTGGCCCGCAACGCGCTGGCGGTGCACACCCTCGCCCGGGAGCTGTACGGCCGGCTCTCCACCCTCGGTGACCACGTGGGCAAGCTCGGCTCGTCGCTGGCCGGCGCGGTGACCGCGTACAACAGGGCGGTCGGCTCGCTGGAGGCTCGGGTGCTGGTCAGCGCCCGAAAGCTCGCCGAGCTGGGCGTCTCGGACGACGACCTGGCGACCCCCGCCCAGATCGAGCTGACCCCGCGCCAGCCGCAGGCACCGGAGCTGCTGGACGACGCCGACCGCTGACCGGGCGCCGTGGTCGTCAGCTGCGGTGGGCGCCCTCCACGACGAACGGCGTGCCCTGCTGGCAGGTGGTCATCGTGCCCGTCTCCACCCGGCCGGTGACGGTCACCCGGGCGCCGGCGGCCAGTACGTCCCGCGGGCCACCCACCAGCAGGTACCCGTCGAGCAGCAGGCAGTTCGGCTCCACCCCGGCGGTGATCGTGCCGGTGAGTTCGGTGGCGCCGACCGGAGGCGGGACGGTGGGCCCGCCCGGCGACTTGAGCGGCGGGGAGGGTGTGGTCGCCGGGGTGGGAGTGCTCGACGACGCCGAGGTGGGCTGGTCGCTCGTTGTCGAGGGCGTGCCGGGGGTGGCGGGGCCGTCCGTCCCACCGCAGGCGCTCAGCGCCGCGCAGACGACCAGGGCGGGGACGACGAGCCGAAATGTCCTCATGCCGCCTTCGACGCACCGGGACGGCACGGCGTTCCCGCCGCGGTCCGCCGCTTGCGGCCGCGGCGGCACGGCGGTGCCGTGATCGCCGCTTGCGCCCCGGTGGCACGGCGATCCGTCGTTATCGCCGTTTGAGGCCCGGCGGCACGGCGGTCCGCCGTGATCGCCGCTTGAGGCCCCGGCGGGGCGTCGTGCCCGCCGTCGCCCGAAGGTGCTCAGCCGCGGGCCGCGGCGGCCTTCATGTCGCGCTTCAGCTCCTGGGGAAGCGAGAAGACGAGCCGCTCGTTGGCGGTGGTGATCTCCTCGACGTCGGCGAACCCGCGTGCGGCCAGGTGCGTCAGCACATCGTTGACCAGGTCCTCCGGGACGCTCGCGCCGGAGGACACCCCGACCGTACGGGCGTCGGTCAGCCAGGCGTCGTCGATCTCGTGGGCGAAGTCGACCAGGTGACCGGCGCGGGCGCCGGCGTCCAGGGCGACCTCGACCAGCCGCACCGAGTTGGAGGAGTTCGTCGAGCCGACGACGATCACCACGTCGCACTCGGGGGCGATCTCCTTGACGACGTGCTGCCGGTTGGACGTGGCGTAGCAGATGTCGTCGCTGGGCGGGGACTGGAGCAGCGGCAGGCGGGTCTTGAGCCGGGCGACCGTCTCCAGCGTCTCGTCCACCGAGAGCGTGGTCTGGGAGAGCCAGACGACCTTCTCCGGGTCACGAACGGTGATCTTGTCGACGCCGTCCGGACCGTCCACGAGCTGGATGTGCGCGGGCGCCTCACCGGCGGTACCGATGACCTCCTCGTGCCCCTCGTGGCCGATCAGCAGGATGTCGTAGTCCTCGGCGGCGAAGCGCTTCGCCTCCTGGTGGACCTTGGTGACCAGCGGGCAGGTCGCGTCGATGGCCTTCAGGGAGCGTTCCCGGGCCTGCTCGTAGACCTCCGGCGCCACGCCGTGCGCGGAGAAGATGACGGTTGCGCCCTCGGGCACCTCCTCGTTCTCCTCCACGAAGATCGCGCCCTGGGCCTCCAGCGTCTGCACGACGTGCTTGTTGTGCACGATCTGCTTGCGCACGTAGATCGGGGCGCCGTAGAGCTTCAGCGCCTCCTCGACGGTCTGCACGGCGCGATCCACACCTGCGCAGTAGCCGCGGGGCTTGGCCAGGAGCACGCGCTTGCCGGTCCGGAGATCAGTCACTCCCCCATCGTACGTGCCCACCCAGACCCCGGCCCGGACCCCGACCCCCAGCGGGGGTGGTCGTAGGGTGGGCGGGTGAGTGCGGTGAGTGGGGGCAGTGGGGAAGCTGCGCGCAGCAGCGCGGAGGAGCCCTGGCCGGTTCGGGTCGTCTCGCAGAAGGTCGGAGCGTGGATCGCCAAGCTGGGCTGGGTGTGGGTGGACGGTCAGGTGGCGCAGATCAGCCGCCGTCCCGGTGCCACCACCGTCTTCCTGACCCTGCGTGACCCGTCGGCCGACCTGAGTCTGACCGTCACCACCAACCGCGACGTGCTGGACGCCGGCGCGCCGGAGCTGCGTGAGGGCGCCCGCGTGGTGCTGCACGCCAAGCCGGAGTTCTACGCCGCGCGGGGCACGCTGAGCCTGCGGGCCGACGAGATCCGGCAGGTGGGGCTCGGTGAGCTGCTGGCCCGGCTGGAGAAGCTCAAGAAGCTGCTCGCCGCCGAGGGGTTGTTCGACCGGGCCCGCAAGCGACGACTGCCGTTCCTTCCGGGCCGGATCGGGCTGATCACCGGCCGCGCGTCGGCAGCCGAGCGGGACGTGCTGACAAACGCCCGGCGACGCTGGCCCGCCGTGGAGTTCCGGACGGTGAACGTGGCAGTGCAGGGCCCGTCCGCCGTGCCGCAGATCATCGACGCGCTCAAGGTGCTGGACGCGGATCCGAGCATCGACGTGATCATCATCGCCCGGGGCGGTGGCGGCATCGAGGACCTTCTGCCGTTCTCCGACGAGGCGCTCTGCCGGGCCGTGTTCGGCTGTCGTACCCCGGTGGTCAGCGCGATCGGCCACGAGACGGACGCGCCGCTCATCGACTACGTCGCCGACCTGCGCGCCTCCACCCCTACCGACGCGGCCAAGCGCGTGGTCCCCGACCTCACCGAGGAGGTACGCCTCATCGGCCAGGCCCGACACCGCCTCCAGCGGGCGGTCCGCAACCTGGTGGACCGGGAGTCCCACCGCCTCGACAGCTTGCGGTCCCGGCCGGTGCTGGCCCGGCCCCAGGTGATGGTGGAGCACCGCGCGACCGAGCTGGCCGCGCTGCGTCAGCGCGCCGGCCGCTGCCTGGACCACCGGCTCGCCGGCGCCGACGACGACCTGCGGCACACCCTGGCCCGACTGCGCGCCCTCTCCCCCGCCGCCACCCTCGACCGGGGGTACGCGATCGTGCAACGCGCCGACGGGCACGTCGTGCGGGCGGCGACCGAGGTCGGCAAGGGCGACCCGCTGCGGGTACGCCTCGCCGACGGCGAGCTGGCCGCGACGGTCGACGGTGACGTGGCGACGCGGTGACCCGGACAGGGGTGTGCTGAGATGGACGCGATGACTGACGACACGAAGGCCGGGCCGGACGAGCGGCTCAGCTACGAGCAGGCCCGCGCCGAACTGGCCTCGGTGGTCGAGCGGCTGGAGGCCGGCGGCACGTCCCTGGAGGAGTCGCTTGCGCTCTGGGAGCGCGGCGAGGCGCTGGCGGTGATCTGCCAGCGCTGGTTGGACGGCGCCCGGGCACGGATCGACGCCGCCCGCCAGGACCCCACCTCCTGATCGCAGGCCGGGAGACGGGAACCGCCGGTGGGGCGACCGGAGCCGCCCCACCGACGTACGACGATCAGTTGAACAGGCTGTAGAGCTCGGCCGGCGCCTCGACGACCTGGTCCGCCGGCGGCTTCTGCGCGGCGGTGGCGGAACCGTAGTCGGAGTACGTCATCCGGATCTCCTGGGCGGCGGTCTGCCCGCCGGCCGGGAGTTGCAGCACCAGCTCGCTGAGCCGGCCCTGCGGATCGACCTTCGCGGTGAACGGGACGGTCTTCGCCTGGGTGCCCAGCGCGGCGATCGTGGCGGCGTTCAGCGAACCGGCCTCGGCGGCCTTGGTCACGTCGATGGTGCCGGCGTACGTGCCGGTGCCGGTGCTGCGGACCTCGGTGATGCCCTGGGTCAGCACCGCGCTGCCGGCCGGGTCGACCTTCTCGAAGTCGAAGCCGAGGTTCTTGTTGCCCTTGATGCGCGCCTGGTCGAGGTGCTGGTACTTGCCGAGGTTGAGCTGCTTGATGGCGGGCAGGCTGTCGGCGGTGGGGCCGGTCAGCTCCAGCTTCACCCAGCTGTCCGGCTTGGCGTGGATCACGTCGAGCTTCATCGCCAGGTCGGACGAGGGGCCGCCGATGGAGAACTTCATCGCGGCACTCTGACTCGGCTGGTGCACCTGCCCCTCGGCCGTCGAACCGGCGCCGGAGAGCGTGAACCGGAAGTTGCCGTTGCTGATCTCCTTGGTGGAGTCGAGCAGCGCCTGCTTGGCGTCGCCCGACACCGGCGCACCTCCGGACGCGCTGGGCGCGCCGGACGCGCTCACCGTCGGGGACGCGGTCGATCCGGCGGTGCCGGTCGTACCGCCGGCGCAGGCGGCCAGGGCGGGCGTGAACAGAGCGGCGGCTACCAGGCCGGCACTGAGTCGTCGAACAGTCATACGTGTCTCCCAAGGGGGTCACCCGACGACCTGGTCGGCGCCGGAAACCGGGCGGCGCGGCAGCACCGTTGGCCACGCCGCGCGATCCGGGCCGAGCAGCGCGCCCGGGTCGCCCCCTCCTTGTTCCCTCTCGACGCGTCGGACAATCACCCTTTCTGTCCGGTTGCTCGCGCCAATCTGTGCCGAAAAGCAGGATCGGAGTGGCCGAGGGCCACCCCGATCCGTCGTGCCTACCTACTTGAACAGCTCGTACGTCTCCGCCGAGGCCTCGACGACCTTGTCCGCCGGCGGCTTCTTCGCGCCGGTGCCGGTGCCGTAGCCCGCGTACCCGATCTTGATGTCGTGCGCCGCGGTCTCACCGGCGGCCGGCACCGAGATGACCAGCTCGGTGAGGCGGCCCTGCGGGTCCAGCCTGGCGGTGAACGGGAGCGCCTTGGCCTGCGCGCCCAGCGCGGTGACGACCGACGCGGGGGCGTATCGATGTCGGACTGTCAGCGCAGCGCGCCGGCGAGATCGCGCAGCTCGTTGTCCCGGGCATCACCGACGACGAGCACCGTGCGGGTCGGCTCCAGCAGGACAAGCGCCTGCTGGTTCCCCCGGGCGGTGTAGCGCTGCCAGGTGCGCCCGGCCAGCTCCGTCGGGCCCTGTGGCTGGCTCTGGTCGGTCAGCTCGGCCGGGAGCAGTTGCTCCACCGGCACGTTGCTCTGCAACAGTTGGACGCCTCGCCCCTCGGGCGTGAGGTAGCCGATCCGCAGGTTCGCGCCGCCCTCGACGGTCTGGTAGCGGGCGCTCACCGTACGCCAGCCGGAGGCGAGCCCCTGCGGCTCGCTCACCGGGAAGGTGTTCGCCGACCGCGCCTGCTCGATCGCCGGAGCCGGATCGACGGTGGTGGCCTGGTCGCCGCCGAGGAAACCCCGGTAGAACGCCAGCAGCAGCGCGATCGGGATCAGCAGCACCAGCAGCGAGATCGCCATGTCCTTGGGCGACCGCTCGGCCTTGGTCGCCGCCGCTGCCACCCGCGGCGGCGGCGCGGGCCGCTCACCGGTCCCCGCGGCGGCGGCGGGCCCGCCTGCGGCGTCACCCGGCACCGGCCCGGCCGCCGACGGCTGCCCCACCGCCTCCGGCGCGGGCTCACCAGCAGCCAAGGCCGGCTCACCAGCGACAGGGGCGGGCGCACCGGCAGCCGGCGCCGGCTCACCGGCGACAAGGGCCGGCTCACCGACGGCCGGCGCCGTCGGGCCGGTGGCGGCGGGCTCGGCGCCGACGGGGTGGTCGACCGGCGGCTGGCCGTCGGGCGGCGTGCGGTCGGCGGGTACGCGATCGGCAGGCTGTGCGGGATCCACCCCGTCATCTTCGCAGCCGCCCGACCGGCGGTATCCGGCCCATCACCGCCCCGCGCCGACGCCCGGTCGGCCATCGTGTGAGGATCAGCGACAAAGCCGGCAGCGGGACCGCTCCGCCGCCGGCCGTCCCCGCACCGTCGCGAGGAGGAGCAGCCGTCATGACGAACACCAGGACGCGGATCCCACAGGATCTCGACCGCAACCTCGCCCTCGACCTGGTCCGGGTCACCGAGGCCGCGGCGATGGCCGCCGGCCGCTGGGTCGGCCGGGGCGACAAGGAAGGCGGCGACGGGGCCGCCGTCGATGCCATGCGCAAGCTGATCAACTCCATTCAGATGCGCGGCGTCGTGGTGATCGGCGAGGGCGAGAAGGACAACGCCCCGATGCTCTTCAACGGCGAACACGTCGGCGACGGCACCGGCCCGGAGGTGGACGTCGCGGTCGACCCGGTCGACGGCACCACCCTGATGAGCAAGGGCATGCCGAATGCCGTGGCGGTGCTCGCCGTCAGCGAGCGGGGTGCCATGTTCGACCCGAGCGCGGTCTTCTACATGGAGAAGCTGGCCGTCGGCCCTGCGTACGCCGACGTGATCGACATCAACGCCGGGGTGGCCGAGAACCTGCGCCGGATCGCCAAGGTCAAGGGCACCGACGTGTCCGAGGTGACGGTCTGCGTGCTGGACCGCAGCCGCCACGAAGACCTGGTCGCCCAGATCCGCCGGACCGGGGCGGGCATCCGGTTCATCTCCGACGGCGACATCGCCGGCACCATCGCGGCGGCCCGGGGCGAGTCGGACGTCGACGTGCTGATGGGCATCGGCGGCACGCCCGAGGGCATCATCTCGGCCTGCGCGTTGAAGTGCATGGGCGGGGCGATGCAGGCCAAGCTCTGGCCGCAGGACGACCAGGAACGGGAGAAGGCGCTCGCCGCCGGGCACGACCTGGACCGGGTGCTCGCCACTGACGACCTGGTGACCGGGGACAACTGCTTCTTCGTGGCGACCGGGGTCACCTCGGGGGACCTGCTGCGCGGGGTGCGGTACCGGGCCGGCGGCGCGTACACCCAGTCGATCGTGATGCGCTCGAAGAGCGGCACCATCCGGGTGATCGACTCGTACCACCGGTTGGAGAAGCTGGCCCTCTACTCCGCTGTCGACTTCGACGGTCGTCCGCTGGCCGAGCAGGAGTGAGCGGCACCGACACGGCGACCCCGCAGACGCTGTCGGCCACCCGCCGGATTCTCGGTGTCGCGCTGGCGTCGGTCTCCGGGGTCGCGGTGGCGGTGCAGTCCCGGATCAACGGCGAGCTGGGCGTACGCCTGGCCGACGGCTTCGCCGCCGCGGTGGTCTCGTTCGGCATCGGCCTGGTGGTGCTCCTCGTGCTGGTGCCCGCCACCCCGGGTGGGCGACGGGGGCTGACCGCGCTGCGTCGTGCCCTCGCGGCGGGCTCGCTCCGGCCCTGGCAGTGCCTGGGCGGGATGTGCGGCGCGTTCCTGGTGGCCTCCCAGGGCCTCACCATCGGCACGTTGGGCGTGGCGGTGTTCACCGTGGCCGTGGTAGCCGGCCAGTCCGGCAGCAGCCTCGCCGTGGACCGGGCCGGCATCGGGCCGACCGGCCGGCAGCCGGTGACCCGGCAACGGCTGGCCGGCGCGGTCCTCACCGTGCTCGCGGTCGGCCTGGCGGTCGGTGACCGGCTCGGCGCTCCGGGCGCGCTGGCGCTGGCCCTGCTGCCGCTGGTCGCGGGCGTGGGCACGGCCTGGCAGCAGGCGGTAAACGGACGGGTCCGGGCGGCGGCCGACAGCGCGTTGACCGCCACGCTCGTCAACTTCGCCGTCGGCACGGTCACCCTGCTCGTGGCGTTCGCCATCGACCTCGCGGTACGCGGTTGGCCGACCGGCCACCTGCCGAGCGAGCCGTGGCTCTACCTGGGCGGACCCATCGGCATCGTGTTCATCGCGATCGCCGCCGCGATCGTGCGGTTCACCGGTGTGCTGCTGCTCGGCCTGGCCACCATCGCCGGCCAGATCGTGGGGGCGGTCCTACTGGACCTGGTGCTGCCCACCGCAGCCTCGCACCCCGGCGTGAACACCCTGCTCGGGGCCGCGCTGACCATGGTGGCCGTGCTGATCGCCGCGCTCGCGCCACCCGCCCGCCGCTGACCCAGCCGTAGAACGAAGACGCCCCGGCACCCAGCACGGGTGACCGGGACTCCTGCTGTCGTGTGGGCTCAGTCCTGGCTGGGGCGATGTTCAGCGATCCAACGGGCGACATCCCGCCGACGCCACACCTTGCCCATCGCGAGCACAGCAACCGGGTCGGGGAACCCCTTGCTGTTCGCGATGATGCTGACCCGCTGCCGGCTGATCCCGCCGAGCATCTCTCGGATCTCCGCAACGCCGACCAGGTCCATGTCCTTGACGGTAGGCAACAACGTGTGATAGCTGAGTACCAACGCTGGACGTTGTTGGTGTTCGTTGTTGACGCAGGTAACCTGCTGCACGACGATGGGGGCATGTCGTCGCCCCACGCAACCCCTGCTCGTCGCCCTCCGATCGCCGTAGGACACGCGCCTGTCCGCCCGATCTGGGTCTGCCGGCGCGGCTGCGGCACCTGGCCGTGCCCGTCCGCCCGCCTGACCCTGCGAGCGGCGTACGACGACGACCTGGTCGGGCTGGCCGTCGAGATGGCGGGATATCTGTTCGACGCGACCGGGGACCTGGTGCGGCTCAACCCCGACGACATGCCCGGACCAGAGGCGCTGTTCACTCGGTTCGTCGGGTGGACCAGGCGCACACCGTTCACCTAGATGATCTATTCGAAGGGGCCTGACCGCCGAACGCCCGTAGGTCGGGGACGAGTCGCGGCGAGTTGACCGCCGACTGACGGACAGGTACCAGAGGCTCCCGTGCGGCACGACCTCGGGCCGCTTCACCCGCCAGCGCTGGCAATCTTGGACACTTTCCGTCAGCGGCTGACGGAAAGTGTCCAAGATCTGCCGCGCCAGCTCCCCTGCCGGCATGGCCGGCGCTTCTTGGACCATCAGACGCGGGGCGGCACTCGCGGCGGCGTGGGCAATTGCGGGTCGGGAAGGTAGGGAGGGTCGGTTAGGTAGGGCGGCCCGTTCCGCCGGCCACGCGGCATGGTCGGATCGACAAGATCGGCGCTGCGGACGGCCACCAGCAGACCCAACACCATGGCCAACAGCGCCAATGGCACCGCGACCCGGGTCTGCGCCGGGGTGCCAGCCAACCAGCCCAGCAGCGGCAGCCCGGCCAGGAGCGCAGTGAGCAACAGGTTGCCCAGAGCCCGCTCGACCCACGCAGAGGGCGCTCCCCGGATTCCGGCAACGATGAGCAGCACCAGCACCGTCAGCGCGTCCAACGGCAGGACGACGAACAGCAGGTCCCGGACAGTATCGAAGTCGTCGTCGCGGGACCAGACGGCTCCGAGCACGGACCCGGCGAGCAGCAGCGCCCCAGCCCCGACGATCCCCCACCATCGTCCGCCACCGGAGCGGCGAATCGCCAGATGACCAGCGACCACCGTGACGGCACACCCGAGAGTCAACGCGAGCGCGACCGCGAGCAGCAGATCCGTCTGTCGTTGGAGGGGCCCGCCACCGTCGAGCGCGGGCGGATCGTCGATTGGGCCAAGGTGCTTGGCACCCAGGAAGCCGTCCCGACGCCACCCACCGTCCGCTCGCCGGTGGACGAAGCCGTCGCGGCCGTTGGCGACCAGCACCTCGTGGCCACCGTTGGCGACGGGGAAGACGACCAGATCGCGAGAGGCGAAGTGTTGGCGAATGTCGCCCGGGTTCGCAGAACCGCGGGCCAACGCCTCGCGGCGCGCATCCGACACCTCCCAGGCAACCCGCCAACTCGCGCCGCTGTCGTCGCTCTGCTCCACCCGCAGGTGGCCCGTGACCACCCGGTAGCACCGTCGAGGCTCGGTCGGCACGCAGGCCTGCCGCTGCCCAACCCCCTCGCCTGGTAGTCGTGGCTGCTCGTCCTCACTGGCCGACCGCCAGGTGGTGGCACCGTCGTCACTGACCGACCACATCCCCTCCGCGACGCTCGCCGGCCACGGGGTCAGATCAGTGCCGGAGCCGACCGAGATCGCCGGGCGGCCGTCCAGCAGCGCCGTGCCGAGCGCGTAGGGGTACTGGACCGCGCTGGTGGCGGCCACCGCCAACACCGCCGGCGGGAGCACCACCAGCAGTCGGACCAGCCGGGCCGCCCGGTGCCGAACTGGCCGTTGCCGGGCCCGGCTCCAGCTCCACCACGCCAGGCCGAGCGCCGGCAGGGTGAACAGGTCGGTCCAGTCGGCCCGGACCAGCGACGGCCCCCCCAGCACGGTCCAGGCCGAGGAGGCCAGCTCGGCGGCGTACCCACTGGATTTCACCACCGTGAACCCGGCACCCACCGCGACCAGACCGACCAGCGCGGCGGCCCGGGCCGGCAACCGCGGCACCAGCAACGTCAACAGCACCGCCACCAACGGCGGAGTCAGCACCAGGCCCGCGACGTCACTCAGCTTGCCCGTCACCAGGCCGGGGAAGGCCGCCTTCAACACATGGTCGTTGACCACCAACACCACCAGGGCCAGCAGCGTGGCCGGGTGGCAGAGCCACGCCAGCGTCGTCGGTGCGCCATCGCGTGTTTTCTCGGGCCCCGTCATACCCCCAGGGTCCGGTCGACCCGTCTCGATCCGGACACGGACCGGTCAGTGTCCGATACCGACAGTCAGCCCGCGTCGGAGGAGTGCCCGGGGAACAGGTGGGCGTCCGGGTCGATGGCCACCGCCGCGTTGTTCACGGCCGTCGCGGCCTCGCCGAAGCCGGTGGCGATGAGCCGCACCTTGCCCGGGTACTCGGTGATGTCACCGGCCGCGAAGACCCGGGGCAGGTTCGTCGCCATGGCGCTGTCCACCAGGATGTGCCGGCGGTCCAGTCGGAGACCCCACTCGGCGAGCGGGCCCAGGTCGGCGGTGAAGCCGAGGGCGGCGACCACCGTGTCCACCGGCAGGGTCTCCGCCTCGCCGCCGCGCACGGTCACCTCGGCGGCGGTCACCGTGGCGTCCCCGAGCAGGCGGGTGACCTCGGCGTTGACGACCACCCGCACCGGCAGCGACAGCACCCGGGCGACGGTCGAGGCGTGCGCCCGGAACTTCTCCCGCCGGTGCACCAGGGTCACCGAGCGGGCCAGCGGTTGCAGGGCCAGCGCCCAGTCGAAGGCGGAGTCGCCGCCGCCGACGATGAGCACGTCCCGGTCGGTCAGCTCGGCCGGATCGGTGACGAAGTAGACGATGCCGGCGCCGGGAGCGCCGTCGGCGCAGGGCAGCGGGCGTGGGCTGAAGCTGCCGAGCCCGCCGGTGACCACTACCGCGCCGCAGCCGAGCTGCTCGCCGCCGGCAAGGCCGAGCACCGGCCGGTCATCGGCGTACGACAGCTTCTCGGCCCTCGTGCCGAGCAGGTACTGCGGGCCGAACGGCGCGGCCTGGGCGACCAGGTTGGCGACCAGGTCGCGGCCCTTCACGGCGGGGAAGCCGGCCACGTCGAGGATCAGCTTCTCCGGGTACATGGCGGTGACCTGGCCGCCCGGCTCCGGAAGCGCGTCGATCACCGCGACGGACAGCCCTCGGAAACCGGCGTAGTACGCCGCGAAGAGGCCGGCTGGACCAGCCCCGATCACGGCGACATCGACCTCGCGCATGGCGTACCGTCGCTTTCCGCTCACGGATCAACGCTTGCTGATCTCGACCGTAGGCGCGGTGCAGCGGTCGGGCAAGCATGTCCCAGGGGCGCGCCGAGAAGCGGGTCAGGGCAGGCTGAGGGGGGAACCCGAGTAGTCCGAGCCGTCCACGGTCGGCCGGCGACGGCGGAACAGGATCGCCGCCACCACCCCACCGAGCAGCCCGAACAGGTGGCCCTGCCAGGAGATCCGCTCGTCGGTGGGGAGGATGCCGACCAGTTGCCAGCCGTAGAGCAGACCGACGAGCAGGAAGACGGCGAAGTTCCACCAACTGCGCTCGACGATGCCCCGGGTGAGCAGGATGCCCAGGTAACCGAAGATCACCCCGCTGGCGCCGACGACCACCGAGTTGGGCGAGCCGGTGAACCAGACCCCGAGCCCGCTGACCAGGATGATGATCAGGGTCGACCAGAGGAACCGGCGGGCACCGGCGGCCAGCACGAAGGTGCCCAGCAGGATCAGCGGGATGCTGTTGCTGTAGAGGTGGTCGAAGCCGTGGTGCAGGAACGGCGAGAAGAAGACGCCGTCCAGGCCGTCGATGCGGTGCGGGATGATGCCGGCGGTCGCGTCCAGGCCGAACGCGAGCCCCTGGTCGACGGCCTCGATGAGGAAGAGGAACGGGACCACCGCGCACATGGCGACGAAGGCCCGGCCGAGCGCGGCGTAGAACGCCTCGGTGCCGAACCGGTAGGGGTCGCCGTTGGACGGGTGCAGGGTCACCCCCCAACTGCTATCAGCAAAAGGGGCCGACCGCCACTCACGTCCCGCCCGCTTGCCCGGCGTACGCGACGGCGGGGCGGGTGGATGACCACCCGCCCCGCCGGTCGACGACGTCAGTAGTTGCCGTTGTTCTGGAAGTTTCTCCAGGCGCCACAGGGCGTGTCGTACCGGCCCTTGATGTAGCCCAGCCCCCACTTGATCTGGGTGGCCGGGTTCGTCCGCCAGTCGTCCGCGACCGAGCCCATCTTGCTGCCGGGCAACGACTGCGGGATGCCGTACGCGCCGGAGGAGGAGTTGCTGGCCTTGTGGTTCCAGCCGCTCTCCTTGTTCCAGAGCTTGTCCAGGCAGGGGAACTCGGCGATGCCGAAGCCCGCCTCGAGCATCAGCGCACAGCCGATCTTGCGATTGCCGCTGTACTCCGCGCAGGACGCCGGGATCGGCCCCTCGTACGGCTTGGCGACGTCCTTGGCGGCGGCCTCGCGCTCGCGCTTGCGGGACGCCGCGGCGGCCTCGGCCCTGCGAGCCCGCTCGGCGGCCTCCTTGGCGGCCTGCGCCGCCCGCAGCTTCGCCTGGTATTCCGCGGCCCGCTGCCGCGCGAACGCGACCTGGTGGCTGGCCTGGCGCTCGCGCTGGTAGGCGAAGTCGACCCGGTCGACCTCGGCGCCGACCTGCGCGGTCAGGCCCTGTTGCTGGGTTTCCCGATCTTCGCCCAGGTAGAAGCCACCGGCGACGCCCACGGAGAGCAGCGCGACAGCGGCCGTACGGGCGCCCAACCGGCTCCACAGCCGACTCACGAAGTGTCCCTTCGTCGGGGGCAAGGACACGGCGCGGCGCAGACCACGTGGGCCCACAGCCGTGCCGTGAGCGCCCCGACCGGTGAGCCGGTCGCGCCGACGCACCGACCGTCACCGATGCCGCCCAGAGCCTGGACGAACGATCACCAACGATGCCTGTGGTGCGTGGGCGCTCGTGGGACACCATCGCGCACAGTGAGACTGATGGGAAACCAACCGGCAGGTTTGTGATCTGCGCCACAGCCAGAATGCGGACGAAAGCCTATAAAAGCCCTATCACAGCGGGATGTCCTCCAGAAGGTCGGTCACCATCGCGGCGATCGGCGACCGCTCCGACCGGCTGAGCGTGACGTGGGCGAAGAGAGGATGACCCTTCAACGCCTCGATCACCGCCGTCACGCCGTCGTGTCGGCCGACCCGCAGATTGTCCCGCTGGGCGACGTCGTGGGTGAGCACCACCCGGGAGCCCTGCCCGATCCGGGACAGCACGGTCAGCAGCACCCCGCGCTCCAGCGACTGGGCCTCGTCCACGATCACGAAGGCGTCGTGCAGGCTCCGACCCCGGATGTGGGTCAACGGCAGCACCTCGAGGATGCCGCGTGAGGTGACCTCCTCCAGCACGTTCTCGTGCACCACCGCGCCGAGCGTGTCGAAGACCGCCTGCGCCCACGGCGACATCTTCTCCGACTCCGACCCGGGCAGGTAGCCCAGCTCCTGACCTCCGACGGCGTACAGCGGGCGGAAGACGATCACCTTCTTGTGCCGGCGACGCTCCATCACCGCCTCCAGCCCGGCGCAGAGCGCCAACGCCGACTTGCCGGTGCCGGCCCGCCCACCCAGCGAGACGATCCCGATCGTCTCGTCGAGCAGCAGGTCGAGGGCGACGCGCTGCTCGGCCGAGCGGCCGTGCAGGCCGAACGCCTCCCGGTCGCCGCGGACCAGCCGCACCGACTTGTCCGGCAGTACCCGGCCCAGCGCGGAGCCGCGCCCCGAGTGCAGCACCAGGCCGGTGTGGCAGGACAGACCCGCCGCCTCGTCGAGGTCGAGCGTGTCGCCGGCGTACAGCGCGGAGATCTGCTCCTCGCTCAGATCCAGCTCGGACATGCCCGTCCAGGTGGGGTCACCGGCCTGACCGTGCCGGTACTCGTCGGCGCGCAGGCCCACCGAGGCGGCCTTGACCCGCAGCGGCATGTCCTTGCTGACGAGTGTGACCTCCCGCCCCTCGGCGGCGAGGTTGAGCGCCACGGAGAGGATCCGGGCATCGTTGCTCTCGGTGCGGAACCCCGGAGGCAGCACCCCGTCGTCGGTGTGGTTCAGCTCGACCCGCAGCGTGCCGCCCACGTCGTTGGCGGGCACCGGCGTGTCCAGCCGGCCGTGCTGGATCCGCAGCTCGTCGAGCATCCGCAGCGACTGCCGGGCGAACCAGCCCAGCTCCGGATGGTGCCGCTTGCCCTCCAACTCGGTGATCACCACCAGCGGGAGCACCACCTCGTGCTCGGCGAAGCGGTGGAACGCCGCCGGGTCGGACAACAGCACTGACGTGTCCAGAACGAACGCCTGGCCCGCTGGTCGCGGCTCCTTGGGGTCGGCCGGCGCGGTTGCCGCCGTACGGCGGCTCCGGGGGGCACGGCGGGTCGTGGCAGTCGCGGCCGGGATCTGGTCGGCACCGGCGGTGGTACGGCGAGTCGTCACAGGCCTGCTCCGACGGATGGGCACCCGGCCACCCGTGTTCCGCCTCGTCCGGTGCCCGGGGACACGGGGTCGGATGCGGAACCCCGTGTGCGAGGTCGCAGATCCGGGCGGACCGGCTGGCTCGGGAGAACCCCGTGCCATGCCTAGACGCTAGCGGCGGCGGACCGTCCCGGCTAGGGGCGATCGTGGATCACCGGGAACGACCACGTGAACACCGCCCGGTCGGATGACCCGGCAGGTCGTCGCCACGGTCGATCCGGCGCCCGGACGGGCCGACGACACCGGCGACCGGGACCCGCGGCGGCGAAAGGGCGGCGAGCCGGCCGGGATGCATGCCCCCTGCGCGCATCCCGGCCGGCCGGGGCCACCGTCACCGGTCTGACGTGGCCCCGACGGTGCGTGTCCGCCGCGGACGACGCACCGCGTCTTCTCCGCGCCGGTCGGCGGGACCGCTCGCGGCGGCCCGCCGGCCGGCTCAGCCGGTCCGTCGAACGAGCGTGCCGGTCGGGTGCCGCCCGGTGATCGGGGCGGCCGGCGCGGTGAACGACGAGCCGGTGTACGTGGTGCCGGGGCGGGCCACCGTGCCGGCGGAGCGGACGGCTCCCGCCGAGGAGACCGACAGGGCGGAGGCGATCGCCGCCTGGGCGTCGCGTCGGCGCCGGTTCCAGGCGCCCCGGTCGCCGTCGAAGTAGCCCTGCCGGTAGCCGAAGCGGTAGCCGATGCGGTAGCTGAGCTGCCCGTGCAGGCGACCGGCCGCGTAGCTGGTGGCACCGAGCACCAGGACGAGGAAGACCACGAGGAACGGGCTCATCGGGCGGCCCCGGCCCGGCCCGGACGCCGGATCATCGTTCCTCCGGCTCGACAGTTGTGGGGTCGGCGGTGGGATCCGCGACCAGCAGCCGGTCCAGGTCGTCGGTGCTGACCTCCTCGACCAGCTCGACGCTGATCCGGCAGCCGTCCAGCACGACCTCGGCCACGGAGGACCGGCGGATCTCCCCGCCGGCGTCGTAGACCCGGACGCTCAACTCGGGGCAGCCGAGATGGGTACGCCAGGCGTTCCATTCGGTGCGGTCGCCGACGCTCAGCGACAGGTATCGGCAGCCTCGGGCGAGGTAGAGGCGCCATGGGGCGCTCAGCCCCGCGGCCACTCCCTCGGCGATCAGCCCGAAGGCCTGGGCTCGGGTGGCGAGCTCGGTCACCACACCCCCTCGGCACCGGGGGCGTGACGCATGTGAGCACCAATCGTCTCATGCACGTGACACACCGTAGATTGTCCCATGAGCGTGACAGTATCAGCTTTTCGTCCGCTTACATTCGCCACTACGGGCATCTATTCTGCCCGGGTGACACCCCTCCAGAGCGGTGCTGGATCGTTTACCGCGAATCCGAGAGTGCCGTCACGTCCGCGTGACAGCAGCGTGCCTGGGCGTACGCCCGCGCCCGGCTGGCCGTACCGTCACGGGGTGACCGAGACGGCCAATGCGCGAAAGATCGCCTTCGCCACCTTCGTCCGGCGCGCCCTCGAAGAGGCGCGGGCGACGCGGGCCTGGAGCGGCACCGAGGTGTCCCGACGTACCGGCGTCTCCCGGCAGACCATCAATCGGTGGGTCCGCGGGGACTGGGCCAGCGACCCCGAGGCCGAACGTGTCGTCGCCTTCTGCGAGGGCCTGGGCCTGAACCCCGCCGCCGCCTTCGCCGCGCTCGGCTGGGACCGCACCGCGAGCGGCCCCCGCGCCGGCCAGCCGGCCCCTCCGATGGACCCGGACGTGGAGGCCCTCCTGCGCCGCCTCGTCGACCCGAACGTGTCGGACGCGGAGAAGTTCCACATCCGCGAAACCATTAGATACCTCGCATACCGCCCAACGTTGCCGGTCGATGTCCGAAATAGGGGCAATCAGGCAGGGTAGTTCCTCAGATGGCGAAAGAACGCCTGGTCAGGTTCATTCGTTTCGCTCCGGGGCCACAACGGGCACGCTAGCGTCCGTACTCGTACTGCTTGGGCTCGTCATCGGCGGGGGGACGGGACAAGGCCGAACCCAGCCCTGCGGGACATAAGGAGGGGTCTGTCCATGACCCTGAAGTGGTGGGCAGTCGTGGTCGCCACGGTGTCGATGACACTGTGGGCGACCGGCAACGTGGTGACCCTCGCGGTCAACGGTGGGCAGCTGCCGCTGCTCGTCAACCTTCTCGCGCTCACCAGCGCCGGCACGGCGGTCATCCTGGCCGTCGTCGCGGAGCTGCACGAGCGTCTCAACGACCGGATCAGCGCGCTCACCGAGTTCCTGGTGGCACGGCTCAACGACATCGAGACCCACACCGGGGACCGCAACACCGGCTTCGTGGAGGGCTACCTGCTCAACCACGGGCAGGACGCGGCGGTGGTGCCGTTCGGACGCCGCGGACGAGGAGCCGCCGAACGCTGACCGCACGCCGCCGAGCGGTGGTGCTCGGCCAGGAATGAGCCCCCAACGCCGGGGTACGCTGACGCGCGTGCCGCCGTTGAATCTGGGCAACCACCAGCCGAGGACCCCGTTGAACGCCGATCAGGCATGGCAGGTCACTGCCGGCCGGGCGGCGGGGACCGTGCTCTTCTTCGACTTCGACGGCACGCTCGCGCCCGTCGACGACGACCCGACGGCGGTCCGCCCCGCGCCCAACGCCCTGGCAGCCATCGAGGCGCTGGCCCCGGTGGTGCAGCGGATCGCGATCGTCTCCGCGCGGCCCGTCGACTTCCTCCGGGACCGCCTCGGCGAGCTGAGCGGCGTCGACCTCTACGGCCTGTACGGGCTGGAGCACAGCCACTCCGGTGGCGAGACCGTCACCGAGCCCACCGCCCTGCCGTGGGTGCCGACCATGGCCGAGCTGGCCGATCTGGCCCGTGCGGAGCTGCCACCCGGCACGCTCGTCGAGTTCAAGCGGCTCTCGGTCGCGCTGCACTGGCGTACCGCGCCGCAGCTCGGCGGGACCGTGCAGCAGTGGGGGCAGGCGCAGGCCGACCGGCTGGGGCTGCGGGTGCAGGCCGGGCGGATGGTGCTGGAACTCAAACCGCCGGTCGACCGGGACAAGGGCATGGTGATCGGCGAGGTGGTCCAGGGCGCCACCGGCGCCTGGTACTTCGGCGACGACGTCTCGGACATCAAGGCGTTCGCGGCGCTGCGCGCCCGTGCCGAGGCGGACCCGGACTTCTTCGGCGTCTGCGTGGCAGTGGCCAACCCGGAGACCGGTCAGGAGGTGGCCAACGCCGCCGACCTGACCATCGAGTCCCCGGCCGCACTTGGTGACTTCCTCACCCGGGCCCTGACCCGGCTGCCCTGACCGGGCCGACTCCCGCCCCCGACCGGGCTCAGGCGCCGTACCGGCGCTGGCGGGTGGCGTACGAGCGCAGCGCGCGCAGGAAGTCGATGTGCCGGAAATCCGGCCAGTTGAGCTCGCAGAAGTAGAACTCCGAGTGCGCGGACTGCCAGAGCATGAAACCGGACAGCCGCTGCTCCCCGCTGGTGCGGATGACCAGGTCGGGGTCGGGCTGGCCGCGGGTGTAGAGGTGCTCGGCGATGTGCTCCACGTCCAGCACCTCGGCCAGCTCCTCGATGGTGCCGCCGGAGGCGGCGTGCTCCAGCAGCAGCGAACGGACCGCGTCGGTGATCTCCCGCCGGCCGCCGTAGCCGACCGCGATGTTGACCTCCGCGCCGCCGCTGCGGTCCCGGGTGCGCTCCTCGGCGGCCTTGAGCGCCGCAGCCGTCTGCGCGGGCAGCAGGTCCAGCGCGCCGACGATGCGCAGCCGCCAGGGGTTGCCCTCCTCGGACAGCTCCACCACCAGGTCCTCGATGATCTGCAGCAGCGGGTCCAGCTCGCTGGCCGGGCGGCGCAGATTGTCGGTGGCCAGCAGGTAGAGGGTCACGTGCCCGATGCCGGCCTGGTCACACCAGCCGAGGACATGCTTGATCTTCGCCGCGCCGACCCGGTGCCCGTCGTTGGGGTCGACGAAGCCCATCTCCCTCGCCCACCGGCGGTTTCCGTCGCACATCACCCCGACGTGTCGGGGCACCGGCTTGCCCGCGAGCTTCGCCGTGAGCCGGCGCTCGTACACGGAGTAGATAAGGTTCCGCAGCGTCATCACCTAGCAGCGTAGCGACCCGCCCGCAGGATCACCCCTTTCGGGGGCGATCCCCGGCGGACAGTTCGATGCCGATCATGCCCAGCGTACGGGCCGTGAGCCGCCCGTCGCCGAGCCCCAACTCGACCACATCGTCGAAGACGCGGTCGTCCCGGCGGGCCGCGCGGACCGCCGCGTCGACCACCCGCCGCCGTCGCGCCAACGACGCGGCCACCGAGCTGTGCCGCAGATGGGTGCCCAGGCGACGACGCAGACCCACGGTGTAACGACGTGCCGCAGCCTCCGGCGTACGGGCCGCCGCGGCACCGGCCAGCGCGCCGGAGAGCAGCGCGTAGAAGATGCCCTCCCCGGTGAACGGGTTGATCAACGAGAGGGCGTCGCCGGCCAGCAGCGTGCGGTCCCGGCCCGGCGTCGGCCGGTGCGTGGACAGCGGCAGGTGGTGGGCGCGCAGCGCCGTCACCGTCGACAGGTCGGTGCCGGGCAGCAGCGCGGCCAGCCGGTCCAGCAGGTACGCCCGGCTCAGCGGCTCGCCGCGCAGCACCTCCCCGTACCCGACGTTCGCCCGCCCGTCGCCGATCGGGAACGACCAGGCGTACGCCGGCCAGCGCGCCTTCGAGGTGACGATGAGCTGCTCGGGTGGGCCGGGCAGCGCCGGAGCGTACCCCCGGATGGCCAGCGCCAGGTGCCGGTCGGGGTTCACCGGGTGCCCGAGGGCCCTGCGTACCACCGACCCGGCGCCGTCCGCTCCCACCACCACCCGACCGGACATCTCGCCGTCGAGCACCACCCGGTCGGCGCGCGGCTGGACCCGGCGGACGCTGTGCCGGCGCAACTGCGCGCCGGCGGCCACCGCAGCCGCCACCAGCCGCGCGTCGAAGACCTCCCGAGGCACGGTGTACGCGGGCCGGGGCAGCGCACGAGCGACCGCCTGACCGCCCGGGGAGACCATCCGCAGCGCGGGCAGCGGCGCGTACCCGGCCACCGCCTCGGTCACGCCCAGCTCGGCGAGCACGTCCACCGAGTGCGCGGCGATCCCGTCGCCGCAGGCCTTGTCCCGGGGGAAGTCGGCCCGGTCCAGCAGCAACACGCTGGCGCCCGCCCGGCGGGCCGTCAGCGCGGCCGCAGCTCCGGCCGGCCCCGCTCCCACCACCACCACGTCGAACTCGTCGCTCACCGCGCGCCTCCCTCCGTTCGGCGGACGGCCCGCTCCTGCCCCGTCCGGCGATCCGCCCGCGTCGCCGACGTCGACCGCTGTGACCGACGCCACCCGTCATCCTGCCCCCTGCCGGCGCAGCCGGACCGATGCCGCACGGCCGAGCCGCGCCGAAGCGCGACCTGCGCGGGGACCGGAGGACCGGGGAGCGCCTGTCGAGCTGCCCCACAACCGGGGCGCCGGCGCGGACGGGCACAGCTTTCGCGAGGGGAGGTCGACGCCGGATCTGGAGAGAGCGAACGGTGGTTTCCCACGCGGCGGAAGCCGCCCCACGACTGGGGCAGCTCTACAGCATCCGCGAAGGGCCCGACCCACTCGCCTCAGGGCACGGGCGGACGCCCTGCGCGCCCCTCAGACCGGGGCGGCGGCATCCGGGGCGCGGGCCGCGCGGCGCAGGCCGTACAGGGCCAGTGCGGCGGCGGCCACCAGCGGGGCGCCGTCGCGGACCAGGCCGTCCACGCCCAGCAGCCACCAGCACAGCGGCAGGTCCACCGCGAGGACGGCCAGCGTGACCACGACCAGCAGGCCACGCGCCCAGTCCTTGCCGCGCATCAGGAACGCGGTGCAGAACAGCACCGCGTAGCTGGCCGCGATGCCCGCGCCGAACCAGAACAGCACGGCAGGTACGGCGGACAGGCGATCGTCCAGGATGGCGCCTGTCGCCACCAACGCCGGCACCAGCATCAACGGGCTGTAGGTGAACGCCGCGACCCGGCTGGTCAGCAGCCAACCGCTGGCCTGCGGTCGGCGCGGCGGGGTCTCCCGCCACGAGATGCCGGCCTTGTCGATGACCAGTCGGGGCCGGTGCCGGACGAGATGCCCGGCGAGCGCCGACGAGCGGTAGAGCAGCCAGACCACAGTCACACAGAGCGCGGTCAGGACGGCGAAGCCGAGCAGTCCGGGCAGCGGCGGCACCCCCTGCCGGGGCACGATCAGCCGGCCGACGGCGAAAATCGTGGTGACCGCGAGGATCAGCCCGAACGGGCGGGCCACCGTGCGGCCCCGGCGGACGTGCCCGATCAGCAGCAGGAACCCGAACGAGCGCAGCATCGCCCAGCCGGTGCGTACGGCCAGGCCGAAGCCCTGCTCCGGGGCGTACCACCAGTTGAGCAGCTCGACCACGACGGTGGCCGCCGCCGTCGTCGCGAGCAGGAAGGTGAGCACCCGGACGGCGGACGGCCGCCGGACCTCGGTCTCGGCGGCCGTCCTCATGGGATCCGTTGTTGCCCGCGGCGGGCGATGTTCACACCTGGCGCGGCGGTACGGCGTCCAGGCGGGCCCGCAGCGCGTCCAGCTCGGCCCAGAGCACGCCGGGCAGCTTGTCACCGAACTTCTCGAACCACTCGGTGATCATCGGCAGCTCGTTGCGCCACTCGTCCGGGTCGACCTTGAGCGCGATCCGGACGTCCTCCGGGGTCATGTCCAGGCCCTCGACGTCAAGAGAGTCCGGCGTCGGCACCATGCCCACCGGGGTCTCCACCGCGTCGGCGGTGCCCTCGATCCGCTCGACGACCCACTTGAGCACCCGGGAGTTCTCCCCGAAGCCCGGCCACAGGAACGAGCCGTCGGGGTCCTTGCGGAACCAGTTGACGTAGTAGATCTTCGGCAGCTTCGCCTCGTCGCCGTCGGTGCCCTTGCCCATCTCGATCCAGTGCCGGAAGTAGTCACCGGCGTGGTAGCCGATGAACGGCAGCATCGCCATCGGGTCGCGGCGGACCACACCCACCGCGCCGGACGCGGCGGCCGTGGTCTCCGAGGAGAGCGTCGCGCCCATGTAGACGCCGTGCACCCAGTCACGGGCCTCGGTCACCAGCGGGATGGTGTCCTTGCGGCGACCACCGAAGAGGATCGCGTCGATCGGCACGCCGTTCGGGTCGAAGTACTCGTCGGCGAGGATCGGGCACTGGGTGATCGGGGTGCAGAACCGGCTGTTCGCGTGCGAGGAGAGGCCGTCGCTGTCCGGCGTCCAGTCGTTGCCCTTCCAGTCGATCAGGTGCGCCGGCGGCTCACCCATGCCTTCCCACCAGACGTCACCGTCGTCGGTGAGGCCGACGTTTGTGAAGACGGAGTTGCCCCGGTCCAGCGTCCGCATGGCGTTGGCGTTGGTCTTCCAGTCGGTGCCGGGCGCGACGCCGAAGAGGCCGTACTCCGGGTTGACCGCGTAGAGGCGGCCGTCCGGGCCGAACCGCATCCAGGCGATGTCGTCGCCGATCGTCTCGACCTTCCACCCCGGGATGGTCGGCTCCACCATGGCCAGGTTGGTCTTGCCGCACGCGGACGGGAAGGCGCCGGCGATGTGGTGGACCTTGCCCTCCGGCGAGGTGATCTTCAGGATGAGCATGTGCTCGGCGAGCCAGCCCTCGTCCCGGCCCATCACGCTGGCGATCCGCAGCGAGTAGCACTTCTTGCCGAGCAGCGAGTTGCCGCCGTACCCGGACCCGTACGACCAGATCTCCCGGGTCTCCGGGAAGTGCGAGATGTACTTGGTCTCGTTGCACGGCCACGCCACGTCCTGCTGGCCCGGGGCGAGCGGGGCGCCGATCGAGTGCAGCGCGTGCACGAAGTCGGCGTCGTCGCCCATCGCCTCGAGGACGCGGGCGCCCATCCGGGTCATGATGCGCATCGAGGCGACCACGTACGGGCTGTCGGTGATCTCCACACCGAACATGGGGCTCGCGGCCTCGACCGGGCCCATCACGAACGGGATGACGTACATGGTGCGTCCGCGCATCGACCCGCGGTACAACTCGGTCATCGTCCGCTTCATCTCGGCCGGCGCCATCCAGTTGTTGGTGGGGCCGGCGTCCGCCTCGTCGACGGAGCAGATGTAGGTGCGCTCCTCGACCCGGGCGACGTCCGTCGGGTCGGTGCGCGCGTAGAACGAGTTCGGCTTCTTCTCCGGGTTCAGCCGGATGAGGGTGCCGGCCTCGACCAGCTCATCGGTGAGGCGACGCCACTCCTCGTCCGACCCGTCCACCCACACGACCCGGTCGGGGGTGGTCAGTTCCGCGACCTCACGGACCCAGGCAAGCAGTTTCGGATGGGACGTCGGGGCCTGATCGATACCCCGCACTACAGCCGGAGCAACCATGACACATCTCCTTGTGGTCGACGCTGACCGATCTATGGGATGCACGAGTCTGAGCGACGCCGCGCGCCGCCTTCGTGGAAACCTGGGATTGGCCTCAGCGTAAACCGGGCAGCCTTCCTAGACAGTGGGACGGGTTGTGAAGAACTGCACAAGATACGGCCACGCTGCGGCATCACGATCTGATACCCGCTTTCCTGCGCAGTTTCACGCAAATCTTGTTGTGCACCCCGGTCGACGCGCTTTGCGGTCGGGCCGCCAACCGCCCGGCCGACCGGTGCGGGGATTCCCGTTCCGAGGCGCGTCAGTCCTCCCCGGTGGTTACGCTGCGTTCACCTGCGGCGTACCGGGCGAAAGGGCCGGCACGAGCGACGATGTCCGGTCGCCGTTGCTACCCCGCCGACTGGCCGACAGCCGGTAGGCTCGCCCCGTGGCCGCCACGATGACCGGGGAGCAACCGGGTCCCCGGCAGACCCGACCGGGTCTGATCCGCGGACTGCTCGACCGTTTCGGTCACCTCGTACGTGAGCTGAGCAAGTTCGCCACCGTGGGCGGGATCGCCTTCCTCATCGACTTCGCGCTCTTCAACTACCTGACGACCGCGCGGGGCATGGAGCAGGTGACCGCGAAGACGATCTCGACAGTGATCGCGGCGACCTTCGCCTTCATCGGCAACCGGTTCTGGACCTGGCGGCACCGACAGCGCAGCAACCCCGCGCGGGAGTACGCGCTGTTCTTCTTCTTCAACGCCGTCGGCCTCGGCATCGCGGTGGCCTGCCTCGCGATCAGCCGGTACGGGCTCGGCAGCATCTGGCCGGCCGTGTTCCAGACGCAGCTCGCCGACAACATCGCCAGCTTCGTCGTCGGCACGGGCCTCGGGACACTGTTCCGATTCTGGTCCTACCGGCGGTTCGTCTTCGTCGAAGCGGGAACTCCGATCGTTCCGCAGGTGGAGCACGACCGGGACCACGGGGCGTGACCTGCCGCCCACCTCGTCCGGCCGGTGATCGCCGGCTTCACCGACTGCCCTAAGGTGTTTCGCATGCGTCTTGTCCGTCTGCTGCCTGAGCGCTGGCAGAAGTTCATCCACGAGGCGTTCAAGTTCGGCATCGTCGGCGGCGTCAACACCGTCATCAATTACGCGGTGTTCAATGCCCTTGCACTTACCGTTTTCGTCAACGGTCAATTGAAGGCGAACGTGATCGCGACCCTGGTCGCCACGATCACGTCGTATCTGATGAATCGTCACTGGACGTACCGGGATCGCCCGAAATCCGCGCTTCGTCGGGAGTACGTCCTGTTCTTCCTGTTCAACGGGGTCGGCCTGCTCATCGAACTGGGCGCCGTGGCGGCGGCCAAGTACGGCCTCGGCGTCCATGGCCTGCTCGCACTGAACGTGGCCAAGACCGCAGGTGTCCTGCTGGGCACGCTCTTCCGGTTCTGGTCGTACCGGACCTTCGTCTTCCAGCCCGTCTCGCCGGCTGAGGACGAGACGAAGGCCGAGCCCACCTGGCACGACATCCCGCGTGACGAGTGGGACACCCTGGCAGAGATGGACCCGGTCGCCGAGCTGGCCGAATCCGTCTCCGAGCTGGAAGAGGCGCAGTCCAGTGACCGCCCCGACCCGACGCCCGGCCCGACCGGCGCCGCTCCCACCCAGCAACGGCCCACACCGCTGACCGCCGGTATGCACGCCGACCTGGACGCGGAACTCGCCGCGGAGCTGCACGCCGGCACCCGTCGCTCGCCCCGCCGGTGACGCCTCCCGCCACCCGCTCCGGCACCGGAGCGCCCGCCGAGCTGTTCTTCGAGGATCTCGTCCCGGGGCTCACCGTCGACCTCGGGACGGTGACCGTGGACGGCGACGAGATGCTTGCCTTCGCCCGCCGCTTCGACCCGCAGTGGTACCACGTCGACCCGCAGCTGGCCGAGGCCAGTCGGCACGGCGGCGTGATCGCCAGCGGCTTCTACACGGTGAGCCTCTTCATGCGGGCGTACGTCGACCACCTGCTGTCCCGTGCGGCGGCGGACGCCTCCCCCGGTCTGGAGGAGTTGCGGTGGCTCGCCCCGGTACGCGCCGGGGACCGCCTCGCCGTCCGGGTCGACGTGATGGGCGCCCGCCCGTCGTCCGCCCGCCCCGGGCTCGGCACCGTCATCCTCACCGGCACCATGCTCCGCCTCGGCCCGGACAACCGGCCCGAGCAGGAGGTGCTGCGTACGCGCTTCCGTGGCTGGTTCGCGCTACGCCCGGTCGAGACGAACCCCGAGGCCACACCGACCGAGAGCGACCCGGCGGAGGGCGTACCGGCTGAGGCCGGCCCGTCGGGGAGCGGCCCGTCGGAGGCCGGACCATCGGGGAGCGGACCGGCCGAGGCCGGCCCGTCGGGGAGCGGACCGGCCGAGGCCGGACCATCGGAAAGTGGGCCAGCCAAGGCCGGACCAGCCGAAACCGGGCCGGTCGAGGCCGAGGCCGGGCCATCGGCGGCTGCGGGGCAGCCCGGGGTCGAACAGCGCGCCTGACCGCCCCGGCGCTCGGGCCGGGACGGTCAGGGCCGATCGCGATCAGCTCGTGGTGTCGCGCAGCGGCTTGCCCTCGCGCATGTCGGCGAGGATGTCGCGCATCTCCCCGTCGCCCAGCGAGTGCTTGTCGTGCTGCGCCTCGACCAGCTCGTAGAGGGTGGTCTGCACCCGGCTGACACCCGGCACGTCGGCGAGCACCGACTGGCCGCGCTCGCCGGCGGACTCGATCGTCAGGGTGCCGCAGCCGAGCAGCCGCTCGAAGAAGTGCTGGTTCATCGAGTGGTCGTTGATCCGGGTGAGCGGGAGGTCCCGCCGGTCCCGGGAGAAGACGCCCTGCTGGAGCAGCACGCGCTCGTTGGTGAACAGGTAGTGGGTGGTACGCCAGACCAGGAACGGCCACAGACCGAGCCAGAGGACCGCGACCAGGCCGATCACGCCGATCACGGCCAGCGCGATCGAACCACCGCTGCTCTCGGGCAGCAGGAGTACGCCGACCACCACCGCGGCGATGGCCAGCACCAGCACCGCGATCGGCCGGATCAGCGCCTTCCAGTGCGGGTGCAGGTGCAGCACGACGTGCTCGTCCTTCGTGAGCACGTCTTCGGGAAACGCCACGACTACCTCCAACGCCATTTACTTGACGCGCAGACCGTAAACCCCCCAAGCCCACCACGACATCCACCACGCGGCCCCACCCGCTGTCCGTGATCTTGCACTTGCCGGGCGGTCAGCGCAGGTGCAGGACGTCGCCGGCGGCCAGGGCGCGTTCGCCGGTGGCGGTGGTGACCAGGAGTTGGCCGTCGGAGTCCACGCCGGTGGCGGTGCCCGTCAGCGACTCGCCGTTGGGAAGCAGGACGCGCACCTCCCGGCCGACAGTCGCGCAGGCCGCCAGGTAGGCGTCGCGCAGGCCGCTGGCCACCGCGTCCCCGCCTGCGGAACGCCAGCGGTCGTACCACTCGGCCAGGGACCGCAGCAGAGCCCGCAGCAGCGGATCCCGGTCGGTGGCCACCGCGCCGGCCAGTTGCAGGGAGGTGGCCGGCAGCCCGGTCGGGTTCACCGGCAACTCGTCGGCGCGCAGGGTCACGTTGAGGCCGATGCCGAGGACGATCGCAGGCGGTTGGGCCGGCGAGCGGCCGGGCACCGCCTCGGCCAGCACGCCGGCGCACTTGGCATCGCCGATGAGCAGGTCGTTGGGCCACTTGAGGGTGGCCTCCAACTCGGCCAACCGGGCCACCGCCTCGACCAACGCGACGCCGGCGAGCAGGGGCAGCCATCCGTACCCCGTGGGTGGCGCCGCCGGCCAGTCGCGGTCCGGCACGGCCTCGCCGGGCCGCAGCAGCACGCTCGTGGTGATTCCCGCCCGCGGCGGTGACTGCCAGACCCGACCGCGCCGGCCACGGCCGGCGCTCTGCCGCTCGGCGACGACGACCAGGCCCTCCGGCTCGCCCGCCGCGGCGGCCTCCGCCACGTCCGCGTTTGTGGAGCCGGTCTCGGCGTACAGCTCCAGGCGGGCCCACGGTCCGTTCGGCGCGACAAGCGCACGCCGCAGCCGGGCCGCCGACAGCGGCGGTCGGTCCAGATTCGTGTACGGGGAGCCCGGCATCCCGTCAGCCTACGGCGGTGACCGAGGGAGGTACTGAGGCGTACTGCACAGCAGCGCCGACCTGAACCATCGTTATATTCCCAGGGTGACTACCGAGACCGGGACCAACATCCACAGCACCGCGGGCAAGCTGGCGGACCTGGAGCGCCGGGTCGACGAGGCGGTGCACGCCGGGTCGGCGCGTGCGGTCGAGAAGCAGCACGCGCGGGGCAAGAAGACCGCCCGCGAGCGGATCGAGATGCTGCTCGACGAGGGCTCCTTCGTCGAGCTGGACGAGCTGGCCCGGCACCGGTCCACGGCCTTCGGGCTGGAGCGCAACCGCCCGTACGGCGACGGCGTGGTGACCGGCTACGGCACTGTCGACGGCCGGCAGGTGTGCGTGTTCGCCCAGGACTTCACGGTCTTCGGTGGCTCGCTGGGCGAGGTCTTCGGCGAGAAGATCGTCAAGGTGATGGACCTCGCCATGAAGATCGGCTGCCCGGTGGTCGGCATCAACGACTCCGGCGGCGCCCGCATCCAGGAGGGCGTGGTGTCGCTCGGCCTGTACGGGGAGATCTTCTTCCGCAACGTGCGGGCGTCCGGGGTCATCCCGCAGATCTCGCTGGTGATGGGCCCCTGCGCCGGCGGCGCGGTCTACTCCCCGGCGGTCACCGACTTCACCGTGATGGTCGACCAGACCTCGCACATGTTCATCACCGGCCCCGACGTGATCAAGACGGTGACCGGCGAGGACGTCGGCATGGAGGAGCTGGGCGGGGCCCGCACGCACAACACGCGCAGCGGCAACGCGCACTACCTCGCCACCGACGAGGACGACGCTGTCGACTACGTCAAGGCCCTGCTGTCGTACCTGCCGTCGAACAACCTCGACGAGCCTGTCGTCTTCGAGGCCCCCGCGGACCTGGCGATCACCGACGAGGACCGTGAGTTGGACACGCTCGTCCCGGACTCGGCGAACCAGCCGTACGACATCCACACGGTCATCGAGCACGTCCTCGACGACGGGGAGTTCCTGGAGGTCCAGCCGCTCTACGCGCAGAACATCGTGGTGGGCTACGGCCGGGTGGAGGGTCGACCGGTCGGCGTGGTCGCCAACCAGCCCATGCACTTCGCCGGCACGCTTGACATCGCCGCCTCCGAGAAGGCGGCCCGTTTCGTGCGCACCTGCGACGCGTTCAACATCCCGGTGCTGACCTTCGTGGACGTGCCCGGCTTCCTGCCCGGCACCGGCCAGGAGTGGGACGGCATCATCCGCCGGGGCGCGAAGCTCATCTACGCGTACGCCGAGGCGACCGTCCCGAAGGTCACCGTGATCACCCGCAAGGCGTACGGCGGGGCGTACGACGTGATGGGTTCCAAGCACCTCGGCGCGGACCTGAACTTCGCCTGGCCGACCGCCCAGATCGCCGTGATGGGCGCGCAGGGCGCGGTGAACATCCTCTACCGCTCCGAGCTGGCCGGCGCCGAGGACCCGGCCGCGGTCCGGGCCGAGAAGATCGCCGCGTACGAGGACACCCTGGCCAACCCGTACGTGGCGGCCGAACGCGGGTATGTGGACTCGGTGATCCCGCCGCACGAGACGCGCACCCAGATCGTCCGGGCGCTCCGCGTGCTGCGCACGAAGCGCGAGACCCTGCCGCCGAAGAAGCACGGCAACATCCCGCTCTGATCTCCTCGCTTGACCCGCGCGACGTCGGGAAAGTGCCGCCTCCCGACGCTGGGGGGCAGCACCGTCCCTGACGTTGCGCGGATCAGGAAGGGTCAGCAGGCCGGGTTGGCGGCGGGGCACAGTCGTCGAGCGGCCGTACGGCCCAGCGCCTCCAGATCCGCGTCGCCCAGGCCCAGGCCCGGGTCGGGCACCAGCACCGTTACCAGGTCGCCGACCCGGACCACGACTGTCATCGCGACCGGGCTGGAGCGCTGGAGCGTCCTTCCGGAGGCCGGGCCACGCGGGGCGAACGGCACGTGCCGCACCAGAACCGACTCGTCACCGGCGAAGCTGCTCGCCGCCGTCTCCCAGGCGTGCCTGCTCTCGTTCGGCGTCGTCTCGCCCGCGGCGACGACGTTCTCGACGACATGCCATTCGGGGCAGGCGTCGAGCAGTGCCCTCAGGTGCGTGAAGAGTCGCGCGCTCACCAGCGGATCGAGCCGGTACACGTCCTGGCTGAGTTCGACCCGGGCGGGTGCCCTGCCGTCCCTCGTCGGTGACAACAGGGTCTGCGACCGCGAGTAGCGGGAGTACGCGGGCACCGCCGGCACTCCACGGTCATCGCCGCACCTCTGCAACGTCGGATCCAGTCGGACGACCTCACCGAGGCCCGCGTCGCCGAGCTGCACGGCGTTCTTCACCGGCACCTCGGTGACAGCCAGCAGGGAGTCGAGTGGGATCTCCGCCCGGACGGGGCCGGCGTCGACAGGCACCCGCATGGCCGCCGTGGGCGGAGATTCCGGCCGGTCCTTCATGTAGTACGCCGGGCCCGTCACCGCCACGAGCACCGCGACCGCCGCCAACGAGGCAGTGCGACGCCTGCGCCTGCGGGCAGTCGCCCGGATCTCCTCCGGCTCCGGCCATGTCACGTCACGCAGGTCCCGATGGACCCGTTCGACGAATGCCAGGTCGTCGTCACGCATCCGTGGCCTCCTCCAGGTCAGAGACGGCGAGCAGGCCGGCGAGGGCCGTCCGCCCACGGGAGAGCCGGGCCTTGACCGTGCCCACCGGGGCGGCGGTCTCCCGCGCCACCTCGGCGACGGGCATCCCCATCAGGTAGTACAGGGCGATGGCGGTGCGCTGCTCCTCGGGCAGTCGACGCAGCGCGGCGACCACCGCGACCGTGTCGGTGCCCGGCCCCGGAACGGTCTCGGTCGCCCCGTGCCGCAGGTAGGCGCGCGCACGGCTGCGCAGACTGCGCCAGCGGCTCACCGCGATGCGGCTCGCCACCACCCGCACCCACGCCTCCGGGTCGTCGTACCCGCTGATCGTCGACCAGCGTTGCCAGGCCCGGATGTACGCCTCCTGCACCGCGTCCTGGGCCTCGACGCGATCGCCGGTGAGGGCGTAGACGAACCCGAGCAGCCGTTGTCGGCTCCCCCGGTAGAACTCGTCGAACCCGTCGACGTCCGGCACCCGCTACCTCCCCGTGTCGGTCGCAGGGAACACGCGCCGGGCGGGGCCGTCGGTTGCCCCGGTCAGGCGATCATCTTCTCCAGCTCGGCGAGCGGGAACGCGCCGGCCGCGATCCGTTCCCGGACCGCCCGGCGTACCGCCCGCTGCACTGCCACGTTTGCCGGTGTCGGTACGCCGTGCAGCCTCCCGAGCAGCGCGATCTCCCCGTTGAGGTGGTCGACCTCGGTCGAGCCGGCGCCCCGGGCGAGGCTCTGCCACGTGGAGCCGCCGGAGCGGTCCGCGCCGTCGACCGGACGCTGCTGGACCAGGTCGCCGCGTTCGGCCCTCTCCTCGTCCGGGGAGGTGTGCGGGATGCGCGCGGCGGCGAGCGTGGCGACGCCCTCGGCGCGTACCCGCTCGGCCAGCGCGTCCGGGATGTCCTGCCCGAGCAGCGCCTGGAGGCCGTTGCCGAGGTTGCTGAGCAGCTTGCCGTACTTCCAGCGCAGCACGTCCTCCCGTACCGGCGCGACGAAGCCGGCGGCGGTCAGGTCGGCCGCGATCGCCCGGTCGGTGTCGTCGGCGCCGCCCGGGTAGCGGCCGAGGTGGAGCATCCCGGGGTGCGGGTGCCCGTTGGCCACCACCACGCCCGGGTCCAGGTGGGTGGCGGGCAGCCAGACGCAGACCGCGTGCACGTCGGCGAAGAGCCGCAGGGCGGCCCGCTCGTTCGCCACCCCGTTCTGCGCGGTGAGCAGCGGCAGCCGCTCGCCGGCCGTGCCACCACCGGCGACCGGCGCGTCCACCCACGCCGCCAACGCGCCCTCGGTGTCCTGCGACTTGACGGTGAGCACCAGCACCGTGTCGGCCGGCAGCGGCAGGTCGCCCGGACCGTCCACGGCGGCGAGCCGGGCGGTCACGTCACCGTCGGGCTGCCGCAACGTCAGACCACGCTCCCGGATCGCGTCCAGGTGCGCGCCGCGCGCCACCACCGTCACGTCCCGGTCGGCCTGCTCCAGCCGTACGCCGATTGTTCCGCCGACCGCGCCCGCCCCGATGATCACGTATCGCATGGCCTCATTCTGCCCGCCCGCGCGGCCGGTGCCCGGGGCGGCGGCCGGTAGGCCCCGCGGCCGTACTCGGTCCGGCGCGGCCCGGCCGGGGTCAGAGCGCTGCCGGTGAGGTCAGAGCGTCAGGCCGGCGTCGGTGAGGATCGAGCCGGTGAGCAGGAGCGCGCCGGCGACCAGGGCGACCAGGTTGACCAGGGCGAAGAGGACCACCCAGAAGAACGCCGGGAACGGGGTCAGCCCGGCGAGCTGGTCGGCGTCGGAGGCCGGCATCCGGCCGCGCGAGCGCAGCCGTTGCAGCTCCACCACCGGTCGCACCCCGCCCAGCAGCAGGAACCACACCCCGGTGTACGCGAACGCGGCCTGCACCTGCGGCGTGGCGTACCACGAGACGGCGAGCACCACCGCTCCGGTGACCAGCAGCGACACCACGCCGAAGGCGTTGCGGATCATGACGAGCATGGCGAGCAGCAGCACCACCGCGACCCAGAGCAGCAGCGTGATCCGGTTGCCGCCGAGCAGCCAGGCGCCGCCCAACCCGACAAGCGGCGGGGCGACGTAGCCGGCGAGCAGCGTGAGGATCATGCCCGGCCCGGTGGGCCGACCGGCGGAGAGCGTCAGGCCGGAGGTGTCCGAGTGCAGCCGGATGCCGCGCAGCTTGCGACCGGTGAGCAGGGCGACAAGCGCGTGCCCGCCCTCGTGGGCGATGGTGATGGCGTTGCGGGCGATCCGCCACGGCAGCCGGGTGGACACCACCACCAGCGCGACCGCGGCGGTTATCAACACCAGCAGCGGGGGCGGGTCCGGCTGCGCGCCGAACAGCGTGTCCCACAGATCGCCCAGCCCGTCGATCGACATCATGGGGCGCGAGCCTACCGGCGGCGTTCCGTGTCGCTCCCGAGGCATCGGCTCGCGACGCGTGAGACTGAGCGGGGACTGAGGTGATGCAGATGAAACCGGTTCCCTTGGAACACCACATCGGCCCCTGGACCGAGGCCGACTACTTCGCTCTCGGTGAGACGCCGGACCGGATCGAACTGCTCGACGGGAGCCTGCTTCTGAGCCCGGTCCCGAGCAAGCGGCACCAGTTGGTGTCTCGGCGCCTGGCGGACCACGTCGAGCGTGCCGCAGGCGGCTTCGCGGTCTTTAGAGCGGTCAACGTAAGGCTCGGGGTTGACCGGATCGCCATCCCGGACGTGATCGTCGCCGATACCGACGACGAGGGCACGGTCGTGGAAGCCCCCGAGGTGACGCTCGTCTGCGAGATCGTCTCGCCGGGCAACGCGGCCGCCGACCGACTGGTCAAGATGCAGCTCTACGCCATCGCGCGGATCCCCTGGTACCTGCTGGTCGAGCAGGACGGCGACGATCACTCGCTGCGGCTGTTCCGGCTGGACGGCGAGCACTACGTCGAGGACCAGGTGGCCAAGCCCGGCGAGACGCTGACGATGGTCGAACCCTTCCGCTGGCAGCTCGACCCGGCCACCCTGCGCTGACTGTTCCGGCTCCGGTCGCCGGGAGGAACGACGGCCGTCGATGAAACTTTCTTCAACAACTCTTGTGATCTAGGGCAGTTACCTCCAAAGATGGTCGTCAATAGACCGCGTCCCTGGAGGCACCTCATGGCCCGTACCAGATCATCGTTGCGCCGCGCGCTCGCGGCCGGCCTCACCGTCCTCGCCACCGCGGCGGCGACACTGGTCGCGACCGCCGGCCCGGCGGCGGCGGCCACCACGCCCGGCGTCGACATCTCCCACTACCAGGGCACCATCAACTGGACGAGCGTCCGCAACGCAGGCATCCAGTTCGCCTTCATCAAGGCGACCGAGGGCACAAGCGTCAAGGACTCCTCCTTCAACGCGAACTACGTCAACTCGTACAACGCCGGAGTCATCCGCGGCGCGTACCACTTCGCCCGGCCCAACATCTCCGCCGGCTCGACCCAGGCCAACTACCTGGCGTCCAACGGCGGCGCCTGGTCGGCCGACAGCCGCACCCTGCCGGCCGCACTGGACATCGAGGCGAACCCGTACAGCGGGGGCTACTGCTACGGGTTGAGCACCACGGGGATGCGCAACTGGGTGCAGGACTTCCTGAACACCTACCGCTCCCGCACCGGCCGGTACGCGGTCATCTACACCACCACGAGCTGGTGGAACCAGTGCACGGGCAGCTGGACCGGCCCGTGGGCCAACCACCCGCTCTGGCTGGCCCGCTGGTCGAGCACGCCGGGCGCCCTCCCGGCCGGCGCTCCGGTGTGGAGCTTCTGGCAGTACACCAGCAGCGGCGCCGTCTCCGGAATCAGCGGCAACGTGGACCGCAACTACTGGAACGGCGACCGCACCCGGCTGATCGCGTTGGCCAACAACACCTGATCGGGCGGTTGGCGGCAGCGGGATCGACGGTCACCACAACGGTCGACAATCGGTCCGGCTGCCGCCACGCCACCGCGTACGGGTCAGGCCCGCCGTCGGCTCATCACCGGCACCATCACCGGAGCATCCTCGCGGACCAGCGCGTCCCGCCGGCTGAGCCGCCGGACGCCCACCGCACCAACGGTGATGGCAACGACGCCCAACAGCGCGACGAGTACCGGAAGCCCAACGCTGATCAGCAGCAGTGCCACATCGCCGAGTGCGACGAGCATCCACAGTGCCAGCCGGGGCCGGGCGTTCCTGTATCGGTGACCCATGTCGCACCTCCCTCCGTCGTTGGAGATCAGATACCCCGAACGACGCAAGAACATGCGAATGGATCTCGCGGCGGTGCTCAGTTCCTGCGGTCGGGCACGAAGCCCTTGACGACCTGGTCGAAGTTGGCGAGGTTGGCCTGCCAGTCCTTCTCCGCGATCTCCCACCGGATGGCGAAACCCCGGTTGGTGGCGGTTACGAAGCCCCGGTTGCGCACGTGGATGCGGGTGTTGTCCCGGGTCTCCAGCCACTCCCAGTCGGCGCAGGTCCGGTACCAGTCGCAGGCCTTGATGCTGCCCACCAACTGGTAGTTGCTGACCAGATCCCGACGGGCAGGTTCGATCGCCTTCCAGTCGGCGACCGCGTCCTTCTTCGGGGTGGGGGTCCACTGGACCAGCATTATGCCGGGCCCGTTGGGCTGGTTGAAGACGACCGTGTCCGATCTGGTCTGACGGCCGCTCCAGCCGGGTGGAAGCGGAATGGAGAAGGTCGGCCCCCTGTACAGTTTCCAACCCGCCGGCAGCGCGTTCGGGTCGGCCGACGGCGTGGCCGAGGGCGTCGCGCTCGGTGCGCCCGTGGTGGGCGGCGGCGCGGCCGGAGCGGAGGACTGCGCCGGGGCCGATGACGCGGCCGCCCCGGTCGTCGGGGCGACCTGCGGCGTCTCGTTGTCGTCGCCCTTGGTCAGCATCGGCACGATCACCACGAGGCCGATCAGCAGCAGGGCCACCAGCGCCCCGATCAGCACGTTGCGGCGGGTGTTGTTCGGCTTCGTACCGTCGAATGCCGGCACCGCCGCGCGCCCGGCCGGACTCACCGGGGGCATCACCGACGTGGGCGTCGAGGGTTTGCGCTGCTCCGGCGTCACCGGCGGGCCGTCGACTGCCGTCGGCTCGTCGTCGGCCTCCGTCGTACCGTCGTCGGTGGTGTCCCCCTCGGACGGCACCACCGCGGTCGGGTCGGCCTCGGGCGCGGCCGGGCTGTCGATCTTCGCGGTCGGCTCGGCCGGCACCGCCGCCGTCGGGTCGGCGTCGGCCGGCACGACCTCCGTCGGCGTGGCGTCGACAGCGGGCGTCGCGGCAGCGGCGGCGACCGGCGGCGGGGTACGCGGCGCAGGCGGCGACACCGGACGGGCCGCGCTCTCCTCCGCCGGGCGCGGCGCCGGCACGAGCGGCGGTCGCGGCTCGCGCGGACCGTTCGGCCCCGGCCGGCGTACGCCGTCGAGCAGGGAGATCCCCCGTGCCCGCTTGCCTCCGGCACGGCGCAACAGCCGCTCGGCCACCTCGGCGGTGATCCGCTCCTTCGGGTCCTTCTGGAGCAGCCCGTTGAGCACCGGCTTCAGCGGGCCGGCGTTCTTCGGCGGCGGCATCGGCTCGGTCGCCAGCGCGGCAAGCGTGGCGATCGCGGACGGCCGCGCGTACGGCGACTTGCCCTCGACCGCCGCGTAGAGCGTCGCGCCCAGCGACCACAGGTCGGCCTCCGGACCGGCGGTGCCCTCCCGCGCCCGCTCCGGCGAGATGTACGCGGGCGAACCGAGCACCATGCCGGTGCGTGTGACATTCGGGTCACCCGGGATCGTGGCGAGACCGAAATCGGTCAACACCACCCGGCCGTCGTCGCCCAGCAGCACGTTGCCCGGCTTGACGTCGCGGTGCATGACGCCCGCCTTGTGGGCCGCGTTGAGAGCACCCAGCACGCCGAGGCCGATCTCAATGGTCTGGGCCACCGACACCGGCCCGTCCTCGGCGAGGGTGTCCTGCAACGACTTCGACGCCACGTACTCCATGACGATCCACGGATCGCCGTCGGTACGCAGCACGTCGAAGATGCGGACCACGTTTACGTGGTTGAGCCGGGCGATGGCCCGCGCCTCGCGCAGCGAACGCTCCCGCATCTCGCGGCGTTCCTCGTCGGTGAGGCCGGGCGGCGGCACCAACTCCTTGATGGCGACGTCGCGGTGCAACACCTCGTCGCGCGCCTTCCACACCCGACCCATGCCACCCTGGCCGAGCGGCGACAGAAGCCGGTATCGGTCAGCGACGAGTTGGGGAAGCGCGTTCGACATCGCTGAGACGGTACCCGGACCCGCCGACGCTCACACCGCCGGCACGCCACTGTGCGCTTCGGATGACGTCGGGCCGCGTACCCTGGCGGCATGTCTGCCGAAGAGCCGCTGTTCCGGGTCGTTCGCGGCGTACCCACCGCCGAGGAGTTGGCCGCTCTGGTCGGTGCGGTCATCGTGCGGTCCCGCCCGGCCGCCGCCCCCGCGCCGGCGACCACGTCCGCGTGGGCCCGCAGCGGCCGCCCGGCCGGTCGCGCCACCTGGCGTGCCTCCGGCCTTCCCCGCTGACCGATCCGCCACGCGGGGGCTGCCAGAGTGGCGTCCAGCCGTTAATCTCACTCAGGGAAACGGTGTCGTGACGGATAGGGAGGATCGATGATCCCCGAAGAGGACCAGCCGGCCCCCTGGCTGCACAGCTACGGCGGCATCGAGGCCGACATCCGCCAGCTCCGCGAGTTCGCCGACCGGCTCGCCGCCGAGGTCGAACGCAACTACGCGCCCCACCTGTCGTACATCGCCGACGACATGTCCGCGCAGGTGCCCAACCCCTGCGACGCGTTCGTCGAGCTGGTCACCTTCCTGCACGCCCACCACGAGACGCAGCAGGCCACAGCCGACATGGTGTACGCCGTCCGGGGCGCGACCGGCCACCTCGCCGCCGTCGCCGACCGGGTCGCCACCCAGTACTCCGACAGCGACGCCTTCTCCGCCGCCCGCGCCGTGGACGTCCAACGGGCCCTCGCCGACCCCGGGACCGTCCTGCCCGGCGGCCGGACCCCGACGCTTACCGACCCCACCGGCCCCGAGAGCCAGAGGCCGGTGGTCCTGCCATGATCGAACGAGGCAACGGCCGCACCGCCGGCCAGACCGCCTGGCACCTGATGGACGTCAACAGCATGTGGGCGTGCCTCCAGGACCACGACACGACCAACCACTGGAAACAGGTCGCCGGTTGGCGCAAGGTCTGTGACCTGGCCCAGATCCACCTCGGCCGACTCCAGGAGTACCGGCGCGGGCTCGCCGAAGCGTGGCCCCCGGAAACCAGCGCGGCCTCCGGCACGTACCTTGCCCAGCTCGACGACCTGATCGCCAAGGTGCGGCATACCCACGACGCCGCCGCGGCCAACTACACCGCGCTGTCCGCCGCCACCCAGGCCATCGGCACCACCCGCGCCGAGCTTCGCAAAATCCACGAGGAGTACGCGGCCAAGCTCCACCAGAAGCAGGCGTACGACGCGACGGCCGCCGACCCGAAAGCGATCATGGGCAACCGGGTCGTCGACCCACCGGTGACCGACGGCGAGCTGGAACGGCTGAATGTTCAGGCGCGGTCGATGATGTTCAACCTCAGCGGCGAACTCCAACAAGCCCAAGCCACTCTCCAAAAACCCCCGCCGCCGCCCCGACGAGCCGGGCACCAGCCGAACGATCCGGATACTTACGGCACCAGCGCTCAGGGTCCAGTCATTCCGCCCATCGTCGCTATACCGATGACACCGGCCACCGTTCCAACGAAGGCGGGAAACGTGCCCTCCGCTGGGCTTGCGCCTGTTCAGGCGCCGTCAGGGGTGGGCCCGGTGCTCGGTGGAACAAGTTCAACTTTGATGCCGGGCTCGACGAACCTCAACTTACCTGGGCCCGGAACTCCTCCGTTGGCACCACCTACAGCATCTACGGGCCTGACGCCCGGCATCCCGGTCGGGCCTGTCGGAGACCTGACTTCACGGCGCCCTTTAGGCACCAATCAGCAGATCGGAACCGAGAATCCTGCTCAACGCCCGACAACCCCGACCGCCGGTCGGCCCATGCCACCAGGAGGCCTCATTGGAGGCATACCAGGCATAGGCGCGGGTCAACCTAATTCAATCCAAAACTCGCCCCGCCGGGTCAACCCAGTCGGCGGCGTCATTGGCGGTGGCGGAGCGGGCACAGCGCCGAGCGGAGGCGCGGGTTCTCGACCTGGATCAGGCCGCGGCTCCCCGGCAACGTTTGGAATCTCACCAATGGGCGGCGGCCCGGGGATGACAACCTCCTCCGGAGCCCAGGCGGCCCCTCTTCGGCCCCACGACCGAAGGCAGGCAGACAACAACAGCACCTCCCGTTGGGATCCCGATCATCCGTGGGAGACCGATAAGGGGGTAGCGCCGGTGGTCCGCCCGCCAAACGATGACGGACCTATTGACCCAGGGCCAGCCATCGGGCTTAATCGGTAATGTCAGTTCTTGTTAAGGTCACAGCTACCGCGCTGATCTTGCTAATTGGACTTACGTCGGAACAATTTTCATGCTCCGTCATCACTACTCCAGCACAAGCCGATGTCGAGCCAATCCGAAGCGATCAGTGGCACCTCACATTCTTGAAGGTTGCCGAGGCGCAGATGATCAGCAAAGGTGACGGAATCGTTGTGGCGGTGCCCGACACTGGCGTCGACCCTCACCCCGACCTTAGTGAAAACCTGCTTGCAGGGATCGACACTGTCGCTGGGGGTTCAGGAGATGGCCGCAAAGACTCGAACAGTCACGGCACGAGCATGGCAGGACTAATCGCAGCAAGCGGTAGGGCTACAGGCGCACTCGGCATCGCCCCTAGATCCAAGATTCTCCCCATAATGGCCTCCACCTCCGACAATTTCGGGGAAGCAGACGATCTTGCTGCAGCTATCGAATACGCCATATCTAAGAATGTTCAAGTCATAAGCATCTCCAGTGGAGGAGCGTCGACACCCCGACTCGTCCGAGCAGTAGAGGCCGCAATCGCAGCGAATATCGTAATCGTGGCCGCCGCCGGGAATGTGCCAAATCAGCCTCTCTCATACCCAGCCAACGAGGAGGACGTGATCGCCGTGGGTGGCGTTGATCGTCTTGGACGACACGCTGCTTTCTCTGCAACCGGACCGCAAGTCGACGTGACGGCACCGGCGGTAGATATCTACAGCACCAGCTACGGCGGAAAGTATTCGAAGGGCACCGGCACTTCGAGCGCCACGGCGATCGTGGCTGGGGCTGCGGCGTTGATCAGGTCCAAGTACCCATACCTGCCTGCCCAGGAGGTGGCGCATCGGCTCACGGCCACCGCCATCGACAAGGGTCCGCCTGGTCGGGACGACGAGTACGGGTACGGCGTGATCGATCTCGTGGCGGCGCTGACTGCGGACGTACCCCCGTTGGGGTTTGAGTCCGTGAGCGCTCCGGCCGACGCTGGCCCGACCGCGCCGGCTGAGGCTCGGCCTGGCGGCGATGATGATGGCGCGCAAGTTCGCGGCCTGGTCACTCTCGCGGCGATCGCGGCCGTTGGTATCGGATGGGCGCTGGTGGCGCGGCGTCGGCGGCGCGGCGATGATCCGCCACCCCGGATCAGTCGCTGATCGACTCGAGTTCCTTGAAATAGGGGTGTCCGGGTGAGCGGGATACCGCGTTATCCAGGAAGTCGAGTCGATCAAGGGCGCGGGACCGTGCGGGGAGCGGCGCGGGCGGGTGGACCGGTGTGTCGGGTGGTGAGCCGGTAACGTCGGGCTGGTGTCTGATTCTCTGCCGCACCGCTTCGTGCTCGCCTCGGCCAGCCCTGCTCGTCGCAAGTCTCTCCAGGCCGCCGGCATCGAGCCGGAGGTGCTGGTCAGCGGGGTGGACGAATCCGTTGTGGTGACCGATCGGGCCGAGGACCTGTGTCTGGAGCTGGCTCGGCTCAAGGCCTTGGCGGTGCTGGCCCGGCTGAGTCCGGCCGCCAGCGCAAGCGAAGACACCGGGACCGGAAAAGCGGCCAGCACCGGGACCGGAAGTGCCGCCAGCACCGGGACCGGAAAAGCGGCCAGCACCGGGACCGGTCAGCGGACCCTGATCATCGGCTGCGACTCGGTGCTCGCGTTCGACGGGGAGATTCTCGGCAAGCCTGCGGATCCGGCGGACGCCACCCGGCGCTGGCTGCGGATGCGGGGGCGCAGCGGCGTGCTGCACAGCGGGCACTGTCTGATCGACGTTGCCGACGGGCGTCGGGCGGAGGCGGTCGCCTCGACGACCGTCCACTTTGCGGACATCAGCGACGACGAGATCGCCGCGTACGTCGCCACCGGTGAGCCGCTGGCGGTGGCCGGCGCGTTCACGATCGACGGGTTGGGTGGGCCGTTCGTGGAGCGGATCGAGGGCGACCCGGGGACCGTGGTCGGGTTGTCGATGCCGCTGCTGCGTCGGCTCCTCGCCGAACTGGGGCTGCAGATCACGGACCTGTGGACAACTGTCGCGCCGGGCGGCCAATCGGTCGAGCCGATCGGTAACGTCCGTTCATGACCACCAAGTCGATCCCGCTGACCGATGAGTTGCACGCCTACCTGGTAGCGCACGGCGCACCACCGGACGAGATCATCCGGGATCTGGCCGAGGAGACCAGGTCGGTGCTGCCGGAGCACGCCTCCATGCAGGTGGCGCCGGAGCAGGCCGCGTTCCTGACGTTTCTGACCCGGCTGCTGGACGTACGGCAGGCGGTCGAGGTCGGCACGTTCACCGGCCTGTCGGCGCTGGCCATCGCCCGGGGGTTGCCCGACGGCGGGCGCTTGACGTGCTTCGACATCTCGGAGGAGTTCACCGGCATCGCCCGGCGGTACTGGGCCCGTGCGGGCGTGCAGGACCGCATCGACCTGCGGATCGGCCCGGCCGGCGAGACGCTGCGGGAGTTGCCGCACGAGCGTCACCTGGACTTCGCGTTCATCGACGCGGACAAGACGGGATACCCGGTCTACTGGGCCGAGCTGGTGCCCCGGATGCGGCCGGGCGGGGTGATCGCCGTCGACAACGTGCTGCGCGGCGGGCGGGTGATCGCCCCGCGCGACGCGAACGACCGGGCGATCGCCGCCTTCAACGACGAGGTGCTCGCCGACGTGCGGGTCGACCCGGTGATGCTGCCGATCGCCGACGGCCTCACCCTCGCCCGGGTGCGTTGAACCTCGCCGCACACGGAGATCGGGGTGCCCCTCGCAACGAGGGACACCCCGATTCCGGGGAGGAGCCGAAACGTCAGCGGACGCTGCGGGCGAACTGACGAGCGGCCCAGAAGACCCCCAGCGCGGCGAGGACCGCGGTGATGGTGAGGCCCTGCCAGACCTTGTCGCTGCCCAGGTCACCGGCGAAGAGCGCCCGGGTGCCGTCGACAGCCCAGGAGAACGGGTTCCAGTCGGCGATGCCCTGCAACCAGCCCGGCGCGAAGGTCAGCGGGAGCAGGATTCCGGAGAGCAGCAGCACCGGCTGCGCCACGGTGTTCATCAGTGGGGCCAGCGCGTCCTCGCTCTTGACCTTGAGTGCGACGCCGTACGAGACGGCAGAGGTCATGAGCGCGATGAGGGCGAGCATGAGGTACGCGAGCAGCAGGTCGCCGATGAACACCCGCAGGTCGAACAGGAGCGCCAGCAGGGTGATGATGACGGCCTGCACGATGAGCGAGACCACGTCGCGCAGCGAGCGGCCGAGCAGCAGGGCGAGCCGGCTGATCGGGGTGACCCGGGACCGTTCGATGACGCCGGCGCGCAGCTCGGCGATCAGACCGAAGCCCTGGAACAGGCCGCCGAAGATGGCCAGCAGCACCAGCAGACCCGGTACGAAGATCTTGTAGGCGGCGGCCTGGGTGGGCGCGTTCAGGGCCGGCTTGAGCAGCGGGGCGAAGAGCAGCAGGTACATCACCGGCTGGAACACGCCGACGAAGACCCAGACCGGGTTGCGCAGCAGAAGCTGGATCTGCCGCTGGAAGATCAGCCACGTGTCACGGGCGAATTTCATGAGTCGTCTCTCCGGTGGTCAGGACTCGCGCAGCGAGCGGCCGGTCTTGGTGAGGAAGACGTCGTCCAGGCTGGGCCGGTGCAGCTCGATCGAGCGCAGCTCCAGCCCGGCGTGGTCGAGTCGGCGCAGCACCTGGGGAATGGCGGTGGCGCCCTCGTCGACGTAGAGGCGCAGACCGCCCTCGTCGGCGGTCTCCAGCTTGTTGACGTACGACTCGCCGTCGAGCGCCTGGGCGGCCTGCGGGGTGGCGGCCAGGTCGAGACCGACAAGCACGACGTCGCCGGAGATCTCCCGCTTGAGCTCCGCTGGGGTGCCCTCGGCGACGACCTCGCCGTTGTCCATGATCGCGATCCGGTCGCAGAGCGCGTCGGCCTCGTCGAGGTAGTGCGTGGTGATGAAGACGGTCATGCCGTCGCTGCGCAGTCGCCGGATCTCGTCCCACATGTGGGCGCGGCTCTGCGGGTCGAGGCCGGTGGTCGGCTCGTCCAGGAAGACGATCTTCGGCTCGTGGATGATGCCGAGCGCGATCTCGACGCGCCGACGCTGGCCGCCGGAGTAGGTCTTGCACTTGCGGTCGGCGTACTCGGTGAGCTGGAAGGCCTCCAGCGCGCGGACGGCGCGCTGCTGCGCGTCGGCCTTGCCGATGCCGTACATCCGGGCGTGCAGGACCAGTTCCTCGCGGGCGGTGGACTCGTCCCAGGTGCTGCCGCCCTGCGGGACGTAGCCGATGCGACGCCGCACCTCCGCCGGGTCCTTGCGCAGGTCGGCGCCGGCGATGGTGGCCTCGCCGCCGTCCGGCTCGATGAGCGTGGCGAGCATCCGCAGCGTGGTGGTCTTGCCGGCGCCGTTGGGGCCGAGGAAGCCGAAGATCTCACCCTCGGCGACCTGCAGGTTGACGCCCCGTACGGCGTCCACCGTCTTCGTCTCTCGACCCGCGCGGGAGCGGAACGACTTCCGCAGCCCCCTGGTCTCGATCATTTCTGCTCCTGGTCGGTCGGGCCGGTCGTGCCGGCCGTCGAGTGGGACGACGCCGGACGGCGCACTCCCCCGCTGTGCCGCCAGCAGGCTAACGCGATATAGCTTTTTTAGTCAACGTTGATTATTCCGACGTGGTCGGCCGGGGGACCTCGCGCCCGTCCTTCCACCCCGACCAACCGTCGACGTTCTCCAGCTCAGCAGGCAGGTACGACACTCCGGAGTCGATCCGCTCCGCGATCCGCTCGCACCAGCCCATCTCCGCCTCCGCCCGCGCCGCCCACAGCTCGAACATCCAACCCACGTGCACTGGCTTGCGGTTACGCACCCAGTCCGATTCCAGGGACGCGCGCATCGACTCGACGCCGGCGCGCAGCAGGTTGGCGCGGTTGCGCAGGGCCGCCGCGGCCTCGGCGCGGGGCATGGCGGGCAGGAAGGAGAAGGCCACCGCGAAGGGGTCGGAGGGTTCGCTGAGGTTCCACCAGAAGTTGCGCAGCAGCGTCTCGAACTCGTCCTCGCCCTTGGGGGTCACCTCGTAGGTGGTCCGGGCCGGACGGGCGCCGACCTGCTGGGTGGCGACCGCACGGAGCAGCCCCTCCTCGGTGAGCTTGCGCAGCGCGTGGTAGATCGAGCCGGGCTGCACGTTCGCCCACTTGTCGGCGCTCCAGCTCAACAGCTCGCGGCGCACGTCGTAGCCGTGCACGGGCTGCATCCACCGCACCAGGCCGAGAATCATCATCCGAGTCGCAGACACCACACAAGCGTAATAGCCAAGTTTGACTAACTTCAGTGCCGCAACCCACACTGAGCGATCGTTAGGGTCGGCGCGGGTGGCCGATACACTCCCGGTCAGTAACCTGCCGGGAGGAGCCACGAAGGTGCGCAAGGTACTCATCGCCAACCGCGGCGAGATCGCCGTCCGGGTCATCCGCGCCTGCCGTGACGCCGGCCTGGGCAGCGTCGCCGTGTACGCGGACTCCGACCGGCACGCCCTGCACGCGACGCTCGCGGACGAGGCGTACGCGCTCGGCGGGGACAGCGCGACCGAGACGTACCTGCGCATCGACAAGCTGCTCGACATCGCCGCCCGCGCCGACGCCGACGCCGTACACCCGGGTTATGGCTTCCTCAGTGAGAACGCCGACTTCGCCCAGGCGGTCATCGACGCCGGGCTGACCTGGATCGGCCCCACCCCGCAGGCGATCCGCGACCTGGGCGACAAGGTGACCGCCCGGCACATCGCCCAGCGCGCCGGCGCCCCGCTGGTCCCCGGCACCCCGGACCCGGTGGGCAGCCCGGACGAGGTGATGGCGTTCGCCGTCGACCACGGACTGCCGGTCGCCATCAAGGCCGCGTTCGGCGGTGGCGGGCGCGGCCTCAAGGTCGCCCGGACCATGGAGGAGATCCCCCAACTCTTCGAGTCGGCCACCCGCGAGGCGGTCGCGGCGTTCGGTCGGGGCGAGTGCTTCGTCGAGCGCTACCTGGACCAGCCCCGGCACGTCGAGGCGCAGGTCCTCGCCGACCAGCACGGCAACGTGATCGTGGTGGGCACCCGGGACTGCTCCCTGCAGCGCCGGCACCAGAAGCTCGTGGAGGAGGCGCCCGCGCCGTTCCTCACCGACGCCCAGCGTGCCCAGATCCACGACAGCGCCAAGGCGATCTGCCGGGAGGCCGGCTACCACGGCGCCGGCACTGTGGAGTACCTGGTCGGCAAGGACGGCACGATCTCCTTCCTGGAGGTCAACACCCGGCTCCAGGTCGAGCACCCGGTCACCGAGGAGACCGCCGGCATCGATCTGGTCCGCGAGCAGTTCCGGATCGCCGACGGCGAGAAGCTGCGGATCACCGAGGACCCGACGCCGCGCGGGCACGCCATCGAGTTCCGCATCAACGGCGAGGACCCGGGCCGCAACTTCCTTCCCGCGCCGGGCACCGTCACCACGCTGCGCCTGCCCACCGGCCCGGGCGTCCGGGTGGACACCGGCATCTCGGCCGGCGACGTGATCGGCGGCAACTTCGACTCGCTGCTGGCCAAGGTGATCATCGTCGGTGAGACGCGGACCGAGGCGTTGGAGCGCGCCCGCCGCGCGCTGGACGAGATGGTCGTCGACGGAATGGCCACCGCGCTGCCGTTCCACCGGCTGGTCGTGCGGGACGAGGCGTTCACCGCCGAACCGTTCACCGTGCACACCAGGTGGATCGAGACCGAGTTCCACAACACCGTGCCGCCGTTCGCCGCCGCCGCCGGCGGCGTCGAGGCGCCGGCCGAACGCGACACCGTCGTGGTCGAGGTGGGCGGCAAGCGCATCGAGGTCAGCCTCCCCGCCGGCTTCGGCGGGAGTACGACCACCGCGGCACCCGCCTCCCGCAAGCCGACCCGGCGCGGGGGCGGGGCCACGACGGGCGCACCTGTCGGCGGCGACGCGCTCACGTCTCCCATGCAGGGCACCATCGTCAAGATCGCGGTTGCCGAGGGCGACACGGTGGCGGAGGGCGACCTGGTGGTGGTGCTGGAGGCGATGAAGATGGAGCAGCCGCTGCACGCCCACAAGCCGGGTACGGTCAGCGGGCTCACCGCCGAGGTCGGTGCCGTGATCACCGCCGGGGCACCCATCTGCACCATCTCCTGACCTGCTTTGACCCGGGTCCTGCCACTTCGTCCTGCCTGCGAGGGCTCGGCGGGGGTGGTTTGCGGCACCGAGGCGGGCGGGGACGGCCGTGGCCGGGAATGATGGCCGGGTGCGGTTCCTTCACGGCGCGGCCCCCGCGCACGACCTGACCTATACCGACGTCTTCATGGCGCCGGCCCGCTCCGACCTCGGCTCCCGGCTGGACGTGGACCTGTCCACCGGTGACGGCACCGGCACCACCATCCCGCTTGTGGTGTCGAACATGACTGCGGTCGCCGGGCGGCGGATGGCCGAGACGGTGGCCCGGCGGGGTGCGATAGCCGTGATCCCGCAGGACATCCCGATCGAGGTCGTCGCGAACGTCGTCGCCTGGGTCAAGCAGCGCCACCTGGTCTACGACACACCCATCACCCTGGGCCCCACCGAGACCGTCGGCGACGCCATCCACCTGCTGCCGAAGCGGTCGCACGGCGCGGTGATCGTGGTCGACGAGGCCGGTCGGCCGGTGGGAGTGGTCACCGAGGCCGACACCCTGGGCGTGGACCGGTTCGCCCAACTGCGGCACGTGATGTCCACCGAGCTGCACACCGTTCCGGCGGACGCGGACCCGCGTACCGGCTTCGACCTGCTCTCCGCCGGCCGGCGACGGCTCGCCCCGGTGGTGGACGCCGACGGTCGGCTGGTCGGGGTGCTGACCCGGCAGGGCGCGCTACGGGCCACCCTCTACACGCCGGCCGTGGACGACCGGGGTCGGCTGCGCGTCGCGGCGGCGGTCGGGATCAACGGCGACGTCACAGGCAAGGCCGCCGCGCTGCTGGAGGCAGGTGTGGACACGCTTGTGGTGGACACCGCGCACGGCCACCAGGAGCGGATGATCTCGGCGTTGCGGGCGGTCCGCAAGCTGGACCCGGGCGTCCCGGTGGCGGCCGGCAACGTGGTCACCGCCGAGGGCGTACGTGACCTGGTCGAGGCGGGCGCCGACATCATCAAGGTGGGCGTCGGTCCGGGCGCGATGTGCACCACCCGGATGATGACCGGGGTGGGTCGGCCGCAGTTCTCCGCCGTGCTCGACTGCTCGACGGCGGCCCGGGAGTTGGGCCGGCACGTCTGGGCCGACGGCGGCGTTCGGCACCCCCGCGACGTGGCGCTCGCGCTCGCCGCCGGCGCGTCGAACGTGATGATCGGCTCCTGGTTCGCCGGCACCTACGAGTCCCCCGGCGACCTCTACACCGAGCCGGACGGTCGGCGGTACAAGGAGAGCTTCGGAATGGCGTCGGCGCGCGCGGTAAGCGCCCGTACCGCCGACGACAGCCCGTACGACCGGGCCCGCAAGGCGGTGTTCGAGGAGGGCATCTCCTCGGCACGGATGTATCTGGACCCCACCCGACCCGGCGTCGAGGACCTGATCGACGAGATCATCGCCGGCGTACGCAGCGCGTTCACCTACGCCGGCGCACGTGACCTGACGCAGTTCCACGAGCGGGCGATCGTCGGCGTGCAGAGCGCCGCCGGTTTCACCGAGGGAATGCCCCTGCCCACCAGCTGGTGATCCCGCGTCCCGCCAGTTGTACGGCTGCTCGCAGGTTGTCGGCGACTCTGCAAATTGCGTCCAAGGGGATTATCGAACGACAGGATTTCGATGTCGCTTATAGGACACCACAATTCCGCTATAGCACCATATTGATGAGATTCATGCCGGCCAGCCATCTCGATGGCTGGCATTGTGGAAAGCGCACTTGCCGCGCGTGATTGAACCGTGACAGGATGTGGCGGGCGCCCGAAACAATTCCTCGGCGAAGGTTGAGAAATCATGCGCGAAGCGTTTGCGGACCAAACGGACCCGGCATTTCTCCAGGAAGCGCTGAGTCAGATCAACAGTTACCGGGCGCAGCACGGGGCGCCGCCGCTCACTCTCGACCCGCAACTGGTGGAATATGCGAAGTCGCGGGCGGCGAAGATGTCCGCGGCCGGGCAGATCAGCCACGACGGTCTCGACCGCCAGCAGTACGGCGAGAATGCGGCCTGGCAGGCCACCTCCACCCCGGGGACGCCGGGAGCGGCGGCCGGCGCGACCTCCGACTGGTACAGCGAGGTCGACAATTTCAACTTCGCCAGCCCGGAGGGTCCCCACTCCGGGGTCGTCGGTCACTTCACCGCAACGGTGTGGAAAGGCAGCACCAAGGTGGGCATAGGGCGAGTCGCGGGTCAGGGCGCCGAGTACTACGAGACGTTCATTGTGGCGAACTTCTCCCCACCCGGGAACATGCGGGGAAGCTTCGCGACGAACGTGTCGCCGAAACAAGGCTGAATGCCATTCCCTCCAGGCGCGTGGATGCGCCTGGAGGGAATGCCTGGCCGCAAATCCGGGTCAGACTTTTCCCACCTCGCTGGATCGGACTGTCGACGTGGAATGGGCCACGTCGATCCCGGTGCCTTCAGCCGAGTAAGCCGGTCAGAGAACGCCTGTGATCGACACCGTGAAAGGCTGCGGGCGCGCGCTCTCAGGCCGACAGTCGGCGTAGCACGGCGCGGGCCGCCTCGCGGGGGTTGTCGCCTACGCGGTCCGGCAGCGCGCCGGCCAGCCAGAGGGTCGCGAAGCCGTGCGCGATCGACCAGGCGGCGAGCGCGTCCCGGTCGGTGTCGACCGGCCCACCGCCGCCGGACAGAGCGGCCACTCCGGAGCGGAGCGCGGCACCGGAGCGCTCCCGTGCGGCGAGCAACTCGGGGTCGTCGGCCCGGTACAGCTCGGGCCGGAACATCACCTCGAAGTACGCGCGGTGCGTGACGGCGAAGTCGACGTACGCGACACCGGCCTCCAGGAAGTCGTCGTGCGTGGCGATCAACGCCTGGGCCAGCAGGTCGAAGCCCTGAGCGGCGAGCGCGGTGAGCAGGCCCGCCTTGTCGCCGAAATGGTGTGTGGGCGCGGCGTGTGAGACGCCGGCACGACGGGCCAGGTCGCGCAGGCTCAGCGCGGCGGGCCCGACCTCCTCGATGGCCTCCAGGGCTGCGGCGAGCAGGGCGCGGCGCAGGTCGCCGTGGTGGTACGCGCGCGTCTCGGTCATGCCCGAACTCTATCTTGTCATTGACAAGATGCCATCGGATCTCGCAATCTTGTCACTGACAAGTTTCTTCGAGGAGGACTCCGATGGCACCCCTGATCGCCCTGATCGTCGGCACTGCGCTGGCCCGATTGGCCGGCCTGGCCGGTATCCCCGCCCTGGACGGCTGGCACCCCGCACTGCGGGTCGGGCTGGCGCTGCTGTTCGTGGTGACCGGCCTCGCGCACTTCGCCGGACAGCGCCGCGCCGGCCTGATCGCGATGGTCCCGCCGGGCCTGCCGCGACCGGACCTGCTGGTCACCCTCACCGGCGTGCTGGAGCTGGCAGGCGCGGTCGGGCTGCTCATCCCGGCGACCGCCCGACTGGCCGCCGCCGGGCTCGGCCTGCTCCTGCTCGCGATGTTCCCGGCCAACGTCTCGGCCGCCCGCCGGGGGCTGACCCTCGCCGGACGCGCGGTGACCCCGCTTCCGCAGCGCACGGTCCTGCAGATCGTGTTCGTGGCCACTGCTGCGGCTATTTCGTTTGGCCCCTGACTATCAGGGGGCTAACCTACGTTCCGTGGAACTCGTCACCCTTCAGGATGTGCCGCTCGGTCGACTGCTGGTGGTGGCCGGGCACCTCGTCGGGCAGCGGTGGAACCGCTACCTCGCCGAGGAGCACGGCCTCACCCAGGCCGGCATGATCACCCTGATGACGCTCGCCCGGCACGGCGAGCTGCCGCACCGTCAGGTCGCCGAGAAGGGTTTCGTCCGACCGGCGACCCTGACCGGCATCGTGGACACGCTCGAGCGCGACGGGCTGGTCGAACGGCAGCGCGACGACAACGACCGGCGCAGCATCCGACTCGCCATCACCCCCGCCGGGCGGGAGCGGGTGGCCGCACTCAGCGCCCTCATGCACACCGGACGTCCGCTCACCTCGGTCGACGCCGACCCGGCGAAGGCCCAGGTGATCCGGGAGTTCCTGCTCGAGGTCATCGGCAGCGGGGACGACCCGCGGATGACCGGACGACCCACCGACGCGAAGGAACCGTCGTGCTGATCCGACTGTTGCGCGGGCAACTGCGCGCCTACCAACGACCGCTGCTGGCGGTGGTGCTGCTCCAGTTCGTGGGCACCATGGCCTCGCTCTACCTGCCCAGCCTCAACGCGGACATCATCGACAAGGGCGTGGCCCGGGGCGACACCGGCTACATCGTGCACACCGGCGGCTGGATGCTGCTGGTCAGCCTGGTCCAGATCATCTGCTCGATCGCCGCCGTCTACCTCGGCGCCCGGACCGCGATGGGCTTCGGCCGGGACGTCCGCGCCCGGCTGTTCGCGCACGTCAACCGCTTCTCCGCCCGCGAGGTGGCCCGGTTCGGCGCACCGTCGCTCATCACCCGCAACACCAACGACGTACAACAGGTGCAGATGCTCGTGCTGATGAGCTGCACCATGCTGGTCGCCGCACCGATCATGAGCGTCGGCGGCGTGTTCATGGCGCTGCGCGAGGACATCGGGCTCTCGTGGCTGATGCTCGTCAGCGTTCCGGTGCTGGCGGTCGCGCTGAGCGCGATCATCCGGCGGATGGTGCCGGGCTTCCGGCTGATGCAGACCCGGATCGACACGGTCAACCGGGTGCTGCGCGAGCAGATCACCGGCATCCGGGTGGTCCGCGCGTTCGTCCGCGAGCCGTACGAGACGGACCGCTTCGGTGTCGCCAACGCGGACCTGACCGCCACCGCCCTGCGTACCGGACGGTTGTTGGCGTTGATCTTCCCGGTGGTCATGCTGGTGCTGAACGTGTCAAGCGTGGCGGTGCTCTGGTTCGGCGCGCAGCGGGTCGACTCGGGCGCGATCGAGATCGGCGCGCTCACCGCGTTCCTGCAGTACCTGATGCAGATCCTGATGGCCGTGATGATGGCCACCTTCATGCTGATGATGGTGCCCCGGGCCGCGGTCTGCGCCGAGCGGATCGTCGAGGTGCTCGACACCGACTCCTCGGTGGTCCCGGCCGCCACCCCGGTCCGCGACGTGCCCGTTCGGGCCGAGCTGGAGCTGCGCGGGGTGCGCTTCCAGTACCCGGGCGCCGTCGAGCCGGTGCTGCGCGACATCTCCTTCACGGCCACTCCCGGCACCACCACGGCGATCATCGGCAGCACCGGCGCGGGCAAGACGACACTGCTGTCGCTCATCCCCCGCCTGGTCGACGTCACCGGCGGCGCCGTGCTCGTCGACGGGGTGGACGTCCGTGAGTTGGAACCGGACGAGCTGTGGCGACGCATCGGCCTGGTGCCGCAGCGGCCGTACCTGTTCACCGGCACGGTCGCCAGCAACCTGCGCTACGGCAACCCGGACGCGACCGACGAGGAGCTGTGGGCGGCGCTGGAGATCGCCCAGGCCCGCGACTTCGTGGCGCAGATGCCCGGCGGCCTGGACGCGCCTATCGCCCAGGGCGGCAGCACCGTCTCCGGCGGACAGCGGCAACGCCTGGCCATCGCCCGGGCCCTGGTCCGGCAGCCGGAGATCTACCTCTTCGACGACTCGTTCTCCGCGCTGGACCTCGGCACCGACGCGCGGCTGCGGGCGGCGCTGCGTCCGGTCACCGCGCAGTCGGCGGTGGTGATCGTGGCCCAGCGGGTGTCCACGATCGTCGACGCCGACCAGATCATCGTGCTCGAGAACGGAGGGGTCGTCGGAGTGGGACGACACGCGGAGTTGTTGGAGACCTGCCCGACGTACGCCGAGATCGTGGCTTCCCAGCAGACGACGGAGGTGGCGGCATGAGCGAGCCCGACGAGTCGCGGACCGCGACCGTACCCAGTCAGAAGCCGGGCGGCGACGCACCGCAATCCGGCGGCGGCGCTCCGACGCCGAAGCGGCTGCCCGCCGGCCGCCCGGGCGGCGGCCCGCCCTGGATGAGCGCCGGGATGCCCGCCGAGAAGTCGATGAACTTCGGGCCGTCGGCCCGCCGGCTGCTCGGTCGGCTGCGCCCGCACCGGCTGCACCTGACCGCGATCATCACCCTGGCCGTGGTGAGCGTCGGGTTCAGCGTGGCCGGCCCGAAGATCCTCGGCCACGCCACCGACCTGATCTTCAGTGGTGTGATCGGTCGGCGACTGGACCCGGGCACGACCACCGAGCAGGCCGTCGCGGCGGCACGGGCCAGCGGCAACGACAGCTTCGCCGACATGCTGGCCCGGATGGACGTGGTGCCCGGCGTGGGCATCGACTTCGACGCGCTGCGCCGGGTGCTGCTGCTGGCGCTCGGGCTCTACCTGGCGGCGAGCGTGCTGTCGTGGTGGCAGGGCTGGCTGCTCAACGGGGTGGTCCAGCGGACCGTGCTGCGGCTGCGCGCCGAGGTGGAGGAGAAGCTCAACCGACTGCCGCTGCCCTACTTCGACAGGCAGCCGCGCGGTGAGCTGCTCAGCCGGGTCACCAACGACATCGACAACATCTCGACAAGCCTCCAGCAGACCCTGAGCCAGCTGCTCACCTCGCTGCTGACAGTGGTCGGCGTGCTTGTCGTGATGTTCTGGATCTCACCGCTGCTGGCCCTGGTGGCCCTGGTCGCCGTCCCGCTGTCGGTGCTTGTCACCCAACGCATCGCCAAGCGCTCCCAGCAGCAGTTCATCGCCCAGTGGAAGCACACCGGCGAGCTGAACGGCCAGATCGAGGAGGCGTACACCGGTCACGAGCTGGTCAAGGTCTTCGGCCGGCAGCGCGAGGTGGAGGCCGAGTTCCACGCGAAGAACGACGAGCTGTTCCGGGCCAGCTTCGGCGCGCAGTTCGTCTCCGGGATCATCATGCCGTCGATGATGTTCATCGGAAACCTGAGCTACGTGGCTATCGCCGTGGTCGGCGGGCTGCGGGTGGCCTCCGGGACGATGAGCCTCGGCGACGTGCAGGCGTTCATCCAGTACTCCCGCCAGTTCACCCAGCCGCTGACCCAGCTCGCCTCGATGGCCAACCTGCTCCAGTCCGGGGTGGCGTCGGCCGAGCGCGTCTTCGCGGTGCTCGACGCCGACGAGCAGAGCCCCGACCCGGTCGAACCGGCCCGGGTCGTCGACCCGCACGGCCGGGTCGAGTTCGAACACGTCTCCTTCCAGTACACGCCGGACAAGCCGCTTATCGACGACCTCTCGCTTGTCGCCGAGCCGGGGCACACGGTGGCTATCGTCGGCCCGACCGGCGCCGGCAAGACCACCCTGGTCAACCTGGTCATGCGGTTCTACGAACTGGACGCCGGCCGGATCACGCTCGACGGCGTGGACATCACCACGATGCGCCGCGACGACCTGCGCGGACGAATCGGCATGGTGCTGCAGGACACCTGGCTCTTCGGCGGCACCATCCGCGACAACATCGCGTACGGCCGGCCGGACGCGACCGAGGAGGAGATCGTCGCCGCGGCCCGGGCCACCTTCGTGGACCGTTTCGTGCGCAGCCTCCCGGACGGTTACGACACGGTCATCGACGAGGAGGGCAGCAATGTCAGCGCTGGCGAGAAGCAGCTCATCACCATCGCCCGGGCGTTCCTGGCCGAACCGTCCCTGCTGATCCTGGACGAGGCGACCAGCTCGGTGGACACCCGCACCGAGGTGCTGCTCCAGCGGGCGATGGCCGCCCTACGCTCGGACCGGACCAGCTTCGTCATCGCGCACCGGCTCTCCACCATCCGCGACGCCGACCTGATCCTGATGATGGAGGACGGCCGGATCGTCGAGCAGGGCACCCACGAGCAGTTGCTCGCCGCCCAGGGCGCGTACCACCGGCTCTACCGCTCGCAGTTCACGGGCGCCGCGGTCGACGAGGAACCGGCCGCGTCCGCCGGGGCCCAGCCGGCGTCGGTCTGAGGGCGGACCGCCGTGCGCGCCGCACGATCGACGACGGTCCGCCCCGCGCCGGTGGGCTGGTCAGTCCGCCGGGAGCAGGTCGGCCGCGCGGGCGGCGACCTGCCCGCCGATCAGGGCGAGCACGGCGGCGGCCGGCATCGGATCCAGGGCGCGGCCACCGCGCAGACGCAGTGCGAGGCGTCCGTCGGCCGCCTCACGGGCACCCAGCACCCCGAGGTACGGGACGCGGCGGCGGGCCGCGTCCCGGACCCGGGCGCCCAGCGAGCCGGCCACGTCGACCTCGACCCGCAGGCCGGCGTCGACGGCCCGCCGGGCCAGCTCGGCCGCCGCGTCGGCCTGCCCGTCGTCCACCGGCAGCAGCACCAACTGCACGGGCGCGTACCAGGCCGGGAACGCGCCCTCGTGCACCTCGATGAGGTACGCGAACAGCCGCTCCATGCTGCCGACCAGGCTGCGGTGCAGCATGACCGGCCGACGCCTGCTGCCGTCGGAATCGGTGTACGACAGGTCGAACCGCTCGGGTTTGTCGAAGTCCACCTGGATGGTGGAGATGGTCGACTCCCGGCCGGCCGCGTCCATGATCTGAATGTCGATCTTCGGTCCGTAGAAGGCGGCCTCCCCGGGCGCCTCGACGTAGTCCACCCCGGCCAGCGCACCCCGGAGCAGTTCCTCCGCGCGGGCCCACTGGGCGTCGTCGCCGACGTACTTTCCGCCCGGGCCACGCAGCGACAGTCGGAGCCCGGCCGGGCGGACGCCCAGCGCGGCGTGCGCTTCACGGATCAGCCGGAGGATCCGGGCGACCTCCGCGCCCACCTGGTCGGGGGCGCAGAAGGTGTGCGCGTCGTTGAGCGAGATGGCGCGTACCCGGGACAGCCCGCCGAGCACCCCGGAGCGCTCCGAGCGGTACATTCCGCCCAGCTCCGCGATCCGCAGCGGCAACTCCCGGTAGGAGCGGCCCCGGGCGCGGAACACCAGCGCGTGGTGCGGGCAGAGCGCCGGGCGGAGCACGAACTCGTCGTCGGCGCTGAGCCGCATCGGCGGGAACATGTCGTCGGCGAAGTAGCCGAGGTGGCCGGAGAGTTCGAAGAGTTCGCGCTTGCCCAACGGCGGCGAGTAGACGTGCTGGTGGCCGGAGCGGCGCTCCAACTCCCGGACGTACTCCTCGACGGCGTGCCGGGCGGCGGCGCCGGCCGGCAGCCAGATCGGCAGGCCGGCGCCGGCCAGCGGATCGGAGACGAAGAGGTCCAGCTCACGGCCGAGCCTACGGTGGTCGATCATGTCGGGCTCCTGGATCGGGGACGACCCGGAGGCGACCTGGACACCGAACGCCGCGCGGCCCTCGGGGGCGGATCGCCCCGGGGCCTGGTCGACGGTGGTTACGTCAGAGCGGCGCGCCGGGGACACCCGGCGTCGTGGTCATCACTACCGCGCTGCGCATACCGCGACGGTAGCCGTCGGGCGGTCGAGGACGCACCCGGATTTGCGGCGGTGGGAGAGGGGGCGGGCCGCCGGCGCGGGACCCGCCGGCGGCCCTGGGCGACCCGAATCGTCAGGAACGGGGGACCCGACGGGCTGGGCCGCGCCGACAACGGTACGCCGACGGACGCCGATCCGCCGACCGCCTCGGGCCGCTGTGGGACGGTCGCCGACCCGTCACCCGAGGGGTGTTCGCCTCGTTGGACCGGGGTGGCCCTGTGGTGTCGGCGGTCACGACGGGACGGGGCCGTCCACGGTGATGCCGGCCACGCCGTCAGGCTCAAGACACCCAATCGGCCGCATCCGGCGAGGTGGCAGGCGTGCCCGAACTACTGACTGACGTCGCGTCGCCGACGTGGGCGTACCTGGTGCTGCTCGGCCTCCTGATCGCGGACGCCTTCGTGCCGGTGATACCCACCCAGATCGTCATGATCACCAGCGGCGCGCTGACCGTGTACGGCGGCCTCAGCCTGCCGGTCACCATCGCCGTCGGCGCGCTCGGCGTGTTCGCCGGTGACCTCGCCTGCTACCTGCTCGGCCGCGGCGCACCGGACCGGCGGGCGCCCCGGCACGCGGAGCCCAGCCGAGCCCGCCGGATGGCGAGCCGGGTCACGCAGGGACTACGCCAACCCGGGCCGCTTGTCATCCTGCTCTGCCGCTTCGTGCCCGGCGGGCGCATGGCGGCCTGCTTCTCGGCCGGCCGCAGCCGATATCCGTACCGGCTGTTCGCGCTCTACGAGGCGATCGCCGCCCTCGGCTGGGCCACCTACGGCGCGCTGGTCGGGCACCTGGGCGGCACCGCGCTCACCGAGTCCGCCTGGCGGCTGGCCATCATCGCCACCGCCGCGGCGGCCGGCTTCGCCGCAGCGGGGTGGGCCATGACGCTGATCAGCGCCCGCCACGCCCGCACCGCCGCCGGAACCGACATCCCGATCGACTGAGTGTCGCCAGACCTTCTGGTATAAGCTGCGCTTATATTGACCAGATGTGGGACGTCAAACTTCATCCCGAGGTCGAGGAATGGTTCCTCGGCCTCTGCAGGACGGATCCCGCCAGCGCCGACCTCATCAGCGAGGCCATCGACCTCCTCGCCGAACACGGTCCGGCGCTCGGGCGTCCCCTCGTTGATCGACTCAAGGGCAGCCTGTTCCATCACATGAAGGAGCTGCGACCTGGATCCGCTGGCTCCACGGAGGTCCGCATGATCTTCGCCTTCGACCCGCTCCGGGAAGCTGTCTTCCTGGTGGCCGGCGACAAGTCGGGTCAGTGGCAGAGTTGGTACCAGACGGCCGTCCGGTTGGCGGACGAGCGGTTCCAGGAGCACCTCACCAGCCTGAAGGAAACACAACGATGACCGGTGGAGCCGACTGGCGGGACGTCAAGGCGAAAGCCCGAGAGCTCGACCCGTCCTGGGACCATCCGGACCGGGTCACTCGACGGGCCCAGCAGCGTGAGCAGATGTTGGCGTCGGTGAGTGGCGCGCAGCTCGCAGAGATCCGCAAGCACCTGGGCATGACCCAGACCCAGCTGGCCGAGGCGGCGGGGTTGACCCAGGCGAGGATCAGCCAGATCGAGAACGGCGAGCACACCAGCCTGGAGACGCTCCGTGCCTACGTCACCGGCCTGGGCGGTCACCTCGACGTCGTCGCCCGCATCGGAAACATCCAACTGAACGTCGCGTGATCTGGGGAAGCCACCTCCTCCGGGTACGGGTGCCTCTAGGGGTGGTCCCGGGGATCGATTTCGGTGGGCTTCCCCGATTCGGTTCGGGTGTCGTCGGCCGCAGGCTGAGGCATGTCTCGAACCTGGAACACCGGTGTGGTGGCGCTCGGCGGAATCGCTCTGGCGGCAGTGCTCACCGTGATCGGTCACCTCGAGGTCAACGACGACCTCAATCCGTGGGCGCTGACCATCAGCGACTTCGCGGTCTCCGACCGGGGTGGCGTCATCGACGTCGCCATGGTGGTGCTGGCGCTCGCCACCGTCGCCCTGCTGTACGGGCTGCACCGCCGCGCACCCCGACCGGGCACCGCTCGGACGGCCGAGCTGCTGCTCGGTGCCTGGGCGGCAGGACTGCTGCTGGCCGCGGTGGTGCCGACCAACGAGCCGGGCACCGCCATGACCACGTCCGCCTACCTGCACCGGTACGCGTCGGTGGTCGCCTTCCTGGCGTTGCCGGTCGGCGGCTGGCTGCTCGCCCGCCGACCCGACCTGACACCCGCCGCCCGGACGCTGCGCACCCTCGTCCTGCTCAGCCTCGCGCTGGCGGCGGCGATGGTCTGGTCCGCCTACCCCGGCGACCGCTTGCTGATCGGCCTGGCCGAACGCCTCCTCATCCTCACCGAGGTAGCGGTCCTGGCGACGGTCGCGGTCACCCAGGCCCGGGCTGTCGATCATGGAGTTGTGGTCCCGCACGAAGGAGGCGCGACGGTGTGAATCGGCCACCACGACTCCATGATCGACCAGAGCGGGGTGGGGGGCTCACTCCAGCTCGTGGAGCATGAGCTGGCGCGCGGCCTCGGTGATGGAGCCGGACAGGCTCGGGTAGATGGTGATCGTCTGCGCCAGCTCGTTGACCGTCAGGTTGTTCTCCACGGCCATGGTGATCGGCAGGATCAGCTCGCTGGCCTTCGGGGCGACCACCACACCGCCGATCACCTGGCCGCTCGCCGGCCGGCAGAACAGCTTCACGAAGCCGTCGGACAGGTCGTCCATCTTGGCGCGGGCGTTACCGGACAGCGGCAGCATCACCTGCCGGGCCGGGGTCTTGCCGGCGTCCACCTCGTCCTGCGAGACGCCGACGGTGGCCAGCTCCGGGTCCGTGAAGACGTTCGCCGCGACGGTCCGCAGCCGTAGCGGACGGACCGCCTCGCCGAGGGCGTGCCACATCGCGATCCGGCCCTGCATGGCGGCCACGCTCGCCAGCAGCAGCACGCCTGTGCAGTCACCGGCGGCGTAGATGCCTGGCACGTTCGTCCGGGAGACCCGGTCGACAGTGACGTAGCCGCCCCGGCCCAGCTCCACGCCGTACTCGGCCAGGCCCAGGTTCGCCGTGTTGGGGATCGAGCCGACCGCGATCAACGCGTGCGAGCCGGTGACCTTGCGACCGTCGGACAGCTCCACCTCGACCCCGTCGGCGGTACGCCGGACCGCGTCGGCGCGGGAGTTGTTGAGGATGTTCATGCCCCGGTTGCGGAAAACCCGCTCGATGGCCGACGCCGCGTCGGCGTCCTCGTGCGGCATCACCCGGTCCCGGCTGGAGACCAGGGTGACCTCGACCCCCATCGCCAGGTACGCGCTGGCGAACTCGGCGCCGGTCACGCCGGAACCGACCACGATCAGGTGCTCGGGCAGCTCCGGCAGGTCGTACACCTGACGCCAGGTCAGGATGCGCTCCCCGTCGGGTACGGCGGTGGGCAACTGGCGGGGTGTCGAGCCGGTGGCCACCAGCACGGTGGACGCGGCGATCGAGTACTCCTCGCCGCCGTCGGCGGGGGTGACGATGACCCGGTGGGTGTGCCCGAGGGCGTCCTCGCCCATGCGGGCGGTGCCGGCCACGAAGGTGACCCCGGCCTTGAGCAGCTTGGCGTGGATGTCGGCGGACTGCGCCAGCGCCAGGCGCTTGACCCGCTCGTGCACGGCCTGCGCGTCGACGGTGACCGCCTCCAGGCCGTCCGAGTGCACCCCGAACTCCTCGGTGTCCCGGTAACCGGTGACCACCTGCGAGCTGGCGATGAACGTCTTCGACGGCACGCAGTCGGAGAGCACGCAGGCCCCGCCCGCGCCGTCGGCCTCGACCACGGTGACATCGGCGTCCAGTTGGGCGGCGACCAACGCCGCCTCGTACCCGGCCGGCCCACCGCCGATGATCACGATCCGGCTCACAGCGTTCGCCCTTCGTTGAAGCTCACAGTGACTTTCTTCTCCCGAACGCGTCCGACACGCACAGTCGTATTCTCCCCCACCCGCCCGCCGGGCTATCGTCATCGCCGTGCGTCATCACGCCGCCTACGGCTCAAACCTCGACCCGGCCCGGATGCGGGCCTACTGCCCGCACTCGCCCATGGTGGGCACCGGCTGGCTGGAGGGGTGGCGGCTGACCTTCGCCGGTGCCGACGTGATCGGCTGGGAGGGCGCGGTGAGCACCGTCGTCGAGTCCCCCGGTGACCGGGTCTTCGTGGCGATCTACGACATCCACCCGTACGACGCGGCCCAGCTCGACGAGATCGAGGGGGTGACCGCCGGCACGTACCGCAAGCTGCACGTCCGGGTCTCGACCCTCGACGGCGACGTGACCGCGTGGGTCTACGTGTTCGACGGGTACGAGGGTGGCCTGCCGACCTCGTGGTACCTGTCCGAGATCGCGAACGCCGCCGAGAAGGCGGGTGCGCCGGACGACTACGTCACCGAGCTGCGGTCCCGTCCCACCGGCACCGCGTCCCCGTAGCGCGTATCCCACGCTCCCAGTCTGCAACCGTCGCGGCGCCGGTTGCCCGTCGGGCCCGGGCGGGGTCGTCAATCACACACCGGCGGCCGGGACGACCCGCTCGTACATGTCGGTCCACAGGGTCTCTCGCAGGCCCACCGACTCGTAGAGCGACAGCGGAGCGGTCGGATTGGTGAGGTCCACCCCCAGACCGGCCGACTCCCGCCCCTTCTCCGCATAGCGGGCGAAGGCGCGGCGCAGCAGCGCCGCGCCCACACCCCGCCGACGGTACGCGGGCAGCACCGACAGACTCTTCACCCAGCCCTGCTGCTGGTCGAGCGCCTGGTCGGAGGACTGCAACGCGCCGGCGAGCACCCCGTCGACCTCGGCGACGAACCACTCGTCCCAGGCGGTCACGTCACCGATCCGGGCCCGCCACCGCTCGTACGACAGCGGCTCGTGATCCGGGGTGTCGCCGAACGCGACGTCGTGGATCCGGTGGAACTCCCGCAGCTCGGCCTCGTCGTCCGGGCGGACCGGCCGCACCGTGACCCCGGGCGGCGGCGACGGCTCGGCCGGCAGGTCGGCAAGCGAACGGCGCATCCGGACGTACCGCTTGGCCACGGTGAACCCGGCGGCGCGCAGGTCGCGGGCCCAGTCGCGTTCCGGGGCGCACACCGCGCACCGGACGGTGAGCGCCGGCAGTCGGCGCTCGGCGGCGCGCTCGGCGACCCGGTCGAGCTGACGGGCCAGCAGTGGCGCGCGGAGGGTGGCGGCCCGCTCCGGGTCGACGTAGACCTCGACGAACTCCCGGCCGACCCCGGTCGGGTTGTCCACCGTCGCCCAGGCGACCACTGTGCCGTCCGGGTCGAGCGCCAGCCAGGAGTCCCGGGTCGGGTCGACGTAGGGGGCGGTCAGCGACGCCTCGACGTCCTCGGCGTCGAAGTCGGGATGGCCGATGGCGAAGGTGTCGGCCGCGTGCACCACCGCGAGGATCGCCGGTACGTCGTCGAGGGTGGGGCGGCGCGTGGTCCAGCCGGCGGGAAGCGTCACGGCAGAAGATCCTGGCAGCCCTCGGCCGACGGCGCCGCCCATTTTTCCGTCTCCCGAGCCGCTCAGCCGGCGAGGTCGGCGCGGGTGCGGTGCAGCAGCTCCACCAGTTCAGCGCCGTCGGCGGGGCCGAGCGCCGCGAACGCCGGCGCGGCCAGCCGGTTGGTCACCGCCTCCGCCCAGAGGCGCCGACGCACAAGCGGCCCGACCGGAGGGTACGGCGGCGGCCAACCGCACGCCACCGCGCCGGCCTCCCCCTCCGGCCCGGCCAGCACCGCCTCCAGCGGGGTCATGCCGGAGGCGCGCACCGCCAGCAGGTAGGCGCCGGTGAAGTGTTCCCGCAGCAGTCGGAGCCCGGCGGCGCTCCGGGCGCCCGGGGAGAGATCCGGCAGCGGCATGGCCCGCCACGCGGCGAAGAGCGGCATGCCGCTGGCGTCCGCGGCGGCCACCGCCCGCTCGACGAGGCCGGCGAGGCGCTCGGCTCCCGGCAGCACCGCCAACTGCTGCGTCCCCCATCGGCAGCACTCGACGAGACTCGCGGCGGCCACCTCGGCCGGCCGCAGGACCCGGGCGGCGGCGTCCCAGCCGTCGGCGACGGCGTCCGGTGCGACGAAGCCGATGGCCGCGGCGGCCGTCTCCGCCCGTACGTCACCGAGCGCGCCGGCCCGACCGGTGATGTAGAAGGCCCAGCCGGAGATGCCGAGCTGCCGGGCCCGTTGCAGCGTGCTCGGGCACCTGCTGAACCCGTCGCCCAGATCGAGGATGACGGGCTTGCTGGCGGCGGCGATCTGCTCCGGCGTCATCGAAGCGCCGCCCACGGGCGTCGCGGCACGGCGGCGCTCCGGTCGGGGACGGCTGGCCCCGGACGGCCCGCCCGCTCGTCGTCGTCCATCGATGGTCAGTCTGCCGCGCCACCGCCCGCGTCCGCATCCCCCTCTTCGGCCGCCAGTGCCTCGACGGCGGCCTCGACCTCGCCCGCCCGCCGCCGGGCCACAGTGACCGCCCGCTCGGCCGCCCGCCGCGCCAACTTGGCCCGGCTGAGGTCCTGCTCGGCGACGGCCCGCCGTCGTTCCAGCTCCGCCAGCTCGGTCTCGATCCCGTCGAGGACGGCGGCGCCGTCGCGCTCCTGGCCGGTCGCCTCGGTCAACTCGTCCTCGGCCCGCTGCTGGTCGGCCCGGACGCGGTCCCACTCGCGGTCAAGTGCCCGGCGGCGGCGCGCTCGCTCGGCCCGAGCCGCCCGCTGTGCCGCACGCTCGGCCTGCGCGGCACGCTCCCCGGCCCGGTCGGGGGCCGCCTCGCGACCCTCGCGCTGGGCGCCGGGCCGACGGGTGGGGCGCGTGGCCTCCGGCTCCTCCTCGTCGCCGGTGACCAGCCGCAGCTGCGGTCGGGGCACCTCTCCGAAGCCGGCGTAGCTGGCCGAGCGGAGCAGCCGCCCGGCCCGGACCTGCTCGGCGACCTCGGCGTCGGAGAGCGCCGCGTTCAGGGTCGCCTCCACCTCGGCGAGTGGCAGTCGGCCGGCCGGCGGGGCCTCCGGCTCCGCCGCCGCGAGCTTGCGGACCTCGGCGACCAGGGCGCCGACCACCGCCCGGCGCTGGGCGGACAGCTCCCGCAGTCGGGGACCGCGCAGCTCCCGCTGGGCGGCTCGCAGGGCGTCGGCGAGTTGGACCAGGTCGGCGACCAGCTCGGGACGTCGGATCGCGAGCAGGTTCACCAGCCAGGCGGCGACCGTGGGGCGACGCAGCCGGGCCAGCTCCCGGGCGGTGCTCGGGTCGCCGGCCCGACGGGCCTCGGCCACGGCGGCGTCCCGGGCGGCCACGAACCGGTCCGGTGGAGTGCGGTAGAGCTGCTGCACCAGCTCCGCGGAGGGGCCCGGCATCGCGTCAGACGTCCACCCGGCTACCGGGCTCCAGCCGCTGGTAGTCGGTGCCGGACAGCGCGGCGTACTGCCTGTCCAGCACGGCCAGCCCGTTGTCGTTGAGCAACGCGTCGTGCAGGGCGTACGCGCGCCGGGGCGCGACCGCGCGGATGAAGTCGACCACCTCGGAGAACTTCGACCAGGGCGCGTGGATCGGCGCGAACAGCGTGTCGACGGGTGTCTCGTCCGGCACCACCAGGGAGTCTCCCGGGTGGTAGACCACGTCGTTGATCAGGTAACCGAGGTTGTCCACCACCGGGATGTCGGCGTGGATCACCGCGTGCTGACCGCCGTACGCGCGGACGGCGACACCGGCGGCGGTGAACGACTCACCGGTGTCGACCGGGCGCAACGCCTCGGCCGCGTCGCCCAGGGCCTCGGCCAGGGACGCGGGCCCGAAGATCGGGAACGGCTGCCGGTCCAGTTGCAGGCGCACCGCGGCCAGGTCGAGGTGGTCGGGGTGTTGATGGGTGATCAGCACCGCGTCCGCGCCGTCCAACGCCGTCGCGGGGTCGCTGAACATTCCGGGGTCGATGACGAGCACTCCCCCGTCGTGTTCCACCCGGAGACAGGAGTGGGCGTACTTGGTGAGCCGCATCGTGACTCCTCGGCTGTCGAATCGTGATGTCCTGAGCGCAGTCTGCCGGAACCAGCCGGCGGGCGCGTCACGTCCGAGCTATCGCCACTGAAGCTGACGACGATGGGAGCGGGGATGGACGGACGAACAGGACGGCGCCGCAGCGCACTACTGGCGGCAGGGACACTCTCGGTGGCGCTGGCCCTCGCGGGGTGCAGCGCCGGCGACAGCGGATCGGCCGATTCGGCGGGCCCGGCGGCCAAGGCGCCGCTGGCGGAGGCCGGGGCGGCCGACAAGGGCAGCGGCGCGGACGCGGCAGGGGCCGGAGCCGGCGCTCCGGACCTGCGGGTCGACCAGCGGGCGATCATCTACACCGGAACGATGCGGGTGCAGGTGGCCAATGTGGACGACGCCGCCCGCGAGGTCAACGCGGCGGTCACCCGGGCCGGCGGTTTCATCGGCGGCGACCAGCGGCGCAGCGCCGACGCCGACGCCGTGGCGGAGTTGCAACTGCGGGTGCCCGCGGCGAAGTTCGCCGGGGTCGTGGAGGAGGTCGCGAAGCTCGGCCGGCAGGAGAGCCGGGAGATCAACACCCAGGACGTCACCGAGGAGACCGTCGACCTGGAGGCCCGGATCATCACTCAGCGGGCGCGCGTGGACAGCGCACGTCGGCTGCTCGCCCGCGCCAGCTCGATCGCCGACCTGGTGTCGTTGGAGAACGAGTTGGGTCGCCGGGAGGCGGACCTGGCCTCGCTGGAGGCCAAGAAGCGGCGACTGGCCGACCTGACCGCGCTGTCCACGATCACTGTGTCCCTGGCCGGGCCGGCGGCGAAGACCAGCGAGGAGAAGACCGAGACCGGCTTCCTGGTCGGGCTCAAGGGGGGCTGGGGGGCGTTCGTCACCTCGATGACGATCCTGCTCACCGTCCTGGGCGCGCTACTGCCGTGGCTTGTGGCGTTCGGCGTACCCCTGGCGGTCCTGCTGGTGGCGCTGCGCCGGCGACGGAAGCCGCCGGCGCTTGTCGCCACCGGAGTCAGCGCGCCGCCGCCAGTGCCCGCAGCGCGGTCTGCACCATGACGCGTACGCCGGCCGGGATGGCCCGCTCGTCCACGTCGAAGGACGCGCGGTGCAGGTCGACGTTGGGCCCGGTACGGCCCACGCCGAGGCGGGCGAGGGCGCCGGGGACGTACTCCAGATACCAGCTGAAGTCCTCGCCGCCCATGCTCTGCGGTGTCTCGGCGATCCCCTGCGGACCGAGCGCGGCGCCGGTGGCGGCGGTGAGCACCTGGATCGCGCGGGAGTCGTTGCTCACCGGCGGCCGGCCGCGCAGGTACTCCAGGTCGACGGTGGCGCCGGTCGGGGCGATCACGTCCCGCACCACCTGAGCCACGATCTTGGGAGCCTGCTCCCAGGTGTCGCGGTCCATGACGCGCAGGGTGCCCGAGGCGGACGCCTCGGAGGGGATGACGTTGTAACGGGTGCCGGCCGAGGCGTGGCCGAACACCAGCAGCAGCCCGCTGTTGGCCGGCACCCGGCGGCTGACCAGGGCCGGCACCTCGGTGATCAGCCGGCCGAGGGCGTCGACCAGGTCGACGGTCAGGTGCGGGCGGGCGGTGTGCCCGCCCGGCCCGGAGAGCCGGACGGTGACGTTGTCGGCGGCCGCCGTGATCGGGCCGACCCGCAGGCCGACCTGGCCCACCGGCAGGTTCGGGTCGCAGTGCAGCGCGAAGATCTGCACGACGTCGTCCAGGCCGCCGGCCTCGATGACCTCCAGCGAACCGCAGGGCAGGATCTCCTCGGCCGGCTGGAAGATGAGCCGGACCCGGCCGTCCAGCTCGCCGAGGTCGGCGAGCTGGGCCAGCAGCATGCCGACGCCGAGCAGGATCGCCGTGTGCACGTCGTGGCCGCAGGCGTGGCAGACGCCCTCGACGGTGGAGCGGTACGGCACGTCCTTGGGGTCGTCCAGCGGCAGGGCGTCGATGTCGGCGCGCAGCGCGATGATCGGGCCGTCGGGGCGGCCGTTGACGTCGCAGATCACGCCGTTGCCCTTGGGCAGCAGCCGAGGGTGCAGGCCGGCCAGGGACAGCTCCCGGGCGATGAGGGCCGCCGTCTCGAACTCCGTACCGGACAACTCGGGGTGCGAGTGGAGGTGACGGCGCGTGGCGATGAGCCCCGGTACCCGAAGGGCGAGGAGGTGGTCCAGGTCGCGGGGCAGGGGCTGGGACCCGGGCGGAGTCTCCGGCCAGGACGACGCCAGCTGGCCGCCGGTGGGCAGCGTCAACGCACTCGTCACGTCGAATTCTCGATCACTAGAGATGGATGGATCATCGGGGACAGCAGACAGCCTAGACCTCCGGCGGTGACGCTGCGCAACCTCGTTACGGTGATGATCGGACCGCGTAGCGTCACGTATGCCCTGCTGAGAGCGCTCGTCAAGGTGCGGGACCGCAGGTAGATCGCGTTCGAACGCCGTCATCTACCCCCTCACCTCCTACAACGCGTAACCGAACCGGGCGGCGGACCTCACGCTGCGAATTGTCGCATTAGTCGGGGTGATGAACTGACACTCCGACAATAAGCCGACCACTCTCCGCAACGGGCCGGACAAGGACGCTCACATACGCCCGCCCACCCCGACCGCACACCGTGTGCGTTCCGCACGCACCCCGTCGGCGTACCCGCAAAGCCGGGTGGGCACACCCGGGACGCAACCGGTCAGAACCGGTCGGTCGGCCGGTACAGCCCCCACACCTCGCGCAGCGTCCCGCAGACCTCGCCCACCGTGGCCCGGGCCCGCAGCGCCTCCTTCATCGGGTAGAGCACGTTGTCCGAGCCCTCGGCGGCGGCGCGCAGCTCGGCGAGGGCCCGCGTCACCGTGTCGGCGTCCCGCTCGGCGCGCAGCCGCGCCAGCTTCTCGGCCTGCGCGGCCTCGATCGTCGGGTCGACACGCAGCGGCTCGTACGGCTCCTCCTCGTCGATCGCGAACCGGTTGAGCCCCACCACCACCCGCTCGCTGGAGTCGATCTCCTGGGCGATCCGGTACGCGGACTGCTCGATCTCCCGCTTCTGGAAACCGGCCTCGATCGCGTCGACGGCCGAGCCGTGGTCGGCCACCCGCTCCATCAGCTCCACGGCGGCGGCCTCCAGCTCGGCGGTCATCGCCTCCACCACGTACGAGCCGGCGAACGGGTCGACGGTGGCGGTCAGGTCCGTCTCGTACGCCAGCACCTGCTGGGTGCGCAGCGCGAGCCGGGCGGCCTTCTCGGTGGGCAGCGCGATGGCCTCGTCGAAGCTGTTGGTGTGCAGCGACTGCGTGCCGCCGAGCACGGCGGCCAGGCCCTGCACCGCCACCCGGACCAGGTTCACCTCCGGCTGCTGGGCGGTGAGCTGCACACCTGCGGTCTGGGTGTGGAAGCGCAGCATCATCGACTTCGGATCCCTGGCGCCGAAGTCGTCATGCATCAGCCGGGCCCAGATCCGCCGGGCGGCGCGGAACTTCGCCACCTCCTCCAGCAGCGTCGTGCGGGCCACGAAGAAGAACGACAGCCGGGGCGCGAAGTCGTCCACGGCGAGCCCGGCGGCCAGCGCGGCCCGGACGTACTCCACGCCGTTGGCCAGAGTGAACGCGATCTCCTGCGCGGGCGTCGCGCCGGCCTCCGCCATGTGGTAGCCGGAGATGGAGATCGTGTTCCACTTCGGCACCTCCTTGCGGCAGTACGCGAACGTGTCCGCGACCAGGCGCAACGACGGCTTCGGCGGGAAGATGTACGTCCCCCGGGCGATGTACTCCTTGAGGATGTCGTTCTGGATCGTGCCGTTGAGCGCCGCGCCGGGCACCCCGTTCTCCTCGGCGACGAGTTGGTAGAGCAGCAACAGCACCGAACCCGGCGCGTTGATGGTCATCGAGGTGGACACCTTGTCCAGTGGGATGTCGGCGAAGAGCAGCCGCATGTCCTCGATGGAGTCGATGGCGACGCCCACCTTGCCGACCTCGCCGTGCGCGATCGGGTCGTCGGAGTCGTACCCCATCTGCGTCGGCAGGTCGAAGGCGACCGAGAGGCCCATGGTGCCGGCCCGCAACAGTTGGTGGTAGCGCGCGTTGGACTCGGTGGCGGTGCCGAAGCCGGCGTACTGGCGCATGGTCCACGGGCGGGAGGTGTACATCGTGGGATAGACCCCCCGGGTGTACGGGAACTCGCCCGGGCCGCCCAGCCGAGAGTCCAGGTCCTCCGGAAGGTCGGCCGACGTGTAGACGCCCTTGATCGGGAAACCGGACTCGCTTGACCGCCGTTCACTCATCCCCGGATGGTAGGACGCGCGGGCACCTGGTCGCGTGAGGGATACCGCACAGTGCGTCCCGACACCTCGACGGGAGGTGAACGGTTGGGCACGATCTGTGGACTTCGGTAAACGTCCGCCGCGTCGGCTTTCGCATCCGGCGTCGGAACCAGCAAGATAGGGGGGTTGTGTCCCAGCCCCCCTCGATTTCCCCCGGTGGCTTTTCTGTGACTCAGATCCCGACGTGGAGCGGCGGACAGGTAAGTCCCGCCAGCGGACGAGCAGCGCCCGGCACCACCATCGGTGGCCGGTACTCGCTGCGGTCCGCGGTGGGCAACGGCGGCATGGGCACGGTGTGGCGCGCCACAGACACCCTGCTCCGCCGCGACGTGGCGGTGAAGGAGGTAGTCCTTCCCCCGGGCCTGGCGCCGAGCGACCGCGACGCGATGTACGAGCGGACGCTGCGCGAGGCCCGCGCCGCCGCCGCCATCCAGCACCCGGCCGTGGTGCAGGTGTACGACGTGGTCACCGAGGCCGGTCGGCCGTGGATCGTCATGGAGCTGCTGGACGCCCGCAGCCTCGCCGACATGGTCATCGAGGACGGTCCGGTCGCGCCCCGCGCGGTCGCCAAGATCGGCATCGCGCTGCTCGGCGCCCTGGAGGTCGCGCACGCCATCGGCGTGCTGCACCGCGACGTCAAGCCGGCCAACGTGCTGATCTGCTCCGACGGGCGCTGCGTGCTCACCGACTTCGGTGTCGCCCGGATGCCCACCGACGTGCAGCTCACCACCCCCGGCATGGTGCTCGGCTCGCCGCACTTCATCTCGCCCGAGCGGGCCATGGGCCAGGAGTTCGGCCCGCCGAGCGACCTCTTCTCGCTGGGCGTGACGCTCTACACGGCCGTCGAGGGGCGTCCGCCGTTCGACAAGGGCGACCCCATCGAGACCATGCACGCCGTCGTGGAGGACCCGCCGGCCCCGCCGCAGCGCAGCGGCGCCCTGACCCGGGTGCTGATGGGTCTGCTGGAGAAGGACCCGGCCCGCCGACTGGACGTGCACACCTCGCGGGGAATGCTGCGGGAGCTGCTCGCCGGCCCGCTGGGCAGCACCGCCACCGCAGTGCACTCGGTCACCGACCCGTACGCCGTGGTGCCCGTGCAGCAGCGCCCGGCCCCCGTCCACCAGCCGGCCCCGCCGGAGGCGAAGCCGGAGGACCAGATCGGCGGCCGGGCCATGCTGGCCCCGGGTGAGTCGCTTACCGACCGGCTCGCCGCGCTGCGCCGGGGCGAACGCCCCCAACCGGTCGGCGGAGCAGCCGCCGCTGCCGCTGCCCTGGACGAGACCAGCGCCGACGCGCTCGCCGGTCCGCTGCACACGCCCACCGGCGCGATGCCCACCCCGGGCCGTCCCGCCGCCGGGCGCACCTACGGCGGCAGCGCGGACGCCACCCAGCGGGTGGACGCCGGCGCGCACCCCGACGCCACCCAGCGGGTCACCTACGGCAGCCGGCCCGACGCCACGCAGCCGGTCGGTTACGGCGCGCCCGAGGCCACCCAGCGCATCGGCGGCAGCACCTACGGCGGCGGCAACCAGTGGTCGGTCCCGGGCACCGGCCAGCCCTGGACGACACCGTCCACCACAGCGGGCGGCGGCGCCCTCGGCAAGGTCCGCGCCACCGGAGGCCAGCTCGTCACGACCGTGAAGGGCTGGCCGCGCAAGGTGCAGCTCGCGGCGGCCGGCGGCCTGGCCGTGGTGCTGCTGATCAGCATCGTGGCGCTCTCCAGCGGCGACGACCCCGCCCCGAGCACCCCGCAGGCGCAGCCCACCCCGTCCGCTCCCGCAGCCTCAGCCGTCGAGATGCAGGAGCACGCGGCCCGGGGCATCCAGGTCATGGTGCCGAAGGGCTGGAAGAAGGCCACCGGCGGCTCGTACACCGACTACATCGACCCCGAGGACGACGGTCGCAAGATCCGGATCCTCACCGAGAAGTGGACCGGGACGCCCACCCGCTGGGCGGAGAGCGCGCAGAACTTCCTCCGCACCAAGAGCACCAACTGCAAGAAGCCGTACGAGCAGGTGGCCATCGCCGAGCAGCCGTTGGCGGGCAGCCCGGGCGTCGAATTCGAGTACACCTGCGGTTCCGGTGGCGAGATGCGCCACGGGGTGTGGCGCGCGGTCGTCAAGGACGGCAAGTCGTACTCGTTCTACCTCTCCGCCACCGAGGAAGCGTTCGCCGAGAGCAAGCCGATCTTCGACGAGATGGTGAAGACGTTCCAGCTCACCGGAAACGGCTGAGCCGGAGGGAACCGACAGCGGTGATCCGCCGCCGTGCTATCAAGAGGCATGGCGGCGGACACCACTGACATCGACGACATTCGCGAGCAAGCCCGACGTTGGCTGGCCGACGACCCCGACCCCGCCAGCCGGGCCGAGCTGACGGCGGTGCTCGACCGGCTGCCGGCGAGCGCGCCCGAGCTGGCCGACCGGTTCGCCGGCCCCCTGACCTTCGGCACCGCGGGCCTGCGTGGCCCGCTGCGCGCCGGCCCGAACGGCATGAACCTCGCCGTGGTCACCCAGGCCGCCGCCGGGCTCGTCGGCTGGCTCGCCGCCCAGGGCGGCACCGGCCCCCTGGTGATCGGGTACGACGCCCGGCACGGCTCCCGGCAGTTCGCCGAGCGCACCGCACAGGTGGCCACTGCAGCCGGCCGGCCGGCACTGCTGCTGCCCCGCCCGCTGCCCACCCCGGTGCTGGCGTACGCGGTGCGTCAGCTCGGCGCGGTGGCCGGTGTCATGGTCACGGCCAGCCACAACCCGCCACAGGACAACGGCTACAAGGTCTACCTCGGCGCGGAGCTGGGCGGTGAGCTGGGCGCCGGGGCGCAGATCGTGCCGCCGGCCGACGCCGGCATCGAGGCCGCGATCCGGGCGGTCGGCCCGCTGACCCAGGTGCCGCTGGGCCGGCCCGGCGAGGTGCTCGGCGACGACCTCGTCGCGTCGTACGTCGAGCGGGCCACCGCGGTCATCGCGCCGGACGGGCCGCGGGACCTGTCGGTGGCGTACACCCCGCTGCACGGCGTGGGTGCGGCGGTGCTCACGGCGGCGTTCGCCCGGGCCGGGTTCCCGGTCCCGGGCGTGGTGCCCGAGCAGGCCGAGCCGGACCCGGCGTTCCCCACCGTCTCGTTCCCCAACCCGGAGGAGCCGGGGGCGGTGGACCGGCTGATCGCGCTGGCCGACGCCACCGGCGCGGACCTCGCCATCGCCAACGACCCGGACGCGGACCGGTGCGCCGTGGTCGTCCGGACCAGCGGGGGCGACGACGGGCGGGGCTGGCGGATGCTGCGCGGCGACGAGGTGGGCGTGCTGCTCGCCGACCACCTGATGCGGCGCGGGGTGACCGGCCTCTACGCCACCACAATCGTCTCGTCGTCTCTGCTGCGGGCGATGTGCGCGGCCCGGGGCCTGCCCTACGACGAGACGCTCACCGGGTTCAAGTGGATCGTCCGGGCCGGCGGCGGAAGCGCGCCGCTGGTCTTCGGCTACGAGGAGGCGCTCGGCTACTGCGTCGCACCGGAGCACGTCCGGGACAAGGACGGCATCACCGCCGCGCTGACAGTGGCCGAGCTGGCCGCCGGCCTGAAGGCGCAGAGTCGCACGTTGACCGACCGGCTGGACGAGCTGGCCGCCGAGTTCGGCGTGCACCACACCGACCAGCTCTCCGTCCGGGTCGACGACCTGCGGGAGATCGCCGACGCGATGGCCCGGATCCGGGCGGCCACCCCGACCACGCTGCTCGGGCAGCCGGTCGACAGCGCCCGGGACCTGCTGCCCGAGGCGGACGTGGTGATCCTGCGTACCGCGACGGCCCGGGTGGTGATCCGCCCCTCCGGGACCGAGCCGAAGCTCAAGGCGTACCTCGAGGTGGTGGAGCCGGTCGTGGACGGCGACGTCCCGACCGCCCGCAGCCGGGCGGCGCAGGCGGTGGCCACCCTGCGCGGCGAGATCGCCGCAGCCCTGGGGGTCTGACCGGCGGGCAGCGCCGGGGCCGACCACCCGGCCGACCACCCCCTCGGCATCCTTTGCTCTGCTTCAACCCACGCTACGAAAACGGGCCCGGGCTGTTGCCTCCGTTGAAGCAGAGCAAAGGACGCACGGATACGGGATGGGCCGACGCCCGCTCGGGCCCGGGAGAGACCGCCGCTGGATCAGCGGCGCGGACCGAGGGCCTGGTCGACGGCTATGCCGAGGGCGGCCACGACCAGGCCCACCGACGGGCGGACCACCGAGTCGTCGATGCTCACCTCGCCGGAGAACCCCGCGCCGGTGGCGATCTCCTGGAGGCGGCGGCGGGCGTCGGCGGCTTCCTCGCCGCTCAGGCCCAGCGCGGACTCCATCCGCAGCACCACGACCAGGGTGGCCAGCGCGGCGGTCCGCTCGTCCGGGGCAGCCGCGCCGGTCAGCGCCTGGGTCAGCCGCTGCCGGGTGTCCGCCTCGACGGAGGCGTCCATCACCGGGTAGCGGTGCACGTGGATGAAGCCCAGCTCGGTCTCGTCGACGTCCTGCACGACACCCTGGCTGCACAGGTCACCGAGGATGCGGTCGCGCAGGCCGTGCCGCAGGCGCTGCACCCAGGAGGCCGGCGTGTGCGGCGTGTCGGCGGCGATCCGGCCCAGCACCTCGTCGGTGACCGGCTCGCCGGTGGGCGTCGGGTCGACGACGGCCAGGTTCCCGTTGTCGTACGCGATCCGGCCGGCCAGTGCCAGCTCGACCAGCACCGCGGCCGCCATGCCCAGGTCCAGGCTGATCCGCGGCATGGTCGCCTTGCCGGTCGTGTCGTCGTAGGCGAGGAGGAGCAGTTCCTCGGCGAGCGCAACACCAGTCATGGCCGGAGACGGTAGCGGGTCCGCGCACCTCGCGCACGGACCCGCCGGACCCGGCACCGACCGGGTATCGCCTCAGAAGCGGGGCATGCCACCGAACTGGCGGTCGCCGGCGTCGCCGAGCCCGGGAACGATGAACATCGAGTCGTTGAGCCCCTCGTCGATCGAGGCCGTGACCAGGCGCAGCGGCAGGCCCGAGCGCTCCAGTCGCTCGATGCCGACAGGCGCGGCGAGCACGCAGAGCACGGTGATGTCGGTGCAGCCCCGATCGGCCAGCAGGCGGCAGCAGTGTTCCAGCGAGCCGCCGGTGGCCAGCATCGGGTCGAGCACCAGCACCGGCAGGCCGGCCAGCTCGCGGGGCAGCGACTCCATGTACGCCCGCGGCTCGTAGGTGTGCTCGTCGCGGGCCAGGCCGACGAAGCCCATCGAGGACTCGGGCAGCAGGCCGAGCGCGGCGTCCGCCATGCCCAGACCCGCCCGCAGCACGGGCACCAGCAGCGGCGGGTTCGCCAGCCGGGTGCCCTCGGCGCCGGTGACCGGCGTCTGCACCGGGTACTTCTCGACGGGGAAGGAGCGCGCCGCCTCGTACACCAGCATGGTGGTCAGTTCGTGCAGCGCCGCCCGAAACGTCGAGGAATCGGTGCGCGCGTCCCGCATGGCGGTCAGCCGGGACTGGGCCAGCGGGTGGTCAATGACGTGTACGTCCACGATCGCTCAACCTACCGGTCCGTTCGGCGTGCCGGTGCGGGTGCGGTCGGACCCGCGACGTCGCTCACGCCGAGGCTCCCGTGACCAAGATCACTCGGCCGTCCGGTGCGTAGACTTCTCGCCATGACGGCGACAACGACGTCGGCCCGGTCGGACCTCTCCGAGCTGGGACGATCCGAGACCGCTCTGCGGACCTTCCTGCACGGCCTGCCCGGCGTGGACCAGGTCGGCGCGGAGCAGCGGGCGGCACAGCTCGGCACCCGCTCCATCAAGACCACCGCCAAGGCGCAGGCCATCGACCTGGCCATCCGGATGGTCGACCTGACCACCCTGGAGGGGGCGGACACCCCCGGCAAGGTGCGCGCGCTGGCCGCGAAGGCGCTGCGCCCGGACCCGGCCGACCCGTCCTGCCCGCACGTCGGAGCCGTCTGCGTCTACCCCGCGATGGTCCCGTACGTGGCCGAGGTGCTGCGCGGGTCCGCCGTGCACCTGGCGAGCGTGGCGACCGCGTTCCCGTCGGGTCAGGCGCCGCTGGAGATCAAGCTCGCCGACACCCGGGCCGCCGTCGCGGCCGGCGCCGACGAGATCGACATGGTGATCAACCGGGGAGCGTTCCTGGCCGGGCGCTACTCCGAGGTCTACGACGAGATCGTGGCCACCAAGGAAGCCTGCGGGGACGCCCACCTCAAGGTCATCCTGGAGACCGGCGAGCTGGCCACCTACGACAACGTGCGCCGGGCCTCGTGGCTGGCCATGCTGGCCGGCGGCGACTTCATCAAGACCTCCACCGGCAAGGTGCCGGTCGCGGCGACGCTGCCGGTGACGCTGGTGATGCTGGAGGCGGTCCGCGACTTCCGCGCCGCCACCGGACGGCAGGTCGGCGTGAAGCCGGCCGGCGGCATCAAGACCACCAAGGACGCCATCAAGTACCTGGTGATGGTCAACGAGACCGTCGGCGCGGACTGGCTCGACCCGGACTGGTTCCGCTTCGGCGCGTCCAGCCTGCTCAACGACCTGCTCATGCAGCGCACCAAGCTGACGACCGGCGTCTACTCCGGTCCCGACTACTTCACCCTGGACTGATAGCCGATGTTCGAATACGCACCCGCCCCCGAGTCCCGCTCGGTGGTGGACCTCAAGCCCTCGTACGGGCTGTTCATCGACGGTAAGTTCGTCGACCCGACCGACGGCGGCAGCTTCAAGTCGATCAACCCCGCCTCCGAGGAGGTGCTCGCCGAGATCGCCGAGGCCGGCGCCCAGGACGTGGAGCGTGCGGTGAGCGCCGCCCGGAAGGCGTACGACAAGGTCTGGGGTCCGATGCCGGGCCGCGACCGGGCGAAGTACCTGTACCGCATCGCGCGGCTCATCCAGGAACGCTCCCGCGAGCTGGCCGTCCTGGAGTCGCTTGACAACGGCAAGCCGATCCGCGAGTCCCGCGACGTCGACCTGCCGCTCGTCGCCGCGCACTTCTTCTACTACGCGGGCTGGGCCGACAAGCTGGGCCATGCCGGCTTCGGATCGAACCCGCAGCCGATCGGCGTGGCCGCGCAGGTCATCCCCTGGAACTTCCCGCTGCTCATGCTGGCGTGGAAGATCGCCCCGGCGCTCGCCGCCGGCAACACCGTGGTGCTGAAGCCCGCCGAGACCACCCCGCTTACCGCGCTGCTGTTCGCCGAGATCTGCCAGCAGGCCGACCTGCCGGCAGGTGTGGTCAACATCGTCACCGGCGCCGGCGACACCGGCCGCGCGCTTGTCGAGCACCCCGGCGTGGACAAGGTCGCGTTCACCGGCTCCACCGAGGTCGGTCGGGCCATCGCCCGGTCCGTCGCCGGCACCCGCAAGAAGCTGACCCTGGAGCTGGGCGGCAAGGCCGCCAACATCGTCTTCGACGACGCGCCCATCGACCAGGCCGTCGAGGGCATCGTCAACGGCATCTTCTTCAACCAGGGGCACGTCTGCTGCGCCGGCTCCCGCCTGCTCGTTCAGGAGAACGTCGCCGACCGGGTGCTGGAGTCGCTGAAGCGGCGGATGGCCCACCTGCGCGTCGGCGACCCGCTGGACAAGAACACCGACGTCGGCGCGATCAACTCCGCCGCCCAGTTGGAGCGGATCCGCGAGCTGTCCGACGCCGGCTCCGCCGAGGGCGCCGAGCGCTGGTCCCCGCCGTGCGAGCTGCCCGACCGTGGCTTCTGGTTCGCGCCGACGATCTTCACCGGCGTCACCCAGGCACACCGCATCGCCCGCGAGGAGATCTTCGGCCCGGTGCTGTCGGTGCTCACCTTCCGCACGCCCGCCGAGGCCGTCGAGAAGGCCAACAACACGCCGTACGGGCTGTCGGCAGGCATCTGGACCGACAAGGGCTCCCGGATTCTCTGGATGGCCGACCGGCTGCGCGCCGGCGTCGTCTGGGCCAACACGTTCAACAAGTTCGACCCCACCTCGCCGTTCGGCGGCTACAAGGAGTCGGGCTACGGTCGCGAGGGCGGCCGGCACGGGCTGGAGGGGTACCTCAATGTCTGAGCGGGTCGCCGTACGCAAGACGTACAAGCTCTTCATCGGCGGGAAGTTCCCGCGCAGCGAGTCGGGACGGTCGTATCTCGTGCAGTCCTCGAATGTGTCACTGGCCTCCCGCAAGGACGCCCGGGACGCGGTGGTCGCCGCCCGCGCCGCCGTCAAGGGCTGGGCCGGCGCGACCGCGTACAACAGAGGTCAGATCCTCTACCGCGCCGCCGAGATGCTTGAGGGCCGCCGCGAGCAGTTCGTCGCCCTGGGCATCCCCGGCGACGAGGTGGACGCCGCGGTCGACCGCTGGGTCTGGTACGCGGGCTGGGCCGACAAGCTCGCCCAGGTGTACGGCGGCGCCAACCCGGTCGCCGGACCGTACTTCAACATCTCCGCGCCCGAGCCGACAGGCGTGGTCGCCGTGGTCGCCCCGGAACGCCCGGCGCTGCTCGGCCTGGTCAGCGTGATCGCCCCGGCGATCGTCACCGGCAACACCGTGGTGGTGGCGGCCTCGCCGTCCGAGCCGCTGGCGGCGGTGACGCTGGCCGAGGTGCTGGCCACCTCCGACCTGCCCGGCGGGGTGGTCAACATCCTCACCGGCGCGATCACCGAGACCGCGCCGGCGCTGGCGGCGCACATGGACGTCAACGCCATCGACCTGACCGGGGTGACCGACGCCACGCTCGCCGGCGAGCTGGAGGTCAAGGCCGCGGAGAACCTCAAGCGGGTCCTCCGACCGGCCCCGGCCGACCACGACTGGACGGTCGATCCCGGCGTGACCCGGATGACGACGCTGTTGGAGACGAAGACGGTGTGGCACCCCAAGGGGGTGTAGTCGTTTCGGCCTTTGGTTCTCCTTCCTGGGGAGGGTTTTCCGGGGGGAGCCCGCCCACTCCGGGCGGTCAGGCTTGATCCCTGCGTGGGCGGGCTCCCCCCGGAAAACCTGACGTGGGCCGGGTTCGTCGGGTGGGTCAGCCTGGGGGTTCTGCCTCGGGTCGGGTTGCCGGTCGGCGGCGTGCCGGCCCCTGGTTGGTGATCATGGGGTTGGCGGGGTGTTTGATCTCGCTCGGCCACGTCAACCTCATGATCACCGCCCTGAGGGTGGGGTGGGTGGGGCAGGGCGGGGTGGGGGTCTACTACCGGGGGTAGGATTGGGTTTGTGACTCGGTTGGGCGATCTTGAGCGTGCGGTGATGGACGTGCTGTGGGACGTGGTCCCGGGCACGTCGGACGGTGTGACCGTGCGCGAGGTGGCCGACGCGCTCGACGGCCGCGAGCTGGCGTACACGACGGTGATGACCGTTTTGGACCGGCTCGCCGGCAAGGGCATGGTGCAGCGGGAGCGGGAGGGCCGCGCCTGGCGCTACCGGCCGGCGGCCAGCCGCGAGGCGCACATCGCGCAACTCATGCTCGACGCTCTCGACCTGGGCGGCAGTCGGGACGCCGCGCTGGTGCGCTTCGCCCGCTCGGTGACCGGCACCGAGGCCGAGGTGCTGCGGGCGGCCCTGGGCAGCGAGGCGGGGCTGAGTTCCGCCGACACCGCCACGGGCGGGGCCGACGCCCTGACCGACCGGGTGGATCGGCCGGTGGGCCGGCGGCCGGCCGGCGAGGCAGCGGAGCGGTAGGGCGCGCGCCATGGCCTACGCCGTGCACTTCGCCGCCACCATGCTTGCCTGCTATCTGACCGCGCAGGTGCTGGCCCGCTCCACCTGGACGTGGCGCAGCCCGCGGGTGGCGATCGTCTGCTGGCAGGCCGTCGGGCTGGCGTTGGGGCTCTCCGCGATGGGCCTGCCGATGGCCCTCGGGCTGGCCGCGTACGACCTGCCGACCGGCAGCGCACTGCTCGCCCTGACCACCGACCTCGTCCACGGCAGCCTGCCGATCGGAGTGACAGCCCTCCACCTCGCCGGCGTCGGGGTGGGCTTCGGCATCGGGGCGGTGCTCGTCACCACTACCGCCCGCAGCATCCACGGGACCATCCGCGCCCAGCGCCGGCACCGGGACCTGCTCACCCTGGTGGCCCGGGACGACCCGGCCGCGCCGGGGGCGCTCGTCCTGGACCATCCGAGCGCCGCCGCGTACTGCCTGCCGGGCGTCAAGCCGCAGGTGGTGGTCAGCGCGGGCACGCTGAGCCTGCTGGACCGCGCCGAGTTGGCCGCCGTGCTCTCCCACGAGCGCGCGCACGCCCACGAACGACACGATCTGGTGCTGCTGCCGTTCACCGCGCTGTGCCGGGCCCTGCCGTGGTTCGGTTGGGTCCGCGACGCGCACGAGCGGGTCGCCCTGCTGGTCGAGATGCGCGCCGACGACAAGGCACGCGAGCTGCACGCCGAGGCACCGCTGGCGGGCGCGCTACGCCGCTTCGCCGCTGCCGGGCACCGGGTCACTCCGGCCGGCGCGCTGGGCCTGGGCGACCGCGACCTGGACGTACGCGTCCAGCGCCTGCTCGTGGCCGACCGGCCGCCCCGGGTTCTCGGCGCCGCGGCCCTCGCGGTGGCCGCCACCCTTGTCGCTCTCCCGGTCACCCTCTTCCTGAGCTGACGCGCCAACCCGCTCCACCTCCGCCCCGCTGCCGGGGGTGACGGCGTGGTGTCGCCGGCGGGGCGGGCAGGTGGCCGAGTCTCCCTTTGCTCTGCTTCAACCCGCGCACCACATTCGCGGCAGAACCGTTGCGTGGGTTGAAGCAGAGCAAAGGCGGCGCACCGAGGGTGGGCGGGTGGCCACCGTCTGGCAAAGGCGTCATCACACCCTCCCGATACGCATATCTACTACGCCTCGTCGTAGCATTAACTACGACAACGCGTAGTAGCCTTCTTATGTAGGCTGGCTACGTGTAGGGTTGCTACGACAAGGGAGCCGACAGCTAGGGAGAGCCGGCCATGGACACGCTGCTCCTCGCCCGCCTGCAGTTCGCCACCACGACGTCGATCCACTTCCTGTTCGTGGTCGTCACGCTCGGGCTGGTCACGCTGCTGGTCGGGATGCAGACCGCCTGGGTGCTCACCGGCAACCCGAAGTGGGAGCGGCTGACCCGCTTCTGGGGCCAGCTCTACGTGATCAACTACGTGCTCGGCATCGCCACGGGCATCGTGATGGAGTTCCAGTTCGGGCTGAACTGGAGCGGCCTGTCGCGCTACGTCGGCAACGTCTTCGGCGCGCCGCTGGCGATCGAGACGCTCGTGGCGTTCTTCCTGGAGTCCACGTTCCTCGGAATGTGGATCTTCGGTTGGCACCGGCTCCGCAAGGGCGCCCACCTCGCGCTGCTGTGGGGCGTGGCGCTCACCGCGTACGCCTCAGCCTTCTGGATCATGGTGGCCAACTCCTGGCTGCAACACCCGGTCGGGTACGAGGTGCGCGACGGGATCGCCCACCTCACCGACTTCGGCGCGCTGCTCACCAACCCCAGCCTCGGCATGGCGTTCGGGCACGTGGTCTCCGCCGGGCTGCTGGTCGGCGGGATGCTGATGGCGGCCGTCAGCGCCTGGCACCTGATCCGGCGTACGCCCGACTTCGCGCTCTTCCGCACCTCGCTGCGGATCGGCCTCGTCACGGCGGCGTTGGCGATCACGATGGTGCAGGGCTTCGGCTTCGCCCAGTTCGGCCCGGTCGGCTCGGTGCAGCCGACCAAGTTCGGCGGGGACAGCCCGGAGGCCCGGGCGCTGATCGCCGAGTGGACCACCCGGTTCGGCCCCGGCGACTACACCCCGCCGGTCCTGTCCAGCGTCGGGCTGGGGTTCATGATCCTGATCGGCTTCACCCTCGGCTGCGTCTGGCTGCTGCTGCCCCTGCTCTTCCGGGACTGGATCATCCGGCTGCGCTTCCCGCTCTGGCTCGTCCTGCTCGCCGTGCCGCTGCCGTTCGTCGCGGTGATCCTCGGCTGGATCGCCCGCGAGGTCGGCCGCCAGCCCTGGGTGGCGTACGGGCTGCTCCCCACCGACCAGGCGGTCTCCCCCGTCGGCGCGCCGGTGATGCTCGCCTCGCTGATCGGCTTCAGCCTGCTGCTGGGCACCCTCGCCGTCACCAACTGGGTGCTGCTCGCCCGGCACGCGGGACGCGGCGCCGCCGACCCGGCCCTCGGTCGCCCACCGGCAGCGCCCGGCGAGCCGGCCCACCCCGAACCCGCCCTCGCCTGAGCGACTGAGGAGACTCACCCGTGGACCTCACCTGGTACGCCCTGCTCGGCCTCTTCTTCGCCAGTTACCTCGTGCTCGCCGGCTACGACTACGGCGTCGGGTTGCTGCTCGCCCGGGGCGGCGCCCCGGCCGGGCGGCGGGCCGCGCTCACCGCCCTCGGCCCGTTCTTCCTCGGCAACGAGGTCTGGCTGGTCGCCGCCGTGGGCATCCTGTTCGGCGCATTCCCGGTGCTGGAGGGCGAACTGCTCGCCGGCTGCTACCCGGCGGTCGCGGGTGCACTCGTCGGCGTCATCCTGGTCACCGCCGGGGTGCAACTGCGCAGCCGGCCGAGCGACGAGCGGGTCCGCGCCCGCTGGGACCGGGTCATCGTGGTCGGCAGCGCGCTCGCCGCGCTCGGGTGGGGCGTGGTGCTTGCCGCGCTGTTGCAGGGCGTGCCCCGCCAGGCCGACGGGCACGTCGCCGGGGTGTCGCACCTGGCCACCCCGTTCGCGGCGATCGTCGGGCTGACCATGGTCGCCCTGGTGGCGGTGCACGGTGCGACCTTCCTCACGCTACGGCTACCGGTCGACGCCGCCGCCGTGGCCGGTCGCACAGCCCGCCGGCTGGTGCCGGTGGCGCTCTGCGCGGTCGCCGCGGCCACCGTCGTGGGCCTGCTGTCCTCCCGGGTACGCGACGCCGTGCAGCGACCGGCGGTGGGCGTACTCCTGCCGGTGTTGCTGGTGGCGGCGCTGCTGGCGGCCCGCGCGGCGCTGGCGCGGCGGCGGCCGGGGTGGGCCCTGATCGCCACCGGCGCGGCCCTGGCGCTGCCGGTGGCGCTTGTCGGCGCGGCCCTCTGGCCCTACGTGCTGGTGTCCACGGCCGACCCGGGCGCCTCGCTGACGGTGGCCGACGCCGCCGCCAGCGCGCCGACGCTGCGGCTGCTTGGCTGGGTGGCGCTGCCGCTGCTGCCGGCCCTACTAGGCTTCCAGGCGATGTGCTGGTGGGTTTTCCGGGGACGGACCGAAGGCAGGGCACCGGTGTACTGGTGAACCGCCGTCCCTTCGACCCGCGTCTGCTGCGTCGGGTCCCCGCGGCCCGGCGCGATCTTGCCGTGCTCGCGCTCCTCGGGGTGCTCGCCGCCGCGTTGATCGTCGCGCAGGCCACCGCGCTGGCTTCGGTGCTGGCCACCGCCTTCGACGGGCGGCTGAACCGGTCGGCACTTGCGGGTCTCGTGGTCGCGGTCGCCGCCCGGTCGGCGCTGGTCTGGGCACAGGGCACGGTCTCCGCGCGGGTCGCCGCCACGGTCAAGGCCACGCTGCGGGCCGACCTGCTCGGCGCGGTGGGACGGCACGGGCCGGGCTGGGTGGCGGGGCAGCGGGCCGGCGAGCTGGCCACGCTCGCCGGGCGCGGCCTGGATGCGCTGGACGCCTACTTCACCGGGTACCTGCCGCAGTTGGTGCTCAGCGTGACGGTGCCGGTGGCCGTGCTGGCCCGCATCGTCGTCGCCGACTGGGGCTCGGCGCTGATCATCGCGTTGACGCTGCCGCTGATCCCGGTCTTCGGGGCGCTGCTCGGCTGGCAGGCGCAGGCCGCCACCGAACGGCAGTGGCGTCGGCTGGCCCTGCTGGGCGGGCACTTCCTGGACATGGTCGCCGGGCTGCCCACCCTGCGGGCGTTCGGCCGGGCCCGGGCGCAGACCGAGGTGGTCCGCCGGATGGCCGACGGGCACCGGGTCGCCACCATGAAGACGTTGCGGATCGCGTTCCTCTCCGCGCTGGTGCTGGAGCTGGTCGCCACCCTCTCGGTGGCCCTCGTCGCGGTGCCGGTCGGCATCCGGCTGCTCGGCGGCGGCCTGGCCCTGCACACCGCGCTGCTGGTGCTGCTGCTCACCCCCGAGGCGTACCTGCCGCTGCGGGCCGCCGGCAGCCGCTTCCACGCCAGCATGGAGGGGCTCACCGCGCTTGACGAGGCGCTCACCGTCTCGGCCGCGCCGGCCACCCCGCGCGCCGCAGAGGGCGCGGCCACCCCGGACGGTCGCGGTGAGATCCGGTTCGAGGCCGTGACCGTGACGTACGAGCGGACCACCGCGCTGCGCGACGTGACACTTACCGTCCGACCCGGTGAACGGATCGCCGTCATCGGGCCCAGCGGCGCCGGCAAGAGCACCCTGCTCGGTCTGCTGCTCGGCTTCGTGACCCCGACCAGCGGCCGGATCACCGTCGACGGCGTCGACCTCGCCACCGCCGACCCGGACGCCTGGCGTCGGCAGCTCGCCTGGGTGCCGCAGCGCGCCCACCTCTTCGCCGCCTCGCTCGCCGACAACATCCGGCTCGGCGCACCGGACACCCCGCCCGAGGCACTCGCCGCCGCGGTCCGCGACGCGGCCCTCGACGACGTGGTGGCCGGCCTGCCCGACGGGCTGACCACGCTGCTCGGCGAGCGCGGGCACGGCCTGTCCAGCGGCCAGCGGCAACGCGTCGCACTGGCCCGGGCGTTCCTGCGTGACGCCCCGGTGGTGCTGCTCGACGAGCCCACGGCGCGGCTGGACACGGCCGCCGAGGCGGTGGTGCTCGACGCCACCCGCCGGCTGGTCACCGGACGGACGGCGCTGCTGGTGGCACACCGGCCGGCGCTGCTGGCCGACGCCGACCGGATCCTGCGCATCGAGGACGGCCGGGTCACCGAGCTGACGCCCGAACCGACAGGCAAGGCGACCCGATGAGCGCGGCACCCGAGTCGTCGGCGACAGGTCCGGGTCCGCTGGACGCGGTACCGGAGTCGGCCGACGCGGTGGCCGGGCGCTTGACCGCCGAGCGCGCGGTGCTGCGGCTGGCCCGCCCGTACCTGGGTCGACTGGCCGGCGCCGGGCTGCTCGCCGCCGCCACCGAGTTCGCCGGGCTCGCCCTGATGGCCACCGCGACGTGGCTGCTGATGAGCGCCGCCGGGCGGCCTCCGCTGGACCGTCTGACCGTGGCGATCGTCGCGGTCCGGGCGCTGGCGATCAGCCGGGGCGTGTTCCGCTACACCGAACGACTCGCCGGGCACGACGCGGTCCTCCGCATGATCACCGACGTCCGGGCCCGGGTCTTCGCCACCCTCACGGCCCGTCGCGACGCGCAACACCGCTCGGGGGACGTCCTGAGCCGGCTGGTCTCCGACGTCGAGGCGGTCCAGGACCTGCTGCTGCGGGTGCTGGTGCCCGCCTCGGCGGCGGCAGTGGTCGGCGTGCTGGCGGTGGCCGGGGCGGCGCTGATCTCGCCTCCGGCCGCCGGTGTGCTCGCGCTCGGGCTCGTGGTCGCCGCTGTGGCGCTGCCCGCGCTGGCCACCGTCATCACCCGGCGCAGCGCGGCCGAGGTGGCCCCGCTGCGCGGCGCCCTGGCCACCGACGCCGTCGACCTCACCCACGGCGCCGCCGACCTGGCCGCGTTCGGGGCTACCGACGCCGCGCTGCGCGCCGCCGAGCAGCGGGCCGGCCGGCTGGCCCGACTGGAGCGCCGGCTGGCCGCCACCGGCTTCGCGGTGGACGCCGCCGGAGTGCTGGTCGCCGGGCTCACCGCCGCCGCGGTGGTGCTTGTCGCGCTGGCGTCCGACGTGGCGGGCGTCCTGGTCGGGGTGCTGGCCGTCGGCACCCTGGCCGCCGTGGAGGTGGCGCTGGCAGTGGTCTCGGCCGCCCGGCAGTGGACCCAGCTGCGGCCCGGCCTGGCCCGGGTGGCAGCCCTCCTCGACGCCGACACTCCCACTCCCACGCCCTCGCCCGCTCCTCCGGTCACCGACCCGGCCGACCCGCACGACCTGCGCTTCGTCGAGGTGAGCGTGCGGTACCGGACCGGCGCCGCACCGGCACTGGACCGGGTGAGCCTGGACCTGCCCGCCGGGCGGCGCATCGCCGTCGTCGGTCCGAGCGGCGCCGGCAAGAGCACCCTGGCCGCCGTGCTGACCGGGGCGGTCCGACCCGCCTCCGGCCACGTCACGCTGGCCGGCCGCGACCTGGGCACGTACGCGGAGGAGGAGCTGCCCCGCAGCGTCGGCGGACTGCTCGCCGAGGCGTACGTCTTCCATGCCACGGTCCGCGAGAACCTGCTGCTCGGGCGGGCCGGGGCCGACGAGGACGAGTTGACCGCAGCCGTGACGGCCGCCGGCCTGCTGGACTGGGTACGCGCCCAGCCGGCCGGCTGGGACACAGTGGTCGGCGAGGAGGGCGGCCAGCTCTCCGGCGGCCAGCGGCAACGACTCGCGCTGGCCCGCGCCCTGCTCGCCGCGCCGCCGGTGCTGGTCCTCGACGAGCCCACCGAGGGGCTGGACCCGGCCGCCGCCGACGCGGTGCTCGCCTCCGCCCTCGCGGCCACCCCCGCCGGGCACTCGGTCCTGCTGATCAGTCACCGGCTCAGCGGGCTGGCCGACCTGGACGAGATCGTCGTCCTCGACGGCGGCCGGGTGATCCAGCGCGGCCGGCACGCCGAGTTGGTCGCGGCCCCCGGCTGGTACCGGGACCAGTGGCTTCTGCAGGTGGCGGCCGAGCGCGGGTACCTGGCCCTCGCTCCCTGACCCGCTTCGGGGACGGACCAGGGTTCTCCCCGACGTGGGTGCCCTCGCGTCCGTGGCAGTCTGGTGTCATGCGGCATGCTGAGGGCTTCCTGGTCGAGGAGCACCTGCGGGAGCTGGAGTCCCGGTTGCAGGGGCCGGCGCGGCTGAAGACCGACCTGCTCACCGAGGCGCGGCACGATCTGCTGGACGCCGTCGACGCGTACCGCGAGAGCGGTGTGCCGCCCACGGAGGCGCAGCGCCGGGCGGTGGCCGAGTTCGGCTCACCGGCGCAGTTGCTGCCCTCCTGGCAGGCGGAGCTGGCGGTGGCCGCCCTGCGCGGCCTGTCCCTGCGGATGCTGGCCGTGGCCGGGGTCCTGGTGGCGGCCGGCGACCTGACCTGGCGCGGGGCGAGCTGGAGCGCGGGGCCGCAGCCTCCGGCGCTCTACCGGCTGCTGTCCGCCTCGGTCGACTGGATCTGGCTCGGTGAGCTGCTGCTGGCCGTGACCGGCCTGCTGGTGGTCTGGGCGAGCGCTCGATCATCGCGACCCGGCCTGGCGGCGGCGCAGCGTGCGGTGGGCACCGCCCTGACCGGAACGCTGGCCCTCGGCATCGTGGCCGGCGGGGCTCTCTTCACCTGGTCGATCGATCTGTGGGACGCGGCGCTGACGTGGCCGCCGATGATCGTCGGCATGGTGGTGGCGGGTGGGGCGTACTTCTCCCTGACCCGCGCCGCGCGTGTCTGGCTGCGGGCCACCGCCCGCTGACCCGGCCCATTATCGCCCGGCCGCCGGCGGCTCAGGCGGGGGTGACGGGCGGACTGCCGGGGTCGAGGAAGCGGCCGACCGTCACGCGGAACTCCTGCCATCCGGCGCGCTCACCGGCCAGCGCCCGGCGGCCGGAGTCGGTGAGCTGGTACGTCCGCCGCTCCCGACCGTTGACAGTGCTCCAGGTGCTCGCCACGTGACCGGCGCGCTCGAGCCTGCGCAGCGCCGGATAGATCGTGCCGGTGGGCAGGTCGAGACTGCCGTCACTGCGCGCCCGTAGGGACTCGATGATGGCGTATCCGTGCAGCGCGCCCTGTTCGAGGACGGCGAGCAGAAGGGCGTCGAGGTGGCCGTGCAGCGCCTGGGCCTTCATGTGTAGCTACGCTACTTGTCGAACGCCCGGATCGCCACCGTCGCGCACGCGCAGGTCCGACACGTCGCCCGGCCGGCCACCGGGGTGCGGGCACCGGGCTTCCCGAGCCGCCGACTAGGGTATGTGCCCAGAGTCACTCGTCGGTCGAGACGCCGGCGGGTGGGCAACCCGAAGCACACGGAGGTCAGCGTGGCCCGCCAGTCGCCCCAACGGCCCGACGCCGACGAGCCCGAGCTCGACGACACCACCGGCCCGGCCGAGCCAGACGAGGCCGACGAGGCCGACGACACCACCCGCGCGTCGGCCGACCGGTCGCTCTGGGACGAGGTGCGGATCGACCCGGTGGAGATCGCCCTGCCCGCCGGCACCGGTTTCACGCTGCGGGCGTACCGGCCGGCCGGGTCGCTGACCCCGACCGACGTGACCGAGCGCGACCAGGACGACCCGTTCCTCGCCCGCCGGCAGGTGATCGAGGAGGAGGACGACGAGACCGTCGTCATCCTCGACGAGGAGCTGGCCGAGGAGTTCGCCGACAGCGACGAGGACGAGTCGTCACGCCGTCGCCGCGACAGCGCCACGGACGCCGACGCGACCGCCGACGATGACGACGAGGCCGAGGCCGAGGACGCCACCGACGAGGCGGACGACGAGGAGGTGCCGGTCTTCCTCAGTCACCGGGGCAAGCTGCTGCTGTTCAAGACCCCCGAGTCGCTTGTCAGTTTCATCCGTTCCGGGGCCCCCAACGATCTGTCTCAACTGGACAGCTGGAATGAATTGTCCGAACGGGTGGAGCCGGCCGACATCGCTCCGCTCGACGAGGACACCTACGAACTCGACCTCGTCGTGGAGAACCTGCGCGGCGGTCACGACAGCTGGGATTCGACCCTGCTGATCGAGGCCGGCGAGGCCGCCCGCGACCTGTCGTACGCGTTGCGCCTGCCTGCGGTTCTGGACATGCTCTCCGCCGGCTCCAGCCTCGACGACCTGGACGAGGCGCTGCGTGCCACCGCCAACGGCGGGATCGGCGCCTTCATGGGCCGGCGTCGGTTGAAGAAGATCGGGGCACAGACCGCGAGTTTGGGTTGGCGCACCATTGTCGGCAAGATCTCTGCGGTGGTGGACTGGCGCGACTGACCCGTACCGGGGAGCATCAGTTGCTGGCAGTAGGAAGACCTGTCCCGGGAGGAGGACGACGCCGTGGCGCTCGTGCGCGTTTACTGCGGTCTGGCCTCGGCGGATCCGGCTGACCGACCGGCCTCGGCCGGTTCGACGCTGACGTCCGCTGTGGTCGACGACGCAGGCCGTCTGCTGCATGTCTGCGAGATCGGCGACGACGCGGCTGGCTACGCCCAGCTCGTCGCGCTGCTCGTGGAGCGGTCGGGCGGGCCGAGCGGTGCGGCCATCGCCGCCGACAGCGACGACCACACGGTCACCTCGCTGTTGAGCGCGGCGGGTCGACCCCTGGCGATCGCCGACGACGACTCGGTGGACGACTTCGCCGAGCGGTTCGCCGACGACGACTCGCTGGAGGAGATGCAGTCACCCCCGGCCGAGCGCCGGGCCGTCGGTCTGGCCCGCGCGTTGCAGGCCGGCGCGCTCTCCGCCGTCACGCTGCCGGCTCCCCGGGACCTCGCCGGCTACAAGCAGGTGCTCTCCGCGCACGCCGCCCTGGCCAGCGGCCGGCACTCCGCCGCAGTGGCGCTGCGCGAGGTGTTGCGCGAGCTCTACCCGGCGGCCCTGCGCGCCTATCCGGACCCGGCCGAGCCGGTGTCGCTGGCAGTGCTGGACGCGCTGCCCGAGCCGGGCATGCTCGGCGGCACCATCGCCCGCGGCCGCGAGGTGTCAGTCGCCGCGGACGCCATCGCCGCGCATCTCGCGGCGGACGGGGTCGCCGACGCCGAAGAGATCAACGAGGCGGTCACCGCGCTGCGGGTCGCCATCTCGGAGACGCCGCGCCGCGCCGCCGTCAACCGGGCGCTCACCTCCGCCGTGGCCGAGACCGTCCGCCAGGCCGTCGCCTCCGTACGCGCCTGCGACGCCGGCTGCGAGGCCCTGGTCAGCGCGCTCAGCGCGCGGGTCAGCACGCCCGCACCGGCCCCCGGCCGCCGGGCCGCCGCCCGTCGTGGCGAGTCGGTAGGCGAGCTGACCGGCCTCGCCGGCACCAGCGCCGGTCTGCGCTCCGTCCGGCCGACCCCGGTCGCCGCGGAGCCGACACCCGTCACCGGCCGACGCAGCCGACCGGAGCCGGCACCGGGCAGCGCCCCGCTGGCGTCGCCGCGCCCGCTCGGGCCGCCGCCTGTCGCACCCGCCCCGGTCACCCCGCCGCCTGTCGCACCCGCGCCGATCGCACCGGCCGCGGTCGCCGGCCCGCCGGTGTCCGCGCCTCCCGGGCGTGCCGAGCCCACCCCGAGCCGGATCGACGGCCCGACCAACCGGCCGGTCTCGTCGCCGCCGCCCCCGCCGCCGGGGATCACCCCCATCGCGCCGGCCCAGCGCGGCGCCGTGCCGCCGGCGGAGGCGGGCGAGCCGTTCCGACCGACGCTCACCACGGCCGCGATCAACCACGCGCGGGCCGAGCGGCAGCGCACTGTCATTCCGCCCCGCCCGAAGACCAACGGCGAGCGGCAGAGTCACGTGCAGCGGCCGGTCGAGGAGCCGCCCACCGGCGGGTTCAGCGCCACCGACCTCAGCATTCCGGTGCCCGCCCCCCGGCCGGGTCAGGAGTCGGCACCCCCGGGTTCCCGGGCGAACTGGCCCCTGGTCAACAACCCGGAGGACCCGGCCGACAGCTCGCCGAACAACCCGGTCGCCTACCCGTACGGCGGTGGCCGCGTCGAGGCCCCGACCGACCCGGGTCGGGCCGATGGTCGGGTCACGCCGCCCTGGCTGGCCGACGACCTGCCCCAGGAGCCGCCCATGCTGCGGCTGGTCGAGCCGCCGCCGCTGGCGGACCGGGCACTGCGGGAGGGGCTCAACCCGCCCCCCGGTGACCCCCGCCTGGAGACGCCGCCGCTGCGGCTCGTCGACCGGGAGCAGGCCGCCCGCAACGACCGTCAGGCGCCCCGCGTCGAGCGGGCCGCCGAGCACCGGCCGCCTCCCCCGCTGGAGCGTCGGCCGGCACCTCCGGTCGAGCACCGGCCGCCGCCGGTCGCCGACGAGGGCGACGGTGACTTGCTGATCTTCGCGCAGGCCAAGTCGGCGTGGTTCGTCGGGCACACCGAGGAAGAGTCCGACCTGGACTGGTCGACCACTGCCGACACCGGATGGCAGGCCGCCGAGCAGGCCGCCCGTCCCGCGGTGGGCGCCGAGACCAACGCCGGGCTGCCGAAGCGCGTCCCACAGGCCAATCTGGTCCCGGGTTCCCCGCTGCGCGAGGAGCGCCCGCTGCGCATAGTGCGTGACGCGGCGAGCCTCGCGGAGAACACCACCGGCTACTTCCGCGGCTGGCGTCGCGGGCAGGAGATCGGCGGGTTCGCCGTGGGTGGCCGGCCGGGCCGGGAGGCCGCCGGTGGCTGGGACTTCAGCCGCGACCACGGGGACCGTGACGACGACCGGGAGTACGAGTACCGCTCGGCCGGCTACCAGTCCTGAGCGCGCCTCTCCCGTACGCGTTTCTTCCGCCCCCAACCGGCACACCGGCTGGGGGCGGAAGTGCGTTCAGGAGCCAACCAGAGCGGCCCTGCGCACACGCGGGTACGGCGGCTCGACCCACCGGGGTGCAAACGCAAAGAGATCCCGGCAGGAGACCGCCCCCGAAGGGGAGGTCGAGACCTGCCGGGATCTCTTGAGGCGAGCCGTTCCCACCCCGGGCAGCAGTCAACGCCCGGTGGCGGCCAGGGCCACCACCGGGCGCGAGAGCGTCCCGGTCAGGCCGGGGCGACGGCGCGCGTACGGCGCATGGTGAGCACGTACTCGACGAGCGAGATCAGCACGTGCTTCGTCGACTCCCGGTTACGGGCGTCGCAGGCCACCACCGGCACGTCGCTCGAGATCGCCAAGGCGTCCCGGACGTCCTGCGGGTCGTGGTACTGCATCCCGTCGAAGCAGTTGATGGCCACCAGGTACGGCAACCGTCGGTGCTCGAAGAAGTCGATCGCCGCGAAGCAGTCGGCCAGCCGGCGGGTGTCCACCAGCACGACCGCACCGATCGCGCCCCGCACCAGTTCGTCCCACATGAACCAGAATCGGGTCTGACCCGGCGTACCGAACAGGTACAGAATCAGGTCACGGTCGATCGAGATCCGGCCGAAGTCCATGGCCACCGTGGTCGTCGTCTTGCCCGGCACCTGCCGGGTGTCGTCGACGCCCACGCCAGCGGAGGTCATGATGGCCTCGGTGGTCAGCGGCGTGATCTCCGAGACCGAGCCGACCAGCGTCGTCTTACCGACGCCGAATCCACCGGCGATAACGATCTTCGCCGACGTCACGCGCCCACTCGGGTTCGGTGGGCGGTGCGACATGTCAGAGCCTGCGAAGTCCACTCAGCACCCTCTCCAGCAGTTCAGTGCCCACCGCGTCGTCGGAGTCGTCCAGGATGGTCGGCTCGTGGACCGCGACCAGGCCGTCCGTCGCCATGTCGGCGATGAGCACCCGGGCCACACCGAGCGGGAGCTGCATCCGCGCCGCGATCTCGGCGAGCGATTGCACGCGTCCGTCACACAGCGCGGCGATGTACTGGTGTTCGCGGCCCTGGCCACCGTTGCCATTGGCAGTGGCCCGGCCGCGCACCGTCGTCTCGACGAGCGCCTCCAGCGCGATGTCGAGCCGGGGACGGGTTCGACCACGGGTCACGGCGTATGGACGGACCAACGCTCCGGTCGGTTCGTCACGATCGGCCATGTCGCCGCTCACCTCCTTCGCACCCCGTACCGGCTCCCACCGGTGGAACTCGTCGTTCTTGTCGTTTCAAATGCGCCGACCGCACGATCGGCGGGACGTCAGCCCAGCATGCCCGCGGCCGCACGCGGCTGCGGGGTCAGGGCGTCGCCCACCCGGTCGACCAGGAGCGCCATCTCGTAACCGACCTGCCCGACGTCGGAGCTGCGGGCAGCCAGTACGGCGAAGGACGAACCATCCGAGATGGACATCAGGAACAGGAAGCCATTGTCCATCTCCACGACGGTCTGGAGCACCGCGCCTCCCTCGAAGCAGCGGGCTGCCCCCTGGGTCAGGCTGACCAGACCGGACGCGATCGCGGCGAGCTGGTCGGCCCGGTCCCGCGGCAGATCCCGTGACGACGCGAGAAGCAGGCCGTCCGCCGAGACGGCGACCGCATGTGCGACACCGGGCACCCGGTCGGCGAAGTTGGCAAGCAGCCAACCAAGATCCTGCGTAGTTGTCATCCTTCTTGCTCCTTCTGCCCGCTCCCGGCCGCTGAGCCTGAGCCAGACTGCGAGGATTGCTGCCCTCCCGGAGTCGCCTCCGGGCTGGTCGGGTTGTCCGAGGTGCTACGCCCTCGCTGCACGCCCCGGTGGTAGGCGGAGAGCAGGCCACGGACCGCCTCCGGGGAACGTCGCTGGACCGAGGTGGCGGGCTTCTCCACCGCGCCCGGCACCAGCTGCGCCATCGGCTTGCGCTTCGGCAGACCGGTCGTGGTGGTCTCGTTCACCGGCACCGCGGTGGCGGCTGCCGAGGCGGCACGCCAGCCGTCGTCGGCGGCGGTCTGCCAGCCGTTGGTCTGCGATTGGGGCCGGCGGTTCGGCAGGCTCTCGGCGAGCCCGGGGCGGTTGCCCCCGTTCGCTGTCGACCCGTTGTCCCGCGGCGCTCCTCCGGCCGTCGGAGTGTCTGCCATCGGCGTGTTACCTGTCGTCCCGGGTGATGTCTTGTGGACTGCCCGACCGGTGGCCTCGACCGTCGCGAACTGCTGGGTCGCGTCACCGCCACCGCCGTTCGCCGCCGGCTTGTCGGCGGCTGCGGCCTCTTCCGAACCCGGACGGCGGGTACGGAACCAGGCGGACTCGAGCTCCCGGAAGATCGGCAGCTCCATGGTCTCGTCCGCGTACCGCTGGCGGTTCTGGGCCTGCTGCGGTGTCGGTCGGGTCTGCGGCGGCGACGCCTGGGCCTGCCGAGCCTGGGCCTGCGGGGCCGGAGCCTGCTGAGCCTGGGCCTGCGGGGCCTGGGCCTGCTGAGGCTGGGGTGCCCGGGTCGGCGGCTGGGCCGCGGTGCTCGGCTGGTCGCCGGGGCGCGGGATCCGGGGCAGCTCCGTCGTCATGTCCAGAGCGGCGGCGAGCCGCTCGGGAACCGGCGGGGTCTGCGCGTCCCGCTCGCCGCCGGGCACCGGCGGCCAGGCCGGCGGGGCCGGGGCGTTGGACGCCGGGGCGGGCGGGGCGGACCGGGGCGTGAAGCCGCTGAACGACTGGCCGGAGGCCGGCGGCGCCGAGTACGGCTGACCGGACGCCGGGGAGGCCGAGACCGGCGACGCCGACACCGGCGGACCGGCGTACGGCTGACCGGAGGCGGGAGCGGCGGACACCGGCGGGCTGCCGTACGGCGCACCCGAGTAGGGCTGACCGGAGTACGGCTGGCCGGATGCCGGCGAGGAGGAGACCGGCGCACCGGAGTAGGGCTGCGCGGAGACCGGCGGCGCGGAGTACGGGTACGCCTCCGGGCTGCTGGGCAGCTGCCGGGGGATGGTCGGCTGCTGACCGGTGGTCGTCGGCTCGTCGCCGGCCCGGCGCTGCGGCAGCGGGTCGATGGACTGGCCGTTGGCCGTGCGGGGCGTGAACCCGTCGCCGCCGTTGACCCCGTTCGTCGCGCTCGCGCCGGTGAGGTCCGACCAGGCGGGCATCGAACGGTACGCACCGGTGTTGGCGGGCGTGCCGGCGCCGTTGCGCGATGCCGGGTCGAACGGCCTACCGCCCAGGGTGACCTGGTTGCCGGACTCGCCGGGACGGGGCCCGTTGCCCAGCGCGGGCAGCGCGCCGAGGACCGGCGAGGGTCCACCGTGCTGCGGGCCGGCGGCGGGCAGGGCCGGCGGCTGCTGCACCCGGCCGGAGAGCGCCCGGGGCACCAGCACCGAGGTGGGCAGGGTCACGTCGGCGACCGTGCCACGGTCCGCGCCGGGGCGCAGCTCGACGCGGACGCCGTGCCGCGACGCCAGGCGGGCGACCACGACGAGGCCCATCATCCGGGAGACGGCCACGTCCACCTGCGGCGGCGTCGCGAGCTTGTCGTTGAGCTCGTGCAGCTGCTCGCGGCTGATGCCGATGCCGCGGTCCTCCACGTAGAGCGAGGCGCGGTCACCGACCCGGCGGGCCTCGACCATGACCTGCGAGTCCGGAGGAGAGAACGCGGTGGCGTTGTCGAACAGCTCGGCGACGAGGTGCACCAGGTCGTTGACCGCGTGCGCGGCGACCTCGATGTCACGGTCGATGACCCCGAACTCGATCCGGGTGTAGTGCTCGACCTCGGACTGTGCCGCACGCAGCACGTCGATGAGCGCGGCCGGCTCGCGCTGCACGCGTGTGGAGTCGGCGCCCGCGAGGACGAGCAGGTTCTCGTCGTTGCGGCGCATCCGGGTGGCCAGGTGGTCGAGCTGGAACAGCTCGGCCAGGCGGTCCGGGTCCTCCTCGCCACGCTCCAGCCGGTCGAGGTGCCCGATGAGGCGGTCGACCAGGATCTGCGAACGACGGGCCAGGTTGACGAACATGGTCGCGACGGAGGCACGCAGAGCAGCCTGCTCGGCGGCCGTCCGGACGGCTTCCAGGTGGACGGCGTTGAACGCCTCGGTCACCTGACCGAACTCGTCCTTGCTGCGGACCGGCAGCGGCTCGGCGATCTGGTTGGCCAGCTGCACCGGGGAGAGCTGCCCGACGACCTGCGGGTCACGGAGTCGGGCCACCGCCTGCGGCAGCCCGTACTGGGCGACGGAGAGGGCACCCTGGCGCAGCTCACGCAGCGAGCGGGCCATCGAGCGGGCGACCAGGTACGCGAAGAGGATCGACAGCAGCAGCATGCTGAGCAGCAGGCCGGTCTCCAGGAACACCTGGCGCTGAACGTCCGAGCGCAGGTTGTCGGCCTCGGCGACCACGTCGCTGTCGAGCTTCGTCTCGACGGTACGGATCAGCTTGGCGTTGGCCGTCATGGCCGAGTCCCACTGGTCCGGGCCGAACGGGGCGCCGCGCATGTCGCCTGTGGTGTTGCCGTCGATCCAGCCGACGTAGTTCTGCGCCTCACGACGGTCGCCGCCGGCGACCGTCTGGTCGTGGAACTTCGCCTCGTCCGGGGTGGCGACGGCCTTGAAGCTCTGCAGCGCCTGCTGCTGGCCCGTGCCGCTGGCGATGTAGTCGGTGCGCAGCGCCGGCGTCAGGCGCTGGCCGCCCTGCACGCCCAGCGCGCGGTGCACGACGACGCGGCGGACGGCGAGGAACTCCTTCTCGCGGGCGACCGCGGCGGCGGCGCGCATCCGGTCGCTCAGGTCGCTGTTGCCGGCGAGCTGGGTGGCCGAGTCACGGATGGCGAGCAGGTCGTTGATCAGACCCTCGTACGCCTGGATGGCCTCGGCGAGCTTGAGCTTGCCGTTGAACACCTGACTGCGGACGCCCGGCAGCTCCTGCAGGTTCTGGTCGATGCCGTCGAGCAGCCCTTCGAGGCTGCTCGGCAGGTCCTCGACCTCACCGCGCTGCTGCCGGTACGGGCCCGTGCGCTGGTCGACCCGGGAGTTCACCCGGTTGTAGGCCTCCTGGTACTGCGCCTTCGGCTGCGTTCCCGTGGCCTGCAGCAGCAGGACGGCGGTGGTCCGCTCGTCCTGCAGCGTGTCGACCAGGTCACCCGAATAGCTCGACAGGTTGGCCAGGTCGCCGGCTCGGTTGGCATTGTTGAGCGTCTCCAGGTGGTCGACGAGACCACTGGTGCCCACCACGACCGTGGCGATGGTCGGCACGATCATGATGAGACCGAGCTTGGACCAGATCGGCATGTCCCGGAGCCGGCTGGCCGGCCGGCGCAGCCGCGACAGGAAGGAGCCCGCCGTCTTTGGCCGTTTGCTCACGTCACCGCCCTCGCGATTACAGCTTGAACGCGTTGCCCCGGGCAACGCCCAGCGACCGACCCGGCGGGTCGGACCCCCGAGATTCCATCACGCCGGTCGACAAGAAGAAAGCCCAGGTTGTCACCGGCTCAAGGTGTGATGAGATGTTGATGCGATTTGATAGCAGTCCGTCTGGCCGGAGTAACTGAAGGTAATGGAACATCCCCACCGCGTTGTCCTGCTCGCCGGCCCCTCAGGCTCCGGAAAGTCGTACATAGCGCAGCAAACCGGGTTGCCGGTGCTGTGTTTGGACGACTTCTACAAGGACGGCGATGACCCTACGTTGCCGCAACGAAACGGCCAGGTCGATTGGGAATCACCGCAGTCCTGGGACGCCTTGACCGCCGTCGAAACGATTGCCCGACTTGCCCGCGACGGTCGTGCCGATGTGCCGGTTTATGCGATCGGCGCGGATCGACGGGTGGCCACCCGGCCATTTGATGTCGACGGATCGCCACTTTTCGTAGCCGAAGGGATTTTCGCCGCCGAGATCGTCGAGGAGTGCCGCCGCCGCGGGCTGCTCGCCGGGGCATACGCGCTGCGCCGCCCGCGCGGGGCGACCTTCCTGCGCCGGCTGGCCCGCGACCTTGCCGAGCAGCGCAAGGCCCCCCGGGTGCTGGTCCGGCGTGGCGTGGCCCTGCTGCGGGCGGAGCCCGCGGTGCTGCGCCGGCAGATGGGGCTGGGCGCCGAGGCGGCCCGCGCCCGCGAGGTGCTGCGCCGGGTGGCCGGCCTGCTCGCCGGCCACCCGCACGGCTGAGGCGGTCAGGGCAGCAGCTTGGCGTACGCCGGCTTGATCACCTCGTCGATGATCCGCAGTCGCTCGTCGAACGGGATGAAGGCGCTCTTCATCGCGTTGATGGTGAACCACTGCAACTCGCGCCAGCCGTAGCCGAACGTCTCCACCAGCAGCGACATCTCCCGCGACATGGAGGTGCCGCTCATCAGCCGGTTGTCGGTGTTGACGGTGGCCCGGAACCGCAGGTCCCGCAGGAGCCCGATCGGGTGGTCGGCGATCGAGGCCACCGCGCCGGTCTGCACGTTCGACGAGGGGCACAGCTCCAGCGGGATCCGCTTGTCCCGCACGTACGCGGCCAGCCGGCCGAGCGAGCCGTCGGGGGCGATGTCGTCCACGATCCGTACGCCGTGGCCGAGCCGGTCCGCGCCGCACCACTGGATCGCCTGCCAGATGGACGGCAGCCCGAACGCCTCACCGGCGTGGATGGTGAAGTGGAAGTTCTCCCGCTGGAGGTATTCGAAGGCGTCCAGGTGCCGGGTGGGCGGGAAGCCCGCCTCGGCGCCGGCGATGTCGAAGCCGACCACCCCGGCGTCGCGGTGCCGCACGGCCAACTCGGCGATCTCCTGCGAGCGCGCTGCGTGCCGCATGGCGGTGAGCAGGGTGCCCACCCGGATGGTCAGGCCGGCCTCGGCGGCCTGGGCGGTGCCCTCGGCGAACCCGGCCAGCACGGCCTCGACCACCTCGTCCAGGCTCAGGTCCCGTTCCAGGTGCTGCTCGGGAGCGAAGCGCACCTCGGCGTAGACGACCCCGTCGGCGGCCAGGTCCAGCGCGCACTCCCGCGCCACCCGACGCAGCGACGGCCCGGTCTGCATGACCGCCACGGTGTGCGCGAACGTCTCCAGGTACCGCTCCAGCGACCCGGAGTCGGCAGCCTCGACGAACCAGCGCCCGAGCGCCTCCGGGTCGGTGGTGGGCAGTTCGTGTCCCACCTCCGCGGCCAACTCGACGATCGTCGCCGGCCGCAGCCCGCCGTCGAGGTGGTCGTGCAGCAGCGCCTTCGGGACCTTGACGATGTCCTCGTACCGGATAGTTGCGACCATGCTCAGACCCTAGTCAGCCTGCTGGGGCCGGCCACGTCAGCCCGCTCATCCGGGCCAGCCGTAGACGCGGTCGACGGCGAGCCGCAGGACCACCCGCCCGTCGGCGACCATTGCGGCGCGGTAGTCCGCCCAGTCCGGGTGTTCGCCGCGGATCCCCCGGTAGACCTCGACCAGTTCGTCGACCGCCGCGTCGCCGGTTGCCGCTGCCGGCCCGGCGAACGTCACGGTCCCCTCGGCGACCGCGTACGCGCCGCCGTCCGGCGTGGTCACGTGGAAGCTGGCCCGGGGGTCACGGCGCAGGTTGCGCACCTTCGCCCGGTCGCCTGTGGTGGAGCAGCGGATCAGCCCGGGTTCGGCCAGGTAGTCGAGGTTGGACAGTTGGGGTCGGCCGTCGCGGCGCAGGGTGACGAGCACCCCGCGTCCGCGGGTGCCGAACAGGTCCCACAGCGGATTCGTTGACATGTCATCGACCGTAGGAGGCGATTCGATGACATGTCAACCAAGACGCTAGGCTGCACGGCATGGAAGCGACCCGGTGGCTGGACGAACACCAGGACCGCGCCTGGCGTGGCTACCGCCGGATGCGTCGCCTGCTCGACCTGGAACTGGCCCGGGAGCTGACCCAGGACGCCAGCCTGTCCGAGCCGGACTACGACGTGCTCTCCGACCTGTCCGAGACGCCGCAGGGCCGGCTGCGCCTCAGCGAACTGGCGGACCGGATGCTCTGGTCCCGCAGTCGGCTCTCCCACCACCTGACCCGGATGCAGCAGCGCGGCCTGGTGACCCGGGAGGAGTGCCCGGACGACGCCCGCGGCGCGATGGTCGTGCTGACCCCGGCCGGCCGGGACGCCATCGAGGCCGCCGCCCCCGGCCACGTGACCGCCGTCCGTCAGCACTTCCTCGACCTGCTCACCCCGGCCGAGGTCGAGGCGCTCGGCGCGTTCACCCACCGGGTCGTCGACCACCTCGCGCAGAACCGCGCGCCCCGCCCCCGCCGCGGCCGGGAGGGCTGACGTGGACCCACACATCCTCGACCGGTTGCGCTGCCCGGTCTGCAGCGATCCGCTGGGGCAGACCACCGAAACGAGGGCGCTTCGCTGCCCGCGCCGGCACAGCTTCGACATCGCCCGCCAGGGCTACGTCAACCTGCTCACCGGTCGGGCCCCGCACGTCGGTGACACCGCCGAGATGGTCGCGGCCCGTGCGGATTTCCAGGCCGCCGGCCACTACGACGTCATCTCGGCCGCCCTCGCCGCCGCCGCGACGGAGGCCGTCACCCGGCTCCGCCCGTCGGCCGCGACGTCCACGACACCTGCGACGTCCACGGCACCTGCCCCGTCCACCCTTTGCTCTGCTTCAACCGACGCACCGGTTTCCGGACCGAACCATCGCGTGGAGGTAAGCAGAGCAAAGGACACAACCGCAGGGGTACGGGCCGAACCGGCGGGTGCCGACGTCGGGGCGTACCCCCTCGTGGTGGATGCCGGCGCGGGCACGGGCCGCTACCTCGGCGCGGTGCTGGCGGCGCTGCCGGACGCCGTGGGTCTGGCCCTGGACGTCTCCAAGCCGGCGCTGCGCCGCGCGGCCCGGGCGCACCCCCGGGCGGCCGCGGCGCTCGCCGACACCTGGCAGCGACTCCCCCTCGCGGACGGCTCGACGGCAGTGCTGCTGAACGTGTTCGCCCCGCGCAACGGCGCGGAGTTCCACCGGGTGCTCGACCCGGCCGGCACGCTGCTCGTGGTGACGCCGGTCGAAGACCATCTCACCGAACTGGTGGACGCCCTCGACCTGCTGCGGGTGGACCCGGACAAGGCCGACCGGGTGGCCGCCAGCCTGGACGGGCGCTTCACCCCGGTCAGCTCGACCGTGCACCGCGCGGAGCTGGCCCTGACCCGGCCGGAGGTCGCCACGCTGGTCGGGATGGGCCCGAGCGCCTGGCACACCGACCCGACCGCTCTCGCCGGACGGTTGGCCGCGCTGCCCGAGCCGGTACGGGTGCGCGTGGCGGTCCGGCTGGACGCCTACCGACCCCACTGAGGCTCAGGTGGAGAGGTCGACCTCTTCCCAGCCCGGCGGCTCGTCGTGGTACGGCCCGCGCAGGATCACCGCCCACTCCAGCGCCCAGCGTCGCTGCCCGATCGCGTTGGCGTCGACCAGCCCCGGCGCCCGCAGGCCGCCGCGCTCGGTCTCCAGGTAGGCCCAGTCCAGGCAGTAGTGCAGATCGAGCAGGGCCGCCGCGTCGGCCGGGTGCTGCGGCGCGGCGAGGATCCGCGACTGCCAGCGCGAGAAGGTCTCCCCCTCGGCGATGTGCGGCAGCCGCTCGACCAGCCGCTCGTCCACCGCCAGGGTGGGATCGAGCTGCTTGCTCAGCCCCAGCACCCAGGCCAGCGCGAAGAGCGCGTCGTGGTGCAGCACGAACGACCGGTGGTCGCCCTTGCCGCCCATCACGAACTGCCACTCCGGCGGGGTGACCATCTCGACCAGGTGCGAGCCGAGCAGCCAGCTCATCGCCGCCTGCGGAGGCATCCCGAAGCAACGGGCCAGGATGAGGTGCAGCACGGCGATCCGCGCCTCGATCTCCGGCCGGGGACGCAGCTCGATCTGGTCACCCGGCTCCCACACGAGCGGGAACTGGGCCGGCGGCAGCGGCAGCCCGAGCCGGGACAGCTCGTCCAGGCTCGCCTCGCGCACCTCGCGCGGGTCGGGGGCAGGTACGGTCACGGGGCAACTTCCTGTCTGCTCGCGACGGCTCAAGGCCGGCTGTCCCCCCTTGGCCTGCGAGAATAGCGCTCCCAGGTGACGAGCACCACGCCGCCCCGGTCAACCGATCCGCTCGATGACCAGCGGCGTCGCGGCCGGCGCGGTCGGTGCAATGTGCACCGCGCGACTTGCCTCCGCCAGGGCCGCCGGAATCCGCGACGGGTCCTCGGCGCGCAGCTCGTAGAGGGCGTCCCCGGCCCGCACCGGGTCGCCCGGCCGCTTGTGCAAGACCACCCCGGCCGGCACGCTCACCGGGTCCTCCTTGCGGGCCCGGCCCGCGCCGAGCCGCCAGGCCGCAACCCCCATGGCGTACGCGTCGACGGCCGCGACGTGCCCGTCCCGCTCGGCGCGGACCACCTCGACCTCCGGCGCGGTGGGCATGGGCGCATCCGGGTCGCCGCCCTGCGCGCGGATCATCGCCCGCCAGGAGTCCATGGCCCGCCCGTCGCGCAGCGCCGCCTCGGGATCGGCGTCCGGCAGGCCGGCGGCGTCGAGCATCTCCCGGGCCAGGGCGAGCGTCAGCTCCACCACGTCGGCCGGCCCGCCCCCGGCCAGCACCTCGACCGACTCGGTCACCTCCACCGCGTTGCCGATCGCCAGGCCGAGCGGGGTGGACATGTCGGTGAGCAGGGCGACCGTCCGTACACCGTGCGCACCGCCCAACTCGACCATCGTGCGGGCCAGCTCGCGGGCCTGGTCGACCGACTTCATGAACGCGCCGGAGCCGACCTTGACGTCGAGGACCAGCGCGCCGGTGCCCTCGGCGATCTTCTTGCTCATGATCGAGCTGGCGATCAGGGGGATCGCCTCCACGGTGCCTGTCACGTCGCGCAACGCGTACAGCTTGCGGTCGGCGGGGGCGAGCCCGGCGCCGGCCGCGCAGATCACCGCGCCGACGTCACCGAGCTGGGCGATGAACTCGTCGTTGCGCAGCGCGGCCCGCCAGCCCGGAATGGACTCCAGCTTGTCCAGCGTGCCGCCCGTGTGCCCGAGGCCGCGCCCGCTGAGCTGCGGAACGGCGGCGCCACACGCGGCCACCAACGGGGTGAGCGGCAGGGTGATCTTGTCACCCACGCCGCCGGTGGAGTGCTTGTCGACGGTCGGGCGGCGTACCGCCGAGAGGTCCAGCCGCTCACCGCTGGCGATCATCGCGGCGGTCCACCGGGCGATCTCCGGCCCGGTCATGCCGTTGAGCAGGATCGCCATGGCCAGCGCCGACATCTGCTCGTCGGCGACAACCCCCCGGGTGTACGCGTCCATCACCCAGTCGATCTGCGCGTCCGACAGCACACCCCCGTCCCGCTTCACCCGAATAACGTCAACAGCAGCAAAACCACTACTCATCAGAAGATCTTCCTAGTCGATTGCAGATCCCGACCCACGGACAGCGAGCACCGCGGGATGGGGCCGACCGTGCCCGGCGGAGGGATCAAGCCTGACCGCCCGGAGCCGGGCACGGTCGGCCCCATCCCGCCAGCTCAACCCCAGCGAACAGGGATCTCCAGCGGCGGCTCACCCTCGCCGGCCCAGAAGATGGTGCCGGTCGCGTCGACCACCACCACGCGGGGTGTGCGAGCCATCCCCCAGGTGATCGCCTCGGCCGGGTCGTTCCAGCTCGGGGCCTCCTCCAGCACGCCGGTCTCGGCGCCCGCGTCGTCCCCGGCCGACCGCTCCCAGTACGCCGTCCAGACCTGCTGCCCCGCCGACATGTCCGGATGCACGAAGACGGTGCCGCGGCCGCGCCAGGCGGCCAGCCGCTCCGGGACCACCGGCAACGGCGTCTCGCCGGTCACCGCCTCCAGGTCCTCCACGCCGAACGCGTGCGGCAGCAGCTCCGCCATCGTCAGCGGGCGGGTCTTCGACTCGATGAGGCAGTCCGGGCCACCGTGCTCCCACAGCAACTGTCGGCATCGACCGCACGGCATCAGCGGCTCACCTGTGGCGTCGACGCAGGAGAGCGCGACGAGGCGACCGCCGCCGGTGGCGTGCAGCGAGGAGACCACTCCGCACTCCGCGCACAGGGTCACCCCGTAGGCGGCGTTCTCCACGTTGCAGCCGACCACCACGCGCCCGTCGTCGACAAGCGCGGCCGCGCCGACCGGGAACGTCGAGTACGGCGCGTACGCGTTCCGCATCGCCTCGGTGGCGGCGGCGCGCAGCCGCGCCCAGTCAATGTCGGTCATCCCATCATTCTGCCGAAGCAGCCCAGGTCAGAAGCGAGCAGGGCCGTCTCCCCGCCCGCGGCTGCCCACGGTCCGGAGGGTGCACGGTGATCACGTGATGAAAAGTAGGTCAGGGACAGCCCCGGGAACCTGTTCTTCATCACCTGATCAAGCTTGGACGCCTTCAGCCGTACCCCGGCGAGGGTCCTGGTCGGGCGCGGACGGCGACCGGCCGCGCCATGCCCGGCGGTGAGTCCGCCGGGCACGGCGGCGGGGTCAGCCCTTGATGTACGGCTTGCCGTCGGCGGCCGGTGCGCGGACCCGGCCGACCAGGCCGGCGACCGCGAGGATCGTCGCCAGGTAGGGCAGCATGGCCAGGAACTGGCTGGGGATCGAACTGTTGATCGCGCTCAGGTAGGTGGCGAGCTGGTCGGCGAAGCCGAAGAAGAGCGCGGCGAGCAGCGCTCCGGTGGGGTTCCACCGGCCGAAGATCAGCGCGGCAAGCGCGATGAAGCCCTTGCCGCCGATCATGTTCTTGGTGAACGAGTAGAGCGCCAGCGTGTAGGACGCGCCGCCGATGCCCGCGACCACGCCGGCCAGCAGGACGTTGCGGTAGCGCACCCGCAGCACCTTGACGCCGAGGGTGTCGGCGGCGATCGGGTGTTCGCCTACCGACCGGGTACGCAGCCCCCAGCGGGTGCGGAACAGCCCGATGTGGATCACCAGCACCAGGAGCAGGCCGACGTAGAGGAAGATGTTGCCGCGGAACAGCGCCGGCCCGAGCACCGGGATGTCCTTGAGCAGCGGGATCTCCCAGTTGCTGAAGCGCGGCGCACTGTTGTACTTCTCCGCGTCGGTCTGCATCAGCCGCTCGTAGAGGAAGCCGGTGACGCCTACCGCGAGCAGGTTCAGCACGATGCCCATGACGACCTGGTCGACCAGGTAGCGGATGGCGAAGACGGCCAGCAGCAGCGAGATGAACGCGCCACCGATGGCGGCGGCCACCAGACCCACCCAGACGTTGCCGGAGATGCTGCCGAACAGGGCGCCGCTGAACGCGCCCATCAGCAACTGCCCCTCGATGGCCACGTTGACCACGCCGGACCGCTCGCAGAGCACCCCGGCGAGCGCGCCGAAGATCAGCGGCAGGGCCAGGATGAACGTGCCCCGGATGATGTTGACCAGCGGCATGAAGTTCTGCCCGGTCGGCGCGGCGGAGACCTGCCAGCAGAGGAAGGAGAGCACGAAGCCGACCAGCCCGACGCCGAGCACGGGAAGGAACCAGCGCTTCGGCACCCCGGCGAGCAGCGCCGCGCCCGCGGCGATCGCGATGATCCCGAACAGGATCGCGCCGATCGTGCCGTTGATCTCCAGCGCCGCGCCGGCCGCGTCGTCGCTGAGCGTGAAACGGGCCTGCTGGTCGGTGGCGAGGGCGCCGAAGAGCACCGCCGAGAGCAGGCCGAGGGCCAGCAGCGTGAGACCGACCTTGCGGGTTCGGGTCCAGAAGCCGGCGTCGACCTGGGCGACGGCGACGTCGGGGACAGCCATGGTGGACATGCGTTACCAGCCCTTCGCCAGGCTCGTCTGCAACCGGGCGGCCCGTGCGGCCCGGAGCTGGAAGATCGCCTTCACCAGGGCGGGTGCGGCGATGAAGATGACGATCAGCGCCTGGAGCACTGTCACCAGCTCCAGCGAGATGCCGGAGTACGACTGCATCCGGTTGCCTCCGGCCTGCAGCGCACCGAACAGCAGCGCGGCCAGCAGCACCCCCCACGGCTTCACCCGGCCGAGCAGCGCCACCAGGATGCCGTCGAAGCCGATCTGCGCGACCACCAGCGGGGTCAACGCGCTGGCGGTCGAGCCGAGCACCATGTTCGAGCCGCCCAGACCGGCCAGGATCCCGGAGAAGACCATGATCAGGATGTACGTCCTGGTGACGCTGATGCCCGCGGTCCGCGCGGCGTCCGGGTTGGCGCCGACCGCCCGCAGCTCGAAGCCGAGCGTGGACCGGTTGAGCAGCCAGGCGACCGCCCAGGTGGCCAGCACGGCGAGCAGGATGCCGGCGTGCACCCGCAGGTTGTCGCCGAGCAGGCGGGGCAACTGCGCGGAGGTGTCCACCGCCTTGCTGATCGCGTCGGTCCGCTTCGGGTCCTGCACGCCGTTCTGCACGATGAGCCAGGTGAGGAAGTACGTGGCTACGTAGTTGAGCATGATCGTGTTGATCACCTCGTGCGCGCCGGCGCGGGCCTTGAGGATGCCCGGGATGAAGCCCCAGAGCGCCCCGCCCAGCGCGCCGGCAAGCACCGCGACCAGCAGGTGCAGGCCGGGCGGCAGCGGCAGCAGGAAGCCGGCCAGCGCGGCCAGGATCACGCCGATGGTGGCCTGACCCTGCGCGCCGATGTTGAACAGGCCGCCGCGGAAGGCCAGCGCCACCGCCAGGCCGGTGAAGACCAGCGGCGCGGCGTACGTCAGCGTCTCGGAGATCGGCGCGAGCACCGCCTGCCAGCCGTTGCTGCCGTTCACCCAGCCGGAGAACGCCTCGGGGTCGAAGATCGAGCCCTTGAACAGGTTGGCGTACGCCTCGCTCACAAGGGTCCAGCTCGCGCTGAACGCGTCCGACGGACGGGCGGTGATGTAGGAGTAGGTGTGCAGCACGTCCGGATCAGAAATGATCATCAGCACCGCGCCGACGACGACCGCAAGCACCAGTGACAGCAGGGTCACCGTGAAGGTGTTGGCCGCCCAGAGGTTGTCCAGGAAGAGCCGGCCCAGGGACGGCTTCGGCTGCGGCTCGGGGGCCTTCGGCACGGTGGTGGTGCCGGCCCGCTCGGTGTTGCCGAGCGCGTTCTGCGCCGCCTGCGCCTCGCTCGCCGGCTCCTTGTCCGGGGAACCCGACTGCGGATTGCTGTCGCTCATGCCTCGTCCTCGCTCGCGGAGCCTGCGTCGCTCGCCCGGCTCCCGTCGTCCACGCCTGGCGCACCGGCAGCGGGGGTCGCCCCGGCTCCGGCCTCCACGCCGGGCGCACCGGCCGCGGCCTCCGTGCCGGGTTCATCGGCGGCGGGGGTCGCGCCGGCCGCGGCGGCCGCGTCCGGGTGGATGCCGGCCATCAGCAGGCCGATCTCCTCACGCGGGGTGTCCGGGCCGACGATGCCGATGATCCGTCCGCGGTACATCACCGCGATCCGGTCGGCCAGCCCGACCACCTCGTCGAGTTCGCTGGAGACCACCATGACGGCAGTGCCGATGTCCCGCTCGTGAATGATCTGGCTGTGGATGAACTCGATCGACCCGACGTCCACGCCGCGGGTCGGTTGGGCGGCGATGAAGAGCTTCAGCGGCCGGGACAGCTCCCGGGCCACGATCACCTTCTGCTGGTTGCCGCCGGAGAGCGTGCCCACCGCCGCGTCCGCCGATGAGGTGCGGACGTCGAACTGCTCGATCCGCTCCTTCGCCGAAGAGGCGATCGCGTCCGGCTTGAGGGCGAGCCCGGCGCCGAACGGCGGCCGGTCGTAGATGTCCAGCACGAGGTTCTCGGCGACGCTGAACTCCTTGACCAGGCCGTCCACGCTGCGGTCCTCGGGGACGTACCCGACGCCGGCGCGGAGCACCTTCTTGGTCGTCCAGCCGTCGATCCGGTCGCCGCCCAGGCTGACCGTGCCGGCGAGCACCGGGCGCAGGCCCATGATCGCCTCGATCAGCTCCGTCTGGCCGTTGCCCTGCACACCGGCCACACCGAGCACCTCGCCCGCGCGCACCGTGAGGTCCACGCCGTCGACCGCCCGGATCTGCCTGTCGTCGTCGACGACCAGCCCGGCCACCTCCAGCACCGGCTCACCCGGCGTGGCCTGCTCCTTGTCGACGGTGAGCCGCACGCTGCGGCCGACCATCAGCGCGGCCAGCTCGTCCCGGCTGGTGTCCGGCGAGGCCGTGCCGACGGTCCTGCCGCGCCTGATCACCGTGATCCGGTCGGCGATCGCCTTGACCTCGCCAAGCTTGTGGGTGATGAAGACGATCGACTTGCCGGCCGCCTTCAGCGACCGCATGACCGTCAACAGCTCCTCGGTCTCCTGCGGGGTGAGCACCGCGGTCGGCTCGTCCAGGATGAGCAGGTCGACGTCGCGGGTGAGCGCCTTGACGATCTCGACGCGCTGCTGGATGCCGACCGGCAGGTCCTCGATCACCGCGTCCGGGTCGACCCGCAGGTTGTAGCGCTCGGACACCTCGGTGACCTCGCGCCGGGCGCGCCGCCGGTCCAGGAAACCGGCGATGCCGCCCCGGACCTGCTCGGCGCCGAGCATGATGTTCTCGGCCACGGTGAAGACCGGCACCAGCATGAAGTGCTGGTGCACCATGCCGATCCCGGCCCCGATGGCATCGGACGGGCCCTTCAGCTTCAGCGGCGCGCCGTCGACCAGGATCTCGCCCTCGTCGGGCTGGTAGAGCCCGTAGAGCACGTTCATCAGGGTCGACTTGCCCGCGCCGTTCTCGCCGAGCAGGGCGTGAATCTCTCCAGGCTCCACCGTCAGATCGATGTGGTCGTTGGCGACCAGATCACCGAACCGCTTGGTGATGCCGCGCAGTTCGAGTCTCAGCGCAACCTCCTGGAGTGCGAGCGATGGTGCAGCGTAGCTGCCGGTCGACCGGGCCGGACCAGGCCGGTCACCGTGGCGCGCGATCGGCCGCTCCGGCCCCACGGGTGGTCACCCGTGGCACCGGAGCGGCCGGATCGGTCGTACCTGTCCCCCGCCGCCCCTGCGATGATCTCACCGGAGGAGCCGGCCGGGTGTCACTTGGTCGGCTGGGCCTTCGAGGTGACGGTGATGGTGCCGGCGGCGATGTCCGCCTTGATCTTGTCGACCTCGGTCTTCAGCTCGGCCGGAACCTTGCTCTCGAAGTCGTGGAACGGGGCGATCGAGACACCGGTGTTGGCAAGGGTGCCGACGAAGCCCGGCTTGGCCTGCAGCTTCTCGCCACCGGCGGCCTTGAGCACGGCCTCCTTGACGGCCTCCGGGATGTTCTTGACCACGGTGGTGATGATCGCGGCGCAGTCCGGGGTGCTCTCGCAGCCGTCGACGTCCACCCAGATGGTGTTGTACTTGCCACCCGACGCCTTGGCCGCGGAGGTGGTGCCGAGGCCGGAGCCGCCGGCGACCGGCATGATGATGTCCGCGCCCTGGGCGACCAGCGCGTCGGAGACCTTCTTGCCCTCGTCCTGCTTGGCGAAGTCGTTGGTGAAGGAGCCCTTCTGGGTCTCCTTGTTCCAGCCGAGCGCCTGGACGTTCTTCTTCTTGGTGGTGTTGTAGTACGCCACGCCGTCGACGAAGCCGTCCATGAAGATCGTCACCGGCGGGATCGGCAGACCACCGTAGGTGCCCACCTTGCCGCTCTTGCTCATCCCGGCGGCCAGGTAGCCGGCCTGGAACGCGGCCTGGGCGGTGTCGAACTGCATCGGGTAGACGTTGGCGTCACCCGGGTTGGCGTCGACGATGCCGAACTGCTGGTTCGGGTTCGCCTTGGCGATCTTCGAGGTCGCGTTCGCCATCAGGCCGCCGACGGCCAGGATGAAGTCGCACTTCTGGTTGACGAACTGCGTCAGGTTCGGCTCGTAGTCGGCCTCGGCCTTCGACGCGACGAACTTGATGTCGATGTTGTCGTTGGCGGCCTTGGCCTCCTGCAGGCCCTTCCAGGCGGAGGTGTTGAACGACTTGTCGTCGATGCCGCCAACGTCGGTCACCATGCAGGCGCTGTACTTCTTGGCACCGCTGCCGGCGTTCTTGTCATCATCGGGGGCCTCGCCACAAGCGGAGGCGGCGCTCAGCACGAGCCCACCCACCGCGAAGATCGAGGCGATCCGCATCCCACGCACCGAGCGCAAGACGTCTCCTTCCCATTGCACACCGCGCCTAGTGCGGTGGCAGCCCATCAGCCGACCTGCGGGTGTGCCGCCGGCTGTCCCACGTTACGGACGGGAGCGTACGCCCGCGCCCACCCACCGGCCGACAATCGTGCACGACTGTTGAGCGCCTGTTACCCGGGTGTAACCCTTGCGTGGGGCACATCACTCTTTGTGCTGCTAACCGAGCGCCCAGGCGTCGCTAACGTCCGGTTTCCGGGGGTCGACCCCCTCCTCGGACGCTACCGCCAAAAGACCGCCACCGCCGCGTTGACCAGGGTCAGGCCGACGATTGCGAGGAAGTGGCCGCGGTTGACCACGTCCCGCTTCCGGGAGAAGAAGACCATGACGAAGATCAGCAGCGCGATCACCAACTTCGTCACAAGTTTGGCGGGCGCCGGCTCGTCGTCACCACCGCCGCGCAGCGGGGCGGAGAGACCGAGCCCGGTGAGCAGCTGGATCACGGCGCCCCAGAGCATGGCGGCGTTGATCCGCAGTTTGCCGCTCGCGTACTGGGCGATCGAGCCGCCGAGCAGCAGGGCGAAGCCGATCAGATGGACATAGAGGAGGATGAGTCGCAGTGCTTCCACGCCGCCCATCCTCCCCCATCAACGACAGTTCGTAGTAGGGGGTCGACCGGTCGGCGCGTCGAAGGCTCAGCCCTTGACGGCGCCGCTGGTGAGGCCGGAGACGATGAAGCGTTGGAGGAACTGGAACACCAGCACGGTGGGGATCGCGGTGAGCAGGGTGCCGGCGGCGAAGATCCCGAAGTTGGTGTTCCGCTCGCCGCCCTGCAACATGCCTCGCATGCCGACCGCGAGGGTCTTGGCGTCCGTGTCGGTGAGGAAGACGCTCGCCATCAGGAACTCGTTGATGGTGTTGATGAAGGCGAGCAGCCCGGTCACCGCGAGGATCGGCGCCACCAACGGCAGCAGGATCCGGAAGAAGACCTGCGCGTGCGACGCGCCGTCCACGGTGGCCGACTCGTCCAACTCCCGGGGCAGCGTGTCGAAGAAGCCCTTCATCAGCCAGGTGTTCACGCCCAGCGCGCCACCCATGTAGAGCAGCAGCAGGCCCCACGGGGTGTTGAAGCCGATCGCCGGCCACAGGTCCGTGATCGTGCCGAAGATCAGGAAGATCGCCACGATCGCCAGGAACTGCGGAAACATCTGGATCAACAGCAACGACAGCAACCCCACCCGTCGTCCCTGGAAACGCATCCGGGAGAAGGCGTACGCCGCGAGCGCGGAGAGAAAGACTGAGGCGAACGAGGCACCACCGGCGATGAGCAGCGAGTTCAGGAACCAGTTGGCGAACTCGGTGCGCGCGAACAGATCCCCGAAGTTCTCCAACGACACCCCGCCGGTCGGCACCAACTCGGTGGAGGACAGGGTGCCGAGCGGATTGAGCGCCGCCGACACGACGAACACCAGCGGAAAGAGACTGAACAGCACGCCGAGCACGCCGACCAGATGCCGCCAGCCGACCTGGGCGAACCAGCGGTTCCTCCGCCTCCCCGCGTTGTGGCCGACCGCCGCCGGGCCGTTCGCGCCACCCGTGACGGTGGCGCCGGTGAGCGTGGTCATGCGTACACCTCCTCCTGTTGGCGGGTCCGCCGGAAGCTGATCGCCGACACCACCGCGACGATGGCGAAGATGAACAGCGAGATCGCCGCGGCGAAGCCGAACTGTGCGGCCTGTCCACCGAACGCCAGCCGGTACGTGTAGGTGATCAGCAGGTCGGTGGCTCCGTTGCTGGAGTTGTCCGCCGGGAACGGCGCGCCCTCGGTGGTCAGGTAGATCGCGTTGAAGTTGTTGAAGTTGAACGCGAACGACGAGATCAACAGCGGCGAGAGCGCGACCAGGAGCAGTGGCAGGGTGACCGCCTTGAACGACTGCCAGGGGGACGCCCCGTCGACCGAGCTGGCCTCGGTCAACTCCCGCGGGATGGCCTGCAGCGCGCCGGTGGCCACCAGGAACATGTACGGGTAGCCGAGCCAGAGCTGCACCAGGATCACCGCGGCGCGGGCCGACCAGTCCTGCCCGAACCAGTCGACGCTGAGCCCGAACAGGTTGTTGATCAGCCCGAAGTCGGTGTTGAACATGTCTCGCCAGACCAGCAGCATCGCGAAGGACGGCATGGCGTACGGCAGGATCAGCAACATCCGGTAGAGGTTGGTGCCCCGCATCCGGGGCGAGTGCAGCGCGAGCGCGATCAGCATGCCGAGGATGAACGTGCCGCCGGTGGAGCCGATCGCAAAGGCGAAGTTCCAGATCAGCGTGCCGAGGAACGGCCCGGAGATCCGCTCGTCGGTGAGCACCCGGGTGAAGTTGGACAGCCCGACGTTCACCTTCCAACCCTGGGCCAACCGCTCCCCGTCGGCGGAGACGAACGCGCCGAGCGCACTGTCCGCCGTCCAGGTCTTGCCACTGTCGCTGTCCTTGACGCAGTCGCAGCCCCGGTCGTACGCCCGGACGGCCTTGCCCTCGTACGCCCGGGACAGGCCGGACGAGCGCAGCGCGCCGCCAGCGGTCGGCACCACCAGGTCGGTGATGTCCTTGCTGCGAGCGCTGGCCTGACCGAAGTTCAGCACGGTGTAGCCGTCAGCCGCGGTGACCTTCCCACCGGGGGCGATGGTGGCCGCGCCGGGGTCGAGCGGGCGCAGTCCCTCGCTGTCGCCGACCGAGACCGCGCCGGTCTCCGGGTCGGTGATCAGGAAGACCAGGGCGCCGGTGGCCGGGTCGCCCTTGGTGGCGACCGACAACGGGTACTGGGCGGAGCCCGGGACCTGTTTGACCGAGGAACTCTGGATCGCGACGATCGCGTCGTCCTTGCTGCCGCGGTGGCCGTCGCCGAAGTTGGTGAAGGCCGTGCTCGCGGTGTAGAGCACGGGCACGATCTGGAAGGCGATCAGGAAGAGCGTGCCCGGGACGAGGTACTTCGCCGGCACGTGCCGGCGGCCCAGGTACAGATAGAACAGTGCGGCGGTGGTCAGTGCCAGCACCACCAGCCCGACCCATTTCTCGGCCTCCACGAGCGGGAACGCCGCCCAGATCGCGATCCCGGCAACCAGGCCGAGCAGGATCACCTTCGCGGCGAGGCCGGCCGCGGTGATCGGCGCGTGGTTCCGCGCGGTACGGGACGTGCGTGGGGACCCGGTGCGGACGGGCCCCCGGCCCGGGACCTGCTGGGCAGGCCCCGGGCCGGACAGCGGTGCGCTCATTACTTGATCGAACCGGCGATCGTCTTGCCGGCCGCGGTGACCGTGCTGGTCGGGTCGGCGCCGCCGATGACGGCTGCCTCTGCCTTGCCGAACGGGTCCCAGATCGCGGCCATGGCCGGGATTGCCGGGAGCACCTGACCGTTCTTGCCGGCCTCGACGAACTTGGCCAGGTCCGGGTCGCTGCCCTTGACCTGGTCCAGCGCCGCGGTCAGCGCCGGCGGGCGCGGGTCGGCCTGGTAGAGCGCCACGGCCAGCTCCGGCCTGGTGACGTAGTTGGCGACGAACTCCTGAGCGAGAGCCTTGTTCTTGCCCTTGGCGGCCACGTAGAAGGACTGGACGCCCACGAACGGCGCAGCGGCCTTGCCGCCGGCGAAGCCGGGAACGGCGGAGACGTCGTACGTGATGCCGGCCTTCTTCACGTCGGCGATGGCCCACGGCCCGGAGACCAGGAAGGCGCACTTCTTGCCGGTGAAGGTTGCGGTCGAGTTGGTGTCGGCGATCGAGCGCTTCAGCACGCCCTCGCCCTTCTCGCCGAGCGCGGCGATCTTCTTGAACGCGGCGATCGACTCCGGCTTGCCCACGCCCAGGTCCTTCGGATCGTAGTCGCCGTTCGCGGTGGTTCCGAAGAGATAACCGCCGGCCGAGGCGTACAGCGGGTAAATATGGTACGCGTCGCCCTTCTGGCCGACCTGCAGGCAGAGCGTCTCGGTGACCTTCTTCTGCGCCTTGAGCTGCTTGCCGGTGGCGACCAGGTCCTCGATCGTCTTCGGCGCCTCGGGGGCCAGGTCGGTGTTGCGAATCAGCGCCAGGTTCTCCTGGGCGTAGGGAACGCCGTAGAGCTGGCCGTTGAACGTGACGGCCTTGACAGCGGTCTCGTTGAACGCGGCCTTCTGCTCGTCGGGCAGCTGCACCGGGTCGATGGCGCCGTTCTGGACCAGGTTGCCAATCCAGTCGTGGGCCCCGATCACCGCATCCGGGCCGCCGCCCTGGCTCGACACGGTCACGAAGTTGTTCTGGAGGTCCTCGTTCGGGACGGCCTGGACCTCGACGGTGACGCCGTTCTCCTGGCCGAACTTCTCGGCGAACGGCTTGAGGGCTGCCGTGCGCTTGTCGTCCGCCCAGATCACCAGCTTGCCGCCGGCGGCCTTGGGGGATTCCTTCGCGGCCGGCTCGTCGCTGTCGCCACCACAGCCGGAGGCGGCGAGCGCCAGGGCGAAGAGGGCGACCACACCCGCGGTACGGATGCGCATCGGTACTCCTGTCGTCATGGCGGATCCGCCGGGGGAAGGACGGTCCGCCAGTGGGAAAGCTGAAAGTTTTTGCCAATCGGCGCAGCGATACTGCGCCGCTGCTCGCCTATGTTGCGGGGACGTTAGCAAGACGTTGCAGATAATGGAAGGGCTTGCAGAGCACCCCGCAAGAACTTGCCGGTGGGCTAAAGTGCCGCCATGCGCGCTCGACTGTCCGACATCGCCCAGCAGGCCGAAGTCAGCGAGGCCACGGTGTCGCGGGTGCTCAACGACCGCCCCGGCGTGGCCCCGGAGACCCGACAGGCCGTCCTCACCGCCCTCGACGTCCTCGGCTACGAGCGACCGGCCCGGCTGCGCAAGCGCAGCGCCGGCCTGGTCGGCCTGGTGGTGCCCGAGCTGGACAACCCGATCTTCCCCGCGTTCGCGCAGGTCATCGAGTCGACGCTGGCGCAGAGCGGGTTCACTCCGGTGCTCTGCACCCAGACCGCCGGCGGCGTGACCGAGGACGAATACGTGGAGATGCTGCTGGACCGGCAGGTCTCCGGGATCGTCTTCGTCTCCGGCCTGCACGCCGACACCGCCGCCAACCACGACCGCTACCGGGCGCTCATCGCCCGGCCGCTGCCGGTCGTAATGATCAACGGGTACGTCCCCGGCATCGGCGCCCCCTTCGTCTCCTGCGACGACCGGGAGGCCGCCGACCTGGCAGTGGCCCACCTCGTGGCGCTCGGGCACCGCCGGATCGGCCTGATCACCGGCCCGGACCGGTTCGTGCCGGTGCAGCGCAGGGTGGCCGGCTGGCGGGCGGCGATGACCCGGCTGGCCGGCGTCGCCGAGGCCGACCTCGGCCCGCTGGCCGAGTTGACGCTGTTCGGTGTGGAGGGTGGCGAGGCGGCGGCCGGCCGACTGCTCGACCGGGGCGTCACCGGCCTGGTCTGCGGCTCCGACCTGATGGCGCTCGGCGCGGTGCGGGCCGCCCGGCACCGCGGTCTGAGCGTTCCGGGCGACCTGTCCGTGGTCGGCTACGACGACTCACCGTTGATGGCCTTCACCGACCCGCCGCTGACCACCGTGCGACAGCCGGTCACCGCCATGGCGGTGGCGGCGGTCCGCGCCCTGGTGGACGAGATCAACGGGCACGGCGCCCCGCACTCGGAGTACCTGTTCCGCCCCGAACTGGTCGCGCGGGGCTCGACCGCTGTCGCACCGGCCGCCGTGCGGTTTCCTTACGCAAGATCTGCTTGACTCTTGCAGAGGCGGGCGGCATATTGCTCAGGCAGCCGCGCCCGAGCCCGAGACAGACGGGGAAACATCACCAATGACCGTCAGCGCCACCACCCCGCCCCGCACCGACGACGACTGGTGGCGCTCCGCGGTCGTCTACCAGGTCTACGTGCGCAGCTTCGCCGACAGCGACGGTGACGGCGTCGGCGACCTCGCGGGCATCCGGGAGCGGCTGCCGTACCTGCGGGACCTCGGCGTGGACGCGCTCTGGCTGACTCCCTTCTACACCTCCCCGATGGTCGACGGCGGGTACGACGTCGCCGACTACCGCGACGTCGACCCCCTCTTCGGCACCCTCACCGACTTCGACACGATGATCAGCGACGCGCACGCCCTCGGCCTGCGGATCATCGTCGACCTGGTGCCCAACCACACCTCGAGCGCGCACCGCTGGTTCACCGACGCCCTCGCCGCCGGTCCCGGCTCGCCCGAACGCTCCCGCTACCTCTTCGCCGAGGGCCGGGGCGCGCACGGCGAGCTGCCCCCCAACGACTGGGAGAGCATCTTCGGCGGCCCGGCCTGGACCCGGATCGACGACGGTCAGTGGTACCTGCACCTGTTCGACCCCGCCCAGCCGGATCTGAACTGGCGGCACCCGCAGGTCCGCGCCGAGTTCGAGGACGTCCTGCGGTTCTGGCTGGACCGGGGCGTGGACGGCTTCCGCGTCGACGTGGCCCACGGCATGATCAAGGCCGAGGGGCTGCCGGACGTCGGCTTCAGCACGATGACGACCGGGCAGCGCCAGGTCGACCTGCTCGGCAAGGCCCGCCTGCCCTACTTCGACCAGGACGAGGTGCACGAGATCTACCGCGCGTGGCGGCCCATCCTGGACAGCTACCCCGGTGCTCGGATGGCGGTCGCCGAGGCGTGGGCCGAGACCCCGCAGCGGCTGGCCCGCTACATCGGCCCGGACGAGCTGCACCAGGCGTTCAGCTTCGACTTCCTCGACGCCACCTGGTCGGCCGACTCGTTCCGCAAGGTGATCGACACCGCGCTGTCCGAGGCGACAGTTGTCGGCGCGCCCACCACCTGGGTGCTGTCCAACCACGACAAGCAGCGGCACGTCACCCGGTACGGCGACGGCGTCGAAGGGCTGCGCCGCGCCCGGGCCGCCAGCCTGCTGATGCTCGCCCTCCCCGGCTGCGCCTACCTCTACCAGGGCGAGGAGTTGGGGCTGCCCGAGGTTCTCGACCTCCCCGACGAGCTGCGCCAGGACCCGGCGTTCCTGCGGACCGGCGAGAGCCGCGACGGCTGCCGGGTGCCCATTCCGTGGGGCGGCGAGCTGGCGCCGTACGGCTTCGGGCCGGCCGGCAGCGAGCTGAGCTGGCTGCCCGCCCCGGCGACCTGGCGTGCCCTGTCGGTCGCCGCGCAGGCAGGTCAGCCCGGTTCGACGCTGGAGCTGTACCGGGCCGCCCTGCGCATCCGACACGACCACCCGGCGCTGGCCCTCGGCGCCGGCCCGGTCACCTGGCTGGAGAGTGGACCGGGCGTGCTGGCCTTCTCCCGCACCGCCGGCGACAACGTGCTGACCTGCGTGGTCAACCTCAGCGGAGCGCCGGTGCTGATCGACGGGTACGGCGAGCCGATCGTCGCCAGCGCGCCGCTCACCGGACAGGGCGCCGGTCATCTGCTGCCCGTCGACGCGGCCGCCTGGTTGGAACGGCGCTGAGCGGGTAAGCCGTTCTCGACCTGGTCGTCCGCCGTGCCACGCGCCAGCGGGCGACTGGGCTACCGGCCCCTTGTGGTGGGGGGTGAGGTGCACCGGCGTCACGCGGAGTCCGCTCCGCGCGGCGCCGGTGTCCGTGTGCGACAGGTGGTGTGCCTCGTCGCCCCCGTGGGTACCGCCAGGGACACCGTCGCGACGGAGGTGACCCCCATGGTGGTACGGATGGCGCAGTACACGATCGATGTCGAGGATCTGGACGTGATGGTCGCGTTCTGGTCGGCGGCACTCGGCTACGAGGTGCGGCAGGGCGACGACGGCAGCGCCAAGCTCCTGCCCCCGGGGCAGCCGTCCGCCGCCGCTCCCACCGTCTGGTTGCAGGGCTCCGGCACCGCCAAGCTGGGCAAGAACCGCGTCCACCTCGACCTGGTCGCGGACACCGACCCGCAGGCCGAGGTACGTCGGCTGGTGGGCCTCGGCGCGCGACACGTCGACGTCGGCCAGACCGGGAACGAGGGGTTCACGGTGCTCGCCGATCCCGAGGGCAACGAGTTCTGCGTGCTGGACCGCGCGCCGACGCGCTGACCCGCCGCGTCACCTCGCCGCGCTGACCCGCCGCGTCACCTCGCCGCGCTGATCCACCGCGTCACTTCGCGGTCAGCAGCGCCGCGATCCGGGTGAAGCCGGCGCGGACCTCGGCCTCGTTCGGCGGCTCGACGGGTTCGCCGTGGCCCGCCTCGTCCGCCGCGGCGTCCAACTCCTCGTCGATCACGTCCTCGAAGTCGCCGTACAGGTCGGCGCCCTCGACCTGACGGGCCTCGTCCTCGGCGGCCACCTGGGCGGCGGCGATCTCGCTGCGGATCTCGTCCGCCGACAGCGCCGGCAGCAGCGGCTCGACCACTGCCATCAACTGCTCCTCAGCCACCACCGCCTCGGCCAACGCCAACGCGTGCGGTCGCTCGTACGGCCCGCAGACCACCGGCTCCCACTCGTCGAGGTCGCCGAGCGGCCCGAAGGTGATGATCCACGGCAGGCCGAGCATCGGCGAGTCGGCCGGCAGGTCCAGTGTCATGAGTGCGCCCACGCGCTCATCATGGTCCGCGAACGCGAGCATCGGTGCCGTTCTGTTCAGTTACCGCCCGTCCGGCGGTCGATCAGGGACCGGTCAGCCGGGCCGTACGGCGTCCAGCGCGGCCCGGACCAGGGCGAGCGCGGTGGCGGGCGGCACGCCGAGCCGAGCCGCCTCGGCCGCGTAGCCCGCCGCCGCCCGTTGCAGCCGGTCGACGGCGTCGTCGCGGCCGGGCGCGACGAAGGTGCCGTTGCGCCCCCGGGTCTCCAGCAGCCCCGCCACCTCCAGTTCCCGGTACGCCCGCGCCACAGTGTTCGCGGCCAGCCGCAGGTCGGCGGCGAGCTGCCGCACGGTGGGCAGGCGGCTGCCCACCGGCAGCCGGCCGTCGCCGATCAGCTCGGCGAGCTGCACCCGCACCTGCTCGTACGGGGGCACCGACGAGCCCGGATCGACCGTGATCAGCATGTCCGGCACCTCCGCCATCAGCCCGCACCGCCCGGTGCGCCGGGATCGGTGTCCTCGTCGATATCCACCTGGGGGGCGCCCTCCGCCAGATCCACCACCCGCCCGCTCGTACTTGTCGCGAGCAGCGCCGCCCCGAACAGCACCAGTTGGTTGAGCAGGTAGAGGTAGAGCAGCAGACCTACCGCGCCGGCCACCACCGTGTACGCCGGATTGCGCTCGGTACGCACCACGTAGTACCGCCCGACGGTGTTGAGCAGCGTGATGCCGACCGCCACCAGCAGCACCACCGGGCGCAGCCGGGACCGGCTCATCCGCAGCCGGGGCACCGCGAGCAGCAGCGCGGTGGCGAGCACCGCGTTGACCAGGACGCTGAGCACCGCGCTGACAGTGGTCAGCCCGACCGACCCGGTGCTGCGCAGCAGGAAGCGCAGCAGCGACTCCAACGCGTCCACCGCCGCCACCGACAGGCCGAGCAGCACGAAGACGCCGATCATCACACCCAGGTCGACCAGCCGCCGGACGACGAGGTTGCCGGGCTGCTGGTTGAGCGCGTACATGAGGCGCTGGGAGGAGCGGATCGCCTCCACCCAGCCGATCCCGGTGAAGACCAGGATGACCAGGCCGACCACGCCGACGGTGCCGCTTGAGTTGGCGATCTGCTGCGCGTCCAGGAACGGCAGGTTCTCCTTCAGAAACCCGGCCGCCGCCGCGGAGACCTCGTCGTTGTCTTCCAGGATCGCGCCGAAGATGGAGTACGCGACAAGAGCCAGCGCGAAGACGGCGAAGAAGCCGTAGTAGGCGATCGCCGCGGCGAGCCGACCGGCCAACACCTCGGCGTAGAGCGCCCCGGCACGCCACACGTGGTCGAACAGGTGCGACCGGCCGCGCGCGGCACCCACCCAGCGGTCGATGCCCGCCTCGATACGGCCGATCACGTTCACGCGATCATCCTCGCCGATCTCCCACCGCCGCCGTGGCAACCGGCGCAAGAGTGCTCGCCGCCCGGCGGGTCGCCGACCGTCAGTCGCCGAGGCGGAAGTCCCGGCGGGGCTGCCACCGGGCCTGCCCGCTGTGCGAGAAGAGGGTGAACCCGTCGACCTCGAACATCGCGGAGAAGTCGGCCAGATCCTCGTACACCCTGTCCAACGCCTCCGGAGCGACGTCCTGGGCCACGGTGACGTGCGGATGGTACGGGAAGCGGGCCTGGCGGTGCAGGCCCGGCGCGGCCGCGATGGCGGCGGCCAGCAGTTCACATTCGCTGATCCCGGCGGCCACCGCGACGAACACCACCTGCGTCACCGGCCGGAACGTGCCGGTGCCCCGCAGGTGCAGCGTGAACGGCAAATGCGCGGCGGCCACGGCGGCGAGGTGCCGCTCGACGCCCGGCAGGACGGCGGTCGGGATCTCGGTCGGACCGAGCAGCGTCACGTGCGCCGGCACCGCGAGCGGATCGCCCGCCTCGACCCGTCGCCGGGTGAGCTGGGCCCCCCACGGCTCCGGGATGTCCACCGCTATGCCGATCTGGACGGTGTCGCCGGACGGCGGCACCCCGCCACTGCGATCCACGCTGCGCGCCGCCACGTCGGCCACCGACCCGCCCACCTGTCCCGCAGCGCTATTCGCCGCGCACCGGCGGGAAGAAGCCGACCCGCTCGTACGCGGACCGCAGGGTCGCGCCGGCCACCGACCGGGCCTTCTCCGCGCCGGCGGCGAGCAGCTTGTCCAGCTGGGCCGGGTCGTCGAGGTAGGTGCGCGTGCGCTCCTGGATGGGGCGGACGAACTCCGTCACCACCTCGGCCAGCTCCTTCTTGAGGTCGCCGTACCCGCGGCCGGCGAACGCTGCCACCAGGTCGTCGATGCCCCGCCCGCTGAGCGCCGAGTAGATGGTCAGCAGGTTTGACACACCCGGCTTGGTCTCGGCGTCGAAGACGATCTCCCGACCGGTGTCGGTCACCGCGGAGCGGATCTTCTTCGCCGAGCGGGCCGGGTCGTCAAGCAGGTCGATGATGCCGGCCGGCGAGGACGACGACTTGGACATCTTCGCCGTCGGATCCTGCAGGTCGGTGATCTTCGCGGTGTCCTTGACGATGTGCGGCGCGGGCACGGTGAACGTCGCGCCGAACAGCGAGTTGAACCGCTGGGCCAGGTCGCGGGAGAGCTCCAGGTGCTGACGCTGGTCCTCGCCGACCGGCACCGCGTTGGCCTGGTAGAGCAGGATGTCGGCGGCCTGCAGGACCGGGTAGGTGAACAGCCCGACGCTGGCCCGCTCGTTGCCCTGCTTCTGCGACTTGTCCTTGAACTGGGTCATCCGGCTGGCCTCGCCGAAGCCGGTGATGCAGCCGAGGACCCAGGCCAGCTGCGGGTGCTCGGGCACCTGCGACTGCACGAACAGGGTGCTGCGCTCCGGATCGAGACCGACCGCGAAGAGCTGGGCGGCCGCCACCCTGGTCCGCTGGCGCAGCAACGCCGGATCGTGACCTGCGGTGATGGCGTGCAGGTCCACCACGCAGTAGAACGCGTCGTGGGTGTCCTGCAGGGCCACCCAGTGCCGCACGGCTCCCAGGTAGTTGCCGAGGTGGAACGAGTCGGCCGTCGGCTGGATGCCGGAGAAGACGCGGGGTCGCTCGGAAACGTCGGGCATGGCGATAATTCTGTCAGCAAGCGGGCGGGGCCGTCATGACGGGCCGGCGCGTCGGCCACGGCCGGCCGGTGTCGGGGCGTTGACCTCGCGTGGCACGCCCGCGCGTCGCTGCTCCGGCACGCGGAGCGCCGACACCGCGAGCCGGGCGACCCGACGTCCGTCCAGGGCCAGCACGCGCAGCAGCCAACCGTCCGTCGCGTCCGCCGGATCGGGGCCGCCGTCGTCGGGCGGTTCGGCGGGTACCGGCACCTCGTCCCCGGGCAGTGGCAGCCGGCCCAGCACCGCCATCACGTACCCGCCGACCGTCTCGTACGGCCCGGCGGGCAGCGCCACGCCGGTCCGCTCGGCGAAGTCGGCGAGGTTGAGTCGACCGTCGACCACCGCCGGCAGGCCGGCGTGCGCCGGGTCGGGGGTCGCGTCGTACTCGTCGTGGATCTCTCCGACGAGTTCCTCGATCAGATCCTCCAGCGTGACGATCCCGGCGGTCCCGCCGTACTCGTCGATCACCACCGCCAGGTGGTGGCCCTCGCGGCGCATCTCGGTTAGCGCGGCCAGGACCGGCTTGCTGCCGGGCACCTGCTTGACCTCGCGGGTCAGCTCACCGACGGTGACGCACGGGTCGGCGTCCGGGCGCAGCAGCACGTCCCGCAGGTGCACGAATCCGATCACGTCGTCCTGGGTGCCGTCGGTCACCGGGTAGCGGCTGTGCGTCTCGGCCCGCACCAGCCGGGCGGCCTCGGCGATGGTCAGCCGGGCCGGCAGGAACACCACCTCGGTGCGGGGCATCATCACCTCCCGGACGAGACTCGCGCCGGCCACCAGCACCTCGTCGATGATCCGCCGCTCGTCCGGGTCGAGCACCGTGTTCACCGCGAGCAGGTCCCGCAGCTCGGCCTCGGAGATGCGTTCCCGGCCGGCCGCCGGGCCGGCCCCGAGCAGCTCGGTGACGAGGCGGGTGGCGCCGTCGGCGGTGCGGACCAGGACCCGGGCGACGGCTCGGGCGAGCGGGCCGGGGTCGCGGCGGGGCTTCCCCCGCACGCGTCGCCGAAGCCCGGTTCGGGCCGCTTCCCGCATGACAGAGATGGTAGACACCGGGTGCCCGCCGCACGGGCGATCGCGTCGAGTCGCCGGGATGTGCGGCTCTGTTTAAACGTGAGAGATTATGATGGAATGGGTTGGCGGCGTGGTCGGCTCCGGTCCCGTCCGCCGCCGTAGGGTGATCACCAAGGGCCACGCCCCGGCGGGCCAGGCAGGAGGCAACGACGTGAAACTGCTCGTCACCGGCGGCGCCGGGTTCATCGGCAGCGTGGTGACCCGGATGCTGCTCGACGCGGGCCACGAGGTCGTCGTCCTGGACGACCTGCGCACCGGGCACCGCGAGGCGCTCGCTCCGGACGCGACCCACGTCGAGGCGTCCATTCACGACGCCGCGCGGATCCTCACCCCCGACGCAGGCTTCGACGGGGTGCTGCACTTCGCCGCCCTCATCGCCGCCGGTGAGTCGATGGTGAAGCCCGAGGTGTACTGGCAGAACAACACCGTCGGCTCGCTCGCCCTGATCAACGCCGTACGCGCCGCCGGGGTGCCCCGGATGGTCTTCTCGTCCACCGCCGCCGTCTACGGCAACCCCACCGAGCTGCCGATCACGGAGACCGCGGTCAAGGCGCCCACCAACACGTACGGCGCCACCAAGCTCGCCGTCGACATGGCGCTCACCTCCGAGGCAGTCGCGCACGGGCTGGCCGCCGTCTCGCTGCGCTACTTCAACGTCGCCGGCGCGCACCTCGCCGGCGACGTCGCGCTCGGCGAGCGGCACGACCCGGAGACGCACCTCATCCCGATCGCCCTGGAGGTCGCGGCCGGCCGGCGGGAGAAGCTCCAGCTCTTCGGCGACGACTACCCCACCGTGGACGGCACCTGCGTCCGCGACTACATCCACGTCGCCGACCTGGCCCGCGCCCACCTGCTGGCGCTGGACGCCGCCACCGGGGGCCAGCACCGCATCTACAACCTCGGCAACGGCAACGGCTTCACCAACCGGCAGGTGGTCGACGTGGTCCGCGAGGTCACCGGGCACCAACTGCCGGTCGAGGTGGCGCCGCGCCGCGAGGGCGACCCCGCAGAGCTGGTCGCCTCCTCCGCGCTTGCCCGCGACGAGCTGGGCTGGGTGCCGCGGAAGCCGACCCTGCACGACATGGTCGGCGACGCCTGGGCCTTCTACCGCACGCACGTCCTGGAGCAGTCGTGAGCGCCAGGAGTGAGCCGGGTCTGCGAGCCCCGCACGCGAACAAAGGAGACACCATGAGCGCGCCGAGCGGTGACGTCGCCGAGCGGGCCACCGCCGGGTTCACCGACCAGTACGGCGGTGAAGCCACCGGCCGCTGGGCCGCACCCGGTCGGGTCAACCTGATCGGCGAGCACACCGACTACAACGACGGGTTCGTGCTGCCCTTCGCGCTGCCGATGCGTACCGTCGTCGCCGCCGACCGCCAGGACGACGAGCGCTGGACGGTCTGGTCCGAGCTCTCGGAGGAGACGATCACCTTCGGCGCGGACGACGTGGCCGAGCCCGGCCGGGTGACCGGCTGGGGCGCGTACGTGGCCGGGGTGGTCTGGGCGCTGCGCGACGCCGGCCACGCGGTGCCCGGCGCCCGGCTGGCGATCGCCTCCGACGTGCCGCTGGGCTCCGGGCTCTCCTCGTCGGCCGCGCTCGAGTCGGCCGTGCTCGCCGCCCTGCTCGACCTCGGCGGACTGGACCTGTCCCCCGAGCGGCAGCCGCGGCTGGCGCAGCGGGCGGAGAACGTCTACGTGGGCGCGCCGACCGGCATCATGGACCAGTCCGCGGTGATCCGCTGCCGCGCCGGGCACGCGCTCTTTCTCGACTGCCGCGACGAGTCCGTCGAGCACATCCCGTTCGACCTGGACGCCGCCGGGCTGGCCGTGCTGGTCATCGACAGCCGCGCCCCGCACCGGCACGCCGACGGGGAGTACGCGGCCCGCCGCCGGTCCTGCGAGGCGGGCGCGAAGGCGCTCGGCGTCGCCGCGCTGCGCGACGTGGCCGTCGACCAGCTCGACAGCGCGCTGGCCCGCCTCGACGACGAGGAGACCCGACGGCGCGTCCGGCACGTGGTCACCGAGGACCAGCGTGTGCTGGACACGGTGGCGCTGCTGCGCGCCGGCCGGGTCCGCGACATCGGCCCGCTGCTCACCGCCTCGCACGTCTCGATGCGCGACGACTTCGAGATCACCGTGCCGGAGATCGACACGGCAGTCGAGGCGGCCCTGTCGGCCGGCGCGCTGGGGGCCCGGATGACCGGCGGCGGGTTCGGCGGGTGCGTCCTGGCCCTGGTCGAGACCGGTCGCGTCGAGGCGGTGGCGGCAGCCGTCACTGCCGCGTACGCCGAACGGGACTTCACCGCCCCCACCACCGTCCCGGTCCTCCCCTCCCCCGGCGCGACCCGCCTCCCCTGACCCCACCCCCACTCACCCGCGGTGATCAAGAGCTTTGCGTCGGGATCCGGGCTCGGACTGACGCAACCTCTTGATCACCGCTGGCCGCGGGCGGGGTTTCCTCTAGTCGAGGGTGGCGCTGGGGGCGACGAAGACGACCTTGCCGTTGATCGGGGCGGTGGCGACCTCGGCGTGCACCTGCGCCAGGTCGGCCAGCGGCACCCGCCGGGTCACGCCGAGGTGCAGCTTGCCGGCGTCGAGCAGGGCCACCAGCTCGGCGAGCTGTTCGCCGTCGGGACGGAAGAAGAGATTGACACCCCGTACGCCGCGGGCCTCGTCGGACGCGGCGGGCATCCACACGGTGGTGTTGACCAGCACGCCGCCGTCCCGGATCACGGCGGCCAGTGCTGCCATCTGCTCCGGGGGGATCGGGGCGAAGTTGAGCACGACGTCGACAGGCTCGGACAGCTCCGGGATCCCTGGACCGTGGATCTCGTCGGCGCCGGCCGTCTTGGCCTGCTCGGAGCTGCGCGGGCCGGTCGTGGCGATCACGTACGCGCCGGCGTTCTTGGCCAGCTGCACCGCGTAGCCGCCGACGACGCCACCCGCGCCGTTGATCAGCACCCGCTGGCCGGTGGTCAGCTTCGCGTGGTCGAACAGCGCCTGCCACGCGGTGAGCCCGACCACCGGTAGTCCGGCGACGTCCACCAGCGGGACGCTCGTGGGGGCTGCCGCGAGGATCCGGGCCGGGGCGATGACGTACTCGGCGGCCGCGCCGGTGCTGGTCAGCGGCAGCGCGCCGACCACCCGGTCACCGATGTCGAAGCCGGTCACGTCCTCGCCGAGCGCGTCGACAGTGCCCGCGATGTCGATGCCGGGGGTGTGCGGCAGCCGGATCGGGATGGGGCCCTGCATGAGCCCGGCGCGGATGTTGCCCTCGACCGGGTTGAACGACGTCGCCGCCACCCGGATCCGGACCTCGCCGGCACCGGGGACCGGCTGCTCCACGTCTTCGTAGCGCAGGACCTCGGGGGTGCCGTACTCGTGGAAACGCACTGCCTTCATGACGATCCTCGTCCTTCCGAAATCCGTCGTGCTTCGATTTCGAAGCACATTTGAACACTAGCACGCTTCAAATTCGAAGCAAGAGTGGTGCGGCAGGTGACAGCCGTCTCAGTCGGGGTTGTCGAGGTCGGCGGAACTCATCACTGCCGGCGGCCAGAGCACGGAGCGCCGCGCGAACCGGGGCAGCTCACTGCCTTCCCGGTTGGACCACTCAAGCGTGGCGCAGGACAACAGGCGGGGGGAATGGTCTCGTCATCCACGGTACGAGAGACCATGGATGAGAGCTTCAGGCTCGGCTCACGCCTCGCCCCGGCTGCTGGTGATCAGCCGCCGGAGCTTCGCCTCACTCGGCGATCCGGGTTCGGCCATGAAGACCAGCAGATCCTGGCCCTCGTCGGGATCCACCAGCCGCCGGCTGTACAACTCCAACTCGCCCAGTTCCGCGTGCCGGTAGCGCTTGAGCTCGTGGTGATGGGTGACGTCCACCTCGTGCCGCCGCCAGATCTCGGCGAACTCGGTGCTGACCGCCAGCAGCGCGGCGACGATGTCCCCGGCGGTGCCCGCCGGGTCGGTCGTGTACGCCGCCCGCAGGTCCACGGTGAAGACCCGGCCGCGTACGTCATGGTCCTCCGGCGGATAGATGGCCCGCTGGGCCGGGTCGGTGAACCAGCGATAGACCAGGTAGCGCGACAGGCCGTCGAAACGGGTGTAGTCACCGAACAGCGCCACCGCCGCCGGGGTCTGCAGCAACGCCTCGCCGAACCGGGAGAACACGATCGCGGGCGTGTCCGAGAGTTGCTCCGCGATGGTCCTGATGGCCAGACCGACCCGGTCGTCCGGCGGTGTACGCCGGGGTGCCGCGTGCCCGGCGAGTGCGAACAGATGCTCCCGCTCGCTGGGGCTGAGCCGCAACGCCCGGGCCACGGCGGTCAGCATCTGCTCGGACGGCATCGGGCCGCGCTTCTGCTCGAGCCGGCTGTAGTAGTCGGCCGACATGCCGGCCAGCACCGCGACCTCCTCGCGCCGCAGCCCACCGGTACGACGCCGGGCGCCCCGCGGCAGCCCCACCTCCTCCGGTTGCAGTGCTTCCCGGCGAGCCCGGAGAAAGTCCGCCAGCAGGGCGCGGTCCACCGCTCTCCCCTGCCTCAGTCGGTCTGGTTACGCCGGGCGCGAGGCTTGGCGGAGCGGGGCGGAGCGGCGCGCATGTGGTCGCGGACCCGGCCCAGGACGGAGTTGAGGGCGGCGACGTCATCGCCGGTCAGGGGTTCGAACAACAGGTCCCGGACGCGGTCGACATGCCCGGGGAGCACCTGGGCGATCAGGTCGCGACCGACGTCGGTGACCGTCACCATGACACTGCGCTCGTCGTCCGGCGACGGCGAACGGGTGATCAGGCCGCGCTTTTCCAGCAAGCCCGCCTGGTAGGTCAGCCCGCTGCGGCTGTACACGACGCCGTCGGCCAGGTCGGTCATCCGCAGCTTGCCCCCGGGCGCGTCGACGAGCCGGGCGAGGAGCTGGAACTGCACGTAGCTGAGGTCACCGTCGACGCGCAGGTGCTCGTCCACCGCGTACTGAAGAAGGCTGTTGACCTCCACCAGAGCAAAGTACGCGCCAAGTTGCTCCGCACTCAGGCCTGGCGCCGCTTCACTCACCCCGTGATCGTACCTGCTTTGAATTCGAAGTTGTTCACCGCGGATGGCCTTGCGCGATCCCGACGGCGCGGCGCGCGGTCAGGCCGCCTCGACGATCATGGCGGCGCCCACCGTGCGGTTGGTGGTCTCGTCGATGATGACGAAGCCACCTGTGGTGCGGTTGCGGCGGTACTCGTCGGCAAGCAGCGGCACCGTCGTGCGCAGCCGTACCCGGCCGATCTCGTTGAGCCGCAGCTCGTCGGCCGACTCGTCGCGGTGCAGCGAGTTGATGTCCAGCCGGTAGTGCAACCCGCGCACGATCGCCCGCGCCGAGCGGGTGGTGTGCTTGATCGCGTAGCGGGCGCCGACGCGCAGCGGCTGGGTCTCGTCCATCCAGCAGACCATCGCCTCGATGTCCTGTGCCACAGCGGGCGCGTTGTTCGGCCGGCAGATCAGGTCGCCCCGGGAGATGTCGATCTCGTCGGCCAGCCGTACCGTCACCGACATCGGCGGGAACGCCTCCGCGACCGGCCCGTCGGCGGTCTCCACGGCGGCGATCCGGCTGGTGAAGCCGGACGGCAGCACCATCACCTCGTCGCCCGGCTTGAGCACACCGGAGGCGACCTGACCGGCGTAGCCCCGGTAGTCGGTGACAGTCGTGGACTGCGGACGGATCACGTACTGCACCGGGAACCGGACGTCGACCAGGTTGCGGTCGCTGGCGATGTGCACCCGCTCCAGGTGGTGCAGCAGCGACGGCCCCTCGTACCACGGCATGTTCTCCGACCGGGACACGATGTTGTCGCCGCGCAGCGCGGAGATCGGCACCACTGTCAGGTCCGGAACGTCGAGCTTCGCGGCGAACGCCGTGAACTCGTCGGCGATCCGCTCGTAGACCTCCTGCGACCAGTCGACCAGGTCCATCTTGTTGACACAGAGGACCAGGTGCGGCACCCGCAGCAGCGAGCAGAGGAACGCGTGCCGACGGGACTGCTCGACCAGGCCCTTGCGCGCGTCCACCAGGATCAGCGCCAGGTCGGCCGTGGAGGCGCCGGTGACCATGTTGCGGGTGTACTGGATGTGCCCGGGGGTGTCCGCGATGATGAACTTGCGCCGGGGCGTGGCGAAGTACCGGTACGCCACGTCGATGGTGATGCCCTGCTCCCGCTCGGCGCGCAGGCCGTCGGTGAGCAGCGCCAGGTTGGTGTACTCGTCGCCACGGGCCGCGCTGACCGCCTCCACCGCCGCCAGCTGGTCGGTGAAGAGCGACTTGGTGTCGTAGAGCAGCCGGCCGATCAGGGTCGACTTGCCGTCGTCCACGCTGCCGGCGGTGGCGAACCGCAGCAGGTCCATGGGCCGCGCCTCACCGGTGGCCTCGGTGCCGGCGGCGGCCGGGGCCACGATCTCGGTGGTCATCAGAAGTACCCCTCCCGCTTGCGGTCCTCCATGGCGGCCTCGCTGACCCGGTCGTCACCACGGGTCGCGCCCCGCTCGGTGATCCGCGTGGCCGCCACCTCCTCGATGACCTTCTCCACGGTGTCCGCGTCCGAGCGGACCGCCGCGGTGCAGGAGGCGTCGCCGACGGTGCGGTAGCGCACCTGAGCCTTGAACCGTTCCTCACCCGCACGGGGACGGAAGAACTCGTTGACCGCGTAGACCATCCCGTCCCGCTCGATCACCTCGCGCTCGTGCGCGTAGTAGATCGACGGCAGGGGGATGCGCTCCCGGGCGATGTAGTGCCACACGTCCAGCTCGGTCCAGTTGGACAGCGGGAAGACCCGGATCGACTCGCCCGGGTGGTGCCGGCCGTTGTAGAGCGACCACAGCTCCGGGCGCTGGTTCTTCGGATCCCACTGGCCGAACTCGTCGCGGAAGCTGAACACCCGCTCCTTGGCCCGCGCCTTCTCCTCGTCGCGGCGGGCGCCACCGAACAGCGCGTCGAAGCGGTGCTTCTCCACCGCGTCCAGCAGCACCGGCGTCTGGATCCGGTTGCGCATCCCGTCACCGGACTCACGGACCAGCCCGCTGGCCAGGGCCTCCGGCACGCTCGCCACCACGAGTTGCAGCCCCAGTTCGGCGACCCGCTGGTCGCGGTATTCGAGCACCTCGGGGAAGTTGTGCCCGGTGTCGACGTGCATCACGGGAAAGGGGATGTTGGCCGGAGCGAACGCCTTCTGCGCCAACCGCAGCATGACGATCGAGTCCTTGCCACCGGAGAAGAGCAGCACCGGGCGTTCCATCTCGGCGACGACCTCGCGCATCACGAAGATGCTCTCGGCTTCGAGGGCGTCCAGGTGGGAGACCCGGTAGGCCGCGGGGGACGTCATGACACTCGCTCGCTCATCCGATTTCCAGACCTTTCCGGTCGGACATGTCAAGAAGTGCGCTCAGGCTACCCGGAATGCCTCTGCAGCGCTGCAAGCAACCGGTTGGCGAGATCCTTGCGACAGACCAGCAGGTCCGGCAGGCGCGGATCCGCCTCGTTGTATCGAAGCGCAGAACCGTCGATACGGGAAGCGTGTAGTCCGGTGGCCGTCGCCACAGCCACCGGAGCCGCCGAGTCCCACTCGTACTGCCCACCCGCATGGATGTACGCGTCCACCTCGCCGGTCACCACCGCGGCGATCTTGGCACCGGCCGAGCCCATCGGCACCAGGTGCGCGCCGACGTCCTCGGCCAGGTCGGTGAGGAACACCGGCGGCCGGCTCCGGCTCGCCGCCAGCCGGATCTTCCGCTCGCCGGCCGTCGCCGCCTCCACGGTCATCGGCGGGTACGCCGGCGGATAGTCGGTGCCCAGCACCCGGTGCTGCGCCGGCAACCCCACGGCCCCGGCGACCAGCCCGTGCGGGCTCGGCGCGTTCCGCGCCCAGAGCGCGATGTGCACCGCCCAGTCCGACCGGCCCTCCTCGGAGAACTCCCGGGTGCCGTCCAACGGATCGATGATCCACACACGGTCCGCGGTCAACCGGGACACCGCCCCGGCGTTCACCTCGGCCGCCCAGGCCAACCGGGAGCCCTCGTCCTCCTCGGAGAGCACCGCGTCCCCCGGCCGCCACCGCGCCAACTCCGTGCGGATCAGGTCGTGCGACACCTTGTCCCCGGCCGACTTCAGCGCGCCCGTGTCCGCGAAGCCCAGCTCCGTTCGCAGGTCGAGCAGCGCCTGACCGGCCCGGGAGGCCAACCATCGGGCGAACGCCCCGTCGATCATCGGAGGACTGCCCATCTGCCCGCTCCCGTCGCCTCGCCGCGGCCCGTGCCCGCACGCACCGATCGGCCGCGACCCGCGTCGCCGGTCACGGCACGCCGAAAGGCGCAGACTACCGGCCAACCGTTTCCGATCCGGTATGCCCCGCCCGGCTCAAGCCCCGTGATAGAGGTTCTGGGTCGGCTCCACGCCCTTGACGATCACCGACTCCACCACATCGGCGGCCCGGTCCACCAGGAAATCCAGCTCCTTGCGCTCTGCCGCGCCGAAATCCGACAGCACGTAATCCGCCGGATCCTGCCGACCCGGTGGCCGACCCACGCCGAACCGCACCCGGACGTAGTCCTTGGTGCCCAACGACTTGGACATCGAACGCAGGCCGTTGTGCCCGCCCTCACCGCCGCCGAACTTGACCCGCACCTGGCCGAACCCGATGTCCAGTTCGTCGTGCACCGCGATCACCTGCGCCGGAGGCACCTTGTAGAACTGCGACAGCGCCGCGACCGGCCCACCGGACAGGTTCATGTACGTCAGTGGCTTGACCAGCACCAGCTTCGGGCCGCCGAACCCCAGCCGCCCCTCCGCGACCTCGGCCACCGCCCGCTTGTGCCTACCGAACCGCGCGCCCAACCGCCCCGCCAACAGCTCCGCCACCATGAACCCGACGTTGTGCCGGTTCCCGGCGTACTCCCGGCCCGGATTGCCCAGGCCGACCACCAGCCACGGCCCCGCCTCGTCCGTCACGACCCGTCCCTCCCGCCGTCTTCACCGACTCCCGATACGCCGGCAGGCGCCCCCGAAACTCGGGGACGCCTGCCGCGCGATACGAACCGATCAGGCCTCGGTACGCGCCTCGGTGTTCTCCGCGCCCTCGGCGGCCGGGGCGTCCGCGCCCTCGGAGCCCTCGGTGACCTCGCCGGTCTCGGCGTCGGCCTCCTCGGTGGCCTCCTCGACCTCGGGCAGCGTCGCCTCGAGCTGCTCGGCGGTCGGCGCGGCGGTCACGGCGGCGACCGGCAGCGTCGGGTCGACGGCCAGCTCGACACCGCTGGGCAGCTCGACGTCGCCTGCGGTCACCGAGGAGCCCGCCTCCAGGCCCTCGATCGACGCCTCGAGGTGGTCCGGCACCTTGGTGGCGTCGGCGGTCACCGAGAGGGTGTCGTGGTCGTGCACGATCAGGGTGTCCCGCGCGGCCTCGCCGGTCAGCTGGACCGGCACCTCGACGGTGACCTTCTCGCCCCGGCGCACCAGGATGAGGTCGACGTGCTCGAAGGTGTCCCGGATCGGGTCACGCTGGATCGCCTTCGGCAGCGCCAGCACCTGGGTGCCGTCGGTGATGTCGATCGCGAAGAGCTGGTTGGCACCGCCCTTGCGGATCGCGGCGGCGAACTCCCGCGACGGCAGCGCGATGTGCTTGGGCTTCTCGCCGTGGCCGTACAGCACGGCGGGCACCTTGCCGGCCCGGCGGGTACGACGGGCACCACCCTTGCCGAACTCGGTGCGGGGCTCGGCGCTGATCTTTACCTCGGACACGGGGAAACTCCTGATGCTTTCGCTACGGCGGCTTGTCGTCTTGCGGTGCTGGGGCGAGGGGCTCGCTGGGGCTCATGCGTCATGAACGACTGCCCGGAGCACCGCGTCGATGACGGTGCCTCCGTGCGGCGCTCTTCAGCGGCCCGCCGGGCACCCTCGCCGTGGCAACCGCACCAGTCTACCCGAGCTGTTTCCCGGGTTTTCGGCAGTCCCCGGTCACAGCTCCAGACCGGCGCGCCGACGGCGTTCCCATCGGCGTGCCAGCCCCGTTTCCCACCAGACTGCCAGCTTTTCCCCCACCGGCGCGTCGAATGGCGAAACGGGGCGCACCCTCAGCTCAGGCCACCGAAGAGAGTGGTCACCGATCCGTCGTCGAAGACCTCGCGGATCGCCCGCGCCAGAAGCGGCGCGATCGACAGCACGGTCAGCTTGTCGAGCTGCTTCTCCGGCGGCAACGGCAGCGTGTTGGTCACCACGACCTCGCTGATCGGGCTGTTCTTCAACCGCTCGGTCGCCGGGTCCGACAGGAGCGCGTGGGTGGACGCCACCACGATCTCCGCCGCGCCCGACTCCTTGAGGATGTCCGCCGCCTTGGCGATCGTGCCACCGGTGTCGATCATGTCGTCGACGATCAGGCAGACGCGACCCTCGACCTCACCGACCACCCGGTTCGCCACCACCTGGTTCGGCTTCATCGGGTCGCGGGTCTTGTGGATGAACGCCAGCGGGCAGCCACCCAGCCGGTCGGTCCACCGCTCGGCCACCCGCACCCGGCCCGAGTCCGGCGCCACCACTGTCATCGGCCGGCCGGCGTACCTGTGCTCCACGTACTCGGCCAGGATGTCCATCGCGAAGAGGTGGTCCACCGGCCCGTCGAAGAAGCCCTGGATCTGCGCGGTGTGCAGGTCGACCGTGAGGATCCGGTTCGCGCCCGCGGTCTTCAGCAGGTCCGCCACGAGCCGGGCCGAGATCGGCTCCCGGCCGCGGTGCTTCTTGTCCTGCCGGGCGTACGGGTAGAACGGCAGCACCACGGTGATCCGCTTCGCCGACCCCCGCTTCAACGCGTCCACCATGATCAGGGTCTCCATGACCCAGGTGTTCACCCCGTGCGTCACGGACTGCACCACGAAGGCGTCCGAACCACGTACCGAGTCCTTGAACCGTACGAAGATCTCGCCGTTGGCGAACTCGTACGCGTCGGCCGGCGTCGGTGCCACACCGAGCACCTCGCCGATCTCCTTGGCCAGCTCCGGGAAACCCCGGCCGGAGAAGAGCATCAGGCTCTTGCGGTTTTCGGCGACGATGCTGCCCATGGGCCCGTCTGCTCCCGTTTGTCGGCGGTACCCGACCCGGTGGTGGTGGGTCGGGGACTATTCGGTTGCAGTATCTCCCGCGCCGGACGCACCGCCCACCGTCTCGGCCCGCCCGTGCATTGCCTCACTGTCGCTTGCGGTGCCGGCCACCTCCGACGCACCCTCCGCGTCGCCGATCCGCTGCGCACCCTCCGCGTCGCCGGCACGCTGCGCGGCCTCGGCCGCCGCCGTACCGGCCCGCCGCTTCACCACCCAGCCCTCGATGTTGCGCTGCCGTGCCCGGGCGACACCCATCGCGCCCGGCGGCACGTCGTCCACGATCACCGAGCCGGCCGCCGTGTACGCGCCGTCGCCCACCTCGACCGGTGCCACGAACATGTTGTCCGCCCCCGTCCGGGCGTGACTGCCGATCACCGTGCGGTGCTTGTTGACCCCGTCGTAGTTGACGAAGACCGACGCGGCACCGATGTTGGTCTGCTCGCCGATGGTCGCGTCACCCACGTACGTCAGGTGCGGCACCTTCGAGCCGGCGCCGATCTCGGAGTTCTTCACCTCGACGAACGTGCCGACCTTCGCCTTGTCGGCGAGCCGCGCGGCCGGCCGCAGGTACGCGTACGGTCCCACGCTTGCGCCCGCGCCCACCTCCGCGCCCACCGCGTGGCTGCGCACCACCGACGCGGCCGGGCCGACGATCGTGTCGACAAGCGTCACGTCCGGCCCGACCAGCGCGCCCGCGCCGACCACCGTGGCGCCGCGCAACTGGGTGTTCTGGTCGACCACCGCGTCGCGGTCAAGCGCGACCGTCACGTCGATCCAGGTGGTCACCGGGTCGAGCAGGCTCACCCCGGTACGCATCCACGCCTCGTTGACCCGGTCGCGCAGCAGCCGCCGCAGCGACGCCAACTCCACCCGGTCGTTGCAGCCCAGCGTCTCGACGTGGTCGACGGCCACGTGCACCGCTACCGGCTCGCCGGCGGAACGGAGCAGGCCGAACACGTCGGTCAGGTACTCCTCGCCCTGGTCGTTGTCGGTGGAGAGCTTGCCCAGCGCCTCGCGCAGCCGCACCGCGTCGAACGCGTAGATGCCGGCGTTGATCTCCCGGATGGCGCGCTGCGTGGCGTCGGCGTCGCGCTCCTCGACGATCTGCTCCAGCCGGCCGTCGGTGTCCCGGACGATCCGTCCCAGCCCGGTCGGGTCGGGCACCTCGGCGGCCAGCACGGTGGCCGCGGCGGCGGCCTCCTCGTGCGCGGTCACCAACGCGCCCACCGTCTCCGGACGCAGCAACGGCACGTCTCCGTTGATCACCACGACCGTGCCGGCGCCCTCCGGCACGGCGTCGAGCGCGATCCGGACGGCGTGCCCGGTGCCGAGCTGCTCGGCCTGGAGCACGGGGGTGGCGTCGGGGGCGATCTCGGTCAGGTGCGCCCGGACCTGGTCGGCGCCGTGCCCCACCACGACGACGGTGCGGTCGGCGCCCAGCGGCGCGGCGGCGCTCAGCACGTGACCGAGCAGGGTGCGGCCGAGCAGGGGGTGCAACACCTTGGGCAGTGTCGACTTCATCCGCTTGCCCTCACCGGCGGCGAGTACGACGACGGTACGAAGGTGGGGCTGGGGCACGACGTGGCTCCCGTCGGGACGGCGGACACTCTCGCGGCCATGCTAACCACGGGGCCCGGCACCGTTCCCTCTTACCCCCAGGAGAACCCAAAACGGACTTAGGGGAACAGCTCGGCCGCCAGGGTTCGAACCTGAAATACGGGTACCAAAGACCCGGGTGTTGCCAATTACACCACGGCCGATCGCAACGTCAGGACGCCGTCGCTCCCCGACGAGCATCCTGCCGCTACACCTTAACGCCCGACCGGGGCGACGCCAGCACTCCTGCCCTTCATGATCCTTCCAATCCTCCCGCGTCGATCACGGCGCCGGCGGCGATGGCACCCCTCGCTGGACGCCGCGACGGGCCCCGAACCAGGGGGCCGAGACGGACGAATACAGCCCGGAGCAACGGCCCTGACCAGGGCTTTGGAACGTTCGTGCGGCGACGTTCCGAAACTTCCCCGTGCGCTCTACCGAGCCGTAAGTTACGGTGACGTAGGCGTAGGTTCGTGATCGTTTCCGTCCCCTCTGCGAGGTGCCATGTCCACCACCATGCTCGAACCCCACACCGCCGGTCCCGGCCCGAAACCGCTCACCGACGGCAGCCAGTCCTCCGGGATCCTGGCCGCCCTGTGGGCCTTCGTCGTGATTCCCTTCGTGGCCCTGCTGGTCGCCGTGCCGATGGCCTGGGGCGGCTGGCTGGGTTGGAGCGACGTGATCATCGGCCTGGTCTGGTACGTGGTCTCCGGGCTCGGCATCACTGTGGGCTTCCACCGCTACTTCACGCACGGCTCGTTCAAGGCCAAGCGGTGGCTGCGGGTGACCCTGGCGGTCGCGGGTTCGCTGGCCGTGCAGGGCGAGATCATCCAGTGGGTGGCCGATCACCGGCGGCACCACGCGTTCTCCGACCTGGAGGGTGACCCGCACTCGCCGTGGCGTTTCGGCACCAGCTTCTGGGCACTGACGCGGGGCCTGTTCCACGCACACGTGGGCTGGCTGTTCCGCCGCGAACTGTCCAACCGGGAGCGGTTCGCACCGGATCTGATCGCCGACCGCGACATCAGCCGAGTGGACCGGCTGTTCCCCGTGCTGGTGGCCGTCTCGCTGCTCGGCCCGGCGCTGATCGGGGGCCTGGTGACCTGGTCGTGGCAGGGAGCGCTTACCGCATTCTTCTGGGCCGGGCTGGTCCGGATCGGCCTCCTGCACCACGTCACCTGGGCGATCAACTCGGTCTGCCACGTGTACGGCGAGCGCCCGTTCGCGATGCGCCAGGGCGACCGCGCGTCGAACTTCTGGCCGCTGGCGATCCTGTCGTTCGGTGAGAGCTGGCACAACCTGCACCACGCCGACCCGACCAGCGCGCGGCACGGCGTGCTGCGTGGTCAGGTGGACATCTCCGCCCGGGTGATCTGGCTGTTCGAGAAGACGGGCGCGGCGTCGCAGGTGCGCTGGCCCAAGCCCGAGCGCCTCGCCGCGAAGCTCGTGAAGCCTGTCGCACCCCGATAAACCGGGCGATGCCGCGGCGTGTCGCCTGGCAGGATGGCCGGATGACCGAGCGCAGCGGGTTAACCGGACGGCTCGGCGGACGGGGGGCCGGGCCCGATCCGGGTACGGTCGGACGGCACGGCAGGGCGGTCCGGCCGCCCGCCAGTGAGGCGACGACGTGAACGGGCACAGCGGAGGCACCATCCCACGGCAGGGCGTGACCGAGCGCCAGCGAGGCGGCGACATGCCCGAGGTCAGCGACGACGCCGGCAGCCGGCGCCCGGTGCCGGCTGCGGCGGCGAAACCCAAGCCCGCCTCCCGCGTACGCATGTCGGCGGCCCAGCGCCGCGAGCAGTTGATCGCGACCGGCCGGCAACTGTTCGCCGAGCGCGGTTTCGACGCCACCTCCATCGAGGAGGTGGCGGCCCGCGCCAAGGTCTCCAAGCCGGTGGTGTACGAGCACTTCGGCGGCAAGGAGGGGCTGTACGCGGTAGTTGTCGACCGGGAGGTCCGGGCCCTCCTGGACCGGATCACCACGGCGCTTACCGCGGGGCATCCGCGCGAGCTGCTGGAGCAGGCGGCGATGGCCCTGCTGGGCTACATCGAGGAGGAGACCAGCGGGTTCCGGGTGCTGGTCCGTGAGTCGCCGCTGATGTCCGGGACGGCCACGTTCAGCAGCGTGATGAACGACGTGGCGCACCAGGTCGAGCACATCCTGGGCGCCGAGTTCAAGAGCCGGGGGTACGACCCGAAGCTGGCCGAGCTCTACTCGCAGGCGCTGGTGGGCATGGTCGCGTTGACCGGCCGCTGGTGGCTGGAGGTGCGCAAGCCACGCAAGGAGACGGTGGCGGCGCACCTGGTCAACCTGGCCTGGAACGGGTTGTCGCACCTGGAGGCGAAGCCGACCTTGATCACCAGCCGTCGCCACTGACCCCGGTCAGCTGCGGTGCGCGTCGGCCACCGGATGTTTGCGGCGTTCCATCTCCGCCTCGGCGTGCTCCGACGGGCCGACCTTGTCGTAGAGGCCGGTGCCGAGCAGGATCAGCCCGAACAGCATCGACACGATCACTGTCGACATCGAGAAGTTGAGGAAGTTCGCGTCGGTCTGCAGCACGGACATCATCAGGATGCTGGTCACCAGGAACACCACCCCGGCGGTGAGGTTCATGTAGTGGCCGAGGTTGCTGCGCCGGGACGCTCCGAAGATCAGGACGGCTCCGAAGACCACCGAGGCGAGTGAGAAGGCCAGGTTGGTGCGGAGCCCGAGGGCCCAGTGGCTGCCCCGGTCGAAGAGTGGGTCGCCGATCGTCTCGGCGACACCCCAGACACCGAAGACCAGGATGTAGACGCCGATCAGGCCGGAGAGGACCCGGTAGAGCGGCCGTGCCGGATGGTTCACCGGAAAGTGCGGCATACCAGACCCCCTGATTGACCGATTCAGGAGGATTGTCGCCCAAACAAGAGCCAACTGTCCGAAGAACCCCGAAGCCCGAAAGGGTCCGCCGAAGGCAGGACCAGGTCGGGTTTTCGCCGGAGCCCGAGCTGCGCAGGGATCAAGCCTGACCGCCCGGAGCAGCTCGGGCTCCGGCGAAAACCACAACCGCGAGAGACTCAGAGAACGAGACGAGCCTTCTGGAAAGCCTCCGCCTCATCCTCAGTGCCGACCTTGCCGTACATGCCGGCCATGAGCAGCACCAGGGCGGCCGTCATCACGACGATCACGGTGAAGATGCTGAAGTTGAAGAAGTTGGCGTCGGTCCGGATGAAGGCCAGACCGGCCAGGCTGATCACCATCAGGGCGTACGCCAGCCACTGGTTGATCGCCACGTCGATGTTGCGGCCGAGCGCGGTGCCGACCAGCACGACGAGCCCGAGCAGCACGCACAGCAGCGAGAAGCCGAGGTTGGTGCCCTGGCCGAGGACGCGGGTGTCGTCCTGGGCGAGGATCTCGTCACCGGCGCCCGCGATGATGCCGAGCACGCCGAAGACCACCAGGTACAGACCGGTCAGCCCGCCGATCGCCCGGTAGATCGGCCGCGCGGGGTGGTTGATGGGGGTGTGGGCCATGTCTGGGTCTCCAAGGGTGAGGTGTCGCCGACGATTGTCCCGCATGTGTCGGTGTGACGCCGCACACGGCCCCCGCGCCGGCGCGCCCGGCCCGCTCAGCTCTCGGGCAGGTCCTCGGCGAGGGTCATCCAGGTCTCCTCGATCCGTTCCCGTTCGGCGCGCAGATCCTTGAGCTGAGTGTCCAGCTCGGCGACGCGGGCGTAGTCGGTGGCGTCGGCGGCGAGCTGGTCGAGCAGGGTGACCTCGCGCTGGTCGAGCTTGCCGAGCTGCCGTTCCAGCCGGGTCAGCTCCTTGCGGGCCTGGCGCACCTCGGCGGCGGACATGCCACCCGCGGTGGGCCCGGCCGGCGTGACCGACGGGATGCCTCCGGCCCGGGGGGAGCCGGCTCGCTCGGCGGTCCGGGCGAGGTACTCGTCGACGCCACCGGGCAGGTGCACGAGCCGACCGTCGCCGAACATCCCGTACGCCGTGTCGGTGACGCGTTCGATGAGGTAGCGGTCGTGACTGGCCACGATGATCGTGCCGGGCCACGAGTCGAGCAGGTCCTCCAGCGACGCGAGGGTGTCCGTGTCCAGGTCGTTGGTGGGCTCGTCGAAGAGCAGCACGTTGGGTTCGCCGGCGAGCAGCCGCAGCATCTGCAACCGGCGACGCTCTCCGCCGGAGAGGTCGCTGACCGGGGTCCAGAGCCGACGGTCGTCGAAGCCGAAGACCTCGGCGAGCTGGGAGGCGGAGACCTCCCGGTCACCGAGCTGGACCCGGCGGGCGACCTCCTCGACAGCTTCCAGCACGCGCAGGTGCCCGGGCAGCTCGGCGAGCTCCTGGGAGAGGAACGCCGGTCGCACGGTGGAGCCCGTGCCGAGGCGGCCGCCGTCGGGGCGGGTGATGCCGGCGAGCATCCGCAGCAGGGTGGTCTTTCCGGCGCCGTTGGCGCCGAGGATGGCGATCCGGTCACCGGGACCGACCAGCCACGTGACGCCGCGCAGGATCTCCTTGGGGCCGGCGTGCAGCTCGACGTTCTCCAGGTCGTACACCTGCTTGCCGAGCCGGGACGTGGCCATGCGCTGCAGGGACATGGTGTCGCGGGCCGGCGGCACGTCGGCGATCAGCGCGTTCGCGGCGTCGATGCGGAACTGGGGCTTGGAGGTGCGGGCGGGCGGGCCGCGTCGCAGCCAGGCGATCTCCTTGCGCAGCAGGTTCTGCCGGCGGGCCTCGGTGGCGGCGGCGACGCGTTCACGCTCGGCGCGGGCGAGGGTCCAGGCGGCGAAGCCACCCTCGTACGCGCGGACGGTCTGGTCGGCGACCTCCCAGGTGGTGGTGCAGACCGCGTCCAGGAACCACCTGTCGTGGGTGACCACGACGAGGGCGCCCTTGCGGCCGACCAGGTGCCGGGCCAGCCAGTCGACACCGCCGACATCGAGGTGGTTGGTGGGCTCGTCGAGGATCAGCAGGTCCGAGTCGCGGACGAGCAGCGCGGCGAGCGCCACCCGCCGCCGTTCGCCACCGGACATCGGGCCGACCGGCTGGTCGAGGCCGAGGTGCGGCATGCCGAGGCCGTCGAGGATGTTGCGGACACCGGCGTCGCCGGCCCACTCGTGCTCGGCGCCCATGCCCTCACCGAGCCAGGCGGTGCCGAGCACGACGTCCCGGACGGTGGCGTCCGGAGCGAGGGTGAGCTGCTGCGGTAGCCAGAGCACGCGCAGGTCACGGCGGTGGGTGACCCGGCCGTCGTCGGGCTCCTCCTGCTTGGTGAGCAGGCGCAGCAGGGTGGACTTGCCGGCGCCGTTGAGGCCGACCACACCGATCCGGTCGGCGTCGTCCAGGCCGAGCGAGACGTCCGTGAGCAGCCGCCCGGCGGCGCCGTACCCCTTGGACACCCGGTCCAGATTGACGATGTTGGCCACGTTCCACCCTTCAAGATCAAGGCGTCCGGGTGCCGGCGGGCACCTCGGGACGCCTGGCTCAAGGGTACGCGGACACCCGGGACGCCCACGCCGCGCGCCCGCGGGCCGGGTGGGACGGGCCGTCAGCCGACGCGGGCGCCGACGACCGGGCCGTGCGCGACCCGGGCCTCCCGGCACACGCCGGCGCTTGTCAGCTCGGCGGCGATCCGCTCGGCGTCGGCCGCGTCGGCGGCGAGGAAGACGCAGGTCGGGCCGGAGCCGGAGACGATGCCGGTGAGCGCGCCGGCTGCCTCGCCGGCCTTCAGGGTGTCGGCGAGCGCGGGGCGCATGGCCAGCGCGGCGTCCTGCAGGTCGTTGCCGAGGGTACCGGCGAGGACGCGGGGATCGCGTTGACGCAGCGCGCCCAGCAGCGCGTCGGTGCTGCCCAGCGGGGCACCGGCGGCGCCGGAGTCGCGCAGCCGGTCCAGCTCGCGATAGGCCGCCGGGGTGGACAGGCCGCCGTCGGCGATCGCCACGACCCAGTGCCAGGAGGTGGCCCGGGCCAGCACGGGGCTGACCGCCTCACCCCGGCCGGTGCCCAGCGCGGTGCCGCCGTAGATCAGGAACGGCACGTCGGAGCCCAGGTCGGCGGCGATTCCGGCCAACTCGTCGCGGGACAGCCCGGTGCCCCACAGCGCGTCGCAGGCCACAAGCGCGGCGGCCGCGTCGGCGCTGCCGCCGGCCAGTCCTCCGGCGAGCGGGATCTGCTTGCGCAGGTGCAGGCGGGCGTGCGGCAGCACCCCGGCGTACCCGGCCAGGGCGTGCGCGGCGCGGATCACCAGGTTGGAGTCGTCGAGCGCCAGCTCGCCGGTGCCCTCGCCCTCCATGGTCAACGCCAGCGTGTCGCCCCGGCGGGCGGTCAGCTCGTCGTAGATGGAGATGGCGTGGTAGACGGTGTTCAGCTCGTGGTAGCCGTCGCGGCGCAGCGGGCCCACCCCGAGGTGCAGGTTGACCTTGGCGGGCACCCGGACCTTCACCGGACCGATGGCCCCGCGTCGCTCGTCCTCGTCGTCCGGTCGCCAGGCCTCGGTCACGGGGTGATGTCCCGTACGCGCAGGCGGATGTCGAACGGCTTGGTCACGATCAGCTCCTCGGCGGAGTCGGCGGCCAGCTCGTACCGGCCGTCGACCAGGTCGTACGCGTACACGTGCACCGGATTCTGCTCGATCCGCCAGTAGTGCGGAATCCCGGCGTCGGCGTAGTCGGCCGGCTTCTCCAACCGGTCCCGCCGTCGGGTGCTGCGGGAGACGACCTCGACAACCAGAATCACGGGATCAGCGGTCGAGTAGTGGCTGTCATAGTTGATCGTTTCCGCCGAGAGGAGCATGACGTCAGGCTCGAAGGTCTGGTCGACACCGACCATGACGCCTGTGGCGAAGCTGGCCTCCATCCCCTGCGGCGAATGTTGCCTCAGCCAATTCCAGAGCAGGCCGCTGATCTTCTGATGACCGAACGTCGGGGAGGGGACCACGATCATGACTCCGTCGCGTAGCTCCACCCGGGGAGCGTCGTCGGGCAGGGAGAGCACGTCTTCGACGGTGTAGTTGCCGAGCTTCTGGCGCCAGAGGTCCGGACCGGACCACCGGTTGCGCGGCGGCGGCAGAGCATCCGCGGTCACTCGTACACCTCCTCGGCGGGCACGGCGTCAGCCTACTTCGCGGCCCGCGTACCGGCCGGAGCCGACGCGGCGATGGCGGCGAACTGCTCGACGGTCAGTGACTCCCCCCGGGCACCGGGGTCGACGCCGGCGGCGGTCAGCGCGTCGGCGGCCCGGTCCGGACCACCGGCCCAGCCGGCCAACGCGGCGCGCAGGGTCTTGCGGCGCTGCGCGAACGCCGCATCCACCACGGCGAAGACCCGCTCCCGGGGTACGTCGGCGCGTGGCGGTTCGTGGCAGGTGAAGGCGACCAGTCCGGAGTCGACGTTGGGCACCGGCCAGAACACGTTCGGCGGCACCTTGCCGGCGCCCCGGGCGTGGGCGTACCAGGCGAGCTTCACCGACGGGATGCCGTACACCTTGGAGCCGGGACCGGCGACGAGCCGGTCGGCGACCTCCTTCTGCACCATCACCAGGCCGTGTCGGAGGCTGGGCAGCTCGGCGAGAAGGTGCAACACCACCGGTACGGCGACGTTGTAGGGCAGGTTCGCGACAAGCGCGGTCGGCGGCGGGTCACCCAGCTCGGCGGCGCGGACGCGCAGCGCGTCGGCGCGGTGCACGGTCAGGCGGGCGGCGTCCGCACCGGCATGCCGGGCGGCGGTCTCCGGCAGCGCGCCGGCGAGCGTCGGGTCGATCTCCACGGCGTGCACGTGCCCGGCGACCGGCAGCAGCCCCAGGGTGAGGGAGCCGAGCCCGGGGCCGACCTCCAGGGCCACGTCGTCGGGGGTCAGGCCGGCGGCGGTGACGATCCGGCGCACGGTGTTCGGATCGTGCACGAAGTTCTGGCCGAGCTTCTTGGTGGGCGCGACGCCCAGCCGGGCGGCCAGCTCCCGGATCTCCGCCGGGCCGAGGAGACCGGTCATGGCTGGCAGCGTAGCGGCGTCGCCGGGACCGGCCGCCGGGCCGGGCTCACCACGGCCCGAAGGCCCGGTCGCCGGTGGCGGAGATGGCCGCGCACAACTCGTCCAGGTCGCTGCCGGTGGTCGCGGCGAGGAAACGGACGGTGAGCGGGATGAGGTACGAGGCGTTCGGCCGCCCTCGGTGCGGGATCGGCGTGAGGTAGGGGGCGTCGGTCTCCACCAGGATCTGGTCCAGCGGGGTGAGGGCGGCGGCCGCACGCAGGGCGGCGGCGCTGCCGAAGGTGACGGTGCCGGCGAAGCTGAGCAGGTAGCCCCGGCGCACGCACTCCCGGGCGAACTCGGCGTCACCGGAGAAGCAGTGCAGCACCACCGTGTCCGGCGCGCCCTCGTCGTCGAGGATCCGCAGCACGTCGGCGTGCGCGTCCCGGTCGTGGATGACCAACGCCTTGTCGTGCCGCTTGGCGATGGCGATGTGCGCCCGGAAACTCGTCTCCTGCGCGGCGCGTCCCTCGTCGCCGGTGCGGAAGAAGTCCATGCCGGTCTCGCCGATCCCTCGGACCCGGTCGCGGGCGGCGAGGGACTCGATCTCCCGCAGGGCCTCGTCGAGGTCGGCCAGCCGGGGCGCCTCGTTGGGGTGCAGCGCCACCGTGGCCAGCACGGCGGGATAGCGGTCGGCGACGTCCGCGCCCCACCGCGAGGAGGCCACGTCCACGCCCACCTGGACCAGCCGGTCCACCCCGACCTCGGCGGCCACCGTGATCGCCGTGGCGACCGGGTCGTCGGACGGCCCGCCGCCGGGCACGCCGGCCTCGCTGACGGTGATGTCCAGGTGGGTGTGGCTGTCCAGCACCGGCCGGGGCAGCGGCTCGGGGGCGGGCGGGAACTCTCCGGCCCGCCGGGCGGCACGCTCGCGGCGGGTTTCAGTCGGCTCGCTCATCAGCGACAGCATCACACACCGGGGCCGTCCATCCGCCCGCCACCCGGCGTTCACCTCGACTACGCCGCGCGACTCTACCGTCGCCGGCGTGAGCGAGCGCAGCGAGCGAACCATGGGGCACAGCAGCGTGGCGCCTCGCGCCGCTGCCGAGCGGAGCGAGGTGGCGGCGTGAGCGAGCGCAGCGAGCGAACCATGAGGCACAGCAGCGGGGCATCATGAGCGTCGCCCCTCAGGCCAGCGGTGCCGCCGGCGAACGGACCGGGCTGCGCGTGGCGTTCGGCGGCGGCGTCTACCCGGCCGAGGAGATCGCCCGCGGCGCCGCGTACGAGCTGTTCAGCGCCGAGGAGGTGGCCGGCTTCGAGCGGGCACCCCGTCCGGGCAGCGCCCTGCCGTGGCGTCGGTTCGTGCACGTCACCGAGGTGAGCGCGGTGCACGGGGCCGCCGAGCCGGCGGAGGAGCCGGAGACACCGCTGATGATGCCGGCGCACCGGGAGCACGGCTGGTCGCACGTACACCAGCTCAGCCAGCAGCCGTCCGCGGCGGGTGACCCGGTGGTGGCCGCGGTGCGTGCCTCGGCGGTCGTCCGGCGCGGCACCCGGATGGTGAAGGTGCTCTCCGCCCGGCAGCTCGCCGGGTACGTGCGGGGCTGGCTGCCGCACGGTTTCTGCTACCGGGAGCACGACGTGGCGCACCTGCGGACGCCGGCGGCGACCACTGTGCTGCGCACCGACGGCGACGTCGGACGGGACGGCTCGGACGTGGCGTACGCGCTGCGGTGGCGGGCTGCCGACCCGGGCGACTACGACGTGCCGGTGGGCGAGACGCACCGGGGCCTGACGGCGTTGGCGTCCCGGGACCGGCTGGGCCCTCCGGTGCTGGGCACCGGTTTCGTGCCGAGCAACGGGCAACTCGTCCCCGAGTTCATCACCCGGGACTTCGCCGACCTGCCGATGCCGGCGAACGCGACACTGCTCGCCTACCCCAGCGAGGGCGTGGAGGTGGTGCTCTACAGCTACCAGGCCGAGCAGCGCGCGTGGCTGCGGATGGTGGGCCCGCAGTGGCGGCACCTGCTGGCCGCGGTGCCGGGCCTCTCCCCCGACCAGGAGTACGTGCCGACCGGCGACGCCCCGCGCTCCACCCAGTTGGTCGGCCTCTACGGCGACACGGAGTACGAGGCGGTGGCCGACCTGCCCGGCGGGTTCCGGGTGCTGGCGATGACCCGGGCGGCCCGCTATCCGGTGGACGCGGTGGCCCGCCGGGTCCGGTTCGCGCAGTGGCGGGGCGTGTCCTGCCTGGTGCTGCGGGAGGAGGCCGGCTGGCTGCGCCTGCGGCTGCGCCACCCGGACCCGGACGCCGTGATCACCACCGGCGCGCAGTGCCACGACCGGGGCATCTACGAGACGTGGGCGCCGGGCGTCGAGGTGACCAACGACCAGGTCATGGACACCCGCTACGCGATGTGACGTCCCCCGGCGGCCGGATGCCCCGCCGCCGGGGGCGTCGTACGCTCAGCCGGCCAGTCGGGCCAGCTCCTCGTCGACGATCGACGGGTCGAGCTTGCGGAACACCGGCTTCGGCGCGGCCAGCGGCGTGCCGGCCTCCAGCGGCACCGACTCCCAGCGCGCGCCCACCGTGTAGTCCCCGGTCAGCACCGGGTACGACGGACCGCCGTCCAGGTCGTCGACCTGCTCGATGACAGGCATCGGCGCGTGCACGCCGGTGCGGCCCAGCAGCTCGTGCACCTGCTGCGCGGAGTGCGGCAGGAACGGGGTGAGCAGCGTGTTGGCGTCGCTGATCACCTGGAGGGCGACGTGCAGGATGGTGCCCATGCGGGGCTTGTCGGCCTCGTCCTTGAGCTTCCACGGCGCCTGCTCGGACAGGTACCTGTTGGCCTCGGCGACCACCTTCATGGCCTCGCCGATGGCCTGCTTCTGCCGGTGCCGGCCGATCAGGTCGCCAACCGTGTCGAAACCGGCGCGGGCCGTGGCGAGCAGCGCCTCGTCGGCCTCGGTGAGGCCGGCCGGGTCGATCGACGGGATCGCCCCGAAGTTCTTCGCGGCCATCGAGACGCACCTGTTGACCAGGTTGCCCCAGCCGGCGACCAGCTCGTCGTTGTTGCGGCGCAGGAACTCGGCCCAGGTGAAGTCGGTGTCGTTGCTCTCCGGGCCGGCGGCGGCGATGAAGTAGCGCAGCGCGTCGGCGTCGTAGCGCTCCAGGAAGTCGCGGACGTAGATGACCACCTTGCGGGACGAGGAGAACTTGCGCCCCTCCATGGTCAGGTATTCGCTGGAAACCACCTCGGTGGGCAGGTTGAGCTGGCCCAGCTCGCCCGGCTCACCGTCGCGGGAGCCCTCGCCGGAGTATCCGGAGAGCAGCGCCGGCCAGATCACCGAGTGGAAGACGATGTTGTCCTTGCCCATGAAGTAGTAGGACCGGGCGTCCTTGCCCTCCCCGTCGGCGGACCACCACCTGCGCCACGCCTCCGGGTCGCCCGAGCGGCGGGCCCACTCGATGGAGGCGGACAGGTAGCCGATCACCGCGTCGAACCAGACGTAGATCCGCTTGTCGGGGCGGTCCCGCCAGCCGTCCAGCGGGATCGGCACGCCCCACTCCAGGTCCCGCGTGATCGCCCGGGGCTGGAGGTCGTCGAGCAGGTTGCGGGAGAACCGCAGCACGTTGGGCCGCCATCCCTCCCGGGTGTCCAGCCACTGGCGGAGCACGTCGGCCAGGGCGGGCAGGTCCAGGAAGAAGTGCTCGGTCTCGACGAACTTCGGGGTCTCCCCGTTGATCCGCGACTTCGGGTCGATCAGGTCGATCGGGTCGAGCTGGTTGCCGCAGTTGTCGCACTGGTCGCCGCGCGCGCTGTCGTACCCGCAGATCGGGCAGGTGCCCTCGATGTACCGGTCGGGCAGGGTGCGCCCGGTGGACGGCGAGATCGCGCCCATGGTGGTCTTCGGCACGATGTAGCCGTTGCGGTACATCCCCTCGAACAGCTCCTGCACCACCGCGTAGTGGTTGCGGGTGGTGGTGCGGGTGAACAGGTCGTAGGAGAGACCGAGGCCGTGCAGGTCCTCGACGATCACCCTGTTGTACCTGTCGGCCAGCTCGCGCGGGGTCACCCCGTCGGCGTCGGCCTGCACCTGGATGGGGGTGCCGTGCTCGTCGGTGCCGGAGACCATGAGCACGTCGTGGCCGGCCATCCGCATGTACCGGGCGAAGACGTCGGAGGGAACGCCGAAACCGGAGACGTGGCCGATGTGGCGGGGGCCGTTGGCGTACGGCCAGGCCACTGCCGCGAGAACGTGACTCATGAGCAGCAAGCCTAGTGACCCGCCCGGGGCATCCGCGAACCAATGGGGGTGCCGGACGCCGGACCGGACCGACCACCCCGCCCATTGGTCCGATTTGTCGTCGACACGCGGTCCAGCTGCCCGATCAGCCCGCGCCACCGGTGTGCAATGAACGTCGTGACTGGCAGAGGAGCGGCCCGGGACCACGACGAGCGTCCCACCGGGCCGACGGGCGGCGACGAGCCCGCCCCGGCGTCCGGCTCGCCCCGGGGTGCCGGGGTCGCGCCGCAACCCCGGCTGGTCCCCGCCGCCGCACCCGACCGGCCGGGCCACCAGCGACCCACGCCCTCCGGACGGGCGGCCGCGCCGCGGCGGGACGGGTCGCCGGAGGTCACCGCGACCCCGGCCCGGCCCACGCCGGCCGCGCCAGCCCCCACCCGGCGCGGCCCAGCCCGACCGCGCCCGTGCCCAGCCCGGCCCGCCCGAACCCGCCGGGCCCGTCGGCCGACAGGGCCCCCGTCGAGGTGGAGCCGACCACCGGGGCGCCGGTGGACGCCGTGCCACGTCGGGTGCCGGTACGCCAGCAGAGCCGTCACCGGGAGGCCCCCCGGGCCGACGGGGACCGGCCACCGGACGACGAGGTCGCGTTCTGGGCGCCGATCGAGGAGGTGCACTGGGACGGCACCCCCGTCCGGGAGGACGTCGCCCCCCAGCGCCGCGCCCCGGCGAGGGCTCGCCGTCAGGCGTCCCGGACGAGCGCCTTGCCGGATCCGCTGCCCGGACTGACGGCGCTGGTGCTGCTGAGCCTGGTCGCGGCCTTCTTCGCCTGGGTCAGCGCCGGACCGTTCTGGCTCGCGGTCGGGCACGCGCGCGACGGCACGGTGGTGATCGACCACTGCACCGGAGGCGGTCTCACCCAGCGGTGCCGGGGCATCTTCACGGCCGACGACGGGCGGTTCCTGGCCCACGGCGTACGCATCAGCGGCGTACCCGCCGGAGGCAGCGCCCCCGGGACGGCGCTGCCGGCGCGGATGACCGGCCCGGACGGCGGCACCGCGTACGCCGACACCGGCCCGGGCCGACACCTGCGCTGGCTGCCCGGCCTGCTGGCGGTGCTCGGCTGCACCGCCGGCATCGTCAGGTGGACGGGATCGGCCCGAATGCCCGGCCGGCGACACCGCCGCTGGTCGGTGGCCGCGGCTCTCGCCGGCCCGGCGCTGATCACCCTCGGCTTCCTCGCCGCCGCCTGGTGACCCCGCCGACTCGTGATCCACGGTTCAGATCCGGGTCTGCCGGCCGCTCTGGAATGGCTCGGGCCCGCCCGATCACACCTTGAGGACGTCCACGTCGTACAGGGCTACCGACGCGTCGCGGGAGGCCAGGGTGAGATTCTCAGTGATCGCCTGGGCCACCAACATGCGATCGAAGGGGTCGCGGTGATGTGGCGGCAGGCGGCCAGCGGCGATGGCGTGGGCGTGGGTTACCGGGAGTTCCCGGAAGCCCATGTCTCTGACCCGCTCAGCGAGGTCAGGGGGGCCAGCGAGTTTCCCGACACTCTGTTTGATGGTGATCTCTTAAAGGGTGACCGGCGAGAGGAAGATGTCCGGCTCGTGGCGTAGCCGGTCGAGGAACTCGACGCCGACCGTCGCGTCACCCGTGATGGCCGGAGCGCGACGTGAGTGTCCAGCAGCAGGGTCATGCGCCGATGCCGAAGTCGGTGGCGATCTGGGCGTTGGTTTCTGGTGAGTCCCAGTCGCCGGAGAGGTCCAGTTGGCCGGCGAGGGAACCGACGGCGGCGCGGTTGGCCCGCCGGACCAGGGGCACCACCTTTGCCACAGGCGTGCCGGCCCGATCGATGATGATCTCCTCGCCGCGCTCCACCCGTTCGATGATGCGCGACAGATGGGTCTTGGCGTCATGAATGTCGTAGTGCACTGCCTCAGCCGACACCGCGCGACCTCCCTGGTTAGCTAAGGGCTTAGTTTGGCCTGCCCGACCCCACGCGCCCGACGGTTCGGCCGCTCGGGTCCCGAACGCCGAGCCGGTCAGCTGTGCACGATCGTGTAGACCTCGCGGCGGCGCAGCGCGTATTCGGTGGCGACGTCCGTGATGGCGTCCCGGCGGGACCGGCCGGCGGCCTCCCGCTCGGCGACGGCAGCGCGCAGGGCGTCGTCGTCGGGGCGTTCCGGGGCGGTCGCCGGCGACCCGGCCACCACCAGGGTGATCTCCCCGCGCGGATCACCCTCGGCGGCCCACCGGGCCAACTCGCCGAGGGGGCGGCGGAGCACCTCCTCGTAGGTCTTGGTGAGTTCCCGGCAGAGCGCGGCCGGCCGGTCCGCCCCGAACGTCTCGGCCAGGTCGGCGAGCGCCGCGCCGATCCGGTGCGGCGCCTCGAAGAAGACGAGGGTGCGCTCCTCGGCGGCGAGGGCGCGCAGCCGGGACCGGCGGGCGCTCCCACTGCGGGGCAGGAACCCCTCGAAGCAGAACCGGTCACAGGGCAGCCCGGAGACGGCGAGGGCTGTGGTCACGGCGCTGGGCCCGGGCGCGACGGTGACCGGCGCCCCGACGTCCAGCGCGGCCCGGACCAGCCGGTAACCCGGGTCGGAGACGCTCGGCATGCCGCCGTCGGTCACCAGCGCCACCGCGTACCCGCCGAGGATGACCTCGACGAGTTCGGGAGTACGCCGTTCCTCGTTGCCCTCGAAATAGGAGACGATCCGGCCTCCGACCGTGATGTCGAGGTCACGGGCCAGCCGGGTGAGGCGGCGGGTGTCCTCGGCGGCCACCACGTCGGCGCTGGCCAGCACCTCCCGGAACCGGGCCGAGGCGTCGGCGGGGTTGCCGAGCGGGGCACCGAGCAGGATCAGGCGCCCAGCTTCGGACATTTCACCCACGACATCGTCTCCTTCATCGACAGCGAATACCGGTATCAGGGACGACGGGCGCCACACGACACCCTGGCAGCCTACGATCGCCGGGTGACGAGTGCGTCGACAGCGCAGAGCCCGAGCGCCGACCCGGCTGACACGGTCGAGGTGACCGGCGAGCCCAGCCCTGGCCAGGACCCGACGGCACCACGTGCCGACGGCGGGGGGGTGTCCGCCGTGGTCCGTCGCCGGTTCGCCACCGTCGACGCCCGGATGGACCCGTTCTCGTGGCTCGCCACCGCCGTGGTGGTGGCCATCGCCGCGATCCTGCGCTTCGTGGGCCTGTCCAGCCCCAAGGGCAAGATCTTCGACGAGACGTACTACGCCAAGGACGCGTACGGGCTGATCAGCCGGGGCGTCGAGTGGAACTACAAGGACAACGGCCCGTCGTACGTGGTGCACCCCCCGCTGGGCAAGTGGCTGATCGGCGTCGGCGAGTGGGCCTTCGGCTATCAGGACGCCGACTCGAAGGTCTCCGTCGGCGGGCACCTGTTCACCACCGCGCCGGAGTTCGGCTGGCGGTTCTCGGCGGCCGTGATCGGCACGCTGTCGGTGCTGCTGCTGGTCCGCATCGGCCGGCGGCTGTTCCGCTCGACTGTGCTCGGCTGCGCGGCCGGCCTGCTGCTCGCGCTGGACGGGTTCCACCTGGTGCTGTCGCGCGCGGCGCTGCTCGACATCTTCCTGCTGTTCTTCGTGCTGGCCGCCTTCGGCGCGCTGGTGCTCGACCGGGACTCCCGACGCCGGCGCTGGGCGCGCGCCCTGGACGACGGGCTCGACCCGAGCCTGCCGGGCCGTGCCGGCCGCCCGCCGACCGGCTGGCGTACGTGGCCGTGGTGGCGGCTCGCCGCCGGCGTGCTGATCGGCTGCGCCTGCGCGGTCAAGTGGAGCGCTCTGTACTTCGTGCCGGCCTTCGCGCTGCTTGTGGTTCTCTGGGAGGTCGGCGCCCGTCGCTCGGCGGGCGTCCGCCGGCCCTGGCGCGACACCCTGCTCGACGAGGTGCCCTGGCTGGTGCTGGCCGGCGTGCTGATGGTCGGCACCTACCTCGCCACCTGGTCGGGGTGGCTGCTCAGCGACGACGGCTACTACCGGCTGGCGTCGGCCTACCCGAGCGCCCCGCTCAGCGACACCCCGGTGATCGGCCCACTGGTCAACCTCTTCGAGTACCACCGCGCGGCGTACGGCTTCCACGCCCAGCTCGACGATCCGCACAAGTACCAGTCGTGGCCGTGGCAGTGGCTGCTGCTCGGGCGGCCGGTGGCGTTCCACTGGTCCGGCGACGGCGCCTGCGGCGCACCGACCTGCGCGTCGGAGATCCTGCTGCTCGGCACCCCGCTGCTCTGGTGGTCGTTCCTGCCCGCCCTGGTGGCGCTGGTCTGGCTGGGCGTGGCCCGGCGCGACTGGCGGGCCGGCGCGATCCTGCTCACCGTGGCCGCCGGACTGCTGCCCTGGTTCTGGTTCGCCCTCGACGGTCGGACGATGTTCTCGTTCTACGTCGCGCCGGCGCTGCCGTTCCTGGTGCTGGCCGTGGTGTACGTGCTCGGCGCGCTGATCGCCCCGGCCGGGGGTGACGTGGGTGAGATGGCCGCCCTGGTGCCCGGCGACGCCGGCTACGAACGCCGGCTGGTGGGCAGCGTCGCGGCCGGGGCGTACGTGCTGCTGGTGGCGCTGTGCTTCGCGTACTTCTATCCGATCTTCGTGGGCCGGCTGATCCCGTACTCGGACTGGCTGTCCCGAATGTGGCTCGACGGTCGCTGGATATAAGCACCGGCAGGCGACGCGCCGCACAGCGCGACGGAAATCGGGCCCGCACGCGTCTCGCGTGCGGGCCCGACCTCTTACACAAAGACGCGCGCCCCGATCGCCTGCCACGGGGGAAGCGGGCGATTGGGGCGCGCATGAAGAGCTTAACCACCGCGCACCACCGGCACAACGGGTCAACTTGGGTCAGATTTCCGACGGATACCGGCCGGGCCGATACTTGTCATTCAGCAGTTGACCGAGGGTGACCCGGCGTGGACCCAGCGCCCCGAACCGGCCGCCGCGACACCGACGAGAACTGCCGACGAGGGCTGCCGGCCAGACGGCCCGACGCACTAGGCTCGCCGTGGTGGGCGTCGCGACCGGGACGGGAGGCGGGGTGCCGTGGAGCTGCTGGAACGGGTCCGGGCGATCTGCCTCGCGCTGCCCGAGGTGACCGAGCGCCCCAGCCACGGGTCACCGACCTGGTTCGTCCGGGACAAGAGCGTGTTCGTCACCCTGCACGCCGACGGGCACCACCAGAACGACTTTCCCCACCTGTGGTGCGCCGCGCCGACCGGCGCCCAGGCGGAGCTGACCGCCGCCGACCCGGCCCGCTTCTTCCGCCCGCCCTACGTCGGCGGTCGGGGGTGGCTCGGCGTACGGCTCGACGGCGACGTCGACTGGGCCGAGATCGACGAGTTGTGCCGGGACGCGTACCGGGAGATCGCGCCGAAGCGGCTCGTCGCGCTGCTCGACCCGCCCGTCTGACCCGGCCGGGTCCGCGCGTCCCCGGCCATCCGGGACGACCAACCACCCCAATGATCATCCAAAGTGGATTTCACTACACTGCCGGCCGTGATCAACTTCAGACGATCGGCGGCCGTCCTCCTCGGACTGCTGGCGACCACCGCGCTGACCGGGCCGGTCCCGGCGGCGGCCGACGAGGAGCAGGCGGCCGAGCCGCCCCGGGTCGAGCTGGTGCTCGACGTCAGCGGCTCGATGCGGGCCGCGGACATCGACGGGCGCAGCCGGATCTCGGTGGCCCAGCAGGCGTTCAACGACGTGGTGGACGCGCTGCCGGAGGAGACCCAGCTCGGCATCCGGGTGCTCGGCGCGACCTACAAGGGCAAGGACAAGAAGGTCGGCTGCCAGGACACCCAGCAGATCGTGCCGGTCGGGCCGGTCGACCGGACCCGGGCCAAGGCGGCGGTCGCGACGCTCCGACCGACCGGGTTCACCCCGGTCGGGCTCGCGCTGCGCTCCGCCGCGCAGGACCTGGGCACCGGCGCCACCACCCGGCGGATCGTGCTGATCACCGACGGGGAGGACACCTGCGCGCCACCGGACCCGTGCCAGGTGGCCCGGGAACTCGCCGCGCAGGGCACCAGCCTGGTCGTCGACACGCTCGGTCTCGCGCCGGACGAGAAGGTACGCCGCCAGTTGCTCTGCATCGCCGCGGCGACCGGAGGCACCTACACCGCCGCGCAGAGCGCCGACGAGCTGACGGGCCGGATCAAACAGCTCGTCGAGCGTGCCGGTGACACCCACACCCGGGCCCCGACCGTGGTCGGCGGCGCGGACGCCTGCGACTCCGCGCCCCTGCTCGCCCCCGGCGTGTACGCCGACCGGGAGGCGTTCTCCGAGCACCGCTACTACCGGGTGCCCGTACGCCCCGGGCAGGAGCTGCGCGCGTCGGTGAGCATGGCGCTGGACCGGCCGGTGAACCGGGACTACGGGGTGCTGCTGCGGGCCACCGCAGCCGACGGCCGGGAACTGGTCCGTGGCGCGGACGCCGGCAGCGGCCGGGCCGACGTGCTCTCCGCCGGTCTGCGCTGGTCGGCCACGGCCGACGACGAGGACGCCGGCGACGACGACAACGCGACCGCCGAGCCCTCGACGCCCGTCGTCGAGCCCACCACCGTCTGCCTGGTGGTGAGCAACTCGTTCGCCGCACGCCCGGGCACCGCGGCGACGCCCGGCATGCCGGTGGAGCTGACCATCGACGTGGTCGCCGCCGCCGGGGCCCCGGACGGGCCCGACCTCGGCCGGGGCTGGGTGCTGCTCGCCCTGCTCACCGTGGCCGGCCTGCTCACCGGCCTGATCGCCGGCCTGCTCACCCGCTGGTGGGTCGCCACCTGGAGGGAGAACTGATGCGTACCGCACTGTTCCGGTCGCTGGCGGCGCTGCTCGCCGCCGGTGGGGCCGCGCTGCTGCCCGTGGCGGCCGTGGCCGCCCCCACCCCGTCTCCGGGCGCCACGCCGGTGACCCGGGCCGGCACCTCGTTCCTCACCGCCACCCCGATCACCGCCGGCCAGCCGGTGCGGGTGGACGCCTCGGTCGGCGACCACCTCTACTGGTCGTTCACGGCGACCGCCGGGCAGGTGCACGAGATCAGCGCCACCGTCACCTTCCCGAAGGCACGCAGCGGCGCCTCCACCTGGACCGTGGACGTGTTCGACGGGCTGCGCCGACGGCAGGCGTGCACCGCCGGGGCGCAGACCCCGACGGTGGACGGCAAGGCGTCGAGCGTGGCGTTGGGCTGCACACTGCGCGAGGTGCGCCCCTGGGCGGAGCCGTGGTCGGCCGACCCGCTGCCCGGCACGTACGTCGTCCGGCTCTCCGTCATCGACCTGCCCGAACCGGATCTGGGCGCGCCCGTCGACGTGGACCTGCTGGTCGGCGTCGTCGCGGACCGGGGCGCCTCGGCCGACGACGGTGAACTGGCCGCGCCACTGGTGCCGAACACGAAGGCGGGGACGGTGCTCAACGCCGTACCGACGCCCGACCCGGAGGCCGCCGACGAGGGGGACTCGCCGGCGGACTGGCTGCCGGATCTCGGCTCGCGGTGGATCTGGACCGGCATCGGCGGCGTGCTCGCCGCGGTGGCCGGGGTGGTCGGCTTCGCGCTGACCCGGCGGCCCCGCCGGGCCTGAACCCGCCCGGCACACCGGTGGCCCCGCCCACGTCGGGCGGGGCCACCGGAGGGCTCAGCGGCGTCGCGCGCCGCGTGGGAGCCAGCCGATGAACCGGTCCTGCAGCGACATCACCGGGGCCGCTCGCAGGTCCTCGGCGGCGGCGGCGAGACACGAGCCCAGGTAGACGCTGAGCATCGCCCGGTCACCCCCGTACTCCGCCAGCAGCCGGGTGCGTTTGGTTGCGCACGGCCACTCGTCGCCGCAGGAGCCGCAGCTCCAGCCCGGGGTCGTCGGTGCGTGGTCGTCGGCCCGACCCCTCGGCCGTTCGGCGCCATCGCTCATCGCAGGTCCTCCAGGTGTCCGCGGGACTGGCCAGCTGTTGATGGTGGTCCCCCCGGAGCCATCTTGAAGGGCGCGACGCGACCCTCCGGTGTTACATCTTTGCGGTACCTTCTCCCGTCGTGGGAGTCGGAAATCTGACGGTCGAGCGGATGCCCCTGCGCTACCCGACGGTAGGTGGCGGTCGTGCGTGACCTCCTGCCTCCGACGGTCGCGGTGGCCGTCGCCGCGCCCGACGACTGGACCGGCGAACTCCTCACCGCCGAACAGGCGTGCCTCGGTGAGCGGGCGGTACAGGCCCGTCGGCGGGACTTCACCGCCGGCCGGGTGTGCGCCCGTCGGGCGATGGCCGACCTCGGCCTGCCGGCGGTGGCCGTGCCGGCCGCCGCCGACCGCGCGCCGATCTGGCCCGCCGGGGTGGTCGGCGCCATCACCCACACCACCGGCTACTGCGCCGCCGCGGCGGCGCGCGCCACCGACCTGCGGTCGGTCGGCATCGACGCCGAACGGCACCGCGAGGTCAATGCGGGGGTACGCCGACTCGTGCTGCTGCCCGAGGAGGAGGAGAGCCTTGCGCGGCTACCCTCCGGCATCTCCTGGCCCGTCGTGCTGTTCAGCGCCAAGGAGACCGTCTACAAGGTCTGGCACCCCGTCGTCGGAAGCTGGCTGGACTTCCACGACGCTCACCTCACGCTGGACCCGGACGCCGGCACGTTCACGGCCCGCATCGCGGCGGCGCGGGTGGAAGCGGCGGACGTCGACGATCCCCCGAGCACGATCACCGGCCGGTTCGTGGTCGCCGACGGCCTGGTCCGCACCGCCGCCGTCCTCCCGCTGCGCTGACCCGCGCAAAGTCCATGATGGCCGGTGTGCCGCCACCACACGGGCGGTGGGACACGAGCCAGCGCGGCGACCGGCCGTTCGGCGACGCACGGTAGCGTCGGCGGGTTCCCGAACCGCACGTACGAGGCGCCAAGGAGTACGGTGACCCACCCCCAGCCCCCCGCCGGACCGCAGGACCCTCAGCAGCCGAGCCCGGAGCCGCCGACGCAGCCGTTCCCGGCGACACCGCAGCCGCAGCAGTCCGCCGCCGACCCGACGGTCCCGCAGGCGCCGGTGCCGCCCAACCCGTGGTCGGCAGCGGCGAACCCGCCGCAGCCGCCGTTCTCGGGCGGCGCCTACCCGCACGGCGGCGGCGCGTACCCGCAGGCCGGCTCGGGTGCCTACCCGCCGGCCGGCGGCGGCGCCTACCCGCCGGCCGGTGGGCCGGGCTACCCGCTCATGGTGCCGCCGCCCGCGCCGACGAAGAACTCCAACCGGACCGTGGTGGCCATCGCGGTGACCGCGGCGGTGCTCACCCTGCTGTGCTGTGCGGGCGGCATCGTGGCGGTGGTCATCGGCGCGAACCGCGCCGCGAACGAGGTGCCCGACGCGCTGCCCACTCCGGCGGTGACCCGTGGTGTCGGGCAGCCCTCGGCCACCACCGCGCCGTCGCCCCGGGCGTCCGACGGAGGCGACACCCGGAACATGTCCGCCGGGGACACCCTGGTCATCGACGACACCAGCGGCACCGTCGAGATCACCGTGACGAAGTTCAGCACCGCCACCAAGCCCTGCAGGTCGTACGGCCTCAAGCCCGACGAGGGCATGTACGTGATCGCCGACGTGACGGTGGCGGTCACCAAGGGCACCGGCTCGGCGAACCCGCTCTACTTCCAGTGGGTCGCCGCCGACGGCACGGAGACCAACGCGATCGCGGGGGCGTTCTCCGGCTGCGGCAAACCGATGCCGGCCGCCAACAACCTGACTGCGGGCGCCAAGAGCACCGGCAGCGTCGTGTTCGACGTGCACGACACCTCGGGAGTACTGGAGTACCAGCACAAGTTCGCGACCGCCGGCTCCTGGAAGCCGTGACGTGCGGAGGGGGCCGGCCCACGACGGGCCGGCCCCCACGCACGTGCGAGATCGAGAGCGAGCGTCAGCAGCCGGTCCAGCGGACCGGGGTCACCCGGTCGGCATTGCGGAAGCCGACGATGGCGCCGGTGTCGGCGATGGACCGGGCACCGATGTTGATCCGCACGCCGCCGCCCGGCAGGACCTGCGAGGTCGACCCGCGTGCGACCCGGTCACCGCCCACCACGACACCCTTGGCGTTGACGTCGTCCAGCCCCACCTCCGGGTCGAGGGTCGTGTACGAGCCGTCGCGAAGGTCCCAGCGCACCTTGGCCGGGCTGGTGCCATCCAGCCAGACCTGCCCGATCGCCCAACTGCCCGCGGCGGCGTTGACAGTGGTCGACCCGCCACCCGGAACCGCGAGCGGCTTGATCCGACCGGTCGGCCGGCGGAGCCAGCCGGTCTCGTCGCCGAAGGACCCGGCGTGTCCGACGATGGTCCCGTTCGCCGTGATTCCGATCGGCATGGCGTTGACCGGGGCGTTGAGCACCTCGACCGTGCCCGGCCGGGCGGCCGGCCAGAGCAGTCCGACGTACTCCCCGGCCACGATGTCCGAGCCGTAGCCGACGATGTCACCGGCCTTGTTGATGTCGGTGACGAAGATGCCTGTGGACGGCAGCACCGGCAACAGCTCGAACTGGCCGTTGCGGTACACCCACGGGCGGCCGATGCCGTTGTCCGCCCAGCCGTTGCCGACCACGACGCCGCTCTCGTTGACGCCGACGGGACTGACCCCGCCCGCCGCGTCGACCTCGGTGACCTGCTGCCCGTCCCAGAACAGCAACAGGTTCTGGTTGCCGCTGTCCAGGACCCGCAGGGCCGCGCCGGCGACGAAGCGGCCCGACGGGTCGATGACGCTCGCCTCGGCGCGGTAGGTGTCCGCCGGGTAGGGCAGGGTGCTGATCGTGCAGGCGCTGGCGGCCGCGGTCCTGGGCGCGGCGGTCGCCGTCGCGGACACGGCGACGCCGAGCGAGGCGGCCAGCAGGCCGGCGGCGGTGCCGGCGAGCACCCGGTGTCGTGCGGTGTACGTCATCTCTTCTCCCCGTGTGGGCGGCCCGGGTGTTCCCGGGCGTCAACTGATGTGAGATGAACTCCTGAACGTGCCTACCGGTTGCGGCATGTCGGATGAGCGACATGATCGATATCTATGGCTCGGAGTCGGTTATGGACGGTGTGGTTCTTGCCCGGGGTGAGCGCTGGCCGGAGGATGGGGCCGGTGAGCATCGATCTGGACTACCACCTGGTTCTGTCCAGGCAGGGCGGCCATGAGGTGGAGGGCATCCTCGTCGAGGAGTTCACCCGGCACGACGACTTCACCACCGCGGGTCTGCACAGCGCGGGCTGGACGCCGGACGCCGGTTGGTCAAGTTCCGCCGCACTGAGTCGCGGCCTGCGCACCGACCCGGACGTGCTCGCCCGGGTCGTTCCCACCGCACGCGCCGACGTCGCGAGTGCCTACCGCAGCCTCGGGGGTGGGCACCTGCCCTCCGAAGCGGTCCTGCGCACGTACTTCCGTGACCATCAACCCTTCGCGACCGCGCCGCCGCTACGGCTCGGCCCGGCACAGCCCCCGGAGGGCTTCCACGAGCGACGCGTGTACCGCGTCCTCTTCGCCAAGGATCTCCGAGCGGATCAGCTCGCGGCCCTCCGGGCGGTCTGGCGGACGACCGACGGCAGCACCGCCGGGTCCGCCGCCGGTGGCCACCACGAGAGAGGCGGCGACCAGTTCGCCTGGGACATGCGACGGGTCGGCCACACCCTCGCCTGGGGCCTCGACGTGACGGTTCTGATGCGAACCGGCGCGACCGAGACGGTGCGCTCGACCCTCACCGACCTGACGAACCTGCTGCGGCAGCACGGTCTGATCGCCCTGACGACCGAGCGGTTCTCCTAGCTTTTCCGCAGCGCCAGGAAGCCGTCCCCGGCGCACACGATGGCCAGCGCCGGGACCGTCCAGACCGCCACGAGGAGGAGCTACCGCAGGTGCACGGACCCGAGGGTAGGCTGGCCGCCCGCCGGGCAGCGGGACGAGCCACCACGACGTGGCGTGGCCGCTTCACAAGATCGGAAAAGGCCGTCTCCGACTCGCGGAAACGGCCTTGACCTGGGGTGGAGCTGAGGGGATTTGAACCCCTGACCCCCTCGATGCGAACGAGGTGCGCTACCAGTCTGCGCCACAGCCCCCCACCGGCGAACCGGCTTCGGTCCCACCCGGCTTACACCGGGCGGGCCGGCAGCAAGGCTAACAGGTCGCCGGCCTCCACCGCGAATCCACCCCCGGGACGCCGCCGGCACCAGCGCGGAGATCGACTCGACTTCCAGGAAACCGGGGCATCCCGGACGTCCGAACACCCCTTTTCCAGGAAACCGAGTCGATCAAGCCGCGGCCGACGATCAAGCCGCGGCCGACGATCAAGCCGCGGCCGACGATCAAGCCGGGCCGACGATCAAGCCGGGCCGACGATCAAGCCGCGGCCGACGATCAAGGCGCGGCCGACGGGTCAGGCGCCGCGGCCGGCCTCGTAGGGGCGGCCACGCAGCCCTCCGGAGCGACGGTACGAGACCGAGCCGCCGTTGACGGCCGCCGGCAGGTCGCCGGGCCGGTCGAGGCCCATGGCCGCTCGGCGTACCCCCTCGCGCTGGGCCGCCAGGCGGCGCTGCGCCTCCCGGCGGGCCGCCGCGCGGCGGGCCTGTTCCCGGCGAACCTCGGCCTGACGGGCGGCCAGCCACGCCGCCTCGCGAGCGCGGGCGCGACGCCGGCGGCGGCCGGCGAGGGCACGCCCGCGCAGGTGTACGACGTACAGGGCCAGCAGCAGGAAGGTGACCGAGAAGCCGATCCAGAAGCCGGGGCTGACGAACAGCACGCCGATCAGCTCGACGACGTTGAGCAGCAGCAGCGCGGCCAGCACCCGACGTCGCCGGTACACGGCGGGGGTGTGCTGCCGGCGCGGCGGACGACGGCGGGAACGCTTCGGGGCCGGCGGTACGGCGCGCAGGCGGCCGGAGCGGCGTGCCGCCGGGGGCGCGGAGACCGGCGCGGCCAACTTCCCTGTAGTCGCGTCTTCACTGAGAGTGACGACGAGGGAGCGCGGTGGGTGGACGGGCTGCCGTCCCGGCACAGTGCGGCGCCGTCGACGGCGTTGGAGCACCCGCGCCGTCGACTGCGCCCGCTCCGCCACCAGCCGCTCGGTGGCGTCGTACCGGCGAACCAGCGCCGGGGCCAGGGCGAGCAGGCCGGCGGCGGCGAGGACGGCGAGGAGCACCGAGGTCGGCACCCTCACCCCTCCCGTCACCGAATTCGGAGCAAACGCTCCCCGACCGCAGGATCTTCCACCGATCGTGCCTGGGTGCGTAGATCGTCCGGGCGGTGAGCGCTTGCCGCAGCTTGCAGTTACTTGAGGTTACGGCGCGCCGACCGTCATGCCGCCGCGCCGCGCCGATCCCGTCCGTGGGACGGCTCACCGACTGGTGGCGCGTACCCGGTGCCAGCGGGCCAGCAGACCGCCCTCGGCGGCGACCTCTTCGCTCGTCATCGCGTATCCGATGTGGTCCCGCCAGGCACCGTCGATGTGCATGTAGCGCACGTGGTACGACTCCTCGCGGAAGCCCAGTTTCTCCACCACCCGCCGCGACGGTCGGTTCTCCGGCCGGATGTTGACCTCCACCCGGTGCAGCCCACCGGGGCCGAACGCGTGGTCCACGGCGAGCGCGAGCGCCGTCGGGATCACGCCCTGCCCGGCGACCCGGGCGTCGACCCAGTAGCCGACGTAGCCGGAGCAGAAGGCGCGGCGCACAATGCTGCCGACGTTGAGGTGACCGACCAGCCGGTCCCGGTCGGCTTCCCGCAGGCAGACCGCGAACGGCATCCCCTCGCCCTCGCGGGCCGAACGCCGCTGGTCACGGTGCACCCAGCGGAATGCGGCAGGCGAGTTCAGCTCGTCCCAGCTGCCCGGCAGCGACGACTCCCACGGCGCCAGCCAGGCCCGGTTGGCCCGGCGTACCTCCGACCACGCCGCCGCGTCGGAGCGCCGGTACGGCCGCAGCAGCACCGGGCCGTCGACCAGCACCGTCGGCCAGCCGGGGGCCCGCTCGGGTCCGAAGAGGCTCACCCGCACAGTCTCCCGCGCGGGACCGGTTCGTGCGCAAGTGGAGCCGCCACGCCTACCGCCGAAGAGCAGACGGGCACACTCACCGGCGCCTGTCGAGCAGCAGGACGTCCACGGTGGAGCCGGCGGCGGCGGTGGTGACGCGCTCACCGAGCACCAGCAGTCCGTTCGCCTCGGCGAGGCCGGAGAGCGTGAACGGGCCTCCGCGTAGCGGCTGCACTGTGTAACCGCCGCCGCGCCGCTCCGCGACGTGCGCCGGGCGGAACTCGCGCAGCCCGCCGGGGGACGACACGGTCTCCAGCAGGTGCGCCCGGACGCTGGGCCGGAACACCGGCTCGGCGCCGGCGAGCAGTTGGATCGCCGGTCGGGCCAGCACCTCGAAGCCGATCAGCGCGGCGCCCGGGTCGCCGGGCAGGCAGACCACCGGCACCTCCTCGGCGCCGACCGTGCCGAACCCGAGCGCGGTGCCGGGATAGAGCGCCACGTCGGTGAAGGTGACCGGCCCGGCCCGGCCGCCCTCGCGGCGGGACAGGATCCGGCGCACCATGTCTCCGGGGCCGGTGCCGGTCCCCCCGGTGGTGATGATCAGGTCGGCGCGCAGGGTCTGGTCCTCCAGCAGCCCGCGCAACCCCTCCGGGTCGTCGTCGCAGATCCCCACCCGGTACGCCAGTGCGCCCACCTCGGCCGCGGCGGCGGTAAGCGCGTGCGAGTTCGCGTCCACCACCTGGCCGGGCTGGCTGCCCCGGCCCACGTCGACCAACTCGTCGCCGGTGGCCACGATGACCACGCGAGGGCTGGGCCGAACCACCACGTGCCCGATGCCGGTGGCCGCGAAGACCGCGACGAGCGCCGGGGAGACGTACGTGCCGGCACGGGCGAGCAACGTGCCGACCGGCAGCTCCTCGCCGGCGCGGCGTACCCCGTACCCCCGTTTGGGGGTCCGGAAGATCTCGACGGCGGCCATGCCCTGGTCGGTCCACTCCACCGGGACCACCACGTCCGCGGCGACGGGCAGCGGCGCCCCGGCGGCCACCGAGAAGCACGAGCCCGGGGTGAGGCGTACCGGCCGCCAGCTCGCGGCGCCGAGGTCGCCGACCACGTTGAGCCGGATGGTGCGCCCGCCGGGCGTGCCGGAGGGGGCCGGGACGTAGCTCGGGCCCCGGCCCCCTCCGGAAATGTCCTCCCAGCGGGCCGCGTAACCGTCCACGGCCGCCTGGTCGAAGGCCGGGAAGGCGTGCGGCGCGACGACGTCCTCGGCGAGGACGTTGCCGTGCGCCTGGGTGAGGTCGAGGTCGAGTGGCGGCAGCGCTCGTAACCTGCGCAGCACGCTGCCCAGGTAGTCGGCGAGCGGCGTCAACTCGTTCGCGGCCGCCTCGGCGTCGGCCGTCGCGGTCATGTACCAGATCCGCCTGCCGCGTCGGCCTTGACGAAGTCGGCCAGCCAGGCGCGGAACTCGCTGCCGAGGTCCTCGCGCTCGGCGGCGATCTGCACCACCGTCTGGAGGTACCCCAGCGGCATGCCGGTGTCGTAGCGGGTGCCCCGGTAGACGATCGCGTGCACCGGAACGCCCTCGGTACGCAGCAGCTCCATCGCGTCGGTCAGCTGGATCTCACCGCCGCTGCCCGGCTTGGTCCGGCGGATCGCGTCGAAGATCCTGCCGGGAAGCACGTACCGGCCGAGCACCGCGAGGTTGCTCGGCGCGTCCTCCGGCTGCGGCTTCTCCACCATGCCGGTGACCTTGACGACCTCGCCGATGTCGGTCAGCTCCGCCTCGGCCGGCTCGACGGAGGCGATCCCGTACCGCTTGGTCTCGGCCGGGTCGACCTCGAAGAAGGCGAGCACCACACCGCCGGTGCGGGCCTGCAACTCCAGCATCGCCGGCAGCAGCGGCTCGGACGGCTTGACGAACTCGTCGCCGAGCAGCACCGCGAAGGGCTGGTCGCCGACGTGCGACTCGGCGTACCCGATGGCGTGGCCCAGCCCGAGCTGCTCCGGCTGCCGGACGGTGTAGATCTCGGCCAGCTCACTGGGCCGGCGCACGGCGGCCAGCCGCTCGGCGTCGCCCTTCTCCTCCAGCCTGGTCTCCAGGTCGGGGCGTCGATCGAAGTGGTCCACCATCGACGTCTTACCCCGACCGGTGATCAGCAACACGTCGCCGATGCCGGCCTGGGTGGCCTCCTCGACGATGTACTGCAACACCGGCCGGTCGACCACCGGCAACAGTTCCTTCGGGACCGCCTTGGTGGCCGGCAGGAAGCGGGTGGCCAGTCCGGCGGCCGGGATGACTGCCTTGACCGCCAGGGGACGGCCGGTTGCGGCGACCGTCGATGAGGGGTTCGCTGAGTGCTCCGACATGCCGCGAGACTATCGGCCACGGCTCTGCCGCGGCGGGTGTGGCCCAGAAGACGCGCCGCCGCCCGGCCCCGGCCGGGCGACGTCGGGGCCGGCCCGCGCGGCGTCCGCGGAGGTGGCCGCCGGCTCGTCCGCCGGATCCGGCCGGGCGTGCGCGGGCCCCGACAGGTTCGATTCCGGTACGCCCGCAGCCGACTCCGACCGGGCGTGGCCGCCCGGCTCCCGCGGGACCTGCACGGGCCGGCCGGCACGCGGCAGCCCGTCGGGTGGGCTGACGGCACCGGCGGGCACCGGTATCTCCCGCGTCGGCACCTCGGGGCGGGCCTCGGCCACGCGGTAGGTGTCCCGACCGGCCGCCTTGGCCGCGTAGAGGGCGTCGTCGGCGGCTTCCAGCACCTCCCGTCCGGTGCTTCCGTGGTCCGGGTAGACGGCGATGCCCACCGACACGGTCACCACTATCGGCCCCGCGTACGCCTCCACGGCGATCGGTGTCTCGCGCACCGCCGCGCCCAGCCGCTCCGCGACGATCGCCGCGCCCCGGGCGTCGGTCTCCGGTAGGAGCAGCACGAACTCCTCACCGCCCTGCCGGAAGGCCAGGTCGACCTCGCGGATCTCACCGCGTACCCGCCGGGCGAACTCGGCCAGCACGGTGTCCCCCGCCGCGTGCCCGTACGTGTCGTTGACGTCCTTGAAGCGGTCCAGGTCGAGGGCGAGGACGCTGAGCATCCGGCCGAACCGGCTGGCCCGCTCCACCTCCCGGCGGATCGACTCGCGCAGGTACCGGTAGTTCCACAGCCCGGTGAGCGGGTCGGTGAGGGAGAGCCGCTGCGCCTCCTCGTGCACCCGGACGTTCTCCACCGCCACGGCCGCGTGCCCGGCGAAGGTGCGCAGCGTGTCCAGGTCGTCGTCGTCGAACTCGGCAGCGCCCACCCGGTCGTAGAGGGCAAGCACACCGAGCGCCGCCGCCGGAGCGCCGGCCTCGTCGAGACTCCTCTCGCCGCCCGGGATGGTCGTCGCCGCGCCGTTCGGTGTGGTCGCGACGCCCGGTGTCGTGCCGCCACTCGATGTGGTCGCGCCGGTCGGGGTGGCGAAGGGGACCGCGACGTAGGTGCGGCAGCGCGGCTCGCCGGTCGGGGCGTCGGCCGGTTCCCTCCGGCCCCGCTGCGGCTCGCCGGTCGCGGCCACCGCGCCGACCACGCCGACGCCCACGGGCACCCGCAGGCCCTGCGACCCGTCCGGGTCCCCCGCCGGCCAACGCCCGTCCAACCCCTCGCTGCACTGCGCCACGAGCACCCCGCCGGCCTCCACCAGCAGCACCGCGCCGGCCCGCGCCCCGGTGGCGGCGATGGCGCTGTGCAGGATCACCCGCAGGATGCGTTGCAGGTCGTGGGTGCTGGCCAGGGTGTCGCCGAGCACCGCGAGGTGCCCGCGGAGCTGGTCGCGGCTGCTGGTCAGCGCCGCGACGTACGACCCCGTCTCGCGGGTCATCCGGTTGAAGGCGGCCGCCAGCCGTCCCAGCTCGTCGTGGCTGCGCACCGGCACCCGGGCGGTCAGGTCGCCGTGCGCCACCCGGTCGACCGCACCCGCCAGCTCCGCCAGTGGTCGGGTGGTCACCCGGGCCAGACGCCAGGCGGTGAACACGGCGAGCAGCCCGGCCAGCACGACCACGCCGGCAAGCGTGACGTGCAGCATGGGCGGCCGCTCGCTCGGCACCGACAACACCAGCGGCAGAGGCTGGCCCGTCGACGGCCCGATCCGGCGCACGTACCGGCCCTTGGTGCTCTCGGTGACCCGCTCACCGCTGGTGGCCCCGGCGGCGGCCAGCACCGCGTCGCGTCCCTCGCGGGACTCGGTGGTGTGGGTGAAGCGGGCGGCGCTCGCGCCGCCGTCGAGCAGGGTGACCGCGACACCGGTCACCGCCGCGAGCCGGGCCACGAAGGCCGGATCGACCAGGTGCGCGGCGGCGACCGTGCCCAGCAGGGCGCCGGCCGGGTCGCGGCGGTCGACCCGGGCGGCCAGCGCGCGGACCGGGCCCGACGACGCGGTGGCCGGCTCGGAGCAGTCCCGCCAGGGGGTCGGCGGAGCGTCGGGCGAGGCGTACGTGACGCGTCCGGTCACGTCGGTGACCAGCACCGCCGCGGCCAGGCCACGGCCGACGAGCTGCGCGGCGGCGACGGCCGGGTCACCGGTGAGGGCGACCGCGTCGGCGGTGGCGCGCAGCTGCTGGCAGAGGGCGTCGACCGAGGTACGCACCGTGGACGCCGCCACCGCGAGGCGCTCGGTGGACCGGCTGCGGTCGACGGCCGTGACGGTGGAGGCGACGAAGAACGCCCCGAGCAGGACCGGGCCGAGCACCACCACGAGGAAGGCTGCAGTCAACCGCCCGCGTAGCGTCACTCGGTCCCCCCGGAAGTTCCGCCTCCGTTGCTTGCGATGCTGACACAGAGCAACCGTGGGAGTGGCGTTGCGTCAGGAGTGTTGCGTGCCGGAATTTTCTGATGAAGCGGAAGTGACCCGAGTGACGAAGCGGGACACCCGTGTCGACCTGCTCGCCCGCCGCCGGGCCCTGACCCCCGCGGCGCGGGCCGAGGCCGCCGGGCGCGTCCAGGCCGAGCTGGTCGCCCTGGTACGCCGGCTGCGCCCGCGCCGCATGACGGCGTACGTCCCGGTCGGCTCCGAGCCGGGCGGGGCCGACCTGCCCGAGGTGCTGCGCTCGGCGCTGCCGCCCGACGCCGAGTTGCTGCTCCCGGTGCTCCGCCCCGATCTGGACCTGGACTGGGCGGCGTACTCCGGTCCCGACGCTCTGGTGGCGGCCGGGCGGGGCATCCGGGAGCCGATCGGCCCCCGCCTGGGCATGGCAGCGGTCACCGGCGCGGAGCTGGTGGTCGTGCCGGCGCTCGCCGTGGACCTCCGCGGCCGACGGCTGGGCCGCGGCGGCGGCTCGTACGACAGGGCCTTGGCGCGGGTGCCCGGGACGGCCCTGACTGTCGTCCCGTTGCACGACGGCGAGCTGGTCGAGGCACTGCCGGCGGAGCCGCACGACCGTCCGGTCCGCGCGGTCGTCACCCCCACCGACGGGATGCGTACGCTTGACGACGGCCCGGGTACGGCGCACGGTGTCGCGCCCCACACGTCCGCTGGACGAACCCGGGCCGAATGACGCACCATTGGCACTCGAATACGTCGAGTGCCAACTGGCCGAGCCCAGATACCGGAGGAGAACGTGCCCACGTACCAGTACGCCTGCACCGCGTGCGGTCACCAGCTCGAGGCGGTGCAGTCCTTCTCGGACGAGCCGCTGACCGAGTGCCCGGCGTGTCAGGGGCGGCTGCGCAAGGTCTTCAACTCGGTCGGCATCGTCTTCAAGGGCTCGGGCTTCTACCGCACCGACTCCCGCGCGTCCGGTTCCGAGACGACCGCTGGCGGCAAGCCGGCCAAGTCCGAGTCGTCCTCGTCGTCCTCGTCCTCGGGTGGGGATTCCGGGTCGTCCGGATCGTCCGGGTCGTCCGGGTCGTCCGGCGGGTCGTCGTCCGGGTCGTCGTCCGGTGGGTCGTCGTCCGGGTCGTCGTCCGGTGGGTCGTCGTCCGGTGGGTCGGGCGGCGGCAAGGCGCCGGCCGCAAGCTCCGCGTCCTGACCGCAGCCTCTCCGGTCCGCACCGACAGCGCCGCCCACGATCACCCGGGCGGCGCTGTCGGCCTTGATCCACTCGGGATGCAGGAAATCGGCCCCTCCGGGCCGTGTTGATCGCCCGGTTTCCATGAACCCGTGTTGATCGAGAAGCCGGGGCCCCTCCCGTGCCGCACCGGGCCGCCGTCCCCTAGCAGGCCCGGCCGGTCGGTGGGCGTTATCCACAGGCCGGCCGGTTGTCCACAGGCGGGGACGAAGGGCCTGCACCGCCGGCCGTCGCCGGCCTAACGTGCCGCTCTACGGGTGCCACCACGACGGCACCCGGGACGGAGGCGGCAGATGATCATCCGCAAGCTGGATTCCGCACGGGCGTTGCGTCCACTGCGCCGGCCGGCCCTGCCCGCCGGTCGCGCCCTGCTGCGGGCCGGGCTGGTCGCCGCGCTGCTCGGCCTTGCCGCCGCGATCCTGCACACCTCAACCGGCACGGACACCCCGGCCGGCTGCCCGGCGACCAACGGCGCGGGCGGGCTGTCAGTCCGGGCTGCGGAACCTGTCGGGCGGCCGGTGGTCCGGCGCGTGGCGTCGGGGTCAGTCCCAGTGTGGGGGGCGTTGGGCGAGGAGCCAGTCGTCGTTGCCGCTGCTCCGCTCGCCCCAGCCGTGGTCGGTGTCGTCCGAGGTCTGCTCGGGCAGCACCACGAAGTCGTCGCTCAGGTCGACGGTGCGGTCGTCATCGCCGCGCGCGCCCTGCGTGCCGGGGTTCTCGGTGCTCACGAGCGGCAAGACTAGCGCAGGCGGGGGCGGCGGGCCGCTCGCCGACGATTGGCACACCGACGGAGAAACGACCGGACCGCCGGCTCCGTTGGTAGCGTCGGACGGCGTGACGACCCCCAGCGGTGGCAGCACCCCGGACGACGACTACTGGCGCCGGCCCGGGACCGGCGACGGCGGGACGGCGGACCGACCCCCGCCCGCCACGGCACCCACGAGCGGGTACGCGGGGCCACCCCCGCCCGCCACCGCACCCACGAGCGGGTACGCGGGGCCACCCCCGAGCGTCCCGCCCCCGGCCGGCTGGCGTCCCCCGGTGCACCTGGAGCCGGCCCCGCCCCGACACCTCCCGCCACAGGACGCGGCCGTCCTGGACATGGCCGAGCAGCGTTCCCAGCGGGTCACCTACGGCTTCGGCGCCGCGGCCGCCGTGGTGCTTGTCGTTCTCGTCTGCCTGCTCTGCTCGCGCCTCATCTTCTGAAGCGGCGTCGAATTCTGAGCGGCGGCAAGTTCTGAGCGGCGTCGAGGGGCGCCAGCCCGGACCGGCCGGTCAGAGGGTGGTTCCCCAGACGGCCTCGGCGCCGGAGTGACCGGTGAGGTAGACGTAGATCAGGGCGGCGATGGCCAGCGCGACGACCGCCACCGCGAGCACCGGCGTCACCAGTGCCGGCAGTCGCGGCACCCGCGGGTGCCCGCTGGTCGCCACGAGCAGCGCGATGGCCACGATCCCCAGGGGCACCACGATCCGGAACAGGATGTCGCCGTAGCGGGAGTGCTCGAAGATCTGATCGAGAATCTCGCCCTGGAAGCCGCGGGCGACCAGGGCGTCGGTGAAGGCCTCACCGGATTCGACGGCCACGAACGCGGTCACCGGCGCGACCACGGCGAGGATGCCCAGCGCCCAGTCCAGTCGGTGCCGCCAGCGCGGCAGCCCCACGTAGCCGATGGCCAGCACCGCCAGCAGTGGGACGAAGACGACCACCGCGTGGACCACGAGGACGTGTACCGGTAGACCCAGGATCTCCTCGAACATCGACACCTCCAGGTGGATCACGGTGAGGGGTCGTCAGCGTACGGACCGCCTGTCGTCCCCGAGCTCTCGCCCGGAGACACGCGCGCTGCGGCGATCAGGTTCAGCACGGCGCGACCCCACGGGCCGGTCCGGCGGCCTGTGTCCGTGGCCACCCGGGGCTGGCGACGGTTGTCGCTGCTTGTCGTACGTGCTGTCATTGGCCTGTGTCCGGTGGCGAGGAACTGTTGCGGTCGAGGGGCCTGCGCGTCACCCGACCGCGCCTCGCGGTGCTCGACGTTCTCGCCGACGGCGGTCACCTGGAGGTCGACGAGATCACCCGGCGGGTCCGCGAACGCCTCGACTCGGTCTCCACCCAGGCGGTCTACGACGTGCTGGGGGCGTTGAGCCGGGCCGGGTTGTCCCGCCGGATCGAGCCGGCCGGCAGTCCCGCCCGGTACGAGGCGCGCGCCGGCGACAACCACCACCACGTGGTCTGCCGGGGCTGCGGCGAGATCGCCGACGTCGACTGCGCGGTCGGCAGTGCTCCGTGCCTGGAGCCGGGCGTCGCGCACGGCTTCGAGGTGGACGAGGCAGAGGTGACCTTCTGGGGTCTCTGCCCGAGCTGCCAGTCGCGCCGGGCCGCCGACAGCTGACAGCTGACGCGACCCGCACCACCGGCACGGACGGGCGGGCCGTGGCACGCTTGGTCGGTGGACTCCGATGACCTCGGCCTCTTCGGTCCGGGTTCGGTCACGTGGAAGGTGCACGAGGAGCCGATCCTGATCGTCGCCGGCCTGCGCTCGCTCTACCTCCAGGCGTTGCACCCCCGGGCCATGGCCGGGGTGGCGCAGAACAGCAACTACCGCACCGACGCGTGGGGACGACTCGTCCGCACCGCCACCTACGTGGCGACCACCGTCTACGGCACCACTGCCGAAGCGGAGCAGGCGGGGGCGCGACTGCGTCGCCTGCACGCCCGGCTGCGGGCCACCGACCACGGCACCGGCGAGGAGTTCCGGATCGACGACCCGGCCCTGTTGCGCTGGGTGCACGTCACCGAGGTCGAGTCGTTCCTCAGCACGGCCCGGCGGGCGGGTCTGCCGCTCAGCGACGACGAGGTGGACGGCTACTACACCGAGCAGCGTCGGTCGGCCGCCCTGGTCGGGCTGGACCCGGCAACGGTGCCGGGCACCGCTGCCGAGGTGGAGGCGTACTACCGCGCCGTGCGGCCGGAGCTGCGGATGACCCGGGAGGCCGCCGAGACGGCGCTCTTCCTCACCGCTCCACCGCTGCCGTGGAAGCTCAGCCTGCCGGCCCGACTGGGCCTCACCCTCGGCCCGCCGCGCTGGGCGTACCTGGGGATTGCCGGCACCGCGCTTGCGCTGCTGCCTCCGTGGGCCCGGCGGATGTACGGCGGGTTGGGGCTGCCCACCACCGAGTTGTCGGCGGACCTCACCCTGCGTGCCCTGCGCCTGGCGCTCGGGGCGGTGCCGCGCCGCTACTTCGAGGGGCCGTTGTTGCAGGCCGCCAAGGAGCGGGCCGAACGGCACGCCGCGACCCCACTGGCCAGCTGACCGGTCACGCCCGACCGAGGACCAGGGGCGGGCCGGCGGCCCGAGGGCAGGTGCGAGCAGGGCGTGTCAGCCCTCGACGGACCGGTCCACGGCCGCCCACGGCTCCTTGCCCGGCGTCTGCGCCCCGGTCGGGCAGTGCCGCCGGTAGTCGCACCAACCGCAGCGCGGGCCGGGCGCCACCGGGAACGCCTCGTCGGCGTCGCCGCCGTCGGCGACCGCCCGCTCGGCCGCCATGATGTCGCGGGCCGTGTCCTCGGCCCGGGTCAACTGGCGGGTCAACGACTCGGTGGTGTGGTCGTGGCCGGCGATCGTGCCGGTCGGCAGGTGGTGCAGCTCCACCCGGCGACACGGCCGGCGGAACACCCGCTCGGCCGCGTACGCGTAGAGCGCCAGCGCCTGCGAGCCGCGGGCGTCGTCGGCGTCCAGCCCGGTGCGGCCCGTCTTGTAGTCGACGATGACCAGCTCCGGGCCCTCCGGTCCGGGGCGCGAGTCGATGCGGTCGGCGCGGCCGTTGAAGGCCAGCACGGCGGTCTTGACCGCCACCACCCGCTCGACTCCGAGCGGGTCGGCCTCCGGTTCCAGCGTCTCGACGTACGCCTCCAGCCAGCCCAGCGCCCGTCGGTAGGCGGCTCGCTCCTGCTCGTCGTCGCGGTAGCCCTCACGGACCCAGGTGCCCTTGAGCAGGGTGGCCAGCGCCTCGGGTCGGCGTCGGTCGGCGGGCAGCGCGTACCAGTTCTTCAGGGCGGTGTGCACGCTGGCGCCGAGCGAGTTGTGCGCCCACGGCGGGCCCTTCGGCGGGGCGGGCCGGTCGACGTAGGAGTAGCGGTAGCGGCGGGGGCAGTCCGCGTACGCGCCGAGCTTGCTCGGGGTGCAGACGAACAGTCGTTCCGGCATTCCCTCGAAGCCGAGCTGCTCGGCACCACCGGGGCGCTGCTGGGGGGCTCGACCGCCCGCGGCGGGTCGTCCGGCTGAAGAGGCTCGTCGCACGCCTGCGATCCTGCCATCCACCGCCGACATTCCGCGTGAGCCGGGTCAGGTCATGTTGACGTACTGCGTCACGAACGCCGCCACGGCGTCGGCGATGAGCTGTACGGCGATCGCGGCCAGGAGGAGGCCGGCGATCCGGGTCAGCACCTCGATGCCGCCGGGGCGCAGGATCTTCACGATGCCGCCGGAGAAGCGCAGCACGATCCACACCGCGACCATGACGGCGAGGATGGCCAGGGCGATGGCGGTGAAGTCACCCAGCCCGTCGGCCTGCTGGACGAAGAGCATGGTCGCCACGATGGCGCCCGGACCGGCCAGCAACGGGGTGCCCAGCGGCACCAGCGCGATGTTCGAGGTGACCTGCTGGCTGGGATCGTCGGCCTTGCCGGTCAGCAGCTCCAGGGCGACCAGGACGAGCAGCAGTCCACCGGCTGCCTGCAACGCGGGCAGGTCCACGTGCAGGTAGTCGAGCAGGGTCTGCCCGGCCACCGCGAAGATCACGATTACGCCGAGGGCCAGCGCGACGGCCTGCCAGGCCGCCCGGTTGCGGTCCCGTGCGGGCAGCGGCCCGGTCAGCGCCAGGAAGATCGGCATCATGCCCGGCGGGTCGGTGATCACCAGCAGGGTCACGAAAACCTCGCCGAACAGCTTCAGATCCACGTGATCAACCTAGCCGCGGCATGGTGGGCGAAATACGCGGATCAGCCCGAAGCGACCTCGGTCACCCCCGCGGCGACGATCCGCTCGTACGCCTCGACGCCTGTGGTGAACGCGCCGAGCTGGACGCTCTTGTGGGTGCCGTGGAAGTCGGAGGAGCCGGTGACCAGCAGGCCCAGCTCGGCGGCGAGCGCGCGTACGTGCGCCTGCTCGGCCGGGCTGTGGTCCTCGTGGTCGGCCTCCAGGCCGGCCAGCCCGGCGGCGGCCAGCTCGGCGATCAGCTCGTCGGGCACCACCCGGCCGCGTCGGGTGGCGCGGGGATGGGCGAAGACCGGTACGCCCCCGGCGGCCCGGACCAGCCGGACCGCGCGGAAGACGTCGATGTCCTCCTTCGGCAGCCGGTACCGCTCGCCCAGCCAGTCCGGGCCGAACGCCTCCCGGGTGCTGGCGACCAGGCCGGCGCGGATCAGCGCCTGCGCGATGTGCGGGCGACCCACCGTGCCGCCGCCCGCCCCGGAGAGGATGTCCGGCCAGCTCACGTCGATGCCGTCGGCGCGCAGCAGCGCCACGATCCGCTCGCCACGCTCCTCGCGGGCGGCCCGCACCCGGGCCAGCTCGGCGACCAGCTCCGGGTGTTCCGGGTCGAACAGGTACGCCAGCAGGTGCAGTGGCACCGGAGGGTGCGCGCCGGACCAGTGGCAGGACAGCTCGGCGCCTCGGATCAGGCGCAGACCGGGCGACAGCGCCCGCACGGCCGGCGCCCACCCGGCGGTGGTGTCGTGGTCGGTGATGGCCAGCACGTCCAGACCCGCGTCGGCGCCGGCGCGGACCAGTTCGGCCGGGCTCAGCGTGCCGTCGCTGGCGGTCGAGTGGGCGTGCAGGTCGATCCGCGGCGCCGGGCCGGTACGCGAGGTCACCTCCCGACGCTATCGGGCAGACCCGAATCCGGCTCGCGTAGGTGCCGGCCAGCCATAGGGCGGGACCCCTCAGCGCGCGCCTACCAGCAGGGCAGGCCAGTCACCCGCAGCGCGGCGACGGGGTGCCGGCCAGCCAACCGAGCCGGGCGTTCGTAGCCCCGAGACGCCGTGAAGAGCCCGGGGCCTCAGGAGCCGGTGACCAGGACCGGCCGGTCGCCGGGCTCAAGGCCGGCCACGGGCACCGGCTCGGCCGGTTGCCCGGCGCGCACCCGTTCGACGTCGACCTGCACCAGTTTGCCGGCGCTGTCGACGTAGGAGACGTCCGTCCCGGCCGTCCAGGCGACAGCGCCGCTGAGTGCCGGACCGGCCGGTACGACGTTCAGCGTCGTCCCGAGCCGCTGCAGATCGACCAGGAGTGCCTGGTCGGTCGCGCCGACCTTCCCGTTCACCAGCAGCCACCGCCCGTCGTCGGACACGCCGCCCGCGCCGTCCAGGCTCAGCTGTGTGCCGCAGCCGGTGCGTACCGGCTTCAGGGCCCGCTTCGGGTCGAGCGCCGCCAGACAGGTCCCATCCGGCCCGCTCCCGGACACCTGGCCGATCAGCCGCCCGTCGGGCAGCGCGCCGTAGACGTTCAGGATGCCCCACTCGGGCACCGCGGTCAGCTCCCCCGCGCCGGGCCGCCACAGGGCGTGGGCCGGCCCGTTGCGGTCGAGCCGGACCAGCACGCTGTTTCCGACGAACCGGACGGGTTCCGCGTCGTCCGGGACCGGGGTGCGCACCGTGCCGATGAGTTGGTCCCCAACCACTCCCGCCACGAGCAGGTCCTTGCCGTCCCGCCAGGCGACCTGACTGGCGTCCGGCGCGAGAACGATCTGACCCGCGCCGGCCAGCAGCACCTGCACCAGGCCATCGTCTTTGGCGACCCAGAGGGAACGGCCGGCGGTGGTCGGGGCGCCGACCACCAGCAGACCGGCGCCGCTGGGCAGGCTGTGGGCGCGCTCGGCGGGACCGACGCTGGGCAGCGCCAGCCGCTTGCCCTCGGCGTTGATCAAGGTGCCGTCGAGGAGCAGGCCAGCGGGCGTTCCGGGCGACGGCGCGGGTGGGGCGACGGTGGCCGAGAGGAGCGGCTGGACCGACAGATCCGGATCGCCGATCACGACGGTGGGCGCGCCCTCCCGGCCGGTCTCGTCGGCGAGCTGCGTCATGCCGGCGCCGATCAGCACGGTGGTGACCATTCCGAGCGCCACACCGACCCCGGCACGCCGCCGCCGGATCCGGTTGGCCCGGCGGATGGCCTGACCGGCCGGGTCGGCGGTCAACGGACGGGTGACGGCAACCTGGTGCGAGAGAGTCTCTCGCACCGCACCTTCCAGCTGGTCACGTCGCACCTGGTTAGGACGCTGCGGACCGCCCGTCAGGTTGTCGGGCCGCCGCGGGAATGCGCTCACTGCTGATCTCCGGCGCCGGTGCCGACGGGCACGGCTGCCGGAGCGGTGGGCAGTTCGACCGCCGGTGCGATCGGGCGGGGCACGGACGGGCGCGGTGCGACAGCTCCCGGCTCGGTCCGACCGGCCGCCGGACGCGGCGTCGCCGCGGCACGGCCCCCCGGATCCCGCACGGCCGGGCCTGGTCGGGCAGCGTCGGCACCTCGGCCAGCTCGGGTGGCGTCGCCCCGGCCGGTGAGAGCGGCGTCGCGGCCCCGACCCGAGAGAGCGGCGTCGCGGCCCCGGCCCGAGAGAGCGGCATCGCGGCCCCGACCGGGCAGACCGGCGTCACGGCCCCGACCCGAGAGAGCGGTGTTGGCGCTCCGGTCCGGACCGGGGGCGTCGGCCAGGTCCGGGGTGGCGGCGCCCATCCGTCGGCGCAGGGTGGCAAGCGCCCGGGAGGACTGGCTCTTCACGGTGCCCGGCGAGATGTCCAGCAGCGCGGCCGTCTGCGCTTCCGACATGTCCTCGTAGTAGCGCAGGACGAGTACCGCCCGCTGCCGGTTGGGCAGCTCCCGGAGGTGCCGCCAGAGCAGGTCACGGTCGAGCTGCTGCTCGATCTCGTCGACCCCGGGCCGTTCGGGCAGCACTTCGGTGGGGCGCTCACCGTGCCAGCGCCGCCGCCACCAGCTCGTCGAGGTGTTGACCATCACACGGCGGGCGTACGGCTCGACGGCCTCGATCCCGCCGAGCCGCTTCCAGGCGAGGTAGGTCTTGGTCAGTGCGGTCTGGAGCAGATCCTCGGCTGTCGCCCAGTCGCCGGCGAGCAGATAGGCGGTACGGAGCAGCGCGGCGGAGCGAGCCGCGACGAACTCGCGAAACTCCTCCTCCAACGGGTCCCTGCTCGCCACCGCACACCTCCGCACCCATACCGTCCTGGCAGAGTGCCACGTCAGAGGCGTTCCGGTCCATGACGAAAGGTGCGCACTTACTCCGATGTTCGGACGAAAAGTTTCACGCGCCGTCGTCGGCCTTGGCCTCGTCGGCCTCCTTGCCCAACCGCGCCTCGACCGCCTGCGGCTCGTACATCTCTTCCACGACTCGCAGGTACAGCTCGTTCGGGTTGGGCAGATTCTTGACCTCGCGCAGGGCCTGCTCCTGGCCGGCGGACTCCAGGACGAAGGTGCCGTAGTTGAGCGCACGGCCGGTCGGCGTCTGCTCGTACTTCATGTCGGTGACCCGGACCAGCGGCATCATGGCCACCTTGCGGGTGACGATGCCGTTGACGACCATCACCCGCTTGTTGGTCAGGATGAACCGGTCATACCACCAGTCGGCGACCTTCCAGGCCACCCAGCCCATGACGGCGAACCAGAGCAGCACCGCGATTGTCGTCAGCGCGCCCACGTTGTTGCCGGCGAGGAAGCCGGACAGGTAGCCGAGCACGAACGTCGCCGCGACGCCGATCAGGAGCGGGTTGGTGAGGTGGATCCAGTGCCGCTTCCACTCGCCCCGGTAGCGCTCGGTGGGGAAGAGGTAGCGGGCGACAAGCGAGCTGGGCTCGTCCTCCAGCGGAAGCACCCGCCGTGGAGTCGCCCCCGTCGCGTCGGCACGCAGCCCCGCGAGCTCGTCCTCGGAGATCTGCGGTGGCTGGTAGGCGGCCTCGGGATCACGGATCCAGGCCCGACCGGACCGCCCTTCGCCGGCGTAGCCGGGCCCGTCGCCGTAGCCGACGTCGTCCGAAAGGGACGGCCCGTCGGACAGGCCGGGACCGGCTCCGTAGCCCGGGCCGTCATCCGGCCCGATCCGCGGGATCGGCTCGGTGTCGCGCTCGCGACGTTCCCGGTCGGGGTCGTCCGGGTCGAAGGGTGGACCGGAAGGGCTGCCCATCGACGGTTAGGCGACGAGGCTGGTGAAGAAGTCGCCGAACCCCTGGGCGATATCCATGATCCCGCCGCCAAGCGACTTGAAAACATCAGCCGCAGAGTTTGGCCTATAGGCGACGAAGAAGATCAAGAATGCGATTCCGGCCCAGGTGAGGACCTTCTTGACCATGGCGGGCCATCCTCTCGCGCGGCGCCGGGTCCCATTACCGCAGCGGCACCCAGAGTATCAGTGTGGTGTCGTACAGTGAAGATCTGCGTCCGTTCTCCGTCAAACCGGAAAGGTTGTCAAGCCTTCCCGGACAGGTACGGGGACGGTGCGCCGTACACGAGCTCGGGCGGAGTCCACTCGGTCAGGTCGTGCAACACGACCTCTTCCGCGAGGAGATGACCCGCACTCGCCGGCCAGGCTATCGCATGCAGCCACATTCCCCGAGCCTCGCCGGCGTACGCGCTTCGATCCGTCGGAGAATTCACCAACCACAGTGGAGTCGGGTGCCCGCCGACCCGGATCCTGGCCTGCCCGACGTGCTCGGGGTGCCCCGGGCCGGGGTCGGTCAGCGCGTCGACGAGTTCCGGTCCGGGATCCGGGCCGGCCAGGCCGGCGAGCCGGGTGCCCAGGCCGACGCCGGGCTCCTCGGCCACGAAGACCAGATCCGCCGGACCGTCGTCGAGCGGCGCCGGCCCCGCGCAGGCCACCGCCGTCGCCCGCACCCCGGTGCGGTCGTCACCGGCGTACGCCACGCCGGTGAGCGTCCACCCGGGCGGCAGCGGCCACGGGCACCACAGCGGCGTCCCCGGTGGACCCGCGGTCGCGGTGATCCGCTCCACCACGCTCGCGACGATCTCCGCTCCGATGTGTTCGGGCACGTGCAGCGGCGGCACGGGGCCGCAGCGCAGGCACCTCGACTCGGTGTGCATCAGATCCGGCGCCCGTACCGGGCCCCCGCATCTCGGACAACTCACCGCGACACTCACAACCCCACCGTCACCCGGCATCGCTGGCACGTCAAGCCGGAACGCCCGATTGCGCCGACGGGGCGAGGGTCAGTCCGGCGGCGGGCCGGCGTGCGTACGGATCCACGCGTGCATGGCGATGCCGCTGGCCACACCCGCGTTGATCGACCGGGTCGAGCCGTACTGGGCGATGGAGTAGAGCTGAGCGCAGGCGGCACGGGCGGGCTCGGACAGGCCGGGCCCCTCCTGGCCGAAGAGCAGCACGCAGTCCCGGGGCAGGGTGCCGGTCTCCAGCGGGCGGGAGCCGGGCAGGTTGTCGATGCCGAGCACGGGCAGCCGCCGCCCCGCCGCCCAGTCGACGAACTCCTCGATCGTCTCGTGGTGACGGACGTGCTGGTAGCGGTCGGTCACCATGGCGCCCCGCCGGTTCCACCGCCGCCGTCCGACGATGTGCACCTCGGCGGCGTTGAAGGCGTTGGCGTTGCGCACCACCGTGCCGATGTTGAAGTCGTGCTGCCAGTTCTCGATGGCGACGTGGAAGCCGTGTCGGTGCCGGTCCAGGTCGGCGACGATCGCCTCGTGCCGCCAGTAGCGGTAGCGGTCGACTACGTTGCGCCGGTCCCCCTCGGCCAGCAACTGTGTGTCGTAGCGCGGGTCCTCGGGCAGGTCCCCCGGCCAGGGGCCCACGCCCACCTCAAGCTGGTCGTCGGTCACGGTCATCAGAGGGTACGGGCCACCTCGGCGCCCGCCGCGACGGCCCGCCGACCTCAGCCCAGGCCGAGCGCGCCACCGAGCCGGTCCAGGAAGCGTCGGTCGGCGGGGCTGGCCAGCCGTCCGCCAGGGCCGGGCACCGCCCGGCAGACGCGGGCCGCGACCGACTGCACCCACTGGCGGTACGCGGCCGAGTCGGCGGGATCGGCCCGTTGCGCCAGGACCCGAACCGCTGCCCGGCAGGCGACCAGCAGGTCCACCAGGTCGGTGAGCCGCTCGGCGGGCGCGGGGCCGCCGTCGTGGCGGGCGTAGATCGCGGCGACGACGGCACGGACGAGATCGCTGTCGAACCCACGGCCGGCGGCGACCGCGTCCAGGCCGGCCAGGCCCGCCAGCACACCCCGTTCCGGGCGGCCGGCGCCGGGCGCGGCGGCGGCCACGAGCACCCGAGCGGGCAGGCTGGTGAGCAGGTCCCACTCGGCGGCGGAGTAGACGGCGGTGGTCAGGGGCGCGGCGCGGCGGCCGGCAGAGGGCGGCTCTCCGGCGACGGAGTGGCTCATCGGAACCTCCGGCGCCAGCATAAGCCCCGAAAGGGTGACCAAGGCCCTCCCCCGCAGAACCTGCTACGGCGAGGAGGGAGAGCCCTGCGTCCGGCGGCGGTGCCTGGTCAGCGGGGTCGGGAACTCTGCGCCGACCCGGGAACGTCAGCGCGGGTCGGGGAAGCTGGGTCGCTCCGGGTCCACGCCCTCGGCGACGGCGCTTGCCGCGTACTCCCGCTTGGGGACCATGACCTTGCGGCGGAAGACGCAGACCATCGTGCCGTCCTGGTTGTAGCCCCGGGTCTCGACCGACACCACGCCCCGGTCGGGCTTGGAGCCGGACTCCCGCTTGTCCAGCACGGTCGTCTCGCCGTAGATGGTGTCGCCGTGGAAGGTGGGCGCCACGTGCCGCAGTGACTCGACCTCCAGGTTGGCGATGGCCTTGCCGCTCACGTCCGGCACCGACATCCCGAGCAGCAGCGAGTAGATGTAGTTGCCGACCACGACGTTGCGCTTGAACTGGCTGGCCGTGGCGGCGTAGTGCGCGTCCATGTGCAGCGGGTGGTGGTTCATGGTGAGCAGGCAGAAGAGGTGGTCGTCGTACTCGGTGACGGTCTTGCCCGGCCAGTGCCGGTAGACCGCGCCGACCTCGAACTCCTCGTAGTAGCGGCCGAACTGCATCCTGGTCCCCTTCGACGGGCGGCGATGGAGTTCGGCACAGCATGCCTTACCGATGGTTAAGGCGACGGCCGGGGCGCGACCCCGGCGGAAATGTCACACCGGTCACTCACCCGAGGGGAGACGCAATGAGCGGCGGGGCCCTCCCCGGCACCCGCCGCCCACGCTCTGATGTGAGGAATTCTGCCCTACGGCGGCGTAGGTTCAACAGAGATCGAGGTCACATTTATCTTTTTGTAACAATACTCTCCGTGACGGAGGGCGGGTTGATCAGCGATCTCCGCAGGCCGGATACCTCCTCGTCAGGGCTCAAGTTACCGATTCGTAGCGCTCAATCGGGTGGATCTCCCTGGAACCGCTCCCATCACCGCAGGTCACGCAAGTGCGTCATGCACTTGCGTTCCGCAGGACGGGATGAACTGACACAGTTCGATGACCCCCGAGGGCCCCACGCAGCCCGGCGCACGTTTCGTGCGGGACGGCCCGGGAATTCGATACGGTCAGCCCTGGTTCTACGGGACGCAGACAAACCGCGGTGATCGGAGAGTGCAATGGCAACCGTTGAGCTGACCTCGACGAACTTCGACGAGGTGACCGGCAACGACGGCATCGTCCTGGTCGATTTCTGGGCCGACTGGTGTGGTCCGTGCAAGCGGTTCGCCCCGGTCTACGAGCGCTCCTCGGAGAAGCACCAGAACATCGTCTTCGGCAAGGTCGACACCGAGGCTCAGCAGGAGCTGGGCGCGAAGTTCGACATCCGGTCGATCCCGACGATCATGGCGATCCGCGACGGCGTCATCGTCTTCGCCCAGCCGGGCGCACTTCCCGAGTCCGCGCTGGAGAACCTGATCGAGCAGGTCGAGGCGCTGGACATGGACGACGTCCGCAAGCAGCTGGCCGAGCACAACCACTGAGCCGTCCCCGCGACGGCGCGCGAGGGCCGGGCCCGGTTCGGGTCCGGCCCTTCGTCGTACCCGGGCACCCGCGCATGATCACCGACCTGGGCAGGCGGAACTGACCGTCGGTGGGACCCGGCGCGGCCGGTACATCCCGTATCGTCACCACCCGATGGAGACCCTCACCACCCGCGGGCGCGCGACCCGGCTGGGCGCGACCGCCCTCGGTCTCGTCCTGCTGCTGCTCGGCACGTTCTGGGGCAGCGACGACGACTTCCCGTTCGGCCCGTTCCGGATGTACGCCACCTCCAACCCGCCGAACGCCCCCGCCCCGGACACCCGCGTGGAGGGGGTGAACAGCACCGGCGTCGTGGTCGACCTCGACCAGAACGCGACAGGCATCCGCCGCGCCGAGATCGAGGGCCAGCAGGACCGGTACGCCGCCGACCCGACGCTGCTCGCCGAGGTCGCCGACGCGTACGCCGAACGCCACCCGGACGCCCCGGCGCTTGTCGAGGTCCGCATCGTCATCCGCTGGCAGGGCATCCGCGCCGGTCGGCCCACCGGAAAGCACACCGACGAGACAGTGGTCCGCTGGCAGGTCTCCCGATGAGCGGCTGGCTGACCGAGGCGGTGCCCCGCGGCCGGATCGCCGCCTTCCGCACCCTGATCTACCTCTTCGTCGCCGCCGACCTGGTGGTCTTCACCCCGTGGGTACGCACCAGGGCCAGCGTGCCCGGCGAGCTGTACCAGCCCCTGCTCGTCGGCCGGCTGCTCCCGCTGCCGACGCCGACGCCGACGGTGGTGGCGGTGATCTTCTGGGCGCTGCTGCTGCTCGCAGTGCTCGCCGCGACCGGCCGGGCGCCCCGGCTGCTCGGCTGGACGGTCTGCGCGCTCTACCTCGAGTGGATGATCATCGCGATGAGCTACGGAAAGGTCGACCACGACCGGTTCGGGCTCCTCGTCGCGCTGGCCGTGCTGCCCACCGCAGGCCGCGCCCGCCACGGCGACACCACACGCACCGAGGCCGGTGGCTGGGCCCTGCGGGTCACCCAGATCGCGGTGATCTGCACGTACTTCCTGGCGGCCTGGGCCAAGCTGCGCTTCGGCGGCCTGGACTGGCTGACCGGCTCGGTCCTGGCGCGGGCCATCATCCGACGCGGCACCGACCTGGCGGACCTCGTCGCCCAGGTGCCGTACCTGCTGATCGTCGCCCAGTTCGGCATCGTGGCGTTCGAACTGTTCAGCCCCGTGGTGTTCCTGCTGCCGGCCCGCTGGCGACTGGCGATGGTCGGCTTCTTCTACTCGTTCCACGTGGTGACCATCGCGACCATCACGATCTCGTTCGCGCCGCACCTCGCCGCGATGACGAGCTTCCTGCCGCTGGAGCGGGTCCGCCCGCTGGTCTGGGCCCGCCGGCTCGCCGGCCGCGACACCTCGGGATCGACCTCGACGGACGTCGACACCGCGGCGACACCACCAGATCAGGAGCGGATCGGCGCCGGCACGAAGCCGACGCCGCTCGACGATCAGGCCCCGGCGCTCGGGCGGCCGGCCGGCCCGTAGAGCCGGTCCCGGGCCTCCTGCGGCAGGGAGCACGCCGCCGTACCACCGGGGAGTCGGTGCCGGTTGCGCGCCACCCAGCGGTACGCGGGCCAGGCCACCGCGCGCGCCGGCGGGAACCGCAGCCCGGCCCCGGCGACCCGCCAGAGCGGACCACTCGCGGCGAGCAGCTTCGCGATGGCGTCCGGCCCGGCGGCGCGTGAGCCGTCCTCGCCGACCCACTGCACGGCCTCCTCGCACTGCGCGGCCGTGAGACCGAGCGCGTCCAGGTCGGCGAACTGCCAGGGCACCACCCGGGCGGCGGTGGGGATGCGGCGTTCGATGAACTCCGCGCAGCTCGTGCAGAACGCGCAGTCCCCGTCGTAGACGAAGGTCGACCTCTCCATGGTGTCCATCCTCCCCCGCGCGACCGCCCCTTGGGCTCCGGTGTCCGGCGCGTCACTTGCGCACACCTCGTACACGTGTTCGAATAGTGGCCATGCGCTGGGACAACCTCACCGCTCCCCCGACTGAGGGAGACCCCGAGCGGGCAGCGCCAGCGACGCCACCCCTGCCGCTGGCGCTGCCCGGCGCCGTCGTGCGCACCTTCGACACCCCCGAGTTCGCCGGGATGACCTTCTACGAGGTGCAGGCCAAATCCATCCTCAACCGGGTGCCCGGCCAGTCCCGCGTCCCCTTCGAGTGGACCATCAACCCGTACCGAGGCTGCTCCCATGCATGTGTTTACTGTTTCGCGAGAAATACTCACACTTATCTCGATCTCGATGCCGGCGCGGATTTCGACCGGCAGGTGATTGTCAAGGTCAACGCGGGTGAGCTGGTCCGGCGGGAGTTGGCCGCGCCGAAGTGGCGGGGCGCGCACGTGGCGATGGGCACCAACGTGGACTGCTACCAGCGGGCCGAGGGTCGTTACCGGTTGATGCCGGAGATCATCGCGGCGCTGCGGGACTTCGCCAACCCGTTCTCCATCCTGACCAAGGGCACGCTGATCCTGCGGGACCTGCCCCTGCTGCGCGAGGCCGCCGAGGTGACCCGGGTCGGCATCTCCTACTCGGTGGGCTTCGTCGACGAGCAGCTCTGGCGTGCCGTCGAGCCGGGCACGCCGCACCCGAGCCGCCGGCTGGACGCGGTCCGCCGGCTCACCGACGCCGGCTTCGAGGTCGGAGTGCTGATGGCGCCGATCCTGCCCGGCCTCAGCGACGGCGACGAATCGATCGACGCGACCGTGGCGGCGATCGCGGCAGCCGGGGCGACAAGCGTGACGCCGCTTGCGCTGCACCTGCGCCCCGGCGCCCGGGAGTGGTACGCGCAGTGGCTCGCCCGGGACCATCCACACCTCGTGCCCCGCTACCGCGAGCTCTACCGGGCCGGCGCGTACGCCCCGCAGGCGTACCAGCGGGAGCTGACCGCGCGGGTGCGGATCGCCGCGCGGCGGCACGGGCTGCACCGGGGCGAGCTGGGTGACAACCGTCGCCTGCCCGAGCCGCCCCCACCGCCGGCCGCCGAGCAGCTGACCCTGCTCTAGCGAGGCGGCGGCGCTACAGTCGGCGGGTGCGTACCGCTCAGCAGATCCTCGCCGACTCCGCAGTCATCGCCGTCGTGGGCGCGTCGCGCGACCCGCGAAAGGCCGCGCACGGTGTGCCGTTGCAGATGCAGCAGTACGGCTGGCGGATCATCCCGGTCAACCCGACAGTCGACGAACTCTTCGGCGAGCGAGCGTACGCGACGCTTGCCGACATCCCGCACCCGGTGGATCTGGTGGACGTGTTCCGGCCGGCGGCCGACGCCGTGCAGGTGGTCCGGGACGCGGCGGCGATCGGCGCCCCCGCTGTCTGGCTGCAACTGGGCATCGTCTCGGCCGAGGCGCGACGGATCGCCGAGGAGGCCGGAATGGACTATGTCGAGGACCGCTGCCTCATCGTCGAGCGCGCCGCAGCCGGCCTGACCCGGCTGTCCTAGTTTCCCGGTGGTCGTACCCTCGCGGCATGGTCCTCCTGCGGCTCGGTCGCGTGCCTTCGCTGCGAGACGGACTCTGGCTACGCCGGGTCTCGGCTCTGGCGACCGCGACGACGGTGACGGCGGGGGTCGCCGGTGGGCTGCTGCTGGTGCCTCCGATCAGCCCCGCCATCGTGAGCCTGACGATCTGGCTGACCATCGGCGCCCGGCACCTGACCGGGCGGTGGTGGCCACGGCGGGACGGCCACCTGCGCTGGCGGGAGCGTGTCGCCGGCCTGGACACGATCGAACCGGGTCTGGTGGCACGTCGGTCGCTCGCCGGGTGGGTCGACCTGGTGGCGGGGGCGATCCAGTTGATTGTGATCGGTGGGTGCCTGCTCGCCAGCCTGCCCCCGCACGACCGCTGGGTCGACATGGTCCGGCCGGTGCTCGCCGTCGGGTTCGCGGTCTGGGCCGGTCGGACGGTCTATGAGGAGGTACGGTTCACCGGCCGGCTGGCGCTGACCGCCAGCGCGATCCGACACGGCCGCACAGCTCTGGACTGGACGAACATCGACCGGGTCAGCCCGCACCGGCGCGACGGCCGGTTGAACGGGGTACGGCTGCGGCCGGCGGTCTGGCAGTCGCTGCGGCCGGCGCCGGTGGTCGGCGGCCGGGACACGGCGGTGCCGGAGGATCGTCTGATCGCCGCCCTGGACGACTACCGGTTCCGACCGCAGGACCTGGCCGCCGAGCCACGACAGGGGTCGCTCAGAGCTTGTACTCCTTGAGCAGGCCGCGGGAGATGATGGTCTTCTGGATCTCCGAGGTGCCCTCCCCGATGAGCAGGAACGGGGCCTCGCGCATCAGCCGCTCGATCTCGTACTCCTTGGAGTAGCCGTAGCCGCCGTGGATCCGGAACGCCTCCTGGACGACCTCGGCGCAGTATTCCGAGGCGAGCAGCTTGGCCATTCCGGCCTCGACGTCGTTGCGCTGGCCGGCGTCCTTGAGGCGTGCGGCGTTGACCATGAGGGCGTGCGCGGCCTCGATCTTCGTGCCCATCTCGGCGAGCTTGAAGGCGATGGCCTGGTGCTTGGCGAGCGGCTGGCCGAAGGTCTTGCGCTGCTGGGCGTACGCGACGGCCAACTCGAAGGCGCGGAGCGAGATGCCGCAGGCGCGGGCGGCCACGTTGACGCGGCCCACCTCGATGCCGTCCATCATCTGGTAGAAGCCGCGGCCCACCTTGTCGGCACCGCCGAGGATGGCCGAGTCGGGAACGGTCACGCCGTCGAGCACCATCTCGGTGGTCTCGACGCCCTTGTAACCCATTTTTTCGATCTTGCCGGGGATGGTGAGGCCGGGGGCGGTCTCGCCGAAGCCCGGCTCCTTCTCCAGCAGGAAGGTGCTCATGTTGCCGTACACCGACTCGGCGCCGGTGTCGGTCTTGACCAGGGTGGCCACCACCGAGGAGTACGCCCCGTTGGTGAGCCACATCTTCTGCCCGTTGAGCACGTAGTTGTCGCCGTCGCGGACGGCCCGGGACGTGATCGCCGAGACGTCGGAGCCGGTCTCGGGCTCGGACATGGAGAACGCGCCGCGCACCTCGCCGGTGGCCATCTTCGGCAGCAGGCGGGTCTTCTGCTCGGCGGAGCCGTGCTGGGAGATCAGGTACGCCACGATGAAGTGGGTGTTGACGATGCCGGAGATCGACATCCAGCCCCGGGACAGCTGTTCCACCACGAGGGCGTACGTGAGCAGCGACTCGCCGAGCCCGCCGTACTCCTCGTCGATGGTGAGGCCGAACAGGCCCATCTCGCGCATCCCGTCGAGGATGTCGGTGGGGTACTCGTCGGCGTGCTCCAGCCGCTGGGCGTGCGGGATGATCTCCTTGTCGGCGAACTCCCGGACGGTCTCCAGGATCGATCGCTGCACATCGGTCAGGCCGGGCGTCTGGGCGAGTCGGGCCATCTCAGCCTCCGGGGATCAGCGCACTACTCATGGGTAACTGAACGCTCGGTCAGTATCGGCCTCCCGGTCGGTGAGGCCAAGGTGACCAGTCCACACAACAGCTGTGAAAAGGTTCACCGCTGCGGGTACCGTCCGGCAAGAAGGACCTTTCCGGCACCGGCAGGAGGAGGACAGCCGTGAGCTACCCGCCACCGTCGGGCCCCCCGGGGGACGAGCCGCCGCCGTCACCCTACGAGCCACCCCCGGACCAGTCGCCGTACGCGCCGCCGCCGGCCGGCCAGACGCCGTACCCGCCGCCACCGGACCAGTCGTCGTTCGGGCCACCGGAACGCTCGCCGTACGGGCCTCCCGCGGACGAACCGTCGCCGTACCAGCAGCAGAACCCGCACCAGCCGGCGCACTGGGGGCAGCAGCCGCCGTACCCGCCGCAGGGCCCCTACGGCCAGTACGGCCCGCCGCCCTCCGGACCCGGTCGGGGCACAAACGTGCTGGCGATCCTGTCGCTGGTGTTCGCCTTCGTGTTCCCCCCGGCCGGCGCCGTCCTCGGTCACCTGGCCAAGCGACAGATCCGCACCAGCGGCGAGGACGGCGACCAGCTCGCCACCTGGGGGCTGATCCTCGGCTACGCCTTCACCGCGCTGACCCTGCTGGCCTGCTGCGGCTGGCTGGCGCTCGTCATCTTCAGCAACAACGGCGACAGCGGCGGCTACTGAACCGCCGGGCCGATCAGCGGAAGCGCGCCTCCCGGACGCTGTTGCCGCCGTCCACCACAAGCATCTGACCGGTGATGTACGAGGCGGCAGGCGAGCAGAGGAAGCTGATGGCCGCGGCGACCTCGTCCGGGGTGCCCGGTCGACCGACAGGCGTGCCCAGACCCTGCTTGATCTCGGCCATCGTGGACGCCGCCGTGTAGATGGTGCCCGGCGCGACCGCGTTCACTGTCACCCCGTCGGCGATCATCTCCATGGCCAGCGCACGGGTCAGCCCGACGACACCGGCCTTCGCGGCGGCGTACGCGGCCTCGGTGGGCAGGGCGTTGACCGGCCCGGCGGTGGCCGCGAGGTTGACGATCCGCCCCCAGCCCCGCTCGGCCATCCCGCCGATGAACGCGCGACTGCACAGGAACGCGGTGGACAGGTTGCGGTCGATCTCGCCGCGCCACTCGTCGTAGGTCAACTGGGCGACGGGACGCAGCACCCCCTGGCTGGCCCGGCTCGCCAGTCCGGCGTTGTTGACAAGCACCTCGACGTCACCCAACTGCTCGGCGACGGCGTCGGCAAGCGCGCCGACCTCGGACTCGTCGGTCAGGTCCGCGACGAACCCGGTCGCTCCCAGCTCACCGGCGCGCTCGTGGATGCGCCGGGTGGTGCTGACGATGGCCACCCGCGCCCCCAGGTCGGCGAGTCGCCGGGCGGTGGCGTACCCGATGCCGTCCGGGCTGCCGGCCCCGGTCACCAGGGCGACCCGACCGTCGAGCCGCATGGTCACCGGGTCATCGAGTGCGACCGGCTCGTCGGGGCCGGGCGCGCCGGCCGGCGCGGCGGCCCGACCGCGGCGGCCCGCACCCGGGCGGCTCACGTCCCGTCGCGGTCGACTGCCGGAACGGTCCGCGGCGCGCGCGTCTATTGCCATGACAGGGATCCTGCCCGTTACGACCGGCCCGAGCAACGCGGCACCCGGGAGCGGGGCCATCGGGTTTGGGTACCCCTGGCTACTCTGACGGCGCACCCGAGCCGACGGAGAGTTCGCATGACCAATCCCCCACCCCCCGGCGGTTGGACCGACCCCACCTGGTCGGCTCAGCCGTCGAGCGCACCGCCGGACCCGACCCTGGTGGCCGGCCAGCCGGTCCCGACCCAACCTGGCCCCGGAAACCCGTACGGGCCTGTCGACCCGTACGCCGGTGGGCAGGTGCCGCCGGGGGCGTACGCGCCGCCCGGCTACCCGCCGCAACCCGGTTACGGCTACCCGCCACCGCCGAAGACCAACGGGCTGGCCATCGCGGCGCTCGTGCTGGCCCTGGCCGGCCTGACCACCTGCGGCATCACCGGGCCGATCGGGGCGATCCTCGGTCACGTGGCGCGGAAGCAGATCCGGGCCAGTGGCGAGGGCGGCGAGGGGATGGCGAAGGCCGGCATCATCGTCGGCTGGATCGTCACCGCGCTGATGGTGCTGCTGATCGCGTTCTACGTCGTCGCGATCGTCTTCGCGGTCACGACCGGCAACGACAGCAGCAGCAGCAGCAGCTACTGACCCGGCCGGCGGGTCCGCGTACCGCCTGCTGGTGGGCCGGGTCGGCAGCCGGCGGCGGCCGCCCCGGCCCGACCCGTCACTCGGCCGGCGGGGTGAACGACGAGGTACGGCTCATCCCGGCGGCGCGGCCCTTGGCGGCGATCACCAGTGCCATCTTGCGGGACGCTTCGTCGATCATCTCGTCGCCGAGCATCACCGCGCCGAGCCTGCCGCCGGCCTCCGAGGTGTAGTGCTCGTACGCGTCGAGGATCAACTCGGCGTGGTCGTAGTCGGCCTGGGCGGGCTGGTAGACCTCGTTGGCGGCGTCGATCTGGCCCGGGTGCAGCACCCACTTGCCGTCGAAGCCCAGCGCCGCCGAGCGCTTGGCCACCTCGCGGAACGCGTCGACGTCGCGGATCTGCAGGAACGGGCCGTCGATGGCCTGCTTGTCGTGCATCCGCGCGGCCATCAGGATGCGCATCAGGATGTAGTGGTACGGGTCGCCCGGGTAGTCCGGGATCAGGCCGCCGACCACCAGCGACCTCATGTTGATCGACGCCATGAAGTCGGCCGGGCCGAAGATGATGGTCTCCACGCGCGGCGAGGCGGCCGCGATGGCGTCCACGTTGACCAGACCCGCCGCGTTCTCGATCTGCGCCTCGATGCCGATCCGACCGACCTCGAGGCCTATCGTCTTCTCGATCTGGGTGAGCGTCAGGTCCAGCCACTGCACCTGGGCGGCGTTCTGCACCTTCGGCAGCATGATGCAGTCGAGGTTCGCGCCGGCGCCCTCGACCACCTCGATGACGTCCCGGTAGGTCCACGGGGTCGTCAGGTCGTTGACCCGGACCACCCGGGTCTTGCCGGCCCAGTCACCGTCGTTGAGAGCGGCCACGATGTTCTTGCGGGCATCCGGCTTGGCCAGCGGCGCGACGGCGTCCTCCAGATCGAGGAAGACCTGGTCGGCGGGGAGACCCTGCGCCTTGCCGAGCATCTTGACGCTCGAACCCGGCACGGCGAGGCAGGACCGGCGGGGGCGACCGACTGCGGCCATGAATGCGCTCCTTCCAGCGTCCGGCGGGCACGCCGACGCCAGCTGACTCCGAGGAAAACTTAACGATCCCAAAGGACGTGGTGACGTCACGGTAACCTCGCGCCATGACCGGGGTGAATGGACCTGTGGAAGATCTCACTGGGCGTCGACTCGTGGTGGTGACCGGGGCCAGCTCCGGCATCGGACTGGCCGCCGCGGTGAACTTCGCGTGCCGCGGAGACCAGGTGGTGCTTGTCGGACGGGACCCGGCCCGCCTGCAGGCCGCGGCGGAACGGGTACGGGAGACCTCGGGCGCGCGTCCCGAGTTGTTCCGGGCCGACTTCGCGGTCCTCGACGACGTACGCGGGCTCGCCGAGCGGCTGCGCGACGCGTACGACCGGATCGACGTGCTTGCCAACAACGCCGGGGCCATCGCGCTCCAACCGCTCACCACCGTCGACGGTTTCGAGCTGTCGATCCAGGCCAACCACCTAGCCCCCTTCCTGCTGACCAATCTGCTCGCCGACCGGGTCGGCCGGATCGTGGTGACCGCCTCGGGTGCGCACCGCTTCGGCGCGCTCGACCCGGACGACCTCAACAAGCCGCTGCGCGGTTACCGGCCAATGGGCGCGTACGGCACCAGCAAACAGGCAAACATCCTGTTCGCCGCCGAGGCGGCCCGCCGCTGGCCGCACATTCCCACGCACAGCTTCCACCCGGGGGTGGTGCGTACGAGGTTCGCCAACGACAGCCCGATGGTCGCGTTCGGCATGCGGTTCCTGCCGTTCCGCAGCCCGGAGAAGGGCGCCGAGACGCTGGTCTGGCTGGCCAACCAGGATCCGGCCCGGCTCGTCAACGGGGCGTACCACTACAACCGCCGGCCACGCCGGCCGTACCGCAAGGCGGCCGACCCGCGGCTCGCGGCCCGGCTCTGGGAAGCCAGCGCCACGGCCGTCGGCATCGCTGGGTAGCGTGGCCGTCATGCTGACGCTTGTCGCGATCGTCGAGTATCCGGCCGGGGCCGAGGCCGCCGGTCAGCGCTACGAGGACACCGTTCTGGCGCTGCTCGACCGGCACGGTGGCCGGCTGGAACGACGGCTGCGCGGCACCGACGGGCGGACCGAGGTCCACGTGATCACCTTCGACGACCGGGCCGGCTACGAGTCGTTCCTCGTCGACCCGGAGCGGACCGACCTGCGTGCCGCCCTGGGCACGGCAGCTCCGAACACCCGGGTGATCGAGGTCCACGAGGTCTGAGAGCCCTCAGCCCTCCAGTGGGGCGGGGTCGGCTGGCAGAGCGGTTGGCGGCGTCGTACGGCGGCCGGCGCGGGCGCCGCCCAACACCACCACCACGACCCCGACCAGCAGCAACGCCATGCCCAGCAGCGCGTACGGGCGGGGCAGCTGACCCAGCCAGGCCCAGCCGAGCAGGGCCGCGCCGGGGGCCTCCAGCAGGATCAGCACGCTCACCGTGGTGGCGGGGATCTTCTGCAGGGCGTAGTTGAACATCGAGTGCCCGAGCAGTTGGGCGCCGGCCACCAGGGCCAGGATCGCCAGCCACGTCCGCCCGTCGAAGCCGGTCATCCGGACCCCACCGACCAGACAGATCACCAGCAGGATCAGCGCGCAGATGCCGTAGCAGATGGTCGTGTAGGTGGTGGTGCTGATGCTGGCCCGGGCCCGTTCGCCGAAGGCGGTGTAGACGGCCGCGAACATTCCCCCGGTCACCGCCAGCAGGTCGCCGACGACGGCCCGGCCGGAGATGCCCGCGTCCGCGCCGGTGGCGATCACCGCTCCGCCGACGGCCACGGCGATGCCGATCCACACCACCGGCGGCAGCCGACGGCCCTGGGCACGCGCGATCAGCCCCTGCCAGACCGGCTGGGTGGCGACAAGCGCGGTGGCAGCGGCGACGGACGTGAGCTTGGCGCTCGGGACCCAGGTCGCGAAGTGCCCGGCCAACGCGACCCCGGAGAGGACGCAGAACAGACCCTCCCGCCGGCCCGCGCCGACGGCCAGCCTGCGGAACTCCGCGCGCCGCCGGGCCAGCGAGAACGGGCTCAACACGGCCACCGCGAGCAGGTTGCGCCAGAAGGCGATGGCCAGGGCGGGAGCGGCGGCGTACGCGATCAGCGGCGCGGACGACGACACGGCGACGACGGCCAGGCCGACGGCGCCGGTGGTCAGCGGGTCCAGCGGCGGGCGGGGAGATCCAGGGGGCACGGGAAGCAATGGTCACACGATCACGGGCAGCACGGACCGTCAGCGCTCCGTTACGATCACGCGCGTTCGCGCCGACGACCCTCTACCGCCCGGAGGCGCTCCCCGATGCCCGACTACCAGGCGGTGCTGTTCGACTTCTTCGGCACGCTTACCCGTTCGGTCCAGCGTGGTGCCGCGCACCTCGGCACCGCGGAGTTGCTCGGCTGCCCCACCGAGACACTGACCGAGGTGCTGAATCGCACCTACTACGAGCGGGCCAGCGGGCTGCTCGGCAACGCGGAGGCGACCCTGCGGTGGGTGTGCGCCCAGGCCGGCGTACACCCCAGTGACCGTGCCCTGCGGGCGGCGGTGGCGTCCCGGCACCGGGCGATCCGCGCGGACACCCGGCTACGGGCCGACGCGGTGCCCGTGCTGGCCGCGCTGCGCCAGCGCGGCCTGCGCACCGGCGTGGTCAGCGACTGTACGCACGAACTGCCGGCCTTCCTGCCGCAGCTCGCGATCGCACCCCTGCTCGACGTGCGGGTCTTCTCCGTGCAGGTCGGACGCTGCAAGCCGGACGCGGCGCTCTACCTGACCGCGTGCCGTCGGCTCGGGCTCGCGCCGGACGAGTGCCTGTACGTCGGCGACGGCGGCAGTCAGGAGCTGACCGGCGCCGAACGGGCCGGGATGACCGCCGTCCGGCTGGCCGCGCCCGACCTGGCCGAGCACATGGTGTTCAACGCGGACCGGGAATGGCGCGGCCGCACGCTCGGCGCCCTGCGCGAGGTGCTCGACCTCGTGGGCACCGCCGCCGAGACAGCCGGCGTGGGCACCTTCGGCGTCGGCTCAGGCGTCGGCGGCCCGGCGGCCTGACCACGACGCCGACCGAACGGACCAGCCTGCCGGCGGGCCGCACGGGTCGGCCGGCCGCACGGGTCAGCGGCCCGCAGGGCCGGGCCAGCGGCCCGTGGTCAGCGGCGGCGGACGCGGTGCAGGCGGAACGGCTTGCGGGTGGCGCGAACCGCCGGAGTCTCCCGAGGCTCCTCGGTCTGCGCGTCGGACGGCAGGCCGGCGCCGGTCAGCGGCTCGCCGGCCGGGGCGAGTCGGTTCACCGCGCAACCCTCGGCCGCCCAGCGGGCCACCAGGTCGGCGGTCGGGCCGGGAGCGTTCAGGCGCTTGGCCGCCACCAGCGGCGCGGCGGTGTCCCACGCGTCGGTGCCGGGTGCCAGCCGGGTCACCCGGGCCGGCCAGGTGACGATCCGTCCTCCGTGGTCGCCGCGCAGGGTGACCTGCGCCTCGGTCGCGTCGGCAAGCCCCGGCGCGGCCTGCTCGCCCGGCCCGCTCACCACGAGGAGCGCGCCCTCCAGCGGAGCGCACCAGAGCGCGAGCGCCGGCCCACCGGACACGCTGACCCAGGCCACCGCGGCCTTCTTCATCGCCTCGTCGACCAGCGGCGTGCCACCGGAGGCATTCTCGTCCGTCACACGGGCATTCTCCCGCATCGGCGCCGTCACTCAGCCCACGAACGGCGGCACGGCGATCTCGCCCCGGGCCACCGGCATCACCTGGCCGGCGACCGTCGCGCCGACGGCCACACCGTTCGCCGCGGTCACCGTGCAGGCCAGCGCGGACGGGCGGTTCATCTCGATGCCCTGGCGTACCGCGTAGTGCGCCAGGCCCTCGCCCGGAAGCAGACCGGTCGCCACCAGCCAGACCCCGAGCCCGAGCGCCGCCGAACCGGTCGCCGGGTCCTCCGGAACGCCGATCCCCGGCACGAAGACCCGGGCGTGCGCGGTTTGCGTGCCGGCGTCCCAGGAGAAGACGCTGACGTGCGCCACCCCGTACCGTTCCGCTGCTGCCGGGTTCACCCGAGCCCGGGCCACCGCATCCGGACGGACCGGCAGGTAGGGGAACTCCAGCCCGCAGCCGGCCACCCGGGGGGCGGGCCCGGCACGGTCATGGTCGTCCGCGACCAGCCCGGCGATCTCCAGCAACGGCTCCGGGTCCAGCTCGGGGCCGAGGGTGGGGCTGCCTCCGGTGAGCGTCGCCCCGGACGCGGTCACCTCGATCGGCAGCACACCGGCGCCGCACTCCTGGGTGACCTGCCCCACACCGAACATTCCGCGTCGACTCGCGACGACCGCCGCGCCGACACTCGGGTGCCCGGCGAACGGCAGCTCCTCGGCCGGTGTGAAGATGCGGGCCCGGTAGGTGGCTCCCACCTGCGTGGGTGGCAGCACGAACACCGTCTCGGAGAGGTTGAACTCCAGCGCCAGCGCCTGCATCTGCTCCGTGGCCAGCGCCTCAGCGCCGAACACCACGGCCAGCGGGTTGCCGGCGAACGGGCGGTCGGTGAAGACGTCCACGATCTCGTAGGCCAAGGTCGACATGTTGATAAACACTAGGCGCTTAGGCTGGTGCCCGTGAGCACGCCGACCCGGGTCTACATCGCCCGTCTCGCCGGAGTCGCCGTCTTCGATCCGAACGGTGACCAGGTGGGACGGGTCCGTGACGCCGTGGCACGGCTGCGGGCGACCAAGCGGCCCCCCGAGGTGGTGGGTCTGGTCGCCGAGATGCCGATGCGCCGACGGATCTTCCTGTCCATCAACCGGATCACCTCGATCGACGCGGACGCGGTGGTCCTCGGCTCCGGCACCCTCAACCTGCGCCGCTTCGAGAAGCGCCCGAACGAGCTGCTGGTGCTTCAGGAACTGCTGGACCGGCGCGTACAGCTCGAACCGGGCGGCCAGCCCGGAGCGGTGGTGGACGTCGCGATGGAGTGCACGCGCGGCGGTGAGTGGTCACTCAGCCGGGTCGCGGTCCGCGAGCAGACCGGCCGGCTCAGCCGCCGCGGCCACCTGCACCAGGTCGAGTGGGACCGGGTGCGCGGGCTCAGCGGCATCGCCGACAACCGGGGTACGGCGAACCTGCTCGCCGTCCTGGAGGACATGCGCCCGGCCGACCTGGCCAACGCCCTGCAGGACCTGCCCGACACACGGCGCAACGAGGTCGCGGCGGCGTTGAACGACGAGCGGCTCGCCGACGTGCTCAGCGAGCTGCCGGAGCACGACCAGGTGGAGATCCTCGCCGCGCTGGACCGGGAACGGGCCGCGGACGTGCTGGAGGAGATGGACCCGGACGACGCGGCGGACCTGCTCAACGAGCTGCCCCCGCCGGAGCAGGACGTGCTGCTGGACCTGATGGAGCCGGACGAGGCCGACCCGGTACGACAGTTGCTGAAGTACACCCCCGGCACGGCGGGCAGCGTGATGACCTCGGAGCCGGTCATCCTGCCGCCGGACGCCACAGTCGCCGAGGCGCTGGCCCGGATCCGGGAGCCGCAGCTCTCCCCCGCCATCGCCGCGCAGGTCTTCGTGACCCGGGCGCCGCAGAACACCCCGACCGGCCGCTACCTGGGCATGGTGCACTTCCAGGCGTTGCTGCGGGAACCGCCGGCCGACCTGCTGGGCAAGGTGGTGGTCAACGACATCGACCCGCTGCGTCCCACCACCCCGCTGCCGGAGATCACCCGCCGCATGGCCACCTACGACCTGGTCGCCATGCCGGTGATCGACCGGAGCAACCGGCTGGTCGGCGCCGTGACTGTCGACGACGTGCTGGACCACTCCCTGCCCCGGGACTGGCGCGACCGGGACGCCCTGGGCGCCCCGGGGGCCTCCGACGCGGTGCTGGACGGCGACGGTGGCTGAGCAGCGGCGTACGGAGCGGCTCGACCAACCCCGCGAGCCCCGGGGCATCAAGCTCCCCCGGTTCGACGCGGAGGCTTTCGGTCGCTGGTCGGAGGGCATCGCCCGGGGCATGGGCACCGCGAACTTCATCGTCGTCATGACTGTGGTGATCGCGATCTGGTTCGGCTGGAACACTCTCGCCCCGGCCGAGCTGCGCTTCGACCCGTACACCTTCACGTTTCTCACTCTGGTGTTGTCGTTGCAGGCCAGCTACGCCGCGCCGCTGATCCTGCTGGCCCAGAACCGGCAGGCCGACCGGGACCGGTTGGCGCTGGAGGAGGACCGGCGGCGGGCCACCGCCCAGAAGGCGGACACCGAGTACCTGGCACGGGAGATCGCCGCGCTGCGGATCGCGCTCGGCGAGGTGGCCACCCGTGACTTCCTCCGTTCCGAGCTGACCCGGCTGGCCGAGGAGCTGGACGAGGCGGGGCAGCGCCGGCAACGCCTGGAGCGCCGGCAGCAGGAGAAGGACGGCCAGCAGGAGCGGCGGGCGCAGCGGGCGACCGACGGCCTGGGCCTGGACGAGCCGCGCGACGACCTGGACGGGGACTTCGCCCGCGACGCCCGGCCCGACCGCTGATCAACGGGTCGGATTCCGCTCATCGTTTGGCTCACACCACTCCCGGCCAGCGGCCGAAGCGGATGCCCCGCGACGTAGCATTGCGGGCATGTCAGCACCCGTGAGCACCGTCGAGGACGCGATCCAGGCCGCCCTGGCCACCGTCAACGACCCGGAGATCCGCCGGCCCATCACCGAACTGGGCATGGTCCGCTCCGCCACGATCGGCGCCGACGGCGTCGTACGGGTCGAGCTGCTGCTCACCGTCGCCGGCTGCCCGCTCAAGGACAAGCTGCGTACGGACATCACCGTCGCCGTCGCGGCCGTGCCCGGCGTGACCGGCGTGGAGATCGACTTCGGTGTGATGAGCCCCGAGCAGCGGCAGTCGTTGCAGTCGCAGCTGCGCGGCGGTGGCGCCAGCGAGGAGCCGGTCATCCCGTTCGCCCAGCCCGGCTCGCGCACCCGGGTGTACGCGGTGGCCAGCGGCAAGGGCGGTGTCGGCAAGTCCAGCGTGACGGTCAACCTGGCGGCGGCGCTCGCCGCCCGTGGGCTCTCCGTGGGCGTGGTCGACGCGGACATCTACGGCCACTCGGTGCCGCGGATGCTCGGCACGGAGGCCCGACCGACCCGCGTCGAAGACATGATCATGCCGCCGCAGTCGCACGGCGTGAAGGTGATCTCGATCGGCATGTTCACCTCGGGCAACGCGGCAGTGGTGTGGCGCGGCCCGATGCTGCACCGGGCATTGCAGCAGTTCCTGGCCGACGTCTACTGGGGCGACCTGGACGTGCTCCTGCTCGACCTGCCCCCGGGCACCGGCGACGTGGCCATCTCACTGGCCCAGCTCCTGCCCAACTCGGAGATCCTGATCGTCACCACCCCGCAGACCGCCGCCGCCGAGGTGGCGGAGCGAGCCGGGGCGATCGCCCTGCAGACCCACCAGCGGGTGGTCGGCGTCATCGAGAACATGTCCTGGCTGGAGCTGCCGGACGGCTCCCGGATGGAGATCTTCGGCGCCGGGGGCGGCACCGCCGTCGCCGAGTCGCTGAGCCGGACCATCGGCGCGCAGGTGCCGCTGCTCGGTCAGATCCCGCTGGACACGCGGGTCCGCGAGGCCGGCGACGCCGGCAACCCGATCGTGCTGGCCGAGCCGGAGTCCCCGGCCGCGCAGGCGCTCGGCACCATCGCCGACCGGCTCGCGCTGCGCCGTGAGTCGCTGCTCGGCAAGCCGCTCGGCCTCAAGCCCGCCGGGCGCTGAATTCCCGTAAGCACCACCAGCCCGTCGGCCGCTGTTGGCCGGCGGGCTGAGTCGTACCGGTAGGCGGCCAGGCCGCCGCAGCACGGCACAGCCGGCACGGCCCGGCACAGCCCGGCACAGCCGGCACAGCCCGGCACAGCCGGCACAGCCCGGCACAGCCGGCACAGCCCGGCACAGCCGGCACAGCCCGGCACCGCCGGCACAGCCCGGCACAGCCGGCACAGCCCGGCACAGCCGGCACGGCCGGCACGGCCCGGAGCGCCGGGCACGCCACGACGCCAGACACGGCACGGCCCGAAGCGCCGGGCACGGCATGGTCAACTCGGGTTTCTGGAAGTCGGGGCATCCCGCGAAGGTTGAAAGGCCGATTTCCTGGAACCCGAGTTGATCAAGGCATAACGCCAGGCCAGGACAAGCCTAGGCCGCGCCGGCGCGAGCCCAAGGCGGCGCGGGCGTGAGTCCAGGCCGCGCGCACACAAGGCCGGGCCGCGCGGACACAAGGCCGGGGCCGCGCGGAACAAGGCCGGGCCGCGCGGACAGCAAGCCGGGGCGGGCCAGGACGCGCGGGTCGGTCAGGTGGCGTCGTCGTAGCTGGCCCGGGGAGCCGGCGCCGGCGCTGAGCCGGTGGCCGTGCCGGGCCGGGAGCCGTTCGAGCGCGGGTCCACGGCGTTTGCCACGTCCTTCAGCTCGTTGTGCACGCCGCTGACGTCCGCGCGCAGGTTGTCGTAGACGCCCTGCATCGGCTTGCGGATCGCCGCCTCGTCCTCCTCGCTGAGGAGGTGCTTGCGGATGAAGGCCTTCGGGTGCAGATCCTCGAGCTGGATGTCGGTGCCCAGCTCGCGACTGAGATCGCCGGTGGCGTTGCGGGCCATGTTGCGCAGATTGCGCACCATCCGCAGGCCGTCGTTGATCACGGCAGGCAGCCGGTCACCAAAGATCAACAGCGCCAGGAGCAGCAGCGCCCCGACTTCCCACATGTTCAGGTTCTCGAACATCCCGCGGGCCTCCTCTCGGCGTCAGCAGCAAGACTACGCACGTCGGACGGCTTTCCGGCAGGGGGTGACGCGCTGTTCACTTGGCATCCGCGGCGAGGGTCACCGACGTGTTCTGCCGAGCGGCCCCCCGCCGGAACTCGACGGTCACCACCGAACCCGGAGCGAACTTGCGGACCAGGGCGATCAGGTCGGTCGGCTCGGTCATCGGCCGGCCGTTGAGCTTCAGGATCACGTCGCCGACCTTCAGCCCGGCCCCGGCCGCAGGCCCGGAGGGTTCCACGGCGGCCAGCCGTACGCCGCCGTTGGCGCCCGCGCCGGGGCCGCCGACCTGGGCGCCGATGACCGTACGCCGGGCCTTGCCGGTGCCGATGATGTCCTGGGTGACCCGCTTGGCCTGGTTGATCGGGATGGCGAAGGCGAGCCCGATGTTGCCGGCCTCCTGCCCGTCGGCCACCAGCGACTTGATGGTGGAGTTGACCCCGACCACCCGCCCGGCGCCGTCGACGAGTGGGCCGCCCGAGTTGCCGTGGTTGACGGCGGCGTCGGTCTGGATGGCCGCGTAGTAGCGCACCGGGCCGCCCGGCTCACCGGCCTGCATCGTCCGGTCCAGGGCGCTCACGATGCCTGCGGTGACAGTGTTGGCCAGCGACAGGGGTGAGCCGACGGCGAGCACCGGGTCGCCGACGGCCAGCGCTTCGGAGTCGCCGAACTCCACCGGTCGCAGCCCCGTGCGGTTCACCTTGATCACGGCGATGTCGGACTCCGGGTCCTGCCCGACGACTGTGGCCGGAGCGGCCGTGCCGTCGTTGAAGATCACCGAGGCCTTACCGCTGCCGCCGGCCACCACGTGGTCGTTGGTGATCACGTGACCGTCGGCGCTGGCGATGAAGCCGGAGCCCTCGCTGATCCCGCCGAGGCTGCTCACCCGGACGGTGACCACGCTGGGCAGGACACGTTCGGCGACTCCGGCCAGTGACTCCGGCTTGCGCTGGGCCAGCGCCGGCGGGTCCACGGCCGGCGCGCCGAGCACCGTGCCCGCGGCGCCGCCGCGCACCGCGAAGGCGTAACCCAACGCGCCACCGAGCGTGCCCGCCAGCAGTGCGGTGATCACCGGGATGAGCAGCAGATGGCGCAGCGTCGGTCGGCCCGGCGCGTCCGGGTCGGTGACCGGTTCGGGTTCGGTGCCGACCGCCACCACCCCGGGCACCACCACCGCGGCGGGCGCCGCCGGGTCACGCCACGGATCGCCGAGCGCGTCGGACCACCAGGGCGAGGCGCCGACCGCAGCCGTGGGCGCGGTGTCACTCCCCGGCGTGGTCGGCGGCCCCGCCGGCGGGACCCCTGCCCCGGGCGGGCTCGCCGGAGCCGGAGTCTCACCGCCCCGGCGCCAATCCCAGCCGTCGGTCACGTCGGTGCCTCCCAGTCCGTCCCCGGATCCCGCGCGGCGTCGCCCGGCCACGGTTCGGCGCGGTCGAGGCTGACGGAATACCGCTTCCAGGATTGCACGGATGCGCGCGGTGGAGTCAGCGGTTGGGTGCGGCGATCGCGCGGGGACGGAGGCGCGGCTGCGCCTCCCGCCGGTCGCCTCTACGCTCACAGTGCCAACCCGCCCCCGCACCACGCACCGCCCGGAGGTGCCCCATCGCCACGGTCGCCGGTTCCGGCAGTTCGACGACCCAGGCTCAGCAGTTCGCCGAGTCGTACGTGACCGAGGATCTCGTCCTGCGGACCGCCCGCAGCCTGGCCCACGAGGTGGGCCTCGACGCGGTCACTCCCGGAGCGGGGGCGGCCCTGCGGCTGCTGGCCGCGGCCGGGAACGCCCGCGCGGTGGTGGAGATCGGCACCGGCACGGGCGTGAGCGGCGTCTGGCTGCTGCGTGGCATGCGCGCCGACGGCGTGCTCACCACCATCGACCTTGAGGTGGAGCACCAGCGGATCGCCCGGCGGATCTTCGCCGAGGCCGGCTTCGCCGCCGGCCGCACCCGGATCATCACCGGTCGCGCGCTGGACGTACTGCCGCGGCTCGCCGACGGGGCGTACGACCTGGTCTTCGTCGACGCCGAGGCGACCGGGTTCCACGCCTGCGTGGAAGCGGCGCTGCGGCTGCTGCGCCCGGGCGGCGTGCTCGCGCTCAACGGCATGCTGGCGCACGGTCGGATCGGTGACCCGGCCGCCCGGGACGCGGAGACGGTGACGGTCCGCGAAACGATCAAGGCGGTCCGGGAGTCGGAGCACTGGATTCCCGCGCTGCTCCCGGTCGGGCACGGGGTGCTCGCCGCCGTGAAGTGCTGACGGTCAGTCGAGGCTGGCCAGCCAGCGCAGCAGGGAGCGGACGCCCCAGCCCGTCGCACCGCGGGTGAGTTCGGCCTGGTCGCCGTCCGCCCAGGACGGGGCGGACATGTCCAGGTGCAGCCAGCGGTCCCGGAGTTCGCCGGTGAACTCGCGCAGGTAGAGCGCGGCCAGCACCGATCCGGCGCCCTGCGCGGGCGCGCTGTAGAGGTCGGCGATCTCGCTGCCCAGGTACTCGACGTAGTCGGTGTGCAGCGGCATCCGCCAGGCCGCCTCGCCGGCCGCCCCGATCGCGGCCAGCAGGTCGGCGGCCAGCTCGTCGTTCTCGCTGTAGAGGGCGGCGGTTCGCTTGCCCAGTGCCACGGCGTTCGCGCCGGTGAGGGTCGCCAGGTCGATCAGCAGATCGGGCTTGAGCTGCCGCACCGCGTACGCCAGCGCGTCGGCGAGGACCAGGCGGCCCTCGGCGTCGGAGTTGGTCGTCTCGCTTGTCGTCCCGTCGTAGTGCCGGATCACGTCGCCCGGGCGGAACGCCGAGCCGCTGACCATGTTCTCGGCGAGCGGGGCGAGGGTGGTGACGCGGACCGGCAGGCGCAGCGCCGCCGCGCCGAGGGTGGCGGCGACGACCGCCGCCGCGCCGGCCATGTCCTTGCGCATCAGCTTCATCGCCGGCACCGGTTTGATCGAGAGGCCGCCGGTGTCGAAGGTGATGCCCTTGCCGATCAGCACCACGTGGGTGCGCGCGTTGGCGGGATGCCAGTCCATCTCGACCAGCCGCGGGCCACTGGCCGAGCCGCCGCCCACGGCGAGGATCCCACCGAAGCCCTCCGCGGTCAGCTCGGCCGGGTGGCGCACCGTGAGGCGCAGGTCCGGAAGGTCCACGGCGGCGGAGGCCACCTGCTCGGCGAACCACTGCGGGGTCTTCACCGAGGAGGGGGTGTTGGTCAGATCGCGGGCGAGGCGGGTCATCGCGGCGGTGGTCCGCGCCGTGGCCACGGCGCTCTCGTACGCCTCCGTCTCGGCGAGCAGCAGGTCGACGCCGCCGAGCGCGGGCGGATCGTCGGTCTCGGCCATCCGGAACCGGTACGACGCGAGCAGCAGCCCCTCGGTCAACCCACGGACCGCGTCGGACGTCACGTCGGCCGGCAGCGCGATAGTGATGTGCGTCTCATCTGCCGCCGAGCGGGCCAGGGCGGCGCCGGCAGCCCGCCAGGAGGACTCTCCGCCGTCGCCGACACCGAGCAGCACCAACCGTCCGGGGCTGCGCCCGGGACGCAGGTGGGTACGGATCTCGCCCGCCCGGCCGCTCAGTCGGGCGACCGGCACCAGCGCGGCAGCCTCCTCGGCGGTGCCGTCCGGCAGCGTCACAGCGGCGGGCGCCAGCTCCGCCGGGGCGTCATCTCCGGCTTCGCCTCCCGCCGCCCGATCGGTGGGGCGGACGGGCAGGACGAGGACGTCGAGCCGGTCTGGCTCGGCGAGCGGACGAATGGCGAGCACGCAGAACCGTACCTTCCAGGACATGTCGCAGAGTGGGACCGGGCAAGCGCCCGCCCACACCGATGAAGACCCTGAGCCACCGGCGATTCCGGTGGCTCAGGGTCCAGGAAACGCTCCGGGCGGCGTACGCCGTCCGGGTCGTTCCTCACTCAGCCGGCGGCTGCCTTCAACGCGTCACCGAGCGCGTTGGCCTCGTCGGGAGTCATCTCGACGACGAGCCGGCCACCGCCCTCCAGCGGGACCCGCATGACGATGCCCCGACCCTCCTTGGTGACTTCCAGCGGACCGTCGCCCGTCCGCGGCTTCATCGCCGCCATGTTGTCTCCCCTCAGACCTACACCAGGGTCGGTGGGTTGCCCCACAGCCACTTCGTCACGACCACCCGCAACGGTCGCGGGGGTGTCGACAGACGATTTTCCCTGATGAACACCGCCGGACCCAAACCGGAGCAGCATTGATGTAACAGCATCTAGCTTATCTTGAGAAGGCCTGTCACAATGTGCGGTCATGCAGGCACGGTCGGCACTCTTCGACCTGTACGGCGACCACCTCCGACCGAGGGGTGGCCGGGCACCGGTCGCCGCCCTGGTCAAGCTACTGGCGCCGTTGGGAATCGCGCCGCCCGCCGTTCGCACCGCCGTGTCCCGGATGGTGCGTCAAGGCTGGCTCGACCCGCTCCGGCTGGCCTCCGGACCGGGATATTCGATCACACCGAAAGCCGCCCGCCGACTGGACGAGGCGGCGGCCCGGATCTACCGCACCGGCCGGGTCACCTGGGACGGTCGGTTCGATCTGCTCGTCCTCGACGCTCCGGGTTCCCGGCGGGACCGGCAGCGACTCGCGGCCACCCTCAGCTTCCTCGGCTACGGCACGCTCGACGAGCAGACCTGGGTGGCGACCCGACCCGCCGAGGACGTCGACCTGTTGCTGGCCGAGGCCGGCATCCGGTTCGAGCGGTTCACGGCCTCGCACTTCTCCGGCACCCCCGGCGCGATGGGCGTCGTCCGCCGCGCCTGGGACCTGGCCGAGATCGGCCGCGCCTACGAGCGGTTCGTCGCCGACCAGCGCCCCCTCCTCGGCGCGGTCACCGTGCGCAGCAGCGACGAGGAGGCGTACGCGGCCCGGTTCCGGCTCGTGCACGCGTGGCGTACCTTCCTGTTCCGGGACCCACAGCTGCCCCCGGCGCTGCTCCCCGAGCGCTGGCCCGGCACGGCCGCCGCCAGCTTCTTCGACCGGCACGCGGCCCGCCTGCGTCCGGCCGCCGACCGGTACGTCGAGCAGTGCCTCGACGCCGGCAACCGCATCGTTCGACAGAAGGGTCGTTAGACACGTGACCGAGCCTTTGCTCGTCGACCGGACCGACGCCGTCGTCACCCTCACCCTGAACCGGCCGCAGGCGATGAACGCGCTCGACCTGGCGCTCAAGGAGGCGCTGCGGGACACGCTCGCCGAGTTGGAGACCGACCGGTCCTGCCGGGCGGTAGTCCTGGCCGGGGCCGGCGGGGCGTTCAGCGCCGGGCAGGACCTGCGCGAGCACGTGGCCACCCTGGGCAGCTCCTCCGGCCAGCCGCTGGACACCGTGCGGGCGCACTACAACCCGATCGCCGCCCGGCTGGCCAACCTGCCCAAGCCGGTGGTGGCAGCGGTCCGTGGGATGGCCGCCGGGGCGGGCGCGTCGCTGGCCTTCCTCGCCGACATCCGGATCGGCGGCCCGAGCACCAGCTTCCTGATGGCGTTCGCCAAGGTCGGTCTGGCCGCCGACACCGGCGCCTCCTGGACGCTGCCCCGGCTGGTCGGCCACGCCAAGGCCGTGGAGCTGCTCATGCTCGCCGAGCCGGTCCGCGCCGAGGAGGCCTGCCGGCTGGGGCTGATCACCCGGCTGACGGACGACGACGAGCAGGTGCTGCCCGTCGCGCAGGAGCTCGCGGCCCGGCTCGCCGCCGGCCCCACCGTGGCGTACGGGGCCATCAAGCGGCAGCTCTCGATCGCCGACGCCGGCACCCTCGCCGACGCCCTCTCGGCCGAGGCGCAGGCCCAGGCGATCTGCGGCGCCACCGCCGACCACCGGGCGGCCACCCTCGCGTTCGTCGCCAAGCAGAAACCGGTCTTCGAGGGACACTGAACGCGATTCGCACCCCACCCTTACCGTCCTCGTACGCGGGCCGCCTAACGTCGGACCGCATGAGCGATCGTGAAGCGGTGGCGCATCTGCTGCGTCGGGCGACCTTCGGGCCGACCGCCGACGAGGTGGACGCGGCCGAGCGGGCCGGGCCGGCGGCGACCCTGGACAAGCTGCTCGCCCCGGCTCGGGCCGACCGGGGCGCGGCGGCCACCCCGCCGCCGACGCTGCCCGCCGACCCGTACGCCGGGCTGACCAAGGAGTCCACCCGCGAGCAGCGGCAGAAGGCCAACGCCCAGCGCAAGGAGCAGCTCCAGCAGGTGACCCTCTGGTGGCTGGACCGGATGGTCGCCGCCGAGGACGGGCTGACCGAGAAGCTGCTCTTCTTCTGGCACGGGCACTGGGCCACCAGCGCGCAGAAGGTGAAGTCGGCGCGGGTGATGCTGGGCCAGTTGGAGACGCTGCGCCGCCACGGGCGCGGGCCGCTTGCCCCACTTGTCGCCGCGATGGTGCGCGACCCGGCTCTGATCATCTGGCTGGACGGGCAGAAGAACACCCGCAAGGCGCCGAACGAGAACCTGGCGCGCGAGCTGATGGAGCTGTTCACCCTCGGCATCGGCGCGTACACGGAGGCCGACGTGAAGGCCGGCGCGCGGGCGTTGACCGGCTGGACGGTGGACCGGCGCACCGGCGTCGCGCGCTTCGAGGCCAAGCGGCACGACCCCGGGGAGAAGACGATCCTGGGGCAGACCGGCCGCTTCGACGCCGAGGCGTACGCCGGACTGCTGTCCGCCCAGCCGGCGGCGGCGACGTTCGTGGCGGGGCGGCTCTGGTTCCGCTACGCCGGCACCGACGTCCCGGCCCCGGACGGGCTGGCCGGCGCGGACACCGTGGCGACCCTGCGTGCGCTGTTCTCGTCGCCGGCCTTCGCCCAGACCCGCGGCACCCTCGTGAAGCAGCCGGTGGAGTGGCTGGTCGGCGCGCTGCGACAGCTCGGCGTCCGGCCCTCGGCCCTGCCGGAGCAGCAGCGCAAACAACTGCTGTCCGGCCTGAACGCGCTGGATCAGGTGCCGCTGCGGCCGCCCAGCGTGGGTGGCTGGCCGGCCGGCGCGGCGTGGCTGACCACCTCGTCGTTGCAGGCCCGGCTCCGGATGGCCGGAATGCTTGCCGCCGCGGCCACCCCGGCGGTGCTGGCCCGGCTGACCGCCGCGCCCACCGCCGGGCGGCCGGACGCCCTGGCCCGACTGCTTGTCGTCGACGGCTGGGGCGCCCGCACCCGGGCCGCTCTCACACCGCTGGCCGGCGAACCACGGAAACTGCTGGCCGCCGGCCTGGTCAGCCCCGAGTACACCGTCAGCTGAGCGGAGGAGTCGAGAAATGGACGCCCTGACCCGACGCAGGTTCCTGCTCACCAGCGGGGTGGTCGGCGCGGGCGCGTTGGCCGCCGGCGCCGGCGCGTACGGACTGCGGGACCTGCTGGACACCTCCGGAGACCGGGACCCCCAGTCGCGCACGCTGGTGCTTGTCACCCTCTACGGCGGAAACGACGGCCTGAACACCGTCATCCCGTACGGCGACCCGGCCTACCGGGCGGCCCGACCCGAGCTGGCGTACCCCGACGGCGAGGTGCGGCGGTTGGACGACGACTTCGCCCTCAACCCGGCGATGGAGGGGCTGCACAAGCGCTGGTCGAGTGGCGGGCTGGCGATCGTGCGTGGGATCGGCTACCCGAAGCCGGACCGCAGCCACTTCCGGTCGATGGACATCTGGCACACGGCGCAACCGGACCGGCCGGGCAACACCGGTTGGCTCGGCCGCTGGCTGGACGGGGCGGGCGGCGACCCCCGGCTGGCGGTGTCGTTCGAGCCGGCGCTGCCGCCGCTGCTGGCCGGGGCGCACAGCGCGGGCGCCGCCGTGCCGGTGACCGACCGCAAGGCCGCCAAGGGCCTGCCGGCGGAGACGCTCACCGCGTTCGCCGCCGCCGAGGCGGGCGAGTCGGCAGCCCGGGGCCGTGCCGCCGCCTGCTTCGCCGACCTGCGGTCGGTGGACGAGATGATCCGCCAGGTACGCGACTCCGCCGCCGCGGAGACCGACGACCCGGACGGCGAGCAGGCGCCCGCGACGGCCACCGGCGGGGCCCGAACCCCGCTGGACGCGCAGTTGGATCTGGTCGCGCAGTGTGTGGAGGCGGAGGTGTCCACCCGGGTCTTCTCGGTGTCGTTGGGAGGCTTCGACACGCACGCCGACGAGAAGCAGTTGCAGGCCGTCCTGCTGGGTCAGCTGGACCGGGCGTTGACCGGGTTCGCCGACCGGATGAGTCGCAGCGAGGCGGGCCGGAAGGTGGTGGTGGCGGTCTACTCCGAGTTCGGTCGCCGGGTCCGGGCCAACGCCTCGGACGGCACCGACCACGGCACCGCCTCGGACATGCTGCTGCTCGGCGCGGGGGTGCGCGGCGGCTGGCACGGGGACGCGCCAAGCCTCACCGACCTCGACGACGGCGACCTGAAATACACCACCGACTTCCGGGACGTCTACGCCACGCTGTTGGAGCGGGTGTTGGACACCGACCCGGGTCCGGTGCTGGCCGACTGGAAGGGACGCCTGGACAAGCTCTTCTAGTCGTCCTCTTCCGGGTCCTGGTTGGCCTCCGCGCCGAGCACGAACGCCTGCATGGCCAGCTCGTCGCCGGCCGGTGACACGAAGGCGGGCAGCTCGCGCGGCCCCAGCTCCTGCACGTAGGACCAGAACAGCCGCACCGCCTCGGCCGGCGTGCCGGCCTCGATCGGCAGGTCGAGGCTGACCAGCCAGGTGCGCCGCGCCGGGGGCGGGCCGAGCTGGTCGGCCAGCGCCCGGAAGGTGGCCGGCTCCAGCGCGGTGACCGGCCCGTCGAGCGCGAGCAGGCCGGTCGGCACCGGCTCGTCGAAGGCCCGCCGGGTGTACGTCACGACGAGCGTCCCCGGCTCGACGTCGGACTGCGGATCGTCCGGATCCTCGGAGTGCCGCCGCGACGGCGCGGTGACCCGGCCGAGGGCCACCAGTCGCGGTGGCGCGTCGGCCAGCACCGCCACCCGGTCGCCGAGGCCGGGACGCCCGACGTCGGTCAGCCCGGTCAGCTCCAGGGTGTCGTGGTGCACGAGCCGCTCGGCCTCGTAACGTTCCGGGGGCAGCAGCACGGCCCAGGTGCCCGGCCCGTCGGCGTGGCCGGCCGCACCGGCCCGGTACGCGGTCTCGGTCGTCATGCCTGCCATCCCATCACGCCGCCGGTCAACGGGTGACGTGACAGCCGACGATGTGATCGTCGACCATCCCGGTGGCCTGCATGAGGGCGTACGCGGTGGTCGGGCCGACGAATCGGAAGCCGCGCTTCTTGAGTGCCTTGGCCATGGCCGTCGACTCTCCGGTGATCGGCGCCAGCTCGGCGAACGAGGCGGGGCGGGACGGCCGGCGCTCCGGCGCGAACGACCAGAGCAGCGCGGACAGCCCGTCGGGCAGCTCCAGCGCGGCACGGGCGTTGGCGATCGCCGCCTCGATCTTGGCCCGGTTGCGGACGATGCCGGCGTCGGCGAGCAGCCGGGTCACGTCGGCCTCGCCGTAGCCGGCCACGGTCTCGATGTGGAACTCGTCGAAGGCCAGCCGGAACGCCGGGCGTTTGCGCAGGATGGTCAGCCAGGACAGGCCGGACTGGAACGCCTCCAGGGTCATCCGCTCGTAGAGCGCGTCGTCGCCGCGCAGCGGCCGCCCCCACTCGGTGTCGTGGTAGACGGCGTAGTCCGGGGTGCTCGCCCCCCAGGCGCAGCGGGCCAGCCCGTCGGCGCCGATCACCAGGTCACTCACGTCGCACACGCTAGGCCATCGCACCGACAGCCCCGCACCGTCGGGCCTACCCGGCCAGCCTCACAGTCAGGGCAGTCGGCCCTGCTCGACCAGACGGCCGAACCTCTTCAGCGCCTGGGTGAGGCCCAGCTTGGAACCGGGCCAGAGCACCGGCCACGCCAGCCGGCCGGCCCGGCCGCCCGGCAGATGGAACCACTCGTGCCAGACGACCTGGGTGCGGGCCTCGCCGAGTTGGGTGCAGCGCAGGACGCCCGGACCGCGCAGCACCTGGCCGTGGTGGACCACGCCGATCTCGTACGGCTCGTCGACCCGGACCACCCGCATCTCGTCGCGCAGCGTCGCCCGGCCGAGCGCGGTCACCGCCTCGATCCGGCTGCCCTCGCGCCCGTCGCCCTCGACGACCCGGACCCGGGTGAACGGGATCCAGTCCGACTGCCGTTCCCAGGCGAGTAACGCGGCGAAGACCCGGGCCGCCGGGGCGTTGACGATGACCGTGGCGGTCACCTCGCCGGCGCCGGGTTGCGCCGCCTCCTGAAGATCATCAACGCCCTCCGGGCCGGTCACGCCGACTCCGACCGGACCACCGCGCCGTGCTGCCCGGCACCGCCGGCCGGCTCGTCCTCGGCCGGCTCGTCAGCGCTCGGCTCGTCGTCGCCCGGCTTGCGGGCGAGGGGCTCGTCGGCCGGCTTACGGGCGATGGGCTTGTCGACGGCGGGCGGCTCGCCGTCGGCCGGCGCCACGCCGTCCGCGTCGGCCGCCGAGGTGGTGGCGGGCAGAGCGTCCGCGTCGGCAGCGGAGGAGGTGGCGGGCAGGGCGTCCGCCCCGGCGGCCCCGCGCCGGCGTCCGCAGGCGCCACGCCGTCGGAGTCGGCCGCCGAGGAGGTGGCGGCGGGCAGGGCGTCCGCCCCGGCCGGCCCCGTGCCGGCGTCCGCAGGCGCAACGGCGTCGGCCGGCACCGCGGCGTCGTCCGGCTCCGCCGCGGTCGCGCCCGACGCCGCTCCGGCGGCCTGCTCCCGGGCCTGGCGCAGCACGTCGGCGTCGTCGGTACGGCCCTCGCGCAATGCGATGACCTCCGCCTCCAGCACGCCGATCAGCTCGGACTTGTAGCCGATGTCGTAGGCGGCACGGCGCATCGCCTGGTCGACCTGGGCCATCCGGTACCCGCGCAGTCCGGTGTCGAAGCGGACCGCCCCGACGTCGGATTCCCGCAGTGGCCGGGTGCCCGGCAGGGGGATGGCCTGCGAATCCGGCTCGGTCGACGCGAGGCCCGGATCGCGGCCACTGACCAACACCGTCACGCCGAAAACGACCGCCGCGACAGTCAACGCCACGACCAGGAGGAGCAGAAGCTGACCCATGCACTGATCGTGGCACGACAGCCGGCTGGGAGCGACCCCACCACCCCGATCACCATCGACGCCCGCGCCCGCCCCGCGTGGTGGCCGGCCGACCGGCTAGCGTCGGTAGCGGCCGGAGCGGCGGCGACGGTGCGGACAGTCGGGAGGCGTCATGGCCGGGGCACTTCGGCTTGGTGGGCGGACGTTCGCCCCGGGTGAGCTGGTGGTGATGGCCATCGTCAACCGCACACCGGACTCGTTCTTCGACCGGGGCGCCACCTTTGCCGCCGACAGCGCGCTGCGCGCCGTCGAGCGGGCGGTCGACGAGGGCGCGGCGATCATCGACATCGGCGGGGTCAAGGCGGGGCCGGGCACCGAGGTGGACGTCGCCGAGGAGATCCGGCGCACGGTGGACACCATCGCCGCCGTACGGGCCGCGTTCCCGGAGGTGGTCATCTCCATCGACACCTGGCGGGCCGAGGTCGCGACGGAGGCCGTGGCGGCCGGCGCGGACCTGCTCAACGACACCTGGTCGGGCGCCGACCCGGCGCTCGCCCGGGTCGCGGCGGACACGGGCGCCGGCCTGGTCTGCTCGCACGCCGGCGGGCTGGTCCCCCGGACCCGGCCGCACCGGGCGGCCTTCGACGACGTGGTCGCCGACGTGGTCGAGACGGTGACCGGGCTCGCCGAGCGCGCGGTGGCGGCGGGGGTACGCCCCGACGGCATCCTCATCGACCCGGCGCACGACTTCGGCAAGAACACCCGGCACTCCCTGGAGATCACCCGCCGGCTGGACGAGCTGACCGCGACCGGTTGGCCGGTGCTGGTGGCGCTCTCCAACAAGGACTTCGTCGGCGAGACGCTTGACCTGCCGGTGGCCGAGCGGCTGGAGGGCACGCTCGCCGCGACGGCGGTCTCCGCCTGGTTGGGCGCTCGGGTGTTCCGGGCCCACCAGGTCGGGCCCACCCGTCGGGTGCTGGACATGGTCGCCTCGATCCGTGGCGACCGCCCGCCCGCGGCGACCCGGCGGGGTCTGGCCTGAGTCGGCCGGTCGGTGCGGCAACCGACGTGAACGGCCGGCGGAGCGGCACGATCGCCGGAGGCACCGACGCTCAGGTCCAGCGCAGGATGTTCCTACGCCACGCGTAGAGGATGCCGAGGGCGAGCACCGCCACGAACACCGCCATCTCCACGACGGTGACCAGGCCGAAGCCCGGACGGTCGAAGACCACCGCCCACGGGAAGAGGAACACCGCCTCGACCGCGAACAGCACGTACAGGTAGGCGTAGACGTAGTAGCGGATCTGCATCTGCGCCCAGTCCGCGCCGACCGGATCGAGCCCGCACTCGTAGCTGGTCCGCTTGCCGAACGGGTCGGCCGGACGGGCGGGACGTAACACCCGGTTGGCCGAGAACGCCGTCACAAAGAACAGGACACTGACGAGCAGCAGGAGCCCGAGCGTCGCGTACGAGCCCAGGTAACCGGTCACATCGGCAGCTTACCGCCCACCCGAACGGGCCGTCCCAAACACGTTACGGATTTGTTTCCGGGTGGGACTAGTGCACCGAGGCAACTGTTAACGAACATTGGACATCCACCCATGGCACCGGAGGACAGATGGCCCGCGTGAAGGTATCGCCCGAACGCCGGGTTGCGGGGCGACCTCCCGCGCCCCTGCTGGCGACCTCGCTCGCGCTCGGGCTGCTCGCGGCGCTCGCCGCCGCTCCGACCCTCGCGAGCGCGGCGGTGCCGCACACGCACCCGATCGCCGCCGTGACGGAGTCGGCGCCCGAACCCGATCCGGACCCGGAGACCAGCCCGGCGGAGGAGCCCACCCCGACCGAGGATCCGGGCGGCGATCCCGCGCCGACCGACCCGGCCCCGGCGACCACCGCGCCGCCACCGGAGACGACGCCGCCTGCGCCTCCGCAGACCACCGCCCCACCGGTACCGACCACCGCCGCTCCCGCCCCGGGCGGCAGCACCCGGCCGCCGACTGCCGGGCCGCCGACGCCCCCGGTGCCCCCGGTCAACCCGCCCGCGCCGGGTGGCACGCCGGCGCCGGCGCCGAGCCCACTCGGCGTGCAGGTGACCACCGAGGACGTCACCCTGCCCGAGGCGTACTGGAACGCGACAAGCACCACCACCACGCTGCGGGTCACCGTGGCGAACACCGGCACCGCCGCGCAGCGGGTCCGACTCTCGTACACCCTGCCGGCCGGGCTGAGCGACGCCGGGACGAAGGGGTGCGTCGCCGCGGGCGGTGGCGTGTACCGCTGCGGGGCCTGGACGGCCGAGGCGGGCGTGCGGTTCAGCAGCCTGATCCGGTTGCGGGTCGCCGGCAACGCCTGGGAGCGGATGCCGCTCAGCGGCTCCGTGCAGGTCGTCGCGGACGCGCCGGGGGTGCCCGGCGAGGTGGCCGACGACCAGGGCTTCGCGGTGCTGTTCCCGCCCGGCCCGCCGGTGCCCGGGATCTCGCTGGCCGCGGACGAGGTCGCGTTCGACATCAGCGGCGCGGCGAGCACCCTCGCGGTACGGCTGGTCAACACCGGCAAGGTGGACGCCGCCGGCCTGCTGGAGGTGATCCTGCCGGCGGGGGTGAGCGTGCCGACCCCACCGGTGGGTTGCGTGGCGGTCGAGGCGTCCCGCACCCGGTGTGACGCGGGCCTGCTGGCGGCCGGCGAGACCCGCGAGCTGCGGCTGCCGGTGGAGGCGACCGCCCAGGCCCAGCGGGAGGCGCCGCTGTCCGGGGCGGTGATCGGTCAGCTCGACCCGCGCAACGGCGCGACCCGGCGGGTGCAGATGAGCTTCCGCATCACGGCGGCGGCCGCGCTGGCCACGCCTGTCGTCTCGCCGCCCGCGCCGACCGGCTCCCAGGGCGTACTCCCGGCGGGCGCCACCACCGACGACGACGGCGGCATGACCTCGGTGCAGCGCACCGCGGTCATCCTGATCGCGGTCTCCGCGCTGCTGGTGGTGCTGGCCCTCGCGCTGGCGACCACCTCGCTGCGCCGCCGCCTCGGCGGGTCGGTGGCCGAGCCCACCGCTCCGCCCACCGACTGACCGATCGACGACCCTGGCCGTCGACGGCCGGGGGTCGCGGCCGGCCGTGGACGGTGATCTGAATTACGGCGGGCGGGGCGAAACGCCGCAATCCTGGGCAGATTCGGCGTTGATCGGGTCTCAGTCGGCGGACCTCCGGGGAGGGTCGGGGGTCCGTTCGACGTAGGCTCTCAGTGAGGAACGACAGCGGACCGGACCAGCCTGGGGCGGTGCGGTGGAACGTTGCGTCAAGGAGGTCCCGTGGCCGGGCAGGGCGAGGTCCCGCAGTCGCGAACGAAGGTGGCACAGTGACCAAGCAGATCCGTCAACTCGACCGGGTGGTCATCCGGTTCGCCGGTGACTCCGGCGACGGCATGCAGTTGACCGGCGACCGGTTCACCTCGGAGACGGCACAGCTCGGCAACGACATCTCCACGCTGCCGAACTTCCCCGCCGAGATCCGGGCTCCCGCCGGCACCCTGCCCGGCGTGTCGAGCTTCCAGGTGCACTTCGCCGACTACGACATCCTCACGCCTGGCGACTCCCCCCACGTGCTGGTGGCGATGAACCCGGCGGCGCTCAAGGCCAACCTGGCCGACCTGCCGCGCGGCGCGGACATCATCGTCAACACCGACGAGTTCACCAAGCGCAACCTGGCCAAGGTCGGCTACCAGACCAGCCCGCTGGACGACGACTCGCTGGCCGGCTACGTCGTGCACCCGGTGGCCCTGACCTCGATGACGGTCGGGGCGCTCACCGAGTTGCAGGTGTCCAAGAAGGACGCCGAGCGGTCGAAGAACATGTTCGCCCTCGGCCTGCTCTCCTGGATGTACTCGCGACCGTACGAGTCGACCCTGCGCTTCCTGGAACGTAAGTTCGCGGCCCGCCCCGAGCTGGTCGCCGCGAACGTGGCCGCCTTCCGGGCCGGCTGGAACTTCGGCGAGACCACCGAGGACTTCGCGGTCCGCTACGAGGTCAAGCCGGCCAAGATGCGGCCGGGCACCTACCGCAACATCACCGGCAACGCCGCGCTCTCGCTGGGCCTGGTCGCCGCCGGGGTCCGCTCCGGGCTGCCGGTCTTCCTCGGGGCGTACCCGATCACCCCGGCGTCGGACATCCTGCACGAGCTGAGCAAGCACAAGCGCTTCGGTGTGCTGACCATGCAGGCCGAGGACGAGATCGCCGCGGTCGGCGCGGCGCTCGGCGCGTCGTACGGCGGAGCCCTGGGCGTGACCACCACGTCCGGTCCCGGTGTGGCCCTCAAGAGCGAGACGATCTCCCTGGCCGTGGCCTTGGAGCTGCCGCTGGTGATCGTGGACGTGCAGCGGGCCGGCCCGTCGACGGGCATGCCGACCAAGACCGAGCAGGCCGACCTGAACATGGCGCTCTACGGCCGACACGGCGAGGCGCCCGTCGCGGTCATCGCGCCGAAGTCGCCGTCGGACTGCTTCTTCGCGGCGCTGGAGGCGGCCCGGATCGCGTTGACCTACCGCACGCCGGTGATCCTGCTGTCGGACAACTACGTGGCGAACGGCTCCGAGCCGTGGCTGCTGCCCGACGTCGAGTCGCTGCCCGACCTCCGGGTCGAGTTCGCCACCGAGCCCAACGGCGACGACGGCACCACCTTCCTGCCGTACCTGCGCGATCCGGAGACCCTGGCCCGGCCGTGGGCCATTCCGGGCACGGCGGGGCTGGAGCACCGGATCGGTGGGCTGGAGAAGGCCGACAAGACCGGTGACATCTCGTACGACCCGGCGAACCACGACTTCATGGTGCGTACCCGGGCGGCCCGCATCGAGACGATTCCGGTGCCGGACATCGAGGTGGAGGACCCGGACGGCGACGCCCGGGTGCTGGTGCTGGGCTGGGGCTCGACGTACGGCCCGATCGGCGCGGCCTGCCGTGGGGTGCGTCAGCGCGGGCTGTCCATCGCCCAGGCACACCTGCGGCACCTCGCCCCGATGCCGGCCAACCTCGGTGAGGTCCTGCGCTCCTACGACAAGGTGGTCATCCCGGAGATGAACCTGGGTCAGCTGGCCCACGTCATCCGGGCCCGCTACCTGGTCGACGCGATCAGCTACAACCAGGTCCGCGGTCTGCCGTTCACGGCCGCCGAGCTGGAGACGACGCTGGAAGAGGTCCTGAAGAATGTCTGAGCCGGTTGCCCTCAAGCTCACCGCGAAGGACTTCAAGTCCGACCAGGAGGTGCGGTGGTGCCCCGGATGCGGTGACTACGCGATCCTGGCGGCGATCCAGCAGTTCATGCCGGAGTTGAACATCCCCCGCGAGCGGACGGTGTTCGTCTCCGGGATCGGCTGCTCGTCGCGCTTCCCGTACTACATGAACACGTACGGGATGCACTCGATCCACGGTCGTGCCCCGGCGATCGCGACCGGCCTGTCGGTGTCCCGGCCGGACCTGTCGGTGTGGGTGGTCACCGGTGACGGCGACGCGCTGTCCATCGGCGGCAACCACCTGATCCACGCGCTGCGGCGCAACGTCAACCTCAAGATCCTGTTGTTCAACAACCGGATCTACGGCCTGACCAAGGGTCAGTACTCGCCGACGTCCGAGGTCGGCAAGGTCACCAAGTCGACGCCGGCCGGCTCGGCGGACGCGCCGTTCAACCCGCTCTCGCTGGCCCTCGGCGCGGAGGCCAGCTTCGTCGGTCGGACCATCGACTCCGACCGCAAGCACCTGCAGTCGGTGCTGCGGGCGGCCGCGGAGCACGAGGGTTCGGCGTTCGTGGAGATCTACCAGAACTGCAACATCTTCAACGACGGGGCGTTCGAGCAGCTCAAGGACCCGTCCACCCGGGACGACTACCTGATCCGCCTGGAGCACGGGCAGCCGATCACCTTCGGCGCCGACGGGCAGTTCTGCGTGGTGCACCCGCCGGGCGCGTTCGGCCTGGAGGTCCGCGAGACCAGCTCGGTGCGCCCGGAGGAGATCGTCGTGCACGACGCGACGGTCACCGACCCGGCGTACGCGTTCGCGCTGTCCCGCCTGCCCGGCCTGGACCTGCGCAACACCCCGATCGGGGTGTTCCGGTCCGTGGACCGGCCGTCCTACGACAGGGTGGTCCAGGACCAGCTCGCCGCCGCCAAGGCGACTGTCACCGAGACCCCCGAGCAGCAGCTCGCCGGCCTGCTGGGCAGCGGCGACACCTGGACGATCCTCTGACCCGCCCGACCTGAACGACAGCGGCCGTCCCCGATACCCGGGGGCGGCCGCTCTTGTCGTGCCGTGCTGCCTCAGCGCTGGGCGGAGGCGGGGGTCCAGAGATTGTCGATCTCCTTCTCACTGGCCGCGAGGCTGGCCTCGTGCAACGGGATCAGCTCGGCCATCGCCGGCACCGACGGCGCGAGGGTCAATTCGGTGCTGATGAAGCGCGGCTGCATGCCGGTCATCGACAGACCGTGCGGGAGCCACGGCTCCGCGTGGTCCCAGCCGAAGCGAGGGGTGCCCTCGCCGTAACCGCCGCCCCGGGTCGTCAGAACCACGAACTCGCGGCCGCCGAGCAGGCCCTCCTGGGTCGTCGGGTCGTACGCCAGGCCGGGGACGATCAGGTGGTCGACCCAGGACTTGACGCTGCTGGGCGCGCCGAAGTTGTAGAGCGGCAGCCCGAGCAGCACCACGTCGGCCCGCTTCACCTCGTCGACCAGCCGCTCGCTGAGCTCCCAGGAATCGCGCTGGGCCGGGGTGTGCTGGTCCGGCGGTGTCATCCGCGCCAGCCCGCCGTCCGAGTCCAGGTGCGGCAGCGGCTCGGCGCCCAGGTCACGGTAGGTGACCGTGCCGTCGGGGTGTGCCGCGCGCCAGGCGGCGGCGGCGCGGGCGGTGAGTCGCCGGCTGACCGACCAGTCGCCCCGGATGCTCGAATCGATATGTAGCAGGTTCATGATTCCTCCTCCAAGGATCGTCTGTGTTGCACCAACTATTTATAGCAGGCAGATGTTCCGAGGCGTCGGTAGACTGGGTCACATGTCCGCCCTGCCGCTGGATCCCTCTGAGCACCGCTCAGGTGCCCTGCTGGATCACCTGGCCCGGCGGATGCGACTGCGGGCCGAGTCGGTACTGGCGCCACTGGGCCTGCGGCCCCGGCATCTGGTGGCGCTCACGGTGCTGCGCGCGGGCGGGGGCACCAGTCAGCAGGCGCTCGCCACGACCCTCGAGATGGACAGCACCAACATCGTCGGGCTGCTCAACGACCTCGAAGCGAAGGAACTGGTCGAGCGGCGGCGGTCACCCCAGGACCGTCGACGACACGTCGTCGAACTCACCGAAGATGGTGCGAAACGCCTCAAAGAGGCGGAATGCGCCCTCGCGGGTGTCGAGGACGAGGTGTTGGGGGCGTTGGAGCCAGCTGAGCGGGAGACGCTCTACGAGCTGCTCCGGCGTGCCGCCACCACGACGCCGATCAGCTGCAGCGCGGCGATCGACGAGGAGCCCGACGCCTGCTGAGGCGCCAGAGCAGGGTGCGTCGGAGCAGGGTGCGCCAGAGCAGGGTGCGTCAGACAGTCGCCGTGGACTGCGGGCGGTCGTCACGGACGTGCACAAGCATGTCGCCGGTCTCGATCACCGCACCGGCCCGGTCGGCCAGGGTGACCACCTTGCCCCGCCGGACCAGGGCGATCACCAGCGAGTCCAGCTCGCGCGGCGAGCGACCCACCTCGTCCCGCTCGGCGGAGCGCATCGCCAGCGCCATGCCCTGCCCCGGCGTGAGCAGGTCCTCCACCACGTCGATAAGCGGCGGCGCCGAGGTGGACAGGCCGAGCAGGCGGCCGGCGGTCGCCGACGAGACGATGACGTGGTGCGCGCCGCTCTGTTTGAGCAGCGGGGCGTTCTCCGCCTCCCGCGCCGCCGCGATGATCCGGACCTGCCCGGCGGTGAGCTGCCGTACGGTGAGCGCCACCAGCACCGAGGCGTCGTCACTGTCAGTCGCGATGATCACTGCCTTCGCGTTCTTGACATGCGCCTCGTTCAGGACCGACGACCGGGTCGCCGACCCCTCGATCGCCACCAGCCCGGCCGACGTGGCCTGCCGCAGGGCGACGCTGCTGCGCTCCACCACCACGATCCGCGACCGGTCCAGGCCGTTCTCCATCAGGGCGTTGACCGCGCTGCGGCCCTTGGTGCCGTAGCCGCAGATGATGACGTGGTCCTTCACGACTCTCCTCCACCGCGACAGGCGACGGCCGGTCCGGTACTGCTCGGTCAGGACTTCCAGTGTGGTGCCGACCAGGATGATCAGGAAGAGCACCCGGGCCGGGGTGACGAACAGGACGTTCACCAGCCGGGCCGACGGCGCGGCCGGGGTGATGTCCCCGTAGCCGGTCGTGGAGAGCGAGACGACCGCGTAGTAGAAGCAGTCGAGCAGGGTGAGGCCGTCCTCGTTGACGTCGCGGTAGCCGTCCCGGTCCAGGTAGACCGCCGCCACCACGGCGAAGACCAGGCCCAGGGCGGCAGCGAGCCGAAGGCTCAGCGCGCTCAGCGGACCCCGGCGCTGCGCGGGAAAATGGATCACCGTCGAACCTGTTCCGCCGCCGTCGCCTGCACGACCACAACATAGCGGGTACGCCGCCGACTGCACGCCCGGGTCACGCCGACGCACCACCGCCAACGGCCGACCTGGCGCGCAGGGGTCGGTAGGCAGGGCCGACAACCGGCATGATGGGGGTGTTCCTCCGACGACGACCGCGAGAGTGAGGCCGGCATGTCGTTGCTGCGACGAGTGATCGGCGGGGTGCTGCGCCGGCTGCGCCAGAGCCAGGGCCGCACACTGCGCGACGTGGCCGCGTCCGCCGGGGTGTCCGTGCCCTACCTGTCCGAGGTCGAGCGGGGCCGCAAGGAGGCCTCGTCGGAGGTCCTCGCGGCGATCTGCCGGGCGCTCGGCATCCAGCTCTCCGACCTGCTCGAACAGGCCCGCGACGACCTGCGCCGGGTCGAACGTCGCATTCCCGCCGCGCCCCGGGCCGCGCTGGCCCAGTTGGAGCGGGTGCCGTCGGCGCGCACCGAGACCGGTTCGACCTTCCGGATCGGCTTCCAGCCGAGTGGGTCGACGCCACCCGTGGCCGCCGTCCCGGCCCCCGTCCGGCAGCCGGCCGGGCCGGTGCTGCGGCTGGGCGGGCCGATCCTGCACGTCGGCGGTCCGGCATCGCCGGTCGGGTCGACAGTCGGCGGGGCGGGGCTGCGGGTCCGGCTGATCGCCTCCGCGCCGGCCGGGCGCCCCGGCCCGCGTACCTCCAAGATGCTGGCCTGCCGCCGGGCCCGGGCGGGCCGGCGGCGGCTGAGCCTGGTGTAGGCCGGCCGGGGTTCTGCCCTGGGCGGATCTGCCGGCGGCAGAATCCCTGGTCGGCGGCCGGGCGTCGCCGCACGCTGGAGGGGCCGGTCCCCCGGGCGGTCTCCCGCCCGCCGGCACGGTGGAGGGTGGCGGCAGATGATCGGGTACGGCGTGTGGATGCGGGACGGTGGGCAGCCGACCTTCGGTGATCAGGTGTTCGAGCGGCTGTTGCGGGAGCGGATCGTCTTCCTCGGCACCGAGGTGACCGAGGAGTCGGCCAACCAGATCTGCGCGCAGATCCTGCTGCTCGCCGCCGAGGACGCCGACCGGGACATCTACCTCTACATCAACTCGCCGGGCGGCTCGGTGAGCGCCGGCATGGCGGTGTACGACACGATGCGCTACGTCCGCAACGACGTGGCCACGCTGGCGCTCGGGTTCGCCGGCTCGATGGGGCAGTTTCTGCTGTGCGCGGGCGCGGCCGGCAAGCGGTACGCGCTGCCGCACTCGCGGATCATGATGCACCAGCCCTCCGGTGGGATGGGCGGCACCGCCTCGGACATCACCATCCAGGCGGAGAACATGCTGCACGTGAAGCGGACGATGCAGGAGTTGATCGCCGAGCACAGTGGACGAACGCTCGACGAGATTCAGCAGGACTGGGACCGGGATCGCTGGTTCACCGCCGAGCAGGCCCGGGAGTACGGCCTCATCGACCGGGTGCTCGCCCGAGCCGAGCAACTGCCGGCGGAATGACCCGACGCGGCAGGCACACGCGGGTGGTGCCCGTTGGTTAGGGTCGCGTCTATGCGTCGACTGATCCCTACCCTTTCGATTGCCCTCGCCGCCGTCCTCGTGGCCGGCTGCGGCACCACCTCCGACGGCACTGGAGGGTCCGGGTCCTCCGCTGGGCCCTCCGCCGCGCCCGCCACGACCAAACTCGAACCGGTTGCCGCAGTCCGGCAGGCCATGGACCGCAGCCTCGCCGGCACGGTCACCATGGACGCCTCGGTCAAGGCCGGCAACCAGTCGATCACCCTCAGCGGCAAGATGGACCCCGCCGCCAAGGCGATCCACGTCACCGGCAACGCCCCGGAGCCGATCGAGGCCCGGCTGATCGGCGACGCCGCCTACATCAAGTCGGACTCGCTCGACGGCGACAAGCCCTGGATGAAGATCGACCTCAACAAGCTCCGGCCGGCCAGCTCGCTGCGCCAGTCGTTCGACCTGAAAGCACAGACCGGCATCATCGGTGGCATCGTGACCGCCCAGGAGGTGAGCCCCGGCCACTACAGCGGGACCGCCGACCTGAACAAGGCCGCGGAGGCCGCCGGCGCCGACGGCGGAATGCGCGACGGCCTCAAGTCCACCGCCAAGCTGGCGAAGGACCCGAAGGCCATCCCCTTCGAGGCGACCGTCGACTCCGACGGCCGGCTCACCGCCCTGTCCTACACGATCGCCACGAAGAGCGTCGGTGATCTCGTCACCGACATGAAGATGAGCGGCTTCGGCGAGCAGGTCTCGGTGACCGCGCCGCCCGCCGGCGACACCGAGCCGGCCTCCGCGGATATGTACAAGTTCCTCTGACCCCTACGAAGACGCGGTGCCCTCCGGACGATCCGGAGGGCACCGCTGTTTTCCGGGCTCTGCTGTTGGCCTGCGCGGTAACGTTTCGCCGCGCTGTCCCGTCCTTGGGGTGACAACCACAAGGAGGATCCATGTTCGCCGCTTACGTGACAGTCACCATCATCGCTTCCGTCTTCACCGCCATCGCCGCGGTCACCTACCTGATCGGCCACGACTATCCCAAGGCCCAGGCGGACATGAAGCGGATCCCTCATTCGTGGCTGCCGGTGCTGGGCCTGCTGCTGGCGGCGGGATCGGCGGGCCTGCTGGTCGGGTTCGCCGTGCCACTGCTGGGGACACTCGCCGCCGTGGGCCTCGTGCTGTACTTCGTCGGCGCGCTGATCGCGCACCTGCGGGTGGGGTCCCGCAAGCTCGTGGGCTGGGCGGTCTTCTTCGTCACCGTGCTGGCCGCGCTGGCCGTCAACCTGGCCTACCGTTTCTAGGTGGGCTTTCCAGACGCCCTGCTCCGCTACGAATAGGAGCCGATCGTTGTGGCGTCGTCGCGGGTGGGGCCGCCGGCCAGGCGGTCCCCGATGGTGCGCTGGAACTCCTTGAAGGCGGTCACTTCGGTGAGTCCGTCGCCGTCGACCACGTGGACGAAGGTGACCCCGTCGGCCAGCCGGAAGGCGCTGTACCGCAGGCCGGGCGGTGCCGTGGCCGCCAGCTCGGCGAAGACGTTCTCGATCAGACGCTGGTTCTCGTCCGCCGCTTCGGGCTTGGTCTGGTAGCGGATCACTGTGGCGCTCATCGGGCCCTCCCTGCTGGTTTCGCTGTCACTGGTACTGACCGCTCGGAAACCGGAAACTCATCGCCACGATCACTCCGGCCCTCCATGTGCGGCGTGCTGTCATTGCGGGGAGCACTCTCCGGACTCGGCATCGCGTCGTACGGCCTGATCCCGGTCCGGGGGCTCTGGTTGCCCGTCAGGAGCCGATCGAGGAGATGCCGTGGACCTGGAGGACGAGTTCGCGCAGCACCGGGGTGAGCTGGTCGCGCACTGCTACCGGATGCTCGGTTCGCTGCACGACGCGGAGGACGCGGTACAGGAGACGTACCTACGTGCGTGGCGGGGATTCGCCGAGTTCGAGCAGCGCTCATCGGTGAAGACCTGGCTGTACCGGATCGCCACCCGGGTCTGCCTGAACGCGTTGCAGCACAGCAGCCGTCGAATGGTGCCGTCAGCGTTGGGCGCTCCTGGCGCCGATCCCGACCACCTGGAGGCACAGGCGCTGGAGGCGACCTGGTTGGAGCCGTTCCCGGATCTCGTGCTGAACGCCGATCCGGCTCTGGTCGTGGGGACCCGGCAGAGCCTCCGGCTGGCGATGGTTGCCGCGTTGCAGCACCTGCCACCGCGGCAGCGCGCGGTACTGATTTTGCGGGAGGTGCTCGCGTGGCAGGCGTCCGAGGTGGCGGATCTGCTCGAGACGACGACGGCAGCGGTGAACAGTTCCCTCCAGCGGGCGCGGGCGGAGCTGGCCAGGCTCGCACCGGCCGAGGACCAGTTCAGCGAACCGGACGAACCCGCCCGCCGTGCGCTGCTCGACCAGTACGCCACAGCCTTCGAGAAGACCGATCTGGTCGCGCTGGAGGGCTTACTGACCCAGGACACCCGGTGGGAGATGCCGCCGATCCCCACCTGGTTCGACGGCCGCAAGGACGTACTGCGTCTGCTGACCGCGAAGCTGCTGCCGGGAGAGGGACGGCGGATCATGGTGGAGACGTCCGCGAACGGGCAGCCCGCGTTCGCCTGCTACACCCGCGGACCGGACGACGCCTTCCACGCGCACACGTTGCAGGTGCTGACGCTGACGAAGGCCGGCGTCTCCGCGGTGCTGGCGTTCCACCGGGCCGACCTGTTCCCCCTCTTCGGACTGCCGATCGACAGGCAACCACCAGAGTGACGGCGCCCGCGGCATTCAGAGACCACGCGCCCGCCAGCACCGCGTCGAACTACTGGTGCTCGCTGAGCAGCAGGTGCGCTCCGCCAACCAGCATCGTCGCGCCCGCCAACATCGTCAACACGCCAAAAAGCCTGTCGAACGCAATGAAGCGAGCGCGGCGTCGAGCGAGTCGGTCATCGGTCCACCGGAAGGGACTTACCGAACGAACTGTCTGCATCGATAGCTCAATGTGCTTCGTGGCGATGCCGCGATAATCGCTCGCAAGGGCCGCTCCGATCAGGATCAGGAGCACTCCCACCAGGAGCCCGAGAAGAACACGGCCCATACCAATGCCTCCGCCAACCGACTCCCGGGCAACCCCGCGGACACAGCGAGACTAGCGGCCATCCTCAACCACCCCGGCTGCCGCCGGACCCGCCCGTTCGGGGGGCGGGCCAGCGCCGGCCCGCACGGTCAATCGAACCTTGACGCCCCCGGGGCTCAGCGCAGTTTCACAGACGGACGTACGTCATCCGCACCCACTCTGACCGGACAAGCCTTCCGCCGGCCTTCGGACTCCCCGCAAAGTCAGCTGCGCACCCGCCAGGGGTGTCCACTCGCCTACTTGTCGCTGACGAAGGTCCCGCGTCCGGTGAACGTGACGACCAGCCCGCGCTCCCGCAGCAGGCGCACCGCCGAGCGGACGGTCCCCCGAGCCACGCCGTACTCCTGCTGGAGCGTGGACTCGCTCGGAAGGGGCTGACGCGGCTTGAGCTTCCCGCTTTCGATCTGCTTGGCGAGGGCATCCGCGAGCTGGACATAGAACGGCACCGGGGACATCTCGTCAACCATGATCGGCAGCTTATGGACGGGTCGCACAGGATGTGCGTCGGGTACAGGCTGCCCGTCCTAGACGGGCTATACCGTATGTACAGGTTGGTCTACGGTGGGTTGCAGGAAGTGGACCCGCTGTGGGAGGCCAGGTGCGAAGAGTCCGGTTCGACGATTACGTGCTGTCAGTAGCGATGACTCTCGCGCGCCGGCATCGGCCGGTGTGGTCGTGGATTCGATGGCGGAACGTCTGCCGCTGCGGTGCGGAGCTCCCCTGCCGCTTCCGTCACCCCATACCGATCAACCGCGGGCACTGGCCGAGTGAGGGCCGATGACGCAGCACGGGCCGGTCCTACCCCTCTGGCTCTGCGAGATGTGCGACCGACCGTGGCCCTGCGCGATCCGCCGCGAGGAGCTGTTGGACGAGTACGCCGACTCGTCGTTCACCCTGGCCGTCTACCTGGGCACGCTTCTGGTGTCCGCCGAGCGGGACATGAGCTGGGCTCCGCCGGACGCGCTCCGTCTCCGCTTCCTCGGCTGGTTGCCGTGAACGCGCTCAACCCCGGCGACCTGCTGCTGATCGGGCCGGCGTGCTCGCCGCAGTTCACCGGGGACCGGGCGCTGCGGCTCCGACTCGTGTCGGTCGGGGAGATCGACCCGTACAGCGGCTGGATGTGGTTGACGGGCTACGTCCTGGACGTGAGGGGCGACGCCACCGCCAAGCGGGAGCTGTACGTCCAGCGCGCCGGCATCGTGGTCGAGAGGAGGGCGCCGGCTCCAACGCTCGTGCCGGAAGCCGTACGCCGAGCCTCGCACCAGACCCGCCCGCGCACGGGTCGGCTAGCACCACGAGAGACGCAGCAGCCCCGCTCGGGATCAACCGGTCGAACGCAGTTCCTGAACAATTTCTCAGAAATTCCCCGAAGGGTATGAACGTCTTTCCTATCGTTACCCGTTCATCGCGGCGAGGCCCAATCGCCGGCATCTCACGACTTGTCGCTGAGTCCTGCACGACCCCGGATGAGGGCTGGGCACACCGAGCAGGATCTATCAGGCACAGAGTCGGCATTCTCGGAAATTCATCCGATCGGAGCATCTATCCGCGCCCATAGCACCGGCGGCCGAAGTCGATCGTTTATCGATTCGTGAATTCTCGGGGGATTGGTAGAAGATGATGGCCAAGTCGGTTTTGTTGAGCAAACGAGCACGGTTGACGCTGCCGCCGCTGGCGGGTCTCGCGGCACTGTTGGCCCTGACGTTGGTGGTGGCCCAGCCTGGCGCGGCCGAGCCGAGGGCAGTGATCGACCCGGTTGCACCTGCCCAGGGCTTCCTGGTGATGACGCAGGGGAATGGCAGGCTGCTCGGCAGCGAGAACGAGGGCACCGTCGCCATCGGCGGCAACCTGAGCTTCAGCAACTATCAGGTAGCGACAAACACTGCCGGCTCGTTCATCGTCCAGGGTGACACCAACCCGACCGCTCTTGTCGTGGGCGGCCGGGTCGACTTTGCCGGCAGCGTGCCGGGTACCCGCCTCCAGGTGCTACAGAACGGATACGTGAAGGTCGGCGACCTGACCGGAGCCTTCGTCCGGAACGTGGACAACAACGGGGCGCTGGTGAACACTCGCGTGCTGCCGACCAACGACTACGACGCGAGTCCACGCGTCGAGTTGGTCACCCGGCAACCCGTGCCCAGCGTCGGACCGGCCTCGCCGATCGACTTCGCCGCCGCGTTCGCCAGCTTCCGGCAGACCGCCGGAAGCCTCGCCACCTGCCTGCAGAACGTGGTGCTCCGGACGCCGGAGGGCGCCGTGTTGCCCCGCCCGATCCCACCGGGCAGCAACGCTGTGGTCACGTTGACCCCAGGGGTGACCAACACGCTCAATCTAAGCGCGACCGACCTGGCCAACATCGGGACCTTCACCTTCGCCACCCAACCCACCGCCGACACGCCGCTGCTCGTCAACGTGGACACCACGGGCGTGGCCGACGAGTTCGTCTGGCAGGCCCCGAACTTCTCCGGGATCGGTGGCCCCCAGGCGCGCTTCATCCTCTTCAATTTCCCCACCGCCACGTCGGTCACGCTGACGGACGCCAGCGCGACCATCGAGGGCACGATCTACGCCCCTAACGCCGACCTGAACGCCCTCACCAACAGCAACATCGAGGGCAGCGTGATCAGTCGAACGCTGCTCCACGACGGCGGAGAGATCCACAACTTCCCGTTCTCGACCACCCTCAACTGCCAGCAGCCCACCCCGAGCCCGACCGTAACGCCGACAGGCAGTCCAACCACCACCCCGACCCAGACACCAACGCCGAGCCCGACGGTGAGCCCGACGGCGCCTACCCCCAGCCCGACGCAACCGACACCGACCTTCCCGCCGCAACCAACGCCGACGCAGCCCCCGCTGCCGGTGACCGGTCCGGCAAGCCTGCCCCTGGCCGGCACTGGCGCAGTCCTGACGGGCGTCGGGTTGACCCTGCTGTTGCTCGCAACCAAACGGCGTCGCACCCAGCGTTGATTCGGATGAACAGAAGTCACCCCGAGGCGGGACAACCGCCTCGGGGTGACGCCCTGCTCGCCTGCACTCGCGAGGTTCCTCTGCCGCCCGCGCCGCCGCCGACCGCGACCCACGTCACGCCGGACAGGGCGCACGGGGACGGCTGCCGACACACCACGCCAATCGGATCGCCCAGAAGCGTTATTGGGGGTTTCCGGGGGCGACTCACGTATGCGTAGATAGAAATCGAGGCCCTGGCTAGTGCCTCGTCTTTGAACGTTGATCGTGTAATCCGCCGGTTCTGAGGGCGTTTCGGGCAGGCTGTCTCCCATCGGTTGGCTGTGGGAGGTGATGGTCGTGGGCAGACGCCCGGAGGTGTTCGTCCGGCAGGTGTCGATGGTCGAGGGTCAGCGGTTGCAGAAGATCACCCGCACGGCGAAGGACCCGGTGAAGCTTCGGCGGGCGATCGTGGTGTTGATGTCGGCCCAGGGTCAACCTGCACCGGACATCGCTCACCTGCTGAAGGTGACCGAGGACTACGTCCGCGACGTGATCCACGCGTTCAACGATCGGGGGTTCGACGCGCTGGACCCAAAATGGAGCGGGGGCGCACCGAGACGGATCGATGAGCAGACTCGTGACTGGATCTGCGTCATCGCCCGGTGCGACCCCCGCTTCCTCGGCCAGCCGTTCTCCTGCTGGTCCCTGTCGAAGCTGTGCGAGTACCTCATCGCCGCCGGCTATGTCACCACGATCAGCGTCGAGACCGTTCGCCGGATCCTGCACGAGCGTGGCGTGTCCTGGCAGGCCACCAAGACGTGGAAGGCCAGCACCGACCCCGACTTCACGACGAAGATGCGCCGGATCCTGGACCTCTACGACCACCCGCCGCCGGCTGGCCGGGTCCTCTGCGTGGACGAGTTCGGCCCACTGAACCTGCAACCCCGCCCGGGACGGGCATGGCGCCCGGTCGGACAACCTGTGCGACTACGCGCCACCTACACCCGCGACCAAGGTGTGCGACACATGATCGCCGCCCTCGACCTGAGCACCGGCAAGCTGCACTACCGCATCCGCGACCGCAAACGCTGGCGCGAGTTCCTCAGCTTCCTCAAGACCCTGCGCGCCCGCTGGCCCGGCGAGCACCTCTACCTGATCTGCGACAACTTCTCCCCGCACAAACACCCCGAGGTCCGCGCCTGGTGCGCCACCAACCACGTCGACCTGGTCTTCCTACCCACCTACGCCTCCTGGCTGAACTGGATCGAAGCCGAGTTCGCCGCCGTGCGCTACTTCGCCCTCAACGGCACCGACCACCGCAGCCACGCCGAGCAAGACACCGCGATCGGCAGCTACATCCGGTGGCGCAACCAGCGAGCCCGACCCAAGACCGGATTCGCGATCGACTCAAAAATCCGCCACCCGGATTACCCGTTCAAGGCTGCATGACGAGGCACTAGCTCTCCGCTGGTCAGGGCCTCGCATTGGTGCCCCCGGCAGGATTCGAACCTGCGACACACGGTTTAGGAAACCGATGCTCTATCCCCTGAGCTACGAGGGCGCGAGTGGTCAGTGTAACGACCTGCGGGTCGACCCGCGTTGGCAGGGAGCGACCCATGTTGAACCTGCGTTGACCCGGCGATCCGCACCGACCGACGACCACACGCTGACCACACCAGGCGGGTCAGCGACCATCATCGTTGACCCCCGTTAACCTGAAGTGGCGCGGATTGACCCGGGGTGACCTCTGCTGGAGACCACACGGCGAGTCTCCCTGCGACTCCAGTTGATCTTGACGGACGCGGTGGAGTGGCCGGCGGGATTACGGGCTCGCCGACGGGGAGCGGTCTGGTTCAGGCTGCCGCGGATCACCGGTGCCGGTCGGGTGAAGGTTTTGCGGCCACCGGCGGCGTGCACCAGCAGTTCGGCAGTGAGCAGGACGCCCGTGCCGGGCGGGCTCCCGACGATCGGCGCGAGAGATGCTGGTCGAGTTGGCCGGCGACCCTCAGCGCTGCGGCCCTGCCTTGATCGATGGCATCGACGCCGTTAGCCTGCGAGCAGAATCGGGATTTGCACGCGTCCGGTGGCTGGGTAGGCGCGTCTCTTCGTCATGCGAGGAGAACGCCATGTCATACCGGGAGCTTGCCCGTGCAACTCATCCCGCTTTCTTCCCCATCGGTTTTCTGGCCCGGTTGCCGTATGCAATGACACCCCTGGGCACGCTACTTCTGTTGCACCATGCCACGGGCAGCTACGCCTTCGCTGGCGCGGCCGCGGCAGCTCAGAGCCTCGCCATCGGCGCGGGAGGTGTCATCGTCGGACGGCTGGCCGACCGCACCAGCATCCGTCAGCTTGGCGTCTACCTGGCGGTTGCGAACGCCGTCGCCCTGGCGGGTCTGCTCGCCGCCACCTTCGCCGACCGTCCGACACTTTTCGCCGCTGCTGTCCTCGTCGGCGCGACTCAACCACAGGTAGGTCCCCTGATCCGAGTCCACTGGTCTCACGTGACGCGGTCGCGGCCGGAGAAGGCAACTCTGATTACCACCGCGCTGTCGTACGAGGCTGCTGCGGACGAAGCGAGCTTCATCGCTGGGCCTGCCGTTGTCGGGCTCCTCGCCGCGGCATGGGCGCCCGTCCCAGCAGGTGCGCCACTCACGGCCTGCATCGTGCTTCTCCTTGCAGCAGCGGCTCCGGTGGCGTTGCTCTACACGGCTGCTCCCGAGCGGGCGCCGTCGCGGTCCATGCCGGCGCCGCTGCCCCGGGCAGGGCTGGCAGCAATGTGTGCCGCCATGGCGATCATGGGCGCCATCTTCGGCGCCGTCCAGGTAGGAGTGACGGCATACGCCACTGCGGCAAACAACCCCTCTGCCGCCGGAATGCTATACGCCGCACTTGGCGCGGGCAGTGCCATCGCTGGCATCGCCTACGCCTGGATCCCATCCCGCGTGGCCCTGCGGACCCGCTATCGCCTCTTCGCTCTCGGGCTTCTCGTCGCCATGATTCTGCTGCCCGCCGGCGGGACGCGGCTGCCGCTTGCGGCGGTCGTCCTCATAGCGGGAATCGCCATCGCGCCTTACATGATCACTATCTACGCCATGACCGAACAGTTGGCACCCACGCGAGTCGCGACCACCATGACTATCGTCTGCGCCGCCGGACCCGTCGGCACAGCTGCTGGCCAGTCACTCGCCGGCCTGCTCGTGGAGCAATCCGGACACTGGGCCCCGCTCATGCTGCCGCCGGTGCTCGCGGCGGCCGCCCTCGTCCTAGCCATGACGATCCGAACCATGTCAGCTGACCGCAGCTCGTTTCCCGGCGACGCCGACACCACTTGACGTCGTAGGTGCGGCCGTCGTGGCGTACACGCGTCGGTCACCGCCAACGGCCGGTACGTGGCCGATTCCGTGATGCCACACGCGCGTGGTCGAGGCGTCGGCGGTGGCGAGGCTGGTCGGGCGGCGGTGCTGGCCGGATGACCCCGGCGGAGCTTTCATCCTATCTTTGCTGCGGCCTTTGGAAGGATTGAGGGGATTTCAGGCTTCGCCAGAAGATAGATGAGTGGAAATCCTTGACTCAGCGCCCCGTGTTGCCGGTTAATCACAGCTACGTGTCGACTGTGTTCACCCGCCCGGGTGGTCAACGACATCGGCACCGCGTCGAATCGATTCGACTACAGCCTGTGTAAGTGCCTTTACTCGAAGCCTTGAGGGCGTCGGTGAGTCACAGGAGGTTTCCGTGCATCGTACGAACGTCTGCTGGGGTGGCCGATCGTCGGCGTCGGCCAGAGGCCTGGCCGCGACCGTGGCGCTCGCCCTGCCCCTGACGCTGGGTGGCCTGACCGTTGCGCCCGCCGGGTCGGCCCTGGCCGCGCCGGCCGCGACGCGGAGTGTCGCGGCCGCCGGACCTGACGGTGTGGCGGCCGGTAACGCCGCAATCGCCTCGGTCGATCTGGGCGGGACGTGGAGCTTCACGCCCTCGGGTCGGGGAACGACCTCGATCACGGTGCCCGGTGGCGGCTGGTACAAGCAGGGCTTCACCGATGTGACCGAGGCGGTGTACTCGCGCAGCATCACCGTGCCGGACTCGGGGCAGCCGCAGTCGACCTGGATCGAGTTCGGCGCCGTGAACCACCAGGCGACGCTCTCCGTCGACGGCCGGGTGGTGGCGACCCAGACCACCGCGTTCACCCCGTCGAACTTCGACATCAGCAGCTACGCCGCACCGGGCACCACCCACACGATCAGTGTGCAGGTGAAGGGCCGCGGTGCGTTGAGGTCGTCCGACGGCAAGTACCTGGTCCCCATAGCGGCCGACTGGTCCGAGGCGATACCGCAGGGCATCTACCGGTCCGCGTCCCTGCGGGTGTACCCCGCGGTGTATGTCAGCGACGCGTTCGTCCGTACCTCGGTGGCGAACCGCACCCTCAGCTACGACGTGTCGGTGACCAACTCCTCGGCCGCGACCAGAACGGTCACCCTGGGCGGGTCGCTCACGTCCGACGGCGCGGGCTCCTTCAGCTACCCGCAGTTGCCGCAACAGACCGTGACGGTGGCGGCCCGTTCGACGGCGAAGGTCACGGTGGGCCCCGTGGCGTGGGACCTCGGCGCCACCTCGTACTGGTGGCCCAATGTGCCGTACCGGTCCGGGTACCGGGCCCAACTGCACCGCCTGGCGATCCACTCCACCGCTGACGACGGCCGCACCAGTGACGCCACGTACCGCTTCGGGTTCCGGGAGAGCACGCAGAACGGCGAGTACTACTACCTCAACGGCGTGCGGGTGAACTTCCGTGGCGACAGCCTGCAGGGCGCCGACTACGACCGGGTCAACAACGGCGGTAAGGGCGACGCGTACGACACCCTGCCCGGCTTCCTGCCACCGTCGTCGAACAACGGCGGCTGGCCCCAGGCGGTGGACAACTACCAGCGTCTCAACTACAACGTGGTACGCATGCACATGGAGCCGGCCAGCCCGTACATGCTCGACGTGGCCGACGAGATGGGCCTGATGGTCATCGACGAGACCGCCATCCGCAGTGGTTCCCAGGACTTCGTGTCCGGACGCAACAACATGGTGGCCCACGCTCGTGCGCTGACCCTGCGCGACCGCAACCATCCGGCGATCATCCGCTGGAGCCAGATCAACGAGCCCAGCTCCAACAACAACGACTCGCAGCAGTTCCAACAGGACCTGTACGCGGCGATGAACGGCAACGACGGCACCCGGCCGGTCAGCATCGACGCCGGTCCGGGCGCGGACTCGCCCAGCCGGTACCCGGCCATGAACTACCCCAACTTCGCCATCTTCGGGCACTACCTGGACGGCGTCGGCCGCTACGGCGAGGCCCTGAATCGCTATTCCGGGCGCCCGGACGGCGAAGGCGAGTACATCTGGCCTGCCTGCAGCAGCAGGCAGGGCTTCACGTGGTTCGCCACCGCGACTGCTGCCAAGCGCGGCAAGGACGCCAGCGACCTACGCCCGTACACGCTGCTGTCTGCCTGGGCCAGCGTGGTGCCGGGCGTGCGAACCACCGACTTCACCACGGAGGAGAACACTCGCCCGGTCTACGGAGCGGACAACCTGCCCGACCCGTGGAGCAACGCACAGATCCAGCGCGTGCAGGCGGCGTTCAACCCGGTGGCCGCGGTCGACCTCCCCTACTGGTCCGCCTCCGGCAATTCGGACTCGAACGGCAGTTTCCCGCTGGCGCAGGCGGTACCCAGCTACGCCCGCAACGCCACGGTGACCCGCACCATCACCGTGTTCAACGACGACTTCACCAACACCTCGGTGGGCTTCACCTGGACCGCCCGGCTCGACAGCCCCACCGGCGCGGTCGTCGCCTCCGGCAACACCACCCTGAGCGTCCCGCTCGGCTCGCGGGTCACCCAACCGGTGTCCTTCACCGCCCCCGCCACCGGTAGCCGCGTGTACCTGCAGCTGTCGACAACGAAGTCCGGCAGCACCGTCTTCACCGACGCGGTCGAGTACCTGAACCTCGGTGGAGGCGGCGGAACCGGACCCACGCCAGGGACCTACCGCATCGTCAACCGCAACAGCGGCAAGCCCCTCGCCATCGCCGGCAACTCCACGGCCGACGGCGCCAAGGCGGTCCAGCAGAGCGGCACCCCCACCTGGACGATCAGCGCCACGCAGGAGGCCTACACCCTGCGTTACACCGCCTCGGGGAAGATGCTCGACGTCAACGGCAGCAGCACCACCCAGGGCCTGCAACTGCAGCAGTGGTCGGCAAACGGCGGCACCAACCAGTCGTGGTACCTGCGGCCCACCGGTAACGGCTACTACACCATCGTCAGCCAGGCCAGCGGACTCGTGGCCGACGTCTACGCCGCCTCGACAAGCGAGGGCGCGCAGGTCGTGCAGTGGACCGCCACTGGCGGGACCAACCAACAGTGGCAGTTCGTACCCGCCTGACCAGCCCCAGAGGTGGTCGACAAGCCCGACCGCCGATGACGGCCTGACGATCGTCGTAAGGCCTACTCGGGCGCGGGGGTTCCCGCGCCCGAGTAGACCACAATCCTTCAGCCTCGGTGTCGAGAGGACCTTCTGATGACAGATCTGCCCGTGAGCCGTAGGCGCCTACTCGCCACCGCCGCGCTGACGGCGGGCTCGACGGCCCTGATCCCGGCCGTGGGCGCCGGACGGGCCGCCGCCGCCGCGCCTCAGGTCGCGCTGCCCGAGCGCGGGATCTACGACGCGACGGCTGCGACAACCTGGACGGACGGGTTCCTCACCGGCAACGGCGAGTACGGCGCAGTCCTGTACGGAACACCGACCCTCGAGAAGGTGATCTTCAATCACCACCGCTTCGTGCTGCCCAACGGCAGCCGGGGCGTGACCCCGCCGGTAATCTCCGGGCGGCTGGCCGGTGTGCGGGACAAGGCGCTGGCCGGGAACTACGCCGGAGCCAACTCGGACTTCGCGGCCGGCTGGAGCCTGCGCTGGACCCAGACCTACCACCCCGGCTTCGAGCTGCAGATCAGCACGCCAGGCATGACCACCGCCAACGGGTACGCCCGCAGCACCGACTTCCGGACCGGCGAGGTCACCTCCACCTGGACCGACAGCAACGGCACCTGGACCCGCCGCGCCTTCGCCTCCCGAGCCGACAATGTCGTCGTACACGAACTGACCCCGGCATCCGGCCGAACGATCGACGCGACGCTGAGCGTCAACACCTCCCTCGCGGGCGTCCCCGGCTCGGTCCGTTTCACCACCCTGGCCAGCGTCAGCGACGGTTCCGGTTACCTGAACCTGCGCGGCACCTACCCGTCCGGGCAGGGCGCGTTCGGCTTCGAGGGCGTCACCCGGGTCGTCGCCACCGGCGGCACGGTAGCCGCGAACGGCTCGACAATCGTCGTCACCGCGGCGACCAGGCTTCTCCTGCTGACCAAACTCGACAGGTACGAGTCATCCACTGCCTGGGACAGCAGGCCATTGCACGCGGCGCTGGCCGCGGTACGCGCCGACTATGCCGAGCTGCGGACCCGGCACGTCGCCCTGCACTCGGCGATGTTCGACCGCTCCCGCCTGGACCTGAACGTCTCCGCCGCCGACCGGCAGCTGTCGACCACCGCGCTGATCGCCCGGCAGAACGCCAATCGCAACACCATCGATCTGGCCCTGCTGGAGCGCCTCTACGACAGCGGCCGTTACCTGTTCATCAGCTCCAGCGGCGTACTGCCGCCGCGCTTGACCGGAATCTGGGCCGGCACCTGGAACGGCGCCTGGGCCGACGATTTCACCACCGATGCCAACATCAACCTCCAGGTCGCCGGCGGCAACATTCTCGACCTCACCGATGCCATGCAGGGCTACTTCAACCTGATCCTCGGCCAGCTCGCGCACTGGCGCACCAACGCTCGCAACCTGTACGGCGCCCGCGGCTTCCTGGCCCCGTCGCGAACCGACGGCGAGTACGGGCACATGCTGCACTTCGACCCCGGCTTCCCCGGCCAGTGCTGGACCGGTGGCGCGGACTGGTTGCTCTACCCGCTGCTGGAGTATTACCAGGTCACCGGGGACCGGACGTTTCTGGCCGAGAAGCTGGGACCGGCGCTGATGGAGCTGGCGCTGTTCTACGAGGACTTCCTGACCCGCACCGACTCGGCCGGCCGTGTGGTGTTCGTGCCGTCGTTCTCGATGGAGAACTCACCGGCCAGCACGAACGTCCTGCTGGCGATCAACGCCACCGGCGACATCCAGGCCGGCAGACACGCCCTGCGGGCGGCTGTCGAGGCCGCCAACGCGCTCGGTGTCGAGCAGGGCGCCGGTCAAGGTGTCGCACGATGGACCGCCCTGCTGGCGAAGCTCCCGCCCTACACGGTCAACGGCAGCGGCGCCCTCGCCGAATGGTCCTGGCCGGGACTCACGGATCGCTACAACCATCGGCACGTCCATCACCTGTACGGCGCGTGGCCCCTGCACGAGATCAACCCCGAGGAGGCGCCCGGTCTGGTCACCGCCGCGCTCAGGGCCCTGGCGCTGCGCGGTGACGAGAACACCTCCGCGCACGGCAGCCTGCATCGAGCCCTCGCCTACGCCCGACTCAAGGACGGCGCCGGTGTCTACAGCAACCTCCGGAAGATCATCGGAAACAACATGATCTTCCGGTCGCTGATGACAGCACACAACCCGAACCTGGAGACCTACAACGCCGATGCCGCCAACACGCTGCCGGCTGTGCTCAGCGAAGCGCTCGTCTACACCAGGCCGGGCATCATCGAGCTGCTGCCCGCCGTGCCCAGCCAGCTCGCCAAGGGCACCATCACCGGGGTACGCGGACGCAATCAGGTCCGCATCCACAGCCTCACCTGGGATCTTCCTGGCCGCTCGGTAACCGTGGCACTCACCTCGACGATCACCCAGGCGATCACCCTGATCAGCCGGCGCGGGATGGCATCCATCACCACGTCCGCGACTGTCACCTCGTCGCCGCTCGGCCCGAATGCCCGGGTGATCTCGTTGACGGCCGGGCAACAGATACAGGTCGTCGTAGGTCTGCCGGCCGCCGCCGGCGGCGTCGTTCGACTTGTCAACCGGCGCAGCGCAAAGGTGCTGGACGTCAACGGCGGCTCCACCACGGACGGGGCGACTGTCATCCAGTGGCCGTGGACCGGCGCGACCAACCAGCAGTGGCGGCTGCTGCCCAACAGCGACGGCTCATTCCGACTGTCCGGTGTCAAGAGCGGGAAGGTCCTGGACAGTCCAGGTGGCTCGGGCCAGGGCGCGGCACTCGTTCAATGGGCCGACAACGGCGGACGTAACCAGTGGTGGAATCTCGTCCCGGCGACGACCAGCGGTTTCTACCGGTTCGTCAACGTGAGCAATGGCCTGTGTGTCGGGGTCGAAGGCGGCTCCACCGCCGACGGCGCCCGGGTGGTCCAGCAGCCGGTCAGCGGCGAGATCAGCCAGGAGTGGCAGATCTTTGATGTCTGAGGCGGAACGGGAGCACCACATGTTTCCCCGTGGCAACGCATTGACCCTCTTTGATATTAATAGTTAACATGTGACGTCTGATGAATATTTGCGGCCGTGACATCGCTCGAACGACTCAGGCGATGCCCTCGTCAACGTTCCGCTCCTCCTCCCCTGCGGTCGCCACGACCGGGGCGGCTGGGGCCGCCGCTGCGTCGCTCGGCCACACGAAGGAGACACGATGTCTGAAGTGACACGAAGGAAACTTCTCGGAGCCGGGGCGGCCGGGGCTGGTGTCATGCTGCTGCCGACGGGTTGGACCGCAGCCGCGCGGGCCGGGTCGACTGCACCCCCACAGGTGCTGGCAGCCAACGACATGGCGTTGTGGTACGACGAGTCGGCGGGTACCGATTGGTTACGGGCGCTGCCGATCGGTAACGGCCGGTTGGGCGCGATGGTGTTCGGGAACGTCGACACCGAACGGCTGCAGCTCAACGAGGACACCGTGTGGGCCGGTGGCCCGTACGACTCGGCCAACACCCGTGGAGCCGCCAACCTGGCGGAAATTCGGCGAAGGGTCTTCGCCGACCAGTGGACGCAGGCGCAGGATCTGATCAACCAGACCATGCTGGGCAGTCCGGTCGGGCAGTTGGCCTACCAGCCGGTCGGCGACCTGCGGCTCGCTTTTGGCAGTGCCAGCGGGGCGTCGCAGTACCAGCGGACCCTCGATCTGACCACGGCCACCACTACCACCAGCTACGTGCTCAACGGGGTGCGGTTTCAGCGTGAGATGTTCGCCAGCGCACCGGACCAGGTGATCGTGATCCGGTTGACCGCCGACCGGGCAAACGCGATCACGTTCACCGCCACGTTCAGCAGCCCGCAACGGACGACCGTGTCCAGCCCGGACGCCGCCACGATCGGCCTCGACGGTGTCTCCGGCAGCATGGAGGGCATCACCGGGCAGGTCCGGTTCCTCGCTCTGGCCAATGCCTCCGTGAGCGGCGGTACGGTCAGCAGCTCCGGTGGCACGCTGCGGGTCTCCGGCGCGACAAGCGTCACCCTGCTGGTGTCGATCGGCTCCAGTTACGTCAACTACCGGACCGTCAACGGCGACTACCAGGGCATCGCGCGGCGGCACCTCGACGCGGCCCGTGCCATCGGCTTCGACCAGTTGCGCGGCCGCCACGTGGCCGACTATCAGGCGCTGTTCAACCGGGTGTCGATTGATCTGGGACGTACGACGGCGGCCGACCAGACCACCGACGTGCGGATCGCACAGCACGCGAGCGTCAACGATCCGCAGTTCTCCGCGCTGCTGTTCCAGTACGGTCGCTACCTGCTGATCTCCTCCTCACGGCCGGGCAGTCAGCCGGCGAACCTGCAGGGGATCTGGAATGACCAGATGGCCCCCTCCTGGGATTCGAAGTTCACCATCAACGCGAACCTGCCGATGAACTACTGGCCGGCCGACACCACCAACCTGGCCGAGTGCTACCTGCCGGTCTTCGACATGATCAAAGATCTGACGGTGACCGGTGCCCGCACCGCTCAGGTGCAGTACGGCGCAGGGGGTTGGGTCACCCACCACAACACCGACGCGTGGCGCGGCTCGTCGGTGGTCGACGAAGCCCTGTGGGGAATGTGGCAGACCGGCGGCGCGTGGCTGGCCACGATGATCTGGGACCACTACCAGTTCACCGGAGACATCGAGTTCCTGCGCGCCAACTACCCGGCCATGAAGGGCGCTGCCCAGTTCTTCCTCGACACGCTGGTCAGCCACCCGACGCTCGGCTACCTCGTCACCAATCCGTCGAACTCGCCCGAGCTGCGTCATCACACGAACGCCAGCGTGTGCGCGGGGCCGACGATGGACAACCAGATCCTGCGTGACCTGTTCAACGGCGTCGCACGGGCCTCCGAAGTCCTCAACGTGGATGCCACCTACCGCGCCCAGGTACTGACCGCCCGGGACCGGCTGCCACCGACGCGGGTCGGGTCCCGCGGCAACGTCCAGGAATGGCTCGCCGACTGGGTGGAGACCGAGCGGACCCACCGGCACGTCTCCCACCTGTACGGGCTGCACCCCAGCAACCAGATCACCAAACGCGGCACACCACAGCTGCACCAGGCCGCGCGACAGACCCTGGAACTGCGCGGCGACGACGGCACCGGCTGGTCACTCGCGTGGAAGATCAACTATTGGGCTCGGCTGGAAGACGGCACCCGCGCCCACAAGCTCCTCGGCGACCTCGTACGCACCGACCGGCTCGCGCCGAACATGTTCGACCTGCACCCGCCCTTCCAGATCGACGGCAACTTCGGCGCCACCTCCGGCATCGCCGAAATGCTGCTCCAGAGCCACGCCGGCGAACTACACCTCCTGCCCGCACTACCATCCGCCTGGCCAACCGGGCAGGTCACCGGGCTCCGAGGCCGCGGTGGATACACCGTCGGCGCCGCTTGGAGCAGCAGCCGAATCGAGCTCGTCATCACTCCCGACCGCGCCGGACCCATCCGCGTTCGCAACCGGATCTTCGCCGGCACCTTCGAGCTGCGCGACGAGACGAGCGGCAGCGCCGTCCAGCCGACGCGGATCGAGGCCGATCTCGTGGAGTTCACCGGCCAGGCCGGCCACACCTACCGCGCGTCCGGGGTCAGCTCGGGGCCGGTCGAGGCTGGTGCGTACTACCGGCTCGTTGCCCAGCACAGCGGTAAGGCCGCCGACATCAACGGTGCGTCCACCGCCGCCGGCGCGACGCTGATCCAGTGGCAGAGCGGCAGCGGACAGAACCAGCAGTTCGATTTTCTGTCGGCCGACGGGGGCCACTTCCGGATCAGGGCGCGGCACAGCGGCCTGTTCCTGCAGGTCGCCAGCAACAGCACCGGCGCTGACATCACCCAACAACCCGACTCACCAAACGCCGCCAGCCAGCAATGGCGGATCGACGACCAGGGCGGCGGGGTGGTCAGACTCATCAACCGGCAAAGCGGTCTGGCGATGGACGTTTGGCAGTCTTCGACCGCCGACGGTGCCCGCATCTCCCAGTGGACACCCGGCACCGGTGCCAACCAGCGATTCAAACTCCAACGAATCTAGGGGCTTCGGGGCTGTCTCACAGCTACCGATCACCCAAGGTTTGACCTGCGCTCGGGTGAGGGCCAGCCGGCCCTCACCCGAGCGGGATTCCGATGAGGTTGTAGGTGAAGGCCACCGTCAGGTAGCTGATGGCCGCGACAGTCGTGATCGTGTAAGCCATTCGACCCTTCACGGTCCACCATCGCCTGGTCCACGCGGCTCCCGTGCCGGCGATCATCACTGCCGATGTGGCCACCGCGAGTCCGTTCAGGGACAGCAGGGCCGTCAGCGCCACCGACCCGAGGATGACCGTTTCAGTGAGGGCGTTCAGGTCCGACGCCATCAAGGCGAGCCAGCCGATGAAGACCGTTGTGAGTAGGCCAGTGAGCCAGGCTGCGACCCGTGCGACCCGCGCCCAGCGCGAGTGCACCGGCTTGCCCTTGCGCAGTCGCACCAGCGCCAGGATCGGGAACCAGAAGAACGCCAACAGCAGGACCACCACGCCGATCCCGAGCATGATCTGGTGCAGGGTCGGCGACGAATACCAGGCCAGTTTCGTGTACGCGACCGTCGGGTCGTCCGTCGTGAACAGATTGCCCTTGCCGTCGAAGGCGATCTGCGCCTGGCCGGCTTGCTCCTGGAACAGTCCGGTACCGATCGGGTACCAGTGCTGGACGCCCGCGTTCGGATCCAACGACAGGCCGCTCGTGGTCAGCGACCCGCCGGGGGCGACGGCGACGGTGGCCGTCGAGAGCAGCGCTACCACCTTCGTCACCTGGGTGTGGCTGGTGCGGTTGACGCGATAGCTTCCCGCGAGACCAGACGTGTCGATCCCGCTCACCGCCTTGCGTGCTGGACTCGTGTCCGGAACGTACTGGTCGACGATCTGGTGGATGAGGTCCTTGCCGTCCCAGTTCGCGACGCCGTTCGTCCCGTCGCCGTTGTAGACCACGTAGATCCCGAGTTTCCGCTCGGGCAGCATCGCGAGGTTGGCGTGGAAGCCGGGGACGTCGCCGTCCTTGAACAGCAGCGGCTGTCCATTGCGCGGCTCTTGCTGCAGCACCCAGCCCATCCCTGGCAGACGTGGGTCCATCGTGAAGTGCTGCTGCCGCAGCGACTTGGCGACGCCCGCGCCGAGCCGTGGGTCGTCGCCCATCTGGGCGATCATGAAAGTGCCCATATCGGTCGCGGTGGCCACGGTGCCCGCCCCGGTCGGTGACCAGGCGCCGTACTGGCCGTCTTCTCGAACCTGACCGCGGCCTACGGGACGGTAGCCGTCCGCCCTGTGCGCCTGGATCGGGGCGGGATGCGGCTGAACGAGTGTCGTTGCGCTCATCCCCAGCGGCCCGAAGACGTGGTCCTGGACGTACTGTGCGAACGGCTGGCCGGAGACGACCTCAACCAGATATCCGGCCAGTGCGACGCCGTAGTTGTCATATTGCGCCAGGGTTCCCGGCGGCCGGACCCGGTCGGGCTGGTGCGCGGCGAGGTACTCGCCCAGGGCGGGCACGGCTGCGGGGTCAGCCACGGCGACCCCCCGCGGGCCGTCGTCGAAGCCCGCCGTGTGGGTCAGCAGATCCGCCACCCGGACCGGACGCCCAGGATAGGTGTCACGAATCTTGAAGGTCGTGAGGTACGTGTTCACGTCGGCGCCGGGATCGAGTTTGTCCTGGCGGATCAGCTGCGCGGCAGCCGTCGCCGTGAAGATCTTGGCCACCGAGCCGGTGAAGAACACGGTCGAGGCTGCATCGACAGGCGTTCGGGCCGGGACGTTCGAGATGCCGTATCCCTTGGCGAAGACCTGCTTTCCGCCGGCTACGACGACGACCGCAGCGCCAGGAATCCGGTCACGCGCCAACTGGGTCGAGACAACCTGATCCACCAGCTGTCCGATACCGCCGAACTCGGCGGCCGGCGCCCTCGCCTGCGCCACTGCGGCTGCCCGCGCCAGGTCATCCCGGGTCAAGGGCGCCGCGGAGGCCGCCGCGAGAGGAGCGAGGGCCAGAGCCGCAGCGGTGACGCCGGCGACCAGCATGCGCATCGGGCGGGTCAGTTGCATACCCCGAGCCTTCCGAAACGGCGGCCGGATCTCGATCAGGCTGGCGCTCGTCTAAGGGGTAGGGCTATCCCTACCGAGCCGAGCCGGAGAGCGGTCACCGGAGCTTGTCCGGGTCGAGGATCATGTCGATGGCGACGATGCGTTCGTCGTGGACGGTGAAGCCGACCACGGCGACGGGCCTGCCGCGCCGGTCGCGGGCGACAACCCCGGCGGCTCCATTGACCAGTGCGGGAGCGCAGAGGCGCGCGAACCGGGGTCCGGCGTCGGCCGCGCGGGTGGCCACCGCACGGGCGCCAGTGAGCACTGCCGGTGCGAGCCGTGCACGGCGTCCGTGGTCGGAGCGGAACACCACGTCGGGGTCCAGCAGGGTCAGCAGGGCGTCGAAGTCGCCGGCGCGGGCGGCGGCCAGGAACGCGTCGACGACACGTCGCTGGGCGGGCAGGCCGGCCCGGGGCTGCGGCGCGCTCTCGCGCAGTCGCCGCCGGGCTCGGCTGGCAAGCTGCCTGGTGGCCGCCGGTGTACGTCCCACGACGGTGGCCACCTGCGCGAACGGCATGCCGAACATGTCGTGCAGCACGACCGCGAGCCGTTCGGCGGGCTCGAGGCTGTCCAGAACCACGAGCAACGCGATGCCGACCGCGTCGGTGTGCAGGCTGGCCGCCTCCGGATCCCCGTACTCACTGACCAGCGGCTCCCAGGTTGCGCCGAACTGCTCGCGGCGCGCTTGCCGGGCCCGCAGCATGTCGATGCACACGCGTCCGACGAGCGTGGTCAGCCACGCCGCGGGGTTGGTGATCGCGGTCGGGTCGGCGCGCGTCGTGCGCAGCCACGCCTCCTGCAGCGCATCGTCGACCTCGGCCTGCGAGCCCAGCAGGCGATAGGCAACGGCCCGTAGACGCGGGCGGTGCTGCGCCAACTGCTCGGCGAACCACTGCTGGTCGTCCATCTCCCTAGTTCCCGAACGCTTCCCGCCGCAGCATCGCCAACAGCGTCGGGGTGCCCTCGGCGGTGGTGACGGCCACGGTCCGCCTGACCCAGGCGGTGTCGGTGGCCTGCGCGAGCAGACAGGCCGCCAGGTCGGCTCGGCTGGTGAAGACACCGTCGGAGCGGCTCTCGGAGAGCCGGTAGCGGGTGACGCTGTCGCTGTCGAACAGCCCCGACGGGCGCACGATCGTCCAGTCGAGGTCGCTGTCGCGCACCATCTTCTCCATGATGCGCATGTCGTCGTAGGTGGACCTGGCGATCGTGGCGGTGACCAACGGCTGGATGATGCGGTTGAGCAGGAACCCGCCCTCGGCATGGTGATGCGGCTCGGTGCCGCTGGAACTGACAACGACGAGCCGCCGCACACCCTCGCGACGCATCGCGGCCAGGACCGTCGCGGTGCTGCGGCTGTAGAGCCGCACCGGTCGCCGAGTGAACGGCGTGCCGAGCGTCGACAGCACCACGGCGGCACCACTCACCGGGGCCTCCACCGTGGCGTCGGCGGCCACGACCTCCAGGCCGGGGCCTCGGACCGGGAACGACCGCGGCTGCCGGGTCACCGCCCGCACGTCATGGCCGGCGTCCAGCGCCTGCTGTACCAGGCGACGGCCCGTGCCCCCGTTCGCGCCGAGAACGACGATACGCATCCGGTGTGCTCCCTTCCGAGGTGGCTTCGGAAGGAACGTCGATCCGCGCGGTTGGTTTGTGACAAACCACAGGCCAGGTCTCCGTCAGATCCACACGCCCGCCACGTCCTGAGCGCCGTTCACCGATCCTGGGGGATGCGGTGCGCGGAGATCCGCTCCCGGATGGCCTGTCGCTGCGGGTCGTCGGTGTCGTCGAGCAGGTCGAGGGCTTCCCGGCCCCGACTGAGAGCGTTGTCGTGGTCGCCGACCGCGCGTAGGGCCTCCGCCAGTACGGCGAGGGCGCGTGCCTGGCGTATCGGGTCGCCCAGCTCGTCGCCGGTCACCCGGGCGAGGGTGGCCTCGGCCAGCGCGTCACGGTGCCGACCCAGGCGGAGTTGGGCCTCGGCCACGACGATGAGGGCGTCGCAACGGATCGTGTCGTCGGTGACCCGGTCGTGCAGGTCGAGAGCGGCGCGGCCGAGGTCGAGGGCCATCTCGGGCTGGCCCGTGTCGAGGCTGAGCTCGGCGAGCCGAACACGGTTGAGGCTTCGGCCGCGCAGAGAGCCGATGCGGTCCCAGATGGCAAGGGCCTGCTGGTAGAGAAGACGGGCCTGGTCGTACTGTCCGAGCTGGCGGTGGGCGTCAGCGAGGTGGTAGAGCGTGTACGCCTCACCGGTCGCGTTCTCGGCCGCGCGACAGTCGGTCAGGACCGCCCGGAAGGTCTCGATGGCCGTACCGATCGCACCGGTCCGCAGGTGCACGGAGGCGAGATTGTGTCGGCAGACCGTCTGCAGCTCGGCGAAGCCGTTCTCCTCGGCGAGACGCAGAGCCTCGGCGAACAGGTTGCCGGCGCGGTCGTAGTCGTGGGTGGTGAAGTAGGTGGCCCCAAGGTTGACGAGGGTGCCCACCCGGCCCGGGTCGTGACCGTCGGCAGTCGCGGCGTCGAGGGCGATGCGCAACATCTCCCGCATGTCCTCCTGGCTTCCGGAGCGGTCGAAGACCTCGTGGACCGTGTCGACGGTCTGCCAGGCATACCGGTGGAAACCTTCTACCGCCGCGCTGCGGACCAGGGCGAGCACGTTGGTCCGCTCCGTCTCGCACCATCGCAGGGCGGCGCCGTCCGAGGTGAAGGTCATCGGTGTCACCGCGCCCGCGTCGGGCAGGTCAGGGACGGGGGCGTGGTCCGGCTCCAGGGCAGTGACGGCGTTCACGGCCGTGAGCAGGTACCAGTCCAACAGCCGGTGCAGTGCGGCTCGCCGCTGCTCGGCAGGCTCCTCGGCCTGGGCCCGGTCGGCGGCGTACCGGCGCAGCAGGTCATGCATCCGATACCGCCGGACGGTGTCGTGGTTGACCAGGTGGGCGCGGGCGAGTTGGTCGAGGGCCCGCTCAGCCCCGGCCACGTCCACCGCCAGCATCGCCGCTGCGGCCTCGGCCCCGATGGTGCCGCCCGGAAAAAGGCCGAGGCGAAGGAAGAGCCGGGCGGGCATCGGGGCGAGAGCGTTGACCGACCAGGCGAAGACGATCCGCAGGGTCATCTCGTCGGTGTCGTCGCCCTCGATGTCGAGCAGCCGCCCGGCGAGTTCGTCGGCCAGATCGCCGAGCCGTGCCTGGGGCCGGGAGACCACGTGCTCGCCGATGACCCGCAACGCGAGTGGCAGCCCGCCCGACAGCGCGGCCAGCGTCTCCAGTGCTGCGGGCTCCGCGCCGGTGCGTTCTGGCCCGATGATGCGGCCGAGCATCTGATGTCGTTCGAGGTGTGACAGGGGTGCGACGGTGAGGCTGCGGATGCCGTGCCGGACACTCAACCCGCGGAGTCGATTGCGACTGATCACCACCGTGAGGCTGGTGTCGGAGCGGGGCAAGAGCTGCTGCGCCTGGTCGGAGTCGACGACGTTGTCCAGCACGACGAGCATCCTCCGCCCATCCATCAGCCGGTGGTACAGCTCGACGCGCCGATGGGAATCGGCGGGCACCCGATCCGCGGGGACACCCAGGGCGACGAGGAAGCGGTGCAGCGCTTCCTGCGCACCAACGGGCGGCACCGGGCCGTGCGCCTCCGCGTTGAGGTAGAGCTGCCCGTCGGGGAACCACCCCTGCCGGCGATGCCCCCACTGCCCGGCGAGGGTCGTCTTGCCCACCCCGGGCATCCCGGTCAGCACCACCACCTTCGAGGTGCCCTCGCCGGCGGCGAGGGCGTCCAACTCGTCCAGCAGCCCACGGTGTCCGGTGTAGTCGGGTACGTCGTTCGGCAACTGCCGGGGCACCGGTGCCGCCGCGTCCACGATGGCGAGGTGGTTCCTGGCGGACGCGGCGGGCAGGAGATCCGCGATGTCCAGTACCGGATCGGTGCGCATCGTACGGCGGTAGCGGCGGCGGTAGGCGACCAGGAAGTCCCGCGCGTCGTAGGTGCGACCGGCCGCATGGAGAGCGGTGACCCACAACCTCGCCAGGCCCTCGTCGAGCGGGTTCTCGATCAGCAGCGGCTCCAGCCGGGCCAGCGCACGGTTGTGTTGGCCGGTAGCCAACTCGCTTTCCGCCAGCATTTTCGCTGCACCGAATTGCCTTTCTCGCATATCCCGTCGAAGGTGTTCGCCCCGCGCGCCACGCAGGTCTGCGAGAGGATCACCCCGCCACAGTTCGTCCGCTCGGGTGAGCAGGGCGACGCACCGGTCATGCTGATTTCGGTCGACCGCCTGCCGCGCCTCGGCGGTCAACCGCAGGAAACGGTGGTAGTCGACCAGATCAGGATCGACGGTCAGGCGGTAGGCGCCGGTACCGGGCACCCGCACCAGGGCATCCTGCAGACCGACCGCCCTCAGGACGGCGCGCACTCGACTGGCCAGCGCGTAGAGCAGCGGGCGGCGAGCATCGACAACCGAGTCCTGCCACAGAAATTCCACGATCGTCTCGATCCGCACCGGATTGCCGGCGTGGTAGAGAAGGACGGCGAGTAGGCCGCGCTGCTTCGCCGCGCCCAGCGGGATCGACCGCCCCTCGACCGTGAGTTTCGTGGGACCCAGAATCGTGAACTCCATCAGCTCCGCCCCCCGCTCTTGATCGACACCTGCCTATTCATTCTTCTTCCAGCGACCAGGCATTTCAAACTTTCCTTCTCCGTAGAATCAAAAATCAGACATTCCACTTCCCAGGCCATTGCAAGCCCACTGCAAGGCGACCGGCAAGCTGATCCGCAGCCCGCTCCTCGACGCTGAATCCCGCCGACATTCAATGCTGGAGGGGGCACCAATGACGTCGCTGGAATGGTCATCTACGCCAGTTGGCATCGACGCCAACCATTGGGCGAGCCGGACAGGCTGCCGGACGGTGCTCGTCGTGGCACACAGCATCGCGAGCTGCCAGCGACTCCTCGACGTGATCGAGTACGTCGAGAGCGACCCGAGGGTGCAGCTGGTCTTCACGGTGGCGCCGGACGTCTTCAACCATCAGGTGAAGCGGCTCCTCGACCGGCTGGACGCGCTTGTCCTCCCCTGGCACCAGGCCATCCGGGAACGGTTCGACCTCGGTCTCGCCGCCGCCTACGGCGGACTCCACCAACTGCACGCACCCCTGCTCCTGATGGCCCACGGAGCAGGGCGCGGCAAACGGGTGCGACCCGGGCCGTACGGCGGACCGGTGCTCGCGGACCCGCCTGTGTACGGCCTCGACGCGCAGCGACTGACCCATGGCGGGCGGGTACTTCCGACGGCCCTCGCCCTCTCCCACGAACACGAGTTGGAGGTGCTGCGCCGGCAGTGTCCGGAGGCGGTCGAGGCCGCCGTGGTCGTCGGTGACCCCTGCGCCGACCGGCTCGTCGCCAGCCTTCCCTGGCGGCACGACTACCGGCGCAGCCTGGGGCTGGGCGAGCGGCAGGAGCTCGTCGTGGTCTCCTCCACCTGGGGCCGGGACGGTGTCTTCGGGCGTTGGCCCGACCTGCTTCCGCAGTTGATGACCCAGCTCCCGCCGGGCCGGTACCGGGTCGCCGCGCTGTTGCACCCGGCGGTCTGGGACGCACACGGACACCGCCAGATCCGAGCCTGGCTCCGGGACTGCGTCGACGTCGGGCTGCTGCTGCCCGATCCGACCGAGGACTGGCGAAGCCTGGTGGTCGCCGCTGACCACGTCATCGGTGACCACGGCTCCGTCACCGCGTACGCCGCTGCCATCGGACGCCCGACCCTGCTGCTCCCCGAGCTACGGTCGGCGCCCGCCCCCGGCACGCCTCAACACCTGCTGGCCGCCGGCGCCAATAGCTTGGACCCACGCCGGCCGCTTCCTCCCCAGCTCTCCCTGGCCAAGGGCGTGGACCAGCAGACGGTGATGGCCGCACTGACCAGCCGTCCGGGGAACGCCCGCGTGTTGTTGCGGCGCACGATGTACCGCCTGCTCCAGCTGACCGAGCCCGGCCGGCACCGACAGACGGCCCCCGTGCCGGCGCCTCGCACCCGCCGATGGGGAGGCCCGGCATGACCTCGCCGGCTGAGCCCGTCGTCGTGGCGCTGTTGCCCTGCCGGCAGGCGCCCCGCTCGGCCCGGTTGGCCGACATCGTCGTGACCGTCGTCGACAGCGGTGACCCGGTCAGGGTCGGCGCCGACCTGCTGACGGCGTACCCCGGGCTGGCCCTCGCCGTCGTCGGCACCTCGTCGGGGGACGTCGCCGTCGGGGTACACGACGACCCGCCACTTCGCCTCAGCCAGTTGGCCGCACCCGGCCCGGTGACGATCGGACTGCTCACCGTTGTCGCTCGACTGCTCCACAGCCGGTGGGTCGCCGGAACCCTGTATCACCGGCGCACCAGCGGAGACGTGCTATTGCTCGTCCGCGCTGCCGTCCAACTCGTCAAGCCGGCGGAGCACGTCGGGCAGCCGGGGCGCGGCGAGTGTGGCGAAGACGGCGGCGGCCTCCCGATAGTGTTGTCGTGCGGCCTCGTCGTCGCCGCGCCGCCGGGCGATGCGACCGAGCAGGAACACCGCCTCTGCCCGTTCACTGTCGGCTCCGAGTTCGGCCATCCGGCGTACCGCCTCAGTGGCGGACTCCTCGGCGGCGCCCAGGTCGCCGACGCCGAGGTACACATCGGCGAGGCCGATCAACACCCGGGCGGCGTTGTAGGGGTCGACGTCGGACAGCTCGGCGAAGATCTGCCCGGCCTCCACCAACAGCGGTAACGCCTCTGCCGGTCGGCCGGTCCGGGTCCGGAGCATGCCCAGGTTGAGACAGGACAGGCCCACGCTTCGGACATTCGGCAGGGCCCGCCGTCCGGCGAGGACCCGGGTGTACGCCTCCGCCGCCTGTTCCTCGCGGCCGGTATCGGCATAGAGGGTGGCCAACCCCTCCTCGGCGTCGATGACGCCCTGGATGTCGCCCGCTTGTCGATACCGGTCGACCGCCGCCCGACCATGCCGCTCGGCGGCCTCGTGGGCGCCGACGCGGCTGCACGCCCGGCCCAGTCGTTTGAGCATGACCGCCTCGGCCCAGACGTTTCCCCATGCCTGGGCGGCCCGCACACCACGCTCGTCGACCTTCAGTCGCTCTTGGTAGCCCTTGAAATAGAGAAGGAGCGGCCAGGTCACGTCACTGAGCTGCCAGGCCAGCTCATGAAGGCCCAGATCGAAGGCGACCCGGCCGGCTTCCAGCAGGTTGCTCCGCTCCCGATCCAACCAGCCGAGGGCACCAGCCCGGTCGGAGAACTCGGGTGGCCCGTCCAAGGCATCTTGATAGACGTACGGCAGCCGCCGCCGGTAGGGAGTCACCACGAGGTCCGCCCGGCGGGCGGCGGCGAGGTAGAACTCCAGCATCGTGCGCACAGCCGCCAGCCGCCCGTCGGGCGGGTCATCCTGCTCGGACATCTCACGCGCGTACAGCCGGAGGAGGTCGTGGTAGCGGAAGCGATCCTCGGCCACCTCCTCCAGCAGGTTCGCGTCCAGCAACTCCCCCACCACTGTGCCCACCTGGGCCCCACCGGCCCTGCCCGCTCCGGCCACCGCCGTGATCAGATCCATCCCGAACTCCGCCCCCGGGTGCAGAGCCAGCTTCCGGTACAACGCCGACGCCTCCGCCGTCAAGCTCTGGTACGAGAACTGGAACGTCGTCCTGATCGACAACCCGTCCACCACCGAAAGCCGGGTCAGCCGCTGCGCCTCGTCGGCCAGTTCGGCGACCATCCGACGAACTGTCAACTTGGGACGAGAAGCCAGCCGCGCCGCCGCCACGACGAGCGCGATGGGCAATCCGCCACAGATTCCCGCCAACTCCTCCGCCGACGCGAACTCCTTGAGAATCCGCTCCCGACCGACGGCTCGCTCCAACAACTCCACCGCTTCCGGAGCCGGCAACGGACCCACCTCGACCAGGCACGCACCGTCGGGCAGCAAACCGGTCAGCCGCCGACGGCTGGTCACCACGACCACCGCCGACGTCGACGCCGGCAGCAGCGTCCTGACCTGAGCTGCCGAGTACGCATCGTCGAGGACCACCAGTAGGGAGCTGTTCGCGGTCATCGTGCGATAGAGGGTGACCTGTTCTGCCAGGTGCAAGGGGATCCGGTCCGGGGCCACCCCCAGGGCCCGGAGGAAGGCGGACAGCACCACGCCCGGATCCAGGGGCTCGGCGCCGCTGAACCCCCGTAGGTCGGCATAGAGTTGCCCGTCCACGAAACGGTCCAGCCGGCCGTGCGCCCACTGCCTCGCCAGTGCCGACTTTCCCACGCCGCCCGGCCCGAGCAGAACGGCGACGAGGTTCCCCCGCTCGGCGAGGTATCCGTCCAGTGCGGACAGCTCGCTCGTTCTGTTGGTGAAGTTCGGCGAGGGTGCGGGTAGCTGCCGGGGGATCGGAGAACGATCGACGGAAGCGCCACCGAAATGCACACCGCCGTGGATGACTCCGGCCTGGACGCTCAATCCGGACACGTTCCCGGACTGCTCGTTCGATGTACCGGACGGCACCGTTCGCTCGGTTCCGCGGGAATTCGTTCCCAATCGCCGCGCCCCAACCCGCCCGCCCGCCGCACCTCCGGCTCGGCCGGACCTAGAAGGTGATGTCGCCCTGCACGTCGCGCGCCTGCACGACCTTCCCGGCCGTTCCGCTGAAGTGGTTCACCACCTGGCCTTGATCAACAACGACGCCCGTCCCCGCCAGCCTGCGCCATTCGTCGGCGAGGGCAGCGCTGAAGTCCGGGTCCCGTGCCATCACGTCTGCCAGAGCCGAGGCGAGCGCAGTATGCCGCCAACGCTCCTGCGGGTGGGCCATGGCGGCATCGAGTGCCGCAGATTCTCGCGTCCCCGTTCCGAATCGGCTGCGGACCAGACTGAACAACGAACCGATCGCACTCCGGGCGCCGACACCGAGCACCTCCGCACCCTTGGTAGCCAGCGCGGTCGCGACGGCCAGGACGATCTGATCCTCCATGTACGGCCTCCCACGAACCACGATTCACATAGACGCTTCGCATTGCCGTTACCGGCGAGCCTATCGCCAAAGGTCAACCGACAATGGGTTTCCGCAGTCGACTCAGATCGCCATAATCATCCTCATCCTTGCGAGTCATTTATGAGTATCTAAATAAGGAGAATTCTCTGTAAGTAATACTGAATACGACATAAAGGACACGTCCACAAGGCGAGAATATTTTCCCCGCAAGATCGGCACCCGCTAGCCTCCCTCCTCATGATCTTCAGCTGGGGCCTTCAGGTCGCTGTCGACCTCCTCTCCGCACTCCCCGCACACTCCCTGGCATCGCTCGCCGAGCCCGCACTGACGATGATCAGTTCCTGCGCCGCAGGGTTGAGTGACGCAACCGTGTGGTCACTCTGGGTGAAGTGGGTCGCCTGACGATCATCTAACGCATGACTCGTCCACCCGTTGCGTGTGCGCCGCCGGCCAGAGGGCCGGCGGCGCACTCTCTTGCTACGACCAGCTCACCGTTCCGGGCTCGAGGCGGGCCTGAGGCCACCACTGGCTGACCTGCCTGTCCACGACCGACTGACGGCCCTCCGGAACCGGAGGATTGCCCGGACGGGTGTTCAGGACGTGCAGAACGTTGCCGGTTCGGTCAGGCCGAGTTCCTTGCAGTCCCATCCGGTGCTCTGGTCCTGGAGTCGCCAGCCCGTGCCGGCCGTGTAATGGAACAGGTAGATGATGGCGTTGTCGTCCGGACGTTCCACGTCGACGGCAGCCCACGTCTCGACGCACTCCACCGGCCTGGAAGCGAAGGACCAGCCCGCCGGCAGCTCGACCAGGGTCCCGAGGCTCTCAGTCGACGGACAGGTGGGTTTTTGGGGGTCGACACTGGTGGGGGTGGCTGCGGGCGGCAGCAGCGGGTCGGGCCGGTGCAGGGTGGCGAAGGTGGCCGTACCGCCGATGGCGAACACCGCCGCCACCGCGACGCCGGTGGCGACCGCCCTGCGTCGTTGCACCTGCCGCGATCTGCGCAGGGTGCGTTCGTACATGTCGGCGGTGCCGCCCAGCTCGCTCAGGTCGGACATGGCCTGACGTAGCGGCCCGAGGTTGTCGGTCATCAGGCCTCCTCCATCACGGCCGAGAGCAGATCCGGCGCTATCTGCCGCATGCGCGCCAGCGCTTTGCTGGTTTGACTCTTGATCGTGCCGACCGAGCACTGCAACAGTTCCGCGGCCTCGGCCTCGCTGCGGTCCTCGAAGAACCGTGCCACCAGCACGGCCCGTTGCCGCTGCGTGAGTTGGGCGAGAGCCTGGTGCAGGGCGACCTTGAGATCCGTACGGCGTGCATGGTCACTGCCGGGCTGCGCCACGTCGGCCAGTTCCCCGGGCAACGACTCGGCCACCTTGCGGCGCCGCCACCAGCTCACATGCTGGTGGTACATGGCGGTGCGGGTGTACGCCTCGAAGTGCCCGGGATCATTCAGCCGCCGTCGGCCCCGATGGGTGCGGGCCAGCGCATCCTGCACCAGGTCCTCGGCCAGGTGCCGGTCACCTGTCAACAGGAACGCCGTCCGCAGCAACGCCGGTGAGCGGGTCCGCACGAACTCACAGAAAAGATCGTCTATGGAGTCCGCCATGCCGCGCTCGTTCCCCCCACGTACCCAAAGTCGTTCAGGCAGCGGCGGCGTCGATGCGGCCGGTTGACTGTGGCGCACACCTTAACTGGTGTGCGCCACAGCAAGCGACAGCGGTCACCCGGTCAGTAGATGCAGAACGGCGCCTCCTTGAGGCCGAGGTCCACGCAGTCGTATCCACTGCCATCGCCGTAGTACTTCCAGCCCGTGCCGGGCACGAAGTGGAACAGGTACGAGCCGTCACCGACGCCCGGGCCCTCCGGATCGGCTCCCGCCCAGTCCTTGACACAGTCGACACTGCCGAACGTCCAGCCCTTCGGAAGTTCGACCAGAGCCTCGAGGGTCTTCGCCGAGGGGCACTTGGCACTCGTGGCCGTACCGCTCGACGGCTTCGGCGCCGACTTCGGCGCCGACTTCGTCGGCTCCGAGACGCAGAACGGCGCCTCGCTGATGCCGAGATCCTTGCAGTCCCAGTCACTGCCCTGGTCGTAGTACTTCCAGCCCGTGCCGGCCACGTAGCGGAACAGGTAGACGCCGTCACCCGCCGTCGGACCCTGCGGATCGGCCGTAGCCCAGTCCTTGAAGCACTTCACTTCCCCGAAGGACCAGTCCTTCGGCAGCTCGACAAGCGTCTGGAGGGCCGTCGCCGTGGGGCAGTCGGCAGTACCGGCCGCCGGCGAGGCCGCAGCGGGCGACGCACTGGGGGCCCCAGCAGCCGACGTCGGAGCGGATGCGGTTGGGCTCGGACCAGCCGGCTCCCCGGAGTCGCAGGCGGACAGTCCAATGAGGACAGTGACAACGGGCAGCAACAGGAGGTGACGTGCAGACATTTCCGGACCCCTATGGATCGTGGCGATCGTCGCTTACATCGGGGTACATGCGATCCGTCGCCCGCAGGTTGCCGCCATCCAGAAATATTCTTCGAAATCTTTGGCGATCTTGCTCAGACGGTGTTCGCGGCAGGTCATGCCCAATGACCCCACGCGCCAGTGGGCCACGGCCAGCAGTCCCGCGACCCACGACGGCCCCCGAGGAGACCCCCGGCGGGCAGCCCAGAAAATCTATGCTCAAACGGCTAGACATTCTTGAGAGCCAGGGATACTGTTCCTCAGGTAGAGAGCAGAGGGATACGAAGACGCAGACGGACCGCCCGGCCGTGAGGTCACGACGGGCGTCAGAGCAGGACCCTGTTTCTGCTCCAGAACGGCAGTGAGCACGTCAGCCCCGGCGTGATGCGCGACGGGGCACCGCAGGTGGGGCCAAGGAACCGCTCAGGGCTCCAGCTGATGTTCGCCGTACGTGTGCGGGGCCATGAAGTTGCGTGGGCTCCGACACCGGCGGACCGCACGTCGGCACGTTGGAAGAGATGCAGAGGAAAGGGAGGGCCGTACACCGTTGGATCGCCCGCTTTCGGCCGTCATGTCAGGCCGGGCGGACACCGCAGTTTCCATCGAACGAGAGGTGGTCTCCGGTCACGCATATGCGATCCTCGCACCCGTTGCCGTCAGTGACGGCTGGTGTGGATACGAAGAACCGACGTTCCAGTCGGCAGATGGTGTTCTGACCCGTAACCCTGGGCCCCGGCGCTTACGCGCCGGGGCCCTCGACGTGGAGGTGACATGGGGCGAAACCCCGAGGACATGTTCGGCGACGAGGACTACCCCGCCTACACCATCGGGCAGGCTGCGGAGATGCTCGGCACCACGCAGGATTTCCTACGCCGGCTGGACGAGGCGAAACTGATCGACCCACACCGCTCCAGCGGCGGGCACCGCCGGTACTCGCGCTACCAGCTGCGCCTGGCCGCCCGTGCCCGCGAGATGGTCGACGGCGGCACCGCCCTGGAGGCGGCCTGCCGGATCATCATCCTGGAAGACCAACTCGAGGAAGCCCTCCGGCAGAACGAAAAGCCGCAGTGAGGGTCGCCGGCCGCACGATGTCGAGTGATGCCGCCCCTCGCAGGCCGGGCACGGCAGGTCCCGTGCCCGGCGTACCCACCCACCTGTCGGTTACGGCCCCGCGTCCACGGCAATCCCCGCGGCCGGCTCAGTCGACCGGGCTACAGCTGTCTGCCTTCGCCTGAAAGATCTCTCGCTCTTTGGCGTTGCGGGTCAGCGCGGCGGCTCGCGCGTACTCCTGCTGGGACTCGGCCGTCCGGCCGAGCTTCGCCAAGAGGTCGGCGCGTACGGCGGGAAGCTGCGGGTACTGGTCCAGCGCCCGACTCGCCTGCACCCTGTCGGCAATCCTCAATCCCTCGGCCGCCCCTTCGGCCATTCCGACCGCGACCGCCCGATTCAACTCGGCAACCGGTGACGGCCAGACGTGGGACAGCACCAGGTAGAGTGCCGCAATTCGTGACCAGTCGGTCTCCTGCGTGGACCGGGCTCGGGCGTGACAGGCTGCGATTTCGGCCTGCAGCACGAACGGTCCGAGTATGCCGCCGATCTCCTGCGCCCGAGCCAGGGCGGCGAGGCCGCGCCGGATCAGCAGCCGGTCCCAGCGGGCCCGGTCCTGGTCGCCGAGCAGAATTGCCGCACCGGCTCCGTCGGTGCGCGCCCACGTCCGCGACGATTGGATCTCCATCAGCGCCACCAGCCCGTGCACCTCGGCCTGCTCCGGCATCAGTCCGGCCAGCACTCGGCCCAGCCGCAACGCCTCCCGGCAGAGGTCGGGCCGCATCCAGTCCTGACCGGCGGTCGCCGAGTATCCCTCGTTGAAGATCAGGTAGAGGACTTCCAGGACCGAGGTGAGCCGGTGGGCGAGTTGATCCGGTGGCGGAAGTTCGAACGGCACTCGTTTGGCGGCCAGAGTTCGCTTGGCCCGCACGATCCGTTGACCGACTGTCGATTCGGCGACGAGGAAGGCCCGGGCGATCTCCTCGGTGCTCAGCCCGCCGAGCACGCGCAGGGTGAGCGCGGTGCGCGCCTCGGTTGACAGCACCGGATGGCAGGAGATGAAGATCAGCCGCAGCAGGTCGTCGCCGACGCGGTCGTCCAACGCGTCGTCCACGGCGTCCTGCTCGTCGACCGGCGCGATCTCCAGGGCCCGGCCGATTTCGGCGAGCTTCTCGCCGTACCGGATTCGCCGCCGGACGAGGTCGATCGCCCGGTGCTTGGCGGTAGCCATCAGCCACGGCCCGGGATCCGTCGGCACGCCCTGCTTCGGCCACTGTTCAAGCGCGATGACAAGGGTGTCCTGGGCGATCTCCTCGGCCAGGCCGACGTCACGCACCATCCGGGTCAGCTTCGCGATGAGGTGAGCCGCCTCGATCCGCCAGACCGCCTCGACAACGCGATAGGGATCGGTAGCCGTCATGGCTACCGATCCAACCACCATCGAGGTGCTCGCCCGCTCATCCCTGTGGTGCGAAATCCTCCGGCCCGAAGACCCGCGAGACCTCAGCCTCCCCCTCCCAGCCCTGCCACAGGTCACGGTGCAGCCGCATGAACCGGCCGGCCCACTCGACAGCTTCCTCCTTGGAGCGGACGTCGTACACCACGTAGCTGATCAGCTCCTTTGCCTCGGCGAAGGGACCGTCGACGACGCTGAGCCCACCGGCGTCGACCGCGATCCGGACGCTGTTCATGGCGGGAGCGAGCCCGCCCATGTCGAGCATCACGCCGGCGTTCGTCGCGTCCATGCCGAGTTTCGCGATGGCCTCCATCAGCTCGGCAGGCGGCGGGCCGTCTGGCTGTGCTGCTTTGAGAATCACCAGATAACGCATTTCTTCTCCTCGTGGTCTGTGCACGTCGGATTGATACCGGAACAAGTGTGGTTCGACTGTGCTGACGATCAGTGCCGTGACACGCGCCGATAGCGATCGACCGCGACGGCCGCCTGCCAGCCCGAGATCAGCAGTACGGCAGCGGTGAAGGCGAGGATGCTCCAGGCGGCGCCGGCACCCGCGGTCACACCCAGGAAGCCGGCGCCGAACACCACGCCGACGACCCGCGAGGACCAGGCCCAACCAGCGGCACCCTCGGCGGCGAAGCGGCGGGCCAGCACGAAACACGCCGCGATCAGGCAACTGAACCCGATGGCCCCGGAGGCGAAATGCCCGTAGCCGTGCCAGCTGATCGCCCCAGGGCCGTCCGGCGTACCGACCGGGAAACCCAACCCCGGGTCCGCGCGCAGCAGACCGGCGGCAATCAGGCTCACGCCGTACGCGCCGATGAGCCTCGGCGCCCAGCGCGCCCCCGGCCCACTCGCCAACGCCCGACGCAGTCCGACCGCGAACACGATGGTCAGCAGACCGCTCACCAGGAAGTTCGTGATGTGGATCCACCCTCGGTCACCGTTGCTGAGCATGCTCCACGCGTGCCGCGTCGGGTCGAATCCCGAGCGGGTGAACACCTCGACCAGCGACACCGCGACGTACAACGGGCCGGCGATGACGCCGTACGCCAACAGGGATTTCGTGACCCTGACCGCCGGGTCGCAGGTCAGCACGGTCGACGCGGTGGTGGTCATCTGCTCGGTCATGGTCGTTGCCCTTCGCGGCGGGCCGGCTTGTCCGGCCCTTCACCCACTCCCTCGAACGACCAGACCCGACTTCGACAACCTACCCCAAGATTTTTTCCGAGAGCGCGATGATCGCCCCTGCCGCGTTCAGGCAGGCTCCGTCACGGCCTTGGTGGGCTCCGACGCGGGACAGCCCCACACCGCCATCGTCGACTGCCTACGAGTGTGATGCGCGGGCGGCGCGGCGACGCTCGGTGAGCCGTCGTGCCTTCACCGCGTTGCCGCAGTCGGCCATGCGGCACCAACGGCGGGAACCGCTGCGACTCTGGTCGAGGAACAGCCAGCCACAGCCGCCTTCGCGCACCGGGCAGCGGCGCACCCGGGTCAGGTCGGCCGTCAGCACGACGTCGAGGGCGGCCTCGGCGATCCGGTCGGGCACCAGCATGCCCGGCACGGTGCCGTAGGCCAGGCGTACCCGCGACGAGTCGAGCACGAGTCGCGCTCGGGCGGCAGCGCCGGACCAGCGCTGATGGAGTGCGACAAGTGCGGCGCCGGCCGCGACAGGGTCACCCGCCGAAGCGCCGTCGGCATCGGTGACGGTCGCGAGCAGCACCAGATGCAGTGCTTCCCGGATGTCCCGCACAGCGGCCAGTCCCGCCTGCGCCGCCGCGGGTTCGTCGCGCCACGCCTGGTCGACCCGGTCGGCGTCCGCGTCGCCGAGCACGCCCACCCGGACCGACCAGCGCAGCAGGGCGGAGCTGTCGGACAGGAAGTCGTGCGGCGACGTGCCCCCTCGCTCGAGGGTGTTGACCAGATCGAGCGCGGGATGCCCGCCGACCAACGGTAGCTGGCACACGTCGAGCGGCATGCCGGCAATGCTACCACCCAAACCGTCGATGGAGGTTGGTTGTAGCGCCGCTGCGGAGCCGGTTGACCCCTGCTTATGGACACGGCGAGGAATTTCCGTTGATCTATGCTACCGTCAAAAATCGTTTAGCCGGAATCGCATCTGGGAGGTAGCCGATGACGCACCAACGACGTGCGGTCTACGCCCTCGCCGCGTTGTCCGCCGCCACCTTCTGTTACGTCACCACCGAGGTGCTCCCGATCGGGCTGCTCACGCTGATCGCGCCGGACCTGGGGCGCTCGAGGTCCGAGGCCGGTCTGCTGGTGACCGGATACGCCGTGGTGGTCATGATCGTGGCGCTCCCGCTGACCCGGGTCACTCGGCGGCTGCCCCGGCGTCCGCTGCTCGCCGGCACCCTCGGTGTGTTCGTCGCGGCGACGACGGTGTCGGCGTTCGCAACCTCCTACGAGATGCTGCTCGCCGCGCGGCTGGTGTCCGCCACCACCAACGGTGTCTTCTGGGCGGTGGTGTTCCCCGTGGCGATCTCGATGTTCCCCGCGAACATCCGAGGCCGCATCGTGGCTCGACTGTCGATCGGCAACGCTCTCGGCCCGGTCCTCGGCGTGCCGCTGAGCACCTGGTTGGGCGGGCAGGCCGGGTGGCGGGCCGCCTTCGTCGCGATGGCCGTCCTCGGCTTCGTCATCTGTGTCGCGGTCGTCCTGCTCCTGCCGAGCGTCACACCGCAACAGAGTGCTGGCGACATCGGGTCGATGCCGGATCGACACCGCTTCGTCGTGCTCCTCGTCGCCACCGTCCTCGCGGTCACCGGCGCCATGGGCGCGTTCACCTACATGACCGTCTTCCTCCTCGACGTCAGCGGGTTCGCCGCCGCATCCCTCGGCATGCTGCTCTTCGTCCAAGGCTCGTTCGGCGTCGTCGGCACCTGGGCGGTCGGCCGGATCCTGGACCGGTTTCCGCTCGGTGTCGTGCTGGGTCTGCTCGGGCTCATCACCGTCGCGATGCTCGGCCTCTACGGGCTTGGCGCGAACAAGGCACTGACGATTCCGTTGCTCGCCGTGGCGGGGATGTCGTTCAGCTCGCTGATCGCGGGAATCCAGCACCGCATCATGCAGGTGGCCCCGTCGACCACCGACATGGCGTCGGCCAGCCTCAGCGTCGCGTTCAACGTCGGCCTCGCGGCCGGCTCCCTCATCGGTGCGGGCCTGCTGGCGACGGCCGGGGTACGCGTCATCCCGTTGTTCGGGGGCCTGCTGACGGTCGGGGCATTCGCGTTGCTCGCCTGCCACGAGCTGTCCCGCAGGAGGCGCAGAGAGCACGGAACGGCCGGTCACGATCCCCAACGGCAGCCGGTCGGGCAACCCGCAGGTCGCGCCTGAGTCCCGTGACCTGCGGCGCCCCCGGAGGTCGCGGGCTTACCCGCTCGCCCGGGTCGCGGCGTCTTCCTGCGTGGCAGCCCAGGTGGCGAGCAGTTCCAGGCCATCACCCGAGCTGGTGCCCGGCTCGGCGGAGTAGGTCAGGACCGTCAGAACGTCGTCGCCGGACAACTCCAGCACTTCGAAGGTCAGGTCCAGGTCCCCGATGGCCGGGTGGCGGAAACGCTTCGCGCCGTGGCGGTGCACATACACGTCCTGGGCGGCCCACCAGGAGCGGAAGGGCTCGCTGCGCATGGACAGCTCACCGATCAGGTTCATCAGCGCCTGGTCGTCCGGGTGCCGTACGGCGGCGCTACGCAGCGCGGCGACGGCGGAGCGGGCCACCTGCGGCCAGTCCGGATAGAACGCCTGAGCGTGCGGGTCCAGGAAGGTGAACCGCATCGAGTTCACCGGCAGCGCCGTGTTCGCGGCGAACATGGGCGCGTAGAGGGCCCTGCCCAGGGAGTTCGCGGCGAGGACGTCGAAACGGTGGTTGCGCAGGAACGCCGGCACACCCATCGAGCGCAGGACTCGGCGGATCGCCGGCCGGATCTCGGGAGCCTTGTCGCGGCGGGCGCGGGCGCGGGCCGGCTGAGGGCCGACGGCACGGGCGAGATGGTGCAGGTGAGCGGTCTCGGTGTCGTCGAGCCGCAGCGCGCGGGCAATGGCGTCCAGGACGCTGTCGGACGCCCCGGCGAGGTTGCCGCGCTCCAGGCGGGTGTAGTACTCGACGCTCACACCGGCCAGCGCGGCGACCTCGCCCCGGCGCAGCCCGGCGACGCGGCGGTTGCCGTACGCGGGGATGCCGGCCTGCTCCGGGCTGACCTTGGCCCGGCGGGAGGTGAGAAACGCACGGACCTCGCTGCGGTTGTCCATGGTTCCCAGGTTAGGCACCCCGTCCGGCAGGAGAGGGTCCCTGGCGGTACCCGTTTGAGCAGGGGCTCCCCGGAAACCACAGAGCGGTGTGTGCTTGAGGGGACGCCGTGGCACCGACATCGACAGAGAATTGAGAGGAACCGCTCTCATGCCAATCCCGCACCTGACGCTGAACAACGGCGTCGAGATTCCCGCTCTCGGATTCGGGGTCTTCCAGACCCCTCCGCAGGAGACCCGCTCGGCGGTCGAGGCGGCGCTCGTCCAAGGCTACCGACACATCGACACCGCAGCCGCGTACGGCAACGAGCGTGAGGTGGGCGAGGCGATCGCCGCCTCGGACGTCGACCGTTCCGAGGTGTTCGTCGAGACCAAGATCTGGATCAACGACTACGGGTACGACCAGACGCTGCACGGTTTCCAGAAGAGCGCCACCAAGCTGGGTGTCGAGCAGATCGACCTGCTGATCCTGCACCAGGCGTTGCCGTCGGAGTTCGACCGGACCCTGGACGCGTACCGGGCTCTGGAGAAGCTGCTGGCCGACGGCAGGGTACGCGCCATCGGCGTCAGCAACTTCATGGTCGATCACCTCACCGCGCTGCTCGACACCGCGACCGTCGTGCCGGCGGTCAACCAGATCGAGGTGCACCCCTACTTCGCGCAACGCGAGGTGCAGGGCTTCGGCGCGCAGCACGGCATCCTGGCGCAGGCGTGGTCACCGATCGGTGGCATCACCTTCTACCGCGACGGTGAGCACACCAGCACGTTGCAGGACCCGGTGATCGGTGCGATCGCGAAGGCACACGGCAGGACCCCCGCGCAGGTGATGCTGCGCTGGCACGTGCAGCAGGGGCGGTCAGCGATTCCGAAGTCGACGAAGCCCGCGCGGATCGCGGAGAACTTCGACGTCTTCGACTTCGCGCTCACCACCGAGGAACTCGCCGCCATCGACGCTCTGGACACCGGCAAGCGCGGGGGGCCCGAACCGGCCGACGTCACCCTCGCCACCTTCAGCAGGCCGATCCCCGAGGCCTGATCCACCCCGAGCCCGTCGTCCGCCTCGCCGGGCAGTGGGCTGTCCATTCGATGAACGACAGGGAGAACAGCATGCGTACGGTGAAGTTGGGCGAGCTTGAGGTTGGCCGCATCGGTCTGGGTGCGATGGGGATGTCGCACGGCTACAGCGGCGCCGGCAGCGACGATGCCGAGTCGATCCGCACCATCCACCGGGCCCTCGAACTGGGTGTCACCCTGATCGACACCGCGGAGATCTACGGCCCGTACGCCAACGAGGAACTTGTCGGCCGTGCCCTGCAGGGCCGCCGCGACCAGGTCGTGCTGGCCACCAAGTTCGGCCTCGTCTCCCACGACGGCCGCGTCCCCGGTGGCCTGGACAGCAGCCCGGACAACATCCGCACCGCGGTCGAGGGCTCGCTCAAGCGTCTCGGCACCGACCACATCGACCTGTACTACCAGCACCGCGTCGACCCGAGCACCCCGATCGAGGACACCATGGGCGCTCTCGCGGCCCTGGTGCAGGAAGGCAAGATCCGCTACGTCGGCCTGTCCGAGGCGTGGATCGAGACCATCCGACGCGCCCACGCCGTACACCCGGTCACCGCCCTGCAGTCCGAGTACTCGCTGTGGACCCGTGACCAGGAACCGCTCCTTCCCGTGCTGCGCGAGTTGGGCATCGGGCTGGTGGCGTACTCCCCTCTCGGCCGCGGCTTCCTCACCGGCGCCCTCCGGTCTCCGGCGGACGTCGAGCGCCTCGACGACAGCGACTTCCGCAAGAACCATCCGCGCTTCACCGGGGAGAACTTCCAGCGCAACCTGCGCATCGCCGACCAGGTCCAGGAGGTCGCCGACCAGGTGGGTGCCACGTCGGCGCAGGTCGCCCTGGCCTGGCTGCTGGCTCAGGGCGACGACATCGTCCCCATTCCCGGCACCAAGCGGGTGAGCCGCGTGCAGGAGAACGTCGCCGCGGACACTGTCACGCTGACGCCCGAACAGGTAGCCACGCTCACCGCGCTGCCGGTCGCCGAGGGCGGTCACCACACCGACGAACAGATGCGGGTGATCGAGCGCTGACCAGCCGGCCGACCCTCCCGCTGGGCCCGGGAACAGCGGTCCTGGCCGCCGTCACTCCGTACCCCAAAAAGGGAGCTGGCCCGGCGCGGAGGGTGATCCTCCGCGCCGGGCCGCCGCATCGGGTGGGGTCAGGCGGACGCGCAGGCGGCCGTCGCCGGGCCGGTGCCGGTGCCCTGGAAGCCGAAGTTGGTCGACTGCCCGGCGCCGACCTGTCCGTTGTAGCCCACGTTGGTGAACCGGACGGTTCCGCTGGTGCCGCTGGGCTGGGCGCTCCACACGCCGGTGATCGCGGCACCGCCGGGCAGCGTGATGGTCACGGTCCAGCCGTTGATGCTCGCGGAGCCGGCGGTGACCGTCACGCTCGCGGTGAATCCACCGTTCCACTGGTTGACCGTCACCGAGGCCGAGCAGCCGTTACCGGTCGGCGGCGGCGTGGTGGGCGGCGCGGTCGTCGGCGGAGCCGTGGTGGGCGGCGCGGTGGTCGGCGGCGCGGTAGTGGGCGGCGCCGTCGTCGGCGGAGCGGTCGTCGGCGGGTTGGGCGCGCCGTTGGCCAGGCTGAAGGCCAGGTCGGGCTGGAACGAACCGGCGGTGAAGCGGCAACCGTCCGCCTCCCCCGGCGGCTTCACCCAGAGGTACGCGTCGATGTTGCCGTCGCCGGTGTTGGTGGTCGGGTACGGGCCGATGCGGCGGTCGGTGTTGTCGTCGCCGCACCAGTCCCCGCTGGCACCACCGTTGCGGCTGGTGTCGATGACCTGGCGCTTGCCCGAGATGCCCATGCCGTTGAGCGAGGAGATGACGTTCCGGCCGAAGTTCGCCTCGTTGGAGGTGGAGTTGAAGTTCGACACGTTGGTGAAGAACCCGTCGGCGTACTGCACGCCCGCGGCCCGGAGCCGGTTGGCCGTCTCACCCGCGCTGTTCCACGTGGAGTGGCCGCCGTCGAGGTAGACCTTGGCGTTCGGGTTGCCCGACTTGATGGTCCGGGTGGCCGTCGAGATCGCCTGATTGCGGGCGTTGAGCTCACCGCTGCTCAGGCACGTCGTGAGGGCGAGTGAGTCGGTCTCCAGGATGATGATGACCGTCTGGTTGCCCAGCCCGCGGGCGAAGTTGGAGACCCACGTCTGGTACTGGTTGAGGTCCGGCGCGCCACCGGCGCTGGCTCCGCCGCAGTCCCGGTTGGTGATCTCGTACACCGCCAGCACCGGGATCTGCTGCGCCGCGTTGGCGGCGCCGATGAACCCGGAGACCTCGGACTGCACGGTCGACGGGTTGAAGTTGGCGAACCAGCGGGCCTGCGGCTGACTCGCGATCTTGTCCCGGATGACGGCGGCCCGCGAGTCGCCGGGGTTGGCGGCGACCCAGCGGATGACTGCCGAACTCGGGTCGCGGTAGAGCGACCCGGACAGCGTGCCGGCGGAGGCGCTGCTGACGGCGAGGCAGACGCCGATGGCGGCGGCGCCCACGACGGCCGCCGCGCTGGTGACCGCCGATCTGTGGCGGAGCGACGAGAGGATAGCCACGACGTGTTGCCTCCTGGTCACATTGACGTTTCCAATTTTGTGGGAGCGTTCCCATGGACGGTAGCGGAGGCGCGCGTCGCTGCCAAGACGTACACGGTTGTCGATAGGTGCGGGGAGCCGCTTTGTTCGCTCGGACGGACGGCGACGCGAATGGTCGGGCGCGGGTGCCCCTGCCCGACTGCTTGACCAGAGGCACCCGCCGGATCGCCCTGGCAAGGGCCCGAGCGGCGATCCACCTGCTGCATATCGCTAGTCGGGGTCGTGTCGCCACGGGAGCGGGCGGCGGGCTACGCCTGTCGCGAAGGTGATGCGTATCGTGGACAGAACGGTCAGCCGGGGGTCCCACGAGAGGCGTCGACATGAGAGACGGCAGCCTCTACTCAGGTCCGCACTGGCAGAGCTACGCCACCCGCGACGCTGACGAGGCGCACGACTTCGTCCGGCGGGCTTTCCTCGACATCAAGGTGCGGTCCTCCGGTGCGGGCCGCGACGGAGCCGGCCTGCGCACCGTCGCCACCGCACTCGCCGACGTCGGCGTGACCCGGCTGCACTACTCGGCGCGTACCCAGGTTCAGACGGCCCCGGACGGCGACCTGAACATCGCCCACCTGATGGGCGGCCGCTTCACCGTCGCCAGCGCCAAGGACGAGTACCGCATGCGGTCCGGGGACGTGATGCTGCTCCTGCCGGACCAGTCCGAGGACCTCACCTACGACGACGTCGACACGTTCGTCGTCCGCCTTCCCCGCGCCCTGCTGGAGAAGGTCGCCCACGCGCAGACCGGCATCAACGGTACGGAGCTGGGCTTCGACAGCTCCCGGCCGATCTCGGCGGCGCTCGGTCGGCACTGGACCCAGACCGTCGCTCACCTGACCCGCAGCGTCCTGGCCGACCCCGCGCTCCTGGCCAACCCGCTGATCACGGGGAACGCCCGTGACCTGCTCGCGGCGACGGCCCTGGCCGTGTTCTCCAACACCGCGCACGCCGCGGCCCCCCGCGTCGCCGGCGAGGTCACTCCCCGGGCGCTACGCCGAGCCCTGGCCTACGTCGACGACCACGCCGACCAGCCGATCACTGTCGACCAGATCGCCGCCGCAGCCGGCGTAGGTCCCCGCGCGCTGCAACTCGCGTTCCGCCGCCACCACGACACCACCCCGATGCGGTACGTCCGCCAGGTCCGCCTCGAACGCGCGCATCGCGATCTGCAGGCCGCCGACCCGACCACAGGTGTCACCGTCGCCATGATCGCCACTCGCTGGGGCTTCACGCACCCCGGACGCTTCGGCACGGACTACCGCGCCACCTACGGCAACAGCCCTCGCCACACACTGCGCACCTGACGTCGACCTCGTCGTGGGAAGGCCGCTGACATTTCCCGTTCGCACCGGGATGTGCACTACAGCTGGCTGTACCTCGGGTCGGGTGGCACGAGGTATCGGTTCGGGCCGCCGCCGTTCCTAGCATCGGCGGCATGAGATCGAAGAGGGCTCGACCCGCCGAGATCGCCCCGGCCAGCTCCGGGCACGGTCGCGAGTTGTCGGTTCCCGGGCCGCCCGCGTACGCGGTGCGCCTGGAGTCCGTGTCGAAGGAGTACGGGTCGGGGAGGAACGCGGTACGGGCGCTCGACGCGGTGACGGCCCGGTTCCGGCGCGGCACGTTCACTGCGGTCATGGGGCCTTCCGGGTCCGGCAAGAGCACCCTGCTGAACTGCGCGGCCGGTCTGGACCGGCCGACGTCGGGCCGGGTCGTGCTGGGTGGCACAGAGCTGTCCGGCCGTTCGGAGACCGAGCTGACCGAGCTGCGGCGAGACCGGATCGGTTTCGTCTTCCAGGCGTACAACCTGTTGGGCGCGCTTACCGTCGAGGAGAACGTCACGCTGCCACTGCGGCTGGCGGACCGGAGGACCGACCAGGCGTTCCTGCGGGAGGTGCTCACCGCCGTCGGCCTCCACGAGCACGTCGGACGGCGCCCGAGTGAACTCTCCGGCGGTCAACAGCAGCGGGTCGCAGTCGCCCGTGCGCTGATCACCCAACCGGACGTGGTGGTCGCCGACGAGCCGACCGGCGCGCTTGACACGTTCTCCAGCACCCAGGTTCTGGAGCTGCTGCGACACGTCGTGGACCGGATGGGCCAGACGGTGCTGATGGTCACCCACGACCCGGTCGCCGCGTCGTACGCCGACTCGGTCGTGTTCCTGGCCGACGGCCGGCTCGCGGGCGAGCTGACCCAACCGACCTCGGCGCAGGTGGCGTCGCGCATGACACACCTGGGCGAGTGGTGATCCGCCAGATCCGGCGGCTGGTCCGGCCCGTGTTGCCGTACCGCAGGGACCTGTCGCTGGCGTGGAGCACGATCAAGGGACGCAGAGGCGGTTTCGTCGGCTCCTTCGTCGCGGTCGCGGCGGGCTCGGCGGTGATCACCGCCTGTGGGACGCTGCTGCTGTCCGGGCTGGGCACCGGTGTGACCCCGGAACGCTACTCGGGCGCGGCGGTGGTCCTCGGCGCTCAGCAGTCGTTCCGGCTGGACGAGACCTCCGCGGTCCGCTACGGCGAGCGCGTCACGCTGCCCGCCACCACTGTCGCTGCCGTCGCCGCGGTGCCCGGTGTGCAGTCGGCCGTCGGAGATGTCACCGTCGAGGTCGGCCTGCTGGCACCGAACGGCGAGACGGTGGGCGGTCCGGACGGCTTTCCGGTGCTCGCGCACGGCTGGTCCGCTGCGGCGCTCGGGCCGTTCGCGCTACGCGAGGGCCGTACACCCTCGGCGTCCGACGAGGTCGTGCTCGACGCCGACCTCGCGGCGCGCGGTCAGGTGCCGGTCGGCGCGACGGTACGACTCGTGACCGGCTCGGTTCCGTCGCCCCACCGTGTGGTGGGCATCACGACCGCGCGGGGAGTCGAATTGCGCCGGCAGTCCGCCGTGTTCGTCACCGACGACCAGGCGACCAGGCTGTCCGGCCGTCCGGACCGGGTGGACGCCGTCGGGGTGCTCGCCACGCCCGGTGTCGCCCCGGACGAGTTGGCCGGGCGCATCACGTCCACCGTGTCCGGCGTGGTGGCCCACACCGGCGCCGGACGCGGCGACGTGGAGTTCCTGGACGTCGGCGACGCGCGCAACCTGGTGGTCGAGACGGCCGCGTCCTTCGGCGGCACCATGGTGCTGATCGTGGTGTTCGTGGTGGCGAGCACCCTCGCGCTGTCGGTACGGCAGCGCAGGCGGGAGCTGGCCCTGCTCCGTGCCATCGGCGCGAAGCCCCGGCAGATCCACTGGATGATCGGCGCCGAGATGACGCTCGTGTCGTCGGTGGGCGCGCTTGTCGGTGCGACGCCCGGCGTGGTGCTCGCGTTCGTGATGCGCCTGGTGTTCGTCCGTGCCGGCGCGATGCCCCCGGATTTCCCGCTGCGCGTCGGGTTGCTGCCCGTCCTGGCCTCGCTGGTGCTGTGCATGACCAGTGCGCGGCTCGCCGGCTGGCTTGTCGCGCGCCGGGTGGCCCACGTCAGCCCGGTCGAGGCGCTCGGGGACGCCGCTGTCGAGCCGAAGCGGCTCGGCCGGGTCCGGTTGACCATCGGCGTCCTGCTCATCCCGCTCGGGCTGCTGTTGACCCTGGGCGGCGTGGCGTCACCGGGCGACTCGGTCGCCGACACCGCGGGGAGTGCCGTCCTGTTGTTCGTCGTGGCGGTCGGGTGTCTGGGACCTCTGCTGCTTCGGGGCGCCCTGACGCTGTTCGGCTCGCTCCTGAACCGCCGGGCCACGGCGAGCGGCTTCCTCGCCCAGAGCAACGCGCGGGCCAACTGGCGGCAGCTCAGTACGGCCACCACGCCGCTGGCCATGGGTGTGGCCCTGGCGGCCGTGCAGGTGTTCGGCGCCGCCACGATGATCGCGGGGGCGCGGCACCAACTGGAGGACGGTCTGCGCGCCGACCACGTGGTGACGGCGGCGTCCGGCGCCGGGGTGTCCCCGGAGGTCGTGGAGGCCGTGCGTGGCGTACCCGGCGTCGCGGTGGCGACGCCTGTGGCACGGACGCGGGTGCTGTTGACCTTTCCGTCCGAGGACAGCACCGCGACCCGGGTCTTCGCCGCCCAGGGCGTGACGCCGGAACGGCTTCCCGAAACCATGGGCCTCTCGGTCGTCGAGGGCGACCTCGGGCAGTTGCGCGGCGAGACGGTGGCGCTGAGCCGGGTCGTCGCGGAGACCGTCCGGGCGCACGTCGACGACACGACCGAGCTCCACCTCGGCGACGGCACGCTGATCAGGCCGAGGGTGGTCGCGATCTACGAGAACGGCCTGGGCTTCGGAGACGTCACCCTGCCCAACGACATCGTCGTCGCCCACACGACCGCGCGGGTCGACACCGCGCTACTGATCAGGTCCGCCGACGGAACTGACCCCGAGGCGCTCGCCGGCGCGCTGCGCGGCGCTGTCGCGCGCTACCCGACGGTCCAGGTCGGCGAGCGGGACGCGTTCCTGGCAGCGCCGGGGCCGGGCGGATCGGGTGACTGGGCGCTCAACCTGCTGTTCCAGACCGTACTGCTGGCCTACATCGCCATCGCCGTGGTGAACACCCTGGTCATGGCGACGACCGCACGGGTTCGCGAGTTCGCGATGCTGCGACTCATCGGCGCGAGCCGGGACCAGCTCCGCGCGATGATGAACGGTGAGGTCCGGGTCGTCGTCGCCGCGGCGCTGCTGTTCGGCCTGCTGGCGGCGGTCCCGCCGCTGATCGGCACCAGCCTGGGACTGACCCGGTCCCCGATCCCCACCATCTCCCTGACCGGACTTGCCGCGATCGTGGCGCTCACCGTCGCTCTCTCCTGGGGCGCGACGACGATGGCCACCCGGTGGACGATGCGACAGGCACCCGTCGACGCGATCGGCGGGCGGCAGTGACGGAGGCCGAGCGGGCCGGTCAGTGACCGCCCATCTGGCCCGCGGCGTTGAGGTAGGCGAGAACGGCGAGGACGCGGCGGTGACCGCTGTCCGTCACGGCGAGGCCGAGCTTGGCGAAGATGTTGCCGATGTGCTTGTGGACGGCGTTGTCCGTGACGACGAGCTGCGCGGCGATGGCGGTGTTGTCGTGCCCCTGCGCCATGAGAGCGAGCACCTCGCGTTCCCGGGGAGTGAGGGCGTCGACCGGGTCACCGGCGCGTTGGACGAGCTGCGCGATCACCTCCGGATCCATCGCGGTACCACCTGCCGCGACGCGGCGCAGCGCGTCGACGAACCCGTCCACCCGACTGACCCGGTCCTTGAGGAGATAGCCGACGCCGCCTCCGGTGGTGGAGAGCAGTTCGGCGGCGTACGTCTGCTCGACGTACTGCGACAGCACCAGGACCGGCAGACCGGGATGCTCCCGGCGGGCCTGCAGGGCGGCCCGGACGCCTTCGTCGCGATATGACGGTGGCAGTCGGACGTCGACGATCGTGACGTCGGGCCGGTGCTCCCGTACAGCGGTGAGGAACCCCGCCGCGTCGTCGGCTACGGCGACGACCTGGAAGCCCGCACGGCCCAGCAGCAGTTCCAGCCCGGTGGACAGCAGCACGTTGTCCTCGGCGATCACCACCCGCACGGCAACTCCAGGGTGATGGCCGTCGGGCCGCCGACCGGACTGTCCACGTCGACGGCGCCGTCGAGCGCGAGCACCCGGCGACGAATCCCGGCAATGCCCGTACCCCGCCGATCGTCGGCACCACCGGTGCCGTCGTCCGTGATCACCACCGACAACCGGTCTGCCCGTCGACTGAGCCGCACGCTGGCCGCGGTCGCCTGACTGTGCCTGGTCACGTTGGTGAGCGCCTCGGCGACGGCGAAGTAGACGACGGCCTCCACGGCCGCCGGCACCCGGGCAAGCTCGTCGATGTCCAGTCGCGTCGGCACCCCACAGCGGGTGGTGACAGCGGTCAGCGCGCCGTCGAGGCCCCGGTCGGCGAGAATCGGCGGGTAGACCGACCTGATCACCTCACGCAGTTCGGTCATCGCCTCCTCGGTTCCCTCGTGCGCGTCCCGAAGAAGTCCCTCCAGGAACCGGTCGTCTCGTGGGTGGTCGGAGAACGCCTGCCGGGCCACGGCCAGCCGCATCGCGATGGCCACGAGGCGGGCCTGGGTGCCGTCGTGCAGGTCGCGTTCGATCCGGCGCAACTCCGCGCTGTGCGCGTCGAGCACGTCGGCGCGGGTGCGGGTCAACACGGCGACCCGTTCGGCGAGCTGACCGGCCGGCGTGTGCGACAGCGTCGTCAGGCAGAGCCGGGCGTGTGCGCGAGCGATCGGCGGGAAGCCCCCGTACGCCAGCGCGCTGAGCACGATGATCTGCAGAGGGCCGAGGACGAGGGCCGTCCGCCAGTCGGTCACCGGCACATCGATGAACAGTCGTGGCCGGCCCTCCGGCCTGAACGCCCACCACAGCGGTGTGGCGATCAGGGCGGTGACGATGTTGCCGACGCACAGCAGGGCCGGCAGGCCGAACGCCAGGCCGGCCGTCGCGTTGACCGGCAGCCAGAGCAGGGCGCGGGAGGTGCGGCCCGTGGCCGCGTCCGTCCATGCTCGGCGTCCCGTCGCGCGCGGTGCGTGGTCCGGTCCCATCGGCGCACCGAGCAGCCAGCCCGCGCGGTCACGGTGCCAGTTGGCCCAGAATCGGGTGAGTCGCGGGATGCACAGCAGCGGCAGCGCCAGCACCGTGACGACGGCGGAGGCCAGCGAAACCAGCAGGTAGAGGCCGGCGCGCCGCACCTGCGCCCATCGTGAGCCTGGCGTCACCGGACGTCGCTTCTCTCCGCTCGTCGGGGAAGCTCGCCGTGCCGACACGGCGTCGAGTCTGCCCCCTTGGGCGGGGTCACGCCACGACCGAGGTCGTGTGGCGTCGCACGGCCGCCACCGGACCGGCTCTCCGGGCCGCAACCTGCCGGACACGGCATTGACATATTTCACTGTGCGATCTAGCGTCGGGCCGAATCGATTCGACGCCGAGGCGAGTGCTCCGGCGCCGTCCGACGGTCGGGCGCGTGGTGTTCGGGCACCCCGGGGTGTGGGCCACCAGCGACTCGACGACCACCTGGTCGCGCCCGGGCAGCGAGACCAGTGGCGAGAGCCTGTGGCGATGAGCCGGCCGGGCGCCGTGGCCACCTCGCGCCTTCCGGAGTGTCGTCCGCGGCGAGTGCGGCCGGCGGGGGCGACCGGGAGTGGCGTGCCGTGGCGGCGTGGGAGTCGCCGTGGACCCCTGTACCTGAATCAGTTCGTGCCGAGTGGCGGGAGCCCCATCATGACAAGACGTAGACCCATCCTTGCTTCACTCGCGACGGCGGCGCTTCTCGTCGCCACCGTGGGCGCGACGGCGCTGACCGGCGGTCTGAGCACCCCGTCGGCCGCGGACATGGTTCCGGCGGCAGCGACCGCCGGGTGCGGCAAGGCGCCCACGTTGACGAGCGGTCAACGGTCCATCCAGAGCAGCGGCCAGAACCGTAGCTTCATCCTGCGGATCCCCGACAACTACGACCGCAACCACCCGTACCGGTTGATCTTCGGATTCCACTGGAACGGCGGCACCATGAACGACGTCGACGGCGGCGGCTCGGACGGGGCGGCCTGGTCCTACTACGGGCTGCGGCAGCAGGCGAACAACAGCACCATTTTCGTCGCCCCCCAGGGCAACGGCAACGGCTGGGCCAACCCCAACGGCCAGGACGTCACCTTCGTCGACAACATGATCAGCCTGATCGAGGCGGACCTGTGTGTCGACACGACGCAGCTCTTCGCGCTCGGCTTCAGCTACGGCGGGGGCATGAGCTATTCGCTGGCCTGCTCCCGGGCCGGCGTCTTCCGCGCCGTCGCGGTCTACTCCGGCGGGCAGCTCAGCGGGTGCAGCGGCGGCACCCAACCCATCGCGTACATGGGGATCCACGGCATCGGGGACCCGGTGCTCAACATCTCCGCCGGGCGGTCCCTGCGGGACAGGTTCGTCCGCAACAACGGGTGCACCGCGCAGAACCCGCCCGAGCCACGAGCGGGCAGCCTGACCCACATCACCACCACCTACTCCGGCTGCCGGTCCGGCTATCCGGTGGTGTGGGCCGCCTTCGACGGTGGGCACGGCCCCGGCCCGGTGGACGGCGGCGGGGACAGCGGCGCCAGGACCTGGACCAAGGGCGAGGTGTGGAGGTTCTTCACCCAGTTCGGAAGCACCGACCCCACGCCGAGCCCGACCGTGTCGCCGACCGCGTCGCCGACCGCGAGCCCGACCACCCCGCCCGCGGGTGGCACGTCGGCCCTGCGCAACGGGACCTCCGGCCGGTGCCTGGACGTCAACGGCGCCGCGCAGACCAACGGCACGGCGGCGATCATCTGGGACTGCCACAGCCAGAGCAACCAGAGCTGGACCTCGACCGCGGCCCAGGAGCTGCGCGTCTTCGGCGGCAAGTGCCTGGACGTCAACGGCGCCAGCACCGCGAACGGCAGCTCGGTGATCATTTGGGACTGCAACGGCCAGTCCAACCAGAAATGGCGGTTCAACGCCGACGGCTCGATCACCGGCGTTGGTTCGGGCCGGTGCCTGGACGTGGTCGGCAGCGGTACGGCCAACGGCACGCGCGTCCAGATCTGGGACTGCAACGGCGCGGCCAACCAACGATGGAGCCGCAGCTGAGACCGGCGGGGCAGCGGTAGGGATCTCCGCGGGTACGGATCGGCGGCCGAGCCGGATGGCTCGGCCGCCGATCCACCGACCGAAATTCATCAGATCTCTTTCCGAGATTCCGACGCATCCGTCGCCGATGCTGGCGGTATCGATCCGAACATTGCCTGGTAGCCGGGCGTTGACCGCCGATCGATCCGGTGCCTAACATATGACGTCTTTGCATTAATGATCTTCAATAGGCGGCCCTGTGTGCGGTACGGGCGGCTCGACGCGCGCCGTACGACCTCGGGGCCGAACCTGCCTGGGGAGGCGAGCCAGATGTTCGACAGAGAGAGTCATCGGCGCGGCGCTGGAGAGGGCGGCCCACGCCGCCGATCATGGCGCAGCACGTGGCGTCCGCGGCGGTTGACCGCTTCGCTGGCGGGGGCGGTGGTGCTGGCGGCAGCCGTGCTTACCGGATTCGCCTCCCCGGCCCAGGCGGCGACCGCCATCACGATCAACGGCGGATCCGGTGGACGGGCGCTCGACGGGATCGGCGCGGTCAGCGGCGGTGGCGGCAACAGCCGGTTGCTGATCGACTACCCGGAACCGCAGCGCAGTGACATCCTGGACTACCTGTTCAAGCCGGGCCGCGGCGCCGCGATGCAGCTGCTGAAGACGGAGATCGGCGGGGACACCAACTCCACCTCCGGCGCGGAGCCCAGCCACGAACACACCCGGGGCGCCATCAACTGCAACCGGGGCTACGAGTGGTGGCTGATGGAGCAGGCGAGGTCGCGCAACGCCAACATCGCCCTGGCGGGCCTGGCCTGGGGAGCGCCGGGCTGGATCGGGAACCGCAACTTCTGGTCCCAGGACTCGATCGACTACCTGGTGGCCTGGCTGGACTGCGCGGCCACCCACGGTCTGACCATCAACTACCTCGGCGGGTGGAACGAGAAGGGCTACAACGCCGGCTGGTACAAGAACCTGCGCTCGGCCCTCAACTCCCACGGCTACAGCAACGTGAAGATCGTCGCCTCGGACGACTTCGGCTGGGGCGCGGCGGACGAATCGCTGCGCGACCCGGCGTTCGCCAACGCCGTGCAGGTCTTCGGCAGCCACTACGTCTGCGGCTACCGCAGCGCCCAGACCAGCTGCCCCAGCTCCGGCAACGCGGTGTCCACCGGCAAGCAGCTCTGGGCCAGTGAGAACGGCTCCGACGACTACAACGCCGGAGCGCAGGCCCTCGCCCGGGGCATCAACCGTGGCTACATCGACGGCAAGATGACCGGCTACATCAACTGGCCCGCCATCGCCGCCATCACCCCCAACATCCCCTGGGCGACCACTGGCGTGGCGGTCGCCCAGCAGCCCTGGTCCGGTGCCTACTCCATCGGCAAGAACACCTGGGTGATGGCGCAGACCACCCAGTTCACCGCCCCGGGCTGGCGCTACCTCGACTCCTCGAGCGGCTACCTCGGCGGCAACCGCAACAACGGCAGCTACGTCTCGCTGAAGTCCACGAACAACAGCGACTACAGCACCATCATCGAGACGATGGACGCCGGCTCCGCGCAGACCCTCGACTTCACCGTCACCGGCGGACTGTCCACCGGCGCCGTGCACGTCTGGTCGACGAACGTCCGGTCGAACAACACCGCCGACCACTTCGTCCGGGGCAGCGACATCACGCCGAGCGGCGGGCGCTTCTCGCTCACCGTCCAGCCCGGCTACGTCTACAGCATCACCACCACCACCGGTCAGGGTAAGAGCACGGCGACCAGCCCGGCGGCGGGCGCCCTGAAGCTGCCGTACAACGACACCTTCGACAGCTACGCCGTCGGGCGCGAGGCGAAGTACCTGATGGACCAGCAGGGCTCGTTCGAGATCGCCGGCTGCGCGGCTGGTCGCGCCGGCCTGTGCGTACGGCAGATGTCGGAGCAGACGCCGATCTTCTGGACGTCCGGCCAGGCCGAGCCGTTCACCCTGCTGGGTGACCTGTCGTGGCGCAACTACACGGTCTCCTCGGACGTGCTGCTGGAGAAGTCCGGCTACGCGCAGCTCATCGGCCGCGCCAACACGTACAACCACCAGGGGCCGCAGAACCTCAACGGTTACTACTTCCGGGTGACCGACGGCGGTGCGTGGTCCATCCGGAGCAACAACACGAGCGGCAACTGGCGCACGCTGGCCAGCGGAAACACCTCGGCGCTGGGCACCGGCCGCTGGCACACCCTGTCGCTGACGCTCAACGGGAGCACCCTCAGCGCCTCCATCGACGGCACCACCGTCGGCACCGTCTCCGACTCGACCTGGGTCGCCGGCCAGATCGGGTACGGCACGGGTCAGGGAGTCACCGCCCAGTTCGACAACCTCACCATCACGCCGGTCGGCAACTCCGGGGAGCCGGGCGCGACCGGGACGATCCGGGGCGCGGGCTCCAACCGGTGCCTGGACGTCAACGGGGCCAGCCAGGCCGACGGCTCGGTCGTGCAGATCTGGGACTGCAACAGCGGCGCCAACCAGCAGTGGACGCTCACCGCGAGCAACCAACTGACCGTCTACGGCAACAAGTGCCTCGACGTGGCGGGCACCGCAACGGGGAGCCGCGCGCGGATCATGACCTGCAACGGCGGTAGCGGCCAACAGTGGCGGGTCAATTCCGACGGCACGATCTCCGGGGTCGGCTCGGGGCTCTGCCTGGACGTCAACGGTGCGGGCACCGCCAACGGCACCGCCGTCCAGACCTGGACCTGCACCGGTGGCAGCAACCAGCAGTGGATCCGCGGCTGACGGGCTGAGATCCGCACGAGGACCCGTACCGGATCGTGGCGGCCGGCCGCTCAGGTGAGCGGCCGGCCGTCGCCATGTCGTCGCTGGGGTGCTCGACCCGGGCGGGAGTATCGTGACGGGCCTGTAGCCCACATCCGCCGTATCGGGTGTGGCGAATCGGCGTCAAGCAACGGCGTTGGTCCCGAATCCGCCCCGGTGGGTCCGTGCAGCGGTCCGCCACGCGTGGGCCGCCACCCGCGTGCCCTCATCCCCCGGTCCGATTCTGGTGGCGGCGCGCCGGCCGTGAGGACCTGGTGCCATGCCCCGCCCGCCGACGGAACCCGCCGACGCCTTCGCCGAACTCGGTCGCATCAGGCTCGGCGAGATGGCGCTCGACGACGTCCTGCAGCGCGTCGCGGAGCTGGCCAAACGGGTGCTTGCCCCGCCGGTGGAGGTGTCCGTCACGCTGGTTCGCGGCCGGACCGGGCACACCGCGGCGTTCACCGACGCCCTGGCCTTCGAGATGGACGAGCGGCAGTACGCGCACTGGCGCGGCCCGTGCCTGGAGGCCGCCGCCGGTGGCAACGTCCTGTCCGTGCCCGACCTCCCCGCCGAGGACCGGTGGCCCGAGTGGGCCGAACTCGGACGGGCAGCGGGGCTTGGCAGCTCCGTGTCGATCGGCCTGCCGATCCAGGAGGCGGTCGTCGGCGCGCTGAACGTCTACGCCCGCACCCCGCACGCCTTCGACGACGACACCATCACGGTGCTACAGACCTTCGCCGCGTACGCCGCCGTCGCCCTGGCCAACGCGCACCTCTACGACAGCACGGCCACCCTCGCCCAGCAGATGCAGGAGGCGATGGCCAGCCGCGCCGTCATCGAACAGGCCAAGGGCATCATCATGGCCGAACGCCGCTGCACTCCCGACGAGGCGTTCGCGGTCCTGTCGAAGGTGTCGCAGGACTCCAACCGCAAGGTCCGCGACGTGGCTCAGGCCCTCGTCGAACGGGCCGCCCGGAACACCTGAGCGCTGCGCTTACCTGCCGCGAGCCTTGCGGGTGCTGTTGTTGCTGGCCTTGCGGATGGCCTCGACGAGGTCGGACTTCTTCATCCGGGACCGGCCACGGATGTCGAGCTTCCGCGCCACGCCCATCAGATGATCCTTGCTGGCGTTGGCGTCGACTCCATCGGCGGTCCTGCCGGAGGAACCACGGCCGCCGGCGGCCTTCTCGTCGCTCGGCCCCTTCTTGCTCTTCGGCTCCCAGTGGTCGCCCACCTTCTCGAAGGAGTGCTTGACCGCCGCGAACGCCGTTCGATGGGCGCGCTCGCCCTCGCCGTACGAGTCGACCGCCGAGTCGTGCGCCTCCGCGTAGGTGTCCTGTGCCTTCTTCGGGGATCGCTTCAGGGTGCTGGGCATGTCCTTCCGTGCCGGCATCATCGCTCCTCTCATCGGCCGTCCCGGGTGACGTGCCCGCGTCGTGGCCGCACCAAACACCGGTTCCGGCGGGAGATGCGGCCCGCTGCCGCCGGGCAGGTTTCCGCCGCACGAGTGGGGTTACCTCTTGCTCGGGACGAGGAACGACAGCCGATCATCGAGGGGACCCGTCATGGCCCGACCCAGGATCGTCATCGTCGGCGCGGGATTCGCCGGCTTCCACGCCGCCCGCCGCCTGACCCGCGTGGCCCGTGGCGCCGCCGACGTGGTGCTGGTGAATCCGACCGACTACTTCCTGTACCTGCCGCTGCTGCCGGAGGTCTCCGGCGGTGTGCTCGACCCACGCCGGGTCACCGTGCCGCTGGCCGACACCCTGCCCGGCGTACGGGTGATCCTCGGTGCGGTGGACGGTATCGACACCGACGGTCGTACCGTCTCCTACGCGGACCCCGAGGGACGCCCCGGCCGGCTCGCGTACCACCGGCTGGTCCTCGCCGCCGGCAGCGTCAACAAGCTCCTCCCGATCCCCGGCGTCGCCGATCACGCCCACGGCTTCCGTGGCATCCCCGAGGCGCTGCACCTGCGCGAACAGCTGATCCAGCAGATCGAGATGGCCGACGCCACCGACGACCCGGTCGAACGGGAAGCGCGCTGCACCTTCGTGGTGGTCGGCGCCGGCTACACCGGCACCGAGGTCGCCGCCCAGGGCCAACTGTTCACCGACCAGATCGTCCGCCACCACCCGAGACTCAGCGGGATCCGCCCACGCTGGCTGCTGCTGGACACCGCCGACCGCGTCCTGCCCGGGCTCGCCGACCGCATGTCCCGGGTCGCCGGGCGGGTCCTGGGCGAGCGCGGAATCGAGGTGTGCCTGGGTACGTCCGTCGTCGAGGCCACCGCCGACGGCGTCCACCTGTCCGACGGCCGGTTCGTGGCGTCCCGCACCCTCGTGTGGTGCGTCGGGGTGCGACCCGACCCGCTCGTCGGGGCCACCGGCCTGCCCACCACCAGGGGGCGGATCACTGTCGACGAACACCTCGCCGTGCCCGGCCACCCGGAGATCCTCGCCTGCGGCGACGCCGCCGCCGTACCGGACCCGGCCCGACCCGGTGAGATCACCCCGATGACCGCCCAGCACGCCGTCCGACAGGGCCGACTCGCCGCCGACAACATCGCCGCCTCGTACGGCGTCGGCCGCCGCCGCCCGTACCGCCACCGCGACCTCGGTTTCGTGGTCGACCTCGGTGGCTGGCAGGCCACCGCCGATCCCCTGCACGTGCCGCTGTCCGGGCTGCCGGCCCGCGCCGTGGCCCGCGGTTACCACCTGCTGTCCCTGCCCGCCAACCGTGCCCGCACCGCCGCCGACTGGCTCTTCGCCGCCGTCGGCTCCCGGCCCAGCGTCCAACTCGGACTGGTGCCCGGCGCCGCGGTGCCGCTGGACACGGCCGCACCGGAACGGGCCCACCGCTGACTCCTCCGCGAAATCCG
>NZ_HF570108.1:609842-695584 GCF_000297395.2 Micromonospora lupini str. Lupac 08 | reverse complement strand
GGCTGGGGCCAGGGTCACTCCGCTGGGGTGTTCCTGGCAGGACATCAGCAGTTCGAGTTTCTGCTGCGTGTCGGTGCCGGACTGGGGTGTGTGGAGGATCAGGCGGACGTGCGGCTGGTCCGGTAGTTGCAACACGCCCACGTCGAATCTCATGCAACCCACCCCCGGGTGGTCGATGGTCTTGACACCGACCGAACTGCGCTGCACGTCGTGCCGGGCCCAGAGCTCCTTGAACTCGGCACTCACGGCGCTGAGCCGCTCGGCGAGCTCGAGGAAACCCGGGTCGTCGGGGAACCGGGCCGCATCGCCGCGGAATTCGGCCACCAGGCTCGGAGCGGTCTCGTTCCAGTACCGGTGGCGCTTGCGGTACTGGGGGTTGGTGAAGAAGGCGTACAGGCAGTTCCTGTCGCTGCCCTGCAACCCGAAGACCACCTCGGCGGCTCGGTTCAGCTCGAGAATGTCCCAGTACGGCCCCAGCAGGTAGGCCGGGTTGGGCAGCCATCCCTGCACCAGCCGGCCGAAGGTGGACTCGTTCGACGGTGTCGGCAGGACCGCCGGCTGTGGCGGGTTGAGCCCGGCCAGCCGATACAGGTGGACCCGCTCGTCCGCGTCCAACTGGAGGGCACGGCTCACACCGTCGAGCACGGCGCCCGAGACGGTGATGTCCCGGCCCTGTTCCAACCACGTGTACCAGGACACGCCGACGCCAGCCAGGATGGCGACCTCCTCGCGGCGTAGGCCCGGTGTTCGCCGCCGGCCACCGCCGGGCAGACCCACGTCCTCGGGCGTCAGCCGGGCCCGCCGGCTCTGCAGGAAATGACGGAGCTGTTCGCGCTTACGATCGCGCTGCGCCCCCGCGTCGCTACGTCTCGTCACGTTTCGCACGATACTCGGCCTGCGTCACCCGCAAATGTCCCGCACCGACCGTGTCCACGCCCGACGGGAAGTCGGGCTTGCGACGGTCGGCCCTGGCCTGGATCGCCTCGGCGAAGGCCGGCCCGGACACCGACTCGACCATGAGCCGGATCGATGCGTCGACCGCCTCGGGGAGCGACTGCTCCCATCCGGTGAGCACCTGTTGTTTGATCACCGCCAGCGAGCCCGGGGCGCACTCGGCGGCGAGGGTCGCCGCGTACGCGTCCGCCTCCGCCAGCACGTCGTCGCGCGGGACGACGCGTTGCACGAGACCGAGCCGCTGAGCCTCGGCGGCGTCCACACTGCGCGCGGACAGCAGCAGGTCCAGGGCGTTCGCGGTACCCACCAACCGTGGCAGCAGCCAGGCCGAGCCGTACTCGGCGATCAGGCCCAACCGACTGAAGACCGTGGAGAGGCGCGCGTTCTCGGCGAGGAAGCGCACATCGGACAGGAGCGCCAGCACGAGCCCGACCCCCGCCGCCGAGCCGTTGATCGCCGCGATCACCGGCTTGCGCATGAGCAGCGGCAGATGCGGCGGATGACCGAGACCTTCGAGCAACGCGGCCCGACCGTCGGTGCCGCTCAGGTCGTCGAGCAGCTCCGGAGCAGCGCCAGCGCAGAACGTGCCGCCCACCCCGGTGACCACTACCGCCCGGACCGCCGGATCATCCTCGGCCACAGCCAGCGCCGCGTAGTACTCCCGCAGCATCGCGAGGTCCACGGCGTTGCGCCGCTCCGCACGGTTCAGCAAGATCGTACGGACCCCGCCTGCGGTCCGCGTCGTGATCGCGGGCTGCTCAGTCATGGACCCGCAGCACGTACTTGCCGGTACTTCTGCGGGACTCGAGAAGCTCGTGAACCTTCGCCACGTCGGCCAGCGGCACCTCGGTCACGTCGATGCGGACAGCTCCGGTGGCGACGCTCAGCGCCGCCTGTCGCAGGTGCTCGCCGAGCAGGTCGGGACGCTGGTGTGCGAGCCCTCCGAGGTTGTAGCCGCCCACCGAGGCACCCGAACCCCAGAGCTGATTGCCGGCGAAGGTCTGGTCGCCGGCGTCGGCGGCGTCGCCCAGAACCACGTAGCGGCCGAAGGGGGCGAGCAGCTCCAGTGCCCGCTGCCGCACGTCGCCGCCGACCGAGTCGAGCACGACGTCGAAGGTGCGGCCCGCGGGCACCTCGCCGACCCAGACCTCGTCGTAGCCGAAGCCGGCAGCGTACGCGGCCTTGGTCGTGCTGCTGGTGACGCCGTGGACGGCGCCCGCGCCCGCGCTGCGGGCGAGCTGGGCGGCGGCCGTGCCGACCCCGCCGGCCGGGGCCGTGATCAGGACCGTCTCGGCGGGCAGCACCCGTGCCGCCGCGTGGACGACGCCCCAGGCCACCGGGACGTTGCACGGGAACGCGGCCGCCAGCACCGGGGACAGCCGGTCGAGCGGGCCGTCCAGCTCGATGGCGAGGTCCGCACGGGCCAGGGCGTATTCGGCGTAGCCGCCACCGTCGAGGGTGAGCGCCGCGACGCGGGCACCGGCAGCGAGGCCACGCACGTCCGCGCCCACACGCTCGACGGTGCCGGTGACCTCGAGGCCCGGCACGTGCGGCAGGCCAACCGGGATCTGCCCGCGGCGGAACATCACCTCGGCGAAGTTGACCCCGGCGTACGCGACCCGCACGAGGACCTGACCCGGGCCGGGCTCCGGAACGGGCAGCTCGACGGGGGTGAGGACGGCGGGCTCACCGTAGGCGGCGAACCGGACTGCGCGCATGACGCTCCTTACGCGGTGACATGGGCCTTGCCTTTCGATCCTGACCGTCGTCGCTCAAGTTGCGCTTGAGCCACCCTCAAGGTCCCCGGTGGAGGCTGGTGCGGACGAACGAGTGACGGGAGTGCGCGTGCGTACCGACCTGGCAGTGACCGGCGTTGCGACCTGGATTCCGGAGTCGGTCGCCGCGACGGACGACGCGGTGGCGGCCGGCCGCATCGATGCGGAGTCGGCCTCCGACCTCGGTGTGCGGGAGTTGCCCGAGGCCGGTCTCGCGCCACCGGACATGGCAGTCCTGGCCGCGCGGCGGGCGCTGGGCTCCGCCGGCGTGGACGTCGGCGCGGTCGGTCTGCTCCTGCATGCCTGGATCTATCACCAGGGGCACGACCTCTGGTCGGCACCGCACTACGTGGCTCGTGAGCTGGGCCTGACCGCCGCCGTGCCGGTGGGCCTCCAGCAGATCTGCAATGGCGGAGCCGCCGGGATCGAGATGGCCGCCGCCCGGCTCATGGTCGAGCCGGAGCTGGGGCACGCGCTGGTGACCACCGCGGACCGGTTCGCCGAGCCCGGCTTCGACAGGTGGAGCGGGGACTACGGCATCGCGTACGGCGACGGCGCCACGGCGCTCGTGCTGCGCCAGCGTCGCGACGAGCCCGCGCCGCTCGTGCTGAGGGCGGTCCGCACGGTGGCCGCCGTCGACCTCGAGTCCATGCACCGGGGCGAGGACCTGTTCAGTCCCGCGCCGCGCTGGCACAGCCCGTCCGTCGACATCCGCCGCACCAAGAAGGCGTTCCTGCGGCAGCACGGGATCGGCGGGTTCGCCGCCGTCAGCCGCGAGAAGATCCATGACGTGCTCGGAGGAAGCCTGCGCGACGCCGGGATCGCTCCCGACGATCCGTGCCTGCGCTACGTCGCGCTGCCCCGGCTGGGACGCAAGGTGCTGCGGGAGGCGTACGTGCCGGCTGTGGCCGAGGTCACTCCTGCCGAACCGCTCGACCTGGCATCGACGACCGGCCACCTGGGTGCCGGTGACGTGGCCGCCAACCTCGCGGACGTGGCCGCCAGGCTCGCCCCCGGCGAGGCTGCGGTGCTGCTCAGCGCGGGTGCCGGCTTCACCTGGTCGAGTGTCGTGCTGCACCGACTCGGCTAGGCAGGTGGTCGCAACACCCGGATAAACAGTGGCTCCCCACGGTCGCTCGACCTGACCGAGAGTGGCGGAATGACTGCTGCTGTTTCCGCGGCCGCGGACCGTTTCGACACGCGTCAGCGCCTCATCCTCGTCCTCCTGTGCGGCACACAGTTCATGCTCGCGCTCGACTTCTCGATCCTCAGCGTCTCGCTGCCGGTCATCGGCGCGGACCTGAAGCTGCCGACCAGTGACCTGCAATGGGTCGTCACCGCGTTCGCCCTCCCGTCCGGCGGCTTCCTGCTGCTGTTCGGCCGGGCGGCGGACATGTTCGGACGTCGAAGGCTCTTCCTCATCGGAATGGCCCTGTTCACCGTCGCGTCCCTCGTCGGCGGCCTCGCACCGTCGGCGGGTTGGCTCTTCGCAGCCCGCGCCGGTCAGGGGTTCGGCGCGGCGATCCTGACGCCCGCCGCGATGTCGCTGCTCACCACCTCCTTCGAGGAGGGCCCCCGGCGCAACCGGGCGCTCGCCGTCAACGGCTCCCTGCTGTCGCTGGGCTTCCTCACCGGCGTCGTGCTCGGCGGTGTCATCACCGACGCCCTGGGTTGGCGCTTCACGCTGCTGATCAACCTGCCGCTCGGCATTCTCGCCCTGATCGGCACGGTGACCCTGATCGCCGAGAGCCGGCAACCGCAGGCTCCGCGCCTCGACCTGCCCGGCGCGGTAACGGTCACGGGCGGTCTGCTGGGCATCGTGTACGGCGTGACGGCCGCCGAGCGCAACGGTTGGACCTCCCCCAGCTCCTTCGTTCCGCTGCTCGGCGGCGTGGTCCTGCTCGGCGCCTTCCTGCTGATCGAATCCCGCCGTCGTGATCCACTGATCGACCTGCGGGTGCTGCGCCGCCGCACGGTCGGCTGGGGCAACCTGACCGGCCTGGTGACCTTCTCGATGGTGACCGGGGTCGTCTTCCTGCTCACCCTCTACATGCAGCAGGTGCGTGGCCTCAAGCCGTTCACCACCGGCCTGTGCTTCGCCTCGCTCGGTGTCGCGGCTGTCCTGGGTGGCGTGGTGGCCCCCCGCATCCTGGCGAAGCTCGGGGTGTCCGGAACGCTGATCACCGGGTTGAGCCTCCAGGCCGCCGGCACCCTCGCCCTCGTGTTCCTGCGCACCGACGACGGAATCCCGCTGCTGCTCGTCGCTGCCGCGGTCATCGGCTTCGGTCACCTGTTGAGCGTGGTCGCCTACATGATCACGGTGACCTCCGGCCTCCCCGACGAGGAACAGGGGCTCGCGACCGGCACGGCCTACACCGCGCAACAGGTAGGCCTGAGCATCGGCACCCCGATCATCAGCTCGATCGCCGTGGCACGGATGGACAGCCTGCGCGCGACCGAGGCGGTGCCCGAGGCGCTCCTCGGCGGCGTGCACCTGGGCGTCATCGTCGCGGGCCTGGTCGCAGTGGCGGCGGCGCTCGTGGCGGTGGCCTTCCTGCGCCGACCGGCCGCACCGGCCACGGGTCTCCAGGACGTCGTGACCTCGCCGGCCGCCGGCTCGGCCACCGTCTCCTGAGGAGGTGCTCGCGTGCGCATGCGCCGGCTGGGCAACAGCGGACTGTTCGTGTCCGAGCTCGCCTTCGGCACGATGACCTTCGGCGGACAGCACGGATACCAACATGTGGGGACGGTGTCCGTCGCCGAGGCCACCGAGCTGGTCGGCATGTGCCTTGATGTGGGAGTCAACTACTTCGACACAGCCGACACCTACAGCGGCGGGCACTCCGAGGAAGTGCTCGGCGCGGCCCTGGGCCGACGACGTGCGGACGTCATCGTCTCCACCACGGTGCGCTGGGCTGTGCCGGGGCAGCCCAGCGGTCCGAACGATCAAGGGCTGTCCCGCCACCACATCCTCCGGGCCGTGGAGGGCAGCCTGCGACGGCTCGGCACCGACTACATCGACCTCTACCAGGTGCAGGGCTGGGACGGTCGGACGCCGTGGGAGGAGACGTTACGAGCGCTCGACGACCTGGTACGGGCCGGCAAGGTGCGCTACCTGGGCGCGTCGAACCTCAGCGCATGGCAGCTGACCCAGGCCCTGGGCGTCAGCGAGCGCAGGATGTTGGAGCGGTTCATCGTGCACCAGGTGCAGTACAACCTGGTCAGCCGGGAGGTCGAATGGGAACTGCTCGAGATGGCCGAGGCGGAGGGGGTGGGCATCACCTGCTGGAGCCCGCTCGCCGGGGGCTTCCTGGCCGGCCAGCAACGGCGCGGCCAGGGGGCTCCTCGGGGGACCCGGCGGGCACTGGGCCACTTCGATCCGGCCGACGAGACGCAGGCGTTCGACGCTCTGGAGGTGACCCGTGAGATCGCCGGGAAGCGGGGCGTCTCCCCGGCCCAGGTGGCCATTCGCTGGCTTCTCGAACGGCCGCAGGTCAGCTCGGTCATCATCGGTGCCCGCAACGCCACCCAACTCGCCGACAACCTCGGCGCCCTGACCTGGGAGCTCGACGACGACCAGCGGGCGATCCTCGACGTGGTGACCGAGCCGATGCTGCCGTACCCGTTCTGGCATCAGCGCATGGCCGGCGCGGCCCTGCCCGGACGGGCGGTGCATGGATAAGCCCTTCCCGGACCTCGGGCCAACGGGCGACGACAGCCAATCGAGTGGCTGGCCGTCGCCCGTCGCGGCCGTTCGCAATTAAGGGGAAACATTCTTTCCAACGCGGCAGTATGTGTCGCCGGAAATAGAGAGCAAGCTAACACACAAGTTGACGGGGACGACGGCGGTGATATTGTTCAAGTTAAATTGATTGTTTCCTGCCATCGATCGACATCGGCCATGCAATCCGCCTTCGGCGGACACAGCCGAAGGCGATCGAGCGAGCAGAAACAATGTTGAAACAATGGCCCTACGGGGGGGACATGAAGATCAACGCATTGGGCCCATTGACAGTTGTGGACGACACCGGGCGATTGTTGTCGACCGTGCCCAAACCACGGCGGGTGTTGGCCCTGCTGGTGACCCACGCCGATCAGGTCGTTCCCACGTCGATGCTCCTGCGCGAGCTGTGGGGCACCGATCTGCCGCGGACCGCGATGACGACGCTGCAGACCTACATCGGGCAGCTACGCCGCACGCTGGCCACCGCCGCCGACACCGACGTCGCGACGGTGACCGCTCAGATGCTGCGCACCGAGACAGGGGGGTACGAGCTCTCGTCCGCCGGCATCGACATCGATCTGCTGCACTTCTTCCAGCTGCAGGAGGCGGGCAAGGCCGCGCTGCGGGCGGGCAACGACCGCGAGGGCATCCTGCTGCTGCGCGAGGCGCTGGCCCTGTGGCAGGGGCCGCCACTTGTCAACGTCGAGCCAGGACCACTGCTGGAGGCCCAGGTGCTCCGCCTGGAGGAGTCCCGGCTGTGCACGCTGGAGCAGCGGCTCGTCGCGGAGCTCCGGCTGGGGGAGCATCAGGCGCTGATCAGCGAGCTGGTGGAACTGACCACGATCCGGCCGTTGCACGAGAGCCTGCACGCCCACCTCATGGTCGCGCTCTACCGCTGCGGGAGGCGGTCGGAGGCGCTTGCCGTCTTCCACAAGCTGCGCCACACGCTGATCACCGACCTCGGGCTGGAGCCATCCGGAGAGCTTCTCCGGCTGCAGCACGCCATCCTCACCGCCGACCCCGCGCTCAACCTGACGGAGCGCACGATCGAGCTGCTCCAGCCCCGGGCGGCCTGAGCCCGCCACGACGAGAGAGGACACGATGACCGACACCATCACCCGGCTGGGCCCGTACGAGGTGCTTCCGCCGTACGCGGCCGAACAGCTCGTCGACCGCCTCGGCATCGTGCTGACCACCTGCCAACCGGACCTGGTCACCGGCACGATGCCGGTGGCGGGCAACCGGCAGCCGATCGGGCTGATCCATGGCGGCGCCAACGCGGTACTGGCCGAGACGCTGGGCTCGGTGGCGGCCATGATGCACGCGGGCGAGGGCGGCATGGCTGTCGGCCTGGACCTGTCGTGCACCCATCACCACGGGCCGCGCTCCGGCCTGGTGACGGGCGTGTGTCGGCCGCTGCATCGGGGCAGCACGTCCGCGACGTACGAGATCGTGATCAGCGACCAGCGGGGGCGGCGCACCTGCACCGCCCGTTTGACCTGCGCGATCACCAAGGCGCGAGGACGCCGCCGTGGCTCCCGGGCGGCGTCGTGACACGCCGGTTCGCCGGGCCGGCCGATCTGCTGACGGCTGTCGGCACCGAACTGGGAGTCAGCCCGTGGCGGCCGGTGACACAGTCGCTGATCGACGGGTTCGCCGCCCTCAACGGTGACCGGCAGTGGATCCACGTCGATCCGCAGCGGGCTGCCACGGGGCCGTTCGGGGCTCCGATCGCCCACGGCTATCTGCTGCTGGCCCTGGTCACGCCGATGCTGGACGAGATCTTCACGGTGGAGGGCGGCGCGCCCGCCCTCAACAAGGGCGTCGACCGCCTGCGCTTCCGGGGGCCGGTCACGGCCGGCGCGCGCATCCGGGCCCGGGCGGTGCTGAGCTCGGCCGTCACGGTGCCCGGTGGGTACGTCGACGTCACCGTCGCCGTGACCGTGGAACGGGAGGGTGAGCGGGTTCCCGCGTACACGATGGACAGCCTGATGCTGTTCCGCCGCGACGTGGTGGCCTCCAGGTAGATGGAGGCCACCACTTACCGCTCAGCGCGGTGCGGGACAGCCAGGGTCCGGGACGTCGACGTTCGGGCCGGGCGCGTCGACGGGCAGGATGTCCATCACGTAGAGGACGAGCTCGTCGTGGCCCAGGTTGTAGCCGCTCTGCGCCGCCGGCGGCCCCTTGGGCAGGTAGAGGGACTCACCCGCGTGCAACTCGTGGCGCCTGCACTTCTCGTCGATCCAGGTGAGGGTGCCGCGTTCCACGACGGCGAGAAAGTCGCCGGCGTGCGCGTGCCACCCGGTGGACGCGCCGGGCTGGAAGACGCCGCGACGGCTGAGCACCCGACGCGGCCCATCGGTGCGGATCCTGAACGGCTGCGGAAGGATGCCCTCCGCGAGGGTCTCGCTGGCGACGGGCGGCACCGGATCTGCCGTGGCCTCGACCGTGGTGGGCCGCGGCGAGCTCGGTACGGCCTGCACTCCGGTGGCGCCGCCCGCGGTGGAGACGGCCAGGACGGCCAACACGGTCAGAGCGGACATGACTGGTCTACGCATTCTCTATCTCCCGTGGCGACGGCGACTTTCCGGCCCGAAATTACGCGGGCGCTCGCATTCGCGGAACAGTTCTCGTGCGAGCCTTGAGTGGTCCGCTAGCGCTATCCAGAAGGTAAATCGGCAGTAACGAGGAGGAGAAGCAAGGTGCGTACTGTTCAACTCGGCGGAAATGGCCCGCACATCGGGATCGTCGGTCTCGGGTGTATGGGCATGTCCTGGGGGTACGACGATCTGGGCCGGGACGACTCGACTTCCATGGCGGTGATCCACCGCGCCCTGGAAATCGGCATGAACCTCATCGACACCTCCGACCAGTACGGCCCGTTCGTCAACGAACGGCTCGTCGGCCGCGCCCTGCGGGACCGGCGCGACCAGGCGGTGCTCGCCACCAAGGGCGGGCTCGTGGTGGACGGCGCCTACAAGACCTACCGCAACGGGCGGCCGGAGCACCTGCGCGCCGCCTGCGAGGCCAGCCTCGGCCGGCTCGGCGTCGACCACGTCGACCTCTACCAGCTGCACCGCGTCGACCCGAACGTGCCGATCGAGGAGAGTTGGGGCGCCCTGGCCGAGCTCGTCCAAGAGGGCAAGGTCCGCGCCCTCGGCCTGTCCGAGGCGTCCGTCGACGAGATCAGCCGGGCGGCCGCGGTGCATCCCGTCGCGAGCGTCCAGACCGAGCTGTCGCTCTGGAGCAGGGAGGCGCTCGACGAGGTGGTGCCCTACTGCACGGCGAACGGGATCACCTTCATCGCGTACTCGCCGCTGGGCCGCGGCTTCCTCACCGACCGGATGAACCGGACGGAGGACCTGCCCGAGGTTGACGGCCGGCACCGCCATCCCCGCTTCCAGGCGGCCGCCCTGGCCGCCAACCAGGCGATCATGGAACCGGTCCGGCGGACCGCTGCGGAGCTCGGCGTCCAGGCCGCGCAGGTGGCACTGGCCTGGGTGCTCGCGCAGGGGAACGAGGTGGTGGCTCTGCCGGGGACCAAGACGTTGAAGTATCTGGAGGTGAACGCGGCAGCCGCCGACATCACCCTGCCGCAGGGCCGGGCCGCCGAGTTGGCCGAGGTGCCGGACGCCGTCGGCACCCGCTACTGAGACGGGGGCCACGGTGCAGGTCATCTCCTTCCCCGCCGGCGGCTTCGGCACCAACTGCTACGTGCTCACGCCCACCGGCGGCGACCGCTGCGTGATCGTCGACCCGGGCCAGAGCGCGGCCGACCCGGTGGCGGAGATCATGCGACGGCACGGCCTCACGCCGGAGGCCGTGGTGCTCACCCACGGCCACATGGACCACACGTGGGACGTGGTGCCCGTGTGCGCGCGCTGGGAAATCCCGGTGTACGTCCCGGAAGCCGACCGGTTCATGCTGGCCGACCCGGCGAAAGGACTGCCGGACACCTTTCCGCGACACGTCCTGGCGGGTCACCCGAACGCCGAACCAGCCGACGTGCGCCCGGTGACCGGCGACGGCGAGGAGATCCGGCACGCGGGGTTGACCCTGGTGGCACGGCACTGCGCGGGCCACACCCCGGGCTCGACGGTGTGGCACTGCACCGACGACGAAGCCGGTCATCTGCTCACCGGCGACGTGCTGTTGGCCGGGGCGCTGGGCAACACCGAGGGCCCCGGAGGCAGCGCCGCGGTGCTCCAGGAATCGCTGCACCGGATCTGCGCCCCGCTCGACGGCGCGACGATCCTGCTGCCGGGTCACGGCGGTGCGACGACCCTGGCCGCCGAACGCCGCCACTTCCCCATCCTGTAGCTGCTCGCTGTAGCTGCCGGAGCGCGCCTCACAGGACGGCCACCAGCCGGGCCACCGCCGCCGCGTCGTCGAGCGGGGCACTGCCCAGCAGGTGGCCGTCCGGGCGGATCACCGCCAGGACAGGCTGCGGCCCCAACGCCTCGGCGAGCTGTCGCGTCACCGCGCCCGGTCCGGTGCGCACGACCGGCGTCCCGTCCGGCAGGCCGGGTGGAGCGGTGTCGCCACGCCACACCACCACTGTGTAGTCGTCACGTGCGACGAGTGGCCACGACGCGTCGAGGGCAGCCGGTCCGGGACCCGGCAGGACGGGCAGCCGCTCCCCCGGGCGGACCGGGCCGCCGCGCCGCACGAGGGGACGCGGGTCGCCATAGCTCACGTCGAGCTGGCTCAACTGCGGTGCCAGGTACCGTTGCAGCACCCCGGTTCGGTGCGCCAGCCGCGCCACCGTGTCCCGGGCCGCGAGCCGAAACCGGCTGCGCCCGGCGATCGCGAACCGCGTCTGCACCGCCGTGGTGGCGGCCACCCGGTGCGCGGCGGCCCGGCGTTCCTGCTCGTACGCGTCCAGCGCGTCCTCGGATGACCGGCCCCGCACCACCGCCCCGAGGCGCCACCCCAGGTTGACCGCGTCCTGGATCCCGGTGTTCATACCCTGCCCACCGGCCGGGCTGACGATGTGCGCGGCGTCGCCGGCCAGCAGACAACGGCCCGCCCGGAACGTCTCGGCGATCCGGCAACGGACCCGGAAGGTCGCGCTCCACGCCAGGTCGCCGACCACATTCACGCCCGGCATCCGCTCGTCGACGACGCTCTGGAACAGGTCACGACCTGGCGCGGCCGCATCCTCGGGCTGATGCGGCACTGTCGTCGCCAGCCGGAACAGCCCACCGCCGAGCGGACCGAGAGCGAGCCCACCCCGATCGGAGTAGAAGTAGTAGGAGAGATCGTCGGGCAGGTCGGTGCGGACGTCCGCGTCCGCGATCGCGAACGTGACGTCGACCGGCTCGCCGCTGTAGCCGATGCCGAGCTGTTTGCGGACGGCACTGTGGGCGCCGTCGGCACCGACCAGCCACCCGAACGTCCGCTCCTCCACCGTGCCGTCCGGGTGCTCCAGTTTCACCCGGGGCAGGCCACCACTGGGGTCGACGTCGACGAGTCGTACGCCCCGATCGATCCGGCCGCCCAGTGCCGCCAGCCGGTCACGCAGGACCGCCTCGGTCGTGCCCTGGGAGATCATCAACGCGAACGGGTACGGCGTGTCGCCGAGCCGCCGCAGCGAGACCTCGCCGAGCGGCCGGCGCTGGGAGAAGTACCGGGTGCCGCGAATCCGGTGCCCACGGGCGAGCAGGTCGTCGGTCACCCCGATGCGGTGCAACAGCTCCAGGTTGCGCGGCCAGAGCACGTTGGCGCGCGAGTGCGGAGTGGCCTGCCGTTCGGCATCGACCAGGCGCACCGGGATGCCCTGCTGGAGCAGATCGCAGGCGAGCACCAGGCCGACCGGACCGGCACCCACGACGAGCACCGTGTCGTCCTTCACGCCCACAGCAGACCTCCGTTCACCTCGAGAATGTGGCCGTTGACGTACGCGCTCTCGTCGGAGGCCAGGAAGACCGCGGCGGCGGCCAGTTCGGCGGGGTCTCCCAGGCGCCCGGAGAGCAGCCGCTTGCGGTACGTCTCCCAGATCCGTTCGTTGCCCCTGACCTCCTTGCCCATGCCCTCGTCGATGTAGCCGGGCGACAGGCAGTTGACCCGGATGTTCTTCGGTGCGAACTCGGCGGCGGCGCTGCGGGTGAACATCTCCACGGCGGCCTTGCTGGCGCTGTACGCGGCCGCACCCACCGCCACCCGGCTCGCGGTGCACGAGGACACCGTGATGATCCGGCCGCCACCCTGCGCCGCCATCACCGGCAGGGCCGCCTGCGCGCAGAGGAAGACGCCGGTGAGGTTCGTCTGCACGGTGTCGTTCCAGTCGGCGAGGCCCAGCTTGGCGATCATTCCGTTGCGGCTGACCCCGGCGTTGCAGACCAGGACGTCCAGGGTGCCGAAGCGGTCGACAGCAGCCGCCATCATCCGCGCCACCGAGGCGGGATCGGTCACGTCGGTCTCCTGGTAGGCGACACGGCCGGGCGCGTAGTCGCCGAGTTCCTTGATGTCGTACGGATTCCGGGCCGCGCAGAGGACCGAGGCACCCTCGGCGAGGTAGCCCTCGGCGATCGTCCGGCCCAGCCCGCGGGTGCCGCCGGTGATGACGGCCGTCCTGCCCTGTAGTCGCACGTGGGTCTCCTTCGGGAAGTCAGTACCAGGTCAGCAGCAGAGCGGCCGCGGTCATCCCGCCACCCACGGAGGACATGAGGATCCGCTCCCCGCGCTGCAACGGCCGGACGCGGTGGCTGGCGTGCAGGGTCACCGGGATGGACGCGCCGGCGGTGTTGCCGTACTCCGGAGCGGTAAGCGCGACGCGGTCCATGCCGATGCCCATCTCCCGCGCCAGCGACTCCAGGAGCCGGGTGTTGGCCTGGTGGAAGACGAAGCGGTCGACGTCGGCCAGGGTGAGCGCGGCGTCGGCGAGCACCTGCTCGATCAGCTTGCGCTGGGTCTGCACCGCGTAGTCGCGGACAGACCGGCCGTCCATCCGGAAGTAGTGTCGGCCGGCAGCCCGGGTCTCCTCGGTCAGAGCCTGCCGTGTGCCGCCCGCTTCGACGACTACGTAGTCGTGGTGCTCGCCGTGCGTCTGCAGACGGCTCGCCACGATGCCGTACCCCTCCGGGACCTGGCCGAGCACGACCGCGCCGGCCCCGTCACCGAAGAGGCTCACCGTCTTGCGATCACCGCGGTCCATGATGCGCGAGAACATGTCGGCGCCGACGACGAGCATCTCGCCACTGCCGAACCGGCCCAGCATCATGCCCTCGGCGACTGTCAGCCCGAAGAGGAAACCGCTGCAGACCGCGTTGACGTCGAACGCGGGTACGCCGCTGAGACCGAGCTTGTGTTGCAGGATGGCGGCGGTCGAGGGTTGCGGGACGTCGGGAGTGCAGGTGGCGACGATCAGCCCTTCGATGCGCCGCTCGTCGCCGGCCAGGGCGTCGCGCGCCGCGGCGGCGGCAAGGTCGGAGGTGGCCGTCGCGGCGTCGGCGTAGCGACGCTCGATGATGCCGGTGCGTTCGGTGACCCAGGCCGGGTCCACGCCGGCCCACCGGCCGACGGTCGCGTTGTCGATGATGGTCTCGGGTACGTGGGAGCCGAGGCCAGTCACTCCGATGGGCATGCTGGGGTCCTTCCTGCTGTCTGAGGTCAGAAGCCCATTCCGAGGCCGCCCGCGACCGGAACCACCGCGCCCGTCACGTACGACGCCTCGGCGCCGGCCAGGAACCGCACCACGGCGGCGACCTCCGCCGGAGTTCCGGTGCGCCGCAGGGCGGTCATGGCGAGGTACTCGGCACGTCGGCGCTCGGACATGGCCCGGGACATGTCGGTGTCCACGAGGCCGGGCGCCACCACGTTCGCGGTGATGCCGCGTGAGCCCAACTCCCAGGCCAGCGAGCGTGCCACCCCGATGAGGGCGGCCTTGGAGGCGGTGTAGTTGACCTGGCCCGGTGAGCCGGTCAGCGCCACCGCCGACGAGATGAAGATCAGCCGGCCCCAGCGAGCGGCCAGCATGTCCTGCGCCGCCCGACGGGCGACCCGAACCGCTCCGGTGAGGTTCGCCGCGAGGACGTCCTCGAAGTCCTCGTCGGTCATCCGCAGCAGCAGCCCGTCGCGGGTGATGCCGGCGTTGGCGACAAGCACCTCCACCGGCCCCTGCTCGCGCGTCACCTGGTCGAAGGCGGCGGCCACCTCCGCCGGGTCGGTCACGTCACACGGCACCGCCGGCAGGTCGTCCGGTGGCTTGGTGGCGCGGTAGGTGACGGTCACCCGGTCACCGGCCTCGACCAGCGCCCGCGCGATCGCCAGCCCGATGCCCCGGTTCCCTCCGGTGACGAGGACGGAACGGCTCATGGCGCGGTGACCACGAGTACGGCGTTCTGGCCCCCGAAACCGAACGAGTTCGACACGGCGACGTCCACTGCCAGCCCCCGCGGCGCCTTCGCCACCACGTCGACCTCGATCTGCGGATCCTGGCTGGTCAGGTTGGCCGTGGGCGGCACCAGCCCGTGCTGCACGGCGAGCACCGAGTACGCCGCCTCGGCCGCCCCGGCCGCGCCGATGAGGTGCCCGATCACTCCCTTGGTGGAGGTCACCGCCGGTCGATCGCCGAGCACCCGGCGGATCAGCCGCGACTCCGTGACGTCGTTGAGTGGCGTCGAGGTGCCGTGCGCGTTGACGTGCGCCACCTCCTCGGGCTCGACAAGCGCATCGGCGAGGGCGGCGCGCAGCGCCCGTTCCGCGCCCCCGCCCTGGGGGTCGGGCCGCGAGGCGTGGAAACCGTCCGCCGAGGCGCCGTAGCCGCTGATGTTCGCCCGGATCCGCGCGCCCCGGGCGCGCGCGTCGGCGGTCCGTTCGAGCACGAGGATCGCTGCGCCCTCGCCCGCCACGAAGCCGTCCCGGTCGACATCGAAGGGACGCGACGCCGCAGCCGGGTCGTCGCGGCGCCGCGACATCGCGCCCATGTTGGTCAGGCTCGCCAGGGTGGTACGGGTCAGGAAGGACTCCGTGCCCCCGGCGATCACGATGTCGCAACTGCGGGACTCGAGCAGTTGCCGCGCCAGGCCGATCGCGGTCGCGCCGGACGCGCACGCCGTCGACACCACGAAGTTGGGGCCGGTCGCCTGGCACTCGATGGCGATGTAGCCGGCGGTCATGTTCACCGGGGCCGTCACCATAAGCGTCGGCGAGACGATCTGCGGGCCCTGCTCGAGGAAGGCGGCGTGCTCCCTCTCGTAGGTGGCGCACCCGCCGAACGAGTTGCCGATCACCACACCGACCCGGGTCCCGTCCCAGTCGGTCGGGTCGAGACCGGCGTCGACGAGCGCCTGCCGCGCGGCGACGAGGGCCAGCTGGTTGACCCGGTCGAGGCGGGCGGCCTTGCGGCCTCCCAGCAGCGCCGCGGCGTCGAAGTCCGGAACCCGGCAGACGAAGTCGACGGGATTACCGGCCAGCGACTCGTCGATGCGCGCCACGGATTCCCCGGCGCAGATCGTCTCCCAGTTGGCCTCGACCCCGATCCCGGCCGGGGTGAGCAGCCCCAGCCCGGTGACGGCGACCTCGAAACGCCGGTCGCGGCCGGTCACGCGGCCACCAGTTCGTCGAGCTTGCCGCCGATCTCACCGACTGTGCTCTCGATGGTCATCTCGGTCTCGTCGAGCACGACGCCGAACTCCTTCTGCAGCGCGACGCTGAGCTCGATCAGGGCCAGCGAGTCGAACTCGAGGTCCTCCAGGGTGGTGGACGCGGTGAACTCGCTCTCGGAAATGCCGAGCTTGGTGCTGAGCAGGGTGTGGAAACGCTGCTGGACAAGGCTCATCGGAATGCTCCTCTGGCTGTGGATGAGGGGGAGTCGGGGCGGCTGACCACCATCGCGGTGAAGGTGAAACCGCCGCCGCCGTTGAGGACCAGGGCGTGGTCGCCCGGCCCGAGCCAGTCGCCGCGGCCGAGGTCGGCGAGGTTGGCGTTGAGGTCGCCCGCGCCGAGATGCCCGGTCGCGCGACCGAGATCGAGCAGATCGGCGTCGACCTGCTCGACAAGCGGCGGTACGTAGGCCTCGGCCATTGCCTTGGTGCCGAGCCGGGGCAGGACCGCGTACCGCAGGTCGGAACGGGACAACCCGGCCTCGGCCAACGCCGTGGCGACCGCCTCGGAGATGCGGTCGTAGGCCGTCTTGATGAAGCGGTCGACGCCGTACGCGGCGATGAACGCACGCTTCGTGCGCTTGACATCGATCTGCGGCCCGTGCCCGAGTGGGTGGGCGTCGAGCCCGTCGTCCCCGCGGTGCATGACCTCGAGGTCGGCGGCGACAGTGGTTGCCGAGGCGTGCAACAGCAGGTCGCTGGGGCGGTCGCCGCGGTGGACGAGGACAGCTGTGGCTCCGTCGCCGGTCGCCATGCCGTAGTCGGTGAGCCACCGGTGCCAGCTCGGGGTCAGGAACCGGTCGGCGGTGGTGACCAGCACGGGACCGGATCGCGGGTCGCCGCGGAGCCGGTCGATGGCCAACTCGATGCCGATCGCGCCGCCGTTGCACTGCTGCAGCAGACCGATCGGCACAGCCCGGTCGGCAGCCAACTGGTGGGCGATGTAGTGCGGAGCGGACCAGGCGTCGTGGCCCTGGTGGTGCACGCTGGCGTGCAGGACCATGGCGAGGTCCCCGGCGGGCACACGTCCACGGTCGAGCACGGGCCGGGCAGCGCGGACGGCCATGTCCGGAGGGGCCACGTCGACCGACACGGGCAACTCGGTGTAGCCCAGCTCGGTGGCGGTCTTGGCGCGGACGTCGCCGCAGGCCACCGCGGCCGCGACGGTCTGCCGGACGGACGGGTACCACACCCCGGCGACGAGACCTACGGCATTCATCGTCGGATCCAGGGCTCGAGTTCGGCGACGGCCTCGCCGGTGCTGGTGAAGTGCACGGCGTGCCAACCCGCCGCCTGCGCCCCGGCGCAGTTCTTCGCCAGGTCGTCGACCAGGACGCAGTCGCGGGGCGGTACGCCGGCCCGGGTCGCGGCCAGCGCGAAGATCGCCGGCTCGGGCTTGCGGGCGCCGACCTCGAACGAGAGCACGACGTCGTCGAACAGCTCCGCCACCGGCAGCATCGCCCGCCAGTGCACGTCCCAGGCCGGCACCATGTTGGACACCAGCCCGACGAAGGTGCCCTGACGGCGCAGGGTTCGCAGCCAGTCGACCCACTCCGTGTTGCTGCGCCGGTCGGCGAACCACTTCGCGCCGAAGTCCGAGAGGTCGGCGCTGACGCCGTACCGCTCGGCCAGCACCTCCTCCATCTGCGTGGCCCACTCGTCCTGAGTGATCAGCGGTGTGTCCAGCGGGGCCATGGTGTCTCCGCCGTAGCGGTCGCCGACGACCTTCATCGCGCCCAGGTACTGGTCCGGTTCGATGCCCTGGGCGGCGCAGAAGCTGCGCACTGTTTCGCCGACCGGCGGGGTCAGCACGCCGGCGAAGTCCGTCCAGACGGCTCTCATCGCTCCAACTTCACTGTGCAGACGGCTGTGCCGTTCTGGCTCACCTCGACATCGATCCGCTCGCCCTGGGTCGCCGTGACGGTCAGCGGGCTGTCCAGTTCCGCGAACTGCACGAAGGCCGCGTCGAGGCCGGTGACCCGGGGCTCGCCGGTGAGAAGGACGGCCATCTGCCGGGCCGCCTCGAGCAGGGCCATCCCGGGCACGTGGTCGAGCGGGTGGTCGAAGAGGCTGGCGTGGTCCAGTGGCACGTCGACGCGGGCGGTGGCCGTGGGGCCGGCCACGTGCGCTTCGGCGAGCACGACGTTGCGGGGGTCGCGGCGCCCGACCAGGGCGGGCTGCACCGGCTGGGCGCCGGTGCGGGGCGCGAGCTCGTCCGACATCGGGGCGGGGCTGCGGCGCCGGAGGGTGCGCAGCGCCGTGTAGTCCTCCGCGGGCAGGTAGCCGGCCTGGATGTGGCTCTCGCCGACCGCCGCACCGTCGACCTGGAGCCCGATGTCGAGAGTCAGCGACCGCAACTGACCGTCCCGGCTGCGGGCGCCAGCGGTGCGGATGTCGAGCCGCAGTTCACCAGGCGTGGGGCCGCTGACCAGCGCGTCCGGGTCGGTGATCCGGGTCCGCCAGCTCTTCACCAGAAACGCGGTGCCGAACGGCAGGTCCAGGAATCGGTGGACCAGCAGGGTCGAGGCCTGGCGGCAGCATTCGAGCAGCAGCATCGGGTCGACCTGGGCGGGTGCGGCGGTGTGGTCGGTGTAGCACCAGTGGGCCCGAGGTAGCTGGGCGGCGGCGAGGAACCGGTCATCGGCGACCCGTACGGCGTCGGTGAGGAACACCTCCGCGAGGGCACGGCGATGCACCAGGGCGCGGTGAACCGTACGGTCGAACTCGAGCGCATGGTCGTCGATCTGCTGCGGGGGCGCGGCCACCGGCGGCATGGCGACTCCTGTCCATTGGTGTCGTGGGCTCACGAACCACCGTGACAGGAGACGCTCAAGGCACCCCCGCCGCCGGATTCGAGGGTGACTCAAGATTGCCTAGGGTGGCCCGCGCCCGGACCGCCGTCGTCGTCGGCAGCGGACTCCACACCGGAGGGTGAGGGCGTATCGTGTGCTGGCCGCGCCGCGCCAGGCTCACCTGGGGGCGGTCGGCAGCCGTCACACGGGGGAGGTCTGATGGCGCAGTTTCCCAGCGGTGATTTCGACGCGGCCACCGAGCGGTTCGTCGCCTCCTGGTCGGCGGGCATCTCCGAGCGGGCCGCCCGGGCGCAGGAGTTGTCCGACCGGGTGGCGGCGATGTCGGCGACCGCCGAGGGTGCGGACGGCGCGGTCCAGGTGACCGTCGCCGCGTCCGGGGCGATGACCGACCTCCGACTCGACAACCGGGTGCTGAGCTGGCGGGCCAACGAGATCGCCGCCGAGGTGCTGGCGGTGATGCGTCGGGCGCAGGGGCAGCTGGCCCCGCAGGTGGCGGAGGCCGCGGCGGAGACCGTCGGCGCCGACTCCGAGACCGCCCGCGCCGTCGTCGGCAGCTACGAGTCGCGCTTCCCCGAGGTGACCGAGGAGGACGAGCCGGGGTACGCCGGGTGGGGTGACCGTGGGCGCTGAGGCAGCCGGGTTCGAGGTCACCACGGCGGCGGTGACCGGGCACGCCCGCTCCGTCGACCGGATCGCCGAGGCGGTCGGCGCCGCACGCGACGCGGGGGCGCAGATGCGGATGGGCGCCGGCGCGTACGGGCACCTGCCCGTCTGCCAGGCGATCCCCTTCCTGTTGGACGTCGTCCAGGGGCCGGCGGTGGAGGCGCTCGCGGCGGCACGGGAGGCGTTGCACAGCGCGGCCGGGGCGCTCGACGGGACGGTGGACGCCTACCACCACGTGGACGGAACGATCTCCGCTGCCCTCGGGCGGATGCACAGGTGAGCACCGACGTGGCGAACCCGCTGATCGCCGCCCGACAGGACACCACCACCGCGTACAGCGGCGTCGGTCTCGTCGAGAGCCTGGTCGACCTGCGCCACGGCATCGAGAGCGGGTCCTGGGTCGACTCGACGATCGGCGGGTTCGGTACGTCGATGGAGGTGCTGGCGACCTGCGTCGACCCGATCGGGTCGGTCGTCTCGTGGGGGGTCGCCTGGCTCATCGAGCACGTCAAGCCGCTCTCCGACGCCCTCGACTGGCTGGCCGGCGACCCGGACCAGATCACCGCGTACGCGCAGACGTGGCACAACGTCTCCCGGCACGTCACCGGTCAGGTCACCGCCCTGTCCGAGGCGGTGCGCACCGAGATCGCGACCTGGACGGGTCCCGCGTCCGAGGCGTACCGCCGCTACAGCGACGAGCACCTGCGCCACCTCGCCGGCCTGGCGGACGCCTCGGGTCTGCTCGGCACCGTCGTCGAGGGCGCGGGCCTGCTGGTGGCGCTGGTCCGGGAGCTGGTCCGGGATCTGATCGCCGACTTCGTCTCGGTCCTCGCCGTCCGGCTGTGGGAGTGGCTCGCCGAGGCCGGGCTGACCCTGGGCTTGGCGACCCCGCTGGTCGCGGCGCAGGTGTCCACGCTTGTCGCCAAGTGGGCTGCCAAGATCACCGGGTTGCTCACGGCGCTGGCCCGCAGTGTCAGCCGGCTCCGGCCGATCCTGTCCAGGCTCGGTGACCTGCTCGACACCCTCCGCACGGCGCTGCGCGGCCTCCGGCGTACCCCGGGCGGGTCGAGTCCTTCCGACATGCCGGCTCCCGGCCCGGGGGCGCGCGGCTACACGGACCCGGCCGGCGGCGGGCAGCCACCGCCGTGGGCGCGGCAGGACGACTGGCCACCCGACGTCGACCGCGCGCCGGGGTCTCCCGGCGGCGGCCCGGCGCACGGCGGACCGCCCGGGGCGCCGCCAACGGCGGGCGGGCCAGGACACGCCGGAGGACCCGCCGCACAGCGGGTCAGGACACGACGGCGGATCAGGACACGACAGCGGGCCAGGCCACGACGGCGGTCCGGCGCGCGACGGCGACGACCCGCCGGACACCGACGGACCCGACACAGCCGAGCCCGGGTCCACCACCGATCCGCTGGTGCCCGATCATGCGAGCGAGGCCGAGTTGCGGCTGCTCGGCAGGGAGGTGCACAGCATGACCGAACTCGACCCCGGCGGACACGTCAACGACGCGTACGACGTGACGTTCACCGACGGCACGCACGGCGTGTACAAGCCGAACGTGCCGGAGAACGAGTTCGTCCAGGTCCGCTCCACCATCCCGGAGAACCAGCTGGCCGCCCGGGAGGTCGCCGCCTCGCGCCTGGACGAGGATCTGGGCTTCGGCCTGGTGCCCACGACGGCACGGTGGGACGGTCCGCACGGGGCCGGGTCGATGCAGGAGTTCGTGGAGAACGCGAGCCCGGGTCGTCCCGCCGGCGACTACCCCGTCGCGGAGGGCGAGCGGATGGCGGTGCTCGACTACGTCAGCGGCAACACCGACCGGCACATGGGTAACTACCTGACCGGCCCCGACGGCCGCCTGGTCGCCATCGACCACGGTTACTCGTTCCCCGAGTCGAACGGCGAACCGCTGCGTTCGGACTTCGTTTCGCAACGGATGAACCAGCCGCTCAGCCCGGAGACGATGGCCCGGATCCAGGCCACCGACCCGGCCGTGCTGGCCGACCGGCTGCGCAGCACCGGTCTGAGCGAGCAGGCGTTGTCCGGTGCGATGGACCGCTTCAACGAGATCCGTAGCCGAGGCATGATCACGGGCGAGGCGTGGAACGCCTTCCGTCCGCCGAGCCCGTGGTGAGCGAAGGAGCCGTGGTGAACCAGGAGGCAGGCATGACCGAGCAGGCGGCGACCAGGGTGGCGCTCTACACGTTCGCCCAGCACACCAACCGGCGGGTGGCCGAGTTCAATTGGCAGCCCGGCCAACCGGTGTCGCTGACCATTCTCGATCCGGAGTGGGGTGCGGTCGCACAGGATTTCTACGACAACGGTGTGCCGGTCGGCGCGGAGCGGGTGCCGCCGGAGGCCGGTGCGGAGTTCATGCGCGCCCTGCTGCAACGCTTCCGGATGAGCTACTACAAGTTCGTGGACGAGAGCGGCTGAGGCCCCCGCACCGGTACGACAGCCGCCGCCTGACCATCGGTACGCTGCACGGCGGCCTCGCGGTCTCCCCCGTACTCTGGCGACCGTCAGCGGGCGACGAACCATGGGTCATCCGACGAAGCCGGACAGGAGAGGGGCGACCACGGCATGACGGCGATATCGGGCCAGCGGTCGACTGCGGTGCGTGTCGGGGAGGCGGCCGAGGAGGATCTGCGGGCGCTGTTCGGGCAGTCCATCGCCGTTTTCGCGTCGCTCGTGGGGCCCACGCACGTGGTGGAGACGGCGAACCCGGCGTTCTTCGTCACCATCGGTGAGGAGCGGGCGCGCACCGGGGTTCCGGTCGCCGAGCTGATGCCCGAGTTGGCCGGTCAGGGCTTCGTCGCCCTGTTGGACGAGGTCTACCGCACGGGTGAGCCCTACACGGGTCGGGACGCCCGGATCGTGCTGGGGACCGGCCCGCACGCGCGGGAGGCGTTCTTCGACTTCACCTACGAGCCGCGCCGCGACGCCGACGGCACCGTGACCGGGATCCGCGTGATCGGCGTGGAGACCACGCAGGTCAAGCACGCCCAGCGGCTGATGGTCGAGCACCGCGCCATGCTGGAGCAGATCGCCCGCCAGGCGCCCCTGGCCGAGGTGCTCGACGGGATGGCGCGCTGCATCGAGAACCTCGCGCCGGACCAGGTGCTGGTCTCCGTGCTGCTCGCGGATCCGGACGGTGAGCACCTGCGCCACGGCGCCGCGCCGAGCCTGCCCGAGTTCTACAACCGGGCCATCGACGGGATCGCCACCGGTGAGGGTGTCGGCTCGTGCGGCACCGCCGCGCACCGGCGGGAGCCGGTCATCGTCACCGACATCGCCACCGATCCGTTCTGGGACGACTTCCGCGACCTGGCCGAGCGGGCCGGGCTCGCCGCCTGCTGGTCGATGCCGATCCTGGCCCGTGACGGCGGCCTATTGGGCACCTTCGCCATGTACCACCGCACCCCGCGCGTCCCGCAGGACACCGATCTGGCTCTGGCCCGGGTCTTCGCCGACACCGCGGCCCTGGCCATCGAGCGCCACCACGTCGAGCAGGCGAAGACGGCCGCCGAAGCACGCGCCAAGGCCGCGAACGAGGAGCTGGCCAAGGCGGTACGCGCCGAGCGGCAGCTACGCGCCGAGGCCGAACAGCGCGCCTCCACCGCCGCGGAACTCGCCGACCGGATGCGCGCCGCCGCGGCCGCACAGGCTGCCCGACCGCATCCCGAGCACTGCCAGCTCGGCGGCGCCCAGGGATGCACCGCGCCGGCGAAGATCAAGATCGCCGACTCGTGGGGTGATGCGGCGTGGGGCTGTGACGCCCACGTCGAGGAGGCCATCCTCAACGTACGGTCGGTGTTCATCGCGAGCGAGGAGCTCGGCGGCCTGGCCGCCTACGTCAACCGCTGACGACCCCGGCGCACCAGCCGTGACCGGCTGGTGCGCCGGCGGGCGTCAGGCCGCGACGGCCGCCCGGACGTCGTCGTCTGCGGCGCGCAGCCGTGCCGCGGCCTCCTCGGCGGTGCAGTGGGCGAGCAGCAGCACGATGGCCGTCTTGGCGTGCCCGTGTGCCGCCGCGAGCGCCCGTGCGGCCGTGTCGAGGTCGGTGTCGGCGGCCTCGGCGACGATCCGTCGTGCCCGGTCGACGAGCTTCTCGTTCGTGGCGTTCATGTCCACCATGAGGTTGCCGTAGACCTTGCCGAGCCGGGCCATCGTGGCTGTCGAGAGCATGTTGCAGACGAGCTTCTCGGCGGTGCCGGCCTTGAGCCGGGTGGATCCGGTGAGCACCTCGGGGCCGGTGGGCACCTCGATGGCGACATCGGCGTGCCGGCTGATCACCGCGTCGGTGTTGCAGGCGACGGAGACGGTCGCGGCGCCGCGCGCGCGGGCGTGATCCAACCCGCCGACCACGTACGGGGTACGGCCGCTGGCGGCGAGCCCGACCACCGTGTCGCGGGCGGTCAGGTCAACGGCGTCGAGGTCGGCGACGGCGCGGGTCGGGTCGTCCTCGGCACCCTCGACGGCGACGCCGAAGGCTCGTGCCCCGCCCGCGAGCAGGCCGATGACCCGGTCGGGCGTCGTACCGAAGGTGGGTGGGATCTCGACGGCGTCGAGCATGCCGATCCGGCCGCTGGTGCCCGCGCCGAGGTAGATCAACCGTCCGCCCTGGCGGAGCGACGCCACGATGACGTCGACGGCGGCGGCGATGTCCGGTACGGCCCGACGGACGGCGTCCGCGACCGAGCGGTCCTCGTCGTTCATCGCGAGAAGCAACTCGGTGGGCGACATCCGGTCGAGGTCGCTGGTCTTGTCGTTGCGGGTCTCGGTGCCGAGGGTGCTGAGGTCCATCCGGTGTTCGTTCCTCTCGCTGGTGTTCAGCCGCCGAATGCCACCGGGCGCGTCCTGCTGGGCCGACGCGCCCTCTATCAGCAGGCTGAAACCACAGCGTAACCAGCCCGGACGGGCACTGGCAAAAAGTTTCGGGTTACTGTGGGCCAACGTCACTTATTGACAACCGCTGGGTGGGGAGTGAACCGTGCGTCAACTCGACCTTGTCGTGATCGTGCTGTATCTCGTGGTGATCGCCTACGTCGGACTACGCCTGTCCGGGAAGCAGAAATCCGCCAAGGACTACTTCGTGGGCGAGGGCCGCCTGCCGTGGTGGACCGTCTCGTTCTCGGTGGTCGCCACCGAAACCAGCGTGCTGACCGTGATCAGCGTGCCCGGTGGGGCCTACAGCGGCCAGGGGTTCGGCAACGTCGAGCTGGCCCTGGGCTACGTCATCGGTCGCGTCGTGGTGGCCACGGTGCTCATCCCGCTCTACAAGCGGGGTGGGTTCGTCAGCGCCTACCAGTACCTCGGTGAGCGGTTTGGCCTGAAGCTTCAGGGTCTGGCCTCGATCACGTTCGTCTTCACCCGGCTGCTCGCCGAGGGCGTCCGCCTCTTCGCCTCGGCCATCCCCATCAAGCTGCTCCTCGACGAATTCGGCCTGCACGTCGGCTACCAGGCCATCATCGTGGTCCTCACCCTCATCACTGTGGTCTACACCTACCTCGGTGGCATCAAGGCGGTCATCTGGACCGACGCCATCCAGATGGGGCTCTACCTCGGCGGCGCGATCCTGGCCATCGCCGTGCTCAGCCACGCCGTCGGCTTCGACGGCTACTCGCAGGCGCTGGACGCCGGCAAGTTCCAGCTCTTCGACACCAACCTCAACCTGGCACACGTGCTCACCAGCCCGTTCGCCCTGCCGACCGCGATCATCGGTGGCGCGATCTTCGCGATGGCCAGCCACGGGTCGGACCAGCTGATCGTCCAGCGCATCCTGTCCACCCGCACGCTGCGCGAGGGGCAGAAGGCGATGATCTCCTCGGGCGTCTTCGTGGTCATCCAGTTCGCCGCGTTCTCCCTGGTCGGCGCGCTGCTGTGGTCGTACAACAAGGGTCAGACCTTCAAGGAGCTCGGCCTGGCCAGCAGCGACAACCTCTACCCGAGCTTCATCCTGCACGCCCTGCCGGTGGGCATCTCGGGTCTGCTGGTGGCCGGCATCCTCGGTGCCGCGATGGGGTCGCTGTCGTCGGCACTGAACTCGATGTCGAACTCCACCGTCGCCGACTTCATCCACAGCTTCTTCCGCAAGGTCCCGTCCGACGACGCGATGCTCCGGCTCGCCCGAGTGATGACCCTGGTCTGGGCGGTGCTGATGGCGATCTTCGCCTGCGCGTTCAGCTCCAGCACCGGAAACGTCTACCTGACCGGTCTGACCATCGCCGGCTACACCTACGGCGCGCTGCTCGGGGCCTTCCTGCTCGGCCGCCTCGTCAAGCGGGCCAACCAGGTCGACGCGTTCATCGCCTTCCTCGTCACCGTGGCGGTGATGACCTACATCGTCCGCTACGTCAAGATCGATGTGACGACTGCCGGTACCACCACCGCGACCGCGATCGCCGCGCAGTGGCTGGTCCCGATCGGCGTCCTGATCACCCTGGTCGTCGGCACCGTGGCGAGCCTCTTCCACCCGGCGCCCGAGAACCCGTACGACCACCGGCGCACCGACGAGGTCGACGACGACGTGGCGACGACGCCGGCCGGCCGGGCATGAAGGAGGGCGTGATGCGCGTGATCGGCCTGATGTCCGGAACCTCGTACGACGGCATCGAAGCCGCCGCCGCCGAGTTCGAGCTGAGCGGCGACACCGTGCGGATGCGATCGCTGGGTCGGCTCAGCCACCCGTACCCGGAGCAGTTGCGCACCCGGATCGCCGCGGCGCCACCCGCGACGACCACCACCGAGGCGATCTGCGTGCTCGACACCGGCATCGGCCAGGCCTTCGCCGAGGCGGGCGTGCGGGCCGTCGCGGAGCTGTGCGACGGCCGCGCCGACCTGGTCGTCTCCCACGGGCAGACCATGCACCACTGGGTCGAGGCAGGTACGGTCCGCGGCACCCTCCAGCTCGGTCAGCCGGCCTGGATCGCCGAGGCCACCGGCCTTCCGGTCGTGTCCGACCTGCGCAGCCGCGACGTGGCCGCCGGTGGCCAGGGCGCTCCCCTGGTCGCCCTGTTCGACGCGCTGCTGCTGCGCGGCCTGCCCGGCGTCCCCGCCGCCCTGAACCTGGGCGGGATCGCCAACATCACAGTCGTCGCACCGGACGCGGATCCCCTCGCGTTCGACACCGGGCCGGCCAACGCGCTCCTCGACGCCGCCGCACGCCACTTCAGCGGCGGCGCCGAGGAGTACGACCGGGACGGGCGCGGCGCGGCGGCCGGGCAGGTGAACCCGGCGTTGCTGCGGCGGCTGCTCGACGAGCCGTACTACCGGCTGCCCGGCCCGAAGAGCACCGGCAAGGAGCTGTTCCACAGGCCGTACCTGCTCGCCGCCCTCGCCGACGCGCCCACCCGGACCCGAACGACGTGCTGGCCACGCTCACCCGGCTGACGGCGGTCACGGTGGCCGACGCCTGCCGCGAGCACGGCGTCACCCGGCTCGTCGTCTCCGGCGGCGGCGCGCACAACCCGACGCTGATGGGCATGCTCGTCGACGAGCTACCGGACGTCGACCTGACCTCCAGCGACGAGGTGGGTGTCGCCTCGGACGCCAAGGAGGCACTGGCCTTCGCGCTGCTGGGCTACCTCACCGTGCACGGACTGCCGGGCGCCCTGCCCTCGGGCACCGGCGCGCGGCACGCCTCGGTGCTCGGCAGCATCACCCCCGGCCGCCAGCCGCTGCGGCTGCCGGCGCCGGTCGACACCGCTCCCCACCGGTTGCTGATCGCCGCCGACTGACCACCCTCGGAGGAGGATCCGGCCATGAGCACAGTCGTTCCCGCGCCGAGCGCCGCCGGCGTCCGCGCCCGCGAGGTCGCCGACCTGCTGCGCTCGCGCCTCGACGATCCGACCCGGGCCAGCGCCGAGCTGCCCCGCAGGCTCGCGGCGGCGCACGACGCCTCGCCGTACCTGTTCGAGCCGCAGGCAGTGGTGCGCGCCGCCTCGGCAGCCGAGGTGGGCGCGTTGATGGTCGGTGCCCGGGAGGCCGGCGTGCCGCTGACCCTGCGCGGCGGCGGCACCAGCCTCGCCGGGCAGGCCGGCGGCGCGGGCGTGCTCGTCGACGTGCGCACCGACTGGCGGCACGCCGAGGTGCTCGACGACGGTCGTCGCATCCGGCTCCAACCGGGCCTGACGATCCGGCAGGCGAACGCCCGGCTGGCCCGTTACGGCCGCCGGCTCGGACCGGACCCGGCCAGCGAGGCCGCCTGCACGGTGGGCGGCATGGTGGCCAACAACTCCAGCGGGATGACCTGCGGCACCACGGACAACGCGTACCGCACCATGGAGTCGCTGCGCCTCGTCCTCCCGTCCGGCACCGTCGTCGACTCCGCCGCGCGCGACGCCGACGACCGGCTGCGCGCCGCCGAGCCCGACCTGCACGCCGGGCTGCTGCGCCTGCGCGACCGGGTGCGCGCGACGCCGGGGTCGCGGGCCACGATCGAGCGCCTGTTCGCCATGAAGAACACCATGGGGTACGGGCTCAACTCGCTGCTCGACCACGACAGCCCGGTCGAGATGCTGGCCCACCTGATGATCGGAAGCGAGGGCACGCTCGGGTTCGTGGCCGAGGCCGTCTTCCGGACCGTCGAGATCCACCAGCACGCCGCCACCGGCCTGCTGATCCTGCCCGGTCTCAGCGCTGCCACCGACGCACTGCCCGCCCTGCTCGCCGCCGGTGCCCGTACCGCCGAACTGCTCGACGCGGCCGCGCTGCGGGTCAGTCAGCGTGACCCCGACGCGAGCCCGGCCCTGCGCGGCCTGGCGGTCGCCGGGCACGCCGCGCTGCTCGTGGAGTTCGCCGAGGACAGCGCGGAGCGGCTGGCCGCGACGCTTGCCGACGCCCAGCCGGTGCTCGACCGGCTGCCCGCCGTCACCGGCACCGAGCTGACCCGCGACCCGCGCGAACGGGCCAAGCTCTGGCACCTGCGCAAGGGCCTCTACACGGCGGTCGCCGGCGCTCGCCCGCCCGGCACCACGGCCCTGCTGGAGGACGTCGCGGTGCCGATGCCGCGTCTGACCGGCACCTGCGACGGGCTGATCCGCCTGTTCGAGAGGCACGGCTATCCCGACGCGGTGATCTTCGGGCACGCCCGCGACGGCAACCTGCACTTCATGCTGACCCAGTCCTTCGACACACCGGCCGAGATCGACCGGTACGCCCGGTTCACCGACGACATGGTCGACCTCGTGCTCGCCGAGGGGGGCACCCTCAAGGCCGAGCACGGCACCGGCCGGGCCATGGCACCCTTCGTCCGCCGGCAGTACGGCGACGAGCTGTACGACGTGATGCGCGAGCTGAAGCGGTTGTGCGACCCGAGCGGCCTGCTCAACCCCGGTGTGCTGCTCAACGAAGACCCGACGGTGCACCTGCGGCAGCTCAAGGCCGTCCCGACAGTCGATCCGGAGCTGGACGCCTGCGTGGAGTGCGGCTACTGCGAGCCGGTCTGCCCCACCGCCGACGTCACCACCACGCCCCGGCAGCGCATCGTCCTGCAACGGCAGATCGCCCTCGCCACCGCCGCCGGGGACGAGGAGCGCCGCCGGGAGCTGACCACCGACTACGAGTACGCGGCGGTGGACAGTTGCGCCGCCGACAGCCTCTGCGTCACCGCCTGCCCGGTCGGCATCGACACCGGCGCGGCGATGAAGCGGCTGCGCGCCGAGCGGCACAGCCCACGGGCCCAGCGCACCGCCCGTGGCGTCGCCCGGCACTGGAAGGGCGCCGTGGCAGGCGTCCGGGTCGGGCTGAACGCCGCGCACGCCGTGCCGACACCGCTGACCCGCGCCGCCACCGGGGTGATCCGTTCCCTCGGCGCGACCGAACTCGTACCACAGTGGAGCGCCGACATGCCGCGCGCCGGTGGGCCCCGCCCCGAGCCGCGCAGCGCGCCGGACGCCCGGGCGGTGTTCTTCGCGGCGTGCATCGGCAGCGTCTTCGCGGCCGAGGACGGCGCGTCCGGCGGCTCGGCGGCGGCGTTCCTGCGCCTGTGCGAGCTGGCGCGCGTGCCGGTCGTCGTGCCGGCCGAGACGGCGGGCCTGTGCTGCGGAACGCCCTGGCAGTCCAAGGGCTACCCGGCCGGCCACCGCGAGATGGCCGAGCGGACCCTTGCCGCGTTGTGGACGGCAAGCGACAAGGGTCGCCTGCCCATCGTCTGCGACGCGTCGTCGTGCACCCACGGGCTGTCCCAGTTGACCGCCGCGCTGGCCGAGGAGGACCGGGGCCGGTACGCCGCTCTGCGCTTCGTCGACAGCGTGACCTTCACCGCCGAGCACCTCCTTCCGGCGCTGCCCGAACCCCGACGCCTGGGCTCTCTTGCCCTGCACCCCACCTGCTCCACAGTGCACCTGGGCGGCATCGACGACCTGCACACCGTGGCCCGGGCGGTCGCCGACACCGTGACCGTGCCGGACAGCTGGGGGTGCTGCGCGTTCGCCGGGGACCGGGGGCTGCTGCACCCCGAGGTCACCGCCGGCGCCACCGCCGCGCAGGCCGCCGAGGTCAACAAGCGCGACCACGACGCGTACGCCTCCTGCAACCGCACCTGCGAGATGGGCATGAGCCGGGCCACCGGGCACTCGTACCGACACGTGCTCGAGGTGCTCGTCGAGGCGATCGAGCCGCCGGCCTAGGGCCGTGGGCCGGAGGCGCGACGCAGCAGCGCGGCGGCGAGCAGACCGCCGGCCAGGACCGCCGCGGCGCCCACCAACTGCCCGGTCTCCAGCGCGGAGGCGAAGGCGCTGGTCACGGCCTGCCGCTGCGGCCCCTCGTCGGCGGCGGCGAGCGCTGCCGGAAACGACTGCGCTCCGGCCAGCCCGGCGGGCAGCAGCGCCGCGAACCGGGCGTTCAACACCGCGCCGAGGACGGCGATGCCGAGACTGCTGCCGACCTCGGTCATGGTCCCGTCCACCCCGGCGCCGGCGCCGGCCTTCTCGGCCGGGATCGCGCTCATCACCGCCTCCACGATCGCGGGGTTCGCCAGGGAGCAGCCGACGCCCATGACGAGCAGGCCGCCGAGCAGCACCGCGTACCCGTCGGAGGACACGAGGGTCACCGTCGCGAGGCCGGCCGCGAGCAACGCCATGCCGACGGCGATGGCGGCGGCCAGGCCGAGACGGCGGATGACGGCGGCGGCGACGCCGCTGACGTTGAGCAGCACGATGGACAGGGCGAACGGCGCCATGCGCAGGCCCGCCTCCCAGGCCGGGTAACCGCTGACGAACTGGAGGTGCTGGGTCAGCAGGAACAGCGCTCCGGTGGCCCCGAACGTGATCAGGACGACGCCGGAGACCGCGCCGACGAACCGGCGGTCCCGGAAGAAGTGCATGTCCAGCATGGGGTGGGTGATCCGCCGCTCCCAACTGACGAACAACCCGAGCAGGACCACTCCGACGACAGCCGCGCCGACCACCTCGGCCGACGCCCAGCCCCGCTCCGGTCCGGCGATGATCGAGAAGACGACGGCGGTGAGCCCGGCGGTGGAGAGCGTGGCGCCCCAGACGTCGAGTCGGCCACCGGCCGGACCACGGGACTCCGGCACCAGCGCCCGCCCGACGAGCAGGCAGGCCAGCACGATGGGGACGTTCAGCAGGAAGATGGCGCCCCACGGCAGGTGGGCCAGGATGGTGCCGCCGATCGGCGGCCCGACCGCGAAGCCCAACGCGCTGGTGGCCGCCCAGATGCCGATCGCCCGCGACCGTTCGGGGCCGTCGAAGACCTGCATCGCCACCGCGAGCGTCGAGGTGACCAGCAGAGCCCCGCCGACGCCCATACCCGCCCGGGCGGCGATCAGTTGACCGCTGGTGCTCGCGAGACCGGCCACCAGCGAGCCCAGTCCGAACAGGACGAGCCCGGCGAGCAGCATCCGCCGCCGGCCGTACCGGTCGGCGGCGGCGCCCGCCGTGAGCAGCAACCCGGACAGCACCAGGGCGTACGCGTTGATCATCCACTGCACGTCGGCGGTGCTGGCGTCCAACTCGGTGGTGAGCACCGGCACCGCCACGGTCAGCACCGTGTTGTCCAGCACCACGACGAGCTGCGCGACACAGAGGACGGCCAGGATGAGCCAGCGGTGCGGCGTTCGGGCCCCCGCCGTGGGAACGGCGACCGGCTGGACGAGTGTCACACCGCTGCCCGCGCGCTGTCGGCCGACGGGCGCTCGGGGGCGGGCTCGGTGGCCGGCTCGGAGGCCGGCTCGGGGGCCGGCTCGGGGGCGCGCTCGGTGGCGGGCTCGGGGGCCGGCTCGGGCGCGGCGCCGGACGGGCGGGGGAAACGCCGCTGGTGCGCCAGGCCGAGCGCGACCCCGGCGGCCACCAGCACGACGGCGGCGATCGCGACCGGCGGGTAGCCGATCCGGTCGGCCGCCGCCAGGCCCACCGAGGCGGCCACGAACGAGCAGACCAGGCCGAACGACGACAGGACCGTGAAGTCCGTGCCGCCGGTGCCCGGTCGTGAGTAGTCCATGTTGACCGTGTAGAGCACGACGTTGGCGATCGTGTAGGCCACCATGAAGAAGCAGAGCGCGGCGATCGTCCCGCCCAGCGGCGCGCGGCCGTTCAACAGCGGCAGCAGCATCGCCGTCGACACCGCGAGGGTCACGCCGCCGGCCACGAGCATCCTGCCCCGCCCGAACCGCCCGATGCCCACCCCGGCGACCAGACCGGCCACGATGGCCGGCGCGCTTGTCACCACACCGGTCACCACGCCGATCCGGCCCAGCGACCACCCGGCGTCCACCAGGGCGGGCGTCACCAGGGCGTACGCCATGCCCGCGCCGACGTAGACCAGCGGCACGACGCCGAACGTCCACCACCGGCAGCCGGGCTGGCCGAACACCGACAGCAGCGCCCGGTAGGCCGTGCCGACGTGGTCCACCCGATCGGTCCGGGCGGGCTCGGAGAACCGCCACACCACAAGCAGTCCGAGCGCGGTCAACGCGGCCAGCAGGCCGACCGCCCACGCCCAGCCGAACCGGTCGTAGACCAGCACGCAGGCGCCGCCGCCGAGCAGGTTGCCGAGGTAGCTCGCCGCCACCTGGATGCCGTTGCCCGTCCCCCGGTCCGCCTCGCCGAGCATCCGCACGGCGACGGCGTCCACCGCGATGTCCTGGGTGGCGGAGAAGAAGACGTACGCGGCGCAGATGGCGATGACCGGGCCGAGCGCGTCGGCCGGGCGGGAGAACGGCAGCAGCGCCAGCAGTGCCAGCACCAGGGCGCTCTGCAGGACGAGGAGCCAGGACCGGTAGTGGCCGCGGCGCTGGGAGCCGTACCGGTCGAGGATCGGCGCCCAGAGGAACTTGACGGGCCAGATCAGGCCGACGACCTGCAACAGCGCGAGGGTGTCCAGTGAGGTGCCGCCGTCGCGCAGGATGGCGGTCAGCCCGACGGTGATGAAGCCGATGCCGAGGTACTGGGTGACGTACAGCGCGGTCAGGGTGCCGAGTCGGCCTCTCACGGGGCTCTCCAGTAGCCGAGCGAGGTCAACCGGTCCTTGTCGACGCCGAGCGTCCGGCGGATGTGTCGGGTGATGCCCCGGGTGGTGGCCGCCTCGCAGGCCACCCAGTAGTGGGCGGCGTCGTTGGCGGGCAGGTCGGAGCGGACCCGTTCGACGAGGTGTCGACCGTCCGTGTCCCGGGGGACCCAGGTGATGGCGTGGTGTGCCCGGGCACGCGGCGTGAGGGCCTTCTCGCCCTCGTGGGCGTACTCCAGCCAGACCGTCGCCGGGATGTCGGCGCCCGCGTCGAGCAGGCTGTTGACCGCCGGCAGGGACGCCGCGTCCCCGACGAGGTAGAGGTGCTCGGGTGCCGGATCGGGCAGTTGGAAAGCGCTGCCCTGGACGGTGGCGACGATGGTGTCGCCGACCTGCGCCGTGGTGGCCCAGCGGGCCGCGCAGCCGTCGTGGATGGCGAATTCGAGGCTGAACCTGCCGTTGGCCGGGTCGGGGTCGACGATCGTGTACGCCCGCTGGTGTGCCCGGCCGTCGTTGTCGAACCACAGCCGGACCCACATCGTCGGGTGGACCCCGCACGTCTCCAACAGGCCGCCGTCGTCCAGGAGCAGCCGCTGGTAGTGCCCGTCCACCGACTCGCTCGCCCGCACCGTCAACTGAAAGTCCCGGCCTCCCATGGCCTTGAGGACCAGGGCTTCCCAGTTCCGTTTCACGCACCCCTCCAGGTAAGGCGAGCCTTTGTTAGGGGAGGGTAACCTAACTCCGCCGCGCGTGGAACGCGTGTCCCCCTCACGTCATCCCGGGCGCGATCACCCCGACCAGCAGAGGACCCCGCGACATGACATACCAGGAGAAGATCACCGAACTCGGCGAGCTGACGTTGACGCCCGTCGTACCCGACCGGGACGCCGCGCTCCTGCACGGCTGGGTCACCCTGCCCCGCAACTCGTTCTGGGGCATGGGGTCACACACCGTCGACCAGGTCCACGAGATCTACACCTTCGTCGACGGTCTGCCCACCCACCACGCGTACCTGATCAGGATCGACGGCGAGCCGGTCGGCCTGTTCCAGAGCTACCAGCCCGAGGCGGACCCGGTCGGCGAGCGGTACGCCGTACGGCCCGGGGACATCGGGATGCACCTGCTGCTCTGCCCCGCACGCCACCTCGCCCGCGGCCTGACCAACGCCGTCGGCCCCGCCCTGGCCCGTTTCCTGTTCCTCGATCCGGCCGCCCAGCGGATCGTCGTCGAGCCGGACGTCCGCAACCATCTCGCGCTGCGCCGACTGGAGATCGAGGGCTTCACCTTCGACGCCGAGATCGACATGCCGGACAAGCGCGCGCAACTGGCGTTCCTCACCCGCTCCCGGTTCGAGTCGGACCACCCGACGCCTGGCTGACCGGCCCCGCGCCGGCTCAGTCGGCCGGCGGGGCCCCGGTCCCGCCGGGCTGACGTGCCAGGGCGTTCAGCTCGGCGGCCCGCGCCTCCTGGATCCGGCCGGCGAGGGTCCGCACCTCCGGGCTGCCCCCGGCGGTCTGCTCGCCCCGGCACAGCACGACGGTCTGCGCGAGGTGCGCCCGGAGCAGACCGACCGCCCGGGTGGGCACCTCGGCAGCAGGAGCCGCGCGCAGCTCGGCGAGAGCGACGTCGGTGACCATGCCGGGCATCTGGTGCCCCGCATGGATGTTCTGTTCCGGCCTGTTGCCGGCGGCCAGCAGCCTTCGCAGTTCCACCGACTCGGCCCGGTGCGCCGCCCGGATGTCACCGAGGACGGCGCGCAGCGCGGGATCACCGGCCGACGGACGGGCGTCCAGGTCGTCGATCAACGCGAGCGCGCCGTCGTTCATCGGGAGCAGCAGTTGGATGAAGGCGTCATCGGTGCCGTTGAGCAGCACCGGCGAGGTCGGGGCGGGAGCCACCGACGCCGGCGCGGCGGTCCGGTCGACCCGGCCGGCGTCCCGGGTCAGACCGACGGCAAGCGCCGTCGCGGCAAGGGTGACGACGACGCCGACGATCCGCCCGACCCGGCCGGCCCGCCCTGCCCACTCGGCCCGGCTGGTCAACGTGCCGCCTGGAACGCGCGGCCGATCACTGTCGCCCGGGTGCCGTCGCTGAACAACCCGGACCGGTCCTTGTCGGTGGCGGGCAGGCCGAACCAGGCGTAGCGCTGCACGTAGGAGAGTTGGCCGAGCATGCCGGTGGCCGCGGTGAGGAAGGCCGCCTGCTGCTCCTGGCCGGGAAACTGCTGACGCCCGCCGTCGTAGCGGATCAGCGCGAACTCGGTCAGCCAGATGGGCTTGTGGTACCGCTGGTAGACGGCCTGCAGGTACTGCCGAAGCTGGTTCACCGCCGCCGCGGTGGTGAAGTCGGCGCCGTACCAGTGCAGGGTGATGAAGTCCACCCGGTGACCCCGGGCCTCGGCGCCGGTCATGAACCGGTCCAGCCAACCCTGCGGGTCGGCGCCGCCGAAGGCGACCGCTGGGCTGCCCAGCCGGCTGCCCGTCGCCATCAGTTGCGGCCACAGGTCCAGGGCCTGCGCGACTGTCATGTTCGCCTGCTCGGGCAGGTCCGGCTCGTTGAAGGTGAGCAGGTGGGGCCCTGCGGCCTTGGCCCGGGTCAGCTCCGCGGCGGTGACGTTCTCGGCGCTGCGGATCATGGGTACGAACGTCGCGCCGCGCGGAGTGCTGATCCCCGGGTGCTGGGTGCCCCAGGTGTAGTACCAGCCGGCCTTCGAGCTGGCCAACGCCTGGCTCGCTCCGGCGAAGTTCCACACCCCGACGCCCTTGCGCGCGGAGCTGACCGCCGGTGCGACCGCGGCCTTCGACGAGGGGCGCGGGCTCGGTGACGGCGCGCTGCTCGGGGAGGCGGAGGCGGAGGCGACGGCGACGGGCGCCGCGGATGGTGTCGGGGCGGCCCAGGAGGGCGCGGCGGCCGGATCGTCCGGCAGCGCCACCACCAACGTGGTGATCGTGAGGACCGCCGCAACCACTCCCCCGGCCAGGTAGGGAATCAGGCCGCGGGGCGCGTGCACCGCAAGCTCGGCGACACCCGGGGGATGCGGTACGACGGCCGGCGCGGCGGCCGGGGGCACGGTCGCGCTCGGGACGTGGGCGCTGAGGCCGGCCGGCAGCGGCAGCAGCGACATGCCGGCGAGCAGCCGGTCGATCGGCAGGAACGCGGCGCCCAGGCGCCCGCAGAACGCGCAGTCACGGACGTGTCGGGCCAGCCGCTTGCGCCACAGCGGGCTGGGAGTGCCGTCCCACTCGGCCGCCACCGCGCCCAGGTCCGGGCAGCCGGGACGGGCATGCAGGGCGCGGACGACGCCCCGGGCACTCTGGATCTGCTCCTTCATCCGGTGGATGCGCACCGCGAGGTGCCCCGGCGACAGACTCGCGGCCTCGGCGATCTCGGCACGCGTCAGCTCGCCGGTCTCCTCCAGCCACCAGAGCGAGAGCAGTTCCTGGTCGTCCGGATCGAGCCAGCGGGTCGCCTCGGCGACCTCACGTCGCTGGTCGGTGAGGCCGAGCCGGAGGATCGTCATCCCGGCGAAGTCGGAGGCCGGATCGGGCACGTTGTGGATCGCGTCGAGCCCGGCGTCCCGGTTGAGCGCGACACGGCGACGCTGGTCCCAGTCGCGCACCTGACGGATGGTGATCGCCACGAGCCAGGACCGGTAGGCCGCCGGGTCGTTGAGCGCGGGCAGGTGCCGGATCACCCGTACCAGGGTCTCCTGGACGACGTCGTCGACGTCGGCGTGGCCGCGGAGCGCGCGCCCGACGATGTTGTAGACCAGCGGAAGCGAGGCCGCCACGACGTCGTCGAGAGCGCGCCGGTCGCCCTGTCGAGCCGCGACGACCAGCCCGGGATCGGGTGCTGCCCGACCGGCTGACGACATGGATCCCACTCCTCCTGCGCTCGGTCCGGACAGCGCGCGTGCGCGCTGTCCGCCTCGTGATCGGAGACGAGCGGCAGCGGGTCAGATTACGGTTTTCTCCTCCGGGCGGTCGGGCCGGTCGGCCGGGGCGCCGGCTTCGGCCTCGGCCTCGGCCGCGAAGGGGGTACGCAGTCGGGTCATGGACGCGGCACTGACGTCCGCGGCCGGACTGCGCTCGTCGTCGACGACCCTGCCCCCCTCGATGGTGAAGGGGTTCCGGGCGGACGTCATATCGGGCACGAGGTGCTCCAGGAGATGTGCACGGCAGCGCTCGACTCAGTCGTCGGCAGCTTCGAAGCCGTGGAGAGGCGGAGGGGCGGGCCCGGCGATGGGCCATCGGTGCCCGCACCCACAGCCTAGCGGCCGGGGGCAACCGGCGGGTACGGGACCGACGCCACCAGCCGATCGCGGGCGTTCTCGCGCCGGCCCAGGTCGGGGCGTGATCTGTCCGACTCACCCTGCCGGGTCGAGTCGGCACGGCTACGGTCGAGACTGCGGAAGCCGGCCCCCGACCCGGGTTCGGTGTGGTGCGAACGGACAGGACAGACATGACGGTTCAGATCGATCTTGCTGGCAGGACCGCCCTGGTGACCGGCTCGACCCAGGGAATCGGCGCCGCCATCACGGCCGCGCTCGCCCGCGCCGGGGCTCGGGTCGCCGTGAACGGCCGTACCGCCGCCTCGGTCGAGCGCGCGGCCACGGCGCTGCGCGGCGAGGTCCCCGGCGCCGAGGTCGTCGAGGTGGACGCCGACGTGTCGACCGACGACGGTACGGCTCGCGTGCTCGACCTCCTGCCCAGCGTCGACATCCTGGTCAACAACCTCGGCGTCTTCGGCCCCACTCCGGCTCTGGAGATCACGGACGACGAGTGGCGTCGCTACTTCGAGGTGAACGTGCTGGCCGGCGTCCGGCTGACCCGCGCCTACCTGCCCGGGATGATGGAACGCGGCTGGGGTCGGGTGCAGTACATCGCCAGTGACTCGGCGGTCGCCATCCCCGCCGAGATGATCCACTATGGCGTCTCGAAGACGGCCCTGCTCGGCGTCTCGCGCGGGTTCGCGAAGGCCGCCGCCGGCACCGGCGTGACAGTCAACTCGGTGCTGGCCGGACCGACCCACACCGGGGGCGTGGAGGACTTCGTGGCCGAGCTCGTCGGCGACAGTCTGCCGTGGGAGGAGGCGCAGCGGGAGTTCATGCGGCAGCACCGTCCGCAGTCGCTGCTCCAGCGCCTCATCGAGCCCGAGGAGATCGCCAACATGGTCACGTACCTCGCCTCGCCGCTCGCCTCCGCGACGACTGGCGCGGCGGTCCGGGTCGACGGCGGCTACGTGGACGCGATCGTCCCGTGACGGTCGGCTCAGAACTGGACGACGTGGCCCACGCGCGGCGGCGTACGACCGGCGAGGACGTCGAGCCACGCGTGCCGCAGGGCCTCGGGACCGTTGCCGACCCGCACGTCGATCCATGCGCTCGCCGCCGGGACGAACCGCTGCCAGGCGTCGGTGAACCGCCTGTCGAGCCCGTCGCGGCCCCAGTCCCGGCTGCGCTTGCGCATCTGCACCGGCGCGAAGAAGACCTCCCCGGCGGCGTCCGCGTTGGGCGTCTGGTTGGTGAGCCCGACCGCGATGTCCCGGACGAGCCGGTCGCCGAGGTGACCGCGCAGCGCGGCCCGGGTCGCGGGGGCGCCGGACAGGTCGAGGTACACGGTCGGGACCGCGTCGAGGGCGTCGATGTCGTCGTACGTGACGACGTCGTCGTAGCAGCCGAGGGACCGCGTGAACGCGACGTTGCCGGGCGAGGTGAGCCCGACCAGGCGCGGGCCGCGACCGTGCAGTTCGGACGCGGCGGCGTACGCCGTCTTGCTCGACGCCGACGACAGCACGATCGAGCGCGCGCCGTAGAAGTCGTTGTCGACGACCTGGTCGGCGAGCATGAACGAGGTGAAGAACAGCGGCCGGAACAGGATCAGCAGATCCTCCTGACCGGCCTGGTACGCCGGGTCTGAAGCGGTCGAACGGTACGCGTTGTACGGCGAGGGCAGCTCGGCCCGGTGCGGGCTCACGTCGCGGAACCCGGACGCGTCCACCCGGTCCGGCCGGACCACCAGGTGGCCGGCGGGAGGCAGGTAACCGTAGACCCGTTGACCGGCCTCGACCCCGGCAACCGTCGAGGCGACCACGTCGGCGAAGCCCCACAGCGGCGGAAGCCCCCACTGCGGCCCGAGCCCGCGCGGACCGGGCGGAAAGAACTCCCAGTAGCGCATGGCGTCGCCGAGCACCGCGTAGGTCACGTTGTTGGCGGTGAGGCCGACGCGGTCGACGCGCAGCAGCGCCGCGCCGGCGGGCAGCGCGGGCGCCTCGGCGTCGGCGAGCGTGGTGTGGTGCAGGTCTTCACGGGCCACGGCGAAGGTCCACGAGTCAGCCATGGCCTGACGCTAGACAGCCTCGAATTGAGAGACAAGTGCACTGGGAGTGCAAAATCCCACTCGACGGTCAGGGCTGGGGCGCGGTGACGTGCCGCAGGTGGCCCAACGGCAGGTGCGGGGGCTGCCACTCCAGGAACAGGGCCGTGGCGTCGTCGTCGAGCTGCTCGTCCTGGTACGCGAGGACGGCACGCACCAGGCGGCGCATCGTCTCCGGGCTGGGCAGCCCGTCGTTGAGGGCACGGTTGACGAAGTCGACGAGCCGGTCCACCCCGAACCGGTCCCCGTCGATGCTCTTCGCATCGGTGATGCCGTCGGTGTAGGCGAGGATGCGGTCGCCGGGGTGCAGCTCCTCCTCGTGCACCTGGGGTCGCGCCTTTGACAGGTGGCCCAGGCCGAGCGGCAGCGCGGTCGGCCCCGGCAGCTCCCGGATGGCCTTGCCGTCGCGCAGCAGCATGGCGCCGGGGTGCCCCGCGTTGATGATCCGGAGCCGACCGGTGCGCCGGTCCAGCTCGGCGAGCAGCGCGGTCGCGAAGTAGCTCGGGTGCTCCGAGCGCACCCACCTGTCGATGCTGATGGCCGTGTCGACGAGGTCGAGGCCGGACCGGCGGGCGTTGCGGTACGCGCTGACCACCAGGGAGGCCAGGGTGCTCGCCTTGATGCCGTGCCCGCAGGTGTCGAAGAGCCCGAGACTGAGCACGTCGCCGTTCAGCGCGTAGTCGAAGATGTCGCCGCCGACGTCGTAGCACGGTTCGAGGATCGCGGTGATCACCAGATCGTCGGTCGCAAAGGTCAGCGGCGGCAACAGCCCCCACACGATCTCGGCGGCGACCTGCATCGGCAGCCGCCGCCGCATCCGCTCGACGACATCGCCGTAGAGCCTGCGGTTCACCAGGACCTGGGCGACGTTGACCGCCAATTCCCAGGCCGGCCCGTCCAACGCCGTGTCGGCGGCGGCCGGCGACACGACCTCCAGCACGCCCAGCCGCTCGCAGCCGAGCAGCAGGGGCACCCAGAGCCGGTCCGGGTTGTCGGCGGCACGCTGCACATCGAGGGTGGTGAACGCCCGACCGGCCAGGGTCGTCTCGATCGTCAGCTCGTCCCGGTCGAGACCGGCGCCCAGCAGGGGCACGAGACAGGACTGGTTGTAGTCGGCCAGATAGATCACGATCTCGGTGGCACCGACTGCCCCCGCGGCCCGGCTGACCAGGAGCGCCAATTCGTCCGGCCCGCCCCGGGGTGCGTTGAGCTGCAACCAACGCACCGCGTCGCCGGCGTCGACCAAGCTCCACCTCCCGTGTCCTGACCACCGTAGAAGCCCGGCGGCCAACTGACCAATACGCGGAGGCCCGGCGAGACGAGGGACTCCCTGCCGTCGCTCAGGCTGAGCCGCCGCCGAACGGTAAAGGTGGGCTATTTGAAGGGATCTTGGGCGTTATAGAAACTTTGCGGCATTGTTATGCAAAAGTCCGATTACGTCCATCTGCGGTCTGGTCCGGCCGCCCCACTGCCGACCCGACCGGTGTCCGGTGCGACGCATTCGTGAAAGGGCACATCGTGACAAGCACATTATTGCGCCGACCTCGCGCGGTCATGTCCGCGTTGACGGCCGTCGCCGCCGCTGGCGCGGCCGTCGCCGTACTCGTCTTCAGCGGCACCGGCGCGAGCGCAGCCGAGGCGCCGGTAAACCTCGGGACGGCCGCGAACTTCTCCGTGCTGGCCGGCGAGAGGGTCACCAACACGGGGCCGAGCTTCCTGGCGCAGAGCCTGGGCGTCAGCCCGGGCAGCGCCGCAACCGGCTTCCCACCAGGCGTCGTCGCCGGGGAGATCCACCTGGCCGACGCCGTGGCGCTGCAGGCCAAGAACGACCTGACCACCGCGTACAACGACGCCGCCGGTCGGACGCCGTTCACCAACCTGCCCGCCGAACTGGGCGGCACCACGCTGACTCCGGGGGTCTACCGGATCGGCGCCGCACAGCTGACCGGGACGCTGACGCTCGACAGCCAGAACGATCCGGCGGCGGTGTTCATCTTCCAGATCGCATCCACCCTCGTCACCGCCTCCGGCAGCAGCGTGGTGTTCATCAACGGCGCCTCACCCTGCAACGTCTACTGGCAGGTGGGCAGCTCGGCCACGATTGGCACCGGCAGCCGCTTCATGGGCAACATCCTGGCCCAGACCTCGATCGCCATGAACACCGGCGCCACCCTCCAGGGCCGCGCCCTCGCACGGACCGGCGAGGTCACTCTCGACACCAACACCATCAACGCGCCCGCCTGCCTCCAGCCGACGGGAACCCCCACGTCGACGCCGACCGGTACGCCGACGGGCACGCCCACCAGCACTCCGACCGGAACCCCGACGGGCACCCCGACCGGGCAGCCCACCGGGACACCGACGGGCCAGCCCACCGGGACACCGACGGGCCAGCCCACCGGGACGCCGACCGGGCAGCCCACGGTGGCCCCCACCCGCACCGAGCTGCCCGTCACCGGCGGTAGGGGTGGCGGCGGCCTGCTGCCCGCCCTGAGCGCGGTCGGCAGCATCGCCGTCGCCAGCGGCGCAGCCCTGCTGCTGCTTGTGCGCCGACGTCGACAGCTCGAGTCCTGACGAAGCGTCCCGGCGGCCGGGTGACCGGCCGCCGGGGCACTCCCAAACCCACCGCGCAGCGCACCGAGCTGCCCAATCTCATACTTTCGGCTAGTAATACTTCACACTTTCGGGTAACGTGCACGCCAACACCTGAACGACATGACGCGGCGGCAAGGCCCGTGGTTGTGGTCCTGCCGACAGCGCATCGGATTCCTCCGGTCGCCCTGGTCGACGGGCATGCGCGGAGAGGACCAGCCCATGGTCACGACTGTCGAAACCACCACCGGCACCGCCTTCGGCCGACGGAGCACCACCGCCACCACCGACGAACTGATAGTCGAGCTGGCCACCACCCCCGCCGACGACCCGCGCCGACCGGCACTGCGCGAGCGCGCCATCGAGGCGTGGTTGCCGCTCGCCCGCCACCTTGCCCGCCGCTACTCGGGGCGCGGCGCCCCCGACGAGGATCTGACGCAGACCGCCATGGTCGGCCTCATCAAGGCCGTCGACCACTTCGACGCCACGCGGGGTGTCGACTTCAGCGGGTACGCCATCCCGACCATCGTCGGCGAGATCAAGCGGTACTTCCGGGACCGCACCTGGGCGGTGCGGGTGCCGCGCCGCCTCCAGGAACTCCGGCTCTCGATCACCGCCGCCAACAGCACACTGACGCACACCCTGGGCCGCTCGCCCACGGTGGCCGACATCGCGGCCTACCTCGACGTCTCCGAGGAGACCGTGCTGGAGGGGCTGGAGGGGGCCCGCGCGTACCGGGCGACCTCGCTGTCCACCCCGATGGGCATCGACGGTGGCATGGAGCTGGGCGACACCCTCGGAGAGCACGACCACGAGTTCGACCTCGTCGACCTCCGCGTCGCCCTCGGCCCGGCGCTCGCCACGCTGCCGGAGCGCGAACGACGGATCCTCAGTCTGCGGTTCCACGGCAACCTGACCCAGGCCCAGATCGCCGAGCAGATCGGCGTCTCCCAGATGCACGTCTCCCGGCTGATCACCCGGGCGCTGGCCACGCTGCGCGGACACCTCTCCGCGGACTTCGCCTGATCCACCCGACCGCCGCGGCCCCGCAGCCCGGCCGGTGCAAAGGCCGACCGCCGCCTCGGCCGTCGGCCCGTCGGTGCTCAGTCTCGCCGGTCGTCCACCATCGCGGCGAGCAGCGCGGCCATCGGCACGGTGGCGAAGCCGACCCGGGCGTCGCTGGCGCCGTACGGCATCCACAGCTCACCGTCGTGGACGAGCCCGCCGCAGGAGTAGACGACGTTCGGCACGTAGCCGTCCCGGTCGGACCGCTCGGGGGCCAGGAGCACGCCGGGGAGGCGCGCGACCACCCGATCCGGTCGACGCAGGTCGAGCAGCAGCGCACCGATCGCGTACCGACGCATCGGGCCGACGCCGTGGGTGAGCACGAGCCAGCCCGCCTCGGTCTCGATGGGAGATCCGCAGTTGCCGACCTGGATCAGCTCCCAGCTGTCCCGGGGAGCGTGCAGCGGAACCGGTGGCTGCCAGCGGTTGTCCGCGTTCAGCTCGGTCAGACCGATGGTCTCGCCGTCGGCGCGGCAGAGCGCCAGATGCCGGCCGCCGACGGTACGCGGAAACAGCGCGACCCCCTTGTTGCGGACTCCCGGCCCGCGCATCGGGGTCATCTCGAAGTGGCGCAGATCGGGGCTGACAAGTGCCCGGGTGGCGATGCTGCGGCCGTCGTAGGCCGTGTAGGTGGCCCGGTACACCGGATCCGACCCGTCGGTGAAGAGGACGAACCGGGCGTCCTCCATGCCGTTGCTCTCCGCCGGGGTGGCCGGCCAGAGCACGCGTTCGTGCAGGACCGTCTCCGCGGGAAAGGCGGTGGCGTAGCTGCCGGCATTGGTACGGCGCAGGTGCTCCAGCGTGTCCAGCCCGGTGCTGCGGGAGAGCAGATCCGGCGGCAGACCACCGAGCACCCGCTCGAAGGCCGCCTCGTCGTACCTGTCGGGCAGCGCGTCCAGCACCGTGGCCGTGACCTCGTTGTCGCAGTCCTTCTCGGCCAGACCGGCCACGAGCAGATCCCGGCGGTGCCGCACTCCCGTCCGCTGTCCGACGACCAGGGGGCCGGACCGGTCGGTGACGGTGAGCTGGTGCCCCGGCCCGAGAACCGCGCTGGCGAACCCGATGGACGACAGGTGACCCTCGCCGATCTGGCGGAGGCTGACCGCGACGCGCAACTGCCCGGCGCTCAACCGGCTCTGGTCCGGGTGGGCGACCATCGACGGGTTGCACAGGGCGGCGGCCTCGACCGCGTACTCGTGGCTGAAGTAGGCGCCGACCAGGAGCCGACTGGCGGGCGAGAGGTCCGGGGCCCGGGCGGCGCGGTGCCGCACGAGGTCGTAGTGGTGCTGGAACGTCGCGGCGAGGTCGCGGTGCCGGGTGCCGAAGCGGTCGAGCGTGTCCCGCAGCAGCCGGTCGGTCTCCTCGTCGTCGAGGCCCGCGACACGCTCGATCAGCGCCCGCGCGCGGGTGCGTACCACCGCCGCGTCCTCGCCCGGGACGAAGAGCTTGACGACGACCCGGCGGGGGTCGGGGGTGAGGGTGACGTCCTGGCGGACGGCCAGGACGTCGGTCACGACCACCGCCGGGCGTGCTGGAGCGTGGCGATGAGCGCGAGGGTGGATTCGGCGCCCTGGTTGAGGTTGGGGCCGTGCGCGGTCAGCCCGTCGTAACCGCCGCCGGTGCCCGGATCCCACATCGGCGTGCCGAGGTCGTTGTCACCGAGGAACCAGCCGATCGCCTGCCGCACCCCGTCGTCCCAGGCCGGGTCGCCGCTGACCGTGGCGGCCGTGGCGCAGGCGTCCGCCAGGGCCGCGACCTCGATCGGCTGCTGGTCGTGGTGGAAGCGCACGGCGCCGCGTCGCCACCCGGCGGCGGGTACGACTGACAGCCGTCCGTCGCGCAGTTGAACGTCCCGCAACCAGGCCAGCATCCGCAGACCCTCGTCGAGGGGCGGACCACCGTGGCGTAGCTGGCTGGCGACGATGACGACCTCGGCGAGGGCCGCGTTGGCGTAGGTCAACCGTTGTTGCGGCCACGGCCACCGCGCGTCGGTGTCCGGTGCGCCGACGGCGCTGGCCGCGTCCGCAAGTAACGCCGCCGCGGCCACGTGGCCCGGATGGCGACGCAGCACCTCGGCCGCGCCGAGCCCGGCGAAGGCCATCGCGTGCGGTGCGGGGGATCGTCGCGTCGCCCCGCGACTGAAGGCGACAAGCCCCTCCTCCCGTACCCAGGCGGCGGGACTGCGGGCGACGGCCGTGCCCAGCCCCCACAGCGCTCGACCCCACCAGTCGCCGAGGCCCGGCTCGTCGGTCCAGCGCCGGTCGTGCCCGAGCCGGTTGTGGAAGGCGCCGGCGGCGTCCTGCGCGTGGGTCAGGAACGCGAGGTAGCGCTCCGCGAGCCGCAGGAGTTCTGCGGTCGGCTCGGGCTCGCGGCAGAGAACGACCAGGCCACGGGCCACGTCGTCGGTGCAGTAGCCGTGCTCGCGCCGGACGATGGCGTGGCGGGCGTGCTCGAACAGGCCTGTGTCGTCGCTCAGCCGGGCCAGGTGCGCGAAACTCGGCGCGGGTGCTGTCGCCCACCGCCTGCTGGAGGTCGTCCGGGAGCGGCCGACGGTCGCGGTCACGCCGACACCACACTGACCACGGCCGGGCGTACGTCGGTGAGCCGCTCGGCGAGCATGCCGTAGCGGGCCGCCACCGCCGGCCAGCGCAGATCCGCGGCCAGCGGCCGGACCCGGCCGGCCAGCCGGGTCGCGAGGCCCGGCTCGGTCAGGATCCGCCGGACCGCCAGGGCCAGCGCCGCCGGGTTCTGATGGGGTACGACCAGACCGGGCCCGCCGGTGAGCAGCTCGACGGCGTGTGGGAACGCCGTGGCCACGACTGGCACTCCGGCGGCCACCGCCTCGATGAGCACGCCTGAGGTGACCTGTTCATGGGAGTCGTACGGCAGCACGACCACGTCGGCCGAGCGGATCAGGCGGCCCAGGGCATCCTGGTCGTGGTAGACGTCCTGGTAGTCCACGGCGTGCGCGATCCCGAGCTGGGCGCCGAGCCGGTGCAGACCCGACCGGTACGTCTCGCCGTGGTGCTCGACCACCTTCGGGTGGGTCCGTCCCGCGACGGTGTAGGTGGGCGTCGGTTCGAGGTCCTGCAACCGGGCGAGGGCGCGCAGCGACCACTCGATGCCCTTCCCGGGGCCGATCAGTCCCCAGGTGAGCAGGTGCGGGCGGGTACGCCTGTCGACCGGCACACCGGCGAGCTCGGCGGCGCCGTGCGGGATGACAGTCACCTTCTCCACCGGCACGTCGTAGCCGATGAGCAGTCGGTCCCGGGCGGTGTCGGTCATCGTGACGACCGCCCCGGCGGCGGCGACGATCCGCTCCAGCAGGGACTTCTGCCGGGCGGAGGGCTCGCGCAGCACGGTGTGCAGGACCACGATGCTCGGCACGGTGAGCCGGCGCAGCAACGGCAGGACGTCCTCGCCGTCGGCGCCCGGGTAGATGCCGTACTCGTGCTGGACGATTGCCACGTCGAAGGTGTTCAGGGCGGCGGCGGCGTCCCGCCACCCGGCCGGCGTCCGCGCCGACCAGGTGTGCACCACCCCGGGGGAGGGCCGCTGGTCGTCGCCGTGGTCGGTGACCCGCACGATTCCACCGCGCGTGCCGTCGGCGGTGAGCTGGGCGGCGAGGGCGGAGTTGAAGGTGGCCAGTCCACACCGCGTCGGCGGGTGGGTGCTGAGAAATCCGTAGCTGGGCATGAACGTCGGGCCTTCCGGTTGTCGGCCGCCACCGTGGTACGGGGGCACGCCTCACGCGGTGACGGCGTACGCCGGTCAGCGTGTGTGACCGGCGGAACGTGTTCGGGGGTGATCAGCTACGGGTGGGTGTCAGACCGCTGTCGCCTGGTCGGGGACGACCTGCCGGTCGACGGGCGCGGCGACGCGACCGACGAGGCGCTCGTAGACGGCGAGGTAGTCGGTGACCATCCGGTCCGCGCCGAAGCGTTGCAGGGCCCGTCCCCGGCAGGCGGCCCGGTCGAGGCCGGCGACCACTGTCACCGCGTCGACGGCCTGCTCGACGGTGTGGACGAGGCATCCGGTGACACCGTCGTCGACGACTTCCGGCATGGACCCCCGCGCGTACGCGACGACAGGCGTGCCGCAGACCATCGACTCCACCACCGACAGGCCGAACGGTTCGTCGAACGCGATCGGGTGCAGCAGGGCGGCGCTGGCGCCCAGCACCTCGGCGCGCCGGCGCGGGCCTACCGACCCGAGGAAGACGACCCGGTCCCCGTCGATGTGCGGGGCCACCTGCTCGGCGAAGTACCGCTCGTCCTGCACGATGCCGCAGATGATCAGGGGTCGGCCGGCGCGACGGGCGATCTCGATCGCGGTGTGGGTGCCCTTGTCGGGGTGGATGCGGCCGAACGCGGCCAGTCCCGGCCCGGCGTCGCGGGTGAACGGCAGCCCGCCGATGTCGACGCCGTGGTGGACCGTGGCGACGTAGTCGAGTTCCGGCGCCCGGTCGGCGTCGGAGATCGACACGTACGACGAGCGGGCTCGGGCGTAGGCGGGCAGGATCCCGGCACCGGAGAACCCGTGCACGGTGGTGAGCAGGGGAGCGTGGCAGTGCTCCGCGAACGCCAGCGGCAGCCAGTCGAGGTGGCTGTGCACCAGGTCGAACTCCGCCGAGCGGGCGAACGCGTGGGAGACGTGCATCGCCTCCCACACCCGGCCGTCCAGGGCCGGGTCGTCCGCGTACCCCTTCGGGATGACGCCGTCGAGCCGGGCGGAGGTGACGGAGTCCAGCGTCGCGAAGAGCGTCACGTCCACGCCTCGGCTGACCAGCCCCTCGGCGAGCAGGCCGGTCACCTGCTCCCAGGGGCCGTAGTGGTGCGGGGGCGTACGCCAGGCGACCGGGCCCAGTAGCGCAACCCTCACACCGACGGCGCGTCGGCGAGGTCGGCCGGGTCGAGGTGCAGGGTGGCGAGCAGCCCGGAGTGCTTGGCCGGGTCCACGCGCTCCGGCAGCTCACGCTCGACCCAGTCGGCGCGGGCCTGCTGGCCTCGATCGCGTAGCGCGCTGACGATCCTGTGCCTGGCGATCCTCATCTGGTGCTCCCTTGTTGAGCCGTCCGGACCGGTGATGCGCCTGGACGGCGGTGTGAAAGCGCGGGTGGGATGCCGTCTCCGGGCAGTGCCGCGAACCCGAACGTGCCGTCCTGGGTGAAACCCGACCGGCGGGACGTGGCCGGTGACAGACCACCATGGCAGGCACGCCGCGCGACGGGAAAGGACGATCGGTAATGCCCAGACGGGCTGGTGGCGGCGACATCCGGCGGCCACCGGGGGCCCCGGGCGACATGCCCAGCGTACGCCCCGTCCGGTGCGGCTGCACGCGCACGGCATCCGCGCCCCCGACGCGCCGGGGTCAGGGCTCCAGCACGACCTTGCCCGGCCGGCTGCGCGCCTCGGCGAAGACCAGCGCGGCGGAGACCTCGGTGAGCGGGTAACGGGCGGCGATCTGCGGCACGATCACTCCCTGGCGGAGCAGATCGAGCACGATGCCGAGGTCGGTACGCAGCCGACGCCAGAACGCCGTGGGGCGGGTGCGGCGGCCGGACCAGAATTTGTAGAAGCCGACCCGGTGACCGTTGGGCAGGGCGTTCCAGGTGTAGAGGCGAGCGAGCAGCTTCACGAAGACCCAGACGACCGACTGCCCGGTGCCCACGGCGGCGGCGTTGCCGTAGACGACCAGCTTTCCGCCGGGGGCGAGCAGCCGGTACGAGGTGCGTACGCCCGGGCCGGCGACCGGGTCGAAGACGGCGTCGACGCCACCCGGCGACAGCTCGCGGATGCGGTCGGCCATTTCGGGGTCACGGTAGTCGAGCGGTTCGACGCCGAGTTCGCGCAACCCGGCGTGGTGCCGTGCGGCGGCGGTGCCGATGACTCGCAGGCCGAGGTGTCGGCCGAGTTGGACGAGCACGGTCCCGACGCCGCCGTTGGCGCCGTGCACGAGGATGGTCTGGCCGGCCTTCAGGTCGGCGTCCCGCAGCATCTGCCAGGCGGTCACCCCGTTGACGACGACGGTCTCGGCCGCGGCGGGGTCCAGATCCGCGGGTACGGGGGCCAGGGCGTCAATGTCGACAAGCGCGTAGGTGGCCCAGGCACCAGTCTTGGTGACCGCCGCGACCCGGGTGCCGATCAGCGCGTCGTCGCCGCCCGGGCCCACCGCCCGCACCGTGCCGACGAGGTCGTAGCCGGGCACGAACGGAAACTTCGGCTGGCCGGGGTAGAGAGCGTGGCGCATCTGCTGCTCGGCGAACGAGATGCCGGTGGCCTCGACCTCGACGAGCGCCTGCCCTGCGGCGGGAACGGGCATGGCACGTCGGTTGACCTGGAGTCCGTCCGGCTCGACCACGCCGGGCAGCACCACTTCGGTGATCATCCTGTCGGTCGTCATCGTCGTTCTCCTTCTGTTTGTAAGTGTGCACTCACACACATCTTGGCCGGAAAAAGTGGGCCGCCCGGGAGCGGCCCGTTGGTGCGGACGTCGGGATCAGGGGTGGCGGATGCCTGCGGTCAGCGCACGAGCCCACGGCTCGGGCACCTGCTCCAGGCCGGCGGTCACGATCAGGTGGCAGAGCTGGCCGTACGCGAAGAACTGCTGCACCTGCGCGTCGCTGGCGCCCGACCGACTCCGCACGAAGGTGGCGACCCGCTTGTAACCGGCCCGCACCGCCTCGGCGACCTCGGGGACGTCCGTGACGGCCTGCGCCTGCACCTGGAACAGCAGGAGATCCCGGTCGGCGATCAGCTCGGCGTACGCGTCGCCCATCGCCTCCAGGACCTCCTCCGGCCCCGCGTCGCCGGCCCGCTCCGCCCCGGCTTCGAGCACCACGACGATCCGCTCGAAGCACGCCCCGGCCGCCGCCACGAACAGCCCGAGCTTTCCGGCGAAGAGCCGGAAGACGTACGCCTCGGAGATGCCGGCGGCGGCCGCCACGGCGGTGACCGGGGTGGCGTGGAAGCCGGTGCGCGCGAACGCCGAGACGGCGGCGTTCAGAACGGTGGCCCGGCGGGCCTCGGCGGTGGATCGCATGTTTGTAAGTGTGCACTCACAAACATCTGCCGTCAAGCCCGCAGGCGCGGCTCTCACTCCAGGGGATACAGGCGTGCCGGATCGCCGGCCCGGAGGCTGTCCGCGTCGCCGTCCGGCGTGCTGGCCGCGATCGAGCCGAGCAGCGCCAACGAACGTGCCGACTCCGTACCGGGCTCGGCGTGGTAGATCACCAGGAGCTGTCCCTCGGCGCCGGCGACCGCGAGCTTGTCGCAGTACAGGTCGAGATCACCCACCTCGGGGTGGTGCAGCCGGCTCACCACACCCTCGCGCCGCCGCACCTCGTGCCGGGCCCACAACTGGCGGAAGCAGTCGCTCTTGAGCGACAACTCCCCCACCAGCGCCGTCAGTCGCGGGTCGTCGGCGTCCCCGGCCGAGTCGGCGCGCATCTGCCCCACGACGCTCTGCATCGCCTGCCGCCAGTCCCGGAACAACTCCCGCTCCGCCGCGTCCAGAAACACCGCGCGCAGCCGGTTGGCGCCCGGCGCGAGATTCGGCGACAGCGCCCTCGCCATCCGGTTAGACGCCAGGATGTCGAGATAGCGGTTCTGCACGAAGGCCGGCATGGGAAGCTCCCGCACCAGGTGCAGGACACTGGCCGGCACCCGTTCGACGGCCGGCCGGACCGCCCGACGCGACCGCGGACGCGTCAACCCGATCATGTACGCGGTGGCCTCCGGGTCCAGTCGCAGCACCCCGGCGAGCGCGTCGAGGACCTGCACCGAGGGGTGCCGCTCACGGCCCTGCTCCAACCGCAGGTAGTAGTCGGCGCTGATGCCGGCCAGCATCGCCACCTCCTCGCGGCGCAGGCCAGGCACCCGGCGCAGGCCGACGCCCGGGCCGAGACCGACGTCCTCGGGCCGGACCTGTTCCCGCCGGGCACGCAGAAAGTCGCCGAGCTGGTTGGTGACGTCCATGCCCTTGACGGTAGATCGCCCCACGGCCCGGTGACTGGCCGTGTCACTACCAGGAACACCCCGCCCTGCCGCCCGGCCGGATGCCGACGGACAGTCGTCGTAGGCCGATCTTCGGACCGTCCGCATATCCACGACGACAACGGTTAGAGGTACGACATGAGCGACAACCTTCCCGGCGGCTCCCTGACCCCCGCCGACGGCCTCACCCTGAGCCGGATGGGCTACGGGGCGATGCAGCTGGCCGGCCCCGGTGTCTACGGCCCGCCGCGCGACCGTGCGCAGGCCCTCGCCGTGCTGCGCGAGGCCGTCGATCGGGGCGTCCGACACATCGACACGAGCGACTTCTACGGCCCGGTGGTGGTGAACGAGCTGATCCGCGAGGCCCTGCACCCGTACCCCGAGGATCTGCACCTGGTCACCAAGGTCGGCGCGCGACGCGGCGCCGACCGTTCCTGGATCCCCGCGCTGGAGCCGCACGAGCTGAAGGCCCAGGTCCGGGACAACCTGCAACACCTCGGCCTGGACGTCCTCGACGTGGTCAACCTGCGGGTCGGCGTGGCGGAGGGCACCGGCGACGACCCCCTGTCCGAGCAGTTCGGCGCCCTCGCCGAGTTGCGGCAGGAGGGGCTGATCCGGCACCTCGGGCTCAGCAACGTCACGCTCGACCAGCTCACCGAGGCCCAGGCAATCGCCCCCGTGGTCACTGTGCAGAACCTCTACAACCTCGCGAACCGACAGGACGACGCCCTGGTGGACAGGTGCGCGGCGGAGAACATCGCGTTCGCGGCGTTCTTCCCGCTCGGCGGATTCACGCCGTTGCAGTCCGACATCCTCAATGACGTGGCCACCCGGGTGGGCGCCTCGCCACAGCAGGTAGCCCTGGCCTGGTTGCTGCAGCGCTCCCCCACCACCGCGCTGATCCCGGGCACGTCGACGCTGGCACACCTGCGGGAGAACCTCGCCGCGGCCGACCTGACGCTGCCGGCCGACGCGATCGCGGACTTGGACACCATCGGCGGCTGACCGCAGCCCGCTGGGGCCGGGCCGGGCCGGACGCCGATGTCACCTCGCGCAGGCGCGGGCCGGATCCCGGTGCTGGCGTGGCCCGGGTCCTGGGGCCGTCGGCGGCTCGGCCCTGGGCCCGGTGCTGGCGTGGCCCGGGTCCTGGGGCCGTCGGCGGCTCGGCCCTGGGCCCGGTGCTGGCGTGGCCCGGGTCCTGGGGCCGTTGCCGGGGCCGGACCTAGTGCTGGTGTGGGCGGTTGCGGATGAGGGTGAGCGCGAGCACGGCGGTGACCAGGAAGACGATGCCGCTGATCCGCAGACCGGCCTGGACTCCGGAGGTCATGGCCTCGGCGAGCGCCGCCCGGACCGGATCGGGCAGCGGCTGGTCGCCTGTCGCGCCGGCGGCCACCGCCGCCTCCACGGCGGTACGGGTCGGCTCGCCTACCTGGTGGGCGGCAAGACGGTCGGGCAGGTCCGCCACCATCGTGGTGGTGAGCAGCGTGCCCAGCAGGGACGAGCCCAGCACCGAGCCGACCTGACGGGAGGCGTTTACCGCGCCGGAGGCCATGCCGGCCTGTGCGGGCGCCACGCTGGCCAGCGCCGCCGCCGTGGCCGGGGCCACCACCAGCCCGCTGGCGGCGCCGAACAGCACGAACAACGCCCAGCGGTGGTCGAACGTCGTGGTCGGCCCCTGCGCCGCCAGCCCGAAGCTGGCCACCGCGCCAAGCACCAGACCCAGAGTGAGTGGCGCCTTGAACCCGGTGCGCCGGATGGTCCGACCGGCGGCGAAGGCCACGAGCACGTACGCACCGAAGAGCACCAGCATCCGCCAGCCGGTGTCCAGCGGGCTGAGCCCCTGGGCACGCTCGTGGAAGAGGACGAGCAGGATCGCCACGCCGGTGAAGCCGAACAGCGACACCGCGGCGACGACCATGACGGCGCTGAACGACGCCGAGCGGAACAGCCGTACGTCCAGCATCGGTGTGCTGCTCCGCAGCTCGACCAGCACGAACGTGACCAGCGCGACGGCCGAGACGACCCAGGCGGTCCCCACCACGGGGCTGGCGTAGCCGTCGCGTCCGCCCTGGATCATGGCGTAGACGGCAGCGGCGATGGCGACGGTGCCGAGCAGCAGACCGGGCAGGTCGAGTCGTCCGGCGCTGGGCCGTGACTCGGCCACCCCGATCGCGGCGACGACGAGGGTGACGACGCCCAGCACGATCACCGACAGGTAGACGCTGTGCCACGAATGGTGACGCAGCAGCGTTCCGGCGATGAGCGGGCCGATCGCCAGCCCGATGCCGGAGGCGGCCGACCAGGCGGTGATGACCTCGGTACGGCGGTGCGGGTCGGTGAACGTGGCACCGAGGATCGCCAAACTGTTCGGCAGGATCAGGGCGCCGCCGAGGCCCGCGACCAGCTGACCGACGATCACCCAGGCCACCGTGGGGGCGCTGGCCACGACGGCGCCGCCGACGATCATCGCGACGACGCCGGCGCCGAACATGCGCCTGCGCCCGTAACGGTTGCCCAGGGTGGCGGCGGACAGCACCAGGCTCGCCACGACCAGGGTGTAGGCACTGGGGATCCAGATCACGGTGGTCGGGTCGACCCGAAGGTCGGCCTGGATCGTGGTCAGGGCGGAGACCGTCGCGGTGATCTGCAGGAAGGTGATCATCGCGCCCAGACACATGGCGATCAGGGTCACCGGCCGGGAGCCGCGAACGGACGTACGGGTGGTGACGGCCGGCCCGGTCGGGGCGGCATTGGCCGGCCCGGTCGGGGCCGCGCTCGCCGGCCCGGTCGGGGCGGCATTGGCCGGCCCGGTCGGGGCCGCGCTGCTGGTGGTCACAAGGCGTCCTCGGGTTGGAGTCCTGCTGGCTTGCCTATGCAAAAGTCAGCAGTTCCCCAGTGAATCACCTGGCTAGCTTCGGCGCAAGTCAGGTAGGCTGGGACACATGGAGGACCTACGGGACGACCGCGACTCCTGGTCGATGGAGAACTGCTCCGTCGCACGGGCGATGGACATCGTGGGCAGCCGTTCGACGATCCTGATCCTGCGCGAGGCACTGCTCGGCACGCGTCGTTTCGACGACTTCGTCCACCGGGTAGGCGTCGGCGAGCCGGCCATGGCGGCCCGCCTCAAGGACATGGTCGCCGCCGGCCTGCTCGAACGAATCCCGTACCGGGAACCGGGACAGCGCACCCGCCACGAGTACCAACTCACCCGCAAGGGCCACGAACTGCTGCCGGTCATCACCGCACTGCGCAACTGGGGCGACACCTGGAGCGCCGACGAAGCCGGCCCCGGCATCCTCGCCACCCACCACCACTGCGGCGAACCGGTGCGCGCGGTGCTCCGCTGCGCAGCCGGACACGACATCGAGAGCGGCGACATCGACATCACCGCCGGGCCGGGCCTGATCCGCCGCAACTGACACCCAGGCCCGACCGACCACCAACGGTGCTGCCACGCCCTGGCGGTCCGCAGCTCATGATGGTCTGACGGTTGCGGGCGGGCCGGCGGCTCCGGGCGGTCCAGCGGACGCACGCGGGCCAGCGACTCCCAGCGGCCCAGCGGCCCTGCGGTCCAGCGGTCCAGCGGTCCAGCGGCCTCAGTAGGCCCAGCGGCCTCAGTAGGCCTAGCGGCCCAGTGCCGCGGGCAGGCGGGCGGCCAGCGAGCAGGCCGGGCGCCACTGATGCAGGCCGGGCGGCTGGCGGGCCGGGCGTGGCTGGCGGGCCGCACTGCGGGCAGGCCAGACGCTACGACCGGATCGGACGCTACGACCGGGCCGGGCACTGCTGGCGAGCCGGGCACTGCGAGCGGGCCGGACGCTACGACCGGATCGGACGCTGCGAGCAGGCCGGACGCTACGAGCGGATCGGACGCTACGACAGGGCCGGGCACTGCTGGCGGGCCGGGCACTGCGAGCGGGCCAGCGGCTGAAAATCGATCGATCTTGGCGACTGGAATTGTCGTACACCTGTTCTAGTCTCGGGTCATGGTGGAGGAGTTGACGCAGGCCGAGAGTGCGGTGGTGGCCTGCGCCGACACCGCCGCGTGGGCCCTCCCCGCGGACGATCTCGTCGCCGCGCTCGACGCGACGCACCGCATCGAGCAACGCCTCGCCGCCGTCAAGCTCTCGCTGATCCGCGAGCTGGACGGCCGGGGCACGCCCGTCGCGCAGGGCGCGTCCTCCACGGCGGTGTGGCTCCGCGAACGACTGCACCTCACCGTTCCCACCGCCCGTCGCCTCGTCGACCTCGCCGCCGCGCTCGACAGCGGCAACCCGGGAGTACGACAGGCGCTGGCCGATGCCAACATCACGCTCGATCAGGCTCGAGTCATCGCCGACACCGTCGACACCGTGGGGAGCACCGCCGGCGCGGCGGTCGCCGACAAGGCGGTGGGTGTGCTCGTGGAATGGGCCGGGCAGTTCGACCCGACCCTGCTCCGCAAGCTGAGCATGCGGATCCTCGACCACGTCGCACCGGAGCTCGCCGATGCCGCCGCGAAGACCGCGCTGGAGGCTGAGGCGCGTCGAGCCGTCCGCGACCGCCACGTCACTCTGTCGACGCTCACCGACGGCCGTCTCCGACTCACCGGCACCCTCGACACCGAAACCGCCGGTCTGCTGCGCGCAGCCATCGATCCCCTGACCGCGCCGTCAGGTCCCGACGATCAACGCTCTCCCGGGCAACGCCGACACGATGCGCTCGCCGACCTGTGCCGGCTCACTCTGCGCACCGGCGAACTGCCCGAACACGGCGGCGAGGTCGCTCAGCTCGTCGTCACCACCAGCTTCGACGGCCTCGTGGGCCAGCTCGACGCGGGCACACTGGACACCGGCCTCGGGTTGACCCCGGAAACGGTCCGTCGGCTCGCCTGCGACGCCGCCATCCTGCCCGCCGTCCTCGGCGGCGGCGGCCAGGTCCTCGACGTCGGCCGCCAACGTCGGCTCATCACCGGCGCACTCCGCCGGGCACTCGTCCTCCGTGACCGTGGCTGCGCCTTCCCCGGCTGCGACCGCCCGCCACGCTGGTGCGACGCCCACCACATCCACCACTGGGCCGACGGCGGCGACACCAGCCTCGCGAACGCCGTCCTGCTCTGCGGCCATCACCACCGGCACATCCACCACGGCGACTGGACCGTACGGTTGGCCGGCGACGGCCGCCCCGAGTTCACCCCACCCGCCTGGCTCGACCCGGACCAACTCCCCCGCCGCAACCAGTACCACCGACGCACGTAGGCCCACCGGCCCGCCACCTTCCTGCTGCTCGCGGCGTTCCCGGTGCGCGCTCACGAGGTATCGGCAGAGACACGACCGGGACCACCGAGCGCAGACCGCAGAACCACCACGCCCAGACCCCGAAAGCGCCACCAAGCGCAGACCGCTGACCCGTCGCGCCCAGACCCCCGGAACCCCGTCAAGCGCGACCGGACCACCAAGCCCAGGCCCAGACCCACCGAGCACGACCGGAGCACCAAGCCCAGGCCCAGACCCACCGAACGCGACCGGAGCACCAAGCCCAGGCCCAGACCCACCGAACGCGACCGGACCACCGAGCGCAGGCCCAGTCCCACCGAGCACGACCGGACCACCGACCCAGACCCAGACCCAGACCCAGACCCAGACCCACCCACGGTGTGCCGGGCCAGGGCGCCGGCCGCCGGCAGGTCCGGATCCAGCACGACCGCAGCCCGTGTGCCGGGTGCACGCCGTGCAGTTGATCGTCGGGGAGGCCCGAGGGTGCGTCGGGGGCGTGCCGGTCAGCCGATCCGCTGGGCCAGCACCTGCCCCGGCCAGGTGCCCGACAGGAAGGTTTCGGTGGCCGTGAACCCGTGGCGCTCGTAGAAGGCCACCAACTCGCCGTCGCCGCCCGCCCAGCAGTCGACCCGCAGCAACTGCACGCCCGCTCGCCGGGTCTCCTCCACGGCGTGTGCCAGCAGGGCCGACCCGAGATGTCGACCGGCGAACCGTCGGTCGGAGACCAGCAGACGGACGTACCGCTCCGGCTCTCCCGCGGCCGCAATCGGCGCCTGCGGAGCAGGCCCGGAGTCCAACACCAGAGCGGCGGCCGGCGTGCCGTCCAGCTCCGCGATGTACGGGAGGTTCTCGGTCAGGTACCGATCGACCATCTCGACCCCGCCGGGCTTCTCCGAGAACGGCGTCGTGCCCCACTGCTCGGTGTTGCCACGAGCGTTCATCCAGATCACCGCCGAGTCGAGCATGTTCAGTACGGCGGGTGCGTCAGCCGGGCCACCGCGTCTGATCCGTATGCCGCGGGTGGTGTCGTCCATGGCGGAACTCTAATCCGTGGCTGTGGCCACTGGCCGAGCGTCGGGCGGGGCCGTGGTCGGGCCACAGGGGCGGGGCGCGGGGTCAGCATGCTGGCCGCCGTGGCACTGACCGCGGCCGGCCCTACGCCGAGGATCTGTGCCTTGGCTGTTCAGCCGGCACGCGGACGTCCGGCCTGACCAGCCTGCCCAGCAGCGCCGCCGCCCCGACCAGCAGCGGCCCGACCGCCCGGTACCTGGTTCAGCTCGCCGAGGAGTCGTTGGCGACGTACACCGGCGGGGTTGCGGGATCGCGGCGACCAGGAGAACCGAGCCGGCGCAGGCCGGGCCGTGGGTGGGTGCGGGTGGCGGGCCGCCGACCGGCGGCCCGCCACCCTCGGATCACAAGACGATCTGGTGTACGCGGTCGTCCGCGCCGCGCACGGCCAGCCAGGCGCTGCCGTTGGCGCCCGCGGCGGCCCCCGGGGCGCCCCGGAACGCGTCGGTGGCGAACTCGCCGCGACGGAACCAGCCGCCCCACGCCCCGTCGGTCAGGTTGCGCTGCCACAGCCGGTTGTCGGCGGCAAGCGCGAACAGGTAGACCCGTCCGGCCGTGGCGAGCAGCGTCGGGCTGCCGCTTGTGGTGCCGCCCAGGTTGGTCCAGGCCGACCAGGTGGTGCCGGTCCGGCTGCGCCACCACACCTCGTCGGTGCGGCTGCGCACGGCCACCTGCAACACGCCGGCGTCGTCGACGACAGCGCTCGGCCGGCCGTAGACCGGCCGGTCGTCGGGAGCGCCGATGCCGCTCCAACCGCTGGTCGGGGTACGCGACCAGAGCTTGCCGTCGGCGCCACGGACGATGAGCGTCCACTGTGTGGGGCCGGTCCACGCCACAGTCGGGCCGTCGGTGAGCGTGCCGCCGAGGCTCTGCCACGGACCCCACGTGCCGGCGACGTAACTGCGCTGCCAGGCGGCGTTGTCGGTGCCACGGACGAACACGTCGATCCGCCCGTTCGCCGAGGCGTACGCGGCCGGCTGGCCGAGGATCCGACCGCCGACCGGGCCGCCGAGCGAGGTCCACCCGGTCCCCCACGTCGTACCGGAGCGGGTGTTGACCGCCAGCGCGCCCTGCGCGTCGCGGACGAAGGCCGTGGCGTGCGTGTCGTCCACCCGGACCAGCGCGGGGCTGGCGCTGGCGGTGCCGCCGAGGCTGGCGCCGGCGACCTGGTCGGTGCCGGTGAGGCCGAGCATGGCCACGCCGTGCGCCGGGACCTCGACGGTGTACGAGCCGCTGAACGGCTGCACACCCGGCGTGCCCGGCTGGGCGTCCACGTCGGCGCGGGCCCACAGGTCACGAACACGGACCGACCCGCCGAGCGCGACGTCCGCGAAGGTCACGGTGATCTGCTGGGCGCTGTCGTACCTGTTGAGCAGCGCGACAGCCCGCTTGCCGGGCCCGGTGAGCACCTTGCTCCACACCTGCGCGTCGGTGCCGGTGTCGGCGACCTTGACGCCCTGTCGGACCAGCGGGTCCTGGTCCACTGCGACGATCTCCGGGTTGGTCAGCGCCGAGATCATCTCGCTCGGCAGGCCGCGCGGGTCGGAGCCGATCACCAGCGGCGCGGCCATGATGGCCCACATGCCGAGCTGCGTCTTGGACTCCTCCAGGCTCAGCTCGTACCCGCCGTCGGGCAGCGGGCGCATCGGCAGCAGGTAGTCCGGGTCGTTGTAGTGCCCCGGCCCGGTGGCCGCCGGGTGGTACGCGTTGACGTCCATGTTGCGCAGCACCCACGGGTACGCCCACTGCGGGCTCGGGTCGGTGAGCCCCACGTCGGTGTACGTCCGCCAGGAGTCGGCGATTGTCGGCGCGTACGTGTAGCTCCAGGTGGAGAGCTGCTCCGGGGTGTACGGGCCGCCACCCCAGTCCGAGCTGACCGGGTTGCAGATGTTGAGCAGCATCGGCCGTGGCGACTGGCGTACCGCCTGCGCCAGCTCGCGGAACGTGGCCTCCGGGTCGAGGCCGGCGGCCCGGCCGCACAGCCAGTCGGCCTTGAGGGCGTCGAAGCCCCAGCCGGCGAACTGCGCGATGTCGGCCTGGTAGTGGCCGTTGCTGCCGAGCCCACACTGCCCCGGCAGGTACGGGCCGGCGTCGGTGTAGATGCCGGCCTTCATCCCCAGGCTGTGGATGTACGCGGCCAGCGCGGCCATCCCACCCGGGAAGCGGGCGGGGTCGGCGACGAGCTGACCGGCCACGTTGCGCGGGGTGGGCGCGGCCCAGTTGCCGTCGATCCAGACGTACGTGTAGCCGGCATCGCGCAGGCCACTGCGGACCATGTGGTCGGCGACCGACCTGACTTCGGCCTCGGTGGGATCGCCACCGAGGCCGAAGTAGGTGTTCCAGCCCTGGTAGGGCGTCGGGGCGAGTCCACTGTCGAAGAACGTGGGCGCGCCCTGGTCCTCGGCTCCGGCGCCAGCCGGCGTGTGGCCGGGACGGCCGAACCCGTGACCAGCCTGCGGAGGGCCGGCCTGCGGAGGGCCGGCCTGCGGGAGGCCGGCCTGCGGAGGGCCGGCCATGGCCGGCGTGGGGCTGACCAGGCCCAGGCCGAGCACGGCCAGGGCGGCGGTCAGCGGTCGGTTCAGGCGCATGGAGGTACTCCTGTCCCTCGGGGGTGGGGGTGGTGGTGCTCCGGCCTCAGTCGCGGGTCAGCACGATGAGGTCGGCGTCGTGGGTCGCGCTCCACCGCACGGGCAGGCCTACCGCGGCGAGGTGGCTGCCCGAGTAGTGCCGGTCGCCGTCGGAGTAGCGGGCGGCCGGGTCGAGGCCGCGCAGCGGCAGCCGGACCGGGCGCGACGGAAGCAGGCCGGCGCCGTCGAGCCGGCCGGTGTGCCAGGCCAGTACGACCACCCGACGCTCGTCCGGCGCGGTGTACTGCACGGCGCAGCGGGCCTGGTCGGGGCCACCGATCAGGTGCACCTCGCCGCGGGTGACGACGTCCCGGATCTCCTTGTAGCGGGCGATCCAGTCGGCCGCCTCGGCCCGCTCGGCGGGAGTCCACGCACGGATGTCCGCGCCGATGCCGAGCACACCGGCCATCGCCAGCACGAACCGGAACGCAAGCGTTCGCGGTCGCGGGTCGAACAGGCCGGGCGCGTCGGTGACCCAGGAGCTGAGCAGGTGCGGCGCGTTGGCGTGCAGGAAGCCGTACTGGATGGCCAGCCGGTCCAGCGGGCCGGTGTTGTCGCTGGGCCAGAAGACGTCGGCGCGGGCGGCCATCGCCAGGTCGGTCCGCCCGCCGCCGCCGGCACACGCCTCGATCAGCACGTCAGGGTGGTCCCGGCGCAGCCGCTCGTAGATCCGGTGCAGGTTGGCGACGTGCGCGCCGTCCAGGTCGAGCGGGCCGACCCCGCCGGGGCGACCGGGCTCGGTACGCGGCCGGTTGAAGTCCCACTTCAGGTAGTCGATGTCGTACCGACGCAGCAGACCATCCACTGTGGAATGAACGAACTCGGCTACCTCGGGCCGGCCCAGGTCGAGCAGGTACTGGTTGCGGACCGGGGTGAGCGGCCGGCCGTCGACGACGTACACCCAGTCGGGGTGCTCGGCGTACAGGGTCGACTTCGGGTTGACGCACTCCGGCTCCACCCAGAGCCCGAAGTTCAGCCCGAGCGCGCGGACCTCGGCGATGAACGTGTCGAAACCGGCGGGGAACTTGGCCGGGTCGGGAGTCCAGTCGCCCAGACCGGCCGTGTCGTCGTTCCGGCCGACGAACCAGCCGTCGTCCACCACGAACGTCTCCACACCCAGCTCGGCGGCGATCCGGGCGAGCGCCAACTGACTCTCCGCCTCGACGGCGAAGTAGGTGGCCTCCCAGGAGTTGTAGAGCACCGGGCGCGGGGTGAGCCGGTCTCCGGCCAGCAGCCGCTGGTGGGTGTGCCAGACCTGGGCCAGCCCGTCCAGGCCGTCCGGGCTGTACGCGCCGGTGACCACCGGCAGGCTCAGCCGCTCGCCGACGGCCAGCTCCAGTGGGCCGTCGACCAGTTGGCGGCCGGCCCGCACCCGGGTCAGGCCGCCGGTGTCCCGCTCGGCGCTGATCTCCCACGAGCCGGTCCAGGCCAGCGCCATCCCCCAGGCCGGGCCGGCCGGGTCGGCGGTGTCGCGGACGGCCAGCCAGGGCACGTGCAGGTGCCCGGGTACGCCCTGGGAGCTGCCGATGCCGAACGTGCCGTGGCCCAGCTCGACATGCGAGAGCTGGAACTCCTGCGACCACTGCCCCCACTGGTGGCTGAGCAGCGCGCCGTGCGGCGTCGGTACGCAGAACCCGCCCGATCCGGCCCGGACCACCCGCAGCGGGGCGGTGCCGTCGTTGGTCAGCTCGACCCAGCGCTGCACCACGTCGGTGCCGTCGGGCACCAGGTAGTGCACCGTGGCGCGCAGTCCCGTCACCGGGTCGGCGAAGTCGACGGCCAGCTCCCGCTGGCCGGCGTCGATCCGCGCGTCGGTGTGCACGAAGCCCACCCGGCGCTTCCCGTCCACGGTCTCGATCACCAGGTCGGCGCCCGTGAACGGGCGGTCGGCGTCGGTGGCGTACTCGATGGGGGCGGCGTCCCCGGCGGTGAGGAACGGCACCGGGCCGTCGTAGGCGACCGGCGACGGCCCGTCGGAGACGCCGTGCGGCCCCCACGCGACAAGTTCCAGCCAGCGCCCGTGCGCGGGCACGGTGACCGTGTACTCGGTGTGCGCGCCGCGCAGCGTCCAGCGCTGCCCGGCCTCGGCGGTCACTTGACCGCTCCGAGCGCCAGGCCGGAGACGAAGTGCCGCTGGAAGCGCAGGAACACCGCGACTGTGGGAACGGCCGCGATGACAGTGCCGGCGGCGATGACGTTCCAGGACGAGACGAACTGCCCCTGGAGGCCGAGCAGCGCCGGGGTGACAGGCATGTTGTCGTCGGTACGCAGCACGGTGATCGCCCACAGCAGGTCGTTGAAGATCCAGGTGAAGGAGAGCGCGCCGAGGGCGGCCAGCGCGGGGCGGGTCAGCGGCAGCATCACTCGCGTGAAGATCTGCGCCGTGCCGGCCCCGTCGATGGTGGCCGCCTCCTGGATCTCACCCGGCAGGTCCCGCATGAACCCGTGCAGGACGAACGTGTAGAAGCCGAGCCCGAAGCCGACCTGCACCGCGATCAGCGCCCAGAGCGTGTCGTACAGGCCGGTCAACTCGCTGAACTTGGCCACCGGGATCAGCAGGATCTGCGGTGGCAGCAGGTTGCCGGCGAGCATCAAGAGCAGGATCGTCCGCCGGCCGGGGATCCGGAACCGACTCAGCGCGAACGCGGCCATCGCCGCGAGCCCGAGACTCAGCACCACCGACGGGACTGTCACCACCATGCTGTTGATCAGCGCCCGCAGCTCGCCGCCGTCGGTCCACGCCTGCCGGTACGTGTCCAGGGTGAACGACCGGGGCAGGCTGCCCACCCCGTGCGCGGCGATGTCGTCGAACGACCGGGTGGACATCACCACGACCCAGAGCACCGGGCCCAGCCAGAGCAGCGACAGCAGGATCATGCCGGTGTGGAAGGCCCCGGTACGGAGCTTGTTCATCACGCTTCCTCCCGGAACGCGCGGACCAGGTAGCCGAGGATGACCGCCAGCGCGAGCACGAAGATCACGACGGCGATGGCGGAGGCGTAGCCCAGCCGCAGGCTCTGGAACGCGGTCGAGTACATGTAGGTGCTCAGCAGCTCCGACGAGTGGTACGGGCCGCCCTTGGTGAGCGACCAGACGATGTCGAAGGAGCGCAGCGAGTCGATCACGATGACCGAGAGCACCACCGCGTTGACCCCCTTGAGCTGGGGAATTGTCACGTGCCGCAGCCGCTGCCAGGAGTTGGCGCCGTCCATCCGGGCCGCCTCGTGCAGCGCCGGGTCGATGGCCTTCAGGCCGGCCAGGAACAGCACCATGACGTACCCGATCTGCCGCCACAGGGCGGGCAGGATCACCGCGTACAGGGCGGTCTGCGGGTCGGCGAGCCAGGGCCGGATCAGGCTCTCCAGCCCGACGGCCCGCAGCAGCGTGTCGGCGATGCCGTCGGGTTGGTAGAACACCCGCCAGACCAGCGCGGTCACCACGAGCGAGAACACCACGGGGGTGAACAGTGCGGCCCGGTAGAAGCCGACCCCGCGCCGCTCCTTCTGCAGGACCAGCGCCATGCCGAAGCCGCCCAGCACGGAGAGCCCGCCGAAGAGCACCAGCCAGATGACCGTGTTGACAAGCGCGCCCCGGAAGGTGGCGTCGCCGGCCAGCTCGACGTAGTTGTCGGTACCGACGAAGGCCGGCGACGACATCCCGTCCCAGCGGGTGAGCGAGAACCAGAAGCCCTGGAGCGCCGGCCAGAACACCCAGACGCTCTCGACCGCGAACGGCACCAGGACGAACGCCACCAGCAGCGGCGACAGTCGCGCCGACCGTCGCCGCCGCCGGACGGGGGTGACCGAAGTCGTGGAGATCGTTGCTGTCACGTCAGCCCTTGAAGACCTTCTCGGCGCCGGCCTGCCACTCCCGCAGGATCGCGTCGATCTGGTCCGGCTTGTCGATGAACTTGGTGAGCGCGGTGTCGGCGGTCGGCTGGAGTGCGTCGCTGGAGTCGCGGTTGAAGAACTGGGTCAGCTCCTTGGCCTCGTCGAGCATCGCCTTGCCCTTGGCCACGAGCGGCGAGTCGGACGCCTTGGCCTTCGGGTTGGCCGGCAGGACGATGCCGGAGCTGGCCTTGACGTACGCCTCCTGCGCCTCGGTCGAGGCCAGGTAGGTGAGCAGGGCCCGGGTGCCGGTCGGGTTGGCGGTCTTCGCGCTGGCGAAGAAGCCGTCCGTCGGCGCCTCCTCGGCCAGCGGCACCGCCGGGTCGATGATCGGGAAGCGGAAGAAGTCCAGGTCGCCGAGGGCGTCCTTGGGCGCGGCGTCGGCGAAGAACGTGCCGATCAGGAACATCCCCGTCTTGCCGGCCAGCAGCGCGGTGGTCGCCTCCTGGAACGGGTACGCCTTGCCCTTGGGGTCGAAGTAGGGCAGGGCCTCCCGCCAGCGGGTGAACACCGCCTTGACCTTCGGGTCGTCGAAGCGCTGCTTGCCGGCGAGCAGCTCGCGGTGGAACTGCGCGCCGTTGATGCGGATGTTGAGGTAGTCGAACCACGCCGAGGCGACCCACGGGGTGTCGCCGAGGCCGATGCCGATCGGCGGGACGCCCTTGCTCTTCAGCGTCTCGCAGACCGCCAGGAACTCGGTCCAGGTCTTCGGCTCCTGCACGCCCCACTTGGCGAAGTTGGACTTGCGGTAGAAGAAGCCCCACCAGTAGTTGTTCATCGGCACGAAGATCTGCTTGCCGCTGGCGTCGGTGGAGAGGGTGCGCAGCGACTGGGGGTAGTCGCCAAGCGACTTCCAGACGTCGGAGACGTCCAGCAGCAGATCGCGGCTCGCGTAGTCGTTGGCTACCGAACCCGCGTACCAGGTGTAGAGGTCCGGCGGGTTCGCCGAGGTGAGGTACGTCGGGAGCTGGGTCCGGAAGGTCTCCGAGGCGATCGTGTTGAGGCTCGCCGTGCCCTTGCCCTGCTTGTTGAACGTCTCGATCAGCTTCTCCATCGCCGCCTTGGCCTGCGGCGAGGAGAGGTTGGACTGGATGGTGACCGCGCCCGAGCCGCTGCCCGTGGCCGGCCCGCTGGCGGAGCTGGCGCATGCGCTGAGGAACGAGCTCGCGCCGAGCGCACCCAGGCCGGCGAGCCCGAGGTGGCCAAGGAATCGCCGGCGACCGGGGTCGAAGTCGCTCACGGTGGTGTCCTTCCTCTACGACACGCAGCGTCACGACGCGATGTGTCGGCCAGGTGAATGTGTGTGACCAGAAGGTTGCATCGGCCGTCGCCGACTGTCAAGATATCTTCGTAATTAATGATTAGATGAGACCAAGGCGAGGTCAGGTGGATCAGCCTATGCGCCGGCTTGAAGGCAAGAACGCGCTGGTCACCGGCGCGATGGGTGGGATCGGCGCGGCCATCGCCCGGCGACTCGCCGCCGAGGGCGCGGCTGTCGCACTGCTCGACGTGGCCGACACGACGCCGCTGGCCGAAGAACTGGCCGCTCGCGGCGACCACGCACTGTCCGTAGTGGGCGATGTCAGCGAGGAGGCCGACTGGACGGCCGCCGTGACAGCCGTACGGGCGGATCTCGGTCCGATCGACATCCTCGTCAGCACCGCGTACGCCGTGCGGGTCGCCCCGGCCCACGAGACCAGCCGGCAGTCCTGGGACCACCAGCTCGGCGTCAGCCTCACCGGCTCGTTCCTCGGCGTCCGCGCCTGCCTGGACGACCTGCGGGCACGCGCGGGCGCGGTCGTGCTGATCTCCTCGGTGCACGCGCTTGTCGGGCTGCCCGGCCGGCCCGCGTACGCGGCGGCCAAGGGCGGCCTGGTCGCACTCGGCCGGCAACTCGCCGTCGAGTACGGGCCGCAGGTGCGGGTCAACACCGTGCTGCCCGGTCCCATCCTCACCGCCGCCTGGGCCGACGTGTCCGAAGAGGACCGTCGACGCAGCGTCGCCGAGACCGTGGCGAAACGCTTCGGCACCCCGGACGAGGTGGCCGCGACAGTCGCCTTCCTCGCGTCGCCGGACGCCGCGTACGTCACCGGCGCGAGCCTCGTGGTGGACGGTGGCTGGACAGCGGTGAAAGCCTCGGCCTGAGAGAGATCGATCCGACAAGCGAAAAGGCCAGGAGCATTGGCACAGTACGCACGCCGCGGCATCCACGGGCAGACCGTCGAAGCAATCGCCCGTCGCATCCTCACCGGCGAGATCGCCGCCGGCGCGACCCTGAACATCGTCGCGCTCCAGGAGGAGTTCGACGTCAGCCTGACGGCCCTGCGCGAGGCGCTGAAGGTCCTCTCCGCCAAGGGCATCGTCGACGCCCGGCAGAAGCGCGGCACCTTCGTCCGGCCCCGCGCCGACTGGAACCTGCTCGACGGCGACGTGATCCGCTGGCAGTTCGCCGAGGGCCCCGACGAGCGCCTGCTCGAAAAGCTGCACGAGGTGCGCGCCATCATCGAGCCGGCCGCCGCGCGGCTGGCCGCCACCCGGGCGACCGAGGACGACCTGGCGGCCCTCGACCAGGCACTCACCGAGATGGCCGAGGCCGACGGTGACCCCGCCGCCGCCGTCGCCGCCGACCTCGCCTTCCACCGCGCGCTGCTCGCCGCCACCCACAACGAGCTGATCGAACGGATGGAGGTGGTGATGGAGACCGGGCTCGCCGAACGCGACCGCCTCGTGCACGGCGGCGCCGCGCACGACGACCCGGTGCCGAGCCACCGCGCGGTGGTCGACGCGCTGCGCGAGCGGGACGAGTCGGCGGCCGAGACCGCCATGCGTGAGTTGCTGGACAAGGCCGTCCGCGACGTCGAGAAGGCACGGGGACGAAGGGGCAGTCAGTGAAGATCGAGCGGATCGAGACGTTCCTGGTCGCGCCACGGTGGTTGTTCTGCCGGGTGGAGACCGACGACGGGCTCGTCGGGTGGGGTGAACCGGTCGTCGAGGGCCGCGCCGAGGTGGTGCGCAGCGCGGTCGAGGTGCTCTCCGAATACCTGATCGGTCAGGATCCCCTGCGCATCGAGCAGCACTGGCAGGTGCTCACCAAGGGCGGCTTCTACCGGGGCGGCCCGATCCTCTCCAGCGCCGTCGCGGGCCTCGACCAGGCACTGTGGGACATCGCCGGGCAGGCGTACGGCGCTCCGGTGCACGCCCTGCTCGGCGGGCCCGTCCGCGAGAAGGTGCGGATCTACTCCTGGATCGGCGGGGACGAGCCCGACGAGGTCGCCGACGCCGCGGCCGCGCAGGTCGCCGCCGGCCTCACCGGGGTCAAGATGAACGCCTGCGGCCGGCTCTCCGCCATCCCCACCTCCGCCGAGGTGGACGCCATCGTCAACCGGGTCGCCGCCGCCCGGGAGGTGCTCGGCCCGGACCGGGACATCGCGCTGGACTTCCACGGCCGCGCCGGGCTGGCCGCCGTACGCCGCATCCTGCCCGAGCTGACGCCGCTGCGCCCGTTCTTCGTGGAGGAGCCGGTCCTGCCCGACCAGGCCCACCACCTGCGCGACATCGTCGCCGGCACCCCGATCCCGGTGGCCACCGGTGAACGCCTCTACGCCCGCTCCGAGTTCCTCACCCCGTTGCAGGCCGGGGTCGCCGTCGTCCAGCCGGACCTGTCGCACGCCGGTGGCATCTCCGAGGTCCGCCGGATCGCCGCGCTGGCCGAGACGTACGGCGCGCTGCTCGCCCCGCACTGCCCGCTCGGCCCGATCTCCCTGGCGGCCAGCCTCCAGGTGGCCTTCGCGACGCCGAACTTCCTGATCCAGGAGCAGAGCATCGGCATCCACTACAACGTCGGCTCGGAGCTGCTGGACTACGTGCTCGACCCGGAGCCGTTCCGGTTCGTGGACGGGCACATCGCCCGCTTCGACCGGCCCGGCCTGGGCATCACCGTGGACGAGGCGGCGGTCCGCAAGGCCGCGCAGACCCCGCACACCTGGCGCAACCCGGTCTGGCAGCACGCCGACGGGTCGTTCGCCGAATGGTGACCACGCCGGTGCCGCTGCGGGTGGCGTACGACGCCGCGCACGGCGGCCGGTGGACCAGCCTGCGCGGCGGCGGCCGGGAGTGGCTGTGGCGGGGCCCGGCCTCCGGCCGACGCGACGTACGCCCCGACGGCGCGTTCGTCGACGCCGGCGGCCTGGAGGAGTGCCTGCCCACCGTGCGCGGGTTACCCGACCACGGCGAGGTGTGGTCGCGGCCGTGGCGGAGCGCCGGCCCCGGCACCGTGGTGATCGAGCGGCCGACGTTCACGCTGAGCCGCCGGATCACCGACGACTGTGGCGTGGTGGTGGCCGACTACCGCCTGGCCGCCGACCCCGGCCACCGGTTCGTCTGGGCGGCGCACGCCCTGCTCGACCTCTCCCCCACCGCCCGCCTCGACGCGCCCGCCGGCACCCCGACCCGGCTGCACCCGGAGGCCGCCGCGCTCCTCCCGCCGGGTGCCTGGCGCGACGGCGACCCGTGGCTCACCGGGTCGTGGCCCACCCCGGCCGGGCTCACGCTTGACACTCTCGGCCCCGACGACGGCACCGCCCTCGGCGCGGTGCTTCTCGACTGCCCCCGCGTCCAGGTGTACGACGGCGACGACCGGCTGACCCTGGAGCTGGAGTGTGCCGGCCAGCCCCGCAGCACCGCGCTCTGGCGCAACCTGGGCGGCTGGCCGGAGGACTGCCCCTACCGCAGCATCGGCGTCGAACCGATGCTCGGTAGCGCCTTTGACCTGGCCGACGCCGGTCCGGCCGACGCGGCGGTCGTCCCGGCCACCGGTGAGGTCACTTGGCGACTCACCATCTCCGCCCACCGCATCCACTGAGGACATCCGCGATGAAGCTGCTCGACGAGTTGCGTACCCACCGGTTGCTGGCCATCGTGCGCGGCCCGGACCCGGCCGCGGCGCTGGCCGCGGTGCTCACCCTGGCCGACAGCGGCGTCGCCCTGGTCGAGGTCTCGCTGACCAGCACCGACGCGCTCGGCATCATCCGCCGCGCGCGTGCCGCCCTCGGACCCGGGTACGCCCTGGGCGCGGGCACCGTGCTCAGCGTCGAGGACGCCCGGGCGGCCGCCGAGGCCGGCGCCGGCTTCCTCGTCACCCCGGCGCTGGCGCCGAGCGTCACCGAGGCCGCCCGGCTCGATCTGCCGGTGCTCGCCGGTGCGCTCACCCCCACCGAAGTGGTGCTGGCCAGCAGCGCCGGCGCCGCGGCCGTCAAGCTCTTCCCCGCCTCGTTCGGTGGGCCCGACTACCTGGGCGCGCTGCGCGACCCGTTCCCCGGCACCGCGTTCGTGCCGGTCGGCGGGGTCGACGCGGACGGCGCACGACGCTACCTCGACCGGGGAGCGGTGGCGGTAGGCGTCGGCTCGCCGCTGCTCGGCGACGCCGTCCGCGGCGGCGACCCGGTCGCCTTGCGCGAGCGCGCGGCCGCCTTCCTCGCGGCGGTACGGCAGTGACCGACCTGCTCACGCTCGGCGAGACGATGGCCGCCTTCCGCACCGCCGGCCCGCTGCGGCTGGGCGGCACCGCCGGGATCTCCGTCGCCGGGTCCGAGTCGACGGTGGCCATCGGGCTGGCCCGGCTCGGTCACCACGCCGCCTGGGTAGGTGTCACCGGCGCGGACGAGCCCGGCGAGCTGGTCCGCCGTACGCTGCGCGCCGAGGGCGTCGACCTGACCTGGTCCCGGGTCGACCCGGGCGCGCCCACCGGGCTGATCCTCTTCGAGAACCGGGTCGCCGACATCAACCGGGTCACCTACCACCGCGCCGGCTCGGCCGGCTCCCGGCTGGGCCCGGCCGACGTCACAGGCGCCTTCGACGCGCCCGGGCCGCCGCCCCGACTGCTGCACGTCACAGGCATCACCTGCGCGCTGGGCGCCGGGCCGTACCAGGCGGTGGTGGAGGCCGTACGCCGGGCTCACGGCGCGGGCAGCACCGTCTGCCTCGACGTCAACCACCGCAGTCGGCTCTGGTCGGTCACCGACGCCGCGGCGGCCCTGCGACCGCTGCTGCCGTCGATCGACCTGGTGGTCGCCTCCGACGACGAGTTGGCGGTGCTGACCGACGCCTCCGACCCGGTCGCGGCGCTGCTCGCGGCCGGCGTGACCGAGGTCGTCGTGAAGCACGGCGGCGACGGGGCCACCAGTCACCGCGCGACAGGCGCCGTGCACCGGCCGGCCCGGACGGTACCGGTGGTGGACACCGTCGGCGCGGGCGACGCCTTCGTGGCCGGCCTGCTCTCCGGCTGGCTGGACGGCGCCGACGTCTCGGCCCGGCTGGACCGGGCGGTCACCACCGGCGCGTTCGCCGTCGCCACCACCGGCGACTGGGAGGGCCTGCCCGACCGGGCGGAGCTGACGCTGCTCGACCACGGCCCCGGCGGTACGGTCCGCTGACGGGCGCGGCGAGGCGGCCCGGCCGACACTGACCGGCGAGGTCGCGCGGCCGACACTGACCGGCAAGGCCGCCCGGCCGACACTGACCGGCGGGGCCGCCCGGCCGACACTGACCGGCGAGGCCGCCCGGCCGACACTGACCGCATGGTCGCCGGCCGGCCTCGCACGGCGCGGTGGCCACCGCCACCGGTGATCATTGGAGGAGCACCATGGAGCTGACCGAGCCGACCGTCTGGAGCACCGACCGGCTGGACCTGGGTGAGGGCCTGCGCTGGGTCGACGACCGGCTGGTCCTGGTCGACCTGCTGGCCGGGCGGCTGTTGGAGACCGAGGGCGACGCCCCGACCCCGCTACGCGAGCTGCGCCGCCTCGACGTGCCGCTCGGCGCGGTCGCCCCGGTGACCGGCCGTCCGGGCGAGTGGCTGGCCGCCGCCGGAACCGGCGTCACAGTGCTGCCCGCGACCGGCGATCCCCGACCGGTCGCCGACCTGGTCGGCGACGCGCCCGAGCCGACCCGGATGAACGACGCGGTCGCCGACCCGCACGGCCGCTTCTGGGCCGGCAGCATGACGTACGCCGCGGTGCCCGGCGGGGGCACGTTGTTCCGCCTCACCCCGGGTGCCGAGCCGGTCGCCGCGGTGACCGGGCTGACCATCCCGAACGGGCCGGCGTTCGACGCGGCCGGCACCACGATGTACCTGGCCGACACGCCACGCGGCGAGATCGACCGGTTCACCGTCGACCCCGCCACCGGCGCCCTGCACGGGCGGGAGCCGTTCGTGCGGCTGTCGCCCGCCGACGGCGGCCCGGACGGCATGACGCTCGACGCGGCCGGCCACCTCTGGATCGCCCTGTGGGGCGGCTCCGCGGTCCGCCGCTACCGGCCCGACGGCACCCTCGACCGGGAGATCCGACTGCCGGCCACGCAGCCGGCCGGCATCTGCCTGGGCGGCCCCGACAGGCGCCGACTCTTCATCGGCACCGCCCGCGTGGGCCTGGACGCGCCGGGCCCGCAGGACGGCGCGCTGCTCGCGGTGGACGTCCCGGTGCCCGGTCTGCCCGCCGCAGGGGCCGGCGCACCGGGCAGCTGACCGGAGGCATATCGGACGCCAGGGCGGGAACAACCGCACCGAAGCGCCGTAACAGCCGACCGGTGGGGAGCGAGCCGATGAGCAGCACGGGGTGGACGTCATGAACGGGCCGGTCGGCGACGAACCGGTAGGCGAGCTGGAGCTGGTGCACACCTTCACCGGCCCGATGCCGACCGGGGTGAGCGTCTCGCACCGGGGCCGGATCTTCGTCAACTTCCCGAAGTGGGGCGACGAGGTGCCGGCCACAGTCGTCGAGCTGCGCGACGGTCGGGAGGTGCCCTACCCCGACCAGGCGTGGAACACCCCGTCCGGCGACGACGACGCGGGCGCGTTCGTGTCGGTGCAGAGCATCGTGGTGGACCCGGCGGACCGGCTCTGGGTGGTGGACACCGGGAGCCCGATGTTCCAGCCCACCAAGCCGGGTGGGCCGAAGCTGGTGCGGATCGACCTGGACACCGACACGGTGGCCCAGGTGATCACCTTTCCGCAGGACGTGGCGCTGCCGACGACGTACCTCAACGACGTCCGCTTCGACCTGCGCCGGGGCGAGGCGGGGGTCGCGTACATCACCGACTCGGCGGACTCCGGGCCGAACGGGATCATCGTGGTCGACCTGGCCAGTGGCGCCTCCTGGCGGCGGCTGCACGACCACCCGTCCACGAAGGCGGAGCCGCTGAAGAACTACCGCCCCTTCGTCGAGGGCCGGCCACTCATGTCGCGCCCGAAGGACGGGCCGCCGACGCCGATGAGCATGGGCTCGGACAGCATCGCCATCTCGGCCGACGGCAGCCGGCTGTACTACGCGCCGCTGATCTCCCGACGCCTGTACAGCGTGTCCGCCGAGGCGCTGGCCGACCCGTCGGTCACCCAGGAGGCGGTGGCGGCCACGGTCGTGGACGAGGGGGACAAGGCCACCGGGTCGGACGGGTTGGAGTCCGACGACGCCGGGCGGATCTACCTCACCTCGTACGAGCACAACGCGGTGCTGCGGCGGCACCCGGACGGCCAGTACGAGACGCTCGTCCACGATCCGCGGCTGCTCTGGCCGGACACCATGTCGGTCGCCACCGACGGGCATCTCTACGTGACCGCCAACCAGTTGCACCGGCAGCCGCAGTACCAGCGGGGTCAGGACCTGCGACGCAAGCCGTACGCGCTGTTCCGCACCCGCATCGACGCCGGCCCGGTGCTGCTCCGTCGCGGCTAGGCATGGCTGGTCGGGCGGCGGGTAGCCCGTCGGGTGGCCGACTGGCATGAGGTGTTCGTCCCGGACACCCCGCTGTTGGAGATCGTGGTCCGGGGCAGCGTCATGTACCTCGCGCTGTTCACCCTCCTGCGGGTCATCCTCAAGCGGGAGAGCGGCACCACAGGCGTCACCGACCTGCTGGTCATCGTGCTGCTCGCGGACGCCGCCCAGAACGGCATGTCCGGTGGCTACAACTCGGTCACCGACGGGGTGCTGCTGGTCGGGGTGATCATCGGTTGGTCGTACCTGCTGAACGCCGTCGCGTACCGCTGGCAGGCCGCCGCCCGGTTGATCCGGCCCGGGTCGCTGGTGCTGGTGCGGGACGGGCAGGTCGTCCGGGGCAACATGCGCCGCGAGCTGATCACCAACGAGGAGTTGCACACCCTGCTGCGTGAGCAGGGCGTCGTCGACCTCGACCAGGTCCGCGAGGTGCGGATGGAGGCCGACGGGCGGTTCAGCGTGACGACGCGTACGCCCGGCCGGCCCCGCAACGACCGGAACGCGAGAGGCGGCCTCGGCTGACGGTTCGGCCGACCGTCAGGTTGTGGGGAGGGCGCGGTCGAGCAGGTCGAACAGGGCTGCCCAGTGGCGTTCGGTGGCCTGCTCGTCGTACGCCGGGGTGTCGGCCATCGTGTAGCCGTGGTGCGCGCCCGCGTACACCTCGGAGCGGTAGCGCACACCGGCGCTGTCGAGCGCCTTCTCCAGCGTGGCGATCTGCTCGGGCGTCATCGACTGGTCGGCGTCGGCGTGGCCGAAGTACACCTCGCCGGTGATCGAGTCGACGCCCAGGTGCGGGCTGTCCGGCGCGTCGGTGACGATCCGCCCGCCGTGGAAGCTCGCCATCGCGGCGATCCGGTCCGGGTGCGCCTCGATGGCCCGCAGCGCGTTGGTGCCGCCCATGCAGTAGCCGGTGATCGCGACCGGACCCGGCCGGACGTCGTCGCGGGCGGCCAGGAAGTCGAGGTACGCCTCGCTGTCCCGGCTGATCACGTCGGGGGTCAACGCGCCGATCAGCGGCATGATCTTCTCGAAGATCGCGCCGCGCTGGGCGGCGTCGCCGAGACCCGACAGGTCGAACAGCGGTGCCCGGCCGGCCCGGTAGAACAGGTGGGGCGTCAGCACGAGGTAGCCGCGTTCGGCGATCCGCTCGGCCATCTCCACGAGGCGGGGCCGAGGCCCGAAGGCGTCCATGAACAGCAGCACCGCCGGAAACGGGCCGTCTCCGTCCGGGCGGGTGAGGCTTGCGTCCGCGATCCCATCGCCGGTCGGAATGTCCACCGTCGTCGTCTGCATCGAGCCTCCTCGTACGCCGATCTTGGTCCGTCTGGAACGTTACTCGCCACGCCGGCGTGCCCGGCGCCGGACCGCCAGGCACGCCGGCGTGCCCGGCGCCGGACCGCCAGCCAGGGACCACCGATCCCTGGACAAGGTCGCCCTGGGTACCGGGCGACGGCCGGCCCAGGGTTGTGCGTGACCGATGAAGGACACCGTCGACCTGGAGGTACGTCGTGCTCGACCTGACCGTTGGGGACCTGACCGGAAAGCTCGCCGTGGTGACCGGCGGCAGTGACGGGCTGGGCCTCGGCCTGGCCACCCGGCTGGCCCGAGCCGGTGCGGAGGTGGTGCTGCCGGTCCGCAACCCGGCCAAGGGCGCCGCCGCGCTGGACACCGTGCGGGCCGCCGTACCGGGCGCCACCGTGTCGACCCGGGAGTTGGATCTCGCGTCGCTGGACTCGGTGGCGGCGCTGGCCGACACGCTGCTCGGCGAGGGGCGGCCGATCCACCTCTTGATCAACAACGCGGGCGTCATGGCGCCGCCCACCCGACACACCACGGCGGACGGCTTCGAGCTGCAGTTCGGCACCAACCATCTCGGCCACTTCGCGATGACCGGGCGGCTCCTGCCGCTGTTGCGGGCCGGCCGGGCCCGGATCACCACCATGTCGAGCAGCGCCGCCCGCTCCGGTCGCCTGGACTGGGACGACCTCCAGAGCACCAAGCGCTACGGCGCGGTCCGCTCGTACAACGCCTCCAAGCTCGCCACCCTGCACTTCGGGCTGGAACTCGACCGCCGCAGTCGAGCCGGCGGCTGGAGCGTCGTCAGCAACGTCGCCCACCCGGGGACGACAATGACGAACCTCTACGCGTCCGGCCCCAACCTGGGCCGCAGGAAGCCCTCACTGCACCACGCGGTGATGGAGCGGTTGAACCGCTGGGGCCTCCTGGTGCACTCGGTGGACGCCGGCCTGCTTCCCGCGCTCTACGCGGCGACCAGTCCGCAGGCGCAGGGCGGCCGGTTCTACGGCCCGGACGGCCTGGGGCAGTTCACCGGGGCGCCGACCGAGTTGGCCGTCTACCGCTCGGCCCGCAGCGCGGACGACGCGGCCCGCCTCTGGGCCGTCTCCGAGCAGCTGGTGGGCGTCAAGTTCCCCGGCAACTGACCGGGGGACGCGTCGTGCCCGCGCTCAGGCAGGCACGAAGCGCACCGCGTCGGCGACCACGTAGCCGTCGGTGTTCTCCGTACGGATGAGCACACTCCCGTCGCTGCCCGCCGTGAACGGGTACGTGCCCAGCGGCACCCACTGGCCGCCGGACTGCCGCTGGTCGACGGTCCTGGTGGTCGTCCCACCGGAGTACGTGATGTCCACCGGCACGTTCGTCGCCCGGTTCGGGTCGGCGGTCCAGCGCAGGTGCACGGTCCACGACCCGGAGGTGGGCAGCGTCGGCCGGAACCGCAGCCGGTTGACGCCCTTGGCGGTGTTGCCGTCGTGCTCGTAGTCCGGGCCGACGTAGCCGCCGACGGCGGTGCTGCGCAGCCACGTACCGGCCCGGGTGATCCCGGCCGACGCGGCGTTGTCCACGATCACCTCGCCGGGCGTGCCCCAGTCCAGCACGGCGCCGTCCTGGCGCAGCCGGGCCTGGAGGGTGGGCACGGACACGGCCTGCACGGCGAGGTTGCCGGCGAGCGCCAGGGACGCCGCGGTGGCCGCCGCCTGCCCGAGGATCATGAACACCGGTTCCATCCGGATCGAGCCGTACGCGATGTGACTCGCCGACAGGCAGACCGGCACCAGCAGGTTCGCGCACTGCGCCTGGTGCGGCACGATCGCGCGGTAGCTCACCGGGTACGGCTGCGGCACGCCGATCTGCACGTCCCCCTCGTTGCGCACCCGGCCGTCGACGACCACCCGCTGACAGTTGTGCGAGTCCATCGTGTAGCTGGCCAGACCCACCGAGTCGGCGACGCGCACCCGCCCCCGGCAGTCGGCCTCGGTCATCACGTACGCCGAGACCATCCGACGGGCCTCGCGGATGTACAGCAGCGGCGGCCAGCCGCCCGTGCTTGTGAACTCGTCCACGGGCAGCCCCCACCGTGCGGTCGAGTCGCGTACCGACGCCGGCAGTCGGGGATCGTTGGCCAGGAACCACATGAGTCCCTGCTGGTAGGTGCGGTGCTCGGCGATGATGCTCTCCCGCGTCGCCCAGCTCGCCGTCGGGTACGCGTAGTTGAAGCCGATGTCGTCGGTCGACACGGCCCCGTTGTTGTTGGAGTCGGTCTTGCCGCCGCCAATGGAGTTCGTGGTGAAGTACGGCCCGGTGTAGCCGGCCTGGATGTGCCGTAGCAGCAGCTCGTACCGGATCGGGTCGTAGCCGGACGGCTTGGCGAACGGGATCCGGTTGGCGGCCTGGGTCAGGCACATCCGGAAGCAGTACGCCTGGATCCGGTCGTCGGCGCTGCCGCGCGGGGCGAGCGGCGTGGCGGAGATGCCCGGCAGCAGGCCGCTCGCGGGCGAGCCCGCCGTCACGTACGGGTCGACGGGGTAGACGAACTGGTGGGTGTTGCCGGACTGCACCCCGTTGATCGTCTCGCCGTACGTGTCGTTGGACTCCCGCCCGACGGTGCAACTCACCCCGGCCAGGGCCATCAGGTCACCCTCGTACGTGGCGTCGACGAACACCCCGCCCCGGTAGATCGACCCGTCCTCGGTGCGCAACTCGGTGATCCGGTCACCACTGCGGCCGACACCGGCCAGCCGGGCACCGACGATCACCGGCACGCCCGCCTCGGCAAGCATCTCCGCGAAGACGTCGGCGGCGACGTGCGGTTCGAAGGTCATCCGCAGCGGCGAGGTCGGCGTGCGGGTTCCGCCGTGGTACTTCACGTACACCCGGCGGTAGAACTCGGCGGCGAGCCCGCCGATGGACGCCTGGACGCCGGTGTCGGTGGCGCCCAGCCCGGCGGTGCTCAGCCCGCCGACGTGGCCGGTGGGCTCGACCACGACTGCGGTGCGGCCGAGCCGGCGCATGGTGATCGCGGCGGCCAGCCCGCCGGAGGTGGCGCCGTAGACGACCAGGTCGGCGGTGGTGACCGCGGCTCGGGCGGGACCGGCGCGGAACGGGTCGGTGAGACCGGCCAGGACGAGGCCGGCGCCGCCGGCGGTCAGCAGCCGACGACGGGACAGGGGCAGGGACACGGCGGGGCTCCCGAGGTGGTAACCGGAGGGGGACGGTTACAGAAGCACGCCGCTGCCGCTGCTAAAGAAATTCTTCAATGTACACAGGCGGGTGTCAACGGGGTCAGGGCCGGTAGCGGTAGCCCATTCCCGGCTCGGTGATGAGGTGGCGGGGGCGGGCCGGGTCGTCCTCCAGCTTGCGTCGCAGCTGGGCCAGGTACTGCCGCAGGTAGTTCGTCTCGTTCTGGTACTCCGGTCCCCACACGTCCTGCAGGAGCTGGCGCTGGCTGACCAGCTTGCCGGGGTGCCGCAGCAGCTTCTCCAGCACGCTCCACTGGATGGGGGTCAGCTTGACCTCGGTCTCGTCGTCGCGCCACACGCGGTGGTCGGCCAGGTCGACGGTGTGCCGGCCGATCCGCAGCGCCGGCACGGCCTCGCTGGGCGTGCCGAGCCGCCGGGTCACCGCGCGGATGCGGGCCAGCAGCTCCTCCACCCCGAACGGCTTGGTGACGTAGTCGTCCGCACCCGCATCGAGCGCCGCGACCTTGTCCTCGCTGCCGGCCCGGCCGGAGAGCACGATGATCGGCACGGCGGTCCACCCGCGCAGACCACGGATCACCTCCACGCCGTCGATGTCGGGCAGGCCGAGGTCCAGTACCACGAGGTCGGGCGGGTGGCTGGCGGCGGCCTTCAACGCAGCGGCCCCGGTGGCGGCGACGTCCACCTCGTACCGGCGGGCGCGCAGGTTGATCCGCAGGGCGCGCAGGATCTGCGGTTCGTCGTCGACGACCAGGATGCGCGTCATTCCTGCGGCTCCTCCGGGCTGGTCTGCGCGGCGGCTGGCAACCGCAGCACCATGGTGAGCCCACCGCCGGGGGTGGTCTCGGGGGTGATGCTGCCACCCATCGCCTCGGCCAACCCCCGGGACAGGGCGAGCCCGAGACCGACGCCGGTCTGGTTGTCCCGGTCGCCGAGGCGTTGGAACGGCAGGAAGACGTGCTCCCACTGGTCCTCCGGGATGCCCGGCCCCCGGTCGATGATCCGCAGCTCCACCTGACCGGCGTGCGCGCTCGCGGTGACGGTGGGCGGCTGGTCGGGCGGGCTGTAGCGCAGCGCGTTGGCGATGACGTTCACCAGCACCCGCTCCAGTAGCCCCGGGTCGGCGGTCGCGGCCGGCAGGTCCGCCGGGATGTCCGTGCCGACAGTCGCGGCCGCCGGGCCAAGTTCGTCCAACGCCAGGGGTACGGCGTCCTCCAGGCCGATCGCCGTCGCCGAGATGCCCAGGACGCCCGCCTGGAGGCGGCTCATGTCCAGCAGGTTGCCGACCAGCCGGGCGAGCCGGTCCAGCGACTCCTCGGCGGTCTCCAGCAACTCCTCCCGGTCGGCCTCGTCGAACTCGATGTCGTGGCTGCGCAGGCTGGTCACCGCCGCCTTCGCCGAGGCCAGCGGCGTACGCAGGTCGTGGCTGACCGCGGCGAGCAGCGCCGTGCGCATCCGGTCGGCGGCGGCGAGGGGCCGGGCGGTGGCGGCCTCCTCGGCGAGCCGTTCCTGGCGCAGGGCGACGGCGGCCTGGGCGGCGAACGCCTCGACGATCCGCCGGTCGGCCGCCTCCAGACGCCGGCCGCTGAGCACGACGGTGATCCGGTCGTCGACGGGTACCGCCGTCTCGCCGCCGTCGGGCGTGCAGGCCGGCTGCTCGCCGACGCTTGCCACGACGCACCAGGCGTGCTCCTCGCGGGCGCGCTCGGGGCGGCCGCCGGCCTCCTCGGCCAGCTCCAGCACGCTCACGGCGCGCAGCCCGAAGGTCTCCCGGAGCTGGTCCAGCAGGGCGGGCAGCGGGCGTTCGCCACGCAGCACGCCACCGGCGACGGCGGCGAGGGTCTGCGCGTCGGCGGCGGCCCGCGCGGCCTCCCGAGTACGCCGGGCGGCCACGTCGACGATCCAGCTCACCGCCAGCGCCACCGCGACGAAGACGGCCAGGGCGAGCAGGTTGTCCCCCTCGGCGATGGTAAGCGTGCGGTACGGCGGGGTGAAGAACCAGTTCAGCAGCAGCGACCCGCCGAGCGCGGCGAGCAACGCCGGCCACACGCCGCCGACAAGCGCCACCCCGACGACCCCGGCGAGGAACAGCAGGATGTCGTTGGTGAGCGTCAGGTCGGGCAGGGCCTTCAGCAGCAGCGTGAGCAGCGGCATGCCCAGCACCGCCAGGCCGAAGCCGAGCAGCCGTCGACGTCGGGACAGCGCCGCCGGCACGGCCGCCGCCCGGCGTCCCTTGCCGGCCTGTCGGTGGCTGACGAGGTGCACGTCGATCGAGCCGGAGAGCGCGGTGGTGGTCACCCCGACGCCCCGGGCGAAGATCTGCGCGAGGCGGCCCCGCCGGCTCGCCCCGAGCACCAACTGGGTGGCGTTCACGCCCTGCGCGAAGTCGAGCAGCGCGGCCGGCACGTCGGTGCCGAGCACCTGGTGGTACGTGCCGCCCAGGCTCTCCACGAGCACCCGCTGGCGGGCCAGTTGGGCCGGGTCCGCGCCGGCCAGGCCGTCGCTGCGGGCCACGTGCACGGCGAGCAGGTCGGCGCCCTTGCTGCGGGCCGCGACCCGGGCCGCCCGGCGGATCAGCGTCTCGCCCTCCGGGCCACCGGTCAACGCCACCACGACGCGTTCCCGGGCCTCCCAGGTGGCGGCGATGCCCTGCTGGCTGCGATACACCTCGAGCTGCTCGTCGACCTTGTCGGCAAGCCAGAGCAGCGCCAGTTCGCGCAGCGCGGTGAGGTTGCCGACCCGGAAGTAGTTGCCCAGCGCCGCGTCGATCTTGTCGGGTCGGTAGATGTTGCCGTGCGCCATCCGGCGGCGCAGCGCCTCCGGGGTCATGTCGACAAGCTCGACCTGCTCGGCGGCACGGACGATCTCGTCGGGCACGGTCTCCCGCTGGGTGGTGCCGGTGATCTGCGCGACGACGTCGTTCACCGACTCCAGGTGCTGCACGTTTACCGTGGACAGCACGTCGATCCCCGCGTCGAGCAGCTCCTGGACGTCCTGCCAACGCTTGTCGTGGCGGGAGCCGGGCACGTTCGTGTGTGCCAGCTCGTCGACCACGGCGATCTCCGGCCGGCGGGCCAGCACCGCGTCCACGTCCATCTCGGTGAACTCGGCGCCCCGGTAGGTCATCGCGCGGCGGGGCACCTGCTCCAGGTCGCCGAGCATCGCTGCCGTGTGCGGGCGGCCGTGGGTCTCCACGAAGCCGATCACCACGTCGGTGCCGCGCGCGGCCCGCCGCTGGGCCTCCTCCAACATGGCGTACGTCTTGCCGACGCCGGGGGCGGCCCCGAGATAGATGCGCAGTTCTCCGCGTGGCACGGGACCATCCTCCCTGGTCAGATCGTCGGGCGGGGCCGCGCCCGGTCGGCACGGCCCCGCCCGGGGTGCGCTCAGCGTGCGGCGAACTGCCTGTCGAGCGCGAGATTGAGCTCCAGCACGTTGACCCCGGGCGCACCCAGGAAGCCGAGCCCCCGCCCGTCGGTGTGCTCCTCGACCAGCCTGCGGACCGCCGCCGGGTCCGCGCCGCGCTCGCGCGCGACCCGGTTCACCTGCAACTCGGCGTACGCCGGGCTGATCTGCGGGTCGAGGCCGCTGCCGCTGGCGGTGACCGCGTCGGCGGGCACGGCCGGCTCGGCGGGCGCGTCACCCCGGATCGGGGTGACCACCCCGCCGGCGGCCACGTAGTCCTCGCCGGGCTGGGCCAGCTCCACCGGCACCCCCTGGTACGAGGACACGAACGGGGTGGCCGGGGCGACCTGGTTGACGCTCACCACCCGGGTGACCCGGCCGGTCAGACCGTCAGCGCGGAAGACCGCGAGCACGGCGCCCACCCCGTCGTCGGTGCAGAAGGGGCGCCGGCCGTCGACGCCGTCGAGTTCGCCGATGGCCTTGCTGCGCCCGCAGACCTGGGTCAGCAGGCTCTCGCTGGCCTCCTCCGGGTCGGTGGCCAGGGTGTCGACGACGCTCTCCGGGCCGAGGTTGCTGGCCGAGGTGGACGTCGGGTCGTAGCCGTCGCCGGCGGCGGACGGTCGGGACTGGAAGTAGCGGGCGACGGGGTTGCCGTCCGCGTCGGTGAAGGACTGGCCGATGAGCGCGCTGCCGACTGTCGTCCCGCCCGAGGTGATCAGCGAGCCGTCGGCCCGGTGGTGGAGGCCGGGCAGGTGACCGATTGCGACCAGGGCCAGCGGGTAGACCAGCCCGAGCAGCACCGTGAAGACGAGCAGGGCGCGCAGGGCGGCGAGGTGTTGGGCGATCCAGGTGGGTAGACGCATCACGAAATCCCCGGGATGAACTGGATGAGCAGGTCGATGAGCTTGATCCCGATGAACGGCACGATGATGCCGCCCAGTCCGTAGACCAGCAGGTTGCGGCTGAGCAGCTTCGACGCGGCGGCCGGCCGGTACCGCACGCCGCGCAGGGCGAGCGGGATCAGCGCGATGATCACCAGGGCGTTGAAGATGACGGCGGACAGGATCGCCGATTCCGGGCTGGCCAGCCGCATGACGTTCAGCGCGTCCAGGCTGGGGTAGAGGCCGGCGAACATGGCCGGGATGATCGCGAAGTACTTCGCGATGTCGTTGGCGATGCTGAAGGTGGTCAGCGCGCCACGGGTGATCAGCAACTGCTTGCCGATCTCCACGATCTCGATCAGCTTGGTCGGGTCGGAGTCGAGGTCGACCATGTTGCCGGCCTCCTTGGCGGCCGACGTACCGGTGTTCATGGCCACCCCGACGTCGGCCTGGGCGAGCGCCGGCGCGTCGTTGGTGCCGTCACCTGTCATCGCGACCAGCCGACCGCCCTCCTGCTCCCGCTTGATCAGCGCGAGCTTGTCCTCCGGCGTCGCCTCGGCCAGGAAGTCGTCCACCCCGGCCTCGTCGGCGATCGCCTTCGCGGTACGCGGGTTGTCACCGGTGATCATCACGGTCCGGATGCCCATCCGGCGCATCTCGTCGAACCGCTCGCGCATGCCGGACTTGACGACGTCCTTGAGGTGGATGACGCCCAGGGCACGGGCGGGCTCACCGTCGACGTGCTCGGCGACCACCAGCGGCGTGCCGCCGGTGCCGCTGATCGCGTCCACGATCTCGCCGACCTGCTCGGTCGGGTGGCCGCCGTTCTCGCGTACCCACTTCATCACCGCGGCGGCGGCGCCCTTGCGGACCCGGCGGGCCGTGCCCACCGCGCCGCCGTCGACGCTGGCGTCCGGGGTCAGGTCGACGCCGCTCATGCGGGTCTGCGCGGTGAACGGCACGAAGGTGGCGTGCGGCATCACGCCGGGCTCGCGCTCGCGCAGCCCGAACTCGTTCTTCGCCAGGACGACGACCGACCGCCCCTCCGGGGTCTCGTCGGCCAGGCTGGACAGCTGCGCGGCGTCGGCAAGCGTCGCGGTGTCGACCCCCTCGACCGGTACGAACTCGGCGGCCTGCCGGTTGCCAAGCGTGATGGTGCCGGTCTTGTCCAGCAGCAGAGTGTTGACGTCACCGGCCGCCTCGACGGCCCGGCCGCTCATGGCGAGCACGTTGCGCTGCACGAGCCGGTCCATGCCGGCGATGCCGATGGCGGAGAGCAGCGCGCCGATGGTGGTGGGGATCAGGCAGACCAGCAGCGAGACCAGCACGACACCCGTGACACCGGAACCGGTGATCGCGCCGCTGTCCGGTGCGGCAGCCTGGTACGCCTTCGAGAAGATCGCCAGCGGCTGGAGGGTGACCACGGCCAGCAGGAAGATGACAGTGAGCGCGGCGAGCAGGATGTTCAGCGCGATCTCGTTCGGCGTCTTCTGCCGGTTGGCGCCCTCGACCAGGGCGATCATCCGGTCGATGAAGCTCTCCCCCGGCTTCTGGGTGATCTGCACGATGATCCGGTCGGAGAGCACCTTCGTGCCGCCGGTGACCGCGCTGCGGTCCCCACCGGACTCGCGGATGACCGGGGCCGACTCGCCGGTGATGGCCGACTCGTCGACGCTGGCGATGCCCTCGACGATGTCGCCGTCGCCGGGGATGATGCCGCCCGCCTCGACCAGCACGACGTCGCCCTGACGCAGCTCCGGCGCGGGCACCGCCTCGTCGCGGTAGGTGTTGGCCCGCGCGCCCGGCTTCCAGTCGACCAGCCGGGTGGCGATGGTGTCCCGCTTGGCCTGCCGCAGGGCGGCGGCCTGCGCCTTGCCCCGGCCCTCGGCGACCGCCTCGGCCAGGTTGGCGAAGATCACGGTCAGCCAGAGCCAGATGGTGATCGCCCAGGCGAACACCGACGGGTCGGTCACCGCCAGGACCGTGGTGAAGGCGGCGCCGATCTCCACGATCAGCATCACCGGGTTGCGCCACAGTGTGGTGGGGTTGAGCTTGCGTACGGCGTCCGGCAGGGACCGGATGAGCTGCTGGGGGTCGAGCAGGCCCCCGCCGACCCGGTTGCCCTGGGTCGCCGGAGTGCCGGGGAGCTGCTCTGTCGGGGCGGACGTGACGGACATGTCCTCGTTCCTCATGGTGGTCAGAGCCCCTCTGCCAGCGGGCCGAGCGCGAGCGCGGGCAGGAAGGTCAGCGCGACGAGGACCACCGTGACGCCGACGACCATGCCGATGAACAGCGGTCGGTGGGTCGGCAGGGTGCCCTCGGAGGCGGGGGTGGGTGCCTGGCGGGCCAGCGAGCCGGCGAGCGCGAGCACGAAGATGAGCGGCAGGAACCGGCCCAGCAGCATGCACAGCCCGAGCGCGGTGTCCCACCAGGTGGTGTTGACAGTGATGCCGGCGAAGGCGGAGCCGTTGTTGTTGCTGGCCGAGGTGAACGCGTACAGGACCTCGGAGAGGCCGTGTGGGCCGACGTTTAGCGCTGTGGAGTTGTTGCCGGTGGCGAACGCCGCCGCCGTACCGACGAGCACCAGGATCGGTGTGATCAGGAAGTACAGCGAGGCGAACTTGATCTCCCGTGACCCAATCTTCTTGCCCAGGTACTCGGGGGTGCGGCCGACCATGAGCCCGGCGATGAACACCGTGATCACGGCGAGGATCAGCAGACCGTAGAGGCCGGAACCGGTGCCGCCGGGCGCCACCTCGCCGAGCATCATGTTGACCATCGTCATCATGCCGCCGAGCGAGGTGAACGAGTCGTGGAACGAGTTCACCGCGCCGGTCGAGGTGAGCGTGGTGGCGGCGGCGAAGGTGGCCGAGTTCGACACGTCGAACCGCACCTCCTTGCCCTCCATCGCCGCACCGACCGCCTGCGGCACCGTGCCGTGGCCGGCCAGCTCGAAGACGTTGGTGAGGGCGACGCTCGCGAACGCGAGGATGCCCATCACCGCCGCGATGGCGTAGCCCTGCCGGTTCTGCCCGACCATCCGGCCGAAGACCCGGGGCAGGCTGAACGGGATCAGCAGGATCAGGAAGATCTCCAGCCAGTTCGTCCAGGTGGTGGGGTTCTCGAACGGGTGGGCGCTGTTGACGTTGTAGAAGCCGCCACCGTTGGTGCCCAGCTCCTTGATCACTTCCTGGCTGGCGACCGGGCCGCCGGTGACGGTCTGGGCGCCGCCGGTAAGGGTGCTCACGTCGGTGCCGGCGGAGAGGTTCTGCACCACCCCGCCGATCATCAGCGCGATGGCGCCGAGCACCGCGATCGGCAGCAGGATCCGCAGCGTGATCCGGGTCAGGTCGACCCAGAAGTTGCCGAGCTGCCCGGTGCGGCTGCGGGCGAACCCGCGGACCAGCGCCACCGCCACCGCGATGCCGACCGCCGCCGAGACGAAGTTCTGCACGGCCAGGCCGGCCATCTGCACCAGGTGGCCCATCGTCGACTCACCCGAGTACGACTGCCAGTTGGTGTTGGTCACGAACGACACGGCCGTGTTCCAGGCGCCGTGCGGCACCACCGGGTCGAAGCCCAGCGACAGCCACAGGTGGTTCTGCACCCGCTGGAACAGGTACAGGAACAGGATCGAGACCGCGGAGAACGCCAGCACGCTGCGGGCGTACACGCCCCAGGTCTGCTCGGCGGCCGGATTGACCCCGACCAGCCGGTAGACCCCCCGCTCGGCCAGCGACTGCTTCGTTCCGGAGACCGCCCGGAACATGTAGTCGCCGAACGGCCTGTAGACGGCGACGAGGGCCGCCACCAGCGTCACGATGAAGATGACGCCCGCTGTCGTCATGGTCATCAGAAGCGCTCCGGAAACAGCAGGGCGAACACCAGGAACGCGCCCAGGACGACCGCGAGCACCAGACCGACGGCGTTTACCGCGTTCACAGCTTCTCCACCGCCCGGACCACCAGGGCGAGCACTGCGAACAGCGCCACCGTGAGGACCACGAACACCACGTCAGACACGCTGACTCCTCTTACCGGAAAGGTTCGTCGCGACCGCCTTCCGGTCGCGCCGGGCAATCAAAGCCCCACCACCCGCCGGACGGCAGGGGTCATAACGCGACCATGACGGCGGCGAACCTTTTCTTGACGCGGTTTTCACACAGGCCCACTGAACAGGTGAAATACGGCACAGACCCCACGGTTCGTCCGGGGGTCGGGGGCCAGTTGCGCGTCCTTTGCTCTGCTTCAACGGACGCAACAAAAAGGCGCCCCAACCGGTGCGCCGGTTGAAGCAGAGCAAAGGACGCGGAGAGACCGTGCCTGA
>NZ_HF570108.1:576258-609742 GCF_000297395.2 Micromonospora lupini str. Lupac 08 | reverse complement strand
GGCTCGGCGCGGGCGGCGGCGCGGCTTGGCGGGAGGTGCGGGGCCGGGTCAGGCCGGGCGGCGGGCCACCAGCACGTCTCGCATGATCGACTGATCCACCCGGTGCCGCAGTGCGCGGTAGGGCTCCTCGTCCACCACCGTCAGGCCGGCGTCGGCCAACGCCGCCGCCGCGTCGTCCCGACCGGCGACGTGCGTGTTCCACGAGATGCCGAGCGCCCCACCGGGGCGCAGCAGCCGCGCCCAGACCGGCGCGGCCTCCGCGAGCAGCGCCAGCGGGTCACGCGTCAGGCCCTGATCGGCGGTACGACTGCCGTGCTGTACGCCGTACGGCGCATCGGCGACCACGAGGTCGACGGTCTCCGGCCGGAAGAACTCCGCCGAGCGGGTCGTGTCGGCGTTGACGACGTCCAGCAACTGCGTCTGGCCGGCCTTGTGCTCCTCACGGGTCGGCGCCAGCTCGATGCGTACCCGCCGGCCGACCACCTTGCGTTCCCGCCGCACCGGCCCCGACTCCAGCACCCGGTGCTTGACCCGCTTCTGCTTCAACCAGGTCGTGACGAACGCCCGGTACGCCTCGACGTCCTTCTGGTCGCGCTCGATCCCGGCGGCGTCGAAGCCGTACATCAGCGCCTGGTTGAGGGTGGTGCCGCGACCGCAGAGCGGGTCGAGCACCCGGAACCGGCGGCTGGTCAGCTCGCCGGCCCAGTCCGACGCGAGCAGGGTGACGTTGAGCAGCAGCTTGGTGAACTGCTCGTTGGTCTTGCCGGGGTACTTCTGGATGGTGAGCAGGTCGTCGTCGTAGCGGTCCAGCCGGCTCCACTCGACCGGGCGCAGCAGGTCGCCGACGATCTCGAACAGCGCGTAGCCGGCGGAGAGGTTGCCCAGGACGGCCAGGTCCCGCTCGGTCAGCCCGTCACCGGCGAACGTGACGTAGGTCGCCCCGCCGACGATCTCGGTGTCCAGCTCGCCGATCCGGCCGTCGAGCGCCGAGGAGCCGAAGATCTCCAGCTCGGCCCGGGTGAGGTCGATGGCGGAACGGGCGTACACCCGGTTGGTGGCAGGAAGGATCAGCAGGCCGTAGCGCGTCATGATCCGGCGAGTATTCCACAACGCGCCCGGGTCGCCGGGAACCGGAGCGGCGTGCGGACCGACTACCCACACATGGGGTGTGAGCAGTGGCGGGAGGTCCTGTCCGCGCAGTTGGACGGGGAGGAGACCGCCGCCGAAGGGGCGGCGGCGCAGGGGCACCTGGACGAGTGCGCCAAGTGCCGGGCCTGGTTCGCGACGGCGGTCACGGTGACGCGCCGGATTCGTACCCGATTGGTCACCGATGTGCCCGACCGGACCGACGCGATCCTGGCCGCCATCGGGGCCAGCGCGGTCACCGGTGCCGATGCCGAGGACGCGCCGCCGGCCCGCCGGTCGCGGTGGCGGTGGCGGCTTCGCCTGCCCGGCCACGCGGCGCGGCTTCGCCTGCCCGGCCGCGCCGGCCTGGTCGTCGGGCTGCGCGCGGCGCTCGGGCTGCTCGGCGCGGTCCAGCTCGTGCTCGGCCTGGCACAGGTGGGCCGCGGAGCGGCAGGCGACCACGTGCACGCCGCCGGCCAGCACCTGTGGCACGAGTCGGCCGCCTGGAACGTGGCCGTCGGGGCAGGCTTCCTCTTCGTGGCGGTACGCCGCAGCCCGCCGGCGGGTCTCCTGCCGATGCTCAGCGCGTTCGTCGGCACGCTCCTGCTGCTCTCGGTCAACGACCTCGCCACCGGCTCGGTCGGTGGGGAGCGCCTGGTCAGCCACGGGTTCCTGGTGGTCGGCTACCTGATCACCGTCCTGCTGTCGCGGCCCGGTCTGCGCCCCGGCGGACCCTCACCGCAGCGGCAGCCGACGCCGTCGCGCTGGAAGTTCGGCGCGGACGAGACCGAACGGCCACTGCGGGTCGTGCGCGCCGAGCCGTTCTCCGCGCAGGCCGCCGACCGCCACGCCGCCCCGGCCGCACGGACCGGCGACCGCCGGGCCGCCTGAGCCTCGGGTACGGGCTGTTCAGTCCGTCTGCCGTCGGCGTGCTCGGTGGGCCCGCAGGTTGGCCGGAAGGCCGCAGACGCGGACGGAGTGCCAGACCCCGCTGTTGTTGCGGGAGCGGTCGTAGAACGCCACCTGGCACCGGGGGTTGCGGCAGGTCTTGATGCGCCGGCCGACGTCGGTGAGTTGCGCCGTGAACAATTCCGCCAGGACGAGGGAGACAAGCGACTCGGCCCCCGTCCCGGCGGGATCGAGGTGGACCGAGCCGTTCCCGTCGAGCCGCAGCGTGGCGCCTGCCGCAAGAGGCGCCTGCACCGGCTCGGGCGGCCCGGATTCCGGTGTGGCGTGGAGCCGGGCATCGATCCTGTACCGCAGCTCGTCGCGGAAGGTCCGCAGCGCCCGCAGGCCCGTCGGGTCGAGCGTCACGTCGGGTGCCGGTCGCCCGGTGGCCGTCGACCACCGGACGGCGACATCGTCCGCCCACTGCGTGGCACTGTCGAGATCGTCGAGGAGATCCGGCTGGCGCGGGGCGCCGGCCGGGAGCGTGTTGAGCAGGTCCTGGACGAGCCCGAGGCCGCCCGGTGCGGGGTCGAGGCCGTATCTCGCGGTGGCGGGCCACAGCGGAGGGGACACCGACGGCATTGTCACATCACTTTCCGATCAGGCCGAGCGCCCCGTACCACAGCGGTCCCGGGTTGACCCAGTCCGGATAGAGCTCCATCATCGCGTTGAAGAACCCAAGGGCTGTCGACTCCTCAGCCAACAGCCGCTCCACGTTCAGCAGGTACCTCCGGGTCTCGTCGATGCTCGACGGGTCGTCGGGGCGGTTGCGGTTCTTGTGGCTGGCCACGACCGCCCGGGGCGCGAGGGCCTCGACGCGGTCGAGGGCCTTGAGCCACTCCCGCAGGCCACCATTGACCGTCTCCAGCAGGTACTGGTGGACCCCGTTGTAGACGACGTCGCCAGCCACCACGAGGCCGATCGACGGGACGTGTAGGACTGTGGTCTGGTCGCCGTCGGTGTGCCCGGTCTCGACCGGCTGGGCGACGTTGCCTTCGAGCAGGATTCCGCCGGACGGCACCGGAACGGCGTCGACGGGCGACTCCGGGATCAGCCCGGGGAAGACCTTGTCGAAGACCTCTTGGCGCCCGACGGTGGCCTGCTGGTGCATGACCTCGATGGTCCCGGGCGTGGCGTAGGTGACGGCGTCGGGGAAGCGCTTGACCAGCTCAGGGGCACCGAACCAGTGGTCGCCGTGCCCGTGGGTGGCGTAGATGGCCGTCAGCCGCTTGCCCGACCGCTCGATCCAGTCGCCCACCGTCGCGATCTGCTGATAGGTGAAAGGGGGGTCCACCAGCAGCGCCTCCTCGGCCCCCGAAATCAGGGTGGTGGCTGTCGGATTGAAGTGGATGGGTGAACCGTCCGGCATGCGCTGGTCTCCGGCCCGGACCGGGCCATCCAAGACGAAAACCTCGTAGGACAGGGCAGATGTGGACATGTCTCCTCCTCGGGTGACGCGTCGAATCCCGGGCGCGGGTGTCACTGACTCCGACCGCTGAAATAAGCATAAGCCTTACGGCTATTTCAGCGGTGCGGTTCGCGGGTGGTCTGTGTCACGGCCACAGCGACTCGCCGGCCACTGCGGGGCAGGACAGGCCCTAGCCGCGGCGGCCGTAGTCGGCCGGGTCCAGCCGGGCGGTACGGCGGCGGTACTCGGCGGCCATCCCCGGCCAGTTGGTGACGATCCGGCCGGTGGCCGTGCGGTACCAGCTCCGACAGGCCGTCCACACGCTTCCGGCGAGCCGGCGTTGCAGCTCCGCGTCGTAGCCGGCAGCCACGTCGGGGCGTACCTCCAGGGGTTCGCCACCGGCGGCGAGCAGGCGCACCGCCTGGGCGATGTGCCGGGCCTGCGCCTCCAGGAAGTAGAGCACCGACGTGTTGCCTGTGTTGGTGTTCGGGCCGTACATCAGGAAGAGGTTGGGGAAGCCGGGCACGGCCATTCCGAGGTACGCGTACGCGCCGTCGCGCCACTCCTCGCCGAGCTGGCGGCCGGCGCGGCCGGTGACCCGGATCGGCACCAGGAAGTCGGTGGCCGCGAAGCCGGTGCCATAGACCAGCACGTCGCAGGTGTGGATCCGGCCGTCGGCGGTGCGGATGCCGTCCTCGGTCACCTCGACGATCGCCTCGGTGACCAGCTCGACGTCCTCCCGGCCCAGGGCGGGCAGCCAGTCGTTGGTGAACAACACCCGCTTGCAGCCCATCGGCTCGACAGGCGTGACGCGGGCACGCAGCTCCGGGTCGCGTACCTGCCACCACCTCTGCGCCCGGGAGACACCCCGCAGCACCGCCGCGGCGGCCCGGTTGCCGGTCACCGCCAGCCCGGTGAGCACGGTCACCGACCAGAACGCGGCCCGGGGCACCCGCATCAGCGCCGGCACCCGCCGGTAGAGCACCCGGCCCAGCCGCCCGTGCCTGCGGTCCGGCTTGGGCAGCGTCCAGGGCGGGGTGCGCTGGAAGACGGTGACCCGGGCCGCCCGGTCGGCGATGGCCGGCACCAACTGCACCGCGCTGGCGCCGGTGCCGATCACCGCGACCCGGGCGCCGTCCAGGCGTACCGCCGGGTCCCACCGGGCGGTGTGCATCGCCGCCCCGGTGAAACGCTGCGCGCCGGGCAGCGCGGGCACCACCGGCTGCGAGAGCTGACCGACCGCCGGGACCAGGACGTCCGCCGTCAGTTCCGCGCCGTCGGCGGTACGCAGCCGCCAGCACGCCGCGGTCTCGTCCCACGACGCGTCGGTGACCTCGGTACGCAGCCGCACGCTGTCGGTAAGCCCCAGCTCCGTCACGCAGCGGTGCAGGTAGTCCAGGATCTCCGAGTGCGGCGGGAAGCGCCGCGACCAGTCCGGGTTCAGGGCGAAGGAGTACGAGTAGAGCGGCGCCGGGATGTCGCAGGCGCAGCCCGGATAGGTGTTGTCCCGCCAGACGCCGCCGATCCGGTCGGCCCGCTCCAGCAGCACCACGTCCGCGTCGCCGGCGCGGCGCAGCGCGGCGGCCACCGCCACCCCACCGAACCCGGAGCCGATGATCGCCACCCGCACCCGTCGGGGATGTCGGGTGGTGGCTGCGCTGTCGGCCATGGCGGGCTCCCTCGGCGGTGCGGCCGACCGTAACAGCTTGTTGGCGGCTCGCCAATGGCTAGCCGGGATGTGCCTGCCGCGCCGCCTCCTCGCCCGCGATGACCTGCGGGATGACCTGTTCCACAATGGTCAGCAGCGTGGCCGTGAGCAGCAGGTGCACCTGGACACGGGTCAATGCGCCACGCTGGAGCCACTCCCGGGCGGTCGACGTGGCCAGTCCGCCGTACGCCCGGACCATCCCGCGCAACTCCTCGCGGTGCTCCGCCTCGCCGGCCAGCCCCACGGCGACGAGCATGCGGTCCGCGGCGACCTCCTCGGCCTCGGCGAGCACCCGCTCCACGTCGGCGTCGCCACCCATCCCCCGGGCGGTGACGGCGGCCAGCCAGGAGGTGCTGTGCCGGGACACCACGTCGAGGAACCACGACACGCTGGCGTCGACCCGCGTCCGCAGATCACCCTTGGGCAGCCGTTCCAGAGCGACCTCCGGAATGGTCACCATGACCCGGACAACCTCCAGGTAGAGGTCCTTCTTCGTGCCGAAGTAGTGGTTGACGAGGCCCCTGGCGACACCCGCCTCCCGGGCGACGTCGGTGGTCGACACGTCCGCGTACGGCCGCTCGCCGAACAGCCGGACCGCGCAGGCGAGGATCTGCCCGCGCCTGGCGTCCGGCTCCAACCGGCGGCGACGGGGAGCCGTCTCGACACTCATCTGCCCGACCCTAGCGGCAGCCACCCCCCTCACCTTGATCAAGTGATGAGAAGTAGGTCAGGGGCAGCCGTAGAACCTACTTTTCATCACTTGACCAACGAACGCCCATGATCACGTGGTGTCCAGCAGTTGCCAGAGCCGTTCTCGAACTGCTGAGCATCAAGTGATCACTGGCCGCGGCGGCGCCGGACCACGTGCCGGCCGAGGTGCCGCAGGTTGGACGTCTCGGAGTAGAGCGCCGCGTTGATCGCGCCGACCGCCACTCCGGGCGCTCGCTGCACCCGGTCACGAGGCCGAGTAGTTCACGCGCAGTGGCTGGGCCGACCTGGTCAGCGGCCGAACTTCTCGGTCGCCTCAGGCGTCACCGGGGTGAAGAAGTTGACCAGGTTGCCGTCGGGGTCGCGGAAGAGCAGGGCTCGGTTGCCCCAGGGCATGGTCGTGGGCTCGTTCACGAAGTCCTCCACCACGGTCTTCAGCTTCTCGTAGAGCGCGTCCACGTCTGGCACGAGGAACTCGATGATCACGGTGTGGTTGTCGGCCGGGCGGGCCGATCCCGGCGCGAACAGTGGGACGGTGCGGGTACTGCCGATCGCCAGCGTGCCGTGGGCGGTGCGCAACTCGGCGAAGTCCTCGTTGCCCCATGTCGCCTGCACGCCCGTGATCTTCTCGTAGAAGCCGACCAGTCGGTTGATGTCGCCGGCGATGATGCGGATCGATACGAAATCCATGCCTTCTCCCTGCTCAGTACGGTCGGTACCGGTCTGACGTCAGCACGCTAACCCGAATACTGGACAGATCTGGTCCAGTATTCGAGGTAGGTTCAAGGCGTGGCACGACCGACAGCCCAGGTGCTCGCACTGCTGGGGCTCTTGCAGTCCGGCGGCGTGCGGACGATGGCCGAGCTTGCCGAGCGCCTCGGTGTCGAACCGCGCACGGTGCGGCGCTACGTGAGTCACCTGGTCGACCTCGACGTGCCGGTGGAGTCGGTGCGCGGTCGCTACGGCGGGTATCGGCTCGCCGCCGGTTATCGTCTGCCGCCGCTGATGTTCAGCGACGACGAAGCCTTGGCCGTCCTCCTCGGGCTGGTTGCCGGCCGCCGTGCCGGGCTGGCGACGGCCACAGGTACGGCGGGTGAGACTGCCGCCGCGAAGATCCGGCGCGTCCTGCCGCAGCGGATCGCGGACCGGCTGGACGCCGTACTCCAGTCCCTCGCCTTCACCACCGACCCCGACGACTTCCCTGCGCCGCAGACAGACGTACTCCTCACCGTCGCCGAGGCGGTCCGCCAGCACCGGCCGATCTCACTCCAGTACACCTCGGGCAACGGCAGGCGCAGCGTCCGCGCGCTGCATCCGTTCGGGCTGGTCAACCATGCCGGCCGGTGGTACGTCACCGGGGTCGATCCGGATATCGGTGAGGATCGGACCCTTCGGCTCGACCGCATCGCGGACGCGAGAACGCTGCCCGGCTCGTTCGAGCCGCCCGCCGGCAACGATCCCGCAGGACACCTCCTCACCTCGATGGCACAGGCGCCGTACCGGCATGCGGTGTCGCTGCGGATACAGGGCACACGTGAGCAGATCCGCAGGCAGCTACCGGCCAGCATCGCCGAGGTGCGAGAGGGTGCGGACGAGGGCTGGCAGGACGTGGAGATCCGGGCAGAGAGCCTCGACTGGTTACCTGCTGTGCTCGCCGCGCTCGACCTGCCGTTCGTCATCGAACGCCCCGACGAACTCCGCGACCGTGTCGTCGCACTCGCTGAGCGGTTGGCGGCCTCCGGACGACGCGAGCCGACCCGCAGCTAGCCGACTCGGTTTCCTTGAATCCGGGGTGTCCCACGCTGCGGATGGCCCGACTTCAAGGAACCGGAGTCGATCAATGGTCTCGGCCGCCCAGGAGCTGATCGAGACTTATTGACATGCCGCCAACAGCGCGCGAGGGTGGTGCACATGCCGACGCCCGATGGTTCCCCCTCACCCTGGCGCGAACCGGAGCACGACGACCTCGCCGACCTGGCCCGCACCTTCTTCACCAAGGACGTCCTGCCGCACACCGAGCGCCTGCTGGCGCAGGGCCACCCGGACCGCGAGCACTACCGGCGCGCCGGTGAGCTGGGGTTGCTCGGCCTGTCGGTCCCCGAGGAGTACGGCGGCGGAGGCGGCGGCTTCACCCACGAGGCCGTGCTGCTGCACGAGCAGGCGTACACCGGGGAGAGCAGCCTCGGGTTGGCCGTCCACAGTGGCATCGTCACCGGGTATCTCGTCGCGTACGGCAGCGAGGAGCAGAAGCGACGGTGGCTGCCCGGCCTGTGCAGCGGTGAGCTGGTGGGCGCGATCGCGATGACCGAGCCCGACGGCGGCTCGGACCTCCAGGCGATGCGTACGCGGGCGGTCCGTGACGGCGACGACTACCTGGTCACCGGTGCGAAGACGTTCATCACCAACGGCGGTCTGGCCGATCTGATCATCGTGGCCGTGAAGACCGACCCCGAGCAGCGGGCGGCCGGCGTCTCGCTGCTGGTCTGCGAGGTGGGCGGCGACCCGGACGGCTTCCGTCGGGGCCGGCTACTGTCCAAGATCGGGCTGCACGCCAACGACACGGCCGAGCTGTTCTTCGACGAGTTCCGGGTGCCGGCGGCAAACCTGCTCGGCGGCGCCGAAGGGCTGGGCTTCATCCAGCTCATGCAGCAGCTCCCGCAGGAACGGCTGGTGATCGGCGTCGGCGCGGTGGCCGCGATGGAACGCGCCGTCGCGCTTACCGTCGCGTACGCCAAGGAGCGCTCCGCCTTCGGCAAGACCCTGATGGGGCACCAGAACACCCGGATGGTGCTCGCCGAGTGCGCCACCCGCACCCGGGTCAGCCGGGTCTTCCTGGACGACTGCATCGTCCGGCACACCCGTGGCGACCTGGACGTGGCCACTGCGGCGATGGCGAAGTCGTGGCTCACCGACGGCCAGTGCGAGGTCATCGACAGGTGCCTGCAACTGTTCGGCGGCTACGGCTACACGACGGAGTACCCGATCGCCCGGATGTACGCCGACGCCCGCGTCCAGAAGATCTACGGCGGCACCAACGAGATCATGAAGGAGCTGATCGCCCGTGCCCTCTGAGGCGTACGTCTATGACGCGGTGCGCACCCCGCGCGGACGCGGCCGGGACACCGGCGCGCTGCACGGGGTCAAGCCGATCTCGCTGGTGGTCGGCCTGATCGACGCGCTGCGCGAGCGCAACCCCGGCCTGGACGTCGGCCGGTTGGAGGACCTGCTGCTCGGCATCGTCACCCCGATCGGCGAGCAGGGCGGTGATCTGGCGCGGGCCGCCGCGCTGCTGGCCGGGCTGCCCGACCAGGTGAGCGGGGTTCAGCTCAACAGGTTCTGCGCCTCCGGGCTGGAGGCGGTCAACTCCGCCGCCGCACGGATCCGCTCCGGCTGGGAGCATCTGCTGCTCGCCGGCGGGGTGGAGTCGATGTCCCGGGTGCCGATGGGCGCCGACGGCGCGGCCTGGGCCACCGACCCGCAGACCGCCCTGGCCACGTCGTTCGTGCCGCAGGGCGTCAGCGCCGATCTGATCGCCACCCTTGACGGCTTCACCCGCGACGACGTGGACGGCTACGCGCTGCGGTCCCAGGAGCGGGCCGCCAAGGCGATTGCCGGTGGGCACTTCGCCCGCTCGGTGGTGCCGGTCCGCGACGGCAACGGGCTGGACATCCTCACGGTCGACGAGCACCCCCGCCCGGAGACCACCCGGGAGGCCCTCGCTCGGCTCACCCCGTCGTTCGCCACGATGGGCGAGGCCGCCGGGTTCGACGCGGTCGCCTTGCAGAAGTTCCACTGGCTGGAGGCCATCGAGCACGTCCACCACGCCGGCAACTCGTCGGGCATCGTCGACGGGGCGGCGCTGGTGCTGATCGGTTCGGAGCAGGTCGGGCAGGATCTCGGCCTCACCCCGCGCGCCCGGATCGTCGGCGCGGCCGTCACCGGCGCCGACCCGACGCTGATGCTCACCGGCCCGATCCCGGCCACTGACAAGGCGCTCGCCGTCGCCGGGCTGACACTCGACGACATCGACCTGTTCGAGATCAACGAGGCGTTCGCCGCTGTGGTGCTCAAGTACGTCCGCGACCTGGACCTCGACCCGGACCGTGTGAACGTCAACGGCGGCGCGATCGCTCTCGGCCACCCGCTCGGCGCCACCGGAGCCATGTTGCTCGGCACGGCGTTGGACGAGTTGGAGCGCCGCGACCTGCGCCGCGCCCTCGTGACCCTCTGCATCGGCGGCGGCATGGGCGTCGCCACCGTTCTCGAGCGCTGCTGACCCGGGGGAAAAGACCAATGACCACCACCATCCGGTACGACCGCGGCGACGACGGCATCGTCACGCTCACCCTGGACGACCCTGACCAGTCCGCCAACACCATGAACCGGGCGTACGCCGCGTCGATGAGCGCCGTGCTGGACCGGCTGGAGGCCGAGCGCGACCTCGTCGGCGTCATCGTGACGAGCGCGAAGTCCACGTTCTTCGCCGGCGGCGACCTGCCCGAGATGATCCGGGCCACCCGCGCCGACGCGCCCGCCCTCGCCGACCTGCTGGGAACCATCAAGCGGGACCTGCGCCGGCTGGAGACGCTGGGCAGACCTGTCGTCGCGGCCGTCAACGGCTCGGCGCTCGGCGGCGGCCTGGAGATCGCCCTCGCCTGCCACCACCGGATCGCGCTCGACGCGCCGGGCAGCCGGCTCGGGCTGCCCGAGGTGACCCTGGGCCTGCTGCCCGGTGCCGGCGGAGTCACCCGGACGGTACGGATGCTCGGCCTGGCCGGTGCGCTGACCACTGTGCTGCTCACCGGTCGGCGGATGCGCCCGGCCGACGCCCTGGCCGCCGGCATCGTGGACGAGGTGGTCGCCACGCCCGCCGAGCTGCTGGATCGCGCACGGGCCTGGATCGCGGCGAACCCGCAGCCTAGGCAGCCGTGGGACCGGCCGGACTATCGGATGCCCGGTGGCACCCCGGCCAGCCGTTCACTTGCCGCGCAGCTGCCCGCCTTCCCGGCCACCCTGCGCAAGCAGCTCAAGGGCGCCCGGTTGCCCGCGCCGGAGGCGATCCTGGCCGCCGCCGTCGAGGGCGCACAGGTCGACCTGGACACCGCGTTGACGGTGGAGACCCGGCACCTGATCGGCCTGCTCACCGGCCAGGTAGCCAAGAACATGATCGGGGCGTTCTTCTTCGACCTGAAGGCAGTCAACGGTGGTGCGGCCCGACCTGCCGTGGACGTTCCACAGGTGCGGAAGGTGGCGGTTCTCGGCGCGGGCATGATGGGCGCGGGTATCGCGTACGCCTGCGCCAGCGCCGGCCTCGACGTGGTGGTGAAGGACGTGTCGCCGGAGGCCGCCGGGCGGGCCCGGGAGCACGCCGAACGACTGCTGGCCCGCCGGGTCCGCAAGGGCCGCGCCACGGAGGCCGACGCCCGCGCGGTGCTCGACCGGATCACCACCACCGACCAGGTGGACGCGCTCGCCGGCTGCGACGCCGTCATCGAGGCGGTCTTCGAGGACCCGGCCCTGAAGAAGGCGGTCTTCGCCGAGGTGCTGCCGGTGCTCGCGCCGGGCGCGCTGCTCGCCTCCAACACCTCCACCCTGCCGATCACCGCGCTGGCCACCGGCGTGGACCGACCGGCCGACTTCATCGGCATGCACTTCTTCTCCCCGGTGGACCGGATGCCGCTGCTGGAGATCGTGGTGGGCGAGCGGACCGGTGACGAGGCCCTGGCGCGCGCCTTCGACCTGGGCCGACGGATCGGCAAGACCCCGATCGTCGTCAACGACGGTCGGGGCTTCTTCACCAGCCGGGTGATCGGCAGATTCATCGACGAGGCCGTCGGCATGGTCGCCGAGGGCGTACCGGCCGCATCGGTGGAGCAGGCCGCGTTGCAGGCCGGCTACCCGACCGGGCCCCTCGCCCTGGCCGACGAGGTGAGCCTCACCCTGATCCAGCGGATCCGCCGCCAGTTCGAGGCGGCCAGCGAGGAGTACCTCCCGCTGCCCGCGCACCGGCTCGTCGACGAACTGGTCGACGCGTACGACAGGCCGGGGCGTGCGGCCGGGCGCGGCTTCTACTCCTACGACGACGGCAGCCGGGGCCGGCTGTGGACCGGCCTCTCCGACCTGGTCACCGACGCCGGTCGGGCGGTGCCGTTCACCGACCTCCAGGAGCGGATGCTCTTCGCCGAGGCGCTCGACGCGCTGCGCTGCCTCGACGAGGGCGTGCTGCGCACCGAGACCGACGCCAACATCGGCTCGATCTTCGGCATCGGCTTCCCCGCCTGGACGGGTGGCGTGATCCGCTACGTCCGCCAGTACGCGGGCGGCCCGGCCGGCTTCGCGGCCCGCGCCACCGAGCTGGCCGAGACGTACGGCGACCGGTTCACACCACCCGCCGACCTGGCCGACCGGCTCGCCGCGCGTACCGCCGCCGAGCCGCCGACCGGCACCGAGCCGGCTGCCCGCCCAGCCGAACCGGCCGGCGTCGCGTGACGGCCACACGCGGCGGGCCGCTGGCCGGGGTGCGGGTCGTCGAGCTGGCCAGTCTCGCGCCGGCCCCTTTCGGCTGCATGGTGCTCGCCGACCTCGGGGCGGACGTCGTGCGCGTCGACCGGCCGGGCGGCCCGGGCGCCGGGCGGCTGGCCGCTCCGACCGGCGGGCCGTTGCAGCGGAGCCGCCGGGTCACCGCACTGGACCTCAAGTCCCCGGACGGGGTGGCCGACCTGCTGCGCCTGGTCGAGCGGGCCGACGTGCTCGTCGAAGCGTACCGGCCGGGGGTCGCCGAACGGCTCGGCTTCGGCCCGGACGTCTGCCGGGCCCACAACCCCCGCCTGGTGTACGCGCGGATGACCGGCTGGGGCCAGGACGGCCCGCTGGCGGCTCGGGCCGGCCACGACATCGACTACATCGCTGTCGCCGGGGCGTTGGAGCCCCTGGGTCGACCCGGCGCCCGCCCACACGCGCCGCTGAACCTGATCGGTGACTTCGCCGGCGGTGGCCTGGTGCTCGCCGTCGGGGTGCTGGCGGCGCTGCTGGAACGGGAACGCTCCGGCCTCGGCCAGGTCGTCGACGCGGCCATGGTGGACGGATCGGCGCTGCTCACCTCGTTCCTGCACGGGCTGCTGGGCACCGGCCTGTGGGCCGCCTCGCGCGGGCGGAACCTGCTCGACGGAGGAGCGCCCTTCTACGACACGTACGCCACCGCGGACGGCGGGTTCATGGCCGTCGGGGCGCTGGAACCGGCCTTCTACGCCGTACTGCTGGCCGGTCTCGGCCTGGCCGACGACGCGCACCTGCCGGACCAGTACGACCCGAGCGGCTGGGACGAGCTGCGCAGGCGGTTCACCGAACGGTTCGCCGAGCGGACCCGGGACGAGTGGACTGCGGTCTTCGCCGACCTGGACGCCTGCGTCGCCCCGGTGCTCGCCCCGGGCGAGGCGCACCGGCACCCGCACAACGCGGCCCGGGGGACGTTCGTCGAGGTGGACGGCGAGATCCAGCCGGCCCCGGCGCCCCGCTTCGACCGTACGCCCGCGGGCCCGCCCGCCCCGGCGCCCGATCCGGAACGCGACGTCGCGCCGGTCGAGGAGATCCTCGCCTCCTGGGAGTGATCCACAGCGGACCCACGGGACACCCGAGCGGGTGTCGCGTTGGTACCGTCGTCCACCGACGGTCGACTGCGGACGTGGGGGGACGAGCATGGCGAGCGGGATTGATCCGTCCGGCCTGAGCGGCTCGCTCGAACAGGCGATGCGCCTGCTGAGCCAGGCATCGGGTGCCGTCACGGCACAGCCGAATGAGGCCGACGGGCAGCACGACCAGCCCGTGCCGGACGCCGAGCAGATGGTGGGGCGGGGCACCGGCGGTGACGGTCTCGTCGAGGCGGAGGTCGGCGCCTTCGGCGCCCTGCGGACGCTGGTGATCGACCCGAGCCTTTCCCGGGCCGGCACGAGCACGATCGCGGAGTACGTCCTGGCGGCGGTCCAGGCGGCGCAGGCCGACGAGCGCGCCCGCCGGGCCGACCTGACGGCCGCCGCCCAGGTCGACAGCACGGCCCTCACTGAGCAGCTCGAACGGGTCTCGCAGGAGGCGTTCCGCGGCTTCCAACAGATGATCGGTGACCTGGACGCGGCCACCCGCCGGATGGATCGTCGCTGAGCCATGTCCGACGGGATTGAGGTGGACGTCGACGCCCTGCACTCCGCCGCGGCGTCGATCGCGACGACAGGCCAGCAGCTCGGCGAGGCGGTAAGCGGGCTCGAGTCGACGGTGAACGGGGCGGGTAACCCCTGGGGCGCCGACGAGGCGGGGTCGCTCTTCGGGGCCGTGTACGTCGAGGTCCTGACCCATGCGCTCGACGTGTACCGGTCGATGGCCGACCAGTTGTTGGAGGCCGCCGAGAACCTCGACCTCGGTGCCGACGCGCACGAGGCGACCGACCTCGCCAACGCGGAACTCTTCACGAGGATGGAGCTGCCCAGTGGGTATGCAGCTTCCTCCTGAGCTCGCCGAGGCGCTGGGCTGGGTCGGTTTCACCTGGCCGACCGCCGACGAGGAGTTGCTGTTCGAGGCGTCCCAGATGTGGTTCGCGTTCGCCGGCCGGCTGCGGACGTCGGTCGGGGAGGCGCAGTCGGGCGCGGCGCAGGTCGGCATGAGCAACCGCGGCGACGACATCCGGGCGTTCGAGCAGGCGTGGCAGGACGAGGAGGGTGCGCCGCGCCGCATGGAGGACGGCGCGCAGGCCGCCGAGCTGATCGCCATGGCCCTGCTGGTGATGGCCATCATCACCCTGACGCAGAAGATCATCGTGATCGTCCAGTTGACGATCCTGGTGATTCAGGTGGCGATCGCGTTGGCGGCGGCGGCACCCAGCTTCGGCGCCTCGCTGGCCCAGATCCCCGTCTCGATCGGCCTGGCCCGGATGGCGATCCAGCGGGTCATCAAGGAGGTCATCGAGAAGGTCGTCAAGGAGATCATTCCGAAGTTGTTGAAGCGGGCGAAGACGCTGCTGCGCCGTTTCACCCGCAAGGGAGCGAAGGGCGGCCCGAAGGGGCCCCGCGTGCCCGGCCCGCACACCACCCCGCGCTACTCCAACGTCAAGGCGATGCTCGACAAGTACCGCAACGAGCATCTGCCCGGAGGACACTTCCCGACGGCCGTGCGCCGGCTCAGTCCCGAGGAGCTGGAACAGCACCGGGTCTTCTTCGACAGCGACGGCGTGCTGCGCAGCGCGCGCAACGGCGAGCCGTTCGACTCGTCGAGCGCGCAGACCGTGTTCAGCGGAAACGATCAGGCGATCTTCGTGATGGACCGCAACGGCAACCTCTACGCGTCCAACTACCAGAAGGTCGGCGACTTTCACCACTCCACTCTGGGCAACGGAAACCCGGTCGCCGCGGCCGGCGAGCTGGTCGTCAAGGACGGTAGGGTCCAGTACGCCACGGCGCGCAGCGGTCATTACCAGCCCGACCCGAGCCACATGGCCAATCTCGACGCCGAGTTCAGACGCAACGGCGTCAACGGGGTTCCGATTCTGGGCTGGGATGGCGGCCGGATCTTCTAGGGGAGTTTGACGAGCATGGGTACGGACAATTGGAAGGGCCACGTCAACGGGATCCTCTACGGGGTCCAGTTCGACAGGACGCTCGACGATTCGGTGGTGACCCGGGTCGCCGACGGGGTGGCCGGCGGGCTCTACCCGGGTGGCCGGGCCGAGACGCGGGAGGCGCTGGACCAGGCGCTGCTCTACTCGGGCCCCCTCAACGACCAGGCGGAGACGCACCACAGCGAGGACGACATCCGCGCGTTCTTCCGGCGGCTCTCCGCCGCCCTGGCCGCCCCGCCCGCGCAGAGCTGATCACGAGGTTCGCGTCACGACGGCGCCCCGTCGTGACGCGAGCCTGCTGACAGCGCGGGGTGACCGCCCGCGGTGGTACCAGGTCGCGAAGAGGGTCACCGCCAGCAGCAGCTCCGCCACGTCGCCGCCGTAGTACATGAGTTGAGCCGCCGAGCGGAACGCCGCCGCCTCCGGATCGGTAAGCCCCGGGGGCAGGGTGCCGGCCCGCGCGTAGAGGTACTTGGCGAGCGCGGCGTGGCCCGCCGACGCGCCGAGCAGCGCGCCGACCCGCACGGCCAGCCCGGGACGGCGGGGCGCCGGGTCCGGCCCCGCCAGCGACCAGGCGAACAGGTAGCCCGCGGCCAGGTAGTGCAGGTGCACGGCGTGGTGCAGGGCCGGCTGGCGTTCCGCCGCCGCGTACAGCGGAGTGAGCAGCACCAGCGCCAACCCACCGGTGCTCAGCAACGCGGCGGTGACCGGGTGGGCGATCAGGTGCAGTCCGCGGGCGCGCAGCAGGCGGCCCACCCGCCGACGCGTCGGCGGGGGCGCGACGTGCAGCAGCAGCGTCACCGGGGCACCGAGGACCAGCCCGAGGGGTGCCAGCATGCCGAGCAGCAGGTGCTGCGCCATGTGCCCGCGCGGGTCGTCCGAGAGCGGGGCCGGCGGCCCGAGCGCGACCGCCAGCACCGCGCATCCGGCGAGCCAGGCGACGGTACGCCGATGGTCCCAGCCGCGCGTGTCGCGGACGGCGGCCAGCAGGTAGCCGACGGCCAGCACGGCGACCGGGAGCAGCGGCAACCAGCCAGGCCCGTCCGCCGGGTGGTTACCCTCGTGGGCCCAGGTCGCCGCCGAGCCCGCAGCGACCGCCGTCACCGGGGGCCGTCACCCGGCCGGCGGGACCGCGTCCACCAGACGAGCGCCGCGCCGGCCAGCAGCAGGACCGCGCCGCCCACGTTCCACACCACGTCGTACGGCACCAGGTGTACGCCGTAGCGGATCTGGTGCACCCGGAGCACCTTGTGGTCGACCAGCCCGTCGAAGAGCTGGAACCCTCCGGCGCCGAGCAGGACGCCACCCCAGGCCAGCCGGGGTGACAGGACCAGCCGTCGACGCAGGTCGGCGAACCAGAAGAACCCGCCGACCAGGGCGATCACCTCGGCGGCGTGCAGCAGCCCGTCGGAGAGCAGCGCCACCGACGGGGTGGACCGGTCGTAGAAGTGGTGCCAGGCCAGCAACTGGTGGAAGACGATCTCGTCCACGGCGGCCATGATCGCGACACCGATCAGGACGCCCGCAAGCGTGGACGAGCGGGCGTCGGCGGTACGGGCGCTCGGCAAGCGGGAATCGACCATCACACACCTCGCATCCACCTCGGATCACGGCCCCACTACCCCGGACTCAACGATCCATGCCCGCCGAAGCCACTGCGGTGAGCGCGCCACCGAGGTCCCCGTTTCGCGACTTCCGCACGACCACCGGCATGATCATGGAGCCTGAGAGGGCAACCACGGAGGAGGTGCCTGTGCCGGACGCGGACGAACTCGTCGCCGACGCGCTCGCGGCGGTGCGCGGCACCGACGTACGACAGGCCGAACGGCAGCTGGACCGGCTGATGGTCGGCACCGGCGCGGCGGACGGTGCCACGGCGGTGGACGCGGCCCTGCGGCGTCGGCTGGTCCGTGGCCTCGGGCAGCTCTGGCCGCGCGGCTGGCAGCCGGTCGACGTACACCGGATCACCGGTCGGCGGCTCGACGCCCGGGCGGCCCGGCTGGTCCGGGACGCGCTGGCCGCCCAGCGACGTGAGCAGGCCGGACCGGTCCCCGATTGGTGGGACGACCAGCTACGCGGGCTGACCGCCGAGGGCCGGGACGACGACCACGACCTGCTGGCCGCCTGGACGGCCGCGGAGGGGTTGGACCGGGTCGACGCGCTCCGCGCCGCGATCGACGTACTCGCGCTTGTGGAGAGCCTGCCACCGATCGCGGTGCTCCGCCCGCCACCCGGCTCGACAGGTGCGGCCGCCCCCCGCGTGGCCGGTACGGGCCGCAGCGGATCGCCGATGCTGGACCGGGTACGCGCGCTGCTCGCGAAGGCCGAGTCGACCACCTTCCCGGCCGAGGCGGAGGCGTTGACCGGGAAGGCGCAGGAGCTGATCGCCCGGCACAGCATCGACGAGGCGCTGCTGGCCGCCGGGGCGGAACGCGGCGACCTGCCGGGCGGCGTGCGGTTGGGCACCGAGACCCCGTACGCGGGGGCGAAGGCGCTGCTGGTGCAGGAGGTGGCGGCGGCGAACCGGTGCGAGGCGGTCTGGTCCGACGATCTCGGTTTCACCACAGTGCTGGGGTGGCCGGCGGACCTCGTGGCGGTGGAGCTGCTCTACACGTCACTGCTGGTGCAGGCCACCGCCGCGATGCTGCGCGGGCGTACCGAGCGCCGGCCGGGGTCGGGCCGGCGGACGAAGGTGTGGGACGAGTCCTTCCTCAACGCGTTCGCGCTGCGGATCGGTGAGCGGCTGCGCGCGGCCACCGAGGCGGCAGACCAGGCGGCCGTCGAGACAACGGGGTCGGAGCGACTGCTGCCGGTGCTCGCCGCGCGCGGCGAGGCGGTCCAGGAGCGGCTGGGCACCCTCTTCCCGGGCGTCACCCGACACCGGCTGAGCGTCCGCGACGCCGAGGGCTGGTCGTCCGGCACCTCGGCCGCCGACCGGGCCGCGCTGGACGTCGGCGGCGGCAAGCGGCCTCGACAGGTGCCCGGCCGACCCTGATCCATACGGCGTGGGACCACCGCCGGAGAAGTTTTTCTGCGATTTTCTTCGGTACCGGTAGGGAACGGGGCGCCGACTCCGACCCTCCGGTGAGCCGCACCCCGACCGGGGGAGGCCAGTAACCGAGGAGCACCGCCGTGAAGTACATGCTGCTGATCTGGAACCGGCCCGGCTTCACCGAGGGGCTGACCGAGCAGGAACGCAACGCCCTGTTCGGCGAGGTCGACGAGATCATGAAGGAGCTGACCGAGACCGGCGAGCTGGTCGACGGCCAGGCGCTTGCCGACCCGGCGCAGACGCAGACGGTCCGGCGCGTCGACGGCGACACCGAGATCGTCGACGGGCCGTTCATGGAAAGCAAGGAGCAGTTCGCCGGCTACCTGACCGTCGACTGCGACAGCCCGCAGCGGGCCGCCGAGATCGCCGCCCGCTGGCCGGACGTGCGCTACGGCGGCGCGATGGAGGTCCGACCGGTCATGGAGCAGGCCGGGACGGAGATGTGACCGACGACCGGACGGTCGAGGACCTGCTGCGCACGCTCGCGCCGCAGGTCCTCGGCCTGCTGGTCCGCAGGCACGGCCAGTTCGACAGGTGCGAGGACGCGGTCCAGGAGGCGTTGCTCGCGGCCGCGACGCAGTGGCCCGGACAGGGTGTGCCGGACAACCCACGCGCCTGGTTGCTCACCGTGGCCACCCGCCGGCTCACCGACGAGTGGCGCAGCGAGGGCGCCCGCCGCGACCGCGAGGTGGCGGTGGCGCGGCGCGAGCCGGCGTACGCCCAGGTCGCGCCGCCGGCCGACGCCCCGCCGGCGGTGGCGGACGCCGACGACACCCTGACCCTGCTCTTCCTCTGCTGCCACCCGGCGCTGGCGCCCTCGGCACAGGTGGCGCTCACTTTGCGGGCGGTCGGCGGGCTCAGCACCGCCCAGATCGCCCGGGCGCACCTGCTGCCCGAGGCGACGATGAGCCAGCGGATCCGGCGGGCCAAGCAGCGGATCGAGGCCGCCGGGGCCCGGTTCCTGCTGCCCGGTCCGGCTGAGCGCGGCGAGCGGCTGCGCACCGTGCTCCGGGTGCTCTACCTGATCTTCAACGAGGGGTACACCGCGTCGAGCGGGCCGGACCTGCGCCGGGCCGAGCTGACCGGCGAGGCGATCCGGCTGGCCCGCGTCCTGCACGGGCTGCTGCCCGACGACGGTGAGGTGACCGGGCTGCTGGCGCTGATGCTGCTGACCGACGCGCACCGGGCGGCCCGGGTCGGCGAGGACGGCGAGCTGGTACCGCTGACCGAGCAGGACCGCACCCGGTGGGACGCCGGCGCCATCGCGGAGGGGGTCGCCCTGGTCACCGAGGCGCTGACCTGGTCGCCGCCCGGCCCGTACCAGCTCCAGGCGGCCATCGCGGCGGTGCACGCCGAGGCGCCGACGGCGGCGGAGACGGACTGGCCGCAGATCGTGGCGCTCTACCGGCTGCTGGCCCGGCTCGCCCCGAACCCGATGGTCACGCTCAACCAGGCGGTGGCCGTGGGCATGGTGGACGGGCCACGGGCCGGGCTCGCCCTGCTCACCGCCCTGGACGCCGACGGGCGTACGGCCGGGCACCACCGGCTCGCCGCCGTCCGGGGACACCTGCTGGAGCTGGCCGGCGAGTCCGGCGCGGCGCGGGACGCGTACCTGGCGGCGGCACGCGGCACCACGAGCCTGCCCGAGCAGCGGTACCTGGAGCGGAGAGCCGCCCGACTGGCGGGACAACGATGAGGGACGGGAGTCTGAGGACATGGGCATGGTGCGAAGTCAGCTGTCGATCTCACTCGACGGATACGTTGCGGGGCCCGAGCAGAGTCAGCAGGATCCGCTGGGCCGCGGAGGCATGCAGTTGCACGAGTGGGTCTTCGGCCTGGACACCTGGCGGGCACAGCACGGGTTGACCGGCGGTGAGCGGGGCGTCGACGCCGACGTCGTCGAGGAGATGACCCGCGACGTCGGGGCGTACGTGATGGGTCGGCGGATGTTCGGTGGTGGGGACGGCGACTGGGACGAGAGCTGGCAGGGCTGGTGGGGCGACGACCCGCCGTTCCACACGCCGGTGTTCGTGCTCAGCCACCGCCCTCGGGAGCCCCTGGTGCTGCGGGGCGGCACCGAGTTCCGTTTCGTCACCGACGGGATCGAGTCGGCGCTGCGGCAGGCCCGCGAGGCGGCGGGCGACCGGGATGTGGCGATCGCCGGCGGGGCGAGCACGGTTCGGCAGTACCTGGCCGCCGGGCTGCTCGACACCCTGCAACTGCACCTCGTGCCGATCATCCTCGGCGGCGGCGAGCGGCTCCTCGACGGCATCGCGCCGCGTCTGGAGCAGGTGTCGGTGGTGGCCGGGCCGACCGTCGCGCACCTGACCTATCGGGTCCTGCGCTGATCGGCGCTGCGCCGTTGCCGGCCGTCGGGCGGATCTGTGCACCCGACGGCCGGCAGCTCGGTCACACGTCCGGGTCGACGGCCGGGCAGCGGGTGCCCCGGGCCGGCACCACCTGGTCGATCAGGTAGGCGTCGACGGCCCGCTCCACGCACTTGCTGGTGGTGTAGCTGCCGTGCCCCCAACCCTCGTAGGTCAACAGCACGCCGTGCCGGCCCAACTGCCGCGCCACGTTCGTCGCCCAGTTGTATCCGCTGGCCGGGTCGTGCACGGTGGCGGCGATCAGCAGCGGCACGTCGGTGCGCACGCGCAGGCGGTGCTGCGGGTTCGCGACCGGCGTCGGCGTGCCCAGGCAGGTCGCGAGGGCGAACACCGCCGTCGGGTACCGCAGGTCCGGTGCGAGCCGGGCCGTCCGGCGCAGGTGTCCGGCGTACTCGCGGTAGTCGCGGACCGGCAGGCTCCAGTCCTGGCAGAAGACCGCGAAGGGGTACGGCGCCACGGCGTCGCCCGTCGACGTGCCGACGGCCCGCACGGCCGTCTGCGCGGCCAGCTGGCCGATCCACTCGGCGAGCCCCGGCCAGCGCCACGTGTCGTAGAACGCCTTGTGGGTGAGCCGGGTCAGCTCGAACGGGGTCAGCACCGCTCCGCCCCGTTGCGGGTCGGTCAGCACTCCGCGCTCGGCCCGGGCGCGCAGCCTCTCCCAGATCGCCCGGAAATCCTGCCCGTGCAGGACGCACGCGGTGGACCTGTCGCACCAGGCGACGAACTCGTCGAACGCGTCCTCGGAGGTGACGGCCTGGGTGTCCAGAAGGGCACGGGTGCCGAGGCTGTGGTCCATGGCGGCCTCCAGCACCATGGCCCGGACCCGCTCCGGGAACAGCTCCGCGTAGCGCTCACCGAGCAGGGTTCCGTACGAGCTGCCGTGGAAGGTCAACTGCCGCTCGCCGAGCGCGGCCCGGATCGCGTCGAGGTCGCGGGCGGCGCTTGTGGTGTCCACGTGGTCGTAGAGGGGCCCGGTGCGGGCGCGGCAGTCGGCCCGCAGCAGCACGTTCCCGGCCAGCGTGGCGTCGAACTGGGCCTGGTCGGCGATCAACTGCGGTTGCCGGGCGAGCAGGTCCCGTGCGCAGAGCACCGGGTTGCTGCCGCCGGTGCCGCGCGGGTCGAAGCTGACGATGTCGAACCGGCGGCGCAGGTCGGCGCTGAACCGGGAGCTGCCGTTCACCACCCGGTCGACCCCGCTGTCGCCCGGGCCGCCGGGGCCGAAGACCAGCGCGCCCTCCCGGGTGGCCGGGTTGGCGACCCGGCGGGCCAGTGCCAGGTCGAAGCGCTCGCCCCGGGGTCGGTTCCAGTCCACCGGCAGCGACAGGGTGCCGCACTCGGCGCTGGCGTCCGTGGCGCAGGGTCGCCACTCGATGGTCGGCGCGGGCTGTGCTCGGGCGGCGGCCGGGCTCGCCGGGGTCAGGCCGGCGGCCGCGAGGGCCAGGGCTACCGCCCAGCCGACTGCGGATTTGCGTACGCGCAGCATGAGGTGCTGTCCTCTCCTCGAAGGAGCGTTACCGGTGAAACTCGCCCATCGGGCGAGGTGATGCTGCTTCCACCCGGGCCGTCGAGTGGCCGCTCGACGGCCCGGGGCCTACGTCCGCGGCGAGATCAGTCGACGTCGCGCAGGACGCGTTCGAGCGTGGTCATCCGGGTCTCCATCCCGCCCAGCCGGCCGTCCATGGCCGCGAGCAGGCGGGCGTTCTCCGCCTGGGACTCGGCGGCCGTCTCGGCGAGCCGGCGGTAGTCGTCCGCGCGGGCCGCCTCGTACCGGGCCCGCCGGGTCTTGGCGAACTGCACGACGCTCACCGTGAAGACGCTGATCAGCAGGGCGAAGACACCGAACGCTCCGACCACCTCGGTCCAGTCGTGCTCGCTCATCGGTCCGCTCCGGACTGCTCGGCCGAGTCGGGCACGCTAAGCGTCTGGACCGCCGCCGCGATGACCTCGGGGGTGAGTGTGAGCACGAACGGCTCCACCTCGTAGTAGTTCATGGCCTTCCCGTCCTCCGACAACTCCAGGCGGGCGGTGACCAGCCCGGCCGCCGCCAGCTTCCGTAGGTGGACCTGCAACAGCGCCCGGCTGATGCCCAGTTGCCGGGCCAGCCCGCTGACATAGGCACGCTCACGGGCCAGCGCCGCGACGACCCGCAGCCGGTGCGGGTTGGCCAGGGTGGCGAGCACCCGGACCAGGTCGTCGCCGGTCGGCGGTGGAGCGGCTCTCATAACCAGCCCTTGCACATGCCAACAGAAGTTAGCAGGTAATGCCGCGCGGCGGTGCGGTCGGAAGCGGGATCAGGGGAATCTCAGGGTCCCGGGCGAGGGCCGGACACGCAGAAAGCCGGGCCGGTGAACAGTTCACCGGCCCGGCTTTCGGATATGTCGTACGTCAGCTCTTGAAGGCGTCCTTGATCTTCTCGCCCGCCTGCTTGAGCTTGGCCCCGGCCTGGTCGTTGCGACCCTCGGCCTCGAGGCGCTCGTTGTCGGTGGCCCGACCGGCGCCTTCCTTCAGCTTGCCGGCCGCGTCCTCGGTGGCATTGTTGATCTTGTCGTCGATACCCATGTGCCAACCTCCATCGCGAAATGTCGCTACGTCCTCAGCAGTACCCCCACCGCCACCGGTCCAACCATCGCCGTCGTCACATTCCGCGATCGGTGGCCGAACGGAACCGCCGCAGCCGCAGACTGTTGGCCACCACGAAGACCGAGGAGAGCGCCATCGTGGCGCCGGCGATCATGGGATTGAGCAGCCCGGCGGCTGCCAGCGGCAGGGCCGCCACGTTGTAGCCGAAGGCCCAGAACAGGTTGCCCCGGATGATCCCGAGCGTGCGCCGGGACAGCCGGATGGCGTCCACCGCCGCATCCAGGTCGCCCCGGACGAGGGTGAGATCGGACGCCTCGATGGCCACGTCGGCGCCGGTGCCCATGGCCAGCCCCAGGTCGGCCTGGGCCAGCGCCGGCGCGTCGTTCACCCCGTCCCCCACCATCGCCACCGACCGCCCCTGCGCCTGGAGCCGCCGGACGACGTCGACCTTGCCGGCCGGCAGCACCTCGGCGATCACCTCGTCGATGCCCACCTCGGCGGCGACCGCGGCGGCCACGGTGGGGTTGTCCCCGGTCAGCAGGACCGGGGTGAGCCCCAGCGCGCGCAGCCGGGCAACTGCCGTCCGGCTGGTGGGCCGGACCACGTCGGCGACCGCGAGCACGCCCCGCGCCCGTCCGTCCCAGCCGGCGACGATCGCCGTACGCCCGGCGGCCTCCGCCGCACGCACGGCCAGGTCGACCTCCGGCGGTACGTCGACACCGCGCTCCCGCAGCAGCCGGGACCGGCCGACCAGCACGGCCCGCCCGTCGACGGTGCCGGTGACGCCCAACCCTTCCAGGTTGGCGAAGCCGGTCACCGGGGGCAGCGCTCCGGCCTCGGCGGCGCCCACGGCGACGGCCCGGGCGATCGGGTGCTCGGAGGCGGCCTCCACGGCCCCGGCGAGCCGGAGCAGCTCGTCGCGGGTCTCGCCGCTCGCCGGCACCACGTCCACCAACGTCATGCGACCGGTCGTCACGGTGCCGGTCTTGTCCAGCACGACGGTGTCGACGCGACGGGTCGACTCCAGCACCTCCGGCCCCTTGATCAGCACGCCGAGCTGGGCGCCGCGACCGGTGCCGACCAGCAGCGCGGTAGGCGTGGCCAGACCGAGGGCACACGGGCAGGCGATGATCAGCACGGCCACGGCGGCGGTGAACGCGGCGGTCGGCCCGGCGCCGGTGCCGAGCCACCAGCCGAGGGTGCCCACCGCGAGGGTGATGACGATCGGCACGAAGACGCCGGAGATCCGGTCGGCCAGCCGCTGTACGGCCGCCTTGCCGCTCTGCGCCTGCTCGACGAGGTCGGCCATCCGGGCGAGCTGGGTGTCCCCGCCGACCCGGGTCGCGGTGACGACCAGCCGGCCGCCCGCGTTGATCGTGGCGCCGACCACGCCGTCGCCCGGCCCGACCTCGACCGGTACCGACTCGCCGGTCAGCATGCTGGCGTCGACGGCGGAGGTGCCCTCGTCGACGACCCCGTCGGTGGCGATCTTCTCGCCGGGGCGGACCACGAACCGGTCACCGACGGCGAGCCGGTCCACCGGGATCCGCGTCTCCACCCCGTCGCGCAGCACCGCCACGTCCCGGGCGCCGAGTTCGAGGAGGGCGCGCAGGGCCGCCCCGGCGGTCCGCTTGGACCGGGCCTCGAAGTAGCGGCCGGCCAGGATGAACACCGTCACCCCCGCGGCCGCCTCCAGGTAGATGGTGCCGGCGCCGTCGGTGCGGGTGATGTCGAAGCGGAACGGGTGCGTCATCCCGGGCATCCCGGCGTCGCCCAGGAAGAGCGCCCAGAGTGACCAGCCGAACGCGGCCAGGGTGCCCAGCGAGACCAGGGTGTCCATGGTCGCGGCGCCGTGCCGCAGGTTGGTCCAGGCGGCCCGGTGGAACGGCAGCCCGCCCCAGACCACCACCGGGGCCGCGAGGGTCAGCGACAGCCACTGCCAGTAGTCGAACTGCCAGGGCGGCACCATGGCCAGCAGGACCACCGGCACGCTGAGCGCCACCGACACCCACAGCCGGGTACGCGGACCCCGCAGCGGGTCGACCGGCTGCTCGGTCGTCGGCGGCGCCGGCAGGGCCGCCGTGTAACCGGTCTTCTGCACCGTGCCGATCAGGTCGTCCGGGGTGACACCGTCGGCGTACCGGACGGTTGCCTTCTCGGTGGCGTAGTTGACGGTGGCGCTCACCCCGTCCATCCGGTTCAGCTTCTTCTCGATCCGGGCGGCGCAGGCGGCGCAGGTCATTCCCCCGATGGCCAGCTCGATCCGGTTCGGCGCCTCGGGAAGTGGTCTGCTGGTGGTGGTCATCGTCTGGTCCCGTCAGTTGTGCCCGTGGCCGGGGGTGCCGTGTCCGGCGCTGCCGCTCGGCGCCGGACCGGTCGGGGTGGGGTCGCCACCCCCGGTCGCGGCAGCGTCGGCGACGACTGTGAACTCGGCGGTGTGCACCCGCCCGCCGTGCCGGAAGTCGAGGTAGAGCCGGTAGCTGCCGGCCGACGGCACCTCGGCGAGGAAGGTGACCTCCGGACCCGGCCGGGTCCGCCCGTCGCCGGGTGTTCCGTCCGGGTGGACGTGCAGGTACGCCAGATCACCCCGGCGCAGCGCCACCAGGTGCCCGTACGCCCCCAGGTAGGGCTCCAGGTCGGTGACCGGCCGCCCCGCACGGCTGACGGTCAGGGTGAGTGACGAGGTGCGGCCGGGCTGCGGAGCGCCGGCCAGGGTGACTGTGTAGCCGTCGACAGTGGTGCTGGTCGCCGGGGCGGGCAGCGGCCGTTCGGTCAGCTCACCGGGAACAGTCACGTCCACTCCGAGGGTCAGCGACTCACCCCCGGTCGGCGTGAAGTCGGCGAACGCCCGCCACTGCCCGGGGCCGGCCAGCGGGGTGTCGACCCGCCAGGTGCCGTCCGGGGCCAGCTCGGGGTGCACGTGGCGGAAGCCGGACAGGTCCCGTCGGGCGACGATCAGGTGCATCCGCTTGTCGTGCGCCACGTCGTACCCGGTCACCGGGCGGCCGTCCGGCCCAGCGATCCGGAAGGCGAACTCGCCGGCCGGGACGGCCACCGGAACGAGTGTGTAGCCCCGGTCGGAGACGAGCAGGCCGCCGGGAACCCGGTCGGTCCCCTCGTCGTGCGTGGCGGGGCCCGAGGTGTGGGCGGCGGCGCCGTCGTGCCGGCTCTGGGCGGCCGGGACGGCCGGGTCGACCACCCGGCCGATCCCGTACGCCGCGCCGAAGACCGCCGCGAGACCGAGGGCGAACCCGCCCAGTCTGGTCACCGTGTTCATCCCGGGCCTCCCGCTCACGCCTCGACGAGGTCGTAACCGGCCTCGTCGACCGCGGCCCGGACGGACTCGGTGGCCACGGGCTGCTCACTGGTGACGGTGACCCGGCCGGTGGCGAGATCCACCTGCACGTCGCGCACCCCGGCGATTGCGCCCACCTCGGCGCTTACCGCGCTGACGCAGTGCCCGCAGGTCATGCCCCGCACCTGGTACGTCGTGTCGACCATGAATCTCTCCCTTCGTCAGGCCCGAGCCTATACCCCCCAGGGGTAAGGCGCGGACGGACTCCTGCACTGGCATGTACCGGTACCCGGTGGGGGTATCCGACACGAGGGACGTTACCATACCCCCCAGGGGTACGCTATCCTCGTCGGTATGACCGCACCCACGCCGATCCGCGGATACACCGCCAGCAAGGACCAACTGCTCGCGCGGCTCCGCCGCGTCGAGGGGCAGGTCCGGGGCATCGAGAAGATGGTCGACGAGGACCGCTACTGCATCGACGTGCTCACCCAGATCTCCGCGATCCAGGCCGCGCTCGACAAGGTGGCCCTTGGCCTGCTCGACGGGCACGCCCGGCACTGCATGCACGAGGGGGCGGCCGAGGGCCGGGCCGACGAGATGGCCACCGAGATGATGGCGGCCGTCGGCCGACTCATGAAGCGCGGCTGAGCCGGCCAGACCGGCCCGGCTCCCGCCGACGGCGCGCGGGCGCGCGGGCGCGCGGGCCGGTTGGACCCCTCCGACACTCCGCCACGACCTGCGACGCCCCGCCGGGCTGACTAGCATCTCCGACGATGGCTCACCGGACCCTGCCACGCAGTCGGGCACCGGCACCGCCACGATGCGGCGCCGGCACCAACCAGCCGGGCCAGTCGGTCACTTTCCGTGACCGCCCGATCGTCAGCCAGCCATCCGATGCGCTCGTCACCGCGTTCGTCAGGCGGAGGTGAACCGCCTGGCCCGTCGGTACGTACCCCGCACCGGATCGTTGGGAGTCTCGCATTGGGTTCCGGCCACAGCCATTCCGCTCGACCCGCCCCGCCCCGGGTACGACGGATCCTCGTCGCGACGGTGGTGCCGCTCTTCGTGGCCACCGTCGTCGCCGCCGTTGTGCTCTGGCCACGGGACGCGGCGCCACGGACCGGCGGTGGCACCGACGCACCGCGCCACCACGGCACGGTGACCCGTGTGGTGACCGAACCCTGCCCACCGTCGGCCGACCCGGAGGGCACGCCGGCCACCGGACCGTGCGGGACCGTGGACGTACGGATCGAGGACGGGCGCAGCGCCGGCCAACAGGTGACGACGCCCGTCCCCGCCGGGCCCGGCGCGCCACGGGTCGAGGTCGGTGACGAGGTCGTCCTGGTCGAGCTGACCGACCCGACCGATCCCGCCGTCAGCAGCTGGAACATCGCCGAGCACCAGCGCGGGACTCCGCTGGTGTGGGTCGCTGTGGTCTTCGCCGCCGCGATCGTCGCGTTCGGCCGGTGGCGGGGCCTGGCCGCCCTGGCCGGCCTGGCCGCCAGCTTCGCCATCCTGCTCACCTTCGTGTTGCCGGCCATCGGCGCCGGCCGGTCACCGCTGCTGGTGGCGGTGGTCGGCGCCGCTCTGATCATGTTCGTGGTGCTCTACCTGACACACGGAGTGACAGCCCAGACCTCGGTCGCGGTGCTCGGCACCCTGGGCAGCCTGGTGCTCACCGGCGTGCTCGCGACCATCGCCACGGCGGCCACCCACCTCACCGGCTTCGGCAGCGAGGACGCCACCACACTGTCGATGTTCCAGGCCGATGTGGACCTGCGCGGCCTGCTGCTGGCCGGGATCATCATCGGCTCCCTCGGGGTGCTCGACGACGTGACAGTCACCCAGGCCGCCACAGTCACCGAGCTGGCGAACGCCAACCCCGGATTGAGCCGGTTGCAGCTCTACCGGGCAGCCACCCGGGTCGGCCGGGCGCACATCGCCTCCACGGTCAACACCATCGTCCTGGCGTACGCCGGCGCCTCACTGCCGCTGCTGCTCCTGCTCACCTCCGACACGCGCCCCCTCGGGCAGATCCTGACCAGCGAGTTCCTCGCCCAGGAGATCGTCCGCAGCGCGGTCGCCACGCTCGGCCTGATCGCCGCCGTACCCCTCACCACCGGGCTGGCCGCGGTCGTGACCGCGGCCGGGTCGACGGCGGCGCAGGGCGCGGACGCCGACGCCCTGACGCCGCGCCCCCGCGCGGACCGGACGGAGGCACTGGCCGCCCTCAGCTCCCCGCCAGCGGGTCGGCCCGACGGGCCCGACCCCGAGCGGAACGCACCCCCATCCACCGCCACCGACCGGTGGCCAGAGCCGAACAGGAGCACGGATACGGCATGGTGACACTCCTCAGCGTGACCGGATCGGGCACCCGCCCTGAGAACCGCGTCACTGGTCACTCAACGCCATGGCGAAATGACGCTTTTAGTCGGCATCAGGACGTAGCTCAGGCGGTGGGCTCTCGGGTAACCTCGCTGCCGGTCACCGACGAAGGCGCGCAGCGGCGCCTGCGGTGCCACCGCCCAATCGCCAACCGGCGAGCCGGGGACCCAGGTACGTGGGGTGAATCCGCGTCAGCGGTAGGGGCCACTTCCGCCCCGAACCCGTCAGCTAACCCGGTCGGCGGTCGAGGGAAGGGAACATTGTGACGGCACCCCTACGCCGCTGGTTGACACCCGTGGTGGCCGTGCTCGCCGCGCTGACCGTGTTCGCCGGGCCCCTCCCGGCCCACGCCGCCCCGACGACCCCCACACCGTCCGGGCACGAGCAGGAGGACGAGCCCAAGCTGCTCGACGACGTGATCGAGCAGACCAACCGGGACTACGTGGCGGCCAAGTCCAAGCTGGACAAGTCCAAGAAGCGGCAGCTCGAGCTGTCGCTGGAGGTCGAGCGGGCCAAGGCCGACCTGGAGGCGCTGGCACCGCAGGTCGCGCAGATCGCCGCCCAGTCGTACCGGACCGGACGGGTCGGCGCGATCGCGATGCTGCTGGAGAGCGACGCCCCGGACTCGTTCGTCCGACGGGCTGCGGCGCTCGACGAGATGAACATGGTCAACGAGAAGAAGCTCGCCGAGGTCAACGCGGTCAAGGCCCGCGCCGAGCAGGCCAAGCTGGCCCTCGACGCGGAGGTCCGCGAGCAGCAGAAGCAGACCGCCCTGATGGCGAAGGACAAGCGCGACGCGGAGAAGTCGCTCGCGCTCGTCGGCGGTCAGGGATTCACCGGCGGCCTGGTGGACGCCACCTCGCCGGTCGCCCGGATCGGCCCGGGCCGCACCGCCGACGGTGACTGGAAGCCGCAGTCGTGCAGCGAGAAGGACCCCACCACCTCCGGCTGCGTCACGCCGCGCACCCTGCACGCGTACAAGGAGGTCAAGCGGGCCGGGTTCAACCGCTTCGTCGGCTGCCACCGCAACGGTGGCCCGTACGAGCACCCCAAGGGCCGCGCCTGTGACTGGTCGTTGCAGAAGAGCGGCTTCAGCCCGTGGCACAACAACGACACCCGGATGTACGGCAACAACGTCGCCGCGTTCCTCATCCGCAACGCCGACCGGCTCGGCATCTACTACGTGATCTGGAACCGGCAGATCTGGTTCCCGGCGACCGGCTGGAAGTCGTACAGCGGGCCGTCGAACCACACCGACCACGTGCACATGTCGCTGCTCTGACCCGGCAGTCAGGAAGTCCGAGGGCCGTCCCGCACCAGGCGGGGCGGCCCTCGTCGTGTCCGGCGGTGGAGTGTCAGGCGGCTGCCGAAGCCGCCGGGTCGTCCGAGGTGCCGGGCGCGTCGAACGTCGCGGCAGCCGACGGTACGGGGGTCACCGGGCGCACCACGCCGGCGGCGAGCCGGTACGACATGCCCACCACCGCACACCGTCCCTGCGCCACCTCGTCCGCCAGCACTGGCGACTGCCCGAGCAGCGTCTCGACGGTCTGCGCGATGTGGATGTCGACGATGCCGTCGATGTCGGCGACGCCCTCGGCCGTGGCGCGCCGCAGGCTGGGCAGCACCGCGTCGACCACCGCGGGGAGGTGCCCCGGCGGCGCGACGCCGGTGGCGGCAGCCTCGCGGGCAGCCTGCACGGCGCCGCACGAGTCGTGGCCGAGCACCACCACCAGCGGAGTGCCGAGCACTGTCACCGCGTACTCCACGCTGCCCAGCACCTCCGGGCCGGCGGTGTGCCCGGCCGTGCGGACGACGAAGAGGTCGCCCAGCCCCCGGTCGAAGATGATCTCGGCAGCCAGCCGGGAGTCGGAGCAGCCCACGATCACCGCGAACGGGTGCTGCCCGTCGGCCACGGCGGCCCGGTGCCCGGCGTCCTGGTTGGGATGGCGCGGCGCTCCGCTGACGAAGCGGCGGTTGCCTGCGGCCAGCTCGGCGTAGGCTCGGGCCGGCTCGGTCGGCATCGGCGCTCGATCGGCGGCCCACTGCGGGCCCGGCTGCGCGCCAGGCGTACCGGGACGGCTCATACCGCACCTCGTCTCTACGCGTTTGACCTGCTCAACAGGCTTTTTCAGCCGGGCCTTCGGTGGGCGCCGGCTGGGCTCCACGGTCACACGCACCGCAAGAAGCGTCAAGATATGCGTGATTTAGATTTCATACGTGGAACCCGAACCGATCTCCGGCCGTGGGGCCGGCCGGCCCGTCGGCAGCTGACCCGACCCCACGGGCATAGGGTGGGGCCGACAATCGGAGAGGCGGCGCCACGATGGCGAGCGCGGCGACGGCCGGAGGCGGCCGGAACTGGACGTTCCTGACCAACCACGGGCATGTGCTGCTGGCCATCGCTCGCAACCCCACCGCCCGACTACGCGACGTGGCGGCCGAGGTGGGCGTCACCGAACGGGCAGCCCAGGCCATCGTCGCCGACCTGGAGGCCGGCGGTTACCTGCACCGCACCCGGGTGGGGCGCCGCAACGAGTACACCCTGAACCCCGCCGGCCGGTTCCGGCACCCCGCCGAGGCCGACCGCCAGGTCGGCGCCCTGCTCGCGCTCTTCGCCGACGCACCCGCCGACGACGTCACGTCCCAACCCTGACCGCTACCTCGCGTCGACTGCCGAACGACGTCGGCGGGCCGCTGCCCGACGCGGCGCAGCGGTAATCTCTGCGGGTGCGCGAATGCCTGCCACCGAGCGCGACCGAGCGGTCCCGCCGTGCCGTCCGAGCTGTCCTCAGTGGAACGCTGGCGGCCCTGCTCGGCGCCGCCCTGGTGGTCCCCTCCTCCCCGGCGGTCGCGGCGGCGCCCACCTGCGGCCCGGCCGGCGAGGACGGTCTGGTGCAGATGCCGTGGGCCCTGCGCCGGGTGGATCCGGCCGCGGCGTGGCCGCTCTCCCGGGGCGCCGGGGTGACGGTTGCGGTCATCGACTCCGGGGTCTCCGCCATCCACCCGGCCCTGAAGGGTCAGGTGCTCGAGGGGCGCGACTTCAACAACCTGCCGGCCAACCGGGGCCAGTGTGACCTGGCCGGCCACGGCACGATGGTCGCCGGCATCATCGCCGGCAAGGAGGGCACCGGGGTGCCGTTCAGCGGTGTCGCCCCGGCGGCGCGGATCCTCCCCATCCGGGTCCTGCCGGATGCCAAGGGCACCAACGACGAGGCACTGCCCGGGCAGATCGCCGCCGCCATCGACTGGGCCGTCGACAACGGCGCCGACGTGATCAACCTGTCCCTGGTGACCCTGCCGCGCCCCGAACTGGCACAGGCCGTCGAACGCGCCCTCGCCAAGCGGGTGGTGCTGGTCGCCGCCGCCGGCAACCGTCAGGAGACCCAGGAGGACAGACCCGCCTACCCGGCGGCGTACCCCGGGGTGATCGCCGTCGGTGGCGTGGACGAGCAGGGCGGGCACGTGGGCACCTCGGTCAGCGGCACCTTCGTCGACGTCGCCGCACCGGGGTTGAACATCGTCGGCCCGGCACCGGGTGGATCGGGCTACCGCGCCGAGCCGACGGGCGGCACCAGCTTCGCCGCCGCGTACGTCTCGGGGGTGGCCGCGCTGGTGCGGGCCGCCTACCCGGATCTCACCCCGGAGCAGGTCGGCGACCGGTTGGAGCGAACGGCGGACAACCCGCCGCAGGGGCGAAACGCCGAGGTCGGCTACGGCGTGGTCAACCCGTACCGGGCGGTGTCGAGCCTGCTGGGCACCCGCGCCAACCCGCCGGTCGGCAGGCTTGCCGCACCCGCCGCTGGGGCCGACCCGCTGAGCTGGCAACGCACCGTCGCGATCTGGGCCGCCGCGGTGGGCGCCCTGCTCGCCCTACTGCTGCTGATCACGCGCCCGATCATGGCGCGCGGCCGCCGACGCGGTTGGCGCCCCGGCCGTCGTACCGACGAAGCGGTCACCGGCTGACCGCGCACGGTCCCCAGGCAGTCCGGTCGCGGGACGCACTACGGCGCTGTTGCGGTCGACCGCAACAGCGCCGTGGCGCGAAGAGCTCAGCGCAGGATGCCGGACGTGCCTCCGCCGTCGGCGCCCCACACGTCCTCGTCCTCCTCCAGCCAGGTGTTGCGGGCGGTGTCCTCCTCGCCGTAGCCGGCGCCGCTGCCCGCCCCGGCCACGCCACCGGCGCCCCGAGCACCCGCACCCCGACCGGCGCCCGCCGCGCCGCGCCCGGCGCCGCCCCGACCGGCACCGCCGCCACCGGCGACGCCACCCATGCCGGGTGCCATG
>NZ_HF570108.1:535529-576158 GCF_000297395.2 Micromonospora lupini str. Lupac 08 | reverse complement strand
CCGCACCGCCACCCATCATCGGGCCCATGCCCGGCGAGACCGCCCGGCCGAGCGCGCCGCCACCCGCGAGTGCTCCGGCGCTGCCCGCGCCGCCGCCGCTGCCGAGGCCACCGGACGAGCCCAGGCCGCCGCCGCCTCCGAGGCCGGAGCCGAGGCCGGGCGACCCGCCGCCGCCCGCACCCGCGAGGCCGCTGCTGAACTCGTCGCCCGCGCCGCCGACGCCCGGGACGCCACCGGTGCCCGGGTAGTTACCCGTGCCGGAGTCGTACCCGCCGGAGAGGTCCGGGTGGGCGCCGGAGCCGCTGGGCAGGTTGCCGGTGTCCGGCATGGCGGTGGCGCCGATCGAGGGCGTTGCGCCCAGGCCACCCCCGGAGCCGCCGCCGCCGAGCTTCGGCACACCACCGCCGCCCCCACCACCGCCACCGCCATTGTCCAGATTGGGGATTTGCTGGGTCGGGTCCCTGACGACGGTGGGGCTGGCATCACCGTGCATGCCCGGCGCGATGGCCTGGTAGTCGCCGCTGACCTGCTCGTAGACCCGGGACGCGTCCTCCGACTGGTCGTTGATCCAGTCGGCGATCGCGGTCACCGGGTCGAACCAGCCCAGGAAGTCCGGCGAGACCTTCGCCTCGAAGAAGCCGACCCCGAGGGTCAGCTTGGCGTTGCGCGCCTCCAGGACGTCGTTGACGCAGGTCGCCGGGATCGGGAAGTCCCGCTGGGCCTTGGTGAGATTGTCGGCGGCGGTCTTGAGCGACTGGACGATGCCGTTGCCCTTCTGCGTGTCCGCCACGAGCTGCCCGGTGTCCTTGGAGATCTGCTCGATGTGCCCCTTGAACGCCTCGTACGCCGGGCCCTTCCAGGTCGTGCCCAGGTCCTTGATGTTGGTGTCGAGGCTCTGCTTGACGTTGTTGAGATTCTTGATCAGTTGTTCCCAGCCGAGGGCGGCGCTCTCCACGTCGCCCGGCCGGCCGTCGATGACGACCTTCTGGCACATCTCTTCCCAGCTCAGGCCCATCTGCCGTCCTCCCCCGTCCTAGCGACCGTCGCCGTTGCCGGCCACGTCGCCGAAGACACGCTGCATGTCGGCGGCGGACATCCTGTTCTGTTCCTCCGCCGTCTCGTAGTTCTGCTTGACCTGGCGCAGCGCCTCCGCTGCGTCGTACAGGTTCTGCGAGAGCTTCCGGACACCGGACTCGGTGCCCTGGTAGAGCCCCTGGTGCTTGGCGGCCAACCGGGCGGCCCAGTCGAACCCGCCGAGCGGACTCGGCTGCCCGCCGGCTCCGCCGGCCACGCCGCTGGTCGCGCCACCCATCAGGTCCTGGATGTCGACCATGTCGTAGGAGAGCTTGTTCAGGTACGCGGCGTGGGTCTCCAGCCAGGTGATGGCCGAGTCCAGGCTCGTCGCGTCCCACTCGGTCTTGACGCCCGCCTCGCCGGGCGCGGTGACCAGGCCCTTCGGCGTCTCGGCGTGGTTGACGTTGTCGATGTCCAGGCCGGTGATGGCCAGACCCGACGTCGGTAACCCGCCCACCGGCACCGGGATGTAGAGGTCGTCGTTCTCGTACCGTGCCGGCTGGCTGGTCCTGTCGTCCGTCATCGGTCCCCTCCCCGAAACCCTGACTGGTGGTCTGCGCTCACTGTTGTTGCTGGTGCGGGTCGGGCGGCGGTGCCGCCTGGCCCGGGCCCGGCCAGCCGGACGCGCCCGGCGGTGGCACCGGAGCGGTCGGCGCCGGCGGATAGCCCTGCGCGGGATAGCTCGACGGCGGGTATCCGGGCCCAGGCTGGCCCGGCGGCGGGCCGTATCCCGCAGGGTGCTGCGGTGGTGGGCCGTATGCACCGGGGTGCTGCGGCGGCGGGCCGGATGCCCCGGGGTGCTGCGGTGGGCCGTACCCGGCCGGTGTCGGCTGGGTGGCGGGCCAGCCGGGTGGCGGCGTGCCGGGCGCGCCAGGGTACGGGCCGCCGGCCGGCGGTGCGCGCCGCTTGCGCCGTCGCAGCACCACCAGCAGGACGACAAGCGCGATGATCGGCACGCCCAGGCAGAGCACCACCTGGGCGATGGCGCCGGCCTTGTTCGTCACCCCGAACTCGACAGCGGGACCGTCGTCGTCACCGGGCCGGGCGGCACCGCCGGGACGGGTGGGACCGGCCGCCGCGCCCTCCGTCAGCGGGTTCGCCGTCACCGGGGGCACCGACCGGGTCAGCGCTGCCATCAGGTCGACCGTGCCGAAGCCGAACTGCGGGTCACGGCCGGACGGCCCGGCGTCGCGCGCGGTCTTGACCAGTCGGTTGACGACGTTGGCCGCGTCGAGCTTCGGGTACTCGGAACGGATCAGCGCCACCACCCCGGAGATGATGGCGGCCGCCGAACTGGTGCCGCTGGCCAGCGTGTAACCGTTCGGTGAAACACCCTTGGGCACCGGCCCGATGATGCTCTCCATCGGGCTCGCGATGACCGCCTCCGGGCCCTGCACCGAACCGGCGAAGAAGCGGCCCTGCTTGTCGAACCCGGTGACGGCGACGACGCCGGGGATGTTGGCGGGCGAGATGACCTGTCGGTCGCCCTGCTCCATGTTGCCTGCGGAGGCGACCACCACGGCATCCTTGCTCAACGCGTAGTTGACAGCGTCCACGAGCTCGGGAGGAGCCACCGCCTGCGCGGTGGCCAACGACAAGTTGATGACGTCGGCACCGTTGTCCGCGGCCCACCGGACACCCAGAACCACGTCGTCAGTGCTCGACGTGGCACCCATCGAGACCGGGATGATCTTCGCGGCCGGGGCGATGCCCAACGCGTGCATGTCGCCACCGCCGCGCCCGGCGACGATGCCGGCCATCTTGGTGCCGTGCCCCTTTTCCTTGTCGTCGTCACGTCGGCCGTCCGGGGCGGCCGCAGCGTTGGTGCCGTGCCCGGGCAACACCTGACCGCGCAGGTCGGGATTGTTGGCGTCCACCCCACCGTCGACGACGGCGACCTTGACACCCGCGCCCTTGGTGATCTTGTGCGCGGCGGGGATCTTGAGGTAGTCCAGGTACCACTGATAGCTGCGAACCGTGTCAGCGGCCTGCGCCGGCGCCGGCGCGACAGTCACCGCGGGGGCCAGCGCGGCGCACAACGCCAGCGCGGCCGCGCCCACGGCCCGTGTCGATCGGAAAGGCTTCCCCGTACGCATCGCTCTCCCGTATCCCGCCGACGCCAACACAATGCGGCTCCGGCCCGGTCGAGCCGGACCGGAGCCGCATCGGCGATTGTCTCAGCCCCACACCTTCGAGTTGCTCATCTCGGTGGAGACGTAGTTCTCGCGGGCGATGCCGACGGCACCACCGATCTCGTTCAGGATCCGGTTGATGTCCCGGACCGACGAGTCCCACTTCGCCTGGTGCTGCTCGTAGGCGGTGCGGTCCTCGCCCTCCCACTCGAGCTTGGACAGCATCGACCGCAGCGTGTCCAGCTTCTCGTCGATGGTCTTCGAGATCGCCTGCATCTGCTGGTTGCTGCTCTCGAGGACCGCGTAGTCAACCTTGATCGTCACGACTTCCTCCTCTGCTGGCTACGGATCACGGGTTGAGAGCAGAGTGGAACTTGTCCAGCATCTGCTGCTGCTCCTCGTCGTTGACCTGGTGCGTCGTACCCGACTTGTCGAGCAGGTCCGCGATGTTGTCCATTGCGGTCAGCAGGTTGACGGTGTCCTCGTTCCACCGCTGCATGAGCGACTGGAACCCCGTGGACGCCTGACCCTTCCACGCCATGGCCAGGTCGTCGACTACGTTCCACAGCTTCTTCAGCTCGCCGTCGACCTCGCTGCGCGTGGACCGCACGTCACTCGCGGCGGTATGCAGACTCGCAGCTTCGACCTCGAACGCCATGCTTCACACCCTTCCGTCATGTTGTGGCTGCGGCTTTGCCGCGCCTCTCCCCCGCGGCAAGGCAGCAACACCCCACCGACGGACACTCCAAGTGAGACCGTAGCGGAATCAGTCCAGCGACCGCAGCCCTGACCGGCACCGTTCGATGGATGGCGGTGAATCGCGTCGTTTGTGCGAGCCGATCGGACGGGAATCCGACCCGAAGGGCTCGGTCAGGCCGGCTCGGACCAGGCGGTCTGGATCAACTGCTGGCCGTCGCGGCGACGGACGAGCGTGCCCCGACCGGGCGGCTGCGGGCTCGGACGCAGCGTGCCGAAGACCGCGCCCTCCTCCCGGTTGCCGGACATCAGCAGGCCGGGTGAGTCCAGTTCGCGAAGCCGCTGCAGCACCGGCTCGTAGAGCGCCCGGGAGACCCCGCCGACCCGACGCGCGACGATCAGGTGCAGACCGATGTCCCGGGCCTGCGGCAACAGCTCGTGCAGGGCACTCAGCGGGTTGCTGCCACCGGACGCCACCAGGTCGTAGTCGTCCACCAGGATGTACAGGTCCGGGCCCTTCCACCAGCTGCGGTCCCGCAGTTGCGCGGTCGTCACGTCCGGGCCGGGCAGCCGGTTGGACAGCGCGCTGCGGATCGAGCCGAGCCCCTGCGCGAACGCCTGGTTGGACGGCGCGTAGTCGAGCAGGTGATCGCCCTCCACCGCGCCCAACAGCCCACGTCGGTAGTCGGCGATCACCAGCCGCGCCTGGGCCGGCGTGTACCGCTCGGTGATGCCCCGGGCGATCAGCCGTAGCAGGTTGGTCTTGCCGCACTCGGCGTCGCCGAAGACCGTCAGGTGCGGCTCGTTGGCCAGGTCCAGGTAGACCGGCGCGAGCGCCGACTCGTTGACGCCGATCGGCAGACCGGGCGCCGACCGGTCGATGATCCGGGCCAGCTCGGACACCGGCAGCCGACGCGGCAGCAGCCGCACCTTCGGCGCCGGCCGCCCCGGCCAGTTCGCCGCCACGTGCCCGGCCAGCGCGACGGACGCCTCGCTCAGATCCTCGATGTCGCGCCGACCGTCGATCCGCGAGATCGCGGTGAGGAAGTGCAGCTTGTCCCGGGTCAGGCCCCGGCCGGGCGACTTCTCCGGCACGTTCATCGCCGAGCGCCTGTCGATCTCGGACTCCGCCGCGTCGCCCAGGCGCAACTCCAGCTTGGTGCCGAGCAGATCGCGCATGTTGATCCGGATTTCCGCCCAACGCACCGCCGTGAGCACCACGTGCACCCCGAAGCCGAGGCCCCGGTTGGCGAGCGTCGTGATGGTCTGCTCCAGCTCCTCGTAGTCCTGGCGCAGGGTGTTCCAGCCGTCCACCACCAGGAACACGTCACCGAACGGGTCGTCGGCGAACTCGCCGGCGGCCCGACGACGGCGGTAGCTGGCCACCGAGTCGATGCCGTGCTGGGCGAAGCGCATCTCCCGCTCGTCAAGCACCGCGACCACCTCGGCCACCGTGCGGCGCACCGCCTCGACGTCGCGGCGGCCGGCCACCCCGGCCATGTGCGGCAGACGCTCCAGGCTGCGCAGCGCGCCACCGCCGAAGTCCAGGCAGAAGAACTGCACCTCACGGGGCGTGTGGGTGAGCGCCAGCGAGGCCAGCAGCGACCGCAGCATCGTGCTCTTGCCGCTGAGCGAACGACCGACGATGACCACGTTGCCGCCGGCACCGGCCAGCTCGACCATCATCGGGTCGCGGCGCTGCTCGTACGGGCGGTCCACCACACCGACCGGCACGGTGAGGCGACCCCGGCCCGGCCAGGACGCCGTGCACAGCCCGTAGGTCGGGTCGACGGCCAGCGGGCCGAGCAGCTCGCCCAGGCCCGGCGGGTCCGCCAGCGGCGGCAGCCACACCTGGTGCGCGGGCCGGCCCCGGCCCTTGAGCTGGTCGATCAGGACGTCCAGCATCGCGACGGCCTTGCCGTCGGCCGGCTGCTCCGGCTCCGGCACGGCGTCCACCGACACCTGCGTGGCCTGCGTCGGGATGAAGGTGACGCCGTACGGCACGATCCGGCGCTGCACCAGGGCCTGCGACGCGGACGCCTGCTGGCCGGGCGCCCGGTACGGCCCCGAGACGTACGCGGCCCGGAAGCGCAGCATCGTGCTGGTGTCCGTCTTCAGGTAGCCGTGGCCGGGCGCGTTCGGCAGCTCGTACGCGTCGGGCACACCGAGCACGATCCGGCTCTCCACGGCGGAGAAGGTCCGCAGACCGATCCGGTACGACAGGTGGGTGTCCAGGCCGCGCAGCTTGCCCTCCTCCAGGCGCTGCGAGGCCAGCAGCAGGTGCACGCCGAGCGACCGACCCAGCCGGCCGATCATCACGAACAGGTCGATGAAGTCCGGCTTGGCGGCCAGCAACTCGCTGAACTCGTCACAAATGATCAACAAGCTCGGCATCGGCGCCAGGGGCTCACCGGCCGCCCGGGCCTTCTCGTACTCGAAGCGGGAGACGTAGTTGCCCGCCGCCCGCAGCAGCTCCTGCCGACGCACCATCTCGCCGGCGAGGGCGTCGCGCATCCGGTCGACCAACGGCAGCTCGTCGGCCAGGTTGGTGATCACCGCGCTGGTGTGCGGCAACGCGTCCAGCGAGGCGAACGTCGCACCGCCCTTGAAGTCCACCAGGACGAAGTTCAGCTCCTCCGACGAGTGGGTCACCGCCAGCGCGGCCACCACCGTACGGAGCAGCTCGCTCTTGCCGGAGCCGGTCGCGCCGATGACCAGACCGTGCGGGCCCATGCCCTCGTGCGCCGACTCCTTGAAGTCGAGTTCGACGACGTTGCCGTCCGGGCCGACGCCGAGCGGGATGCGCAGCCGGTCCCGGTGACCGCGCGGCCGCCAGGTCTGGTGCACGTCCACGGCGGCGGCGTCGCCGACGCCGAGCAGGTCGGGCAGCTCCGTGCTGCGGGCCAGCGGCTCCTCGTTGCTGGCCTGCTGCTGCGACAGCCGGTACGGCGCGATCTGCCGGGCCAGCCCCTCGGCGGCCTCGGCGGTGAGCCGGTCGGGTCGTCCGAGCCGCGACGACGAACTGCCCCGGATCAGGTCGAGGGCGGTGCCGTCGCCCACGTCCAGGCAGAGCAGCCAGCGGCCGGCGTCGCGCGGCACCGTCCCGGAGAGGTCGATCAGGGTGACGCCGAGCAGCCCCTGGCCCACGAGTTGGCAGGTCGGGGAGATCTCGCCCCCGTCGACCACCACGATCACGTGTGGCGCGGTGGTGAGCGGCTTGGCCTCGGCGGTGAACCGGGGTCGCCCGGCCAGGTCGCCGGCGAGGGACTCCTCGGCCTCGGCCAGACTGGCGAAGACCAGGCGACGCGCGCCGGCCGCGTCCGTCCGGCCGGCGTGGTGGGCGTGGGGAAGCCACTTCACCCAGTTCCAGGCGGGCTGCCGGTCGGGCGCGGCGACCACGGCGACGACCAGGTCGTCCGGGGCGTGGAACGTCGCCAGTTGGCCCAGGGCCGCCCGGGTCAGGTCGAGCACGGGCTCGCGGTCGCCGCGCAGCACGACCCGGCTGAACGCGCGCACCGACAGCGCGGTCGGAAGCTCGGGCACGGTGGAGTGTGCGCGGACGAACCGGCGTAGCGCGATGGCGCTCATCGGCTCCAGGTCCTCGACCGGCTTGGTCTCCGGGGGGACGATCTCCACGGCCAGCCGCTGCGGGCCGAGCGCGATCCTGGTCTCGCCGAAGTCGGGTTCGGTGATCCGCCGCTCCCACAGCCGGCGGGACGCCGCGATCGACCAGAGCGCGTCGGGCTCGGGGTGCCGCCAGTTCATCGCGTCGCGCTGCTGAGCCGCTGCCCGTCGGGTGCGCTTGCGCATCTGCGCCAGGTAGCGCATGTAGTCGCGGCGGTCGGCGTTCAGCTCGGCCTTGTCGTTTCCGCCGTTGCCGAGCGAGCCGAGGGCCATACCGAGCATCGAGACGCCGAACAGGCCACCGGCGACGTAGGTCATCGTGCCGCCGCCCCGACCGGCGTAGAGGAACGCCATCGCGCCGACACCGCAGATCATCGGCAGGATCATGAGCAGTTGCCCCATCCCGCGGGGCGTCGGCTCGGGCAGCTCGGGAGGGGACTCCAGCACCACCTCGCCGCGCGGCAGTGACGGCCCCGGCTGGCGCGGAGGTCGGCGGAACACGACCGTGCTCACGGCTGTCTCCTCCCCAGAAGTGGCCCTGCTGTCGTGCCGGCGCGGCGCGAAGCCTGCGGGTGGGCACTGTACGTGCCCGTCATCGTAGGTAATCTCCCGTGGGCGCGGTGCGCCCGCACCGCGGGACCACGGCCCGCTGATCGTAGATGGACACCAGGAGGCCACTGTGGCGACGAAGACGGCGACCGGTGGTCTGAGCCGGATCACCATTGTGGCCCCCCGTACCCGGATGGACCTGGCCCTGCCGTCGGACGTGCCGATGGCGGACCTCCTGCCCACCCTGCTGCGCTACGCCGGGGAGGACCTCGCCGACGACGGCGTGCGGCACGGCGGCTGGGCGCTGTCCCGCCTGGGTGGCGCACCTCTGGACGGTGGTCGTACGGCCACGCAGCTCGGTGTCCGCGACGGCGAGGTGCTGTACTTCAACCCCCGGTCCGCCTCCGCGCCGGAGGTCGTGTTCGACGACGTGGTGGACGCGGTCGCCACCGCGACCACCCAACGGCCGGGTTCCTGGCAGGTCGGCGCGACCCGGTCGTTCGCGGTGCTGTTCGCCGCGGCGGCGTTCGGCGCGGCCGCGCTGGCCGCCCTGTTCACCGGCCCTCCCCACCTGCCCGGCGCGCTGGCCGCGCTGCTGGTCGCGGTGGCGCTGCTGGTCGGCGCGGCGGTGCTCTCCCGGGCGGCGGGTGACAGCGGGACGGGCTCGGTGCTGGCGATGGTCGGGCTGGGGCACGCGGGCACCGGTGGCCTGCTGCTGCTCGCCGGTGACCGAAAGCTGACAGAGCTGGCCAGTCCGCACGTCCTGCTCGCGGCCACCGCCGTGGTGATCGCCGGGGCGGTGGCCGTGGTGGCCGTCGGTGACCGGTACCCCCTGTTCTTCTCGGCGATCGGGGTGGGCGCCGGGACCGGTCTGGGCGCGCTGCTCTGCCTGGCCTTCGGCATCGACGCCGCGGCCGGGGCCGCGGTGGTGGCGGCGGTCGCGTTCGGCATGGTGCCGGCGCTGCCGATGGTGGCCTACCGGCTGGCCCGGCTGCCGGTGCCGTCGATCCCGACCGGCCCGGACGACCTGAAGACCGACAGCGAGTCGGTGGACGGACGGCAGGTGCTCGAGCGGAGCGACCGCGCCGATCAGTTCCTCACCGGTCTGTTGTGGACGGTGTCGCTGCTGGTGCTCGGCGCGCAGCTGGTCCTGGCCCTGGACGGCAGCCTGCCGGCGGTGCTGCTGTGCCTGGTGCTGGCCCTGCTGTCGTTGCTGCGGGCGCGTCCGCTCCTGGGGCGGGCCCAGCGCGTTCCGGTGCTGCTCGCCGGCACCGTCGGGCTGGGCCTGACCGCCGCCGCGACCTTCGCCGGTGGATCGCTTCCGGTCCGGCTCGGTCTGATCCTCGGCGGCCTGCTGCTGGCGGCCGTGGTCAGCCTGATCTACGGCCTCAGCGTCGCCGGCAAGCGCATCTCGCCGGTGTGGGGCCGACTGCTCGACATCGTCGAGATCATGCTGATCATCGCGCTGGTGCCGCTCGCCGTCTGGGTCGGCGGCCTGTACGGCTGGATCGTCAACCTGCGGCCCTGACCGCGGAGCCCCGGCGGGCCGTCAGCGGGGCTGCCGACGACCGGCGCCGCCCACCGCCGACGCGACAGGCGCGCTGGCGTAGACGCCCGGACCGTGCTGCCCGTCCATCGGCCGGGCCGGTGTGCCGGCACGGTGGGCGACGTCCCGGACGGCCTTGACCAGGGCCTCGACGTGGTTGTCCATGGCCGCGACCCGCAGCAGCGGGGCTGCCATGCGCCCGTCGGGCGACACCGCCGCGGCCACCGTGTGCGAGGGGGCCGACGTGGCGGTGATCGCGTCCACAAGCGGGCCGAGGGGCGCGTCCGGGCGGCCGCGCAGGGTCAGGCAGTGGTGCGTCCAGCCGCCGCCGCGCAGCCCTCGCCAGCTCTCGGTCGGCGGCTCCGGCACCAGGTCCAACCCGGCGGCGGACACCACGGCGGCGCGCAGCTCGTCGCGACCCAGCGGCCGGTGGGCCAGCCCGGCGGCCGTCAGGGCCTTGCCCAACCGGCCGATCCCGGCGGCCAGCGTCCGGTGGACGCCGGGCAGCCCGCCGCCCCGACTCACCGTCTCGACCCGCGCGTCGCGGACCGTGAGCCGCAGCGCCACCCAGACGGTCCGGTGCGCAGCCGGTGGCGCTCCGGGGGCCGGATACCAGACCAGCGTGTGCGCGACCACCTGGGCCCTGGACACCGGAGCCGAGAAGTCGGCGAGCACCCGCAACGCGCGGTCCACTGTCGCCGCGTCCACCGAACCGACCGCGGCGCCGGTGACCGGCTGCAGCGCGACCGCCGCGAACCAGCCCTGGTCGTCCTGCCCGATGCCGAGCCGGGTGCCCCGGTCGGTCAGCTCGATGACGTCCAGCTCGGGTGCGAGCGCGGCCAGCCGGGGGTCCGTGGCGGTGCCGCCGGCCAGCGCGGCGGCCGCCCGTTCGCGGCGGTGCCGCAGCCGGCGACGCAGCAGCACGTCGTGGAACCACCAGCGACCACCACGGCGGGCGAACGCGGCCACCACGACGGCAAGCGCCAGAGCGGCCACCGTGGCCAGCAGCCAGCTCGGACCGGCCGTCGCGGCCCAGACGGCGACGGCACACACCTCGAGTACGACGAGCTGGCCGACCAGCACCGGACCGATGCGACCCCGACCGGGTCGGTCGGCCGCCGGGGTGACCCGTGCCGGGACGTCGGACGGCCTCGTGACCGCTCGGGCGGGTGGCGCCTGAACCTGTGTCATCGCTGACGGTCCCTCCTGGACGGTACGACTCTGCGCCGGGTCGGCCCGGCACCGATCCGGCGGCGGCCCCGAGGACCCGCCGTCGGCCCCTTATCGTAGGGAAGCCCGCGACGGCACCCCGAGGACATCGTCGCGGATCCACCCCGCCGGAGGTAAGTCATGCGGACCCGCCGCGATCAGGTGCAGGCGTACCGCTTCGTCACCCGTCGGATCGTCTCCGCGCTCATGTCGGGTGATCCGGAGACGACAAACCTGCCGATGCGACGGCTCGGCATGGCGGTCGCGGGCAGTGTGATCGCCGCGGCGGTGGTGCTCGGCGGTGTGGGCGCGTACGGCCAGTTGACCGGGAACGCCGCGCCGCTGGAAGAGAACACGCTGGTCATCGAGCGGGAGACCGGGGCGACGTACGTGTTCGCCGAGGGCCAGCTCCATCCGACGCTCAACTACACCTCCGCACGGTTGATCCTGAACGAGCCCGACCCCGCGGTGCGCACCATGTCGCAGGCGGCGCTGCGGGACCGACCACGGGGCCACACCGTCGGCATCGTCGGCGCTCCCGACGCGTTGCCGGACCGCAAGTCGTTGACCGGCCTGCCGTGGTCGGTCTGCGACGTGCCCGACCCGGCCGACCCGCGCCGCTCCACCACCCGCGTCGTGATCGACCGCGCGCTGCCCGGCGGTGCGCCGCTCGGTGACCGGGCCGTACTCGTCACCGTGGACGGTCAGCGGCACCTGCTCACCGGCGACTCCCGGCTCGAGGTGCGCGGCGGTGACCAGGCGGTGGCGGCGCTGCGGATGAGCGGCACGACACCGCTGCCGGTCGGGCAGCAACTGCTCAACGCCGTGCCGGCCGGGCCGCCGCTGCGCAAGCCGTCGCTGCCCGGAATGGGTGACCGCAGCGGGCTGAGCGTCGCCGGCCGACCCGCCACCATCGGTCAGGTCTTCCAGGCGGCGGGGCAGCACTACGTGCTCGCGCGGGAAGGTCTCGTCTCGATCAGTGAGATCACGGCCCTGCTGCTCATCAGCGGCGGCGGTCAGATCACCGACATCACGCCCGACCAGGCCGGCCGGCTGTTGACCGAGCAGCGGGTGGACGCGGACGGGATGCCCCGCACGCTGCCCGCCCTGTACCAGGCCCGGGCCGGGCAGACGCTGCTCTGCGCGACGTACCGGGCCGGCAGCGCGGGTGGCCCCCCGACCACCACGTTGGAGGTCTTCGACCGGGTGCCGGCGGAGTTGTCGGCGGACGAGCCCGGCTCGGTGCCGGTGCGCCAGACCAACCGGGACGCGGTGCGTACGGCCGAGTCGGTGTTGCTGCCCGGCGGCAAGGGCGTGCTGGCCCAGGCCGCGTCCGGCGCCGGCACCAGCGGGTCCGGCGCAGCCGGCGCGACGGTCTACCTGATCAGCCCGCAGGGCGTCCGGTACCCGCTCGGTTCCGCCGAGACACTGGGGGCGCTCGGCTACGAGGGGGTCACCCCGCTTGCGGTGCCCGGCTCGCTGCTCGCGTTGATCCCGACCGGGCCCACCCTGGACCGGACGGACGCGCTCGTGCAGTTCGCGCCCGGTGACACGCCGGCGACCGGGTCCGTGCCGCAGCCGACGTCGTCCACCTCGGCCACGGGTGCCCCGGCGACGGGCGCCCCGGCGAGCGGCGGCACGGGCGGTGGGGTGCCCGGAGCATCGACCGGTGCCGACGACTGAGCCGTTCGGACGGGTCGCCCCGGGTCGCGACAGTGGACTAACCTGGGCTCGCTGACGGTTGTCAACCAGAACGACGGGGATGTTGCCATGACCGGGCGGACGGAAGTCGACCTGCTGTCCCTTGAGGACTTCCACAAGCATCTGGCATCGCGGCTGAGTCAGGCCGAGTCGGTGCTGCGCAAGCTCAACACCGAGATGCAGTGCAGCCCTCCGGCGTTGGGCTCGTTCACCGACGCCACCCAGAACTCGCGCCGCTACAGCGAGGTCCACCAGTCGTACGTGGATCAGGCCGAGCGGCTCCGGCAGGCGGTGCAGGCGGCGCAGCAGGCGACCAGCACCATCCTGGCCAACTACCGCACCGCCGAGGCGCGCAACGCGGCCAACGCCACCGACATCACGGCCGCGCTGACCGGTGTCGACCGGGCGTTGCAGCCGAAGGGGGACGGCAGTGTCTGAGTACACCCAGCGCTACCAGGACAAGAGCCACCGCGAGCTGTACGACGCGGTGATGGCCGGCAAGCCGGAGCAGATTGAGGGGATCGCGGCCCAGTGGGCCGCCCTCAAGGGCATCCTGGACGGCCTCGGCAGGGAGTTGAGCGGCGACCTCGAGAAGCTCGGCAACACCTGGACGGGCTCGGCCGGTCAGGAGTTCCAACGCCGGCTGGCGCTTATCGTCGACCACTCCGACGCGCTGGGCGAGGGCATGTCCGGCATCAAGCAGGGCCTCACGATGATGGCCGGCCAGCTGCGCACCGCGCACAAGCAGGCCGAGAACCCGGAAGAGACCGACGACAACGACCAGGCCGTCTCGGGCGCGCTCAAGGGCGCCGCCTTCGGTCTGCCCGGTGCCGTGGTCGGGGGCATCATGGGCCACCAGCAGGACAAGGAAGAGCAGGAGAAGGCCCACCAGCGGATGGTGAACGTGGTGGCCGAGCTGGCCGCCGGCTACGACCTCTCCGCGTACGACAGGGTGGTCGACCCGCCCCACCCCCACCCGGACACTCCGCAGACGACCAACGACGACCGGCCGACGCCGCGCAGCGGCCCGGCCACCACGACGCCGTCGGCCGCTCCGGCCGCCACCGGCCTGACCGCGCACACCGGCGGCGCGACCGTCGGGACGCCCGACGGCGTGGCACCGCCGCCGGCCGGCGGGGGCGGTTTTGTCCCCGGCCAGGACGGCGGCAGCTCGGTCGTCGTCATCGGTCCGGAGGGCTCCGGCAGCGACCTCGAAGGCACCACCTCTCTCGCCAGCGCGGACCCGGTGCTCGGCGGCGCGGCCGGCCTGGCCGGGCTGTCCGGGTCGACCGCCGTCGCCGCCAGCGCCGCGGGCGGGTCGAGCCTGCTCTTCGGGGCACCGGCCGGCGGCGTGCTGCGCACCTCCGCGCTCGCCGGGTCGAGCAGCACGCCCACCACGGCGGCCCGGCCGACCGGCGGCGCTGCCGCCGCCGAGAGCCGTTCCGCCAGTGGCGTCGGGCGCAGCATCGACGGTCGTCGCGGCGAGGCCGGTCGGGCGGCTGCGGGAGGGCGCCAGGGCCTGGCGGGCAACGGCCGGGGCGGCAACCGTCCCGGGGTGCTCGGCGGGCACGGTCGCCCCGAGGACGACGAGTCCGACGACCGGCTGACCTGGCTGACCGAGGACGAGATGGTGTGGCGGGACGCCGGGGACGAAGCGCCGCCGGTGCTCGGCACCGCCGGCTGACCCGTCGACGGCGCCCGGCGCCGCACGAGATCCTCCGAGTGACCCCTGCCGGCGTGCCGCGGCGGGGGTCACCGTGGTTCACCCCTCGGCACCCGCGTGCGGCACATCCGCGGGTCGCCACCGTCCACAGTGTCGGCGGTGGTGGCGGTCACCCCCATTGCACCCGCTGTGGTGCTGCGCCAGACCGGGCCGGGCGATAGGTTGGTCGGGTGTCGTCCGCAGCCCTGGTCCGCCCAGCCCGGTGGGCCGTGCTGTGGTCACTGCGGGAGCTGACCCGGCTGGCGGTCACCGCGCTGGTGCTCGCGGTCGGTCTCGGCGGCGCCCTCGCCGCCACGCCGCCGTCCGCTCAGGCGCAGCTACGGCCCAGCGCCGTGAGCAGCCGGGTGGACGCCGTTCGACCCGAGGCTACCGCGGCCACCGAGCGTACGAGCCAGCCGGCCGCGCCCCGGCCGAGCAGCGAGGCCGTCGTCGCCGCGCCGACCGGCCCGGTCCTCGCGGGCGCGCAGCACGCGCCGGCCGTTGCGCCCGGCCGCGGCACCCCGCCCCGACGCGGCCCTCCCACCAGCTGACCCCAGGCCGTCCGGCCCCCCGACGCTCCCCGTGACCCGGCTTCGGGTCGTGCGTCCGGGTGCCCGGGTCGCCGCCATCGTCGGCGCGACCCGCAGCGAGACCCGATCCGGCTCGCCCGATCCCCGCCCGGCGGGTGATCGGCCCGAGCCTCCGGCGGCCATCCGCAGCTCACCCCGACCACTTGGGCCCGGCGCGGCGACACCAGTCGCGCGACCGGCCCGGTGCCGTCAGGACCCATCCGTCGATACCGTCGTTCGACCGCGAGGTGCTGATCATGCAGACCGTCCTCTCCGCCGTCCTGCCCGACATGCCCCGGGCCGCCGCCATCTGGCTGAGCCTGCTCGGGGTCGTGGTCGTCGCCGTCGCCGCGCTCCTGCTGCGACCCGGCCGGCTCCGCCTCGACCCGGCCGCCCGGATCCGCAACGCGGCCATGCCCAGCGATCTCGAACAGGCGCAGCAGGAACGGGAGCAGAGCCGCTACGCGCAGGAGATCGCGGTGGCCGCCGAGCGCGCCACCGCCACCGCCCAGCGTCGACGGGCGGAGTGGGTGGCCGCGCAGGAGACCGTCGAAGCCGCCTGGCAGGCACTGGAGGCGGCCGAGGCCGGCGTACGGCGGCTCGGCGCGGCGGCCGCGATGCCGCTGCCGCAGACCGCCCGGACCCCTGCCGAGTACGCCGACCGCGAGCGCTACCTGCACCGGGCCGCGCTGGACGCGTACTGGCGGCGGGAGCTGTCGGTGGAGCAGCTCAGCGACGTCTTCGCGCACCGCGACGGCTGGGACCCGCGGCTGCACCCCGTCGAGCAGGAACTGGTGCTGCAGCGAGCGATCCGCGACAACCTGGCGGCCCGGCACGTCGCCGCCCAGGAGCGGGAGCAGGCGGCCTGGCGGGCGGCCGAGCTGGCCGTGGCGGCGGCACGCAGCCTCCGCGAGGAGGCCCATGCGGCGACCGGACGGCGGGTGGCGGAGTCGGCGTCGGTGCTGCCGCTCAGCGAGGTTTTCCGGCCGTCGGTCGAGCAGACCCGGGAGAACACCGTGGTCGCCCGCGGTCGGGCTGCGGTCCCGGCTTTCTGATCCGGCGGCTCGGCACGCCCGGTCCCCGAAAGCAGCGCGGCGCCGCTCGGGCCGTCAGGTCGGGGCAACGCGCCGCGCCGGACCGGTCGCTTCGCGGGCAACTCGGCGCGGGGGGCCGGCCGTTTCGGAGGCGGCGCGCCGGGCCGGACCGGCGTCGGTGGGCTAGCGTGACGGCATGTCCCGACAGGCGTGGATCGTCGTGGTGATCGCCGGCATCCTGGCGCTCGCCACACTTGTCGGCGCGGTGGTGCTGGCGGTACGCGTGGTGCGGACGAGGCGGCTGCTGACCGGGCTCGGCACGGGCGGCAAGGTCGCCTTCTACGGGGCGCTGATCTACACGATCTTCCCGGTGGACATCCTCCCGGACCCGATCTACCTGGACGACATGGGCGTTCTGGCCGGCGCGCTGATCTATCTCACGCGGCTCGTGCACAAGCGCCGGGCGGCCGGCCTACGCCTGCCCGGGCAGCCGGACGCGCCGCCGGATCCGGGCCGCTCCCGCTCCGTACGATGATCGGGGTTGGCGCACAAGGACGGGGGACGGACGTGGCGGGCGATCATCGGCTGGACATCCGTGACGACCGGGTCGCCGCCTTCTGCGCGGAACGGCACCTGGCGACGCTCACCACCCTGCGCGCCGACGGCACCCCGCACGTGGTGCCGGTCGGGGTCACCCTCGACGCGGCGGCCGGGGTGGCCCGGGTGATCACCTCCGGCACGTCCCGCAAGGCGCGGCAGGTGGCCGCCGCCGGCGCCACGGGCACTCCGGTGGCCGTCTGCCACGTGGATGGCCGCCGCTGGCTGACGATCGAGGGTCGGGCGGTGCTCCGGTCGGATCGAGCCGCCGTCGCGGAGGCGGAGCGCCGCTACGCCGAGCGGTACCGGACACCACGCCCGAATCCGGAGCGTGTGGTCATCGAGATCACCGTGACGGGGTTGCTCGGCAGCCTCTGACCGCCCGTCCGTTACGTGCCCGTTCGACCTATTCGGCACTCAGTCGACGCCTGCGGAATCCCCCGCCGCCGGCAGCCGTTACACCTGGTCACGACGCCCTGAGCGGCAGACGGCGGCGGAATGCCGGCCGGAGCAGGGCCGTTACGTCCCCGGTACGCACGGCCGAGACCGCCACGGAGGCGGCACACCCCCGAACGGAGACTCGACCATGAACCCGATCGTGCAGAAGAGCGGCCTGTCCGTCGTCGGCCTGCTGGTCGCCGGCGGTTGCGCCCTCGGCCCCGCCGTCGCCGCGCAGGCGGCCCCCGCGCAGGGCGCCCCGTCGTCGTCGAGCCAGAGCGGTCGCAGCGCCGAGCGGATTCTCGACATCGACTACCAGGCGCAGCCGAACTTCTTCTACTGCGGCCCGGCCGCGACCCGGATCGCGCTCTCCGCGCAGGGCAAGGCGCTGTCCCAGGACGAGGTGGCCAAGCGGCTCGGCACCACCGAGGCGGGCACTCCGTCGGCTCTGGACACCACCCGCGTGCTCAACGAGCTGACCGGCGGTCGCTACCGGACCACCGAGATCCGTGACGCGGTGGCCCGGCCCGACCAGGTCGAGAAGCTCCGCCGGGACGTGCTGGCCGCGATCGACGCCGGCCGGCCGGTGGTGGCCAACATCAAGGGCACGACCGTGGACGCCGACGGCAACCCGCACTCGTACGAGGGCGGCCACTACCTGACGCTCGTCGGCTACCGCGACGGCGGGGACGTCATTCGCGTCGCGGACCCGGCCGACCCGGCACTGGGCGAGTACTGGGTGAGCCTGCCGAAGGTCGCCAACTGGATCGCCGAGCGCGGCTACTCCTCCTGACCCGACGGTCTCACCGGGCCGGTCTCTCCCGCGTGGAGAGGCCGGCCCGGTCGTCGTCGCGCCGACGGCTGGCGAGGTGCGCTCGCCGACGTGCCCGAGCGGCCCGGGTCGGCCGGGCGCGGTGCAGGTGACGTCGGGCCGGCGCGGAGATCGCCGCCTCTCCCGCGCCGGCCGCCCTGCGCACGATCCGGTTGGCGTCGTCCGGTTCGCAGCCGGCCGCGCGGAGCAGGTCGCTGGCCGCGGTACGCAGACCGGTGACGAGCGCGTCGCCGAACGACCTGACCCCGCGGGCGGCGGAGCGCCCGGCCAGCTCGGCACACTCCTCGACCAGCTTCCGGGTGCACTGCGGGGTGTCGCCGACCCGGCGCTCCCTCCGCATCTCCTCCACCGCCTGACCCAACCGGGCGATCGCGTCCGGCAGCTCCGACGGGATCGGCTCGCCGTACTGCAGGGCGGTCGTCGACCAGCGGGCCAGGGCACGGGTGTCCAACAGCAGCCGCTCCAGGTGCGACGCGCTGCGGGCGTACTCGTGGAACTGTTGGCGGCGGTGCCAGCGCGCCGGCGCGATGGTGACCACCTCCTCCGCACCACTCAGCGAGTCGTTCAGTCGTCCCACGTCGCCCTCGGTGCCGCGAAGCCGCTCCAGAACACCCTTCGTCCGGTCGACGTCGCGCTCGCGTACCGCCCGTGCGAGCTCGGCGAGTTGCTCGCGCAGGACCGCGAAGATCGGCGCGGCGGCGCGGTCCAGCACGCGCATCGGGTTGACCGGCACCAGCAGCGCCACCACCAGGAGACCGACCGCACCGCCGACGAGCGCGTCGACGATCCTGGGCAGCTCCAGGCCACGCTCCATCGGGGCCAGCGTGGCGATCAGTACGGCGGTACCGCCGGCCTGACCGACCAACGGGCCGCCCTTGCCGGCGACCAGGAGGGCGCTGGCGATGGCCAGGGCAACGACCACGCCGGTCTGCCACGGGCCGGAGCCGATGAGGAAGCGCAGCGTGTCGCCGATGACGATGCCCAGGCCGACACCGAACAGCAGCTCGAAGGTGCGCCGGGCCCGCTGGCCGATGGCGGTGGCGATCGTACCGACGGCGGCGGCGGGAGCGAAGACGTGCGCGCCGGGGCCGAGGAAGTGCTGCGCGATCAGGCCGGCGAGCGCCGCGGCAAGCCCGGCCTGGACGGCGATCACCAGGGTGACCTCCAACTGCCGGGCCCGGATCCGGCCGGCCTGCCCACCGCGGTGCCACGCCCGACCAACCGTCCGGCCACTGCGCTCGGCGGCCTCGCCGAGCCGTGACCGGTCAGGATCGGCTGGTGGGCGGTCGTCGGCCATGGCGGCGGTTACCCCGAGGTCGTCCCGCCAATCGTGCCCCTCCGTCTCGCACTCACCAGGGACACCTGTGGCACCATCCGTCGAGGTCAGCCGCCGCCGATCCGGCTGACCTCGCCGATCAGGCCGGCGAGCAGGGCGATGCGTGGTACCACGGAATCGAGGTCCAACCACTCGGCCGGACCGTGGTCCCCGCCGCCGACCGGGCCGAGACCATCAAGCACGGCCGCGCCCGCCTCGGCCAGGAGGTTCGCGTCGGCGCATCCGCCGGTGGCCGTGTGGGACACCGGTACGCCCAGCCCGGCCCCCACCTTCGCCGCGAGTTCGACGAGTCGATTCTCGGCCGGGCTCGGCTCCCAGGGCGGGGTGGGCGCGTGCACGACCACGTCGGCCCGGACTCCGGGAACTGTCGGCACCGCGACCAACCGACGGATCTCGGCCAGCGCCGCCTCGTACTCGCTGGTGCGCCAGGCGCGCAGGTCGACAAGCATCCGGGCCTGATCGGCGACCACGTTCGGCCGATCTCCGGCGTGCAGGTGCCCGACGTTCACCGTCACGCCGGGCCAGCGGCCGTTGAGCGCGTCCAGCGCGACGGTCAGCCGGGCCGCGGCGAGCAGCGCGTTGGCACCACGTTCCGGTTCGATACCTGCGTGCGCCGCCCGGCCCCGCAGGGTGACCTCCAGGTCCGCGACACCCTTGCGGGCGGACACCAGGTCGCCGTTGTCCCGGGCGCACTCCAGGCAGAGCGCGGCGTCGACCTCGGACCCGAGGCGGCACAACAGGGCTCGACTGCCGGGCGAGCCGATCTCCTCGTCCGGGGTGCAGACCAGGATCAGCTCGCCGTAATCGGCCAGCTCCAGCCTGGCCAGCACCTCGATCGCGGCCAGGCCGGCGAGCACGCCGCCCTTGTCGTCGCACACCCCCGGGCCGTACGCCCGCCCGTCCTGCACACGGAACGGACGTGCGGCGGCCGTGCCCGGCGGGAACACCGTGTCCAGGTGGCCGGCGAGCAGGATCCGGCGGGTGCCGCGTCCACGCCGGCGAGCGATCAACACGTCGCCCAGCGGCGTGCCGGCCGGATCGGCGACGGGCTCCCGTTCGACAGCCAGGCCGGCGGCCAGGCACCAGGTCTGCACGAGGTCGGCCGCCGCGCGCAGCCCGTCGAGCTGCCCGGACCCGGAATCGATGCCGACCAGCTCGGCCAGCCGCTCGTGGTACGCGGTGAGCCGGTCGCCGGCGGCGGTGAGCAGCGGATCCATCAGAGCACCTTGTCGAGGAAGGCGCGGGTGCGATCGTGCCGCGGGTTGCCGAGCACCTCAGCCGGCGGGCCGGCCTCGACGACCACCCCGCCGTCGAGGAAGGCCACCGAGTCGGCCACCTCGCGGGCGAAGCCCATCTCGTGGGTCACCACGATCATCGTCATACCGTCGGTGGCGAGGCCCTTCATCACGTCCAACACGTCACCCACCAGTTCCGGGTCGAGCGCCGAGGTGGGCTCGTCGAAGAGCATCAGCTTCGGGTGCATCGCCAACGCGCGGGCGATCGCGACCCGTTGCTGCTGTCCTCCGGAGAGCTGCCCGGGGTAGGCGTTCGCCTTCTCGGCCAGCCCCACCCGCTCCAGCAGTCGCAGCGCCTCGACGCGGGCCGCCTCCCGGGCGGTGCCGAGCACCCGGATCGGCGCCTCGATCACGTTGCCGAGGGCGGTCAGGTGTGGGAAGAGGTTGAACCGCTGGAACACCATGCCGATGTCCCGGCGGCGCCGGGCCACCTCGCGGGCCTTCAGCTCGTGGAGTCGGTCGCCGCTGCGTCGGTAGCCGACGAGCTCACCGTCGACCCAGAGCTGGCCGCCGTCGATGCGTTCCAGGTGGTTGATGCAGCGCAGGAAGGTGGATTTGCCCGAGCCGGAGGGACCGAGCAGGCAGGCCACCTCGCCGGGCGCCACCACGAGGTCGATGCCCGTGAGCACCTCGATGGGGCCGTACCGCTTGGTGACCGCCTCGGCGCGGACCATGGGTGGGTGCGTCATCGCACTCCTCCTCGCGAGAAGCCGCGCCCGAATCGCCGTTCGATCGCCCACTGTCCGGCGGAGAGCAGGCTCACCAGCGCCAGGTACCAGATCGCGGCGACCACCAGCAGCGGGATCACCTTGTAGTTGCCCTGGTAGACGGTCTGCACGGCGGTCATCAGATCCCGTCCAGCGATGATCGAGACAAGGGCTGTGGACTTGAGCATGGTGATCGTCTCGTTGCCCATCGGCGGAATGATTACGCGCATCGCCTGGGGCAGCACCACCCGGCGCAGGATGAGCGCCGGGCTCATGCCGAGCGCCGCTGCGGCTTCGGTCTGGCCACTGTCGACGGCCAGGATGCCGCCCCGGATCACCTCGGCGGCGTACGCCATCTCGTTGAGCGACAGGGCCAGGACGGCGGCGACCGTGCCGGTGACCACCACGCTTGTCGGCTGGTCGAACAGGACGGTGCCGGTGTACGGCAGGCTCAGCGTCAGCCGGGGGAAGAGCGCGCCGAGGAAGCCGAAGAAGATGATCTGCACGAGCAGCGGGGTGCCGCGGAAGACCCAGATGAAGGCCCAGGAGAGGCCCGTCAGCACGGGGTTGGGCGACAGCCTCAGCACGGCGAGCACCACGCCGCCGACGGTGCCGAGCACCATCGCCAGCAGGGTCAGCCAGAGCGTGGTGACCACGCCGTCGAGAACGTAGTCCTTGAACAGATAGTCGCCGATGGTGGCGGGTTCAAGGTTGGGGCTGGCCAGCAGTGCCCGGAGGAACAGGGCTGCCAGTCCGACCACGAGCAGCGCGGTCAGCCACCGACCGTAGTGCCGCACGGGGACCACCCGTACGGTCTCGGTGTTGCTCATGTGCAGTGCCTCCTGCGAAACGGTGCGGCGGTCGCCGGGCGCCTTTCGGGCCCGCCCTCACGGTGTGGAAAGGGCGCCCGGCGACCGCGGTTCAGGGGGTCGCCTTCCGCGGGGTCAGTCGATGGCCTGGTCGATGGTGGCCTGCTTGACCGCGATCGGGGCCTGCTTCCACCGGTCGAGGATCTTGGCGTAGCTGCCGTCGTCGACAAGCGACTGCACGGCGGCCCGGTACGCCTCGGCGACGTCCTTCTTGCTCTTGAGGAAGCCGAAGCCGTTCGGGCTGGCGAGCCAGCCGTTGGGGGCGGCCGGGTCGGCCACCAGCTCCGCCTTCCCGGCGAGGGCGCTGGCGGTGTCGACCAGGTTGACCCTGGTGGCGGCCACCGCCTCGACGTTGCCGGCGATCAGCGCCTGCACCGCCTGCGGGTTCTCCGGGTACTCCTTGACCTCGACGGCCCTGCCGGCGCAGCTGCCCTTGGAGTACGCGGCGAGGTTCTTGGCCTGGTTGCTGGCCTTCTGCACGGCGACCTTGCGGCCACACAGGTCCGCGACGGTCTTGACGCCGAGCGGATTGCCGGCCTTGACGAGGAAGCCGGTGCCGGAGGCGGAGTAGTCGACGAAGGTCGCCACCTGCTGGCGCTCCTTCTTGTCGGTGATGCCGCCGGCGATGGCGTCGTACTTGCCGGCCTGCAGGCCCGGCACCAGTCCGTCGAAGGGCTGCTGGGTGAAGGTGGCCTTGAGGCCGAGTCGGGCCGAGGCGGCGAGGAAGAGGTCATGGTCGAGACCCTTGAACTCGTCGGTCCGTCCCTCCTGCTTGAAGTCGATGAACGGCTCGTAGGGGGCGTTGGTGGCGACCGTCACCGTGCCACGGCCGCGCAGGTCGGCGGGAACCTTCCGGGCGAGGTCGGCGTCGGTGCCGATGGGGCCGACGCCCTCGACGGTGACCGTGACGGTGGGGATCTTGCCGCCGGAGCCGGCAGCGGTGGAGGAACTGCCGCCGCAGCCGGCGGTGACGGCGAGAAGGGCCGTGGCCGTGGCGGCCAGGGCGAGCTGACGGATGCGCATGGAGTGTCCTTCCGGGTGCCAGACGAACCAGCACCCGGACTGTAACGCACATTACTATTTCTGTGGGGTTACAGTTTTCTGTAACGGCCGTCAGCCGATGTGGAACTCCTGCTGCGCCTGCTCCATCGCCTTCAGACGGGTGCCCGCGACCGGTCCGAGCCGGTCGATCACCGCCGCCACCACCGTCTCCACCAGGGCCAACGCCGGTACGAAGCTGTCGTACAGCGAGGGTGACTCCACCCGGCCGGGCAGCACCACCTCGGCCAGACCGGCCACCGGAGACAGCCACCGGTCGGTGAACAGAACCACCCGTGCGCCGCGCGCGGTCACCTCGCGGGCCAACGCCAGCGTCGGCTCCTCGTACCGCCGGAAGTCGAAGAGCACAACCAGGTCACGCCGACCCACGTCGACGAGCATGTCGGTGCGCTCCACCGGACTGGCCGGCAGCAGGCGACTGCCACCGCGCACCTGCATCAGGTGCAGCACCAGATAGTGGGCGAGCAGCCCGGAGAACCGGCCACCGGCCGCCGTGACCCGCAACTGCTGGTCGGCGAGGAGCCGGGCCGCCGCGTCCAGCTCGCCCTGGGGCAGCTCGACGAGGGTGCGGGCGACCGCCTCGGGCAGCCGCGCCGCCGCCCGGGACAGCGCACCCGCCGGCGGTTCGCCGGTACGTTCCGCCGCCCGGTACGCGGTGAGCGGCGACGTCTCCCGCTCGGTCAACTCGTCGCGCAGCGCGCGCTGAAACTCGGGATAGCCCCCGAAGCCGAGACGGCTCAGGAACCGCAGCACGGTCGGTGCGCTCACTTCGGCCCGCTCGGCCAGTGCGGCCACCGTGCCGAGCCCGGCCGCCGGATAGGCGGCGAGCAGGGCCCGCGCCACCCGCCGCTCGGCCGGGCTGCACTCACCGAGGCGCTGCCGGATGAGGGCGGCCACCCCGACGGCGGCCGGCTCGGCGCCGTCGCGGTCGGGACCGCTGGGAGACGCCGTCGGCCGAGGGCCGGTCTGGTCGGCGTGATCGGAGGTCGACACGCGCTGAGCCTAGCCGTGGCCCGAGGCGACGCGGACGCGCCGAACGCGTCCGCGCCGCGCCGGGGGTCAGGACTTCGTGACGGTGCAGCCGTAGTCCGCGCCGCCTGACCCCGAGTACGCCTCCAGCTCGACGTAGTAGGTCGCCGAGCCGGACGCGGTACGGGTGGTGGACGCCGATTCGTCCGTGCCGGCGCCGTCGTTCACCGACCGGGTCAGCGTGCTCCCGGTGGAGCTGAGCAGGTAGAGATCGGCGTCGTACGCGGTGGGCACCGCGCAGTTGACGGACAGGGTCTGTCCGCTGGCCAGGCTGACCGCGAAGTAGTCCCGGTCAGTGGTGCTCTTCATGTCCCCCGTGACGGTCAGCGGGTAGCTGCGGCCGGTCACGTCGTTGGCGGTTGCGCGGGAGTCGTTGGCCTCGACCTCGGCATAGCTGGACCCGCCGCTGGGCGGCGGGGTGGAGCAGTCGGTGACCGGAGTGCCGCTGTAGAGGCTGCCGCCGGGGACCCCGTTGGTGACGCTCTTCAGGTAATAGCCGCAGGTCGGGCGGTTGGCGAAGTTGTAGCTCTGGCCGCTTGTCAGTCGCCAGATCTTGAAGTTGGAGTAGGTCAACGGCCGGCCCGCGGCGGCCACCTCCGGCTGGTGATCGCCGAGCACCACGTACGCGCTGGGTCCACTGAGGGTGGCCAGACCGGAGCGGTCGATGAAGAGCGAGGCGCCCTCCTCGACGCCCACGCCCCAGGCCCTGCCCCCGCTCGTCCGACCATCGGAGATGGAGCGCGCCACGAACGCCATGAGCCGACCCATCCGGTCCCGGGTGACGAAGTGCGAGTCGTTGACGGTGTCGGCGTAGTTCGGCCAGCGGAACATCCCGGTCGTGAAGGTCATCGACGTGTCGTACGGGTCGGCGAGGGCGATGGCCGAGGTGGCGCTGCCGCCGCAGGCGTCGTACACGATGTCGCTGTTGACGTGGTGCCCGGCGCTGCCGCCACCGACCCCGCCGCCCTTGGCCACCACCGACTCGACGGAGGCCTCCAGCGCGGTGCCCTTCCAGGCCACGTACCGACACTGGTCGCCACCGGCGAAGTAGACGAACTCGGCGTTGCGGATGTCGGTGTTGACCTGGCTGTTGTTGCCGTCGCTGGCGGCGGTGAGGGTGAGTGTGGTGCAGGAGTTGACGCCACTGAGCCCGGTGATCACGTCGCATTCCGGGGTGCCGGAGCCCGATCCGGCGACGACCGCCACATCGATCGAGCCGGTGCCGCCACGGATCGCGGCGATCGCCTGGTTCATCGTCGCGGTGATGATGCCGCCCGAGCCGTTCATGGTGTACGCGGGGCCGGACCAGCTCGCCCGGCTGACGTCCGTCGCGCTGCCCTGCCGGACCCGGGTGACCTGGGCCTGCGCGGCAGTCACTCCGATCGGCGCCACGGTCAGCAGGGTGGCTGCGGTGACGAGCACCGCGAGCCGCTTTCGGATGGGGTTACGGGAAGGGGACATGGGCACCTCCGAGGGGCCGCGATTCGATGAAACAGAAGTTACATCCATCGCCGTCGCTGCTCAATACGTAACCCCTGTTACAAGCTCGTGAACCGGCCGGCACCGTCCGGCACGGTCGCGGGCACGCCGACGACCCCGAGGCAGCCACGTGCCCCGGGGTCGGTCGGACGCGTCCTAGACGGCGTTGATGCCGATCACCACGCCGGTGAACGAGGTGCCGGTGTCGGCCCGCCAGGCAGCGAGGCCCCGCCCCCTGGTGAGCGTGGCCCGGAACTGCGGGTCCTTCTCGTACGACGTGCCGAACACCGACACGCATCCCCGGTTGCCGACCAGACCCTCGGCCAGGCCGACCAGCTCGTAGTTGTAGAAGACGTCCTCCGAAGGCACCACCGGGCACGGGCCGCCGGCGGGGCGCACGCGCTGCTTGCCCGGGGCGATGATCGGCTGCCAACGGTCCGTGCGGTACCGGTCACCCCTGGTGAGCCGGCTCCACCCGACCCCCTCGATGCCCCACGCGGCCGAGTTCGTCACCCGCGCCCGACGCAGGTCCAGCACGCTCACCCCGCGCGCGCCGAGCACGCGCAGCGACTGCCGTTGGGTGCCGACGCCTGTCACCTCCAGCGCCGTGTCCTCGTCCAGGCCGAAGACCCGGTGGTGCCCCGTGTCCGCGGCCAGCCGGATCGACCGGGCCTCCCGGCCCCGCCGCGAGAAATGCGTATCGAGCAGTCCGTCGGTGAAGAAGCCGAAACCACCCCTGGGCAGGTACGCCAGGACGCCGGCGTCCTCGAAGTAGCCGGGCCGGGCCCCGTCGCGTAGACCCGGCTCGGTGGAACCACCGGTGATCATGTCGCGGCCGGCCATGATCTGCGCGCCCGCGCTCGTGCCGGCCACCACCGCACCCGCCCGCAGCTTGCCCCGTACCGCTGCCAGGGCCGGCGTGTCCCGCTGCGACTTCTCCCGGGTCATCGTGGTGACGTAGCGGTACTGGTCACCACCACCGAAGAAGAAACCGGTCATCGACTCGATCTGGCGCACCACCGCCGGGTCCTCGGCCGCGCCCGGCCGGTCCAGGTCGATCGGGATCCACTGCGCATCCGCCACCCCGTAGCTCCGGAAGAGCGTGGCGTAGTAGTCGCCGTTGCAGACGCTGTTGTTGCAGTCCGGAGTGGCCGCGTCCGGGTCCTCGGCCGGAACCGGGGCAGCCGCGGTGAAGATGCCGATCCGCGCCCTGCCGACACCGCCGGCAAGCCGGACGATGTCGTCGTACACGGCCGCGTTGTCGTCGGCGAGCCCGCCACCGACAAGGACCAGACTGCCGCCGTGGGAGTGCGACGGGTGGGCCGAGGCTGGTGCCGCGGCCAGCGGGACGCTCATCGCGAGCGTCGTGCACGCGCCGAGCCCGAGGGTCAGCAGACGGTTCAGGGGCATGACTGCTCCTCACTGGAGACCGTGAGGGCGGGCCGAGGGAAGCGTACGACAGCACCCCGACGCGAACAACGGATCACCGTCAAATCCGTCGGTGGCCGTAGGTTTGCCCGACCGCTGGGGGGTACCAGGGCCCACACACCTACCGACCGCAACCGGCAAGGGGCCCAGATGACCGATCCACAGACCACCGGCGACCAGGACGTCGTCGACATCCTCGTCGCCGACCACCGCGAGGTCGAGACCCTCTTCGTCGAGCTGGAGACGCGGCAGGGCACGCCCGAACACCGCCGCCAGCTCGCCGACGTGGTGATCGCCGAGCTGGTCCGGCATGCGGTGGCCGAGGAGGCGTACGTCTATCCGACGGCTCGCAAGGCGCTGCCCGACGGCGACCAGATCGCCGAGCACGAGATCGAGGAACACTCGGACGCCGAACGGACCATGAAGGACCTGGAGTCGGTCGACCCGTCCGACCCCCGCTTCGACGAGCTGCTCGCCCACCTGACCAGCACCATCCGCCACCACGTGAAGGACGAGGAGAGCGACCTCTTCCCCCGGCTGCGCGCCGCGGCGGCCCGGGAGGAGCTGGTCGAGCTGGCCGCGAAGGTGACGGCGTTCAAGAAGGTGGCACCGACCCGGCCACACCCGACCGCGCCGGACCACCCGCCGGCGAACAAGCTGCTCGCCCCCGGCACCGGGATGATCGACCGGCTGCGTGACGCACTGAGCGACAGGCCGACCTCGATGGACGAGCTACGCGAGAAGCAGCAGCACTGACCGACGTACCGTCCGACAGAGACGGTCCCGGGCCGCCGAGTTCTCGGCGGCCCGGGACATGTCCGGTCCGTCAGCGGACCTGGTCGCCCTCACCGGTACGCGCCTGCGCCTGGTCCACGCCCTTGTCGATCTGGTCGTCGTACTTGCCGCCCGTGCGCTTGTCGGCCATGTCGCCGGCCTTCTCCATACCCTGGTCGACCTGCTTGTCGTGCTTGTCCGCGACGTCCTTGGCCTTGTCCATGAAGTCACCCACGGCGCTCCTCCTCCTCAGGTAGTTCCCCCTTCGCGTTCCCTGGGCCGGTCGGCGCAAACGCCGACGTCCGGGCGCGGATGGCGAAGGCGCCGCCGACCGGCCCGCCTCGGCGTACGATCCGCGCGGGCGGCACGCCCCGGGCCTGGAGAGCACATCCGTCACTCCGAGGGCCGGCCCAGCGCTGGCGCGATTCGGGTGTCGGCGCGTCGCCGGCCGGGTACCGACCTCGCCGAGATCGAGGAGGGCCGACATGACGGCAGACGAACCCGGGGCGGACGCCGGGCCGACAAGCAGCACCGCGCCGACGACCGGCACCGCGCAGGCCACCGGGACAACCGGCGCCACTCCCACGGCCGGCACCACGGCGCCCGGTGAGACCGGGCCCCGCCAGGCCTGGGCGGCCCTGCCCTGGCTGGTGCGGAACGCGGTGCTGTGGAGCGCCTGTCTGGTGGTGATCATCGCCGGGCTCTACCTGCTGGGTCGGATCGCCGTCCTGCTGGCTCCGCTGGCCATCGCCCTGGCCGCCACCATCTTCCTCACCGCGCTGCTCGACCCGGTGCTGCTCCGGCTACGCCGGCTGCGCCTGCCCGCGGCACTGGCCGCGCTGCTCACCGTGCTGCTGCTGCTCGGCATCCTGGTGGGGGTCGGCGCGCTGGTGTGGAACCTGACCGCCAGCCAGTTCGACCAGCTCAGTCAGGAGCTGACCCAGGGGCTCGACCGCAGCCGCGACTTCGTCACGTCCACCCTGCCGGTCAGCGACGCCCAACTCGACAAGCTGATCGACCAGGCCCGGGAAGGGCTCAGCGGCAGCTCTCCGGACCCGGTGGCGGGTGCCCGGACGGCCAGCGAGGTCGTCGGCTCCGCACTGCTGGCCCTGGTGCTGCTCTTCTTCCTGCTCAAGGACGGCCGGTCGATGTGGCACTGGACGCTGTCCCGGATGACCGGCCCGAACCGACCCGTGGTGGCCGAGGCCGGTCGGGCCGGCTGGCAGACGCTTGGCGCGTACAGCCGGGGCACGATGCTGATCGCCGCGATCGACGCCATCGGCATCGGCCTGGCCCTGGTGGTGCTGCGGGTGCCGCTGGCCCTGCCACTGGCCCTGATCACCTTCCTCGGCGGCTTCATACCGATCATCGGGGCGACGGTGGCCGGCGCGGTGGCGGTGCTGGTGGCGCTGGCGGCCAACGGGCCGACGACCGCTCTGCTCACCCTCGCCGCGGTGGTCGCCGTGCAGCAGATCGAGGGCAACCTGCTGGAGCCGCTGGTCATGAAGCGCCAGGTACGCCTGCACCCGGCCGTGATCCTGGTGGCGGTCACCGCCGGCACCCTCATCGCGGGCATCGCCGGCGCCTTCGTCAGCGTTCCGATCACCGCCGTCCTCTGGCGGGTCATCGACACCGTCCAGCGCCGCCGCTCCACCACGGACACGCCGGCACGCTCCTGAAGGCGGCCGCGCCGCGTCGCTCACGAGCGGCGCGGCGCGGCCGTCGTCCGGGCGAGATGGGTGGTGAACCAGGCGCCGGCGTGCTCGGCGACCTGGTCGAGCGCGCCGGGCTCCTCGAAGAGGTGGGTGGCCCCCGGCACCACCCACAGCTCGCCGACGTCGCCCAGCTCGGTGAGCGCCCGCTCGTTGAGCGTGATCACTTCCTCGTCCAGACCGCCGACCAGCAGCAGCGTCGGGGTACGCACCTGGGCCAGGGCGGCGCCGGCCAGATCGGGTCGGCCGCCCCGGGAGACCACCGCGCCCACCCGCTCGGCGCGGGACGCGGCCGCGACAAGCGCGGCGGCGGCACCCGTGCTCGCACCGAAGAGACCGATCGGCACGTCACCGGCGGGGCGCTCGGCGGCCAACCAGTCGACGATCCCGGCCAACCGGCTGGCCAACATCCCGATGTCGAACCGCAGTTCGGCGGTACGCGTGTCCACCTCGTCCTCGGCCGGGGTGAGCAGATCCACCAGCACCGTCGCGAGGCCGCGACCGGTGAGCGTCCGGGCCACCGCGACGTTGCGCGGGCTGTGCCGCGAGCTACCGCTGCCGTGCGCGAACAGCACCACGCCCACCGGCTCGGCGGGAAGCATCAGATCGGCGGGAAGCTGCGCGTCCCGCACCGGAATGGTCACCGTGCTGCGTTGCTCGTCCATGCCGCACCTCCACGTGCTCGCCTCCGGCCCGCTTACCCCGGCCACCGCGTCGCACGCGCGCCCGCCCGTCACCGGGCGCGGCGTTTGCCGGGTGGGCCGCCGGGTACGCGACGACCGACCGCAGACCGTGTAGGCGCACCCGCGCCCCGACGGATCGCGAGGATCACGATGGCCAAGCAGCAGATTTCCCGGCAGCAGCAGATGACCGAACGCGCCAAGCGTGAACAGGACGCCGAGCGCAACCAGGACTTCGGGGACCAGGCCGCCTCGGCCCGGCTGCCCGACGATCCCAAGGCGGCTGCGCCGCGGGACGCGATCGGACGCCCGTCGACAGGCGAGCCGATCTGACGTACGCGGACGACGGCCGGGGCGGGAGCACTCCCGCCCCGGCCGTCACTGCTCGTGCTCGGGCAACCGGAGCAGCGGCGACCGGCCCGGCGGCTGCTCCGGCGGCGGTCCCGACGGTTCGGCCGGAGGGACCGGCACGGTCACCGGTTCGTTGCAGGTGACCCGCAGCGTCTGGTCGTGGTGACGCAGTTCCACCACGTCGTCCGGGCCACCGTGGCGCAGCGAGTACGTCGTCTGGTGCGGCCGGACGTCCACCCGCAGCGCCAGCCCGCGCCACTGGAGGGAGAACTCCAGGCGACTGAGCCGGCTGGAGAGCCGGGGCGCGAACGACAACTCGCCGTCGTGGTCGCGCAGGCCGCCGAACCCGCTGACCAGGGCGAGCCACGCGCCGGCCAGCGAGGCCATGTGCACGCCGTCGCGGGTGTTCTCGTTCAGGTCGTGCAGATCCATCAGCGCGGCCTCGCGCAGGTAGATGTGCGCCAGGTCGGGATGACCCACCTCGGCGGCGAGCACCGACTGGGTGCAGGCCGACAGCGACGAGTCCCGCACCGTCCGCCGTTCGTAGTAGAGGAAGTTGCGCACCTTCTGTTCGGGGGTGAACGCGTCCCCCCGCCAGTGCATCGCCAGGACCAGATCGGCCTGCTTGACGACCTGCTTCCGGTACAGCTCGAAGTACGGATAATGCAGCAGCAGCGGGTACTTCTCGACGGGCGTGTGCGGGAAGTCCCACTCCTGGAGCCGGGTGAACCCCTCCACCTGCTGGTGCACGTCCAACTCGTCGTCGTACGGCACGTGCATCGAGGTTGCCGCGTCCCGCCAGCTTGCCGCCTCCTCGTCGGTGACCCCGAGGTGGAACGCCTCGTCCCGGTAGCGCATCACCACCTCGGCGGCGGTCAGCAGGTTCCGCTGCGCCATCAGGTTGGTGTAGATGTTGTCGTTCTTCACCGCGGTGTACTCGTCGGGGCCTGTGACACCGTCGATGTGGAAGCGGCCGTGCCGGTCGTGGTGCCCGATCGAACGCCACAGCCGGGCGGTCTCCACAAGCAGGTCCAGCCCGATCTCCCGCTCCATCGCGGTGTCCCCGGTGACCAGCACGTACCGGCGTACCGCGTCGGCGATGTCGGCGGCGATGTGGAACGCCGCCGTGCCGGCCGGCCAGTACCCGGAGGACTCCGGTCCCTCGATGGTCCGCCAGGGGAAGGCGGCGCCCTTGAGGTTCAACGTCTCGGCCCGCTCCCGGGCCAGCCCCAGCGTGCTGTGCCGCCACTGCAGGGCGCTACGCACCGCGCTGGGCTGGGTGTACGTGAGCACCGGCAGGACGAACATCTCGGTGTCCCAGAAGGCGTGCCCGTCGTAACCGGGGCCGGTCAGTCCCTTCGCCGAGATCGGCCGCTGCTCGGCCCGGGCGCCGGCCTGGAGCACGTGGAACAGACCGAACCGCACGGCCTGCTGGATCTCCGGGTCGCCCTCGACCAGCACGTCGGCCGCGTCCCAGAACTCGTCGAGGTAGTTGCGCTGCTCCCGGTGCAGCCCGTCCCAGCCGTCCAGGCGGGCCCCGGCCAGCGCCGCGCCGACCTGGTCGCGGAGCGCGGGCAGCGAACGACGGCTGGACCAGCCGTACGTCAGGTACTTGACCACCCGCAGCTTCTCGCCGGGCTTGAGCACGCAGCCGATGGTGGTGCGCACCCAGTCCTCGTACCCCTCGGACTCGATCGTGGTGTGGTCCGGGCCGTGCACCTCGTGCTCCATGGCGGCGGCCACCCGCAGCCCGGAGACCTTGGTGCGGTGGATCAACTGCCCGCCGTCCGGGGTGGTCAGCTCCTCCTCGGCCTGGAGCGGTGACTCCAGCACCGCCGCGACCCGGGGGTCCTTGCTCTGCGCCGGCAGTGACTCGTTGGCGACCAGTTCGGACTGGACGATCAGCCGCAGCGGACGGTCGACGGCCTCCACCTCGTAGCTGATCGCGGCGACCGACCGCTGGGTGAACGACACGAGCCGGGTGCTGCGGACCTTGACCTCGCGACCGGCCGGCGAGCGCCAGTGCAGCTCCCGGTGCAGGGTGCCGGCCCGCATGTCGAGGATCCGCTCGTGGGACAGCAGCTCGCCGTAGCGGACGTCGAGCGGTTCGTCGTCGACGAGCAGCCGGATCAGCTTGCCGTTGGTGACGTTGACGATGGTCTGCCCGGACTCGGGGAACCCGTAGCCGGCCTCCGCGTACGGCAGTGGACGCAGCTCGTAGAACGAGTTGAGGTACGTGCCGGGCAGGCCGTGCGGCTCGCCCTCGTCGAGGTTGCCGCGCAGACCGACGTGCCCGTTGGAGAGCGCGAAGACCGACTCCGACTGGGCCAGCACGTCCATGTCCAGGCGGGTCTCCCGGATGTGCCACGGCTCGACGGGATAGGCCCGTTCCCGGATCACGCGAGACCCCGCTCGCCGGTCGGTGCCTGGCCGGGCGTGCGCGGCACCGGTGGGGCGGCGTCGCCCGCGTCGAGCAGGTCGGCGAGGTCCTTGACGACGACGTCGGCGCCGTGTGCGAGCAGTTCGTCGGCCTGCCCCACCCGGTCGACACCGATCACGTACCCGAAGCCGCCGGCCCGGCCGGCGGCCACCCCGGAGAGTGCGTCCTCGAAGACGGCGGCCTGGGCCGGGTCCACCCCGAGGATCCTCGCCCCGGCCAGGAAGGTGTCGGGTTGCGGCTTGCCGCGCAGCTTCTGCTCGCGGGCGACGAGCCCGTCGACGCGCGCCTCCAGCAGGGCCTCCAGACCGGCCGCGGCGACCACCTCGCGCCCGTTGGCGCTCGCGGTGACCACCGCCCGACGCAGCCCGGCGGCGGTCGCCGCCTTCAGGTAGCGCACCGAGCCCGGGTAGACCTCGACGCCTGCGGTGCGCAGCTGTTCCAGCAGCAGGACATTCTTGCGGTTGCCGACGCCGTTGACGGTGTCGGCGTCCGGTGGGTCGTCCGGGCTGCCCTCGGGGAGCACGATCCCCCGGGAGGCGAGGAACGACCGGACGCCGTCGGCGCGGGGCCGGCCGTCGACGTAGCGGTTGTAGTCCGGACCGGGGTCGAACGGCTGGAAGGGTTCTCCGGTTGCCGCGGCGCGCTGCCGCAGGAACTCGTCGAACGTCTTCGTCCAGGCGGCGTTGTGCACCCGGGCGGTCTGCGTCAGCACACCGTCCAGATCGAAGAGACAGGCGGTCACATGAGCAGGTAGGCCCAGCACGGTACGAATCTAACCACCCGGCAGTGCCCGCAAACCCGTTTTCGGCCGCCCGTGGCGGGCTCAGTTCGGCCGCAGCGTCCAGATCACCGTCAGCGCCGAGGTGGGCGTGCCGTCCTCGGTGGCGATCTCCACCTCCACGGCGAACTCGGGCCGCCGACCGGCCTCCAGCTCGGCGATCACCTCCGGGGCGGGCCGCCCGAGCCGCGCGGTGGCCAGCACCGACCCCCGAGCCAGCTTGCGGTAGGCGATCTCGGCACGGACGGCGAGCGGCACGGCCCGGTCGAGCAGCTGCCCGAAGGCGGCCAGCACGACCGCGCCGGAGGCCGTCTCGCCGAGCGTGAACATCGCCCCGGCGTGCGGGCCGCCGACGTGGTTGTGGGTGGCCGGCGTGTCGGGGAGCCGGACGACGGCCCGCACCCCGCCGTCCGCCTCCGGTGCCACCTCGACGAATTCGATGCCGAGCGTACGGGCGAACGGCACCGCTTCCAGGATGCCGGCCGCCACCTGGCGGGAGTCGATGGTCATGGCCCGACGTTACTTCTCGGTAACCAGGGCGGCAACCAGGGTTTTCCCTGGACGCGGACGGGTCAGAGGTTGGCGATCGTCCGCAGGATCTCCGCGTAGAAGTTGCCGTCGATGCTGCGGAAGAGGGAGAAGTCCTTGTCCGGGTCACCGAAGAACGGCCGCAGCGTCCACGCCAACTGGGTGCCGACGAACCCGAAGAGCAGAATCCAGATGTAGAGCAGCGTCATGCTGGCCGGACGCTGCGTCGGCTCGCCGCGCCGGACCGGCGGGGTGCCGAACGGGCGCTGCGCCGCCGGGTAGCCGGGGGGCATCATGCCGGGCGGGAACGAGGCGCCGGCCGGCTGACCGTTCCACTGCGCGGGAACCTGCCCCGGGGCCGGCGCGGCGGTCGTGGCGTCGGGCGCGGCGCCGTTCGCCGTCGACCCGGCAGCCGCTCCGGCCGGAACGGCGACCGGCTCGGCAACCGCGCCGGCGGCCCCCGTCGACCCGGCGGGCACCGCGGCCGGAACGACGCCGGCGGGCACCGTGGCGGGAACGGCGCCGGCGGGCACCGTGGCCTGGGCCGGGGCGCTGCTCGTCGCCGGGGCGAGCAGGCCGTGGTCGTTGAGCACCTGCATCCCGCCGGTCAGGAAACGCAACCCGACAAGCGCCGACAGCGTCAGGATCGCCACGTTGAGCAGCTTGAAGAAGCCGTAGTCGGGCGCGGTGATCAGGAAGAAGAGGCTGATCGGCGCGAACGCCACCGCCAGCATCGAGGTGACAGTGATCGCGACCATCACCAGCGCCAGCGACTGGCGCACCGACAGCCGGGCGCCGAACACCAGGTTGAACAGGTAGAGCGTGGGCAGGCAGATGGCCAACGTGACCAGGAACAGCAGCGGCAGCTTCAGCGCGGACGTGAGCGCCATCAACGGGCTGTGGAACGCCCCGAGCACCGCCCCGTAGCAGGCGAGCGCGACGGCGGAGCTGGCCAGCATCCGCCCGGTCAGGGCATTGAGGTCGCCCTCGGCCACGATCTGCTGCCAGATGCCCTGCCGGTCGCGCAGGATGCGCTCGATGACGAGCGGGCTGGGACGGTCACCCGACACGGGTGTACCCCTCTCGGTGTGTCACATACTGGACTAGGTGCGCAGACGGTAGGACACCGGACGGGCGTCCCGCCACCCCGCTGCGGCGTGGCGTCACCGCCAACCCACGTCGATCCGGGCGCCACGCTCGTCGAAGAAGTGCAGCGCGTCCATCCGAACCGAAACGGCGAGCGGGTGACCGGCGGTGACCGCCGGGTACGGCGCCAGCCGCACCGCAAGCTCCGCCGGGCGACGGTGGTGCCGGCCCGGGTCGGGCAGGACGCTGGTCTGGGTGCCACTGCTCGGCGGCTCCTGCGGGTCCACCGGCTTACCGGTGAGTCGCTGCATCACCGAGCCGAACCGCCGCAGGCCTCGCTGGCCCACCGGCGGCGGATCCAGGGGCGCGCCCATCTCGTCCACCATGATCGCGGTCGCCCCGATGTCGAGGAACGCCAGCGACTCGTGCCCGTGGTGCTCCAGGTAGCGGATCCGGCCGCGCAGCACGTCACCGGGGCTGTCCGGGGCGACCGGGGTGAGCGCCTCGGCTCGCATCCCGACCACGATCCGCTCACCGTGGTAGTGCGCCACCGCCCGGCTGCGGATGTCGTTCCACGGCAGGTAGAGCGACTGGTCACCGAGGTTCAGCGTGACGTACCGGTCCAGGTGGACGTAGACCGACGCCTCCAGCAGGTTCATCCGGGGGCTGCCCAGGAAGGCGGCCACGTAGAGCGTCGCCGGGCGGCCGTACACCTGGGTGGGTGTGCCCACGTCCTGGAGCACGCCCCGGCGCATGATGGCCACCCGGTCGGCCATGGTCAGCGCCTCGGCCTGGTCGTGGGTGACGTAGACGGTGGTGACGCCCAGCTCCCTGGTCAGCCCGGAGATCTCCGCGCGCAGCTCGGCGCGCAGCCCACTGTCCAGGTTCGACAGGGGCTCGTCCATCAGGAACAGCCCCGGTCGTCGGACGATTGCGCGGCCCATGGCCACCCGCTGGCGCTGGCCGCCGGAGAGCTGGCCCGGCTTGCGGGCGAGCACGTCGCTGATGCCCAGGGCACTCGCCACGTCGGTGACCCGCTCACCGCGCGGCTCCGGTTCCACACCGGCCAGCCGCAGCGGGAAGGCGATGTTATCGCCCACGGTCATGTGCGGATAGAGCGCGAAGTCCTGGAAGACCATCGCGATCTTGCGGTCGCGTGGCGGCAGGTCGTTCGCCAGCTCCCCGTCCAGCAGCACCGCGCCCGTTGTCGGGTCCTCCAAACCGGCAATCATGCGCAGCACTGTGGACTTGCCGCAGCCGGATGGCCCCAGCAACACCATGAACTCGCCGTCGTTCACATCCAGATTTATGCTGTCGACGGCCAACGTGCCGTCCTTGAAAACTTTGGTCACATCTTTGAGCGCGACGGTGCTCACCGTCACCTCCCCCAGGTCGTCGGCCGAACCCCCACAAGACTGTGACCAGGATCATTCGTTTCGCACATCGGGTAAACGTCTCATGTTCGGGCCATGACACCGCTATTACGCGGCACGGGGGTGCCGATGCGGTCAGCAGCCCGCCGACGGCTCGGGCTGCTCGCCGAGGAACACCCGGCGCACCACCCGCTCGGCCGCCCGCCCGTCGTCCAGGTGGCAGAACCGGCCCCGGAAGTGCTGGCGGGCCTTGTCCGCCGCGTCCGAGCGCACCGCGTCGGTGCGGAACAGGTCGAGCAGGTCGGCGAACGTGGTGGCCACGGCCCCCGGTGGCTCCGCGGTGACGTCGAAGTAGACACCGCGGGCCAGGCGGTACGCCTCCCAGTCCGGCGCGTAGAGCACGATGGGCCGGTCCAGCACCGCATAGTCGAACATCGCCGAGGAGTAGTCGGTGACCAGCACGTCGGCGACCAGGTAGAGGTCCTCCACCCGCTGGTAGCCGCTGACGTCGCGCACCCGCTGGACGTCCAGCGGCCGGCCGGGTCGACGCTCCCGATCGTGGAAGTAGTGGCTGCGCATCAGCAGCCGCCCCGAGTCACCGAGCGCGGCGACGAACCGGTCCGGGTCGAAGGGCGGCCGGTAGCCGGGCAGGTGCTCGCGGTGCGTCGGGGCGTACAGCACCACCTGCTCGTCGGGCCCGAGGCCGAACTCCGCGCGCAGCCGGCGTACCTCCTCCGGACTGGCGGTGACCAGCCGGTCGTTGCGCGGGTAGCCCACCTCCAGCGTCGTGTACGTGGCCGGGTAGGCCCGGTCCCACATCTGGGTGGAGAAGCTGTTGGCGCTGACGCTGTAGTCCCAGCGGTCCACCCGGCGCAGCAGGCCGGCGAAGTCCATCCGGCCCGCGCCGATCGGGTAGCGCTGCTGGTCCAGCCCCATCACCTTCACCGGAGTGCCGTGGTGGGTCTGCACGTGCACCTGCTCCGGCCGCTTGCGCACGAAGTCCGGGTAGTTGACGTTGTTGACCAACCACCGGGCCCGCGCGAGGACCCGGTAGTACGCCGGGGTGCCGGCGACGACGTACTCCACCCCGGCCGGTACGGCGTCCACCCTGTCCCGGCGCACGATCCACACGCCCCGCACCCCGGGCGCCAGCCGGCGGGCCACCTCGTAGATCGCCGCCGGGTTGCAGGAGTATCCCCGGTACCAGTAGGCCGCGTACACGGCGAGCGTCGGATCGACGGGCCGGCGCAGCTCGGCCCGGTAGTACTCGCGCAGCAGCCCGTCGCGGGTCAGCCGTGCGCCGCGCCGGGCCACCGGCCCGACCCGACGGCGGGCCGTACGCGCCTGCCTCCGGGCCGTGTCGCGGGCCCGGCTGGCGGCCCGCAACGCGCTGAACGTCCGCCACCGGCCGGCTGCCACCAGTCGGTGCTTGACTCCCTCGACGCCCTCCGGCACCGGGTACCCGCCGTCCGGCAGCCACCGCGCGTAGTCGGCGGTGATCTGCGCGAAGAACGCCGGCCGCAGTTCCGGGGCGATCCGCTGACCGTTGCCGAGCACGGTCAGGTAGTGCCAGACCATCCGCTCGAAGACCGCCGGCCGCAGCGCGTCCACCGCCGGCGACCAGGCGTCCATCAGGTGGAAGACCCGGTGCCACTGCGGGAACACCTCGAAGTGCCGGTCCCCGCGGGTCTTCGTGATCGCGCCGGCGCGGCGCTGTCGGTAGTTGACGCAGACCCGATCCAGTACGCCGATCCGCTGCGCCGCCATCAGCACCGGGTAGCTGAACGAGACGTCCTCGTACCAGCCGTCCGAGAAGCGCAGCCCCAGCTCGACCAGGAACTCCCGGCGGACCAGCCGGTTCCAGGCGGTGTGCAGCAGCCGCATCGCCTCCGGCCGGTCCCGCAGGCGGAAGGTGGCCGCACCTGGCGACTCCGGGAACACCTCGGCCATCGCGCTGCGGGTGGCGGTGTCGTTCCAGTGCGTCCGGACGTGGTCCACCAGGAGCACGTCCGGCCGGGTCGCGCGCAGCCGCTCGGCGACCTCCCGCAGGCAGTCCGGCACCAGCCAGTCGTCCCCGTCGACGAACCACACGTACTCGCCGACGGCCTGGTCCAGCCCGATGTTGCGGGCTGGACCGAGGCCGACGTTCTCCGACAGACGGACCGACCGGACCCGCTGGTCGCGGGCCGCGTACTCGTCGATGATCTCGCCGCTGGCGTCGGGCGAGCAGTCGTCGACGGCGATCACCTCGAGGTCGGTCTCCGGCTGGCCGAGGATCGAGTCCAGGCACTCGCGCAGGTATCCCTGCACCCGGAAGGCCGGCACCACGAAACTGATCAGGGTCATCCGGGCCGTCCCTCCGTCAGCGCGGCGCGACACCTCCCGCGCCCACCGGCGCGGCCGACGCCCGCGCGCTACGGGCCGGCCGGACGAACCAGGCCAGGACGACGCTCGCCACGAAAACCACGAGAAGGTACGCACCGAGTGTAGCCATGCCGATACTCACGATGCCGGCAATCGCCGCGAGGGCCAGCAGCACCGAACGTCCGTCCCAGCCCAGCGTGGCGCCGTGCAGCGGCGGCGCGGTCTGCCGCTTCTCCAGCCGGGCGGTCAGGTCGTAGTGGTGCACGGTGAGCACGAAGACGTAGCCGAAGATCAGCCACCCCGGCGCGCCGCCGACCACCCCGACCGCTATCGCGAACAGGTACTCGGCGGCCCGCAGCGCCGCCGGCACCAGCCAGTCAAGCGGGCCGTTGTGCGCGGCACCGGCGCCGAGGCCACCGGCCAGCAGCACCAGCAACGCCACCGGCACCGCCCAGCGCAGCCCCGTCGGCGAGTCGCCGACCAGGGCCGCGACCAGCAGCACCGCCGGGCCGAGCGCGGCGAGCACCGCCAGGGTGAGCGGCCCCATCGGGCGGACCACCGGCAGCCGGCGGGCCAACGGGCCGTCGTCGCGGTGCAGCGTCGCGTCTACCGTGTCCAGCACCGGCACCCACATCCAGCGGGCCCGCAACGTGCGCAACGCCCCGGTGTACGCGAACGCCAACCCACCCCAGACCAGCACCGCGACGAGGCTGACAAGCGGGTTGAACAGCGCCACGGTGAGCGCGATCAGCGCCCACCGCTCGCCGATCGGGAACACCACGGTCCGCTTCAGCCAGTACGACAGCGAGCCCGTGTCCGCCTGCACCCGCGTCGAGGCGGCGTTCAGCCGGTCACCGATTCCGCCGCTGGCGCCCGCCGTCGTCCGGGGCCGGCGTGCCGCCTCGTCGTGCAGCACCCCGTACCAGGTGTCGGTCATGTGCCGGACGGTCTGCAACGTCATCGCCGCGATCGCCAACGCCCAGCCGTTGCCCAGCCCGGCGTGACTCACCCCGAAGCCGAGGCCGGCGTAGACCAGGTACTCCTTCGCCCGGTCGGCCATCGTGTCCAGCCAGCCGCCCCACGCGCTGAAGTGCCGGGTGTAGCGGGCCAACTGGCCGTCGACACAGTCCAGCACGAAGCCGAGGTAGAGCAGCACCGCGCCGCCGACAAGCGCCGGCCGCCCGCCGACCCCGAACAGCACCGCGGCGGCAAGCGCGAACAGCACCGAGATCACCGTGACCCCGGTCGGGGTGAGCCGCAGCCGGGCCGCCAGCCGGACCACGTACGGAGACCAGGTGCTGACGAAGTACGTGGAGAAGAAGTCGTCCTTCTCCTTCACCGACAGCCGCAGCTCGGCACGGTCCTCGTCGACAGCCGTCACCGCCGCCTCGGCGGCGACCAGCCCGGCGCTGTCCTCGACCCGGTGCGCCACGAGCAGACGTACCCGCTGAGCGAAGATCAGGGTGCCGAGCGCCGCGAGACCCGCGACGAGCCGGTCCACGGCGGACCCGGGGTCGCCCGGTCCGGCCTCCCCTGCGGCCGGCAGCGGCGACACGTCGCCGGCGGGGCCGAGCGGCGCGGTGACGGGCCGCGCGCCGACGGCGGCGGCCCGCGCGGCGGCGGCCAGGGTCGGCAGGT
>NZ_HF570108.1:460837-535429 GCF_000297395.2 Micromonospora lupini str. Lupac 08 | reverse complement strand
AGGGTCGGCAGGTCGTCGACGCCGACGCGCAACGCGCCGCCGAACACGCCTGTGGCGTCACCGTCGAGGGCGTCCAGCGGGCCGGCGTCGACGATCTGGCCGCGCTCCTCACGCACGGCCGTCCGCCCGGGCACCGGCGGGTCGGTCAACACCAACGCCACCGTCGGCCCCACCGGACTGGTGGCGAGATGCCGCAGTACGGCGGTGTGCGCCACCAGGTCGGTGCCACTGACCAGCAGCGGCCCGTCGGCGGTGTCGGCAAGCGCGGCCAGCTCGTCGAGGGTGGCGGCGAAGCGCACCTCGGCCGCCCCGGCCCGGCGCAACTGGGCGGCCAGCCGGTCGGCAAGCGGCTCGCCGGACGCGGTGGTCAGGCCCGCCGCGGACGTCCCGGCGGCGAGCACGATCGCGAGCGTCACCGCGGAACCGCGGCGTGGTACGCGTCGAGCGCCTCGGCGATGGTGCCGTCGAGCGTCAACCGGCCCGCGTCGAGGTACAACCCCCGACGGCAGAACCGGGTCAGGTCCTTTTCGTTGTGTGACACCAGCACGAGCGTGCGCCCCTCCCCGAGCAGACGATCAATCGTCGCGTAACACTTCTTGCGGAACTCCGCGTCCCCGACCGCGGTCACCTCGTCCATCAGCAGGATCGGGTGCGGCAGGTGCGAGATGATCGCGAAGCCGAGCCGCACCTTCATCCCCGACGAGTAGTGCCGCACCGACGTGTCGATGGCCCGTTCCACCTGCTCACCGGCGAACTCGACGATGTCGTCGAAGTGCCGCTTCAGGTAGCTCGCCGACAGCCCGTGCAGCCCACCGACCAGGTGCAGGTTCTCCCGCCCGGTCAGGTCGTTGGAGAAACCGGCGGACAACTCCAGCAACGGCGCCACCGCACCGTGCACCCGGATGTCGCCCTCGTCCGGGATGAGCACCCCGGCGATCAACCGCAGCAGGGTGCTCTTGCCGGTGCCGTTGCGGCCGATCACCCCGACGGTCTCGCCCGGCTCGACGGTGAACGACACGTCGCGCAGCGGCCAGAACTGGCCCGGCAGGGCGCCGCGCCCGCCCCGGTGGATGAACAGCTCGCGCAGCCGCAGCTGGCGGCGACGGTTGCGGACGAACCGGATGCCCAGACCGTCCGCCTCGATGATCGGCGCGGCCACGTCAGAGTTCCTTGAGCACTGCGGGTTCCAACCGGCGGAACGACCACCAGCCGGCGGCCAGCACCAGCACGCTGCCGACGACAGTGGTGACGAGCAGCCGGGCGTCCGGGAACTCGTCCGGGTACCAGATCGCGTGGTGCAGTTGGAAGATCCCGACCAACGGGTTCAGCTCGTACACCACCTTGAGCCACCCCGGCAGTCCGGACTCCCGGACCAGGCTGAGCGGATAGATGATCGGCGTGGCGTAGAACAGCACCCGGATGATCAACCGCAGGAACCGCTCCACGTCGCGCATCAGCACGTTCCACGCGGACAGCAGCAGGGCCAGCCCCACCAGCAGCACCGCCTGCACCGCCACCGCGAGCGGCAGGGCGAGCAGCGACCAGCCGGGGTGGATCCGGCCCCGCGCCGCGTAGATCACCGCGATGGCGATCAGGATCGGCAGGCCGGCCGCGTACTCGGCGAACCGGCCGGTGACCCGGCCGATCGGGAAGACCTGCCGCGGCACGTTCATCGTGGTGATCAGCCGGGACTGTCCGGTCAGCGCGTTTGTCGCCTCGCTCAGCGCCGAACTGGCCCACATCCAGGCGAAGATCCCGGTGATCAGGAACAGCGGGTACGACCCGGCCGCCTCGCCGAGGTGCCGACCGGTGTCGCGGGAGTAGAGCACCCCGAACACGAACCAGTAGATGGCGCCCATGCCGAGCGGCTCGATCAACGACCAGAAGTAGCCAAGCACCGACTGCTGGTACTTGACCGCCAGGTCCCGCCTGACCAGGATGCGCAGCGAGTTGCGGTGCGACCACAGGGCCGCGACGCCAGAGGTCACCGCGAGCCTCCCGCCTCCTGAAACGGACGACAGGTTAGCAGTCGGTGAACGAATGCCCCGAATCGGCCGGACTCAGCACTCGATCACGTTGACGGCCAGACCGCCACGCGCCGTCTCCTTGTATTTGACCTTCATGTCGGCGCCCGTCTCCCGCATGGTCTTGATGACCTTGTCCAGCGACACCTTGTGCACACCGTCGCCGCGCAGGGCCAGCCGGGCGGCCGTGATCGCCTTGATGCTAGCCACCGCGTTCCGCTCGATGCAGGGGATCTGCACCAGGCCACCCACCGGGTCACAGGTCAGACCGAGGTTGTGCTCCATCCCGATCTCGGCGGCGTTCTCCACCTGCTCCGGGGTGCCACCGAGCGCCTCGGCCAGCCCCGCCGCCGCCATCGAGCACGCCGAGCCGACCTCACCCTGGCAGCCGACCTCCGCGCCGGAGATCGACGCGTTCTCCTTGAACAGCACGCCGATCGCGCCGGCCGCCAACAGGAACCGCACCACGCCGTCGTCGTCGGCCTTCTCCACGAAGCGGGTGTAGTAGTGCAGCACCGCCGGGATGATCCCCGCCGCGCCGTTCGTCGGCGCGGTCACCACCCGACCGCCTGCCGCGTTCTCCTCGTTCACCGCGAGCGCGAACAGCGTGACCCAGTCCATCGCGTGCAGCGGATCCGCCGTCCCGGCGTCCGCCTCCAGGCCGCGCCGCAGCTCCGCCGCGCGCCGCCGAACCTTCAACCCCCCAGGGAGTACGCCGTCCCGCTCGCAGCCGCGCTGCACGCACTCCTGCATCACCCGCCAGATCTCCAGCAGGCCCGCCCGGATCTCCGCCTCGCTGCGCCACGAGCGCTCGTTGGCAAGCATCACCTCGCTGATCGACAACCCGGTACGGGTGGTCACCTCCAGCAACTGCGCCCCGGTCAGGAACGGGTACCGCACCCGCGTGGTGTCCGGCTTGATGCGGTCCGCGCCCGCCGCCGCCTCGTCCACCACGAAGCCACCGCCGACGGAGTAGTAACTCCGCGCCCTGACCTGCTCCCCGGCCGCGTCGAAGGCCACGAAGGTCATCCCGTTGGGGTGGTACGGCAGCGACCGGCGACGGTGCAACGTCAGGTCCCGGTCCGGGTCGAAGTCGATCTCGTGCGCGTCCAGCAGACTGATCCGCCGCTCGGCGCGGATCCGCTCGACGCGAGGACCGACGCTGTCGGTGTCGACCGTCTCCGGCGACTCACCGGCCAGCCCCAGCAGCACCGCCCGGTCGCTGCCGTGCCCGTGCCCGGTGGCGCCCAGCGAACCGAACAGCTCGGCCTGCACCCGCGCCGTCTCGGTGAGCAGCCCGTCGGCCTTGAGCCCGGCCACGAACGTACGGGCGGCCCGCATCGGCCCGACCGTGTGCGAACTGGACGGCCCGATGCCGACGCTGAAGAGGTCGAAAACACTGATCATGGCTGCGCTTCCTCGGCGTCGTCCCGTCGTACGGGATCCGCCCGGTCGTGGCCACCGGTCCGGCGGCCCCGCTCGTGGCCGCCCGGTCGGGCGGCCGCCGGCCACCCGGGGTGTGGGTGCCCGACCAGCGAGCCTACCCGCCCAGCTCACCACCGCCCCCGCCAGCGGCGGGGTGGGGACGGTCGTGTGGGAGGAGTTGGGGAGGGTCGGCCCGGGTAATGCACCTACGGGTCCACGGCTCGCCGATCCTCCTCGGGACCGAGGGCGGGATGGCCACCCCTTCGTACCGTGGATTGCAGACGCGGCGCACCGCCGCAGAGTGGGAGTACGACGATGAGTCGCAAACTGGTCCGGCCCCGCCAGGGGCGCATGCTCGCCGGTGTCTGCGCCGGCCTCGGCCAGCGGTTCGGCATGTCCGCCGGGATGGTTCGGCTGCTGTTCCTGCTGTCGCTGCTGCTGCCCGGCACCCAGGTGATCGTCTACCTGATCCTCTGGATCCTCATGCCGAACGAAGACCGCTACCTCGCCTCGACCGGCCACTGACGTCAACCCCAGAAACCCGCCCCGACCGCGCGCAAGTTCAGGGATGTTGCTGCCTCAGTCGCTCGCGAGGCGGCACCATCACCGAAGTTGCGCAGATCTTGAACGGAGGGCTGGCGCGGGCCGCGCGCAGCACCAAAGGAAGCGCCCGCTCCGACGGTCGTCGGGGCGGGCGCTTCCGCGTCAGACAGCGGAGGTGCCAGGGGTCAGGGTGCGGTGTAGGTGACCGTGATCTGCTGGAAGCCCAGCGAGCGCAGCAGCCCCTCCAGCATCTTGCGGGTGTTCGCCTCGGCGCGGGCGGCGAGGCCGCTGTCGCGGGCGGCGGCGGTGATCCGGTCCTCGGCCAGCTGGTAGACCTGCTGCTGCCGGTTGGGGTCGTTGCCGACCAGGTCGCCGAGCCTGTTGAGCAGGCCGCGCTGCTCGGCGAAGACGTAGCTCTTCTCCATGTCGAGGTTGGTCTCGCCGAGCTGCGGCGCGGGGAGCTTGATCTCGACCGACTTGCCGTCGGCGGACTGCACGATGGCACCCTCACCGATCTTGGTGAAGTCGACGTACGCCTCGACGCTGCCGGCCCCGACGAACAGGGTGCGTTCGTTGAGCAGGAAGTCCGGGACGTTGCGCCTGTCGTTCTGGGTGTCGACCACGACCTGGAAGTTGCCTTCGGCGGCCACGTAGCGGCTGAGGTCCTGGATCGACTTCAGCAGCGGCGGCTGGCTGCGGTCGGTCTGTTCCTTCGCGAACGGGTTACGGAAATCGGGCAGGAACCCGGTCGCCTGCACGCCGAGCAGCACCACCACGGCCAGCGCGGCGGCGCCGAGCAGCAGGAGCAGCCCACGGGCCGCACCGCCACCACCGCTCGCACCGCCGCCCCCACCGGCTCCGTCGACCCCACCGCTCGGGGGGCCACCGGTGCCACCGGGTGTGTCCATGGTCGGGTCGGGTGTCGCCGCCGAGCGCTCCTTGAGGTCGTCGCCGGTCGGGTAACCGGGGAATTCCCTCGTGGGCTCGTTGATGCCAGCGTCGCGGGCCATCACACTCACCGTCCTCGTCAGACACGTCGTCTGTCAATGACGGTACGGCCCCGGTACGACAGCCGCGCGTCGAGCGGCCGGAATGCGTAAACGGGCAGGTCAGGCGAACGCGGATAGCCCGGTGAGCCGCTGGCCGACGACGAGTTGGTGGATCTCGGAGGTGCCCTCGTACGTCAGGACGCTCTCCAGGTTGTTCGCGTGCCGCATCACCGGGTACTCCCCGGAGACGCCGTTGGCGCCGAGGATGGTGCGGCACTGCCGGGCGATGGCCAGGGCCTCCCGCACGTTGTTCAGCTTGCCCACGCTCACCTGCTCGGGGCGGAGTCGGCCGGCGTCGGCGAGCCGGCCGAGGTGCAGCGCGAGCAGTTGACCCTTGACCAGTTCGACGGCCATGTCGGCGAGTTTGGCCTGGGTGAGTTGGAACCCGGCCAGCGGCCGGCCGAACTGGGTGCGGCTGGTGGCGTACGCCAGGGCGGTCTCCAGGCAGTCCCGTGCCGCGCCGAGTGAGCCCCAGACGATGCCGTACCGGGCCTCGGTGAGGCAGCTCAGCGGCGCCTTGAGCCCGATCGCGTCGGGTAGTTGGGCGTCGGCCGGGAGCCGGACGTCGTCGAGCGCGATCTCGCCCGTCACCGACGCGCGCAGGGACATCTTGCGGCCGATCTCGCGGGCCGTGACGCCTGGCGTGTCCATGGGTACGGCGAAACCGCGTACACCCTCGTCGGTACGCGCCCAGATGACGGCGACGTCGGCGATCGGCGCGTTGGTGATCCACATCTTGGCGCCGGCGAGGATCCAGTCGTCGCCGTCGCGGCGGGCGCGGGTGGTCATGGACGCCGGGTCGGAGCCGTGGTCGGGTTCGGTCAGGCCGAAGCAGCCGATCGCCTCGCCGGTCGCCATCGCCGGCAGCCAGCGCTGCTTCTGCTCCTCGCTGCCGTAGCGCCAGATGGCGTACATCGCCAGTGAGCCCTGCACCGAGACCAGCGAGCGGAGACCGGAGTCACCCGCCTCCAGCTCCTGGCAGGCGAGCCCGTACGCGACGGCGGAGGCGCCTGCGCAGCCGTAGCCGGTCAGGTGCATGCCGAGCAGACCGAGTTTGCCGAACTCCCGGGCCAGCTCGCGGGCCGGCACGCGGCCCTCCTCGTACCAGGCGGCGACGTGCGGGCGGACCCGGTCGTCGACGAGCTGGCGGACGACGTCGCGGATCTGCCGCTCCTCGGCGCTGAGCGACGGGTCCAGGTCGAGCAGATCGAGGGCAGTCATGCCGTCACCTTAACGAAGCCTCAGCTCACGCCGCTCACTCGATCGGTTCGGAGAGCACCAGCACGCGGGCGTGAATCTGGTTGCGCTGTTGCAGGGCGGCACGCAGGGCACGGTGCAGCCCGTCCTCCAGGTAGAGCCCACCGTTCCACTGGACCACGTGCGGAAAGAGGTCGCCGTAGAAGGTCGAGTCCTCGGCGAGGAGCTTGTCGAGCGCCAACTCGCGCTTGGTGGTGATCAACTGGTCCAGGCGCAGCGGGCGGGGCGGAATCTCCGCCCACTGCTTGAGCGTCAGGTTGTGCTCCGGGTAGGGACGCCCGTCCCGGACCGCTCTGAAGATCACGACGGCACGCTCCCCTCCCCGTGGCCGGGCCGACCGACGACGCCGAGCCGGGCCGCGGCGGGCACCGCGCGGCGCGGCACCGATGACCGTGTCAGCCTAGCCGCCCAGCACACGCGGCGTTCTGCTCCCTGATGTCAGTTTCGCTACCGCTCGTCCGTTCCTCAACTCCGACGAACGGGACGCCCCACTCAACTCCACCGCCCGCGCCGTACCACCTCGTCCATCCCGCGCCGCCCCCGGCGCAACGACGGTGACCGATGGTCGGGCGCACGGTAACCGATTGTGACGGCACCGATGGGGCGGTACTCGTCCGGCACGTCGAACGCGTCCCGGTACGCGTCCAGGCGCTGCGGCGGAACCCCGAAGAAGCACGCCCCCAGCCCCTCGTCCACCGCGGTGAGGAGCATCAGCAGCGCGGCGAAGCCGGTGTCCACGTACCAGTAGGGCACCGGCCAGCGGTCGGTCGACCGATCCGTCCACCCCTTGTCCGGCTCCGCGTACCGCCGCAGGTAGGCCGACTCGTTGGCGTGCGGCACCACGATGAGCGGCGCCCGGCGCATCCCCGCCAGCCAGCGTTCCCGCCCTCCGCCCTCCGGGGTGGTGGCGGCCCAGAACCGCTCCCGGTCGGCCGCCTCCTCCAACACCAGGAAGCCCCAGCCCTGGGCGAACCCGGCCGACGGGGCGCGGACGGCGTGGTCGAGCAGCCGATCCACCACGTCGGGCGGGACGGGACGGTCCGGGTCGTAGTTGCGGACCATCCGCCGACGGCGGACGACCTCCGCGAACTCCATCAGGCTCCGGGACGGATGCCCCAGGCACCACGCCAGGTCGTGCCGGGCTTGAGCGTGAGCAGGTCCTTGCCCGAGCGGAACGCGTCCGGCGGGCAGGTCATCGGCTCGATCGCCACCGAGCGCCGGTGCCGCTCGCCGGTGAGCGCGTCCCCGGTGAACACCTGCCACCAGCCGAACTCCGCGTCCGCCCAGATGCTCACCCCGGACGAGGTGTCCGGCGCGGCCAGGCTCACCGAGGAGCCGCCGTCGGAGTCGCGGATCACCTCGCCGAAGCAGAGGTCCAACTCCGCGCCGCCGATCCGACGCGGGCTGGTCCAGTCGTACTCGGTGCCCGCCACCGGGGTCGCCCCGACCGGGAGCAGCCGACCGTCCACCAGCACACGGGTACGCGCCGGCAGCCGCATGACCAGGTCGTCCACCGCGACACCCGGCAGTTGCAGGTACGGGTGCACGGAGAAGCCGAACGGGGCCACCTCGGCGCCGACGTTCGTCACCTCGTGCTCGGCACGCAGGCCGTCCGCGCTCACGCTCCACCGGCTGACCAGCCGCAGCGGCCACTCGTAGCCGGGCTGCGGCGGCAGGTCGTAGCCGACAGTCACCGCGTCCGCGGACTGCTCCAGCAGCCGCCACGGCACCCAGTTGACCAGCCCGTGGATGGCGACGTGCCGCTCCGGCTCGGTCAGCGCGAGCTGGTGCGTCCGGTCGGCGAACGGGTAGCGGCCGTCGCGGATCCGGTTCGGCCAGGGCGCGAGCACCTGGCCGGCGCAGCCGGGGCAGACCTCGTCGGCGCGGTACCCGTCGAGCAGGTCGACGCCGTCGTGCCGGTACGTCCGCAGCCCGCCGCCCACCTCCACGATGACGGCCTCGTGGCCCGCGGCGGCGATGGTCCACTGTGCGCCGGAGAAGGGGCGCTGGTCGGGGCTTTCCATGCCGGCGACCCTAACCGGTCACGGCCGGTCGCCGCTCGACGCCGTCGAGGCCCGGTAGCGCAGCAGCGCCGGGAAGGCGACCGCGAGCACCACCACGAGCACCGCCGAGGCGAGCCCACCGGCGACCCAGGCCACCCCGCCGCCGAACCCGGCGGCCATGGTGCCGGCCCGCAGGTCACCCAGGCGCGGACCGCCGGCCACCACCACCGTGTTGACGCCCTGGAGCCGACCGCGCATCCGGTCCGGCGCGTACACCAGCAGCATGGACTGGCGCAGTACGGCGCTGACCAGGTCGGCGGCGCCGGCCACGGCGAGCAGCAGGACCATCAGCCAGAGCTGGTGGGCCAACCCGGCGGCGGCGATCGCCAGGCCCCAGCCGACCACCGCGACCACCAGGCCGACGCCCTGCCGGCGGAGCCGACCGATCCAGCCGGAGGTCAGCCCACCGATCATGGAGCCGATCGCGATGGCGCTGTAGAGCAGGCCGACCGAGCCGCCGCCGCCGAACCGCTCGTGGGCGATCTCCGGGAACAGCGCCCTCGGCATGGCCAGGATCATCGCGATCAGGTCCACGCCGAACGAGAGCAGCAGCACCGGCGTGGTGGCGAGGTACCGGAATCCGTCGATCACGCTGGCCAGGCCGGCACGTCGGGCCTGGCCGTCGGCGGTCGGCTCGGGCGGGAGCGCGGGCAGGCGCAGCGCGGCCCAGAGCATCGCGGTGAACAGCACCGCGTCCACGCCGTAGGCGATCGGCAGGACGACGCTGGTGTCCGGCGAGGCGGAGAGGATCAGGCCGGCGGCGAGCGGGCCGGCGACCGAGGCGGCGGTGAAGGTCGTGTAGTTCAGGGTGCTGGCGGCCGGGACGAGGTCGTCCGGCACCAGCCGGGGCAGCATGGCGCTACGGGCCGGCGAGGTGATCGCGAAGGCCACCGACTGCACCGCCATCAGCACCAGCAGCAGCACCGGGCTGCCCACGTTCAGCAGCGCCTGGACCAGCAGCCCGAGGGTGGATGCCCAGAGCAACAATGACCCGCCGAGCAGCACCGCCCGGCGGTCGCGGGCGTCGGCCACCGCGCCACCCCAGAGCCCGAAAATCAGCAGGGGTACGAACGCGGCCACGCCCAGCAGACCCACCCAGAACGAGTCCCGGGTCAGGGCGTACATCTCCACCGGCACCGCGACGGCGGTGAACTGGAAGCCGAACATCGCCACGGTGTTGCCGAGCCACAACCGCCGGTACGCCGGTACGCGCAGCGGGCGGACGTCGATCGCCCAGCGGCGCGCTCCGCGCGGCCGGGCCTCCTGCACGCCCGTCACGGCGCCAGCCGCTCGACGATCCAGCCACCCGCGTCGAGGCGACGGAAGCGGAGCCGGTCGTGCAACCGGCCGGCGCGACCCTGCCAGAACTCCACCGCGTCCGGCCGGACGCGCAGACCCCCCCAGTGCGGCGGGGTCGGGATCTCGGCCTGGTCGGCGAACCGCTCGGCCACCTCCCGGTAACGCTCCTCCAACGCCGCCCGGTCCGGCACCACCTGCGACTGCGGGCTGGCCCAGGCGCCCACCTGCGAACCACGTGGCCGGCTCGCGAAGTACGACTCGGTCACCGCCTGATCGACCGGGGCGACCGACCCGGCGACCACCACCTGCCGCTGCATGGGAAACCACGGAAAGACCAGACTGGCGTACGGGTTGCCGGCCGCCTCGACACCCTTGCGCGAGAGGTGGTTGGTGAAGAAGACGAAGCCCTCGGGGTCGTACCCCTTGAGCAGCACCGTCCGGCCGCTGGGCCGGCCGGCGTCGTCGGCGGTGCCCACCACCATCGCGTTCGGCTCGGGCAGCCCGAAGGCCACCGCGTCGGCGAACCAGCCGTCGAACTGGGTGTGCCAGTCGGCGGCCAGGTCAGCTTCGGTCAGGCCCAGGTCCGCGGCGTACTCGTTACGCATCGCGGCCGGGGCGGGTGTGTCGCCCGTCACGTCCCCACTCCTCCTCGGCGGCCCGACCAGCACCCTCCCGCGCTGGCCAGTCCGCATCGCCCAGTCTCACCGAGTGGCGCGGAGAATGCGCGTCCTCAGATGTCGTGTGCAGCACAGTCGCAGCGGGTCGCATATCCGGTTACGCAGCAGGCAAGATGTTCCGAACACATCCCTGAGGGTCGCCTAAGGCGCTCGGCCGACCGGGCCGGCTCAGCTGATCAGGCGCACCGACCAGATCCAGGAGAGCGACATGGCCGATTTCAAACCCGGTCTGGAGGGCGTCGTCGCCTTCGAGACCGAGATCGCCGAACCCGACCGCGAGGGTGGCGCGCTGCGCTATCGCGGGGTCGACATCGAGGATCTGATCGGCCAGGTCTCGTTCGGCAACGTCTGGGCGCTGCTTGTCGACGGCCGGTTCGGGCCGGGCCTGCCGCCAGCGGAGCCGTTCCCGGTGCCTGTGCACTCCGGCGACATCCGCGTCGACGTGCAGTCGGCGGTCGCGATGCTGGCGCCGTACTGGGGGCTCAGCCAGCTGTTGGACATCTCCGACGAGCAGGCCCGCGAGGACCTCGCCCGGGTGTCGGTGACCGCGCTCTCCTTCGTCGCACAGTCCGCCCGTGGCCTCGGCCTGCCGGCGGTGCCGCAGAAGGAGATCGACAAGGCGCAGACCATCGTCGAGCGGTTCATGAAGCGCTGGCGGGGCGAGCCGGATCCGCGGCACGTCAAGGCCGTCGACGCGTACTTCATCTCGGCCGCCGAGCACGGCCTGAACGCCTCCACCTTCACCGCGCGCATCGTCGCCTCCACCGGGGCGGACGCGGCGGCCTGCATCTCGTCGGGCATCGGCGCCCTCTCCGGGCCGCTGCACGGCGGCGCGCCGTCCCGCGTGCTCAGCATGCTGGAGGCCGTGGAGCGCAGCGGCGACGCGGAGGGCTACGTCAAGGGAGTCCTGGACCGGGGCGAGCGGCTGATGGGCTTCGGCCACCGGGTCTACCGTGCCGAGGACCCGCGCGCCCGCGTGCTGCGGCGCACCGCCAAGGAGCTGGGCGCGCCGCGCTTCGAGATCGCCGAGGCGCTGGAGAAGGCCGCCCTCGCCGAGCTTCAGGCCCGCCGTCCGGACCGGGTGCTGGCCACCAACGTCGAGTTCTGGTCGGCCGTGGTGCTGGACTTCGCCGAGGTGCCGGCGCACATGTTCACCTCGATGTTCACCTGCGCCCGGATGGGTGGCTGGAGCGCGCACATCCTCGAGCAGAAGCGCCTGCAGCGGCTGGTCCGTCCGTCGGCCCGCTACGTCGGCCCGGACACCCGCAAGCCCAGCGACGTCGAGGGCTGGGGCGCCATCCCGCACGGCGTCTGACCGGCTCGAAGGGCCCCTCCCGACGACTCACGTCCGGGAGGGGCCCTTTTCTGTGCGCGGTCGGGCGATCGGCCCCGGGGTGTGGCGAAGGACTCAGGCCGGCCCTCGGGACCCCGACTTCCACGGCCCGACCCGGGTGCGAGGATGAGGGCCGGCAGTGTCGCCGGATCGCGGTACGGATCCCGGCCGCCGTGCGCCCCGCGTACGCCCGCCGCCGGTCCGCACCGAGCCCGCCCTCGCCCATGCGGAAGGACCTTCAAGACCGTGGCTGACGCACCGATCATCCGGATTCCTGACGAGATCAAGCCCGCCGACGGACGTTTCGGCTGCGGCCCGTCCAAGGTCCGTCCGGCGGCCGTGTCCGCGCTCGCCGAGGTGGCGACCAGCTACCTGGGCACGTCGCACCGGCAGAAGACGGTCCGCGACCAGGTGGCCCGGCTGCGCTCCGGCATCGCCGAGTTCTTCTCGCTGCCCGAGGGCTACGAGGTCGTGATCGGCAACGGCGGCACCACCGCGTTCTGGGAGGTCGCCACCTTCGGCCTCGTCCGCGACCGCGCGCAGTTCGCCAGCTTCGGCGAGTTCGGCGCGAAGTTCGCCAAGTCGGTCTCGGACGCCCCGTTCCTGGGTGAGCCGACCGTCCGCAAGGCCGCTGCGGGCAGCGCGCCGACCCTGGTCGCCGAGGCCGGCGTGGACGTGTACGCGACGCCGCACAACGAGACGTCGACGGGCGTGGCCGTGCCGATCAACCGGGTGGCCGGTGCGGACGAGGGCTCGCTGCTCCTCGTCGACGCGACCTCGGGCGCCGGTGGCCTGGAGGTCAACGTCGGCGAGACCGACGTCTACTACTTCGCGCCGCAGAAGTGTTTCGGCTCCGACGGCGGCCTCTGGCTGGCCCTGATGTCGCCGGCCGCGCTGGAGCGGGCCGCCGAGATCAAGGCGTCGGGGCGCTACATTCCGGCCTTCCTGGACCTGGTGACCGCGATCGACAACTCGCGGCTGGAGCAGACGTACAACACCCCGGCGCTGGCCACCATCTTCCTCGCGGCCGAGCAGACCGACTGGATGAACGCGCAGGGTGGTCTGGCCTGGGCGGCCAAGCGCACGGCGGAGAGCGCCGCGACGGTGTACGGCTGGGCGGAGCGGTCCACGGTGGCCACTCCGTTCGTCACCGACCCGACGCTGCGGTCCAACGTGGTCGCGACGATCGACTTCGCCGACGGGGTGGACGCCACCGCGATCGCCAAGGCGCTGCGCGCCAACGGCATCGTCGACACCGAGCCGTACCGCAAGCTCGGCCGCAACCAGTTGCGGGTGGCGCTGTTCCCGGCCGTCGAGCCGGCCGATGTCGAGGCGCTGACCGCGTCCATCGACTACGTCGTCGAGCGCCTCTGAGCATCGTCACGGTGGGTGTCCGTCGGAGCCTCGACGGACACCCACCGTGATCATCGCCGCAGCTCAGTCGCGACATGCGGGGTGTCGCTTCCCCCACCCCGAGACAGATGCGCGTACGGTGGTCCGAGACGCCTGGGTGGCCGACTCGTGGCGTGCGGCCAGCGAAGCGGGACGGAGGCAACGCTATGCGCCCAGTACGCTTCGTCGCCCTCTCCGAGGACGGCCAGGCCCTGGTGCTCGCCGACGAGGTGGGGCGGCTGCTCGCCCTGCCGATCGACGAACGCATCGCCGGCGTGATGCACCCCGAGCCGGGTGCCCCGCCGCTCGCGGTGGCACCGACCACGGCCGATCCGATTCCCTCACTGTCTCCTCGGGACATCCAGGCCCGCATTCGCTCCGGTGAGTCCGCGGAGGATGTCGCCCGGATCGCCGGGGTGCCGGTCGACCGGGTGCTGCGCTACGCCGGCCCGGTGCTTCAGGAGCGGGCGATGCTCGCCCAGCACGCCCGCCGCACCCGCCTCAAGGGCGCGGAGAAGCCCACCCCGCTCGCCGAGGTGGTCAACGGCCGGCTGAGCCAGCACGGCATCGACACCGAGAAGATCTCCTGGGACGCCTACCGGCGTGACGACGGCACCTGGCGGATCATCGCCACCTGGCCGTCCGGCAAGGCCACCGCGCAGGCCATCTGGGACATGGACAAGGCCCGGCAGGTGGTCACGCCGCACGACGACATGGCGCAGTACCTGTGCGCCGAGCGGCCCACGCCGATCCTCGGCCAGGAGCCGGCGCCGGAGCGGACCGGGCACGGCCTGCCCGGTCCGTCGCGTGGCGAGCCGAGCCGGGGTGGGCACGGGTTGCCGGCCGCGTCCGAGCACCCGCGCCCCGGCCGCGATCCGATCCGAGCTGGCCGGGACGCGCTGCTCGCCTCGCTGGACCGCCCGCTCGGCGGCTCGTCGGGTCGTGGCCTTGAGCCGCGCACCCCGGCTGCTCTTGCCGGGTCGGACGCGCCTCGGCAGCGGCCGGTCGGTGGCGGCGCCGCCGCGCTGCTCGGCGGCGGCCAGGGCTCGGCCTTCGACGACGACTCGGACGCGCCCAAGGAGGTCCCGGCCGTGCCGTCGCTGGCGGTGCTGCGACCCCGCCGGACGGGTACGGCAGCAGCGGCGGCCTCCGGCGAGTCCACCGACGCCAACGGCAAGCCGCGCAAGCGCCTGCCGAGCTGGGACGACGTGCTCTTCGGCACCGGCCCGGCCGCCCGCGAGTCCTCCTGACGCTTGAGACGTCGGCGGTCGGCTGACCCCGAGTGGATCACGCCTGGCTCGACGAGTCAGAGCGGCCAGGCGGCGAGGCGGTCGTAGCGCGGCCGGAGGCCGAGGTGGCTGCGGACCAGCACCAACTCGGTCGCCCGCCACTCCGGTCCCTGGTAGTCGTTCAGGGCGACCCGGTCGGCTTCCACGGCCGCCGGGGCCACCCGGTCGCCGGGCCGGGCCACTGTCAGGTGCGGGCGGAACGGCCTGTCGTCGTACGGCAACCCGGCGTGGCGCAGCCGATCGCGGATCAGCCGGGCCAGTGCGTGCAGCGCCTCGACGTCGCCCCGGACATCCGTCCAGAGCACGGTGCGCCGACCGTCGCCGAACACGCCGCCGCCGCCGAGACTCAGCCGGGGCGAGGCGTCCCGGTCGTCGCGGAACCACTGGGCGGCGAGCCCGAGCGCGCTCTCCACGTCGGCCAGGCGGGCGGCCTCGACGTCACCGAGGAAGGCCAGGGTGAGGTGCAGGTTGGCCGGGTCGGCGAGCCGGACGGCCGTGCCGGCGGTGGCCGCCGCACCGACCCGCAGGCGTACGGTCCGGGCACCGAGGTCCTCGACCGCCGCGACGGGCGGGTAGACGGCGACGAAGAGCCGCATCGGCCGGCCGGTCAGCGGTGCCGTTGCCGGTGCCCGGCCCGGGCCGCCGGCAGGGTCAGACCGGCGGCGTGCAGCACGCCCTCCACCCGGATCCGCTCGATCTGCTGGTCGACGCCGCTCAGCTCGGCGAGGTGCTCGGTGATGCCGAGGGCGCGGCAGGCCAGCCGGAGCCGGTCGTCGTACGCCTGGAGCACCGCACCGTGCCAGACCATGGACCGGGCGTTGCCGCCGAGCCGTTGACCGCCGAGGCGGCGCAGGTCGGCGGCGAGCTGTTCCAACGGGCGACGGTCGGTGCGGTCGAACTCGCTGAGGTCGATGTCACGGGTCAGCGCGTCGGCTTCGATGGCCCGGTCGAGGCGGGCGATCGTGCGGCGCTCCCGCCTGCGCTCGCGCCACTCGGACCAGCCGCAGACCACCCGGTCGATGATCTCGTCGGCGCAGAAGAGCAGGGCGAACGCCGCCGGGAGGCTGGCCACGGCGAGGAACGCCAGGGCAAGCATCAGCGCGCGTTCGACTCCCACATATCGACGCTAAGCCCCGTCGTGCCGCCCCGCCAGCGAATTGGCCGCATCCGCGCTATCCGCCGATCCGGACGTCCCCGGGTTCTCCGAACGTGCGCAGGGGCCCCGTTCCGCTCGGAAGGGGCCCTTCGCGCAGGTCAGCAGTCGGCCGAGGTGACGTAGAAGCGGGGCATGGGCAGCACCCGGAAGCGCAGTCGCGCACCGGAGCGGCGCAGTTGCCAGGTGAGCGCGATCAGCGCGGTGGCCAGCGAGATCAGTCCGCCCATCCAGATGCTCGCGCCGGCGCCGAAGTGCTCGGCGACCCAGCCGATCAGCGGTGCGCCGACCGGGTTGGTGCCCAGGAACACCAGCACCCACAGGGCCATCACCCGGCCGCGGAAGGCGGCGTCCACCCCGAGCTGGACGCGCTGGTTGGCGGCCTGGGCGAAGAAGACCATGAAGAAGCCGGTGGGCACGAGCAGCACCACGACCAGCCAGTACGTCGACGCGAAGCCGACCAGGGTGCCGAAGCTGGCGCAGGCGATCGCGGCGCCGAGCACCAGCCAGACCGACGGCCGGCTGCGCCGACCGGTGCCGCTGAGCGCACCGCACAGCGCGCCGACGGCCAGCGCGGTGCTGAACAGGCCGAAGGAGGCGGCGCCGGTGTGGAAGACCGTCTTGGCCAGCGCGGCCAGGGTGAGCTGGAAGTTGAACAGCGACATGCCGATCACCGACATGACCGCCATCGGCAGCAGCAGGTCAGGCCGGCGCCACACGTACCGCAGCCCGTCGACGACCTTCGCGGACGCCCGCTCGTCGCGCGGTGGGAGCGCGTCGCGCTGCAGTTCGCTCGTCCGCATCCGGACCACGTTCACCAGCGGCGCGATGGAGCTGACGGCGGTGAAGAGGAAGACCGGGCCCACGTCGAAGGCGGCGATGGCCAGGCCGGCGACCGCCGGGCCGACGATCCGGGCGGAGTTGAACACGGCGGCGTTCAGCGACAGGGCGTTGGGCAGCAGGGGCGTGCCGACCAGCTCGGAGACGAACGCCTGGCGGACCGGGGTCTCCACGGCGTTGGCCGTGCCGAGCAGCGCGGCGAACGCGAAGACGTGCCAGAGCTGCACCAGGTCGGTGAGCACCAGCAGGGACATCCCGAGCGCCAGCACCGTCCAGAAGGCGTTGGCGGCGAAGAGCAGCACCCGCTTGTCGTACCGGTCGGCGAGGCGGCCGGAGAGCAGGGTGAGCAGCAGCACCGGGGTGAACTGCAGCGCGGTGACCACGCCGAGCGCGGTGGCCGAGTTGTCGGAGAGCTCGAGGACGAGCCAGTCCTGGGCGATGAACATCATCCAGACGCCGACCAGTTTGATCAGCTGCCCGGATGCGAAGAGCCGGTAGTTGCGGACCTGCAGGGACTGGAACATCGTGCTCAACTTGGCCTGCACTCTTGGTGCGCCTCCTCCGGACGTACACGTCATCGACAGGTGACGGCACGGCCCGGTGGCGCGGGCGCGGGCTCAGGCGCGAGCGAGCTGCTGGAGAATCTCGGCGGCCCTGTGCAGGGTCTCCCGGTCGTCCTCGTCGAGCGCGGCCAGCCGGTGGGCCAGCCACTCGTCGCGGGCCCGCTCGAACTGGTCGAGCACGGCCTGCCCTCCCTCGGTAGCCGCGAGGATGACCTGCCGGCCGTCGGTCGGGTGGGGGGTCCGTCGCACGAGGCCACGGTCCTCCAACTTCGCGACGATCTTGGTCATCGTCGGTGGCTGCACCCGTTCGACGTCGGCCAGTTCCCGGGGCGTCATCGCGCCCGCCAGCCGCAGGCTGGTGAGCGCGGAGACCTGGGTGACCGTGAGGTCGCCGACCGGCCGGGCCCGTCGGACCCGCCGGTTGAGTCGGGTGATCGCATCTCGCAACTGGGGAGCCAGCTGCGCCGGTGGCACGCGTTCCGCCGTCACCGTCCGCTCCGTCACGTTAGTTAGCTTAACTAATGAGCCTGGCTAACGACATCCGTTATGACCAGGCTCACGAGGATGTTTGTGCTGTTCCGGGCGGGGAATCACACTCGACTCCCCGCCCGGACGGCCGTCAGAGCACAAGCGACTCGATGGGCCCGCGCAGGAAGTACAGCACGAAGAGCGCGGCCACCCCGTACAGCAGCGGGTGGATCTCGCGGGCCTTGCCCCGGGCCAGCTTGACCACCACGAAGGTGATCAGGCCGGCGCCGATCCCGTTGGAGATCGAGTAGGTGAACGGCATCAGCACGATGGTGAGGAACGCCGGAATGGCGATCTCGTAGTCGGACCAGTCGATCGTTCGTACCGCGGTCATCATCAGGAAGCCGACCACCACCAGGGCCGTCGACGCCGCCTCGAACGGCACGATCACCACGAGCGGCGCCAGGAACATCGCCAGCAGGAAGAGCACGCCGGTGACCAGGCTGGCCACGCCGGTCCGGGCGCCCTCCCCGACACCTGCGGCACTCTCGATGTACGACGTGTTGCTGGAGGTGCTCGCCGCACCGCCGGCCGCCGCCGCGATCGAGTCGACGAGCAGGATCTCCTTGGCCTTCGGCGGGGTGCCCCGCTCGTCGAGCAGGCCACCCTCCTGGCCGACCGCCACCATCGTGCCCATGGTGTCGAAGAAGTCCGTGATCAGCAGGGTGAAGACGAACATCAGCACGACCACCCAGCCGGCCCGGCCCCACGAGTCGAGCACGTTGAACTTGCCGAGCAGCGACAGGTCCGGCACGTCCACCACGGTCTTGGGCAGCTCCGGCACGTTAAGCGCCCAGCCCTTCGGGTTGGGCTTCCCGTCGACGAACGACGGGCCGATGTTGGCGACCGCCTCGACGATCACCGCCAGCACGGTGGAGGTCAGGATCCCGATCAGGATCGCCCCCTTCACCCGACGCACCACAAGCACCAGCGTGAGCAGCAGGCCCACCACGAAGACCAGCAGCGGCCAGCTCACCAGCTTGCCGCCGATGCCCAGGCCCACCGGCACCGTGGTGTTCGCGACGTCCGGGATCCGCCGGACGAAGCCCGCGTCCACCAGACCGATGATGGTCAGGAAGAGGCCGATGCCCACGCCGATCGCCGTCTTCATCTGCGTCGGCACCGCGCGGAACACCGCGGTACGCAGGCCGGTGAGCACCAGCACCGCGATGATCACACCCTCGATCACCACCAGGCCCATCGCGTCGGCCCAGGTCATCTCGGGAGCGATCTCGTACGCCACCAGGGCGTTGACGCCCAGACCGGCGGCGAGCGCCAGCGGGAACCGGCCGACCACACCCATCAGGATGGTCATCAGGCCGGCGACCAGCGCGGTCGCCGCGGCAAGCGCCGGAATCGGGAGGGACTTGCCGTCACCGTCGACGGCGCCGCCCAAAATCAAAGGATTGAGCACCACGATGTACGCCATCGTGAAGAAGGTCGCCAGGCCACCGCGTACCTCACGGCTCAACGTCGAGCTGCGGGCGGAGATCTCGAAGAACCGGTCGAAGCCGTTACGCGGGTGAGCGGGGTCGGGAGGTGTGCCGTTCTCGGGCGGCGCTACTGCCATCAGGTCCTCGCAGGTGATCTTCCGGTTTGTCGCGCGCATCGTCCCAGATCAGAAGCGGGCAGGGGAAGTTGATCGCGTACGCTTGCCCGATGCCGAACGACCAGCCTCCGCGTCCCGCGCCGCTGGACCCGCCGATGGTGCCGTTCGCCGTCGCCGGGCTGATCGCCTGGGCGGTCGTGGGGCTGGTGCTGCTGGTGTTCTTCCGGGGCTGGCTGACCGAGCACGATCACGAGAACTGGCTCTGGACCTGCCTGGCCGGTTTCCTTTGGGGGTTCCCCGGCCTCGCCGTCATGCTGCGTCACGACGCCAACCGACGCCGCCGCCGCGCGAACTGAGCGCACCCGGCCCGCGCCGGAGCGAATGCTCAGGGGTGCCCGTACGGCTCCGCCGGCTCGGCTGCCTCGACCGAGCCCGGGGCACGGCTGACCGACATGGCCTCCACCGCGCTGTCGTCGTACACCGTCGGAAGATCCTCCACCGCGGTCTCGGCGGCCTCGATCAGCGTCTCGGAGTGGGCGCCGCACCCGTGGTCGGCGCTTACCACCCGGCCGTCGTCCGGGGCGTAGAAGTTGCCGCAGGCGCCGAACGCCTGTCGCAGCGAGCCGGCCAGCGGCAGGTAGAAGCCGCAGGTGCCGCAGCGGGCGGCGGCCGGGGCGGCGGTGGAGATGGCCGCCGTCGGGCCGTGGTCGCCGTCGTACCAGCGCTGCGCCGCGTCGGCGCGCCCCTCCCGGGAGAGCACGCGGGCCCGGCCGAGACCCAGCTCCCAGGCCGTCTCCTCGACCGCCGGGTCGTCGGAGAGCAGATAGCCGGGGGCCAGCCGCTCGTCCTCCGGGGAGGTCGGCAGCAGGTCACCCGGGCCGAGGTCACCCGGCTTGAGCCGCTCCTGCCAGGGCAGCCAGCCGGGCGCGAGCAGCGCGTCCGGGCCGGGCAGCAGCACCGTCTCGCAGATGGTCACCGTCTTGCTGCGCGCCACGCGGGTGACGGTGACCGCCCACCGCCAGCCGCGGTAGCCGGCGAGGAGGCACTCGAAGTAGTGGGTGACCAGCCGTTCACCCTCGGCCACGACCTGCAAGTGGTCGCCGACGTCGTCGGCGTCGACCTCGGTGATGCCAGCGCGGGCCACCTCGACGGCGGCGGCGCAGACCTGGTCGAGACGGGCGGCACGGGTGGAGACGGGCCTGGTCACCCGACCATTGTTCCCCATGCTCCCCGCAGGGGTGACAGGGACTCCCGGGGAACCTTTCACCGCAGTGGTGCGGCGTACCTGGATCAGATGGGCGAGGATGGTGCACATGCCGCCGTACTCCCGCTCCGGGCGATCCGTCCTCGGGCGGACCGTCGGCACCGGCATTCGGGCCGTCCGCCTGCTCCTACGTGGTTCGGTGGGCAGCGGCCGCTGGGTGACCCGCCGGGCCGGGCGGGCCCGGGCGCGGGGCGCTGGCGGCGAGGTCGGCATGGTCCGCCTGTTCGACCTGCATGCCGTCTCGTGCGCGGGCGACACGCTGATCGCCATCGGCCTGGCCGGGACGATCTTCTTCAACGTGCCGCTGGGCGAGGCCCGCAGCAAGGTCGCGCTCTATCTGCTGGTGACCATGGTGCCGTTCGCGATGCTCGCCCCCGTGGTGGGCCCGCTGCTGGACCACTTCCGACACGGCCGGCGGTACGCGCTGGCCGCCACCATGCTCGGCCGGGCGTTCCTGGCCTGGCTGATCTCCGACTACATCCACGGCTTCGGGCTCTATCCGGCCGCGTTCGGTGTGCTCGCGCTGTCGCGCGCCTACGGCGTGGCCCGGTCCGCGGCGGTGCCCCGGCTGCTGCCGGAGGGGCTGGGCCTCTCCCAGGTGGGCGCGCGGGCCAGCGTCTACGGCACGGTGGCGGGTGCGCTCGTCGCGCCGATCGGGTTGGCGGCCTTCTGGTTCGGGCCGCAGTGGCCGCTGCGCGTCGCATCGGTGATCTTCCTGATCGGCATGGTGATCTCCCTAAGGCTGCCGCCGAAGGCGGACTCGGAGCCGCCGGAGCGGGTCCCCCGCGCGTTGCGCGCGCTGGGCCGCCGCAAGGACCGGCCGCTGGGCCGGGGCCGACCCGCCGGGCGACTGGTGATCGCCACACTGGTCGGCGCCGCGACGCTGCGCGCCGTGTACGGCTTCCTGCTGCTGTTCCTCGCCTTCGCCATCAAGAAGGGTGACCTGACCACCGGCGTGTTCGGCCGGGACCTGGGCGCGGAGTGGGCGCTGGGGTTGATCGGCGCGGCGCTGGCCGTGGGCAGCTTCCTGGCGACAGCCGTCGGCACCCGTCTGCGCATCCACCGGCCGACCGCCATCCAGTCCAGCAGCATGATCATCGTGGCGGGTGTGGCGGTGCTCGCCGTCATCCAGTTCTCGCTGCTGATGGTGGCCCTGCTCTGTCTGGTCACCGCGCTGGTCAGTGGGGTGGCCAAACTCGCCGTGGACGCCTCGATCCAGGAGCGCATCCCGGAGCGGCTACGGGCCAGTTCCTTCGCCCACTCCGAGACGGTCCTGATGCTCGCCTTCGTCGTGGGCGGCGGGCTCGGGCTGGTTCCGTTCGACGGCCGTACCGGCATCGCCGTCGCCGCCGGCGTGGGCATCCTGGCCGCCGTCCGGGGGGTGTTGGTCGCCGCCCGACTGCGCGCCGAGAAGCTCGCCGGCCGGCCGCTGGGCGACGACGAACTGGCCGAGGACGAGCCGATGGCCGAGCCGGTGGCCGAGCCCGCGGACGTGGCCCCCACCTCGCCGGCTCCCACCCAGGCCAACCCACCGCGGCAGGACGAGCCGGGGCTCGCGCCGCCGGGCTACCACATCTACCGCCCCTCCTCGGCGGTGGGCGGCCCGGGCGGCGGAGCGGACGACGAGACCCGCCGGGAGTCCCCCGGCTCGCTCTCGTGACCGGCCTGCTGGTGGTGACCGCGGTGCCGGCCGAGGCGGACGCCGTACGCGCCGGCCTGACCGACACCAGCGTCACGGTCGCCCCGATCGGGGTGGGCCCGGCGGTCGCGGGCGCCGCCACCGCACGGCTGCTGGCCCTGGCCGAGGCGGCCGGCCGACCGTACCGCGCGGTGGTCAGCGCCGGCGTGGCCGGCGGCTTCACCGGGCGGGCCGCCGTCGGCGACACGGTGCTCGGCACCGCGAGCATCGCCGCCGACCTGGGCGCCGAGTCACCCGACGGCTTCATCGCCGTCGACGACCTGGGCATGCCACCCGCGCTCCTCGGTGGAGGCAGCGTCATGCCCGCGGACCCGGGCCTGCTCGCGGCGCTCCGGGCGGCCCTGCCGTCGGCCACGACCGGCCCGGTACTCACCGTCAGCACGGTCACCGGCACCGCCGCAAGCACCGACGAGCTGCGCCGCCGGCATCCGGAGGCGGTCGCCGAGGCCATGGAGGGGTACGGGGTCGCGGTCGCCGCCGCGCAGGCCGGGGTGCCCTTCGTCGAGCTGCGCACCATCTCCAACCCGATCGGCCCCCGCGACCGCGACGCCTGGCGGCTGCGCGAGGCCCTCAGCGCGCTCACCACAGCGGCTCCGGCACTGCGCTGACCCGTGGCCCGGCTGAGATCCGCGTCGCAGGCGCCCACCTCGGGGAACGACCGTCAGACTTCGAGCATCAGCGCCGACGGTCGACTTGCCTGCAGCTCGAACCCGCAGGCCAGCAGAAACTGCACGTCGCCGGCCTCGGCGATCGCGTGGGCGGCCCGCAGCCCAGCCGCAGCCATCTCCTTGGCCAGCAGCTCTATCAGACCCCGCCCGATGCCCAGAGTCCGCAGGCCGGGAGCCACGACGACGCCCTCCAACACCAGCTCACGCTGATCGCCCCACTCCTCGCCCAAGAGAAGATCCACGCTCCGCTCGTGCGCCCTCAGCTCACCGACCGGCCCGGCTCCGGGCACCTCGGCGAGAAGACGCCAGGAGGTGGCCGGCAACCCCTCGGACGTACGCCGAAACCGCACCCGGGCACGCGTCCAACTCCGCCGTCGCCGCTCGTCCCGACGAGCCCGGTTCAGGTCATAGGTCAGTTCGGGAACGCGGACCGGCCACAACCGCGACGGGAGCGTGTACGAGTGCACCCACCAGGCGGCCGGCCAGTCCTTGAGGGTCCGGACCCGACGTACGTCGAGGTGCGCGGGGTAGCGGCGACCGGCCTCGTCCCGCATCTCTTCCGGCTGCTCGCCCGGTGGCTCAACCGGCGGCTCCTCGTCGAGCGCGAGCGGTGACTCCCCGGCTGCCGTGAGGCGGCTGTCGCCGGTTGCCGCCCAGCGGGAGTCGCCGGGCAGCCCGAGGACGAGTTCACCCCCGGCCGCCCTGATCAGCCGCTCCACTGTCCGGAACGCCGGTCGGGCGTCCTGCCCCGCCTCGATGCGAGCCAACGTGCTCTTCGGCACCCCGGACCGCTCGGCCAACTCGCGCTGGCTCAGGTCGGCACACCGGCGAAGTTCCCGTAGGGCCTCCCCCAGGTCGATCACACCTCTGCCGATAGCCACCCATCCATGGTTTTCATTCAGCCTCGCGTCGTCAACAGGGCGTCATCCATCTGTGGATAACCCTGTTGATAACACCGCCGCGCTGTGCGCGGATCCCCTTGCTGAGCGCCTGTAGAGGTGCCCCATTGATGGGGCGAGTCGTCCTCTTCCTCATCGAGCCAGAACCGATCAACCTTCACCCGGTGCGGACGCGCCGAACAGCCGGAGACGCCTCCGGTACCACCCCCGGCCCGGCCTGTGAGCCGACTATTCGAGAACCCCGGGCAGGCACCCGCCGTTCACCGGCACCCCGCACCACCGCCCGTCACCGGCGCCCACCGCACCACCGCCGTCACCGCATCCACACCACCGCCCTTCACCCCGCCCGCCGTCACTGGCACCGTGCCCCACAGACGGGGCAGCTCTACAGGAGGGAGGCAATGCCCGAGCACCCCGGGGCGGCTGAACGTCGGCGGCAGGCTGGCGTGCAGGCGGCAGGCGTGCACGCGTGCAGGCTCGGACCCTGTTCAGCGGGCAGCGTCACAGGGCCCGGACCGCGCCGGCCGGGTGCGCGCGGGTGGGGCTAACGTGAGGGCGTGGCGCTCTCCCTGGCGATCTCGCCCTGCCCCAACGACACGTTCGTCTTCGACGCCCTGGTGCACGGGCGGGTGCCCGGCGCACCGCCGGTCGAGGTGACGTACGCCGACGTGGACGTCACCAATACGGCGGCCGAGCGGGGCGCGTTCGACCTGGTGAAGGTGAGCTACGCGGCGCTGCCCTGGCTGCTCGACGACTACCACCTGCTGCCCTGCGGGGGCGCGCTCGGTCGCGGATGCGGGCCGCTGGTCCTCACCAAGGGTGACCGCGCCGACCTGGCCGGCGCCACGGTGGCGGTGCCCGGCGATCGGACGACCGCCTACCTGCTGTTCCGGCTCTGGTCGGCCGGGCAGCCACCGGCCCGGATCGAGGTGGTTCCGTTCCACGAGATCATGCCGGGCGTCGCGGCTGGTCGCTACGACGCTGGGCTGGTCATCCACGAGGCCCGCTTCACCTACCACCGGCACGGGCTGACCGCGCTCGTCGACCTCGGCGAGTGGTGGGAGGCCGACACCGGGCTGCCCATCCCGCTCGGCGCGATCCTGGCCCGGCGCGGCGCGGTCGACCCGGTGGCCGCGGCCGGCTGGATCCGCGAGTCCGTCCGGCAGGCCTGGGCGGATCCGACGGTCAGCCGGGAGTACGTCCTCGCGCACGCCCAGGAGATGGAACTCGACGTGGTGGACCGGCACATCGGTCTCTACGTCAACGAGTTCACCGCCGACCTGGGCGAGGCCGGCTTCGCCGCGGTGACGGCGCTCCTCGATCGCGCCGCCACCGCCGGCCTGGTGCCTCAGACCTCCAGCTCGCGCGCCACGGCGTGGACCAGCTGAGCGATCTTCTGCGCCGTCTTCTTGTCCGGGTACCGGCCCCGGCGCAGGTCCGGCTGGACCTTCGCCTCCAGCACCTTGATCATGTCCTCGACGAGGCCGTGCAGCTCCTCGGCCGGCCGACGCCGCAGCTCCGCCATCGACGGCGGCGCGTCCAACAGCTTGACGCCCATGGCCTGCGCGCCCCGGCGGCTGTCCACCACGCTGAAGTCGACCCGCTGACCACCCTTGAGGTCGGTGACGCCCGCCGGCAACGCGGCCTTGGGCAGAAACACGTCGCCGCCCTCGTCACTGGTGACGAAGCCGTATCCCTTGGCCGTGTCGTACCACTTCACTCGACCCGTAGGCACCTGAAAACCCCTGCTTCACTTGAGCCGCTACTGCTCCCAGGCTAGCTGGATCATGCCGTCGAGCGCCGCTGGGAATCCGATGAGATCGTCCAGCACCACTTTCGCCCCGGCCGCGCGCAGCTCGTCGGAGGAGCACGGCCCGGTCGCGACGGCGATTCCCGGCACCCCGGCCGCAGCAGCCGCGACCATGTCCGCAACGTGGTCGCCGACGTAGTGGGTCGCGCCGTGCTCCCGTAGCGCGGTCGCCTTCTGCTCGGCGAACAGGTCACCGGCCAGCTCGTCGACAGTGAGACCGAGGTGCTCGAGGTGCAGCCGGGCCAGCCGGCCGATCTTGGACGTGACGACAAGCACACGGCCTCCCCGCGTGCGGACGGCGTCGAGGGCCTCCCGCGCTCCCGGCAGCGGGAGCGTCGGGGTGATCGCGTACGCCGGATACAGCTCGCGGTACACCCGCACGGCCGACTCGACCTGCTCCGGCGGGAACCAGTGCGCGATCTCGGTGCGCAGCGGCGGCCCGAGCCGGGACACGGCCAACTCGGCGTCGACCGGCACACCGGTCCTCGCGGTCAGCGCCCGGTACGCCGCGGCGATGCCGGGGCGGGAATCCACCAGGGTCATGTCGAGATCGAATCCGACGGTCAGTGCGGGCATGTCGAGAAACGTACCGGTGACCCCGGACCGGCCGGACGTCCGAGGGGCGCGACAGCCCCACCCCGGGCTAGCGTGGAAAGACGATGACCACCTCACTCGCCGACCACCTGCGGTCGCTGCCCGACGAGTCGCTGGCCGCGCTCCTCCAGCTCCGGCCGGACCTCGTCGTGCCCGTGCCCGCCGACGTCTCCGCCCTGGCCATCCGCGCCCAGTCCCGGGTCTCGGTGGCCCGCGCCCTGGACGGGCTGGACCAGTTCACCCTCCAGATCCTCGACGCAGCCCGGCTCACCCGACACCCGGACGAGGGCACCACGGCCACCGACGCCGTGCTCGCCATGGCGACCACCGGGCCGCACCCGCCGGCACCGACGGCCGTCCGGGCCGCCGTGAGCCGGCTGAGGGCGCTTTTTCTGCTGTACGGCCCCGAGCACGCCCTGCACGTGGTGCCCGCCGTCGACGAGGTCTCCCCGTACCCCGCCGGGCTCGGCCGACCCGCCGCGGAGCTGGACCCGCGCACGGCCGCGCTCTGCGCGGACCCGGCGAAACTGCGCCGCACGCTGCTCGCCGCACCCCCGTCGGCCCGGGCGATCCTGGACCGGCTGGCGGCCGGACCACCCGTGGGCAGTGTGCCGCCGGGCGCGTTGCAGGCGCCGCCGATCGGCGCGCAGGACGCCGTCCTCGCCGACCCGACGAACGGTGGCGCGCCGACCGGCTCGCCGGTGCGCTGGCTTGTCGACAACCGGCTGCTGGTCGCGGTCCCGGCCGGCTCGTCGACGGCCGGCGGCACTGTCGAGCTGCCCCGCGAGGTGGGCCTGCTGCTGCGCCGCGACACTGGCCCGCTCGGCCCGTTGCGCACCAGCCCACCGCCGGTGGCCACCCCGCCCCGCGAGCCGAAGGCGGTCGACTCGGCCGGCGCCGGGCAGACCATGGAGGTGGTCCGGCACACCGAGGGGCTGTTGGAGCAGCTCGCCGCCGAACCCGCGCCGGTGCTGCGCTCGGGCGGCATCGGCGTCCGGGACCTGCGTCGGCTGGCGCGTACCGCCGGCCTGGACGAGCCGACCACCGCGCTGCTGCTGGAGGTGGCGTACGCGGCGGGGCTCGCCGGCGAGCTGGAGATGCCCGGTTCGACAACCGGCAGGTACGGCGCGGATCAGCAGGTGCTGCCGACCGGCGGGTACGAGGTGTGGCGGGCCGCCTCACTGGCCCAGCGGTGGGAGCACCTGGCTCGCGCCTGGATGACGATGACCCGGCAGGTCGGCCTGGTCGGTCGGCGTGACGACCGGGATCGGCCGATCACCGCGCTGTCCGCCGAGGCCGAGCGGGCCAGCGCCCCGGCCACCCGGCGGGCCGTGCTCGGGGTGCTCGCCGACCTGGAGCCGGCGACCGCGCCCGCCCCGGAGGAGGTGCAGGCCCTGCTGGACTGGCGGGCGCCACGGCGCAGCCGGGGTCGGGAGGCCGCCCACCGGGAGGTGCTGGCCGAGGCGGCGCAGCTCGGCGTGACCGGCCTGGGGGCGCTCACCTCGTACGGGCGGTTGTTGCTGGGTGAGCTGACGTCGGCCGACGAGCCGGGCGGCGACCCGCTGGGGTTGCACGCGGACGCGGAGAGTGGCGACCCGTCGAGTGCCGCGCGGGCGTTGGACGCGCTGCTGCCCGCCCCGGTCGACCACTTCCTGGTGCAGGCCGACCTGACAGTGGTGGTGCCGGGGCCGCCCGAGCCGGCGCTCGCCGCCGAGCTGGAGGCGACCACCGAACCCGAGTCGGCCGGCGGGGCCAGTGTGCACCGGGTCACCACGGCGAGCGTGCGGCGGGCGCTGGACGCCGGTTACACGGCCGACGACCTGCACGAGCTGTTCCGGCGCCGGTCCCGCACCCCGGTGCCGCAGGGGCTCAGCTATCTGGTGGACGACGTGGCCCGTAAGCACGGTGGGCTGCGGGTCGGGTCGGCCGGGGCGTACCTGCGCAGCGACGACGAGGCGCTGCTCACCGAGGTACTTGCCGACCGACGGCTGGAGTCGTTGACGCTGCGCCGGCTGGCGCCGACGGTGCTGAGCACCCCGTACCAGGTCAGCCGGATGCTTGGTGCGCTGCGGGACGCCGGGTACGCGCCGGTGCAGGAGGACGGCACGGGCGGCACGATGCTGTCCCGCCCCCGGATCCGGCGTGCTCCGGCGCGGGTCGCGGTGACCACCAGGACCCTCGATCCGCTGGCCGCCCCGAAGCTGCCGATGCCCCGACTGCTCGGGGTGGTGGAGCACATCCGGCGGGGCGACGCGGCGGCGCGGGCGGCCCGTCGGGCGCCGGCCGTCGTCCGTGGCGGGGCGGCGGGGCTGGGCGGAGGCCCGGTGCCGGCGCACACGCACAGCGAGGCCCTCGCCGTGCTTCAGCAGGCGGTCCGTGACAAGGCGCTGGTCTGGGTCGGTTATGTCGACGCGCACGGGGCGACCGCGTCCCGGCTGGTCAAGCCGGTCTCGATCGGCGCCGGCTACCTGCGGGCCGAGGACGAGCGGACCGAGATGCTGCACACCTTCGCACTGCACCGGATCACGGCGGCGGTCCTGGCGGACTGAGCACGGGGCAACGCCGCCGCCGGCCGTGCTCGGTCAGCGGCGGCTGCCGCGTGCTCGGTCAGCGGCGGCTGCGCCGGAAGGTGCCGACCACCGACACGATCAGCAACAGGGCGAAGCCGGCGCCGGCGGACTCACCGACCGAGTCGACGAAGCCCTGCCGCAGCACCAGCCAGCCGAAGAGGAACCATGCGACGAGGAGCGCGGCCGCGAGGGCGTACGCGACCACTGTCGCGCGGGACACCTCGTCGGATGGCGCCTGGTCATGCTCTGCGATCACGTCACGGTCGACAGTCATGCCCAGCCTCCCCGCCCGGTGCGGCCCTGGACTCCCAAGAGTGTCACTACGGCGACGCGTGTGACAGGGGATAAACCCCGAGTCGGGTGGGATGTTCAGGTGCCGGGGCGGCGGCCGATCAGCACCACCCGGGTGCCGACCTTGCCCAACTCCCACATCCGGACGGCGTCGGCGTGCAGCAGGTTGACGCAGCCGTGCGAGCCGATCGACTTGTCGTGCAGGTAGGTAGTGGTCTCGTGGAACCCCATGCCCTGGGTGAAGTGCTGCCAGTACGGCAGCCACACCTCGTACGGGTTGGACCACTCCTTCGGGTTGCGGTAGTTGACCGTGTAGGTGCCGGACGGGGTGCGGTAGCCGGACATGCCGGTGCGCGTCACCGTCGGCCCCAGAACCACCTTGCCGCCCCGGAGGGCCCACACGGTCTGCCGGGTCAGGTCCACGCAGAAGGTGGTGCCGGTGCCGGCCTTGCAGCGGGTCGTGTCGGTGGTCGCGAGGCGCTGGGCCACGTCCAGGGTGGTCGGCCCGGCGCGTCCCTCGACGGGGCGAATGCCGTACCTCTTCTGGAACTTCTTGATGGCGGCGCAGTCGCCGGCGGACTGCCGCCCGTCGACAGTGACGGGCCCGAACCCGCCCAACCGCGCGAGGTAGGTCTCCACCGCGCGCTGGTGCTGGCCCTGGGGGCAGCCGGCGACGGTCGGCGTACCGGTGCCAGGGGTCGGGGTCGGGCCGGACGCCGCGCGGGTCGGCTTCGGCGTGGGTTTCCGCGTGGGTTTCCCTGTGGGTTTGGGGGTGGGCGCGGCCGACGTGGGCCGGCCGCGCTGGTCCGGCCCGGACGTGCCGCTCGCCCCCGATGCCTGTTCCGCCGCACCGACCGGGGCGGCTCCCCCGCCACCACTCCCGCCGGACTGCGGATCGAGCGTGCACGCGCCGGCACCGACCAGCACGACCACCGCCAGGGCAACCAGCAGGGAAGTGTTGCGGACACGCCTCATGGCACCTCCCCTGGACAGTCGTCCCTTTGCTAGACGTTCGTAAGTGCCGTCCTGGTTGCACCCGGTGCTCATCTTTCTTTCGACGTTCTCCGCCGTGCAACACTGGATGGTCGGCCAGCAGCGGGTATGCGACCCGTTCCGGCCGGACGGCCAACCGAGGAGAGGACGCTGGCGTGAGTGGTGGACCCCTGATCGTGCAGTCGGACAAGACCCTGCTGCTGGAGATCGACCACCCCGACGCGCAGGCCTGCCGGATGGCGATCGCTCCCTTCGCCGAGCTGGAGCGCTCTCCGGAGCACGTGCACACGTACCGGCTGACCCCGCTCGGGCTGTGGAACGCCCGGGCGGCGGGGCACGACGCCGAGGGCGTGGTCGACTCGCTGATCAAGTACTCGCGGTACCCGGTGCCGCACGCGCTGCTTGTGGACGTGGCCGACACGATGGACCGCTACGGCCGGCTCCAGCTCGCCAACGACCCGGCGTACGGGCTGGTGCTGCGGGCGCTGGACCGGCTGGTGTTGATCGAGGTGGCCAAGAGCAAGAAGCTCGCCGGGATGCTCGGCGACAAGATCGACGACGACACGATCCGGGTGCACCCGTCCGAGCGGGGTCGACTCAAGCAGGCCCTGCTCAAGCTGGGTTGGCCGGCGGAGGACCTGGCCGGCTACGTCGACGGCGAGGCGCACCCGATCGAGCTGGCCGAGGCCGGCAAGGACGGGCGTAAGCCGTGGACGCTGCGGTCGTACCAGCGGGAGGCCGTCGAGGCGTTCTGGGCCGGCGGGTCGGGCGTGGTGGTGCTGCCCTGCGGCGCCGGCAAGACGCTCGTCGGCGCGGCGGCGATGGCCGAGGCGAAGGCGACCACGCTGATCCTCGTCACCAACACGGTCGCCGGCCGGCAGTGGAAGCGGGAGCTGATCGCCCGCACGTCGCTGACCGAGGAGGAGATCGGCGAGTACTCCGGCGAGCGCAAGGAGATCCGCCCGGTCACCATCGCCACGTACCAGGTGCTCACCTCGCGGCGCGGCGGCGCGTTCACCCACCTGGACCTGTTCGGCGCCCGCGACTGGGGCCTGGTCGTCTACGACGAGGTGCACCTGCTGCCCGCGCCGATCTTCCGGTTCACCGCGGACCTCCAGGCCCGCCGCCGGCTGGGCCTCACTGCCACTCTGGTACGCGAGGACGGCCGCGAGGGTGACGTGTTCAGCCTGATCGGGCCGAAGCGGTACGACGCGCCGTGGAAGGACATCGAGTCGCAGGGCTGGATCGCCCCGGCCGAGTGTGTCGAGGTCCGGGTGACCCTTACCGACGCGGAACGGATGTCGTACGCGACGGCGGAGGCCGAGGAGCGCTACCGGATGGCGGCGACCGCCCGCACGAAGCTGCCGGTGGTGAAGGCGCTCGTCGACCGGCACCCGGACGACCAGGTGCTGGTGATCGGCGCGTACATCGACCAGTTGCACCAGATCGGCGAATATCTCGACGCGCCGATCGTGCAGGGCTCCACCACGAACAAGGAGCGGGAGCGGCTCTTCGACGCGTTCCGCACCGGGGAGATCCGCACGCTGGTGATCTCCAAGGTCGGCAACTTCTCCATCGACCTGCCCGAGGCGGCGGTGGCGATCCAGGTGTCCGGCACGTTCGGGTCACGCCAGGAGGAGGCGCAGCGGCTGGGTCGGGTGCTCCGCCCGAAGGCCGACGGCCGGCAGGCGCACTTCTACACGGTGGTCTCCCGCGACACCATCGACACGGAGTACGCGGCGCACCGGCAGCGCTTCCTGGCCGAGCAGGGGTACGCGTACACGATCGTGGACGCCGACGACGTCCTCGGCCCGTCCCTCCCGACCTTCGACTGAGTTGTCGTCTCCTTGATCGACTCGGTTTTCCGGAAGTCGCGGTGTCCGGGGCAGGTTGACACCCCGGTTTCCGGGAAACCGAGTCGATCAATGCGTGGGCCCCGACCGGCGGCCTTCAGCGGGAGAAGCGGTCCACCAGCACCGCGAGCCGGCGGTCGTGGTCGGCGCGGCGGAGCCGGCCGCTGCGCATCAGCGTGACCAGCCCGTGCAGGCCGCTCCAGAACGTCTCGGTGACCGCCTCCAGGTCGTCGTCACCGGCCGCCGGGCGCACCGCCTCGGCCAGCTCGGCGAAGCCCCGGGCCAGGTCGGTCGGGACGCCCTGGCTGGCGAACGGCAGGTCCACGGCGAGGGTGAACATCGCGTCGTAGAGCGCGGGCCGCTGGTCGGCGAAGGTGGTGTACGCCGCAGCGACGTCGGCGACCGCCCGCCCGGGGTCGGCCGCTGAGGTCCGGGCCGTGGCCAGGGCGGTGGCCAGCTCGGCGAAGCCCTCGACGGCGACCGCCGCCATGATGGCGTCCTTGCCCTTGAAGTGGCTGTAGAGGACGGGCTGGCTGTATTCGATCTCGGCGGCGAGCCGGCGAGTGGTCACCGCGTCCCAGCCCTCCGCCAGGGCCAGGTCGCGGGCCGCGGCGATGATGGCCCGTTCCCGTTCCGCCCGCTCGCGCTCCCGGCGCGTCTGAGTCGACATGACCGCAACCCTAGCACCGCTAGCATTGCTGCCGTTGCTCTGCTAGCGTCGCTCCTACATCTAGCAGCGCTAGCAATTGGAGCGAACCATGTTGTCACCCCTGGCCTACGGGCTCGCCGTCGTCCTCAGCCTCTTCGTCGCCTTCATCGGCGCGCGGTTCCTGCTGGTGCCGCAGGCCGCAGCCGCCGGGTACGGCGTGCCGGCCCGGCCGGACGGCGACCCCGCCTACCTGACGGTCAAGGGGCTGAAGGACCTCACCTTCGGGCTGCTCGGCCTCGCCCTGATCGCCTTCACCACCGCCGACTCGGTCGCCTGGTTCATGCTGATCGTCGCGCTCGTCCCGCTTGGCGACACAGTCATCGTGCTCCGCAACGGCGGAACGAAGGCCGTGGCCTTCGGCATCCACTTCGCCACCGCCGTCGTCGTCCTCCTCGACGCCGCCCTGCTGTTCGCCCTCTAACGGCGCTTTGATCGACTCGGCTTCCTGGAAGTCGCGGCATCCGACGCAGGCTGATGCCCCGGTTTCACCGAAGCCGAGTCGATCAAAGCGCAAGGCACGCGGCGCGCGCCAGGGCGTCAGGGCGTCGGGGGTGGGCAGCGGTCGGGGAGTTGGACCTCGCCGGGGCGGAGGTCGAAGGTGTCCATCGTGAACCATTCGTCGAGTTCCGGGTCGAAGAGGTTCTGCAGGCCGAACTGCAACACCTGCCACCACCGGGTCGGGTCCCGCTGGTCGACGTAGATGTCGCCGAGCGCGAGCGGGAACCGGAAGAACTCCCCCGGCACTGTGGAGCCGCCGACGACCCCGACCCGCCAGTGGTCGACGTGCCGGTCCTGGTCGCCCTGCAAAATCTCCGGCCCGACATAGCGAGCGGTCTTCAGCTTGTCGTTGAAGATCTGCCTGTTGAAGAACCCCGGGACCTTGCTGCACGGGCGCGGCGGGAACAGCGGGATGTTCGGCCACCGGTAGGTGAGCGTGTAGAGGGTGTTCTCGTAGATCAGGTTCGTGAACCAGATCGGGTACTCCGGGCCGCCGGCGGTCATCTGGCTGTTGCCGCCCCGGCCCTGCCAGGTGAAGGGCACGTCGATACCGAGGTCCCGCACGATGTACCGGCCGGTGCCCTGGAAGTCCGCCGGCAGCAGCGGGGGACGCGGCTCGCGCGGTTCCGGGACGGTGGGACCGTCGGCCTGGGCCGCGCGGGGCAGCGGCGCCGCCGCCGGACCCGGCGCGACCACGCCCAGGACGAACAGGCCGCCGGCCACGGCCGACACCACCATCCGACGTGTACGCCTCGACACCACCATCGCCCTCCGCCGTCCGCATCTGCCTTCGGCGCAGCCTAGGAGCAGGAAAAACGTGAGAGCGGGTGGAACGGATGGGCTCCACCGGACGGGTGAAGAACGCACACCGGCCCGGGACCGCAGCGGTCCCGGGCCGACGTCACGCGAACCTGACTACTTGATCAGCTTCCAGGGGCCGAACTTGTCACCGGGCTCCTGGCCGCGCGTCCACCACTTCGCCTCGTACACGTGGCCCTTGAAGGACACCCGGTCACCGGCGTTGTAGACCCTGGTGAGCGTCCAGGCCGCCGGGCTGTTGTCCGGTGGGGTCGGGGCGATCTCCTCCCAGGAGCCGTTGCGGTCACCCGGCTTCTGGTTGCGGGTGTACCACTGGGCCCGCCACTTCCTGCCGTCGTACATGGCGATGTCACCGGAGTTGAAGATCCGCGACGCGGTCCAGATCGCCGTACCGTCCTCGGTCATGGCGATTTCCTGCCATGCGCCGTTGGCGTCGGCGCCCGGCTTCTGGTTCTTCGTGTACCACGAGGCCCGGAAGACCCGACCCTGGTAGGTGACCCGGTCCCCGTCGTTGTAGACGGTCGACGAACTCCACTCCGCCGGCAGACGCACCGTCAGGACGGCGGTGGCCTCCACCGGCGTGAGGTGGTCGTCACCCGCGTACGACGCGGTGAGCGTGTGCTGGCCGCCCGCGAGGCCCACCGGGAGGGTGAACGTCCCGGTCCCGTTGGTAAGGGTGGTCGAACCGCGAACTGTCGTACCCTCGCGCAGCTCCACCGCGCCGGTGACCGGCGTGCTGCCGGCGGCGACCTTCACGGTCACCGTCGCCGCGGTGCCCCAGGTGGTCGGGGCGGCGGTGACGGTCATCGTCGGGACCTGCTTGGCGATCGTGAACACGGCCGGTTGGGCCACCGCCTCGCCACCGTCGGCGCTCCGCGCGGAGACGATCCAGCCGTACGAGGTGCCCGGCAGCAGCTTGTCCCAGGTCGCCGTGGCGACGCCGTTCGAGGTCACCTCGTCGGTGCCGATCGTGCCGGACGGCACGTACGCGGCGAGCGAGTCGGTGGTGAACGACGTCTTGCGGGTGCTGAGGTCCACCGGCAGGGTCAGGTTGTCCTCCGAGCCGTTGTAGCGCGGCTTCGGCTGGCTGCCGTCCTGGCGGACGTCGTACTCGGTCGCGCCGAAGTTCTTCAGGAACGGCGAGTACGTGTCGATGTGCATCTCGGCCCGGTCCACGTCGAACTGGAGCAGGCGCAGGAAGCTCGCGCCGAACTGGAGCCGGTCGGTGGCCTTGTGATCCGGGGTACCGTCGCCGTTGACGTCGATGGTGCCGTCGGGGGCGATCCGCGTCGGCCACAGCTCGGCGGCGGTGACCGTGTAGAACTGGTAGTCCGCGAGCAGCTCGACGACGTCGTGGCTGACCGTGACGCCGATCTTCGACTTCAGGTTGGTGCCGACGCCGTGTTCGTGACCGGCGAGGACCAGGAAGACGTTCGGGTTGGTCTCGACGACCTGCTTGAACAGCGGTGAGCCGTCGGGTGCGGAGAAGTCCGCCCCGCGACCGTCCGGGTTGGGCGACGGCTTCAGGTAGTCGTGGGAGAGCAGGATCCCGTTGCGGTCCTTGTACCGCTTGAAGATCGAGTCAGCCCACCTCGCCTCGGCCGGCGTGACGCCGTACGACAGACCGACCGCCACGAAGTCCAGGCCGCCGGCGGAGAAGAGCAGGTAGTTGTTCTGGTTGTCCCTGCCCGGCGTCACGGACCCGTCGGCGTTTGTCACCTCGTCCCACGCGTGGTACTCCGTGCCCTTCGGCCAGCCCTTGGCGGTGCCGTAGTACCTGTCGGCGCTGAAGGTCCGGCTGAACCGCGACGTCGGGCCCGTCTCGGCGCCCAACTGGTCGTCGTGGTTGCCCGCGATGACCTGGTTGACGACGCCGTTGTCGTCGAGGATCTTCTGGAAGCCCGAGGCGGTGGCCAGCTCCTTCTCGACCTGCTCGTGCAGACCGGGCCGCTTCAGCGAGCCGTCCGGGTTCTTGGCCAGCGGGTCGTAGTAGTCGTTCTCGATGACGTCGCCGGTGTGCGCGGCGTACGCGATCTTGCGGCTGGCGGCGTTGTCGGCGATCCACTGCATCTGGTCGCGGTACGCGGCGGACCAGATCGCCTGCTCCTCGGCCGTCTCGACGTCCGAGGGCTCGGCGTTGCCGTCGAAGTCGTCGTACGTGCCGCCGGCCGCACCCTCGGTGACGTACTGGGTGTCGGTGAAGTGCGCCAACGAGAAGTCGTACGACGCGGGATCCTCGAAGTGGTCCTTGTCGTCCTGCGCCGTCGCGTCGCGCGGCGACAGGTCGTCGGCGAACGGGTCCTCGCCTGTGACAAGCACGTGCACGACGCCGCCGTCGCGGTAGCCGGCCTCGATCTGCGCGGTCAGGACGGTGTCCTGCCCGGCCTGACCCCGCGAACTGGTGAGCACGACCCACTTCCTGGTGGCCGGGTCCCACGCCCGCAGCGCCACGATCCGCGCCGGGTCGATGGTGCCCGACCAGCGCAGTGTCGGCTCCTGCTTCGTCGCTCCGAGCGGCAGGTCGTACCGCTGGAAGATCACCCCACGGCTGGACGGGGTGTCGATCGTCGCGCCGTCGAGCGGACGCAGCGAGGCGACGTTCACGCTCTTGTCGTGCTGGACGTCGAGCGTGGTAGGCACGTCGGCCGCCTCGCCCTGGTAGCCGCCCGTCGGCAGGACCACGTCCGCCTTGGTGAAGGTGGCGGTCAGCCCGACGCCCTCGGCGCCGGGGATCCGGGCGGAGAGCTCGGCCGACAGCGGGTCGGTGCTCTTGACCGTCGAGTTCAGCTCGGTCGGAACGTCCGGGATGCTGGCGCTGCTGAAGCGCACCTCGCGGGTGGCGGTGTTGCCGAGCGCGTCGGTCGCCGTCAGGGCGATGACGTGCGCACCGGCCGGCAGCCCGTGGCCGATCTGGTCGCCCTGCTTGACGGCCGCGCCGTCGAGGGTGATGACCGGCGTACCGACCACGCCGGAGGCGTCCTTGATCTTGACGTTGAGCGCGACTGTCGACGTCAGCCGCTGCCCGGCCGCCGGCACGCTGCTCTCGATCTCCGGGGCGGTGTTGTCGGTGGTGAAGCGCCGCGTCGAGGTCTTGTCCCCGACGACCGCCTTGATGGTGTGGGCGCCGTCCGCGATCGTCGTCGTGTCCACGTCGGCACGCTTGCCCAGCGCCGGCAGCGCCGCGCCGTCGGGCGCGGTGACGTCGAACAGGACCACCTTGGTCAGCACCGAGTTGTAGCTGCTGCCACAGGTGCCGTCACCGAGATACGTGGTCACCTGGGAACCGGCGGGGTAGGTCGCCGAGCCGATGGTGACAGTGGTCTGCGCGGTCGAGCGGGTCAGCGGGGTCGCCTTCGCGTCGGTCGGCAGGAGCTCGAAGTCCCGCAGCGTGAAGTCGTCGAAGTTGTCGCAGCCGCCCGGCTTGGCGCTGCCGTGGTCGTTGCCCGCGACGAACTCCACGGCGTTGACGCCCGGCACCAGCCACTCGTTCGGGAACGCCAGGTCGGCGGTCTCCTTCTCCCACATGCCGATCTCCAGCGGGATGCCGTTGATCAGCACCTTGTTGTCGTACCCGTTGTCACTGCCGTTGCCGCCGACGAACGCCTTCAGGTGCGCGTCGCCGCCGCTGCCGAGGGTGTCGACCGTACGGGTCGTCGGCGCGCCGTCGACGGTGAAGTGGAGTTCGGCGTCCCTGTTGGCCGCACAGGTGCCGTCGCCCAGCGCCAGCGTGGCGGCTGTCGTCTCCGCCTTCGTCACGGTCGTGCCGCTTGTGGTGACGACGTACGTGGTGCCGGCCGTCACCGTGCCCGCAGTGCTCAGGGTGAGGCTCGTCGCGGCCCGGTTGAGGGTGAAGTCGTCGTGGTTGGCGCAGGTCGCGCCGTTCAGGGTGCCGTTGTAGTCGCCGGTGCGGACCTCGACGACGTTGTCACCGAGGTGCAGGAAGCGGTTGGGGAACGCCAGCCTGACGTCCTCCGCGCCGGTCGCGCCGTAGTCGCCGCCGAGGTCGACGCGATGGCCGTTGACAAGCGCGTAGCTCTGGTAGCGGGCCTCGATCGAGTTGCCCGCCTCGACCCGGAGACCGAGGGTGGCGGTGCCGGTGGCCAGCGCCTCCGCGTTCTCGGCGGGCTTGTCGTCGATGGCCAGCGACTCGACGTGGTCCTTGCCGCCGGTGGGCAGCGCGGCGATGACCGGACGCGTGCCCCGGATGCGAGCGCCGTCACCGGGGGTGACGACCGCCGCGCCGGCCGGCGAGTTGTTGACGTCGACGGTCACTGACGTCTTCGCGCCCGACAGGGTCGTCGCGCTGACGGTGTGCGTGCCGTTGGCCAGCTTCGTGGTGTCCAGGTCGGTACGCAGGCCGGACGTGCCGCCCGGCTCGCCGGAGATGACGAAGGTCAGGGCCTGGTTGAGCAGCTTCGCCGAGGTGCCGCAGGTGCCGTCGCCGAAGCTGTAGCTGAACAGGTTCTGCTCGCCGTCGGCGACCACACCGAGCAGGCTGAGGCTGATGCTGCTCAACGCGTAGTCGTCGTAGTTGGGGCAGCGGCCACCCTCACCGTTGGGCAACTCCTCGTACCCGACGGCGGTCTTGGTGGTCGTGTCGACCCAGTTCGCTCCGGCCTGGACGGTGACGGTGTTCGTGCCGGGCTGCAACCAGTCGCCGGGGAAGTCGAGGGTGCCGACCTGCCCGCCCGGGATATTCGGGAGGTACACCCGGTCGGCCTCTGCGGTGTGGCCGTTCACGGTGATGTAGTTGCGATAGCGGGCCTCGGTGCCGTTGCCGCCCATCTCGAAGGCGAAGTGGGCGGTGCCTGCGGTCTTGTCGGCGGCGACCCGGTCACCGTCGACGGCGAGGGCGGTGACCGAGTCGTTCTCGGTGACCGGCTCGACGACGACGGGGACCGTGCCCTCGACGTTCTGCCCGTCGCTCAGACTGATCAGCGGCGTGTTACCGCTGGTCGGGACGGTCTGCGCTCCTGCGAGGGTGGGGCTGAGGGTCGTCGCCGGTCCGGCGATGAGCAGAAGCGCCACCGCGGACAGGAGTCCGCGTGTTCGCTTCCTACGCGCACGTGGTGCGTGCGTCATGGCGAGGTTTCTCCTTTGTTGGGTGCGAGGAACCGCCGACGCCGAGCACCGGAATGCCGACCGCGGCGGGCACGGGGGGCCAGAGCGGGTGGCCGGTCTCAGGACGGTCGGGCGTGGGCGACCCGCCGACGACGTACCTGACGTCGCAGCAGCAGCGCGACAACGGCCGCGACGAGCAGCAGGGGGCCGACGCTCCCGGCGACCTTCCAGACGGTGGCGCCGTCGTGGTCGGGCACGGTCGCCTCGCTCGCGGCGGGCGCGTCGCCGAGCGCCCAGTCGTGGGCGTACCGGCCGGGGCCGTACACCTGGCGTTGGCCCCGCGGGCCGGTCGCCACCGTCTGGTACGCGGGGTCGAGATCGCTCAACATCCGGACCTCGATGCGGGCCACGCCGACCGGCCCCGCACAGGTGTAGTCGACGTCCACGCCGGAGCCCGCGAGATCGCTCGATGGGTCGACGGTGCCGGCGCACGCGTGTCCGTCACTGCTGACGGTCATCTGCGTGAGCAGGTAGCTCGCGAACGGCGCGGACGAGGCGAGCACCGTCGCGTCCGAAGCCTGGAAGGAGATCGCGCCGTCGAGCAGCACCCGGTCCTGCGGCAGCAGGCCGAGTTTGACGCCGAGCAGGGTCAGTTCGTCGACGCCGCCCGCCTTCCACGTCAGGCGCACCACCTCGGGGCGGGTCGCATCCGCCGCGATGGTCACGGTCTGCGGATAGCCGTACGGGTGTGCTCCGGCGGGAACCGCCATGGCGAGCAGGGTGACTGTGAACGCCACCGCGATCACGACGCGGCGGGGCCACCGTGCGGTTGAGGGCATGCCAGCGCTCCGGTCTACAGGTGCTGTGGCACGCCGGTGGGCGCGACCGTTCAGTGACCCTGCCGGCTGTCGGCGAACTCGCCAGGCGAGCTTGATGAGAAACGGGCGCAGCGGGGATGAACAGTTAGTTGATCAACTGCGCTTTCTACCGCAACACGGGCTGCCCGACCGCTCAGGCGGCGCTGAGCTTCCGTAGGACGTACTGGTTGAGGCTCATCCCATCCTCGGCGGCGTGGATGGCGAGCTCGCGGTGCAGGCTCTCGCCGACGCGGAGGTTGAACTTGCCCGAGTAGCTGCGCTCAGCGAACGGCTGCGGCACCTCTTCGCCCTGCTCCTCCATGTCCGCGATCACTTCCCGCAGGAGGTCCTGGAGCCCTTGCAGAGCCTCGATCTGCGAAGGGGCCAGCCAGGAGAGGGACGGAAACTCGGCGCAGGTGGCGACGAACTCGCGGTCCTGGACCGACCACGTAACGCGGTAGGTGTAGTGGGACACGTCAGGGTGAGGATCGGTCTGCATCACATGGCCTCCTTGTCGATCGCCTTGAGCACTTGCCGTACCTGGTACGCCTTGGCCTTGCCCTTGTCGTTCTGGATGTTGACACGTGGATCGCCCGCCCAGGGCATCTTGAACACCGCATGGGAGGTGCCGGCCTGCCGCGGCTTCCCGAAATAGTGCTCGCACACCCCGTAAAGATCGTTATAGGCGATGTTCTGCTGGCTCTTCCGCATCGCTTCAACGAGCTTGTCTATGGACGGCCACGGTGATGGTACTGAGCGCGGTACCACAGACCGCCGCTTCGCTGCCAGCCCCGCCTGATCGCCACCCTCGTCTGCGAGGACGGCCGGGTGATCCGGTGAGGCGTGGGCCGTCCGGTGCGATTGCTGTCGGCTTTGATGTCAACAGCGTTCCGCCAGCACCTCCGGCAAGAGTTGACCCCGCCGGGGGGATGCGGTCTCAGGTTGTCGACTGCTGCCAACTGGTGTCGGCAAACCCCTGGCGAGCAGGGGCGCATCATCGATGCTTGCCGTACGAATCCAGAACCTGCCGGCGCTAACGATGCCTTCTCGCTGCACATGGAGCGCTCGATTAGGGGCAGCCCGGATCGGCGCAAGTCACGCAAGCAGATGTCTGCGGAGGAGCGTGCGCAGGCAGAGTGGGACGTCCGAGGGACGCCACTCCCCACGACCCACACCCAACTACTGCCGCTTACGTTCGTTGCCGCACTATTTCCGACGGTTGCTGCGCCCGCTTCACTGCGCGCAAGTGCACAAGCCGATTCATTCCGAAAGGCGTCAGCTTCCAGTAAGTGCCCTTGTCGGCAACACTCCGCTTCCGCTCGCTTTTCGCGATTAGGCCGAGCGCAAGGAATTGCAAGAGTATCGTGCCAAAATCGTCTTCTTCTACCCCAATCTCCCAATTAGTGACTCGACTTAGATCAACCTCCTCCACTTTCGCCCTTTTCTTAATATCCTTCAGCAGCGCTTCCCAAAGCGGCGCAACAGGCGCAAACAAGTAGTCGTTTTCAAGACCCTTGCCGAGCGCCGAGCGCAGCCGCTCTTGTTCGCACTCGTCCAAGAGGTTCGGCCCGACGGCTTGAAGCAGGTCGTTCCAACTCACCTCAATGCGTTCCCAACCTCTGGCCCCGATAGCCAAACCATTGGCCGGTTGATACTCGGCAGTAACATTGGCCAGAAATCCATATTCCTCTTCACCTTGCGCGAGTTCTTCAGACCCCGCAGGCGCACTCGTGGCGGCTTCGTGGAGCGATGCTTCCAGCTCACTTATTCGCTTCCGGAGGCCCGCAATCTCGGCGAGAGACTCCGCTGACGTCTGCTGATCGGCGCGGACCCACCCCGTGGCTTCGTAGAGCTTGGCAAAACGCACATAGGTGGTCGTTACTTGAGCTGCCAGAGACTCGGGTGATGTCCAGAACCTGACATGCTTCGCATTCCTTACTTTGCTCCGGAAATTAGACAGCTTGTCGCGAGCGAGCGGGTCGAGCTCCGCCTTGCCTACTGGTATTGAAGGCTCGTCTCCATGCAGAAACGCCATGATAGGTTTGCCCACTTTAAGGGCGTAGTCGAACTCCTTCTCGGTGTAGCTAATATCTTCCGCTGGGTCCAGCGACCCATACTTGCCACCAATTACCAACAGGTAGTAGTCGCAATCATCAATGACGCGCTTAATCAAAGTCCAAGCATCGTCGTCTGCCGCCGGAAACAATTCCATTCCAGAAGGAAATGCATCCAACTGAAGCAAGGCAGTGATGACTGCTTGGCGCTCCTCGCGCAGGTCGAGGTAGGTTGAGCTTAGGAATACCTGGTAACGCTTAGAGTCACCGATCAAGATGTCCCCCACCGTACGATCTCAGAGCCTGATCTTGCCATCGACATGCATCCTAGTGTAGATGTCGAGGAGGCGATCGAGGCGCGCAGAGCAAGGAGCTTCAAGGTGGCAGACGAAGTGGACGTAATACTACAAATGTGGCTAAGCCGGTGGGAGCAGATACGTCAATCGGAGAATCAAAGGACCGCAACAACCAACATAATCATCGTTGTCGTCTCAGCCCTCCTCGGTTTGATCGCAAGCAAGGGCCTGAAGCCAGTGATGCTGCCTGCCGCGATTACGGTGACGGTACTGGGTGCGTACGGCGGCGTTCTTTCAGCAAAGTACTACGAACGATTTCGCTTCCACCTCGCCGAGGCGGCGGCATTGCGGCAACGGCTCAACGAGCGCTTCGCGGCGTTGGACTTGGAAGCCATGCAAGCTGCGGTTTATACGAACCAGGCGGCCGCATTCCCTCGTTTGATTAGAATCCCTCTATACGGACTGTGGGTCACCCTTCACGGAATCGTCGCGATCGCAGGGTTAATTTTGACTGGCGCTGTCATAGCGAACCTTTAGAATGGGCAACCACGACGACGAGCGCCAAATTCAGCGCCCGTCCCTTCCGCTAGCCACACTGCGATTAGCGTTCGGCGAGCAGAGTCTAGGGTTGGATCGTTTCTTAAGGCCTGAGTCAACTCGAAGTTGACGGGCGATAAGCGCGACGAGGCCGGGGTGGGGAGGCGGCGCGTGCATCCCGGGCAGGCCCCCGCCTGCCGGCAACGCCGGCCCGAGGGGTCGCAGAGGCTCCGAGGTCAAGGGCGGCCCACAGGGCCGTCGCGCAGCGATGCGAAGCACCCTTGAGGTCGGGCCCGCATCCTTCGCGATCCTTCGCGCCGCCTCCCCACCCCGGCCGGCGGAGACTTGCCCCACGGCGCGGCAGTGCCACGGCCGCCGCGCCCCCGGCCGGCTGCCGGCCCACGAACTCCAACCACCTTCGCCGCTACCGTCGGCGGGCCCCGGGCTCCCCGCTTTCCGCGCCAGCCGGCGGGCGCCTTGCGTGACCGGCGTGGAGCGACAGCGGAGCGTCGGACGCGCGCCCAGGCGGCGGCGCGTGCGGCCCGTTCAGGGCCCGCCTTGAGGCGCTTCCCCATTTGGCAACCACGGGCTGTTCAGCCCCGAGCGGACTCAGCAACAAAGACGCCCCGACCCGGGCGGCCGACCAGCACACCCTGCTCCCGCAACGTCGCCACCGCCCGATGGATCGTGGAGACCGACACGTCGTAGTGGTCAGACAACTGCTGGGTGGACGGGATCTTTGACCCGCGCTGGAACTCACCCACCTCGATCCGCCTCAGCAGATCGTCGATCAACTCACTCATGGTCGGCGGAATCGGCACGTGGAGGCCCCTTGCAGTCGGTTGGCCCTCCCAGTATCGAGCAACAGGTGAAAGAGCGGCAATAACTGACGCAGGAGAAGCAGGTAGGAAGCGCGAGCCAGATTCGATAGATAAGAGAGCGTTGACAGAGGTGACAGGTATCGGTAGCGTCGCTCTCGGTGATGCGGTGCTGCTGCGGTCGGTTGGCGCCTCTCGTACCGGTCTCGCATCGCCGCCGAGACCCCACCCTCCGCGCTCCCCCGGCGCGGCCCTGCTGCCGTACCGCCGATCGAGGCTGCGGTCGCAGGGTGGGGCGGTCTCCGCCGACCGCAACCGGCGGAGGCCGCCCCTTCCACTTCGACGCGACCCGACGAAGGGCGGTCCCCCGTGCGCGACCTGATCCGCCGGCTGGTGAGCCGACGAGAGGAGGAACCACCGATGGCAGCAGCGGGCCAGAAACCCTGGCAGAGCGTCCAGTCGGCGAACCACCGTTACCGATGACCGAGCGTTGGGTGATCCACCTGCCGGTCACGGCACCCGACCTGCTCCGGGCCCGGATCCTCGCCCGGACCGCCGCCCGCGTGCTGGCCCGGCTCAGCGCCCGCGTCGAGCCGGGCGGGGTGACCGTGTCGGCCGAGGACCAGCAGGGCGTACGCCACTGGGTCTTCTGCGACCGGCGACTGCCCGGCGGCGGCCGGTGTGCCCTGCCCGCCGACCACACCGCGCCCTGCTCGCCCCGACTGCACCGGCGGTGAGGAGGAACGGAAAGGGGCTGGCGGGGCACAGCCCGCCAGCCCCCGACACGCCCTGCGTCAGCCGGCGCCGCCGGCGCGGAACGCCACCCAGGCGTCGCTCATCCGGTCCGCCTGACCCGCGGTGAACATGTCCATGCAGGAGTCCTGCGTGTAGTCCATGAAGTTGTGGATCGGGTCCAGCCCGGGTGCGGTGCAGGTGTCGGCGCCCACCGGGCAGTCGAACTGCGGGGCCGCCTCGCGCGGGGTGTCCGCGACGAAGTCGCCGGACGCGGAGCAGCCGTGCGCGAAGGTGTGCTCCAGCATCAGCCAGTGCCCCACCTCGTGCGTCAGCGTGTCACCGAGGGCGTACTTGCCGGCCGTGCCGCCCGGCATGGACTCGTCGAGCATCACCACGCCGTCGATGTAGTCGCGGCCGTTGTTGTAGCCCTTCGGGAAGTACGCCCAGCCGAGCAGGCCGCCGCCGATGTTGGCCGCGTACACGTTCAGGGTGCGGGAGTCGCCGGTGTAGAGCGCCTTCTTCATGTCCCGCTCGTTCTTGCCCGGCTCGACCGTGTACCAGGCGCTGTTCACCGTGAACGTGGTGTCGACGAGCGAGAACCGGAACGGGGTGTCCGAGGCGTCGGCTGCCGTACGGCCCGCGTACGAGTCGTTGAGCACCGTCATCTGGGCCGCGATCAGGGTGTTCCACCTGGTCGTCTCGGCGGCGGTGAGCGGGTGGTCGGACACCATGTGGAAGACCGTCGGGATGGTGACGCTGCCGTTGGGCAGGCGCGGCGCGTCCTTGATCACCCCATAGGCGTTTGCCTCGTTCTTGGAGTACAGCGCCGGTTCCTGCGCGGTGGCGCCCTCGGCGACCCGCGCCGCGGTGCCCGGGTCGCACGCCGCGACACCCGGGGAGGCGGTCGCGGGGGCGGCCGTGGCGAGCGCCCCGGAGGCGCCGCCGGAGGCCAGGAACGTGGCGGCGGTGGCGGTGAGGACCGCCAGTCGGAAGATAGGTCTCCTGGGCATCGGTGCACCTTTCGGTGAGGGAGCGGTGCGCTGTCGATGACGTCGTCTTCCGGTATGAGACCACGTCGACGACACCGGCAAAAGACCTGCGTACGGCCCTGATGCGGGATGTAACGGCAGGGGCGCGAGGCGCGCTGTTACGGCCCGACGTCAGCGGCTCAGGACGTTCTCCCGCTGCATGTGGGACAGCTTCTCCGGATTGCGGACGGCGTAGATCCCCGTGATGAGGCCGCCCTCGATGCGCACGGCCACGACGGTGTCCAGCTCGCCGTCGAGGTGGACGATCAGCGCCGGGTAGCCGTTGACCTGCGCCGGCCGCCACGACGTGCTGCCCGCGACCTTGCCCCAACCAGAGGCCAGCGCGCGGGCAACCTTGTCGGCACCGAGGATGGGCCGCGGGACGGCCTGCTTGATCCCGCCACCGTCGCCGAGAAACACCACATCCGGCGCGAGGATGTCGAGCAGGCCCTGCAGATCGCCCATGTCGACCGCCCGCTGGAACGCGTCGAGCGCGCGCCGGGCCTCCGCCGGGGAGACGACCTGACGGGGCCTGCGGGCCGAGACGTGTGCCCGGGCACGGTGCGCGATCTGGCGGACGGCAGCGGGGCTCTTGTCGACGGCTTCGGCGATCTCGTCGTACTCGAGGTCGAACACCTCGCGCAGCACGAACACCGCCCGTTCGGTCGGCGCGAGCGTCTCCAGCACCAGCAGCACGGCCATCGAGACGCTGTCGGCCAGCGCGACGTCCTCGGCCACGTCGGGCGCGGTGAGCAGCGGCTCGGGCAGCCACGATCCGACGTAGGACTCCTTGCGGCGACCGAGCGTCCGCAGCCGCGTGAGCGCCTGGCGGGTGGTGATGCGGACCAGGTAGGCGCGCTGGTCGTGGACTGCGTCCAGGTCGACGCCCGCCCACCGCAGCCAGGTGTCCTGGAGTACGTCCTCCGCGTCGGCGGCCGAGCCGAGCATCTCGTACGCGACGGTGAAGAGCAGGTTGCGGTGGGCGAGGAAAGCCTTGGTGGCCCGGTCCGGCCGGTCGTCGGCTGCGGTCTGCGGCATGTCCACCACGGTGAACTCCTGTTCGCTGTCGACTGCGTCACCCACCAGATGCCGGAGCCGGCCGTTCTGTGACACCTTCCGGCCCGTGGCGGTCGTCACCCTGCCCGACCGTCACAGGGCTGTGCTCGCCGGCATCTCATGTTCGTCCGATCGAACACCACAGCTAAGGACGGAACCATGGACGCCCGGTTCAACATGTTCGAGAACGAGTTCGCCATGAAGTTCTTCAAGCGGTTCGCGAACGTCGGCATGGTGCTGCAGCAGTCGCCGCTGCCGAAGTCCACGCAGGAGCTGGTGTCGCTGCGCGCGAGCCAGATCAACGGCTGCGGCTGGTGCATCGACACGCACGCCAAGGAGGCCGTGGCGGCCGGCGAGAGTGCGGTTCGACTCAGCCTGGTCGCCGCCTGGCGCGAGTCCACCGTTTTCACGGAGGCCGAGCAGGCCGCGCTCGCGCTCGCCGAGGAGGGCACCCGGCTCGCCGACGCCTACCAGGGCGTGTCCGACGAGACCTGGGCTCAGGTGCGCAAGCACTACGACGACGACCAGGTCGCCGCGCTTGTCGCGCTGGTCGCCCTGATCAATGCGGCCAACCGGCTCGCCGTGATCCTGCACCAGAAGGGCGGCTCCTACGAGGTCGGCACGTTGGCCGCCGCGTTCGGCTGAATCGGCATCGGACCCGGCCCGGGATCATCCGATCCCGGGCCGGGCGCACGCCGGTAGCCGGAAACCTCACGACGTGGCGCGGGGCGCGGCGCGTGCGCTGCTCGGCCCCGGAGCGGCACCTGGCTCAGAGGACCCGGGTCACCCGCTCGGCGGCGATGATCGCGTCCCGTCGCGCCGGGTCGAGGTTGGCAGTGATGACCACTGACGCGCCCGCCGACAGCGGTGCGAGCAACCACTTCAGCGGCTGTTCGGTCTCGGCGGCGTCGACGAGCAGCCGGTCACCGGCGCGCAGGTCAAGCATCGTCGCGAACTCCCGCGCGAGCGCACCCCACTGACCGTAGGTCGTGCCGTCCGCGGTCGCGGGATCCGACGGGTGGATGGCCGTGTGGTCGGGCGTCACGTCGGAGTGGCGGAGCACCTCGGCGGACCAGTCCAGCCAGCCCAGCGGCACGTCGGCCAGCCGCCCCGGCCCGGTGCCGACGAGGTAGCGGTGCGGGGCGTCCGGCACGTCCTCCAGCCAGTCGTCCTGCCGCTCGGGAGTGACGAAGACCGCGTCGAACGGCCGGTCGCCGCCGGGCTCCAGCACCGCCAGGCCCGCCGTGGCGCGCGGCCGGAACGACACCGCCAGGCCGCAGGCCCAGGCGCCCATCAACACCGCTGCGGTACGCCAGTGCGGCGGCAGCAGGACCGCTACGCGGCTGCCGGGGCCGAGACCGCAGCCGTCCCGCAGGAGGCTCGCGCTGCGCGCCGCCCAGACGCCCACCTGCTGTGCGGTCAGGTCGACGCGTTCGCCGGTCGCCTCGTCGCGGTAGCTGAGCAGTGGGCTCTCGGCGGCGGCGGGTGGGACCGTGAGGTCGGCCGTGGCGTGTGACTGCATCTGCGTGCTCCCCGGGTGACGACGTCGCCACCACCCTACGCAACGACTTTGGTCGTACGCCTCGTCGGCCGATGGCCGTATCGGGTGGCCGGATGGCCCGCGCACGGTGACCGGTGACCCCCCGCGACGCCGCCGAGGAGCCCCCATGCCGACCGGACCCGATCCCGCCACCGTTGAACGCCCTGCCACCCCTGACCGTCTGCCCCTGCGCCGGCGACTCCTGCCGGTGCTGGCGTTGCTGCTGATCGCGCCGTGGGCGGCCGAGTGCTCGTGGGGTGGCTTCGCCATCGACGGCTTCCTCCCGGTGGTGATCGGCCTCGCTCCGATGTACGGCGGAGCGGCGATCCTGATCCGGGAGACCGCCCGACGCCTCGGCGCGGGCTGGCCGACGATCGTGCTGCTCGCCGCCGCGTTCGGTGTGCTCCAGGCCGGCCTGGTGGACCAGTCGCTGTTCAACCCCGGCTACCTCGACGACACGCAGTACGCCGACACCCGGGCCGCCGCCGAGGCGTCGCTGGTGCCGGGGCTCGGGTTCAGCCTCCGGCAGGCGTTCGACTACGTGGGCAACCACATCCTGCTGACCGTCTGTGCGCCGATCGTCTTCGTCGAGTCGTTCCTCGGGGAGAGGCGGCGGCTTCGGCCGTGGCTGGGGCGGCCCGGCTTGGCGGTGGTCGCCGTGGTCTACCTGCTCGGCAGTCTGCTGGTCTTCACCTCCCCCGAGGGTCGGAAGAACTTCCTGGCCAGCCCGCTCCAGCTCGCCTTCGCCGGCACGGTGATCCTCGTCCTCGTCGGCGTCGCCCTGCTGCCCCGCTGGCGACACCCGCGGCCGCGCCCCACCGATCCGTCGAGCGCCGGACGGACCCGGCGCGCCCGTCGGGCGCCGCACCCACTCTGGGCGGCTCTGCTGATCATCCTCGCCCGCTTCGGCACCGACCTGACGCCCGGCTGGGCGGGGGTGGCGATCGCGCTGGCCCTCGCCGCCGCTGTCGGAGGGTTGATCGCGTACCTGTCGTCGCGCGACGGTTGGGGGCAGCGGCACTTGCTCGCCGCCGGCTCGGCGAGCGTGGTCAGCGCCGCCGCGTTCGCGTACCTGGTGCCGCCGTACTCCCCGGCGAGCCCGGCGGCGGCCCGGGCCGGCGACATCGCGGTAAGCGTCGTCACCGTGGCCCTGGTCGGCGGCGCGTGGTGGCGGCTGCGCCGCGCTTCGCCTGCTGCGCACGTCGCCGCGAGCTGAACCGCCCCTACGCAGGCCGGACGGTGCTCAGGGCTGGTCGCGGGCGGAGCCCGCCTGAATGAGGCGGTCCAGGACGGCACGAGCGGCGGCGAGCCGGTCGATGGACGTCGTGATCCGGTTGCGCTCCACCGCCAGAGCGTCGAGGAGTTCGGGGCAGGTGGGGGCCAACACGGTCACGTCGTCGGGGATGCAGGGAAGGATCTCGGCGATCGCGGCGGTGTTCAAGCCCGCGGACAGCAGCAGTTGGATGTGCCGCACGGTGCCCAGCGCCTGCGGCTCGTAGTGGCGGTACCCGCTCGCGAGACGGGCCGGTCGCAACAGGCCCTGCTCCTCGTAGTAGCGCAGGGCGCGTGGGGTGGTGCCGGCCTGCCGTGCCAGTTCACTGATCCGCACATCGAGAGCAGATCAGCGCTTGACCTTCACGTCAACGGCAAGGTTTAGCGTCGTCGCTGTGACTCACCGCAATCATGAGGACAACACGTCCCCCACCGTCGCCGTCCTGGGGCTCGGCCCGATGGGCCGGGCGCTGGCCGCCGCGTCACTCGCCGCCGGTCACCCCACAGTGGTCTGGAACCGCACACCCGGCCGGGCGACCGCGCTCGTGGCAGCCGGGGCGGTGCTCGCTCCCACGGTGGCCGACGCGGCACGCCGGGCATCGGTCGTCATCGCCTGCGTCATCAACTACCAGGCGGCTCGCGCCGTCCTGTCGAGCCTCGGAAGCCCGCCGAGAGGACCCTTCGTCAACCTCAGCAGCGGGCACGCCACCGAGGCGCGGGACCTGGCGACCTGGGCCGCGCAGCGGGGCGTCGACTACCTGGACGGCGCCATCCTGACGCCCGCGCCGACCATCGGGACACCGGCCGCCACGATCCTCTACAGCGGTCCGCGGGATCTCTTCGACGACAGCCTTCCCGCGCTGGAGAGCTTCGGCGGCTCCAGCGTCCACCTCGGCGCGGACGCCGGCACGGCAGCAGCGTACGAAATGGCCTTGCTCGACCTGTTCACCATGTCCGTCGGCGGACTCGCGCACGCCTTCGCCCTGGCCCGCGCCGAGGGCATCCCGCCGGCCGCGTTCGCCCGTTTCGCCAGAGGAATCGGTGACCTGTTGCCCGACATGGCCGACCGGTTCGCCGAGCAACTCACGTCCGGAACCTTCGCCGCCGACATCTCCAGCATCGCGTCGGCGGGCTCGGCGGTCACCCACGTCGTCGACGCCGCCGCGGCACGCGGCATCGAGACCGGACCGCTGCGGGCCGTCCAATCGATCATCGACCGGGCCGTCGCGGCGGGCCACGGCGGCGACAGCTACGCCCGGCTCGCCGAGTCGCTCGTGCCGGCCGATCACCCGTAGGCGGAGACGTCCGCGGCCAACCGCTGTGACCTGGCGATTACACTCGCGCTCACACCACTTCGGAGGGGGCGGCGCAGTGGGTGAACTGCTGTCCAGCCTGATTCAGGTCGTCAGCTCGTACGTCACCAGACTGCTGGACCGGCGGACGGTTGCGAAGGACGCGAAGGTCGGCGCCCATCTGCTCGACGTGGTCCTCACGCTGCAGGAGCTGTGCCTCAACGGCGACCGTCTCCTGAGCCTGGCCGACACCATGATCGCCACCACCGAGCCAAGGGCGGACGACCAGACGGAGTTCGCCGCGCTGCTACGCCGGCAGTCCGCGCTGATCAACCAACTCAGGAGCGGCCTCGACGCCTCGCGCGCCCTGCTCGCCACCGTCGACGTGGACTTCGCGTTCGCGATGGCGCCGTTCCTCGACGCCAAGTCGGGGCTGCTCACCCGCTGGCAGCAACAGGCCGCCCTGAGTCGGTTCTCCACCACCACGCTGTTCTTCCTGCCCGCCGAGGCCCTCACCCGCGCGGTGGCCGCCACCCCGGCCGGTTCGAGTGTCACCGCAATCGACCGCAACCGGACGGACTTCGTCCTGGTGGTCGCGGACGAGGTACGCAGCGCGCGGCGGCGGGAGGTGGCCGACATCCGTGCCGTCGCGGACGACGAGCGCGGGACTCTGCGAGGCGAGGTGGTGCAGGCCCGCGCCGGGTTGGACAGCGCCCGGGGGCTGTGCGCCCGACTGCTCGGGGCGACCCAGGAGGCCATCGGCCCGGACGCCACGGCCCAGTTGCGACGGACGCTGGCAGACCGGGCACAACAGCGCTGAGTCAGCTCACTCGGGTGCGCCACGATCCCAGTCGAAGCCGGCACGGGCGAACGCGACGCTGCCGTCACCTGTGGCATAGACCTTGATGCCCCTCAGTCCCAGCGAGCGACTGAGGTTCTCCACGTTGGACATGAGGCGTTGGAAGAGCCCGGTGTCGGTCGCCTCGTCGGCGATGCGAATCTCGTCGAGATACGTCATCCTGCGCGGGAAGGAGAGACGCAGCTCCAGCAGGGCCCGCAGCACTCCGCTCGATGCGATGCGCAGTGAGACGGCTCCTCCGCCGTCGGCATAGAGCGAGACCTCGACCCGCGCCTCGGGCAGCTCCGCCGTCAACACCTCGCAGAACTGGCGTGGCGTCAGCTTCATCCACTGCCGCCAGGCGGCGACTGTCGAGTCGTCGGCCCGGTCGATCGTCAGCTTCGGTTCCGTCGCCCGCAGGTCCGCCGGCGTCAGCGCCTCGATCCCGGCGGGCCGGTCCCGGGCCCGGGCCTCCTCGTACGGGGCCAGCGGCACCCCGGCCTGCACCAGGAGCCGGTCCCAGTCCGGGTCGGGCCAGAACGAGCCGGGCAGCAACTCGCCCACCGCACACCAGAGCTCATGCCACCGCCGCACGGCACGAAGCGGCCGGAGGCCGAGTCGCATGGCGGCGACCATCACGCACCGATGCAGCAGCAGCGTCGCGGCGAGAGCGTCCAGGTTCACCGCCGGCCCGTCGAGGGCACGCAGCGCCGCGGCGGACTCCCGTTCCATCTCGGTGTACGCCACGAGTTCCGGCGCGTCCGTGATGCGTACGGGGATCGGCGCGTCCAGCAGCGAGTCGGCGTCGGCCGGTTGCCACACGACGTCGTCGTTCAGCAGGATCATCCGCAGCTCCTGGCCATGGTGATGCACCACGATCTGCAGCAGCGGAGCCCCCTGGGGCAGTGCTCCGCGCTTCAGCCACGCCACCGCCTCGGCGTAGAGGCGCAGGCTCTCACCGATGGCCGGCACCGTGACGACCAGGGCGGGGCCGTCGGGCTCGACCCGCAGCGCCGGAAGCTCACCCAGCGCATCGACAAGCTCACTCTGGTGCATCGACGAACTGTAACGGCAGATGCCTCGCCGGTCTCAGTCGGGCAGTTCGGGCCCACCGTCGAGCAGCGCGGCCAGCAGGTCCCCGTACTCCTCGACCCTGGTCAGGACCTCGGCGGCGGTGAACGGGCGGACGGCCGGTCGCCGACCGCGGGCGCCGGCCTCGACCTCGTCCCAGGTCAACGGCGTCGACACCGACGGCACCGACTGGGCGCGCAGCGAGTACGGCGCCACAGTCGTCTTCGCCGCGTTGTTCTGGCTCCAGTCGATGAAGACCTTGCCCGGACGCAGGTTCTTCGCCATCTTCGACACGATCAGCTTCGGGTGGGCCTTCTCCAACTCCTGGGCGATCCGGCGCGCGTAGGCGGAGACGTCGTCGGCGGACTGGGTGCCCGCGATCGGGCAGCACAGTTGCATGCCCTTCTTGCCCGACGTCTTCGGGTACGAGTCGATGCCGTCGTCGGCGAGCCGGTCGCGCATCAGCACGGCCACCGGGCAGCACTCGGCGAGCCCGGCGGGCGGCCCCGGGTCCAGGTCGACCACCATCATGTCGGGTTGCTCGTCGACCTTCCACTGCGGCGTGTGCAGCTCCAACGCGGCGAGGTTGGCCAGCCAGACCAGGGTGGGCAGGTCGTCGGCGACCACGTAGTCGATGGTCTCCCGACCCTTCGTCGAGCCGGGCGCGGGCAGCGTCTCCACGCGCACCCAGTCCGGCGTTGACGCGGGCTTGTTCTTCTCGAAGAAGGACTTGTCGTCCACGCCGTTGGGGAAGCGGATCCGGGTGACCGGGCGGTCGGCCAGGTGCGGCAGCAGCACCGGGGAGATCCGGGTGTAGTAGTCGATCACCTCGCCCTTGGTGAAGCCGACCGCCGGATAGAGCACCTTGTCCAGGTTGGACAGCTCCAGCGGCCGACCCTCGACGTCCACCCGTAGCTTCTCAGCCGGCATCGTCGACCTCCTCCGGCGGCTTGTCCGGGCGCAACCGCAGCACCCGGGGGAAGCGCAGCCGGCCGTCGGGGGTGCGTTGGCCGTACTTCACCTCCACCACCACCCGGGGTTCTACCCAGATGGCGCCCCGGGCATCCTCGCGCGGCACGCCCGGCGCGAACGGTGACACGCCGGAGCGCAGCGGCTCCAGCTCGGTGAGGAGCTGCCGTTCGATGGCCGCGCCGATCCCGCCGCCGACCCGACCCCGGTAGATCAACCGACCGTCCGGGCCGGGCACCCCGACCAGCAGCCCGCCGATGCGGCGCGCGCCCGGCCGCCAGCCGCCCACGACGAAGTCGCCTGTCACCTCCAGCTTGACCTTCACCCAGTCCGGGGAGCGCACCCCGGGGCGGTAGACGGCGCCGACCCGCTTGGCCATCACGCCCTCCAGGCCGTGCTCCCCGGCCGCCTCGTAGGTCGCCGGGCCGTCGGCGAAGACCGGCGGCACCGCCCACCGGAGGCCGCCCAGCCCCAGCTCGTCCAGGGCCTCCCGGCGGCGCTCGTACGGCCAGCCGGTCAGGTCCTCGCCGTTGCGGCGCAGGAGGTCGAAGATCATGTACGTGACCGGCATGACCGCCGCCAGCCGGGCCGCCTTGTTGCGGTCCCGCACGTGCATCCGCTCGGCGAGGGCCGTGAACGAGGGCTGCCCGCCCTGGCCGAGCAGCACCACCTCGCCGTCGAGCAGCACGTCGTCGACCTGCTCGGGAAGGGTGGCCAGCTCGGGGTACGCGGCGGTGATCTCCACGCCGGAGCGGGCGTACAGGTGCTGGACGCCGCCGGAGATGTCGGCGAGCGCGCGGACCCCGTCCCACTTGAACTCGTACGCCCAGCCGTCACCCGCCGGGAGCGGCCCGGTCATCGCGAGCATCGGCTTGAGCGGCGCGCCGGGCACGACCCGACTGTAGTAGCAGGCGGAACACCTCGCGTGGAGTTCCAACGGATGCGAGCATGGTCGATACCGGGGAAGGGAGCGCAGGATGCGTGCCATCTGGAAGGGAGCCGTGTCGTTCGGGCTCGTCTCGATCGGGGTGAAGCTCTACTCGGCGACCGAGGAGAAGGACATCCGGTTCCATCAGGTACACCGTGAGGACGGTGGCCGGATCCGCTACAAGCGCACCTGCTCGGTCTGCGGCGAGGAGGTCACCTACGACGACATCGCCAAGGGCTACGACATCGGCGGCGGCGAGATGGTGATCCTCACCGACGAGGACTTCGCCGACCTGCCGCTGACCAGCTCCCGCGCGATCGACGTGCTGGAGTTCGTCCCCGCCGAGCAGGTCGACCCGATCCTCTACAACAAGGCGTACTTCCTGGAGCCGGAGGGCACGGCGACCAAACCGTACGTGCTGCTGCGCGACGCCCTCACCGACTCGGAGCGGGTGGCGATCGTCAAGGTGGCGCTGCGCCAACGCGAACAGCTCGCCACGTTGCGGGTCCGTGAGGGCGTACTGCTGCTCAACACGATGCTCTGGCCGGACGAGATCCGTACGCCGGACTTCGGTTTCCTCGACGAGGACCTGAAGGTGCGCCCGCCGGAGCTGGCCATGGCCAGCTCGCTCATCGACTCGATGACCGGCGAGTTCGAGCCGGACGTCTTCACCGACGACTACCGGGCCGCGTTGCAGGAGGTCATCGACGCCAAGGTGGAGGGTCGCGAGGTCGTCCAGCCGGAGGAGGCCGAGGAGGCGCCGGCCGCGGCGGTGGACCTGATGGCCGCGCTGAAGGCATCGGTGGACCGGGCCCGGGCGGCACGCGGCGAACAGCCCACGCGCGGTGGGGGCGGCGGCGAGCCGACGCCCATCTCGTCGGCCCGCTCGGCGCAGAAGGCGGCCGAGAAGAAGGCCGCCAAGGCGCCCGCGAAGAAGACCACGGCGAAGAAGACGGCCGAGAAGAAGACCACCGCGAAGAAGGCCGAGCCGGCGAAGAAGACCGCCGCGAAGAAGGCGGAACCGGCGAAGAAGACGGCCGCGCGCAAGACCGCACCCCGCAAGAGCGCCTGACCGTACGGCGGCGACGAAGGGTGTCCGCCGGACCGGGTACGCTCCGCCGGCCGTTGGCCACCGGAGGAGCCCCCATGCCGTACACCCCTGACCTGGACCGGTTGTTGACGCCCGGTGCCCGCTTCACCGACGAGTACGGCGCGTACCTGATCGAGGCCCATCGGGTGGATGACGTCGTGCTGCCCACCGGCCAGGTGGTCGGGTGCGACCCGCTGGTCTGCCCGGAGGCCGAGCCGTACACGGTGACAGTGGCGCCGGGACGGTATCCCGCCCGCGCCTGGGTGGCCGTGGTGCTCCGGGAGGGCGCCGAGGTGGACCGGCGGGTGGCCGCGCTGCAACTGGTGGTCTCGGACGAGCCGGCGATCCGCTGGGAGCCGGCCGTCGCGGGCGACCAGGACGTCGCCGCGCTCGGTCCGGACGACTACTTCGGGTACGGGGTGGACGCGGGCGCCGGCACGCTCGCCGACCCGACGGCGCTCGCCGTCCTCGACGGCTGGGACCACGACCAGGTGGAGGAGGTGTTCATCCCCGACGAGCTGCCCGTGTCGCCGGTCCGGGGCCTGATCACCGCCGTCCTCGACGAGGCCACCGGCGCCAACGTCGTCACCGTGGCCACGGGTTGGGGCGACGGCTGCTACGGCACCTGGATCGGGCGCGCGGCCGACGGCGGCGTGACGTCGTTCGTGACCGACTTCATGGTGATCCCGAAATAACGTCCCGCGGGGGCCTCTCTGGGCGATCCGAGGCATCCGGGGCGGGCACGGCGGGCCGCCGGGCGAGTACCGTGTGCGTCGGCTTTCCCCCCGGCACCGGGTGCCGGCCACACCTTCGCAGCAGGGAGTCGACGACGTGAGCGAGCGCACGCAGGAGAACCGGTCGGAGGGCCAGAGCCCGGCGACGAAGGCGGGGCGGCGGCTGGCCGCCCAGCTGGCGGCGCAGAAGGCCGCCGAGGCGAAGCGCCGCCGCCAGGCGTGGGCGGGTGGCCTCGCCGGCGTCGCGGTGATGGCGCTGCTGATCGGCGGTTTCGTGTGGATCGACCGGAACCGGGACGACGACAAGCCCGCCAACCAGGCCGGCGCGACCCCGTCCGCCTCCGCCCCGGCCGCGGACGCCCCCACCGCGCCCCCGGCGCCGCAGCTGCCTGAGGGCGCCGACCCGGCGCTGGGCACCAAGCCGACGGTGGCCGCCGGCAAGGGCGAGCTGAAGAAGCTCACGGTCACCCCGGTGATCAAGGGGAAGGGCCCGGCGGTGAAGAAGGGCCAGACCATCACCACCAACTACGTGGGTGTCTTCTACAAGGACGGCAAGGAGTTCGACTCGTCCTGGAACGCCGGGCAGCCGGCCACCTTCGCCATCGGCGTGGGTCAGGTCATTCCCGGCTGGGACCAGGGCCTGGTCGGCGTGACCGTGGGCAGCCGGGTGCAGCTCGACATTCCGGGCGAGCTGGGGTACGGCAACGACGAGGCCAACGCCAACGGCCGCCCCACCGGTCCGCTGCGCTTCGTGGTGGACGTGCTCGCCGCCCAGTGACCCGTCCGGATCGCCCCGGTTGTCGCCGTGGCGCGATGGACTTGTTCACATCGGGCTTCCTGCCCGTCACCCTCCGGCAGTAGGTTCGGCGTCACCCCGGGCGGCCCGCCGTCCGGGGTGACCATGCGGACCTGGGACGCGGAGGTGCACGTGACGGCGCTGGACGAGCCCGGGCGGACCGCCCGGTTGATGTGGACGCACTTCGAGCCGGTGCACGCGGTCACCTACTTCCATCCCCGAGCGCGGGCCGCGACCGAGGTGGTCGGGCTGCGCGGCTACTGGCGGGGCTACTTCGCCGGCCGGGCCGCGCCGCTGGGCGCCGTCGAGGCCGCTCCCGTGATCGCCGCGTTCTTCAGCTTCGCACCACCCATGGTGAGCCGGGCCCTGCCTGCGGTCTGGCGACTGGCGACCCCGCAGGAGTCGCTTCGCGCGCGGCTGACCGGTGCCGTGCAGGCCCTCGCGGAGCTGACCTACGAGCTGCCCGAGGGGCACCTGGCCGAGGCCGCCGACCTGCTGGAGCGGGCCGCCTCGGCGGCGCAGACCCCCGGGCGGGTGCTCGGCGCGGCCAACGCGGCCCTACCGGTCGGGGAATACCCCCTCGCGCGCCTCTGGCAGGCCGCCACCACGCTGCGGGAGCTGCGCGGCGACGGGCACAACGCCGCCCTGGTGGCCGCCGGCCTGGACCCGGTGGAAACGCTGGCCTGGCGGGTCGCGGTGGACATGTCGGCGGAGAACCTGCTCGGCCGGGGCTGGTCCGAGGAGCAGTGGCGGGCCGCCCGCGAGCGGCTGACACAGCGCGGCTGGTTGACAGTCGACGGCACGGCCACCGACGTCGGTCGCGCCGGGTTCCAGGCGGTCGAGGACGCCACCGACCTGGCCGCCGAGCATCCCTGGCGGGTTCTCGGCCCGGACGACACCAACCGCCTGCGTGAGCTGCTGGAGCCGATCGCCCGGTCCTGTCACACGGTGATCCCGCCGAACAGCCCGATCATGCTGCCCGCGCTGCCCGGCTGACCGGAGGTCGGTCTCTCGGGCAGGATGGGCCCGTGGCGGATGCGGTGGTTTTCGACCTGGACGGCGTGATCGTGGATTCCGAACCGGTCTGGGAGGAGGTCCGGCGGGCGTACGTGGCGACACACGGTGGGGCCTGGCAGCCGGACACCCAGCACCGGCTGATGGGCATGAGCACCGGCGAGTGGGCCCGCTATCTCAGCGGTGAGCTGGGCGTGCGGCGCAGCGCCGAGCAGGTCGCCGACGAGGTGGTGCGGGAGATGGCCCGGCGCTACCAGGAGCACGTGCCGTTGATCGACGGCGCCGACGACGTGGTGCGCCGGTTGGCGGCGCGGTGGTCGCTGGGGTTGGCCAGTTCATCGCCGACCCGGCTGATCGCGGCGGCGTTGGAGGCCACCGGCCTGACCGGCGCCTTCGGCGCGACCCTGTCCACCGAGGAGACCGAGCGGGGCAAGCCGGCGCCGGACGTGTACCTGACCGTTGCGCGCCGCCTCGGTGTCGACGCGACCCGCTGCGTGGCCGTGGAGGACTCGTCAAACGGCGTGCGGTCGGCCGCGGCGGCGGGAATGCGGGTGGTGGCCGTGCCCCACAGGTCGTACCCCCTCGACGGAGACGCCGCCGGGCTCGCGGTCGTGACGCTGGGGTCGATCGGCGAGTTGACGCCGGAGTTGGTGGAGGGGCTGGGTTGACGCGAGCAGAGTGGGGAAGGAACAACTGATGAAAGCCATCGTGTACGAGCGCACCGGCGACCCCTCGGTGCTGGAGCTGGTCGACCGCCCGGTGCCGGAGCCGGGGGCGGGTGAGGTGCTGGTCCGGCTGGCGGTGTCGGGGGTGAACCCGACGGACTGGAAGTCGCGGCGGGCCTTCCCGCCCGACGGCTGGCAGATCCCCGGGCAGGACGGCGCGGGCGTGGTGGAGGCGGTCGGCGAGGGCGTCGACCGCGAGCTGATCGGCCAGCGGGTCTGGATCTGGGAGGCGGCCTGGCAGCGGCCGTGGGGCACCGCGGCGGAGTACACGCTGGTGCCGGTGCGGCAGGCGGTCCCCCTGGGCGACGCCTCGTTCGAGTTGGGCGCCAGCCTGGGCATCCCGTTCCTCACCGCACACCGCTGTCTGACGGCGGGCGAGTTCATGCCCGACGCGCTGCGCGCCGGCGCGCTTGCCGACCACACGGTGCTGGTGCAGGGCGGCGCGGGGGCGGTCGGCAACGCGGCGATCCAGCTCGCCCGTTGGGCCGACGCGACGGTGATCGCCACGGTGAGCAGCGCGGAGAAGGCACAGCTCGCGGCGGCGGCCGGCGCCTCCTATGTGATCAACTATCGCGAGCAGGACGTGGTCGAGGAGGTCGGCAAGATCGCCCCCGACGGGGTCCACACGATCGTGGAGGTCGCGCCGGCCACGAACGCGGCGGCGGACGTGCAGATGATCCGGCAGGGCGGCGCGGTCTGCGTGTACGCCGACAACGGCGGCACCGAGGTGACGCTCCCGATCCGCCCGCTGTACGTGGTGAACGCCCGCTGGCAGTTCGTGCTCGTCTACACGGAGCCGAAGGCGGCCAAGGCGCAGGGTGTGGTCGACGTGGCTGCCGCGGCCAACCAGGGCGGCGTCCGGGTCGGCGCGGACGCCGGCCTGCCGCTGCACCACTACCCGCTGGCCGACACGGCCGGGGCACACCAGGCGGTCGAGGACTCGGCGGTGGGCAAGGTGCTGATCATCACCAGCGACGCCTGAACGGGTCGCTGGGCACCCGATTTCCCCGTCATCGGGACAGACCCGAACAATTTTCGCAACAATGACGGTGCGGGGTCACCCCGTGTGGAGCGGGCGGCCCCGGCGCGGTGCGAACGCCGGGGCCGCCCCTGGGGAGGAATGTCAGGAGTACTCCTCTGCCCAACAGGCGACAGTGCCCGGTAAAACGTTACGGTGCTGTCAGCTCCCGGACAGTCAGCTCACCGTCGGCGTACCGCGAACGGACGACCTTCTTGTCGAACTTGCCGACGCTTGTCTTCGGCACCGTGTCGATGAACGCCCACCGCTCGGGCAACTGCCACCGGGCCACCGACCCGGCCAGGAAGTCCCGCAGCTCCTCGGCGGTCACCGACGCGCCCTCGCGGACCACCACCGTCGCCAGCGGCCGCTCGTCCCACCGCTCGTCCGGTACGCCCACCACGCACGCCTCCCGCACGGCCGGGTGCGCCATCAGCGCGTTCTCCAACTCCACCGACGAGATCCACTCACCGCCGGACTTGATCACGTCCTTCGCACGGTCGGTGAGCGTGATGTACCCGTCCGAGGAGAGCGTGCCCACGTCGCCGGTACGCAGCCAGCCGTCGCGGAACTTCTCCTCGTCCGGGGTGTCGTCACCGACGTACCGCGCGGTCACCCACGGCCCGCGGACCTCCAACTCGCCCACGGCCGTGCCGTCGGCGGGCAGCGGGTCACCCGACGGGCCGACGATCCGCGCCTGCACGCCCGCCGGCACCCGTCCCTGGGTGTAGCGGTAACGCCAGGCCTGCTCACCTGTCGCACCGGCGGGCGGACGCGAGACCGACCCCAGCGGCGACATCTCGGTCATCCCCCAGGCGTGGATGACGTCGATCCCGTGCCGCTCGTCGAACGCGTGCATCAACGCCGGCGGGCAGGCCGAGCCACCGACGATCACCTCGGTGAGCGACGACGTGTCCACGTCGTGGCTGTCCAGGTAGGCCAGCAGGTCGGTCCAGATGGTCGGCACCGCCCCGGCCAGGGTGGGCCGCTCGGCGGCGATCATCTCGGCGATCGGCGCGGCCTGGAGGAAGCGGTCCGGCATGATCAACGACGCGCCGGAGAGGAACGCCGCGTACGGCAGACCCCAGGACATGGCGTGGAACATCGGCACGATCGCCAGCTCGCGGTCGGTCGGCCCGAGACCGAAGCCCTCCGGCATGCAGACCTGCAACGAGTGCAGGTAGATGGACCGGTGCGAGTAGGCGACGCCCTTCGGGTTACCTGTGGTGCCCGACGTGTAGCAGAGGGCCGCGGCGTCCCGCTCGTCCACCTCGGGCCAGTCGTACACCTCGGGCCGGTCGGCAAGCAGCGCGTCCCAGTGGTGCACGGTGATCCGGTCGCCGGCGGCGGCCACCAGCGGCGCCGGGTCGCCACCGCCGACCACCACCACGTGCCGCACCGTGGCCAACTCGCCGATCACCCGGGCCAGCAGCGGAATGAGCGTGCTGTCGACGAGCACCACCCGGTCCTCGGCGTGGTTGGCGATGTAGGCGACCTGGTCGGGAAAGAGCCGCAGGTTGAGGGTGTGCAGCACCGCGCCCATGCTCGGCACCGCGAAGTAGGCCACCAGGTGCTCGTTGTTGTTCCACATGAAGGTCGCGACCCGCTCGTCGCCGGTGACCCCGCACTCGTCGCGCAGCGCGTGGGCCAGCCGGGCGGCGGTGCGACCCACCTCGGCGTACGTCATCCGACGGGGCTCGCCGCCCGTCCAGGTGACCACCTCGGCGGTGCCGTGCACCCCTGCGCCGTGGTCGAGGATCCGGGAGACCTGCAGGGGGGCGTCCATCATCGTGCTACGCATGGGTAACAAGCTAGTGTCGGCGGTCACACGTTGGGAACCCCCGTAAATTGTCGCAGGTGAGCATCTCCTGGGCCGACTCGTACGTGGGGCAGTTACGCGCGCTCGCCGGGGACCGGACGCTGATGTTCGTCGGCGCCCGAGCCGTGGTCAACGACGACGCGGGGCGCATCCTGCTCATCAGACGCTCGGACAACGGCCAGTGGGCCATGCCCGCCGGGGCGATGGAGCTGGGCGAATCGATCGCCGACTGCGCGGTCCGCGAGGTCCGCGAGGAGACCGGCCTGCGGGCGCTGCGGGTCTGCGCCTTCGCCCTCTACACCGGCCCGGACCGGACCAGCACCAACATGTACGGGCACACGTACCAGGTCTTCACCACGGCGTTCAAGGTGGAGGAGTGGGACGGTCAGCTGGAGCGGATCACCGACGAGACCACCGACGCCGGCTTCTTCCCCCGCGACCGCTTCCCCACCCCACTCTCCGGCTCGGTGTTGGAAACCCTGGCCGACCTGGACGTCTTCGAGCAGACCAACCGGCTGATCCTCAAGTAGCGCCAGCCACGGGCTTGATCGACTCCAGATCGCCGAAGTCGGGGTATCCGAGCGCCTAGGACACCCCGACTTCCATGATCTGGAGTCGATCAAGCTTGCCGGGCGGCTTCGTCAGGCTGCGGTGGGGCCGAACTGCTCGGTGAAGCGGCCGGTGAACAGGTCGACGCCCTTGTACTCGGAGACCGTCGCGGCGGGGACGACGGCCGGGCCGTCCGGCGTGGGCATCTGGCCGACACCGTGCCGCGACCCGAGTGGGACCAGGATCATCGGGTCGGACATCGGTTGGTAGGTGGCCGTGGGCTGCTCGCCGCGCAGGTGCGCGACGATGTTCTGCGCCACCACCTCGGCGTGCCGCAACGCGTACGCGGCCATCTTGTCCTCGGCGACATCGGTGAGGTCGCCGATCGCGTAGACGTGGTCGAGGACGTTGCCCGTCCCACGGACGTTGAGGGTTTCGGTGACGGGCACCTGCCCCTGCGCGGTGAGCGTGGTGAGCCGACCGTCGGCGAGGTAGTCGCTGTTGACGTGCACGCCGTAGGCGCGGAACCAGATGTCGGCGGTGATCTCGTCGCCGTCGGTGGTGGTGGCCGTGCAGGTCGCGGCCCGATTGGCCTCGGTGGTCAACGGCGTGGCCAGGCTGGTGCCCAGCCGCACCTCGATGCCCAGCTCGTCGAGCTGCCGGTGCAGGTCCTCGCGCATCTCGGCCTTGAAGCCGGGCAGCAGTTGCTCCGCCGGATCGACGATCATCACGTGCTTGTCCGGCCAGGCCTCCTTGATCTCACCGGCCAGCTCCAACCCGACCGGCCCCGCGCCGAGGATCAGCACCCGCCCGGCGCCGACCAGCTCCTTGTTGGTCCGGCGCAGGTCGTCGAGCGCCTCCGCGACGGAGTCGGCCGTGGGTCTGGCCGGGTAGGCGTAACCGGAGCCGGTGGCCAGGACCAGGTAGTCCGCCGTGACACGCTGACCCGAGGCCAGCGTGACGCCGCCCGGATCCACCGAGACCGCTCGATCTCGGATCACCCTGGCCCGGGTGAGCACCGTGTCGAACGGGAAGAACATGGTGCCGGCCCAGTCCGGCCGGGTCAGCGCCCGCAGCGATCCGGCGACGTTGACGAACGCGTCCCGAGGATCGATGAGGACGACATCCGCCTCGGCCTCCAGCGCCTTGGCAACCGCCGTGCCCCCGTAACCGCCGCCGACGACCACAACCGTACGACTCATGATTTCTGCTCCTGCCGAGGGAAACCGCGCTCGACCGCTGTCGGGCGCCTCCCCCAACGGTCGTGAGCCGGACGGCGGACAGGGAGACCGGCGTGAAGCTGGTAGCAGCAGGGACACCATCCGACGGGCCGACGTTGCTACGTTCGGATGGTGAGCGACAACGAGCTCGGGCTGTTTCTGCGCGTCCGCCGTGAGGCGGTGACTCCGGCCGAGGTGGGACTCCCCACCGGGCCGCGTCGCCGCGCCGCCGGGCTACGCCGCTCCGAGGTGGCGGCCCTCGCCGACGTGAGCGTGGAGTACGTCACGAGACTCGAACAGGGCCGCGACCGCCGGCCGTCTCCGCAGGTGCTCGCCGCGCTCGCCAACGCACTTCGGTTGACCCGCAACGAGCGCGTCCACCTGCACCGCCTCACCAAGGCGAGCGATCCCGGCTTCAACTGCCGAGGTCAAAGCACCGCGGCACGCTCGGTTCGCCCGACCGTGCAGGCACTGCTCGACCGTCTCGAACCCACGCCCGCGGTGCTGCTCAACCAACCCAGCGACATCCTCGCCCACACCACCGGGTTCCAGCGGCTGGCCGCACCGACCGGAATGCTGGACGCGGCCGAGCCCAACCTCGCCCGTTTCGTCCTCACCGACAGCCGCGCCCGCAGCGTGTACCCGGACTGGGACCACGTCGCCGACGAGCAGGTCGCCGCCCTCAAGCAGGGCCCGTTTCGGGCCTACCCGCCGGTGGCCGCGCTTGCGGACGAGCTGACCGTCACTGCCGGCGACGCCTTCACCCATCGCGTCGAGACGGTTCCCGGCCTGGCGCAGCCCAGCGGCATCTTCCGCCTGGCGCATCCCGAGGCGGGCATGCTCCGGCTCGCGTACGAGACCCTCGAACTTCCCGCCGAGGACGACCAACGCCTGATCGCGTACCTGCCCGCCGACGCGGCGACCTCCGCCGCGCTCGACCGTCTCAACGGCCAACACCCGCAGCCGCTCCGCCTCGTGGCCGGGTGACACCGACCGCCCCGGTTCGGGGCGGTCGGCAGGCACCTGTCAGATCATCGTCTGGGACTTGGACTCCATGTCGGCGGCGGCCTCCTCCTTGGACTCCCGCGTCAGCGGCTTACCGCCCGGCGCTGCCGCCTTGCCGCCCAGCGGGTCGGCGCCGCCTGTCGCACCCCCGGGGCCGGCCCCGCGCAGCGTGCTGTTGGGCATTGCCAGGGTGACGAGCACCGCCACGATGGCGACGAGCCCGGCGGTCAGGAAGACCAGGTGCAGCGACTCCACGAACGACGCCTGGATGGCCGACCGGACGGCGCCGGGCAGCGCCATGATGGTCGCCGGGTCGTTGATCGAGATGTTCGTACCGCCGCTCGCCGCTACCGCCGCCCGCTGCTCCGGCGGGAGCTGGGCGATCGCGCCGGGCAACCGGTCGGCGAGCTGCGAGTTGAGCCGCGACGACAGCACCGTGCCGAGGATCGCCACCCCGAACGAACCACCGAGCGACCGGAAGAACGTCGCCGAGGAGGTGCCGGCGCCCAGGTCGCGGACGGACACCGCGTTCTGGACCGCGAGGACCAGCGACTGCATGCACAGACCGAGGCCGACGCCGATCACCACCATGAAGCCGAACGCCACCCAGAGCGACGTACCCACCTGCAACCGGGTGAACAGGAGCATGCCGACCAGCAGGGTCGCCGACCCGGCCACGGGGAACCACTTGTACCTGCCGATCCGACTCATGGCCCGGCCGGTGAGGATCGAGGTCACGATGATGCCTGCCATCATCGGCAGCATCAGCAGACCGCTGCGGGTCGGCGAGGCGCCCTTGACGATCTGCAGGTACAGCGGGATGAAGATGATCGACCCGAACATCACCAGACCGAGCACGAAGCCGGCGGAGTTGGCAAGCGCGAACGTGGCGCTGCGGAACAGCCGCAGCGGCAGGATCGGCTCGGCGACCCGCGCCTCCTGGAGCACGAAGAGCACGGCCAGCACCGCACCGGCGACGAAGAGGCCGATGATCAGCCCGGAGCCCCACGGGTACTCGTTCCCGCCCCAGCTCAGCGCGAGCAGGAGGCAGCTCACCCCGGCCACCAGCAGGCCGGCGCCCAGCCAGTCGATCGCGTGGTCCCGGCGCTCGAACGGGATCAGCCGCATCACGTGGTAGCAGACCACGATGGCCAGGATCGCCAGCGGCACGTTGATGTAGAAGATCCACCGCCAGTCGGTCTCGGCGAAGTACCCGCCGACCAGCGGGCCGGCCACCGACGCGATTCCGAACACCGCTCCGAAGAGACCCTGGTAGCGGCCTCTTTCCCGGGGTGAGACCACGTCCGAGATGATCGTGAACGCCAGCGTCAGCAGACCACCGGCGCCGAGGCCCTGGATGCCCCGCGTGATGATCAGCTGGGTCATGTTCTGCGACAGGCCGGCCAGCAGCGACCCGAGCAGGAACGTGCCGATGGAGAAGAGGAAGACCGGGCGACGCCCGTACAGGTCGGCCATCTTGCCGTACAGCGGGGTCGACGCCGTCGAGGCGAGCAGGTACGCCGTGACCACCCACGAGTAGTGGTTGATCCCGCCCAGCTCACCGACGATTGTCGGCAGGGCCGTGCCGACGATGGTCTGGTCGAGGGCGGCCAGGAGCATGCCGGTCATCAGGCCCAGCATGAGCAGCCGGATCTGCTGGCGATTCAGTACCGGCGCGGCAGAGGCTTCGGTGGTCATCAAGCCCTCTTTCCCGACCACCCCAGAACATGCGTTGATCATGAAGTTATTGCCCCGACACGCCGAACGGGGAGGCAATAACTTCATGATCAACGAGGGCCAGGGGCGGGGTCAGGCGGCGAAGGTTTCCGTGATCTTCGCGCAGAAGGCGGGGAGGTCGTCCGGCTTTCGGCTGCTGGTCAGGTTGCCGTCCGTCACGCACTCCTCGTCGACCCAGGTCGCGCCGGCGTTGGTCAGGTCGGTCCGCAGGCTGGGCCAGGAGGTGATCCGCCGGCCGCGCACCACGTCCGCCTCGATGAGCGTCCACGGGCCGTGACAGATCACCCCCACCGGCTTGCCGGCGTCGAAGAACGCCTTCACGAACCGCACCGCGTCCGGGTCGGACCGCAGGAAGTCCGGGTTCGCCACACCGCCCGGCAGCACCAGCGCGTCGTACCCGGCGGCGTCCGCCTTGTCCGCGGTGACGTCCACGTCGTACGTCTTGGACTGGTCCAGGTGGTTGAAGGACTGGATGGAACCGGGCTTGAGCGAGACCAGCTCGGCCGTCGCGCCGGCGTTCTCGACGGCCTCGCGCGGCTGGACGTACTCGACCTCCTCGACGCCGTCGGCGGCCAGGAAGGCGATCCTCTTGCCCTGCAATGTCGCTGCCATCTCGGTACATCTCCTTTCCGGGGTACCCCAATTTCCTTCCCGACCCCCAACGCCCGAAACACCCCACGTCGGTGACGACGGGCACCGCGTCGACGAGGGCGGGACGAAAGGCCGCGGACCTGCGGCGCAGCCGGTCCCGGCGCAGGTTTGTCCCGAGGGCCGCTGGGGACCCGGGGAGGCATGGCAGGAGCAGCAGCGGAACAGCGCCGGCTCGCCACCGTCGTGGAGAGCTGGCTCGGGCGCCCGGTCCTGATCGTCGGCGACGCCATGCTTGACGAGTGGCGGTTCGCCGACTCCGACCGGCTCTGCCGGGAGGCGCCCGCACCGGTCCTCACCCTGCGTCGACGGATCTCCGCCGCCGGTGGGGCCGCGAACACCGCGGTCAACGTCGCCACCCTCGGTGGTCGGGCCGTGCTTGTGGCGCCGGTCGGCGCGGACGTGGCCGGCGACGAACTGCACGACTGCCTGGACCGGGCCGGCGTCTGGGACCGTACGGTCAACCAACCCGGTCGGCCCACCCCGGTGAAGCGGCGGATGCTCGCCGGCAACCAGATCCTGCTCCGGGAGGACTCCGGCGACGCGGACGACGCGCTCGACCCGGACGGGGTGGCCCGGCTGCTCACGGCGCTGGACTGCGCCACCGAGGAGCTGCGCGCCGCCGCCGGCGGAGAGGCGCCGACCCTGGTGGTCTGCGACTACGGCCTGGGGGCACTGCCCGCGCCGGTCCGCGCGTGGCTTGTCGAACAGCGCGAGCGGTACGCCACTGTGGCGCTGGACGCCCACGACCTCGCCGACTGGCGGGGGCTCGCGCCGACGGTGGTCACCCCCAGCTTCGCCGAGGCGACCCGGCTGCTGGCCCGTGCCGGCGGTGCGAACCGCTCGACCGCCGGCACCGACCTGCACCTGGAACACCCGGACAGCGATCCGGCCGACGGGCCGTCCGAGCTGAGCGTCGGCGCCGCCCCGGGCGGGGCCCACGCCGACGACCGACCCGGCCCGGTCGGCGAGCCCACCCCGAGCGAGGGTCGGGTGGCCCTCACCGGCGACGGCCTCAGCGTCACCGGCACCGGCGTCACCGTGAACACCGAGGCCGGAGCGGGCGTGGACCGGGCCGTACTGGCCGAGTCGCGCCTCGCCGAGCTGCGCGCGCACACCGGCGCGGACGTGGTCGCGGTGACCCTGGACACCGACGGCGCGGTGGTCGGCGGCGCGGACGGGGAACGGCGGCGCAGCCACAGCACCCCGGTCCCCGCGAGCCACGCCGTGGGCGCGGGAGACGCGTACCTGGCGGCCATGACGCTGGCCCTGGCCGCCGACGCGCCGCTGCCCACCGCCGCGCAACTCGCCCAGCTCGCGGCCACCATCACCGTGTCCGACACCGGCACCTGCGTGTGCCTGCGGGACGACCTGCTCGCCGCCCTCGACATGCCGTCGGAGACCACCGGGCACCCGGCGGTGGTCGGCACCGACGAACTGGACGCGATCGTCGCCGAACACCGCGAGGCGGGCCGGTCGGTGGTGTTCACCAACGGCTGCTTCGACGTGCTGCACCCCGGGCACGTGCGTTACCTGGAACAGGCCCGCGCCCTGGGTGACCTGCTCATCGTGGCGGTCAACTCGGACGGCAGCGTACGCCGGCTCAAGGGGCCGGACCGGCCGGTCAACCCGGTCGAGGACCGGGGCACCCTGCTGGCCGCGCTCTCCTGTGTCGACCACGTGGTGGTGTTCGAGGAGGACTCGCCCGCCGCGCTGATCGAGGCGGTCCGGCCCGACGTGTACGTCAAGGGCGGCGACTACCCGCCCGAGCTGGTGCCGGAGGCGCCGCTGGTGCGCCGGCTGGGCGGTCAGGTGCGCACCCTGGGGTACGTGCCGGACCGGTCCACCTCGGCGATCATCGAGCGGATCCGGTCGCACAGCCAGGACCCGTCGTCGCACGCCACCGACCCGTCGCTGAGCCCCCGCACCCAGGCGTCGTGAACCGGCCCCTCGCCGTCGGCACCCCGGCGGAGTTCCGCGCCGACCGGCTGGTCGACGTGCTGGTTCCGACCCGTAACCGGCCCGCCGAACTGGCCGTCACCCTGGCCGGGCTCGCCGCACAGGGCGGGGTGCCCGGCTTCGGCGTGGTGGTCAGCGACCAGTCCGACGGCGATCCGGCGTACGCCCACCCGGCCGCGGCCACCATGGTCCGGGCGCTGCGCCACGCGGGCCACCCGGTGCTGTTGACCCGCCGACTGCCGCGCCGCGGGTTGGCCGAGCACCGCGCCTACCTGCTCGCCGCGTCGTCCGCCCGGTACGTGCTCAACCTCGACGACGACGTGTGGCTGGAACCCGGGGCGCTGCACCGGCTGGTCACCGCGATCGAGGAGCTGGGCTGCGGGTTCGTCGGCAACGGCGTGCACGGCCTGTCGTACACCGACGACGTGCGGCCGGAGGCACACCGGCACTACGAGGAGTGGGTCGGCCGGCCCGTTCCGGAGCGGGTGCGGCCGGGCACCCCCGAGTGGGACCGTGCCCGCATCCACTCGGCGGCGAACCTGCTGCACGTCACCGCCGAGCTGGCGCTGCCGCCGGGGGCGTGGCGGGCGTACAAGGTGTCCTGGATCGGCGGATGCGTGCTCTACGACCGGGCCAAGCTCGTCGACTCCGGAGGCTTCGACTTCTGGCGACGGGTGCACGAGAAACACCAGGGCGAGGACGTTGCCGCCCAGCTCGCGGTGCTGGCCCGCCACGGTGGGGCGGGCATCCTGCCCAGCGGCGCCTACCACCTGGAGTCCCCCACCACCGTCACCGAACGCGACGTGGAGGCGTGGGAGGTCGTCCTCGCCGACGAGGACACTCCGCAGCCGGCCTGAGCGCCGGCTACGGGTTGAGCAGTTCGCCTGCCGCTTCCCACACCTCGGCCGCCGGCACGTCGGCGACGAACGAGTCGCGGTGCGGGCACTCGCCGTCGCCCGGCCGGTGCGGGTAGATGCCAGGCGTGCAGTCCACCCCGCAGACCGGGCAGTGCACCATCCAGGAGCTGATCGGCCGGTGCCGCCCGCGCAGCGGTGTCGCCGTGTTGATCAGGTTGCCGACCCAGAAGATGCCCACCGTCGACGCGCCCACCGCGGCGGCCAGGTGCAGCGGGCCGGTGTCGTTGGAGATCACCAGCGCGCAACCGGCGTAGCAGCCGGCCAGCCCACCGAGGCTGAGCGTGCCCACCTGCGGCCGGACCGGCACGCCCGCCGCCGCGACCACCTCGTCCACCACCTCCCGCTCGGAGGGCGTACCGGTGACCAGCACCTCGTACCCGTCGCCGTGCAGCGCGCGGGCCACCTCGGCGAACCGCTCGGCCGGCCAGCGGCGTCGGGTGTCGCTGGCGCCGGGATGCAGCGCGACCCGGGGGCGGGTCGGCGGGCCGAGCACCTTCTCCGCCTCGGCCCGGTCGGCGTCGGTGACCGCGAGCGACGGCACGATTGTGGTCGCCGGGGCGCCCACCAGGGCCACCGCCTCCAGATAGCGGATCACCTCGTGCTGGTAGTACACGTAGCGGACCCACCGGTCCAGCGGCGGCGCGTCCTCGGCGCGCAGACCCGCCGTCACCCGGGCACCGAGGCGGCCGATCAACGGGTTGGTGTTGGCACCACCGCCGTGGACCTGCAACGCAAGATCGAAACCCTCGCCGCCGGCCGCCGCCACGAACTCGTCCATCGTGGACTCCGGCTCACCCGCCTCCGGCTGCCGGATGCCGGGGCCCGGCGGCACCACCAGCACCCGATCCACCGGGCCGGGGCGGTCGCGCCAGAGCTTCGCGTGCCACGGCGCGCCGAGCAGCACGATCTCCGCCGAGGGGTACGCGGCGCGCAACGCGTCCAACGCCGGCAGCACGAAGATGAAGTCGCCGAGGGCGTTGGCACGCAGCACCGCGATCCGGTGCACATCTTCGACTCGCCCGGCCGTCGGGCCGAGCAGGGACGGGGTGACCACGCGGTCCGCTACGGCCGGTCGATCTCGCCGACGGTGTCCGGGTGGTGCAGCTCCCGGTCCGCGGCGGGATCGGCTGGGCTCGGCGTACCCCTGGAGAGGCCGCCCGAGCGCGGCCCGGTGCGGCCGACGGTGATGGTGCGCGCCGTGGGCCGCGCCGCCCGGGGCAGGCGGACCCGCAGCAGACCGTGATCCATCACCGCGTCGATGCCCTCCGGGTCGACGCGGGACGGCAGGTCGATGCGGTACTCGAAACCGCGGGTCTCGAAGCCCTCGGGAATGCCCTGCTCGGCGTTGACCTCCGCCTCGGAGCGGGCCCGCACGCACAGCTCGCGGTCGTCCAGCTCGACGGCGACCTCCTCCGGCGCGACGCCCGGCAGCCGGACGACCACCTGCCAGCCGTCCGCGGTCTCGGTCAGCTCGACGTCTGACGACCCGGCCCGGCCGCCGACCAGCCGGCTCAGCTCGGCGCGCAACGACTGCAACTCGCCCATCGGGTCCCAGCCCTGCTGCCGGCCGCGCCAACCCCGGCCGGAACCGCCGGTCTGCTGCTGCTCGCTCATCGCACGTCTCCGATCCGCTGGTTGGCCGCGGTGGGCCGCAGTGAGCTGGGCGCGTCCAGACCGGCGTCGCGGTCGACGCCCACGCCGAGCCGGTCGACCAACTCGCCACCGAGCCAGGCGCTGATGCCGAGGATCGCCACGGCGACCACCTCGATGGCGATCAACGACCCGCCGGCGGCCCGCGAGTCGGCGTTGAGCCGAACCGCCCACACCGCGGCGAAGAGCAGGATCACCGCGACGTTGGCGCCCGCGTGCAGCAGGCCCACCCGCTTCGCGCGGGTGCCGGTCGGGATCGCCAGCAGGTCGAACGAGCCGGCCACCGCGGCGAGCAGGCCGCCGACCAGGCCGACGGTGATGTTCCAGTACGCGACCTCGCCGAGGAAGTCGGGCCCGCCGACCGTGTCGACGATGTCGAACAGCAGCGCGGTGACCAGCAGCGCGACCGGAAACATGACCAGCATCGGATGGACTGGGTGACCCAGCACCTTGAGTCGGCTCTCCATCTCCCGGCCTCCACTGGTCGGCGTTCCTGCGGACGGTACGTGCGGCGGGCGCGTCGGTTCAGGCCGTACCCCCGGCGACCGGGAGCAAACCTCGCGCTGGCCACGCGGGCCTAGGCTGGCGACGGTGGCGCCGCCACCCGGGTCAACGGCTGGGGGAGGATCACGTGACGGTGGAGATCACCTCGCACGAGGAACTACGCGAACTGCTCGGCACGCCGGGCGTACGCGCCGCGAACAAGGAACGCACCCGCCTGCACGAACGGGACCGGCAGTGGCTCGGCGCGGCGCCGTTCTGCCTGATGGCGACGGCCGGCGCCGACGGCACCTGCGACGTCTCACCCAAGGGCGACCCGGCCGGGTTCGCGCTGGTGCTGGACGACACGACGATCGCGCTCCCGGAGCGGCCGGGCAACAGGCGGGCCGACGGCTACCGCAACATCCTGGACAATCCGCACGTCGGACTGCTCTTCCTGATCCCGGGTCGCACCGACACGCTGCGCATCAACGGGCGGGCCCGACTGGTCCGCGACGCGCCCTGGTTCGACGACATGGTGGTCAAGGGGCACCGCCCGGTGCTCGCCGTGGTGGTGGAGATCGAGCAGATCTTCTACCACTGCGCGAAGGCGTTCCTGCGGTCCGCGCTGTGGCAGCCGGAGACCTGGCAGCCCGACGCTCTGCCGTCCCGCGCCCGCCTGATCAAGGAGGTCGAGGCGCCCTCCGAGAACCTGGAGGACCTGGAGAGGTACTACGGCCCGGAGTACGCCAAGAAGATCTACGTCTGACGTCGTACCCGTCGTGGTCGGGCCGACCGACCGGTGGTGTCGCCGGACGACTCCCGGCCTGGTCTCCGGTCAGGCAGCCGACGAGTAGGCACTCAGGTCACGCAGGCGGCACGGCTCACCCGCTCTGCGGACCGCCGCTCGCGTTCGCCGTCACCCGCACCGCGGACGGCGTCGTCGACCACGCACCGGGCGTGATGGTCGTGCGGGGTCGCGCGGCAACGGGCGGGACCGTTCTCGCCGCCTCGGCCAGTTTCGCGAGCCCGGGGCTCTGCAGAGCAGCGCGAAGCTGGGTGCGCCAGTCGTCCATCAACTCCAGGCCGGCTTCCGCCCACCGTCGGCGCGTGAGCACGCTGAACGCCGGCCGGCGCGCCAGTCGCGGGAACCGGTCGGTGGTGGTCGGCCGCACACGGTCCGGGTCCAGACCGCATTCCTCGTACACGGCGCGGGCCAGGCCGTACCAGGTGGTGCGCCCTCCGGCGACGCCGTGGTAGATCCCGGCGGTGAGTTGGCCGGCGCGGGCCGCGTCGCCAAGGCCGGCGATCCCCTCGGCGAGCATTGCCGACCACGTCGGCTGCCCATGCTGATCGGCCACCACCTGCACGTCGGGCCGGTTCGCCGCGAGCAGGAGCATGGTCGCCACGAAGTTGGGGCCGTGGTCGCCGTAGAGCCAGGCCGTACGCACCACGTAACCGGTGTGCGGCAGGATGGCCCGCACCGCCCGCTCGCCGACGAGTTTGCTGCGCCCGTACGCGTTGACGGGCGCCGGCGGAGCCGCCTCGTCCAGCGGCGCCTTCCCGTCCCCGGCGAACACGTAGTCGCTGGATACGTGAATCAGGTGCACGCCGTGGTCGGCGCAGGCGCCAGCCAGGTGTCGTACGCCATGACCGTTGACCGCAGTGGCGAGTTCCTCGGCCGTCTCCGCACCGTCCACGTCGGTCCAGGCTGCGGCGTTGACCAGGATGTCGTGTCCCGGGACGGCGCGGGCGACGGCCGCCGCGTCGGTGATGTCGAGTTCGTCGTGAGCGGCGGCGGTCACCACCGTGCCGGGTCGGGCGCGTAACACCTCGACGATGTCGCGCCCCAGCATGCCGCCCGCACCGGTGACGAGCCAGCGGATCATCGCCGCTCCGCCAGCACCGATGGGCCCCGCACTGTCCGCGGCAGTGCGCGCTGCGAAGTCGGCGGATCGACCTCCGGTCGGACACCCGAGAAGAAGGCCGGCGGCGGGAAAAGGGACGCAGGTGCCGTCGGCGCGGGCGTGGAGGACATGGTCGAGGCGACCGGCACGGCGTCAGCCAGATCACGACGGAGACTGCGTAGCTCAACCTCGACCATAGTGCTGACGACGCTAACCTCTTGTTTGCCCCAAGCTTGGTTAAATCATAACAAAACACCCACCGGCGCTCTTCGCACCAGGCGGGTCGAGGCTGGCTCACGCCATGCGCCCCCGCGCCTGGCGCACCGCCCCGACGTCTGGCGCATAGGCCCAGCCTGCGGGGTGGCCGGACCAACAGGACGCCGACCTAGAGATAGCACCGTGACCACCCAAAAGCCTCATAACGGTCATGCTTCGCGAATCCGTCGCCTACTCTGCAATTCGCCGACAACCGTACGTCACGAGTAGGTAGCTCTGGGTGCATCTGGGGCGGCCCTGGAGGGGTCATGAGCAACGACCGACGGCTGCGGCGGGGGCCGAAGCATGGCCGCGCCGCCTCAGGATTGAGTTCCGCCCTGCTGTTGGTCGGGATGACGGGTGGGCCCGCAGCCGCAGCGCCACCCAAAGAAGCGGAATCGTCCTCCCAGGGCATGCATCTCGGTACGCCGGGCCCGGTCGGCCAGTACGGCGGGCTCCCGTTGTACTGGCCGACCGCCTTCCGAGACGACGGTGGATCTGACGACTCGTGGAAGCCCTCCCCCGGCACACCACCGGACTGCGGCCCGCAAGGCTGGCAGGGCCCGTGGGGTGGGCATGACAAGGGGGGCAAGCAGCCGGACCGGGGCCACCCCCATGGTTCGAAGGGCAGTCAGGGCGCGCAGGGCGACGCGGGTGCTCAAGGTTTCCAGGGCTCGCAAGGCGAGGCCGGCGCACAAGGCGAGACCGGCGCACAAGGCAGCCAAGGCGCACCGGGCGACACCGGCGCGCAAGGCGCACAGGGCAACAGCGGGGCGCAGGGGACTCAGGGTTTCCAGGGCGACAGCGGTCCGCAGGGGGCGCAAGGTTCCCAGGGCGCCCAGGGCAACACCGGCGCACAAGGCAACAGCGGCGCGCAGGGAGCTCAAGGTTTCCAGGGGGCCCAAGGCGACGCCGGGGTACAAGGCGCGCAGGGCAGCCAGGGCAGCACCGGGTCACAAGGCAGCCAAGGGGCACAAGGCGAGACTGGTGCCCAAGGCACCCAGGGCGACACGGGTGCTCAAGGCACCCAGGGCGACACGGGTACTCAAGGCACACAGGGGATAGG
>NZ_HF570108.1:343672-460737 GCF_000297395.2 Micromonospora lupini str. Lupac 08 | reverse complement strand
AAGGCAGCCAAGGATTCCAGGGCGACACCGGAGCTCAAGGCGCGCAAGGCAACAGCGGCGCCCAGGGAGCTCAAGGCTTCCAAGGCGACGCGGGTGCTCAGGGCGCGCAGGGGGCGCAGGGCGACGCGGGTGCTCAGGGCGCGCAGGGGGCGCAGGGCGACGCGGGTGCTCAGGGCGCGCAAGGTTTCCAGGGCGCCCAAGGCGACACCGGCGCAGAAGGCGCCCAGGGCAACACCGGTGCTCAAGGTGCCCAAGGTTTCCAGGGCGCCCAGGGCAACACCGGCGCACAAGGCAGCCAAGGATTCCAGGGCGACACCGGAGCTCAAGGCGCGCAAGGCAACAGCGGCGCCCAGGGAGCTCAAGGCTTCCAAGGCGACGCCGGTGCTCAGGGCGCGCAGGGGCGCAGGGCGACGCGGGTGCTCAGGGCGCGCAAGGTTTCCAGGGCGCCCAAGGCGACACCGGCGCACAAGGCGCCCAGGGCAACACCGGTGCTCAAGGCGCCCAAGGTTTCCAGGGCGCCCAAGGCGACACCGGCGCACAAGGCGCCCAGGGCAACACAGGTACTCAAGGCGCACAGGGAGCCCAAGGCGCACAAGGCACCCAGGGCAACACCGGTGCTCAAGGCGCGCAGGGGGCGCAGGGCGACACCGGAGCTCAAGGGGCGCAGGGCGACGCGGGCGCTCAGGGCGCCCAAGGCTTCCAGGGCGCCCAAGGCGACACCGGCGCACAAGGCGCCCAGGGCAACACCGGTACCCAAGGCGCCCAAGGTTTCCAGGGCAACACCGGTGCCCAGGGAGCTCAAGGCTTCCAGGGCGACACCGGTGCTCAAGGCGCGCAGGGCGACACCGGTGCTCCAGGGCTTGCAGGGGGCTCAAGGCGCGCAGGGCGTTACGGGTACCCAAGGCACCCAAGGTTTCCAGGGCGCCCAGGGCGACACCGGCGTACAAGGCGCTCAGGGCTTCCAGGGCGCACAGGGTGACACCGGCGCTCAGGGGCCGCAGGGCGCGCAGGGAGTGGCGGGCACCGGAATCCAGGCCGCCTACATTCAGGGACCGCTGACGGTGATCGCGGATACCCCCGTTGATTTCGGGTGCCAGGCCGGAGACATTGCTGTCGGAACCGGCTACCAACTGTCGGGCGCGGGTGTCAATCCGGTGCTGATCCAGCCGCTGTCGATCAGTGGTTACCAGTTCACCTTTACTGGCGGGGGCGCGGACATCTGGGTGTCCTGCATCTCACTCGACTAACCGGTCGCGTTCGTGCCTGTGGCCGACACGTCGGGCAGCCCGGGCCGAGTAGCCAAGTCAGTAGGCCGGACAGCAGGTCGGACCGCCCCGTTATCGTTCAAGGAGAATAGATGAGCACGCGTCAGATACTCGGGGCACTCGCCTGTGGTGCGGTCCTGCTGACCGGAGCCGCAGCATGCAGCGAGAAGCCTGCTGGCAAAGCGCAGCCGAGCAACTCCGGCAACAGCGACAAGGCGAACGGCGGCGCCAACGCCGGGACCGCCTCGGCGGATCTGCTGAAGCTCGGCGTCGAACAGGGCCAGGCCGGCAACCTCGACGCGGCGAAGGCCACGTTCGAGAAGGTGCTGGACGCGGACGTCAACAACAAGTTCGCCTGGTTCAATCTGGGCTTCATCGCCCAGTCGCGCAACCAGAACGACGAGGCGATCAGCAGCTACGACAAGGCATTGGCTGCCGACGCCAGCTACAAGCCGGCCCTTTACAACAAGGCCATCGCACTGGAGAGTTCGGAGCCGACGAAGTCGGTGGACATTTACCGCAAGGTCGTGTCGATCGACAACAAGGCGTCGACGGCTTACCTTCGGCTGGGCATGCTGCTCTCCCAGTCCGGCGACACCACCGAGGCGCGGAACGCCTTCGGTGCGGCGATCCGGCTGGACAAGCGGCTCGCGTCATCAGTTCCGGAGAAGTACCGAGCGGTCCCGACCGCTTCGTCCTCGGCTCGGGCAGGGAGGTGACTCGCTGATGCGTACACCGCGCGTCACGGTCTTCACCGGAAGCAATCGCACTCGTTTCATCGACGAATGCTTCCAATCACTGCTGGCGCAGACCTTCACCGACTGGGAATGGGTGGTCGTGCTCAACCAGGGGTCCCGCTGGCGACCCGAACGGCATGACGATCGAGTCCGGCTCATTGTCCAGGACAACTTGAACGGCGTTGGCGCCATCAAGGGGTACGCCTGCGCCGAGGCTGCCGGGGACATCCTGGTCGAGCTGGACGACGACGATGTGCTCAGCAGCGACTGCCTGCAGGAAATCGTCGCCGCCTTCGACCTCAACCCGGAGCTGGGTTTCGTCTACAGCGACACCGCGCAGATCCAGGAGGACGGTAGCCGCTGCGAGGACCGTTTCGCGAGTTCCTTCGGCTGGCGACACTACGACGAGAAGGTGGACGGCCGCGAGGTGCTGGTCTGCCGTGCCATGCCGCCGACGCCGCACAATGTGAGCTTCATCTGGTACGCGCCGAACCACGTGCGCGCCTTCCGCCGGGACATCTACGAGAAGGTCGGCGGGTACGACGAGTCGCTCGACGTCGCTGACGACGCCGATCTCATCGCTCGGATCTACCAGGTCAGCGAGTTCCACCATATTCAGAAGTGCCTGTACCTGCAGCGCATGCATGCCAAGAACACGCAGCGCATCCCGGATGTCAACGCTCGCATCCAGCAGCGCACCGTTGCGATATACGACCGGAACATTCAACAGAACGCGCTGACCTGGTCGCGGCGACAGGGGCTCCTGGCCCTCGACCTCGGTGCGGCACACAACAAGCCGGAAGGCTATCTGGGTCTGGATTACCACGACGGGCCGGGCGTCGACATGGTTTGTGACATAACGAACGGGGTCGACCTGCCCGACAACAGCGTCGGGGTCATCCGTGCAGTGGACTTCCTGGAACACGTGCCGGACAAGGTCGCTCTGTTCAACGAGTTGTACCGACTGCTCGCGCCGAACGGAATGCTGCTGTCGCTGACACCCAGCACCGACGGTCGTGGGGCCTACCAGGATCCGACCCACGTGGCGTTCTACAACGAGAACTCGTTCTGGTACTTCACTGACGCCAAGTATTCTCGGTTCGTTCCTGAAATCACGTGCCGTTTCCAGACGTCACGGCTGGTGACGTACTACCCGAGCGAGTGGCACCAGACGCACAACATCTCGTACGTCTCGGCGAATCTCATCGCGATCAAGGACGACACCGTACGCAACGGCGGCCTGTTGACCATCTGAAACCGGCGCGGTGCGTAACGAGCCCCTGTTCCAAGCAGGGCATGAGCAGCTGCTCAGCCGCCCTGGGCGGGGGGCGGTCAGACCGTCGGCGCCACCAGGCAGATGACGTGACCGTCCGGATCGGTGAGCACCGACTGTCGTTCACCCCAGGGTTGATCGGCGGGGGCGTCGACGACCTGGGCACCAGCCTTCTGCGCTGCGGCGGTCGCCTCGTCGACATCCGACACGAGGAAGCTCGCGGCGACACCGGCCAACCCTGGCGTGGGTGGCCGTTCGTGCAGCAGAAGCTCGACCCCGGTGTCCGCAACGGCAAGGACCACCATGTCGCCCGCGCTGTACTTCTCCGCCAGACCCAACGCATCCCGGTAGAGCGCCAGCGCCCGTTCCCGATCGGCCACCGAGACGATGATCCGCCGTAGTCCACGTACCGCCATGACGTCACCCTAACGGCGGTGACTCGGTGCAGCGGTCCCGGACAACCCGTGTCCGACGGCTCGTGGTCAGGTCTGCGGCTCGACCGACACCATCCACAGGTGGCCGTCCGGGTCGGCGAAGACGCCCGCGTACCCCCAGGGTTGTGCGGTCGGCGCGGTGACCACCTCGCCGCCGGCGGCGCGCGCCCGCGCGGCGATCGCGTCCGCCTCGGCCGGGGTGGCGGCGCCGATGCCGAGCAGGCACTCGCTCTGCCCCCTCGGTGCCACGTCGCGTCCGCCGATCACCCAACCGAAGCCACCGGTCGGGATGAGCATCAGGTGCAGCCCGTCGTTCACCACGAACTGCAACGGCTCGGGGAGGCCATCATCGGCCAGCTCACCCACCGTCTCCAGGCCGAGACCGTCGCGGTAGAAGCGGTACGAGGTCGGGCGATCGGCGATCGGCAGACTGATGATCAGTGGCGCAGCGGGCATGGACGGCACCTCCACAGGTCGGGCGGACACGGCGTTCAGTATGGACACCGCGGGCGTTGGTGACCTCGTCCTCTAGCGTGGCCGCCATGAACGGCGACGGTTGGTTGGCAGACACCCGCACGTCCTACGACACGGTCGCGGTCAGTTACGCGCACCTGGTCCGGGACTTCCTCGAGCAGGCACCCTACGAGCGGGGGGCTCTGGCGGTGTTCGCCGACCTCGTCCGCGCAGCGGGTGGTGGCCCGGTCGCGGACGTGGGCTGCGGGCCGGGTCGCATCACGGCGCACCTGAACGAGCTGGGCGTCGACGCCTTCGGGATCGACCTCTCCCCCGGGATGATCGCGGTGGCCCGCCGCGACCACCCCGCCCTGAGGTTCGAGGTCGGCTCCATGACCGATCTCGACCTGCCCGACGGCTCGGTGGCCGGCCTGGTCGCCTGGTATTCGCTCATCCACATTCCCGACGAGCGGCTCGGCCAGGTCCTGGCGCACTTCCGGCGGGTGGTACGCCCCGGAGGCCCGCTGCTGGTCGGCTACCACGTGGGCGACGAGACGACGTTCAAGACCGAGGGGTACGGCGGCCACCCGATGAAGCTCCACGTGCACCGCCGCCGGCCGGCCCAGGTCGCGACCTGGTTGCGCGACAACGGATTCGCGGTCGAGGCCGAGATGACCATCACCTCGCCCGAGAGCAAGCTCGGCGGCATCACCTTCGGACGACGAGAGCCGTGATCTCCCGTTGTCAGCCCTCCGCCACCCCTGCTAGCTTGAACTGCGAACGCTGTTTGCAGTTGCCCTGACGGGAAGAAGGCATGATGGCGGACGACGCGCGGCCCGTCTGGGTCCTCGGTGGCGGTGGGGTCGTCGGCATCGCCTGGGAGGTGGGCGTCCTCACGGGCCTCGCGGACGAGGGCGTGACCGTGGCCCCGGACGCGGTGGTCATCGGCACGAGCGCCGGTGCCGTGGTGGGTGCCCAGGTCGCCGGCGGGACGCCCCTGTCCGAGCTGTACGAGCGCCAGCGCCACGGCGTCACCCACGAGACAGCCCCCGCGCTGGGCTTCCTCGCCCTCCTGCGGCTCGCACGGGCGCAGTTGTTCGTCCGCGACCCCGAGCAGGCCGCTCGCCGCCTCGGCCGACTCGCCCTCTCGTCCCGCATCGACGACCCGTCGCGGCAGCGCCGGATCGCGGAGGCCCGGCTGCCGGACCACACCTGGACGGACGCCGACCTCCGCATCACCGCCGTCGACGTCGAGTCGGGCGCTCTGCGTGTCTTCACGCGGGGCGACGGCGCGCCCCTTCTGGATGCCGTCGCCGCGAGCTGCGCCATGCCGCAATCCGCCGCGCCGGTGACCATCGGCGGTCGCCGGTACATGGACGGCGGCATGCGGTCCGCCCTCAATCTCGACCTCGCGCCCGGAGACGGTCCGGTGATCGCCCTCGCGCCCAGCACCGCCGCCATCGGACCGTGGGCCCGCATCGAGCGGCAGCGGGCCGCACTGGACGCCCGCCGCCGGGTCGAGCTGCTGACACGCGACCCGGCGTCCAAGCGGGCGCAGGGGACGAGCGTGATGGACCGGTCCGTCGTGCCCGCGCTCGTGGCCGCCGGGCGGGACCAGGGTCGGCACGAGGCGCCGCGCGTGGCCGCGGCGCTGGCGACGACAAGCAACCCGTAGGCCCAGCGACCTCGGACCGGGTGTACGCGCCGACCCGCAGCGTTGATCACCATCAGTGCGTGGTCACGCCGGGCCGACCCGGCACCGCGAGATCGCAGCCCCCGATCGAATTAGCGGCCGTGGATAGAATCGAGCCGTGGCCCGGGAATTCGACACTCAGCTCATCGAGTCGGTCGCGGTTCGCCGTGCCCGCATGCGTGAGCTGCTGCTGTGGGGCCGGCAGCGCCGGGTCCGCGCCACGGGTGACGGGTTCAGGTGGTTGCGCACCGGTCTCGTGCTGGCGGCGGTGGCCTGCGCCGTGTGTGTGGGCTGGTCCTTCCTGCAGAACGTCGTCGCCGAGCAGCAGAAGGCACGCAATCCGGCGCCGACCCAACCAGCGGGTCCACGATGACGCAACCGCAGACCCTCGCCTCCGCCGGTCACCTCAGTCGGGTGACCCTGGCCGGTCCGCACCGACGCATCGACCTCGTGCTGCCCGCCGACGAGCCGCTCGGCCTGCTGCTGCCCGAGGTCGTCGCCCTGGTCGGTCACCCGCCCACTGACGATTCGCGGGGGTACCAGATCAGCACCCTCGACGGCACGGTGCTCGATCCGGCCGGCAGCCTTCGCCAGGCCGCCGTTCCCGACGGCGCGTTGCTACGGGTCGACCCGATCTCCGAGGCCCCACCGGCGGCGATCGTCCACGATGTCTCCGACGAGGTCGGCGACGATCTCCATCGCCGGCACGGTCGGTGGGGCGACGCTGCACGGACGTGGACCGCCACCGCGGCCTGCCTGGTGGCCGCCACGGTGGCGGCGCTGCTCGCCGGCCCGCAACTCGGGCCGGCCGTGGTCAGCGTCGTCGGCGGCGCGATCGCCCTCGCCGGCCTCTTCGTCGGGACAACGGGCAGACGGACCATCGGGGTGGCGGTGCTGCTGAGCGGCGCCGCGATGGTGCTGACCACCGTGCCCGGCTGGACGGAAACCCCCACCCTCCGCTGGGCACTGGGGGCCGTCGGGATCGGCTGCGCCGTCCTTGCCCTGGGTGCCGTGACGGGCAATGGGCGTGCCGGGGTCCTCGGCGGCGGCACGATCCTGCTTCTGGTCGCGGGCTGGAGCGTGCCGCTGCTGCTCGGCATGCCCGCCGAGCGGGTCGCGGCGGTGCTGGCGATCGCGTCGGTGGGCGTCCTGGGGCTGCTCCCGCGATTCGCGATGATCGCATCGGGCCTCACCCGTCTCGACGACCGCCGCAGCAACGACGAGCCGGTGAGCCGCGTATCGGTCCAGGCCGCAGTCGACGCCGCGCATCGCGGGCTGGCCGTCGCGGCGATCGCGGCGGCGACGTCGGCGACGTTCGCCGGGCTCATCCTCGCGTCGGCACCGGGCCCGTGGAGGCTGGCGCTGGCAGCCCTGGTGGGCGGCGCCCTGCTGTTGCGGATGCGCGCCTTCCCGCTGGCGGCGGAGGTGGTGGCGTTGGTGACCGGCGCGCTGACCATCGCGGGCGGCCTGCTGATGTGCTGGATACGGGAACGACCCGACACGTGGTGGGCCACCGCGGTGGCGGCGCTCGGCGTCTGTGCGGTGGCCCTGGCGATCCTGGCGTACCGGCCACCGCCGCACGTCCTGGCGCGAGGCCGGCAGGTCGCCGACCGCGTCGAGGCCCTGACCGTGATGGCGCTGGTTCCCGTCGCCGTCGGGGTGTACGGGCTCTACTCGCGACTTCTCGACACCTTCTGATGACTGAGGCGGTGGCATGAGCGCTCCACCGGTGCCCGGCCCGGCACCGCCAGTCCCGGCACCGCCGCGCACCCTGCCGCCGGCCGGCGCACCGGCGTCGGTGCCGGACGAGCTGTCGATCGGGCGTCGGCCTCCCTTCGGCGACTCCGCGTTACGGCGTACGTGGCGCAGCGCCAGCCGGATGTTCGCCAGCGGCCGACAGACCCGGGAACTCGTCGACCTCGCCGCCGAGGTGCAGGCACCGGTGCACACCGGCCGGCGGATCGCGGTGGCCTCCGTACAGGGTGGCGCGGGGAAGACCACGGTTGCCGCGCTGCTGGCGTCGGTGTTCGCCGCGCGGCGTGCCGATCCGGTGCTCGCAGCCGACGCCGACCCGTACGAGGGCTCGCTGACCTGGCGGCTCGGCGCCCCGAGCGAACCGTCGCTGCAACGACTGGGACCCGGTCTGCTCGCGGCCCGGGGCGGCGACCTGCGCGCCCTCGAACCACTCCTGCCCCGCACCGGGACGGGCCTCTGGGTGCTGCCGAGCGGCACCACCGACCCGAACCTGTGCACCTCTGTCACACGCGCGCTGTCGCGCCTCTTCGCCGTCACCGTCACCGACTGCCCGCCCGGCCTGGAGGCCCGTACCCCGGCGGGGGTGATGGCCGACGCGCACGCGGTGGTGCTCGTCGCGGCGGCGACACCCGACGGCGTTCGGGGCACGTACCAGACGCTGCGCCGGATCGTCGACGACGGATACGGGTCCTGGCTGACGCGGGTGGTCGTCGTGCTGAGCGCGAGCAACCCGCACGGCCGCGCGACGCTGATCCACAGCGCCGCACGTGAGCTGATCGAGCAGACCGGCGTACCGATGGTGGTGCTGCCCTACGACCGTCACCTTGCCGCCGGTGCGCTCATCACACCGTCGCGGATCGGCGAGGCGACGCTCGTGGAGGCGACCCGCGCCGCCGCGTTGGCTCTGAGTCGCGCTCGGCGAATGTGACCGGAGGCTCCCCGCATGTCGACGCGCATGGTGCATCGTCCCGCCCGGATGGCCCGCCCGATGTCCGCAATGGATCCACTCGTGCTGGACCCACCACCGCAACTGCCCGACGGCAAGTCCGCGATGGGGCTCCAGGCGCTGCTGCCCATGGCCGGTGCGGGTGTGGCGATGAGCATGATGATGTTCCTGCGCGGCTCCGGGTTCGCGGCTCTGGGCGCGGTCGTCATGGTGGCGGCACTGGGCGCGGCCGGCGCGATGTACCTCACCCAGTTGGGCAAGGCCGGCCGGCAGCGCCGGGCGCAGCGTGAGCGCTACCAGGACTACCTGGAGGAGCTGCGCGACCAGTTGCGCGAGACCGAGCAGCGTCTGCGGGAGGAGGCGAACCTTCTCGACCCGCCGGTGAATCGGCTGCTCGACGTGATCCGCAGCCCGGCCCGACTGTGGGAACGCCGACGCGCCGACATCGACTTTCTGCACGTACGGCTGGGCATGGGTTCGCTGCCCGTCCGGACGCTCGAGCTGCGCGAGCAGAGCACCCCCACCAATCCCCTCGACCCGTTCATGCGCCACGAGGCGCGCTCACTGATCCACCGATTCGCGCTGACACCAGGGCTGCCGCTGCGGGCGAACCTGGACTGCGCCGGGGATGTCAGCGTGATAACGCCGAACTACGCGGAGGCGGTCGCCCTGGCCCGGGCGATCCTCCTGCAGGTCGCCACGTTCCACGCTCCCGACGACGTGCAGCTCGCGATCATCACCACCCCCGAGCGGGCCCGGGCCTGGCGGTGGGCACGGTGGCTGCCACATCTGCTCGACCGGACGTCGATCGGCCCGTCCGGTCCGACCCCGCTGCTGGTCACCGCCGTGCAGACGCTCGTCGAGCTGCTCGGGGAGGATCTGGAGGAACGGGCCACCAGTGCGCTGAAGTCGTTCCGCCACGGTGTCGGGCGTACGGAGGCGAAGGCCCGGTCGCGGCTGCTGGTCATCGACGACGCACACGGTGAACTCGCCCGCGTGCTGGCCAGCCCCGACCAGACAGTCGGTCTGGCCAGCCTCGGCATCACCGTGGTGCACCTGCTCGCCGACCGGCTGCACGAACCCGGCGACGTCTCCCGCCGGATCACCATCGACGGCGACTCGCTCACCCTGGACGATCTCACCGCGTCCCCGGCGGTGACCGTACGGGGCACCCTCGACGAGGCACCGGCCCCACTCGTGGAGGGCCTGGCCCGCAGCATCGCGCCGCTGCGGCTGTCCGCCGACTCCTACGACGACGGCACCGGCACGCCACCTGCCGACTTCCAGGACCTGTTGGGCCTGTCGGACCCCACCGACCTGGATCTGGCGAACCTCTGGCGGCCGCGGGGAGAACGGGACTTCCTCCGCGTCCCGATCGGGGTCGACCCGGCGGGGCGCCCGGTGCTGCTCGACCTGAAGGAGCCCGCACAGCTCGGGATGGGGCCGCACGGGCTCTGCGTCGGAGCGACCGGTTCGGGCAAGAGCGAACTTCTGCGTACGCTCGTGCTCGCCCTGGCGGCTAGTCACCCGCCGGAACGGATGGCGATGGTCCTCGTCGACTACAAGGGCGGGGCCACCTTCGCGCCGTTCAGCGAACTGCCGCACCTGGCCGGACTGATCACCAACCTGGTCGCCGACGCGGCACTCGTGGAGCGGATGTACACGAGCCTCGACGGCGAGGTGCAGCGCCGTCAGCAGGTGCTCGCGGACGCCGGCAGGGTCACCGACATCACCGAGTACCACATGCTCCGCGCCGCCCAGGGCGAGCGCACCGACCTGCCACCGCTGCCCCACCTCCTCGTGCTCATCGACGAGTTCGGTGAACTGCTCGCCGCCAAGTCGGAGTTCATCGACCTGTTCCTGCGGATCGGGCGGATCGGACGGTCGATCGGCGTACATCTGCTGCTGTCGAGCCAGCGCGTCGAACAGGGCAAGATGCGCGGCCTGGAGAACTACCTCGCCTACCGGATCGGCCTCCGTACGCTCACCGAGATGGAGTCGCGCACCGTCCTCGACACGGTCGACGCGTTCCACCTGCCGCCGCTGCCCGGGAACGGCTACCTGAAGGTCGACGTGTCGATCTACCAGCGGTTCAAGGCCGCGTACGTCTCCGGTCCGCTCAGCAACGGCGCGGACGCCGAACTCGCCCCGATCGTCGGGCCGCTGGCGAAGCCGATGCCGTTGTTCGGCACCGCGCGCACCGACGCCGACGAGAGCGTGCCCGAGGAGCCGAAGGCGACCCGCCGCACCACCGGGCCGACCCTGCTGTCGACAGTGGTGGGGCAGATGGCGGCGAGCGGGCAGCGGGTCCCGGCGATCTGGTTGCCGCCCCTGCCATCCCTGCTCACGCTCGACGAGGCTGGCGGTGGGGTGGTCACCACGCCGGAGGGCGTACGCCTGGGAGACCTGTCGCGTTCCGGAGTCGGGTTGCCGGTCCCGCTGGGTCGTCTCGACGATCCGGCCCGTCAGTGGCAGGGCCCCTGGGTGCTGAACCTCGCCGGCAGCGGCGGCAACCTGCTCGTCCTCGGCGGGCCCGGCAGCGGCAAGACGACAGCGCTGCGTACCCTCGCGCTCGGCCTGGCCACCACCCATCGCCCCACCGACGTCGGCATCTACGGCATCGACCTGCTGGGAAACGGCCTGTCGGGGCTTGCCGGGCTCCCGCACGTGGGCGGCGTCGCCAGCCGCGAGGACCGCGAACGCGTCCGCCGCGTCGTCGACGAGGTGCACGCGATGCTCGCCCAGCGGCAACGCATCTTCAGCCGGCACCAGTTCGACACGGTGGAGGACCTGCGGCACGCCGACGAGAGCGTGCGCACCGAGGTCGGCTGCGTCGACGTGGTGTTGCTGATCGACGGGTACGGCCAGCTCAACGCCGAGTTCGAGAGTCTGGAGACAAAGGTGCACGGCCTGCTCGCCCGGGGCGGCCGCTACGGCATCCACGTGATCGGCACCGCCCGGCGGTGGAACGAGGTCCGTGCCGCGCAGCAGGTCGCCTTCGCCAACCGGGTGGAGCTGCGGCTCACCGAGCCCGCCGAGTCGAGTATCGACGGCCGGCAGGCCCGTGGTGTCCCACCGGACCAGCCCGGCCGGGCTCTCACCAGCGAGAAGCTGTTCGCCCAGGTCGCGCTGCCCCGCCTGGACGGAATCCCGGACCCGGCCAACGCCGGTCTGATCGCAGCCACCCGGTTGGTGCGAGCAGCCTGGACGGGGGCGCTGCCGCCACCCGTCCGGGTCCTCCCCGCCGTACTCCCCGTTGCCGACCTCGCCGGCGCCCCCGCCGGCCACGGAGTGGTTCCCTTCGGCCGCTACGAGAGTGACTTCGCCCCCGCCGCCGTCGACCTGTTCGGCCGCGACCAGCACCTCCTCGTCCTCGGAGACCCCCGGACCGGAAAGACGAACCTGCTGCGGCTGGTCGCCGAGGAGCTGATGGGGCAGTACACGTCCGAGGAGCTGGTGTTCGCCGTGTTCGACCCCCGCCGCGCACTCGCCGACGTGGTCCCCGACTCCTACTGCGGCGGGTACGCCCCGAACTCGACGCTCGCCCAGCAACTGTCCAGGGCGGTGGGCGACGAGCTGGCGAAACGGCAGTCGTCCGAGGCCGCGCGTACCCGGATCGTGCTGCTCATCGACGACTACGACATCCTTGCCGCGTCCGCCACGCAGCCGCTCGGTGCGCTGGTCCCGCACGTGGCGGCCGGTCGGGACACCGGGCTGCACGTCGTGATGGCCCGGCGGGTGGCCGGCGCCTCACGCGGTCTGTTCGAGCCGTTCCCGCTGGCCGTCCGCGAGGCAGGTTGCCTGAGCCTGCTCATGTCCGGCGACCGGACGGAGGGTCAGCTCTTCTCGGGCGTACGGCCCATGGTCCTGCCAACCGGCCGCGCGCAGCTGATCCGCCCCGGCGACGGCCCCCGCATGGTGCAGACCGCGTTCACCGGCCAGACGAAGGAGCACCTATGACATTCGATGCGGTGGCGCTGTGCCGTGCCGAGCCCGATGCGGCCGCGATGCTCGGCGCCCTGCTCGCGGCCGGCTCCGAGCTCAAGATGGACACGATCGAGGCGGCGGGGCTGGTGCAGCTGTTCGACCCCGGCGACGGGCGTCTGCTCCTGAGCGTCGAGACCGCGTGTCTGGTGCGCGTTCCCGGCGAGGCGCAGCGACTGCTGGGCCTCGCCCCCGGCGACGACGTGCCCGAACCGGTGTGGTGGGTGGAGAGCCGGGCACCGGGCGCGGACCCGCAGGCCGCGGAGGTGGCTCGCCGCTTCACCGCCGCGCTGGTCGAGATCACGGGAGGGCTGACATGGGAGAGCCGATGAACGGCGCGACCGACACGATCACCGACCGGGCCGTCGTCCTCCACCAGGACCGCGCGGTGGTCGGCCTGGCGCCCTGGCTCGCGGAAGCCGCAGTCGACGCGGTACGCGACGGACTGCTGCTCCAGGTCGTCACGCCGGCGGACGGCGTGATCACGTACCCGTTGGAGATGATGCTCGCCCAGGCACAGGGACAGTGGGTGGTGCGGGCGGGCGACAGGTACCGCGACGGGCTCACCGGCCTCCCGTTGCACTGGGACGGTCACCGCTTCGCCGGCACCGATGCCTCGCAGCCCGCCGGTTCGCCGCCGGACGACGCACCGTGGACCGGCGGCCTGGAGATCCAGATCGTCACCCTGCACCCCGCCACCGAGGCCCTGCGACTGGGCGCCAGCACCGAAGCCGCCGTCCGTGCTCTCACCGGCGGCGACCCGGCCGGGTGGGGCGTCGCCGAACCGGTCACCGAACCGTGGTCACGCCACGAACTCACGGCATTCTGTCGAACGCGCGCACCGGCGCCCACCAGCCTGACCATCGTCGGCGGCGAGCACGCCTCGGCCACCCTCGGAGTGCTGACGGTCGAGCGGGTCGACGTCGGCATCCGCGAACAACTCCGGCTGGCCGGCCCTCCCCTGTCGACTGTCGACGAGACGGCAGTCGAGGGACTCGCCGAGAAGCTGGCCGGCACCGCCCGCAGCATGATCGTCACCGTGCACCCGGGCCGGTCCGGTGGGCTGCGGTCGAGCACGCCGAGCATGCCGGCGCTGCCGTGGGGCATTCTGGTCGGCCACCAGGAGAACCCCGTCGAGTCCGCGCACGACGTGGTCATGGGCCGTCCGTTGGGGCGGGGCGCCCGACGCGCGTGGTGGTATCGACTGGACGGCGGCCCCGGCGCCCCGTACGAGACGCTCGGCGCGGTGATGCGTCGCTACGGCCTGAGCGTCCCCCGTTAGATCGACCGCGGTGCTGCGCGGCTACGGCTTGACCAATCCCTAGATCGGCTCGTGTTGGCGGTCGATGAACGAGCTCACGCTCTCCGCCTCGGCGCGGGTCTTCTCGTGAAGGCCCGGATCCCTCGCCAACCGATCGAAGTAGCCCTTCTCCTCCGGGCCGCCGAGATCCAGAATCGTCGGGATGGTAATGATCGTCGGGCGCCACTGCAAACGAGGTGTGGCCTCCTTGAGCATGTTGACCACCCGGGCTCGTTCCACATCGTCCAGGTGATCAGGGCCCACGCGGCGGAACCAGCGGACCAGACTCTCCGTCGCTCCTTGCAGGATGTAGAAGACCCACGATCGACCAACGCTGTCGATGACCTCGTCCGGTGGCGTGGTCCACGTGACGCCGAAGACGTCCTCCGGGTTCAGGTATGCCTCGGCCCAGTCGCGCACTTTCTCCGGCGTGACATCGGCAAGGGTCGGCATCGACTGCTTTAGCCGTGCGTACAGGATGAACTAGTAGTCGTCGAAAAACGCCTTGGGAAGCCCCCAGTCCGGCTCGTCGCCGTGACGGTCCCGGACGTGCACCAGGTAGGCGAGGCACCTCCCCAACGCCCGTAGGGCTTCGATCCGCTGCTGCGGTCCGGGCAGCAGCTCGCGCGTCGCCTTGCCACGCTCGACGGGATCCGCCAACCGCCATGGAATTGGCACGGCGGCCAGGATTTCGGGCGCAACCCAGGGACCGGGCACAGGACATCAGCTCCCTACGGTCTGATCGCTCAGCTCCCGACCCAGGCCCCGTCCCGCCCGTCGCGCATGAACTCCAATTAGTCGGAGGCGGATCCGACTTCGTTGGCCACAGCCTGCGCGGTGGCGTGGACCAGTCTGATTAGCTCAGCTTTCCGCGACGAAGCTCTCGATGGGGGTGCCATCCTCGGCCCAGCGATGGCGGCTGAGTAGTTTGCCCTGGTCGTCGAATTCGAGGCGGGCGGCGAGGTTGCCGTTGCGGTGCCACTCCTGGTGGACGCCGACAGCCGTGCCATAACGCGCGCTGCCCTCGGCCTTGCGTTCGCCACTCGGATAGAACTCGGTGGAGAGGCCGTCCTCCATGCCGTTGAAGTACGTGGTGATGGCGATGACCTGGCCCTGCGGTGAGCGTTCGACCACCTCGCCGGTGAAGAGGTCGCCCTGGTAGGTCACCCGCAGGTCGTCCTCGGTCTCAACGTCGTCGTACTCGACTCGCATATTGCTACTCCGGGATGAACTGGCTGTCGGGGTGGCCGCTGTCGTAGGTGAGGCGCCCGGCGTTGCTGGGGGTGCCCGCCAGCAGCCTATGGCAGTTGGCGCAGCATGGCGCGGGCACCTGCCCATCGGCACGGAACGGGAATCGGTTGTCGACCCGGAACTCGGACATGACTGATGCGTCGACGTTCGGACCACGCCGCCACAACATCTCGTTGACGGCCTTGACCTCGGCATGCCGCAGCGGGTTGTCGCCGTGCGGGTACGGCGTCGTGACCTGTTGGCCGTCGCGCATCATCGGAGTGCCGTCGCGGTTGTACTGTGGGTACGGCCCGTCGGCACGCATCTGGTCGAGGCGCTCCCGCAGTACCGGGTGCAGGTTGCCCTCCGGGATGGCGTCCCGCGGACGCCCGTTGACGCCCTCGAAGACCTCGCCTGTACGCAGGTCCACCGCGACCGAGTTGACGGGGCCGGTCTCCTTAGCCGAAATCACGCCCGTGTCGCGCATATTGCGAATCTCGTCGGTGCGTTGGGTCGCGACGTCACGTAGATGCTCGTCGAGTGGCTTACCGTCAACATGAGTGATGAGACCGTCGGTGTCGCGGGTGAGGTCACCCTCCAGCCGGCCGAGTTCCTGTGGACCGGCGCGGTCGGCGGGAATGGGGTGCTGGTCATTGGGCTGATACGGGGTGTCGTCCGGAAGGTTGCCGGGCGTGTCGTCCGGGACGTTGCCGGGGGAATGGTCGTCCGGAAGGTTGCCGGGCGTGTCGTCCGGGACGTTGCCGGGGGAATGGTCGTCCGGAAGGTTGCCGGGCGTGTCTTCAGGAAGGTTGCCAGGCGTTGTGTTGTCCTCGGTCCGGGTCCTGACGGGCGGGTTGTCTTCGGGCAGGTTGCCGACGGGCGTGTGGTTGCCGGGTGTCGAATCTCCCGGGATGTGCCCACCGGGCGTCAGGTCACCCGGGACGTGACCGCCCGTCGGGTGTCCGCCGGGCAGGTTGCCGCCGGGGCCGTTGCCGCCGTCCATGTGCATCACGTCGCCGCCGCGAGTGCTGGGCATGTCGACCTCGAAGCCACGGCCGATCGGCACGTCACCGACGATCGCCGGGGCCAGCCCGAGCTGCGGAATCTTGATGTCGAACTTCTTGGCGAAGTTGATGGCCACCTCGCCGACAGTGGGCAGCTTGTCGAGCCAGTTGCCGGTGCGGATCAGCGCGGCGCTGACCCGGGCGGCGGTGGCGCTGCCCCGGATGCCGTTCATCGCGGCGCCCGCGCCACGCAGCCCGGAGCCGGCGCCCTTGGTGCCGACCACAGCCGAGACGATGTTGAACGTCGCCAGGCCCGCAGCCTTCGACTTGTCCTCGCCCCACGTGTCGTACGCGATAATGCTCTTGCCCGCGTTGAGCAGGAGGTTGCCCGCCTCACGCTTCTCCATGAACGGCATGCCGACCGTCTGGTCGATCACGATCGTCACCGGGTTGATGTAGATCGAGACGGCCCACACGAACTTGCCGAGCCCCAGCCAGGAGTTGCCGGCGGTGCCCCAACTCCACTCGCCGGTGGTCGGATCACGGCCGATCAGTCCGCCCAGGTCCTCGAGCATGGTGACGAAACCCTCGCCGACGCCGACGAAGAACGCCCCGACGTCGCCGAAGAAGCCGCGGTCGTGCTCCTCGTTGCTGCCCCACGGCAGGGCCCCGTCCTCACCGGCAGCGGCGTTGAGCATGTCGGCGGTGAAGCCGTACTCGCCGTCCTCGGCCTGGCCGTCGGCGTTGTCGGCTCGATACTGACGACCGCCGTACAGCGCGTTGATCGTGTTGGCGCACTTGCGCTGCGCCTCGAAGAATGCCGCCACCTGCGTGTTGACCGCGGTGATCAGGCCGTTGTGCTGGTTGACCTTGCCCTCGTCCTCGCGCCAGTCCTCGTCGTCCTTGACCGAGCCGACGAACTGCTCCGCTTGGCCCTTCAGGGCCGCGAGTTGGGCCTTGATCTCCTTGACCTCGCTGGCGTACGTGGCCAGGGCGGCTCCGACGGCCTGGATGTCCTCACCGACCGAGGCCGACACCGTGCGTACCGGGCCGGTGGCGGCGAACAGCTGCGTCGCCTCCGGCGCCTTGTAGACCGCCGCCAGCCCCTGAAAGGTGCTGTCGACCGCCTGGCCGGTGTTGGCGAAGTCACCGCCGGTCGTCCGGACCGTCTGGGCGTGGGTGGCCAGCACGTCCATGTTGCCGGGGATCTGCGGAATCTCCCCCGGATTGATCATCGGGGCACCGCCCCACGGCCCGGCCCCGGCATCGTGGCCGACGGGTCCGGCGCTGCCGCGGCGCTGCGCTGCGCGTTCGCGGCCATCTCCAGGTCACCTTCGACGTAGGCGTTCGTCGCCTGCGCGGCAGCCTGTATGCACGCCCCCGTGCGAGTGAACACGAACTCAAGATCCGTCCGAATGGACTCCACGAAGCCCTGAAGTGCCTGGCCCACGATCTCCGAACTGGACTCGGTGGCGGATCCCTCAAGCGCCGAGTTCAAGCTCGTCATCTGCCCTTCGAAAGGGGTGGCCGCGGCATGGGTGCGATTCAGGACGTCGCGCACCCCACCGGGGGAGATGTCCCAGGCGCTCACGCTCGTGCTCCCTCGTCAACAACTCGTCGGAAACGGCTCAACCGATGGACTGGACCGCCGAGCGGGCCCGGGACAGCGTCGTGTTCGCCGTCTCGTCGTTCTTCGTCATGGTGGTCTTGACCAGATCGATGATCGTGCGGACCTCGCCCGCGGCGCGGTTCCACCGATCCTCGACGGTCCGGTAGTCCTCGGAGACACCGTCGGCCTGGAAGTCGGCCATGGCTCCCGCCACGTCGGCGCTGCGCTGCGAGATCACTGCCTCCAGCCGGGCGACGATGGTGGCGAGGTCGCCCTGGACCTGCTGCGACGTGCCCGTGTCGAAACTGCGTCGGTCTGTGGTCATGACTGTCACTCCCCCGGATCAGCGGCTGCTCGAGAACCTGGCCGCGTCGAAGTTCGCCGTGCCCGCCGTCGACGAGGCGTTGTCCGCCATCTCGGTGTCACCCTGACCGAAGGCGGAGTCCATTCCACTCTGGCCTCCGAGAATCGCTCCCAGGGCGGAGTTGAGATTCGCGGTGATCGAATCCGCGTTGGCCTTGAACGAATCGAAGGCAACCCGGCCAGCACCGTTGAAATTGCCCTGCAACGGCTCCGCCGCGGCGATCAGCTGCTTGATCAGAGAACCGAGATCATCGGACGACCCCTGCGTCTGCTTGGTCAGGCTGCCGAGCGTCTGTGCTCCCATGTCGAACTTCATGCCGCTCCTCCCGCACTCTGCGATCCAACGTCCCGCGTCTATGCTACGAGGCCCGTGCCACAAAGCTACGCGTGAATTTGACACATGCCGACAACGATGATGCCGCCTACGATCGCCGCATCGCCGCATCGCCGAACGCACCAGCCACCGACGAGCCGACCTGCGTCGAGCGCGACGGCCCCTCCGCGAGGAGGTCCTACGTGCGGCGGTCCTCGGGACGGGTCTGCCGCCAGGCGTAGGAGGCCAGGAAGAACGCCGCGCCGGCCCAGACCAGGCAGTAGGCGACCAGGCCAGCGGTGCTGACCGACTCGTGCAGTCCGAAGTAGCCGATGACGAACTGCATGGTCGGCAGCAGGAACTGGAGCATCCCGAGGACCGTCAGGGGCGTCCGGACGGCCGCGAAGCCGAACAGGACAAGCGGCAGCGCGGTGATCAGACCGGTGCTGAGGAACAACGCGGACCGGACCGGACTGTCCCCGAAGTGACTCCGGCCAGCCGTCGACAGAAAGGCGATGTACGCGGCGGCGGGAATGGCCAGCGCCGCCGTCTCCACCGCCAACGCCCGCCAACTCGGCATGGCCGCCCACTTGCGAAACAACCCGTAGATTCCGAAGGTGGCGGCGAGGGCGAGCGCCACCCACGGCGGCCGTCCGGCGTCGATCCCCAGCCACACGACGCCCGCCGTGGCCAGGACCACGCCGGCCCACTGCGCGAGCGCCATCCGCTCCCGCAGCACCACCAGGCCGAGAAGGGCGCTGAAGAGCGGGTTGATGTAGTAGCCGAGGGCCGCCTCGATCACCCGCCCGCTGTTGACCGCCCAGATGTAGAGACCCCAGTTCGCGCCCACGAAACAGCCGGCGCCCGCCAGCAGCGCCAGGACTCGGGGCTGGCGGTGCAGCACCCGCAACCAGCTGAGGTCGCGTTGGACCGTCAGCACGATGACGACGAAGACGAGCGACCAGACGATGCGGTGGGCGAGGATCTCCAGCGCGGGCGCCGGCTCCAGCAGCGGCCAGTAGAGGGTCAACAGACCCCAGATGACGTACGCCGCGGTTCCGGCCAGCACGCCCGTGCTGGATCGGCGTTCACCGGCCACGGCGGAGATCACCTCGCGAGAAAGCGCTGCGTGTCGGGCGGCCCTCCCGCACGACATCGACGTCCCCGGCCTCGATCACCCTGTCGCCCGGGTCGGCGTACCCCGTCACTTCTGCGGCTCGCTCAGGAACGCACCGAGGGCGAGCGCCACCAGGGGAATCAGACAGATGATGGTGAACACTCCCTGCGGGCCCCAGGCCTCGGCGGCCACCCCGAGGACGGGCGCGAGGAGGCCGCCGATGCTCACGGCGAGCCCGAGCGTCACACCCGCCGCGGTGCCGGGTCGCGTCGGCAGGTAGTCCTGGCCCAGCTTGACCAGCACGGCGAACGGGATGTTCAGGGCGATGCCGGCGAGCACGGCGAAGACGAGCGGTGGGTACTCACCGGGCGTGAGTCGCAGGCCGACGAGCGCGGGGATGGCGACGATCGCGCCGAGCTGCACGGTGCGCACCATCCCGACGCGGTCGGCGATCCGGCCTCCCAGCAGCGTCCCGGCCACTCCGCCGATCAGGAAGCACGCCAGCGCCGCGCCGGCGAGGCTCTTGCCCGCGCCGAGGTGGCGTATCCAGAACAACTCGATGAAGGTGATCGCGCCGAAGAAGGCGACCGACCTGACGGTCTCGATGCAGGTCAGTACCAGGAACGGAACCCAGCGGTCCCGGCCGTTGTGGGAAACGTCGCGCGCGGCCGGCCGCTGTAGCCGCTTCCGGTACAGCAGGAAACCCATGAGCACAGCCGGCGGGATGAAGAGCGCTGTCGCTCCGACGCCCATCGCGATCAGGGCGGGAGTGGCCAGCACGGGCGCCAGAAAGAACCCGACGCTGCCCCCGGCGGCGAAGATGCTCATCGCCGTCGTGCTGTCGCCCGCCGCCACCCGGGCCGACTTTCCGGCGGCCGGATGGAACATCGCCACGCCGAGTCCCGACGCGAGGAGCAGAAGCCAGACCGCCACGTAACTGTGCATGAGACCGGAGAGACCGAGCCCGACTCCGGCGAGCGTCACTCCCGCCCCAGCCAACCAGTCGAGCCGGCAACGATCGACGGCGACGCCGATGAAGGGCTGAGGAATTGAGCTGCCCAGGGTCGCTGCGAGCGTGAGACCGCCGGCGGCGACGTAGCTGTAGTGGCGATCCAGTACGAAGTACGGAACGCAGGCCGGCACCAGACCCTGGTAGAGGTCGTCGACCGCGTGGGCCGCGCCCCACAGGCGCATCCGCCGCCACGCCGACGGTTGTCTGTCCGACTCCTCGGCCACTGCCAGCGCCGGACCAGGGTTGGCTCGGCTGTTCGTCTCCGCCACCATCAGCTCTCTTCTTGCGGGTTGCTGGAGGAAGAATGCCCGATCATCCCGGATGCCGGCTATTGATACCCTGCCGATTAATGTCGCCAAGCAGCCAAGATGTGGACGGCCCCGCCCGGGTGCCCTTGGCCGACCGTGACCGGATCGACTGGCACGACCACGCACGCCACCAGCTTGTCTGCCCCCGCAACGGCGTGCTCGGAGTGTCGACGCCGACGGGGATGTGGACGGTGCCACCGGACCGGGCGGTATGGATTCCGGCCGGCGTAGCCCATGCCCATCGGGCGTACGGACCCACCGACATGCGCGCGATCATGTTCGACCGTCCACTGAACCCGCTGGGCGTGGACCAACCGACCGCCCTATCCGTCTCGCCCCTGCTGCGCGAGGTGATCGTCAGCCTCACCGACGGCGAGGAGCTGACCGACGACGAACGGGACAACCTCGAACGCGTGGCTCTTGACCAGCTGGTCCGGGCGGCCACGTTACGCCTGCGCCTGCCGTACCCGGCCGATCCCCGACTGCGGGACCTTGCCGAGATCCTGCTCGACGACCCCACCGACCACCGCACCCTCGCCGAGTTGGGCATGGCCGTGGGGGCCGGCGCGCGTACCCTCAGCCGGCTGTTCCGGGAGCAGACCGGAATGTCGTTCCCGCACTGGCGGACGCAGTTGCGATTGCAGCACTCGCTCAGGTTGATCGCCGAGGGCGAGTCGGTGACCACGACCGCCGCTGCCAGCGGCTACAGCGGCCCCAGCTCGTTCATCCAGGCGTTCCGGGCCTACTTCGGGATGACTCCGGGCGAGTACTGCCGGAGCCGGCCGGGCACCTGAGTCGACCGAGCGTTGCGGTCCCACCGATACGAGCGACGCCCCGCTCGGTGTGTGCCGAGCGAGGATCGTGAGGTGCTCGTGGCGTCGGCCCGGCTACACGACATCGGTCAAGCAAAAGGCCCAGGTCATGATCGGCGATCAAGCCGGTGACCTGGGCCTTTCAGTGGAGCCGCCTGACGGAATCGAACCGTCGACCTACGCATTACGAGTGCGTCGCTCTAGCCGACTGAGCTAAGGCGGCAACGATCAGCAAGTGTACGGCACCCCCCGACCCCGGGCCGAACGGGATACCCCAGCGCCTCCGCTGGCACCAACCGGACAACAGCACCATCTGGCGGATTACCGGACAGCGCTTCACGGGCACCGGTACTACGCTGCGGCGCGTGAGTGACGAACGCGACGATCACCAGACCCCGACGGGCGAGCAACCCGACGGGGAGCGGGCCCCTCGCCGGCCGCGCTCCACCGATCCGCTGGAGCTGGGCTTCACCCCCCGCAAGCCGGTGCCCTGGCTGGCCCCGTTCCTGTTGATCAGCACCGGCATCCGGACGCTGCTGGCGATCCTCTTCGGCGCCTACCTGGACAAGCGCGAGTTGCAGAACGCCTTCGGCGACGACATCTTCCGCCAGGCCGGGCCGGACGGCGGGCTCTGGCTCGACTACGTGGCCGACCTGGGTGACGGCTTCCACGCCACCTACTCCGTCGCGTACCTGCTGGCGCAGCCGGAGCTGACAGTGGACGGGCACCGGCTGCCCCGGGCGCAGACCCTGGTGATGGGCGGGGACCAGGTGTACCCGTCGGCGGCCTACGCGGAGTACGAGAACCGGTGCAAGGGGCCCTACCAGGCCGCGCTGCCGGCGACCCCGCCCGACCGTCCCACGCTGTTCGCGGTGCCGGGCAACCATGACTGGTACGACGGCCTGACCGCTTTCCTGCGGCTGTTCGTCCGCTCGCGGGACCGCAACTTCGCCGGCTGGCGCACCGGGCAGTCGCGGTCGTACTTCGCTGTGGAGCTGCCGGCCGGCTGGTGGCTGCTGGGCGTGGACGACCAGTCCGGCTCGTACCTGGACGACCCGCAGTTGGCCTACTTCGACGAGGTGGCCCGGCGGCTCACCCCGGAGTCAAAGGTGATCATCGCGGCGCCGTCGCCGACGTGGGTCAAGGCCGCCGACGACCCCACGGCGTACGACTCGATCGACTACTTCGTCCGGACCATCATCGACCCGACGGGGGCGCAGGTGCGGCTGCTGCTCTCCGGCGACCTGCACCACTACGCCCGCTATGCCGGCCCGGACCGGCAGTTGATCACCTGTGGCGGCGGCGGGGCGTACCTGTACCCCACGCACAAGCTGCCGGAACGCATCGAGGTGCCGCCCCGGGACACGCTGACCCGACGGGCCAGCCGCACCCAGCCGTACGACCTGGTGGCCCGCTATCCGGACGCGGCCCGCTCCCGACGCTACGGCTGGGGCATCTTCGCCCGACTGCCCTTCCGCAATCCGGGCTTCACCACCCTGCTCGGCACCCTGCACACCCTGCTGATGCTGGCCATGGCGGGCGCGACGGCGAACTGGGCCGACAGCACCAACCAGCGACTGTTCAGCGTCCCGCTGGTGCTGATGGTGCTCGTGACCGTGGTGGCGGCGGCTCTGTTCGCCAAGCCGCCCAGCGCCAACGGCAAGCGGCATGCGCGGCACTGGATTCTCGGCGTCAGCCACGGCGTGGCCCAGGTGGCGCTGGCCGCAGGCGGCACGTGGGTCTGGTTGGCGCTGCCGTTCTACGACTGGCCGTGGCCGTTGCCGGCGGCCGCAGCGGCAGTGCTGTACGGCCCGGTCATCGGCCTGGTGGCCAGTCAGCTGGTGGCGGCGTACCTGCTGGTCGCCGGTTCGTTCGGGGTGAACGTCAACGAACTGTTCGCCGGGCAGGGCATCGAGGATTCCAAGTCGTTCCTGCGGCTGCGCATCGACCCGGACGGCACGCTCACCGTCTACCCGATCGGGGTGGACCGGGTCTCCCGCGACTGGCAGGTGAACCCCGACGACTCCCCCACCGCGAGCTGGCTGACCCCGAAAACCCCGCTGAACCCCCACCTGACGGAATCCCCGATAGTCCTGCGCTGACCCCGACCCAGGCGCCGGTTGATCAAGAGGTTCGCGTCAGAAACCGGGCCCCGGGTGACGCCAACCTCTTGAGCGCCGCGAGCTGACCCGCGAGCAAGGGGAGTTACGGGGTGTAGTGCTGGTCGTGGGCTTGGCGGGGAGCGCAGACGGAGGCGCGGGAGCAGGAGCAGCGGGAGCCGTCGGCGTCGAGGCGGACGGTCACCGCGTCGCGCGGCACGCTGTGGCCGACCACCCGACCGTCGCCCTCGGGGGTGGAGACCCGGCTGCCGACGGCCGGCGCGGTCGCCTGGAAACGCTGGTACAGCGGGTGCTCGTACTTCAGGCAGCACATCAACCGGCCACACGCCCCCGAGATGCGCAGCGGGTTCAGCGGCAGATCCTGGTCCTTGGCCATCCGGATGGTGACCGGCTCGAAGTCGGTGAGGAACGTCGCGCAGCACAGATCCCGACCGCAGGAGCCGATGCCGCCCTGGACGCGCGCCGAGTCCCGTGCCGAGAGCTGCCGCAGCTCGACCCGGCAGTGCAGGGTGGCGCCCAGGTCACGGACCAGGGAACGGAAGTCCACCCGGTGCGGGGCGGTGAAGTAGACGGTGCTGCGCTCGCCGCCGCCGTCGCCCGAGCCGAGCACGTGGTCGACTGCCACCACCTTCATCGGAAGGCCGTGCGCACGGATCAGCCGCTTCGCCGCCACCTTCGCCTCGGCCTTACGTCGGCGCAGCGCCTCGTCCCGGCGCAGGTCGTCGTCGCCGGCCAGCCCGACCAGCCGGGGGAAACCGTCGGTCTCCTCGGTCACCCACTGGGCGGCCCAGACGCACTCGGCCACCTCGGGCCCGTCGTCGGTAGGCACCAGCACCCGGTCGCCCACCTGCGGGCGCAACTCGCCCGGGTCGAGGTAGTAGAGGCGCCCGTACCGGTTGAAGCTGACCGCGCAGAGCATGCCCATCCCCCCACCTTACGACGCATCACCGCAAAGGACGCAGCGGCCGATCCCGCCATCGCCATCCATGACCGTCGACTCGACCTATTGCCGGGCCACCCGTCGTGCCGTTGAGCCTCGCCCGGACGGTTGAATCCGGCCGCGGGTGGGGGACAAACGTCTCCGGGCGGCGTTGAGTGGAGGCAGACCTGCGGGGGGTGCAGGGGGAAGACCACGGCGTCGCCGTGGGCGCCGACTCTGCTCGGGCGCCCGCGAGCGACGCCGTGGCCTGTCCGGGGACGCGGCGATCGGCTACCAGCCGACCCGGGTGGGCTGGTCGTAGCGGGGACGGCCGTCCATCGGCGACCGCCAGGTGGACTCGGCCAGGCTCGGCGCCCACTGGCGCAGCAGCGTTTCGGCGCCGTCGTACGCGACGCACAGCACCGCCAGCACCCGCGCGGCGATCTCGGCTGCGTCGGCGACACCCGGCCCGACCGGCGTCAGGCGGGTCGGCGGACCGGCGGCGGTGGCGGCGACCACGGCCACCGCCTCGGCCGAGCGCAGCACGTCGGCGATCGTGCGGGCCAGGGCGAGCCGGCTGCCCTCCACCCAGTCGGCGAGCGCGTCCGCGTACCCGGCGGTGGAGTCCAGTCGACCGACCAGGCTCTCCGGGCCCTCGTCAAGATGGCGCAGCAACGCCGCGCGCTCCTGCCCGTACGCCGAGGCGGCCGGGCCGGACCAGAGCACCGGGTCGGTGAGCGCGGCACCGACGTCGTCGTACCCCCGGACCAGCCGGCGCACCGCGTGCCCGGCGCTGGCGAGCGGCGCCGGGTGGAGGTAGAGGAAGCCACGGACGGCGTCACCCGGCAGCACCTGCATCCGGCGCAGCAGAGGCCAGACGCGGTGCCCCTCCGGAACGCCGGCCGCGAGCAACGCGTCCACCCGGCCGAGCAGGTCGAGGCCCGGTTCGGCGAGCCGCTCCAGTGGGTCCATCACGGCTCCCCGATGATCCGGCGGCGGGCCGCGCGGTCGACCTCGGCGTACCGGTCGGCGGCCTCGCGGACCGCCGAGGCGGCGGCGGCGAGCCGACCGGCGGCGGCTCGTGCCTCGCGGGCCCGGTCGTCGGTGGCAGCGGTCCACTGGCGGTGCAGCGCCCGACCGATCTCGCCGGGGCGGCCCGGTGCGTCGGCACCGAACGCGGCCTGGGCGGGGTCGCTGGCGGTGACCGTGTGGGACAGGGTGGTGAGCGTGGCGCTCGCCTCGTCGAGCCGGGAGGCAAGCGCGCGCAGCGTGTCCATGTCAGGCCCCCGCGAGCGGTCGGTAGGCGGCGAACGTCTCGTTGTGCAGCTTCTCCCGGGCCCACTCGGCGGCGTCGGCGGCCGCGGTGACGGCGGCCTGCACCGAGCCGGCCACGTCTCGTGGGCTGCGGGTGTGCAGCGGCCCGAGGAACCGGACGTCGGTGATCCGCCCGCCGGCGGTGACCACCACCTCGACCAACCCGTCCGGCGACCGGACGGTGACCTCGACTGTCGACACGGCCTGGTCGAACTCGGCCTGCAGCGATTCGATGCGGCGGTAGCGCCGCACCGCCTCCTCGATCCAGGCCTCGTCGATCTCCCCCCGCGGCATCGGCGACTCCTCCCGGATGGCCCCTCACTGAGCGTGCCGTTGCCGTCACCACGGCACACCGGACCGTACCGCACAGCAATCGCGCGTGTCGATGGCTGTGGACAACCGGCTGGAGCTGCGGGTCAGCCCTTCCAGAGAGCGAGCATCATGGCTTCGACCGCGATCCGTGGCTTGACGTTCGCCTCGATCGCCGCCCGGCAGGCGAGGACGGCCTCCAGCCGGCGCAGCGACCCCTCGGCGTCCCACTTCTGGGCCCCCGCGCCGGCCAGCGCGGCGGTGTCGGTGTGCACGGGGTCGACCGGAGCCCGCAGCGCCATGGTGAGCGCGTCCCGGTAGAAGCCGGCCAGGTCGACGAGCGCCCGGTCCAGCGCATCCCGCTGGGCCCGGGTGGCCCGTGACTTCTGCCGCTTCTCCAGCTCCTTGAGCTGCCCGGCGGCGCCGCGCATCGCGCCGGCCGCGCCCCGGCCGGTGCCGCCCGCGCCGAGCGCGGTCTCCAGCGCGGCCCGTTCGGTCGCATCGGCCTCGGACACCGACGCTTCGGCCTCCGCCTCGGCCGCCTCGATCAGCGCGGACGCCGCGTCGAACGCCGCGCCGACGCCGGTCAGCCGCCGCGGTACGGCGAGCACCGCCTCACGCCGCTTGCGGGCCTCCGGGTCGCGGGCCAGCCGGCGGGCCCGACCCACGTGCCCCTGCGCGGCCGCCGCCGCCCACTGCGCCACGTCGGGCGCGATGCCGTCCCGACGGACCAGCACCTCGGCCACCGCCGCGGCCGGCGGCTGCCGCAGGGGTACGACACGACAGCGCGACCGGATGGTCACCGAGATGTCGTCCGGGTGGGTGGACGGGGCGCAGAGCAGGAAGACCGTGCGCGGTGGGGGCTCCTCGATGGCCTTGAGCAGTGCGTTGCCGGCCGCCTCGGTGAGCCGGTCGGCGTCCTCGATGACCACCACCTGCCAGCGGCCGCCGGACGGGGTGCTGGCCGCCCGCAGCACCAGCGCGCGCATCTCGCCGACGCCGATGGAGAGCCCCTCCGGCACCACCATCCGGACGTCGGCGTTGGTGCCGCCCATCGTGGTGTGGCAGCCGGGGCACTCGCCGCAGCCGGTGCCGTACGTGCACTGCAGGGCGGCGGCGAAGGCCCGGGCGGCGACCGAGCGACCGGAACCGGGCGGCCCGGTGAAGATCCAGGCGTGCGTCATCCCGGTCGACGGGTCCAGCGCGCCGGGCTCGGTGTCACAGGCCTCGGGCGCTGCCTCGGCGGCGCCGGCCGGGCCTGCGGTGACCAGCGCGGGTGACCGGTCGGCGGCGCCGGCGCGCAGCACGGCCGCCGCCGCGCCGGCGGCCCGGCGCAGTTCGGCGACCGCCTCGTCCTGGCCGACCAGATCGGCGAAGACGTCCGGCATCAGGTCTTGTGCTCCATCGTCACCAGCTCCGCGTCGGATAACTCCGGCTGCACCGACGTGTCCGGACCCTGGGCGGGGCGCGGGTGCACGATGCCGCCCGGCTTGCCCAGCATCTCCTGCACGCGACGGACCACCAGCCCGGTGATCTCGTCGGCCGGGCGGGAGGCGTCGAGCACCAGGTAGCGCTTCGGGTCGGCGGCGGCGAGGTCCAGGAAGGCGTAGCGGACCCGCTCGTGGAAGGCGATCGACTCGGCCTCCAGCCGGTCGGCGCCCGCGTTGCGCGAGGCGACCCGGGACAGGCCGGTCCGCGGCTCGACGTCGAGCAGCACCACCAGGTCCGGCTTGAGCCCGCCGGTGGCCCAGGAGGAGAGCCAGGAGACCTCGTCGACCGGGAGCGTCCGCCCGGCGCCCTGGTAGGCGAGTGACGAGTCGACGTACCGGTCACTGATCACCACGCCGCCACGGACCAGCGCGGGCCGGACCACGGCCGCCACGTGGTGCGCCCGGTCGGCGGCGTAGAGCAGCGCCTCGGCGCGCGGGGAGGGCGCCTCGTCGCCGGAGGTGTCCAGCACCAGCGACCGGATCCGCTTACCGACGGCAGTGGCCCCCGGCTCGCGGGTGACCAGGACGTCGCGCCCCTGGCCACGCAGCCGCTCGGCGAGCGCGGCGAGCTGGGTGGACTTGCCGGCGCCCTCGCCGCCCTCGAACACCACGAAGAGCCCGGCGGAGACGAACGGCTCGGAGGGCATCAGCGGGCGACCCCGGATCGACCCCCAGAGGTCGGCGAGGACGGGGACACCCTTCTTGTCGTCCATCTGGCCGAAGGCGCTGATCCCGGCGAAGATGCCGGCAGCGCCGGCGGCCAGCAGCAGCAGGCGGGTGGAGGAGACGGAGATGCCGAGGTCGGCGATCGTCAGCTTGCGGGAGCCGCCGACACCTACCAGCACGCTGCTCAGCCCGATGGCCAGGATCAGCACCAGCCGGGTGCCGATCTGCACCACCGCGAAGACCCGCCCGCGCACCTCGTCGGCCACCTCGCCGCCCAGCAGCGTGGTGCCGGCCAGGAAGGCCATTCCGGCACCGGCGCCGACCAGGACCGCGCCGACGATCGCCATGGACAGGTGGATGGCGAACGCGAGGGTCATCACGGCGGCGCTGGCCAGCACGATGCTCATGCCGAACCACCGGCGTCGGGACATGTCCTTGACGATCATCGGACCGAGACCGATGCCGAGGGCCAGACCGGCGAACATGGCGCCGAAGAGCAGCGAGAACGCGGCGTCGCCGGCGCCGAGCGAGTTGGCGAAGAACTTGGCCGTGCCGACCACGATGCCGCCACCGGCGAACGCGCCGAAGATGCCAAGCACCAGGCCACGCACCAGCGGGGTCTGACCGATGTACTTCCAGCCCTCGGAGAACTGCCGGAACATGCTCTGCTCGGCACGCGCGACCTCACCGCGTTGCGCCTCGCTGATCTCCTTGATCCCGAATGCCACCACAAGTGCCGTGGCGAGCCGGGACAGGGAGTTGATCCAGAGCGCGAGCTGGGCCGGCTCGGCCCAGGAGGGCAGATCGCCGCCGACTGCGCCACGGACGCCCCGGTCGAGCACGGCCAGGCCGAGGGCGGCGGCGATCGGGGTGAGGCCGTACGTGGTGATCAGGGTGAGCTGGTTGGCCGCCTCCAGCCGGGCCCGCGGGATGAGGTTGGGAACCGCGGCCTCCTTGGCCGGGATCCAGAGCAGGGTGATCGACTCGATCAGGAAGGTGGCGATGAGCGCCCAGCCGACCACCAGGCCGCCCGCTGCGCCGGAGAGGGCGTAGAGCGGAATGGACGCGAAGAGCACGAAGCGCAGCAGGTCACAGATGACCATCGTCCAGCGCCTGTCGAACCGGTCGGCGAAGACGCCGGCCACCGGACCGAGCACCAGCGCGGGCAGCAGTCGGATCGCGGTCACCCCACCGAACGCGGCGCCCTGGGCGGTGCTGCCCTGCACCTGCGAGGCGGCGAACAGGGCGGTGGCCAGCAGACCGAGCCAGTCGCCGAAGGAGGCCGCGCCGAGCACGATCCAGAGCCGCCGGAACGGCCTGATCCGCAGAACCGAGCGGATCGCGGCGTAGCCGGACGGATCGACCTGACCGGAGCTGGGCTGGTTGGCGGCGTTGCCCGACTGGTCACCCGCGCGCGACACGCCGGGCGACTCGCCGCTGTTCTGGCTTTCGATGGCCGTACCTCCACGTGCCGGCCCATCGCTGGGCACCCCCGGTGCAACACTCTAGACCCGGTGGGGGCCGCCCCACCGGCGACATTCTCCTGCTCGCTGAGCCTAGGCCGCCGGAGGCACCGGCCGCAGCCCGGGACGTACGCGAGCCTATTTCGCATTTCCCGTCGGACAGTTAGCGTGCACACGTGGCCATCGAAAGCGACAAACTGCGCGACCGCCTGGACCGGGCGACCGCCCATCTCGACCCCCCGTACGCGGTGGTGGATCTCACCGCCTTCGACGCCAACTCGGCGGCCCTGGCCGACCGCGCCGCCGGCAAACCGGTGCGGCTGGCCAGCAAGTCGGTACGCAGCCGGGAGCTGATCGGCCGGGCGCTCGCCCGACCCGGCTGGCACGGCGTGATGGCGTTCACAGTGCCCGAGGCGATCTGGCTGGTCCGGGCCGGCCTGAGCGACGACGTGCTTGTCGCGTACCCGAGCGCCGACCGGGCCGCGCTCGCCGAACTGGCCGCCGACCCGACGCTCGCCGCCGCGATCACCCTGATGATCGACGGCACCGGGCAACTGGACTTCATCGACGCCGTCCGAGCCCCGGGGCAGCGCGCCGAGCTGCGGCTCTGCCTGGACCTGGACGCCTCCTGGCGACCACTGCGCGGAGTGCACGTCGGCGTCCGCCGCTCACCGGTGCACAGCGCCCGGGCGGCCGGCGCGCTCGCCGCCGCCGTCGCCGGCCGCGCAGGCTTCCGGCTGGTCGGGCTCATGTCGTACGAGGCGCAGATCGCCGGCCTGGGCGACGCGCCGCCGGGGCGGACGTTGCTGGCCGGCGCGATCCGGCTGGCCCAGCGCGGGTCGTACCGCGAGTTGCTGGCCCGCCGGGGCGCGGCGGTGGCTGCGGTACGCGAACACGCCGACCTGGAGTTCGTCAACGGCGGCGGCACCGGCAGCGTGGCCGCGACAAGCGCCGATCCCGCGGTCACCGAGGTCACCGCGGGATCGGGCCTGTACGGGCCGACGTTGTTCGACGCGTACCGCGCCTGGCGCCCCACCCCGGCGGCGTTCTTCGCCTGCTCGGTGGTCCGCCGGCCGACGCCGGAGCTGGCGACGGTGCTCGGCGGCGGTTGGATCGCCTCCGGTCAGGCCGCCGACAGCCGGCTGCCTCGGCCGTGGCTGCCGGCCGGTCTGAAGCTCGTCGGCACCGAGGGCGCCGGTGAGGTGCAGACCCCGCTCTCCGGCGCGGCGGCGGCCACCCTGCGCGTCGGCGACCGGGTGTGGTTCCGGCACGCCAAGGCCGGTGAGCTGTGCGAACGGGTCAACGAGCTGCACCTGGTCGAGGGGGACGCGGTCGTGGCGACCGTGCCCACCTACCGGGGCGAGGGCCACGCGTTCCTCTGACGGGCCGCCCCGCGCGCCGACTCAGGCGTGCTGGACGGCCTCGGCCTGCTGCTCGGCGGCGGAGTGGCCGCTGTCGCGCCCGTCGACCTGACGGTGCAGGTACTCCCGGATCAGCGCCTTCGCCTCGAGCAGCACCCGCTCGTCGCCGTCGGACTTCCGCCGGAACGCGAGCTTGATCAACGCGTCGGCGGCCTCCACCGCGATCTCCAGGACGAAGCGCAGCTTCGGTACGTCGGTGAGCCCGAAGCGCTCGACGAGCACCCGCGCCAACTGGTCGGCGATCACGCCGTTGTTGTCCCGCTGCTCATCGAGCAGGTGCAGGTCGACCACGTCGCCGAAGTGCAGGGTACGGAAGCCGGGGACGGTGCGGTGCATCGTGATGTACTCGTCGATGCCCGCGTCGACGCCGTCCCACCAGTGGGTCATCTCGTCGGAGGCGAAGCGCTCGTCGAGCCGCTGGAGGTAGGACTCCATCGTGCGCAGGGTCAACGCCTGCACGATCGCCCGCTTGTCCGGGAAGAACTGGTAGACCGACCCGATCGCCACTTCGGCCCGCTCGGCGAGCAGGGTCGTGGTCAGACCCTCGTACCCCACCTCGTCGACGAGTTCGGCGCAGGCATCCAACATGCGCTGTACCCGCGCGACACTTCGACCCTGCACCGGTACGCGGCGCAGCGGCCCGGTCGTGGCGGCTGGTGTGGACACTCGGCGCCACCCCCCTTCGACGGATGAACATATCTCCACGTCACGAGTCCGTGACTACCGGTACAACGAGCGGATCGCAATTGCGGTATTTACCAGGTACAACGTTCCTGATATGAAGTCAGTTCATATTCATGAACGAGGAGCGCGCATGGTCGGCACCGCACCGCTCACCGCCCGCTGGTCCAACTGGGCCGGCAACCAGCGTGGCAGCGCCACCGCGATCCTGCGCCCCGGCTCGCCGAGTGACGTCGCCGAAGCCGTCCGGATCGCCGCCGCCGCCGGAGGCCGGATCCGCGTCGCCGGGAGCGGCCACTCCTTCACCGCGGTCGCCCTGGCCGACGACCGGCGGATGGAGCTGTCCGAGCTGGACACCGGCGTCAGCGTCGACGTCGCGCGTCGACTCGTCACCGTACCGGCGGGAATGACCCTGCACACCCTCAACGGGCTGCTCGCCCGGCACGGCCTCGCACTGCCCAACCTCGGTGACATCGACGCGCAGACCGTCGCCGGCGCGATCTCCACCGGCACCCACGGCACCGGCGCCGGCTACGGCTGCCTGTCCACCTTCGTCGAGGCCCTCACAGTGGTCACCGGCACCGGCGAGGTGCTGCGCTGCTCCGCCGACGAGCACCCCGACGTCTTCGCCGCCGCCCGAGTGTCGATCGGCGCGCTCGGCGTCCTGGTCGAAGTGACCCTGCGCTGCGTGGACGCCTTCGTCCTGCGCGCCCACGAACGTCCCGCCGAACTGGCCGACGTGCTCGGCGAACTGCCCGCGCTCATCGGCCGGCACGACCACGTCGAGTTCTACTGGTTCCCGTACACGTCCCGGGTCCAGGTCAAGGCCAACGACCGGGTACCCGCCAACGATCGGCCACTGCCCCGCTGGCGCGGCTGGCTGGACGACGACTTCCTGTCCAACACCGTCTTCGCGGGCGCCTGCCGCCTCGGCCGGGCCGTGCCGGCGCTGGCACCCGGTATCAGCGCCGTCTCCGCCCGCGCGCTCACCGAACGGCAGTACACCGGGCGCTCCGACCGGGTGTTCTGCACCCCGCGCCGGGTCCGCTTCGTCGAGATGGAGTACGGCCTACCCCGCGAGGCGCTGCCCGAGGCGCTCACCGCACTGCGACGGATCGTGGACGGGCTGCCGTTCAAGGTCCTGTTCCCGGTCGAGGTGCGCTTCACCGCCGCCGACGACATCTGGCTGTCGCACGGCTACGGCCGGGACAACGCGTACGTCGCCGTGCACCAGTACGTCGGCATGCCGTACGAGCCGTACTTCCAGGCCTTCGAGAAGGTGGCCACCGAGCTGGGCGGTCGTCCGCACTGGGGCAAGCTGCACTACCGCGACGCCGCGTCACTCGCGACGGCGTACCCCCGCTTCGCGGACTTCCAGGCGGTCCGCGACCGCCTGGACCCCCACCGCGTCTTCACCAACCCCCACCTGACCCACGTCCTCGGCGCCTGAGCCGGGCCGGGCGCGTGTGATCGACTCGGCTTCGGTGAAATCGGGGTGTCCTTCTGCTTGGGACACCCCGATTTCCGGGAAACCGAGTCGATCTCCGTACGGGCTCTACTCCGTGCTGGACGCGGCCTTGCGCGGGGTTGCCTTCTTGGCCGGGGTCTTCTTCGCCGCCGTGGAGGTGGCCTTGGCCGTCGTGGTCTTCTTCGCGGCCGTGGACTTGCTGGCGGCGGCCGTCTTCTTGGTGGCCGTGGCCTTCTTCGTGGCCGTGGCCTTCTTGGCGGGCGCCTTCTTCGCGGCCGCCTTCTTGCGCGGCGCAGGGCCCTTGGCACGCTTGTCGGCCAGCATCTCCGAGGCTTCCTCGAGACTCAACGCCTCCGGGGTCTGCCCACGCCGCAGAGACGCGTTGAACTCGCCGTCGGTGACGTACGGCCCGAAGCGCCCGTCCTTGATCACCAGCGGCTTCTCGGTCAACGGGTCGACGCCCATCTCCCGCAGTGGCGGCGCGGCGGCCCGCCGGCCCCGGGTCTTCGGGGCGGCCAGCAGGGCCAACGCCTCGTCCAGGGTGACCGTGAACATCTGCTCTTCGGACTCCAGCGAGCGGAACTCCTCGCCCTGCTTCACGTACGGGCCGTAGCGACCGTTGTTGGCGAACACCTCGACGCCGTCGGGCGCGACGCCCACCAGCCGGGGCAGGCTGAGCAGCCGCAGCGCCTCCTCCAGGGAGAGCGAGTCCGGCGTCTGCGAGCGCAGCAGTGAGGACTTCCGCTCGCCACTGGACACGTACGGGCCGAAGCGGCCGGACTTCAGCACGATCGGCTCGCCGGTGGCGGGGTCGTCGCCGAGCTTACGCTCGCCGCTGCCGCCGAGGAACAGCTCGTGCACCTTCTCCGGGGTCAGCTCGTCCGGGGCGAGGCCCTCGGGGATCGGCGCCCGGTCGCCCTGGGGGCCGCTCTCCTCGCCCTCACCCGAGCCCGAAGCCGCACCCGAGGCCGCCGCCTGCTCACCGCCGGGCAGCTCACGCTGGAGGTACGGGCCGTACCGGCCGACCCGGACGACGATTTCGCGGCCGTCGTCGTCGGTGAAGAGCGGGATCGAGTTGACGCTGCGCGCGTCGATCGCGCTGAGGTTCTCGGTGACCAGCTTCTTCAACCCACCGGAGCGGGCGATGTCCTGGTCACCGGCGCCGTTGGAGCTGCCGAAGTAGAACGCGGTGAGGAAGTCGACAGCGGCGTGGTCACCGCCGGCGATCTCGTCCAGCTCGTTCTCCATGGTGGCGGTGAAGTCGTAGTCGATCAGGCGCGGGTAGTGCAGCTCCATCAGCCCGATCACCGCGAAGGCCAGGAACGTCGGGATCATCGCCTGGCCGCGCTTGGTGACGTACCCCCGGTCCTGGATCGTCTGCATGATCGACGCGTAGGTGGACGGGCGGCCGATGCCCAGCTCTTCCAGGGCCTTGACCAGCGACGCCTCGGTGTAGCGCGACGGCGGCTGGGTGTGGTGGCCCTGCGCGGCCAACTCGTCGGCGGTCAGCGGCTGGTCCTTGACCAGGGTGGGCAGCCGACGCTCGGCGTCCTCGGCCTCGGCGTTCTCGTCGTCGCTGGACTCGACGTACGCCCGCAGGAAGCCCGGGTCGGTGATCGTCTTGCCGGTCGCGCCGAAGTCGGCCTCCTCCTGCGAGGTGGAGACCGCGCGGATGCGCACCGACACGCTGGAACCGACCGCGTCGGTCATCTGCGAGGCGATGGTCCGCCGCCAGATCAGCTCGTAGAGCTTGAACTCCTCGGCGGACAGCTCCTTGGCCACCTCGCCCGGGGTGCGGAAGTTGTCCCCCGCCGGGCGGATCGCCTCGTGCGCCTCCTGCGCGTTCTTCACCTTGCCGGTGTAGCGACGCGGCTCCGGCGGAACGCTGCGATCGCCGTACAGCTCGACGATCTGCCGGCGGGCCGCCGAGATGGCGGTCTCCGACAGGTTCACCGAGTCGGTACGCATATAGGTGATGTAGCCGTTCTCGTAGAGCCGCTGCGCGGTGCGCATCGTCTGCTGCGAGGACAGGCGCAGCTTGCGGGCCGCCTCCTGCTGGAGGGTCGAGGTGATGAACGGCGCGTACGGGCGACGGCGGTAGGGCTTCTCCTCGACGCGGGTGACCGTGAACGGCCGGCCCTCCAGACGGGCCGCGAGCCCGCGGGCACCGCCCTCGTCCAGGTGGACGACGCCAGCGCCGGCCCGGACCCGACCCGTGGTCGGCTCGAAGTCCTTGCCGGTGGCGATCCGGTCGCCGTTGAGCGCGACCAGGGTGGCGTTGAAGTTGCGGGGCCCCTCACCGGCGTTCGCCACGGCGAGGGTGGCCAGGATGTCCCAGTACTCGGCGGTGCGGAAGGCCATCCGCTGCCGCTCCCGCTCGACCACGATCCGGGTCGCCACGGACTGCACCCGGCCGGCCGAGAGCTTCGGCATGACCTTCTTCCACAGCACCGGGGAGACCTCGTAGCCGTAGAGGCGGTCGAGGATCCGCCGGGCCTCCTGGGCGTCGACCAGGTCGCGGTCGATCTCCCGGGGGTTGGCCACCGCCGCCTGGATCGCCGGCTTGGTGATCTCGTGGAAGACCATCCGCTTGACCGGCACCTTGGGCTTGAGCGTCTCCACCAAGTGCCAGGCGATCGCCTCGCCCTCGCGGTCCTCATCCGTCGCCAGGAAGATCTCGTCGACCTCCTTGGACAGCTTCACCAGCTTGCTGATCTGCTGCCGACGGTCGGCGGAGACGACGTAGAGCGCGTGGAACCCGTTGTCCACGTCCACCCCGAGCCGCGCCCAGGACTCGCCCTTGTACTTCGCCGGCACGTCGGCGGCGTTGCGCGGCAGGTCGCGGACGTGACCGAAGCTGGCCTCCACGACGTACCCCGGGCCGAGGTAGCCCGAGATCGTCTTGGCCTTCGCCGGTGACTCGACGATGACCAGACGGGTGGTTCCAGCTTTGCTCGGCACGTCTCTGTCGACCTCACTCCTGCTCGTGGCCTGCCGGCGCCGGGAACAGCGACCGCTCTCGACCCCGCCGCGGCACCGGCGGTCCGGATGTCCAACGTAACGCGCCGTCCGCGTTTCGGGTTTCGCGGGCGGCAATCCGCTGCGACGCGGCGGTCAACTCCGCCCCGCCGCGCTCGGCACTGCCGGACGGCGCCACCGTACACCGTGAGTAGGGCTCGAAGCGGGTCACTGTGACGATGGCGGACCATCGACCGAGCCGCAACCCGCCCGTTTCGTCCCGGAGCAACCCGTCGTTGTCCGGCACCGGACACCCGGCCACCCCTCCCGACTCGGGCGAATTGACTGGTTCAGCCCTCGGTGGGCCAAGCGTCCGTTGGCGCCGCCGGCGGCGGTCCGCCGACCAGTTCGGCGAGCCGCGCCAACCGGCGCCGACCGGTGATCCGGTACGCCGGGCCGCCCTCGTCGGGGCCGAGCAACGTGCCGGCCAGACCGGCGGCGGCGAGGGCCGCGCCGATCGCGTCCCACGACTCCCGGTCGCCCTCGCCGAGCCGCAGCAGGAAGCCGCCGGGCGGCTCCGGCGTCCCGGCGGCGGCGAGCCAGAGCCGCAGCCGCCGACCGGTCAGGTGGAAGACGGCCGGCGGGCGCTTCGTCGGGCCGTGCAGCCAGGCGACCGCGAGCGGCTTCAACAGACGGGTGTACGACGTACGAACGGTGTGTCGCTCGTCCTCGGTCGGCTCCCAGCTCGCGGCCAACCCGCGCAGCGCCAGTTCGGCGACGAGCACGTGCACCCGCCAGGCGGCGTCCACCCGCACCACGAGACGGGCCGTGCCGCCCATCCGGACGACCTCACCCGGGCCGGCCAACAGCCCGGCCAGGTCGGCGACCGCCGGTTCGGCGGCATCCGCGCCGAAGAAGACCAGTTGCCGCCCCGCGTCGTCGGCGGGCGGCGGCCCGGGACGACTCGGCTCCGATCGGGTCGGGCCGCCACGTCGCCGGCCGGCACCCGACGTCGTCGCGCCGGCGTCCGGCGGATCGGGCTCGGGTGCGGGGAACAGCGCCTCCAGCGGCTGCGCCGCCGCAGAGTCACCGAGCCCGTTCAGTGACACTCCGGCACCTCGTCGAAGGCCTGTTTCAACTCCTCGGAGTTGAGCTTGCTGGTGTCCAGCGCGCTGGCGTCGTACTCCTTGTTCAGCGTCTCGACGGCGGCCCGCACGCCGTCGTAGAAGGCGGCCGGCTCGCCGGTGCCCAGCCCCTCGATGGTGTCCCGGGCCCGGCCGTAGGCGTCCCGCATCTTGCTCAGCGAGCCGCGGAACCCGGCGGAGATGGCCTCGCCGTTGTCGGTCTCCGGGATGCCGGCCTGCTCGACCTTGCGGCGCGCGGTCTCGCTGGCCTGCTCGGCACCACCGAAGAGCCGCACCAGGTTCTCCTTGGCCTGCGCCGGAGTGGTCTGCGCCGTCATCTGCTGATCGGTGCTGCTCGTCAACTTGCTGATCTCGGAGCGCCACGGCGTGAGCGCGCCGCAGACCGACGCCGCCCAGGCCCGCGGGCTGGGTCCGCCACCGCAGCCGGCGAGGACGACGACGAGCGTGGCCAGGACCACCGTGAGCTTTCCGGCGGCTGACGCCCGGCACGTACGCATGCGTTGCAGCGTACGGCCTTCGGGCAGGCGTGGCACCGGTCCGGACGGCCGGGGTCCCCGCCCGACGGGTACGTCGAGCGGGGACCCCGGTGCCGGTGTCGCTCAGGCGTTGACCGTCTCCGGCCGGTGGTCGGCGCTGCCCGCGCCGGTGTTGCCGCCGGCGTCGGAGTCGTCCATCGCGATGCCCTTGCGCTTGCTGAAGACCACCGACGCAACGATGATCAGCGTCGCGACCAGCGCGATGCCCACCCGCAGTGCGACGTTGCGGTCGTCACCGACGCTGTACGCCACCACGGCGGGCGCGATCAGCAGCGAGACCAGGTTCATCACCTTGATCAGCGGGTTGATCGCCGGGCCGGCGGTGTCCTTGAACGGGTCACCGACGGTGTCGCCGATGACCGTGGCGGCGTGCGCCTCGGAACCCTTGCCGCCGTACGCGCCGTCCTCGACCAGCTTCTTGGCGTTGTCCCACGCGCCACCGGAGTTGGCCAGGAAGACCGCCATCAGCGTGCCGGCCCCGATCGCACCGGCGAGGTACGCCGCCAGCGCGCCGGGCCCGAGGCCGAAGCCGACCGCGATCGGCGCCAGGATGGCGAGCAGGCCGGGGGTCATCAGCTCGCGCTGCGCGTCCCGGGTGCAGATGTCGACGACCTTGCCGTACTCCGGGCGCTGGGTGCGGTCCATGATGCCGGGCAGCTCACGGAACTGCCGGCGAACCTCCATCACCACGGCGCCGGCCGAGCGGGACACCGCGTTGATGGCCAGCCCGGAGAAGAGGAAGACGACAGCCGCACCGATGATCAGGCCGACCAGGTTGCGCGGGTTGGCCACGTTCAGCGAGTTGAGGATCTCGGTCCCGACGTCGCCCACACCGGCGTCCGCGTACGCGGTGCGCAGGGTGTCCGTGTACGAGCCGAACAGCGCGGTCGCCGCCAGCACGGCGGTGGCGATCGCGATGCCCTTGGTGATCGCCTTGGTGGTGTTGCCTACCGCGTCCAGTTCGGTGAGCGTCCGGGCGCCGTGCTCGTCGATGTCACCGGACATCTCGGCGATGCCCTGGGCGTTGTCGGAGATCGGTCCGAAGGTGTCCATGGCGACGATGACGCCGACAGTGGTGAGCAGGCCGGTGCCGGCCAGCGCCACCGCGAACAGCGACAGCGTGATGGAGCTGCCGCCGAGCAGGAACGCCCCGAAGACGCCGGCGCCGATCAGCAGCGCCGAGTAGACCGCCGACTCCAGTCCGATGCTGATGCCGGCGAGGATCACCGTGGCGGCGCCGGTCTGCGAGCTCTTGCCGATGTCCTGCACGGGCCGGCGGTTGGTCTCGGTGAAGTAGCCGGTCAGCGCCTGGATCGCCGCGGCCAGCACGATGCCGATCACCACCGCGCCGATGGCCACCAGCCGCGGGTTGCGGTCGGTGACGTCGAGCCCGCCCTCCAGCTCGGCGAAGGTCGCCGGCAGGTACGCGTACGCGGCGATTGCCACCAGCACCGCGGAGAGCACCGCGGAGAGGTAGAAGGCCCTGTTGATGGCGGTCAGGCCGCTGCGGTCGGACGTGCGCAGCCGGGTGATGAAGACGCCGACGATGGCGACCAGCACACCGACGGTGGAGATGATCAGCGGGAAGACCAGACCGTCCTCGCCGAAGGCGGCGCGGCCGAGGATCAGCGCGGCGACGAGCGTCACCGCGTACGACTCGAACAGGTCGGCGGCCATGCCGGCGCAGTCACCGACGTTGTCGCCCACGTTGTCGGCGATGGTGGCGGCGTTGCGCGGGTCGTCCTCGGGGATGCCCTGCTCGACCTTGCCGACCAGGTCGGCGCCGACGTCGGCGGCCTTGGTGAAGATGCCGCCGCCGACCCGCATGAACATCGCCAGCAGCGCGGCGCCGAAGCCGAAGCCCTCAAGCACCGTGGGCGCGTCACCCCGGTAGACGAGGACGACGAGCGCGGCGCCGAAGAGGCCGAGGCCGACGGTGAGGAAGCCGACCACGCCGCCGGTCCGGAAGGCGATCTTCATGGCCGCCTCGCGGCCACCCTGTCGCTCCCGGGCTGCGGCGGCCACGCGCAGGTTGGCGCGGGTCGCCAGCCACATGCCGGCGCCGCCGATGGACGCGCTGAACACGGCGCCCACGATGAAGAAGAGCGAGCGGCCGATCTTCACGGCCATCTCGCTGCCGTCGGTGTCGTGCACCGGCAGCAGGAAGAGCAGCACCACGGCGACGACGACGAAGATCGCCAAGGTGCGGAACTGGCGGAGCAGGTAGGCCGAGGCGCCCTCCTGGACCGCCCCCGAGATCTCCTGCATGTTGGTGGTGCCCTTGCCGGCTGCCAGCACCGTCTTCGTCAGCGCTGCCGCGAAGACGAGCGCCACCAGCGCGATGACCGCGGCGATGACGACGTACGTGACATTGCTTCCGGTAAGGGAAAGCCCGCCGCCATCGGCGGCCAAGGTCTCGGACATCTGTGTCCTCCTGTTACCGAACACTCGCGTCGACGGTGGAGACGCACCTGTCGACGCCTGGATGCGGACTCGCAAGCGCGCGCCAACCCACCCCAGCGGACCAGCGATGCCCACCCATACCCGCTGGCTGCGGGTTGGATCACTTGCTGACAACCCGGGTACTGTAGCCCTCCACAGTGTTCGAGGTCACATCGAGGTGGCACCGTGTCGCGATGATCTTCGTCGCTGTGTTATGAAACGAAATCTGATATAGGGCCCGATCCATGACGAGAAGGCCGCATCCCCGACGGGGATGCGGCCTGACCAGCGGAACAGATCAGCGGCCGACCGGCCACACCATCCGCACCTCGGTGCCGATGCCCTCGTCGACCGGGCGCACCTGCAGGTCCTCGACGAAGCCCGCGAGCAGGGCGAACCCCACGCCCGTGGTCAGCGCCTCGTCGGTAAGCGACTCGTTGGCCAGCTCGTCCGGCGGCAACGCGGTCAGCCCGATGCCGGCCTCGATCGGCGCACGGTCCACCACCCGCACCGCGTACGAGCCGCCGTCGGACATCTCCACAAGCACCGGATCGGCCAGGCCGTACTGCCGGTGCAGGGCCACCGCCCGGGTGCACGCCTCACCGATGGCCAGGCGCACCTCGTCCAGCAGGTCCTCGCGGACACCGGCACGCCGGGCGACGGCGACGCCGACCAGTCGGGCGGTACGCACGTGCACCGGCGCCGGGGAGAAGGAGAGCCGGACCGTCGCCATCACGCGTTGGCGCCGGTCGGACCCGCACCGACCGCCGCCTCGACCGTGGGGTGCAGCGGGAACACCTGGTCCAGTGCCGTGATCCGGAAGATCTTGAGCAGCGGCTCCTTGTCACAGACCAGGGCGAACGAGCCGCCGGCCGTGCGCAGCCGCTTGTGCGCGCCCACCAGCACGCCCAGCCCGGTGGAGTCGAGGAAGTCCACCCGCCCGAGGTCCACGACCACGTGTCGGGCGCCACCGTCGATCAGCTCGAGGAGTCGTTCACGGAGCCGGGGCGCGGTGTAGACGTCCACCTCACCGCCGACCTCGAGCACCGTGTGCTCGCCCACGGTGCGCGTCGCCAGCGACAGCTCCATCGGTCCTCCTCGCCAGAGCCGTAAACTCTCCTGGGCATCTAACCACTACCGCCGGGACACCCTGCGGTCACCGGCGGAGGCTTCCCCTTACCCCCGGCCCCGGCTTTTCATCTCCGAACACCAGTGCGAGAGTGCAGGACGTGACCTCCAACGACTCCATCTCGGCGCGCCCTACGCCGCGCCGCGACCCGGAGTCGTCGGCCGCGCCCACCGTATCCGCAGGTCACGACCCCGGACCAGCGCCTGTCGACCTGCTGCGCCGGCTGCGCGCCCGGGGTGCCGGCGACCCGGTCACCCACGTCGAGCGGGTGCCGGCCCGCGTCGGGGTGCCCGCCCCCTGGCCGGCGTGGGCGCCGTCGGAGCTGCGGGCGGCGTTCGCCCGTCGCGGCGTGGTCGCGCCCTGGCAGCACCAGGCCGAGGCGGCCACCCTGGCGTACGACGGCGGCCACGTGATCGTCGCCACCGGCACCGCGTCCGGCAAGTCGCTTGCGTACCAGCTCCCGGCGCTGGCCACCCTGCTCGCCGACCCCCGGGCCACAGTGCTCTACCTGGCGCCGACCAAGGCCCTCGCCGCCGACCAGCTGCGGGCCGTCGCCGGCCTGGACCTGGAGGGGGTACGCCCCGCCTGCTACGACGGGGACACGCCGCGCGCCGAACGGGAGTGGATCCGCCGGCACTCCCGCTTCGTGCTGACGAACCCGGACATGCTGCACCACGGCATCCTGCCCGGCCACTCCCAGTGGTCCGGTTTCCTGCGCCGGCTGGCGTACGTGGTGATCGACGAGTGCCACACCTACCGGGGCGTGTTCGGCTCGCACGTGGCGCACGTGCTGCGTCGACTGCGCCGGCAGTGCGCCCGCTTCGGCGCCACCCCGGTGTTCGTGCTCGCCTCGGCGACCTCCGGCGACCCGGCGACCGCGGCCGGACGCCTGACCGGCCTGCCGGTGACGGCGGTCACCGAGGACGCCTCGCCGCGCGGCGGGGTGACCTTCGCGCTCTGGGAGCCGCCGCTGCTCCCACCCGACTCGACCTCCCCTCCGGTGCCCGCGCAGGCGGCCGGCGACCACGACGCCGCTACGGACCTCGTCCAGGTCCGCCGGTCGGCGCTGCGCGAGACCGCGGACCTGCTCGCCGACACGGTCGCCGAGGGCGTACGCACGCTCGCGTTCGTCCGGTCCCGCAAGGGCGCCGAGGTGGTGGCGACCAACGCGCGTCGGGCGCTTGACGACGCGGTCCCGGGGCTCGGTGACCGGGTGGCCGCCTACCGGGGTGGCTACCTGCGCGAGGAGCGGCGCGAGCTGGAACGGGCGCTGCTGCACGGCGACCTGCTCGGTCTGGCCTCCACCAACGCGCTGGAGCTGGGCGTGGACCTGGTCGGCCTGGATGCGGTGCTGATCTGCGGCTATCCGGGCACTCGGGCGTCGCTGTGGCAGCAGGCGGGCCGCGCCGGGCGGTCCGGCCAGGAGGCCCTCGCCGTGCTGGTGGCGCGGGACGACCCGCTGGACACCTACCTGGTCCACCACCCGGAGGCGATCTTCGGTGCGCCCGTCGAGGCGACGGTGCTCGACCCGGCCAATCCGTACGTGCTGGCGCCGCAGTTGGCCTGTGCCGCCGTCGAGGCGCCGCTCACCCCGGCCGACCTGGCGCTCTTCGGCGACGGGGCGAAGGAGGCCATCGACCAGTTGGTCGAGGCCGGGGCGCTGCGGCAGCGACCCACCGGCTGGTACTGGCGGCACCGCGAGCGCCCCGAGGTGGACCTGCGCGGCGAGGGCGGCGCCCCGGTCTGCGTGGTGGAGTCCGCCACCGGCCGCCTCCTCGGCACTGTCGACGGTGGCTCGTCGCACTTCCTGCTCCACCCCGGCGCGGTCTACCTGCACCAGGGCGTCTCGTACGTGGTCGACGACCTCGACCTGGCCGACGGCTGCGCGCTGGTGCACGCCGAGGAGCCGGACTGGTCCACCCACGCCCGGGACGTCACCGACCTGTCCGTGGTGTCGGTGCGCTCCTACGTGGACGCTGGCCCGGTCGGCATGTTCCTCGGCGAGGTGGACGTGACCAGCCAGGTCGTGTCGTACCAGCGGCGCCGGATCGCCACCGGCGAGGTGATCGACACCCGGCCGCTCGACCTGCCCACCCGGGAGCTGCGCACGGTGGCGGTCTGGTTCACGCTGTCGCCCCGATCGCTGACCTCCGCCGGGGTCCAGCAGGCCGACGTGCCGGGCGCGCTGCACGCCGCCGAACACGCGGCGATCGGCCTGCTACCGCTGATAGCGACGTGCGACAGGTGGGACATCGGCGGGCTCTCCACCGCCCTGCACCCGGACACCGAGGCGCCGACGGTCTTCGTCTACGACGGGCACCCGGGCGGCGCCGGCTTCGCCGAGCGGGCGTACGGGACGGCGTCGGCGTGGCTGCGCGCCACCCGGGACGCGATAGCGGAGTGCGGCTGCGAGACCGGCTGCCCGTCCTGCGTGCAGTCGCCGAAGTGCGGCAACGGCAACAACCCGCTCTCCAAGCCGGACGCGATCCGGGTGCTCGACGTGGTGCTGGAGAATCTGCCCGCCTGAGGCAGCTTGCATGAATCCAGGTGGCACTGGGCACAATGGCTTGGGAGCGCTTCCATCGATGCTTGTGTTGTAGTTCGCCCCCGCGCCCGAGGAGAAGCCGTGGCCGACACGATCGCCGAGACCGTCGACCTGCTCTACACCATCGATCAGGACCAACTCACCCTCGACCAGCAGATCGCACTCGGGGCCGCGCTGGCCGCCCTGGCTCAGGCCGAACGCCTGGAGCAGATCAACGAGCGACTGCGCAGCATCCACCAGGTGCTCAACACCTGGTCGTTACGCGTGACCGTGGACGGTCGCTGACCGTCGTCGGGACCGGTCCGGCGGGGCGGACCGGTCGGGGGTGGGAGCGCCGGGGCACGGGCCGGCAGTGGTTGCCCGGCTGTGCAAGACTCCGGCGCACCATCCCCCTGAGGAGAACACATGCAGCTCGACAACTTGCAGACCCTGCAGCAGTTCCACATCCGCCAGCGGCTGCGGATGATGGTCAACCAGTACGAGGTCCGGGCGGTCGCGCCGGACGGCACCGAGGGTGAGCTGCTGGCGTTCGCGCAGCAGAAGCGGCTCGCCTTCAAGGAGCAGGTGACGATCTACACCGACGACTCCAAGCAGCAGCCCCTGCTCGGCTTCAAGGCCCGCCAGCGCATCGACCTGGGCGCCACGTACGACGTCACCGACGCGGCCGGCAACGCGATCGGCCTGTTCCGCAAGGACTTCGCCCAGTCCCTGCTCCGCTCCACCTGGCACGTCGAGCAGGCCGGACTGCCGCAGGTGACGGGCCAGGAGCGCAGCCTGCCGGTGGCGCTGCTGCGCCGGTTCGTCGACTCGCTGTCCTGGCTGCCGTACCACTTCGACTTCACCGCCGGCGGCCAGCCGGTCTTCTCCGTGGTGAAGAAGTGGGGCCTGCGCGACAAGTACGTCGTCGAGGTGCAGAACCCGCAGATCGACCGCCGACTCGTCATCGCGATGGCCGTCGCCCTCGACGCGCTCCAGGCCCGCTGACGCATTCCGGCCCGCTGACGCACCCCGGCTCGCATCGAGCCGCCCACCTTCTCGGCCACTGGCCGGGACAGGCCCTCAGCCCTGTCCCGGCCAGCCGGCTGCGGTCGGTCCAGCCCAGCCATGGCCCAGCCCAGCCGTGGCCCACCTCGGCCGTCGGTCCAGCTCGGCCGTGGCCCAGCCCGGCCGTGGCTCAGCCCGGCCGTCGGTCCAGCTCGGCCGTGGCCCGGCCCGGCCGTCGGTCCAGCTCGGCCGTGGCCCGGCCCAGCCCGGCCGTAGCCCAGCCCCGCGCAACCCGTGCTCGGCACAACCCGCAGCCCGGCGAGACCGGCCAGCCCGGTGTAATCCCCGGGCCTTTGTTCAGCCGCGCACCGGGCCGGCGCGGGCCGTCGACGCGGCGGCCCGGGTCAGGCCCGGAAGCGGTGTGAACGCCACCTCGACTGTCACCAGCACGTCCAGCCCGTCGAGAAGACAGTCGACCAGTCGGCCGGCGTTGCGTCGGGCGATGTCCGCGGCCAACGCGCAGGCCACCGAGTCGCCGTCGAGCGCCCTGGCGGCGCCGGCCAGCGCGCCGAGATCAGCGGCCACCGCCGCCCGCTGAGCCGCCATTCCCGCTGCGGTGACGGCGGCGCCGAACGTCCCGACCAGCACGAAGACCAGCCCCAACGCGAGTAGCAGCAGGGTTGCGCCACCTCGCTGCGCGTCCGGACAACCGTCGTCAAGTCCCTCGGCGCCGTGTCCCTCGGCACCCTGTCGCTCGGAATTCGGGACCGTAGCCGCGGTCACGTGACCGAACGGCAGGATGCAGCGTCACCAATCCCCCTCGCTGGCGCCTGGTTCCACGGCTGCGACGGCGGTGGCGACCACGGTGATCCGCGGTAGCCGGGCACCCAGCGCGCGGACCGGCGCGCGGACCGTCGCCTGCACCCGGTCGCCGTCGACCGACACCGACACCTCCGCCCCGGTGGCGCCGCGCGCTCCCGTCCGCGTCGCTGTCGCCCCGGGCCGCGGCCAGCGCCGCCTCCCGGGCCGTGTGCAGACAACTCGCCTGGGTGCTGACGGCGTTGACCGCGGTCAGGCCGGCGAGCAGGAGCAGGAGGAGCGCCGGCAGGCCGGCCGCCAGCTCGGCGGTGAAGGAGCCTCGGTCGCCGCCGGCGAGGTGGGCCCACCGGCTACCGTCGCGCGCTCGCCCGGCGGTACCCGTCCTCCGGGCACGGCCGACCTGCCGGCGCCCGATCACTTGAGCGCCCGGTCGCTGACCGCGGTCAGCGCCGACTGAACGTTGCCGGAGGTCAGCACCTTCAACAGGATCCCCGCGAAGGCCACCGCGGCGAGCGTGCCGACGGCGTACTCGGCGGTGTTCATCCCGTCGTCGCCGCGGAGTCGGGCGATGAGTTTGCGCATGCGTCTTTCCTTTCTCGATGGGTCAGAGCACGTCGCCGAGGACGGCGACGATCACCGGCACCAGGCCGGCGAGAATGAACGCGGGCAGGAAGCACAGCCCCAGTGGCAGCACGATGAGCACGCCGGCCCGACGGGCCGATGCCTCGGCGGCGGTGGCTCGGTCGGCCCGCAGGTCGTCGGCGAGACGGGTCAGCGCACCGGCCAGCGCGGCGCCACTGTTGGCCGAACGGAATGCCGCCGCGGCCATCCGCTCCGCTCCCGGCACCCCGTCCAACGCCGACCACGCCTCGGCCGGGCCACCGCCGAGGAGCAGGGTGCGACCGACCCGGGCCAGCCTGCTGGCGAGCGGGCCGTCCAGCGCCTCGGCCACGGCCAGCACCGAGCGGTCCACCGGCGCACCCGCCCGCATCGCCGCCGCGAGCAGGTCTGCGGCGAGCGGCAGGTCGGCAGCCTCCCGAAGTCGCCGGCCGCGGGCCGCCGGAGACTCGATCTTCCGCAGCAGTACGTCAAGCAGGACTGCGGTCGGAACCGCACCGAGCAGCCCGAACCAGCCCCCGACGACCACCGCCACGGCGAGCCCGGCCATCCCTGCCGCGAGCCGGATCGCGTCTGGTCGCCGCCGCCTCTGCACACCGCCGCGACCCGTACCGTCCCGGTCCGGCGAGCCGAGGCGAGCGACCGAGCCGCCCGCGCGCACCGGGGACATCAGCCGGCCCGCCCCGACGCCGCGCCCAACCGCTCGGCCCAGAACAGGCCGACAATCTGCAGCGCGACGGCGAGGACCGCGCAGACCCCACCGACAGTGCTGTGCAGGAGCACCGCCAGGGGATCGACGCCGATTCCGTAGCCGAGCCCTATCCCGCCGACCGGCAGGGCCGCCAGCAACCAGGCCGTGGCGCGGGCACCCGCCGCCTGTGCCGCTGCGGCGGCCAGGCCCCGGTCGGTCGCGCGGGCGTCCGCCTCGATCCGCTCGATCAGCTCGGCCAGCGGTGCGCCGGTCCGGTCAGCCAGCCGCACGGCGGCCGAGGTCAACTCGCGAAGCCGGTCCGCTCCGCCCGACCTCTCGCCGGCGGCGATCTCCAGGGTTGGCGGGACGGGCAGGCCCGCCCGGAGGTCGGCTGCCAGACCGCAGAGCAGATCCAGGCCGCGCCGCCGAACCAGCTCGGCGTGCCGGTTCGCCCTCCAGCGGAGCAGGGCGCGCATGGCCAGCGTGCCGTAGCCGGCCACGGCGACCGCGGCCACCGGCCCGGCGGACAGAGCACCGACACCTGCCCCCATCACACCGACCAGCAGCAGCACTCGCCTCGGCGATCGATGCCCGCGTACCGGCCGGGCCACGGACGACCCGCCGGCGGCGTGATCCGCCAGGTCGACGAGGCGCTGGTCCGCCGGGTCGACGAGATGGTGGCCCGCGTGGTCGACGAGATGGTGGTCTGGCACGTCGACAAGATGGTGGTCCGCCGGAACGACCAGGCGGTGGCCTGCCGGGTCGACCAAGCTGCTGCCTGGATGCTCGACGGCCCCCAGGGCCTCCGCCTCCGGGCGGGCAGTGGCAGCCGGACGGCGAGGATCCCGACGGATCGGCGGACGGGCCGGGCCGGCCGGCCGCGTGGATCCCCCCGGGCCGCCGGTCGCCCTCGGGCGGCTCGGACTGCCGTCGAGGTCCCGAGTGGACCAGGCGACAACCGTCCGCCCGCCGCTGGACGCCGACACTCCCGGTGGGGACGGGAGGACATCCGGGTGGGCCGAAGCCGGCACGTCGCCGAACTCGTCGGTCGGCCCGCCCGGTCGGCGAGCGAGGTCCCTGATCCATTGCACCAGGGCGTCGTCCGGGTCAGCGCCGGCAGCGCCGTGGCCCGGCGCGAGCACCCGGCGGCGGCGTGCCCGGACGGTCCGCGCAGGCCAGGCCACCAGGGCTGCGGCGGCCAGCAGCAGGCCCACCACCAGTGCGGTTCCGCCGGTCATGACGGACCTGCCGATCCGGGCCACGGCTCGCTCAGGATCGGGGGCACCGCCACGCCCCGGTCTCGCAGGAGCGTGCCGAAGGTGCGCGCCGCCAGCCCCAACCCGCGTCCACGTATCCAGGCGGGCACCACGCTGGCCAACCGCTCGGGTCCCTCGGGGAGCAGCAGGCAGATCGACTCCAGGACACGACCCGGTCCCCCCGGCGTACCTGGAGCAGCACCTGGAGCGCGGCGACCACCTGGGCGTGCAACGCGGCGCGGGGCAGGCCGCCCAGCATGCCGAGCGCCTCCAGCCGGGCCGGCACGTCGGACGGGGTGTTGGCGTGCAGCGTGCCGGCGCCACCGTCGTGGCCGGTGTTCAGCGCGGCGAGCAGGTCGACCACCTCCGCGCCCCGGCACTCCCCGACCACCAGCCGGTCCGGGCGCATCCGCAACGCCTGCCGGACCAGGTCGCCGAGGCTGACGACGCCCGTCCCCTCGACGTTGGCGGTACGCGCCTGGAGCCCGACCACGTGTGGGTGCCCCGGTTGCAACTCGGCCGCGTCCTCCACCAGGACGATCCGCTCGGTGGCGGGCACCAACCCGAGCAGCGTGTTGAGCAGGGTCGTCTTGCCCGAGCCCGTGCCGCCGGTGACCAGGTACGCCAGCCGGGCGGCGACGACGGCGGCGAGCAGGGGCGCCACCGGTCGGGGCACCGTCCCCTGGCGCACCAGCTCGTCGAGCGTGAACGGGCGGTGCCGGAACGTCCGCAGGGACAGGTAGGGGCCCTCGGTCGCCACCGGCGGCAGCACGGCGTGCAGCCGGGTGCCGTCGGGAAGCCGGGCGTCCGCGTACGGGGAGCCGTCGTCGAGCCGCCGACCGGCGCTGGCGATCAGTCGCTGCGCCAGCCGGCGGACGTCCTCGACCGAGCCCACCGGGACCGCGACCTGATGCAGGCCCGCGCCCCGGTCGACCCAGACGCGGACACCGTTGACCAGGACGTCGGTCACCTCCGGATCGGCCAGCAGTGGGGCCAGCGGCCCGGCGCCGACGAGGTCGTCGTGCACACGGTCGGCGATCCGCAGTACGGCGGTGTCGCCCAACACCGCGGCGGTGGGCTCGGCGCGTACGGCGGACACGATCGCCGCCGGGGTGACCGGGTCGGTGGTGGCGGCGATCCGCTGCCGCACCCGGGCCGCGAAGGTGCCCTCCTCCGGCCGGCCGCTCATGCCGCACCCGTGGCGGGGACGCCGGTGAGGTCTTCGACGATCCGCCGGCAGAGAGTGGCGAGCGCGCCCTTGCCGGCCGCCGCCGGCGCCTCGCCGCGTTCGAGGCCCCGGCAGAGCCCGGGCTCGGGGCGCAGCGTGCCCGCCAGAGGAAGCCCGAGCGCCCGTGCCACCTCGGTGGCGCGCAGGCGGCCCGGGGCGGGCCCGCGCACCACCACCGAGAGCGCGGCGCAGTGTGGGGCGGCCGTGGCCACCACCCGGGCGGCGGCCGCGGTGGCGCGCAGCTCCGCCGGTACGACGACGAACGCCTGGTCGGCCGCCTGCAACGCGACCACGGCGGCATCGTCCAGCTGTCGGGGCAGGTCGATCACCACGAAGTCCCGGCCACGGTGGGCGGCGTCGACGGTCGCGGCCATCGCGGCGGCGGGCAGTGCCAGCATCTCGCCGCGATCCCAGGAGAGCACCACCAGGTCGCCCCGGCTGGGCAGCGCGTGGACCAGCGCGGGTGCGTCCACCCGCCCGTCCGCGTCGGTGAGCGACGGCCAACGCAGCCCTTCCAACTGCTCCCAGCCCAGTACGAGGTCGAGGCCACCACCGAGCGGGTCGGCGTCGATGAGCAGGGTGCGCAGTCGGGCCCGCGCCGCGGTCACGGCGAGCCCGCCCGCGAGCACGCTCGCGCCGGCCCCGCCCCGGCCGCCGAACAACGCGACGACCCGGGCACCTGGGCCGGCCGGATGGCCGGGGCCCTGCTCGGCCAGGCGGTCCAGCAGCCACGGCTCGGCGGCGGGCAGTGCGGCGACGTGCTCGGCGCCGATCAGCTCGGCGATCTGCCAGCCGGGGTCGAGTTGACCGGCCCGGCCGACCAGCACCAGCCGGGGCCGCTTCGGCAGTCGGGCGCGCAGGCACGCCTGCGCCTGGTCGGCGCCGAGCAGCACAAGCGGCGCGGGACCCCAGCGGGTGCGGGCCGCGGCCGGGTCGGCGGCGAGCTCGACCTCGGTGCCGCCCGCGGCGGCGAGCCGGAGCAGGTCGTCGAGCAGGTCGCCGTCCGCCGTGACGACCAGCGGGAGCCGTCGGATCGGCGGGACGGAGGTACGGGGTGCCATCGCGGCCTCCAGCGGTCGGGATCGGATGCACCGCCGACCCTGCTCGCCATCGACCCCGCACACCGCCCCCGTTACCTCGCCTGTGGACAACTCCGGGACCTGTGGACAACGCCCGCCGAGAGGTTCGATCTGCTATGCGAGTGGGTTCCTACGCAGGTACCACGGCTGCCGGGAAAACACGGTGGGGCCGCTCCCGAGAGAGCGGCCCCACAAGTCGGCGGTCAGCCGATCCGGTCGGTCCAGGTCGTGTCCAGGATCAGTTGGTACGCGCTGATCCGCACCGGAGTCAGCGTCAGCAACTCGTGGGCGAGCAGCTCACCCGTCTTCGGGTCGAAGATCAGCAGAGACTGCTGGTCGTGCTCGCGCTCGTCGACGGTGACCGCGACACCGGTTCGGCCGGCCCGGTCGGTCACCCGTCCCCGCCAGCGGAAACCGGGCACGTCGGCGAGGACCCGCAGGATCGCCGCCCGGGTCGCCCGCGGTACGACGTACCTCGCGTAGAGCGTGCCGACCGCCTTGCTCGCCGCCCCCGCGCCGTACTGGACCTTCAGCCGCTCGCGCAACTGCGACGGGTCGGCCGGCGGCGGCGTGAGCTCCATGGGTGGCAACGGGATCATCGCGGCAGTGTCAGCCACTGCGGGACCCGCGAGTTTGCGCTGCCAGTAGTCGCGGGACGCCTCATCGGGGTACTGCGGTTCGAGTTGGGTGTTGCTCTGGCTGCCGGTCCCGTCAGCGGCCTGCCAGACCTTCGACTCACCGGCGAAGGCCACGTGGTAACGGTCGTCGGGGGAGCTCATCACCGGATCACCCCACACCTTCGTGTGGTGGTACGTGTAGCGCCCGCTGCGGTGGTCGTACTCCGTGTCCTTGATCTTGCTGGCCAGCGTGCGTAGCTGCGGGCCGGCCGCCGGCGGGTCGGCGTCGAACTGGTACGCGACAGGCACCAGCAACGTCCCCACGGCGCCGCCGGGTCCGCCCCGATCGTCCGGCGTCCGCTCGTCGAACGGTCGGAGGACTGCGACGGCACCGGCCGCGACCGCGAGCGTCCCGGCCGTCAGGACCAGCCGGCGCGTCGGGCGTACGCGACGGTGTCCTGTCCCGGGGCTGGTTGCGCCGGCACGCTCGATCAGCTCGCGCGCCGGAACCGGTGGCGGCGCGACGACGATGGTCCGGGCCGGGTCGGCAGGGCCGAGAAGGGTACGGGTTTGTTCTGCTCCGTCCATCACAGATCCTCTCGGGTAGTGGCCAGCATCGGGCGTCGGAAGCGGGCCGGTGGGTCCGACATCGCCTCGGCGAGGCGACGACGGGCGCGATGCAGGCGCACCGCCGCGGTCGCGCGGGTGCAGCCGAGGACCTGAGCCGCCTCGGCCACCGTCAGCTCCTCCCAACCGACGAGCCGCAGGATCTCCTGATCCAGGTCGTTGAGGGTGGCCAGCGCGGCCCGCACGTCGGCGACCCCCAGAGTGCGGTCGGCGCCGGACGGGTCGGCCACCCGCGTCAGATCGGCGTGGGCGATCGGCAGGAGATCCGGGGCGGCGCGTCGGGACCGCCACTGGTTGGCCAGCAGGCGCCGGGCCACCCCGTACAGCCAGGGCAGGCTGCGGTCCGGCACCTCGCCGCGACGACGCCACGCGACGACGAAGACCTCCTGTGCGAGTTCCGCCGACGCGTCGGAATCGGCTAATCGGCGCAGGCCGTACCTCACGATGTGCGCGTACTCGGCGGCGTAGAGGCTGGTGAACCAGCCCTCGTCGCGCTTCCCCGGTGGACCCACCCGAACCCCCATTGCCTCGGCGACTCTCACCCTGTTTGTGTCGCGGGAGGCCCGACGATTACCGCGCCCCAACCTGTCACAGCCATCGGGGACACTCCTGGCCGTGGATGTGGAGGAGTTCTGGAGTGTCGTGGAGCGGGCACGAGCCGCGGCAGGCGTGGCGGCGGACCAGCCCCGACGCGACGGTCAGCCGAGTGTGGTCGCCGAGGCCCTGGTGGCGGAGCTGATGCGACTCCCGCTGTCGCAGATCGTGGCGTTCGACCAGGTGCTGGACGAGGTGGCCGACCACGCCGACACCTGGGATGTCTGCGCGGCGTGCTGGATCATCGAGTACGGGTTTCTCTCCGACGACGGATTCTCCGATTTCCAGGCAGGGCTGGTCGGCCTGGGCAGAGCCGCCTTCGAGTCGGCTGCGCGTGACCCCGACTCGCTCGCCGACCATCCGGCGGTACGGCAGATCAGCGCAGCGGAAGGCCGCGACCTGTGGATCGGCGACGAGGCTCTTCAATTCGCCGCGCAGACGGCGTACGAGCGGTTGACGGGTGACGATGAGGCCTTCTGGGACGCCGCCGAGGCGGCACAGTCCGCGGTTACTACTCCACCACACCCCGGCCCGGAGCCTGCCGACGAGCGCTGGGACCTGAGTGACGAGGACGAGTGGCGAAGGCGGCTGCCCCGGCTCTTCGAGCGGTTCCGCGCCCGCCGACTCGCGGTGCAGTAGCTCGCGGTGCAGTAGGAGGAGGGGTCAGCTGCGCCGCGCGGGAGCGCTCCCCCGGAAAGGGACGACCCCCGTCGGGGGGAGACGGGGGTCGTCGACGGTTCGGCTCCGGGGGGGTCGAGCCGAACCACTCGGCGGTCACGGGGGGTGCAACCGCCGAGGGTCTGTCTGTTTCGGGATGTGAAAGCTCGTCGTGCGAACAAGTCTGCCTGAGCGGGCCCGTCACGTCGAGTGTTGTTCACTCCACTCAGCGCGAAAATCTCCTCGCGGAGTGTGACCGCGGTCACGCCGAGCGGAGTTGGAGGCACCCGCCCGCAGGTCCGAGGGGTGGCCTGACCCCGGGCACCCGCCGACGATAGACCATCCGGCTAGACTTTCGCGCCGTGGGCCGAAGTGCCGCTTTCTTCGATCTGGACAAGACCGTCATCGCCAAGTCGAGCGCCCTGGCGTTCGGTCGGCCGTTCTACCGGGACGGGCTGATCACCCGGCGTGACGTGGTCAAGTCGGCGTACGCGCAGCTGATGTTCCGGCTGGGCGGCACCGACGAGCAGACCATGGCCCGAACACGGGACTACCTGGCCGCGCTCTGCAAGGGCTGGCAGGTGGAACAGGTCCGCCAGATCGTCGCGGAGACGCTCCACGAGCTGATCAACCCCTACGTGTACGCCGAGGCCGCCGTCCTGATCGAGGAGCACCAGGCGGCCGGGCGGGACGTGGTGCTGGTCTCCGCGTCCGGCGAGGAGATGGTCCGGCCGATCGGCGAACTGCTCGGGGTCACCGACGTGATCGCCACCCGGATGGCGGTGCGGGACGGCCGGTACAGCGGCGAGGTCGAGTTCTACGCGGCCGGTCCGAGCAAGGTCGAGGCGGTTGGCGAGCTGGCCGCCGTGCGCGGCTACGACCTGGCCGACTCGTACGCCTACTCCGACTCGTACAGCGATCGTCCCCTGCTGGAGTGCGTGGGCCACCCGAGCGTGGTCAACCCGGACCGGCAGCTACGCAAGCTGGCCTCGGAGAACGCCTGGCCGGTGCTGGAGTTCCGGCATCCGATCCCGCTGGGTCGTCGCTGGCGGGAGCGGCCTGCCGTTCCGGTGGCCGCGGCAGCCCTGGGGGTCGGCGTGGGCGTCGCCATCGGCATCGCCTGGTACGGGCGGCACCGTCGCACCCGCGCCGCCGCCACCGCCTGACCTTCGCCGCATCGTCGGCGGTCCGCCCGCTTGTCCGCGGTCGCGCTCACGCAGGGGCCGCGCGCACGAGGCGGGCCGCACTCATACAGCGAGCCGCGCACGGGGCGGGCCGCGCTCCTACAGCGGGCCGCGCACGAGGCGGGCCGCGCTCACGCAGGGGCCGCGCTCACGCGGCGGGCCGCGCTCACGCGGCGGATCGAGCTCGCGCGGCGCATCAGGCTGCGGTCGAGGTCAGGCGGCGGTCGCGCTCACGCGGCGGGCGGCGCCGCGGTCGCGGTCAGGCGGCGGCGAGGACCTCGTCGCCGATCGCGCTGAGCTGGTCGGCGCCGACCTCGACGGCCGCCATGTAGTGCCGTAGCCAGGAGCGCAGCCCGTCCGGGGTGCCGGTGGCGAACGCGCCGGCCGAGCCCACGTACTCGGGCTCCCGTTCCCGGTGACCGACGTCGACGCCGAGCAGGCCGCGCGGGTCGAGGCCGCTGGCGAGCAGCACCAGCCGGGCGGCGCCGCGCGCCACCACGCCGGACGGCCCGGCGAACGGACGCAGGTTCAACAACTCTCCGTGTACGACAGCGGCGAGCACCAGCGGGGAGACCTTCGTGCCGCCGGCCACCAGACCGGCGAGCCCGTCGAGGCGGGCCGCGACCACCGGGTCGGCCACCGGTCGGCCCAGCTCGGCCTCCGTCACGATGTCGCGGGCGGCGAGGACGTGCAGCCGGGCGAGTGCCTGCCGGGGGGCCTTCGGCCAGAGTTCGCTCAGGCCGGGCAGCGCCCCGGCGACCCGCAGTGCCCCCTGGAGCACCGGGTCGGTGACGGTGCCGGCCCGGACCTCCTCACGCTCGTGCACGGCGCCCTCGAGCGCGGCGCTGGCCACCGCCGACCGGAGGCTGACCTCGGCCGCGACCTGGCCACCGTTGCGGCGCAGCGCGCGGTGCCCGAGCGCCTGGTCGAAGCGCTCACGGGCCCGGTCGACGGCGGCGGCGACGTCGGCGAGCGCGAGCAGCGGGGCGAGCGGGTCGGTGGTCATCCCGCCACGCTAGCGACCCGACCCGGCCCGCCAGGCCGCACCCGCCCGCAACGCGACCCGGGCCACCCCGCCGGCCCGGCCCGGCCGCCCGGCGACTGATCGCCGGCCCGCGGCCCTCGGCCTCGGCCCACCCGTTCGGCGCCGGGCAAGGTCAACACGACATCAGGGAAACCGCGGTGTCAGACCGGCCCGGATACCGCGATTTCACGGAACCCGTGTGGATCAAGGCCCTGGGCCGCCTGGCCGGGGCCGGACGCGCGTCGATCAAGGCCCTGGGCCGCCTGGCCGGGGCCGGACCCGCGTCGATGAAGGCCCTGGGCCGCCTGGCCGAGGCCGGACCCGCGTCGATGAAGGCCCTGGACCGCCTGGCCGAGGACGGAACCCGTGTCGATCAAGGCCCTGGACCGCCTGGGCGAGGCCGGACGACGCCCCGGGCCAGACGGGCCGTGTCGATCAAGGCTCGCCGGCCGCTCGGGCGAGGTCGGGCACGCCGGGTGAGGCCCGGGCGGGGCGGGTGGGCCGTCGGGCGCGCGGCGGGGGCCACTCGGCGCGACGGGGTGGGCAGCGGTCGCCGGCCGGGGACCCCGCGACTACCCTCAGGCCCAGCGAGACGCAGGTCACCCCGAGGACGAGGAGTCACGGCATGAGCGAGGCATTGGCCAATCTGCTGAACGAGACGCGCCAGTTCCCCCCGCCGGCCGAACTCGCCGCGCACGCCAACGTCACCGTCGACGCGTACGCGGAGGCTCAGGCCGACCGGCTCGCCTTCTGGGCGAAGCAGGCCGACCGGCTGGCCTGGTCGAAGAAGTGGGACGAGGTGCTCGACTGGTCGAACCCGCCGTTCGCGAAGTGGTTCGTCGGTGGGCAGCTCAACGTGGCCTACAACTGTCTGGACCGGCACGTCGAGGCGGGCCGGGGCGACAAGGTGGCGATCCACTGGGAGGGCGAGCCGGGTGACACGCGGACTCTCACGTACGCCGACCTGCACGAGCTGACCTGCCGGGCGGCGAACGCGCTCACCGACCTGGGGGTCACGGCGGGCGACCGGGTGGCGATCTACCTGCCGATGATCCCGGAGGCGGCGGTCGCGATGCTGGCCTGCGCCCGGATCGGCGCGGCGCACAGTGTGGTCTTCGGCGGCTTCTCCGCGGACTCGTTGAGCAACCGCATCCAGGACGCCAGCGCCAAGGTGGTGATCACCGCGGACGGTGGTTACCGGCGGGGCAAGCCGTCGGCGTTGAAGCCGACGGTGGACGAGGCGGTGGCGAACAGCCCGTCCGTGGAGCACGTGCTCGTGGTCCGCCGCACCGGCGAGGACGTGGCGTGGTCGGACAAGGACCACTGGTGGCACGAGACGGTGGAGACGGCGTCGGCCGAGCACACGGCCCAGCCGTTCGACGCCGAGCACCCGCTGTTCATCCTCTACACGAGTGGCACCACGGCCCGGCCGAAGGGCATCCTGCACACCACCGGCGGTTACCTGACGCAGGCGTCGTACACGACGCACGCGGTCTTCGACCTGAAGCCGGAGACGGACGTCTACTGGTGCACCGCCGACATCGGCTGGGTGACCGGCCACTCCTACATCGTCTACGGCCCGCTCTCCAACGGCGCCACGCAGGTCATGTACGAGGGCACTCCGGACACCCCGCACAAGGGTCGGTTCTGGGAGATCGTCGACCGCTACGGCGTGACCATCCTCTACACCGCGCCCACCCTGATCCGGACGATGATGAAGTGGGGCGAGGACATCCCGGCCGGCTTCGACCTGTCGTCGCTGCGGCTGCTGGGCAGCGTCGGTGAGCCGATCAACCCCGAGGCGTGGATGTGGTACAGGCAGCACGTCGGCGGCGGTGAGCTGCCCATCGTGGACACCTGGTGGCAGACCGAGACGGGCGCCATCATGATCTCCCCGCTGCCGGGGGTGACGGCGGCGAAGCCGGGGTCGGCGATGGCCCCGCTGCCGGGAATCGTCGCCGACGTGGTGGACGACCAGGGCCAGTCGGTGCCGAACGGCGGCGGCGGCTACCTGGTGCTGCGCGAACCGTGGCCGTCGATGCTGCGCACCATCTGGGGTGACGACGACCGGTTCATCGAGACGTACTGGTCGCGGTTCGAGGGCATGTACTTCGCCGGTGACGGGGCGAAGAAGGACGACGACGGGCACATCTGGCTGCTCGGTCGGGTCGACGACGTGATGCTGGTGTCCGGGCACAACATCTCCACGACCGAGGTGGAGTCGGCACTGGTGTCGCACCCGTCGGTGGCCGAGGCGGCGGTGGTGGGCGCGACCGACCCGACCACCGGTCAGGCGATCGTGGCGTTTGCCATCCCGCGCGGCAGCACCGACATCGCCGGCGAGGCGGGTGAGCAGCTCATCGCGGACCTGCGCAACCACGTGGCGAAGACACTCGGCCCGATCGCCAAGCCGCGGCAGATCATGCTGGTGGCGGAGCTGCCGAAGACCCGCTCCGGCAAGATCATGCGGCGGTTGCTGCGGGACGTGGCCGAGAACCGGTCACTCGGCGACGTGACCACGTTGCAGGACTCCTCGGTGATGGAGCTGATCTCCTCCGGGATGAGCGGCGCGAAGTCCGACGAGGACTGACGACAGGCGTACACCATCGATGGGTGACGGTCCGGACGGACCGTCACCCATCGTCATCTTTTGTGGAGGTACGACCACACCTCGCGACCCGCCGCGGGTGGTTGGACGAATAACGCCTCCATCACGTTCCCGCCGTTCGCCGTGTTTCTCATTTAGTTTCACGAGGTCGGCTGACCTCGATGCGTCTCCGCGCGCCCGGAGCCGGCCGGCTTCCTCCGCCCATGCCCGAGAAACGGAGCGGCATGAACAGAAACTCCCATCCGGGGTCACGTCGACGACTACTCGTCGCGCTACCCGTCATCGCCCTCGCGGCCACCTCACTGACCGTGAGTGGAAGTGCGTCGGCGCAGCCGTCCACCACCCCCCGGGCGGTGATCGGGGCCGACGAGTACTACATCAACTACGCCGAGCCCGAGGTGCAGACGGACACCACCGGCCGTGAGGTCAAGGGCAAGGGTGGCGTCTACACCCCCGCCGTCGACTCGGCGCGGGCGTTCGACCAGAAGCACGCCCGGGGCAACCCGGTGACCGCGCGCCAGCTCGCGCAGATCGAAGCCAAGTCGATCAAGACGGGCAAGAGCCCGCGGCAGATCAAGCAGTCGCCCACCACGCAGACGGCGAAGCTGCTGACGCTGCTCGTCGAGTTCAACGACAAGGCGAACGACGACTTCACCGGCGTGATGGTCCCGAAGACGGTGTTCGAGGACCGCACCTGTGTGCCCGGCACCGTGCAGAACGGACCGAAGCACAACACCATCCCGAACCCGGCGACGCTGCCGCACGAGGACAACAACTCGATGTGGGTGCCGGACTTCTCGCCGCAGCACTACGACAAGATGCTGTACAGCAAGAAGGGCATCACCGAGCGGATCCGCAAGGACATGAAGGGCCCGGACGGCAAGAAGGGCATCGACATCTCCGGGCGGACCATGCACAACATGTACCTGGAGATGTCCAAGAACGCGTACACGGTCGACGGGCAGGCCAGCCCGTGGATCAGCGTGCCGCACTCCGAGGGCTGGTACGCCGCCAACCGCTGCACCAAGGACGAGGACGGCAACTGGGTTCCCGGCCGGGAGCAGTCGATGAACGGTCACCCGGACAACCCGGCCGGCGCAGGCCGACTGGCGACCGACGCGATCGACGCGCTCGCCGCCAAGGACCCGAGCTTCCCGTGGGCCGACTACGACAAGGAGGACCAGGCCGACCGCGACGGTGACGGCAACCTCTTCGAGCCGGACGGCGTGATCGACCACCTCGTGCTGGTGCACGCCGGGCAGGGCAAGTCGCGTGGCGGCGGCGACCAGGGCGTCTACGCCGTCTGGGCGCACTCGTCCACTGTCGCCGGTGGCTACAGCATCCCGGGCACGAACCTGAAGGTGTCGAACTACATCGTGCAGCCGGAGGACGCCGGCGTCGGTGTCTTCGCCCACGAGTTCGGCCACGACCTGGGTCTGCCCGACCTCTACGACACGTCCGGCAACGCCGACTCCGACATCGACTTCTGGGACCTGATGGCCTCGGGCTCGCACTCGGGTGAGGTCTTCCAGGCGCTGCCGACGCACATGGGCATCTGGGACAAGTGGGTGCTCGGCTGGGCCGACCCGCTGACCATCCGCCCCGGCTCCAACCCGCGTGAGGTGAAGCTCGGGCAGACCTCGCGGACGCCTATCGACTCCGAGGACGGCATCAAGATCGACCTGCCGGACAAGGTGACGACGCTTGCCACGCCGCACAGCGGCACGAAGATGTGGCACAGCAACAACGACCAGGAGTGGGCCGACGTCAAGCTGAGCCGCTCGGTCGAGGTGCCCAACGCCGCGGACGCCAAGTTCTGGATGTGGAACAACTACATCATCGAGGAGGACTGGGACTACGGCTTCGTCGAGCTGTCGACCGACGGCGGCGCGTCCTGGACCGAGCAGAAGGTGTACGCCGAGGGCGGCGCCGTCGTCACCACCCCGGACGACTACCAGGACCCGAACGGCCGGATGAACGACTTCGGCGGCAAGAAGTACGGCCTGACCGGCAGCACCGACGGCTGGCGCCACGACTACGTCGACCTGTCGGCGTACGCGGGCACGACCGTGCAGCTGCGGCTGCGCCAGGCCACCGACGAGGCGTTCGAGGAGCGCAACTGGTTCGCCGACGACTTCTCGGTCACCGGCGGCGGCGCCACCACCTGGAGTGACGACGTGGAGGGCGGCGCCAACGGCTGGACGGCCACCGGCGGCACCTTCGTCGACACCACCGGCGGGGGCTGGAAGGTCTCCAGCGGCACCGAGACCCACGCGCAGTACTACCTGGCCGAGTGGCGCAACTTCGACGGCTTCGACAAGGGCCTGAAGTACGCCTACGACACCATCTACTCGCACGAGGCGTGGAAGGTCGACCGGATCTCCTACAACGCCCCGGGCATGCTGGTGTGGTACCGGGACAGCGCGCTCGGCGACGTCAACCACGTCACCGCGCAGATGACCGCGCTGCCCAGCTACGGCGCGAAGGGCGGGCTGCTCATCGTGGACTCGCACTTCGACCCGTACCGGCGCACCGGCACGGCCGCGGAGAAGGACCCGTCGGTGACGGACAACCTGCCCAGCCGTCCGCAGTCGGCCAACGCGGCGTTCACCCTCCAGAAGACGTACCCCTTCACGGAGTGCCTGGAGGCCGCGGACGAGCCGTACAGCGCGTACTGCACGAAGTTCAAGGCGCAGGCGCCGGTGAAGTCCTTCACCGACGCCAAGGGCTGGTACCCGGGCATCGAGATGCGCGACGGTGCTCCGTACGCGCGGGACAACGACGCCTCCGTGGTGGTGCCGTCGCGTGGCAACGCGCCGTACACCACCCGGGTCACCAACCCGGACGGCAGCCCGGCGCCGGAGTTCTACGGCACGACGCTGGGCGGCGGTGCGATCGTGCTCGGCACCGGTAACCCGGGCGACGCGGGCGTGCAGAACGGCGTCTCGTTGACGATCCGCAAGACGGCGCGGGACAACACGTCCGCGACGATCTTCGTCACCCCGGCGAAGAAGTAACTGTTTTACTGATCAAGAACTGATGGTGGGGCCGGTGGCGGGAACGCCGCCGGCCCCACTGTCGTACGTCCGATCTTATTGATCGAAATACATCGCTGTTCACACTCACGCCCTGAGCAGCCTGGTTCGTGCGCTGATGAAGCGCAGGGGTGTGACGGTGGAAAGCATTCCCAACAAAATCTTGCAACAAATCGACGCGCGCATCTTCCCACCCGTCCCGGCAGTGTCTATGTTCACCATTGGTCCCACTAGTGGGATCGATCTATCGCCGGCCCTCACCCCCGTTGGGCCGGTTCCCTCACACCGGAGGTACCACGTGCGCAAAGTCGCAGTGGGTCTGCTCGGGCTCTCACTGACGGCGACAGGCCTGGCTTTCGGCCCGTCCGCCTCGGCGGCGCCTCAGCCCAAACTGCCGGCAGCAGCTTCGTCTGCCGCCGAACCGCAGGCACTGAAGGACGAACTTCCCGACAAGCTCGAGGACAAGCGCCGCGAACTGCGGGAGCAGGGTCTCAGCGACGTGTTGAGTGGGCGCAGCAAGCCGATTCAGCGCAACGGCAGCACGGTCGTCAAGGTTGGCCAGGTCGGCAAGACGGCCACCAACGCCAACGCCCGGACCGCCGGCGCTCCGGCAACCCAGGACCAGTACGTCGAGCTTCAGCGTGAGCGGACCGACAAGATCTTCGTGATCCTGGCCGAGTTCGGGGACCAGCGGCACCCGTCCTACCCGGACAAGGACACGGACCCGAACATCGCCGGTCCGACGACCTTCAGCGGGCCGCTGCACAACAAGATCCCGCAGCCCAACCGGGCCGTGGACAACTCCACCATCTGGCAGCCGGACTTCAGCCCGGACCACTTCCGCCAGCTGTACTTCGGCACCAACCCGGGCGACGAGTCGCTGAAGCAGTACTACGAGGCCCAGTCCTCCGGGCGGTACACGGTCGACGGCCAGGTCACCGACTGGGTCAAGGTCCCGTACAACGAGGCCCGCTACGGTCGTTCCGACGACCCGAAGGCCGACGACGACCCGACCGGCGACCCCGCCGTCTGTGGCGACAACGTCTGCTCGAACACCTGGGCCCTGATCCGCGACGCCGCCAACCAGTGGGTCGCCGACCAGAAGGCCAAGGGCCGGACGGACGCCCAGATCGCCGAGGAGATGCGGTCCTACGACCAGTGGGACCGGTTCGACTACGACGGTGACGGCGACTTCAACGAGTCGGACGGCTACATCGACCACTTCCAGATCGTCCACTCCGGCGGCGACCAGGCCGACGGTGACCCGCAGCAGGGCGAGGACGCCATCTGGAGCCACCGTTGGTCGGCCTTCAACAGCTCCCCGGTGGGTCCGCCGAACTTCCCGATCGGTGGCACCCAGATCGGCAACACCGGCGTCTGGATCCGCGACTACACGATCCAGCCGGAAAACGGTGGCCGCAGCGTCTTCTACCACGAGTACGGCCACGACCTGGGCCTGCCGGACGACTACGGCCCCGCGGACAACAACAACGAGCACTGGACCCTGATGGCCCAGAGCCGGCTCGGCGCGAAGAACGACCCGGCGATCGGCGACCGGGGCGGCGACCTCGGTGCGTGGAACAAGCTCCAGCTCGGCTGGCTCGACTACGAGGTCGTGGTCGCGGGCCAGAAGCGCACGCTGCCGCTCGGCCCGCAGGAGTACAACTCCGCCAAGGCGCAGGCCGCGGTGGTGGTGCTTCCGCAGCGGGAGTACACGTTCAACTACGGCCCTCCGTTCGAGGGCTCGAAGCAGTACTTCTCCGGTAACGAGGACGACCTCGACAGCAAGATGACGAGGACGTTCGACCTCACCGGCAAGTCCGCCGCGGCGCTGTCGCTGAAGGGCAAGTACAGCATCGAGGAGAACTACGACTACCTGTACTTCGAGGCGTCCACGGACGGCGGCCAGACCTGGTCCGACCTGGACGGCACCGTCAACGGTGAGCCGATCGGCGTCGACGGCGCGGGCCGCCCGGCCCTCGACGGCACCAGCAACGGCGCATGGGCGGACATCAACATCCCGCTCACCTCGGTCGCCGGCAAGGTGGCGCAGATCCGCCTGCACTACGTCACCGACGGTGGCGTCTCCGAGGGCGGCTTCTTCGGTGACGCGATCACCGTGACCGCCGACGGCCAGACCGTGTTCAGCGATGGCGCCGAGACCGACGCCGGCTGGACCCTCGAGAAGTTCGAGGTGGTCGGTGCGACCTACACCCGGCTGTTCGACAACTACTACATCGCCGGTAACCGGTCGTACGTCTCGTACGACAAGTACCTGAAGACGGGCCCGTACTTCTTCGGTTACTCGAACACCCGCCCGGACTACGTGGACCACTACGCGTACCAGGAGGGCCTGCTCATCTCGTACTGGAACACCCGGTTCTCCGACAACAACACCGCGCCGTACGACCCGGTCAACAACCCGGGTGGTCACCCGGGTGAGGGTCGGAACCTGTACATCGACGCGCACCCGCGCCCGATCTACAACCTGACCGGCGCTCCGTGGCGCGCCCGGGTCCAGGTGTACGACGCACCGTTCAGCCTCAAGAAGGCCGACTCGTTCACCCTGCACCTCAACAGCCAGCCGCAGTACATCCGCGGCCAGGATGCGGAGCCCGTGTTCAACGACACCAAGAAGTACTTCTACGAGGAGCTGCCGAACCACGGCGTCAAGCTCCCCGCGACCGGTGTCAAGATCCAGGTTCTGGAGCAGGACGGCACCTCGATGAAGATCAAGATCAGCTGACCACTGATCCCGCACCACCCAGCGACGCCCGGGCAGGCCACCTGCCCGGGCGTCGCCCTTTGTGCCACCGGCCCGGGGAACCGTCCGACCTGCCGGAACGTCCCATCACCGTGCTCCTCACCCCACGCACCACCCGAACGGCAGCGGGTCTCGCCGCGCTCGTCCTGCTGACTCTGACCGCGTGCGCCGCCCAGGAACCCACCGACACCACGGCCGCCGACACCACCGCGTCCGACACGGCCGGGTCCGACACCTCGACGACGTCCGGCGCCGCGACGACGTCCGGCGCCGCGACCGCGGAGGCGCCCGAACCGGCCGTCACCCCGGCCGATCCCGCGTCCCCGGTGCTCCCGCCCGGCCGCGCCACCCCGCCGCCCCTGTCGCGCACCGTTCCGCCGACGATCCCCGCCGTGCCGAAGCCACCAAAGCCGACGGACCCGACCGACGTACGGGCCTCCAACCTGGTCATCGGCCACATCACCCGGGGCGGATCCGGCCCCTGCTACGGGCTCGTCTCCGAGGACGGCGTCGAGTACGCCCTGCACGGCATCGGTTACGGCAAACTGACCGAGGGCAGCTTCGTCACCCTGCGGATCAGCACGCGCTCGTCCGAGGTCGACTGCGGCCCGGGCGTTCGCGCCAGCATCGTCACCCGCTGACTCTGCCGACCGGCAACCCGCGCGCCGCTGGGTGACAACCCGGGCTTCTCCCTGTTCAACGCGACCACCAGGGCCGCCCGGGGCAAGCGGGTCCTAGGCTGTCTGCCATGACCGACCAGCGCGGCGGAGTCGTCGACGAGTCCTGCGTCCTCACCGAGGGGCCGTGGACGCACCGTTTCGTCGGCGCCAACGGCACCCGGTTCCACGTGGTCGAGGCCGGCACCGGACCGATGGTGCTCTTCCTGCACGGCTTCCCCGAGCACTGGTGGGCCTGGAACCAGATGCTCCCGGCGGTCGCCGACGCCGGCTTCCGCGCGGTCGCCGTGGACCTGCGCGGTTACGGCGCCAGCGACAAACCACCCCGGGGGTACGACGGCTACACCCTCGCCGCCGACATCGCCGGCCTGATCCGGGCCCTCGGCGAACGGTCGGCGACGCTTGTCGGCAGCGGCGTCGGCGGCATGGTGGCCTGGACTGTCGCATCGTTCCACCCCGCCCTCGTCCGCCGGCTGGTGGTGCTCGGAGCGCCCCACCCACTGCGCCTGCGCGCCGCCATCTTCGCCGACCCGCGCGGGCAGTTCGCCGCCTCCACCCCGGCGCTGAAGTTCCAGCTCCCCCGCTACGAGCACGTGCTCACCAGGGACGGCGGCGCGGCCGTCGAGGAGATCCTGCGCCGCTGGGCCGGGCCGCGCTGGGCGGCCAGTCCGGGCTTCGAGGCGTACGCCGAGCGGTGCCGGGAGGCGATGCGCATCCCGCAGGCCGCCTTCTGCGCGTTGGAGGGCTACCGCTGGGCCTTCCGCTCGGTGCTGCGGCTGCACGGCTACCGGTTCGTCCGCCTCATGCAGAAGCCGCTGGTCACCCCGACGCTCCAACTGCACGGCGCACAGGACGTCGCCGCCCTGCCACGGACCGCCCTGGGGTCCGGCCGGTACGTCGTGGCTCCGTACGAGTGGCGCCTGCTCGACGGGGTGGGGCACTTCCCCCACCTGGAAGCCCCCGAGCTGGTGCTCGGCGAGATCCTGCGCTGGGCCAAGTCCTGACCGGCCGTGTTCGGGCAGACGGCGACGGCGCTCGTCAGACCCGCTGCTCCCGAAGGTCGGTGACCTCGGCGGCCGGCGCCCAGCCCTGGTAGACGCCGAAGTCGAAGACCTCCAGCCGCATCGCCTCGGCCACCGGCCAACGACCGCCCGTGTACTCCACGCGCAGCCAGGCGTCGTGCTTGCCGAGCACGATGAACGGCTGCCCCTGCCACGTGCAGGTGGTCCGCACGTACGCCAGGTCCTCGATCTCGCTCGCCGGCAGCACCCGCACGTACCGGCCCGGGCGGACCTCCTCGAAGCCCTCACCCGGCTCCGGCTGGTAGAGCCTGATGTCGTCGCCGCCCGGGCTCGCCTGGTACTCCCGGCCCTGCCAACGCGCCACGTAACCGTCGCGCATCACGCCTCCCCGACCCGTCGCCAGACCACCGCGTCGGTGTCGAGCACCGCGACCACCCGCTCGGTGCCGTCCCCGCCGATGCGCCAGAGCTGCGCGCCGTGCGGGAGGCGGGCGCTATCCACCTTGAACTCCGCCACCACGTCACTGCTCTCGCCCGGGGCGAAGCCGTTGCCCCGAAACGGCGGGCGCTCGATGACCCAGCCCTCCATGGCCCGCATCGCCGGCTCGTTCTGGCCGCCGTACGGAATCCGGTAGAGGCTGGGGCGGTGCGCCGGCCAGCGCAGCACGTAGATCTCCTCGGCGTCCCGCACGAACGGCGAACCCGGGTAGCTGAGACCCAGCGCGTCGTGCAGCTCGGCCGGCGTGGTCAGGTGTGCCAACTCGCCGGCCCGGTGCACGAAACCGGAGACCCGGTCGTACCCCCGCTCCAGGTAGTACGCGAGCTGACTGGGCGCTATCGCCTTCTGCATCACCGTCGGTCGGGCCGGATCGACCGCCGCCGGGGCGTACCGGGTGCGGGCCGCGGGTTCCGCCTCGACCGCCGGCTCCTGCGGGTCGACCTCCAGGTCGTCACCGAGCCCCACCTCGGCGGCCCAGTTGGCCAACGCGACGATCTGGTCGCCGGGCAGCTTCGCGCCGACGGGCGTGCCCGGGTTGACGGCGAACGACCAGTCCTCGTCGGGCCAGCGCCGGATCAGCTGGGCGAACTTCACCCGGACCGTGTCGACGTCACCCTCGACGTGGTCGGCGAGGCGCTCCGGCGACGTGTAGACCACCACGTACGTCTCGCCGTCGAGCTGTGCGGTACGCCAGACGAAGCCCGGGTCGCCCGGACGGCTGCCGCGCACCGAATCCGCTGCCGCCGGCAGCAGGACCCGGGCCAGCAGCAGGGTGGACAGGAACGTGTCCGTGCTGCCGGCGCCGGCAGCGCCGAGCAGGTCCTCCTCGACCGTGTTGGCCGGCTCGAACTGCACCGGCGTCGGCTCGTCGACGAGCGCCGGCTGGCCGTCCGCTCCCGCGCCTTCACCGGTCGCGCCGGTGTCGGGAAGATCGGCCAGCGGTACCCGGTCAGCCTCGCTCAGGCCGTCACCGATGTCGGTGCGCAGTGGGTCACCACCATCCGGGCCGCCGTCCGCCGGGCCGAACAGGCCCGCGCCGGTGCCCGTGTCGTCGAGGAGTCCCGCGCCGGTGCCTGCCGAGTCGCGCAGGCCCGCGCCGGTATCCGTGGCGTCGCGCGGGCCCGCGCCGGTGTCCGCCGGTTCGAACAGACCGGCGCCGGACGACGCGGGGTGGAAGGACGTCGGCGCGCCGAACGGATCCGGGCTGGGAGCGGAGGGCCCGGAACCCGACGGCCCGGAACCCGAGGGGCCGGGCATCGACGGGCCGGGGACAGTGGCGTCGGGCTCGGTCGGGCCGAACGCGGGCGGGGCGGCCGGGCCGAACGCCGATGGGGCAGCGGGGGTCGGACCGAACGCCGACGGGGCGGCGGGGGTCGGACCGAACGCCGACGGAGCGGCCGTGGTCGGGCCGGGTCGCCGTGGCGCGTCGAACGGGGGGCCGACCTCGCTCGGGTCGAGGAGATCCCGGGACTCGATGATGGTGCCCTCGATGACGATGGGCGTGAAGCCGCGACGCGGGGCGGGCGGGCCGGAAACCGGCTCCGCGACCGACGGCGACAGCTCCTCCAGCGGCTCGAAGCGCTGCCGGTCACCGGGCCGGCCACGCGGGATCGGCTGGGTCTCGTCCGCCGAGGGAACGGACCGTCCGGCGCGGGACGGTGACGGCTCACCTCCGGCTGGGCCGGGCACCCGGAACGCGTGGGTGGGTTCCTCGGCCAGCGGGTTGGGCCGTCGCGGCGGCAGAGGCTGGGTGGCCTCGTCGTCGGTCGCGGGCGCTCGTACCACCCGGGGCGCGCCCAGGTCGCCGGCCGGTGGCCGCAGCGGCCGGGTGGCGTCCGGCATCGGGAAGGCCGGGCCCGGGCTGTCGCCGCCCGGCGCGTCCGCCGGACGGCGGCGCGGGAAGGGCTGGCTGCCCCGCCCGAACCGGGACGGCGGCACCGCGCGGTCGCCCGACCGGCCATCGGTGGAGACCGGGCCGGACGCCCGACCGGACGTGGGTTCGAAGAAGGAACGCCTCCCGCCCGGGGCGCTGCCGTCACCGGCTGCCGGGCCGTCGCCGTCGCTGGCCGGGCGGCTCGCGGAGGGCCGGCCGGCGCGTGGACCCGGCTGGTCTGCGCGTGGACCCGGCTGGCCCGAGCGTGGGCCCGGCTGGTCGGCCGGGGCGACCTGGGTGCGATCGGTGGAGGCCAGCGGCACGTACCGGGATGCGCCGGTGCGACTCGCGCCCGGCACGGGACCGACACCGGGACGGGCCGGTCGGGGCGGGGCGGCCGGCTGCCGCTGACCGGCGGCGGGCAGGTCCTCCGAGCCGGGCCGGCGCGACAGTTCGCCGGGGCTGGGCGACCGGGTCGGGACGCCTGGGGCCGGGGACGTACCCGCGGTCGTCGGCGCGGGTCGTCCCGAAGGTGTCGGGTCCGACACGGGCGGCGGGGGTGGCACGAAACCGGTGGTGGGCGAGGAGTCCCGGCCGGTCGTACCCGCTCTCGACCGGGCCAGCGTCTCGGCCCGCTCCAGCCGGGCGCGGGCGCCCATGGCACGGCCCGGCAGCCGGACGTCACCACGGGAGAGCTGGGACACGAACCAGGCGGGTAGGTAGCCCTCGACCGGCAACCCGGGGTTGACCGCGAGCCACCACTCGTGATTGGGCCAGCCGAGGGCGAGGTCGGTGAACGGAACGCGCCGGTTGGTGCCGCCGTGCTCACCGAGGCAGGCCCGCAGCGCCGCAGCGGAGGTGAAGGCCAGCACGTGGGTCCGGCCACCTGTGGTCCAGGTGCCCCAGCCGGCGGACGCCTGACCGGACGGCGCCGGCGTGGAAACCGGCAACAACAGATCGGTGCGGGACAAAAGCCGGAAGTAGAGCTCCTGGTCGTTGGCGCGCAGCGCGTCCCGCATCGCCACCTCGGCCTCCGTGGCCGGCTCCCATTCGGTCACGGCCACCTCTCCTTCCGAGAACAGGCCACAGGTATCGCGTACAACCTACAAGGTGGTATCAAGATCACAATGGCTGGCCGGTGGCGGTCCGCCGGGGCGGCGGCGAGGCGATAACATCCCGTTCCGGAGCCGACACGATACGGAGGCTGTCGATGTCCCGGTCGATCGTGCGCCCCGTCCTGGCAGGTCTGGCGGCCGCCCTGCTGACCGCTGCGACCGGGCCGGCCGTCGCGGCCAGCGCCGGGCGCCGGATGGCCCCGGCCTGCGCGACCCCGCTGGCGCCCGTCCGGCCGGTCGAGGCCACACCCTGGCCCCAGCAGCGGTACGACCCGGCGCGGCTCACGCCGCTGACCACCGGGGCCGGGGTGACGGTCGCGGTGGTCGACTCGGGAGTCGACCGGGCGCACCCCCAGTTGACCGGACGGGTGCTGGCCGGCACCGATCTGCTCGACCCGGGTGGGGACGGCAGCCGGGACTGCGCCGGGCACGGCACCGGCGTGGCGAGCATCATCGCGGCGGCGCCCCGGCCCGGTGTCGCCTTCCACGGCCTGGCCCCGGAAGCCCGGATCCTGCCGGTACGCGTGAGTGAGCAGCAGGTGGTGCAGGGCCGGGAGTCGGGGCGCACGGTCAGCGCCGACGAGTTCGCCAGCGCCATCCGCTGGGCCGTCGACCACGAGGCCGACGTGGTGAACCTCTCCGTGGTGCTGTACGCCGACGACCCGGAGGTGCGCTCCGCCGTGCGGTACGCCGTCGAACGGGACGTGGTGCTGGTGGCCGCCGTGGGCAACCTGCACGACAGCGGCGACCCGCGCCCGTTCCCGGCCGCGTACGACGGGGTGCTCGGGGTGGGGGCGATCGGGGCGGACGGGGCACGGGCGACCTTCTCCCAGACCGGCTCGTACGTCGATCTGGTCGCACCGGGCAGCGCGGTGCTGGTCGCCGCGCCGGCGCAGGGTCACCAGCAGGTCGAGGGCACCAGTTACGCGGTGCCGTTCGTGGCCGCCACCGCGGCGCTGCTGCGCGCGTACCGACCCGAGTTGACAGCCGCCGAGGTGGTGGAGCGGATCGTCGCCACTGTCGATCCGGCGCCCGGCACGGGACACGGCGGCGGATACGGCGCCGGCGTGCTGAACCCCTACCGGGCGGTCACCGAGACCGGCGGCGGCCGACCGACCGCCCCGCGGCCGGTTGCCGCACTCGCCGACGACCGGCCCGATCCGGCGGTGCTCGCCCGCCAGGCCCGCCGCGCGACCGCCCGGGACCGTGCCCTGGTGGCCGGTGGGGTGATCGGCGTGACGGCGGTGGCCGTGGTGTTGCTCGCCGTCGTGCTGCCCCGCGGCGCGCGCCGGCGTTGGCGACCGGCCGAGCCAGCCTGACCCGACCCCGCCGCCCGGGCACCCCTCGTCGGAGGGCGGCCGGGGCGCTGACGCGGGCACGGTCAGCGCTCCCGGCCCACCGGCGTCACTGGAACAGCCCGGTGTTCTTCTTCTCCGTGTCCAGATAGTCGGCCGCGGAGTCGTCCACCGCCAACTTGATGGCGCGCAGCATCGCCTGCAGGTCCTGCGAGGCGGACCGCCACCGCGCCTGGCGCTGCTCGTACGCCTGTCGGGCGTCGCCCTCCCAGGCCGACACCAGCGGCGCGGCGTCGCGTTCGAGTTGGCCGAGCTGCGAGTCGAGCGTGTTCAGCGCCCGTTGAATGTCCGCGCCGGCCTGTTGCAGCGCGGCGAAGTTGACGACCAGCACACCGTTGTCCATCGGAACTCCCTCCCGGCGGGTCAGAGCGGCAGTTGGATGCCGCCGCGGTTGGTGCCGGCCACCCGGCTGGCCGCCTCGTCGTCCGAGACGTCGTACTGTCGGCCGGCGGTGCGGATGGCCCCGGCGGTCTCCCGCAGGGCCCGGTGCAACGCCGCCTGATCCTGTGACCACTGCCGCTTGACCTGCTCGAACGACCGCCCGCCGGCGCCGCGCCAGGCCTGCTGCAACACCTCCAGCTCGGCCAGCAGGCCGGTAAGCATGGACTGCAACGACTGGTCCACCTGCTCGAACTTCGCGGCGGTATGCCGCATCACCGCCGCTTCTGCCTGGGTCTGGGACACCCGAACATCACCTCGTCTCCTCGGTCGTGCCTGGCCGGCTGTGCGCCCACCGTGGGAGCGCACCGATCGCGTGGCCCGGTCGACGAGCAAGGGAGGACGCGGGTCAGCGATGAACTTCGTGGCTGACGGTAGCGGCCTGGTAGCCGTTCTGCTACCCCGCGCGTCTCCCCTGTGGACAACCACGGCAGCTGTGGACAACCACTGCAGCCATCGGTCGCTTACGATGTGCGGCAGCCACGTCGCGGCGCGTGACGGGCATTCCAGGGCGGTCGGCCGCCCGGCACGTCCACACTGGTCGAGGAGGCGCGGTGTCGCCGATCACCACCGGAGGCCCGCAGCCGGCGAGCCGGCCCGGTCGGGGCCCGGCCCCGGCCGACAACGTCGCGACAGCCGGGCCGGTCGCCTTAGCCGTCACCGGCACAATCACGTCTGTCGGCACCGCGCCGGACGTCGACGGCGGAGCAACCGCGACCGCCGCCCTCAGCACCGCGCCGGTCGCCCTCGGGCTGGGCGCGACCCGCGACGGCGTACCCGCTCGGCGATCTCGCGGCCGGTGGGCCGCGTCCGTTCGGCGAAGCGTGGGGATGCGCGCTGGTCAACTGGTCGCCGGGCAGGTCGCCGTCGCGGTCGTCCTCGCCGCGCTGGGCCGCGGCACACCTGTCACCGTCGCCGCGCTGCTGGTGGCGGCGCTCCTCGTGGCGGTCGCCGGCGTCCGGGTCCGCGGCCGGTGGCTCTTCGAGTGGCTGGGCACCGCCGCCGGGCATGCGACCCGACGTCGTGCGCTGGGCGAGCAGGCCGGCCCGGCCGAGTTGCTCGACCTGGTCGCACCCGGTGCCGTGGTCCACTCGACGGAGCTGCCCGGGGGACCGGCGGCGGTGCTGGAGGACACGGCCGGCATGGTGGTGCTCCTGGAGCTCGGCGATCCGGGCGACCTGCTCGGCGACGCGTCCCGGGCGATCCCCGCGCCGGCCGCGCTGCTGCCGACGCCCGGTCCGGACGTCCCGCCGCTGCGGATCCAACTGCTCCTCAGCGGAACGCCGGCACCCGTCCCGACGGCGGGTGGCACCGTCGGAACGTCGTACCGGCAGCTCACCGACGGACGGCTCACCGGACGGGAGCGGGCGGTGCTGGCGGTCCGGGTGCTGCGGGCGGACGGGTGGACGCCCGAGGCCCTGCGGCGGGCGCTCGCCGGCACGGTACGCCGGATCGTTCGGCGTCTCGGGCCGCTGACCGCCCGGCCGCTCGGCGTGCCGGCGGCACTGCGCGTGCTGGGCGAGCTGGCCCACCACGACGGCCAGCCGGTGCGGGAGTCGTGGCCGCTGCTCCGCTCGGGCGCTCTCGTCCAGGCCACGTTCCGCCTGGTGGACTGGCCGCAGGCCGGCGCCCCGGCCGCGCGGCGGCTGGTGCCCCGGCTGCTCGCGCTGCCGGCGACCGCGACGACGGTGTCGCTCTGCGTGGGGCCGGCGCCGGCCGGCGACACCGGGGCCGCGCCAACCGAGATGGCCGTACGCCTGGCCGCCGCGTCGACCGCCGAGCTGACCGTGGCCGTCGACGCGCTCGGCAAACTGGTCAGTGGCGCGGGCGGGGCGCTGCGCAGACTCGACGGCGCGCACCTCACCGGGCTGGCGGGCACGCTGCCGCTGGCGCTGGCCACCGTCGGGGCGCATCCGACGGTGGCGCTGGACGACTGGGAGCTGACCCTGGGCGAGGCGGGGATGATGGTCGGCACCAACCGGCACGGCGGCGCGGTCACCGTGCGGTTCTTCCGGCCGGAGAGCACCCGTGTGCTGCTGGTGGGCGGGGTGCGCGCCGCGCAGTTGGTGGCGCTGCGCGCGATGGCCCTGGGTGCGCTGGTGGTGGTGCAGACGGCACGACCCCGTGCCTGGGAGCCGTTCGTGCGAGGGGTCGGCGCTCCGGGCGGGACGATCCCGCTGATCCCGCCGGGCCGGCCGGTCGCCGAGTCGGTGGGCACCGCGCTCCAGCCGTTGCTGCTGGTGGTCGACGCCGGGCCGATGCCGGCCGAGACCGAGCCGGGTCCGGCGTGGCGGGCCACTCTCGTGGTGCGCGACGAGCTGACCCCGGCCGATGTGGACGCGTTGAGCCGCGCCGACCTGGCGGTCCTGCAACCGTTGCACGCGGCCGAGGCCGCGCTTGCCGGCGCGGCGTTGGGGCTGGGCGGGTCGGCCGACTGGCTCACCCGGATCCGGGACGACATGGTGGCGGTGGTGAACCGCCGGGCCCTGCGGTGGGCGCTGCTCTCCCCCACCCCGATCGAGGCCCAGCTGATCGGCCGGCCGGCGCGCGGCTGAGCCGGCGGAGGGCGCCGACCCGGGTCACGCTGTCCTGGATGGTCAACTGGTGGGTTACGCCGATGAGTGGTCCGTGGCACGATCCCGGCCATGGGTTTTCTGAAGGGGTTGCTGATTCGGCTGGCCACCACGGCGCTGGCCTTCTGGTTGGCCACGCTGCTCATTCCGGGCATCGACCTGGAGTCGACCTCGGCCGTGCAGACGGTCACCACGCTGATCCTGGTGGCGGTGATCTTCGGTGTCGTCAACGCGGTGCTCCAGCCGGTCATCAAGACCGTCGGCTGCGGCTTCTACCTGCTCACGCTGGGTCTCATCGCGCTTGTGGTGAACGGGCTGCTGTTCCTGCTCACCAGCTGGATCGCCGACCAGGCCGGGCTGCCGTTCTCGGTGGACGGCTTCTGGCCGGCCGCTGTGCTCGGCGCCCTGTTCGTGAGCATCGTGACCTGGATCCTCGGCGCCGTTCTCGACCGGGACTGAGTGGCGACCGACCTCACCGATCCGCACCGCCCGGCCTCCGATGGGCCGGGCGGTCCGGTGACCGGAGTTCGGGAATTGGCCGGTCGGCGAACCGGTCGGGCTGGTTAGCCTCGCAGACGTGTTCTCGCTGACCCGCGCCGACGGCCACCTGATCTGCACCGATCCCGCCCGGCTCGACCTGGACCGGATACACCACTGGTTGTCCACCGACGCGTACTGGGCGCTGGGGCGTGACCGGGAGACGGTCGTGCGGGCGTTCGCCGGGTCGCTTCCGTTCGGCGTCTACCGACCCGGGGACGGCCGCCAGGTGGCGGTGGCCCGGGTGGTCACCGACGGCGCCACCTTCGCCTGGCTCTGCGACGTGTACGTCGACCGGGCCTCCCGGGGCGTCGGGCTGGGCGGCTGGCTGGCCGGCACCGTCCGCGACCACCTGGCCGAGCTGGGCGTACGCCGGATCCTGCTGGCCACCAACGACGCGCACGAGGTGTACGCGCGGGTCGGCTTCACCCCGTTGGACGTTCCCCAGCGGTGGATGCAGCTCGACCGGCGGCCATCGGTGACGCCGATCACCGGAAAGGAACAAAGCGGAGGTTCACCCCTTACGGTGGAGGCGTGACGCCACTCCGCCTGGGATACCTCTACGGCATCGGCGCGTACCTGCTCTGGGGTTTCTTTCCGCTCTACTTCAAGCTGCTGCGACCCACCGGCCCGCTGGAGATCCTGGCCCACCGGATCGTCTGGTCGGTGCTCTTCGTGGCCCTGCTGCTCGGCGCGCTGCGCAACGTCGGCTTCCTGCGGGCGCTGCTGCGCCGGCGCTGGGCGGTCGCCGGGATCGTCGCCGCCGCCGCGCTCATCGCCGTCAACTGGGGCACCTACATCTACGGGGTCAGCTCCAACCGGGTGGTGGAGACCGCGCTCGGCTACTTCATCAACCCCCTCGTGGTGGTGCTGCTCGGGGTGACGGTGCTGCGCGAACGGCTGCGCCCGGCGCAGTGGGTGGCGCTGGGCATCGGCGGGTCGGCAGTCGCGGTGCTCGCCGTCGACTACGGCCGGCTGCCCTGGCTGGCCCTGACCCTGGCGTTCAGCTTCGCCGGCTACGGCCTGATCAAGAAGCGGCTCGGACTGCCGGCGGCCGAGGGGCTCTTCGTCGAGTCGGCGGTGCTGGCGCTGCCCGCGCTGGGCTATCTCGCCTGGCTGAGCCGACACGCCGGATTGACCTTCGGGCACGTCTCGGCCGGTCACACCGCGCTGCTGGTGCTGGCCGGCGCGGCCACCGCGATCCCGCTGCTGCTCTTCGCCGGGGCCGCCAACCGGCTACCGCTGACCGGCCTCGGCATGATCCAGTACCTGGCGCCGATCCTCCAGCTCGCCTGCGGCGTGCTGATCTTCCACGAGCCGATGCCGCCGGCCCGCCTCGCCGGCTTCGCGCTGGTCTGGCTGGCCCTGATCGTCTTCACCGCCGACGCCGTCAACCAGTCCCGCCGCACCCGCGCACACACCCGCGCCACCGCCACCGAGGCGCCCGTCCCCACCCCCTGACCCCGCGCAGGGTCGGAGGCGGGAGCGTCACGGGACCGCGTACGTCAGCAGGGGTGTGCCGTCGGATCGTTGGAGTTCCACGCTTACCAGCTCGGCGTCGGTGAAGCGGGTGACGCCGGTGAAGCTGAGATCGTCGCCGGGGGCCGCCAGCCAGGAGCCGATCTGCTCGCTGCTGCCGTTCGGACCGTGCGCCACCAGCCGGAACGGGTACGCCTTGCCGTAGCTCGTCCGCGCGTCGTACCCGCAGTGCATGGTCACCTCGGTGCCCCACTTGCTGCCGGCCAACCCGATCTCGGCGTGCACCGGCCCGGTGGTGGCCACCGGCCGCATGGCGACCATCGACACCTGCGGGCCGGGGCGCGTGCCCTGGGCCCCCGGGGTGACCGGCGGGGCGGCCGGCCGGGGCAGCACCGCTGCCGTGCCGACGCCCACCACCAGGGCGAGCGCGGCGGCGGCGACCGTGGTCAGGGCGTACCGCCGACGGGTCGCGGCGCGCTCGCGGCGCCGGCGGCTGCGGGCCTCCTCGAGCAGCGCGGGCACCCGAGGTGGGGACGGCGGCGGCAGGAACTGCTCCAGACCCGCCGGGTCGAGGCGGCCGAGCAGTCCGGGTAGGACGGCGATCTCGGCGACCGCGTCCCGGCAGGAGGCGCAGCCGGCGAGGTGCCTCTCGTAGGCCGCCCGCTCGGCGGGGGCCAGGGCGCCCAGCACGTACGCGCCGTCGTCGTGCGCGAACTCGCACCTGGTCATCCCGTCACCCCCATCTCGGCCAGGACCAACCGTAGTGAGCGCAGGGCGTAGTGGGTGCGCGACTTCACCGTGCCCGGCGGTACGCCCAGCCTCGACGCCGCCTCGGCCACCGACCGCCCCTGGTAGAAACACTCGATCAGCACCTCGCGGTGGGTGGGGCTGAGCCGGTTCAACGCCTCGGCGACTGTCCACGCCTCCACCGCGCGCTCCGCCTCGTCGACCACCTCGGGTGGCTCGGGCAGCTCGTCGGTGAACACCTCACCGACCCGCGTGGACCGTCGCCGCCAGGCGTCGATGGCCAGGTTACGGGCGGTGGTGAACAGCCAGGCGCGTACGGAGCCGCGTCGCGGGTCGAGGGACTCGGGGTGCCGCCAGGCCCGCAGCAGCGTCTCCTGCACCAGGTCCTCGGCCCGCTGCCGGTCGCCGTTGACCAGCCGCAGGGCGTGTGCGTACAGCGCCTCCGCGTGCTCGTCGTGCAGCGCCCGCAGCAGTTGGGCGTCATGGTCGCTGATGGCGGTCTCCTCACTTCCGGCGCGCGTCCGGCGGTGTGTCCGCTCGGGAATACGTGCGGTGACGCCCAACGGTTCAGCCCGAGGTCAGGCCGGTTGCGCCGGCGGCGCGTCCGGGCAGGTGTTCACGCCTGGTTCACACTGCGGCCGACGACCGCTCACCACGTCCTCCTAGCGTCCGGCTGGTACGCCGCCTGTCGTGCCACCGACTTTCCTGGAGGCCACTCCCATGAGCGACCGTCCCCGGCTGCTCCCCCTGTTGACCGGCAACCGTCACGGCACCCGTGACGCCATGACCTGTCTGTACCGCTGCGGCAACGCCTGTGACCACCCCGTCCCGAACACGTCCGACAACGCGTACTTCGGGGACGTGGTGAACGCGGAGGTCTCCCGGCGCGGCGTGGTCCGGGCCGGCGCGGTCGGCGCCCTGGTCCTCGGCTTCGGTGGCGCGGCGGCCGGCGCGCTGGCCGGCGCGGCCCCCGCCGCCGCGGCGCCCACCACCCCGGACGTGCCGGAGGGGTTCGGCTTCGGCCGCCCCGGCACCGGCGTCGGCAGCGGCGCGCTGACCTTCAAGCCGATCCCGCCGAACAAGCTGGACACCCTGGTCGTGCCGAACGGCTACGACCACGCCGTGGTGATCAAGTGGGGCGACCCGGTGCTGCCGGGCGCGCCGGAGTTCAATCTGCACCACCAGACCGCGGCCGCCCAGTCGAAGCAGTTCGGCTACAACAACGACTTCGTCGGCGTGCTGCCGCTGGACAAGCAGGGCAGGCGCGCGCTGCTCGTGGTCAACCACGAGTACACGAACGAGGACCTGATGTTCCCCGCCTTCCCCGGCCTGGACGCGCTCTCGGCGGAGCAACTGCGCACGGCCATGGCGGCGCACGGCATGTCCGTGGTCGAGTTGGAGCGGGTCGCCGGCACCGGGCAGTGGAAGCCCGTGGACAACGGCCGACGGCCGTACAACCGGCGGGTCACCGCCCTGAGCACCAAGTTCGATCTGACCGGCCCGGCCGCGGGCTCGGCCTGGCTGAAGACCGCCGCCGACCCGAAGGGCCGTACGGTCGTCGGCACGCTCAACAACTGCTCCGGTGGCGTGACGCCGTGGGGGACCGTGCTCTCCGGCGAGGAGAACTTCAACCAGTACTTCGTCGGCGCGGACGCCGCTCCGGCCGACCTCAAGCCGAAGCTGGACCGCTACGGCATCACCACCGCCTCCCGTTACCCCAGCGGCAGCCGCAAGTGGGAGCGCGCCGACGAGCGCTTCGACCTCGCCAAGCACCCCAACGAGGCGCACCGGTTCGGCTGGATCGTCGAGATCGACCCGTTCGACCCGGAGAGCCGCCCGCGCAAGCACACGGCGATGGGCCGCCTCAAGCACGAGGGCGCGAACGTCATCGTCGCCAGGGACGGGCACGTGGTCGCGTACATGGGCGACGACGAGCGGTTCGACTACCTCTACAAGTTCGTCTCGGACAAGAAGTTCCTGAAGGGCAACTCCTGGGCCGCCCGCAAGCACAACCTCACCCTGCTGGAGTCCGGCACGCTCTACGTCGCGCAGCTCGACCAGACCAGCGCCGCCGAGATCGACGGCACGGGCAAGCTTCCCGCCGACGGCGCGTTCAACGGCCGGGGGCGTTGGATCAAGCTGGTCAGCGGCAACCGCTCGTTCGTCGACGGGATGACCGCGGCGGACGTGCTCACCTTCACCCGGCTCGCCGGCGACAAGGTCGGCGCGACCAAGATGGACCGGCCCGAGGACGTCGAGCCGAGCCACCTCACCGGCAAGGTGTACGTGGCGCTCACCAACAACACCGACCGCGGCAAGGCCGGCAAGGCGGCGGCCGACGAGGCAAACCCGCGCAACGCCAACAAGCACGGGCAGATCCTGGAGCTGGTCGAGGACCGCAACGACAACACCGCGGAGACCTTCGCCTGGTCGCTGCCGATCGTCTGTGGCGACCCGACCGACCCGTCGACCTTCTTCGCCGGGTACGACAAGGCCACTGTCTCCCCGATCTCCTGCCCCGACAACGTCGCCTTCGACGCCACGGGCAACCTGTGGATCTCCACCGACGGCAACGCGCTGGGCAGCAACGACGGTCTCTTCGCGACGGCGGTGGAGGGCCCGGAGCGGGGTCACCTCAAGCAGTTCCTCACCGTGCCGATCGGCGCCGAGACCTGCGGCCCGTTCATCACCGGCGACAACCGCTCGGTCTTCGTCGCCGTCCAGCACCCGGGTGAGATCACCGGTGCGTCGGTGGAGAACCCGGCCTCGAACTGGCCGGACGGCGACTACGCCAAGCCGGGCGTGGTGGTCACCTGGCGTCTCGACGGCGGCCCCGTGGGCAGCTGACGGCACCCCGGACGGTTCGCTGACGTCCACCCCCGGCGGTCCGGCGCTGGACCGCCCCGAGAGGCCCTCTCCCAGCCCGGGAGAGGGCCTCTCGGCGTCCAGCGGGTCCAGGGCGTGTGGCAACCGGCCTGCGGCGGGACGCCTCGGCTCGACCGAGGCTCTGACACACGCCCTAGTGGTCGGAGGCGATGCCGTCGGCGACCGTCCGGGCGACGGTGAGCAGCTTGGCCCGGACGACCCGCGCGGAGGTCATCATCTCGCTCGCCGGCAGGGCGCAGGCCAGCACGACCCGACGTTCCATGTCCTTGTCCGGCGTGACGAGCACCGCCGCGCAGGCCACGCCCTGACGGAACTGGCCCAGCTCCAGTTGCATCCCGCGCCGGTCGCCGGCGGCCAGGTCGGCCTCGAACGCCTCGGTGGTGGTGAGCGTGGCGGTGGTGAACGGGCGCATGCCGTACTCACGCAGGTAGCGGAAACGCTGCTCGGTCGTGAGGGTGGCGAGCAGGGACTTGCCGAGGGCTGTCGCGTGCGCCCCCTCGTCGAAGCCGGGGACCAGGTCCTCCAGGTAGGGCGAGCGGTGCCCCTCGGCCACCGCGGTGATGGCGACCTGACCGCCGACGAAGCGGCCCAGGTAGTGGCTGTAACCCGTGTCCAGGGCGGCCCGGCGCAGCGTCTCACCGACCACGGGCGGGCCTCGGAACGCGGTCACCAGCTCGCGGTAGCGGTCGGCCACCTCCAGCCCCACGATGTACGTGCCGTCCTCCCGACGGATCACGTAACCCTCGTACGCGAGCGTGCGGACCAGGTGGTAGGTGGTGGCCACGGTCAGCTCGCACCGGCGGGCGATCTGCTTGACGGTCAGGCCCTTCGGGGCGCGACCGACCGACTCGAGCACCCGCAGTGCTCGGGAGACGCTGCGGATCAGGTCCGAAGGTTCTGCCAAGGGGTCGCGCACAACCACCTCCGCCGCCGGGGACTTACACCATATGAAAAACAGGCCGGGTGCGAAATGCCTGTTCGGGTCGAGGATGCCAGATCACCATCCACTCCTCGTAGGCCACCGGTCACCAGGAGTGGTCCGAGCCGGACTCGCGTAGGTTTGCCGGACGATGACCGACACCGCCCTCACCCCCACCGAAGACCGCACCCGGACCCGCCCGATCCGGGCCAGCGCCGGTGCCGTCGCCACCACCGTGGCCTGCGTGCTGCCCGTCTTCCTCCTCGGCGGCCTCGCCGTGCAGATGGGAGCCGACCTCGGGTTCTCCCCCGCCGGGCTGGGCCTGGCCGTGTCCGTCTACTTCGGTGTGAGCGCGCTGGCCTCGGTGCCCTCCGGCCGGCTCGTCGAGCGGTACGGGCCGGCCGTGGTGGCCCGCAGCGGCATCGTGCTGGCCTCCGGGTCGATGCTGGCCGTGGCGGCGTTCGCCCGCTCGTACGGGGTGCTGCTCGCTCTGCTGGCGCTCAGCGCCGCCGCGAACGCCCTCGGCCAACTGGCGAGCAACGCCGCGCTGGCCCAGCACGTGCCACCCCATCGGCAGGGGCTGTCGTTCGGTGTCAAGCAGGCGGCCATTCCGGTCTCCACCCTGCTGGCCGGCGCGGCGGTGCCCACGATCGCGCTCACCGCCGGCTGGCGCTGGGCGTTCGTGGCCGCGGCCGTCGCGGCGCTGACGACGCTGCCGGCCGTACCCCGCCAGGTGCCCGGTCAGGGCCGACGGGCCGACGCGACGCGCGCGGGCCGGGCCACGACGGCCCTGGTGGTGATCGGCGCGGCGGCGACGTTGGCGGCGAGCGCGGCCAACGCGCTGGGCACCTTCCTGGTGGACTCGGCCGCCGCCCGGGGTCTCTCGCCGGGCCTGGCCGGCCTCACCCTGACCCTGGGCAGCGCGGTCTGCGTGGCCGCCCGGGTGGGCGCCGGCGGGCTGGCCGACCGGCGGGCCGGCGGTCACGTCGCGCTCATCGCCGCGATGCTTGTGGTCGGGGCGGCCGGGCTCGGTCTGCTGGCGGTGGCCGGCCCGGTGCCGCTGGTGGCGGGCGTGGTGCTCGGCTTCGGCCTGGGCTGGGCGTGGCCGGGCCTCATGAACTTCGCGGTGGTCCGGCTGCATCCGCAGGCCCCGGCCGCCGCCACCTCGATCACACAGACGGGGGTGTACGCGGGTGGCTGCCTCGGCCCGTTGAGCCTCGGCCCGCTCGCCGCGCACGTCGGCTACCCGGCGATGTGGGCCACGGCCTCGGTGGCGATGCTGCTCGCCGCCGCCCTCATGCTGGTGGGCAGCCGCCTGCTGACCGCCGCGCCCCGCCCCTGACCCGCCCGACGGGGTGCGTCAGCTGGTGCGGTCGGCGATGTAGTCGCAGAGCGACTCCAGGGCCCGGCGTGACGGGCTCGCGGGGAGCGGGGCCAGGCGCGCGCGGGCGTCCTCGGCGTAGCTGCGCACGGTCTCCCGGGCGCGCTTGAGCGCCGGGCTCTCCCGCAGCAGCCCCAGGGCCTCGGCGTGCAGCGCGTCGTCGGTCAACGGGCCGGTCGCCAGGATCTCCCGTAGCCGCACCGACGAGGCGTCGGAGTCGTCGGCCGCGCGGGCGTAGAGCACCGGCAGCGTCGGGACACCCTCGCGCAGGTCCGTGCCGGGAGTCTTGCCCGACTGCACCGACTCGGACGCGATGTCCAGCAGGTCGTCGGTGAGCTGGAACGCGACGCCGATGGTCTCGCCGTACCCGGCGAGGGCCTCGATCTGCTCGGCGGGGGCGCCACCGAACATGCCGCCGAACCGGATCGACGTGGCGATCAGCGATCCGGTCTTCTCGGCGATCACGCTCAGGTAGTGCGCGACCGGGTCCTCCCCGGCGCGCGGCCCCACCGTCTCGGCGATCTGCCCGTGCACCAGGCGGGCGAAGGTGCGCGCCTGCAACCGGACGGCCTCGGGGCCCAGGTCGGCCGCGATGTCCGCGGCGCGGGCGAAGAGGTAGTCGCCGACCAGGATGGCGACGGAGTTGGTCCAGCGCGAGTTGGCGCTCGGGGCGCCCCGCCGCACGGCTGCTTCGTCCATCACGTCGTCGTGGTAGAGGGTGGCCAGGTGGGTGAGCTCCATCACCACTGCCGCCGGGACCACCTGCGCGCCCGACGGATCGCCGAACTGGGCGCCGAGCGCCACCAGCAGCGGCCGGAACCGCTTCCCGCCGGCCTCCAGGAGGTGGCGGGCCGCCTCCGAGACGAACGGGTCGGCGCTTGCCACACTGTCGCGCAGCTCGATCTCGACCGCGTCCAGCAGCCCCAGCACGGACGCCTCGACGCGGGGATCGGCGAGATGGAGGCCGAGCGCGCCGAACTGACTCGTGCTCGCCCGGCCCCGGCGACCGCCGGAACCGGTGGCACCTGAACGCTCGCCAGCCGGAATCACCACACCATCAACCATGCCACACCCGTTCGACCTGCTCCGGGTCGGGGATACGCAGCGGGGGCCGGCACGCGGTCACGCGCCGGCCCCCGGTGTCCGAGGTACGTCTCACCGCACGAATTCGGCGGCTCCGGTAGCCAGGTCGAGCAGTGGATCGGGGGCGACACCCAGCGCCAGGGTGGCCAGCACGCCGATCATCAGCGCGGCGGAGGTCAGGCCGCCCGGCACGGTGACCGTCGGCGTGGACTCGCCCGGCTCGGACAGCCACATCATCACCACGACCCGCAGGTACGGGAACGCCAGCACCATGCTGGTCAGCACACCCGCGATGACGAGCCAGGCCTGGCCGCCCTCCAGCGCCGGCCCGAAGACCGCGAACTTGCTGGTGAAGCCGCTGGTCAGCGGGATACCGGCGAACGCCAGCAGGATGAACGTGAACAGACCTGCGTAGAACGGCGAGCGCCGACCCAGACCGGCCCAGCGGGACAGGTGGGTGGCCTCACCGTCGGCGTCGCGCACCAGGGTCACCACCGCGAACGCGGCAAGCACCGAGAAGCCGTACGCGACCAGGTAGAACATCGTGCCGGACAGCCCGTCGCGGCTCGGCGCCAGCACACCGACCAGCAGATAGCCGGCGTTGGCGATCGAGGAGTACGCGAGCAGCCGCTTGATGTCCGTCTGGGTGACCGCGAGCACCGCGCCGACAAGCATGGTCAGCACCGCCACCGCACCGAGCACCGGCGTGAAGTCCCAGCCCCCGCCCTCGAACGCGACGTGGAAGACGCGCAGCAGCGCGCCGAACGCGGCGACCTTGGTGCAGGCGGCCATGAAGCCGGTGACCGGGGTCGGCGCGCCCTGGTAGACGTCCGGCGTCCACACGTGGAACGGGGCCGCGGCGGCCTTGAAGAGCAGACCGATGGCGAGCAGCGCCATGCCGGCGAAGAGCAGCACCGGGCTGGCCGGCGACTCGGACACCGCAGCGTTGATGGTGGCGAAGTCGACCCCGGCCGAACGGCCCGGGACGCCTGCGGTGAAGCCGTAGATCAGGGCCACGCCGAACAGGAAGAACGCCGAGGCGTACGCGCCGAGCAGGAAGTACTTCATCGCCGCCTCCTGGCTCAGCAGACGCCGGCGGCGAGCCAGCGCGCAGAGCAGGTAGAGCGGCAGGGAGAAGACCTCAAGCGCGATGAACATGGTCAGCAGGTCGTTGGCCGCCACGAAGATGAGCATGCCGCCGATCGCGAACGTGACAAGCGGGTACACCTCGGTGAGCCCGTTGCGCCCCTCGGCCTGCTTGCGGTCGTCGGCCGACTCGGCGGTCACCGCGGCCTGGGCGACGAACGCGCCGCCCCGCTCGACGGTCCGGTCACCGATCAGCAGCAGCGCCATCGCGGCCAGCACCAGGATGGCGCCCTGGAGGAAGAGCGTCGGCCCGTCCACCGCGATGGACTGACCGGCCGTGACGAGCCGGTCGTCGGCGTTGAGGACCACCATGGTCAGCGCGGCGAGGACGGCCAGCAGCGCCACCGTCAGCTGCACCACGTGCCGCGTGCGCCGGGGCACGAACGCCTCGACAAGCACACCGAGCAACGCGGTGCCCAGCATGATCATGATCGGGGCGAGCGCCGCGTAGTCGAGCGACGGCAATTTCAACTCGGTCACTGTGCCGGCCTTTCGTTCACGACTGCGGGGCTCCGCCGCGCTGCGCTCCTCGCGTTCACCGGCCTGCCTCCTGGACGGTGCCGCCCACGGACGGGGCCGGGTCGGTGCTGCCGATGTCGTCCATGGTCGCCTGGACGGCCGGGTTGATCACGTCAGTGACCGGCTTGGGATAGAAGCCGAGCAGCAGGATCAGCGCGACGAGGGGGGCGACCACTACCTTCTCGCGCAGGTTGAGGTCCCGGCGCATCCCGTCGACCTCGGTCAGCGTCGGATTGAGCGTGCCCTGCGTAGTTCGCTGCACCATCCACAGCACGTACGCCGCCGCCAGGATGATGCCGACCGTGGCGATGACCGCCACCGGCTTGTTCACAGTGAACGTGCCGATCAGCACCAGGAACTCGGAGATGAACGGCGCCGTGCCGGGCAGCGCGAGCGAGGCGAGACCGGCGAAGAACAGCACACCGGCGAGCACGGGGACGAGCTTGCCGGCGCCACCGAAGTCACTGATCAGCGCCGAGCCACGCCGGGAGATCAGCATGCCGACCACCAGGAACAGCAGGCCGGTGGCCAGACCGTGGTTGAGCATGTAGAGCACCGCGCCCGTGCCGGCCTGGGTGGTGAACGCGAAGATGCCCACCCCGATGAACCCGAAGTGCGCGATCGACGTGTACGACACGAGCCGCTTGAGGTCGTTCTGGCCGACCGCCAGCAGCGCCGCGTAGATGATGCCGATCACGCCAAGCGCCAGCGCCCACGGGGCGAACCACTTCGACGCCTCCGGGAACAGCGGCAGGCAGTAGCGCAGGATCCCGAACGTGCCGACCTTGTCCAGCACACCTACCAGCAGCGCGGCGGCGCCCGCCGGGGCGGCGCCACCGGCGTCCGGCAGCCAGGTGTGGAACGGGAAGAACGGGGCCTTGATGGCGAACGCGAGGAAGAAGCCGAGGAACAGCCACCGCTCGGTGCCGGTGCTGATGTCGACCTGCGACAGCGCCTGCCAGTCGAAGGTCTTTCCGCCGACCACCCAGAGGCCGATCACCGCGGCCAGCATGAACAGACCGCCGACAAGCGAGTAGAGGAAGAACTTCACCGCCGCGTACTGCCGCTGGTGGCCGCCGTAGCTGCCGATCAGGAAGTACATCGGCACCAGCATGACCTCGAAGAACACGTAGAACAGGAAGACGTCGGCGGCGGCGAAGACGCCGATCATCGTGCTCTCGAGGATGAGCAGCAGCGCGAAGTAGACCGGGATGGACCGCTTGGAGGACTCCGCGTCGTGCCAGGACGCCAGGATCACCAGCGGCACCAGCACCGCGATCAGCATGAGCATCACCAGCGCGATGCCGTCCGCGGCGAAGGTGAAGCTGACGCCCCAGTTCGGGATCCACGAGTACGACTCCCGGAACTGGAACCGGTCACCGCCCGCGTTGAAGCTGACCCACATCACCACCGAGAGCACAAGCACCAGCAGCGACCAGGCGAACGCCACCTGCTTGGCCAGCTCCGGCCGGTGGCGCGGCAGGAAGGCCACCACCAGGGCGCCCACCAGCGGCGCCACGGTGAGCACCGAGAGGAACGGGAAGTTGGACATTATGCGGCCTTACCTCCGTCGTGGATGCGTGGTCCGCCGGCGGGGGCGGGCGTATTCAGGTCGGTCACGCCAACCACCCCGCCTGCACCGCCAGGAACGCCGCCATCACCAGCAGCGCACCGGCCAGGATCGAGGTGGCGTACGAGCGGACGAAACCGGTCTGCAGCCGCCGGAGCCGGCCCGAACCGCCGCCGACACCCGCGGCGAGTCCGTTGACCAGCCCGTCGATGCCCCGGTTGTCGAGGAAGACCAGCGCCCGGGTGAGGAAGATGCCCGGCTTCTCGAAGACCGCCTCGTTCACCGCGTCGGTGTAGAGGTTGCGCCGGGCGGCGGTGACCAGGATCCCGGCCGGCTGCGGCGCGGTGGCCGTACCGGTCCGGAAGAGGAACCAGGCCAGCCCGGCGCCGAGCACGGTGACCACCAACGAGAGCGTGGTGAGCACTGCGTGCGGGAGGACGGCCTCGTGTTCCGCATGCTCGCCGCCCAGCCCCGCGGTCGCCGTCAGCCAGTCCGGGACGGACGTGGAGAGCAGGAAACCGGCGCCGACCGAGCCGACCGCCAGCAGGATCAACGGGATGGTCATCAGCCGCGGCGACTCGTGCGGGTGCTCGATGTCCTCGGTCCACCGCTTGGGGCCGTGGAAGGTGAGCACGAACAGCCGGGTCATGTAGAACGCGGTCAGCCCCGCGCCGAGCAGCGCCGCCCCGCCGAAGAGCCAGGCGGTCCAGTCCTCCCGCTCGAAGGCGGCCACGATGATCGGCTCCTTCGAGAAGAAGCCCGAGAACGGGAACATGCCGATGATGGCCAGCCAGCCCATCATGAACGTCAACCAGGTGACCTTCATGTACGTCGACAGCCCACCGAAGCGGCGGATGTCCACCTGGTCCTTCATCCCGTGCATGACCGAGCCGGCGCCCAGGAACATGTTGGCCTTGAAGAAGCCGTGGGCCAGCAGGTGCACGATGGCCAGCGCGTACGCGCCGCCGCCCAGGCCGACGCCGAGGAACATGTAGCCGATCTGGCTCACCGTCGACCAGGCGAGCACCCGCTTGATGTCGTCCTTCGCCGCACCGATGATGCAGCCCATCAGCAGGGTGAGCGCGCCGACGCTCACCACCACGAGCTGGAGCGTCGAGTTGGCGGAGAAGATCGGGTTGGACCGGGCGATCAGGTAGACGCCGGCGGTGACCATGGTGGCGGCGTGGATGAGCGCCGACACCGGAGTGGGGCCCTCCATCGCGTCCGGCAGCCACGCCTGCAGCGGGAACTGACCGGACTTGCCGGCCGCGCCGAGCAGCAGCAGCAGGCCGAGCACCAGCACCGTGGTGCCGGTCAGCGCGCCGACACCGTTGAACACCTCGTCGTACTGGGTGGTGCCCAGCGTCGCGAACATGATGAAGATGCCGATGGCGAGGCCGGTGTCGCCGACCCGGTTCATCAGGAACGCCTTCTTGCCGGCCGTCGCGGCGCTCGGCCGCCCGTACCAGAAGGAGATCAGCAGGTACGACGCCAGACCGACGCCCTCCCAGCCGAAGTAGAGCATCACGTAGTTGTTGCCGAGCACCAGCAGCAGCATGGCCGCGACGAACAGGTTGAAGTACGCGAAGAACCGGCGACGACCCCCGTCGTGCGCCATGTACTCGACGGCGTACAGGTGGATCAGGAACCCGACGCCGGTGATCAGCATGACGAAGACCGCGGCCAGCGGGTCGAACAGCAGACCGAAGTCGACCCGCAGGTCACCGACCGCGATGAAGTCCCAGAGGCTCAGCTCGACCGACTTGTTCTCCAGGCCACGCAGCTGGAAGAAGGACGCCAGCCCGAGCACGAACGCGGCGCCGATGGCCGCGACGCCCAACCAGTGCCCCCAGCGGTCGGCCCGCCGGCCGAGCAGCAGCAGGACGGCCGCGCTGACCAGCGGGATCGCCACCAGCAGCCAGACGCTGCCGAGCAAGCCCGTGGCCTCTGCGTACTGCACAGTCTCTTCCACTCGCTTGCCCCTTAGTACTTGAGCAGGTTGGCGTCGTCGACACTCGCCGAGCGCCGGGTCCGGAAGATGGACATGATGATCGCGAGGCCGACGACGACCTCGGCCGCGGCCACCACCATCACGAAGAACGCCATGATCTGGCCGTTGAGGTCACCGTTGATCCGGCTGAAGGTGACAAGCGTCAGGTTGGCCGCGTTGAGCATCAGCTCGACACACATGAACAGCACGATCGCGTTGCGCCGGATGAGCACCCCGGACGCGCCGATGGTGAACAGCACCGCCGCCAGCACGAGGTAATGATTGGGCGTCACCTGTCGGTCCCCTTCAGCGTGGTCTCCTGCGCGGTCAGCTCGCGTACCGGCAGGATGTCCGGCGTGCTCCGCTCGGTGAGCTGGCCGTCCGGCAGCCGTGCCGGGGTGGCCACCGAGGAGGAGGTGGCGAAGACGCCGGGGCCCGGCTTCGGGCCGGGGTAGTTGCCCGGGGCGAAGCGTGCCTTCATTGTCGACACCTGGTCGACCTTGTCCTGCTTACGCCGCTCGACGTGCGCCAGCACCATGGCGCCGACCGCCGCGGTGATCAGCAGCGCCGAGGTCAGCTCGAACGCGAAGACGTACTTGGTGAACAGCAGCCGGGCGATGCCCTGCACGTTGCCCTCGGCGTTGGCCTGGTCCAGCCCGACCGCAGTGGTCTTGTCCATGGCGTTGTAGACGGCGCTGCCGACCAGGCCGGCGAAGCCGAGCCCCAGCAGGATCGCGGCGACGCGCTGACCGCGCAGGGTCTCGATCAACGAGTCCGAGGCGTCCCGGCCGACAAGCATCAGCACGAACAGGAAGAGCATCATGATCGCGCCGGTGTAGACGATGATCTGCACCATGCCGATGAACGGCCCGGCCTGGAGGATGTAGAACACGCCCAGGCAGAGCATCGTGAGCACCAGCCAGAGCGCCGAGTGCACCGCGTTGCGGGCCGCCACCATCCCGATCGCGCCGATGAGCGCGAGCGGCGCGAGGATCCAGAAGGTGACCTCCTCGCCGCCGGACACCCCACCGGCCGCGGCCAGCACCGTAGACGTGGTCATGCTCCCTCTCCCTTGCCGGCCGCCGCGCGCTGGGCGGCCTGCTCGGCGCCCGGGAACGTCACGCCGGGGTGCTCCTCGACCTGGTAGCGGCCGGGGCCCATCGGGGACGTCTCGGCACCGGCGGAGGTGCCCGGGTTGTCCAGCGCGCCGACGTAGTAGTCCTTCTCGCTGTCGCCCAGCCGCATCGGGTGCGGCGGCTGCTCCATGCCCTCGAGCAGCGGGGCGAGCAGCTGCTCCTTCGTGAAGATCAGATCCTGCCGGTTGTCCCGGGCCAGCTCGTACTCGTTGCTCATGGTCAGCGAACGGGTCGGGCAGGCCTCGATGCAGAGCCCACAGAAGATGCACCGCGCGTAGTTGATCTGGTAGGTGCTGGCGTACCGCTCACCGGGCGAGAAGCGCTGCTCGTCGGTGTTGTCGCCGCCCTCGACGTAGATCGCGTCCGCCGGGCAGGCCCAGGCGCACAGCTCGCAGCCGATGCACTTCTCCAGGCCGTCCGGGTGCCGGTTGAGGATGTGCCGCCCGTGGTAGCGCGGCGCCGACACCGGCGGCTTGAACGGATAGTCGGTGGTGACGACCTTCCTGAACATGTGCGAGAAGGTGACACCGAATCCCTTGAACGTTCCGGTGATCGCGCCCACGTCACACCTCCCTGGAGTCCGAGCCGGCAACGATGTTGGCCGGCTCCCGCTCGGCGACCACGCGCGTGATACGCGGGCTCGGTGGTACCTGAAGATCCATCGGCGGCAGCGGGAAGCTCCCGTACGGCCGGCTGTCGACCTGCTCCTGCGTGGTCGGCTTCGGCTGCGGTCGACGGTTGGGCCAGAACAGCGTGGCGATCAGCAGGATGCCGGCCGGGATGCCGACCGCGATCAGCTTGCCGCGCGAGTCCCAGTCCTCGATGGAGCGCAGGCCCGACAGGACCAGGATCCAGACCAGGTTGATCGGCAGCAGCACCTTCCAGCCGAAGCGCATGAACTGGTCGTAGCGCAGCCGGGGCAGCGTGCCGCGCAGCCACACGAAGACGAAGACCAGCGCGATCACCTTGCCGAAGAACCAGAGCATCGGCCACCAACCGGAGTTGGCGCCCTCCCAGAGGGTGATCGGCCACGGCGCCCGCCAGCCGCCGAGGAACAGCGTGGTGGTGACCGCGGACATGGTCACCATCGCGACGTACTCGCTGAGCATGAAGAGCGCGAACTTCAGCGAGCTGTACTCCGTCATGAAGCCGGCGACCAGCTCGGACTCGGCCTCGGGCAGGTCGAACGGCGCCCGGTTGGTCTCACCCACGGTGGCGATGAAGAAGATGACGAAGCTGGGCAGCAGCAGGATCGCGTACCAGCCCGGGGCGGGCAGGTCGAAACCGCCGATGCTGAGCTGCGTCCCGTGGGCCTGCTTGGCCACGATCCCGCTGGTGCTCATCGTGCCGGCGGTCATGAAGACCGCCACGATGGAGAGCCCCATGGCGACCTCGTAGGAGATCATCTGGGCGCTCGACCGCAGGCCGCCGAGGAGCGGGTACGTCGAGCCGGAGGCCCAGCCGCCCAGCACGATGCCGTAGACGCCCATCGAGGAGCAGGCCAGCAGCAGCAGCACCGCCACCGGCACGTCGGTGACCTGCAACGGCGTGTGGTGGCCGCCGATGCTCACCATCGGGCCGAACGGCACCACCGACAGCGCGGTGACCGCGCAGATCACCGAGATCGTCGGGGCGAAGAAGTAGACGACCTTGTCGGCCGCCTTCGGCAGGATGTCCTCCTTGAAGGCCATCTTCAGGCCGTCGGCGAGGGTCTGCAGCAGGCCGAACGGGCCGACCTGGTTGGGGCCGGGCCGCACCTGCATGTAACCCACCACGCGCCGCTCAAACCAGACACCGAGCAGGGTGGCCAGCAGGCCGAAGGCGAACGCGAAGACGATCTTGCCGAGGACCAGCCACCACGGATCCCGACCGAAGTCGGCAAGCGTCGGGTCCTGGGCGAGGATTGACGGACTCACTGGACACCCCCGGTGTTGAGGAGCGGACCCGGGAGACCGGCCTCGTCCGCCGCTACCCGCCCGGCCGGGACGGCCGCGCTCGGTGCGGGAACGGAGATCCGGACGACAGTGCCGGACGTCGCCCCGAGGCTGCGTCGCACTGTCGAACCGGGTGAGTTGGTCGGCAGCCAGACGACGCCGTCCGGCATCTCGGTCAGCTCCGCCGGCAGGGTCAACGCCCCGCGGTCGGTGCCGACCGTGACCGCGTCCCCGTCGACCACACCGAGCGCCTCGGCGGTGCCCTTGCCCAGCCGGACGACCGGCGGGCGGGCGGTGCCGGCGAGGTGCTCGTCGCCGTCGGTCAGGGTGCCGAGGTCGACGAGCTGGTGCCAGGTCGACAGCACGGCCTCACCGGCACGCGGGTGCGGCACCGCCCCCGGTGACACCGACGGGGCGGCCGGCCGGGCCATGCGCGTGGCCGGCAGGGAGCCCAGCTCCCGACGCACAGTCGGGACGTCGGCGGTGCCGAGCCGCACGTCGAGCAGCGCGGCCAGCGCGTCGAGGACCCGGCCGTCGGTCATCGCGGCGGTGTTCAGCACCGCCTCGAACGGACGCAGCCGGCCCTCCCAGTCGAGGAAGCTGCCGGCCTTCTCGGCCACCGGGGCCACCGGCAGCACCACGTCGGCCCGCCGGGTCACCGCGCTGGCGCGCAGCTCCAGGCTGACCAGGAACGGCACCGCGTCCAGGGCGGTCTCGGCCAGCCGGGGGTCGGCCAGGTCGGCGGGGTCGACCCCGCCCACCACCAGTGCCCCGAGCTGCCCGTTGGCGGCCGCCGCCAGGATGCCGTCGGTGTCCCGACCGGCCTGGCTCGGGATCACCCCGGCCGGAATGTCCCACGCCTCGCCCAGCTCGGCCCGCGCGGCCGGCTCGGTGACCAGCCGGCCACCGGGCAGCAGGTTGGGCAGGCAGCCCGCCTCGACCGCGCCGCGGTCACCCGCGCGCCGCGGCACCCAGGCCAGCTTCGCGCCGGTACGCCGGGCCACGTCCGCTGCGGCGGAGAGCCCACCCGGCACACCGGCCAGTCGCTCACCCACGATGAGGATCGCGCCCGGGGCGCTGAGCGCCTCGGTGACCGTGGCGTGCTCGGCGAGCACGCTGGCCTCCTCGCCCGGCACGACCCGGGCCAGCTTGGCGCCGAGCTTCTCCAGGCCGCGGGTGGCGAACGGCGCCAGCGCGTACACCGTCAGGGTCTTCTTCAGGTACGCCTTGCGCAGCCGCAGGAAGAGGATCGGGCACTCCTCCTCCGGCTCCAGGCCGACAAGCACCACGGCCGGCGCGTTCTCCACGTCGGTGTAGGTGACGTCGGTGACCCCGGCGACCGAGCTGGCCAGGAAGTCGGCCTCCTCACGGGAGACCGGCCGGGCGCGGAAGTCGATGTCGTTGGTGTTAAGCGCGACCCGGGCGAACTTCGCGTACGCGTAGGCGTCCTCGACGGTCAGCCGGCCGCCGGTGAGCACCGCCGTGCCCTGGCCGCCCTCGCGGGCCGCGTGCAGCCCCTCGGCGGCCCGGGTCAGCGCCTCGCTCCAGGACGCCTCCCGCAGTTCACCGGTGCGCTCGTCGCGGACCAGCGGGTTGGTCAGGCGGTCGGCGGCCCGGGTGTACTGGAAGCCCCAGCGGCCCTTGTCGCAGTTCCACTCCTCGTTCACCGCCGGCTCGTCGCCGGCGAGCCGGCGCAGCACCTTGCCGCGTCGCCAGTCGGTGCGCTGCCCGCAGCCGGCCGAGCAGTGCTCGCAGACGCTCGGGCTGGACACCAGGTCGAACGGGCGGGCCCGGAACCGGTACTGGGCGCCGGTGAGCGCCCCCACCGGGCAGATCTGCACGGTGTTGCCGGAGAAGTAGGAGTTGAACGGCACGTCGCCGGCGTCGCCCTCCTCGCCGTACGCGTCGTCCCGGTAGATGTTGATCTCCTCGGCGGACGACCGGCCCATCAGGTCGATGAACTTGTCGCCGGCGATCTCCTCGGAGAACCGGGTGCACCGCTGGCAGAGCACGCAGCGCTCGCGGTCCAGCAGCACCTGGCTGCTGATCGCCATCGGCTTCTCGTACTCCCGCTTGTGCTCGTGGAAGCGCGAGTCGGTGCGGCCGGTGGACATGGCCTGGTTCTGGAGCGGGCACTCGCCGCCCTTGTCACACATCGGGCAGTCCAGCGGGTGGTTGAGCAGCAGCAGCTCCATCACCCCCTCCTGCGCCTTCTTGGCCACCGGGGAGGTGATCTGCGTGCGGACGACCATGCCGTCGGCGACGGTCTGGGTGCAGGAGGCGACGGGCTTGCGCTGCCCCTCCACCTCGACCAGGCACTGCCGGCACGCGCCGGCCGGGGCCAGCAGCGGGTGGTCGCAGAACCGGGGGATCTCGGTGCCCATCTGCTCGGCGACCCGGATCAGCAGCGTCCCCTTGGGGGCGGTGACCTCGACGCCGTCGATGGTGAGCGTGACGGTCTCGGTCTGCTTGGCTACGTCGGTCATCAGTGCGCCCCTACCAGGGTCTTCTCCGACAGCTTGGGTGCGGTCCGACCCTCGATGTAGTCCAGGTAGTCCTGCTTGAAGTACTTCAGCGACGAGGTCACCGAGCTGGTCGCGCCGTCACCGAGACCGCAGAACGAGCGGCCGAGGATGTTGTCGCAGGTGTCCAGCAGCGTGTCCAGGTCCTCGTGGGTGCCCTGACCGGACAGGATCCGCCGGTAGACCCGGACCATCCAGTAGTTGCCCTCCCGGCACGGGGTGCACTTGCCGCACGACTCGTGGTGGTAGAACTCCAGCCACCGGTACGTCGCGTAGACCGGGCAGTCCTGGTCCGAGAAGATCTGGGTGGCCGTGGTGCCCAGGATCGAGCCGGCCGCCGCCACCCCCTCGAAGTCAAGTGGCACGTCCAGGTGCTCGGCGGCGAGCAGCGGGGTGGACGACCCGCCCGGGGTCCAGAACCTCAGGTTGTGGCCGGGCTGCATGCCACCGGCCAGTTCCAGCAGCTCGCGCAGCGTGACGCCCATCGAGCACTCGTACTGGCCCGGGTTGTTGATGCGGCCGGACAGCGAGTAGATCATCGGCCCGGAGGACTTCTCGGTGCCCATGGTCTTCCACCAGTCGGCCCCACCGAGCACGATCGGCGGCACGCTGGCGATGGTGCCGACGTTGTTGACCACCGTCGGGCTCGCGTACAGGCCGTGGGTGGCCGGGAACGGCGGGCGCAGCCGGGGCTGACCCCGGAACCCCTCCAGCGAGTCCAGCAGCGCCGTCTCCTCGCCGCAGATGTACGCCCCGGCGCCGGAGTGCACCACCAGCTCCAGGTCGTAGCCGCTGCGCAGGATGTTGCGGCCGAGGTAGCCCTTGTCGTACGCCTCCTGGACCGCGTTGCGCAGCCGACGCGCGGCGTGCACCGCCTCGCCCCGGATGTAGATGTACGCGCGGCTGGCCCGGATCGCGTACGACGCGATGATGACGCCCTCGACCAGCGCGTGCGGGTCGTGGGTCATCAGCGGCAGGTCCTTGCAGGTGCCCGGCTCGCCCTCGTCGGCGTTGACCACCAGGTAGTGCGGCTTGCCGTCGCCCTGCGGGATGAAGCCCCACTTGAGGCCGGTGGGGAAGCCGGCGCCACCCCGACCGCGCAGCCCGGAGTCCTTGATTAGCTGGATCAGGTCGTCCGGGTGGGCCTTGAGGGCCTTGCGCAGCGCGGCGTAGCCGTCGAGCTGCTCGTACGTGCCGATCCGCCAGGCGTCCGGCGACAACCAGCGCTTGGTCAGCACCGGCGTCAGCTTGGCCAGCGTCTCCGGGCGGGGAGTGGTCACTTCTGGGCCCCCGTTTCGCTCGCGTCGGCCGGTCCGGCGCCGTCGGCGTCCGTGCCAGCCTTCGCTTCGGTGAGGTTGCGCTCCTGCGCCCCGGCCTCGTCGCCGGCGGGCTTGCCGTCGCCGGCCGGCTCGTTGGCCGCCACGCCTGCGGCCTCTGCCGACCGGGCGTCGCGCGGCTCCGGCGCGGTGCTGTCCGTCGGCACCTTGGTGCCGGGGGCGTCCGGCACGGCCGTGCCCGCGTCCGGCTGCCGGGTCTCGGCGGTACGCACCTGCGGCGACTTGTCGTCGGGTGCCTTCACGTCCGGGGCGGTGCTGCCGCTCGCGGCGGCGGGAGCCGGCTCGCCGGCACCGGCGTTGCCGGGCGTCGGGGCGGACGCCCCGTCGCCGCCCTTGACCGGTGCCGCGCTGGCCTCGACGGGTGCCGGCTTGGCGGCCTCCGCCTTCGCCTTCGCCTCGGCGGCGGCCTTGTCGGCCTCGGCCTTGCTGCGGATCGGGGTGTTCGGGTCGAAGCCCGGCACCGAGACGTTGTGCTCCTGCGCCAGCCGCAGCCCGCGCAGGGTCGGCTCGCCCGGCCCGCCGTCGGCGACAGCGCCGTCGCGCTCGTCGGCGAAACCGGCGAGCTGCACCGCCATCTCCTTGAGCGTGCACAGCCGCGCGCCGCGCGTCGGCATCGGCCGGCCACCGCCGCGCAGTTCGTCGACCACGCCGACCGCGGTGGACGGATCCACCCGGTCGAAGAAGTCGTAGTTGACTGTCATCACCGGGCCGTAGTCGCAGGCCGCCAGGCACTCGGCGTGCTCCAGCGTGATCGTGCCGTCCGCGGTGGTCTCGTCGTGCCCGACACCCAGGTGCTCGACGAGGGTGTCGTAGACCTCCTGACCCCCCAGCACGTTGCACATCGTGTTGGTGCAGACGCTTACCAGGAAGTCACCTGTCGGCTTGCGCTTGTACATGGTGTAGAAGGTGGCCACCGCGCCGACCTGGGCCTTGTTCAGCCCGAGCACCTCGGCGCAGAACGTGACCCCGGCCGGGGAGACGTACCCCTCCTCCGCCTGGACCAGGTGCAGCAGCGGCAGCAGCGCCGAGCGGGACCGGTCCGCCGGGTAGCGGGCGATGATCTCGCGCGCCCGTTCCCGCGTCTCGTCAGTGAAAGTCGTCGTCATCAGAGCCGCCTTCCGTTCGCGACTGCGGGGCTCGCAAGCTCGCTCCTCGCACTCACCTGTCACACCCGCCCATGACCGGGTCCAGCGAGGCGCCGCCGGCGATCACGTCGGCGATCAGGCCGCCCTCGGCCATCGCCGGGAGGGCCTGCAGGTTGACGAAGCTCGGCTCCCGGTAGTGCACCCGGTACGGCCGGGTGCCACCGTCGGAGACCGCGTGGACGCCCAGCTCGCCGCGGGGCGCCTCGATGGCGACGTACACCTGGCCGGGCGGGACCCGGAAGCCCTCGGTCACCAGCTTGAAGTGGTGGATCAGCGACTCCATCGACTGACCCATGATCTTCGCGACGTGCTCCAGCGAGTTGCCCATGCCGTCGACGCCGATGGCGAGCTGCGCCGGCCACGCGATCTTGCGGTCGGCGACCATCACCGGGCCCGGCCGCAGCCGGTCCAACGCCTGCTCGACAAGCTTCATCGACTCGCGGATCTCGGCGAGCCGCACCTGGTAGCGACCCCACACGTCACCGTCGGGGTGGGTCGGCACGTCGAACTCGTACGTCTCGTAGCCGCAGTACGGCATGGTCTTGCGCAGGTCCCAGGCGAGCCCGGCCGAGCGCAGCACCGGACCGGTGATGCCGAGCGCCACGCAGCCGGTCACGTCCAGCACCGCGACGTTCTTCGTCCGTTCGAGCCAGATGGGCTGACCGGAGAGCAGGTCCTCGTACTCCTTGAGCTTCTTCGGCATCATCTTCAGGAACTCGCGGATCTTGACGATCGCCTCGTCCGGCACGTCCTGCGCCACACCGCCCGGCCGGACGTACGCGTGGTTCATCCGCAGGCCGGTGATGGTCTCGAAGATGTCGAGGATGTACTCCCGCTCGCGGAAGCCGTACAGCATGATCGAGATCGCGCCCAGCTCCATGCCGGTGGTGGCCAGCCAGACCAGGTGCGACGAGATCCGGTTGAGCTCCATCATCAGCACGCGGATGGTGGTGGCGCGCTCGGTGACGTCGTCGGTGATGCCGAGCAGCTTCTCGACCGCGAGGGCGTACGCCGTCTCGTTGAAGATCGGGGCGAGGTAGTCCATCCGGGTCACGAACGTCGAACCCTGGACCCAGTTGCGGTACTCGAGGTTCTTCTCGATGCCGGTGTGCAGGTAGCCGACGACCGAGCGGGCCTCGCGGACCGTCTCGCCCTCCAGCTCCAGGATCAGCCGCAGCACCCCGTGCGTGGACGGGTGCTGCGGACCCATGTTGACCACGATCCGCTCGTCGTTGATCGGGTCGGTGCCCGAGACGACCGTGTCCCAGTCCCCACCGGTGACGGTGAAGACCCTGCCCTCGGTGGTCTCGCGTTCGGTCGCGTAGTTCGACGTGGTCACTGGTACGACCTCCTGCGGTCCGGCGGCGGGATCTCGGCGCCCTTGTACTCGACAGGCACGCCACCGAGCGGGTAGTCCTTGCGCTGCGGGTGGCCCTCCCAGTCGTCCGGCATGAGGATCCGGGTCAGGTTGGGGTGACCGTCGAAGACGATGCCGAACATGTCGTACGCCTCCCGCTCCTGCCAGTCCGCCGTCGGGTAGACGGCGGTGACGCTGGGCAGGTGCGGCGACTCGACGGAGACCGCGGCCTCCAGCCGGATCCGACGCCGGTAGGTCATCGAGGTGAGCAGGTAGACCACGTGCAGCCGGCGCTCGTCGGCGCCGAGGTAGTCCACCCCGGACACCGAGGAGCACAGCTCGAAGCGCAGCGCCAGGTCGTCCCGCAGCACCTGGCAGACCTCGGCGATCCGCTCCGGGCGGACGTGCAGGGTCAGCTCACCCCGGTCGACGACCACCTTCTCGATCGCGTCGGCGAAGGCCGGGTACGCCTCCTCCAACGCGTCGCGGACCTCGTCGAAGTAGCCCCCGTACGGCCGGGACGCCTCCTCGACGGGCTGGCGCGGTCGGACCAGGCCGCCGTAGCCGGACACGTCGCCGGTGCCCTGGTTGCCGAACATGCCGCGCCCGGCCGGGCTGGCCGGCGGCTGCTCGGCCGGAGCGCCGCTGGTGGCGCCGGCCGGCACCACCGGCAGCGGTACGCCACCGTCGTTGGGCTTGTCGCTCATTTGGGGCCTGCCTGCGGGTGGAGGTGGTTCTGGGCGTTCATCCAGTTCTCGATCCGCAACTGCTCCTCGCGCCCCTCGCGGACCGCCTGGGTCCACTCGGCACGCCGGGCCTTGTCGTTGCGGTACGAGGACGGCATGGAGCCGTACGGCACGACCGGAACGTCGCCGCGCTCCTGGCGGGCCGCCAGCATCTTGCGACCGTTCGGGCCCAGCGGCTCATACATGATCTTCTCGCGGAGCTTGAGGATCGCGTCGATGAGCATCTCCGGCCGGGGCGGGCAGCCGGGCAGGTACATGTCGACAGGTACGACGTGGTCGACGCCCTGCACGATCGCGTAGTTGTTGAACATGCCGCCGCTGCTGGCGCAGACGCCCATGGAGAGCACCCAGCGGGGCTCGGCCATCTGGTCGTAGATCTGGCGCAGCACCGGTGCCATCTTCTGGCTCACCCGGCCGGCCACGATCATCAGGTCGGCCTGCCGGGGCGAGGCCCGGAAGACCTCCATGCCCCAGCGGCCCATGTCGTAGTGCGGACCACCGGCGGCCATCATCTCGATGGCGCAGCAGGCCAGGCCGAAGGTGGCGCCCCACACGGACGACTTCCGGGACCAGTTGACCAGCTTCTCCACCGAGGTGAGCAGGACGCCGGCGGGGAGCTTCTCCTCGATGCCCATCTGACGTTCCTTCCTCAGTCCCAGTCCAGGCCGCCGCGCCGCCACACATAGGCGTACGCGACGAAGACCGCGACGATGAACAGGACCATCTCCACGAAGCCGAAGATCGGCAGAGCGTCGAACGAGACCGCCCAGGGGTAGAGGAAGATGATCTCGATGTCGAAGACGATGAAGAGCATCGCCGTCAGGTAGAACTTGATCGGGAACCGCCCGCCGCCGACCGGCTGGGGGCTGGGCTCGATGCCGCACTCGTAAGCCTCGAGTTTGGCCTTGTTGTAGCGACGTGGACCGGCGAAGCGGGCGGCGCCGACGGAGAACAGCGAGAACGCCGCGGCGAGGGCGAACAGCCCGATGATCGGTGCGTAAGGCGAGAGCGACATCGTTTTCTCCTGCTCGTCCTTCCCTGCCCTCGGTGCTTGACGAAAATCACACTATTCACGTCCCTCGCGGTGGCTGCCGGCGGGGGTCGATCTTTGTCGGCGTCGGGGCTGTGACCAGCGCCGATGCCGTCGCTCTAAACCGCTGGCGCGGCTTTCGTCATCGCGTTGATGACCCGGTCCATCGCGTCCCCGCCTCGGGGGTCGGTCAGATTGGCCAGCAACTTGAGGACGAAGCGCATCAGCGTCGGGTGGGGCATGCCGTGCTTGGTGGCGATCCGCATGATCTCCGGACGGCCGATCAGCTTCACGAAGATGCCGCCCAGCCGGTAGTAGCCACCGAGCCGGGCCTTCAGCTCGTTCGGGTACGCCATCAGCGCCCGCTCCCGCTCCGGCCCGGCCGGACGCGCGAGTGCCTGCACCGCGACCTCCGCGGCCAGCTCGCCGGACTCCATGGCGTACGCGATGCCCTCGCCGTTGAACGGGTTGACCATCCCGCCGGAGTCGCCGACGAGCAGAACACCGCGGGTGTAGTGCGGCACCCGGTTGAAGCCCATCGGCAGCGCGGCGCCGAGGATCGGACCGTCGGCGTTTGTCTCGTCGGTCATGCCCCAGTCGGCGGGCGTGTTGGCCAGCCAGTCGGTGAGCAACCGGCGGTAGTTGGTCTTGCCGAACGCGGACGACGAGTTGAGCACGCCGAGGCCGACGTTGACCCGCCCGTCACCGAGCCCGAAGATCCAGCCGTACCCGGGCAGCAGGTTGTCGCCGCTGTCCTTGCTGCGCAGCTCCAGCCACGACTCGAGGTAGTCGTCGTCGTGCTTCACCGGGGAGTGGTAGTAGCGGCGGACGGCCACGCCGATCGGCCGGTCCTCCCGCTTGGCCAGCCCGAGCGCGAGCGGGAACCGACCGGAGACCCCGTCGGCCGCCACGACCAGCGGGGCGTGGAAGGTGGCGGGCTCCTTGCCGGGCCCCACCTCCGCCTCGACGCCTGTCACCCGACCGTCAGCGTCGAGCACCGGGCCCAGCACGTTGACGTTGGTCCGCAGTTTGGCGCCGGCGGCCACCGCCCGCTGGGCGAGCAGGTCGTCGAAGTCCAGTCGGGTGCGGACCAGGCCGTAGTTGGGGAAGCTGGCCAGCTCGGGCCAGTCCAGTTCCAGGCGTACGCCGCCGCCGATCACCCGCAGGCCGCGGTTGTGCAGCCAGCCGGCCTCGGGCGACGTGTCCACGCCCATCCGGATGAGCTGGCGCACCGCGCGCGGGGTCAGCCCGTCGCCGCAGACCTTCTCCCGGGGGAACTCGGTCTTCTCCAACACCAACACCCGTACGCCGTGCCGGGCCAGGTGGTACGCAGTCGCCGATCCACCGGGACCGGCGCCAACGACGATGACGTCGGCGTCGTGTTCCACCGCGGTCATTCGCGCCTCCTCCCGCACGCTCGTGAAATGCTTCACAAGCCAGACGGGACGAGTGTATGACCGGCGTCATACCTGCGCAGGGTCAGGGGTACCTAATTCGGCGATGTGACAGCCGGCGACCGTCCACAGCGGGCGGGTGTCAGGCCGATCGGGAGGCGTCCAGGCCCGCGTCGACCCGGATCGACTCCGGCAGGTGCTCCCGCAGCGCGCCGCCGGCGGCCCGGTCCAGCGCGGCCAGCACCTCGGCGACCACCTGCCGGACGTCCGCCGGGTCGGCGCCGGCCAACGCGCGTAGCTGCGCGATGAGTTCGGCCGCGTCGTCGTCGGTGGCGGCCACCGGGTCCGCCGGCTCTGCTCCGGTCATGCGAACGAGCGTACGGGGCAAAGTGGACTTAAGCCGTAAATTCCCGAAACGCGCCGTACTACTGGCGGATTCCCCGGTGCAGGGCGACCACACCGCCGGTCAGGTTGCGCCACGCCACCCGGCCCCAGCCGGCCGCGGCGACCCGCCCGGCCAGGGCGGCCTGGTCCGGCCAGGCGCGGACCGACTCGGCCAGATAGACGTACGCCTCGGGGTTGCTGGACACCGCGCGGGCGACGACCGGCAGCGACCGCATCAGGTACGACAGGTACACCGTCCGGAAGGCCGGGTTGACCGGGGTGCTGAACTCGCACACCACCAGCCGGCCACCCGGCCGGGTGACCCGGGCCAGCTCGCGCAGGGCCGCGTCGGTGTCGTTGACGTTGCGCAGCGCGAAGGAGATGGTCACCGCGTCGAAGCTCGCGTCGGCGAACGGCAGCCGCAGCGCGTCCCCGGCCAGCAGCGGCACCTCGGGGCGGGCCCGCTTGCCCGCGTACAGCATGCCCAGCGACAGGTCGGCGCCCACCGCGTACGCCCCGGACTGGGCCAGCTCGCGCGTCGAGACGCCGGTGCCCGCGCCCACGTCCAGCACCCGCTCGCCGGGCCGCAGCCCGAGCGCCGCCCGGGTGGCCCGGCGCCAGGAGCGGTCCTGGCCCAGCGAGATCACCGTGTTGGTCAGGTCGTAACGCTCGGCCACGCCGTCGAACATCGCGGCGACCTCGTGCGGCTGCTTGTCCAGACTGGCGCGCTGGCCCTGCGGGGTACGGCTCACCCGCTCCACTCTGCCAGCCACGCTCAAGCCCTCGGCCGGTGGGTCCGCGTACCCCCACAGCAGCCGGCACGCACGACGCAGCGGCCGGCTGCGGCGGACCTCGCGTGGCTCGGCACGCGAAAGGGCGAGGTGGTCGCCCACCCCGCCCTTCGCTTCCTGCCTGTGTCAGGTGGTGCCTGTGTCAGTCGGTCGGGGTCTCGTCGCCGGGGGCGACCAGGACGACCTTGCGGCGGCGGGAGAGCACCAGCAGCGCCCCGCCCGCGAGCAGGATCAGACCACCGATGCCGCCGATCAGGCCGACCTGCACACCGGTCACCGGCAGCCCACCGCCACCGGAACCGCCTCCGCCGGCTGTCGGCGAGGTGGTCGCACCCGGCGTCGTCGTGCCGCCCGGCGTCGGAGTCGCCGTCGGGGTGGCCGTCGGCGTCGGCGTGGCGGTCGGGGTCGGCTGCGCGCTCAGGTCGACGAAGGCTTCGAAGGTGGTGTGGTTGTCCAGCTCGTCGGCCTCGGTGAAGGCCTTCCGCTGCGCCGGGTTGGCCGCCTCGGGCTGCTCCTCCGGCTGCCCCTCGGCGCCGTCCAGCCCGTACGCGAAGAGATCACCCTCGTGCAGCACCGGCTCGGTCACGCCGTTTCCCACCTGCACCCGCACGTCGGCCGTGTAGTACTGCCCCGGCTTGACGACCGCACCGGAGTCCTCGCACAACAGCTGGGCCTTGCCGGCGATCTCCTGCTCGAGGCAGCCCGCCGGCTTCGTGACGAAGCTGACGCCGGCCGGGAGGGTCAGGCCGTAGAAGATCCCCGTCGCCTTGCGACTGCCGTCGTTGTACACGGCCCAGTCGAGAGGCACCGGCACCCCGCGGGGGACCGGCTTCAGGTTGGGCTCGTCGCTCACCGCGCCGTTGACCACGACGTTGGCCTGGACATCCTGCGCCCAGGCGGTCAGGTCGTAGCCCGGCCGGGAAACCGTGATCGGCACCTCGACGCTGTCGTCCTCGATGCTGCGCTGCGGGGTTTCGGTGGTGACATCAACGCCCAGCACCCCGCCGTCGCCCCGGGCGCCGGTGCTGAAGAGCGGGAGGCCGAAGTCCTCGCTGGTGCCGGCGCGCAGGTCGCCGAGGAGGCAGCTGTAGATCGCGGTGGTGCTCAGCACGCAGTCGGCCGGGATGACGTAGCCGACGCGCTTCTGCTTCAGCTCACGGGTGTTCACCCGGATCCGGACGTTCTTGGCGTCGGCGGGGCCCGAGTTGGTCACGGTGAACTTGAACGGCTTCGCCCGCGCCGCGTCGACACCCTTGGCAAGGGTCGTACTGATCGGAACGAGGCTGATCTCGGCCGTGTCGGCGGCCTGCGCCGGGGCGGCAACGGTGGCAAGGCCACCGGCCGCGAGCAGTGCCACGACGCCGACACGAGCCAGCGTCGAGCGGTGGAACGCTGTCATCAGTCCCCCGGGGTTTAGGGAAGAAGAGAATGAATGGTTGTGGGAACGAGCGGACGTTATCGGAGGTCGATCTTTCGCGCCAGCGTGGCGGGCGGATTTCAACCGTCCGGATCGGACCCGGCAAACGGTACGGGCGGGATGGTCACCCATCCCGCCCGTACCGCCGTGCGTTATATGAACGACCCTCATGGGCCGATGGAGGACAGCCCCTGACCAGCACCAGCAGACCACGTCACCAGCATGGTCAGGCAGATTCCACTGATCCGTGCGCAACCCGCGGCGGCGACGGATACGAGGCGGGACGGTAGCGGCCCGGCGATCATTTCCACCACCCCGCGACGGGCAGCCTGCCGCTGCGACGGCGGGGACCACCCGTACCGCCGTTGTGGCGCGGCGAGAGCACGACCCCCGGTCAGCCGAACGGTCGGGTCGGGATCGACCTCAGTTGACGTCGACCAGCGGCAGCGACCGGCCGGCGCCACCGCCCGGCAGCGCGATCGAGGAGAAGTGCGAGACCACCCGCTCGTCGGTCGGGTCGTCGGCAGGTGTGTGGTGCACGGCCAGCCGGTTGTAGAGGGTGTCGCGCTGCGCCGGGATCCGGTCGGCGGAGCGGATCATGCCGATCAGCTCCTGCAGGTTGGAGCGGTGCCGGGCGCCGGCCGAGGAGATGACGTTCTCCTCCAACATGATCGAGCCGAGGTCGTCCACGCCCATGTGCAGCGAGAGCTGTCCGACGTCCTTGCCGGTGGTCAGCCAGGACGCCTGCAGGTGCGGCACGGTCTCGAAGAAGAGCCGGGCCACCGCGACCAGACGCAGGTACTCAAGCGTGGTCGCCTGGGTACGCCCCTTGAGGTGGTTGTTCTCCGGCTGGTACGTCCACGGGATGAACGACCGGAACCCACGTGTGCGGTCCTGCACGTCGCGGATCATCCGCAGGTGCTCGATCCGCTCGGCGTGCGTCTCACCGGTGCCCATCATCATGGTTGCGGTCGACTCGACACCCTGCCGGTGGGCCAGCTCCATGACCTCCAGCCAACGCTCCCCCGACTCCTTGAGCGGGGCGATGGCCCTGCGCGGGCGCGCGGGCAGCATCTCCGCCCCGGCGCCGGCGATCGAGTCCAGGCCGGCGGCCTTGATCCGGGCGATGGCCTCGTCCAGGCTCACGCCGGAGACCTTGGCCATGTGCAGGATCTCGCTCGGCCCGATCGAGTGGATGACGAGCTGCGGGTACGCCTGCTTGACCGAGGAGAACAGCTCCTCGTAGTACTCGACGCCGTAGTCCGGGTGGTGGCCGCCCTGGAGCATCACCTGGGTCGCGCCCAGCTCGACCGCCTCGCCGCACCGGCGCAGGATCTCCTCGGTCGGGTGGGTCCAGCCCTCGGAGTGCTTCGGCGCCCGGTAGAACGCGCAGAACTTGCACGCCGTCACGCAGACGTTCGTGTAGTTGATGTTGCGATCGATCAGGTAGGTGACGATGTTGTCCGGGTAGCGCCGCCGGCGCACCGCGTCCGCCGCCTCGCCAAGCGCGTGGAAGGGCGCCTCGGTGTAGAGCAGCAGCGCCTCCTCGGGCGTGATCCGCCCGCCGTCCGCGCCACGCTGCAGGATGTCGTCGATCTCCCGGCTCACCGTCACGTCCCGAGCCTACGTCGCCCGCCCAGCGGCCGACACGCCCCTCCATCTCCGGTGACGAGTGCCCCACCCACCGACGATCCGGGCCGGGTGCCAACAGTGGCGCCGCCTCAGTCCATCCCTGGACTTGCCACTGGGAGCCCCACGCCCTTCGCCGCGTCCAGGAGACGACGGTCGTAGGTGACGAAGGCGGCAAAGTCTGAGCCGGACTGGGTGGCGAGGATTTCCGCGGTGGCGAGGTGGACAGCGTCGAGGCTGCGCAGCAGCGGGTCGTCGTATGCCCCGGCCACGGCCCGGACGGTGGCGTCGATCTCCACCCGGTACAGGCGGGACAGCACCCCCGGCACGCCGACCAGAGCCAGCGGCGCCGACCGACGCAACGCCCTCGGCACCTCGACCTCCACCAGGGCGGAGGCGACGAGTGACATGCCAGAACGCTCATTCAGCCAGGCGATCAGCTGCTCGGTCGCGGGCTCCCGGCGAAGCAGCTTGATGATGGCGGCCGAGTCGAGGTAGATCACCAGCGTTCTTCCTCGCGCGCAGCGGCGAGCGCGGCGGCAACGTCGACGTCAGGGTCACCGAGGACCGGAGGCAAGGGTATTGATCCGCCGCCCGTCGGCGCCGTCGCCCGCCCCTCCGCGACAAGCCTGGACAACAGAGCCCCACCGGCGACGATCGGAACCAGCCTGGCGATCGGCTCGCCGCGGTCCGTCACCTCGACCGTCTCTCCGGCACGCACTCGGGCCAGCACCCTGCTGGTGTGCTGGTTCAGCTCTCGAACAGCGACCTGTTCCACGCGACAAGTGTAGTACGACATGTCCTACACGTCATGCCTCGTTCGGCGTCCTCAGGCGTCGTAGTCGACGGTGAGCTTGTCGGTCGTCGGGCTGGACTGGCAGGTCAGGACGAAGCCCGCCGCCAACTCGTCGGGCTCCAGGGCGTAGTTGCGGGCCATCGTGACGGCACCGTCGACGACCTTCGCCTTGCACGTCGAGCAGACACCGCCCTTGCAGGCGTACGGCAGCTCGCCGCGCACCTTCAACGCGGCGTCCAGCACCCGCTCCTCGCGGCCCATGGTGAAGCTCGACGACCGGCCGTCCAGCACGATGGTGACGTCCGTCCCGGTGCCCGGCTGGTCGGCGGGGCGGGCCACCGGCTCCGGTGGCGCGTCGACGTGGAACAGCTCGGTGTGCACCGCCGACTCCGGAAGCCCACGCGCGGTCAGCACGTCCCGGGCCTCGACCACCATGCCGTACGGGCCGCAGAGGAACCACTCCTCGATGACGTCGCCCGGCACGATGGTGCCCAGCAGGCGCTCCAGCCGTTCGGCGTCGATCCGACCGGAGAGCAGCGGCGACTCACCCTGCTCCCGGGACAGCACGTGCACCAGGTGCAGCCGGGTGGGATAGCGGTCCTTCAGGTCGGCAAGCTCCTCGGCGAACATGACCCGGTTGGCCGTGCGGTTGCCGTACACCAGGGTGAAGGTGCTGGCCGGCTCGACGGCCAGGGCGGTCCCGACGAGCGCGAGCACCGGGGTGATGCCGGAGCCGGCGACGACCGCGCCGTAGTGCCGCACCCGGTCCGCCGCGAACGCCGTGGTGAAGGTGCCCAGCGGCGTCATCACCTCGACGGTGTCGCCGCGGCGCAGCGCGCCGCAGGCGAACGCCGAGAACGCGCCACCGGGGATCTCCCGCACCCCGATCCGCAGCCGGCCGCGCCGGGCCAGGTCGTCCGGGGTGGAGCAGATGGAGTACGACCGGCGTACGTCGTCGCCGTCGTCGGTCACGCGCCGGACGGTGAGGTGCTGACCGGCGCGGAACGCGAACGCCTCCCGCAATTCCTCCGGTACGGCGAAGGTGACGGCGACCGAGTCGTCGGTGAGCCGGTCGACGGCGGCGACCGGCAGCGGGTGGAAGGCCGGCCGGCGGCGGACCGGCCGGGAGATGGTGACAGTCACAGCGCCTTCAGGTGGTCGAAGGGTTCGGAGCAGGAACGGCAGCGCCACAACGCCTTGCACGCGGTCGAGCCGAACCGGCTGACCTGCTCGGTGTCCGGCGAGCCGCAGAGCGGGCAGCGGACCGCGAGGGTCAGCGCCACCACGCCCGGCGTGGGCGCCGGGGCCGGCGGGGCGATCCCGGCGGCGGCCAACTTGGCCCGCCCGCCGTCGGAGATCCAGTCGGTGCTCCACGGTGGGCTGTAGACCGTCCGCACCTCGGCGTCCGGATAACCGGCGGCGGCCAGCGCGCGCCGCACGTCCGCCCGGATCACGTCCATGGCGGGGCAGCCCGTGTACGTCGGAGTGATGGTCACGGTGACCCGTCCGCTGGCCCCGTCCTCCTCGACCGCGCGCAGGATCCCCAGCTCGTCGATGGTGATCACCCGGATCTCCGGGTCCACCACGCTCGCCGCCGCCATTCGCGCGTCGGTCACCACTTCGCCCCGGGGTGGGCGCGGTGCAGCACCTGCATCTCGGCCAGCAGGTAGGACAGGTGCTCGGTGTGCACGCCGGCCCGCCCGCTCGTCGGAGCCCAGCCGCGCTCCGGTCGGGTGAGCGTCGCCTCGGCCAGCACCGGGCCGACGGTCTCGTCGAACGCGGGCCGCAGGCCCGCCGGGTCGACAGGCGCCGCCGGGTCCGCGGCGAACAGCTCGTGGGTGTACGGCCAGACGTGGTCCACGGCCTCCTGCATCCGGCGGTGCGACTCCTCGGTGCCGTCGCCGAGCCGCTTGACCCACAGCGCGCCGTGGTCCAGGTGGTACGCCGACTCCTTGCGCGCCTTCGCACCGATGGCGGCCAGCCGCTCGTCCGGGCAGGACGCGAGCGCGGTGTAGAGCGGCAACTGGTACGCCGCCAGGAAGAACAACTTCGCCATGGTCACCGCGAAGTCGCCGTTGGGCAGCTCGACAAGCAGCACGTTGCGGAACTCGCGGTCGTCACGCAGGTACGCCAGCGCGTCCTCGTCCCGACCTGCCGCCTCCAGCTCACCCGCGTACGACAGCAGCAGGCGGGCAGCGCCGAGCTGGTCGAGGGCGATGTTGGCCAGCGCGATGTCCTCTTCCATCTCCGGCGCGCGGGTCGTCCACTCGGCCAGCCGCTGCGCCGCGATCAGCGCGTCGTCGCCGAGGGCGAGCGCGAAGTCGAACGGCCCGTTCACGCCACCACCTCGCTTCGCTCGGCGGCGGCGCGAAGCGCCCCGTTGCTGGGCTGGCTGGTTCGCTCGCTCCGCTCGCTCACAGGTGTGCCACCCCGTCCGGCACCTCGTAGAAGGTGGGGTGGCGGTAGACCTTGTCGGCGGCCGGGTCGAAGAAGGCGTCCTTCTCGTCCGGGCTGGACGCGGTGATCGACCCCGCCGGCACCACCCAGATCGACACACCCTCCTGTCGGCGGGTGTAGAGGTCACGGGCGTTGCGCAGGGCCAGCTCGGCGTCCGGGGCGTGCAGGCTGCCGACGTGGGTGTGCGACAGCCCGCGTCGCGCCCGCACGAAGACCTCCCACAGAGGCGAGTGCTCGTTGCTCACGCGGCCACCTTCTCCCTCTTGTCCGCCCGCTTGGCGGCGTACGCCGCGGCGGCCTCGCGTACCCATGCGCCGTCGGCGTGGGCGGCCCGGCGGTGCGCCATCCGCTCCCGGTTGCACGGCCCGTTGCCCTTGATGACCTGCATCAGCTCGTCGTAGTCGGGCTGGCTGTAGTCATACGCCTGCCGTTCCTCGTTCCAGCGCAGGTCGTCGTCGGGGATGCGCAGCCCGAGAACCTCCGCCTGCTGGACGCACATGTCGACGAAGCGTTGGCGCAGGTCGTCGTTGGAGAAGCGCTTGATCTTCCAGGCCATCGACTGGGCGGAGTGGGTGGAGTCGCCGTCCGGCGGGCCGAACATGGCGAGCGACGGGTACCACCAGCGGTCCACCGCGTCCTGCGCCATGGCCTGCTGCTCCGGGGTGCCGTGCGCCAGGGTGTGCAGGATCTCGTAGCCCTGGCGCTGGTGGAACGACTCCTCCTTGCAGACCCGGATCATCGCCCGCGCGTACGGGCCGTAGGAGCACCGGCACAGCGGCACCTGGTTGACGATCGCCGCGCCGTCCACCAGCCAGCCGATCGCGCCCACGTCCGCCCAGGTCAACGTGGGGTAGTTGAAGATCGAGCTGTACTTCTGCCGGCCGTCGAGCAGCAGCTGGACCAGTTCGTCGCGGCTGATGCCGAGGGTCTCGGCGGCGGCGTACAGGTAGAGACCGTGGCCGGCCTCGTCCTGGACCTTGGCCAGCAGGATCGCCTTGCGCTTGAGCGAGGGCGCCCGACTGATCCAGTTGCCCTCCGGCTGCATGCCGATGATCTCGGAGTGGGCGTGCTGGGCGATCTGCCGGATCAACGTCCGGCGGTACGCCTCGGGCATCCAGTCGCGCGGCTCGATCTTCTGCTCCGCGTCGACCACCTCGGTGAAGTACGCCGCCAGGTCCTCGTCCGGCGCGGGGCCGCCGCGGCGCTGACGCGCGGCGGCGGCGCGCAGCTCCGCCTCGGCCGCCTCGACCTCGCCGAGCAGGCCGGCGCCGGGCGTGTCGTCCGGTGCGTCGCCGGGGGCGGAGAAGTCGTTGCCATACATACTGACAAGTGTTACAGCTTGCGCCCCGAAGCACTAGGGGGTGTAACAGGAAACCCGAGTCACGTTCCGTCACCGTTGGGCATTTCCCGACCACGCAGCGCAACCCATTCACCTATGACTTGGGTCACCGGCAGAAGATGAAACCTCCTAGAAACCGCATACCGACCGGAATTTGCCCCCATATCGAACGTTCAACGGTGTCGAACCCTGGCAGCCGGCCCGCTCGGACGTAGACTTCTGCCGGTCACACGATCGGCTGCCCTCTCGCCGGCTCCACAGAGGCCACCTCCCCCGGCCTCGGCGTACGCACCGGTCGCCCCGGACAACGAAGCCGGTCCCCCCGGCCCTGACATCTGGAGCTCACCCAACTCATGCGATCCCGCGTGACTCTGGTGCTCGCCGTCGTGGCGGTTCTCCTCGGTGGCGTGCTGCTGGTTCCCACCGCGTACGCCCGCCTCTCCGCCGACGACAGCAGCGGCGGCGGTGGCGGCGGCGGTGCCGCCAGCAGCAGCGTCGCCGCGCCGGCACCCACCCCGCCGCCACCACCCACGCTGGCCGCCGGCCCGGTGTCGGTGGCCTTCAAGGGTCAGTTCTTCTCGTGGGCGCTGATGGACCGACAGACCGGCAAGATCTCCGGGTCGGCGAACATGGCCGCGACCAGTTCCACCGAGTCGATGCTCAAGGCGTGGATCGTCTCCGACTACCTGCGACAGCTCAAGGACAAAGAGCCGCCGGTGACCATGAAGAAGGCGGCCAGCGCCGCCATCCGGGACAGCAATGACGACGCGGCCAACACGGTCTACAAGGCCGCCGGCGGCTCGTACACCGTCCCGCCCGGCGGGCAACCGGGCCCGGTGATCAAGCGCGCGATCAGCATCTGCGGCCTGACCGACACCAAGCGCGGCAACGTGCCGAAGTACGAGGGCTGGTGGAGCTTCACCCGCATGTCCCCCCGCGACGCCGTCCGACTCGGCGACTGCATCGCCGACGGCAAGGCCGCCGGCCCCAAGTGGACGAAGTGGGTGCTCAACGAGATGAGCCACGTCACGGGGACCACCGCCGCCAAGGACCAGAAAGCCAGGTCTGGGGGCGGTCGATGGGGGATCATCAACGGCCTGCCGAAGTCGATCACCGCGCAGGGGCCGGTCAGCATCAAGAACGGGTGGACGCAGATCGGCTACGACGCGAACTGGCACGTCAACTGCCTCGCCGTCACCGGCAAGTGGAGCCTCGCCGTGATGCTGCGCTACCCGATCAGGAGCGGTCTGGACTACGGTGCGAAGGTGTGCGCCAGCGTGGCTACCCAACTGGTCACCCCGCAGCCGGGCGCCGCGCTCAAGGTGCCGCAGCAACCGGTCGGGAAGCTCTGATGGCCGGCAACCGGCGGGCCGCCCGGCGCGGTGCGGGCGAGACCTCACCGCTGCGCCTGATCGCTGTCGCGGTCATCCTCATCGGGCTGGTACTGGTGTCGCTACGGCTGCTGCCCGGGTCGCCGTTCGAGTCGTCCGCGGCCGCCCAGTGGGGTGATTCCGAGGCGACGACAAGTGACCGGCAGACCGGCGCGGCGACCGACCGCAGTGCCCGTCAGCCGTCCCCGCCGTCGCCGAGCCCCAGCCCCTCGCTGGCGCCGCTGCCGTTCCAGGCCAAGGACCTCAAACTCGACATCCAGGGTTGGTACTCCTGGAGCGTGCTCGACCGGCGGACCGGGAAGATCATCGGCTCGAAGAACATGGGCGAGACCAGCACCACCGCCTCCATGATCAAATCCTGGATCGTCGCCGACTACCTGCGCCGCTCCGCCGACGCCGGCCGGACGCCGAGCGACGCGAAGCTCGCCGACGCCACCCGGATCATCCGGGACAGCGACAACACCCGGGCCGAACAGTTCTACAACGAGGTCGACCGGGACGCCTCGATCAAGCGACTGATCTCCATGTGCAAGCTGACCGACAGCAGCGTCGCCCCCGACAAGGGCTGGAGCCGAACGGCGCTCTCGCCCCGCGACACCGCGCGGCTGGGCAACTGCATCGCCACCGGCACCGCCGCCGGACCGAAGTGGACCAAGTGGCTGCTCAACGAGATGAAGCTGGTCCGCGGCGCGGGTGACTTCGGTATCCGCAAGGCGTTCCCGGTGGCGGAGCAGAAGAAGATCGCCATCAAGAACGGGTGGATCAACCGGACCAAGGAGCAGGAGATGCACATCAACTGCCTGGCCATCGGCGACACCTGGACCATGGGCGTGATGGTCAAGTACCCGATCAACATGGGCTACGACTACGGCATGAAGAACTGCGAGAAGATCACCGAGGCACTGCTCCGCCCGGGAGCCTGATCGCGCACGACGGCCAGGGCCGCGGATCGGCACGGCCCTGGCTACAGGCCAGCTCGGGGCAGTCGCTGCCGTGGCCGGCACGGCCCAGCAGGGACAGCTCGGACCGGCAGGGTCGGCCGGCCTCAGCAGGGTCGGCGCGGCCCTGGCGGGGTCGGCACGAACCGGCGGGGTCGGCGCGGCCCTGGCGGGGTCGGCACGGCCCGGCCGGGACGGCCCAGCCGGGCTGCTCAACCCGGCTGCTCAGCCGGCGAAAAACTCGGGGCCACCGTCCGGCAGCGCCGGCACCTCACCGAGCGCGGCAACCCGCCGGGCGAACTCACGCAGCCCGGCGACCTGCCGCTCGCCGAGCGAGAAGTCCAGGGTCCGGAAGTACGTGGCAAGCGTCGCCGCGTCGAACGTCTCCCAGCGCGCCGCCGCCTCGGCGACCTGGTCCAGCTCGGACAGGCAGAGGTCGCGCGAGCGCAGGAACGCCTCGTGCACCTCCTTGACCAGGCCCGGGTGCGCGGCGGCGAAATCACGGCGGACCGCCCAGACGGCGAAGACCATCGGCAGCCCGCTCCACTCCCGCCACGCCTGTCCGAGGTCGGTCACGGTGAGACCCCGCAACGGCGCCTCGTAGTACGCCCGCAGCGCCACGTCCCCGATCAGCACCCCCGCGTCGGCCTCCAGCAGCATCTGGGTCAGGTCCGGAGGGCAGCGGAAGTAGTCGGGCCGCACGTCGTACCGCTCGGCGAGCAGCAACTGCGCCAGCATGACCCCGGTCCGCGAGGTCGAGCCGAGCGCCACCCGCGCGCCGTCCAGCTCGGCGAGCGGGCGGGTGGAGACCATGTTGACCGAGAGCACCGGCCCGTCGCTGCCCACCGCCAGGTCCGGCAGGAGAAGCAGCTCGTCGGTGTGCTTCAGGTACTCCATCAGCGTGATGGGACCGATGTCGAGGTCGCCGGCGACCAGCGCCGCGCTCAGCCGATCCGGCGAGTCCTTGTGCAGGTCCACGTCGAGCAGCGTGCCCGAACGCATCAGCCCCCAGTAGATGGGCAGACAGTTCAGGAACTGGATGTGCCCGACCCGCGGGCGTGCGACGCGCTCAGCCATGACCCGACCGTAACCCCGGCCTTCGGCTCCGGCCCGGCGGGCCGGCCCGGAGTGGCCAACCCCGCATCAGCCCCACCCGGTCGCTGGCCCTCTGGCGCCGTCGTTCCCGCGCGCTCGGGGTCGCTCGACCCGCCCGCGTCGGTGGCTGGTGGCACGCGTGCCGCCGCTCGGGCGACGACCGGCACGAAGACCAGCACCACCACGAGCCCGGCCGCCCCGGCCGCCGCGATCAGCGGCCGGGGCGCGAACCCGGTGAGCAGTGCGCCGCCGACCAGGTAACCGCCCATCGAGCCGCCCTGCACGGCCGCGCCGTAACTGGCGTAGGCGCGGGCCCGCATCGCCTCCGGCACCCGCCGAGCGGTGAGAAGGTTGGCGAAGACGTTGTCCGCGCCGTTGGCCGCGCCACCCACCAGCCAGAGCGGCACCAACAGGCCCGCTGCCGGCACGGTCGCGGCCAGCAGCACCATCAGGCTGCACCCGGCGAGCGTGATCAGCACTCCGCGGACCAGCGCGCCGTCGTCGTCGAGCCGACGCGCCAGCTGCGCGGCCAGCCAGCCGCCCGGCAACATTCCGGCCATCCAGGCGGCACCCACGAGACCGTAGGTGGTGGCAGACCCGTTCAGCGTCTCCCGAATGAAGAAGACCTCGATCACGTTGATGCCGCCGATCGCCGCGATCACCACGGCGGTGCTGACCACCATGACGAGCATCAGCGGATCCCGACGAAGCCGCCAGCCCTGGCCCGTACCACCCGGGTTGACCCGGCTGCCCGAACCAACCGCGCGGCCCTCGCCTCCCGCCGGGACCTGCCCCGCCTCGCTGGCCTGATCCGCACGGCCCGCCTGATCCGCACGGCCCGCCTGATCCGCACGGCCCGCCTGATCCGCACGGCCCGCCTGGTCGGCGGCGGAACGTCGGCCGCCGCGCCGGGTCCGCAGCAGCAGGCCCGCGACCATCAGCGCCAGGTAGGTCGCGGCGTCGACAAGCAGCGGTACGCGGGTGCCGAACTGCCCCACCAGCAGCCCGGCCAGCACCGGGCCGCCGAGCGCGCCGAGGGAGACAGCGGTCTGGCTGATCGCGCTGGCACGGGGCAGGTCGGCCGGGCGGACCATCTCCGGGAGCAGCGCCGCCAGGCAGGGCTGCGTGACCGCGAGGCCGCAGGCGAGCAGCGCGACGAGGACCACGACCAGGACCGGGTCGTCGGCGACGGCGAGCAGCACGCAGATCACGGTCTGCGCCAACCCGATGGTCACCAGCAGGGTACGACTGTCCACCCGATCGGCGAGCCGTCCAGCGAGTGGGGCCAGCACCACCAGGGGCAGAGTGGCCGCGAGAAGCAGTCCTGAGACGGCCAACCCTCCGGCACCGGCGCCCTGCAGAGCCAGCGCGAGCGCGGTGGCGGCGAGAAAGTCGCCACAGATCGTGGTGCCACGGGCCGCGCTGGCGAGCCACACATCCGGCCAGCGCGATGTCTCAGTTCTGAAGGACATACTTCGAAAATAATCCTTCACAACTGATCGACACAACCCCCGGCTATGCCAGCGGCACCGCCCGGTACTGCACCGCCACGGCACGAGCGCCGGGCGGCGGGTCGGTTCGGCGTCGGGCCTGGTACGGCCTGAGCAGCGCCGTGACTGCCTCGTTCAGCCCCACCAACTCCTCCGCCGTGAGCACGAGCAGCGCCTCGTTGAACATCACGGCGTCGTACCACTCGGCGGGCTCCTCCCCGGCCCGACGCGACCACTCCCGGGTTCGCTCCATGGCCAGCACGGCGTGCGCCTCCACCACCGCCTGCTCCGCGGCCCGCGCCTCGGGCCCGGCCTCGCGGCCCGCGTCGACCATCAGGCTCGAGCTAGTCGTCTGCCACACCCGCTCCCGGGCGTCCCCCCGGCTGGGCGCCTGCTGCACCAGGCCGAACTTCGCCAGCGCCCGCAGGTGGTAACTCGTCGCGCTCGGCGACAGCCCGACGATCTCCGCGCACTCGGTGGCGGTACCGCCACCCTCGCGGCTACTCAGATATTCCATGATCGCGAGCCGGGCCGGATGGGCCAACGCCCGCATCACCTGCGGGTCACTGACCATCCGACGCGGCTCGGGACGAGCCTCGGTCATGCCCACATGATCCCGGCCAGCAGCCCGACCCGCCATGACCCCTCGAGTTGCGCCAGCCGCAGCACCGCGCCCCCTCGACCTCGACCGTCCACCTAGCCGCACTGTCGGATCGGGGACCGCGCTGTCGGGTTCCTCGGCCGAAAGTGTCGTACGCCTGTTCTAATGTTGTTGCATGTTGAGGGCGTTGGCGCAGGCGGCGGGTGCCGTCGACGACTGCGCCGAGGCCGTGCTGTGGGCCCTCCCCGACGAAGAGTTGCTCGCGTCGCTCGACGCGGCCCATCTGGCGGCGCAGCGTCTGGCGGCCGTCCAGCTCGCTCTGGTGCGCGAGCTGGACGCACGTGGTGTCGCCGTCGCCCAGGGAGCGTCGTCCACCGCCGTCTGGTTGCGGGAGCGGCTGCGGCTCTCCGGCCGGTCGGCCCGGCAGATGGTCCAGCTCGCCGCCACCATCGACGCCGCACCGCCGACGGTGCGCGACGCCGTGCTCCACGGCACCCTCACCGTGGAGCAGGGCCGGGTGGTGGCGGAGACGGTCGCGGCCCTGCCGGTCGAGGCCGAGCCGGCGGTGGCAGAGAAGGCCACCGAGCTGCTGATCTCCTGGGCCGATCGCTTCGACCCGACCATCCTGAGTCGTCTCGGGGAACGCGTCCTCACGCATGTCGCACCCGACCTGGCCGACCAGGCCGAGCTGGCCGCCCTCGACCGGGCCGCCGAGCGGGCCGAGGCTCGCCGGCACGTCACCCTCTCCGAGCCCAAGGACGGGCAGGTACGCCTCAGCGGAAACCTCGACACCGAGACCGCGAGCCTGCTGCGTGAGGCCATCGATCCACTCTGCGCCCCGACCGGGGAGCACGACGACCGAAGCGCGGGCCAACGCCGGGCGGACGCACTGGGCGAGATCTGCCGGCTGGCACTGCGCTCCGGCCATCTACCCGACAACGGCGGGGATCGGCCGCAACTGGTGGTCACCATGTCGCTCGATGCACTGGTCAACGGCATGGGCGTGGGCATCCTGGAGACCGGTGCGCGGCTCACGCCGGGCGCTGTACGGCGCCTGGCCTGCGACTCTGCCGTGCTGCCAGCCGTGCTGGGCGGCAACAGCCAGATCCTGGACGTCGGGCGTCAGCGCCGGCTCTTCACCGGACCCCTGCGGCGCGCGTTGGTGCTGCGCGACGGCGGGTGCGCCTTCCCTGGCTGCGACCGACCACCCCGTTGGTGCGACGGTCACCACGTCCGCCACTGGGCCGACGGCGGTGCAACGACGCTGGGCAACGCGGTCCTGCTCTGCGGCCACCATCACCGTCTTCTCCATCGGGGCGACTGGACGGTCCGCATCGCGCCGGACGGCCGACCCGAATTCCTCCCGCCCAACTGGATCGACCCACTCCGCACCCCACGTCGCAACCTCTACCACCGGCGCTGCTGAGGCCCGCAAGGCTCACCCTTCGCGAACCGACTGAGCCGGCGATCCAGCCCGGTGGCGGAGCCCGCGCCTACCAGGCCGACCCGGACACACCGGCCGGCCCAACTGGCGCGGCCAGACCGGCCTGCCGTTCCTGCCCGAGATCAGCCGACCCAGAATGGTCCCGCCCCCGCTGGCCCACAAACACCGGCGCCCAGGCCCGCCCGCGACGTACCGCGCCCCGCAGACCGGGCCGCACGCAATGGTCGTGGGAGCAGTGCCCGCAGCGGTACGTCGTCATACGCCACGCCAGCACTCACGGGTGGTCTGGTCGGTAATTCGGTGGAAGGGGTTTCCGGAAGGGCGTAGGGTTGCAGCCCGCTTGACGGCCGAGGTGAGCTGCACCGGAACGGACGTCACCGCGCCGGGCGGGCGGCCATCCGCCACCGGACACGCGAGCGCGCAGCAGATGTGAACGATGGGACGTCAGCATGCCCGCACCTGACCTGGACACCCACCCCGACACGGACCTGGTCGCCGAACGCGCCCATCTGGCCACCTCGCGTGCGGCGCTCCGCCGGATGCGGGAGCGGGCCGAAGCCCTCTTCTCGACCGGCGACCAGGTGGCCGGCGACCCCTACGCGGCGGAGATGCTCGGCCGCACGCTGGCCCGTCGTGTGGCCGAACTGGCCGACGACCCCACCACTCCGCTGTTCTTCGGCCGCCTCGACTTCGGTGGAACCACGAGCGACGAGGACCCGGCCACCGGACGCACGACCAGCGCGACCAACAACAGCAGCGGCAGCAGCAGCGGCGGCAGCGAAGGCAGCAGCAGCGGCGGCGGCAGCGGCAGCGGCAGCGAAGGCAGCGGCAGCAGCGGCGGCGGCGGCAGCGGCGGCGGCGGCAGCGAAGGCAGCGGCAGCAGCG
>NZ_HF570108.1:326933-343572 GCF_000297395.2 Micromonospora lupini str. Lupac 08 | reverse complement strand
GCAGCGGCGGCAGCGGCGGCAGCGGCAGCGACAACAGCAGCCGCCGCGACAGCAGCCGCCGCGACAGCGGCGGCGACCATGACGGTCGGCGGTATCACGTGGGGCGGCGGCATGTCACCGACGAGCGCGGCGAGCCTCTGGTGCTGGACTGGCGGGCGCCGGTGTCCCGGTCGTTCTATCGGGCCAGCGCCCGCGATCCGCAGGGGGTGGCGGTCCGGCGGCGGTTCGGGTTCAGCAACGGGGTGTTGACAAGCTTCGAGGATGAGCGGCTGGATCGGGGCGAGGAGCTGGGCACGACCAGTCGGATTCTCACCGCCGAGATCGAGCGACCGCGCGTCGGGCCGATGCGCGACATCGTCGCCACGATTCAGCCGGAGCAGGACGAGCTGGTCCGGGCCGACCTGGCCGACTCGATCTGCGTGCAGGGGGCGCCGGGCACCGGCAAGACGGCGGTCGGCCTGCACCGGGCCGCGTACCTGCTCTATCTGCACCGGGAGCGGCTGCGGCGGGCCGGTGTGCTGATCGTGGGCCCGAACAGGGCGTTCCTGTCGTACATCGCGGCGGTGCTGCCGGCGCTCGGTGAGGTCGAGGTCGAGCAGGCCACCGTGGAGGAGCTGATCGCACGGGTACCGGTGCGGGCGGTGGAGGCGCCGGCAGTCGCCGCGCTCAAGCACGACGCGCGGATGGCGACCGTCCTGCGGCGCGCGGTGCAGACACGGATCGGTACGCCTACCGACTCGATCACCGTGTCCGACGGTTCGTTCCGGTGGCGGATCGGGCTGGAGCCGCTGCACCGGATCGTCGAGGAGACCCGCCGGGAGGGGCTGCCGTACGGCACCGGCCGGGAGCGGGTCCGGGCACGCGTGGTGAGTCTGCTGCAACGGCAGGCCGAGGCGCGGCGGGCGGAGTCGCCCGGCGACGCGTGGCTGCGCCGGATGAGCCGGTGCCGGCCGGTGGTGGACTTCCTGGACGCGGTCTGGCCGGCGCTCACCCCGGAAGGGCTGGTACACGGCCTGCTCTCCGACCCGGCCCGACTCGCCGCCGCCGCGGACGGGTTGCTCAGCGACACCGAACAGGCGCTGCTGGTCTGGGCGAAGCCGGCCCGTACGCCGAAGGCCGCCCGCTGGACCGCCGCCGACGCGGTGCTTGTCGACGAGGCTGCCGGGCTGCTGGAGCGCCCCTCCGGATTCGGGCACGTGGTGGTGGACGAGGCGCAGGATCTCTCCGCCATGCAGTGTCGGGCCATCGCCCGCCGCAGTGAGCACGGCTCGGTCACGCTGCTCGGTGACCTCGCGCAGGGCACCGCGCCGTGGGCGGCGACGGACTGGCGGGAGTCCCTGGCCCACCTGGGCAAGCCGGACGCCGTGGTGGTTCCGCTGACTGTCGGTTTCCGGGTGCCCGCCGCGGTGGTCGCGTTCGCCAACCTGCTGCTGCCCGCGCTGGCGGTGGACGTACCGCCGGCCGAGTCGCTGCGTCACGACGGCGGCCTGGAGGTGCGTACCGTGGCCGATCTGACCGCTGCGACGGTGGCCGAGGTGCACGCGGCGCTCGCGCACGTCGGTTCGGTGGGTGTGATCGCCGCGGACGACGCGGTCGACGAGCTGCGCGCGGCGCTGGCCGCCGCGGGCGTCGCCACCGCGACCGCCGACGACGTCGCCGCCGCGGAGCGGGTCACCGTGGTGCCCGCGACGCTGGTCAAGGGCCTGGAGTACGACCACGTGGTGGTGGTTGAGCCGGCCGCGATCGTCGCGGCCGAGCCACGCGGGCTGCACCGGCTGTACGTGGTGCTCACCCGCGCGGTGTCCCGCCTCTCGGTGCTGCACCGCGAACCGCTGCCCGCGCCGCTGCTGACCGCGCCGGCGCAGACACCGTCGCAGGCCGCACCACTGGAGTCGGCACCGCTCTAGACAACCCGGCGCAGGCGGATCAGTTGCCGCTGACCGCTGCGGCGATCTCGCGGAGCGGCCTGCCGGGCTGGGCGATCCCATGGATGACGCGTTCGCCCCACCGTAGGCATTCGGCGCGGCTGTCGGGTACCCGCCACCGGAACGGGGCACACGGCTTCAACTTTGCGCCGTAAAGTTGTTTGCGTGGAACAGGACGATGACCGACCCCCCGCCGATGCCGCGACGGCGCTCCAACTGATCCGTGACCAGCGGGCGGCCACCGTCTCCCGGCTGGAGCCGGACGCCCGGCTGCTCTACTGGCCGTGGGGCGTGGCCTGGCTGGTCGGCTTCGGGTTGTTCTTCCTGCGCTTCTCCCCGGACGGACGGGTGCTGGTCCGGCTGCCCGACTGGCTGCCCCTGACCGCCCTCTTCGTCCTGCTGGCGGCCGCGGCGGTGGTCCAGGCCGTGGCCGGCGCGCGGGCGTACGGCCAGGTGACCGGGGACTCGGCCCGGCGCGGGCGCTGGTACGGCTGCGCCTGGGCCCTGGGTTCGGTGAGCGTGTACGCGGGGCTCGGCCGGGTCTCCGAGCACCTGCCGCACGACCAGGCGGGCCTGCTCTGGTCGGCCACCGCCGTCGGGCTGACCGGCGCGCTGCACATGGCCGGCGGCGCGATCTGGCTCGACCGGGACCTGTTCCGGTTGGGCGTCTGGATCAGCGTGCTCAACGTGGTCGGCGCGTTCGCGGGGCCGGGCTGGCACGCGCTTGTCGTCTCGGTGGCCGGCGGCGGCGGGATCCTGGTCGCCGGGGCGGTCGCCCGACTGCGGCAACGACACCGCTCGTGAGCGATCTCGACCCGGTCATCCACGCGCAGGCGCGACTGCGGGTGGTCGCCGCGCTCTCCGCGCTGGGCGACGGCGACCGGATCACCTTCCCGCGGCTCCAGGAGCTGCTCGCGATGACCGCCGGCAATCTCTCCGTGCACCTGCGCAAGCTTGAGGACGCCGGCTACGTGGAGATCAGCAAGACCCACCGGGGACGCACCCCGACCACCCTGATCCGCCTCAGCCGACGGGGCCGGCTGGCGTTCGAGGAGTACACCGAAGCCATCCGCGCCCTGCTCGATCCCACCCAGCTCGATCCCACCCAGCTCGGCTCCACCCCGTCGAAGGAGCAGTCATGACCCTCGCACGCGCCGACCAGGCCAGCCGCCGGTACGGCGACGTCCTCGCCCTCGACCGCGTCGACCTGGAGGTCCGGGCCGGCGAACTGGTCGGCCTGCTCGGCCCCAACGGCGCCGGCAAGAGCACCCTGATGAACCTGCTTGTCGGTCTGCGTCGGCCCAGCTCGGGCAGGGTCGAACTGTTCGGTGGCGACCCCCGCGACCCGGCGTCCCGACGGCAGATCGGTGTCACCCCGCAGGAGACCGGCCTGCCCGGCACGCTGCGCGTCGGCGAGGTCGTCGACTTCGTCTCCGCCCACTACCCCGACCCCGTGCCCCGGGGCGAACTGCTCGACCGCTTCGGCCTGGGCGACCTCGCCCGGCGACAGACCGGCGGGCTCTCCGGCGGCCAGCGTCGCCGACTGGCCGTGGCGCTGGCCTTCGTTGGCCGGCCCCGGCTCGTGCTGCTCGACGAGCCGACCACCGGCCTGGACGTCGCCGCCCGGCACACCCTGTGGGACGCGATCCGCGCGTTCCACGACGACGGCGGAACCGTCCTCCTGAGCAGCCACTACCTGGAGGAGGTGGAGACGCTCGCCCACCGCGTGGTGGTGATCGGGCAGGGCCGGGTGCTCGCCGACGACACCGTCGACGCCATCCGCGGCATCGTCGGTGTACGCCGGGTCAGCCTGGTCGCCGACGACCTGCCCGACCTGCCCGGTGTCGTACGCGCCGACCGCGTCGACGGGCGACTGCACCTGCTCACCACCGACGCCGACGAGTTGGTCCGTGCGCTGGTCAACTCCCGAGCGGCCTTCACCGACCTGGAGGTGCGACCCACCTCGCTGGAGGAGGCGTTCCTCGCCATCACCGGCGGCGACCAGCCGGGCACCGGAGAGCAGGTCAGCGGCGTGGCCCCGGCCAGCGCACCGAACCAGACCGGCATCGGAGACCCGACCGGCACCGAAGGCCAGCCCACCGCCGCTGCCGGCGGCCGACCCACCACCCTCTGAGGAGGCGCACCGTGCAGCTCGCCCTGGTCCACGCCCGCTACCAACTGCTGGAGATCATCCGGATCCCGGTGGCCGTCGTCGGAAGCGCCTTCTTCCCGGCCGCTGCCATGATCTTCTTCGTGGTGCCGTTCACCGGTGACGACTCGGTCGGCGCCACCTTCGCCACCGCGTCGATGATCACCTTCTCGGTGATGAGCGCCAACATCTTCCAGTACGGCGTCGGTGTCGCCGAGGACCGCGACCAGCCGTGGAACCCGTACACCCGGACCCTGCCGGCCGGGCCCGCGCCTCGCTTCGCGGGCCGGGTGCTGGCCGGCCTCGCGCTGACGTACCTCTCACTGCTCCCGGTCGTGGTGATCGGCGCGACGCTGACCCCGGCCCGGGTCACCCCGCTGGCGTTCCTGCTGACCGCCGTCACGGTGGCCGTCATCTCGGTCCCGTTCACGCTGATGGGCCTCGCCATCGGCTACTCGCTGCCCAGCAAGGCGGCGGTCGTGGTGGCGCAGGTCGTCTTCCTGCCGCTCGCGTTCGGTGGCGGGCTGCTCTCCGCCCCCGGAGACGCGCCCGGGTTCATCGAGACGATCGCACCGTTCCTGCCCACCCGGGGCGCGGCCGAACTGATGTGGTCGGCGGTGGGCGACTATCCGGTCCAGCCGCTGGCGCTGATCATGCTCGGCGTCTGGGTGGTGCTGCTCGCCTCACTCGCGGCCTGGGCGTACCGAAGGGACGAGGGTCGCCGGTTCAGCTGACGATTCGTCCGTTTCCGCCCCGTACCACAGCGGGACGGTGCCAGGATTCCGGCAGGGGGCCGCCCGTGGCCGCCGGCCGAGAGGGGTCTGACGTGAGCACCGTCCCGCCGGGTACGCCGTGCTGGGCCGACCTGGCCACCCCGGACCTGACCGCCGCGCGACGCTTCTACCCCGAGCTGTTCGGCTGGACCGGACGGGTGACACCGGAACCCGAGGCGGGCGGTTACACGGTCTTCCTGCTCGACGGCCGGCCGGTGGCCGGTGTCGGCCCGCCGGCGGTTCCCGACCAGGTGCCGATCTGGTCGACGTACGTCGCCACCGACGACGCGGAACTCGTCGCCGGCCGGGTCGAACGGGCCGGTGGGCAGGTCGTGGTGCCCCCGTTCGAGGTCTTCGACAGGGGCCGGATGGCGGTGTTCTCCGACCCGGCCGGCGCCACGTTCAGCGTCTGGCAGCCACTGGCGATGCCCGGCGCCGAGGTGTTCAACGTGCCCGGCGCGATGAGCTGGAACGAACTGGTCACCCCCGACCCGGACGGGGCGAAGGTCTTCTACGAGCTGGTGTTCGGGTGGCAGCCGGACGAACAGGCGGTCGGCGGCATGACGTACACCGGGTGGCGGCTCGGCGCCCAGATCGTCGCCGGGATGATGCCGCCGCTCGCCGACGACTTCCCGGCCGATCTCCCGGCGTACTGGACTGTGTACTTCGCGGTCACCGACGCGGACGCCGCCGCCGCCCGCGCCGCCGAGCTGGGCGGAACCATCCTCGTGCCACCCCGCGACATCCCGACCGGCCGGTTCGCCGCCCTCCGCGACCCCCAGGGAGCACTCTTCTCGGTCATCGACCTGGGTTAGGCCCGGCGGGGGCGGACGGGGACCACCAGGGGGCCGTTGGTGCCGGGGACCACCCGGACGCTGGCCCGGTAGTGGGTGGCGAGGAGGCGCTCGGTGAGCACCTCGTGCGGCGTACCGGTCGCCACCACCCGACCGTCGGCGAGCATCACCATCCGGTCCGCGTACTCGCCGGCCAGGGAGAGGTCGTGCATGGTGGCGAGCACCGTCAGGCCGTGCGCGTGGCGCAACTGGTCGACCACCTCCAGGACCTCCTGCTGGTGACCGATGTCCAGCGCGCTTGTCGGCTCGTCGAGCAGCAGCAGCGTCGCGCCCTGGGCGAGCGCGCGGGCGAGGAAGACGCGCTGCCGTTCTCCCCCGGAGAGCGTCGCCAGCTCGCGACTGTGGAAGCCGGTCAGATCCAGGCGGTCCAGCACCTCGTGCACGGCCTCGATGTCCGCTGTCGACTCCCGGCCCAGCGGCGGGATGTAGGGGGTGCGGCCGAGCAGCACGTAGTCCAGCACCGACATGCCGGGCGGCACCACCGGGGACTGCGTCACAGTCGCCACCACCCGGGCGCGGTCGCGGCGGCGCAGCGCGGTGCTCGGCGTACCGAACAGGGTGATGGCCTGCGGCGCGGGCAGCAGGCCGCCGACGGCGCGCAACAGGGTGGATTTGCCGGCGCCGTTCGGGCCGATCACGGTGACCCACTCGCCGGCCACGACGGTGAGGTCGACGCCAATCAGGATCGGCGTGCCGTCCAGACTGACGTGCAGGCCGCGAACCTCGACCGCCGGCGGGCCGGCGGGGGATGGGCTCACGTGAGCACCCGGCGGGCGGTCCGCAGCACGAGGACGAAGAACGGGCCGCCGAGCAGGGCGGTGACCACGCCGATGGGCACCTCGGCCGGGGCGGCGGCGGTACGGGCCACCACGTCGGTCAGGGCCAGGAACGCGGCCCCGAACAGCAGCGACAGCGGCAGGATCACCCGGTAGCTCGACCCGGCGAGCAGCCGGACGGTGTGCGGCACGATGATGCCGACGAAGCCGATGAGCCCCGTCGCGGAGACCGCCGCTGCGGTGCCCAGCGACGCGGCGGCGATCAACAGGTAGCGGGAGCGTTGCGGATGCAGGCCGAGGCTCTTCGCCTCGTCGTCGCCGACCGCGAGGACGTCCAGCTCGCGGCGGTGCAGCAGCACCACCACCGTGGTCAGGGCGGCGTACGGCAGCACCAGCAGCACGTCGTGCCAGCCCGCGGTGGCCAGCCGACCGAGCAGCCAGGAGTAGACCGGCTGGATGCTGTCGGAGTGCCGCTGGAGCAGGTACGTCTGCCCGGCCGAGAGGAACGCGGAGACCGCGACCCCGGCCAGGATCAGCATGGCCGGGGACCTGCTCCGCCCGCCGGCCGCGCCGAGCAGGTAGGTCATCGTCACGGCGAGCAGCGAGCCGGCGAACGCGGCAAGCGGGATGGTCAACGGCAGCCCGGAGATCGCGCCCTGCCGACCGGCCCCGCCGAGGGCGATCACCGCGGTGACCGCGAGGCCCGCGCCGGCCGCCACGCCGAGCAGGTACGGGTCGGCCAGCGGATTGCGGAACACGCCCTGGTAGCAGCCGCCGGCCAGGGCGAGCAGACCGCCGACGAGGAGGCCCAGCACGACCCGGGGCAGCCGCAGTTCGGTGACGATGGCGATCTCGCGCTCGGTCAGCCCGCTGTCGAGGTGCACCCCGGGGATCAGGTTGAGCAGTTCGGCGGCGACGCTGCCCGGCGGCAAGCTGACCGGCCCGAGCGACACCCCGGCGAGGAGCGCGACGAGCACCGCGAGGACGCCGGCGACCCACCAGCGCTTGCGCACTCCGGCGGGCCGCGACCCGGCAGGAGGCAACCCGACGCCCCGGACTCCGGACGGGCCACGAGAGGGCGGCTCAGCGCCAGATGGCAGCCCGCCGGGCCCGCCGCGAGACGACAGCTCAGCGCCGGACGGCAGCCCGCCGGGCCGGGACGAGGATGGCGTCCCGGCCGGCGGGGTGGCGGGTGGCGGGGCGGGCATCGGCGTCCCGGTCACCGACAGGTCGCGGTCACGCGGGCACCTTGGCGACCGCGTCGATGATCACCCGGAGCAGGTCCACGACGCGGGGGCCCCAGCGGGAGGCGATGTCGTCGTCAAGCGTGACCACCTGGTTGTTCTTCACGGCGGTGAGGCCGGACCAGCCGCTGCGGGCCTTGACCGAGTCGGCGTTCTGCTGGCAGCACTTGGAGTCGGCCAGGAAGACGAAGTCCGGGTCGGCCTTGACGATGAACTCCTGGGACAGCTGCGGGTAGCCGCCGTTCTTGCTGTCGGCGTCGGCGGGGTCGGCGATGTTGGTCAGGCCGACCATGCCGTAGATCGAGCCGATGAAGGTCTTGCTCGTCGCGCTGTACAGCTCCGGGCCCAGCTCGTGGTAGTAGGTGAGCTTGTCGGTGCGCTGCGGCAGGTCCTTGACCAGCTTGGCGATGTCGTCCTTCATCCGGCTGGCGACGTCGGCGGCCTGGTCGGCGTGCCCGGTCAGCGTGCCCAGGTCGGTGATCTGCGCGTACGAGTCGTCGAGCGTGGTGGCCGCCGGGGTCAGGTACACCGGGATCTTCAGCTTGCCGAGCTGATCGACGATCTTGTTGGTGTCGTTGGAGAGCACCACCAGGTCGGGGTTCTTGCCGGCGATCGCCTCGGCGTTGGGCTGGAAGCCGGACAGGTCGCTCTTGGGCGCGTCGGCCGGGTAGTTGGACTGGTCGTCGACCGCGCTCACCTGCGGGCCCGCCCCGATCGCGAAGAGCATCTCGGTGGCGCTGGGCGAGAGCGACACGATCTTCTCGGGCCGCTTGTCGAGGGTGAGCGCGCCGACCGTCACCGGGTACGCGGCGGCGGCGGTGCCCGCGCTCGGCTTGTCGTCGGCCTTCTCGGCGCAGGCGCCGAGGGCGAGCGCGGCGACCGCGAGGGTCGCGGCGAGGAGCCGGGGGGTACGTCTGGACATGGGGGCCTCCTGTCGGTCGAGGAGTGTGGTGCTTCGCCGACAGGACTTCCGTACGCCCGCCCACGAGGCGCCCTTCCTCGAGAGCGCGTGTCGCGACCCATCCGCAGGCGACCTGGCTCGTCCCCGCCGTCGGGCGGGGCATCACAGTTGCGGGACAGCGCCGGGTTTCGCACCGGCTTCGCTGCGGAGTGGTCGCTAAGACGGTAGCGCACCGCCGGGACGTGCCGGATCGATCAAGAGTTGATCAGAATCCGTCGATCGACACTGCGGCCGCGGGGCGGCATATGTCCCGGATCCGGAGCCTCGGGAGCGGGTGGTGGGGCCCCGGAGGGGCGGAACGGGGCCCCACCCGCTCAGGAGGCCGTGATGGTGACGTTGTCCACAGCCGCCTCCACCAGGCTGGCACCGGACGCGTCCGCCGCCTCGACGAGGATGCGGACCGACTGGCCGGCGTACGGGGTGAGGTTGAGGTTCGCCACCGCCCAGCTCCCGTTGCGGTTGGCGGCCGCGCCGGCCTGGGTGAGCAGGGCGGTGGTGCCGCCGTTGTGCACCACGCTCACCCGCAGGTAGTCGGCCGACGAGGCGTTCGAGCCGTGCGCCAGGTACCAGGCCAGCGAGAGGGTAAGCGTGCCGGACGACGGCAGGGTCACCGCCGGGGACCGGGCACTTGTCACGCCGCCGTCGACGTCGTAGTCACCCGCCGCCGAGCCGGCGAGCCGGCCGGTGACCAGGTCGTTGGATCCGGCGTACGGGGTGAGCTGCTTGGCGCCGGAGGACGTGGTGGCCTGGGCGGCGCCGCGTTCCCACGCCCCGAGGGTGGCGGTGTCGGTGCCGGCAGGGTTGGTGGTCCAGCCGGTGGCGGTCTCGAAGGTGTCCGACCAGACAGTGGTGCCGCCGCCACCGCCGCAGTACTGAGACTGCTTGCCGATGGCCCGGTACGGGCAGTCGGCGTACTCGCTGAGCAGCAGCACCGCCTCCCGGTTGCGGGTGGTCTGCGCGGTGATCACCTCGTCGGGCGGGTAGAAGCCGCCGCCGCCGGACGAGCCCGGGTACATCTCGAAGGTGTACGCCCAGATGTTGTGGGTGGCCCACATCCAGTCGAGGCTGTCCCCGTCGGTGATGTAGAGGTCGCTGGACTGCTCCGGTGTGTAGTTGTTGGTCGTCGCCATCTGCTGGCCGATGGTGGCGAACGTGTTGTACTGGTCGGCGCTCATCCCGGTGGCGGTGTTCGCTGTGGTGTAGCCGTACGGCCAGAGCACCAGCTCCGAGTAGGTGTGAAAGTCGATGTTCGCCTTGATCTGCTGGGCGCCGCCGACGACACGGCTGTTGACGAAGTTGCGCAGGGCCTGCGTCTCCGGCGCGGAGAACGCGGACGGGCCGCGGTAGGTCTCCGACGAGGTCGACCCGGAGGAGCCGCCGCAGCAGCCCCAGTTGTAGCCCCAGTTGCGGTTGAGGTCGGTGCCGACGTTCGACGAGCCGCTGTTGGGCTGGCGGTTCTTGCGCCAGGACCGGTACGAGCCGGTGGCGATGTCGTACTCGCTGCCGTCCGGGTTGACCGTCGGCACGATCCAGATCTCCCGGCTGTTGACGATGCTGGTGATCCGGGAGTCGCTGCCGTAGCTGTCGGTGAAGAGGTTCAGCAGGTAGATCGCCATCTCGACGGTGAGGTGCTCCCGGGCGTGCTGCTGGGAGTTGAACAGGATCTCCGGCTCGCTCTCGTCGGTGCCGACGTTGTCGGAGATCTTCACGGCCATCAGGTCGCGGCCCTCGTACGACGAACCGATGCTGATCTTGCGGGCGATCGCCGGATGGTCGGCGACGACCTGGTTCACGACGGCGGTCAGTTCCGCGTAGTCGTGGTAGTTGGAGTCGGCGGGCGGGAACGCCAGCGTGCCCACCTCGCCGGCGCCGCGTTCGGCGCTCGGCGGCGGGGCGAGCGGTTCCAGCCGGAAGCCGAGCTTGCCGATTGCGGCGGCCTCGGCGGCGGTGGCCGAGATGTGCAGCACGCCGTGTTCGGAGTAGTCGATGGCGGCCCCGGTGCGGGCCACCGCGTTGCGGTCGGCGAGGGTCCGGGGCCCGAGCACCCGGTAGCCGGCGGCGGCCGGCTCGGCGGTCCGGTCCGGCGCCGGTTGGGCGGCGACCGGTCCGGCGGCGACGGTGACGATTCCCAGCCCGGTGACGACGGCGAGCACCAGGACGCGACGGAGAGGGTGGGGTCTGCCCAGGGTCATGGACTACCTCCTCGGAGGGCGGGATGTCCCGCTCGGTGAAGCACACTTCACCATCAGTCACATGGTCATATCAATATTGATCGCTGCCTGGTGTACCGCCTCGTGCATCCCAGGTTGACCATCGCTGCGGCAAAGATTTTCTGCCACCGAACATCTGGCGAAACTTCCCTCCAAGCGGAAAACTGACCAGCGACGATGCCCCCACTCGACACCGCGGAGCACCCATGGCCAGACCCCGCCTGCACGCGGCCGCCCTCGCCGGCGTCAGCGCCCTCACCCTGCTCGCCACCGCAGCCCCCGCGACGGCGGCCCGGCCGCCCTCCCCCGCCCACGACGAGCAGATCACATTCCAGGACTGGTCCGGTCCCGCCGACTGGCACCGGGGCAGCCAGGACGGCACCCGCGTCGTGCCCGGTGCGCGAGCGGGCGTCACCCTGGCCCGCCCGGCCGGCACCATCGAGTACGCCGACCCGCACACCGGCACCACCCGCACCTGGGAGTACGGCACCTGGACCTCGCCGGTGACCAGGATCGGCTTCGACGCGACCGAGCTGATCGCCTCCTGGAACGCCGAGACCCCCGCCGGCACCTGGATCCAGGTGGAGATGCAGGGCAGCTACACCAGCGGCGACCAGACCCCGTGGTACGTCATGGGCCGCTGGGCCTCCGGCGACACCGACATCAAGCGGACAAGCGTCAACAAGCAGGGTGACCCATGGTCGACGATCTGGACCGACACCTTCAGCATCGACGACGCCGACGCCGGAGTGCTGCTGCGGTCGTACCAGCTTCGGTTGACCCTCTACCGGGCGCCGGGGCAGACCGCCGCGCCTGTCGTACGGATGCTCGGCGCGATGAGCTCCACCGTGCCGGACCGGTTCACCGTGCCGCCGAGCGCCGGGCACATCGCCTGGGGTGTCGAGCTGCCGGTGCCGCGCTACTCGCAGAACGTGCACGCCGGGCACTACCCGGAGTACGACGGCGGCGGCGAGGCGTGGTGCTCGCCCACCTCCACCGAGATGGTCGTCGAGTACTGGGGGCGCAAGCCGTCGGCGGCCGACACCTCCTGGGTGGACCCGACCTACCCCGACCCGACGGTGAACCACGCCGCCCGGATGGCCTACGACTACGCGTACGACGGGGCCGGCAACTGGCCGTTCAACACCGCGTACGCGGCAAGCTTCCCCGGGCTGGAGGGGCGGGTGACCCGGCTGCACTCGCTTGACGAGCTGGAGCGCTTCATCGCCGCCGGTATCCCCGTGGTGACCAGCCAGTCCTTCCTCGCCAGCGAGCTGGACGGGGCGAACTACGGCACCTCCGGGCACCTGTTCGTGGTGGTCGGCTTCACCGCCGACGGTGACGTCGTCGTCAACGACCCCGCCTCGTCCAGCAACGACGTGGTGCGCAACGTCTACAAGCGCGCGCAGTTCGAGCAGATCTGGCTGCGGACCAAGCGCACCAACGCCACCGGCGGAGTCTCCGGCGGCTCCGGCGGCGTCGCATACCTGATCAAGCCGACGTCCAAGCCCTGGCCCAAGGTCCCCGGCTCCACCAACTGGTAGGCCCCCACGCGGTTGATCATGAAGTTATTGCCCGGCCGATCTGCGTGTCGTGGCAATAACTTCATGATCAGCGCTGCGGGTCGGGGTCGTCGGTGGGAGGGGTGGAGCCCTGGTCGTCCTCGCCGGCCAGGGCCGCGCGCAGGCGTTCCTTCTCGGTGCGGCGGCGCTCGGCCGCGCCGGCCATCTCCTCGGCCATCTCGTCGCGCCAGCCGCGCAACAGGAAGAAGGAGAGCGCGGCGGAGAAGACCAGCGCCAGCATCAGCTTCAGGAACACGTTCATGTCGACCAGCCAGAGGCCCGCCAGCACGGCGACGAACAGCCCGATCCGGCCCAGCGTGTACTTGACCGCCGCGCTCACCTGCACCACTTCCGTTCTCTCCGTCAGCCGCCGGTGCCGGCGGAAGAGTCAACCTGGTCGGTCAGCCGGTCCGGCGGGCCAGCCAACGGACGCCGGGGAACCAGACCGTCGCGTACGCCACGGTGAACGCCACCGCCCCCAACGCGCCGGACAGCAGCGGCGGGAACCCGGCGGCCAGCCCGGCCACCAGCAGCCCCACGAGCACCGCGACGGCCAGCGCGACGAGCGCCGCCACCACCCGGGCCGCGCCGAAGTCCCAGGCCCGGAAGTCGTCCCAGAACAGCCAGGCCGGCAGGATCACCGCCAGCCAACCGTTTGTGTGGCCGAAGTCGCCGGCGCCGAACGAGGCGAACGCCCACTCGAACAGCACGAGCGCCAGCACGCCGATCACCAGGCCGGCCAGGCACACCCCGAGCAGGTCGCCCAGGGTGCGCACGCGTCCCTCGGCGTCCCGCCGGGGAAACCCGCCCTGCTGCTCGGATCCGCGCTGTTCGGTCATCGACTGCGAGGGTACGTGGTGCCTCAGGCCCAGACCTGCTGCGGCTCGGCACGGCGCTCGGCCAGCGACGGCGCCTTGTCGTACTCCCGGACCACGTTGTAGCGGGTGTCCCGCTCGACCGGCTGGAAGCCGGCATCCCAGATCAGGTGCAGCAGGTCGTCACGGTGCATGGTGTTCGGGGTGCCGTACGAGTCGGCGTCGTGGGTGATCTTGTATTCGACCACCGAGCCGTCCAGGTCGTCCACGCCGAAGTTCAGCGAGAGCTGGGCCACCGAGAGACCGTGCATCACCCAGAAGTTCTTCAGGTGCGGCACGTTGTCGAAGAGCAGCCGGGACACGGCGAACGTCTTCAGCGACTCGGCCGGCGAGGCCATCGTGGTGCGCGCCTGGATCCGGTTACGGATCTTGCCGTCCGCCGAGTCCACGAAGTCGTGCTGGTAGCGCAGCGGGATGAAGACCGCGAAGCCGCCGGTCTCGTCCTGCAACTCCCGCAGCCGCAGCACGTGGTCGACGCGGTGCCGGGGCTCCTCGATGTGGCCGTACAGCATGGTCGCCGGGGTCTTCATGCCCTTGCTGTGCGCCAGGGCGTGGATGCGCGACCAGTCCTCCCAGTGGCAGGCGTGGTCGACGATGTGCTGCCGGACCTCCCAGTCGAAGATCTCCGCGCCACCGCCGGTCAGCGACTCCAGGCCCGCGTCCATCAGCTCGTCGAGGATCTCGTCGGCGCTCAGGCCGCTGATCTTCTCGAACCACTGGACCTCGGTCGCCGTGAAGCACTTCAGCTTGACGTTCGGCAGCGCCGCCTTCAGCTCGCGCAGCACCTTCGGGTAGTAGCGCCACGGCAGCGTCGGGTGCAGGCCATTGACGATGTGCAGCTCGGTGAGCTGCTCGTCCTCCATCTCCTTGGCCTTGCGGACCGCCTCGTCGATGCGCATCGTGTACGCGTCCTTCTCGCCCGGCTTGCGCTGGAACGAGCAGTACGCACACGACGCCGAGCACACGTTTGTGAGGTTGAGGTGCCGGTTGACGTTGAACATCACCCGTTCGCCGTTGAGCTCGGTGCGCTTGTGGTGCGCCAGCCGCCCCAACCAGGTCAGGTCGTCGCTGTCGTAGAGGGCGATGCCGTCCTCACGGCTCAGCCGCTCACCGGCGTACACCTTCGCTTCGAGCTCACGCTTGAGTCCGGCGTCCATGGCACGTCCCTTCCACCTGCGGTCCCTCCCGAGGGTACGTCGGCACTCGGGTCGCCCCGGCGGCACGGTCGACGGCAGCGATCCACTTCACCGAACTCTCAGCCTCCCGTAACCCGCCGATGCATCGACATCACTGCCGTCGTGCGGTAAGACAAGGTGGGGCGGAACTCACACACTGGTACCGTCCCGACGGCCGTGCCCACCGAGCGCGGCGCCGAGCACCGGACGGGGAGTGGAATGGTCGACAGCGGGCGCGGGCGACGGCAGCGACGACGGAGCCCGGTGATCTCGCCGGTGCTGCGGCCGAAGCTCTGGGCCGCCCTGCTCGGCGCGATCGCCGCCGCTGTGCTGGCCACCCCCGCGTACGCCGAGCCCGCCGTGCCCACGACGGTGCCGGACACCGGCGCCCGCCCGCCCGCGATCGGCGCGCCGCAGGTGCCCGGCAGCCCGCCCGTCGTCGGCGTCCCCGCCCCGCCGCTGGCCAACATCGGCGCCGGCCCGCTGGCCGCCCAGATCGCCGCCGGCGAGAGCCAGGTCGGCCTGCTCGGCGACCAACTGCTGCTGACCCGGCAGAAACGCACCGACGCGCAGGCCCAGCTCGCCGCTGCCGGCAAGGTGCTGGCGACCACGCAGGACGCCCTGCTCCGCGCCCAGCAGGCAGCCGACGCGGCCGCCTCGGACGCGGTCAAGGCAGCCGCCGCCCTTCCGCCCGGCGACTTCGTCGACGACATCCAGGGCCTGAGCCGACTCCAGCGGATCAACCGTGGCGAGAAGGTCGAGGGCGCCACCACCGCAGTGGCCGGCGAGCTGTCCCGGGCCCGTGCCAACGAGCAGGCCGCCTACCAGGCGCACGCCACGGCCAAGGCCGCCGTCGACGCCGCGGAGGCCGAGTTCGCCACCGGCGAGAAGGCGCTGCGCACGGCCGAGGCCAGCCTCCTCAAACTGCGCAAGGACAACGCCGCGCAGCTGATCGAGATCGAGCGTCAGCAGGAGGCCAGCGAGCAGCAGCTTGGCGCGGGCTACGTCGCCGGCCAGAGCAGCAACGGGATGTCCGCGCACCCGCGGGCGCTGGCCGCCGTCCGGTACGCGCTCGCCCAGCTCGGTGACCCGTACAAGTGGTCCGAGGAGGGGCCGGACAAGTTCGACTGCTCCGGTCTGATGTGGGCCGCGTACCGGTCCCCGGGCGCCGACTACTTCGACCTGCCCCGGGTCTCCCGCGACCAGTACGCCGCCACCCGGTCCCGCACGGTGCCGCAGAGCGCACTGCTCCCCGGCGACCTGCTCTTCTTCGCCTCCGGCAGCAGCTGGACCACGATCCACCACGTCGCCATGTACATCGGCAACGGCAAGATGGTGCAGGCGCCCACGACCGGCGACGTGGTCAAGATCTCGGTGGTCGGCTGGTCCCGGCTCTACGCCGCGACCCGGGTGATCGGCGCGGTGCCGACCCCGAACGTGCCCCTCCCGCCCGCGCCGCCCACCACCAGGCCGACGCCGACCACCAAGCCGACGAAGCCGACGCCGCCCACCAAGCCGACGCCCAAGCCGACCGGATCCGCCACCCCCACTCCCACCGGCACCCCGACCCCGAAGCCGACGGGCGGCAGCACGCCGACCCCGACGGGCAGCCCGACCACCACGCCGCCGACCCTGCCGCCGCCGCCCACCACCACGGCGCCGGCCAGCGCGTCGGCCTCCGCCTCCGCGTCGACGTCGGCCAGCCGCAGCGGGGCCTCCAGCGACAGCCCGACGACCAGCCCGAGCACCGACCGCTGAGCCGCCACACGGGCTCCGGCTGTCCGCTCGGGGCGATCTGTGGCACGGTGACAACCAGGCACACCCGGTCCGATGTCACGGGCCGGGTGCGAGCGTGGCGCGGAGGGCGGAGATGGCCGAGCAGAGAGATCCGGCGGAGCGTGTCGACTCCGCGCTGACGGAGGCCGACCCGTTCGACGGCGAAGCCGCCGCCACGCTCGACGGGCAGGCCGCCACCGCGGCCGACGGGAAGGCCGCCGACGCGAGGGCCGCCGCGCCGGACGAGAACGCCGCCGACGCCCCCGCCGGGCAGGCCGCCGCCGCCCCCGCCCCCGCCGGGCAGGCCGCCGCCCCGCCAAGCGCGCAGACCGCCGCCGCCGAGGCCGCCGAGCCCGACG
>NZ_HF570108.1:326273-326833 GCF_000297395.2 Micromonospora lupini str. Lupac 08 | reverse complement strand
CGAACCGGAGGCTGCCGCCTCGGAGGCCGCCGCCGACCGGGACCCGGCCGCCGCCTCCGAGGGCGATGTCGCCGATGCGGGCAACGTCGGCGACAGGGTCGCCTCCACGGACGCCCGCGAGGCGGACGTCGAGCAGCCCGCGGCGGATGACGCTGCCGCAGGCTCGGGTGCCGCCGTACCGGTGCGGGCTCGCGCGAGCGTCGCGACGCTCGGAGCGCTGCCCGGTGATCTGCCGGCGAGCGCTCCGGCCAGCGCGACCACCTACCGGGCCACCGGCTCGGCAAGCCCGGTCGGCGTTCCGGTGCCGGGCCAGCGGGCCACCTCGACCGTTCCGGCGCGGGCCAGCGCCACGGTGCCGGGCAGCAGCCGGGTCGCCGCCGGCAGCGTGGGTACGCCGGACTCCCGGGCGAGCACGTCTGCCGTCTACCGGTCGGGGCCGGTGAGTTCCGAGCCGCCGGAGCCGGTGCAGCCGCCCGAGCCGGTGCAGCCTCCTGAGCCGCCGACCCCGGAACCGACGCCTCCCGGGCCGGGTGACCCGGGAGCCCGCGCCGAGTCCGGGG
>NZ_HF570108.1:275169-326173 GCF_000297395.2 Micromonospora lupini str. Lupac 08 | reverse complement strand
GGCCACCGCGTCGGTCTCCGCGCCGCCGGCCGGCTCGGCCGGATGGACCGCCTCTCCGCCGGTCGAGCGCGCCGACTCCGACCGGCATGTCTCCGGTGCGTCATCCAGCCCGGGCATACGGGCCACCGCCTCGGTCTCGGCACCGCCGGCAGCCTGGCCGTCCTCGACCGACGCGGCACCGCGAGCCGTCGGCACCCCGCACGCTGCCCCGACCACGGCACAGCCGATGTCGGATGCCGCACCACAAAAATCGGGCAGCGCGTGGACGTCGGCTGGTGCGTCGTCGGCCCCGAGCAGCGCATGGACGTCGGCTGGCGCGTCGTCGACCCCGAGCAGCGCCCGAGCCGAGGCGCCGGTCTCGGCCCCACCTGTGGTGCCCGCGCCCGCGCTGCCCAGCTGGCCACCGTCCACCGCCGGTACGCCGTCCACCACCGGCACGCCGACGACCGCCCGTACGCCGTCCACCGCCGGCACGCCGGGGACCGGTGGTACGGACCACCGGACGAGCACGCCGCCGGGCGGCCCTGCCCGGCGGGACGCGCCGACCGGCCTCCACGCCGGGAGGCGCGACGGCGGGACCGATCTGGCAGGCACCGTCTACGGCAGCGGCGAGGGGCCGGGGTTCGCCACGATCGCCCTGCCGGCCAACGCGGCGGTGGAGAATTCCGGCTCGCTGACCGGGCACATTCTTGCCCAGGGCTGGTCCGACACGCCGACCGAGCGATCGCGAAACACCCGGGTGGTGATCGTGCTGATCGCCGCGTTGGGGCTGTTGGTGGCGATCAGCGTGCTGGTCGTCCTGCTCGCGAGCGATGCCATGGACGGCCTGGTGGGCAGCGTGCTCAACGGCTGATCCGACGGCTGGGCGCCCTCGCGGTTCCGTGAGTCCGCCCACTACCGTCGGTCAACCGGCTGGCGGCTTCGCCGAACCGCCGTACACTGGTCGAGATCACTGACCCGGCGCGCGTGGTGCGCGCCCTTGGGCGATCTTGCGGGCGATCCGGCGGCACAGCCGCGGCAGGCCATCGCGAAGATGCGCCCCGCTTGAAAGGCATTTGTTGACCACCTCTGCTGACTCCAGCACCGTTTCGTCCGTTTTCGATTCCGCCCCGGTGGCGATCGACGCAGCCCCGGAGACGTCCGACGTCGTCGCGGTCGAGCCTGGCTCGACCGAGGACACGCCGGCCGAGACCGCCGAGCCGATCGACTTCGCCGGCCTGGGCCTGCCCGAGCCGCTGGTTCGGGCACTGGCGCAACAGGGCATCACCAGCCCGTTCGAGATCCAGCGGGCCACCGTTCCGGACGCGCTCGCCGGCCGGGACGTGCTGGGCCGTGGGCAGACCGGGTCGGGCAAGACGCTCGCCTTCGGTCTGCCGATGATCGCCCGCCTGGCCAACCGCAACCGGGCCCGGCCGATGCGTCCGCGCGCCCTGGTCCTGGTCCCCACCCGGGAGTTGGCCATGCAGGTCAACGACGCCCTGGTGCCGCTGGGCAAGTCCGTCGGTATCTTCCTGAAGACCGCCGTCGGCGGCGTTCCGTACGACCGCCAGATCGACGCGCTCCGGCGTGGCGTGGAGATCATCGTGGCGACCCCGGGCCGGCTCGGCGACCTGATCGAGCGGGGCATCTGCCAGCTCGACGACGTCGAGGTGACGGTGCTCGACGAGGCCGACCAGATGGCCGACATGGGCTTCCTGCCCGAGGTGACCGAGCTGCTGGCGAAGACGCCGGCCAACGGTCAGCGGCTGCTCTTCTCGGCCACCCTCGACGGTGACGTCGACGCGCTGGTCAGGCGGTTCATGAACGACCCGGTGACCCACTCCACCGCGCCGTCCACCGCGTCGGTGTCCACCATGGATCACCACATGCTCCTGATCCCGCCGCACGAGAAGTTCCCGGTGGCCGCCTCGATCGCGGCTCGGGACGGCCGGACCATGGTCTTCGCGCGTACCCAGCTCGGCGTCGACCGGCTCGTCGAGCAGCTCGCGGCGGTCGGCGTCCGGGCCGGCGGGCTGCACGGCGGCAAGACCCAGCGGATGCGGACCAAGACCCTTGCCGAGTTCCGCGAGGGTCGGATGAACGTCCTGGTCGCCACGGACGTGGCGGCCCGGGGCATCCACGTCGACGGTGTCACCCTGGTGCTGCACGTCGACCCGCCGAAGGACCCGAAGGACTACCTGCACCGGGCCGGCCGTACCGCCCGGGCCGGCGAGTCCGGCGCGGTCGCGACGCTGGTGCTGCCCAAGCAGCGCCGTACCACCCTCGCGATGCTGGAGAAGGCCGGCGTGGCGCCGGCCGAGACCCGGGTCCGGCTCGGTGACCCGGTGCTGGGCGAGCTGATCGGTGCCCGGGAGCCCAGCGGCGTCCCGGTGCGCGTCGAGGCGGAGCCGCGCGGCTACGGCGACCGCTCCGGCGGCTCGCGTCGCTTCGACGACCGTTCCGGCGGCCCGCGTCGCTTCGGCGACCGACCGACCGGCGAGCGTCGCTACGGCGACCGTCCGCAGGGCGAGCGCCGCTACGGCGACCGTCCCACCGGCGACCGCCAGTACGGGGACCGGCCCACCGGCGACCGCCGCTACGCCGACCGGGACAGCCGGGGTTACGGCGACCGGCCCACCGGCGAGCGCCGCTACGGCGACCGCCCGCAGTTCGGCGACCGGGATGGCCGGGGCGACCGGCCGACCGGCGAGCGTCGCTTCGGTGACCGGCCGCAGGGCGAGCGCCGCTACGGCGACCGTCCCACCAGCGACCGCCAGTACGGCGACCGTCCGCAGGGCGAGCGCCGCTACGGCGACCGTCCGCAGGGCGAGCGGGCGACCGGCGAGCGTCGCTTCGGCGACCGGCCGCAGGGCGACCGCCAGTACGGTGACCGGCCCACCGGCGAGCGTCGCTTCGGCGACCGACCGCAGGCCGACCGGGGTGACCGGCCGGCCGGTGAGCGGCGTTTCGCCGACCGGGACACCCGGGGTGGTTACCGCTCCGAGGGCCGTGGTCGGGACGACCGGCCGCGCGACGACCGGCAGCGTGACGACCGGCGCGGTTTCGGCGGCCGGCCGCCGGCGCGTACCCACTGACGCACTGACGCACTGATCCACCGGAACGCCGTCGCGGAGCGCATGCTTCGCGGCGGCGTTCGCGCATGCCCTGCCGATGTCGGTCCGGTCGCGTAACGTCCGGCTCATGGCGACCATGGCGAAGTCGATCTTCTGGTCCCGGACGGACACCGCCGGCAGCGAGCAGGCCCTGTTCACCGACGGCGACGGGTTGGCGGCGCGGGGCACGCTGCTCGCCGTGGACCCGATTCCGTTCACCGCCCGCTACCGGCTGACCACCGCGCCCGACTGGAGCACCGCCCGTGTCGAGGTCGAGGCCGAGGGGTCGGGCTGGCTGCGCCGGGTGACGTTGGAGCGGGCCGCGTCCCGGTGGCGGGTGACCACCGCCGAGCAGGGCGACCTGGACGCGGCGCTGACCAGGGCCGGGCATCCACGGTCCGGCCTGCCGGGCACCGACGACCCGGATCGCCTGGCCGAGGCGCAAGACGTCGACCTGAGCGGCTCGCCGCTGTTCAATTCCGTCCCGGTGCGCAGGCTCGGGCTGACCAGTGGGCCGGCCGACATGCCGCGCCGGATCACCGTCGCGTGGGTGCTGCTGCCCGGCCTGGAGGTGGTGCCGGCCGAGCAGATCTACAGCGGGCTCGGGCCGGGCCGGGTGCGGTTCGCCAGCGGCACCTTCACGGCAGACATCGACCTGGACGCCGACGGCTACGTGGTGCGCTATCCCGGCCTGGCGGAGCGCATCGACCCACGCTGACCGAGCCGGTCCGACGCGCCGCCGGGCCGCCGGGCCGACAGCCGACGCCAGGCCCGCAGCGCAGGCCAGAGCCCGCGCGGAGTGACAAGCCGGCCGGGGACGCGCTGCTCAGGCGGGCCAGGCCCGCAGCGCAGGCCAGAGCCCGCGCGGAGAGACAGGCCGGCCGGGGACGCGCTGCTCAGGCGGGCCAGGCGCCGCTGGTCAGGAAGCGCTCGATGGTGGCGGCGTGGGGTGCCAGGTCGAGGCCCTGGGCGGCCACCCAGTCGTCGGAGTAGTACGTGTCGGCGTACCGGTCACCGGCGTCGCAGATCAGGCTGACCACCGAGCCGGTCCGGCCCTCGGCGAGCATCTCGGCGATCAGGCCGAACGCGCCCCACAGGTTGGTGCCGGTGGAGCCGCCCACCCGGCGGCCGAGCACCGCCGAGCCGGCGCGCATCGCGGCCAGTGACGCGGCGTCCGGCACCTGGACCATCCGGTCCACGACCGACGGCAGGAAGGACGCCTCGACCGAGGGCCGGCCGATGCCCTCGATGCGGGAGCCCTTGCCGGTGCGTACCGACCAGTCGGCGGCCAGCCAGGCCGGATAGAAGGCGGAATTGTCCGGGTCGACGACGCAGAGCTTGGTGGACAGGCGGCGGTAGCGGGCGTACCGGCCGATGGTGGCGCTGGTGCCCCCGGTGCCGGCGCCCACGACGACCCACGCCGGGATGGGGTGCCGTTCCAACCCCAGCTGCGCGTAGATCGACTCGGCGATGTTGTTGTTGCCCCGCCAGTCGGTGGCCCGCTCGGCGTACGTGAACTGGTCCATGAAGTGGCCGCCGGAGTCCTCGGCCAGCCAGCGGGCCTCGACCACGACGCTCGCCGGGTCGTCCACGAGGTGGCACCGGCCGCCCTGGAACTCGATCTGCGTGATCTTCTCGGGTGAGGTGGAGGCGGGCATCACGGCGATGAACGGCAGCCCGAGCATCCGGGCGAAGTACGCCTCGGAGACCGCCGTGGAGCCCGAGGACGCCTCGACGATCGTGGTACGCGGCCCGATCCAGCCGTTGCAGAGGCCGTAGAGGAACAGCGAACGGGCCAGCCGGTGCTTCAGCGAGCCGGTCGGGTGTGACGACTCGTCCTTGAGGTAGAGGTCGATTCCCCAGGCCCGGGGCAGTGGGAACGGCAGCAGGTGGGTGTCGGCCGAGCGGTTCGCGTCCGCCTCGACGGCGGCGATCGCCTCGGTCACCCAGCTGCGGCTGGCCTCGTCGCACCGGTCGAGATGAGTCACGCTCGGAAACCTAGCAAGCAGGCCAGCGGTGGTCAGCGCCGGTCCGGCGGCGTCGACCGGCGGTGTTGGCGGCGCTGACCTGCGCGGCCGGCGGCCCGGACGAGCGGAGTCAGCGCGACGGCCAATCCGGGCAGCGCGTCCAGCAGGCGCACCTGCGCTCCCCGCCAGCGGGGCAGGCTGACCACCGGGCGAGGCCGGCGGGCCAGCCGGACGACCCGGGCGGCCACCCGCTGCGGGGTCAGCATCGACCCGGTGAACGAGGCCAGCGCGCCCGGGTCGTCCAGCCGGTCGTGCAGCATCGGGGTCCAGATGCCGTCGGGGCAGAGGCAGGAGACGTGCACCCGCCGGTATCCGGCCATGCGCAGGTCGGACAGGGTGCCGAGGCTGAACGCCAGCAGGGCGTGCTTGCTGGCGGCGTACACCGTCTCGCCCGGTGCGGCGACGAGCCCGGCCAGCGAGACGATGTTCAGGACGTGGCCGTGGCCCTGGCCGCGCATGACCGCCAGCGCGGCGAGCGTGCCGTTCATGGCGCCGTGCGCGTTCACGTCGAGCACGCGGCGGCGGGTCGGCCCGTCGTGCTCCCAGGAGGGGCCGGTGACCAGGATGCCGGCGTTGTTGACCCAGAGGCCGAGGCCGCCTCGACTCGCGGCGGTCGCCGCGATCTCGGCGCAGGCGGCCTCGTCGCGGACGTCCAGCGCGGCCGACCAGCCGCCGAACGGCACCGCGGCTGCCGCCGCCGCGGCGGGGTCGAGGTCGGTGAGCAGCACCGACCAGCCGTCGGCGTGCAGCGCGGCGGCGACGGCGCGGCCCAGGCCGCCTGCGGCCCCGGTCACCACTGCCGCGCCGCGTCCCGGCGAGGTCATCGGCGCACGCTACCGCCGCGGAGCAGACGACACCAGGTGTACGCGGCGGTCAGGCGGGCGACGGACCGACCGGCTGGGGGCGGTTCTCCCACTTGGTGGAGAGGGCGATGGCGGTACGCGTGGAGGCGACCCCGGGGGTCCGGTTCAGCCGCACGATGAGCTGCTCCAGCTCGGCGATCGTGCCGACCCGGGCCTTGAGCAGGAACGACTCGACGCCGGCCATGAAGTAGCAGGACTCGATCTCCGGCAGCACCCGCAGCGACTCGAGCATGTCGTCGGAGTCCGCGCCGGAGTCCTCGACGATGCCGATGAGCGCGGTGACGCCCAGGCCGATCGCCTCGGGTTCCACGTCGGCGCGGTAGCCCCGGACCACGCCGCTGCTCTCCAGCTTGCCGACCCGCTCGTGCACGGCCGGGGCGGAGAGGCCCACCTGTCGGGCCAGCTCGGCGTACGAGAGGCGGGCGTTGCTCCGCAGCAGGTCGACGAGGCTCAGGTCGATGGCGTCCACGGAGAGTGACCTTAACGGGTTGGGCGTAACGCGACGCCTTCGGCATCCGTTGGACAGAACAGTGAGTAACTGTTCATAAACTGACGGTCTAGGTAGGGGTCGCACCAGTACCATTTACTAACTTCCCAGTCAGTGCATTTTTCGCGTTTGGCGGACAGGCCAGGTCCCTGGTGCTGTAATTGCCATACGTCCCTCATGACGGCTCTGGGCTCGCACCAGCCGGGGGCAGTGTGTTCAGCCAGGGGCTTCGTCGACGCGAGGAGGGGGCTGTGGACACTGGAGATCGCCTGCTGACACCGGGTGAGGTCGCCGCGCTGTTTCGGGTGGACCCGAAAACTGTGACGAGATGGGCGGCGGCCGGCCGGATAGGAAGCATCCGGACTCCAGGCGGGCATCGCCGGTTTCGGGAATCCGAGGTGCGGGCCCTGCTTGAGGGGGAGGGCATGCTGGACGAGGTGGATGAGGTCGGAAAGCCACGCAACGTGGGTCCGGCAGCCTCCACCGGGCCGGGTCCGGCCAACGCCGGCATGTACTGAACTGGTGCGGACAACGTCAGGCGGACCGGACACCAGTCCGGTCCGCGTCCCGCTGCGACGATCCACCGGACGGCACGGCAGCACGGGTTGAGCCGACGGCTCAGCTCCGGGCCGCGCCGAGCTGGCCGGACCACCGGCGGAACAGGGTGTGTGGCACGCCGAGCGCGTCCAGCACCTTGCCGGCCACGAAGTCGACGAGTTGCTGCGCGCTGGCTGCCGCGCCCGCGCCGTAGAAGCCCGGGCTGGCCGGCAGCACCACCGCGCCGGCGTCGTGCAACGCGATGAGATGTTCCAGGTGGCTGCGGGTCACCGGGGTCTCCCGGGGCACCACCACCACCGGTCGGCGCTCCTTGAGGTTGACCTCGGCGGCGCGTTGCAGCAGGTCCTTGGAGAGCCCGATCGCGATGCCCGCGCACGCCGCCGTGCTCGCGGGCACCACTGCCATTCCGCGTACCCGGTAGGAGCCGCTGCTGGGCCCGGCCGCCAGGTCGCCCGCCGGCCAGTGCCGTACGTCCGCGTCGGTGAGGTCCCGGTCGAGCCAGGCCGCGAGGTCCTCGGCCCAGTGCGCGTCGCGGAACGACCGGCCGGTCTCGTCGAGCACGGTGAGCCGTGCCGCCCGGGACACGATGAGGTCCACCGGCTCGCCCGCGTCGAGCAGCCCGCCGACGACGGCCGCCGCGTACGGCGTGCCGGAGGCTCCGGAGACCCCGACCACCCATGGTTCCCGCATGCCTCCAGCCTGCCTGGTCGACGTCGCGCGCCGGTGGGCACCCCCGCGATCCGGTCGACGTGAGCCGTCCGAGTTGTCCGGGCGGGCACCTGCCTGTCCCGGCGACCTGACATGCTGCCGGTGGCGATTCGCACCGGGAGCAGATCGCACGGGAGGCAGGGTGACGACCGGCGAGGTCCTCTGGGCGCTGCGCGCCGAGTGCCCGATTCCTGCCCGGCTCTCACCGCACGCGGACCGGGTCCAGCAGTGGCTGCTCGGTCTGCTGCCCGAACTGGGTCTGCCGCTGGACGAGGCCGCGCTGCACCGGTTGGCCCGCGGAGGCTTCGCGCGGTACGCGGGGCGGCTCTACCCGGACGCCAGCGAAGCCGACCTGCGAGTGCTGACCGCCCTCTTCACCTGGTTCTTCCTGGTCGACGACGCCTGCGACGGCCCGCACCGGCTCGACCCGGCGCAGATCCGGGCGCTGCGCGACGGGACGCTGGCACTGCTGCACGGCGGTCCCCGGCTGCGGCACGGCGGCTTGACCGGTCCGCTGCGGCGGCTGCTGGTGCTGGCCTGGCGGGAGCCGCGTCGCCGGATGCCGGCCCGGTGGCGGCTGCGCTTCGCCGACGCGGTGGCCCGGCACCTCGACGGCACCTGGCGGGAGGCGGTCAACAAGGAGACCGCCCGCCGGCCCAGCGTCGGCGAGTACGTCGAGTTGCGGCGCGAGACCTCGGCGGCCGAGGTGTCGTACCCGCTTGTGGAGTTCGTCAGCGGCCGACCGCTGCCCGACCCCGTCTACCACCACCCGCTGCTGCGGCAGGTCGCGCGCACCGGCAACGACCTGCTCTCCTGGTACAACGACATTGCCTCGCTGGACCGGGACCGGGCCACCTCGGGCGGGCACAACCTGGTCCTGGCCACGCAGGCCGAGTGGGGCGTGTCGACGGCGGAGGCGGTCGACCGGGTGGCCGAGCGCTGGCGGGAGTCGATGCGGCAGTTCGAGGCGCTCCGCGCCGCCGTGCCGTCGTTCGGGCCGGCGCTGGACGAGGCGGTCACCGACCATCTCGACGGGGTCGCGTACGCGGTGCGCGGCACCATCGACTGGACGCTGGAGAGCGCCCGCTACCCGACCAACGCCTAGATCTGGCCCTACGGGCGCAGGTCGAGGCGGATCACCAGGTCGAGCAGGGCGAACACGAACAGCGCGATGCCGACGAAGCCGTTGGCCGTGAAGAACGCCCGGTTGACCTTGCTGAGGTCGGTCGGGCTGACCACCAGGTGCTGGTAGGCGAACGCGACAGCGGTGAACGCCAGCCCGATCCACCACAGCCAGCCGAACCCGATGAGCGCGCCGAACCAGATGAACAGCCCGAAGGTCACCACGTGCGCGACTGTGGAGGCGTGCAGAGCGAAGCGCCTGCCGTACCGGGCGGGCACGCTGTGCACGCCGATCTCCTGGTCGATCTCGGAGTCCTGGCAGGCGTAGATGAGGTCGAAGCCGCCGATCCACAGGCCGACCGCCGCGCCGAGCAGCCAGGCCGGACCGGAGCCGTCCAGGGTGCCGGTGACCGCCAGCCAGGCGCCGACCGGGCCGACCGCCTGGGCGATCGCGAGGATGGCGTGCGGCCAGTTGGTGAACCGCTTGCCGTACGGGTAGACGACGAGCGGCACCACGGCGAGCGGCGCGAGCACCAGGCAGAGCGGGTTGAGCAGCGCGGCGGCGACGAGGAAGACCACAAGCGCGACGGCCGCGCCGGTCCAGGCCGTCCGCACGCTCACCGCCCCGGTGACCAGTTCCCGTCCGGCGGTACGCGGGTTCCGCGCGTCGATGCGCCGGTCGAGGATCCGGTTGGCGGCCATCGCGAACGTCCGCGCCCCGACCATCGCCACGGTGATCAGCAGCAGGTCGAGCCACCGCACGTGCCCGCCGTTGACCTGCATGGCGGTCAGGGCCGAGAGGTAGGCGAACGGCAACGCGAACACGGAGTGCTCGATCGCGACGAGCTTGAGGAAGGACTTGACCCGGCCCGGCTTCTCCACCGGTGCGTCGAGGACGGCCATCAGATCCCGTACTCCTTCCAGCGCTTGTCGACCAGGGCCGTGACCTCCGGGGCCATGCTCATCTCCTCCGGCCAACCGCGGGTGTAGCCCTCGGTGGGCAGCTTGCGGGTCGCGTCGACGCCGGCCTTGCCGCCCCAGAACTGCTGGTACGACGAGTGGTCCAGGTGGTCCACCGGCCCCTCGGTGAGCAGCAGGTCGCGGGCGTAGTCGACGTTGCCGAAGGCACGGAAGGCGACCTCGTTGTAGTCGTGCACGTCGCAGTCCTCGTCGACGATCACGATCAACTTGGTGAGCGACATGAGGTGCGCGCCCCAGATCGCGTTCATGACCTTCTGCGCGTGCTTCGGGTAGCGCTTGCGGATCGACACGATCGCGCAGTTGTGGAACACCCCGGCGGCCGGCAGGTCGTAGTCGACGATGTCCGGGATCATCAGCTTGAGCAGCGGCTGGAAGATCCGCTCGGTGGCCTTGCCCAGGCCGTGGTCCTCCTGCGGCGGCTTCGAGGTGACGATCGAGTGGTAGACCGGCTTGCGCTGCATCGTCATCGCCTCGATGTGCAGCACCGGGAACGGCTCGACAGGGGTGTAGTAGCCGGTGTGGTCGCCGAACGGCCCCTCGGGCAGCCGCTCGCCGGGCTCCAGGTAGCCCTCCAGCACGATCTGCGCGTGCGCCGGCACCTGCAACGGGACGGTCAGGCAGTCGACCATCTCCACCCGCTCGCCGCGCAGGAACCCGGCGAACAGGTACTCGTCGATGTCGCCGGGCAGCGGAGCGCTGGCCGCGTACGAGACGACCGGGTCGCAACCGATCGCGACCGCGACCGGCAGGCGCTGCCCGAGCCGCTCGGCGACCGCGTGGTGCGCCGTCGAGTCCTTGTGGATCTGCCAGTGCATGCCCAGGGTGTTGCGGCCGTGCTGCTGGAGCCGGTAGAGGCCCAGGTTGCGCTTGCCGGTCTCCGGGTGCTTGGTGTGGGTCAGCCCGTAGTTGTGGAAGATGCCCCCGTCGTCGGGCCAGACCTGCAACCCCGGCAGCCGGTTCAGGTCGACGTCGTCACCGCGGTAGACGATCTCCTGGCAGGGTGCGGTCTTCACCTTGCGCGGCGGCACCGACTTGAGCTGCATGACCTTGCCGAGGCCCTCGCGGATGCCCGACCAGCCGACCGGCAGCTCCGGCTTGACCAGCGCGCCGATGCGGGCGCCGATCTCGTCCAGCGAGTCGACGCCGAGGGCCATCGCCATCCGCTTCTCGGTGCCGAACAGGTTGATCGCCACCGGCATCTCGCCCCGGGTGGGGTGCTCGAAGAGCAGCGCCGGCCCGCCGGCGCGCACCGTGCGGGTGACCACCTCGCTGATCTCCAGGGTCGGGTCGACGGGGACGTCGACCCGCCGCAGCTCCCCCGCGCGCTCCAGCGCCGCGAGAAAGTCCTTGAGATCGGTGTACGGGAAGCCACGAGCCGCCATGTCGCCCAGTCTCCCGCACCGGCTCCCGCACGGCCCAGGCCGGGTGCTGTGACACTCGCGATGACCCGAGCCGGCGACGGTCGGCGGGTCTAGATCGACTCGGCTTCCAGGAAACCGCGGTATCCCCGGCCGCAGGACACCGCGACTTCAAGGAAGGCGAGTGGATCAACCCACATCTCCCGGGCGTGGCGGGCGGTTGAGTGGGTAGCCGGGCAGCCGGCGGACGGGGGCGACGATGGGCGTGGAACGGGTTCCGGCGGGGTTCACCGAGCAACGGGCGCGGGTCGGCCAGATCAGCATGAACTACGTCCGGGGCGGCAGTGGCCCGCCCCTGGTGCTGCTGCACGGCTACCCGCAGTGCTGGTACATGTGGCGGAACCTGCTGCCCGAGCTGGGACGCTCCTTCGACGTGGTCGCACCCGACCTGCGCGGCTTCGGGAACAGCGACGCCCCGGCCGGCGGATACGACAAGAAGACAGTCGCCGCCGACCTGCACGGCCTGCTCGACCAACTCGGCCTGGTCGGTGACCTCCGGCTGGTCGGGCACGACCTGGGAACCATGGTGGCGTACGCGTACGCCGCCGCCCATCCCCAGCGGGTGAGCCGACTGGTGCTCAGCGAGGCGCCGATCCCCGACGAGAGCATCTACACCTTCCCCGCGCTCACCCAGGCCGGACCCGGCGTGTGGAACTTCGGCTTCTTCTCCCTCGGCAACGGGCTCCCGGAGGACCTGGTCAGTGGGCGGGAGTCACTCTGGGTGGACCGGTTCACCGACGCGCTGATGGTGCGCAAGGGCAGCATCGCCGCGCCCGACATCGAGGAGTTCGCCAGCCACCTGCGCGACCCGGCGCACCTGCGGGCCAGCTTCGCTCACTTCCGGGCGTTCGAGCAGGACGTCGCCGACAACGCCGAGCACCTGTCGACGAAGCTGACGATGCCGGTGCTGGCCGTCGGCGCGGCGGCCAGCCTCGGCGGGCAGGTCGCCGAACAGGCTCGCCGCTACGCCGACACCGTCCGCGGCGAGGTGATCGAGGACTGCGGGCACTGGCTGTACGAGGAGCGCCCGGACGAGATGCTCGCCCTGCTGCGCGACTTCCTTCAGGCGGCCTGACCTGCACCACTCGGATCAGGCGGCGGCGTTCAGGCGCGGGCGGTGCGGCCTGATCGTCGGCCATCCCCGGTCAGGCGGGGGCGTCCAGGCGCGGGCGGTGCCACCTGCCCCTCGGCCATCCCGATCAGGCCGCAGACGTCCAGGCGCGGGCGGTGCCGCCTGCCCCGCGGCCATCCCCGGTCAGGCGGCGGGCGTCCAGGCGTGAGCGGCGAGTGGCGGGTCGAGCGGGGCGCGGGTGAGTCGGTTGGCGAAGGTCGACATCGTGTACGCCCCGACGCCGAGCACCACGTCCAGCGCGTGCCGGGGCTGGTAGCCGGCGGCCAGGAAGTCGTCCAGCTCGCCGTCGGGCACCGCGCCCCGGTGCGCCAGGACGGCAAGCGTGAACCGGCGCAGCGCCTCCAGTCGTGGTTCGGGCAGCTCGGTGGCGGAACGCAGCGCGGCGATCAGCTCGTCGGACGCGCCGAGTCGGGTGAGCGTGCCGGTGTGCAGGGCGACGCAGACGTGGCACTCGTAGGTCGTGGCGACGGCGAGGACGACCACTTCCCGCTCCAGGGGTGCGAGATCGGTCTGCTCGAACCCGGCGTTTGCGGTGAAGAAGCCGGCGAGCAGTTGTGGTGACTCGGCCATCAGCGCCACCGGGGTCGGCAGCCAGCCGAACCGGCCCCGCACCCCCTCGATGGTCCGACGGGCGGCGGCGGGTGCGGTTTCGGCGGTGTGCTCGGTGAAGACGGACACGGTTACCTGCTTTCGGCAGCGTCGATCGGGAGGGCCGGTGCCGCATCCCGTACGATAGTCAACGTGGTTGACGAAATAGTAAACGTGGTTGTCGAACATGGCAACCGCTGATCCCGCGCGCCCCGGATTCCACCTGCCGCTGCTGCTGCTGGCCGGCTTCCGGACGCTCATCGACGACCTGCACGCCGAGCTGGCCCGCCAGGGGCACCCTGAACTGCGACCGCTGCACGGCTTCGTGCTCCAGGCCGTCGGCGTGGACGGCACCACCGCCACCGAGCTGGGTCAACGGCTGGGCATCTCCAAGCAGGCCGCCGGCAAGACGGTCGACCGGCTGGTCGCCGTCGGCTATCTGGAACGGGTCGACGACCCCTCCGACGCCCGCCGCCGGCTGGTCCGGGTGACCCCGCGCGGCGTCGACGGCCTACGCCGCTCGGCCGAGGTCTTCGACCGGCTGCGCGCACAGTGGGCCGACACCCTCGGCCCGGACCGGGTCGACGCGCTGGAGGACGACCTGCGCACCATGGCCGCCGCCAACTGGTTCCGCCTCGACGTGCCGGGCTGGTTCGGCGGCTGACCGCGACCGCCGCACCGGCTGCCGCGCTGGCGACTGCCCGACAGGCACCGCCGCACCGACCGCCGCGCCGGCGACTGTCCGACAAGCACGGCCGCATCGGCACCGACCGGCTCGGGCCGTCCGCCCGGGGTGACATTCGCCTGGCGTCGAGTCATGAATCAAATCGACGCCGTTCGCCGAGGTGGCAGCTGTCGGGCGACCCGACCCACGTGCGGTTTCGCCTGCTGCTGCCCGCCTCAGCGGAGGGTCAGTGGGTGCGGGCCAGCTCGACGAAGGCCCGCCACGCGGCCGGGGTGAAGGTCAGCAGGCCGCCGTCACGGTCCTTGGAATCGCGGACGTGCACCCGGCCGGGCAGGTTGTCGGCGACCTCGACGCATGCCCCGGCGTCGTTGCCGCTCCGGGTGGACTTGTGCCAGCGGGCTCCGGTCAGATCCATGGCTTCACGATCTCCTCGAGCAGGTCGATGGACTGCTGCCGGGGCAGCGCGTCACTGCGCAGACTCTCCCACCTTCCAAGCAGGGTCGCCACCTCGTTGATGTCGTCCACGGCGGTGCCGCCGGTCTGGTTGTCGAGGAAGCCGAGCCAACTGCCGTCGGCGGTGCGGCCGAGGATGAACGGCCCGAAGAGGCCGGCGTGCAGCCCCACCCCCTGCGGCAGCACGTGCACCCGGATGTGTGGACGGCGGGCGCACGCCACCAGGTGTCGGAGCTGCGCCGCCAGTACCCCGGCGCAGCTCTCCGCGAAGCGCTGCAACGCGGCCTCGTCGATCACGGCGGTGAGCTGCGGCGGGTGCTCCCGGTCAAGGATCGCCTGCCGTTCGAGCCGGGCCGCCACCAACTCCTCGACCCGATCGGCGGTCAACCCCAGGTCGAGCCGGAACACCGTGCGGGCGTAGTCGGCGGTCTGCAACAGCCCCGGGATCATCGTCGCTCCGAAGCAGCGCAACTGGGTGGCCACCCGTTCGACCTCCAGCCAGGGGCGGAACCAGACCGGCTCGCCGTCGCGCCGGCCCAGCTCCCGCAGCGAGACCAGCAGGCCACCGGTGCCGAGGACCTCGTCGGCCCGGGTCAGGTACGCCTCGTTGGGCGCCGCCTGCCCCAACTCGACCGCCGACACCATCGACGGCGAGTAGTGCGCCCGCTTGCCGTACTCCTCCTGGGTCAGCCCGGCCGCGAGCCGCGACCGCCGACGCTGCTCCCGGATGAGTGCCGCCGTGGACACCACTGTGGTCATCACGCCCGCCTTCCGCCGCCGATTGTCGAGGTCTCGCAACCCACCTGCCGCACCGTAGCGAGCAGCGAACGCTCTGTCATCAGAGGGCGCGGATATCGGGGTAACGCGAGCTACAGCCAGCCCCATCGCTCGCTTTCGCTGGCCGTCACAGAAAGATCCACTCGCGTTCCTTGAAATCGGGGCCTCCGGCTCGCAGGACACCGCGCCTTCACGGAACTCGAGTGGATCAAACGCCGGCCGTGGCCCGGTCAAGCCTGGCGGACACATGTCACCGGTCGTGGCGCGACGGTGGGACGCGGGGGCAGGGTGGATCCATGTCGGACGCGTACGTCGTCGGCGACCCGGACGGGTTGTCGCCTCTGCTGGTCGCGCTGCGCGACGCCATCGCCCGGGAACTGCACGCGCAGGTGGCGCTGCGCGGCGAGCGGATCGAGCTGGCCGACCTGCCGGAGGTGTCCTACCAGGTCACCGTCCAGGTCGAGCGGGCGCTGCGCGCGTGGCGGCCCGAGCGTCAGTCCCCTTCAGACACGCCTTGCGGCGGCGATCACGGCCCCGTCGACTGATCGAGAACTGTCACAGGCGATCTCTAGGATCAGGGGTGCCGGTCGGGTCGCGGGTGAGCAGCCCCGGCTTCTTCCGACCGGTTCACCCCTCACCAAGGAGATCGATGAGATCTGTGCACGTTACGCGTGGCAGGCTCCTGCGCGGCCTGACCGCGCTGGTCGTGGCCACCGCGGCGGTCGGTGCAACGGCCGGCCCGGCTGCGGCGGAAGGCGACCCCGGCTGGGTCAGCGGCTGGCTCGGCGACGTCACGGTCGGCGGCCCGGGCGCTCCCGGTCGCACGGTGCCGCTCAACCTGAGCAGCACCGGGGCCACCGAGCCTCGGGTGACGATCGACCTGGCCGGCCTGACCGGCGTCGCAACGGCGAGTTTCCCCGACTGGTGTGTCACCGGGGGCACCTCGGTCACCTGCCCGATGCCACCGACCGCCGTCGACGAGAACGGCACGCTCACCGGCGTCGTGCCGGTGGTGTTCCGGGCCGCGCCCGGTGCCGCCGACGGTGCCAGCGGCACCCTCGACTACACGGCGTCCGGCGAGCAGACCGAGGCGTACGCCCAGCAGGCGACGATCACCGTGCGCTCCGGTCCCGGGCTGCTCGACATGGTCGACGAGAACGTCAGCGGCGTCGAGGTGGGCGACACGCGCCAGGTTCCGGTGGCAGTGGTCAACGCCGGTGACCAGCCGGCCGTCGACCTGCGGCTCACCATGCGCTTCGCGGTGGGCCTGGTCCCCGCGAGCTACCGCAACTGCCGGTACGGCACCGACCAGGTGCTCGCCACAGTGGTCGTCTGCACCGTGCGCGGCACGTTCGCGCCGGGCCAGCGGCACGAGCTGCGTGGCGGACTCGCCACCACTGTCGGCCCGGCCACCCTCGGCGGCAAGCGGATCACGCAGATCGTGGAGCCGCTGGCCGACGCCGGTCCCCTCCCGAGCGGTGTGCGGCTCCGGCACCGCGAGGCCGATCAGGCGCTGCGGCTGCGGCCGGTCGGAAAGCCGCTCGGCGTGATTCCGGTCGGGGTGGACGGCGCTGGCGGGCAGACCTACCTGCACGACGTCCGGGGTGCCTTCGACGTCGTCGCCCAGGGCGCCACCGTCACCGGTGCCGTCGGCGACACCGTCCACGTCACCGTGGGCCTCCGCAACGAGGGGCCGGGCGTGCCGGACGGCACGAACTCCGGCGACACGGTCGGTGCGTTCCTGTTCACCCCGCCCACCGGGGTCACCGTGCTGGCCAACCCGCTGGGCTGCGGTCGGACCGGCGGTGAGGACGGTGAGCCACTTACGCGTACCTGGCACTGCACCGGACGGGGTGCCGTGTTCCCTGCCGGGACCAGCAACACTGTCACGTTCGATCTGCGGATCGACAGCCTCGCCGGAGCGGCCGGAGAGGTCCAGCCGAGCGGCCGCTACCCCCGCGTGGACGACAACCCGGGCAACGACATCGCCCCGGTCACGGTGAGCTGACCGAGCCACCACGACGAATCGGGCCCACCACGAATCGGGCCGGCCACGGACAACTCCGTGGCCGGCCCGTTCTCACGTTGGTCGGGTCAGCTCAGCCCGCCGTACGAGTGCAGGCCGGTGAAGAAGATGTTCACGCCGAACAGGTTCATCAGCATGGTGAGGAAGCCGAGCACCGCGAGCCAGGTGGCCACGTTGCGCTTGACGCTTGGCGTGGCACGGGCGTGCAGGTAGCCGGCGTAGACCACCCAGGAGATGAACGCCCAGGTCTCCTTCGGGTCCCAGCCCCACGGCCGACCCCAGGCCGCCTCGGCCCAGATCGCGCCGGCGATGACCGCGAACGTGAAGACCGGGAAGGCGAACGCGTGCAGCGCGAAGGTCAACCGCTCCAGGCCGACCGCGCCGGGCAGCCGCTTCGCCAGGGTGTACGGGAAGCTCCGCTTGCCCTGCTCGTAGCCGTTGCGCATCAGGAAGCCGACCGCCGGCACCGCGCCGACCAGGAAGATGCCGGACGCGAAGACGATCGTCGAGACGTGGATGACGAACCAGTACGAGTTCAGGGCCGGCACCAGCGGCACGATCGGCACGTACAGGACCAGCTCGGCGGTGGCCACCAGCAGCACCATGACCAGGGTGAGGAACAGCCCGAGCTTGCGCAGCATAGGCCGCTTCCAGAGCACCACGAGCCAGGCCGTCACCCCGATGAACGTCACCGTGAGCACGAACTCGTACATGTTGCCCCAGGGCATCCGGTCCGCCGCGAGACCGCGGGTGACAAGCGCCGCGAGGTGCAGTACGGCGGCGAGCGCGGTCGCACCCACCGCGACCAGGCCGGCGATCCGGGCCCGACGCGCCGAGGCATCGGGCGAGGGCGGGACGTACGCGGGCGGCTCCGGGATGACGCCGCCACCGGCGCCGACCCCCGCACCCACCAGCTCGCGGGCGGGCGACGCCACGGCGACCCGGGTACGCGCGTTGCCCAGCGCGTACTCGACGGCGTGGCTGATCATCGCGATCAGGTACGTCAGGATCGCGAAGGTCACCAGATTGTCGGAGAGCGCGGACATCACTCGGTCCCTTCTCGCACACCGGCCCGGTCGCTGGAGTCAGCGTCGGTGCCGGCCCGCTCGGCAGCCCGGTCGGCACCGCTCACAGCGGTGACGAGCTGGGCGAACTCGTCGGCGAACCCTGGATAGTCGGTGCGCGGCAACCCACCGGCCTCCATCAAGCTACTACCGCCCGTCGGAGATCCGTTCCCGGGGTCGGTCGACGCCACCCGGAAGAACACCCGGCGACGCCTACCGAACAGCGAGCCCATCAGCCCGACCAGCAGGGTGCCGCAGCTCAGCAGCAGCGGCATCGAGCCGGGGTCGTGCCGGATGGAGAGCGTGACGTACCGCTCGGTGCCCAGGAACTGGACGGTGCTGCCGTCGTCGAGCGTCCAGGTCTCGCCCTTGCGGAGCAGCTTGCTGCCGATCTCCTTGACCTTGCCGTTGCGGACCTGCCGCTGGTCGAGCTGGTAGACCGAGCCGGGGATGCCGGCGTCCAGGCCCAGGTTGCCCCGGTAGGCGACCAGGTTCAGCACAGGGTTGCGCTCGGTCGGGTACTCCGAGCGGACGAACGGGCCCTGCTGCGGGGCCGTGGGCAGGTAGATGCCGCTGAACGCCACCTGCTGGTCCGGTGCCCGCCTGCCGGTGGCCGGGTCGACGTTGGCGTCCGGGAACTGGGCCACTCCCTCGCCGGTCAGCCCCCTGTCACCGGTGGCCAGGAACGGCTCGTCACTGACCTGGCTGTTGCCGAACCGGTCGGTGTAGCGGATCACCGGGGCGTACCCGTGGCCGAGCAGGTGGACACTCGCGTCGGCGAGGCGCAGCGGCGAGTTCACCGAGAAGTCCGCGCTGCGGGTCGGCTCGTCCGGGCCGTCGACTGTCACCCGGGCGTTGAAGGACTCCGGCTGGCCGGACGGCAGGAACCGGGCCTGGAAGTCGTCCAGCCGCAGGCAGAAGCGGGGCAGGTCGGCGCTGTCGACGCGGGGGCCGAGCTTGGCCTCGGCGTACTGCTGGCGGGTGTTGCAGAACGCGTTGTCCGCGCCGGCCACGAGCAGCCGGTTGCCGCTCCAGCCGTACCACGAGCCGAGCGCGACACCGATCAGCACCGCGATCAGCGAGGTGTGGAACAGCAGGTTGCCGGTCTCCTTGAGGTAGCCCTTCTCGGCGGAGACCTCGTCGCCGCGGACCTCGACCCGCCAGCGTCGCTTGCGCAGCACATCGGCGACGGCGGCCACGCCACCGGCCGGGGCGGGCAGGACGGCGTGCTGCGGCAGTCGCGCCAACTGCTTGGGCGCGACAGGTGGCCGGGAGCGCAGCGACCGGACGTGGTCGCGCAGCCGGGGCGTGATGCAGCCGATGAGCGACGTGAACAGCAGCAGGTAGATCGCGGAGAACCAGACCGAGCCGAAGACCTCGAACGCGCCGATCCGGTCCAGTCGGGGTGCCCAGTCCGGGTGGTCGGTGAAGTACTTGTTGACCTTCTCCGGGCTGATCCCGCGCTGCGGCAGCACCGAACCGGGGATCGCGGCGACGGCCAGCAGGAAGAGCAGGATCAGCGCCGTACGCATGCTGGTGAGCTGCCGCCACGAGTTGCGCAGCAGGGCCAGCAGCCGGTTGGGCCGGCGTCGCGGCGCCGGGGCCACGGTCTCCGGTCGGTCGTCGACGACAGTCATCAGATGCTCACCTCGCCCACCCCGACGGTGGTCTGCAACCAGATCACGAAGCTCTGCCATCCGCCGGTGACCAGCGCGAGGCCGACCAGGATGAGCAGGGCGCCGCCGACCCGGGTGACCCAGCGGCTGTTGCGCCGGATGGCGCGGAAGACCCCGAGCAGGCGCTCGAAGCCCAGCCCGAAGACGACGAACGGTATCCCCAGACCGAGGCAGTACGCCACGGCGAGCACCACCGCGCGGTCGCTCTGACCGCTGGTGGCGGCCATGCCCATCACCGCGCCGAGCGTCGGGCCGGTGCACGGCACCCAACTGAGCGCGAAGACCGCGCCGAACACGGGTGCGCCGAGCAGGCCGGCCGACGGCAGCCGGGAGATGCGGAACTCGCGTTGCAGCGCCGGGATCATGCCGAGGTAGCCCAGGCCGAGCACGATGATCAACACGCCGACGCCGATCTGAAGTTCGCGCTTGTAGTCGAAGAAGACCCGACCGATGCTGGCGAACAGGATCGCGGTGGCGACGAAGACCACTGTGAAGCCGGCGATGAAGAGCAGGGTGCCGGCGAGCACCCGGCCCTTGAGCGCGACGGTCCCGGCGCGCTCGCGCAGAGCGACGCCCCCGCCGCCCTCGCTGGCCGGTGTGGGATCAGCCGCCGGCCGCCGACCCTCCAGGTCCGCGCCGGCCAGACCGGTGACGTACGACAGGTAGCCGGGAACGAGTGGGAGCACGCACGGGGAGAGGAAGCTGACGAGCCCGGCGAGCGCCGCCGCGCCGATGGCGAGCACCAGCGGCCCGCTGCGGGCCAGCTCCTCGAAGGTCTCACCCATCAGTTCGGCGCCGGTTTCTCGCCCGCGATCCGTTCGACGATGGGCTTCAGCTCGTCCTGCGTCACGGCGCGACGGATCACCACGGCGATCCGGCCGTCACGGTCGAGGACCACTGTCGCCGGCGTGGTGTTGGGCGGGATGTCGAAGTTCAGCGCCTGGCGGCTGGACGGGTCGAAGATGCTCGGGTAGGTGGCCCGCCCCTGCTCGAAGGCGATCGCCTTGTCCCTGCTGTCCTGCACGTTGACCCCCAGGAAGGTCACCCCGGACGCCTTGGTGGCCTGGTAGGTGGCTTCCAGGTCGTCGGCCTCCGCCCGGCAGGGGGCACACCAGGAACCCCAGAAGTTGACGACCACGACCTGCCCGCGTGCCTGCGAGACGTCGTACTGGCCGCCGGTGAGGAGTTCACCTGTCACCTTCGGGGTCTTCGACCGCTCGTCCGGCGCACAGGTGATCGTGAGGCCGTCGCTGGTGCAGCTCTTCTCCTCGCTGCCCCCGGAGGAGCAGCCGGCCAGCGCCACCGCGGCGACGGTGGCGAGCAGACCCGCGGTCCACCTCCGGGTGGTCATCAGGCCCCCTTGGCCGTCCGGGCTGTCGCGGAGAGGGCGATGAGGTGCGCGGCCGGCTCGCTGTAGCCGATGCCCGCAACCTTCGCGCCGTCGAAGTGGAACGAGGTGAGGCTCGCCAGCCCGCACTGCCGCTTGCGCGGGTCGTGCCAGAGCCGCTTGCGCTCCACGTGGCGACGCAGCGTCCAGATCGGGAGCTGGTGCGACACCAGCACCGCCTCGCGCCCCTCGGCGGCGACGCGGGCGGCGTGCACGGCGGCGAACATCCGCTCGGCGATCACCCGGTACGCCTCACCCCAGGACGGCGTCACCGGGTCGCGCAGCACCCACCAGTTGCGCGGGTCGCGGAAGGACCCGTCACCCGGGGACACCTTCTTGCCCTCGAACCAGTTGGCGCTCTCGATCAGCCGCTCGTCCACCCCGACCGGCAGCCCGAACTGGGCGGCGATCGGCTCGGCGGTCTGCTGGGCGCGCTCCAGCGGGCTGGCCACCACGTGCACGATCTCCCGATCGGCGAGACCCTCCGCGGCGGCCTTGGCCATCTGCACGCCCAGCTCGGACAGGCGGAAACCGGGCAGCCGCCCGTAGAGGATCTGGTCGGGGTTGTGCACCTCGCCGTGCCGAAGCACGTGGACCACCGTCTTGCTCAAGGCTGCGCTCCCTCTGTTCCCGACTGCGGGGCTCGCAAGAGCGGCTCACTCCTCGCGCTCACGCTACCCACCGTGACCCGCCGCTGCCGCCGCGTTCGCCGCCGTGGGCAGCGCTGCGGCGATGTGCTCCAGAGCGGCGTCGTCGATCGCCGCCGACACGAACCACGACTCGAACGCGCTCGGCGGCAGGTAGACGCCGGCCGCGAGCATCGCGTGGAAGAACGCCTTGAACGCCGGCACCTGCTGGGTGCGCGCGCTGTCGTAGTCGACGACGTCGGCGTCGGTGAAGAAGATCGAGAACATGCTGCCCGCGTACGACAGTCGGTGCGGGACCCCGGCGGCGGCCAGCGCGTCGGACGCCAGCTTGCCCACGACGTCGGCCGTGTCGTCGAGCTTGCGGTACAGCACGTCGTCGGCCAGCCGCAGGGTGGCCAGGCCGGCGGCGCAGGCAAGCGGGTTACCGGAGAGCGTGCCGGCCTGGTAGACCGGGCCGGCCGGCGCGAGACGCGCCATGATGTCCGCGCGCCCGCCGAAGGCCGCGGCGGGCAGGCCACCACCCATGACCTTGCCGTACGTCCACAGGTCGGCATCGGAGGCGTCGAGGCCGTGCCACCCGGCGCGGGAGACCCGGAACCCGGTCATCACCTCGTCCACCACGAGCAGCGCGCCGTGCGCGTGCGCGATCCGGGCGAGCTGCTGGTTGAACCCGTCGCGGGGCGCCACCACGCCCATGTTGCCGGCGGCGGCCTCGGTGATCACCGCGGCGATGTGCGGGCCCTCGGCGGCGAACGCCTCCTCGACGGCCCGGATGTCGTTGTACGGAAGGACTATCGTCTCGCTTGCCGCCGCGCCGGTCACGCCGGGTGAGTCGGGCAGGCCCAGGGTGGCCACGCCGGACCCGGCGGAGGCGAGCAGCGCGTCGACGTGCCCGTGGTAGCAGCCGGCGAACTTGACGATCTTGGAGCGGCCGGTGAAACCGCGCGCCAGCCGGATCGCCGACATGGTGGCCTCGGTGCCGGAGTTGACCAGGCGTACCTGCTCCATCGGGGTCCGGTCGACCAGCTCGGCGGCCAGCTCCACCTCGCCCGGGGTGGGCGTGCCGAAGCTGGTGCCCTTGGCGGCGGCGGCCTGGACGGCCTCCACCACCTCGGGGTGGGCGTGCCCGAGGATCAGCGGCCCCCACGAGCAGACCAGGTCGACATAGCGGCGACCGTCGGCGTCGTACAGCCACGGGCCCTCGCCACGGACCATGAATCGCGGGGTGCCGCCGACCGCCTGGAAGGCGCGCACGGGGGAGTTCACCCCGCCCGGCACGATGGCGCGGGCGCGGTCGAACAGGGCCTCGGAGGCCGGCGCGTCGGCCGGGTAACGGCCTCTTCCGGCGGAAACGATGTCGGTCACGATGCCGCCATTGTGTCAGCGCCGGGCGGTCAACCGGCAGCCACCCCGGGCCGGGGTTACCAGGCTCACCCGCCGCCGGTGCCTGCGACCAGCCCGCATGCGGGTGGGGCGGCGGCTCGCGGCCTCGACAGGCCGGGTCGGCGGGATCGCGCTAGGCTGACCGGGTGGATCGTGCCGAACTGTCCATCACGCTACACCGGACGGGCGACGAAGCAGTGCTGCGCCTGGCCGGTGAGATCGACATGCTCACGGCCGCCCAGCTCAGCACCGTGGTCAACGAGGTGCTGGCCGACCCGCCTCCGCGGATCGTGCTCGACCTCGGCGGCGTCACCTTCTGCGACTCGCAGGGCCTGGGCACGCTCGTGGTGCTCAGCCGCAAGGCCAGTCACGCGCAGAGCCTGCTGATGCTCACCCACGTGGGCGACTTCCTGATCCGCGTCCTGGACATCACCGGCCTGCGCAGCGCCCTGATGATCCGCAACGACCAACCCACCGGCTGACCCCGCCCCCGCCCTCCCCCACCTCCCCCCACCCCCCTGCTCTCTCGGGGTTGATCATGAGGTTGACGGGTCGTTTGGGCACCAGATCGCCCGTCAACCTCATGATCAACGCGGTGAGAGCGGGGGTCAGGGGGTGGGGATGTTTCGGGTGTGGAAGGTGCGCAGGGCCAGCGCTAGCAGGGCCGCTGCGATCACCGTCAGGGCTGCCAGCGGGGTTGCTGTCCAGTTGTCGCCGAGGACCTGTGGGGTGTGCGTGAACGGGGACAGGTCCAGCGCCCACTGGCTCAGCTTCAGCACCGCGCCGATCTGACCGAGCAGCAGGCAGCCGGCGAGCACCGCCCACGCCGCCGAGGAGAACCGGGGCAGCCAGCCCACCAGCAGCGCCGCGAGCCCGGCGAGCACCCACGCCGCCGGCACCTGGGCCAGCCCGGCGCCGAGCAGTCGGGGCAGCTCACCGCCGACGTCGCCCACGCTGAGGCCGTACGCCAGCCCGGTCGTCAGGCCGGCCACGGCAAGCACCACCACCGGGCCGAGCAGCGCGAAGAGCAGGTGCGCCGCCAGCCAGCGGGTCCGGCTCACCGCCGTGGCGAGCAGCGGTTCGGCCCGCCCGGCGGTCTCCTCCGCCCGCGCCCGCAGCGCGGCCTGGATGCCGTACCCGGCGGCGGCCAACGCGGTCAGGCTCAACGTGCCACCGAGGTACGCCTCGGCGAGCGCCGACGTGCCACCCAGCCGGGCCATGATCTCGGCGATCTGCTCGTTGCCCTGCACCGCTTCGCCGGCCGCGTCCGCCGCGCCGCCCAGCACCAGACCGAGCAGCCCGAAGCCGACGGTCCAGCCGAGCAGTTGGCCGCGGTGCAGCCGCCAGGCCAGGCCGAACGGACCGGCCAGCCCCGGACCGGCGGTGGCCGGACCGAGCCGCGGCGGCAGCACCCCCGCGCCGAGGTCCCGGCGCACCGAGACGGGGTACGCGACGAGCGCGACCACCGCGGCGAACAGCACCGGCAGCAGCAGCACCCACGGACGCTCACCGGCGAAGGCCCGCCCCCGGGGCGCCCAGCCCAGCGGCGAGAGCCAGCTCAGCCACTCGGCCTTTCCACCCGTGCCGCCGGATCCTCCGGCGTCGCCCGCCAGCCGCAGCACGAAGGCCAACCCGAGCACACCCAGGCCGATGCCGCGCGCGCCGCCGGCGCCCTCGGTGAGCTGCGCGGCCAGGCCGCCGACCGTGGCGAAGGCGACGCCGGTGAGCGCCAACCCGGCGCCGAAGAGCAGCGAACCCGCGCCGGGCAGACCCGCGGCGACCAGACCGCCGGCGATGAGCAGGCCGAGCAGCACATTCGCGGCGTACGTCACCAGCAGCGCCGCCGTCAGACCGGCGTACCGGCCGAGGACAGTCGCGCCGAGCAACTCCCGCCGGCCGGCCTCCTCCTCGGTGCGGGTGTGTCGTACGACAGTCAGCACGCTGACCAGCGCGGCGATCAGCACCAGCAGACCGGCCCGCTGGACGGTGAGCGCGCCGACGCTGTCGCCGAACACCGGCCCGAGCAGCGCGACGATCGACGGGTTGCTCGCCGTGCTGTCCAGGTACGCGGCCCGCTCGGCGGCGGTCGGGTACAGCCCGGCGTACGTGCCGGCGTAGCTGGCCGGCAGCACGGCCAGCAGGAGGACCCAGATCGGCAGCACGACCCGGTCCCGCCGCAGGATCAGCCGCATCAGGTGCCGGGTGCCGGTGAACGCGGTCATGACCGCACCTGCTCGGCCTGGTAGTGCCGCAGGAACAGCTCCTCAAGCGTCGGAGGCTGGCTGACCAGGCTCCGTACGCCGATCTCGGTGAGCCGACGAAGCGCGACGTCCAGCGCGACGTCCTCCACGTCGAAGCGCACCCGCTGCCCGTCCACCCGCAGGTCGTGTACGCCGGTGAGCTGCCCCAGCCCGTCCGCCGGGCCGGTCAGCTCGGCCTCGATCGAGGTGCGGCGCAGATGCCGCAGCTCGCTCAGGGTGCCGGTCTCCACGTCCCGCCCGTTGCGGATGATCGTCACCCGGTCACAGAGCGCCTCCACCTCGGCCAGGATGTGGCTGGAGAGCAGCACGGTGCGGCCATCGTCCTTGGCCCGGCGCACCCAGTGCTGGAACACCTCCTCCATCAGCGGGTCCAGGCCGGAGGTCGGCTCGTCCAGGATGAGCAGTTCGACGTCCGACGCGAGGGCGGCCACCAGGCCGACCTTCTGCCTGTTGCCCTTGGAGTACGCCCGACCCTTCTTACGGGGGTCCAGCTCGAAGGAGTCGAGCAGCTCGGCTCGGCGGGCCGGGTCGAGGCCGCCGCGCATCCGGCCGAGCAGGTCGATGACCTCGCCGCCGGAGAGGTTGGGCCAGAGCGTGACGTCGCCCGGCACGTACGCCAGCCGGCGGTGCAGGGCGACCGCGTCGTGCCACGGGTCACCGCCGAGCAGGCGGACGTCCCCCGCGTCCGTCCGCAGCAGGCCGAGCAGCGCCCGGATCGTCGTCGACTTGCCGGCGCCGTTCGGGCCGAGGAAGCCGTGCACCTCGCCGGCGCGGACGGTCAGGTCCAGGCCGTCCAGTGCCCGGGTCCGGCCGAAGGTCTTGACCAGGCCGGACACCGCAATCGGAGTTTCCATATCTCGGAAGCTACACTCGTTTCACAAAGTTGTGAAGACAGTGAGATCTGGGCAGCATCGAGGCTCACACCGACACGCGGGAGGGGACCACCATGGCAACCGGCGACGGCCACGACCCGGTGCACCTCTTCGTCGAACGGATGGCCCTGACCTTTGCCGAGGTCGGTTTCCCCCGGATGGCCGCCCGGGTGTTGTTCACCGTGATGAGCGCCGACGACCCGCTGACGGCCGCCGAGATCGGCGAGCGGCTCGGGGTCAGCGCGGCGGCGGTCAGCGGCGCGGTCCGCTACCTGACCCAGTTCGGCATGCTGATCCGCGAGCCGGTCCCCCGGTCCCGCCGCGATCGCTACCGGATGCCGGACAACCCCTGGTACGAGGGGACCATCACCAAGACCGCGATCTACAAGACGTTCATCGACGCGGCCGAGGGCGGTGTGGTCGCCCTGAACGGTCCGGAGACCCCGGCCGGCGAACGGGTGGCCGAGATGCGCGACTTCTTCATCTTCGTGCAGGAGGAAATCGACTCGCTCGGTGAGCGCTGGCGGATCCGCCGGGCCCAGACCGGCCACCTGCGCCCCGGCGACGCCTGACCGGTCCGGTCAGGCGGAGCTGCCCCAGCGGGCCTGCTCGAGCAGCTCCACCGCACGGTCCCGCGACCCCTGGTCGTCGGAGCGGAGCAGGGTCGTCGCCTCGTCGACCGCGTCGGTAAGCCGCCGCCACTGCGTGTCGCGCTCCCGAACCAGATCCGACTGGGCGGCCAACTGCCGGGTCTTCACCCACAGCTCGACGAAGACCGACACCTTGGCCCGCAGCACCCACGGGTCGAACGGCTTGGTCAGGTAGTCCACCGCACCCACCTGGTAACCCCGGAGCGCGAGCTGGGCGTCCCGGTCGGCGGCGGTGAGGAAGATGATCGGCACGTGCCGGGTCCGCTCCCGGCGCTTGATGTGGCTGGCCGTCTCGAAGCCGTCCATGTCCGGCATCTGCGCGTCCAGCAGGATCACCGCGAAGTCGTCCACAAGCAGCTGCTTGAGCGCCGCCTCGCCGCTCTCCACGGCCACCGACTGAACCGGCAGACCCTGGAGGATCGCCTCCAGGGCCATCAGATTCTCCCGGCGATCGTCCACGAGCAGCGCCTTGGCCATCTGGGTCACGAAGTCTCCTCGGTCCGGCCGCCGCTGATCCAGGACGACATCAGCTCGATCAGGTCGTCCAGGTCGACCGGCTTGGTGATGTAGTCGCTTCCCCCGGCCGCGAGCGCGGACTCGCGGTCACCCGGCATCGCCTTCGCGGTCAGGAAGACGACCGGAAGGTCGGCGAACCGGTGGTTACGGCGGATCTGGCGGGTCGTCTCGTATCCGTCCTGGTCCGGCATCATGGCGTCCATCAGCACGATGTCCACCTCCGGGTGCTCGGCCAGCAGGCGGACGCCGTCCGCCCCGTTGTCCGAGTACAGCACGGTCATGCCGTGCAGCTCCAACGCGCTGGTCAGAGCGAAGACGTTGCGGACGTCGTCGTCCACGATCAGCACGGTGGCGCCGTCCAACTGACGGGTGACCGGCGCCTCCGGCCGCGCCGGCAGCAGCTCCAGCGGCGGCATCAGCAGCGACGACGGCAGGCCGGCACGCTGCGGCGACGGCGACTGGGGCGCGACCACCGCGTCCGGCGCCAGCACCTGCGGCACGAACAACGTGAACGTCGAACCCTGCCCGGGCGCCGACGACACCGTGATGGTGCCCCCGATCAGGCGGGCCAGATCGCGGCTGATCGACAGCCCCAGGCCGGTGCCGCCGTAGCGGCGGCTGGTCGTGCCGTCCGCCTGCTGGAACGCCTCGAAGATGATCGACAACTTGTCGTCGGAGATGCCGATGCCGGTGTCGATCACCGTGAACGCGATCACCTGCTGGGCGTTGGTGAGCGCCGGCACGTCGAACACCGCGTTCTCCGCCGCCGGGGCGATCCGCAACGTCACCGCGCCGTTGTCGGTGAACTTCACCGCGTTGGAGAGCAGGTTGCGCAGGATCTGCTGCAACCGCTGCGCGTCGGTGACCAACGCCGGCGGCAGATCCTTGCTCACGCGTACCTGGAAGTCGAGGTTCTTCTCCTCGGCCTGCGGGGCGAAGGCCTGCTCGACGTAGCCGCGGATCTCCGTGAACCGGATCTCGGTCGGCTCGACATCCATCCGGCCGGCCTCGATCTTGGACAGGTCCAGGATGTCGTCGATGAGCGAGAGCAGGTCCGAGCCGGCACTGTGGATGGTTCGCGCGAACTCGATCTGCTTCGGGTTGAGGTTCTGCTCCGAGTTCTCCGCCAGCAGCCGGGCCAGCAACAGCAGCGAGTTCAGCGGCGTACGCAGCTCGTGGCTCATGTTGGCCAGGAACTCGGACTTGTACGCCGAGGCCCGCGTGAGCTGCTGCGCCTTCTCCTCCAGGCCGAGCCGGGCCAGCTCGATCTCCCGGTTCTTGGTCTCGATGTTGCCCTTCTGCTCGGAGAGCAGGGTGGCCTTCTCCTCCAGCTCGGCGTTGGTGCGCTGCAACTCCGCCGACTGCTCCTGCAACTCGTGCGCGAGTCGCTGCGACTGGGCCAGCAGCTCCTCCGTACGCCTGTTGGCCTGGATGGTGTTGACCGCGATACCGATGGTGAGCACCAGCCGCTCCAGGAACGACAGGTGCAGCTCGGAGAAGGCGGCCACGCTTGCGAACTCGATCACCCCGAGCAACTCCCCCTCGAACAGCACGGGGAGCACCACCAGGTCGGACGGGGGTGTCTCGGCCAGGCCGGAGCGCAGCGTGAGACGGCTGTTCGGGGAGGCGCTGACCCGGATCGTCCGGCGCGAGAGGGCGGTCTGCCCGACCAACCCCTCACCCGGTCCGAAGGTGACGTCGTGCCCGCGCGCCACGTACCCGTACGACGAGGTCAACCGCAGCCGCATGCTGCCGTCGGCGTCGTCGGCCAGGAAGAAGGCGCCGAGCTGGGCGTCGACGAGCGGGGTCACCTCCGTCATGATCATGCGGCAGACCTCGCCCAGGTCCCGCTGGCCCTGCAACAGGCCACCGATGCGGGCCAGGTTGGAGTCCAGCCAGCCCTGCTCGGCGTTCTTCTTGGTCGTCTCCCGCAGGGTGACGATCATCTGGTTGATGTTGTCCTTCAGCTCGGCGACCTCGCCCTGCGCCTTGACCGCGATCCGCTGGGTCAGGTCACCGCGGGTCACCGACGTGGACACCTGCGCGATGGCCCGCAACTGGGTGGTGAGCGTCGAGGCGAGCTGGTTGACGTTCTCGGTGAGGTCCCGCCAGGTGCCGGAGACGCCCTTGACCTGCGCCTGACCCCCGAGCTTGCCCTCGATACCGACCTCGCGGGCCACCCGGGTCACCTCGTCGGCAAACGACGAGAGCTGGTCCACCATCGTGTTGACAGTCGACTTCAACTCCAGGATCTCGCCCTGCGCGTCGACGGTGATCTTCTGGCTCAGGTCGCCCTTCGCCACGGCGGTGGTCACCGAGGCGATGTTGCGGACCTGGCTGGTCAGGTTGGACGCCATCGAGTTCACGTTGTCGGTCAGGTCCCGCCACGTACCGGAGACGCCCTTGACCTGCGCCTGACCGCCCAGCTTGCCCTCGGTGCCCACCTCGCGGGCCACCCGGGTCACCTCGTCGGCAAACGACGAGAGCTGGTCCACCATCGTGTTGACAGTCGACTTCAGCTCCAGGATCTCGCCCCGCGCATCCACCGTGATCTTCTGCGACAGGTCGCCCTTCGCCACCGCCGTGGAGACCTGGGAGATGTTGCGGACCTGGCTGGTCAGGTTGCCGGCCAACTGGTTGACGTTCTCGGTGAGGTCCCGCCAGGTGCCGGAGACCCCGCGTACCTGCGCCTGACCGCCCAACTTGCCCTCGATGCCCACCTCACGGGCCACCCGCGTCACCTCGTCGGCGAACGACGACAACTGGTCCACCATCGTGTTGACGGTGTCCTTCAGCTCCAGGATCTCGCCCTGCGCCGCCACGGTGATCTTCTGCGAGAGGTCACCGCGCGCGACCGCGGTGGAGACCTGGGCGATGTTGCGGACCTGGGCCGTCAGGTTCGACGCCATCGAGTTGACGCTGTCGGTCAGGTCCTTCCAGGTGCCTGCCACGTTCGGCACCTCGGCCTGGCCGCCGAGCTTGCCCTCGGTGCCCACCTCGCGGGCCACCCGGGTCACCTGCTCGGCGAAGAGCCGCAGCGTGTCGGTGAGGTAGTTCATCGTCGCGGCCAACTCGGCGACCTCACCGCGCGCGCCGACCGTGATCTTCTGCGACAGGTCGCCCTTGGCCACCGCCGTCGCCACCTGCGAGATCGACCGCACCTGGCCGGTCAGGTTCGACGCCATGGTGTTCACCGAGTCGGTGAGGTCCTTCCAGGTGCCGGCGACGCCCCGGACGTCGGCCTGGCCGCCCAGCTTGCCCTCGGTGCCCACCTCGCGGGCCACCCGGGTCACCTCGTTGGAGAACGACGACAGCTGGTCGACCATCGTGTTCACGGTGCGCCCGATGCGCAGGTACTCACCGCGCAGCGGCCGACCGTCGATCTCCAGCGCCATGTGCTGGGACAGGTCGCCGTCGGCGACCGCCACGATGACCCGGGCGATCTCCGTGGTGGGCCGGCCCAGGTCGTCGATGAGCGAGTTGATCGCCCGCTGCCCCTCCGCCCAGGAGCCGTCCAGCCCCTCGTCGTCGAGACGCTCGGTGAGCCGGCCGTCCCGACCGACGATCCGGCTGATCCGCCGCAGGTCGAGGTGCTGCCGCTCCTGGAGCGAGACCATCTCGTTGAAGGCGTCCGCCACCTCACCGACAGCGCCGGCACGGCGGGGAAGTCGAACCTTCAGGTCGCCGCGACCGATCCGTCGCAGCGCCTCGGTCAACTCACTGAGGAGCGCCTCGTGGTCGGGCGCGGACGGATCCGCGACCGACTGCTTCGCCGTGGTCATCATTCCTCGCTCAACTCGGGGGCGCCGTGCCCGTACGGACACACCGGCACCCCATATTGTGCCCGCGCGCGCCGTAGTGCCAGGGTGCGCGACCCGCCGGCCGACCCTGGCGGCCTCCACGATCCCCCCGGCGACACCCAACCCGGCACAGACCTCGCCGAGTGGCGCTGATCACCGGGGAATCTCGTGGCCGCCGCCACCCGCCTGCCGGCGCCCGGCCCGCCGATCGTGCATCGGCTTGGCACCCGGCGGGGGAACGGTGGAGGATACGGGGATGTCAGCCGAGGCGGGGGCCGCGACGGCCGGGGCCGGGAGCGGGGCCGCCCGGCGTGTGCGCCTGCCCGCCGACCGCCGTACGCCCGCCGCCGCCCGCGCGGTCGTCCGCTCCGTCCTCGCCGAGGCGCACCTGGACGACCTGGTCAACGAGGCGCTGCTGCTCACCACCGAGCTGACCACCAACGCGGTGGAGCACGCCGGCACCGAACTGGACATCGAGGTCGTCGCGGACGGTGTCGGGCTCTCCGTGACCGTCTCCGACTTCGCGCCCAGCTCGGGCAACGACGAGTTGACCGTCGGCACCCGCAACGACGCGACCGAGATCAACGAGGTCTCCGAGCGGGGTCGCGGGCTGCTGCTCGTCGACCACTTCGCCAGCCGCTGGGGCACCACGTACCTGCCGACGGGCAAGGGCGTCTGGTTCCGGCTGGACCGACCCGGGGCCGAACCGGCGGCCGGGTCCAGCGCCGGCGGCACGTCGATGTCGGGCAACCCCGGGTCCGTCGACAGCTCGGCGCCGAGCGCCGGCGCGATGAGCGAACTCATGCAGACCGCCCCCGACGTGTACGCGGACGACCCGCTGCCCGACTTCGCCACCAGCCTGCTCAGCCGGGTCGCCGAGATGGTCGGCGCGGCCGGCGGCGCGATCCGTCTGGACCGGGGCGACGGTCAGGGCCGACAGTTGCTGGCCCGTTTCGGCCGGCAGCCCCGCCCCGACAGCGAGCTGCTGCGCGTGCCGTTGACCGTGCACCGCCCGTACGCCGGGGAGCTGGAGCTGGACGCCGCGCCGTCGGCGTACGCCCGGCCGCTTGCGGTGCTCACCGCCGAGCGCCTGTCGCTGCACCTGGAGAACGACCGGCTGCGCCGGGCGGACGTACGCCGGCAGGCGTGGCTGACGTTCCTGGCCGAGGCGAGCGAGTTGCTGGCCCAGTCGCTGGACGTCGAGCTGACCATGGCGCTGATCCCGCAGTTGGTGGTGCCCCGCCTCGGCCAGTGGTGCGCGGTGCACACCACCGACGAGTGGGGCCGGCTGCGGCTGGCGGCGGCCAGCCACGCCGACGAGTCGATGCTGCCGCAACTGCACAAGGTGCTGGCGGAGACCGGCCCGGACTCGATCCAGGCCCGGTTGCGCGAGGCGTCCCGCAGCGCGGCGCAGATCCCGCTCGGCGGGCCGATGGAGGGCTTCGCGGTCCCGCTGATCGCCCGCGGCCAGCGGCTCGGCACCCTGGCGGTGGGCCGGCACCAACGGCACCGGCACGACCCGGACGAGGTGGCGGTGCTGGAGGACGTGGCCCGGCGGGCCGCGCTGGCGATCGAGAACGCTCGCATCCACGCCGAGCGTCGACGGGTCGCGCAGACGCTCCAGCAGTCCCTGCTGCCGCCCGTGCTGCCCGTGGTGGACGGCATCGGCTTCGCCGCCGAGTACGTGCCGACCGGAGACGACGCCGAGGTGGGTGGCGACTTCTACGACGTGGTGCCGCTGCCCGACGGGCGCTGGCTCGTGGTCATCGGGGACGTCTCGGGCAAGGGCGTCCAGGCGGCGGCGGTGACCGGGCTGGTCCGCGACGTGATCCGGGTGCTGGTCGGCGACGGCAAGCCGCTGCCGGAGGCGCTGGCCCGACTCAACGAGACGCTCGTCGAGCGGGGTGGCGGCCGGTACTGCACGCTGGCCCTGGCGGCGGTCGGCCCGGGCGACGGCGACCACCTGGACGTCTCCCTGCACCTGGCGGGGCACGACCGGCCGGTGCTGCTGGCCGGTGGAGGCGGCGCCCGCTTCGTGGGCACCGGGGGCACGGCGCTGGGCCTGCTCGACACGATCACCTCCCCGACTGCGGAGATCACGCTCGCGCCGGGTGACTCGCTGATCTTCTACACCGATGGCGTCACCGAGCGGCGGCGCGGCCGGGAGCTGTTCGGCACCGACCGGCTGCGGGACGCGGCAGCGCCGCTGGCCGGCTACTCGGCGGACGTGGTCGCCGCCCGACTGCGCGCAGCCGCGATCAACTTCTCGGTCGAGCCGCCCCGGGACGACATCGCCGTGCTGGTGCTCCGCAACGACGCGGTCTGACCGCCGACGCGACCCCAGCGGCTGAGCCCGGGCCAGGCCGCCGCACAACGGGCCACCAAGTCGCGGGCCACCAGGTCACGGGCCGCCGGGTCACGGGCCGCCGCAGCACGGGCCGCCGGGTCACAGGCCACCGGGGAGGCGGCCGGGGGCGAGGCGGTGCTCCGGGTCGAGGTGTTCCTTGGCGGCCTGGAGCCGGGCCAGGCCGGCCAGCTCGCCCCAGAGGTCGACGGCCTGACGCACCGCAGGGGGAGCGGAGACGACCACGCAGCGACCCTGCCGGGCCAGCAGCACGCCGCGGACGGCGGCCAGGATGGACGCCACCCGGTCGGGCGCCACCGCGCCGGGCAGGGCGGCGTGCACGACGCCGAGCCCGGCCGAGCCGCGCACCGGCACGGGAGCGCCTGCCGCGTCGCGCAGGGCGTAGACGGCGGCGTGCAGGTCGCTGATCGGCACCTCCAGGCGCAGCGCCGTGTCGCCGGGCGCGAACGGGTAACGCCGCCACCACGGCGGGGCGGAGTGGGCGACGGTCGCCTCGCCGTGCAGCAGGCCGACCAGCCGCTCGGCGCGCTCGGTGACCTCGGCCGGACCGCCCTCCAGCAGCACGACCAGGCTGCCCGCTCGGGACGGGGCGCCGGACCGGCCGGACATCGACGGGTGGCGCTCGCGGGCGGTGGCGGCCGGGTGGCCCGGCGGATAGGCCGTGCGCGGCCGGGGCAGCCCGCCGGGCAGGTCCAGCTCGATGGCCGCCGGCTCCAGTCGGGCGGCGAGAATCGCCCGGACCAGGTCGTGGACCTCCAGTGGCGTCCACACCGGACGGGACACCCAGAGCCGGCTGGCCGGCACCGGTTGCACCCGCAGGCTCGCCGAGACCAGCACGCCGAGGGCGCCCTGCGAGCCGCAGAGCAGCCGGGCCAGGTCGAGCCCGGGCGCGCCACCACCGGCGCTGACCAGCTCACCGTCGGCGGCGAGGTAGCGAACGCCGAGGAGCTGGTCGCACGGGCTGCCGTGGCGGTGCCGGAGCGGCCCGGCCTCCCCGGCGGCGAGCACCCCGCCCAGCGTCGCGCCCGGCGACGGGGCGTCCATCGCGAGCCGCTGCCCGGTGCGCTCCAGAGTGGCCTGCACCGCCCGCAGCGGGGTGCCCGCTCCCACCTCGGCCACCGGCGCTCCGACCGGCTCGTGGCCGATGCCCGCCAGCCGGCCGGTGTCGAGCATGATGTCGACCTGCGTCGGGGTGGCACCCCAGTCGATCTTCGTGCCGGCGCCCCGGGGAACCACCGCCAGGTCGTGCGCGGCGGCCAGCCGCAGCACCTCGGCCGCGGCGTGCGGGCCACCGGGCACCGCCACCCAGCGGGCCGGGCGGCCGGCCACCTCGTCGGCCGGGCCGGCGAGTCGGGCGAACGGCGGACCGCAGATCGCCGTCAGCCGCCTGGTGATCTCAAGGGCTCCGGACCGGCCGAGGGAACTCGCTGCTGCCGCCATGCCGGCTATCGTACATGTGTTCGAAAGTCGTGGTGACGGCCTTCGGGATGCGGCGGGTCCGGCGCACGGAGTGAGCCGGCCGGTAACGTGGCCGCCGTGACCACCGAGACTGCCCCGCCCGCGGCGAAGCGGGTGCCCACCGAGCGCACCCACCACGGCGACACGGTCGTCGACGAGTACGCCTGGCTCGCCGCCAAGGACGACCCGGAGACGATCGCCTACCTGACCGCCGAGAACGCGTACACCGAGGAGCGCACCGCGCACCTGGCCGCCCTGCGCGCGGACCTGTTCGAGGAGACCCGTCAGCGCACCCGGGAGACGGACCTGTCCGTGCCCACCCGCAAGGGCGGCCACTGGTACTACACCCGGACGATCGAGGGCCAGCAGTACGGGGTGCACTGCCGGCGCGCGGTCCGCGACGGCGAGACCGACCCACCGGTCAGCGCGGACGGCGCCCCGCTCGACGGCGAGGAGGTGCTGCTCGACGGCAACCTGCTGGCCGAGGGGCACGACTTCTTCTCGCTCGGCGCGTTCGACGTCAGCCCGGACGGCCGCTGGCTGGCGTACTCGACCGACTTCTCCGGCGACGAACGGTTCACCCTGCGCGTGAAGGACCTGGGCACCGGCGAGCTGCTGCCGGACGAGGTGCCCGACACGTTCTACGGCACCGCCTGGTCGGCCGACGCGTCGGTGCTGTTCTACGTGACAGTCGACGACGCCTGGCGGCCGAACCGGGTGTGGCGGCACACCATCGGCGCCGCGGCGGCCGACGACGTGGTGGTCCACCAGGAGGACGACGAGCGGTTCTGGGTGGGCGTGGAGCTGACCCGGTCGGAGAAGTTCATCCTGATCGACATCCACAGCAAGATCACCAGCGAGGTGCTGGTGATCCCGGCCGGCAACCCCACCGGGGCGCCGGCCGTGATCGCGCCCCGCCGGCAGGGTGTCGAGTACGCCGTGGAGCACCACGGCCACCGCTTCCTGATCCTGCACAACGACGGCGCGGAGGACTTCGCGCTGGCGTTCACCTCGGCGGACACCCCGGGCGACTGGGTGCCGCTGATCGAGCACACCCCGGGCACCCGCCTGGAGGCGGTCGACGCGTTCGCGAACCACCTGGTGGTGTCGCTGCGCACCGAAGGGCTCACCGGCCTGCGGGTGCTGCCGGTCGGCAGCGACGACTCGTACGACATCGACTTCCCCGAACCGCTCTACAGCGTCGGGTTGGACGCCAACCCGGAGTACCGGACCGGGCAGATCCGGCTACGTTACTCGTCGCTCGTCACCCCCGACTCGGTGTACGACTACGACCTGGTCACCCGCCAGATGGTGCTGCGTAAGCAGAAGCCGGTGCTGCCCGGCCCGGACGGGCGGCCGTACGACCCGGCGGAGTACGAGCAGCACCGCGACTGGGCGCTCGCCGACGACGGCACGCGGGTGCCGATCTCGCTTGTGTGCCGGGTCGGCACGCCCCGGGACGGCTCGGCGCCCTGCGAGCTGTACGGCTACGGCTCGTACGAGGCAAGCATGGACCCCTGGTTCTCGGTGGCCCGCCTGTCCCTGCTGGACCGGGGCGTGGTCTTCGCGGTGGCGCACATCCGCGGCGGTGGCGAGCTGGGCCGGCGCTGGTACGACCAGGGCAAGATGCTGGCCAAGAAGAACACGTTCACCGACTTCGTCGCCTGCGCCCGGCACCTCGTCAAGTCGGGTTGGACGGCCGGCGACCGGCTGGTCGCCAGGGGCGCCTCGGCAGGTGGGCTGCTGATGGGCGCGGTCGCCAACCTCGCCCCGGACGCGTTCACGGGGATCGTGGCGCAGGTGCCGTTCGTGGACGCGCTCACCTCGATCCTCGACCCGTCGCTGCCGCTCACCGTCACCGAGTGGGAGGAGTGGGGCAACCCCCTCGACGACCCCGAGGTCTACGCGTACATGAAGTCGTACACGCCGTACGAGAACGTCGCGGCGGTGGACTACCCGGCGATCCTCGCGGTGACCAGCCTCAACGACACGCGGGTGCTCTACTCCGAGCCGGCGAAGTGGATCGCGCGGCTGCGGGCGACCGCCCCGCAGGGCGACTACCTGCTCAAGACCGAGATGGGCGCCGGGCACGGTGGCCCGAGCGGCCGGTACGACGCGTGGCGCGAGGAGGCGTTCATCAACGCCTGGATCCTGGACCGCCTCGGTCGCGCCTGACCAGCGCCGCCGCACGTCGCATGATCGCGCCCGATCCCGGGAGTGTTCCCAGGATCGAGCGCGATCATGACGGGGCGGGCGCGGTCCGGACCGGGCCGGAAAGGTCACGGGCCTAGACTTTCGGCGTGACCGGGGCAACGGAGGATGACGACGGGTCGGCCGACGAGGCCCGCCGGCGGCCGAGCATCGCGGCCGTCGCCCGGGACCGTCGCGTCTGGCTGATCCTCGCGATCGTCGCCGGCCTCCTGGTGTGTTGCTGCTCGGCGGTCGTCGGCACGCTTGTCGCGCTCTCCGCCGGCCTGCTCAGCGCCTGACGCCGGTCGGCGGTCGGCCCCGACTCAGGCCGTCCGCAGCTCGTCCACCGCCGTGCTCACCCGCAGGAAGAGCAGGCCGACGCCGACCGTCACCAGCACCGCCGCCAGGGCGCCGGCGCCGAGCCAGGCCAGCTGTTCCAGGGGTACGGGGATCACCCGCTCCGCCCCGGCGACCTGCACGATCCGGGTGTACTGGTCGCGGGTCGCCGGATCGTCACAGAGCGCCGCCGTGGCCTCGCACACCACCGTCGACGACCCGCCCGCGCTGACCCTGACGCTGCCGAAGAGTCCTCGGCCGAGCAGCAGTCCGATGGTGAGTGCCAGCAGGATCGCCGGCACCGCCGGGGCCAGCGCCTGCCACGCCACCGATCCGCTCAGCGTGGAACGCGGCACGCCGGTGGCGATCAGCGCGGCGTAGGCGCGGCGGCGGGCGACGATCCCCTCGACCAGCGCGACGAGCAGCCCGCCCGCCGCGATCAGCACCGCCACGGCCACCGCGGCGTCGACCAGGTCCATCGTCGAGAGGTAGAAGGGGTTGGTGCCGGCGTCCACCCCGGCGAGGCGGTTCTGCTCCCGTTCCAGCTCATCCTGGGTGGCGAAGTAGGCGCGCTGCGCCGCCGCGCCGGCACCGAAGATCACGGCCGCCAGCAGCGCGGCGAACGTCCGGCTGCCCGCCCACGGGTCGGCCATCAGCCGGCCCGCCGCGAGCAGCGCCGCCGCGCCACGGGCGTGCCGGTGCAGCAGACGTCCGCAGGTGTGCGAGATCCAGCCGGTGCCGATGACCACACCGATCATCGCGGCGAGGCCACCCGCCAGGACCAGCAGTGGCAGAACCCACCCCCGCACCACGTCGTTCCCGTCGATCCGGTCCATCGCCGGGCGTACGGCGACGAAGGAGACCAGGCCCAGGCCGATCAACAGCCCGGCCCAGGGACGGGGACCCCGTTCCCGCACGGCCTTGCGACTGACCCCGAGCGGGCTGGTCGTGACCGTACGCAGCATCAGGGCGGTGGCTGCCGCCGCGAGCACCGGCAGACCCAGCACCACCGCGACAAGCGCGCCTGTCGACGGCAGCACGTCGGTGGGCAGGGCCAGGCGACCCCGCTCGTCCGGCCGGTGCAGCAGCTCACGACCGACCAGGTAGACGCCCAGCCCGGCAATGGTGCCGAGCAGGCTCGCCAGGCCGGTTTCCAGCACCGCCAGGCGGGTGACCTGACCGGGGGTGGCGCCGGCCAGCCGGAGGGCAGCGAGGCGGCGGTCCCGCGCCGGGGCGCCGAGTCGGGCGCACTGGCCGGCCAGCGCCAGCACCGGGATGGCAAGCATCAGCAGCGCGAACGCCGTCCCCCCGCGCAACCCCGGCTCCCGCAGCAACTCGTTGCGGTACTGCTCGGACTCCGCCCAGGCGTCACCCGCCGGTTTCTGGATCGCCAGCACGGTGAGCGCCGCCAGCCCGGCCAGCGTCGCCAGCAGGGCACTGAGCGCGGTCAGCACCACCCGTGCGGTGTCGGTCCGGTTGCCGGCCAGCGCGAGCCGCACCAACGTCGCCGGCCTCACCGGGCGCCGCCCGCCAACGGCACGTCGAGCCCCAGGCCGGTGTGGTCCACCAGGCCGTCGCGCAGCACGATCTCCCGATCGGCGTACGCCGCGATCCGCGGCTCGTGGGTGACCAGCACGACGGCGGTGCGTTGCTCGCGGGCCAGGCGTACGAGCTGGGTGAGCACCTGCTCGCCGGTCAGCGTGTCGAGCGCGCCGGTCGGCTCGTCGGCGAAGAGCACCCACGGTTCGGTGACCAAGGCACGCGCGGTGGCGCACCGCTGCTGCTGACCTCCGGACATCTCCCCCGGCCGGAGGTCGGCCAGGTCGGCCACCCCGAAGCGTTCCAGCCAGGTGAGCGCCGCCGTCCGTGCCTCTCGCCGCCCCGTGCCGGCGAGGAGCAGGGGCAGGGCCACGTTCTCGGCCGCGGTCAGCTCGGCGACGAGCTGGCCGAACTGGAACAGCACCCCGAACTCGGTGCGCCGCAGCCGGGACCGGGCCGCCTCCGACCAGGTGTCGATCCGGTGGCCGCGCCAGGTGACCTCGCCCGCGTCGGGCCGGAGGATCCCGGCCAGGCAGTGCAGCAGGGTCGACTTGCCGCAGCCACTCGGACCGGTGACCGCGACGATCTCGCCCTCGGCCACGTCGAGCGTCACACCGCGCAGGGCGGGCGTCGGGCCGTACGCCCGAACCACGCCGCGAGCCTGGAGTTGCGTCACGGATGCACCTCCCGGTGCCAGTCGGCGACCCGGCCCAGGGTGGTGTGCAGCCACCGCAGGTCCGCGTCGAGGTGGGCGATCGCGAAGTCGGCCGCGACGACGTCGCTGAGGGTTGCGGCCGGGTCGGCCTTGACCGCCGTCAGCTCCCGCAGCCGTGCGGTGTGGGCGGCCCGCTGGGCGACCAGGTACGACCGGGCGCGGTCGACGTCGGCCACCAGCAGCGCCACCACGACCTTGGCGAAGAGCGTGCTGGCCACGTACGGCATCGGTGGTTCCACAGCGGACAGCCACCGGTCCAGCGTGGCGCGACCCTCACCGGTCAGCTCGTACGCCGTGCGGTCCGGCCCGGAGGCCCGATCCTGGCCGGCGGTGGCCACCAGGCCGTCCCGTTCCAGGCGACCGAGGGTGGCGTAGACCTGCCCGAACGCCAACGGCCGAGCCCGGGGCAACCGCTGGTCGTGCGCACGCTTGAGCTCATACCCGTGCCGGCTGCCCCCAGCGAGCAACCCGAGCAGCACATGCGGCGTGGACACCCGGCACACTATTCACCGAGCGAATACCCAAGTCAACCACCCACCCCGCTCCGACTCCCCTGCCCCGCCCCTCCCGCAGCGGTGATCAAGAGATTTGGGTCAGATTTCGTCGCGCTGATGACGCAAACCTCTTGATCACCGCAGGGGATGGGGTGGAGTCAGGGAGTCCGGGGCCAGGTGGGGGTTCGGCCGGTCCGGGTCAGGAGGCGGTCCAGGTCGGGGTTGGTGGGGGTTGCGGTGGGTTCGGTTGGGGCGGGGTCGGCGAAGACGCCCATCTTGCGGGCGGTCGGGCCCAGCTGCTCGACCAGGGCGTGCAGCTCGGCCACCGCCTCCGGGGCGGGCCGGTAGGGCTGGCCGGTCGCCACGGCGAGGTCCCAGCCGTGCACGATCAGGTCCAGCAGCGCCATGCCGCCGATGACGGTCTGCGGCAGCCCCATGCCGGGTGAGACACCTTCCAGGGTGGACGGGTCGGACCAGGCGGCGACCAGGCGGTCGGTCTCGACCGGGAACCGGTCCCGCCAGCCGTCGTCCAGGTGGTCGGGTTTCTCGGCCCACTCCACCTGCCTCTTCTGAGCCAGGTCCTGGAAGTTCACCACCACCTCGAACAGGTGGTTGAGCAGATCACGGACCACGTAGTCGCGGCACGGAGTGGGCAGGTCGAGCTGGTCGTCGGCGACACCGCGTACCACGTCGACGGTTCGCGGCGCCGCAGCCGCCAGCAGATCGCTAGTCTGAGTGGCCATATGGCCAGCGTATGAGGGTGGTCTTGAAGAAATGCGACAGCGACCGCGTGGCGACAGTCGGGGCATTCTCGACCCGGCGCGGTTGCTGCGCGAGGTCCGCTTCCGGCGGCACCTGCCGGCCGAACCCCTGCGCCTGTGGGTCGAGCACTACTGGTTGATCGACTGGACGTTGAGCGCGCCGTTCGAGCAGCGCATCGTGCCGCACCCGGCGGTCAACGTGGTGTTCCGGAGCGACGACGAGGGCGACCGCGAAAGCGACCGCGACAACGACCGCGACAACGACCGCAACGGCGATCGCGACGGCGTCGGCCACCGCGGCGGGGTGGAGGCCGGCGAGGTGGCCGGGGTGGGCCGCGACCTGTTCCGGATCACGCTCACCGGCACCGGCCGGGTCTGCGGGATCCAGTTCCGCCCAGGTGGCTTCCACCCGTTCTGGCGTCGTTCCGTGGCCGAGTTGACCGGACGTCGACTGCCGCTGCCCGTCGGCCGGCTGACCGGTCCCACCCATCCGGTGTGCGCGGGCAGCGACGCCGACCGCTGTCGCGCGCTCGATGCGGCACTCACCGCGTGGGCGCCCGACCCGGACCCGGCCGCCGCGGAGGCCGTCCGGCTGGCCGAGTCCATCCGGGCCGACCGGACGGTGCTGCGCGTCGACGATTTCGCCGCGCGGCACGACGTCCCGGTCCGCCGGCTGCAACGGCTCTTCACTGAGTACGTGGGGGTCGGCCCGAAGTGGGTGATCCGCCGCTACCGCCTCCAGGAGGCAGTCGAGCGGGCCGCCGGGGCTCCGCTCGACTGGGCGGGACTCGCCGCCAACCTCGGCTACAGCGACCAGGCCCACCTGGTCCGCGACTTCACCGCCGTCGCCGGGGTGTCACCCGCCGCGTACGCGCGCTCGGTGCACTGAGCCGCCAGCGCAGCGGGCCCTCAGCGACGGCGCAGGACTACCACGGCGACGTCGTCCTGGATCTTGGACGGGGCCAGTTCCACAAGCAGGCGGGCGCAGAACTCGTCCAGGTCGTCGTCGACGGTGGCGGCCACCGCGGCGAGCGCGGCCAGCCCCTCGTCGATGGTGGCGTCCCGACGCTCGATCAACCCGTCGGTGTAGAACACAAGCGTGGCGCCGGCCGGCAGGACGAACTCCAGGTCGGCCGGTCGGGGCGCGCGGACGCCGAGCAGTGGCGCCGAGTGCTGCACGAACTCGATCTTGCCGTTCTGCTGGAGCAGCGGGGGGAGATGGCCGGCGCTGGCCAGCCGGACCCGCCCGGTCGGCGGGTGCAGCAGCAGGACGCAGAGCGTGGCCAACTCGTTCGGCAGCAGGGTCCGCATCAGCTCGTTGACCCGGTGCAGGATCTCGCCGGGCTGGTGCCCCTCGACCGCGTACGCCCGCACCGCGTGCCGCAGCTCGGCCATCACGGTGGCCGCGTGCAGCGAGTGGCCCGCCACGTCGCCGATCGCCAGCAGCAGGTGCCCGTCGAGCATCACCAGCTCGTAGAAGTCACCGCCCACCTCGGTCTGCGCGCTGGCCGGCTCGTAGCGCACCGCGAGGTCCAGGCCGGCCACCGTCGGCAGGCTGCGTGGGAGGAGGCTGCGCTGGAGGGTGACGGCGATCCGGTGCTCCTCGTCGAAGGAGCGCTGGGCCTCGACCGCCGCCGCGACGGCCTGGGCGAGCTGCACGAGCACCGGCGTCCGGGCGGTCTGGGTGGCGGTGGGGACCACCACGTACAGCGGGGCCCGGTCCTCCCGCAGCCGGGCGGCGGCCACCGTCACCGTGTCGTCCGCCGGCCAGGCCAGCAGCCCCCAGTTCGCCGGAACCTCCACCTTGACCGTTGCGCCCGTGGGCACCCCGGTGTCGTCGACGACCCACGGCACGATTGCCGCCTCGGCGCCCGGGCCGGCGCAGATCCCGGCCAGACAGTCGCCGTCGAACGTCTCGGCGATCACCGCCGCCGGGCTCTTGAAGATCTGCGCGGCCCCCTCCGCGGCGACCTCGAGCAGCCGCGCGAAGGTCGACGCGGCGTGCACCGCCACTGTGGTGTCGGCGAGGCCGAGGAGCCGCTCGGCGAGCAGTTCGGCACGCTTGCGGGCCTGGTAGTAGCGCAGGACCGCCCGGCTGGTGGCGATCAGCTCCTCCGGCTCGATCGGCTCGGCCAGGTAGGCGTCGGCACCCCGGGTGAGCCCCTGGGCCCGGTCGGCGACGTCCACGGCGTGCGCGGAGACGTGGATCACCGGCAACACCGGGTGCGCCGCCTTGATCCGTTCGCAGACCTCGTAGCCGCTCAGATCGGGCAGCCGGACGTCGAGCACCACCAGGTCGATCCGGTCCGTGTCGACGCGAGCCAGCGCCTCGGCGCCGTTCTCCGCTTCGAGGACTGTGTACCCGGCCCGGGTCAGCCAGCTGACCAGCAGGTAGCGCTTGGTACGACTGTCATCGACCACCAGGACGGTCGCCGGGCCGCCGTCCACCGTCACGCTCCGCCTGTCGGCAGGGAGACGGTGAACGTGCTGCCCCGGCCCGGCTCGCTGGCCAGCTCCAGGGTGCCCCCGAGCAGGGTCACCAGCCGCCGGGCGTACGGCAGGCCGAGGCCGGTGCCGCCGACCCGGGTCGCCCCCGGCACCTGGTAGAACTCCTCGAAGATCCGATCGTGCAGCTCGGGCGCGATGCCCGGGCCGGTGTCACTGACCTCGAAATTCCACCGGTCGTCCCGCCGTCGGGCGCGCAGCCGCACCTCGCCGCGCTCGGTGAACTTCAACCCGTTGTGCAGCAGGTTGCGCAACACCTGGCCGAGCAGCACCTCGTCGGTGCGGAGCACGGCCGGCTCGGTCGGCTCCTCCACCACGAGGCCCACACCCGGCCGGGTGGCGAGCGCCCGCATGGTGCCGCGCAGTTGACCGAAGACCGGGCGCAGATCCACGTCCGCCCAGTCCGGCTCGATGCGGCCCGACTCGGCCTTGGCGAGATCCAGCAGTTCGTTGACCAGCCCGAGCAGATCCTCCGCCGACGAGCGGATGAGGCCCACCTGGCGGGCCTGCTCGGCGGTGAGCGGGTCGGAGGAGGAGTCGGCGAGCAGCCGCCCCAACCCGATGATCGCGGTGACCGGGGCGCGCAGTTCGTGGCTCACGTTCGCCAGGAAGCGGCTCTTCGACTCGCTCGCGGCGCGCAGTTGGGCCGACTTCTCGTCCAGCTCGGCGTAGAGGGCGACGACGCCCCGGTTGGTCGCCTCCAGCTCCTCGGTGAGCTGGTTGTAGAGCGCCAGCACACCGCGGTTGGTCTCGGCCAGCTCGTCGTTCAGCACCGCCAGCTCGTCGCGCTGGCTGCGTACCTCGTCGAGTGCGGCGATGAGCTGGCCGTTCTGCACGGTCAACTCGTCCAGCGCGCTGCCCGGCGCGGTGCGGCCGAGTTCAGCGCGGAACTCGGCCAGCCGCTCCGGGGTCGGCGTCGGCGCGTTGGCCGGGACTCTTCGGGACATCCGTACGACCGTAACCCCCTCGGCGGTCGACACGCTCAGTGTGTCGACCAGTCGGGACACCGCACCCGACTGTGGCTCGTACCGGCCGTCGGGCAGCGGACCCACCGGGGCCAGGTCGGCGCGGAGGTGGAACCGGCCGTCGGGTCCCGCGTCGATGTGGAACGCGACGTCCGCGCCGCCGGTCATGCGCAGCAGGTCCCGGGCGACCTCGCTGAGCGCGGTGGCGATCCGGACCTGGTCCTGGTGTTCGAGGCCCACCACGCCGGCCACCTCGCGGCCGCGCTGGCGGATGACGAAGATGTCCTGCTCGACCCGCAGCGCCATCTGCAACAGCGGCAGCGCGGCCGGCTCGGCGGTCATGCCCAGGACCTCGCGACCAGAACGCAGGCGTCGTCGCGCCGCAGCCCGGCGTCGCGCAGCAGGGTCGCCGCCATCACCAGCGGAGACCGTTCGGCGAGACCCGGGTAGTCGGTCAACCGCCAGCGGTCGACCACTCCGTCGCTGTGCATCACCAGCCGGGCGCCCGGCCCGAACGGGTAGTCGTAGCCGCGGACCGTCGGCCGCTGGTGCCCGGCGATACCGGGCAGCGACACCAGCCCCCGGCGCTGACCGTCGCCCTCGACGATCACCCCGGCGATGTTGCCCAGCCCGGCGTAGTGCAGCACCCCGGCCGCCAGCTCGGCGACCGCGAGCGCGGCGCCGCGGGTGTGCGACATGCTCCGGTGCAGGTGACTGACCACCGCGGCCGGTGGGCTGGCCGGGGCGTCACGGAAGGCCGCGAGCGCCGCCTCGGTGGCGGCGGCGGCCAACGGGCCGTGCCCCAGTCCGTCGCTGACCAACACCTGGTGCCGGCCGTCGGCGAGCCGGACGGCGTACCCGTCGCCGCTGACCGTCTCGCCGGTGATCGGCCGGGTGAGGGCGCCGGCCCAGGACGGTTGGGCCGGTTCGGCCGGCCAGACCTGCACGGCGAGGACGGTGCCCCGGCCAGGCAGGGAGTATCCGTCGAACCAGCTCGCCTGGCGGACGATGGCGCCGAGGCCGATGCCGAGCGTGCCAGTGGTGGAGTGCCCGTCCTGGGACGACACGGTGAGGTCGGCCATGCCGGGCCCGGAGTCGATGGCCACCAGCTCCACGCCGGCCTGCCCGGCGCGGCGGACCGGCCGGAGCAGCAGGACGCCGTTGTCGGCGTGCTTGACGAGGTTGCTGGTCAGTTCGGCGGCGACGATGGCCAGGTCGGCGATGCGCGTCGCACCCATCTCGATCTGCTCGCCGAGGCGTTCCGCGGCCCGCCGTACGGCGCTGGCGGCGCTGCTGGCCTCCACGCGGAACCAGATGCCGCTGTCGGTGACCGCGTCCCCGTTCACCTGGACCACTTGGTGACCGTGATCCGCGTGCCGGTCTCCGCCGACGTCTCGATCTCGAACTCGTCGACCAGTCGGCGGGATCCGCTGAGCCCGAGGCCGAGCCCGCCGCCTGTGGTGTAGCCGTCGGTCAGGGCCATGTCGAGGTCGGCGATGCCGGGGCCCGAGTCGGCGAAGACGATCCGGACGCCCTTGCGACGCCCGTTGTCCACGGTCGTCACCTCCACGGTGCCGCCACCGCCGTACACCAGGGTGTTGCGGGCCAGCTCGCTCGCCGCGGTGACCACCTTGGTCTGGTCGACAAGCGACAGCTTGACGGCGACCGCCACCGTGCGGACCAGTTGCCGGACGCGGACCACGTCCTCGTCGCTGCGGACCGACTGCGCCTGCGGCTGGCCCAGGTCGACGCCCGCGGTCACGGCGTGGCCGTCTCGGCGTCCGGATCGTCGTCGAGCTGGTAGTCGAGCTCGTCGGCGCGGGCCGCCGCGATCAGCTCCATGCCGCGCTCGACGTTCAGCGCGGTACGGATGCCGTTCAGCGACAGCCCCAGTTCGACAAGGGTGATGGCGACGGCGGGTCGCATGCCGACCACCACCGTCTCCGCGTCGAGGACCTTGGAGATCGACGCGATGGTGGAGAGCATCCGTCCGACGAAGGAGTCGACGATGTCCAGCGCGGTGATGTCGATGATGACGCCGTGGCAGCCGGTGGCCACGATCCGCTCGGCGAGGTCGTCCTGGAGCTGGACCGCCGTCTGGTCGGACATGTCGAGCTGGATGGAGACGAGCAGGATGTCACCGATCTTGAGGATCGGCACGCGCTCCATCAGGCGTCCCGGCGTGGCTGGCGACGAGCGGTCTCCACCCCGGTGAGCCGCAGCACGTGGCGCAGCGCGTCGGCGAGGCTGGCCTTGGTGGCGATGTCGCCGAACTCGATGCCGAGCGCCACGATGGTCTGCGCGATCTGCGGACGGATGCCGGAGATGATGCAGTCGGCGCCCATCAGCCGGGCGGCCACCACGGTCTTCAGGATGTGCTGGGCGACCTGGGTGTCCACCGCGGGGACGCCGGTGATGTCGATGATCGCGTACGGGGAGCCGGTGTCGACCAGGGTCTGCAGCAGCCGCTCCATGACCACCTGGGCGCGGGCCGAGTCCAGAGTGCCGACCAGCGGGACGGCGACCACGCCCTCCCAGAGCTTGACCACCGGGGTGGAGAGTTCGAGCAGCTGCTCGGCCTGGTCGGCGATCAGGCTCTCTCGGGTGCGTACGAAGCTCTCGAAGGTGAACAGGCCCAGCTCGTCGACGAGCTTGGAGAAGGCGACGTAGTCGTGCAGCGCGTTCGCGCCGCCGGCCTCCTGCACCAGCTCGGCCAGCACGTCCTTGAGCGCGAAGATGCTGATCGTCGTCTCGGTGGCGGAGAAGCCCTGCCGGGCCCTGCCCCGGGACAGTTCGGAGAGCGCCGCCCGCAGCTCGCCGGCGCTCTCGGCGGACAGGTCGATGGCGCCCTGCTCACCCGTGCCGACGATGGCCCGGTGCAGGTCCTCGACCTGCCGGCGCAGCTCGGCGTGGCTCAGCCGGCCCCGCAGCGAACCGGCAACGATGTCGGTCCACCGCTGCGTGACCCGCTCGGCGTGCCCACCCAGCAGCGCGACGAGCCGACCACTTTCCTCGGCGTTCAACGCCATCGTGAAACCCCCCTCGACCTGGACCGGCCGGACTCTATCACCGGGAACCAGGCAACTACTTGCCCCACAGCAATGGAATGATGATGGCCACCGGATGCCGGCTCCCGTTCTGCGTGGGACCACCGTCGTGGGATACCGTTCCCCCGATAACAGGAGGTCTGGCGAATGTCCCTGACGGTGCACACGGAACAACGCGGCGACGTGGTCGTCGTGTCGGTCGCGGGCGAGCTGGACATGGCAACCGCACCGCAGTTGCAGGACCAGATCACCGACCTGCTCGACAAGGGCCGTAACCGGCTGGTGTTCGACCTGGCGGACGTCTCGTTCTGCGACTCGACCGGGCTGTCGGTGTTCGTTCGCGCCAAGAACAGCTGTGACGAGGCCGGCGGTGTGGTGCGGTTGGCCGCTCCGCAGCGCGGGGTGCTGCGCATCCTCGAGGTGAGCGGGCTCGTCGAGGTGCTGCACACCTATCCGACTGTGGACGAGGCCGTCGCCGGCGAACCGACTCCGGCGTCCTCCTGACCGCTGTCGCGCCCTACTCGTCCTCGACGTAGCGGGGACGGGCGATCGCCATGCCCGCGGCCGTCTGCACGACAAGTGCGCCCAGCAGGAACCCGATCGGCGCCGTCCACCCGCCGGTGACCTCGTAGAGGATGCCGACCAGCAGCGGGCCGAGAGCGGCGATCACGTACCCGGTGCTCTGCGCGAACGCGGAGAGCGCGACGGTCCCCTCGGCGGTGCGCGCGCGCAGACCGATCGTCGTCAGGATCATCGGGAACGCGCCCTGTCCGAGCGCCAGCAGGGCCACCCAGAGCAGTGCGGCGCCGTGCGGAGCGAACGCCAGCCCCAGGTAGGCAAGCGCCGAGGCGGCGGTCAGGCCGAGCACCAGCGGACGCAGGGTGGCGAGCCGGCCGGCGACTGTGGGCATCAGCAGCGCGATCGGCACCCCGAGCGCGGTCACCCCGGCGAGCAGCAGCCCGGCCGACTCCGGCTGGTAGCCGGCGTCGCGGAAGAGCTGGGCCAGCCAGCCCATGATCGCGTACCCGCTGAGCGACTGCGCCCCGAAGTAGACCGCCATGGCCCAGCCCAGCCGGGTCCGCGCGGGCCGGACCCGCGTGGGCGCGGCGACGGCCGCCGTCGGGGTCGCGCGCCGCGCGCCCGCCCGGGTCCGCAGCGCCAGCGGCACCCACGGGAGTACGGCCACCGCGGCCAGCGCCGCCCAGACGCCCAGGCCGGCCCGCCAGGAGCCGAAGGCGTGCGCGATCGGCACCGCGCTGGCCGCGGCCACGGTCGTGCCCAGGGTCAACGCCATGGTGTACGCCCCGGTGACGAGGCCGGTCCGGTGGCCGAAGTGCTGCTTGACAAGCATCGGCAGCAGGATGTTGGCGACCGCGATGCCGGCCAGGGCCAGCGCGCTCGTGAACACGAAGATCCAGGCCGAGTCGGTCGCCGCCCGGAGCACCTGACCGGCGGCCAGGGCGATCATGGCGACCACCAGCACCCGGGCCGGCGCGACCCGGCGGACCAGCCACGGGGTGAGCGCGCCGAGGCCGGCGAACGCGATGGTCGGCAGTGTGGTGACCAGACCGGCCATGGTGCCGGAGAGCCCCAGGCCGTCGCGGATCTCGTCGAGCAGGGCGCCGAGGCTGGTGACGGCGGTGCGCAGGTTGAGCGCGACCAGCAGCATCCCGACAAGCACGAGCGCGCCACCGGTCGCCGGGTGCGGCCGCCGGCCCACGGGGTCGCGCGTCGGGCGGATATCGACGGCGGGACCGGGCGGGGCCAAAGCGGCGACGGGTGGCGGGGTCATGACCTCTAACCTACAATCATGGGATGAATTCTGGGCCGGTGATGTAACCAGTGCCACCGTCGGTCGATTCCCCCTCCGCACCGCCGGCACCGCCCCGCGGCCAGTCCGCCGTGCCGCCCCGCGGCCAGTCCGCAGTGCCGCCCCGCGGCCATCGCGTCCGGCAGACGATCGAGCAGCTCCGGGCCCGGATCCTGGGCGGCGAGTGGCCGGTCGGCGGGCGCATCCCCACCGAGCCACAGCTGGTCGCCGCGCTCGGCGTCGGACGCAACACGGTCCGGGAGGCCGTCCGCGCCCTCGTGCACGCCGGGGTGCTGGAGTGCCGGCAGGGCTCCGGCACGTATGTGGTGTCCACCGACGAACTGGCGCCGGTGGTGGCCCGCCGACTGGGCGACGACCGGATGACCGAGGTCATCGAGGTGCGGCGCGCGTTCGAGGTGGAGGCCGCCCGGCTCGCCGCGCTGAGGCGTACACCTGCCGACCTGGCGGCGCTCGACGGCGCGCTCGCCGACCGCGAGGCGGCCTGGCGCGGCGGCCGGGTCGACGCGTTCGTCGAGGCCGACGCGGCGCTGCACGTCGCGGTGGTCGCCGCCGCGCACAACGCCATGCTCGCCGAGCTGTACGCCTCGGTCGGCACGGCCCTGCGCAGCACGGTCGCCCAGGCGATGGGTAGCGCGCTCACGCCCGAGCGCTACGTCGACCACACCCGACTGGTCGAGGCGATCCGGGCCGGCGATCCGAGCCGGGCGGCGATCGAAGCCGGCGCTTTTCTGGAGCCCGCCCAAGGGGCATAGGTTGTCCGCGACGGAAAAACGGACACCTCGGGAGTACGGATGCTCAAGGGCTTCAAAGATTTCATCATGCGCGGCAACGTCGTCGACCTGGCGGTCGGTGTCGTCATCGGCGCCGCGTTCACGGGCGTGGTCACCCAGCTCACCAAGTCGTTCCTCGAACCGCTGGTCCGGGTGATCATCGTCTTGATCACCGGGAACAAGAACGGCCTCACCGGCTCGGTCCCCACGTTCCGGGAGATCCCGTTCGACTGGGTGGCGTTCGTCAACGCGGTGATCACCTTCCTGCTGACCGCGATGGCGCTCTACTTCCTGGTCGTCTACCCGATGAACCGGCTCGCCGAGCGGCGCAAGCGGGGCGAGGAGCCGCCGCCCTCGGCGCCCAGCGAAGAGGTCAAGCTGCTCACCGAGATCCGGGACGCCCTCGTCTCCGCCGGGCACACCACCCCCGGTCAGCAGCGCGGGGCGCTTGACGACGTGCTGGGCCGTCGCACCGACCCGCCGATGCAGCGCTGACCCGAACGGATGCACATCGGCCCCTGCGGGAATCCCGCAGGGGCCGCACTTTCTCGTACGTGTGTTCGATAGAGTCCCGCCATGGAGCAGCGCAAGCACTGGTGGAACGGGAAATGGGGGCGACTCGCCCGACGGGACGTGTTCCTGCGGGTGGACGCCGACCGGTGGCACGTCGAGCAGCGGGCCGGCGGCGCCGAGGGCATTTCCCGGTTCTACGAGTACGGCAGTGCGGACGAGGCCGAGGAGACGGTCCGGGCGCTGCTCGACGGCACGGACACCTGGCGGGAGCTCTCCCCGCGCCCACCGGGCAGCTGGACCCTCCCGAACAACTGAACGGCTGAACGGACAGACGAGCCTGCG
>NZ_HF570108.1:205882-275069 GCF_000297395.2 Micromonospora lupini str. Lupac 08 | reverse complement strand
CGGGCCGGCCTGCGGTGTTGGCTGAGCCTCCGGCGGGGTGGCGACGGCGTTTAGTGGCGTGCCGCCCCGGGAACCGCTGAGGGATGGACCAGCAGGACGAGCAGCAGGCGACCATTTCGCGGATCACCACCGGGATGCCGGTGATCGACTCGGCCGGCACCACGGTCGGGACCGTGGACCTCGTCCAGCGGGGCGACCCCAACGCGGTGACCGTGCAGACGCCGAGCGCCGACCCGGGCAGCAGCCTGGACGAGTTGATCGAGGCGACGGCGGTCGAGGAGCCGGACGTGCCGGCCGACCTGGCGGCGCGGCTGCTGCACACCGGCTACCTCAAGGTGTCCACCGATCTGACCCCCGCCGGCGCGGTCTACGTACCGGCCGACCGGATCGGGTCGGTGGCCGACGGCCGGGTCCTCCTGGCCGTCGGCGTGGCCGACCTGCCGCCCGAGGAGTAGAGCCCGGCCCTTGATCCACTCGGGTTCAAGGAACTCGGTGCATCCCGACCGGCTCGACCCCCCGATTTCATGAATCCCGAGTGGATCAAGCTGGTGTGGATCTCGCCGGCCCGGCGGGCTGGCCCGGCGTGGGCGGCTGGGCGGGCTGGCCGGGTGCGGCGGGCTGGGCGGGTTGGGCGGGCTGGCCCGGCGAAGCGGGCTCGGCCGACTGGTCCGGGGCCGTGGGCGGTGCGGGTGAGCGGCGGTGGAAGAGCAGCAGCATCAGGCAGCCCGCGACAAGCCCCCAGAACGCGCCACCCACGCCGATCAGCGTCACCCCGGAGGCGGTCACCACGAAGGTGACCACTGCCGCCTCCCTGGTCGCCGGGTCGGTCACCGCCGCGGCGAGCGCGGTGGCGAGCGCGCCCAGCAGGGCCAGCCCGGCGACCGCCTCGATGAGGATCGGTGGCGCGACCGCGACCAGCGCGGTGGCCACGCCGGCACCGAGCCCGAGCAGGGCCAGCCCGACGCCGGCGGTGACCGAGGCGACCCATCGGCGCTCCGGGTCCGGGTGTGCGTCGGGGCCGGCGGCCAGCGCGGCGGTGATCGCGGCGAGGTTCACCGCGTGCCCGCCGGCCGGGGCGGCCAGCAGGCTGGCCAGGCCGGTTGCCCGTAGCGCCGCTCCGAACGGCGGCCGGTAGCCGTAACCGACAAGCACCGCCATGCCGGGCACATTCTGCGCCGCCATCGTGACCAGGAACAGTGGGAGGGCGAGCCCGACCAGCGCGGACGCGTTCCAGGCGGGCGTCGTCAGGGTGACCGACGGGGTCAGCGTGGCACCGCTCAGCCCGGTCGGCGGCGCGGTCAGCGCGATCGCCACCACCGCCACCAGAAGTGCGCCGGGCACCGCCCAGCGGCGGGCGAACCGGTGCAGCAGCAGCCAGCCGACCACCACCGGGCCGGCCACCCTGGGCAGTTCGACGAGCGCGCGCACCGGGGCGGTGCACAGGGGCAGCAGCACACCGGCGAGCATCGCGCCGGCCACCGGTTTGGGGATCGCGGCCACCGCCCGGCCCAGCGGCGGGAAGAGCCCGGCCGCGACGACAAGCGCCCCGGAGACGAGGAAGGCGCCCACCGCGACCGGCCAACCGCCCGCCGGCGGCCCGGTCGCCACCAGCAGCGCGGCGCCGGGCGTCGACCAGGCCACGCTCATCGGGATCCGGTGCCGCCAGCCCAGCCAGGCGGCGGCGAGCCCGCACGCCACACAGAGGGCCAGCAGGCCGGAGGCCGCCTGCGCGTCCGACGCGCCCACCGCGCGGAGCCCGGCCAGCACGACCGTGAACGAGCTGGCGAAGCCGACCAGCGCGGTCACGACACCGGCAAGCACCGGTTGCGCCCGTCCCGCCATCCCGACCTCCCCAAGCGTTCCGTATACGGAACGACAGCGTGTAGCACGATAGCCCGGTGCCGCACCCACCACCAGCCCGCCGTCCGGGCCTCGACGTGGATCCCGCCGTCGTCGGCCGGCGGGTCCGTGCCCTGCGGGAGGAGCGGGGCATCTCGCTGTCCACCCTGGCGCGGCTCGCCGGCGTCGGAAAGGCCACCCTCTCCGGCCTGGAGAACGGCACCCGCAACCCCACCCTGGAGACGCTCTGGGCGGTCACCGCGCAGCTCGGCGTGCCGTTCACCGCCCTGCTTGCCGAACCGGCGGCCGAGCCCACCGTGCACGGCACCGCGGTCACCGCCACCCTGCTGGAGGTGTTCGACGACACCGACGCGACCTACGAGCTCTACCGGATGCGCGTCGCGCCCGGCGTCGTGCAGATCTCCCCCGCCCATCAGCCGGGCGTCACCGAACACATCACCGTCTTCGCCGGCGTACTGCGGGCCGGCCCGGCCGACGCGCCGCTGACCGCCCCGGCCGGCGGTCACCTCCGCTGGGTCTCCGACGTGCCGCACAGCTACGCGGCGGTGGGCGACGAGGAGGTCACCGCGACCCTGCTGTTGCGCTATCCGCGTCGCTGAACCCGCCTCAGTCCACCGGAGCGGGCACCGGCAGACGGTGCCGGACCGCCCAGAGCGCCACCTCGGTACGCGACACCGAGCCGGTCTTGCGCAGCAGGTTCGACACGTGCACGGTGACCGTACGCACCGAGATGCCGAGCGCCTTCGCCACCTGCTTGTTGGACATCCCGGCGACCAGGCAGCCCAGCACCTCGACCTCGCGGGCGGTCAACTCGGGGTCGAGCGGCACGTCGACGACCGGATCGGCCGCCGACGCCGGAGCGCGCGGTGCGGTCGGTTGACGCGGGCCGGGCAGCCGCCGCAGCAACGCCTCCGGCCCCTCCCCCGCGTGTGCGGCCAGCAGCTCGGTAAGCGCGTACGGGTTGCCGCCGGTGCACCGCCAGAGGGAGGTCACCAGCCGGTCGGACGGGCTGCTGCCCTCGTACACCTGGGTCAGCACCTCGGCGACCTCGGCCGGGCGCAGCGGGCCGAGGTGTTGGCGGACGGCGCCGCGGACGCCGCTGAGGCGGGCCAGCGCGCGGCGGGTGAGGTCCGGTGCCACCGCGTCGGCCGGCGGTCGACTGGCCACCACGAGCAGGGCGGGCAGGTCGGCGACGGTCGCCAACTCCCCGACCAGGTTGACGCTGGCCGGGTCGAGGGCGTGCAGGTCGTCCACGACCAGCACCGCCGGGCCGGCGCCGACGAGCAACTGCACGGTCCGCACGGCGAGGCGGAGCAGGGTGCCCGGCGCGTACCGCTCGCGGGGCGCGGTGGGCTGCTGGGCCAACCAGGCCAGCGCGTCCGACGGCAGACCGAGTCGGCTGGTGTCCCGACCGGTGAGCACCGCCGCCAGCCAGTCGTACGGGGCCGGGCCGTGCACCCGGGCCGCGCCGGAGAGGACCAGCGCGGGACGCGGCGCGAGGGCGTCCACAGCGGCCGCGACCAGCAGACTCTTGCCCACTCCCGCCGCACCGGTGACCACTGCGACGGCGGGCGCCGGGCGGCGTACGGTCGCCACGGCGGACCACGCCCGGTCGAGCTCGGCGAGCTCGCCGGCGCGTCCGACCATGGACACCGGCATCATTTCTCAACCCTACGCAGTAGTGCGTAGAGACGAAGGCAGGGTGTTCTTGGCAAGCTGACACCATGACGCTGATCCTCCGCTCGGTCATCCTCAACGACATCGGCCTGGTCCGCACCAACAACGAGGACTCCGCCCTCGCCGGTGACCGCCTGATCGCCGTCGCCGACGGCATGGGCGGGCTGCCCGCGGGCGAGGTGGCGAGCGAGATCGTGATCCGGATCCTGGACGAGCTGGCCCCGCCCACCGACCCGGACGCGGCAGCCGACGCGCTCCGTGCCGTGGTCAGCACCGCCAACCAGCGCATCCACGCCGCGATCACCGTCGACCCGGCCCGCGAGGGGATGGGCACCACGCTCACCGCCGCGCTGCTGGCCGGGGAGACGCTGGTGCTGGCCCAGGTCGGCGACTCCCGCTGCTACCTGCTGCGCGACGGGGAGCTGACCCAGCTCACCCGGGACGACACGTTCGTCCAGGCGCTCGTCGACCAGGGCACGCTCTCCCCCGAGCAGGCCCGGCACCACCCGCAGCGGTCCCTGGTGACGCGGGCCGTGCAGGGCGCCGACACCCCGCCGGCCGTCGGTGTGCTCACAGTGGTCCCCGGTGACCGGCTGCTGCTGTGCAGTGACGGACTCTCCGACTACGTCGAGGACCACGCTATCGCGGCGGCGCTGGGCATGTACGCCGACCGTCAGCAGTGTGGCGAGCAGTTGGTGAAGCTCGCCCACCACGCCGGGGCGCCGGACAACGTCACGGTCATCGTCTCCGACGTCACGACCCGCTGACCCGGACGACCTGCTCGGCGGTCCGCGGGTCGGCGCACCCACGGATCGGGTCAATCCGGTTGCTGGGACCTGCGCGACGGGTTGAGATGGGCGGATGACCATCCGACGGGTGACCGCCGACGAACGCCTCACCACGAGTTTCCCGCTGGCCGCGTACGCCTTCGAGACGTCGCCGCTCGGCGCCGCCCGGGTCGAGGAGTTCCGCGACTACCTGCCCTACAACCAGGGCAACCGGACGCTTGTCGTCGAGGAGGACGGCACCACCCTGGCGGCCGTCTCGGCCATCGGCATGCGGCAGAACCTGCGCGGCGCGGTGCTGCCGATGGCCGGTGTCGCCGGGGTCGCCACCCATCCGCTGGCCCGCCGGCAGGGGCACGTCCGCACGCTGCTGCACCAGCTTCTCGACGAGATGCGCGACGAGGGCCACGTACTCAGCGCGCTCTACCCGTTCCGGCCCAGCTTCTACGCCCGGTTCGGCTACGTCGGGCTGCCCAAGCCCCGCACGGTCGCCTTCTCCCCGGCCGACCTGGGGTCTCTCGTACGCGCCGAGCTGCCCGGCGAGGTGGGTTGGGAGCGGATCGGCGCCGGTTATCCCGCGTGGCGGGCGTTCACCGAACGGTGCCTCCAGACCCGGCACGGCTTCTCGGTGTTCCCGGACTACCGGGCGGCCGGCCTGCGTGACCGGGACGAGCACTGGCTTGTCACCGCCCGGGTGGCCGGCGAGGTCACCGGCGCTCTCACGTACCGGATCGACGACCACGGCGGCACCCTGATCGGCAACGAACTGCTGGTCGCCGATCCCCTCGCCCGTACGCTGCTGCTCCAGTTCCTCTCCCGGCACGTCGACCAGGTCGAGCGCGTCACCGTCCAGGTCCCGCCGGACGAGTTGCCGGAGCTGTGGCTGACCGACCTGGACGTGCACGTCGAGGCACGGGCGGGCCGGCCCGGCTCGTCCGCCCCGATGGCCCGACTGCTGTCGCTGGACGCGCTGCACGGGCTGCCCGCCGGGCCGGGCCGGGTCCGGATCGAACTGACCGGGGACCGGTGGCTGGCCGGTACGCACCTGCTGGACGGCACGACAGGCGCGTTGGAGCTGGTCGCCGCCGACAGCGGCCGGGCGCCGACGGCCACGCTGACCGCGGCGGGACTGTCCGCCCTGGCGTACGGGGTGCTGGACCCGGCCGAGCTGCCGTTGCGCGGGCTCGGCGACGTGCCGACGGATGCCGCTGCCGAGCTGCGCAGTCTCTTTTCGCGCCGGGTGCCGTACCTCTTCGCCGACTTCTGAGCACGGTTTGCCGCCCCGGTCGCAGCGGGTACGGTCCGCGGAATGCCGGAGTGGTTGCAGGCGGGTGGATGGGGACTGTTGGCCGGGTCGGCCCTGCTGATCGGGGCGGCGGTCGGCTTCTTCGCCCGGGTGCCGCAGCGGATCACCGCGTCGGTCATGGCGTTCGGCGCGGGGGTGCTGCTCTCCGCCGTGTCGTTCGAGCTGATCGCCGAGGCGCACGAGCAGGGCGGGATGCTGCCCACCGTGCTGGGCGCAACCGGGGGTGCGATCGTCTACACCCTGGCCAACGTGGCTCTCGCCCGTCACGGCGCGCGGCACCGGAAGCGCTCCGGCGACCAGCAGCCCTCCGAGGACGAGCAGCCCGGCTCCGGGTCGGCGCTCGCCGTCGGCGCGCTGCTGGACGGCGTACCGGAATCGGTGGTGATCGGCGCCAGCCTGCTCAGCGGCGGCGCGGTCAGCCTGGTCACCGTGGTGGCGGTCTTCCTCAGTAACGTCCCGGAAGGGCTGTCCAGCGCGGCCGGCATGCGCCAGGCCGGCCGCACCCGGCGGTACGTCTTCCTGCTGTGGACCGGCATCGCGCTGATCAGCGGCGTGGCGGCGCTGCTCGGCAACACCCTCCTGGGTGGCGCGCCCCCGGAGGTGCTCGCCGCGATCACCGCGCTGGCAGCCGGCGCGATCCTCGCCATGATCACCGACACGATGGTGCCGGAGGCGTTCGAGAACGCCCACCTGCTGGTCGGCCTCATCACGGTCGCCGGCTTCCTGACGGCCTTCGCCCTGTCGCACGCGTGAGTGCCCGGGCGGCTCCGATGCCCGGCGTGGCTTAGCAGCGCATTAAACCGGCCCGGCGGATTCGTCGCGCCGCCGTCGGGGCTCCTAACATCACCCGGGTGCGCATGACGTCGCTTGCCGCCCTGCTCGTCCTCGGTGTCGCCACCGCGACCCTGCCCGCCTGCGGGTCCACCGATCCGACGCCGGCCGGCTCGCCGGCCAGCCCGTCGGTCACGCCGGACGCCCTCCCGACCGGTGACCCGGGTGTCGCAGCGGCGGGCCGGGACGGTCTGGGCGGCCCCGGGGCCAGTACGAGCCCGAAGCCGACCGCCCCGGCCGCCAAGGCGCTCGCGGCCGGCAACCCGAACGGCCACGCCACAGTGCCGGCCGAGGCACGCGCGGTGGACACGTCGAAGCCGACCCGGACCATCGGCACCGGCACCCCGGCGAGTTGCACCTCGGCGGCGGTGGTGAAGGCCGTGGCCGCCGGCGGCGTCATCACGTTCAACTGTGGACCGGCCCCGGTGACGATCAAGATGACCGCCACCGCGAAGGTCCGCAACGCCAACGGGCCGAAGATCGTGCTCGACGGCGGCGGCAGGGTGACCCTGAGCGGTCAGGGGCAGCGCCGCATCCTCTACATGAACACCTGCGACGAGGCCCAGGGCTTCACCACCTCGCACTGCCAGAACCAGGACCATCCGCAGCTCACCGTGCAGAACCTGACCTTCGCCGACGGCAACTCCACGGGCGAGAAGGCCGAGGGCGGCGGCGGAGGCGCGATCTTCGTCCGTGGCGGGCGGCTCAAGGTGGTCAACTCGCGCTTCGTCCGCAACCGCTGCGACCGCACCGGCCCCGACCTGGGGGGCGCGGCAGTCCGGGTGCTCAGCCAGTACGAGAACAAACCGGTGTACGTCGTGAGCAGCACCTTCGACGGCGGCTCCTGCTCCAACGGCGGTGCGCTGAGCAGCATCGGCGTGTCCTGGGTGGTGCTCAACAGCCTGCTGAAGAACAACGAGGCGATCGGCAGCGGCGCGAACCCGGCCAAGTCCGGCACGCCCGGCGGCGGCAGCGGCGGCGCGATCTACTGCGACGGCAACGAGTTCACCGTACGGATCGCCGGCACCGTCATCGAGAACAACAAGGCCAACGAGGGAGGCGGCGCGATCTTCTTCGTCAGCAACAACCGCACCGGCACGATGAGGATCGAAAACGCTCCGCTGCGCCGCAACCCGAGCGGGAAATTCGAGACCCCCGGCTACCGTGGCATCTTCTTCCTGGGCGCCCGCAACCCCGAGGTGATCGGCCCCAAACCCGCCTGACCCGCCTGCCCTGACCGCCTGCCGGCCCTGACCGGCCGTCGGCCGCCTGGCGCTGGTGATCAAGAGGTCTGGGTCACCGAGGCCGCGTTTTCTGACCCAAATCTCTTGATCATCGTGTCAGTAGGGGTTCTTCTCGCCCGGCGGGTGGGCGTGCAGGAGGCCACCGGGGCGGCCGGGCAGGGTGCGTGCCGCGGAGAGCGGCGGGCTGGCCGTGTGGTCGCCACCGGCCATGCCGGCGAACAGCTCCTTGAGCGCGGTCAGCGCGTCGATCTTGGGTGACCAGCCCAGCTCGGTCTCCGCACGCTCGCTGGACATCAGCGGCGCGTTCAGGCCCAGCTCGACCCAGCCCGCGTCCACCGGTTGCAGCCGCGCCCGCCAGGTCAGCGCCGCCGCCACCCGCAGCACCGGCGCCGCGACCGGCACCGTCCAGCCGTGGAAGTGCCGAGCCACCAGCTCCGGGGTCAGCACCGGGTCCGCGGCGAGATTGAACGCGCCGCGCGCATCACCCAGAACAGCCCTGGCGTACGCGTCAGCCACATCGTCGGCGTGCACCGCCTGCATCCGCAGCCGCCTGTTCGTCGGCACCAGCGGAATCCGGCCGAAGCGCAGCAGCCGCACCGGGGCCAACGGGCCGAGAAAATAGCGGGTGATCTCCGTACCGGCGTCCCGCTGGAAGATCAGACCGGGCCGCAGTCGAACCACCCGCACCGTCGGGTGCTCCCGCTCCAACCCGTCCAGCAGCGTCTCGACCTCCGCCTTGTGCTCACTGTACGACGAGCCCGACACCCCGGTGGCCGGCCACCGCTCGCTGATCGGGTGGTCCTTCGGGCCGGGCGCGTACGTGCCTACCGACGAGGCGTACACCAGTGCCGGCACCCCGGCCCGCACCACCGCGTCAAACACCGCCCGGCTGCCGTCGACGTTCGTCCGGCGCAGCACCCGCTGGTCGTGGCTGGGCTGGATCTGCCAGGCCAGGTGCACCACCGCGTCCGCTCCCGCGAACACCTCGGCGAGCTGCCCCGAAGCGCCCGGCGCACCGATGTCACAGGAGTGCCACTCCACCTGGTCGTACGGCGTACCGGCATCCGGGCCGGGCAACCGCCGGACCACCCCGGCCAGCTCGACGCCGCGCTCCCGGCGCAGCCGCCGCAGCACCGCCGTACCGACGTTGCCACTCGCCCCCACCACCACGATCCGCATGCCCGACCCCGTACCCGTCCAGCAGCCGGTCAACCGCCCGCCCGCCGCGTAGCGCTCTTGATCCACTCGGCTTCCTGGAAAACGGGCTATCCGACTGGCCAGGACGACCCGACTTCCTGGAACCCGAGTCGATCAAGGGCGCGGCGAGTCGCGGACCCAGCCGTGCTTCTCCTTGCCACGCCGACCGAGGGTGGCCGCCAGGCAGCGCGGGCAGATCCAGCCCACCGCGTCCGCCTCGGTGAGCACATCGGTGCCCAGGTAGTCGAAGCGCACGTGCGGAAAACGGCGCAGCCGGGTCCGGCTGAGGGCCAGCCCGCAGACGGTCTGGTTCTGGCCGGGCAGCCAGGCGTGCACCTCCCCGCCCGGCTGACGTACGCCGTCCGGCCCGATCTCCTCCCCGGACGCCGCCACAGCCGGGGTGCCACTCGCGCTCATGCCGATCCCCATTCCCCAGCGGCCCCTCCCCATGCACGGCGGGCAGCTTGATCCACTCCACCTCCCCGATGTGGCGGTATCCGCCGCCCCGGACACCGCCACATCGCCGACCTCGTGATGATCAGGTGCCGTCCGGGCCGGCAACCGCCAGGCATCGACGCCGGCCGGAAGCCAGGAGCCGGCTGGAAGCCGAGAGTCAGCGACGCTGACTGTCAGGTAACCTGAGCGCGCGGGCCGCTAGCTCAATGGCAGAGCTGTGGACTTTTAATCCATAGGTTCAGGGTTCGAGTCCCTGGCGGCCCACTCCTCCGCAGGTCAGCGGTCCCGTCCGGGGCCGCTGTTGCCATGATCGGGGTCGGTGGAGCAGCGAAGTACAGCAGTAGGCTCACCCGTCGAGCGCCTTGCCGAGCCGCTTGAGCGCGGCCACGCTTCTCAAGCTGACAGTGCGGGTTCGGATCCCGTCAGCCGCTTCACACCAGAGGCCGTGGGGCGGGACTCCGTCCGAGCCGGGCCCTCGTTGTGGGCGTTAGCACAGGCTTAACCCGGCCTTATCCCACCGTACGCGAGGCTGGCCCCTGCCCAGGTCGGGGACGGACCGGCCCGGTCCACACGGGAGGATCACGTATGGGAATTCGTACCCTCGGGGTGCCCGCTCTGGTCGTCGCCCTGCTGACGGCCGTCACCCCGACCGCCGCCATGGCCGGGACGGTCAACTTCGGCCCGCCGGTCGACGTGGCGACGGGCGCCGTCCCGGGCGCCATGGCCGCCGGCGACCTCAACGGCGACGCACGGCCCGACCTGGCGGTCGCGCACCCGGACGCGGACCGGGTCTCGATCCTGCTCAGCCAGGGGACGACCGGCTTCCGGACCGGGAGCGTGGTGGCCCTCGGCGGCGCGCCCCGCTCGGTCGCGCTCGCCGACGTTGACGGTGACGGCCGGCGGGACCTGGTCGCCACGGTCGTCGACATCGAGCTCGATCAGGTGGTGGTCGCTCTCGGTCGGGGCAATGGCCGGTTCCGGGTGCCCCGGGTGATCGACCTGGCCCCGAACAGCATCCCCCGATACCTGGTCCCGGCCGACCTCGACGGCGACCGAGACGTCGACCTGGCGCTGACCCTCGCCGGGCGAGAACAGGTCCAGGTGCTGCGCAATGACGGACGGGGCCGGTTCACACCAGGGGCGACTCTGGCGGCCGAGCCGACTGCCAACGACGGGCTGGCCGGGGCAGACCTCAACGGGGACGGCCACACCGACCTGGTGGCGACCGGCGGCGGCTATGGCCGGGTGGTGACCTGGTTGAACGCGGGCAACGGCACCTTCGCACCGGGGGTGTGGCACGAACTACCGTATCCCCGCAGCCCGGCCGTGCTCGCCGACTTCAACACCGACGGTCGGGTCGACGCGCTCGTACCGGGATCCGAGTGGGGCGACGCCCTCTACCTCGCGGGCAACGGCGACGGCACCTTCACCAACGAGCGCACGCTCGCTTTCGGGCAAGGTGAGCGGACCGCCGCCAGCGGCGACTTCGACGGCGACGGCCGCGCAGATCTCGCGTTCGGCGGCGGCTACTACGGCGTGCTGGTATTGCTCGGCAACGGTGATGGCACCTTCCAGACCCCGGTCACCTTGGCCACGCCCGGTACTCCTGGCGCGCCCGTGGTGGACGACTTCACCGGGGACGGACGGGACGACATCATCGTGCCGAACGCCAACGGCCTGAGCGACATCCTCTGGTTCGTCCCGGCCATCTGAGCCCTCGGCCCGGGAGGCAGCAGACGAACGGCCAGTCGACCGTCGGGTGGCGAAACGGCCTGGCCAACAAGTATTGGTCAGGCCCCAAGGCCCGCCAACGGCGAAGCGCCCGGGATCCTCCGGGCGCTTCGGTCATTGCAGCAATCCGTCCTGCTCGTCCGGAGCGCAACGACTCTGGTGGTGATCCAGGAGGAGAGCAACAAACCCGGTAACGACGAGCTTCTCACCCAGGTCGTCGAAGCAGCGCTGCACAGATATCAGTCGACCGGATCCTGAGTCCCACCGTCACTCGCGTCGGGCGGTGCCGCGGAAGGCGTACGTCACAAGGCCCGTGACCGCCAGGACGGCCGCGACCGCCGCCGCCGGACGGCTGGTGTGGGGCTGGCCCGGCCAGGTGGCGAGGGCACCCCACGTGTTCGGCTGGGGGAACATGGCCGCGACGACCGCCCAGCCCATGGGCAGGAACCAGGCGCGGGTCACGCCGGCGGCCGTCGCGCAGAGGGCGGTGAGGCCCAGCAGGCCGGCGGAGTCGCGGACCACAAGCGCGGCGGGGCCGAACCGGGCGCCGGTGGGTTCGGTGGCGAGCAGCACGACGAGTACGAGCGCCAGCGCGGCCAGCAGATGCACGGCTCGGCGCCACGGCCAGCGCAGGGCGGCGGTGCGTTCCAGGTCTTCGTCCGGGGCGGCCAGCGTGGTCGACAGGACCGCCACCATCAGCATGACCGTCAGCACGACGAGCAGGAGGATGGCGTCGCGCTCGCTGGAGAGGGTCAGCCACAGCGCCCAGATCGTGGCTGCGGCGCCGACGGACGCGGCCAGTGCCAGGGGTACGCGTCGTGCGCGGAGGTGGAGGGTCATCGGGACAGCAGTCCGGTGGTGTCCTGGCAGGTCAGGATCGCGTCGCGTACCGCCGTCACGCGGGAGAGCGCCTCGGGTGCGGGCAGCTTCTGCAGGCCCTGCCACAGGGTTACCGCCTCGGCGTTGAGCTGCGGATCCTCCTCGATCATTCCGGGGATGACGCCGACGTCGGAGACCGGCTCGCGGCCGAGCAGGTGGTAGGCGGAGGCTCGTTCGACAGCCGCGTCGCGCTCGCACTCCGGGTCGCCGTATCCAGCGCCCAGGCCGAACACCATCTCGGGGACCACAGCGTCGGGATGGGCCAGGCCGCCGTGGTCGTCGATGCGTACGACGATCGTGACGACGTCGGCGTCGCGGACGGGCTCGTCCTCGACGAGGTAGGCCCGCCTGTCCTCGTGCGCCTGCGTGGGGGAGTCCGGCATCTTCGCGAGGACGGCCAGGCCCTGGCGGGCAAGTGGGGTCAGCGCGTCCAGCACGTTCGCGTTGACCCGGGTGACGCAGACCTTCGGCGCGTCGTCGGTGCAGACGAGTTCGCGGGCGACCGGATCGACAGGTGCGACGAGGGCTGCCTCGTCGCGGGGGACGATCGCCGTCGCGGCGCCGAGGCCGAGCAGCACCGGCAGCGCGGCGGCCGCAAAGGCCCGTGGGCCTCGGGCGACAAGCAGCAGTACGCCGGTGAGCGCGAGCCCGCCCATGAAGATGGCGAGTACGGCGGTGACCCGCGGGTCGATGGTCTGGAACGGGTAGAACGGGCTGCTGCCGTAGGCGGGAGACAGGATCGCGCCCATCCAGTCCGGCCGCATGATCGCGGTAAAGAAGACCAGCAGCACACCTGCCACGGCGAGCATGGGAGCGGTCACCGGAGCGGGCAGCAGTCGCCCGATGCCCAGGCCGAGCCAGGCCGCCGCGATCAGGGAGAGCGCGCCGACGAGCAGAATGGCGACGACGTCCGGCGGGAAGTAGGCGGCGGTCGAGGCGATCCGCATGCCGCCCGCGCCGACCACGAGCAGGAAGGCGAGCCCGACCGAGGCGCTCATCGCGACGAGGACCGGCAGCATCCGTCGGGCGCGGGAGCGGGGTGTGGTGGCGAACAGTTCGCCGACCTTGGCCCGGTGCTCGCGGCGGCCCTGCCACGCTCCGGCGGCCAGGGCGATCGGCCACAGCAGGATCATGTACTCCTTCACGGACAGCGCGAGGTCCATCCAGCCCGCCGACCAGCGTCCGGGGGCGATGTAGAGAGCGGCGACGCCGACCACCGACGCGAGCAGGGCGGTGCCGGCCGCGGCGGAGCGCCGCAGTTCGATCCGGAGGACGCTCATCGGACGACCTCCGCGTGGTGGCCGCGGAGCAGCGCCGAGTAGCCGCGTTCGGCGGGGCTGTCACCGGGGTGGCGTTCGTCGCCCTGGGCGGCCAGGGCGGTGGGCGTGCCCTGCCACACCAGTCGGCCCTCGTTGATCAGCACGACCTCGGTGCAGGCGGCGACCACGTCCTCGACGAGGTGGGTGGAGACCAGCACGCAGGCGTCCGTGCCCAGGTCACGCAGCAGCTCGCGCAGGTCGAGGCGCTGTTCGGGGTCGAGGCCGACGGTCGGCTCGTCCAGCAGCAGCACCTGCGGGTCGTTGACGATGGCCTGGGCGACGCCGGCCCGACGCAGCATCCCGCCGGAGAGTGTCCTGAGCCGGGCATCTGCCTTGGCGGTGAGCCCGACGCGGTCGATCGCGCGCTGCGTGGCCGCCGGGATGTCGCGCTTCGGCATCTCCTTCAACCAGGCCAGGTACGACACGAACTCGCGCAGCGTGAACCGTGGGTAGTAGCCGAAGTGCTGCGGCAGGTAGCCCAGTGAGCGGCGGGCCTGGCGCAGGTCGGCGCGACCGTCTACCGAACTGCCGAGCACGGTGAGTCGACCTCCGGCCGGCTTGAGAACCGTGGCGAGGGCACGCATCAGCGTCGTCTTGCCCGCGCCGTTGCGCCCGAGCAGGCCGTGGACGCCGGTGGCCAGGCTCAGGTCGAGCCCGTCGACGGCCAGGTGGCGGCCGGCCCGCACCTTCAGGGCCTCGGCGTGGATGGCCCAGGGGTGGATGGTGGGGGCCGTTTCGGCGGTGCTCACCGCTCGCATGGTGGTTCCCTTCAGAACGAGGTGAGGCGCCGGAAGCTGTTGGCGCGCAGGAGGGTCAGGGCGGCCAGCACGACCGTGACGACGGCCCACCCGCCGGTGGCCGTCGGCCGCAGGAGCACCGGCAGTTCGGCGGTGACGAGGCTGGGCGCGACCACGGCGGCGGCCCAGGCCGTCATCAGACCGATTGCGGCACGGCGGACGCCGACGAGGGAGCCGAGCAGCAGCGTCGCGGCGGTGAAGGCCAGACACGGCAGCAGCAGCAGCGCGGGGTTCGCCCGGCTGGGCCCGAGGACGGCGAACGCGGCGAGCACCGGGATCACGAGGACGAGCACCGCTGCGGTACGTCGCAGCAGCATCGTCAGACCGGCCGAGGGCGTGCCGATGACCAGCTCCCAGGCCGGGTCGCCGCGTCTGCTCCAGGCGGCCGCCACCCCGGGCAGCGGCGCCAGGGGCGCGAGCAGCAGCACGATCGACGGCAACTCGGACAGGAAGTACGTGAGCAGGGCGGCGGTGCCGAGCACGCCGGCGGTCATGGCGACCCACGGCAGCAGCGTCGCCACGAACCAGCGCTGCCGCAGCGGCGTACGGAAGAGGGCCCTGGATCGTGGGGTGGGACCGGCGGCGATTCCGCTGTCGACGGCCGCCGCGACCTCCGCGACCAGGGCGCGCGACTCGGCCGTGGTGCTGCCGGCCAGGCGGGCGCGGCAGTCGGCGCAGCTCTCCAGGTGCACCTCGATGGACCAGACGGTCGCCTCGTCGAGGCCGAGGTCGCCGTCGGCGTAGCGGTCGATGTCGTTCAGGGTGGGATGGGTGGTCATGACAGGGCCTCCCGCAGGACGATCCGGGCGCGGCGGATCCGGGACTTGACGGTGTTCTCGGGTACGCCCAGCAGCACAGACGTCTCGCGGACGGTGAACCCGTCGAGGACGGTGGCCCGCAGCACCGCGCGGACCTCGGGCGGCAGCACGGCCAGGGCCTGTTCGAGTTCCTGCCCGACCCGGCCGGCCAGCACCTCGTCCTCGGCGGCGGGCACGACCGTCTCGACCGGGTGCACCTGTGGCATCCGGGCCTGCCGGGAGCGACGGCGGAACGCGTCGACCAGGCGGTGCGCGGCGATGGTCCACAGCCAGCCGACGGCGCTGCCGCTGACCTGGTCGCCGGCGAAACTGCCGGCCGCCCGCCAGACCGTCAGGTAGGTCTCCTGGAGGACGTCGGCGACCACGTCCGGGTCGGCGCACCGACGCCGCAGCCGCACCTCCAGCCAGGGTGCGGTACGTCGGTAGAGTTCGTCGAAGGCCCGCCGGTCACCGTGGGCCACGCGACGTACGAGTTCCTGCTCGTCGGCCGCGTCCAGACTTCGTCTCACATGGGGTAAGACGACGGCCCTCACACGATCGGGTCCCGCGTCGGTGTGACCGCCGTCACTACTGCCGGCCGGTGGGGCGTCAATGGCGTTGCGCGGCCCCCGGGTCGGCTGGTTAGGCTGACGCCATGCCCATCTCGTACGCGTTCCCGACGGCGTCCCCCGACGTCCTGTTCGGCGCGCTGCGACGCCGGCGGTCCTGCGACCGCCCGCGCTGAGCATTCCTCACCTGCGACCGGCGGATCGAGCCGCCGGTCACCGCCGATCGTCCCGGTCCGCCCGCATCCCCTTCCGGTGATCCGCGAGCGACGGATCCGAGCGAGATCGGCGTACCCATGGATCTGGAGAATGTGCTTACCGACCGGCTGGCGCCGGCGTTCGCGACGGTGGCCGGCGTGCCTGTCGACCCGGTCGTGCGGCGGTCTCAGCGCGCGGACTTCCAGTCCGACGCGGCGCTGGCGTTGGCCCGGCGGCTCGGCCGGCCGCCGCGCGACATCGCCGCGGAGGTGTTGGAGCAGGCCGAGTTGGCCGACGTGTGCAGCAGGGCAGAGGTCTCCGGGCCGGGTTTTCTCAACCTGACCGTCGCCGATCAGGCGCTGGCGGGCCTGGTCGCCGCGCTCGCCGTCGACAGGCGGTTGGGCGTGCCGGTGGCGGTCGAGCCGGAGACGGTGGTGGTCGACTACTCGGCGCCGAACGTGGCGAAGGAGATGCACGTCGGGCACCTGCGCTCGACGGTGATCGGCGACGCGGCGGCCCGGCTGCTGGAATGGCTGGGGCACCGGGTGCTGCGGGCCAATCACCTGGGCGACTGGGGCACGCCCTTCGGCATGCTGATCGAGCATCTGGCCGATCTGGGCGAGGCCGAGGCGGCGCAGGAGCTGTCCATGGGGGACCTGGACACGTTCTACAAGGCGGCTCGGGCGAAGTTCGACGCCGACGAGGCGTTCGCCGAGCGGTCCCGGCTGCGGGTGGTGGCCCTGCAGGGCGGCGATCCGGTGACGCTGCGGCTGTGGCGGCTGCTGGTGGAGCAGTCCGAGCGGTACTTCATGACCGTGTACGACCTGCTCGACGTGACCCTCAGCGAGCGGGACTTCCACGGCGAGAGCAGCTACAACGGCCTGCTCGGCCCGGTGGTCGAGGAGTTGGATCGGCTCCGGCTGCTGCGCGAGAGCGACGGGGCGGCCTGCGTGTTCCCGCCCGGCTCGGTGGGCCGGGACGGGGAGCCGTTGCCGCTCATCGTCCGCAAGTCCGACGGCGGGTACGGCTACGCGGCGACCGACCTGGCCGCGATCCGGCGGCGGACCGGCGCGCTCGGCGCGACCCGACTGCTCTACGTGGTCGGGCTGCCGCAACGGCGGCACTTCGAGATGGTGTACGCCGTCGCCGCGCAGGCCGGTTGGCTGGCCCCGCCGGCCCGGGCCGAGCATGTCGGGTTCGGCTCGATCCTCGGGTCGGACGGGCGGATGCTGCGCAGCCGGGCCGGCGGGTCGGTGAAGCTGGTCGGGCTGCTGGAGGAGGCCATCACCCGGGCGACCGCGCTGGCCCGGGAGCGGAATCCGGAGCTGGGCGAGGCGGAGGCGGCAGAGGTGGGCCGGGCGGTAGGCATCGGCGCGATCAAGTACGCCGACCTGTCCAACGACCGGAACCGGGACTACGTGCTCGACTGGGAGCGGATGCTGTCGCTGGACGGCAACACCGCGCCCTACCTCCAGTACGCGTACTCCCGGATCGGGTCCATCTTCCGGCGGGCCGGGGTGGCGGCCCGGCCCGACGCGGCCGTCTCGCTGGCCGAGCCGGCGGAGCGGGCGCTGGCCTTCGAACTGGTCGGCTTCGGCAGGGTGGTCGGCGAGGTGGCCGATAATCTGGAGTTCCATAACCTCGCCGGATACCTGTACCGGCTGGCCGCCGCGTTCAGCACGTTCTACGAGAGGTGCCCGGTGCTGCGGGCCGACGAACCGGTCCGGGAGAGCCGGCTGGTGCTCTGCGACCTGACCGCGCGGGTGCTCAGGCAGGGCCTGCACCTGCTCGGCATCCGGACTCCCGAACGGATGTGAGCACACCCGCCCCCCTTAGTGCCCGGCCGCATTCATGGCGCGCTCGAAGTTGACGTAGTTATCCTCTTCGGGTGCTGGTCCGTGTGGAGATCGTTGGCACGAGTCCGGCACTGCGAAGGGACTTTCGACATGCCTCGCGTCGTACCGGCAGTCATCCGCGCGCTCGACGTCCTCGAACTGTTCCTGGACTGCCCCCAACTGTCGGCACGCCAGGTGATGGAGCGACTCGACCTGCCCCGCACCACGGTCCACGAGCTGCTCGTCACGCTCGAGGCTCGCTCGTACCTGATTTCCGTACCGGGCCAGCCGGTGCAGTATCGGCTCGGCATGCCGCTGTTCCAGCTGGGCGCGGCGTTCGCGGGCCGGCTTGATCTGGTACGCGAGGCGCAGGGCGTCGCGCGGGACGTGGCTTCCAAGTGTGACGAGGCGGTTCACGTGGCGGTGCTCGACGGCGCCGATGTCATCTACCTCGTCAAGTTCGACAGTACGCACCCCGTTCGGATGGTTTCCGGTGTCGGGCTGCGGCTGCCGGCCCACTGCACGGCGGTCGGCAAGGTGCTGCTGTCGGCCCTCGATCAGGCGGACCTGGACGCCGTCCTGCCCAAGGGCGACCTGCCGGGGATGACGCCGGACAGCATCACCGACCCGGACCTTCTCCGTGCACATCTCGAACGGGTCCGGACGGAGGGCGTCGCGGTCGACGTCGGCGAGTCGGACAGCGCGATGCGCTGCGTCGCGGCGGCGATCCGGGACCATTCGGGTGCGGTCATCGCCGCGATGAGCCTGTCCGCGCCGATCATTCGCTGGACGGCTCAGGTGCAGGTGGAGTGGACCGGGCTGGTTCGCGAGGGTGCCGCCTCGCTGTCGGCCCGCATGGGGTACCGGGCCCAGCCTCGATAGCGGCCTCCTGTTTTCGGCTCGAAACGCCATCGAAACATTGACATTTCTCTCGATCCTGCTCTAGCGTCGCGTCCACTCGATCCGGTATCTCGAACTCAGTTCGAAATCTCGAACGGCGGTGGTCCCGTGACCCGACCGACCTGGAACGCCAGCGGCACCCTCTCGGCCCGGTCGCCGATCGCCTCAACCTGGTCGCGCTACCCGGCGAGCGGCACGCGGATGCTTCCGCGCGCCGTCGCAACCCCGCCAACTCCCACGACGGGTTTGCGAACGCACTGATCCGTGTGGGCGGCCCTTCGCGGTCGCGGCATGGAGACACACCTGGAACACAAGGATCGCGGTGTTCGTCAGGCACGCCTTCGGCGTGCAGTGGTGCGGGGACTCTGAGGAGGCGAATGTCCATGGAGAACAATCCAGCCTGGTCTCGACGCGGCTTTCTGGGGATGGGGGTGGGGGTGCTCGGCGCGGCCGGTCTGGCCGCCTGTGGGGACAGCTCCGAATCACCCAGCAAGGTGCAGCCCGAAGTTCCACAGGAGCTGATCGACGCCGCGGCGTCGATGAAGGGCTCCTCGATGGGGATGCTGTCGCAGAAGCTGTACTCGACTGCGGCCAACGAGGCCCTCGACAGCTCGGTCAAGAAGTTCGCCGACACCACCGGAACGAAGATCGAGAACAGCCTGGTCCAGGCCGACGCCGGTGACGTGGTGGCCAAGATCGATGCTGAGGTCAAGGGCGGTGTGGCGCGCGACCTGGCATTCATGACCGACTCGCGGTTCGTCGCGCAGTTCCAGGCGCTTGGCGACCTTGAGGACGTGACGGACGTCGTCCAGGCGCTGACGGCAAAGTACGGCCAACCCTCCGCCGAGGCCACGAACTTCTGCGTCTTCGACGGCAAATGGTTCGCCATCCCGTACCACTTCATCGGGATCGGGTCGTTCCTGCGCAAGGACTGGATGCAGGACAAGGGCATCTCCCCCAAGGACATCTACAGCTGGGAGGAGCTGCGGGACCTGTGCCTGGAGATCTCCGATCCGACCAAGCGCCGCTTCGGCTGGGGCATGACGGTGAACCGGTCCGGTGACGGCAACGGCATGATCGAGGCGCTGATCAACGCCTACGGCGGGTCGATCGCCTCCAACGACGGCCGGAAGGTCACGTTCAACTCTCCCGAGACGGTGCAGGCGGTGACCTTCCTGGGCGACATCTACACCAATTCCAAGTACAAGCCGATGTTGCCACCGGGGATCGCGAGCTGGACTGACACCAGCAACAACGAGAACTGGCTCGCCGGGATCCTCGGCTACACCCGCAACCAGTTCAGCGTCTACGCGGACTCCCGGACCAAGAAGAACCCGGTGCACGCGAACACCCACGTGTTCTCCGACTGCATCGGGCCGGCGACGGACAATCCGCTGCTGCTCGGCCAGTCGCAGGGTTTCGTCGTCTTCAAGGGCGCCAAGAACCCGGCGCTCGCCAAGCTCCTGGCGCAGTACCTGGTCAGCGCGCCCGCGCTGCTCGGGGTGGCGAAGGAGGCACCCGGCCTGGTGATGCCCGCCTGGGAGAAGGTCTGGGACGCCGACCCGTTCTTCACGAGCGGCGACCCGGCGTTCCCCATGCTTCGCAAGATCACTGAACTGAAGCTGCCGCTGAACACGAAGAACGGCCTGACCTTCCCGCAGAAGGCAAGCGCGGGCCAGCAGGCGGTGGGTTCGGCCTACGTACTCACCGACATGATGCAGCAGGTCGTCCAGGGCGCGGCGCCGGCACAGGCCGTGACGGACGCCCACGCGAAGATGGTGCAGATCTTCAACCAGCAGGGGCTGCGGCAGTGAGCTCGGTCCGTCCGGCGCGGGTCCCGACGGCGAGGAAGCCCCTGCCGTCGGGACCCGGCTCTCTCACGGCGGTCCAGCGGCGGCTGGGGCGTGACTGGCGGCTCGCGGCGCTGTTCCTGGCACCGATGGCCGTGCTGGTCGGCGGACTCGTCCTCGTGCCGATCGCCCGGTCGATCATCACCAGCACCACCGAACGGCACGGCCAGGACACCGTGTTCGTCGGCCTGGACAACTACCTCGCGCTCGTCGGCGACGACCAGTTCCACACCGGCGTGGTGAACTCGTTCGTCTTCACCGCGTACGCCGAGGTCTTCAAGGTCGTGCTGGGGTTGGCCGCAGCCCTGCTGCTGCACCAGCGACGCCGCGGGCGAGCGGTGCTGGCGGGGCTGCTCCTGGTGCCGTGGGTGGTGCCGACGGTCGTGACGGCGTTCAGCTGGCGCGCCCTGCTCGACCCCATCTTCGGCAGCGTGAACACACTGCTCACCGCCACCGGGATCGGGCCGCTGCTGGCCGACGCGCACCTGGTCGACAGTTGGCCCGCGGGCTGGCTGTCCGACCCGTCGCTGGCCATGCCGTCGGTGATCCTCGTGAACGTCTGGAAGGGCGTGCCGTTCTTCACCGTGTGTTTCCTCGCGGGGCTGAAGGCCATCCCGGCGGACCTGTACGAGGCGGCGACAATCGACGGCGCCTCGTCCTGGAACCGGTTCGCCCACGTGACGCTGCCCGGACTGCGCCACGTCATCACCGTGACGGTGACCCTGTCGTCGATCTGGACGTTCAACAACTTCGACCTCGTCTGGTTGCTGACCCAGGGCGGCCCGGGCGACGTGACCGCGCCGTACGTGCTCGTCGCGTACTCGAAGGCGATCCTGCAGTTGCAGTACGGCGCCGGCGCCGCCGTCACGCTCGTCATGCTGCCGGTCATCGGCGGCCTGGTGTTCGTCCTGGTGCGGTTGCTGCGTCAGGACAGCGGCATCAAGCTGCCCGGACGAGGCCGGGCAACGCGGTGGATCGGGGCGCGGAACTGGGCCGCACCGGCGCGCAGGGCACTGCCGTGGATCGTCACCGCGGTGGTGACCGGCCTGCTGGCCTGGGCCTCTCCGCAGATCTTCTGGAAGGCGGCGGTGGTCCTCGGGGTGATCCTGCTGATCGCGGCGGGGGTCGGCCGGGTGGTCTCGACCCTCTCGTCGCGAGGCGGTCGCCGGTCGTCGTCGGTGGTGTCGGGCCTGGGATCCGGTGTCGCGCTGGCCGGGTTGCTCCTCTTCGTGCTGGGTCCGCTGTACTGGATCGCCGTCACGGCCTTCAAGTCCGAGGGCCAGGTCGTCATGCGCACCGACGACCTGTGGCCGACGCCGTGGACCCTGGAGCAGTTCGGCGCCCTGTTCGACAACCAGCCGTTCGGCCGCTGGTACCTCAACACGCTGGTGGTGTCCGCGGCGTCCACGGCGGTGGCGCTTGTCTGCGCCGCCCTGGCGGGCTACGCGCTGGCCCGGCTGCGGTTCCGGGGTGCGCAGGGCTTCACGGTCACGGTGCTGCTCACCTACGTGATGCCGGGCGCGCTGCTGTTCATCCCGCTGTACCAGATGCTCATCGGCGCGCGGCTCACCGACTCGTTGTGGTCCCTGGTGGTGACGTACCCGACCTTCACGCTGCCGTTCGCCACCTGGCTGCTGGTGGGGTACTTCTCGTCGATCCCCGTCGAGTTGGAGGAGGCCGCGCTCGTCGACGGTTGCAGCCGCATCCAGGCGTTCGGCCGGGTGGTGCTGCCGCTGGCCAAGCCCGGGCTGCTGGCCGTCGCGCTCTTCACCCTGACCAACGCCTGGAACGAGTTCCTCTTCGCCTTCGTGTTCATCACCAAGGACGAGTACAAGACGCTCCCGGTGGGGATGCAGTCGATGATCGCCGGAGACGTCGTTCCGCAGGGACAACTCGCCGCGGCGTCGCTGCTCGTCAGCATCCCCGTGGTCATCATGTACGCCCTCGGGCAGCGCTTCCTGACCGAAGGGCTCACCGCCGGGGCAGTGAAGGGCTGACCGGGTACGCCGATTCGCAGGCGCGAACGTGCATCAGGTGTAGGCGAGCAGGAAGTCCACGGTGCCCGTACCGCCCGGCTGGCCGGGTGGGGTCTGAAGGGCGGGTTCGCTGTTCAGGAGGTAGAACCCGCCGTTGCCGACCAGGCGAGGGGTGACTGCCAGCGCCTGGTCGGCCATGTTCGCCCCGGTCGGTCCCACCACGCTGTCACGCAGCAGCATGAAGAGGTTGGTGTTCAGGTTCGAGACGTGGAGGACCCGGTATGAGCGGGGCGCTGGCATTCCCGTACTCGTCAGGCCCCAGATGGGAACGATCTGGCTTCGCCAGTTCGCCGGGTTGTTGGTGATCGAACTGTCATAGGCGTTGAGCTGGGTCTGGATGCCACTGTGGATGCCCGCCAGGTGGATGTGTAGTTGGTCCTGGTCACGGGTGTTGGCCGAATTGACCCCAAGACCGATGTTCGGGTAAACGACGTGTGAGGGTTGACCGGGCTGGGCGTTGATCCATGCGTCCAGCCAGTAGTTCGGCGCGGCGGTGGTCGCGATGAACGGACACTCGATGCCACTCACCCGGCAGGTCGGCAGCAGCAGGAAGTTGTGACTGTTCTGCGGCATGCCGTTCAGCACCACGTAGTCGGACGTCGTCCGCAGGCAGTTGGTCGCTGGCGCGGTTCTCGTGCCCAGGCAGACCTGCACCTTGTCCCAGAGTTCGTACCTGCCGCCGGACTGGCTCGGAAAACCACACAGGGCCGACGGCGTCGGGCAGTTAGCCCCGCCCGGGCCAGGTGGAGAGGGTTCGGGGGTCTGCCCACCGTCGGCCATCCCGCCGTCCGCCCCGGCCAGCGCGAGAAGTCCGCCGGCACCGGCTACGCCCGACAGCTTGACGAACTGGCGTCGATACATCTGATCGGCTCGCTTGTTACCGCTCACTGCCACCCTCCGCCGCCACGATCCGAGGTCACTCCCGATTTTCCTGGTCAGAAATTCGGACACACCGGTTGGGACGTGTCGACGGTAGGACGAATCTTCCTCACTCCGCTGGGGCGCCGGTAGCGAGTCCCCTGATCGTGGCCCCGGTGCCGTCGCGGCCGTCTTCCTTGATTGACAAAAGTCAGACGAGTAAGTCCGAACTCAACCCGGGGGCGGGGGGCCGCAGCGAAGGGCGCTGGCCATTCGCTGTGGCTGCCCGCCGTGTCGATGTGCTGTTGAGCGGTATGCCTCGGAGGTATGAATATGACTCTGAGGTATACCGCTGATGACCACATCGGCCCTCATGGAGGTGACCGACGGTCGCCGGCCGCCGGTTGCTCCCATCGCCCTAGCCAGGATTAGGAATTACTCGTCTAGTCCCGGTCAGGGGGCGGTCGGCGTGCGCGGGCCTGGCCGGTGGGCGGGTTGGAACAGCTCGATGAGGTTGCCGGCGGGGTCGGTGAGCAGGATCTGGCGGCCCCCGGGACCAGAAACCACGTCGCTGCGGAACGACAACCCCGCACGGCGTAGTCGGTCGATCTCGGCATCGAGGTCGTCGACGCTCAAGTGGATACGGTTGCCACCCGCGGTCGTCGCGTCGTCGGGGGTGGCGCGGGCGCCCGAACTGGCCGGCCCGGACAGCAGCAACCGCAACGGGCCACGCACCACGTCCGCGAAGGCGGGCGCGGCGCTGGTCTGGAGGGTGAATCCGAGATGGATGGTGTAGAAGTCCACCGCCGCTTGGACGTCGTCGACCAGGTAACGGACGCTGGCGTGCTGATCAGGTGTCGTCACTGCTGAATCTCCTTCAGGGGCGGGCCGCCGCGAGGACAGGCAGCAGGTGCCTGATGCGGGTGTCGATGTCGGCCGCGGTCTGCTGGAAGGCGGGGTAGCTGGCGTGGTCGGTGTCGCCGGCCGTGGCGGGGTCGAACAGGCTCCAGTGCACCCGCCGAGGCTGGCCCGGAAAATCCGGGCAGACCTCGCGGGCCTTGTCGCACAAGCTGATCACGTAGTCGAACCGGCGGCCGGTCACTGTGTCCACGTGCCGGGGGCGCTGGCTGGCGATGTCGATGCCGAAGTCGTCGCGCAACAGCCGTACGGCGTTGGGATGAAGCCGGGGCCCGGGCCGGCTGCCGGCGCTGGCCACCTCGACCTGGCCGCCGGCGCGGTGACGTAGCAGGGCCTCGGCGATCGGTGAGCGCGCGCCATTGCCGGTGCACACGAACAGCACGCCGACGGGGGCTGAGCGCCGCAGGTCGACAGGCGTTGTGCGTGGCGCATGTTCCCTGTGCAGCGCCGGGTGCAGCGCGGCTGCGGATTCGGCAAGCGCGGATGCGCAGCGGTCCAACTCCAGGTGGTAATAGCTGTCGCGGCCGTCGAAGCTGCTGCGCGTGGCGGTGACCAGTGCGCCGTCCCGCAGCAGCCGCAGATGGTAGGAGACCAGGTTCTGCGGCTCACCGATAAGCGTCACCAACTCACGGACCCGGTAGTCGCTTCTGGTGAGCTCGGTCAGCAGCCGCCACCGCAGAGGATGGGCCGCCAAGCGCACAAACGCGGGGACGGCTTGATTCGACGACGCCACGACAGCAATCCTACATCAAATAGGATTGATGGAGTAGGAACACGTCACTGCCGCAGTTCCTTCTCGAACCAGTGGTGCGCGTAGTGCTCGGTGTTGTATGCCTCGATCTCCCGGTAGCCGGCGGCCCGGTACATGGCTATCGCCTCGGTGAGGTTGCGGTTGGTGTCGAGCCGGACCGCCCTCGCGCCCCGGTCGGCGGCGTAGCGTTCCAGCTCGCCCAGCAGCCGCCGCCCGACGCCCAGCCCGCGTACGGTGTCCGCCACCCAGACGCGCTTGATCTCGGCGGGCGCGTCGCGGTGGAGTTTGACGGCACCGCAGCCGACGGGTTCGAGATGGAGAGTGGCGAGCAGGAGCACCCCGGCGGGCGGGACGAGCGCCTCGTCGTCGACGGGCTTGCTCAGCGCCGGGTCGAACCCGCCGTCGATCCGTCGCCCGATGTCCCGGGCGTACGCCCGCAGGCAGGCCCGGGCCCGTCTGTCGCTCGGCGGGCACGGTCCGATGACCACCATCGACCCGATGAGCAGGCGTTCGACCTCGGCCATGGCGGCGACGAGTCGTTCCCGGCGTCGCTCGGTGAGCGGTTCGAGGATCGAGGCGGCGAGTTGGTCGGAGCGCTTGTCGAGTTCGGCCCATTCGGTGCGGCCGGCGGCGGTGAGCTGGGCGACGCGTACCCGGCCGTCGCCGCCGGCCTGGTCGGCCGGGCCCACGGTGACGAGCCCGTCGTTCTCCAGGGTGCGCAGGAGTCGGCTGAGGTAGCCCGAGTCCAGCCCGAGCCGGGCCCGTAGTGCCGCGACCTCGGTGCCGGCGGGGCCGATCTCCCAGAGCAGGCGGGCCTGCCCGAGGGGCCGGCCCTGCGCCATGTACTCGTCGTCGAGCGCACCCACCCGCTGGGTGACCGTCCGGTTGAACCGCCGCACGGCGGCGAGAAGGGTGGAGTCCATCTGCCTGACTTTAGTCAGGCGTTCCGGGGCGGCGATAGGTGAAGAGGGCGGCGTGGTCCAGAACGGCCACCACGAGCACCACGAAGGTGGCGACCGCGCTCACCGCCACCAGCGGCAACCGCAGAGCGGCGGCCGCGCCGGCCAGCACGAACAGGGCACCCACCCGGGGCCAGGACAACCGCCGGTGGATCGCCAGCGAGAAGAGGATCCGCCCGACGAGGAACAGCATCGGCCCACCCAGGATGGCCATGATGGCCCTCATGTCGCCGGCCTCGGTGGGGTGGGCGATGCTCAGCTCGGCCCCGACGGCCGTGACCACGATGCCGGCGATCATCACGAGGTGCAGGTACGCGGCGACGACGCCGAGCCGCGAGGGGTCGCCGTGCTCGATGGCCGAGCCCAGATGCCGGCCGGCAGGCGTCACGTAGAGCAGACCGACAAGCACGGCGGTGGCGAAGACCAGCAGGAAGGCGGCGGTCTCGGCGGGGTCGAGGTCGGTGCCGGCGTACGACAGACCGGCGACCAGCACGAGTTCACCGAGCGCGATGATCATGATCTGTCGGTAACGCTCGGCGAAGTGCGCGCCAGCGAGGCGCAGTTCCTGCTGACGGGCGCGACCCAGCATCGGCGTCGGCCAGCCGAGCCGTGGTCCGGACAGGTCGACCGCGAGGGCGAACACCCAGAGCGGGATCCGCCACTCCGGCACGAGCACGCCGGCGAGCCACGGCACGGCGGTGACGGTGTACCAGCAGAGGATCCGCAGCGCCCGGCGTTGACGCGGATGACCGCGCAGCACCGAGACGGTGACGACGCCCCGGACGAGATGGACCGCGACGTACGCGCCGGCGTAGAGCCCCGCCCGTCCGTGCAGCCCCTGCGGGATCGCCACCCCGACCAGCAGGCTGCCGAGCGTGGCGGCGACAAGCACCGCTCGGATGGCCGGGCTCTCCGGGTCGTACCAGTCGGCGGTCCAGGTGGTGGTCACCCAGATCCACCAGACGCCGACCAGCAGCACCGCGGTGCGCAGCGTCCCGCCCAGGGTGAGGTCGTGGAGCAGGTGCCCGGTCAGCTGGCTGAGCGCGAGAACGAACGCCAGGTCGAAGAAGAGTTCCAGGAACGACGCGCTCAGCGGCGCGTCGCTTCCCCGCAGCAGCCGCTCGGGTCTGCTCGCCATCGGCGCTCCTCCCGGTGGCCGGCGCTGGGTCCGTCGTACCACCCGAGGCCCGCCACCGGAGGCGAAAGCGCGTCAGCGGCGGACACCGACCCCGGCGTAGCCGTGCGAATCCCCGACCTCCTGCTCGCCGTCCGGTCGCCACCGGGTGGTCTCGACCAGGCCGGGCTCCACCAGGTCGTACCCGTCGAAGAAGCGCAGCGCCTCGGCGTGCGTGCGGGGCACCAGCGGGGCGCTGCTGGTGCGGTACACGGCCTGCCCGCGCTCGGCCACCTCCGGCGGAACGCCGTCCAACGTCAGGTGCGACAGCACCAGGTGACTGCCGGGCACGGTGGCGTCGCGCAGCCGGGCGATGGCGGCCCACGGGTCGTCGTCGTCCGGCACGAAGTGCAGCACCGCGAGCAGCAGCACGGCCACCGGGCGGTCCAGGTCGAGCGTGCCCCGCACCTCCGGATGGGCCAGCAGGTCGTCCGGCCGCCGCAGGTCGCCCTGCACGACGGCCGTGCCGGGCACGTCCGTCAACAACCGCCGGCCGTACGCGACTGCCACCTCGTCGTAGTCGACGTAGACCACCCGGGCGTCCGGCGCCACGGCCCGCACCACCTCGTGCACGGTGCCCTGGGTGGGCAGCCCCGCCCCGATGTCCAGGAACTGGTGGACGCCCTGCGCGGCGGCGTACCGGACGGCTCGGCGCAGGAAGTGCCTGTTGGTCTGGGCGGCGAACCCGGTGCCGGGGAAGATCTCCAACACCCGCTCGGCGGCGGCGCGGTCGGCGGCGAAGTTGTTGCTGCCGCCCAGGAAGTAGTCGTACATCCGGGCGACGTTGGGTCGGGCGGTGACGTCTGTGGTGTCGGGTGCCGGCTGGTCGGTCACGAGGGGTCCCTTCGCCGCGGTCGGATCTCGATGTCTAGCACCCCGGGGCGACGACCCGCTGACCCCTCGTGTCGTTGATCCGGCTGCACCCCTGGTCATGGCCGGCCACGGTGGGGGCACCGAAGCACCGAGGGGGACGCGATGACCGGTCAGCGGGAAACCGTGCGGGTCGAGGATGACCTGTTCCGCGCCGTGTACGACTCACCCGCGTCGCTGCCGGGTCGGCACCGGTGGACCACACCGGAGGCGGATGTCAGGCGTCTGGAGAAGCTGCTCGGGATGCCGGCGCGCAGCATCGGCGCCCCGCTGTGGGTCAGCGGCGACGAACCGGACTGCCCGAAGTGCGGCCGGCGGATCACCTGGTACGACATCGTCTCGTCGGCACTCACCGGCCTGCACGACAAGAACATGATCGCCACGGTCATCCTCGGCGAACAGCGGTACGTCAACACCGAGGTGCCGGACGCCATCGCCGGGGTGCGCTGCGCCGACTGCCACACCGCCATCGAGGGCCTGCGCAGCTTCAAGTGCCACAACTGGGCGTACGCCTTCGAAGAGCTGGAGGCCGTCCGCGAGCGCATGGCCGGCGGCCCCGCGCCGACCTGAGAGGCTGGCGGCGGCCCCACGCCGACCTGCGAGCCTGGCGGTGGCCCCGCGCCGATCTGAGCTGGGATCGGCCGGTCAGTCGGCCGAGCGGCGGGTGGGGCGGCGGCCCGGCGGGGGCGACGGCTCGGGTCCGGGGTCGGGCACCGGCGGCATCGGCCTGGTGACCGGCTCGGCGCCGGTGACCCGCAGGCGCTCACCGTGGTGCCACAGCTCGACCTCGGCGTCGTGGGCGGCGTCGGGCAGCTCGTAGCGGGCCTCGGCCGACGTCAACGTGACCCGCAGCCGGTGCCGCCGCCACCGCAGGCTGAAGGCCAGCCGGTCGATCCGCCGGGGCAGGCGGGGATCGAAGGAGAGCACTCCGCGGTCGTCGCGAAGGCCGCCGAAGCCCTGCACCAGCGCCAGCCACGCCCCGGCCAGCGAGGCCAGGTGCAGCCCGTCGGCGGTCTTGTCCCCCAGGTCCGCCAGGTCCTGCGAGACGGATTCGGCGAACAGGTCGTACGCCAGGTCGAGGTGCCCGACCTCGGCGGCCAGCACCGCCTGTGGCGCGGCCGACAGCGACGAGTCGCGGACCGTGCGGGCCTCGTAGTAGGCCAGGTTGCGGGCCTTCTCGTCCGCGGTGAACTCCCCCGGGTGCAGCTGCATGGCCAGCACCAGGTCGGCCTGCTTGACCACCTGCCTGCGGTACAGCTCCAGGTAGGGGAAGTGCAGCAGCAGCGGGTAGTCGTCCTCGTCGGTGTTCGCGAAGTCCCACTCCGGTTGGGTGGTGAACCCCGCGGACTGCTGGTGCACCCCACGCTCCCGGTCGTACGGGACGAACATCGCGTCGGCCGCGGCCCGCCAGCCGGCGATCTCGGCCGGGCCCACACCGAGCCGGCCGGCCAGGTCCGGATGGCGCTCGGCGGCGTCCGCGGCGCCCCGCAGGTTGCGGCGGGCCATCAGGTTGGTGAAGACGTTGTCGTTGACAAGCGCGGCGTACTCGTCGGGGCCGGTCACCCCGTGCAGGTGGAACGTGCCCGTGTCGGACCAGTGGCCGAAGCCGTGCCACAGCCGGGCGGTCTCCACCAGCAGCTCCAGGCCCGCCTCCGCGAGGAACCGCTTGTCGTCGGTGGCCGCCACGTAGCGCAGCACCGCGTCGGCGATGTCGGCGTTGACGTGCAGCGCGGCGGTGCCCGCCGGCCAGTAGCCGGAACACTCCCGGCCGCCGATGGTCCGCCACGGAAACGTGGCGCCGGTCAGCCGCAGCTCGGCGGCACGCTCCCGCGCCTCGGGCAGGTGGGCGTGCCGCCAGGCCAACGCGGAGCGGGCCACCGCCGGCGCCAGGTACGTGAGCACCGGCAGCACGTACGTCTCGGTGTCCCACAGCACGTGCCCGTCGTAGCCGTTGCCGGTCAGCCCCTTCGCCGAGATGGTCCGGTCGCCGTCGGGACGACCCGCCTGGATGAGGTGGAACATCGCGAACCGGACCGCCTGCTGGAGCTCCCGGTCGCCGTCGAGCCGCACGTCGGCGACCTGCCAGGCCGCGTCCAGACTGGCCCGCTGGTCGGCCAGCAGCGCGTCGAAGCCGTCGGCGCGGGCGGCGTCCGCCTCGGCAACGACCAGGTCGGCCAACTCGTCGGCGGGCGTTCCGTCGACCGGCGCGCACTCGTACGCGGCGAACTTCGTCAGCCGCAGCCGCTCACCCGGGTGCAGCCGGCCGGCCACGGTCAGCCGCATCCGGTCCGGGGTGCCGTCGCTGGTGGCGGTCACCGTGTCCGGAGCATCCACCAGGTGGCTGACGGCCACCGCCACGCGCTGTCCGCTGCGCTCGGTGCGGTGCACCAGCACCCCGTCGAGACCGGTCGTGCGGTGCGCCTCGGCGGTAAGCGGGTCGGTGAGCACCGACGCGGCGCGCGGGTCCTCGGAGCGTTCCGGCACCCGCTCGTTGGCCAGCAGGTCGGAGCAGACCCGCAGCTCGGCGGGGCCGTCCAGCGGCTCGACCTCGTAGTGCACGGCGGCGACCGGGCGGCGTGGCAGGGACACGAGCCGGGTGCTGCGCAGGAGCACCCTCCGCCCGCCCGGCGAGATCCACTCCGTCTGCCGGCGCAGCACGCCCGCGCGCAGGTCGAGCACCCGCTCGTGACCGCGCAGCGTCCCGGTCCGGATGTCCAACGGCTCGTCGTCGACCCAGAGCCGGATCAGCGCGGCGTTCGGCGCGCTGATCACGGTGTCGCTGGCCTGCGGGAACGCGTACCCCTCCTCGGGGTAGCTCAGCTCCCGCCGCTCGTGGAAGCCGTTGACGTAACTGCCCGGCATCCCGCACGGCGCACCCTCGTCGAGGACACCACGCCAGCCGACCCACCCGTTGCTCAACGCGAAGACCGACTCGGTCTCGCCCAGCCGTTCCAGGTCGGCCGCCGTACGCCGGATCCGCCAGCTCTCGTCCTGGACCGTCGCAGCGGCGGGTGGCGGTTGGTCGGTGGCCGAACCGGTGTGCACGAAGCCTCCTGTGGGTGCCGACAGCTCTCACCAGCCAAGCAGAGGCGCCTGTGGGGTCGCTTGACGAAGGTCGTGCGGCCGGCTCGACCTTCGACTCCTGTGCTGCCCCCTGCGGCGTTCCTAGGGTGTCTCCAAGATGAACGAGGTATGAACATGTAGTGAGGTGATTCATGGCCGACTACGGCAGCACGGACGTTCCAGAGATCAGTGCCGAGTGGTACCGCGACATCGTCGATGCCGCCGCCGGTAGCCCCGACCCGGTGCGGTGGTTCGTCGGACACGCCACCGAGGGGGTGATCCTGCTGCTCGGCGCGCTGCTGGTGGTGGCCGCGCTGCGCCGCCTGACCGGCGGCCCGCACGACCGGGCACTCGCCCTGGTCGCGCCGCTGCCGACCCTGCTGGCGTACGCGAGCAGCGAGTGGCTGAAGACCGTGGTGGACGAGGACCGGCCGTGCCGAACGGTGGGCCGAGCGATCATCGCCGGCACCTGCCCGCCACCGGGCGACTGGTCGTTCCCCAGCAACCACGCCACCCTGGCGGGCGCGCTGGCGATCACCACCCTGTTGCTCTCCCGCCGGCTCGGGCTGGTCGCGCTGCCACTGGCCGTGCTGGCCGCCTTCTCCCGGGTCTTCGTGGGCGTGCACTACCCGCACGACGTGGCCGCCGGCCTGCTGCTCGGCGCCCTGGTCGCCGTGGTGGCGACCCCGCTCCTGGCCCGCCCGACCGCCGAGGCGCTGCGCCGCCGCACCGATGCCCGACGCCCGGTGCCCGACCTGGCCAGTCGACCCCGCCCCTGACCTCGCCCGCTGCTGCGCGGCTGCCCCGCAGACGGTGGGCGGCGGCCGGCGAGCGGTGGGCGGCCTCAGAGGATCAGGAGGCGGGCGCCCACCGTGCCGAGCAGCAGGAACGGGCCGAACGGCAGGTGGGTGCTCCACCGGGCCCGTCGGGCGATCAGCAGTCCCACGCTCACCAGCGCGGACAGCCCGAACGCGAGCAGCAGCCCGAGGAGCAGGACGGACCAGCCGTACCAGCCGAGCAGCGCGCCCACGCCGAGCGCCAGCTTGGCGTCACCCAACCCGAAGCCCCGGCGGCCGAGCAGCAGGGTGGTGGTGGCGAAGAACAGCGCCAGCCCCGCACCGGCGGCGACGGCCCGCAGCCACGGGCCCGCCTCGGCGGCGGCGAGCGCGGCCGCGCCGAGCAGCAGCCAGGTCCCGGCCGCCGCAGGCAGGGTGAGCCGGTCGGGCAGTCGGTGCACGGTCAGGTCGACGAGGACCGCCGGCACGGTCCAGGCGAGCCACCAGGCCAACGCCGGCAACCCTCCACCCGACGGGCCGACCAGCGCCAGCAACGCCACGGCGGCGACCACTGCCGCCTCGACCGTGCCGGGCGGCGGCCCGACCCGGGCCCGACACCGGCCACACCGGCCGGTCGGGCCGAGCGCCGGCCAGGGCCGGGTCAGGCCGACCGCCGCGCCGCAGGCGTCGCAGCCGGTCCGACTGGGGGTGCCCGTGGGTACGGCGTGGCGCAGGACGGCCAGGCGCAGCAGCGGACTGACCGTCAGGGTCGCCAGCACGGAGCCGACGTTCGTCCGGCGGGTCGACCCCGCCCGGCGGCGAGTTGCGGGCCGGGAACGGTCAGCACCCGCGGCAGGCCCCTCCTGTGCCCGATCGGTCGGGTTGGGCCGACCGGGTGCCGCCGCAGGGGGGCCGGTCAGCGCCACGTCGACCACGCCGGACGTCGGCCGCCCCCCGCAAAGGTGAACACGGATCGTGACTGAACGTTCGCTCGGGTGTAGCGGATGGCGCGGAAAGCGACGTCCGCTGCCGGCCGCAGGATGATCTCCTCGCCCGGCACCGGGCCGGCCGGCACGACGACCGAGACCGCACGCCCGCCACTGTGGGACGCGGTCCGGATGCCGGGATGGGGGCACGATGTCCCACTCTCGGGACCGAAGCGGGGGCGGCGCCGGATCGGCCCGAGCCGGCGCGGCCAGACCGTCGGCGCCCTCTCGGTGGCCTCTCGTCCGGAGTGCGGTAGGGACACCCGCCACCACCACCCATCATCACTCAGAGTGTTCACTTGACTTGCCTCTGTTGCATCGGCGACCGTCAGCCTATGCTCCCCCTTTGGGTGTGACGCAAGCCTCACCGCACCAACCGGAAGACACGGGACCTTGCATTTGTAGAAGATCCGTAACGGTGAATGCAGAAGCGCAATGAACAGCTCCGGACGCACTGATCCGGGCGCGCTTCCGCATGCCCGACGGCGGTGCCTCGTCGCCACGTCGGGCGATCACGAGGAGGGCTCGACGGTGCGCGGACGGCAGCTCAGGCGAGCGGCAATCTGCCTGCTGGCGGTCGTGGCGACGGTGCCGGTCACCGGCTGCGGCAGCGGGCAGGAGGCGGTCGATCGGCCGGCGACGGCGCGGAGCGAAGGAGTGCGGGCGGCTTCGGACGCCGAACGGGAAGCGGCCGAAAAGGCGGCGCTCGAGGCGTACTCCGGATATCTCGCGGCCTCGCGCACGGCGAGTCGGCGCAGCGATCCACACGCGCCGGAACTGTCCCGGTTTCTCGCTGATCCACTGCTGACTCGCGTGCAATTGTCCATTCGCGACGCGAAGGAGCACGGCGCGATGCGCACCGGGACGCTGGCGTCCGACCCCAGCGTGACAATCGTCAGCCTGGACTCGAACCCGGCCACCGTGGAGATCCAGGACTGCCTGGACGCGACCGCCTACCGGCTGGTCTACACCAAGGACCAGCGCGTGGTGCCGGGCAGTGGCGGCGGCAGGCACCTGGCCACGGCCACCGCCACCCGCTATCCCGACGGTCGCTGGCTGATCAGCTCCGGCTCGGCGCACCCGGACCAGCCGTGCTGACCCGGGGGCGGACGGCCCATATTCGCGAGGCCCGGCGGATGTTCGTCGGGGTCGGTCTGGCGTTGCTGGTGGTGATCGGCGCGACCCTGCCGGCCGCCGCCGCCCGCCGTGCCGACCCGGGAGTCGAGTGCCCGCCCGGCCAGCCGGACTGCAACGTCTGGGACGACGAACCCGGCACGCCGGGCGGCCCCGGCGGCGGCGGCGACAACGGCGGTGGCGACTCCGGTGGCGGTGGGGGCGGCGGTGTCTGCCAGTGGGGCGGGCGGACGATCCCCTGCTACGACGATGTGCTGGGCTGGTTCAACAACGGTGACGGGTGCTACTACAAGCTCGCCGTGCCGCAGCCGCCGGCACCCGAGGGTCAGCAGTGGTACGTGCAGACCTGCAACGGCGGCGACCTCGGCGCCCAGGACACGGTGCCGCTCGACGGGCCACCGGCCGGCTTCGGCGCGCCGCCGGACCCGGAGGAGCTGGCCCGCCGCGCCCTCGCGTCGATCAAGCTGCTGCCGGCCCGGCTCAGGGTGGCCCCCCGCAAGGACATCGGCCCCGGCCTGGTCGGCCTGCCGGTGTGGATGTGGGCCACCCCGAGCCCGAGCTACTTCGGGCCGCTGCGCGCCTCCGCGAGCGACCGTGGGCTGACCGTCTCCATCGAGGCGAAGGTCGACCGGATCGTCTGGAGCATGGGCAACGGCGACACGGTCACCTGCACCAAGGCCGGCACCCCGTACGACCCGAAGGGCAAGCGCGCCGGCAAGACCTCCCCGGACTGTGGCTACGACAGCGGCTACCGGAAGGCCGACACCTACCGGGTGGGCGCCACCACGTACTGGACGGTGCGCTGGTGGACCGGCGACGGCGACGAGGGTGACCCGATCGCGCAGACCCGGACCAGCGGCACCGTGCCGGTCCAGATCAAAGAACTCCAGGTGGTGACCAGGTGAGTGAGCCGGTTCAGCGAGCCCCACAGTCCGGAATGGAGATCGAACGGTGAGTCTGGCTACGCGCAACGCGACCGGGCCGGTGGACGCGCCGGTAAGCCCGCCCAAGGTGGTCCGGCAGCGCCGCGTCCGCCCCGGGCTGCTGGGTCTCGCCGTCCTCCTGATCGCCCTCGGCGGGCTGGGGGCCGCGTTCGCGGTCACCTCGGTCCGGGCCACCGGCAGCTACCTCGCGGTGGCCCGGCCGGTGGAGGTGGGTCGGGAGGTCAGCGCCGCCGATCTGATCACCGTGCAGGTTGCCGGCGGCCAGGGGTTGCACCCGGTGCCCGCGGGCCGGCTGGACGAGGTGGTCGGCAAGCGGGCCGCCGTCGCGCTGGTGCCCGGCACCCTGCTCACCCTCGGGCAGGTCACCGACGACCCGATGCTCGGCCCGGGTCAGCAGCAGATCGCGCTCGGCCTGAAGACCGCCCAGGTGCCGGCCCGCGAGCTGCACCCCGGAGACAAGGTGCTGCTGGTCAGCACCCCGGACGAGAACGCCACCGGGGCGGCGGCCGGTGCGGGCACCCGGTTCGCGGCCACCGTCATCGACATGGTCAGCCCGACGGACGACGAGAAGGTGCTGTACCTGGCGCTGCTCGTCCGGGACGTACCCGCAGTGGTGGCGCTGGCCGCCCAGGAGCGGATCGCCGTCGTGCTGACCGAGGCGGCCTGAGCATGGCCATCATCGCGTTGGTGTCCGCGAAGGGCTCGCCCGGCGTGACCACCTCGGCGTTGGCCTGCGCCCTGACCTGGCACCGCCGGCTGGTCCTCGCCGAGTGCGACCCGGCCGGCGGGTCGATCCTCGCCGGCTACCTGGGCGGTCAGCTCGACGGGCCGCGCGGCATCGGCGAGCTGGCCGTCGGGGAGCTGCGCGACGGCAACCTGGAGACCGCGTTCTGGTCCCAGCTGGTCGACCTGGACGCGCCGCGCCGGGAACGGCTGCTGCTGCCCGGCCTTGTCGACCCGGCGCAGTCCGGCAGCGTCAACCCGCTCTGGCAGCGCTTCGCCGACTACTTCAACGCCCTGGACCGGGGAACCCCCGGCTACGACGTGCTCGTCGACTGCGGCCGGCTGCACGTCACCGGCCCGCCGTGGCCACTGCTGCGGGCCGCCTCGGTGGTGCTGCTGGTGACCCGGGCCCACCTGCCCGACCTGTCCGGCACCCGGGCGGTGGTCACCACGATCGAGCGGGACTTCGCCGAACACCGGGTGCCGCCGGGCACCCTACGGCTGCTGCTGGTCGGCGACGGGCACGGACGCGCGGAGATCAGTCGAGGGCTGAAACTGCCGGTGATCGCCCGACTGCCGCACGATCCGCGTACCGCAGGGGTGCTCGCCCTCGGTGGGACCGTCCGATCCGGACGGCCACTGCTGCGCGCGGCCGCCGCGCTTGAGGTCCCGGTCGGTGCGCTGCTGGAACGTCGGCGGGCACGGCTGGCGTGGCCGGTGCAGCAGGGGGTGCCGGATGCGGTTTGAGCCCGTCTCCACCGACCCCCGTCAGCAGCCGCCGGGCGCGACGTCCACGGCGCCGCCGCTGGCCCCGCCGAACGGGCGGCACCACCAGTCGGCTGCGGTACCGCAGCCGATGCCCACCGCCACGCCACCGCCGGAGGTGGCGCCGCGACCCCGGATCGACTTCCAGGTGGTCCGGGAACTGCGTCGGGAACTCACCGAACGGCTCACCCTGTGGCAGCGCGGCCGGGAGTTCACGGTCGACGAGGAGGACACCGAGCGGGCCCGACTGGCCGTCACGGTGGTCGCGGAGTACGCGGACGCGGTCCGTCGCGCCGGGACACCGATGGCCGCAGGCGAGGAGCGCCTGCTGCTCGACCAGGTGACCGCCGAGCTGGTCGGGCTGGGCCGGCTGCAGACCCTGCTTGTCGACGACACCATCGAGGAGGTGCACATCCTCGGCTGTGACGTGGTGCGCATCACCCGGCACGGCGGTGGGGTGGACTGGGCCGAGCCGATCGCCGACAGCGACGCCGAACTCGTGGAGATCCTCCAGGCGGCGGCGCGGCGGGCCGGCGCGACCGAACGGTCACTGTCCACGGTGAAGCCCACCCTGGACCTGCAACTGCCCGACGGCAGTCGACTGGCCGCGGTGTTCCTGGTCAGCCACCGCCCGTACGCGGTGATCCGCAAGCACAACACCCTGGACGTGAGCCTCGACGACGTGGCCGGCGCCCGGGGTGACCTGGACGAGATGATCGACCCCCTGCTGCGCGACTTCCTGCGTGCGGCGATGCGCGCCGGGTTGAACATCATGGTCGCGGGGCTGGCGGGTGCCGGGAAGACCACGATCATCCGGGCGTTGATGAACGAGATCCCGCCGGACGAGCCGTACGTGCTGCTGGAGGAGAGCCGGGAACTGTTGCCGGCGCGCCGCCGCGAGCGACACCGGGCGGTGATGAGCTTCGAGGCGCGGGAGGGGCACGGCGAGCGCGGCTTCGACGGCCGACCCGCGGGTGAGGTGACGATCGCAGACCTGATCCCGCTCTCGCTGCGGATGGGCGTGCTGCGCATCATCGTGGGTGAGGTGCGGTCCCGGGAGATCGTGCCGATGCTCCAGGCGATGACCACCAGCCGGGGCTCGATGTGCACCATTCACGCCCGTACGGCGGCGGGGGTGGGTGAACGGATCGTCGAGCTGGCGCTGGCGCACGGCCGGGAGATGACAGTCGACCAGGCCCGCCGGATGGCCGGCAACGCCCTCGACCTGATCGTCTACGTCACCATCGAGGACGAGAGCGCGATCGGCGGCCGTAAGCACCGGTTCGTCTCGCACGTGGAGGAGGTGATCGGTGCCGGTGAGGCCGGACGGATCACCACCACCACCGTCTTCGGTCCCGGTCCGGACGGCCGCGCCGTCCCCCGCCACCTGCCGGAACGGGTCCGCGACCAGTTGCTGCGGGTGGGATACGACGTCCGGCTGCTGACCCGCTGGATCGAGGCCGGCACGGGCGCCTGGCGGCGTCCCCGGCAGACCCGACTGGCCCGGCGGTGACCTGATGGGGAACAGCCTGGAGTTGATCGCGGTGGTCTCCGGGGCCGCCTGTGTGGCCGGGTTGCTGCTGGCGGTCGTCGCGCTGGTGGGCACCCGTCGGCCCGCCGGACCCGGCCCGGGAGCGGGGCCCGGCCTGGGCCGCCTCTGGCGCGGCTCCGGCGCCACCCCCGCCGAGCGGCACGCCTACCAGACGCTGCTGCTCGCCGCGGTGGTCGCCGGGGCGTTGGCGTTCCTGCTGACCGGCCTGCCGGTGGTGGGCCTGCTGGTGGCGGTGGCGGTGCCCGGCGCGCCGTGGCTGTTCGCCGTGGGCAAGGCCGAGCAGCGGGCGATCGCCCGGATCGAGGCCGTCGGCGAGTGGACCCGCCGGCTCAAGGACGTCTCCGGTACGGGGCAGGGCCTGCAACAGGCGATCATCAGCACGATCGGCAGCGTGCCACCCGGCATCGAGGACGAGGTACGTCTGCTCGCCGCCCGGTTGCAGGCCGGCTGGCTGGCCCGTTCCGCGCTGCTGGCGTTCGCCGACGAGATCGCCGACCCGGTCTGCGACCAGGTGGTGGCGGCCCTGATCCTGCACCTCACCGACCGGGGGGAACGGCTGGGCGACGTGCTCGGCTCGATCGCCGGCGCGGCGGCCGCGGAGGTGGCGACCCGCCGGGAGATCGAGGCCAAGCGCACCCAGCCCCGGTTCGCGGTCCGCTTCCTGACCGGGATGACGCTGGCGACGCTTGCGTACGGGCTGGTCAACACCGAATACATCAAGCCGTACGGCACTCCGACGGGTCAGGTGGTGATGGCCGCGCTCGGCGCCGCCTTCATCGGTCTGCTGGCCTGGGTGCGGTCGATGAGCCAGCCGCAGCGGCCGGCCCGGTTCCTGCCGGCGCCCGACCCCCAGGAGGTGATCGCGTGAGCGCGAGCAGCCCGGTGCGGCGCGGCACCGGAAGGCGGTCGCGATGATCCTCAACTGGTACCTCGCCGTCGCGGTCTGTGGCGGGGCGACGATCGGGTTGGGCCTGTTTCTGGTGGTCCGGGAGCTGGTGCCGGCGACCCCCGCGCTCGGGCCGGCGCTGCGCCGCCTGCACCAGCCGCCGGGCACCGGGCGGGTGGCCGCTCCCGCCTCCCGCCGGCTGGACTGGCTGACCGGACCGTCCCGCTGGCTGCGACCACCGCACCGGCAGCTCGCCCTGATCGGTCAGACCTCCGAGCAGTACGCGCTGTCGGTGCTGCTGTCCGCGCTCATCGGACTGGCCACGCCGACCCTGCTCGGGGTGGCGCTGTTCGTGCTCGGCGTGTCACTGCCGCTTGTCGTACCGGTGCTGGGTGGCCTCGGCATGGCGCTGATCGCCGGCCTGCTGGCGCACCGCTCGGTGCTTGCCAAGGCGGACGCCGCCCGCGACGAGTTCCGCCAGGCCGTCTGCACGTACCTGGATCTGGTGGCCCTGCAACTCTCCGCCGCGCACGGGCCGGTGCAGTCGCTGGAGCGGGCCGCGGCGGTCTGCGACGGCTGGGTGTTCGACAGGCTTCAGGAGTCGCTGAAGATCGCCCAGATGCAGATGCACGCGCCCTGGGACGAGCTGCGTGACCTCGCCGACAAGATCGGCATCCCGGAGCTGGGCGACGTCGGGGCGATCATGCGCTCCTCCGGCAGCGAGGGCGCGCAGGTGCACGAGACCCTGCGCAGCCGGGCCGACTCGTTGCGCGACCAGATCCGCACCGACAACCTGGCCCGCGCCGAGGGCGTGACCAGCCGACTCGACATCCCGGGCGCGCTGCTCGTCTTCGTGCTGCTCGGCTTCGTCGTCTATCCGTTCATCGCCCGTGTCTGATCCGACCCCGAGAAGGAGTACGCCATGTCCATCCTCACCTACCTGCACGTCGTGGTGACGACGCGCTTCGCCGAGCTGCGGCGGGACGCCGAGCGCGGCGACAGCCCGGTACCCACCGCCGTGATCATCTTCGGTCTGGTCTTCGTGGCGACAATCGTCACCGGCCTGGCCCTCACCAAGGCCAGGGACTGGATGAATGCCATTCCGGGCCACGCGAACCCGAAGTAGCCGACATGCGCCGAGCCGCGTTCCCGAAGTGGCGCCGGACGGTTCGCGCCGTCCGGTGCCGCCTCGCGGCCGGTGACCGGGAGCGGGGCGCCAACCCGGTGGAGTTGGCCGTGATGATGCCGCTGATCCTGGTGCTCCTGTTCGCCTCGATCCAGGTCGCGGCCGTGTTCCTGGCCCGCTCCACCGCTTTGAACGCCGCGCAGAGCGGGGTCAACGCCCAGCGGGTGTACAACGCGTCGGACGAGGCCGGGAAGGCCAGCGCCACCCGGTTCCTGACCGCCGCGGGCAGCTGGTTGGTGGGCTGGGAGAAGATCGGTCCGGCCTGTGTGACCACCGCGATCGAGGTGACCTGCACGGTGACCGGCCGGTCCCTGTCGGTGGTGCCCGGCGTGGACTTCGCGGTGCGGCAGACCGCGCACGGGACGGTGGAGCGGGTGACCCCGCCGTGAACCGGGCCGCCGAGCGGGGCTCGGTCTCCATCGAGGTGGCGGTGCTCGCGCCCGCCTTCATCGCGTTGATGGTGCTGGCCGGCGTGGCCGGGCGCAGCGCGGTGGCGGCCGAGGCGCTCGACACCGCCGCTCACGACGCGTCCCGGGCCGCCTCGATCTCCCGGACTGCGGGCGACGCCCGGAAGGCGGCCCGGGACGCGGCCCGCCAACAGTTGGACTGGCGGGGTCTGGCCTGCACCGGCGCTCCGACGCTGAGGTTCACCGGCTCGGTCGGCGGCACGGCCACCAGCTTCGACGACGCCTACCGCAGCGCGCTCGGGCAGGACGCCACGGTCACCGTCGAGATCGTCTGTCAGGTGTCGTTCCGCGACCTGCGGCTCGCCGCCGTGCCCGGGATGCCAAGCGAGAACCGCATCGTGGCACGGTTCACCTCGCCACTGGACCGCTACCGGAGCCGGGGATGAACGGCCGTCCGCTGTCCGGCGACCACGGGAGGGTCAGCATCTTCCTGGCGGTGGCGATGGTCGGCGTACTGGCCATCGTCGGGCTCTCCTTCGACGGCGCCGGGCAACTGCGCACGCTGCAGCACGCCGACAACCTGGCCGCCGAGGCGGCCCGCGCGGGCGGGCAGGCCATCGACCGGGCCACCGCGATCGAGGGTGGGCCGACGCGGATCGACCAGCGGCAGGCCCGCATCGCGGTCGCCAACTACCTCTCCACCGCCGGGACCACCGGCCACACCGTCAGCTTCCCGCAGATCGCCGGGGAGACCGTCGTCCGGGTACGCGTCACGATCACCTACCGCCGCTCGATGCTCGGGCTGTTCGGCTTCGCCGACCGGGTCACCGTCAGCGGCGAGGCGACCGCGCGGGCCATCACCGCAGGACCGTAGGAAGGAAGGCCGCCATGTCCGCATCGGGTCGGTCCGTCGTACGGCGGACCGGACGCGTCCTCACCGGCGTCGGCGCGCTCGTCGTGCTCTGCGCTCTGGTGGTGGGCGCGCCCGTCGCGCTGCTCGCCTTCGCGGGCAATCCCCTGCCCGACCATCTGCCCTCCCTCGCCGAGATGGGCACCGCCCTGACCAGCCGCGACGACGGGCAGCTCTTCCTGCGGGCCCTGGCGCTGGCCGGCTGGTTCGGCTGGGCCACGTTCGCCTTCTCCGTCGTGGTCGAACTGGGTGCGCAGAGCCTGCGTCGGCCGGCGCCGAAGCTGCCGGGGATGAGCCGCCAGCAGAAGGCCGCCGCCGCGCTTGTCAGTTCGGTCGCGCTGATCCTCGCGGCCAGCCCGGCCGCCGCCAGCGCCGCCGCGGTCTACACCGGTCCGGCGTACGCCCAGTCGAGCGCGTCGACAAGCGCGGCCCGACTGCCCGGAAGTGGCCCGCTCGGACTGGCCGGGAGCGGGCCGCTCGCGACGACCGGCAGCGGGCCGGTCAGAGCGGCCGGCAGCGGGCCGCTCGGACTGGTCGCGCCACCTGGGCCGGGCGGCGGTGACCAGGCCGCTCCGGTGTATCGGGTGGCGCGGGGCGACTATCTCGGCGAGGTGGCCGAACGGTACCTCGACGAGTTCGGCGACTATCGACAGCTCGCCAAGCTGAACCGGTTGGACGACCCGGATCGAATTCGCCCCGGCCAGCTGCTCCGGCTGCCGGCGGAGGCCACCGACCAGGGCGCCCGCACGCACGCCACCGGCAAACTCGTCCGCCGTCCCGCCGCGCCCAAGCCGCCGGCCCCGCGGCCGGCGCCGGAGCGGACCGCGCCGGAGCGGACGGAGCAGGCACCCCCCGGCGGTACGGAGTCGACAGGTCAGGAACCCACGATGACCGTCGGCGCGGCACGGGCCGGGGCCACCGACCGGGTGAACCGACCGCTGGCGGTCTCCGCCGTCCTGGCCGTGGCGAGCATCGTGGGCGCGCAGATCGGCGCGGTTCTCGGGCTGCGCCGCCGGCCGGCCACCGCCGGTGCCGCCCCTCGGTTGACGACGAACACCCGCGTGCCCCGAGGCGGCGCGGGTCGGAGCAGTGGCAGCTCCCGCAGCGGTCGTCGGAGCAGCGGCGCCGCGTGGGCCGCCGGCCGCGCGGCAGCCGCCACCGAGAGCACGGCAGCACCGACCGGAGGCCCAGCCGTCAGCGGCGCGCCGGGCCCGACCGGGGACGAAGGCTGGGCCGGCAGGGAAGGCTGGACCGGCGACGAAGGCTGGGCCCGCGACGAGGGCTGGACCGGCGAGGAAGGCTGGACCGGCGGTGACCAGCGCGGACTGGCCGCCGGCGGGCCCGGCTGGGATGCCGCGTCGGACGAGCCGTCGACCGGTCGGCACCGACGCGGCTGACCTGTCAGCCGACGGCGCGTGCCGAGAGAGCTGCCGACTGGTCGGCACCGACGAAGCCGACCGGTCGGGCTTGGCGGAGCGTGTCAGGGCAGGCGGGTCTGGAGGACGCCGTCCTGGATTCGCGTGGGCAGGATCTGCTGGTCGTTGCCGGAGGGCCCCTGCACGACCTCGCCGCCGTTGAGTCGGAACGCGCTGCCGTGCCACGGGCAGACCACGCAGGCGTGGCCGTCGATCTCCTGGACCTCGCCCTCGCCGAGCGGTCCGCTCTGGTGCGGGCAGCGCTCAAGCATCACGGTGACCTCGTCACCGTGGCGGTAGAGGATCACCGAGATGTCGTCGTCGACCTCCCGGGTGATCAGGGTGCGCTGCGGCAGGGTCGCCATGTCGGCAAGCGAGTGCCAGCCGTCGGTCATCCGGTGCAGCTCAGACACGCTCTGGTTGACCTGAGCGCCCTGCTTGTACGCCAGGTGACCACCGATGTACGCGCCGAGGCTGACGGCGGAGAGGCCGAGGAATCCGAGTGCCCGACCGACGCCGTGTCGCCCGGAGAGCCGCGCCGCCAGCGAGCCGGCGTAGAGGCCCACGCCGACGGTGTTCGCGGCGGCGTGCACCAGGCCGACCCGGCGCTGGTCCCGGGACAGCACCGCCCAGTCGTTCAGGCCGGCGACCGCGGCCGGTAACGCGCTGACGGTGCCCAGGCCGACAAGCACGGTGGCCGGTCGGCGCTGGCCCGGCATCAGGTCCAGCACGGCGGCGCTGATCCAGGCGCCGACCGGCACCTGCACCATCGCCGGGTGCAGCGGATGCCCCAACGTCACGCCGTGCAGCAGGTCCCGCAGCCGCCGCGGACGCAGCGTGCCGAGGACGACCTTCTGCAACCGGTCACCCGCGCGGTCCAGCCGGGAGTCCTGCTCGACTTTCGTCAAAAGTGCTCGCACGGGTACCGACTTCCCGGCGATCGCCGTCGCAAACCGGTCGGCGACGACAAACCTGCCGCGCCCACCCACGCCGATCTTGCACTTTCTGCTCCGGCAATCCGGGGCACAAGCCGCGAACCGGCGACCAGAAGTGCAAGATCGGCGGGGATTGTGGGGGTGTGGGGCCCGGCGGGCATGCTGGTTCGATGGGTGTGCGCGTGGAACGGGTTGGTGCGGTTACCACGGTGGTGCTCGACCGGGCGGCCGCGCGCAACGCCGTCGACGGGCCTACCGCGCGGGCGCTGGCGGACGCCTTTCGCGCCTTCGACGCCGATCCGGACGCGGCGGTGGCAGTGCTCTGGGGAGCCGGCGGCACGTTCTGCGCCGGCGCCGACCTCAAGGCGATCGGCACGCCGAGCGGCAACCGGGTCGAGCCGGAGGGCGACGGCCCGATGGGGCCGACCCGCATGGCGCTGAGCAAACCGGTGATCGCGGCGATCTCCGGGTACGCGGTGGCCGGCGGCCTGGAGCTGGCGCTCTGGTGCGACCTGCGGGTCGCCGAGTCCGACGCCACGCTCGGAGTGTTCTGCCGACGCTGGGGAGTGCCACTGATCGACGGCGGAACGGTCCGGCTGCCCCGGCTGATCGGTGAGAGCCGCGCCCTGGACCTCATCCTCACCGGGCGGGCGGTGCCCGCCGACGAGGCGTACGCCATGGGGTTGGTCAACCGGGTGGTGCCGCCGGGCCAGGCGCGGGCGGCGGCCGAGGAACTGGCGGCGGCGATCGCCAGGCATCCGCAGACCTGCCTGCGCAACGACCGGGCGGCCGTGCTCGCCGGCGCCGGCCGACCCGAGGCGGAGGCGCTGGCGACCGAGCTGGCGTACGGGATGGATTCGCTTGCCACCGACGCGGCGGCCGGGGCGGCCCGGTTCGCGGCCGGCGAGGGCCGACACGGCGCGATGCCGCCGGGAGGGTGACCCTCCCGGCGGCATCCGGTGCGGGGTGGGTCAGCTGCGGTTGATGGTGAAGGTCGAGGTGGTGTTCCTGATGTCCACCGCGTTGTTGCTCAACCGCAGGTTGTTGAAGGTGACCGACCCGACGGCCGGCCCCTGCCCGGACTCGGGCATCTCGTTGACCCAGATGCCGAAGCCGGACTTCGCGTCGTAGGCGTCACCGCTCTTGCGGGCGCCGCTGATCGAGATGTTGGTGAAGACCGTGTCGGTGACCGGGAACTGCGGCTGCCCACCGACGTAGTTGGTCTGGAACATGATGCCGCTGTAGGTCGGGTCGACGATGTCCACGTCGCTGACCCGGATGCCCTGGAACACCTTCGAGGCGGAGAAGACCCAGATCGCCGGGAAGGTCTGCCCGCCCCAGAAGTGCCCACCGGCCCGCACGATCGAGATGTTCTCGAAACGGGTCGGCGGGCTCGCGCCGAAGCCGTTCATCGGGTAGCCGAAGTCGAGCGAGCTGATGGTGATGCCGGAGTAGACGAGCGTGTCCGCGATGTAGATGTTGCGGAACGTGTTGCCGTAGCCGCCGTAGACGGCCACACCGGCGGCCCGCCAGGTCAGGGTCGAAGACAGGTTCTCGTAGATGTTGTCCCGCATGTCCGCGCCGCCCGCGTCGATCGCCGAGAACAGCGCGAAGCTGTCGTCGCCGGTGGCCCGGGCGTCGTTGTTGCTGACCAGGTTGTTGGTGCTGCCGTTGGTCATGTTGACACCGTCGGCGAACAGGTTGCGGATCCGCGAGTTCTTGATCGTCATGTAGTCGGTGTTGGCGCCCCAGTAGAGGCAGACCTGGTGCTCGGCCCAGATGTTGTCGATCACGATGTTCGACACGTTGGCGAAGTCGAACACCTTGCCCGGCCCGTCGATGCGCGAGGTGTAGTTGCCGAAGTAGGCGAAGTTCGCGAACGACGATCCGGCCGCCGAGTTCTCGGCCCGGAAGCCGATGTCGGTGTTCTCCTGGCCGGAGGGGGCGGTGAACCGGGTGTACCAGGGCCCGGCGCCGGTCACCTTGACCGCCTTGCCGTACACCTGGAACTTCGACGAGGTGGAGTAGGTGCCGGCGGGCAGGTACACCCCGATCAGGTTGCCGGTGGTGTCCATCCGCACCCGGTCCAGGGCGTTCTGCACGTCCTGGTGGGTGAAGCCGGCCGGCGTCGCGTAGCGGGCCGAGTCCGGGTTCGCGATCGGCGAGACCTGCTCGGTGTTGATGAAGTCGATGGCGTAGTTGGTGGTGTTGGCCGCGTCCTTCTGGAGGCGGATCTTGCTGCCGGCCGGGACCGTCGAGTTGAGCATGACGTTGGCTTCGTCGTAGATGTGCCGCGGCCCGCCCGCGCTCGGCGAGTTGCCCGGGCCGGTCTCGTTGCCGTACAGCCAGGCGTAACGGGACGTCAGGTCGATGGCCTTGTGGAACGTGCCGTTGACGTAGATGTTGAGCGTCGAGTTGATGCCCCCGCCGCCCGCCGCGTCCGGGATGGAGAAGCGGGTGACGAGCGTGTTGGTGCTGGCCCGGGTGGTGAACTCGACGTAGCTGCCGGTCGAGTTGAGAGTCACCGCGCGCCGACCGGACGCCTCACCGGCCACGTCGCCGACGGTCCGGTTCGGGCCCACGACCGCCGCGCCGCCGCCGACCACGCCGTCCTCGGCCTCGTACATGTCGTACGGCATGTTGGCGCCGCGCCCGACGAAGAGCGGACGGTCGCTTGTGTTGTTGCCCTGCTTGACAGGCAGTTCGTTGCTGTCGGCGGCGAGCACGACCCGGACGGTGTACTTGCCGTTCGCGGCCGTCCAGGTGCCCAGGTTGACCGGGCCGACGGTGGCCCCGGCGTTGATCACACCGGAGTACGAGCCGGTCAGGGTACGCACCACGGTGCCCGATTCGTTGAGCACGGTGAGCGTGATGCCGTGCGACCCGGAGGCGGACGCCACGCTGCCGGCGTTGCGGATCGACACCGAGAAGCTGACGGTGCTGCCGGCCGACGGGTTGCCCGGCGACCAGGCCACCGCCGAGGCGACCAGGTCACTTGTGGCGACCGGGTTCACCACCAGCGGGCTCGGGTTGGAGTAGCTGTTGTTGGTGTCGTCCTGCTCGACGACGGCGTTTGCCTCGTCGACCTTCGCGCTGAGCGGGTAGCTGCCCGCGTCGCGGGTGCCGATGCTCGCGTTGACAGTGGTCGAGGCGCCGGCCGCCAGGCCGCCGACCGACGCGGTGCCCACCCGGGTGGAGCCCAGGTAGAAGTTGACGTTTGTGGCCCCGGAGGCTGCCGAGCCGGCGTTGCGCACGGTGGCTGAGAGCGTGATGGTGCTCGTCTCCACGGGCGCCGACGGGCTGACCGACATGCCGGTCACGGTGAGGTCCGGGTTCGGCGCGGGGGTGCCGATGACCTGGAACTCGGCCACCTGCCCGGCCGGTGCGCCGGTGTTCGAGGCGATCGAGAGCCGTACGTCGGCCGCGGCGCCGGAGACCGGGATGGTCACCGTGTTGCCGCTGGACGGGTTGAAGGTGTAGTTCGCCGCGCCGACCAGGGTGGTGAAGGTCGACGAGCCCTGGTCCCGGCCCAGCACTGTGATGTTCTGCGTGCGCGTGCCCCAGGAGGAGTCCGGGTTGAGCTTCAGCACGACCTGGCTGAGGCTCGCGTTCGCACCGAGCTGCACGGTGAGCGTGCTCGGGTTGCCGTTGCCCTCCCAGTAGGTGGCCACGTTGTTGTCGTTGGCGTTGGTGGCCACGAACGTGTGCACGTACCCGGAGGCGGTGATCGGCTTGCCGACCGCGAGGTTGGTGCCGGTCGGCGGGGTGCCGGTGCCGGTCCGGGTCACCGTGTTGCTGTTCGACGACTGGTTGCCGGCCGCGTCCTTGGCCCGCACGTAGTACGAGACGGTGGCGCTGTCCGACTGGCTGTCGGTGTACGTCAGCGTCGAGCCGCCGACGCTGCCGCGCAGCCCGCCGTTCGCGTACACGTCGTACCCGGTCACGCCGACGTTGTCGCTGGACGCGGACCAGGCGAGCCGGATCTGGCCGCTGGCCGGCTGGGTGTAGGCCAGGTTGCCGGGGGCGCTGGGGGCCTGGGTGTCGGTGCTGCCGCTGGCGCCGTACACCTCGACCTCGGAGAGCTGGGCGGCCGGCCAGCCGGTGTTGCCGGTGACCTGCACCCGTACGTAGCGGGTGCTGGCCGCGGTGAAGCTGACTGTCGCGGTGTTACCGGTGCCCGGGTCGAACGTGTAGCCGCCGGACGCCTTCAGGGTGGTGAAGGTCGAGCCGTTCGTGGAGCCGAGGATCGACAGCGTCTGCGTACGGGTCTGCCAGTCCGAGGCCGGCGGCAGCTTGAGCACCACCCGGTCCACGTTGACTGTGGCGCCGAGGTCGGCCTGGATCCACTGCGGGAACGCGTTGTTGGCGCTCTCCCAGTAGGTCGAGGCGTTGCCGTCGTTGGCGTTGCTCGCCACGTAGTTCTGGTTGTAGCTGCTGGCGCTCATGGTGGCGGAGAGCCCGGCGAGCAGGGCCGCGCGGGCGGAGCCGGCCGGGGCCGGAGCCGGCTTCGCCGCCGGGGCCGCGCTCGCGGGGGTGAGGGCGGGAACGGCGGCGAGGAGCAGTCCGGCGAGCGCGCCGGCCAGCATCCGTCGACGGACCGGCAGTCGGTCGGCTCGGGGGGCGGGACCGGGCGAGCCGGTACGCGGGGTGCCTCGGGTGGGGCCGTTTCTCGACATGGGTGGCTACACCTCTTTCGGGGGTGGTGTGGGTGCGTTGCCCGGTGACGGGTGCAGGGGTACGCCCGTCGTGCCGCGACAGGTGGGGGACGGTGCGGTGTGGGACGGGTGCGGGCGGGCCCGGTGCCGCGCTGCGCCGGGCGCCCGACCGGTGGCCCCCGCCCGGCTCGGGCGGGGGCCGTCGGCCTAGCTGGAGTAGACCTCGAACTCGCTGAGCTGACCGGCGGGCCAGCCGGTGTTGCCGGTGACGGTCAGCCGCAGGTACCGCTGGCTGGTCGCCGTGAAGGTCACGGTGACCGTGTTGCCGCTGGCCGGGTTGAAGGTGTACCCGGCGGCCGCCTTCAGGGTGGTGAACGACGAGCCGGTGGTGGAGCCGAGCACCGCCAGCGTCTGCGTACGGGTCTGCCACGCCGACGACGGCGGCAGCTTCAGCACGACCCGGGAGACCGATCGGGTTGCGCCGAGGTCCACCGTCAGCGACTGCGGGAAGGCGTTGTTGGCGCTCTCCCAGTAGGTGTTGGCGTTGCCGTCCACCGCGTTGGTCCCGGCGTACACGTCGGAGTGGCTGGTCTCGGTGACCGACCGTCCGGCCGCGAGGTTGCCACTGGGCGGGGGCGTGGTCGGCGGGGCGGTGGTCGGCGGGGCGGTGGTCGGCGGGGCCGTCGTCGGGGGTGCGGTGGTCGGCGGTGCCGTGGTGGCGGTGCCGCCGTACACCTCGATCTCGCTGAGCTGGGCGGCCGACCAGCCGGTGTTGCCGGTGACCGTGACCCGGATGTAGCGGCGGTCACCGGAGGGCAGCCCGATCGAGACGGTGTTGCCGCTGCCCGGGTCGAAGACCCGGCCGGCGGACGACGCCACTGTGGCGTACGACGACCCGTCGGTGGAGCCCAGCACCGACAGGGTCTGGGTACGGCGTTCCCAGCCGGCGGGCAGCTTGAGCACCACCCGGTCGACCGGGCGGGCCGAGCCCAGGTCCACGGTCAGGGACTGCGGGAAGGCGTTGTTGGCGCTCTCCCAGTAGGTGCCCGCGTTGCCGTCCACGGCGTTGCCCGCCGTGTAGTTCTGGTTGGTGCTGGTCGCGCTCGTCGACCGGTTCAGCGCCAGGTTCCCGCCGCTGGGTGGCGGCGTGGTCGGGGGCGCGGTGGTCGGGGGTGCCGTGGTCGGGGGTGCCGTGGTGGGCGGCGCGGTGGTGGGGCCGGTGGTCGGCGGGGTGCTGGGGCCACCACCCCACTGCGGCTCCGGCCACGGCCCGCAGTACGGGGTGGACGTGTACCAGCCCGAGTTGCCGCTGCCCTGGGTGATCTGGAAGCCGCCACCCACGCAGTTGTGCATCGGGTTGCTCTGCGCGATGTTCGTGGCCCGCACGTTGGTGAAGGACACCTGGCTGGGCGCCTGCACCTGGAGCGCGTACGTGCCGGCGCCGTCGATCCGTACGTTGTTCAGATTGATCCCGCTGCTCTGGCCCTCGATCCAGTGCAGCGCGGCGTACGAGCTGTCCAGGATGTCGGTGTCGGTGATGTTGATGGTGGCCTGCTGGATCGCCTCGTTGAGGGCGGAGAACCAGATCGCCCCGACGCCGAAGTTCCAGTTGTAGTCCGAGTTGCCGTTGCGGATCAACGTGTTCCGGGCGATCGTCCAGGTGCCCCGGACCGCGGTGTCGCCCTGCACGCCCGGGTAGCGGTTGGCGACGTGGATGCCACCGCCGTTGGTGAGCGAGTCGGCGGTCACGTTGTCGGAGATCGTGATGTCCCGACCGCCGTAACTGACCAGGTGGTTCGCCAGCAGCGTCACACCGATGGTGTTGTGCGTGAACGAGTTCTTGACGTTCGGCACGCTCTGCGCCCACATCGCCAGGGCGTCGTCGCCGGTGTTGCGCACGAACGTGTTGGTCACCGTCGAGTTGGTGACGCCGGTGTGGAAGTTCACCCCGTCCGCGGTCTGGTCCAGGATCCGGCTGTTGCGGATGGTGAAGTTGTCCATCGGGCCGTCCATCCACGCCCCGACCTTGGTGTTCTCCAACCACAGGTTGTCCACCACCGAGTTGGTCATCGCCCCGCCCAGGGCGTTGACCTGGTCCTCGTCCACCCGCTCGCGGATGTCGCCGATGATGGCGAAGTCCCGCAGCGTGACGTTGCGGCTCGGTCCGCCGGCCTCGTGCGACCGGATCTCACCCGTGTAGCCGCCGCCGGGGACGTACTTGCCGTAGATGCCGGCGGCCCGCTTGCGGTCGGTGGGGTGCCGCCCGCCGAGCACCGAATACCAGGGACCGGCGCCGCGCAGGGTCACCCCGTCGACCACCACGTGGTCCCAGAGGGTGAACGTGCCGGTCGGGATCCAGACAGCCCGGCCCTGGGCCTTACCGGCGTCGACCGCGGCCTGGAACTTCGCTGTGGAGTCCGTCGCGCCGCTCGGGTCGGCGCCGAAGTCGGTGACCACGTCGATGACACCGGAGGGCTTGCTGATCGCCGGGGCCACCAGCTCGAAGTCGGCCAGGTCGATGGTGAACGTCGGCGACTGGGCGGTCGAGGAGACCTGCAAACGGATCTTCGTACCGGCCGGGTAGGTGGTGCCGAACATCGCCCGGGTCTCGTCGTAGAAGTGGTGCGGGTTCGTGTCGCCCGGGTTGTTGTTGAACGGGTATCCGCCGTAGTACCAGCCGTACCGCGACGTCACGGGCACCGACTTCAGCAGGGTGCCGTTGGCCCGCAGGTCGAGGGCGGCGTCCCGACCGGTGCCGGCCGAGCTGTCCGGCAGGCTGTGCCGGAACGTGACCGCGTTGGCCGGTGCGGTGAGCGTGAACTCGACGTACTCGCCGACGGAGTCGAGGGTGACCGCCTCGCGGCCGGACGCCTCCGACGGCAGCGTGCCGTAGCGACGGTCCGGGCCGATCTTCGTGCCGTTGTGCGCGGCCTTCTCCGCCTCCTGCTCGACGAACGGGACTGTCGCGCCACGGCCGGAGATGTCGAAGGGGGACAACCCGGCAGCCGAGGCCGGGGTGGCGGTGCCGGTCACCGCGAGGGCGGTCACCGTGGTGGCGGCGAGCAGGGTGGCGGCGATCGCGGCCAGCCCGACGCGTGCCGGGTGTCGGAGGTGGTGCGGGGTGGCGGTGGTGTGGTTGGCCATGAGCTGCGCTCTCCCTTTCGTCAGGCAGGCCAGGTCCCCCGTTTCGGTGCGGTGTAGCGGTCTCTCCCTCGTTCCTCCTTCGTCGGGCGGGGTGCGCGGTGCGCGGGTGGGTGGTGCCGGCGGCCGGGACGGGACCGCCGGCACCACGTCGGTCGGATCAGGTCAGGGCGGGGGCGTCCGCTCGCGGCCCGTCCACCGCTTCGGGGGTACGCAGCCAGACGGCCGTGTCCGAGGGCAGCAGACCGTCGTCGAGTGGGCCGCTGGCCAGCAGCAACTCCCCGTCGGCGGGCAGCGGCACCGCGGCGTTCGTGAGGTTGACCAGGCAGCGGAATCCACTGCCCCGGCTGAAGGCCAGCACACCGTCCGGGGCGGGCAGCCAGGTCAGCTCACCGTCACCGAGCGCCGCCTCGGCACGCCGGAGGTGGATCGCCGCCCGGTACAGCTCAAGCATCGAGGCCGCGTCGCCGGTCTGCGCCAGCGCGGTCCGGTCCTTCCAGTCGGCCGGCTGCGGCAGCCAGGGCGCCGCCGCGCCGTCCGGGCTGAACCCGAACGGCGGCTCCTCACCGGCCCAGGGCAGCGGCACGCGGCAGCCGTCGCGACCGGGGTCGATCCGGCCGGACCGCTCCCACATCGGGTCCTGACGCAGCGCGTACGGGATGTCCTCGACCTCCCAGAGCCCCAGCTCCTCGCCCTGGTAGACGTAGGCGGCGCCGGGCAGCGACAGCGACAGCAGCGCGGCGGCCCGCGCCCGGCGGGTGCCCAGCTCCAGGTCGGTGGGGATCCCCTCGCGCTTGGCGGCGAAGCTGAACGTGGTGTCCGCCCGGCCGTAGCGGGTGACGTGCCTCGTGACGTCGTGGTTCGAGAGCACCCAGGTGGCCGGCGCGCCGACCGGCGCGTGCGCGCTCAGCGTCCCGTCGATGCTCTCCCGCAGGGCCGCGGCGTCCCACGCGCAGCCAAGGAAGTCGAAGTTGAATGCGGCGTGCAGCTCGTCCGGGCGCAGGTAGTTGGCGAACCGCTGCCGGTCCGGCAACCACACCTCACCGATCAGCGCCCGCTCGCCCGGGTAGGAGTCGGCGACCCGCCGCCAGCCCCGGTAGATGTCGTGCACCCCGTCGAGGTCGTGGAACGGGTGCTGGTGGTCCGGTCGGACCTCCGGCAGCTCTCCGTCCTTCACCAGGAGGCCGGCGGAGTCGATCCGGATGCCGTCCACGCCCCGGTCGAACCAGAACCGCAGGATGTCCTCGAATTCGGCCCGCACCCGGGGGTGTTCCCAGTTGAAGTCGGGCTGCTGGGGGGCGAACAGGTGCAGGTACCAGTCGCCGGGGGTGCCGTCCGGGTTGGTGGTGCGGGTCCAGGTCTCGCCGCCGAACTCGCCGATCCAGTCGGTGGGCCGTTCGTCGCCGTTGGGGCCCCGACCGGGTCGGAACCAGAACAGGTCCCGTTCGGGCGCTCCCGGGCCGCCGGCCAGCGCGGCCTGGAACCACGGGTGCGCGTCGGAGCAGTGGTTGGGCACCACGTCGACGATGGTCCGGATGCCGAGGTCGTGTGCCTCCGCGATCAGCGCCTCGACCTCGGCCAGGGTGCCGAAGACCGGGTCGATGTCGCGGTAGTCGGAGACGTCGTAGCCGGCGTCGGCCATCGGGGACGGGTACCAGGGGCTGAACCAGATCGCGTCGACGCCGAGCGCGGACAGGTGGTTCAGCCGGGACCGGATGCCGGCGATGTCACCGATGCCGTCGCCGTTGCCGTCGGCGAAGCTCCGGGGATACACCTGGTAGATCACGGCTCCACGCCACCACGGACTTCTGTCAGCTGTGGACACGAGCACCTGCTTTCTGCGTCAGTACGTCGGCGGGTTCGCCGGACCTGGTTATGTGTCGGGGCGAACGGTCGTTGTTCGCCGCGCGGTCGTATGCGGTCGTGGGCTATCCCTTGATGCTGCCCGTGGTCAGACCGGACATGATGTTCCGCTGGAAGATCAGGAAGATGATGACAGTCGGGATGGCGGCGATGACCGACGCGGCGATCACCACGTTCATCGGGGTGCCACCCGCGAAGGTGTAGATGCCGACACTCACCGTCCGGGTCTCGGGCGACGGCATGACCAGCTTCGGCCAGAGGAAGTCCTTCCAGACCGCGGTCACCGCGAAGATCGAGACGACGCCGAGGATGGGACGCGACAGCGGCAGGATGATCGACCAGAGCGTGCGCAGCGACGACGCCCCGTCCATGAGGGCGGCGGCCATCAGCTCCTCCGGGATCGAGTCGAAGAACCGCTTCAACAGGAAGATGTTGAACGCGTTCGCGACCATCGGCAGCCAGATCGCGAACGGCGAGTCGAGCAGGTTGATGTGCAGGATCGGCAGGTCGAGCACCGTCACGTACTGCGGCACGATGAGGACCATCGCCGGGATCATCAGCGTCCCCAGCATCAGGCCGAGGATCACGTTGCCGAAGATCGGCCGCAGCTTGGACAGCGAGTACGCGGCGGCGCTGTCGAGGACGAGCTGGAACAGCACCGCCCCGATGGCGTAGTAGAACGTGTTGAACAGCAGCTTGGCGAGGGCCAGGTTGTTCCACGCGTCGATGTAGTTCTGCGGCTGCGGGTCCTTGGGGAACAGCGACGGCGGGGTCTGCGCGATCTCCTGGCCGGACTTGAGCGCGCCGGTGACCATCCAGTAGAGCGGCCCGAGGAAGACGAGCGTGAAGCCCGTGACGACGACGATCAGCAGCGTCCAGTAGATGACCTTGCCGCGCCCCCGGCTGAGCTGAGAGTGGGAGATGAGGGTCCGGGTTCCGGAATCCTGTGCCATTCCTCGCCGTCCTAGTCCTGTTTCGCAGTCAGCCGCACGTACACGGCGGAGAAGCCGGCCAGCACGACGAGCATGATCACGCCCAGCGCGGCGGCGCCGTTGAGGTCGTTCTGGAAGAACCCGTGCTGGTAGATGAGGTACGCCACCGACGTCGCGGAGTCCTCCGCGCCCGCGCCGTTGGCGAGGATCAGCGGCTCGATGAAGAGCTGCATCGTGGCGACGATCTGCAGCATCGCCAGGAGCGCGAGGATCAGCCGGGTCTGCGGGATGGTCACGTGCCGGATCCGCCGCCAGATCCCGGCGCCGTCGAGCTCCGCCGCCTCGTACAGCTCACCGGGGATGTTCTGCAACGACGCCAGGTAGATCAGCACCGCGCCGCCCATGTTCATCCAGGTGGACGCGATCACCATTGCCGGCATCGTCATGTCCGGCGACTGCATCCACTGCGACGTGGGCAGGTGCAGCGCCGTGAGGATCGCGTTGAACAGCCCGGCCTCGCTGGGGTCGTACGCGTAGAACTTGAAGAGGAACAGCGCCGAGGCCGGCGGGAGCATGACCGGCAGGTAGACCAGGACCCGCAGGTAACCCTTGGCGTGGCGGAACTCGTTGAGCAGGATCGCCACGAAGAACGGCACCGCGTACCCGAGCACGAGCGCGAGCACCGTGAAGTAGAGCGTGTTCTTCCAGGCGGGCCAGAAGCTGGGGTCGGCGATGAGACGGGAGTAGTTGTCCCAGCCCACCCAGGTCGTCTCGCCGCGCCTGGTCCGCTGGAAGCTCATGACGATGCCGCGGATCATCGGGTACCAGGAGAAGACCACGAAGCAGAGCACGGCGCCGATCAGGAACGCGTGCCCGGTGAGGTTGTCCCGTACCTTGCGGCCGAGGCTGGTGCGCTGCGGCCCTGTCGCGTACGGCGACATCGGGCGACCCGGTTTCCTGGGGGCCTGGGGGACGGCGGTGATCGCCAAGGCAACTCCTGCGGAAGTCAGTGACGCGGACGGTGCGACGCGGGGTGTGGGGGCCGTCGGGCCGGCCCCCACACCTGCCGGTCACTTCTCGGCGGCCAGGAGCTGGTTGACCTTCTCTTCGGCCGTCTTGAGCAGCGCGTCGATGTTCGCGTTCGGGTTGGTCAGCACCCCGGACATCGCGGCGTCGAGGACGGCGTAGATCGCCTGCGCGTTGCGCGGCTCACCCTTGATCGGCACCGGGGTCGCCTCGAAGATCGCGAAGTTGGTGGTGTCGACGTTCGCGTTCGCCTTGCGCAGTTCGAGTTCCTGCTTCTGCGCCTCGCTGCCGTTGGCGAACAGCAGCGGCTGGGGCAGACCCACCGGGTAGTTCTGCGGCTTGGCCCGGACGTAGTCGAACTGGCCCTTGCCCGGCGTGAGCTTCTGGTACGCGATCCACTTCAGACCGGCCTTGACCTGCTCCGGGGAGAGGTCCTTCTTGAAGAAGTAGCCTTCGCCGCCACCGAGCGTGCCCTTCGCCGGGCCGTCCTGGCCGGGCAGCGGCGCCATCGCCCAGTCCTGGAACTTGCCCTGGAACTGGCTGACGATCGCCTGGGTGGCGTCCGGCGCGCCGATGAACATGCCGACCTTGCCCGCGCCGGCGTTGGTCAGCAGGTCACCCCACTGGAGCAGCTGGCGGGAGCCCATGCTGTTGTCGCCGTACCGCATGTCCTTGATGTTCTGCAGGACCTGCTTGCCCATCGCGTTGTTGAAGTCGGCCTTCTTGCCGTCCGGCGTCAACACCTGGCCACCCTGCGAGTAGAGCAGCGAGGTGAAGTGCCAGCCGCCGGTGTTGCCGGCGCTGTACTCGGAGTAGCCGGCGATGCCGTTGCCGAGGGCCGAGATCTTCTTGGCGGCGGCCCGCACGTCGGCCCAGGTCTTGGGTGGGTTGTTGACGTCGAGCCCGGCCTTCTGGAACAGGACCTTGTTGTAGACCAGGCCCATCGAGTAGTTCTTCACCGGGACGGCGTAGAGCTTGCCGCCGTCGGTGAAGGCCCCCTTGAGCGCCGGGTCGACGCTGTCCCAGGTGGGGATCGTGTCCTTGTTGACGACCCCGGTGATGTCCATCGCCTGACCGGAGTCGAGCACCTGCTGGAGATCGGTCATGTACCCGTAGAACACGTCGGTCACGGTGCCGCCGGCGAGGCGGGCGGTGAAGTCCGGCGGGTTGTTGCACTGCTCGCCGACGCTCACGCTCTTGACGACGATGTCCGGGTTCTGCTTCTGGAACTCGACGACGTCGTCGTTCCAGTTCTTCAACAGCTCTTTCTGGGCGCCGACCGGCTGGCAGTCGACCGTGATGGTGACCTTGCCGCCGGCGGTCGTGCCCTTGTCGTCGCTCTTCGTGGAGCATGCCGTGAGGCTGAACCCCAGGCCGGCCACGAGCGCCAGCGCCGCAGCCCTTCGGTATTGCGGTACGGACATCTGTCCATCCCTTCGGGAACGGGTGTCTCCATGAGATGCGCTGATCTGCGGTGATGCGACCTGACGCCCTGTAGCTGCGCCGGAGCCAGGTGTGAGTGGAGTCACTGTAACGAGGGCGACTCATTTCAGCAAGGTGTCGACGGCGTTTTGAAAAGACACGACATAGTTACGGCAGACACCGACAGTGATGTGATTCGCGCCGGGTTTGACGGCTTTCCGTCCTATCTGGTCCACGGGCGATCCGGCGGTGTCCGCGCGGTGCGGGCAACCGCGAAAAGCTGCGGGCGACCACGAAAAAACGGCCGCCGACCGCAGGAAGCGGTCGACGGCCGGTCGAGGCGGTCGGTCAGTACGGCAGGGGCACGGTCAGCGGCGGGGTGCGGGCGCGGTGGAGCCGCGAACCACCAGCTCCGGCTCGAACAGCAGCTCGTCCTGGAGGACGCCGGCACCCTCGATCTGGGTGACAAGCAGGTCCACCGCGGCCTGCCCCATCGTCTCGATCGGCTGCCGGACGGTGGTCAGTGGCGGGTCTGTGCAGGTCATGAACGCGGAGTCGTCGAAGCCCACCACCGAGATGTCCGCCGGCACCGCGCGACCCAGGCGCCGGGCGGCCCGGATGGTGCCCAGCGCCAGCACGTCGCTGGCGCAGATGATGCCTGTCACGCCGCGCTCGACAAGCTTCGTCGCGGCGACCCGCGCACCCTCCATCGAGAAGCTGGACCGCTCGACGCACTCGGCGTCGGCCTCGCCCCAGCCCGCGACCTGGACCATCGCGTCCAACTTGCGCCGGGACGGCACGTGCCCCTCCGGGCCGAGGACCATCCCGATCCGCTCGTGGCCGAGCGAACGCAGGTGCCCGTACGCCTGCTCCACCGCCACCGCGTCGTCCGTCGAGACCCGGGGAAAGCCCAACTCGTCCACACCGGCGTTGACCAGGACCACGGGAAGGCCCCGGTCGGTCAGCCGCCGGTAGTGGTCGTGCCGGGCGTCGGCGAGCGCGTACGAGCCACCCGCGAAGATCACGCCGGAGACCTGGTGGTCGAGGAGCATCTCCACGTAGTCCATCTCGGACACGCCGCCGATGGTGCGGGCGCAGAGCGCCGGCGTGTAGCCCCGCTGGGCGAGGGTGCCGGTGACCACCTCGGCCAGCGCCGGGAAGATCGGGTTCTGCAACTCGGGCAGCACCAGCCCGACCAGCCGGGCCCGCTCGCCGCGCAGCTTGGTCGGCCGCTCGTAGCCGAGCACGTCAAGCGCGGTCAGCACCGCCGTCCGGGTCGTCTCGGAGACACCGTCCCGACCGTTGAGCACCCGGCTGACGGTGGCCTCGCTGACGCCCGCCTTCTTGGCAACTTCAGTCAACCGCTTGGTCACGGTCGCAATCGTACGTCACCAGAATGAAAGAAATGAACAGCCGGACGGCTAAATCTTGCTGTCCCGCCTGCTGTGGCTTGACGCCGTCCCGCGCGTCAGGACAGGTTGCGCAGCGCGTCCTCGATGGCCCGATGGAAGGTCGGGTACGCGTAGATCATGTGCCGCAGTTGACTCAGCGGCACGGCCGCGTGCACCGCCACCACCAGCGCGGACAGCACCTCACCGCCGGCCGGGCCGACCGACGTCGCGCCGATCAGCACGCCCTGGTCGGCGTCCGCGACGAGCTTGATGAAGCCCTCGTCACCGACCTGGTGGATCCACCCCCGGGTCGAGCTGCCCAGCTTGGTGAACCCGACCTGCACGTTGATGCCGCGCTCGCGAGCCTGCTGCTCGGTGAGGCCGACCGCACCGACCTCCGGATCGGTGAAGGTCACCCGGGGCAGCGCGCGGTAGTCGGCGCGCGGCACGGTGCCGGCCGACCCACTCGACCCGCTTGCGGCAAGCGAGCTGGACGCCCCCATCGCACCGCCGACGACACTTGCGGTCCCGCTGGCGTCGGCCCCCGCCGTCGCCTCCCGGGCGTGGGCCAGCACGTCGGCCACCACGATCCCCGCCTGGTACATGGCGATGTGGGTGAACGCGCCCTGACCGGTCAGGTCACCCACCGCCCAGATGCCGTCGGTGACGTGCAGACGGTCGTCCACCGGCAGGTAACGCTGAGTGGCGTCCACACCTACGGTGTCCAGCCCCAACTCCTCCAGGTGCGCCCGGCGGCCGGTCACCACGAGCAGTCGCTCGGCGGTGAACTGCGCCCCGCCGACGCCGTGCAGCGTGAACCGGTCGCCGTCGTGCGCGACCCGTTCGGCACGTACACCCGTGTGGATCTCGACGCCGTCGGCGCGCAGCGCCGCGGCGGCCACCTCGGACGCCTCCGGCTCCTCGACGGCCAGCACCCGGTCCAGCGCCTCCACCACCGTGACGCGGACGCCGAAGCGCGCGAAGACCTGGGCCAGCTCCAGCCCGATCGCGCCGCCGCCGAGCACCAGCAACGACCCGGGCAGCTGCTCGACCTCGATCGCCTGGTGGTTGGTCCAGTACGGCGTGCCGGCCAGGCCGTCGATCGGCGGCACCGAAGCCCGGGTGCCGGTGCCCAGGACGACGCCGTGCCGGGCCTGGAACACCTGGTCACCGACCCGGACACGCCCCGGACCGTCGAGCCGGCCACTGCCCCGGACGAACCGGCCACCCTTGCCGGTGAACCGCTCGACCGCGACCTTGTCGTCCCAGTTGTCGGTGGCCTCCTCGCGGATCCGCTTCGCCACCGGCGCCCAGTCCGGACGGACCTGCGCCGTGCCCGCGAGCCCGTCGACCCGACGCGCCTCGGCCAGCGCGTTCGCGGCCCTGATCATCATCTTGCTCGGGATGCAGCCCCAGTACGGGCACTCGCCACCGACGAGGTCCCGTTCGATGCCGACGACGCTCAGGCCGGCCTCGGCGAGCCGCCCGGCCACCTCCTCGCCGCCGACCCCGAGCCCCACCACGACCACGTCAACCAGCTCCGGCTCCGCCATCAGAACAGCATCCCCCAGCGGCCTCGCCCCGACCACCGGGGTCCGGAAAAGTCGGCACCGTCACCGCGCCCCACCGCCTACGGTGATCCGATGCACGCACGCTTCGACCCCGTCCGGGACTGCTTCCACGACCTCCTCGCCTCCGGCCGGGAGTCCGGCGCCAGCCTGACCGTCTGGTACGACGGCCGACCGGTCCTCGACCTGGTCGGCGGCTCCCGGACCGCCGACGAGCCGTCCAGCCAGCCGTGGCGGCCGGACACGCTTGCCAACGTCTACTCGGTGGGCAAGCCGGTGGTCGCGCTCTGTCTGCTGCTGCTCGTCGACCGGGGGCGGGTCGACCTCGACTCGCCCGTCGAGCGGTACTGGCCGGAGTTCCGCACCCCGGCCACCGTGCGGCAGGTGTTGTCGCACACCGCCGGGCTACCGGCCTTCCCGGTGCCCCGGCCGGCCACCGCGGTCGCCGACTGGGCGCTGCTCGCCGGCGACCTGGCGGCCGCCGACCCCGAGTGGACGCCGGGGTCGCTGGCCGGAGAGCACGCCTGGACGTACGGGCACCTGGTGGGCGAGCTGGTCCGCCGCGTCGACGGCCGCGGCGTGGGCCGGTTCCTGGCCGACGAGATCGCCGGCCCGTGGCAGCTCGACCTCGCCTACGGGCTGGGCGACGCCGACCAACGCCGCTGCGCGGACCTGCGCTACGGCGACCCGCAGTGGCCGGTCCGGAAGCTCGGCGAGCCCGGCTCGCTGCGGGCACGGGCAATGGGCAACCCGACCGGCGGGCTCGACCTCGCCGTGCTGAACAGCCCGCTCTGGCGGGGCGCCGAGATGCCTGCGGTCAACCTGCACGCCACCGCGGCCGGCCTGAGCCGGCTCTACGCGGGCCTGCTGGCCGGTGGCGTCCTCGACGGCGTACGGCTGTTCAGCCCGGAGTTGGTGGCCGAGGCGACCCGGGTCCAGTACGACGGGACGGACGTGCTGCTGGACCGCCAGGTCCGGTGGACGCTGGGCATGCAGTGGGAGCCCGACGGCAGTTGGGGCATGGGCGGGCTCGGCGGCAGCAGCGCCTGGGCCGACCCGGAGCGCGGCTACACCCTCGGGTACGTCACGGCGCAGCTCGCCGACCACGACCGCGTCGAGGAGCTGGCCGAGGCCCTGCACTCGGTGCTCTGACAATCGTCGGGGTCAGCGCAGCCAGACCGGGTCGGTGCCCGGCACGGAGAGCGGCGGCGGGTAGTCAAGCGTGCGGCGGACGTCCTCGGGCAGCTTCCACGGCTGGTGGATCGCCTTGCCCGGCACCGCCGACAGCTCCGGCACCCAGCGGCGTACGTAGTCGCCGGCCGGGTCGTACCGCTCGGCCTGCCGGACCGGGTTGAACCCCCGGTACGGCTTGGTGTCGTTGCCGGTGCCGGCGACCCACTGCCAGTTGCCGGAGTTGTTTGCCACGTCCCCGTCGAGCAGCCAGCGGAAGAAGACAGCCACCCCGGCCCGCCAGTCCTGACCCAGGTGCTTGGTCAGGTAGCCGGCGGTGATCAGCCGCGCCCGGTTGTGCTGCCAGCCCTGCGCCCGCATCTGCCGCATCCCGGCGTCCACGATCGGCATCCCGGTCCGCCCCTCGGCCCAGGCCGTCAGGGCGTCGTCGTCGTAGCGCCACTGCTCGGTGGCGCCCCGCCGGTAGGCGGCCGTCGAGATCTCCGGGAACGCCGCGGTGACCTGGTAGTAGAAGTCGCGCCAACAGACCTGCCGAACGAAGGGCCCGGACCGGTCGCCGGCCCGGTTGGCCACCGACAGCGGGGACACGCAGCCGAAGCGCAGGTACGGGCTGAGCCGGGAGGTGTCGTCGCCGGCCATGTCGTCGTGCTGGTCGTCGTACCGGCCCAGCTCGGGCAGCCAGTCGGTGAGCCGCTGCCGGGCGATCCGCTCGCCACCGGTAGCCGCGTCCGGTGACTCCCCGGCCGGCGGCGCCGGCACCCGACCCACGCGTACCCCGTCGGGCAGTGCGATCCGGCGGGGCGCGGCCAACTCGTCGCGCCACCGCGCGGCCGCCCACGCCCGGTGGTACGGGCTGAACACCCGGTAGTGGTCGCCTCCGCCCCCGGGGCGCAACGCGCCGGGCTCGACCACGGTCAGCCCCGGAAAGAGCCGCAGGCGCAGCCGGTGCCGCTCGCACTCGGCGCGCAGTCGCCGCTCGCGCCGACGGGCGTGGTTGCTGACGTCGGCGGAGAGCGCCACGGCTGTCGCGCCGACCTCGCCGGCCAGCCGGATCGTCTCGGCCACCGGGTCGCCGCGCCGCACCACCAGGTCACCGCCGCGCTCGCGCAGCGCGTCGCGCAGGTCGGCGAGGGCCTGGTGCAGGAACCGGGTGCGGTTGGCCGACAGACCGGCCAGCGCCGGGTCGAGCACGTACAGCGGCACCACCCGGTCGAACGCCGCGCAGGTGGTGGCCAGCGCCGGGTGGTCGTGCACCCGCAGGTCGCGGGTGAAGAGCACGATCGCGGTGCCCGCCGTCACCGGGCCGCCGGCTGGACCGTCGGCCCGGGGATCGTGACCGGGGTACCCGTCGAGGTGAGCAGAGCGCGGGCGGCCACCGCCATCCGCCGCCGCTGCGGCACCAGGGCCCGGCGGGTGAAGACGTCGTAGTCCTGCGCGGCCACCTCGTCGAGGATGCCGCCGTAGAGCGCGTACGCGGTGCGCATGCACGCCTGCGACGCCGGCGCGAGCATGGTGATGCCGGGCGCGGCGGCGGCGTAGTGCGCCTGGGCCCGGGTCACCTCGTACTCGATCAGCTCGCGCGTCCGGGGCGTACCGCGTCCGCGCGCGCTGGCCTCGGCCAGGTCGTCGCGGGTGACGCCGAACTTCGCCAGGTCCTCGTCGGGGAGGTAGGTGCGACCCCGGTCCAGGTCCTCGGCGACGTCGCGGATGAAGTTGGTGAGCTGGAAGGCGAACCCGAGCTGCCGGGCCGGCTCGCGGGCGGCCGCCGGATCGCTGCTGCCCAGGATCGGCAGCATCATGGTGCCGATGACCGCCGCCGAGCCCTCCATGTAGTCGAGCAGGTGGTCGTAGGTCGCGTACGAGGTGACGGTCAGGTCCATCGCCATGCTCTTCAGAAACGACGCAAAGTCGTCCCGGTCGAGATCGAAGACGGCGATCGTGTGCAACACCGCCGGCAGCAGGGGGTCGTCGACAGGCGTGCCGCGCAGACCGGCCACGAACCTGCTGGCCCAGTCGTCGAGGAGGGCGGCCCGCTCGGCCGGCGGCAGGTCCTCGGTGCGGTCGACGATCTCGTCGGCGTACCGCGTGAATCCGTACAGGGCGTGCACATGTCGTCGTTTCCACGCGGGAAGCAACCGGGTGGCGAGATAGTAGGTACGACCGTGACGTTTGTGCAGCTCACGACACCGGTCATAGGCAGCGGTGAGATCCGTGTCCACCGGCCCTCCTCAATTATCGACGCACCAATCGACGCAACTCGTACCCTAGGGTACGCTCGCCAACATGGCCAACGACGCAGTTGCGGACAACGCGACCCGTGTGGCACCGACGGGCCCGAGCGACAGGGACGATCCGGTCCGCGCCGTCCTGGCCGCGTACACCCAGGACCTGATCACGGCGGTCGACGAGACCCTCTCCACCTTCCTCGCCGCCGAGGTCGACGCACTCACCGAGATCGACGCGGCCATGGGCGGCTTCGCGTCCGCGGCGCGCGAAGCCGTACTGGCCGGCGGCAAGCGGATCCGGTCCACGTTCGCCTACTGGGGCTGGCGCGGAGCGGTCGGCGGCACCGAGCCCCTCCCACCCGTCCTGCCGGCGCTGGCCGCCCTCGAACTGCTGCACACCTTCGCGCTTGTGCACGACGACGTGATGGACGCCTCCACCACCCGCCGCGGCCGGCCCACCGCACACGTCGCGCTCGCCGCGCAGCATGTCGCCGCCGGCCACCGGGGCGACCCCGGCCGGTTCGGCGAGGCGGCCGCCGTGCTCATCGGCGACCTCTGCATGGTCTGGGCCGACAAGCTGCTCGCCCGCGCCACCATCACCCCGGCCCGACTGTTCGAGGTCCGCCGCTGCTACGACCAGATGCGCGTCGAGACCGTCGCCGGGCAGTACCTGGACGTGCTCGGTGAGAACGACCCGACCAACTGGTCGGTCGACCGGGCGCTGCGTGTGGCCCGCTACAAGACCGCCAGCTACACGGTGCAGCGACCGCTGCTCTTCGGGGCGTTCCTGGCCGGGGTCACCGCCGACGCCGCGCTGGTCACCGCGTACACCCGCTATGGCCTGGCCGTCGGCGAGGCCTTCCAGCTCCGCGACGACCTGCTCGGCGTCTACGGCGACCCGGCGGCCACGGGCAAGCCGGCCGGCGACGACCTGCGCACCGGCAAACCGACCACGCTGCTCATGCTGGCGCGGCAACTGGCCACGCCCAGTCAGCTCCGAGCGCTGGAGCAGGCCGACGGCGAGCCGGTCGACCGGCTCGCCGACCTGGTCGCCGAGACCGGCGCGGTGGCCCGGGTGGAGCGGATGATCGCCGAGCGGGTGGGCGACGCCCTGGCCGCGCTGGACAGCGCGCCCGTGGACCGGACGGCGCGTACCGCGCTGACCGGGCTGGCCACCGCCGCCACCAGCCGGCGGGCCTGATGAGCGTTCTTCTCGAGGAGGTGGTCACGTGCGGACGGTGACGGGACGGACGGACCGGGTGGTGGTCGTCGGCGCCGGCCTGGGTGGGCTCGCCTGTGCGCTGCACCTGGCCGGCAGCGGCCGACAGGTGACGGTGCTCGAGCGCGAGCCGGTCCCCGGCGGGCGCGCGGGCCGACTCTCCGTCGACGGGTACGAGTTCGACACCGGCCCGACCGTGCTCACGATGCCCGACCTCATCGCCGAGGCGCTCGGAGCGGTCGGCGAGGAGCTGCACGACTGGCTCGACCTGACGCCGCTCGACCCGGCCTACCGGGCGTACTACCCCGACGGCTCGACCCTCGACGTGCTCACCGACACCACCCGGATGGCGGCCGAGATCTCCCGGGTCTGCGGGCCCCGGGAGGCCGACGGCTACCTGCGCTTCGTCGACTACGCCCGGGAGCTGTGGCGGCTGGAGCGGGCCGACTTCATCGAGCGCAACCTGGACGCGCCCACCGACCTCATCACCGGCAACCTGCTCAAGCTGCTCACCGGCGGGGCCTTCCGCCGCCTCCAAACGAAGATCAACCAGTTCTTCCGGGACCCGCGTACCCAGCGGATCTTCTCCTTCCAGGCGATGTACGCCGGGCTCGCCCCGCACGACGCGCTGGCCATCTACGCGGTCATCGCGTACCTCGACTCGGTGGCCGGGGTCTACTTCCCCCGCGGCGGGATCCACGCGGTCTCCCGGGCGATGGCCGGCGCGGCCGAGAAGCACGGCGTGCAGATCCGGTACGACACGACGGTGACCCAGGTCCAGACCGCGAACGGCCGGGCCACCGGCGTGCTCACCGCCGAGGGCGAGCTGGTGCCGGCGGACGTCGTGGTGCTCAACCCGGACCTGCCGGTCGCCTACCGGGACCTGCTCCCCGCCGCGCCCGCGCGACGCCTCACCTACTCACCCTCCTGCGTCGTCCTGCACGTCGGCTCGCGACAGGGATATGCGAAGATCGCCCACCACAACATCCACTTCGGACGCGCGTGGAAGGGCACCTTCGATGAGGTCATCCGCAGGGGCGAGCTGATGACCGATCCGTCGCTGCTGGTGACCAATCCCAGCCGGACCGACCCGTCGGTGGCCCCACCGGACCGGCACACCTACTACGTGCTCGCGCCCGTGCCCAACCTCCACCGGGCGCCGTTCGAGTGGCGGGGCGACCTGACCAGGCGCTACGGCGACCAGTTGATCAGCACGCTGGAGGAGCGCGGGTACGTCGGCTTCGGCGCCGGGGTCGAGGTGTTGCAGGCGATCACCCCCGCCGAGTGGGCCGAGCAGGGAATGGCCGCGGGCACTCCGTTCGCCGCCGCGCACACCCTCTTCCAGACCGGGCCGTTCCGCCCGTCGAACCTGCACCGCGACCTGTCGAACGTGGTCTTCGTCGGCTCGGGCACCCAACCCGGTGTGGGCGTACCGATGGTGTTGATCTCCGGCAAGCTCGCCGCCGGCCGGATCACCGGAGAAGGCCGATGACCAGCCGCGAGGACCACCTCGTCGAGTTGGTCGACGACGCCGGTCAGGCCCGCGGCGACACCACAGTCGCCGCCGCCCACCAGCCGCCGGGGCAACTGCACCGGGCCTTCTCGGTGCTGCTGATCGACCCGGACGGCCAGGTGCTGCTGCAACGACGGGCCGCGGTCAAGACCCGCTTCCCGCTGCGCTGGGCCAACTCCTGCTGCGGCCACCCACGACCCGGCGAATCGCTCACCGAGGCGGCCAACCGGCGGCTGAAGGAGGAGTTGGGCACCGGCCCGGTCGAGCTGACCGAGGTGGGCGTCTACGTCTACTACGCCGAGGATCCGACCTCCGGCCGGGTCGAGTTCGAGTACGACCACGTGCTGCGCGGCGAGTTCCTGCCCGCCGCCCCGCTGCGACCCGACCCGGACGAGGTGGCCGAGCTGCGCTGGGCCGACCCGGCCGCCCTGGAGGCCGAACTCGACCGCGACCCCCGGTCGTACGCACCCTGGCTGGGCGGGGTGGTGAACCGTCTGCTGCGCCCCTCGGGGGCTTCGTCGGGCGCCCCCGGCTCGACCATGACCCCGTCCGGATCGTCGGCGGATGACGCGGCGGAGCGGTCGGGTGGCCGATGAGGCGCTGAGCGCGGGCGCCGTCGCGCGCCGGCTGGGGGTCGCGGTCACCACGCTGCGCACCTGGCACCAGCGCTACGGGCTCGGGCCCAGCGAGCACGTGCCCGGCCACCACCGCCGCTACACCCCCGCCGATCTGGCCCGCCTCGAAACCATGCGGCGCCTGACCGCCGAGGGCGTGAGCCCCGCCGAGGCTGCCCGGTGGGCACGGCAGGCACCGGACCGCACACCCGTCGACACCATCAGCCGGAGCCGGATCCGTCCGCCCGGCCGCGACGGCGGCGGCGCCATCCCGGTGGGCCGCGCCGGCCCGGCCGCCCGGGGTCTGGCCCGCGCCGCCATGCGCCTGGACGCGGCGGCGATCAACGAAACCATCGCCCACACGATCGCCGCCAGCGGCATCATCGCCACCTGGGAGACCCTGCTGCGCCCCGTGCTCGCCGGCATCGGCGACCGGCACGCCGCCACCGCCGGCCTGATCGAGGTCGAACACCTGGTCTCCCGGTGCGTGTCGGAGGCCTTCGCGGCAGCGAGCCAGGCCAACGCGCCCGCCGGCCCGGCCCGGATCCTGCTCTCCTGCGCCGATGAGGAACAGCACACCCTCCCCCTGGAAGCGTTGGCCGCCGCGCTCGCCGAGGCCGGGGTGAGCTATCGCATGCTGGGTGCCCGGGTGCCGGTGGCCGCCCTCGTCGAGGCGGTCAACCGCACCGGCCCGGCCGCCGTGGTGCTCTGGTCACACACCCGGGCCACGGCCGACCCGACCCAGCTCAGCGCACTGCTCGCGGCACCCCGCCGCCCACTGCTGATCCTCGCCGCCGGCCCCGGCTGGCGGGCCGACACGCTGCCCGCCGGGGTGGTCCGGCCGGTCGACCTGGCCGAGGCCGTCTCACTCGCGGTGGCGGTCCGTGACTCGCTGGACCAGTCGCGGGAGGCGTGACCGGCCTGTCGGTAGCTGGGCCACTTCCACTACCGTCGGGGAGGTCCGCCTGCCCCGACCCCCGGGAGCGAACAGATGCAAGCCCGCGCCGCCCTGGCGTCCGTCCTCGCCGTGGTGCTGGTCTTGTCCGGTTGCGCTCAGCCAGACAGCACCGTCCACGCCGCTGGCGGCCCGCAACCCGTCGAGTCGACCACCCAGAGCACCCCGCCCACCCCGACGCCCAGCCCGAAGCCGAGCCCGACCCACACTAAGGCGCCGAAGCCGCCGCTGCGACCGCTGCCGGCGAAGCTCCCCACCGGGCTGCGGCGCACCACAGGCGTACGCCCCGTGGCGTTGACCTTCGACGACGGGCCCAGCCCGGCCTGGACCCCGAAGGTGCTCGACCAACTGAAGTCGGCCCACGTGACGGCCACCTTCTGCGTCGTCGGCCTCGAAGCCCAGCGACACCCGGAGCTGATCCGACGGATCGTCCGGGAGGGGCATCAGCTCTGCAACCACAGTTGGCGGCACGACCTCGACCTCGCCCGCCGGCCGGAGGCCGACATCAGGGCCGACCTGGTCCGCACCAACAAGGCCATCCAGGCGGCCTCCCCGGGCACACAGGTGTCCTTCTACCGGCAACCCGGCGGCCGGTGGACACCCGAGGTCCTGGCCGTGGCCAAGGATCTCGGCATGCACCCGCTGCACTGGGCCGTCGACCCGCAGGACTGGGACAAGCCGACCGCCGACACGATCGCCAGGCGGGTCCACAACGCCGCACGTCCGGGTTCCATCGTGCTGCTGCACGACGGAGGCGGTGACCGGGGAGCGACGCTCGCCGCCTGCCCGCGCCTGATCGCCGACCTGAAGCACCGCTTCGGCATCACCCGACTTCGCTAGATGGGGGCTCTGACCTGCGGTTATGCGGTTCACAACGGCTCCGGCGATACCGATTTTGTTGACCAGCCAGGCATCACGTATGCTTTCCAAGCCTCCGGCGGGGCCGGATGGGAGCAAGTCCGCTTGAAGTTGCGAATGTGCAATGATGGCGGGGCCGCCCTCATCGTCTAGCGGCCCAGGACGCCGCCCTTTCAAGGCGGTAGCACGGGTTCGAATCCCGTTGGGGGCACGACCGGCGCAAGCCGGAGCAACACAAGCTAGGTCCTGTGGAGCAGTTGGAGTGCTCGCCGCCCTGTCAAGGCGGAGGTCGCGGGTTCAAGTCCCGTCAGGACCGCAGCGCTGACGCCGCGCCTCGCGCGGCGTTCTGCGTATCGGCGCAGGTGACCCTGCCAGCGGTTCATCCGGTTGGCGGGTAGCATGAGCCGAGCAACACGGCCAGGTAGCTCAGTTGGTACGAGCGTCCGACTGAAAATCGGAAGGTCGGCGGTTCGACCCCGCCCCTGGCCACATAGCCTTTCGCCGGGCTACAGGAGCGCCGACCAGCGGAAACGCGGTCGGCGTTCTGCTTTTCCCGCCCGCCCGGCCTGCTCGGCGCCGGCCTGTGATCGTCCAGCCCGTCCTTGATCGACTCGCGTTCGGTGAAATCGGGGTGTCCCGGTCGCTGCGATACCGCGGTTTCACTGAACCCGAGTCGATCATCCGCGTCGGTCGCGCTGGGCGATGGTCATTGGTCGCGGCGGCCCTGTTGACGGTGCTGGGCCATCCCGCCCTGGATCGCCTCCCACACGCTGCGCCCGGCCTGCCGCAGGGTCTCCCCCGCCTGCTCGGCGAGTTGTGCCGCGGTCTGAGCCGCAGCCTGCGCCCCACTCGAAACACCACCGCCCTGGCCACCACCGGCCTGCCCGCCCCGAGCCTGGCCATTGCCACCCTGGTCGCCACCCCGGCCACCACCACCCCGACCGCCATCGCCCTGGCCACCCTCGCCCTGGCTACCGCCACCCTGGCCACCGCCGGCCTGGCCGCTGGCGCCCTGGCCACCCTCGCCCTGGCCACCGCCGGCCTGGCCACCGCCGGCCTGGCCACCGCCGGCCTGGCCACCGCCGGCCTGGCCACCGCCGGCCTGGCCACCGCGGCCTGGCCACCGCCGGCCTGGCCG
>NZ_HF570108.1:76320-205782 GCF_000297395.2 Micromonospora lupini str. Lupac 08 | reverse complement strand
GCTGGCGCGCTGGCCGCTGGCGCCCTGGCCACCGCCGCCCTGACCGCTGGCGGCTGGCCCGGCGGGCTTACCACCACCGCCGTCCCGGCCGCTCTGATCCCCGCCTTCGGGAGCCCGGGACTCGCCGGGACCGGAGGTCCGCGAACCGCCCGGCTGGTCGGCGGGCCTCCCGGTCGGCGAAGCGGCCGGAGCCGAGCGTTCTCCACCCGGACCACCCCCCGGTTGCTGCCGGTCCTGACCCTCGGGCGGCCGTTGCCCCTCGCCCCCCTGCCCCGCAGAGGTCGGGTGCGCCTGCGCGGAAGCCCGATCCACCGGCCACCGGCCCTTCAGGCGCGACTCCGGCGGCTGGCCTTCCGCCGGGCGCGCTCCGGCCGGGCTCGACTCCGCAGACCCCGACCCGGCCGGGCGATGCTCTGCCGACCCCGACCCCGACCCCGACCCCGCAGACCGGGACTCCGCCGACCGGGGCTCCGCCGGGCGGGCGCGCTGTGCTCGTGTCTGGTCGCCGAGGTCGCCCGGCAGGCCCGCCTGTCGGGCCAGCTCGTCGCGTACGCCGGAGTGCTGCGCCAGGGCGCTGACCCCGGCGGCGCCGGCGGCGGTCAACTGCTCGGTACCACGGTTGACGTCGTCGAGAGCGCTGCTGGCCGTCCGGGACAGGGATTCGATGACCTGCGGGTTGTTGTCGATCGTGTCGAGTGCCCGGCCCAGGAGTGTCACCACCTGTTCCAGCCGTACGCGTAACTGCGCCTCGGCGTGCACCCCGTCGATGTCCAGCTCGACGCCGTGCAGGTGGACCCGTACGCCGGCGTCGAGCTGGAGCAGGTTGGCCAGCCGGGCGCGCAGCGAGATGTCGGCGTCCAGACCGTCCACGACCAGCCGGATCGAGTCGACCGAGACATTCGGGATGTCGAGCAGGACGTCCGGGTCCCCGGCGTCGACGTTCCGGTCCGGATCTCGCTGCTGCGCGTTCTCGCTCATGCTCTCCCGCTCCCGTACGCCGACCCGGTCGTCCGGGCCGTTCGGCGCGGGTACCCGCTTTCCGGCGGGGCATCCCGTCCGTGACGGCTTGGCAACCCACTGTCTGGAACCGGGCACCTCGCGAAGCTGCACAGCGAGGCATCAGCCGGTATGGTCCGGGCCTATGGGACAGGGGATGGCTGATCCGGCCGACATCCGGCAGGACCTGGAGCGGTTCTCCTTACGCTGCAGTCTCCTCGTCCCGGGTCCCCCGGAGCGGGCGTTCGCGGTCTTCACCGATGACCTGACCGACTGGTGGGTCACCGAGTACACGTGGTCCGGGCCGGAGGCCCTCGCCGAGCTGGGCATGGAGCCCCAGGCCGGCGGCATGCTCTACGAGATCGGCCCGTACGGCTTCCGCGCCGACTGGGGACGGGTGCTCACGTGGGATCCGCCACGGCGGCTGGTCTTCGCCTGGCAGATCGGGCCGGACCGGGTGCCGGTGCCGGACCCCGCGAAGGCCAGCGAGGTCGAGGTGCTGTTCCTTCCCGACGGGCCGGAACGGACCCGCGTCGAACTGGAGCACCGGCACTTCGATCGGCACGGCGAGGCTGCCGAGGGATACCGCAAGGCGCTGACGGCGGGCTGGCACGAGTTGCTCACCCGCTACCTCGCCACGGTGTCGCGCCCTCATCCCGCCGGTCCCGCCTGAGCCCAGGCCAGCGTCACAGTCAGCGGCCGAGTTGTCGACCGGCCCGGTTGCCGTCCAGGCCCCGGCCGCCCAGGTGCGCGCGGTTTCCGGCCTCCGCCCCGGAGCCGAAGCCCGTGCCGCCGAGCCGGCGTGCCGGCGCGGTTCGCAGTCGCGGGTACTCCTCGGTCAGCCGCCGCTGCACCCGGTCGGAGCGGTCGGCAAGCACCAGCGCCACCGACGGGCCGCCCGACTCGCCGGCCGCAGCCGTCTCGGCCGCCCAGAGTCGGCCCCCGATCACCTCCGCGAAGCCGGCGAGCCAGGACCGTCGGAAGGCGGCCGGATGGTCGTCGGCGGGCACCGCCGTGGCGGCCAGGCCCTGCGCGGCCTGCACGAGCAGTGAGGTGAAGAGCAGGTCCACCCGTTCCAGGTCGCTGGCGAAGCCGAACAGGTGCACCGCGAACCCGTTGCCCTGCCGGCGACGGACGCAGCGGCAGCGCAGCGGCTCGGCGACGGCCGCGAGCAGGCCGACCTTGTCCCGGGCGTACGGGGCGACGACGTCGAGCACCCGGTCGCCGACCGGGTCGCTGGTCGGGTCCCGGACGGCGAGCAACGCCCTGTCGACGCCGTAGCGGGCGATCAGCTCGGCCGCCTTGGCGGTGAAGGCCGCCGCCTCGGCGGGTGTGCAGGCCGGGTCCTCGGCCTGGGCGAGCAGCTTGCGCACCTTGCTGAGCATGGCCTCGGACATGCCCCCAGAGCTATCACACGCGGCGGACGATCTGGGACCACGAGGGTATTGATCGATCAGTATCATCGTCACGATCAGCTCGACCGTCCAATACGGACGGTTAGCCAACTGTTCCGGAGGCACGCATGTCATCCCCGAAGGCCCGCCTGCTCGCCGTCGCCACGGCCGCCGCCCTGCTCGCGACCGGCGCACCCGCCGCCGCCCAGGCCGCCGCACCGGCCGCGCAGACCACCGACTCCACCGACTTCACCTCGGGGCCGAACCTCTTCGCCCCGCTCGCCACGTGTTACGGCGGGGCGGTCCGCTCGTTCTTCCAGACCGGCGGCTACGGCGGCCAGGCCGGCCCGTACCGCACCACGAGCCGGTGCCGCGACATCAACGTGCGCAACGCCAGCGCGTACGGCACCGACGCCTGCGTGATCTTCATCGACAAGACCGGCAACTGCAACTACTGGACCTACCTGCCGGCCAACTCCGGCTGGATCACCGTGGCGACAAACGTCCGGGACGGGGTCAACTTCCGGGTCCGCTTCGACAACGTCCGCTACGAGTACGAGCCGCTGGTCGCGTACCACGCCTTCTGAACGGTCCGTGCGGGCGCGGCACCCGACGGGCGCCGCGCCCCGGAGGCGGGGTCAGCCGGCGCGGCTTCGCAGGGTGGCGATCGTCGAGCCGGCGAGCGTGAGCAGGCAGTCGGAGAGCAGCCCGTCGGCGGCGGCCGCACCGAACAGGGCCTCCCCGGTCGGCACGTCCCGGTTGGCGTACGCGCTCACGAAGCGGGCCACCCAGCGGGTGTCGTAGTCCGCCTGCTCGATGCCCGGGAAGTCCAGTGCGCATCCGGTGTTCGGTGGGGCGTCGCCCACCATCGTCGCCGCGAGGCACCAGGCGACCCCGTACGCGCCGGGCAGGCCGGCCCGGTCGACGACCGCGTCGAACGCACCTGTCACCGCTTCCCCATCGCCGGCCAGCGCCGAGCGGAGCACGGCGGTCGCGTCGTCGAACGTCTGCTGTGGTAGGTCCGTCACCCAGCGCACAGTAGGACGGGGGGTCAAGGCCGGCCAATTTCGTCACTCTGCGTGTACGACGCGAGCGACCTGCGCATTTCGTCACCTCCACGGTCCCGCGGCCGGCCCCGGCACGCTAATGTGCGCAGCGGACCTTCGCCGGAGGAAGGACGACCATGCTCGTATCACGCCGCTCGCGGGTGGCCACACTGGCTGCCTGCGCGACGATCCTGCTCGCCACAAGCGCTTGCGGGGATGACAAGGCCGAAGAGGGAAGCGCCCAACAGGTGCGCCTCTACGGCACGGACGGCAACATGCTCAACTCCTACCCAGCGGAGTTGAAGGAACGCGCTGATCTCGTCGACGGGATGAAGGGGACCACGCCGCTCACCCCGCTGCCCGACGACTTCAAGAGCCGGCTACGGTCCGTCAATCCGGCGCTGACGGACTACCTCTACTCCGCCGAGACGTACGACGCTGTGGTGATCGGTGTGCTCGCGGCCCAACTGGCCGGCAGCACCGACCCGGCCGCCATCGCCAAGCAGATCGTCGGCGTGACCAACAACGGTCAGCGGTGCGAGGACCCGGCCACCTGCCTCACGTTGGCCCGGGCCGGGCAGGACATCGAGTACCGCAGCGTCTCGCTGGCCCGTGCCGGTTTCACCGACAAGGGTGAGCCGGCCACCGCGAGCTACGCGACGCTGACGTTCGACGGCAAGCAGATCAACGAGGGCAAGACCGAGTTCGTCGGCGCGGGCGCCGAGTCGGCGGCGAGCACCAAGACCCCGCCGAAGGCGAGGAAGCCGCGCCCCGGTAACAACGACGACCAGAAGCCGCTGATCGTGGGTGGCCTGCTGCCGAAGACCGGCGACCTGGCGATCGCGTACCCGCCCATGGCGGCCGGCGCGGCGCTGGCGATCAGGGAGATCAACGCCGCTGGCGGCGCGCTGGGCAAGCCGGTGACGTGGAAGGACGGCGACGACGGCACCAGCACGGCGGTGGCCAAGGCGACCGTCGCCAAGCATGTGGCCGACGGGGTCAGCATCATCATCGGCGCCGGCGCCTCGGGCATCTCCCGCGAGGTGCTGCCGGACGTCGTGCGGGCCGGCAAGATCCTCTTCTCGCCCTGCAACACCGACGCCAGCCTGACGGACATCGAGGACAAGGGCCTCTACTTCCGTACCGCCCCGCCGGACAGCCTGCAGGGTCGGGCTCTGGCCGACGTCGTCCTCCGCGACGGGTCGCAGAAGATCGTCATCGTCGCCCGCAAGGACTCCTACGGTGAGGGCCTCCAGGCCACCGTCCGTGACGAGCTGGAGAAGGCCGGCATCGCCGCCGACCGCCTCAAGCTGCTCACGTACGACCCTCCGGCCGACTCCAACGCGGCCCCCGTGGACTTCACCGGCGGCGCGAAGGAGATCAAGGAATTCGGTGCGGACGCCGTACTCATCATCGGTTTCGGTGAGTCGGCCCAGGTGATCCGGGCGGTCGCCGACTCCGGGGTGCAGATCCGGCACTGAGCACCACCGCGGACCGCGACGGCCGCACCGGCTTCGGAGCCGGTGCGGCCGTTCCGTGTCACCGCGTCAGCGGGCCCGGCGGCGCTCCAGGAACTCGGTCATGCGGCGGTGCTTCTCCTCGTCCTCGAAGAGGACCGCCTGGCTGACCAGGTCGAGCTGCGGATGTGCGGCGGCGGGTGCGTCCACCGCCAGCTTGGTGAGCCGCAACGCCAGCGCCGAGCCCTGTGCCATCTCGTCCAGCAGCCCGTGCGCCACCGCCAGCAGCTCGCCGGGTTCGTCCACCACCCGGTTCACCAGGCCGATCCGCAACGCCTCGGCGGCGTCCACCCGCCGGCCCGTGAACAGCAGCTCCTTGGCCCGGCCCTCGCCGACGAGGGCGGGCAGCCGGTGGGTCGCGCCGGCGCCGGCCAGAATGCCCAACCGCACCTCCGGCTGACCGAAGACCGCCCGCGCCGTGCACACCCGCAGATCGCAGGCGTACGCCAGCTCCGCGCCACCGCCCAGCGCCGGGCCGTCGACGGCGGCCACGCTCGGCATCGGCAGCGCCCGGATGCGCGCGAAGGCGGCGGAGTTGATCGCCGCGAGGGCGTCGGTGCGGCCCCGCTCGCGGAGCTGACCGATGTCGGCGCCCCCGGCGAAGATGCCCTCCGCGCCGCCGGTCAACAGCAGCAGCCGGGGGTGCGCCTCCAACTCGGCGCAGACCTGGTGCAGCTCGGCGATCAGGTCGGCGTCGATGGCGTTGCGCTTCTCCGGCCGGGCCAGCGTCACCACGAGCCGATCCGGCCGCTCCTCGATCCGCAACCCACTCACCGTGCCCACTCTCCGTTCGCGACTGCGGGGCTCGCAAGCTCACTCCTCGCGCTCACCGTGCCCACCCTCCGTCGACGACCGCGCTCACCGCTTCACACCGTCTTCCCAGTGGTAGAAGCCGTGCCCCGACTTCTTGCCCAGCCGCCCGGCGGCCACCATCTCCACCAGCAGCTCCGGCGGCGCGAAGCGGTCCCCGTACGCGGCCTGGAGGGTGCGGGCGATGTCCAGCCGCACGTCCAGGCCGACCAGGTCGGTGAGTTCCAGCGGCCCGATCGGGTGCCGGTAGCCAAGCACCATCGCCTTGTCGATGTCGGCCGGGCTGGCCACCTGATCGGCGACCATCCTGATCGCCTCCAGGCCGAGGGTGACCCCGAGCCGGGAGGTGGCGAAGCCGGGCAGGTCGCGTACGACGACGGGGTCCTTGCCGAGCCGGCCGGCGAGCGCGACGGCCGCCGCGGTGGTCTCCTCGGCGGTGGCCGGGCCGACCACGATCTCCAGCAGCGCCATCGCCCAGACCGGGTTGAAGAAGTGCAGGCCGAGGAAGCGCTCGGGCGCGTCCAGGCCCGCGGCCAACTCGCCGATGGCGATGCTCGACGTGTTGCTCGCGAGCAGGGCCGGGCTCAGGGTGGCGGCGTCCCGCAGCACCGTCCGCTTGAGGTCCAGCCGCTCCGGCACCGCCTCCACGATCACCTCCGGAGCGGGGGCGACGTCGGCGAGGCTCGGGCGCAGGGTCACCCGCTGCCGGTTCGCGGCGGCCTCGTCGGCGGTCAGCTTGCCGCGCTGCACCGCCCGCTCCCACAGGTCGGCGAGCCGGGTCAGCGCTGTCGCGCCCCGGGCCGCGTCCACCTCGACCAGCTCGACGGAGTGCCCGGCCCCGGCCGCCACGTACGCGATGCCGAGCCCCATCGTGCCCGCACCGACGACCACGAAACGATCGTTCATCACGCCTCCCTGTCCGCCCCGGTGGCGCGCGGGGTCCCCGCCACGCCGGCCCGGATGCCCGGTCCGCTCCGCTCGCTCATGGTGCGACCCTAGACAGCACGACGACCCCGCCCATGCGTGGGGGAGCGCGCGATCGGGTACGTACGGCCTGTCAACCGAGGGAAGGACCGCATCGAGATGAGCCAGGCACCGGAGAGCGTCACCACCGGGGAGAGCACCGACTCCGAGATCGTGGAGACCCGGGGCGACGAGCGGGTCGACCTGCTGCGCGCCGACACCAACAACGACGGCAAGACCGACGTGTGGGTGGTGGACACCGACGGCGACGGCAAGGCCGACCTGTTCCAGTTCGACACCGACGGTGACGGCAAGGTGGACATCACCATGGTCGACATCGACGAGGACGGCACCCCCGACGAGGTGGTCGACGGCGATGGCGGTCTCCCGCCCGAGGAGCTGACCCCGACCGTCCAGGTCTGATCCGCCGCAGAGGGGGCCCTCGTCGAGTCGACGAGGGCCCCCTCTCCGATCAGTCGGCGAGGCGCAGGGTGGCGAGGTAGTAGGGGGCGTCGCGGTCGTCCACATCGGTCAGCCGCCAGGCGCTGCCGTGCACCAGCTCGGCGAACTCGTCCGGCGAGCAGACCAGGTAGTCGAACCACTCGGTGCCCAGCTCCCGGTAGCGCAGCCGTAGTCGCAGCTGGCCACCGAGCCGGCCCCGGCGGCGGTTGCGCTCGTGATAGCCGGTGTGCAGCGGATCGCGCGTGCCGTACGGGTTGGTGCCGTGCGCGATGATCTGCGCCCCCGGTCGGGCCAGCGCGGCGAGGGCGGCCAGGAACCCGGGCGCCCGCTCCCGGCCCTCGAACAGCCCGAGGTTGTTGCCGAGCAGCAGGAACGTGTCGTACCGCTGGCCGTCGGCGACGTGCGTGTCCACCGTGCCGTGCACCAGCCGTCGTACGCCGCGACGGCGGCTGACCGCGAGCGCGCCCGCCGACGTGTCCAGCCCGGTGACCGGCACGCCGCGCTCCTGGAGCAGCAGCGCGATCCGGCCGGCCCCGGTGCCGACGTCAAGCGTCTCGCCCCGGGCCCGGTCGACGGCCCGGTGGTCGTAGGGCTGCCAGTCGGCCGGCCCGTCGAGGTAGTGCGCGGCCGGGGCACCGTTGATCAGGCCGTCGTCGCGTTCGATGATCTCGATGACCGGCCGGGGCAGTCGCCCGCCGACCATGGGCCGCGGTCCGACACCGGTGGCCACGGCGAGCGCGTCCCGCAGCAGTTCACCGACCACGTCACCGATAAGAGGCTCCCCCGTCACGGGGTTCACGCTATCCGGCCACTGCGTGGCCCGCAGCGGCCGTATCCTGGCGGCGTGACCACGCTGGACCGGCTGTCGGCTGAGAAGTACCTCCTGCTCACGACCTTCCGCAAGGACGGTCGGGCGGTGCCGACCCCGGTCTGGGCGGTCCGCGACGGTGAGGCGTTGGCCGTCTGGACCCGGGCCGACTCGGGGAAGGTGAAGCGGATCCGCCACAACGGCGAGGTGACAGTGGCGCCGTGCGACGTCCGGGGCCGGCCGCACGGGGCGGAGGTGCCCGCTCACGCGACCCTCTACGGTGGCCGCGACACGGGCCGGGTACGCGACCTGCTCAAGCACAAGTACCGGCTGATCGGCCGCCTGAGCCTGCTCGGCAGCCGGCTGCGCCGGGGCGAGGGTGGCACGGTCGGCATCCGGGTCACGTTGACCGAGGGGCAGCGCTGAGGGCGGGCACGACAAACCGCGGGCACGACAAACCGCGGGCACGACAAAGGGCGGCGGACCGAGATCCACCGCCCTTTACCGAAAAAACTCGTACCGGCTCAGTCGCCCTGCCGCTGCTGCGGGATCTGACCCTGCAACAGCGCCCTGACCTCCGACTCGCGGTATCGACGGTGGCCACCCAAGGTGCGGATGGCACTGAGCTTGCCCGCCTTCGCCCACCGGGTCACCGTCTTCGGGTCGACACGGAACATCGACGCCACCTCGGCCGGCGTGAGTAGCGGCTCTGGTTCGTGCGTTCGCGATGCCATCGGTCACTCCTCCACATGTATAGACATCGGCCGGGGTCCCGCCGGCCGACGCGTCTCCCATGGTCCGGCTAGTCCCCGATGTCCGACATGGGCCGAACGGATGAAGGTCCCTAGACGGACGGATGAACCATGCCCGATTTTTACGACTTTTACACGGCAGAAACTACCTTATTCGGACTCATGATCACGGTTCGTGATGCGTCAACTACGAGCACACCTCGCCTTGGGAGCGCTCCTAAGGGCGAAATGCGTTAGTTGCACCGCTCCAGCAGCTGTACGGCACGCCAGCGGGCCACCAGCTTGTCGTACGCGGCGGACGCCTCCTCGGCCTCGCCGCGCGCCAACCCGGCAAGGCCACCGGCGACCAGCTCCGGCGAGTCGTCCGCGGCCAGGGTCTCGTCGGAGAGCAGGTCGACCAGGCCGCCGTAGTCCAGCTCCACCACCGAACGCGGGTGGAACTCCTCCAGCCAGCGGGCCGCCTCCTCCACCGCCTCGGTGATCGGCGCCTCGCCCACCGACTTGCGCAGCACCGACAGCGCCCGCGAGGAGCGGCGACGGGCCTTGGAGATCTCCGTCCGGTAGCGCAGCGCCCGCCGGCCCGGCTCGGTGACCTGATCCCGTTCCGCCGGGTCGAAGAGCACGAACCACCGCAGCGGTACGCCCCAGGTGGCGATCTGCTCGTGCACCCGGGGAACCCCGTGCTCCAGCACCCGGGCACCGCTGCGCCAGTCGTCGACGACCGCCCTGGCCTGCCCGGCGAGCACCGGCGGCACGAACGCGTCGGCGAGCACCGAGGGCACCCCGTCGCGGGCGTTGAGCGCCGCCTCGGCGACCCGGATGCGCAGGTTCCAGGGGCAGACCAGCAGGCCGTCGTCCGTCTCCAGGACGTACGCCTCCTCGGGCAGGTCCGGCAGCCGGGTCCAGCCCGCGCCCAGCGCCTCGATCACCGCCGTGCGCTGGCGGCCGGGGCCCTCGACCGGGGCGACCGCCCGCCCTTCCGAGACGTAGCGGCGCCAGTAGCTCTGCCGGTCCCGGTCGAAGGCGGTCAGCGGCTCGTACACGCGCAGGTAAGAAGCGAAGAGCGACGGCACCGCGCGATCCTCCCACGAACCGCTCTCGTACGCGCCCAGCGGCCGGACCATGCGCGCCGCAACGTGGGACGGCGGCGGCACGTCGGGCGGTCGTACGGCGGCCGATACTAGGCTCGACCGCACCGGCAGCATCCCCGCCGGGGTCCACCAGGTCCGCGTCCCACAAGGAACGCACACCACTCAGGAGCCAGTCATGGGCGTATTCGCGAGCACCGACGATCCGGGATCGACAGGTCACGAACAGGTCGTCTTCTGCCAGGACAAGCAGAGCGGCCTGAAGGCGATCATCGGGATCTACTCCACCGCGCTGGGGCCCGCGCTCGGCGGCACCCGCTTCTACCCGTACGACAGCGAGGACGACGCGCTCGCCGACGTGCTCGATCTGTCCCGCGGAATGGCGTACAAGAACGCTCTCGCCGGGCTGGACCTGGGCGGCGGCAAGGCCGTCATCTGGGGCGACCCGGAGCAGATCAAGAGCGAGGCGCTGCTGCGCGCGTACGGCCGCTTCGTGGAGTCGCTTGCCGGCCGCTACTACACCGCCTGCGACGTCGGCACCTACGTGGCCGACATGGACATCATCGCCCGCGAGACCCGGTACGTGACCGGCCGCAGCGTGGAGCACGGCGGCGCCGGAGACTCCTCGATCCTTACCGCGTGGGGCGTCTTTCAGGGGATGCGGGCCGCCGCCGAGCACGTCTGGGGCGCGCCGAGCCTGCGCGGCCGGCGCGTAGGCGTGGCGGGCCTCGGCAAGGTCGGCAAGTACCTGACCGGGCACCTGCTGGAGGACGGCGCCGAGGTGGTCGCCACCGACGTCAACCCGAAGGCCCTGGCCTGGGTACGCGCGAACCACCCGCAGGTAACCCTGGTCGACGACGCCACCGCGCTTGTCGCGGCGGACATCGACGTGTACGCCCCGTGCGCGCTGGGCGGCGCGCTGAACGACGACTCGGTGCCGGCGCTGCGCGCGAAGGTGGTGACCGGAGCGGCGAACAACCAGCTCGCGCACCCGGGCATCGAGAAGCTGCTGGCCGACCGGGGCATCCTCTACACCCCGGACTACGTGGTCAACGCCGGCGGCGTGATCCAGGTGGCAGACGAGATCGAGGGCTTCAACTTCGAGCGGGCGAAGCTGCGGGCCACCCGGATCTACGACACGACCCGCGAGATCCTGCACCTGGCTGACGCCGAGGGCGTGCCGCCGGCGGTGGCCGCGGACCGGCTGGCCGAGCGTCGGATGGCCGAGGTCGGTCGCCTGCGCACGATCCACCTGCGCTGATCACCTGAGGAGGCGGAGGCGGATCGACCGGGATCCGCCTCCGGGCCTCCCGCGCCGCTCGATCTCGGTAAGCTGAGGCCGGGTCAAGTTTGGCATGTTTTGTCCGGTGTCACGGGTGCTCATCGTTCCGCTCCTTACCAGGTACACTGGGTGACGGCCGGATCGCCGCGACGCGCAGAGCCGGCCGACGGTAACCCGAGGTGCCGAACGATGGCATCCCCATGTACCGTAAGAGCCACGAGAGATGCCTGACGTCATCGGGGCCCGCCTTCGGGCTGCCCCGCATTCTGTGCGAGGGGGTCGAGCCATGGGGCGCGGCCGTGCTAAGGCCAAGCAGACGAAGGTGGCCCGGGAGTTGAAGTACCACTCCCCGAACACCGACCTCACCGCCTTGCAGCGCGAACTGGCGGGTGCTGGTAAGTCTGAGCACCACTTCGACGACGACTCAAAAGAGTTCGTCGACGACGATGATGAGAATCACGCGGACGACGACCCGGATCCCTGGGTCCGACCGACCCGCTGACCTCTCGACAGCTGAGCACGCGGTGACGCCCGCGTGCTCACGCATGTGCCCATCGGGAGCGAGATCGGTGCCGATCATCAGGGGCCTGCCCTGACCGGAGGTCACTCCGACCGGTCGACAGGCCCCTGATCACGGTCGACCTCAGCGCGGGCGGTTGTTCCAGTTGTAGAAGGTCGGGATGTTCTCGAAGTGGTTCCAGGCGCAGACCGCGCTGACGCCGTCTCCGCCCGACACCTCCGCCCGCAGCCTCCGCGCGTCCTCGGCCTCCTGAAGCAGCGCTACGAGCCCGGGGGCGGCCTCCCGCACCCGCTCGGTGACTCCGTCCGGGGCGTCGTCCGCTTCGCGCTCAGGCCGCCGGTGACTGGTGGTCTCGGGCATGCTCCAACACTCCCTCCAATAGGCGGATCTTGCTGTTGCGGCAGTGCTCGGTCTCCGTACCGTCAAAACGCCCCAGCTCGAAGTAACGGTTGGCGGCATGACCGCCGCCACAGAAGCCGAAGTACGGGCACGACGCCCGACACGCCTCCACGCCCGTGAGGAACTCGCCCACCCAGGGCGTCGACGCCGCGTCCGCCAGGATCCGGGCCAGTGGGGTGGCCAGCACGTTCCCGCTGCTGAAGTCGCCGTAGTGCGGGGAGGTGAAGCCGGCCAGCTCCGGAGAGAGCACGGTCACCGAGCCGTCGTGCCCGATCGTCGGGATCGGGTCCAGCCGACGGGGCAACACGCCGTCCGCAGCGCCGTCGAGCACCGCCGCCGCGTACCGCAGTGACCACTCGACCTCGCGCAGGTGGATCCGGGGCTCCTTACGCCAGGCCGACACCAACTCCGCCCAGAACGCCGTCACCGCCGCCGGGTCATGGCTGTTGTCGCGGGTGTTGACCCCCTCAGTCTCCTCGATGTTGATGCCCAGCACGTCGCAGCCCAGCCCGAGGAAGTAGTCGTACAGCTCGGCGGCGAGCCCCGGCGCCGGCCGGGACACCACGGCCAGCGCGGAGAAGGGCAGCCCGTGCCGGCGCAGCGCCGCCACACCGCGCAGGATCCGGTCGTACGCCGGCTGACCACCACGGTTGACCCGGTCGCCGTTGCGTTCGGCCGGCCCGTCCACGCTCACGCTCACCCGCACCTCGTGCCGGGCGAAGAAGTCGCACCACTCGTCGTCGATGAGCGTCGCGTTCGTCTGCACGTGGTGCTCGACCTCGGGCCCGAAGGGCGCGATCAGGTCGGCCAGGTGCTCCCGACCGGCGGCCAGCGGCTCGCCGCCGTGCCACACGACGGAGAAGCGACCGGCCGCCGCCCACGGGTTGACCGCCGCCGCCACCGCCTCGGCCACCGGCACCGACATCCGCCGGTCAGCGGCCCGAAACGGCAGGTAGCAGTAGGCGCAGTCGAGATTGCAGAGGGTCGTCGGCTGCATGACGACGTACGACGGGACCGCGGCCAGGCCACGCATCCCGCTGAACGACGTCTCCCCAGCAGCCATCACCCTCCTCCGCCCAGCCCGAGCCCTTCAGGCTAGGCGGCACTGGCCACTCGGGTGAAGCCCTCATCAGGTGCCCGTACGATCACCGCAACGTGATCATCCGCGCGTGTGCTGACCCACCATCTGCACGTTGCCGGTGCCCTCGATGATCTCGCCGGCCTGCCACGCCTCGACCCCACGGCCGGTAAGCGTCGCCAGGGCCCGGTCGGCGTCCTCGGCCGAGACGATCGCGAACATGCCGACACCCATGTTGAAGGTCGACTCCATGTCGTGGTCGTCGATCCGGCCCTTCGACTGGATCAGGTCGAAGATCGGCTGCGGCTTCCAGGTGGACCGGTTGACCACGGCGTCGACGTGCTCCGGCAGCACCCGCACCAGGTTGCCGGGGATGCCGCCGCCGGTGATGTGGGACAGCGCCCGCACCTCGGCCTCGGCGATCAGCTTGAGGCAGTCCTTGGCGTAGATCTTGGTCGGGGTGAGCAGCTCCTCGCCCAGGGTCCGCTGCCGCCCGAAGTCGTCGATCACGATGTCCAGACGCATCCGGGCAGCGCCGAGCAGGACGTGCCGGACCAGCGAGTAGCCGTTGGAGTGCAGGCCGGAGGAGCGCATCGCGATGACGACGTCACCCACCTCGACCCGGTCCGGGCTGAGGATGTCGGCTTCCTCGACCACTCCGACACCGGTCGCGGAGATGTCGTACTCGTCCGGGCGCAGCACACCGGGGTGCTCGGCGGTCTCCCCGCCCAGCAGCGCGCAACCCGCGTACCGGCAGCCGTCGGCGATGCCCGCGCCGATCTCGGCCACCTTGTCCGGAACGACCTCGCCGGTGGCGATGTAGTCGAGCAGGAACAGCGGCTCGGCGCCACAGGCCACCAGGTCGTCGACGACCATCGCGACCAGGTCGATGCCGACCGTGTCGTGGATGTCCATCTGCTGGGCGATCACCAGCTTGGTGCCCACACCGTCGGTGGAGGACGCCAGGATCGGGCTCTTGTACTTCTTCGTGTCCAGCCGGAACAGGCCGGCGAAGCCGCCGAGGTCACCCAGCACCTCGGGGCGGCGGGTCTGGCGCACCTTCGACTTGAGCAGCTCCACCGCGCGGTCGCCCGCGTCGATGGAGACCCCGGCGTCGGCGTACGAGACCGAGCGTTTACGGGCCTGCCGGCCAGCGCCGGCCGTCCACGGCTGGTGGTCGCCGCCGGCGCCGGTCGGGCTGCTTCCTGCGCCGTTGCGCTCGGACACGTGCGTCACGGTTCTCCCCTTTGTGGTTCTCGGTGCCGCGCCGGCGGTGGCCGGGCCGCGCCGGTTGGTGCTACGGGCGGTTTGCGGTCACGCCACCAGGAGTGGCGACGAGCGGGCCGAAGCTGTCCGGGGCTTCCGGCGTCGCGTTGGCGACCCGGCGGCCCGTCCCTTCGAGGACGTGCTTGCCGATCAGGTTGCCGGCCGGCAGCTCGATCGGGTACTCACCATCGAAACACGCCCGACACAGCCGGGTCTTCGGCTGCTCGGTCGCGGCGATCAGGCCAGGAAGCGAGACGTAACCCAGCGTGTCGGCGCCGATGGAACGCCGGATGCCGTCGTTGTCCAGCCCGTTGGCCAGCAGCTCCGCCCGAGTGGCGAAGTCGATGCCGTAGAAACACGGCCAGCTGACCGGCGGGGAGGAGATCCGGACGTGCACCTCAAGCGCCCCCGCCTCGCGCAGCATCCGCACGATGGCCCGCTGCGTGTTGCCGCGCACGATCGAGTCGTCCACGACCACCAGCCGCTTGCCGCGGACGTTCTGCCGCAGAGGGTTGAGTTTGAGGCGGATGCCCAGCTGGCGCAGGGTCTGCGACGGCTGGATGAAGGTGCGGCCCACGTACGGGTTCTTCATCAGGCCCGCGCCGTAGGTGATGCCGGAAGCCTCCGCGTAACCGATCGCGGCAGGCGTACCGGACTCGGGCACCGGGATGACCAGATCGGCCTCCACCGGGTGCTCCTTGGCCAACTGCCGGCCGATCTGCACCCGCGCCGCGTGCACGTTGCGCCCGGCGATTGTCGCGTCCGGGCGGGCGATGTAGACGTACTCGAAGAGGCAGCCCTTCGGCTCCGGCGCGGCGAACCGGGTGGAGCGCAGCCCCTCCTCGTCGATCGCGATCAGCTCACCGGGCTCGACCTCACGCACCACGCTCGCGCCGACGATGTCCAGCGCGGCGGTCTCGCTCGCCACCACCCAGCCACGCTCCAGCCGGCCGAGCACCAGCGGGCGTACGCCGTGCGCGTCGCGGGCCGCGTACAGCGTCGACTCGTCCATGAAGACGAAGCTGAAGGCCCCGCGCAGCTGCGGCAGCACCTCGAGCGCGGCCGCCTCGACCGACAGATCCGGACGGCTGGCCAGCAGCATGGTCACCAGCGACGTGTCGTTCGTCGAGCCGTCCGCGACGAGGCCGCGCTCGGCGACCTCCTTCTCCAGCTCGGCGGTGTTGACCAGGTTGCCGTTGTGGGCCAGCGCGATGGTGGTGCCGGAACTGGTCGACCGGATGGTCGGCTGGGCGTTCTCCCAGTTCGAGGCGCCGGTCGTGGAGTATCGGGCGTGCCCGATCGCCAGGTGGCCGCGCAGGCTGGCCAGGGTGGGCTCGTCGAAGACCTGGGCCACCAGGCCGAGATCCTTGTAGACCACCACGCCCGAGCCATCGCTCACCGCGATGCCCGCGGCCTCCTGCCCGCGGTGCTGCAGGGCATAGAGGCCGAAGTAGGTCAGATTGGCGACCTCTTCACCGGGGGCCCAGACACCGAAGACGCCACAGGCGTCCTGCGGGCCGGGTCGTTGGGGGTCAAGGTCGTGGCTCAGCCGGCCGTCGCCTCGGGGCACTACCGCTCCCTCATGCTGGTCTGGACCGGCCTGGCGGGGATCACGGTGCGGATCCACACTCCTCGGCCGGGACCACTGTCGTCGCCTGACAGTGTACGCGAGTCAACGTCAATACAGATAGTCACGATTTCCGTGCCGAGAGTCACGACCGGCCGGACATCCGGGCAGCTAGAGGGGCAGAAACGCCGAGAGGTCCGCCCGAACGCCGCTCATCTGCACGCGACCGTCGGTGACCGCCTCGACCCACCCGATCCGCCCGGTGGCCAACTCCAACCAGGTCTGCGGGGACATCTCGACGACGTTCGGCGGATTTCCCCTGGTGTGTCGAGGACCGGGAACGCACTGGATCGCACCGTATGGTGGGACGCGCACCTCCACCGATCGGCCGGGGGCGCGCTCCGCGAGGACGGCCAACAAGGTCCGGACCGCCTCCCGGAGTACCGGCCGTTCGGGTGTACGCCCCTCGTCAAGCGCCGACAGAGCCGCGGCTACGGCGACGGACTTACTGTGCGGAGAGGACACGACGGGACGATACGACGCACAGGTGAAGCACCCGACGCTGGCCCTGGGTCGCGCCGATCCAGTCAGACAAGGCATAGTGGCCGACGGCGTATTCGTACCGTGATGATCCCCGGCCCGGCGCCCCGCCGGTCGAAGGGAAGTCAGCCCGGAAGGCGGTGGACGTGTCAACACACCGACGTGCCTGGAAGCAGCGGGCCGGTGTGGTCGTAGCGCTGGTTGCCGGCGCTCTGCTCGCCGTCCCCGCCACACCAGCAATGGCCGCAGACGTCGACGTCTCCCCCGGCTCGGTCACCGTGAACGCCGGCAGCGATGCCACGATCACCGTGCGCATCACCGGCGGTGACAACGACGAGTCGGCGAAGGTCAGCCTCTCCGGGCTGCCGTCCGGCGTCAGCTGCGCCAGTGGCTGTGGCGATGTCAAACTCTCCGGCGGCGGCCTGGGCGGCCCGAAGGGGTCGGTGCTGGTCCGGATCGCCGCCAACGACAACGCCGGCGACGCGACCGCGTCCATCACGGTGGCGGTCGAGGCCGCTTCGGGCCCGGACACCGCGACTGTCTCGCTGACCGTGAAGGGCAAGGCCGCGGCCCCGCCGACGCCGCCCCAGACGCAGACCGTGAAGTCGGTCTCCGGCAAGGTGGTCAAGAAGGCCGACGGCACCGCGGTGCCGAACGCCATCGTGATCCTCCAGGACGACGCCGGCCACCGCTACGACACGATCAGCGACGGTAGCGGCAACTTCCGGATCACCGGCACGACCGACAAGCCGATCACTCCGGGCCGGCTCACCGTCGGTGCCAGCTTCGACAACATCAACGCGGTCAAGAGCTTCAACGCGAGCGCCGGGCAGTCGGTCACCGGTCAGCGGATCAGCCTGGAGATCAAGGTCGAGGTGACGCCCAGCGCCACGCCGTCCGCCAGCGCCGAGGCCACCCCCACCGAGGAAGCGACCGAGGAGGGCGCCGAGGATCAGCCCTCCGAGGAGGCCAGCCCGGGCGCCGCGGCGAACGCCTCCAAGGAGGATGACGGCGGCGGCATCGGGTCGTACCTGATCATCCTGCTCGGCGGCCTGCTCGTCGCGGCAGGCGTCGGCACGATCGTGCTGCTCTGGATGAAGCGCCGCGAGAGCGGCGACGACGATGACGAGCCGGCGGCGGCTGGCGCGGCCGGGGCGGCTGGCGCTGTGCCGGCGGCCCGGGGTGCCTTCCACGGTGTCGACGACCCGACCCGGGTGGTCAACCGCCCCGGTGGCGGTCCCGACCCGACCATGGTCGGCGGCGCGGCGCTGAGCGAGGCGCCGACGATGATGCACCGCCCGGTGGTCGACGACGTCCCGCCGGACCCGTACGGAGCGCCAGCACAGCCCTACGGCGCGGCGGGCCAGCAGGGTTGGGGCGGCGCCGGCGTACGGCGACGAGCCCGCCCCGGGCGGCTACGGCGCCGGTGGCTACGGCAACGCGCCCTCCTCGGGCGGCGGCTACGGCACGGCGGCAACCCCGGACGGCGGCTACGGCGCCGGCCCGGCGGGAGACGCCTACGGCGCCGCACCCGGCTCGGGCGCGGGCTACGGCGGTGCTGCGGCCGGCGGCTACGGCAGCGCACCCTCCTCCGGTGGCGGCTACGGCAGCCGTGACTACACCGCCCCGGCCGGTGGCGCGGGCTACCCGCCCGCTCCCGCTGGTGGGGCCGGCTACGGCGAGCGCTTCGACGAGCCGACCGGCCGGTACACCGGCGACAGCACCCAGTACCCGGCTCCGGCCGACCCGTACGCCACGGGCGTCTACCAGCCCGAACAGCAGTCTCCGGGCTACGGCCAGCCCGATCCGACGGCCCCGTACGGCGGCGGTCGCGCGGCGGAGCCGGCCGGCGGCTACGGCCAGCAGACCGGGGCGTACGACCAGGGTGGCTACGGCCAGCAGCAGAGCGGCGGGTACGACTAGGGCGGCTACGGCCAGGAGCCCCCGCAGCAACGCGGCGGCTACGACGACCGCGGCTACGACCAGGGCGGCTACGGCCAGCAGCAGAGCGGCGGGTACGACCAGGGCGGCTACGGCCAGGAGCCCCCGCAGCAACGCGGCGGCTACGACGACCGCGGCTACGACCAGGCCGGTTACGGCCAGCAGCAGGGTGGCCGGGCCCGACCGGAAACCCCGCCGCCCACCGAGCGAGGCGGCCGACGCCTCGACTGGCTTGACGACTGACAAGCACCACCACAGCACAGCGCCACGACGAAACGGCCGCCCGGAGATCCGGGCGGCCGTTTGCCGTTGCGGCGCTTGTCGCCGGGTCCTGCGGCGTGATCGACTCGCCTTCCTGGAAGGCGGGCTGTCCGCCGCACCTCGACACACCGACTTCCCGGAACCCGAGTTGATCACGCCAGCACGTGCCACCCGACGGCCGGACGGCCGTGGCAGGACGCGGATGTGGGCGCGGCGCGAGCGGGCCGGCGACCCGCGACGGTCAGGAGGCGGAGAACACGCCCTGGTGGAGGACCGGAACGACGTCCGACACGCCCACCCGGACCGCGATGTCGACGTCGGCGCCGAAGCCACTCTCGGTCAACTCCCGACCGGACACGCTGCCGCGCACGGCGGCGGGGACGTCCGGAGTGCTTGCCAGCGCGGCGAGCGCCATGGCCGCCTCCACGGAGAGGCCACCCGGTACACCGGACAGGGCGTCCAGCACGCTCGCCGCGCCGAGCTGGTCCTCGACCGAGGGTCGTAGCGACCCGTCCGGCCACCGCTCACCCGAGGCGATGACGCCGATGGGGGCGTCCGTCGTGCCGTACCCCTGGCGGCGCAGCCATCGCCCGACGGCGCGCGAGTTGCGCAGGCACGCCGCGACCACCGGCAGCCCGGTGGCGCTGGCGGCCGCGCTGATCGCGGAGCCGTTCGGTGAGGGCAGCACCAGGTCCGCCACGACGGGCGCGGCGCTCAGCGCGGCGGGCGACAGCGACCACGGATGGTCGGCCGTCACCCGGCGACGGCCCACGGCCGCGACCGCGCCGACCCGCACCGCGTACTCGGCGGCCTGCTCACCCCACGGGAACGGGTGCACCCGCATGCCCCGGGCGACCGCCACCTCCACGGCGGTGGTGAACGAGAGCACGTCCACCACCACCAGCGCCGCGCAGACCCGGCCGAGCTCGGCCGCCCCGGTCAGGCCCCAGTCGAACCGGGCACCCGACCCGGGCTGGCCGTGGACGGCCGCCGCCAACGCCTCAGCGCTCGTCAGGCGACGGCTCGGCGGCACCGGGGTCAGACTCGGACGACTCACCCGGCTGCTCCGACCCGACCGGGTCGACGGCTCCGGTCTGCGGGGACGGCCCGGACGAGGCGATCGGCTCGGAGAGCACCTCCGACGCGTCCACCGGCTCGGCCGGGGCACCCGGCAGCGGCACACCCTCGACCGCGCCCGCCACGCCGGCGGCCGGCGCGGGCACCTCCACGGCGGCGGTGCCGCCGAAGAGACGCGGAAGCGTCTCGGTGTGCGCGGCCCGCAGCTCGTCCAGACCGATCCGGAACTGGCCGTGCACCTCCAGCGCGCCGCCCGTCGGGTCGGTGACGCCGATCAGCTCGAACGGCACACCCCGCTCGGCGCAGAGCGCGGCGAACGCCTTGTCGTGGCCACGTGGCACCGACACCAGCGCCCGCGTGGCGGACTCGCTGAACAGGTAGACGAACGGCATCGAACCGCCGGCGAACTGCTCCGGCACGGCGATCCGGGCGCCGACACCACGCCGCAGGCAGGACTCGACAAGGCTCTGGGCCAGGCCACCGTCGGAGAGGTCGTGTGCCGAACTGAGGTGACCCACCCGGGCCGCCTCGGCAAGCAGCTCGGCGAGCGCCTTCTCGCGGAGCAGGTCGACCTGCGGCGGGATCCCGCCGAGGTGCTCGTGGGTCACCCAGGCCCACTCCGAGCCGGACAGCTCCACGTTCGTCTCGCCGAGCAGGTAGAGCTGGTCGTGGTCGCCACCGGGGCGCGGGACGAAGCCCATCGGCACCCGGTCGGCGACGTTGTCCAGCACACCCAGCACGCCGACCACCGGGGTCGGGTGGATGGCCGCCGCGCCGGTCTGGTTGTAGAAGCTGACGTTGCCGCCGGTGACCGGGATGCCCAGCTCCAGGCAGCCGTCCGCCAGGCCGCGCACGGCCTCGGCGAACTGCCACATGACTCCCGGGTCCTCCGGCGAGCCGAAGTTGAGGCAGTTGGTCACGGCGATCGGCTTCGCGCCGGTCACCGCCACGTTCCGGTACGCCTCGGCCAGGGCCAGCTTGGTGCCGTTGTACGGGTCCAGTCGGGCGTACCGGCCGTTGCCGTCCAACGACAGCGCCACGCCGAGACCGGTCCGCTCGTCGATCCGGATCACGCCGCCGTCCTCCGGCTGCGCGAGCACTGTGTTGCCGAGCACGTAGCGGTCGTACTGCTCGGTGACCCAGGTCTTGTCGGCCAGGTTGGGCGACGCGATCATGCGCAGCACGGTCTCCCGCAGCGCGTCCGGGTCGGCCGGGCGGGGCAGCGTCTCGGCCCGGTCGGCCTGGAGCAGGATCAGGTCGGCCGGCTCGCGCATCGGCCGGGCGTAGACCGGGCCGTCGTCGACGAGCGAGCCCGGCGGCACGTCGACGACCAGGTGGTCCTGCCAGGTGATCAGCAGTCGACCGGGGCGGCCGTCCGGCTCCGGCGCGGTGACCTCACCGATCGCGGTGGCGAGGACGCCCCACTTCTCGCAGGTCTTGAGCACCGCGTCGAGCTTCTCCGGCTCGACGACCAGCAGCATCCGCTCCTGCGACTCGCTGGCCAGGATCTCGTGCGGGTCCATCGAGGGCTCACGCAGCGGCACCCGCTCCAGCCAGACCCGCATGCCCGTGCCAGCAGCAGCGGCGGTCTCGGTGAGCGCGCAGGTCAGACCGGCGCCACCGAGGTCCTGGATGCCGACGACCAGTTGCCCGTCGTACAGCTCGAGGCACGCCTCGATCAGCAGCTTCTCGGTGAACGGGTCACCGACCTGCACGGCGGGGCGGCGCGCCTCGCTGCCCTCGTCGAAGGTGGCGCTGGCCAGCACCGAGACGCCACCGATGCCGTCCCGGCCGGTCTTGGCGCCCATCAGCACGACGACGTTGCCCGGGCCGGCAGCGGCCTTGTTCTGCAGCCGGCTGACCGGCAGCACGCCCAGGCAGAGCGCGTTGAGCAGCGGGTTGCCCTGGTAGGAGGGGTCGAAGACCAGCTCGCCACCGATGTTGGGCAGGCCCAGGCAGTTGCCGTAGCCGCCCACGCCGGCGACGATGCCGGTGAGCACCCGGGCGGTGTCCGGGTGGTCCGCGGCACCGAAGCGCAGCGGGTCCATCACCGCGACCGGGCGGGCGCCCATGGCCAGGATGTCCCGGACGATGCCGCCGACGCCTGTCGCCGCGCCCTGGTACGGCTCGACGAAGCTCGGGTGGTTGTGCGACTCGACCTTGAAGGTCACCGCCAGCTCGTCGGAGACCTGCACCACGCCGGCGTTCTCGCCGATGCCGGCGAGCATCCGGTCGCTGTGCGGGGCCTTCTCACCGAACTGGCGCAGGTGCACCTTGCTCGACTTGTAGGAGCAGTGCTCGCTCCACATGATCGAGTACATCGCGAGCTCGGACTGGGTGGGTCGACGGCCGAGGATCTGCCGGATCCGGTCGTACTCGTCGTCGCGCAGACCCAGCTCGGTGTACGGCTGCAACTCGCCCGGGGTGCCACCGGCGCGCGGCACGGTGTCCACGCCGTCGGTCCAGTCGGCGGTCGCCGGCTGGGCCGGAGCGGCTGCCGGGGCGGTGGGCTGCGCCAGCGGCTCGGTCGGCTGCGCCGGGGCGGAGTACGCCTCCGGTGTGTCCCGTACCGGGTCCGGATGGGTGGTCATGACCTCTCCTCGCTGCGCTCGTGCCCGCCCGACCGGCGGTTGAGCTGACCGATGATCGCCCCGCCGGTCACGCCGGCGTCCCCACCAGGTGCTTGAGGACGGAGGTGAAGAAGCCGAGGCCGTCCAGCGATGGGCCGGTGAGCGCCTCCACCGCGTGCTCGGGGTGCGGCATGATGCCGACAACGTTGCCGGCGGAGTTCGTGATGGCCGCGATGTCGCGCAGCGACCCGTTGGGGTTGCCGCCGACGTAGCGCGCGACGACCCGGCCCTCGGCTTCGAGCTGGTCCAGCGTCGCGGTGTCGGCGACGTAGCAGCCCTCGCCGTTCTTCACCGGGATGAGGATCTCCTGGCCGGGCTGGAACGCGTTGGTCCAGGCGGTGCCGGCCGACTCGACGCGCAGGGCCTGGTCGCGGTTGCGGAAGTGCAGGTGCTGGTTGCGGGTGAGCGCGCCGGGCAGCAGGTGCGCCTCGCAGAGGATCTGGAAGCCGTTGCAGATGCCGAGCACCGGCAGCCCACCCCGGGCGGCGTCCACGAGCGTCTCCATCACCGGGGCGAACCGGGCGATGGCGCCGCAGCGCAGGTAGTCACCGTAGGAGAAGCCGCCGGGAAGCACGACCGCGTCCACACCGTGCAGATCCGGGTCACCGTGCCAGAGCCGGACCGGCTCGGCGCCGGCGATCCGGACGGCGCGGGCCGCATCCCCGTCGTCGAGCGAGCCGGGGAAGGTGACCACACCGACCCGGGCGGTCACGAGCGGGCGTCCGCGGTCTCGTCGGTCTCGACCAGGCGGACGGTGAAGTCCTCGATGACCGGGTTGGCGAGCAACTTGTCGGCGATCTCCCGGGCCCGGTCCAGGTCCGGTTCACCGGTGAAGTCGATCTCGATGCGCCGGCCGATCCGCACTGAGGCGACGTCGCTGACGCCGAGCCGGGGCAGCGCGTTTGCGACGGCCTGGCCCTGCGGATCGAGGATCTCGGGCTTGAGCATGACGTCGACGACGACGCGAGGCACTGGGCACTCCTGACTGTGTACGCAGTTGGGTGCCGACCCACAACGGGCGAGCGCAGCCAGCGTACCTGGCAGATACCGTCGCGGACGCACCGGCCGGGCGCAGTCCAGGCAGTGATCCACATAACGGTCGGCGGGGGCGGTCGGCGGGGCGGGACAGGCGGCCCCAGCAGGGCATATACGGCGCGCCGGGTAGCCGAATCGTTACATTGGTTGATCTCGATGACTTTCTTGAAAACGATGCCCGTCGGCCCTACAGTACATCGACATATCTCGATGCCAGCGGCGGCGGGGACCTCCCACCGCCGTCCCCGGGCACCCGGCGACCCCGGGCCCGCCCCGTCCAAGGAGTCCACCGATGCGCGTTCGTCCCCTGCTCGCCCTGATCAGCACCGCGCTGGTCGGCGCCCTCGGCGCCGCCTCCGGCGCGTCCGCCGCCCCGGCCGGTCCCCAGCCCATCATCGGCGGCAGCACCGTCTCGTCCGCCCCCTGGGCCGCCGCGGTGCTGAGCAACGGCTCGTTCACCTGCTCCGGCAGCGTGATCGCCGCGCAGTGGGTCCTCACCGCCCGGCACTGCATCAGCGGCACGATGTCCGTCCGGGTCGGCAGCGTCTACCGCGCCTCGGGCGGGGTCACCCGCAGCGTCAGCGCCACCTACACCCGTAACGACCTGGCCCTCATGCGGCTCTCCAGCACGGTCAGCACCTCGGCGGTGTCCCTGGCCAGCAGCAACCCGCCCGTCGGATCGACCAACTCGATCTACGGGTGGGGCATGACCTGCTACAGCGGCTGCTCCGCGTCCAGCCAGCTCAAGACCGCCACCGTCCAGGTGACCAGCACCAACGTCACCGACGCGTACGGCGGGCAGGCGATCCGCAGCAGCCGGATCAGCGGCAACGCCTGGCGCGGTGACTCGGGCGGGCCGCAGTTCTACAACGGCCAGCAGGTCGGCGTGGCCTCCACTGCCGACGGGCAGAGCATCCAGAACTACGGCAGCGTCGCGTACAACCGGGCCTGGATCACCTCGGTGGCCGGTGTCTGACGGTTAGCGCCCGCGCGGCGCGGATGGTCGGCGGCGTGCCGGCCGTCCGCGCCGCGTCGTTTTGCAGCATCCGATCAGGTGAACACTGCACACGATCGGGTCGCGCAACTCCTGACAGCATCGGAACCGTGCTGGTCGTGACGACAGAGCAACTGCCCGGCTACGAGATCCGCCAGATTCTCGGTGAGGTGGTGTCATCGATGGCCAGGACGCGCAACCCGTACCGCGAGGGGGTCAAGAACCTGCGCGGTGGCGCGTACGACCCGATGGCGCCGGACAACCTGACCCGGTGGCGTACCGACTCGGTGACCCGCCTCGGCGAGGAGGCCCTACGCCTCGGCGCGAACGCCGTGATCGGCATGCGCTTCGACAGCCGGGACTGCGGCGAGATGTGGATGGAGATCTGCGCCTACGGCACGGCGGTCGTCGCCGTACCCAAGATGCCCGAGGTCATGCCGCCCGACCAGCCGGCGGTGGCGGCGGAGACCGCCACCGAACCGGCCTTCGCGGAGTCTCTCGGCGGCATCGCCGAACCCGCGAGCGCCCCCAACCTGAGAACAGCAGCAGAAACCCCGACCGGCGAGTAGCGCCCGCGCGGGCGTCACAGGATGGGCGGTGGGCTGTAGGTTGCCGCTTCCGGGTGGGTTTCGACCACCTTGGTGATGCGGCGGCTCAGCGCTTCCACCTGGGTCTTCGCCGCGCCGACGAAGGCGCTGCGGTCGGCGACCAGGGTGTCGATGTCGGCGCGGGACAGGCCGAGGCGACCATCGGCGGCGAGGCGGTCGAACAGGTCGTTCTCCGGGGCGCCCTTCTCGCGCATGGCCAGCGCCACGGCGACCGCGTGCTCCTTGATCACCTCGTGGGCGACCTCCCGGCCGACGCCGCGCCGGACGGCCGCCACCAGGATCTTGGTGGTGGCCAGGAAGGGCAGGAACCGCTCCAGCTCCCGGTTGATCACCGCCGGGTACGCGCCGAACTCGTCGAGCACGGTCAGGAAGGTCTGGAACAGCCCGTCGGCGGCGAAGAACGCGTCCGGCAGAGCCACCCGCCGGACCACCGAGCAGGACACGTCCCCCTCGTTCCACTGGTCACCGGCCAGCTCACCGACCATCGACAGGTAACCACGAATGATCACCGCGAAGCCGTTCACCCGCTCCGACGAGCGGGTGTTCATCTTGTGCGGCATCGCGCTGGAGCCGACCTGACCCGGCTTGAAGCCCTCGGTCACCAGCTCCTGACCGACCATCAGCCGGATCGTGGTGGCAAGCGACGACGGCGCGGCGGCGGTCTGCGCCAACGCCGACAGCACGTCGAAGTCCAACGAGCGCGGGTAGACCTGCCCGACGCTGTCCAGCACCCGCGCGAAGCCCAGGTGCTCGGCGACCCGCCGCTCCAGCTCGGCCACCTTGTCGGCGTCGCCGTCGAAGAGGTCGAGCTGGTCGGCGGCCGTGCCGACCGGCCCCTTGATGCCGCGCAGCGGGTAGCGGGCGATCAGGTCCTCCAGCCGCTCGTACGCGATCAGCAGCTCCTCCGCCGCCGACGCGAAGCGCTTGCCCAGCGTGGTGGCCTGCGCGGCCACGTTGTGCGAGCGACCGGTCATGACCAGCTCGGAGTGTTCGTACGCGAGCCACGCCAACCGGGCCAGCGTGGCCACCACCCGGTCCCGGATCAGCTCCAGCGAGGCGCGCACCTGGAGCTGCTCGACGTTCTCGGTGAGATCCCGGGAGGTCATCCCCTTGTGCACGTGCTCGTGCCCGGCGAGCGCGCTGAACTCCTCGATGCGGGCCTTGACGTCGTGCCGGGTGACCCGCTCCCGCTCGGCGATCGAGGCGAGGTCGACCTGGTCGAGCACCCGCTCGTACGCCTCGACCACGCCGTCCGGGACGGCCACGCCGAGGTCACGCTGCGCGCGGAGCACGGCGAGCCAGAGCCGCCGCTCCATCCGGACCTTCTCCTCGGGCGACCAGAGGGCGACCAACTCGGGTGAGGCGTACCGGTTGGCGAGCACGTTGGGGATCGTCGTCACGTGCCTCATTGTCCCGCACGTGCTGACCAGCACCCGGACCGGGCCGCGCCGGCGCTCAGCGTTCCAGGATCGCCGTCACGCCCTGGCCGCCTGCCGCGCAGATGGAGATCAGCCCGCGTCCGCCGCCCTTGGAGGCCAGCAGCTTGGCCAGCGTCGCCACGATCCGGCCGCCGGTGGCGGCGAACGGGTGCCCGGCGGCCAGCGACGAGCCGTTGACGTTGAGCCGGTCGGTGTCGATCGCGCCCAACGGCGCGTCCAGGCCGAGCCGGTCCTTGCAGAACTCCGGCGACTCCCAGGCGGCGAGGGTGGCCAGCACCTGCGAGGCGAACGCCTCGTGGATCTCGTAGTAGTCGAAGTCCTGCAACGTCAGCCCGGCGCGGGCCAGCATCCGCGGCACCGCGTACGCGGGGGCCATCAGCAGCCCCTCGTCGCCGTGCACGAAGTCCACCGCCGCCGTCTCCGACCAGCTGAACCAGGCCAGCACCGGCAGGTGGTGCGCGGCGGCCCACTCCTCGCTGGCCAGCAGCACGGTGGACGCGCCGTCGGTGAGGGGCGACGAGTTGCCGGCGGTCATGGTGGCCTGCTCGGCGTCCGGGCCGCGGGTGCCGAAGACCGGCTTGAGCGAACCGAGCTTCTCCAGGCTGCTGTCCGGGCGCAGGTTCTGGTCGCGGGTGAGCCCCAGGTACGGCGTCATCAGGTCGTCGAAGAAGCCCCGCTCGTACGCGGCGGCGAGCCGCTGGTGCGAGCGCAGCGCCAGCTCGTCCTGCGCGCGCCTGTCGATCTGCCAGCGCAGCGCGGTCCGGGCGGCGTGGTCGCCCATGGACAGCCCGGTACGCGGTTCGGCGTTGCGCGGGATCTCCGGCTTGAACGGCTGGAGCGGGCGCAGCTTCGCGGCGATCTTCATCCGCTGGCCGAGCGTCCGGGCCGAGTTGAGTTTGAGCAGCGTGCGCCGCATCTCCTCGTTGACCGCGAGCGGGGCGTCGGAGGTGGTGTCGACACCGCCGGCGATGCCGACGTCGAGCTGGCCGAGGGCGATCTTGTTGGCGACCAGGATGGCCGCCTCCAGACCGGTGCCGCAGGCCTGCTGGATGTCGTACGCGGGGGTGTGCGGGTCGAGCCGGGAGCCGAGCACCACCTCACGGGTGAGGTTGAAGTCGCGGGAGTGCTTGAGCACCGCGCCGGCCACCACCTCGCCGACGCGTTGCCCGGCCAACCCGTAGCGGGCGATCAGACCGTCCAGCGCCGCGCCGAGCAGATCCGCGTTCGACGCGTCCGCGTAGCGGGAGTTGGAACGGGCGAAGGGGATGCGGTTGCCCCCGATGACCGCGACCCGCCGGATGCTCTGCACGATCCGCCTCCTCTAAGTGTTGCTCGAACCCTACTCGCCAGTAGGCTACGCCCATGACCGACAGGTACGCGAGCTTCGTCCAATCGGCCGCCGGCCGCGCGCTGGTCAAGCGCCTCGGGCTGCCCGACCCGCCGCGACTGCGCCGACACCACCCCGGCGATCCGCTGCTGACCGGGCCGGCCCTGCTCGGTGCGGCCGTCGGCGGCCGGCTCGCCGAGCCGGTCACCGCGATCCTGACCGCCGCCGGGGTCGAGCTGCGCGACACCGGCACGGCCGCACCGCAGGACCGCTTCGGCGCCCTGGTGTACGACGCCACCGGCATCACCGACTCGACCCAGCTGCGCCAGCTCTACGACTTCTTCCACCCGCAGGCCCGGGCGTTGCTGCCCAGCGGTCGGGTGATCGTGCTCGGCACTCCGCCGAGCGAGTGCCCGGCGCCGCGCGAGGCGACCGCGCAGCGCGCCCTGGAAGGGCTGGTCCGCAGCATCGGCAAGGAGTTCGGTCGGGGCACCACCGCGCAACTCGTCCAGGTAACTGGCGACGCCAACGACACCAGCCTGGAATCGGCCCTCCGGTTTCTGCTGTCCGGCCGGTCCGCGTACGTCTCGGGGCAGGTCATCCGGGTCGGCGTCGGCGCGGCGAGCGCCCCGGCCGACTGGGACCGCCCGCTGGACGGGCAGGTCGTGCTGGTCACCGGGGCCGCCCGGGGCATCGGAGCGGCCCTCGCCCGGGTTCTCGCCCGCGACGGCGCGCAGGTGGTGGCCCTGGACGTCCCGGCGGCCGGGGACGCCCTCGCCGCGGTGGCGAACGACATCGGCGGTACGGCCGTCCAGCTCGACCTGACCGCGCCGGACGCGCCGACCCGGCTCGCCGACCACCTGGCCAGCCGACACGGCCGGGTCGACGTGGTGGTGCACAACGCCGGCATCACCCGGGACAAGACGCTCGGCCGGATGGACGCCGACCGGTGGGACCAGGTCATCGACGTCAACCTGTCCAGTCAGGAGCGGATCAACGACGTGCTGCTGGAGCGGGAGCTGATTCCGGCCGGCGGGCGGATCATCGGCGTCTCCTCGATCGCCGGGATCGCCGGAAACCGGGGGCAGACCAACTACGCCACAAGCAAGGCCGGCGTGATCGGTCTTGTCGACTCGCTCGCCCCGGCCCTGCGCGACCGGAACATCAGCGTCAACGCGGTGGCCCCGGGCTTCATCGAGACCCGGATGACCGCGCGCATCCCGCTTGTCGTCCGCGAGGCGGGCCGGCGGATGAACAGCCTGGCGCAGGGCGGCCTGCCGGAGGACGTGGCCGAGACGATCGGCTGGCTGGCTTGGCCGGCAAGCGGCGCGGTAAGCGGCAACGTCGTCCGGGTCTGCGGCCAGAGTCTGCTGGGGGCGTGATGGCCAGGAGGAGAGAACCCGCGAGGGAGCCGGACGACCTCTCGGTCCACGACCTGATCGAGGGCCCCACCGAGATCCTGTCGCGGGAGACGCTGGACGCGATCCGCCGGCCGCAAGCCGACAGCGCCGACCTGAGCGTCGAGCGCACCCACGACCTGACCGCGTCGGCGGCCGAGGTGACAACTGACCTCGGCGGCGACGGTCCGGCCGGCGGTGACGGTCCGGCCGGCGCTGGCGGCCGGACGCGCGTCGAGCTGCCCCGGACTGCCCGCGCCCGGCGCGCTGTACCGGCGGGCCGCGCTCGGCGCGCTGCCCGGGCTCGGTGGGCGGCGCGGGGCCGACCTGCCGGCTGTCGAGTTCACCGTGGCCGGGGTGCGGATCGACCGGGCGCACCTGGCCGACTACGACCGGGTCTGCGGGTTCCGGCTCACCGACCGGCTGCCCGCGACGTTCCCGCACGTCCTGGGCTTTCCGCTGACCCTGCGGCTGATGACCGCGCCGGGCTTTCCCATCCCGCTGACCGGCGTGGTGCACGTCGGCAACCGGATCACCACGCGCCGCCCGATCACCGCCGACGAGACCCTCGACTTCACGACGTACGCGGAGAACCTGCGTCCACACGACCGGGGGCGGCAGGTGGACGTGGTGCTTGTCGGCTCGGTCGACGGGGAGGAGGTGTGGCGCGGCGTCTCGACGTACCTGGGTCGGGAACGCAAGGCCGGTGCGGGGCGCGACCGGGGCGAACGTCCCGAGGCGCCGGCCGCCACGGCCCGCTGGCGGGTGGAACCCCGCGTCGGCACGGAGTACGCGCGGGTGTCCGGGGACCACAACCCGATCCACACCTCCCGGCTCGGAGCGCGACTGTTCGGCTTCCGCCGGCCGATCGCGCACGGCATGTGGAGCAAGGCGCGCTGCCTCGCGGCCCTGGAGACCCGGCTGCCGGACGCCTGCACCGTCGAGGTGGCGTTCAAGCTGCCCGTGCCGCTGCCGAGCACTGTCAACTTCACGCTCCTGCCGGACGGCGGGTTCGCCCTGCACGACTCGCGCGGCCGACCCCACCTGGCGGGTCTCCTGCGCTGACGAGCGCCCCTCTTGGCAGGGGCGCTCGCATGCGTTAAGTTGTTCTCACAGCGAGATGTTCTCAGAATGAGAGTGACACGATGAACGAGCAGGAGTTCCTGGCCGCGTACGACCCGCGGGACTACCCGTCGGTCGCCGTGACAGTCGACGTGGTGGCCCTGACGATCCGCGACGACGCGCTGCACCTGCTGCTGATCCGGCGCGGCGAGGCACCCTTCGCGGGGCACTGGGCGCTGCCCGGTGGGTTCGTCCGCCCCGACGAGGACCTGACCGCCGGCGCCCGACGGGAGCTGGCCGAGGAGACCGGGCTCGGCGGGGAGGGACTGCGGCGCGTACACCTGGAGCAGTTGGGCAGCTATGGCGCTCCCGACCGTGACCCGCGGATGCGTGTCGTCTCGATCGCCCACCTCGCGTTCGCACCCGACCTGCCCGATCCGGCCGCCGGCACCGACGCCGACGAGGCGATCTGGTTGCCGGTGACCGCGCTGACCAGCCGGCAGCTCGCCTTCGACCATGGCCGGATCATCGACGACGCGTTGGAGCGGGCCCGGTCCAAGCTGGAGTACACCCCGCTCGCCACGCGCTTCCTGGCCCCCGAGTTCACCATCAGCGAGCTGCGCGCCGTCTACGAGACGGTCTGGGGGCACCCGCTGCACGCCGGCAACTTCCACCGCAAGGTGCTCTCCGTCCCGGGCTTCGTGGAGAGCACGGGCGCCAGCACCGAGCGCGGTGGCGCCCGCGGCGGCCCGCGTGCCCGGCTCTACCGGGCCGGCGACGCCCGGCTGCTGCACCCGGCGCTGCTGCGCCCCGCCCGCGAGGAGACGGTGCGATGAGGGCGGCCGAGGCCATCGGCCTGGTCGCGGCGGCCCGCACCGACACCGACCTGTTCGGCGCGGACCAGCCGGCCCGCCGCTACCGCGAGCTGGTCGCGGCCCTGCACCCCGACCGACTGCCGGCCGACCCGGCGGTACGCGCCGAAGCCCTCGACGCGTTCGTTCACGTCACCACCCGGTGGCAGGCCCGGCGGGTCACCGTCCTCGGCGACTACCGCCTCGGCACACCGGCCCACTCGGGTGACCTGGCCGACCTCTACGACGTCGGTGCCGACCGGCTGCTCAAGCTCCCCCGACGGCCCACCGACAACGACCTGATGGCCCGCGAGGCACACGCGCTGCACACCATCGCCGAGCGCGGCGACCCGCGCTACCTGCCGTACGTGCCCCGGCTCGTCGACGAGTTCCCGCACCGCGACGCCGCCTCGGGCGCCGAGCGGCGGATCACCGTGCTCGCCACCGCACCCGGCCTTCACGACCTGGACGAGGTGCGGCGCGCGTACCCCGACGGGTTGGACGCCCGGGACGTGGCCTGGATGTGGCGGCGGCTGTTGGTGGTGCTCGGCCTGGCCCACCGTGCGGGCCTGGTGCACGGCGCGGTCCTGCCGCGGCACGTGCTGATCGAGCCGGACGCCCACGGCGTGGTGCTCGTCGACTGGTGCTTCTCCGCGGCCGTCGGCAGCACGGTCCCGGCGCTGGTGCCCGGCCAGGAGGACTGGTACCCGGAGGAGGTCACCAGGAAGCGGCCCGCCGGACCGGGGACCGACATCGCGATGGCCAGCCGGTGCATGAGCTGGCTGATGGGGCCGCGCGCACCCCGCGAGCTGCACGCCTTCGCGCGGGGCTGCCGGCAGCGATCCCTGGATGCCCGGCCGAACGACGCCTGGCAGCTGCTGCGCGAACTCGACCAGGTGCTGGACCGGCTCTACGGGCCACGCACCTTCCGACCCTTCACCCTCACCCCCTAAGGAGCTGTCATGGGCAGTGGAATCTGGTCCACCGACGTGTACGACGCCGCCGACCGCTACCGGCGCTCCACCGGCCGCAGCGCGTTCTCCTACAGCGACAGCGGAGCACGCACCGTGCACCCCGCGCTCGACCCCCGCGACGCGAGTCGCGAGAGCCGCGACTCCGACGAGCACCCGCAGTCGACACCCATCGCGGTGCTCTTCGACGTGACCGGCTCGATGCGCAGGGTGCCGCGCGCACTGCAGACCAAGCTGCCGCAGCTTCTCGGGCTGCTGCAACGGCAGGGCTACGCCAGCGACCCGCAGATCATGTTCGGCGCGATCGGCGACGCCACCTGCGACCGGGTGCCGTTGCAGGTAGGCCAGTTCGAGTCGGACAACCGGATGGACGACGACCTCGGCCGGATCGTGCTGGAGGGAGGTGGCGGCGGGCAGATGAGCGAGTCGTACGAGCTGGCCCTGTACTTCATGGCCCGGCACACCGTCACCGACAACTGGGAGAAGCGCGGCCGGCGCGGTTACCTGTTCATCATCGGCGACGAGTTGGCGTACCCGCAGGTGAAGGCCCGCGAGGTGGCCGGCCTGATCGGCGACGACCTGGGCGAGGACGTGCCGCTGCGGCAGGTCGTCGACGAGGTGACCCGCCGCTGGGACACCTACTATCTGCTCCCGGCCGGCAGCCACTACGCCGGCAACGCCACGGTGCTGGACTTCTGGCGGGACCTCCTCGGGCAGAACGCGGTCGTGCTCGACGACCTGGACGCCGTCTGCGAGACCATCGCGCTCACCATCGGCCTCGGCGAGCAGGCCATCGACCTGGACGAGGGCCTGCGCCACCTGGACCACACGGGTTCCAACGCCACCGGCACCGTGTCGAAGGCCCTGGCCCGCCTCGGCCGGGGACGACGGGCCGAGGTGTCGACGCTGCCGGCGTTCCGCGACACCACCGGCGGGGTGACGCGGCTGTGAGGCACGTGGCGGTGGTCGACCTCGGCTACGGCGACGCCGGCAAGGGCACGGTGGTGGACTGGCTCTGCGCCACCCGCCGGGTGCACACGGTGGTCCGCTTCAACGGGGGCGCGCAGGCGGCACACAACGTCGTGCTGCGCGACGGGCGGCACCACACGTTCGCGCAGTTCGGCGCGGGCACGTTCCATCCCGGTGTCGGTACGCACCTGTCCCGGCACGTGGTGGTGGACCCGCTGGCCCTGGCCGCCGAGGCCGACCATCTCGCCACGGTCGGGGTGCCCGACGCGCTCGACCGACTCACCGTCGACTCCGACGCGCTGCTCGCCACCCCGTACCACCGGGCCGCCAACCGGGCCCGGGAGATCGCCCGGGGAGCCGACCGGCACGGCTCCTGCGGGCTGGGGGTGGGCGAGGCCGTCTCGTACGGCCTCGCCCACCCCGACGACGCGCCCCGGGTCGCCGACTGTCGCAGCCCAGCGCTGCTGCGCCGCCGGCTGACCACCCTGCGGGACCGGCTGACCGCCGAGGTGGGCCCGCTGGACGCACCACCGGTCGAGGACTGCCTGCCCGCGTTCACCGGGTTCGCCGGGCGGGTCGCCATCGTCGACGGGACCTGGCTGGCCGGGGCGCTGCGCGCCGGGACCTGCGTGTTCGAGGGCGCGCAGGGGGTGCTGCTCGACGAGTGGCACGGCTTCCACCCGTACACGACGTGGAGCACCACCACGTTCGCCAACGTCGACAGGCTGCTCGCCGAGGCGGGCCAGCCTGGCGAAGCGACCCGGATCGGGGTGCTGCGGATCGTCACCACCCGACACGGCGCCGGCCCGCTGGTGACCGAGGACCCGGCGTTGCCGCTCGCCGACCCGCACAACCCGACGAACCCATGGCAGGGCCGGTTCCGGTTCGGCCACTTCGACGCGGTCGCCCACCGGTACGCAGTCGCCGCGGCCGGCGGCGTCGACGGCCTGGCGCTTACCCACCTCGACCTCGCCGGCCCCGACCTGCGGATCTGCCGCCGCTACGACACCACCGACCGCCTCACCCCAGGCCCACCCGGCGACCTGGACCGACAGGCCGCGCTCACCGCGCGCCTGCTGCGCTCCCGCCCGCTCTACGACGACCCGCCGCGCGACTGGGCCGAGGCCGTCGGCACGGAGCTGGACACCCCGATGGTGCTGACCTCACACGGCCCCACCGCCGACGACAAGACCCCGTGCGGTCCGCTGCTCGCCCCACCCGCCCTGGTGGACGCCGACTGACAACTCGGGGCCGTGATCCGGCGACTCGCCCACCGGGTAGGTCGCGCCCGGCAAGCATGGGGGCATGGACGCCCTGCTCGACCTCCTCCGTGGGACGGTCACGTCGCCGTGGGTCTATCTGGTGATCTTCGGGCTCACCGCGGTCGACGCATTCTTCCCCGCGGTGCCGGGCGAGGCTGCGGTGATCACCGCGGGGGTGCTCTCGGCGAGCGGGGGGCACCCCAGCCTGACCCTGGTGATCGTGACCGCCGCCACCGGCGCGCTGATCGGCGACCACGTCTCGTACGCCATCGGGCGGGGCGGGGGCGCCCGCCGACTGGCCCGCCTCCCCGACGGCAGCCGTCGGCGGGCCAGCTCCGAGTGGGCCCGCCGGGCCGTGGACCGGCGCGGCGGAATCATCCTGACCACCAGCCGGTACGTGCCGGGCGGGCGGACCGCCGTCACCCTCACCATGGGCGCGGTGCGCTATCCCCGCCGGTCATTCCTGCTGTACGACAGCATCGGCGCGGGCACCTGGGCGCTGTACTGCGGACTGCTCGGCTACTTCGGCGGGCTGGCTTTCGAACGCGACCCGGTGAAGGGCCTGCTGGTCGGGGTGGGAATCTCGGTGGTCGTCACGTTCGGGCTGGAGGGGATCCGGTGGCTACGCCGCAGGGCCCGCCGCCACGCCTCCTCCCGCCACTGACCCCGCACCCGTCACAGCAGGTCGGCGTCGTGTACCAGGATGGCCAACTGCACCCGGTTGCCCGCGTGGAGTTTCGCCAGCGCCCGGCTGACGTGTGCCTTCACGGTGGCCTCGCTCATCGTCAACCGCCGGGCGATCTCCGCGTTGCCGAGCCCGCGCGCCACCTCCCGGACGATCACCAGCTCCCGCTCGGTCAGCGACGCCAACCGCTCACGCGCCGCGTCCCGGCGGGCCGGACCACGCTCGGCGAACGAGCTGATCAGGCGCCGGGTCACCGTCGGGGCGAGCATGGCGTTCCCGGCGGCCACCGTACGGACGGCGGCGGCCAGCTCGCGGGGCGGGGTGTCCTTGAGCAGGAAGCCGACCGCGCCGGCCCGCAGAGCCCGGTGCACGTACTCGTCGAGGTCGAAGGTGGTCAACATGATCACCTTCGGGCCGGCGGCGACCACCTCGGGCGCGACTGTCAGCCCGTCGATGCCCGGCATCCGCACGTCGAGCAGCACCACGTCGGGGCGTAACCGTTGGGCCTGCTCCAGCGCGCCGGCGCCGTCGCCTGCCTCACCGACGACAGTGATGTCCTCCGCCGCTTCCAGGATCAACCGCAGCCCGGCGCGGACCAGTTGCTCGTCGTCCACCACCACCACCCGGATCACGCCGCGCCCGCCAGGGGGATCAGGGCCCGGACCAGGAAGCCGCCGTCCACCGGAGCCGCCTCCAACCGGCCGCCGAGCAGTTCCACCCGCTCACGCAGCCCGAGCAGCCCCTGCCCGGCACCCGGCAGCGTCGACCCGCCCTCGGACGGGCCGCTGCGGACCAGCACCTCCAGTCCGTCGGGCAGGTAGCGCAGGCAGACCGTCGTCTCGGCATCGGCCGCGTGCTTGCGCGCGTTGGTCAGCGCCTCACGAACCACCCGGTACGCGGTACGCCCCAGCGTCGCGGGTAGCGCCGCCGGCACGCCCTCGTCCTGCCGGGTCACCCGCAGCCCGGCGGCACGGGACTCCCCAATCAACTCGTCCACCGCGTCGAGCCCTCGCTCCGGCGTGACGGCCGGGCCGGCCTGCCGCAGCACACCCAGCACCTCACGCAGGTCGGTGAGCGCCTCCCGGCCGGTCGTCCGGATCAGCGCGGCGGCCTCGACGGTCCCCGGGTCCACGGCGGTCACCTCCAGCGCCCCGGCATGCACCACCATCAGCGAGACCCGGTGCGCCACCACGTCGTGCATCTCCCGGGCGATCCGGGTCCGCTCCTCGGCGCGGGCCCGGTCGGCGCGGGCCTCCTGCTCGCGTTCCAGCCGCTCGGCGCGGTCCCGGAGAGCGGCGAGCGTGTCCTGACGGGCCCGCACCCAGAGGCCGAAGACCAACGGCAGCCCGACCAGACAGGCGGCGAGCAGCAGCACGTTGCCGGAGGTGGCGGTGGTGATCCGGCGTACGCCACCCACCGCCAGCCCGACCAGCACCCCGCCGGCCAGCGCCACTGCCGCACCGGCGAGGTAGCCGGCGAGTTGGCGACCACGCAACCGCAGACCCGCCTGGTACGACGCCAGCACCCCGGCGGCCGATGCGGCGAGCACCAACCAGCCGACCGCCGCGGCCAGGAACAACGGCCAGCGACGGGTCCGGATCGTGCCGGCGGCCCACGCCGAACCCAGTGCGATCAGCAGTACGACCGCGCCCGGCAGCGGCGAGGGGACACCGATGTCACCTGTCGCGCTGGCCCAGACGGCCACGGCGACGACGACGGCGAGCAGCGGCGGGGCGTACCGCTGGACGATCCGCCGGAGCGCGACGGCGCTGGAGACCACGCACCGAGCCTAGGGCTCAGCCGACGGATCGGACCGCCGCGCGGCGTCGTACCCGGGTGCGGTGGGGGATGACCCCGACCCGCAGTCCGGGCCGGCCGCTACCTAAGTAGTGGCGCCCACCCGACCACTGGCCGATGTCGCGAGCTGCCGCCGACACCAGCATCGGGATCATGGATCTGCTCGACCTGCTGCACGACACGATGTCCTCGCCCTGGGTGTACCTGGCGATCTTCGCGGTCGCGGTGCTCGACGGCTTCTTCCCGGTGGTGCCGAGCGAGACGGCGGTGATCACCGCAGGGGTGTTCGCGGCCTCCGGAGCGCCGTACCTGCCGGCAGTGATCGTGGTGGCCGCCGCCGGGGCGCTGGTCGGCGACCACATCTCGTACGCCATCGGGCGGGGCGGTGGCACACGGCTGCTCGACCGGCTGCCGCCCGACGGTAGACGCCGAGCCGCCATCGATCGGGCCCGTCGGGGGATCGCCACCCGGGGCGGACTGATCCTCACCGTGGCCCGCTACATTCCGGGCGGCCGGACCGCGGCCACCCTCACCATGGGTGCGGTGCGCTATCCCCGGCGACGGTTCCTGGCCTTCGACGCGCTGGCCGCCAGCTCGTGGGGCCTCTACTCGGCGCTGGTCGGCTACGTCGGCGGGCTGGCCTTCGAGCAGGACCCGCTGCGTGGTCTCCTGCTCGGTCTGGGCCTCGCTCTGACCGTGACGGTGGTCGTCGAGGTGGTTCGTTGGCTCCGCAACCGCCGCCGGTCCGGCGAGCCGGGCAGCGACGCTGTCTCCGCGAGGGCGGTCAGTCGGTCGGCGGACGCCAGGTGACGCCGTGCAGGAGTTGGGCGGCACCGAGCCAGGCCACGTTCATCATCCGGGTGGCCGTCTTCTCCGGGTCGGCCTCCGGGTGGTCCGCGAGCCAGTCGGCAAGCGACTCGGTCGCGCCGACCAGGGCGTACGCGACGACCTCCAGGTCGATGGCGGCGATCTCGCGGCCCTCGGCGCGCAGCGCGTGGTCGAGCATTCCGGCGACCACCTCGACCAGCCGGGCCCGCATGGTGGCCAGCTCGCCGGCGAACGGTTGCTCGCCCCGGGCCTGCCGGTAGAGCACCGCCCAGCCGTCGCGGTGCGCGCCGACGAAGCCGAAGAACGCCCGCAGTCCACGCCAGAGCCGCTCGTCGGCCGGCAGGTCGGGGGCAGCGGCACCGGCGATGGCCTGCATCATCCGGGTGCCCTCCCGGTGCAGGCAGGCGACGAAGAGTTCCTCCTTGGTGCCGAGGTACGCGTACACCATGGGCTTGGAGATGCCGGCGTCCTCAGCGATCTCGTCCATGCTGGCAGCGTGGAAGCCGCGCCGGGAGAAGACCTTCACGGCAGCGTCGAGCATCTGCTGCTCGCGGACGGCGCGTGGCAGGCGCTTGAAGGCGGGGACACTGGACACCTTGCGAGCATACCTACTCGTGCGTAGGGTTACGCGCGAGTAGCCAAATCTTCCGGAAGGCACATCTCATGACTGACTTCGACCCGGCCACCTTCGCCAACGTCGGCCCCAAGGAGTTCGCCCAGCTGGTCAAGTCCACCCCGGACGACAAGATCGCCCAGGTGATGGCCGGCGACCTGCGCGGCAAGGTCCTCGGTGAGGTGTTCGGCCGGATGCCGTCGCTGTTCCGCGCGGACCGGGCCGGCTCCACCAACGCGGTGATCCACTGGATCATCACCGGTCGGCCGGACGGTGGCAGCGACACCTACGAGGTGGTCATCGCGGACGGCAAGTGCGAGGTGAACGAGACCCCGCAGCACGACCCGAAGCTGAGCCTGACCATGGGCCCGGTGGAGTTCCTGAAGATCGTCTCCGGTGGCGCCAACCCGGTGATGATGTTCATGACCGGCAAGCTCAAGGCGAAGGGCGACCTCGGCCTGGCCGCCAACATCGCCAACCTGTTCGACATCCCCAAGGCCTGACATGGCTGAGTTCTCGCTCGACCTGAACGAGGAACAGCGGGATCTACGCGACTGGGTGCACGGCTTCGCCGCCGAGGTCGTGCGCCCGGCCGCCGCCGAGTGGGACGAACGCGAGGACACCCCGTGGCCGGTGATCCAGGAGGCCGCCAAGGTCGGCCTCTACGGCTTCGAGTTCCTCGCCACCTGCTGGGCAGACCCGACCGGGCTCTCCCTGCCGATCGCCAGCGAGGAACTCTTCTGGGGTGACGCCGGCATCGGCCTGAGCATCTTCGGCACCTCGCTCGCCGTCGCCGCCATCTACGGCGCCGGCACCCCCGACCAGATGGTCGAGTGGGTGCCGCAGTGCTTCGGTGACGTCGACTCCCCGGCCGTCGCCGCGTTCTGCACCAGCGAACCCGAGGCCGGCTCCGACGTCGGCGCGATGCGCACCCGGGCCGTCTACGACGAGGCCACCGACGAGTGGGTGCTCAACGGCCAGAAGGCGTACGCCACCAACGGCGGCATCGCCGGAGTGCACGTGGTCACCGCCTCGGTCGACCCCACGCTCGGCTCCCGGGGGCAGGCGGCGTTCGTCGTACCGCCCGGCATCCCCGGCCTGGCCGCGACCCGCAAGCTGCGCAAGCTCGGCCTGCGCGCGTCACACACCGCCGACGTCTTCCTCGACGACGTACGTGTGCCCGGCCGCTGCCTGCTCGGCGGCAGGGACGCCCTCGACGAGCGGCTGGACCGCGCCCGCTCCGGGAAACGGGCCAGCGGACAGGCCGCGATGCGCACCTTCGAGCTGTCCCGACCCACTGTCGGCGCGCAGGCGCTCGGCGTGGCCCGGGCCGCCTACGAGTACGCCCTGGACTACGCGAAGGACCGGGTCCAGTTCGGTCGGCCGATCATCGAGAACCAGGCGGTCGCGTTCGCGCTTGCCGACATGCGGATGGAGATCGACGCGGCCCGGCTGCTGGTCTGGCGTGCCTCCTGGATGGGCCGCAACAACCGCCCGTTCACCGCTGGTGAGGGCTCGATGTCCAAGCTCAAGGCCGGCGAGGTGGCGGTGTCGGTCACCGAGAAGGCGGTGCAACTGCTCGGCGGGGCCGGCTTCCTCCGCGACCACCCCGTCGAACGCTGGTACCGCGACGCCAAGATCTACACCATTTTCGAGGGTACGTCCGAGATCCAGCGACTGGTCATCTCCCGGGCGATCTCCGGCATGCAGATCCGCTGACCGTAGGGCTGCAGAGCGAGGGCCGGATATTCCGGCCCTCGCTCTACCACTGGGTCGCGACGATAAGACCTAGGCGCCTAAACGCACCACTCCGGCCCCGGCGTGCATCCCTCGTCGACGAACCGGGCGGACGAGGCGCTGTCATTCTTGACATCACCCCCGAAATTGGCCCAACCGTACGGCTTGACCCGCTGCCACCGCCCGCCGTAGTTGTTGTGTTCGTAGACCCCCAGGTACTGATTGGTGTTGTTGAAGACGGAGGACGCCTGGTCATTGAGGTTCACACCGTTGTGGAACTTGTGGTCGGAGAAGTTGGCGACGCCACCGCCACCCTGGACCAGACCCGCAAGCGTGGCCGGGCTTCCGTGGCCGTCCTTGTCCTGGAAGAAGCACACCTGCCTGGCCGGGCACGCGTAGTCCGCCGAAGCGGGCGAAGAAATCGCGAAGAGGGAGCCGGTCACGGCTACGACGATTCCCGCCCCTACGGCAAGAGTACGCTTTTTCAACAGGTTCACCGAACCTCCAGATTTTCGGAATCGCTACTTGGGCGACGGCAGCGCTCGACGCCCTTTCCATCACAGGTCTTCGCTCACGAACATACGTGGGTGGTCTGGAAGAACTGTTTATGTTCACTGACCGGCTCCGGTTCGACCGAGGCAATCATGTGTCAATTCCCAACAATGGCAGCATTTCGCTTCCACATCGTTCGGTTCACGGCCAGGCGAGACTCGACTCGTGGTCACGCCGACCACGGCGGCCCGCGGGGCCGCCGGGCAGCGGATCCCACGATCCGTGCCGTCTTTGTCACCCCACGCCGACGCCGACTGGGCCTCCAGCCACGCCCAGTGCATGATCAAGGGACGACACCCTGACGGACGGGGGGATCGACTGCCCGTCCGCGTACCACCCCTAGGAGGTCTGCGGCATGGACCTGCCGTTCATTGTTGCCACGCTGACCCGTCGCGGGCTGCTCACGCCGGGCCGCCCGGTCCGGATCGCCTCGCAGCTCAACGCGTTGCGCACCTGGGGGTGGAGCCTCGCCGGCGAACTGCGTCAGGCAGCCGCCCGAGACCCCGGCCGACCGGCCATCATCGACGAGGACGGCGTCGAACTGACCTACCAGACGCTCCTCGACCGGGCCGAACGCATGGCCCGGTCGATGCGGTCCCGGCTCGGCGTGCAGGCCGGCGACCGGATCGGCGTGCTGTGCCGCAACCATCACGGACTGATCGAGACCATCGTCGCGGCGACCCTGCTCGGCGTCGACGCGGTCCTGGTCAACACCGGGCTCTCCGCCGCCCAACTGTCCACCGTCGCCGAGGAGCAGCGGCTGCGGCTGCTGGTGCACGACGACGAGTTCGCCGAACGGGTCCTCGGCCTCCCCGCCGAACTGCCCCGCCTCGACGAACGCGCTCGCGAGGAGCTGGTGGCCGGAGCGCTGCCCGGCGAGCTGCACCCGCCGGAGCGCGACGGCCGGATCATCGTGCTCACCTCGGGCACCACCGGCGCGCCCAAGGGCGCCCGCCGGCCCACACCCAGCGGTTTCGGGCCACTCGTGTCCATCATCGACCGCATCCCGCTGCACGCCAAGGACCGGGTGCTGATCGCCGCCCCGATCTTCCACACCTGGGGATTCGCCGCCCTCCAGGTGTGCTTCGCGCTGCGGGCCACCATCGTGCTGCACCGCCGCTTCGACCCGGCCGCGACACTCGCCGCGCTTGTGACACACCGCTGCGACGCGCTCTTCGCCGTACCCGTGATGCTCCAACGGCTGCTGGAAGTGCCCCCACCGAACCCGCGACCCCCGCTCAAGGTCGTCGCGGTCAGCGGATCGGCCCTGCCGGGTGGGCTCGCCCCCAAGTTCATGGACGTGTACGGAGACGTCCTCTACAACCTCTACGGCTCCACCGAGGTCTCCTGGGCGTCCATCGCCGGCCCCCCGGAGCTGCGCCAGGCACCCACCACGGCCGGCCGCCCGCCGCACGGCACCCGCCTGGAGATGCTCGACGACAACGGCCAGCCGGTCCCGGAAGGACGGGTCGGCCGCATCTTCGTCGGCAACGAGATGCTCTTCGAGGGCTACACCTCCGGTGCCAGCCGGGAGACCCGCGACGGCCTGCTCGACACCGGCGACCTCGGCCGGCTCAGCACCGACGGGCTGCTCTTCGTCGACGGCCGGGCCGACGACATGATCGTCTCCGGCGGCGAGAACGTCTTCCCGTCCGAGGTGGAGGACCTGCTCGCCCAACTACCGCAGGTACGCGAGGCGGCCGTGATCGGCGTACCCGATCCCGAGTACGGCCAGCGACTGGCCGCGTTCCTCGCCCTGCACCCCGGCGAGACCCTCGACCCCGAGGCGGTCCGGGAGTACGTCCGGCACTACCTGGCCCGGTTCTCCGTACCCCGGGACGTGGTCTTCGTGAAGTACCTGCCCCGCAACGCCACCGGCAAGGTGCTCAGCCGAGAGCTACGCCGCTACTACGGATAGAGGGTCAGACCCGGTGCCCGCGCCAGTTCGACGAGCTCCTGCGAGGTCAGCAGCGCCTCGGGGGCAGTCGACTCAGGTGCGCCGTCTTTCCCGTAGAGGAGGTTGCCCGCCCTGACTGTCACCGACGTGCCGTCCACCCGTAGAAGCTGCACCCAGCGCAAGATCCCGCCGGCCGGGTCCGTACTGGTGCTCAGCATCGCCACGCCGTCGTCGCCCAGCCCTCGCACCTCGCAGTTCCGGCTGTCGGGCGCCTCCGCGCAGTCCGCCTGCGCGTCGACCGACGTGGGGCGCAGAGACACGTCGAGATGGCTGCGCTGCCCATCGCGGGTAAGCGTCGCGATGGTCGTGTAGCTCCGGTACGGCGCCTGGTAAGTGAACTGCGGCTGATCACACTCGGGCACCGTCCCGGTCACCATGAGGTTCGTGGGCACGGTGGCGGCCAGAGCTACCCGCAGCGCCGTGGTCAACCGGGGTACGCCCACATCCGGCCGCTCCGTCGGGCGCACGCGCACCGTGTCGTACGTCTGCAGCGGCGGCTCCGGTCCGCTGGCGGACGGGTTCGGCACCGCGCAGAGCGATGCGCTGCCGCTTGGTCCGGAGCCCACCGACGGCAGGGTGAGGCCACCCGGTCCCGCCCCCGGACCGGCGACCAGGGTCGGCACCACCGCAATGGTCGCGACGGCGGCCGCCACCCCGGTGCCGGTCAGCGTCCAGACCCGGTGTCGACGACGCTGCCGGTCGGCAGCGATCAAGGCGTCCAGGTCGATCCGGGTCGGCGGCGACCCGGCCACTATCGCCCGGAATTGCTCGGTCAGCTCATCCATCGGTGCTTGCCTCCTCGAATCGGGTCGGCACGCCGACGAGGCGGCCACGCAGCGCCTCGATCGCTCGAGCCGACTGGCTCTTCACGGTGCCGGCGGTGCAGCCCAGCTCACGGGCTGTCTCCTCGACGGAAAGGTCGCAGAAGTAGCGCAGCACCAGTACCGCGCGACGACGCGGCGGCAGCTCGGCAAGGAGGGCCAGAATGGTCAACCGGTCGGCCGCCCCCTCGGTGGCCCCGGCCGGAATCGCGCGGTCCGGCACCTCGGCCCACGCCGCCTCCCGCCGCCACGGCCGGCGCCGCTCATCCAGCCAGACCCGCAGCAGTGTCCGCCGGACATAAGCGTCCGGGCTGTCCATGGCGGACACCCTGGGCCAGTGACGAAGCAGCTTGACCAGGGCCATCGACACCAGATCGTCCGCCGTGTGCCAGTCACCGCAGAGCAGGTACGCCGTGCGGCGCAGCGGTTCCAGCCGCGCACCGACGTAGTCGCGGTAACCATCGACGTCGACCCGCAACCCGCCACCCCCTCATCTCACCGCTCAAACGGAGGCGGGACGGGCGGGGGTTGCTCGGGATCAGCCGGGAATCGCGATCCGGCCGTCGATCGCGGCTGCGGCGATGTCGGTGCGGTGCTGCGAGCCGGCCAGCTCCACCCCGTCCACCAGCGCGTACGCCGCATCCCGGGCGGTCGCCAGGTCGGGGCCGGTGGCCGTACCGCAGAGGACCCGGCCGCCGGCGGACAGCAACGCGCCGTCGCCGGCCCGACGGGCGGTGCCCGCGTGGATGATGCCCGGCCGATCCGCGCCGGTGATCACGTGGCCGGTACGCGGCGCCGCCGGGTAGCCCTGCGCGGCGAGCACGACGGTGACCGCGCTGCCGTCCCGCCACCGCAGCGGCGGGTGCTCGGCAAGCGTGCCGGTGGCCGCCGCGTGCAACAGCCCACCCAGCGGGGTCTCCAGCAGGGCGAGCACGACCTGGGTCTCCGGGTCACCGAAGCGCGCGTTGAACTCGATCACCCGGGGGCCGGTAGCCGTCATCGCGAGGCCCACGTAGAGCAGACCCGCGAACGGGTTGCCCCGGCGGCGCATCTCCGCGAGGGTCGGGTGGACCACGTCGCGCATCACGTCGTCCACCAGGTCGGACGGGGCCCAGGGCAGCGGCGCGTACGCGCCCATGCCGCCCGTGTTCGGGCCGGTGTCACCGTCGCCGATCCGCTTGAAATCCTGTGCGGGCAGCAGCGGCAGCGCCGCCTCGCCGTCGGTGACCACGAAAAGGCTGACCTCGGGGCCGTCGAGGAACTCCTCGACCACGACCCGGCCGCACTCCGCGGCGTGCGCCAACGCGGCGGACCGGTCGTCGGTCACCACGACGCCCTTGCCGGCGGCGAGACCGTCGTCCTTCACCACGTACGGGGCGCCCAACTCGTCAAGCGCCCGCGCGGCGGTCTCCTCGTCCGTGCAGACGTACGCCCGGGCGGTCGGCACACCGGCGGCGGTCATGACGTCCTTGGCGAACGCCTTCGAGCCCTCCAACTGGGCGGCCTCGGCCGACGGGCCGAACACGGCGATGCCCTTGGCGCGTACGGCGTCGGCGACACCGGCGACGAGCGGCGCCTCCGGCCCGATCACCACCAGGTCAGCGGCGGTCTCCACCGCCAACGCGGCCACAGCGGCCGGATCGGAGGCGTTCACGGCCCGCACCTCGGCCACCGAGGCGATGCCCGGGTTACCGGGTGCCGCAATCAGGGCCGAAACAGCCGGATCGCCGGCCAACCCGAGCGCGAGCGCATGCTCCCGCCCGCCACCACCCACCAAAAGAACCCGCACACCGGCATCCTACTGTCCGCCCCACCCACCCTCGCGCATCGCGCCGGTGATCATGAGGTTGGCGGGCCTTCTAGTGATCCATCAGCCCGTCAACCTCATGATCGACGGGAGTGAGCGGCGGCGATCGCTGCGCGGACCGTGTGTGGGATGTACGCGGGATGGAGGGTGTCCTGCCAGGTGAAGCGAAGGATGGTCCAGCCGGCGTTGACCAGGCGGTTCTGTCGGCGACGGTCGGCGTAGGCCGCCTCCGGGGTGCCGTGGGCGTCCTGGCCGTCCGCTTCGGCGATCACCCTCGCGGCACGCCACCCCAGGTCGCCGACACCGAGCAGATATCCGTCGTCGTCGCGCACTTCCAATTGCAGCGCGTCCGGCGGGACTCCCCCATCGACGCATCGCAGCCGAGAACGCGTTTCCAGTGGCGACTGCGCCCGGCCATCCGCCTCGGCCAGGTACCCGCGTGCCGCGACCGCGCCGCGTCGACCTCGAATCAGCGCCGGAATGGTTGCCAGGCACTCGGTCGTGAGCAGTCCCCGGTTGAGCGCGGAGTCGAGTACCGCGACCGCCGGGTAGCGGCGCTCCCGAAGGATGATCTCGGTGACGGTCAGTCGCGGCTCTGTAGCGGCGATCCCGTTCACCCGGACCACCGCCTCTGGACGGTGTTCGAGTTGATGCAGCATGATCGCGGAGTCCGACGTCCGTGCCAGTTTCGCCGCCCTACCCGGCAGCGCTACATGGATTTCGTCCCGACGCGGCAGCCCGGCGATTCCGTGCAACTCAGCCGCGGTGCCGAACACCGCATGAGCGGCCGGACCCAGCGAGAGCACCGCGGCGCGGATACGACACTGACGAGTAGGCGGTCCGCCGTCCCGGGCCTGCGTCAGGTAGACCGCCCGAGCAAGTGGCCGCCAGCGACCTACGGCCACCAGATGATCGATGTCGTGCCGGCTGAATCCGGCTTTCAGCGCCTGCGCTCGAGTAATCAAGCCATCCTGACTGGCAGATATCGAGCGAATGAGGTCTGCACGATCCACCAGCCCACGCTGACCGCTCCAGCAAGCAACCACCATCCCTGTGGATAACCCTGTGGACAACAGCGCCCAACACCTGCGTGATCATGGGGTTGACGGGACCTTTGTAGATCGAATCCATCGTCAACCCCATGATCACCGGGGCGGTTCTCCGGGGGCCGGGGGGTGTGGGGGGTTAGGGGAGGAGGGGGTGTTGGACTACGTTTTCTTCTCGGCCTGGGCCTACGCCGATCACGCTCACCCTTGTGTTGCAGAGTTCCTCTACGCGGGCGATGTAGCGGCGGGCGTTCTCCGGCAGATCCTCGACGGTTCTCGCCTTGGTGATGTCCTCCCACCACCCGTCCAGCTCCTCGTAGATGGGCGTGGCGTGGTGGAAGTCCGTCTGGCTCATCGGCATGTCGTCGACCCGCTTGCCGTTGATCTCGTACCCGACGCAGATCGGCACCTTGGGCAGCCCGGTGAGCACGTCCAGCTTGGTGATGACCAGGTCGGTGACGCCGTTGAGGCGGCAGGCGTAGCGGGCCACCACCGCGTCGAACCACCCGCACCGGCGCTCCCGGCCGGTGGTGGTGCCGTACTCCGCACCGATCTTGCGCAGGTGCGCGCCGTTGGCGTCGAACAGCTCCGTCGGGAACGGCCCCGCGCCGACCCGGGTGGTGTACGCCTTGCTCACCGCGATCACCTTGTTGATCGCGGTCGGCGGGATGCCGGCACCCACGCAGGCGCCACCTGCGGTCGGGTTCGACGAGGTCACGAAGGGATACGTGCCGTGGTCCATGTCCAGCATGGTGGCCTGGGCGCCCTCCAGCAGCACCGTGTCGCCGCGGTCCAGGGCGTCCCAGAGCATCGCCCGGGTCTCCGCGATGTACGGCTTGAGCCGCTCCGCGTACGCCAGGTACTCCTCGACGGTCGCCTCGAGGTCGATCGCCTTGCGGTTGTAGACCTTGAACAGGATCTGGTTCTTCTCGCGCAGAGCGAGTTCCAGCTTCTTGCGCAGGATGCCCGGGTCGAGCAGGTCCTGCAGCCGGATGCCGATCCGGGCGACCTTGTCGCCGTACGCCGGGCCGATGCCCCGACCGGTCGTGCCGATGCGCGACGAGCCGAGATAACGCTCGATCACCCGGTCCAGGGCCCGGTGGTGCGGCATGATCAGGTGCGCGTCACCGGAGATCCGCAGCCGGGACACGTCCACGCCCCGCTCGGCGAGACCGTCGATCTCGGCGAGCAGCACCTTCGGGTCGACCACCACGCCGTTGCCGATGACGATCATCGCGCTCGGCGAGAGCGCCCCGGAGGGCATCAGGTGCAGCGCGTACTTCTGGCCGTCCGGGGTGATGACCGTGTGCCCGGCGTTGTTGCCGCCGGAGTAGCGCACGACGTAGTCGACCCGCTCACCCAGCAGGTCGGTAACCTTGCCCTTGCCCTCGTCGCCCCACTGAGCGCCGATGAGCACGATCGCTGGCATCTTTTCCGCCTCCAGAAGGCTCGGGTGCCAGGTGGCGACCGGTTGGCGAGCCCGGGGTGTCAGGTTAACAAGTAGTGACGGCGCGACCGGCAGGGGTCGCGTCGAGAGGCAGGAGGCTCCTTCCGTGTACGACGTGGTGCTGCTCACCCTCGCATCGGAGCGCGACGCTTCCGGGGGCTGCGGCAGCGGCGGGGCCTGCTGCGGCGGCGCGACCGGTGCCGGCGCCGCCCCGACGAGCCAGGCCGACACCGGCCAGGCCGACACCGATCAGGCCGGCACCAGCCAGGCCGACACCGAGCACTGCGCCACCGATCGGCCCCGGGTGCCGGTGCTGGCCTGCGCCGACGCGCTGACCGCCCGGGGTGCCCGGGTGCAGACGGTCACCGCCCGCTCGGACGCGGAGATCGACGCGGTGTTGGCCCAGCTCGACGGTCCGGCCCGCCCGGACGGTCTCACCTGGCCGGATTCGGACGGCAAGACCCGGCTGGTCGTCGCCACGGCGAGCGACGCGCAGTTGCGCGCCGTGCTGCGCCGGCTCGTCAAGCGGTACGCCCCGGCGCCGAGCAAGCGTCCCGCTGACCTGCGCGGTGACCGGACCCTGCCGGACCTGCCGCCGGTCGCCGTACTCCCTCTCGACCCGGCTCGCGGCGGCGCCCACCGGGACCTGGCCGCGCAGCTCGGGCTGCCCCGCGACCCGGCGGCCGTGGCCGCCGCCGTGTTGGACGGCGCGCCGCGCCGGCTGGACCTGCTGCGCAACGACGGCGGCTCGGTGACCCTGGACGGCGCCCTGCTCGGCGCCGCCGATGACGCCGGCCGCCCGCTGCACTGGCGCGCCCGGGTGGAGGTGGACGACGCCATCCTCACCGACGGCGACGAACCGCTGCTGGCCTGCGCGATCGGCAACGCCGGCGGCTACGCGTCGCTCGACGACGTGACGCTGCTGGCCGCTCCGGACCCGGCCGACGGCCAGGTCGAGGTCGCGGTGGCCGTCCCGGTGGTCGTCCGCTCGGCGCTGGGACGCAAGCGGGTACGCCTGGAGGTGCGGCGGGCCCGGGGACGGGCCGTGTCGGTGCTGCCCCGGGAGGGAAAGGTGCCCTATCTCGACGACGGCGTCGAGGGTGAGCTGACGCGCAAGCGCTCCTGGTGGATCGAACCGGGTGCCTGGGCGGTCTGGGTGGTCTGACCCCTGCTGCGCCGACCGGCCCCGGTCGTCCGGTGGGCCTATCCTCGCAGAAGGACTGGGGAGGAACCGTAATGGACAAGAACGCCGACCGGGCGCAGGTGCCCGGCCAGCAGCCGGTGCCGGAGCGGGACATCGAACCACTCTGGCCGCCGGATCCGGCCGAGCGGGGCGCGGGTGACGTGGTGCCGCCGTGGGCTGCGGTCGCCGAGCAGCGGAGCGTTCCGCCGCCGTCCACGCCGCCGTCGGCCATCTCGCCGCCGGTGGCCGCGCCGCCGACCGGCCGTCCGCCGGTTCCCGGGCAACCGGGGGCCGCAGCCCTGCCGCCGCCGTCTCCGTCGGACTACCCGTCCCTGACCGGGGCGGTGCCGCCGCCCAGCGGCTGGGGACCCACCGGCCCGAACGGGCCGGGCACGGGCTGGGCGCCGGCGCAGCCGAGCTGGCCGCCGGCGGACACGTCAGCCACTCCACAGGCGCCGCCCACTCCACCTGCCCCACCCGGGCCGGCCACTCCGCCTGGGCCGGCCACTCCGCCCCCGCCGCCCCTTCCGTCGACCGCACCGGTTCCGCCGGCGGTGGGCGCTCTCATCGGGCCGGGTAGCGACACGTTCCCGCCGGCCACCGGCACTACGGCGACCGGCACGGCGACGCCTGCGACCACCTCCGCGTGGGCGGGCACCGCGGCCGGCACGTCGGGCACCACGCCCGAAGCGACACGCACCACGATCGAAGCCACGGGCACCCCGACCGAAGTCACCACCAACGGGGCGACAGGCACCGGGACCGGAGCGACGGGCACCGGGACCGGGTTGACGGGCACCGGGACCGGAGCGGTGCCGGCGGAGCCCGGCCCGGGTCCGGTCGCCGACCCGCCGGTCGCGTCGGGCGGCGTCGACCTGGACCTGCCGTTCTCCCTGGACCGCCCGGCGGCAACAGCCGTGCCCACCGACCGGCCGACCACGCCAGGCCCGCCCGCAGCAGGCCCGGCGACGACAGGCCCCAGCACGGAAGGCCCGCCCACAGCAGGCCCGGCCACGACAGGACCCGCCACGCCAGGACCGGCCTTCGCAAGCCCCGCCACCGCAGGCCCCGCGACCGCAGGCCCGGCGTCGCACGGTGGCGGAGCAGCCGGTGTCGCGGAGGACGGTCCTGCCGTCGGCGCGGCGCGGCCGGCGACCGAGTCGCCCTGGGCGTATCCGCCGCAGCGGCCGGCCAACCCGACCCCGTCCGCCGAGGACCAGGCCGCCGTCACGCCGCCGATCCCCGCCCCGCCCGTTCCGCCACCGCCGCCCGCCGTCGACCAGGGCGCCGGCACGGGCCAGACGTACGCCGGCCAGACCTACGCCGGGCAGGTGTACTCGCCGACGGTCCCCGCTCAGCCCGGCCCGACACCGGCCGAGCCGCCGCAGCAGGGAGCGGTGCCGACCCCACCGCCGGGACCGTTCCCGCCGTCGCCGGGCTGGTATCCGCCGCCGTGGCAGCAGGGCGCGCCGGCGGTTCCACCGGCGCCGCCTCAGCAGTACCAGGAGACTGACCCGGTGGCGCGGGTGCCGGCCACCGGTTACCCGGATGCCACCTGGACGCCGGAGACCTCGGCCGCGCCGACGGCCGAGGACTTCGCCCGCCGCCGGCAGGTACGACCCGCCGACCCGGTGGCCACCATGGGCGTACGGGCGGTGGTCAACAAGATGGGTCTGGTCCGGCTCTCGCCGGGGCGGCACGAGCAGGAGCTCAAGCGGGACATCGAGATGGTGCGCCGCAACTTCGGCGGGCTGCGGCAGGTCACCGTGGTCAACCCGAAGGGCGGCGCCGGCAAGACGGTGGCGATCCTGCTACTGGCCATGACGTTCGGCCAGAAGCGCGGCGGCTACGTGCTGGCCTGGGACAACAACGAGACCCAGGGCACGCTCGGCATGCGGGCCCAGCAGGACTTCCACTCCCGCACGGTGCGGGACATGCTGCGCGATCTCGGGCAGTTCCAGGGCGCGCACGGTCGGGTCGGTGACCTGTCGCAGTACGTGCGCTCGCAGGGCGAGGGCATGTTCGACGTCCTTGCCTCGGACGAGTCGGCGACCGGTGGCGAGATGCTGACCGCCGCCGCGTTCGCCGAGATCCGCGAGGTGGTCAGCCGGTTCTACAAGCTGATCTTCGTGGACACCGGGAACAACGTCCGGGCGCAGAACTGGCAGGCGTCGATGGACGCCACCGACCAGCTCGTGGTCACCATGTCGGCCCGTAACGACTCGGCGGAGACGGCCGCCCGGATGCTCGACCACCTGGAGCAGAGCGGCCGGCAGCGGCTGGTCCGGCAGGCCGTGACCGTGGTGTCGATGCCGCCGTCGCGCAAGGAGATCGACCTTCCGGCCATCCAGGAGCACTTCGCGGCCCGGACCCGGGCGGTGCTGCTGGCGCCGTACGAGCGGCTCATCGACAGCGGCGAGCCGATCCGGTACGGCGGGCTCTCCTCAGCCACCCGCGACGCCTGGTTGAAGATCGCCGCCGCGGTCGCCGAAGGTTTGTAGCCCGCCGAGGGCCGGCCCGGCGTCGGGCCGGCCCTCGGGCCTGTTTCAGAAGAACTGGTCGGCCTGCGTCGGGCCCGGACGACGACCGACGGCGTTGCGGTTTCGTCCGGATACAACACCGGTATCCGGACGAAACCCCGCCTTGCCGGATCGCCGCCCGGACTCCGCCTCGGCTCGACCGCCCTTGTGAAACAGGCCCTGGGCCTGTTTCAGTTGCTGGCGAGCGCGTCCGCCGCGGCCGGGTCGCAGTCGCGTAGGAACTGGGCGCAGCGGGCCGCCTCGTCGGCCTCGCCGATCTCGTCGGCGGCCCGGGAGAGCACGTACAGGCAGCGGAGGAAGCCCCGGTTGGGCTCGTGCGACCACGGCACGGGCCCGTGGCCCTTCCAGCCGCTGCGGCGGAGCTGGTCCAGGCCACGGTGGTAGCCGGTGCGGGCGTACGCGTACCCCGTCACCACCTGGCCGGCCGCGAACGCCCGGGCCGCGAGCGCGCCCCAGGCCGCGCTGAAGGTCGGGAAGCGGGCCGCCACCTCGGCGAACGCCTCGTCGGTGCCGGCCTCCTGGGCGGCGGCCAGGGCGGCGTCGGCCTCGTCGTTCGCGGGCAGGAGGGTGGCCGGTGGCTCCGGCAAAAGGTTCTGCATCGCCCCATTCAACCCGCTGGACAGGGCGACACGCGAGCGGGTCGGCCGACGCGTTCCGCTGAACGGCTGAGGAGTTGGTCACGCCTGCGGCCTATGCCGCCGCCAGGTGTTTTCCACTACAACTAATGGTCCGGAGCCTCCCCAGGACCCGGTTACGCAGGAGCCCGGTGGCCACGACCACCGGGCTCCTGTCGCGTCCACCCCCGCCCGGGGTTTGGCCGACCCCGCCGAAGGGGCAGGATGGCCGGGTGCCGACCCCACCTCCCACCGACGTCATCGAACCGCACCTGCACGCCGACGAGATCCAGACCCGGGACGAGTTCGACAGGCAACTGGTCACCGGCCGCCTGACCGGGCTGACCGTGCAGGGGCTGCGCCTGGACCTCGCACCGGTGCCCGACCTGACCGGCGTCGAGGTCACCGGCACGCTCTTCGTCGGCTGCCGGTTCGCCTCCCGGGAGGTCGGTGCCGACCTGGTCCGACGCGGCGCGAACGTGGTGCCGCCGTTCTCCGGGCTGCCGTACCCGACCCAGCCGGCCCACCTCTACACCCCGGACGACCTGGCCGCCGGGTTCGCCGAGGGCGGGTTCGCCGGGATGTACGACACCCGGGTGTACGAGCACTACCGGGCGCACGGCGGGGCGCTGCCGGACGTGAAGGAGGCGCTCGGCCAGCGGCTGCACGACCACGGCGTGGACAACGCGCTCGCCGACGCCACCCGCGCCTGGCTGGGCGGGTACGGGCCGCAGTCGGTGGTCGGCATCATGGGCGGGCACGCGGTGCGGCGCGGCAGTCCGGCGTACCGGATGGCTGCCGTGCTGGGGTGGGAGCTGGCGCGGGCCGACCGCCTGGTGGTGACCGGCGGTGGTCCCGGGGTGATGGAGGCGGCGAACCTCGGCGCTTACCTGGCGGACCGGCCGGCGGCGGACCTGACCGCGGCGATCGACCTGCTGGCCACCGCGCCCGACTTCACCGACCACCACCGGTACACGGCCGTGGCGTTGACGGTCCGGCAGCGGTACGCGAATGTGCCCCGCCAGCGCGCGGGCGACGCCGGGTGGGCGCGGACCGGAGGGCTGGCCATCCCGACCTGGCTGTACGGACACGAGCCGGCGAACCTGTTCGCCGGGCGGATCGCCAAGTACTTCTCGAACGCCATCCGGGAGGACACGATCCTGCGGCTCGCCCGGGGCGGCATCGTCTTCGCGCCGGGACGGGCGGGCACGGTGCAGGAGGTGTTCCAGGCGGCGACCAAGACCTACTACGGCACCGACGGGGCCAGCGGCGCGTACATCTTCCTGGACCGCGACTACTGGACGCGGGAGTTGCCGGTCGAGGCGCTGCTGCGACCGCTGCTGGCGGCCTCCCCGTTCGGTGACCTGTCGTCGACGATCCACCTCACCGACGACGTCCGCGAGGCAGTACGCCTGTTGACGGCCTGACGGCGACGGCCGGCTCCCCGAGGGGAAGCCGGCCGTCGGTGGTACGTCGTTACTTGGTCATCGTGGTGCCGGTGGAGCGGAGGTCCTCGCACGCCTGGACGACCCGGGCGGCCAGGCCGGCCTCGGCGGCCTTGCCCCAGGCCCGCGGGTCGTACTGCTTCTTGTTGCCGACCTCGCCGTCGATCTTCAGCACGCCGTCGTAGTTGCGCAGCATGTGGTCGGCGACCGGCCGGGTGAAGGCGTACTGGGTGTCGGTGTCGATGTTCATCTTCACCACGCCGTAGTCGAGAGCCTCACGGATCTCGCTGAGCAGGGAGCCCGAGCCGCCGTGGAAGACCAGGCTGAGCGGCTTGTCCTTGCCGTACTTGGCGCCGACCGCCTCCTGGATCTGGTTGAGGATCTCCGGACGCAGCTTGACGTTGCCCGGCTTGTAGACGCCGTGCACGTTGCCGAAGGTCAGCGCCGCCATGTAGCGGCCCTTCTCGCCGAGACCGAGCGCCTCGACCATGGCCAGGCCGTCATCGGTGGTGGTGTAGAGCTTGTCGTTGATGGCGTTCTCGACGCCGTCCTCCTCGCCACCGACGACGCCGACCTCGATCTCGAGGACGATCTTGGCCTTGGCGGCCTCGTCGAGGAGCTGCGAGGCGATCTGCAGGTTCTCCGCCACCGGCACGGCCGACCCGTCCCACATGTGCGACTGGTACAGCGGCTGCTCGCCGCGCTTCACCCGCTCCTGCGAGATGCCCATCAGCGGACGCACGAACCCGTCCAGCTTGTCCTTCGGGCAGTGGTCGGTGTGCAGGGCGACGTTCACCGAGTACTTCTTGGCTACCTCGTGCGCGTACGCGGCGAACGCCACCGCGCCGGTGACCATGTCCTTGATAGAGGGACCGGACAGGTACTCGGCACCACCGGTGGAGACCTGGATGATGCCGTCGCTCTCCGCGTCGGCGAAGCCCTTGAGCGCCGCGTTCAGCGTCTGGGAGGAGGTCACGTTGATCGCGGGGTACGCGTACCGGCCAGCCTTGGCGCGGTCCAGCATCTCCGCGTAGGCCTCGGGGGAAGCGATGGGCATGTGATGCGCTCCTTACTTACCACTCTCGGCCGTGCTGGCCGCTGTTGTTCACTTGTGCGCCGGACCGCGCTGTCCTCCGCCCGGCAGTATCCCGCAGGTGTGGTGCGCAGGACCAACCGAGGGGGGTGTCAGCCGCTCACCGGCTGTCCAGACGGTCCGGCACGATGACGCTTATCAGCCAGGTGACCACTGTCATCACGATCGCTCCCCAGAACGCCGCCCAGAAGCCGTCCACCTGGAACGGCAGGTCGAGCCCTCGGGCGATCCGGTCGGTGAGCAGGAAGAGCAGCGCGTTGACCACAAGCGCGAACAGGCCCAGGGTCAGCAGGTAGAACACACAGCCGACCACCCGGATGATCGGCTTGAGCACCGCGTTGATCACGCCGAAGATGAGCGCCACCACGATCAGCGTGAGCACGGTGTTGCCACCGGAGCGGCCGTGCACGTCGACGCCGGGCACGATCAGCGTGGTCACCCACAACGCGACAGCGGTGATCGCCAGTCGGATGAGGAAGCCCACGGCACCATCCTGGCATCGGCTCGCGCCGTCACGGGCTGATTCGGCCGACTCGGCTTCCGCGCGGGACGCCGACGCAGCCCGTACGGTGGTGAGAATCGTGCCCCGAGAACCCGGGAGGGACCATGGGTCAGCCCGACGAGGACTTCACCCCCGGCGACCACCTCGCCGCGGACGAACGCGACCCCGAGGCGGAGCCGGCCGACGCGGTCGAGCAGGCCGCCGCGCTCGACCCCGTCGACGCCGACACCGAGCCGCAGCGCGGCCTGGAGGTCGACGACTGGGACGCGATGGAGCAGGCCCGGGTGGTCACCGCCGACGAGGACGACTACCGCTGACCCCGCCGCGCGGACGCCTGACCGTTGCGGCAGAGCAGTCCACCCTTTCGGTTCTTTAGACGAATATCGATAACCAGGGCCACCGGAGGAGCCGGGGCTTCCCTAGGTTGGACGGGCGCCACCTCTGTCCCCACGGGAGGACCACCACCATGCTCAAGCATTCGATCCGCTGGCTGACCGGGCTGGGCGCCGCGGGCGCGTTGGTCGCCGCCACCGCCACTCCCGCGGTCGCCGCCGCCACGATCGAGCCATACTTCCAGAACTCCACCCTGGCCGTCGGCTCGACGAAGACCAACCACCTGTTCCTGTACGCCGACGAGCCGACGACCCTCAGCGACGTCTCGGTGCGGTACGACTACCGCTCCCTTGCCGGCAAGATCACCGTGGCCGCTAAAGACGGCCAGGAGTGCACTGCCCCGGAGTCGGGGGTTCTCGTCTGCGCGGAGCCCTTCGACGTTCCCTTCAGCGAGGTGCCGCCGCTCGGCGGCGGGACCTACCTCGGCCTGACCAAGCGGGTGGACATGACCGCCACCCAGGCCGCGCAGCCCGGCGACTCCGGCGACATCGTGGTCAGCTTCCAGGCGGCCGGCGGGCGGCGGGGCAGCTACACCTCGCGCGTCCGCATCGGCGAGGGAGTCGACCTGGCCGGCGGGCCGTACACCACCTTCTCCTCGAAGCCGGGCGGGAAGGTGACGGTGCCGCTGGCCGTGGCCAACGCCGGCGACAAGACCGTCACGGGATTCGTCGCGGTCTTCGACCTCGGGTACTCGATCCGGACCAAGGATCGGTTCAGCAACTGTCTCTATGCCGACGACCACCTGGTCTCCTGCCAGTTCGACGAAGAGATCCCGGTGGGCGAGGCGCTCGCCACCACGCTGAACCTCGAACTCGCCAAGGACACCTACGCCCCGAGCAACCAGTCCGGCTATGCCCAGTTCATGACCATTGCCGACTACGAGGACCTGACCCGGGTGCGCGAAGCCGTCGGTGCCCGAGCGAGCACGCGTGGCAGCGGCCCGAAGCTGACCCTGACCGCGGCACCCAGCAGGATGCGGCAGGCCGACCAGACCGACGTCGGCCCGGGCAACGACTACACCGGTTGGACCATCAAGATCGCCGGCAGGAACGGCACCGACCTCGCGGCGATCGGCGCCACGCTCAAGGGCAGGGCCGGCACCGTCGTCACGGCGACCGTCGGCTTCCGGAACAACGGCCCGGCGACGCTCGACCGGACGAACGCGGACTTCGAGGCCGCCACCCACACGGACGTCGAGCTGCCGCCCGGCACCACCGCAGTCGAGGTTCCTGACAATTGCTGGTTGCGGCAGGGCACCCGGACGTACCTGTGCGCCTCGGAGATGCTCCTCGTGGCCGGTCAGACGTACACCGTGGAGTTCCGGCTGCGTATCGACAAGGTCATCCCCAACGCCAAGGGCGCGGTGCGGGTCAACGCGCCGTGCGAATGCCCCTCCGGCGGGAGCTTCGCCGACGACATCAAGCCGGCCAACGACCGGGCCACGATCGTGGTCAACCCGGGCCAGGGCGGCGGTAGCGGCGACGGTGGAGGCGGCGGTGGCTCGCTGCCCATCACCGGTTCCCCGACCAGCCTGCTCGCCGGCATCGGCAGTCTGCTGCTCGTGGCCGGCGCGTGCGGTTACCTCCTCGCCCGGCGCCGTCGCGGCGCCCGCTTCGTCGCCTGAACCACCCCGCCTGACCGACACCCCGTCGCCCTCTTCCTGGGCGGCGGGGTGTCGTCGCGGTACGCGGAGTCACCGGGCGCTGTCGACCAGCTTCGGATAGCGGGCCGTCCAGTCGCCCAGCCGGTCCTCCCGCAGCGCGGTCAGGAACTCCGGCGCGAGCTTCGGGTCGGTACGCAGGTAGCGGTCCTTCTCCAACAGCCCGGCGACCGGCAGACTGAGCCCGACCGGATCGACCGACCGCAGCGTGGGGACGAGCCGTAGCAGGTCCAGCACGGCGCCCCGGTCGGGTGACACCACCAGGTCCGGGCCGACGATGGTCAGCAGCTTGGCGAGGCGTACCGGATCGGTGAGCACGCCCTGGTCGGCGGCCTGGCGCACCAGGCCGGCGGCGAAGACCCGGGCGTTGCGATCCCGGTCCTGGGTGCCCGCGGGCAGACCGTAGCGCTGGCGGAGCAGGTCGACCGACGCGGCGCCGTCGAGGCGATGGCAGCCGGCCGGGAACAACCGCTTCGTGTGGACCGAGCGCACCGCTTCCGGCAGGCAGGCCGGGACGCCGCCAACGGCGTCGGTAAGCGAGCGCACCGCGCGGTACGTCAGCACCATGCCGGCGTCCACCCGGACCCCGGTCAGCTCGGTCACCGTACGGCGAGTCAGCTCGTACCCCTTGGTCATCTCCGGGCGGGTGAACCCGGCGCCGAACGGGAACGCGGCGTTCAGCTTGTCGGTTCCCTGCCCCGGGATCGGCACCCCGAGGTCACGCGGCAGCGAGACCAGGTAGGGGCGACTGCGGTCGGCCGGGATGTGCACCAACAGCACCGCGTCCGCGCGTGCGCCCTCCGGTCCGGCGCCGTCGATGCCCAGCAGCAGAACGTTCAGCGCGCCGGTCGGCGCCGGCCGGCCCGACTCACTGAGCAGCTCGGCGGTCGGCGGCGGCCCCGCGGGCTCGGGAGTCAGCAGGGGCACCCCGAGCACCAGCACCGCGAGCAGGGCCAGCGCGGTGCCACCGGCCTGCCAGCGTCGCCGACGCCGACGCCGTCTGATCGTCAGCCGGTCGATGGCGGCGCGCAGCGGGCCGGTCGGCGGGGCCAGCGGCTCGTGCCGGACGAAGGCCGCCCGCAGGTCATCTTCGATCATGAGCGAACCTCCACATACTCGGCCCGAAGCGTGGCCAGTGCCCGGGAGATGGACGAACGTACGGTCCCGACAGCGCAACCGAGGATGTCGGCGATCTCGGCGTCGGGCAGATCCTCGTAGTAGCGCAGCACGAGGGTGGCGCGCTGCCGGCGCGGCAGCCGGGACAGCCAGGTCCAGATCTGGTCCCGGTCCACGGCAGACTGGGCGTGGTCCACGGACGCCGGCAGGGACTCGTCGGGATCACCGCGCAGCAGCACCCGGCGCATCCACGAGCCGCGCTTCCAGTCGACGTACTGGTTGGTGAGCATCCGGCGCACGTACCGCTCGGGTGAGTCCGCGTGGGCGACCCGCCGCCAGTTGAGCTGTACGCGGACCATCGTCTCCTGCACCAGATCCTGCGCTTGGTGCGGATCGCCGGTGAGCATCACCGCGTACCGCAGCAGCGGGGCAAGTCGCGTGTCCGCGAATTCCTCGTACGTCACTGCACCTCCCGGGGTCCTGCCTCAGATGACGGGAGCGGGCAGGCTGAACGTTGCGGTGACGGAGATCAACCTTTCGGTTCGTCTTGACGACCGGGCGGTGATCAGGGCGGCGGTGAACCTTAGCGATTCCTTAAGATCCGCTGGCTACACCTGAATCCCCCAACTGGAGGAATCCCCCTCATGCTCACCCACTCCACCCGGCGTTGGCTCGCCGGACTGGGCGTAGCAGGCGCGTTCGTCGCCGCCTCCGCCAGCCCGGCCGTCGCCGCCGCCAAGGAAGCCCCCCTCGAACTGGGCGTGTACTTCAACGACACCACGCTTGCCGCCGGTTCCGAGGGCAAGATCGACTCTCCCCTTATGTTCGCCTCCGAGCCGGTGGTCGTCGAGGGCCTCACGGTCACGTACGACTACACCGACCTCGACGGCATCGTGCAGGTCACCCGCGACACGGGTGGCTCCGAGTGCGAGTCGCCGAAGGCCGGCGTCCTGGTCTGCACGGACCCGTTCGAGATCGACCTGGACGAGTGGGCCTACGGCGGCCTCTTCGAGGTGGCGATGACGCCGACCGCGAAGGCTGCGGACGGCGACACCGGCGTCCTCAAGGTCACGGTCAGCGCTGAGGGGCTCACGTCGGCCAGCCACTCCGCCAAGATCCGGATCGGCGAGGGCGTCGACCTGGCCGCCCCGGGCGTGGAGGCCATGGTGTCGGCCGCCCCCGGCGGCAAGTTCAGCGCTCCGCTCACGCTGAGCAACGCCGGCGAGACCACGGCGAAGGGCGCGGTCGCGATCTTCGACTTGGACTACGCGATCCGCCCGGACAAGCAGTACAGCAACTGCACGTACGAGGACGGCCGCCTGCTGACCTGCGCCTTCTCCGAGGTGACCGCCGCCGGCGAGACCCGCTCGGCGGCAGTGCCCTACGTGCTCGGCAAGGACACCTACGCGCCGGGCAGCGACTACGGCTACTACAACTGGATGACCCCTGCGGAGTTCGAGGACTTCAGCACCTACCTGCAGGCGGGGGGCTACTCGATTGGGCAGCCGGGTAAGGGTTCGGTGCTGACCCTTCCGACCGTTCCGTCCAAGGCTTCGGCGCGCAGTTTCCAGGCCGACACCGACCCGATGAACAACTGGTCCGGCATGACCGTCAAGGTCACCGGCAAGAACGGCGCGGACCTGGTCGCGATCGGCGACAAGCTGACCGGCAAGGCAGGCGACGTGGTCACCGCCACCGTCGGCGTTCGCAACGACGGGCCGGCCGCCCTGGACTTCGGCCGCGGGGGCTCGCCGGTCACGAAGATCGACATCGCGGTTCCGGCCGGTACCACCGCCGTCGAGGTTCCCGAGGTCTGCGCGCCGCTCAACGGCGACCAGCAGGACTGGGAGAACCTCGGCAAGCCGGGCGCGAAGAACTACCGGTGCTACCCGGACATCTTCATCGGCGTCGGTGAGGAGCAGACGGTCGAGATCGGCCTGAAGATCGACAAGGTGATCCCGAACGCCCAGGGCACCGTCACCATCAACGCCAAGTGCGAGTGCGAGGGCTTCACCGAGGACCTGAAGCCGGCCAACGACGTCGCCAAGATCCTTGTGAACGCCGCTGGTGGCCAGGGCGGCGGTGACGGTGGCGCGCTGCCGATCACCGGTCAGTCGACCGGCCTGATCGCCGGCATCGGCGCCCTGCTGCTCGCGGCGGGCGTCGGCGGCTACCTGGTGGCCAAGCGCCGCCGGACCCGCTTCGTCGCCTGACAGAAGAATCCAACCCGCACCACGGGTGCCCCGCCGACCACGATGGTCGGCGGGGCACCGTCGTTTACAACCAGCGGGTGGTGGGGCCCGGTCCGGCGCGGTGCGGGCACCGGGCTTCGGTACCCTTTGTGGCCGTGGACACAGCTGAGAAGACCCGCGCTCTCACGGAGAGCGTCGCCCTGAACCCGCTCGACCCCAAGGACCTGTTGCAGACCTTCGGGCTGGTGGGCGTCTGGGTGATCCTCTTCGCCGAGACCGGCCTGCTGGTGGGCTTCTTCTTCCCCGGTGACTCGCTGCTGTTCCTCGCCGGTGTGGCCGCCTCGCCGGTGGCGGACGCCATCTTCGGTGACGGCACCCGGCTCTCCCTGGCCGGCCTGCTGATCGGCGGGCCGATCTGCGCGATCCTCGGCGCCCAGCTGGGTCACTGGCTCGGCGCGCGGTACGGCCGGCGGATGTTCGAGCGGCCCAACTCGCGGCTCTTCAAGAAGGAGTACGTCGAGAAGGCCGAGTACTACTTCCAGAAGTTCGGCCCGGCGAAGGCCGTGGTGCTGGCGCGCTTCATCCCGATCGTGCGGACGTTCCTCAACCCGGTCGCCGGGGCGCTGGGCATGCCGGCGCGACAGTTCCTGATGTGGAACATCGTCGGCGCGGTGCTCTGGGTGGACGGCATCCTGCTGATCGGCTACCTGCTGGCCGACCGGATCTACAAGGCCATCGGCGACAAGATCGACCACTACATCCTGCCGGTGGTCGCCCTGATCATCCTGATCTCGGTGCTGCCGATCTTCATCGAGTTCCTGCGGGACCGGCGGGCGCGCAAGCGCGGCGAGGCGGTCGCGGTGGTCGCGGCGGCCAGCGCCGCTGGCGCGGTCGAGGCGGTACGCGAGAAGTTCGACCACGACGAGCACCCGCACGACCGTCGGCACCCGGGGCACGGCCAAGAGCGCTGATCCGAGATACGACGACGGCCGGCCCCCTGGTGAGGGGGTCGGCCGTCGGCATGTCAGGCCCGCCCTGCGGCGGTGCGGCCGAGGACGAGCAGGTATCACCCACCGGTGGCGCCACCCCTGGTTCGCCACCGGACACCGCCCCGGCATGGGACGGTGCGCAGCGCCTACGTCAGCGGGCCTTCTTGGTGGCCCGCTTACGCGGCGGGGTCAGCAGGTCGGCGATCGTCGCGATCGCACTCGGGACCAGCCGGTAGTACGCCCAGACACCGCGCTTCTCCCGCTCCAGCAAGCCGGCCTCGGTGAGGATACGCAGGTGGTGACTGACCGTCGGCTGAGAGAGGCCGAGCGGTGCGGTCAGGTCACAGACGCACGCCTCGCCCTCGGGGGCCGACTGGATCAGGCTGAGCAGCCGCAACCGGGCGGGATCCGCGAGGGCCTTGAGGACCCCCGCGAGACGCTCGGCATCGGCACGTTCGATCGGCTCACCGGCAAGCGGCGAGATCTGAGGCATTGTCATTTCGGCCAACGCAGTTCCCACGTATTCCATCCTTCCACCAGCAGCATCGATCCGCCTGCATATCAGCAGATCCGAATCGGCAAACTTTTACGCCACAAGGCCGAGGTCAGCCAACGTATAGGCCGCCCTGTACGGCAATCCGGCGGCTCGCACCGCGTCGCCGGCGCCTCGATCAACAATAACCGCCACGCCCACGACTTCGGCTCCGGCCTCACGAAGCGCCTCGACAGCGGTCAACACACTTCCGCCCGTTGTGGACGTATCTTCCACCGCCAACACACGGCGGCCGGCCACCTCCGGTCCCTCGATCCGTCGCTGCAGACCGTGCGCCTTACCCGCCTTTCGCACCACAAAGGCGTCCAGGGCCCGGCCGGTCGGAGCGGCGGCGTGCAGCATCGAGAGCGCGACAGGGTCCGCGCCCAGGGTGAGCCCACCGACGGCCTCGTACTCCCAGTCGGCGGTGAGATCGAGCAGCGCCCGACCGACCAACGGAGCGGCCTGGTGATGGAGCGTGACACGTCGCAGATCGACGTACCAGTCTGCCTCGCGCCCCGAGGAGAGCACGACCCGTCCGTGGACCACAGCCAGGTCGGTAATGAATTTACGCAGGTCGTCGTGGTCCCCCATGGCGATAGAGGTTACTGCTCAAGTCTGAACGGCGTCTGCACGGCCCTCCCCGATCGGCCCGGCGAGGCACCGATGGTTGGCGATGTTCGACTACGCTCAGCGACCGACCGGGCGGCGGTGCGCCAACGCCGGACGACGGAGTTCCCGGCGCCACCGGGCGCCGACGGCTCAGCGTTCGTCGCGACCGATCCGGCTGCGGGTGTCGCGGGCGACCGCCTGGAGCAGTCGGATCGGCGCGTGTCGCAGACCGGCGACGGCCACCTTGTACTTCCACGCCGGGATGCTTACCAACTTGCCTTTTCGCAGGTCACGAAGGGCGTCGTCGACGACATCCTCGGCCCGCAGCCACAGCCACTCCGGCGTCTTCGACATGTTGATGCCGGCCCGTTCGTGGAATTCGGTACGGGTGTAGCCGGGGCAGAGAGCCATCACCCGGACACCGAATGGACGTGCCGACTGGCCGACGGAGTCGCTGAAATTGGTGACCCACGCCTTGCTGGCCGAGTAGGTCGATCCGGGCATCACCGCGCCAAACCCCGCAACCGAAGAGACATTTATCACTGCCCCGTCGCGCCGTTCGGTCATCGGTCGCAGCGCAGCCAGGGTCAGTCGCATGACGGCGTGCACGTTGAGCCGGAGCAGCCGCGCCTCGTCCTCCGCTGTGGAGCGCAGGAACGGCTTGTTCAGGCTGATGCCGGCGTTGTTGACGAGCAGGTGGACGGGGCTGTCGGACGCCAGCCGCTGCTCGACTGTGGCGCAGCCGTCGTCGGTGGACAGGTCCGCCGACAGGATCTCCACGGCGCGACCGTGCCGGGAACCCAACTCCGTGGCCATCTCGCTCAGTCGAGCAGCGTCCCGGGCAACAAGCACCAGGTGCCAGCCGTCGGCCGCCAGGCGTCGGGCGAACGCCGCTCCGATGCCGGCGGTCGCGCCGGTGACCAGGGCCCGTCGCTCGGCGGTCGTGGGGTCGAGCGTCACGGGCGGGTCCTCACCTGGGCGGGTACGGGGGCGCGGAGGGCGGGGGCTGGTGCGGTGCGGGCGGAAACGCCGGTGCGGGCGGAAACGCCGGTGCGGGCGGAAACGCCTGTGGGGCGGACGGTGCGGTGGGGCGGTGTCGACCGAACCAGGCGTTGGCCGCCGGCAGGGTCAGCAGCGTTGCTACCACAAGGTAACCGAGGGCCTGTCCGACCGAAAGCCCGGCGTTGAGCGGGATCCACCAGGACGGGTACGCGTCCGAGATGAGGCCGAGCAGCTCGGCGGTGGCCCGCTCGTCGGCGCCCAGCCGCAGCGGCGCGGCCCGCTCGCCGACGAGCACCGCCACGCTGCAGCAACCCGCGAGCAGGCCGATCCCGCAGACCACCCAGGTGGCCACCCGCACGCCACGCCGACCCGTCAGCAGCCCGAGGGCGAGGCCGGCGAGCACGAGCGCGGAGAGGGCGGCCACCACCGCGGTCAGCACCGCCGACGCGCGCAGCAGGGTCACCACGCCGTCGATCTGCTGCGGGCTCGCCGAGGTGTCCCGAGCGGCAGCCCGGAACGCGTCCACGGTCCGGCCCAGCACCGCCAGGTCGACGACTGTGTACGCGAGTGCGCCCACCGCCATCACCAGCAGCACGGCCGAGGCAAGCAGGACCACGGCGGGCCGGCGGGGCGGTGCCGATTCGGGGTACGACACGACGGATCCCTCCGGTAGGCGTCGGGTTGCAACCTACTCGGAGGGATCGTCGGCGTCGTGCTTATCCAGCGGTCAACTGGTCGACGGCGGGGTCGGCCCGGGGCGGTCGGCCGGCGGCGTGTCGTCCGGCCGGTCGGCGCCGGACGGGCCCGACGGCGGAGCGGGCGGCGGAGTGCCCGGCTGCTCCGACCCGGGTGCCTGCCCCGGCGTCGACGGATAGCCCGGCTCACCACCGGACGGATAGCCCGGCTCACCACTCGACGGGTAGCCCGGCTGGCCGGGCGCCGACGGGTAACCAGGCTGGCCGGAACCCTGCGGGTAGCCCGGGTAGCTGGCGCCGGGGGTCGGGGGCTCCCAGGCCGCGGCGGGCTTGCGGAAGAACTCGTTCGACTTGGGCAGTGCCAGCAGGATGAGCGCCGCCAGCAACGCGAGCAGGCCGATCACGCCGAGCGCGATGCTGACCGGGGCGATCCAGGACGGCAGCGCCTCCTCGAGGCGACGCTGGACCTCGTCGGGGCTCGGCATGTCACCGCCGCTGTTCCCACCGGTGGTGAAGTTGCCGCCGCCCGCGCCGTTGAGCAGGGTGCCACCCGTGCAGCAGACCATGATGCCGCCGACGATCCAGGTGGTGATGCGCGAACCGTTGCTGCCCCGGTTGTTGAACATGGCCAGCACGGCCAGCACGACCGCGAGCAGCAGCACGAGGATGCCGGCGCCGAGGGCGAACGCGAACACGAAGTTCGCCACCTGGTCCGCACCCTCGGCGGTGCTACCCGAGTAGACGTCGCGGAGCACGTCGCGGGTCTTGCCGATGGTGGAGAGGGTGACGATGAGACTGATCACCTGGCACGCCAGGAACAGGTAGAGCAGATAGCTGGAAATCGTCACGGTGGATGGCCGCTGGCGGGCCGGCGTGCTCTGGGAATCGACCACGATTCTCCTTCCCTAGATCGGGCCCACACCGTATCGGCAACCGGCCAGTCCGGCATGCCGTGCCGAACCCGGCGCGCGCGTCAGGTCCTTCAGCGGCCGTCGTCGGTGGGTCGGATCGCCAGGTCGGCGGGGTCGAGCAGGTCACCGCGGGCGACCCGCCAACCCTCTTCGCCGTACGCCTCGAAGGAGAGCCGGGCGTTCCCACCCGACTGGTAGTCGTGGTAGCGCATCGTCCCGGCCTGCGGCAGGCCGGTCTCGCCGGTGGCGGTGTAGCGCGCCTGCCCGGTCTCGGCCCAGGTGTACCGCAGCCCGCCGAGGTCGATGGTCGGGGCGCCGGGGGTGACTGTCGCGCCGGGCTCGGCGGTCCAGAGCACCAACTCCAACTCGGGGCCGCCGTCGCCCTCGACGGAGAGCCGGTGTGGCGTGCCGGAGGCGTCGTCGAGGAGATGCTGCACCCAGCTCCAGTCCCCCTCGACCAGGCGGATGGTGCCGCTCACGACGTACTCCCGCTTGCCGATCCGCACGCGATCACCCGGCGCCAGTCGGTGGGCGCCGTCGTGGGCGGGCCCGGCGGCCGGCGGCACGCCGGTGGGCCGGACCGCGGCCCGCCGCCGGGTCCGCACGACGATCACGAGCACGACCACGATGAGTACGACCACCGCCGCCACCAGGTACGCCAGCGCCCCGTCCACCCGACCACCTCCCCAGGTACGTCGGCGCAGACGGTAACAACCTCGCGCACCGAATTGAGTCGTGTCGTGACCGAAAGCTCAGCTACCGACGGCAGCCGGCGTGTTGCCCGGTGTGCTCATTGTGGATGCCCGGATGCGGCGCGCTCTGTCACGCCGGTGCGGCCGGCGGGTGGTGTCGCGGCCGGGTCATGCCGCCGCGAGTCGTTGGGTGGCGTAGTCGCCGAGGGTGGAGCGCCCCATGACGCAGCCGACGAAGGTGGTGAACTCGGTGCGGTCGTCCCGCAGCGACGTCCACGCCGCCCGGGCCGCCGCCGGGTCGACGCGCTCCAGCAGCGTCGCCGCGTACGCCCGGCCGGCGGGCGAGCCCTCGGCGAGCAGCCGGTCGAGCTGCCGGCGTACCTCCTCGGGGTGGTCGTCGAGCGCGGCCTCGACGCGGTGGTACGCCTCGGTCACCGGCAGGGTCGCACCTGCGATCCCCACCCCGCCGAAAGCAAGCGTGTCGGCGGCGACCAACTCGTCAACGGCGGCACCGAGGTCCCGCTCCCAAGCCTTGCGCATCCCGAACATGCCCCAACCCTTTCCCTCCCCGCCGACCTCTCACCCTCCTGATCAAGAGGTTTGCGTCAGGAGAAGACGTCCCGATGACGCAAACCTCTTGATCACCGCTGGTCAGGCCGGGGTCACCGTCAGGGAGTTTGATCCGGGCGTCTGGTCCACCTTTACCGTGTTGCCGTCTCGGATGGTGCCGCTCAGCAGGGCCTTCGCGAGCTGATCGCCGATCGCGGTCTGGACCAGGCGGCGTAGTGGGCGGGCGCCGTAGATCGGGTCGTAGCCGTGCTCGGCGAGCCAGTCCCGTGCGGCGTCGGTGGTCTCCAGGCCGAGCCGCCGGTCGGCGAGCCGCCGCCTCATCCGGTCGAGCTGGATGTCGACGATGGAGCGCAGGTCGTCCCCGCGCAGCGAGGCGAAGACCACGATGTCGTCCAGCCGGTTGAGGAACTCCGGCTTGAAGTGCGACCGGACCACCGCGAGGACGCCCTCCCGGCGCTGCTCCTCGGCGAGCGTCAGGTCGCTGATCACCGACGACCCGAGGTTGGAGGTGAGGATCAGGATCGCGTTGCGGAAGTCCACCGTGCGGCCCTGACCGTCGGTGAGCCGTCCGTCGTCGAGCACCTGGAGCAGCACGTCGAAGACGTCCGGGTGGGCCTTCTCCACCTCGTCCAGCAGGATCACCGAGTACGGCCGGCGGCGCACCGCCTCGGTGAGCTGCCCGCCCTCCTCGTAGCCGACGTAGCCGGGCGGGGCGCCGACCAGGCGGGCCACCGAGTGCTTCTCGCCGTACTCGCTCATGTCGATGCGGACCATCGCCCGCTCGTCGTCGAAGAGGAACTCGGCGAGCGCCTTGGCCAGCTCCGTCTTGCCGACACCTGTCGGGCCGAGGAAGAGGAAGCTGCCCGTCGGGCGGTCCGGGTCGGCGACACCGGCCCGTGCCCGGCGTACGGCGTCGGAGACCGCGCCCACGGCCTCGGCCTGGCCGACCACCCGGCCGCCCAGCGACTCCTCCATCCGCAGCAGCTTGGCCGTCTCACCTTCGAGCAGGCGGCCGGCCGGGATGCCGGTCCACGAGGCGACCACCGCGGCGATGTCGTCCGCGCCGACCTCCTCCTTGAGCATCGCGCCGTCGGCCTGGAGCTGGGCCAGCTCCTCCTCGGCCTGCTTCAGCTCGACCTTGAGCGCCGGGATGCGGCCGTAGCGCAGCTCGGCGGCACGCTCCAACTCCCCGTCCCGCTCGGCCCGCTCGGCCTCGCCGCCCAGACGCTCCAACTCCTCCTTCGCGGTGGAGAGCTTGGTGATGTGGCTCTTCTCGGTCTGCCAGCGCTCGGAGAGCACCGTGAGCTGCTCGCGCTTGTCGGCCAGCTCCTGGCGCAGCCGCGCCAGCCGTTCGGCGGACGCGGCGTCCGGCTCCTTGGCCAGCGCCATCTCCTCGATCTCCAGCCGGCGGACCGCACGCTCGATCTCGTCCACCTCGACCGGCCGGGAGTCGATCTCCATCCGCAGCCGGGACGCGGACTCGTCGACCAGGTCGATCGCCTTGTCCGGCAGGAACCGGTCGGTGATGTACCGGTCGGAGAGCGTCGCGGCAGCGACAAGCGCGGCGTCGGTGATCCGTACGCCGTGGTGCACCTCGTAGCGCTCCTTGAGCCCGCGCAGGATGCCGATGGTGTCCTCGATCGTCGGCTCGCCGACAAGCACCGGCTGGAAGCGCCGCTCCAGCGCCGGGTCCTTCTCGATGTGCTCGCGGTACTCGTCGAGGGTCGTCGCGCCGACCATGCGCAGCTCACCGCGGGCCAGCATCGGCTTGAGCATGTTGCCGGCGTCCATCGAGCCCTCGCCCTTGCCGGCGCCGACGACTGTGTGCAACTCGTCGAGGAAGGTGATGACCTGCCCGTTGGAGTTCTTGATCTCCTCCAGGACGGACTTCAGCCGCTCCTCGAACTGACCCCGGTACTGGGCACCGGCCACCATCGCGCCGAGGTCCAGCGAGACCAGCTTCTTGTCGCGCAGCGACTCGGGGACGTCGCCTGCCACGATCCGCTGGGCGAGCCCCTCGACGATGGCGGTCTTGCCGACACCTGGCTCACCGATCAGGACGGGGTTGTTCTTCGTACGTCGGGAGAGCACCTGGATGACCCGGCGGATCTCCGAGTCCCGGCCGATCACCGGGTCGATCTTGCCGTCGCGGGCGCTGGCGGTCAGGTCCACGCCGTACTTCGTGAGGGCCTGGTAGGTCTGCTCGGGATCGGCTGTGGTGACCCGCCGGTCCCCACCGCGCACGGTCGGGAAGGCGGCGACCAGGGCCTCCTCGGTGGCGCCTGCCGACTTCAGCGCGGCGGACACCGCGCCGCCCACGCGGGCCAGGCCGGTGAGCAGGTGCTCGGTGGAGGTGTACTCGTCGCCCAGCGGCCGGGCGATCTGCTCGGCGGCGCCGATGGCGTTGACGAACTCCCGGGCCAGGGTGGGCTCGGCGATGCTGGAGCCCCGCGCGGCCGGCAGGGCGTCGACCGCTCGCAGGGCGGCCCGGCGCAGCTCGGCGGGGTCGGCCCCGACGGCGCGCAGCAGGCCGGCGGCGGTCGAGCCGTCGGTGTCCAGCAGGGACAGCAGCAGGTGCCAGGGCTCGACTGTGGCGTGGCCACGCTGGTTGGCAAGCGCGACGGCGCCGGTGATGGTCTCGCGGCTCTTGGTGGTGAGTCTTTCGGTGTTCATGGGCTCCCCCGGATCGGCGTTGTCCACTGGGTTGGACACAACCAGAGTTGAGCGTATTCCACTCAACCCTACCGCTGTGACACCCATCACTCCCGCAGGCGCCACCGCCAGTCGAACTCTCCGGCCGCCGGGGGCGGGCCGGGCAGCGGGTCGGAGTCCGGCGCGGTCGACAGGCCCCCGAGCAGCACCGCGAGCTGCCGGCGGCGCAGCTGACGGGTCCGCTCGGAATCGGGCACCCGCACCGCCGCGCACGCCTCCAGGACCAGCCCCAGGTCCTGGACGACCACGTCCGCGCGCAACCGCCCACTGGCGTGCGCCCGGTCGACGAGCGCGGTGGCCAGCTCGCCGGCGCGCAGCGCGTCCCGGCCCATCTCCTCGGTCGGGGTGAAGGTGCCGGCCAGGTGGACGGTGAGCGAGTGCACGTCGGCGTCGACCACCCCGGCCAGGAACCCGGCGAACGCCGCCCAGTTGTCCGGCTCGGCGAGCGCCTCCTCGGCCACGGCGAGGTAGCGGCGCAACCCGTCGTGGCAGAGCTGGCGCAGCAGAGCTTCCTTGCCCGCGTACCGCCGATAGAGCGCGCTGATGCCGACGCCGGCGCGGTCGGCGACGGCGGCGATCGGCGCCTTCGGATCGTCGAGGAAGACCGCGCGGGCGGCTTCGAGGATCACCTCGTCGTTGCGGGCGGCCTGGGCGCGGCGGCCGGCCAGGGGCTTGGGGGAGGTTGACATGTCGTCAGCCTAACAGTGGAACGGATCGTTCCGCTCTGCTACTGTGATTGCAGAACGAAACATTCCGTTCCGAAGGAGTTCGAGATGACCGGCACCGCGATCCGTCCGTTCCGCGTCGAGATCCCGCAGACCGCCCTCGACGACCTGGCCGCCCGCCTCGGTCGCACGAGCTGGCCCGCCGAGCAGCCCGGCGCCGGCGGCGCGTACGGCATGAGCGCCGACCGGGTGCGCACGCTCGCCGACCGGTGGCGGGACGGGTTCGACTGGCGGGCCGTCGAGGCCCGGCTGAACGCCCACCCGCAGTTCGTCACGGAGATCGACGGCGAGCAGATCCACTTCCTGCACGTCAGGTCGTCCCGGCCGGACGCCACCGCCCTCGTGCTCACCCACGGCTGGCCGGGCTCGGTGCTCGAATACCTGGACGTGATCGGCCCGCTCACCGAGCCGAGCGACCCGGCGGCCCCGGCCTTCCACCTGGTCATCCCGTCGCTGCCAGGCTTCGGATTCTCCGGCCCCACCCGCAGCGCCGGCTGGAACCGCTTCCGCACGGCCCGCGCCTGGGCCGAGCTGATGAACCGCCTGGGGTACGACAGCTACGGCGCGGTCGGCAACGACGCCGGCTCGATGGTCGCGCCGGAGCTGGGCCGGATCGACGCGGAACACGTCCTCGGCGTGCACGTCACCCAGCTCTTCTCGTTCCCGTCCGGCGACCCCGCCGAGTTCGCCGGGCTGTCCGAGGCGGACCAGGCGGCGCTCGGGCACCTCCAGTGGTTCTACGAGAACAAGTTCTCCTTCAACCAGGTGCACAGCCAGCAACCGCAGACCCTGGCGTACGGGCTGGCCGACTCACCGGTCGGGCTGCTGGCCTGGAACGCCCAGCTCTTCGACGAGAGCCTGGACGACGACTTCGTCCTGGCCAACGTGGCGCTCTACTGGTTCACCGGCACGGCCGCCTCGGCGATCCGGTTCTACTGGGAGGACGCGCACGCCGGTGAGCAGCCGTCCGAGCCGACCACGGCACCGACCGCGCTGGCCATGTTCCCCGGCGACTTCCAGTCCATCCGCCGCTTCGCCGAGCGGGACCACGCGAACGTCGTCCGCTGGACCGCGTACGAGACCGACGTCGAGGGACGCGGCGACGTCGGCGGTCACTACGCCGCCCACCAGGCCACCGACGTCCTGGTCGGAGACATCCGCGAGTTCTTCGCCAGCCTCCGCTGACCGGTCCGCGCCCCCGATGCCCGCCCGCCCCGCTCGCGCCGGGCGGGCACCGGCGCGTCAACGGCCGCTAGATCCACTCGGCTTCCTGGAAATCGCCGTATCCGGGCCACCGGGACACCGCGATTTCCAGGAAGCCGAGTCGATCACGGGCGGGCTCGCTCCAAGATCTGCCTTTTGTTCACCTAGCGGTAGCCTGGGTGGGTGCGAGTACGTGTCGAGCAGACCGCCCTACCGGGGATCGGGGTACGCCACGATCTGGTGACGGAGTCCGGACGCCGCCTGGGCGTGGTCTCCCACCGCAATGGCCGCCGTGATCTTGTCCTCTACGACCCGGACGATCCCGACTCCTGCCAGGCGGACATCCCGCTTACCGACGACGAGGCGGAGGCGCTTGCCGACATCCTCGGCGCGTCGCTGATGCTCGGTCAGCTCTCCGGGCTGCGGGAGCAGGCTGCCGGTCTGCTCACCGAGCAGATCGCCATCCCGGCGGGGTCGCGGTACGTCAACCGGATGCTCGGCGACACCAAGGCGCGTACCCGCACCAGCGCCTCGATCGTGGCGGTGCTGCGCGATGGCACGGTGAACGTGTCGCCCGAGCCCTCCTTCCGCTTCGCGGCCGGTGACGTGGTGGTCGTGGTCGGGACCCGTCAGGGTCTCGACGGCGTGTCCGCCATCCTCGCCGACAGTGACCCGGACGGCTGAGGCGGATGCACGATTTCACCACACTGCTCATCGAAGTCGGTGCGCTGCTGCTGCTGCTCGGGCTGCTCAGTCGGCTGAGCCGGCGCATCGGCCTGTCGCCCATTCCGCTCTACCTGCTCGCCGGGCTCGCCTTCGGGCACGGTGGACTGCTACCCCTCGACGCCAGCGAGGAGTTCTTCGCGGTCGGCGCCGAGATCGGCGTCATCCTGCTGCTGGTGATGCTCGGCCTGGAGTACTCGGCGAACGAACTCGTCGGCAATCTCCGCGCGGCGGCACCGGCCGGCCTGATCGACGGGGTGCTCAACGCGTTACCCGGTGCCATCTTCGCCCTGCTGCTCGGCTGGGACTGGGTGGCCGCCCTCGTGCTCGGCGGCATCACCTGGGTCTCCTCCTCCGGGGTCATCGCCAAGGTCCTCGCCGACCTGGGCCGGCTCGGTAACCGGGAGACCCCGGTGATCCTCTCGGTGCTGGTGATCGAGGACCTGGCGATGGCGCTCTACCTGCCGCTTGTCACCGCCGTCCTGGCCGGCACCGGCCTGCTCGGCGGCGGCATCGCGCTCACCGTCGCGGTGGCCACGGTGCTGATCGTGCTCGTGGTCGCCATCCGGTACGGCCACCTGATCTCGTCCGCCCTGTCGGCGAAGGACCCGGAGGCGCTGCTCCTCGGCGTACTCGGTCTGACCCTGCTGATCGCCGGCCTCGCCGCGTCGCTCCAGGTATCGGCGGCGGTCGGCGCGTTCCTGGTCGGCATCGCCCTCTCCGGCCCGGTCGCGCACCACGCCACCGAGCTGCTCTCGCCCCTGCGGGACCTGTTCGCTGCGGTGTTCTTCGTCTTCTTCGGCCTGACCACCGACCCGCAGGACATTCCGCCGGTGCTGCTGCCGGCGCTCGCGCTGGCCGTGGTCACCATGGCGACGAAGACGCTCACCGGCTACCTCGCGGCCCGCCGGGTCGGCATCGCCGAACCCGGTCGCTGGCGGGCCGGTCTGGCCCTCGTACCCCGAGGGGAGTTCTCCATCGTCATCGCCGGGCTCGCGGTTGCGGCCGGCAGCGTCGAGCCGCGGTTGGCCGCGCTCGCCGCGACGTACGTCCTGATCACTGTCGTGACCGGGCCGATCCTGGCCCGGCTGCCGGACTTCCCGTGGTTCAAGCGGTGGCTGCGCAACCGCGCGGAGGCCCAGCGGCGGGAGCCGGTGACGGTCCACGACTGACGCGCACCGCCGCTGTCGTGCCCTGTTGGCGCGGCAGCGGCGCTGGCCAGGACACCCGAACGGCCGTTCGGGCCGGGCCGGCCGGCGGATGCCGAATTGCTCCCTGCGGGTACTACCGCAGCACCCGGCGGCGGGTTACCGTTTCGCCCCAGCAGCCACGGTCCGCAGGCAGCGTTGCCAGACGCGGGCGAGAGCGGAAGGTTGGCCGGTGAGCGTGCAGGAGTCGACGTTCCACGGCTTTGCCAACCCCGTCGATCCGACGCCGGCGGAGTTGCGAGCCTGGGCGTTCCAGCCCGATTCGGTGCCGTTGTCCTCCATGCCACCCGACTGGGACCTGCTGGTCTCCGGCGACCGCCTGGTCCTGACGCTCTTCGAGCTGGCGATGGACCCGAGCTGCCCCGCGCGGCGCTTCGCCCTGCACTGCCTCTACATCTACGCCGCCGACGGCATCCGGACGAACTTCCGTGCCCACCCCAAGCGCCGCTTCCGCAAGCTGGTCGAGCAGGCCGAGCGCGACGGCGACGAGCTGATGCGGATCTGGGCGCACAACGGCCGGGTGCTGCTGGCCCGACCGGATCTCTTCGTCTACCGGGACTGGTGCGAGGGCGGCCTGGTCCGCGAGAACCGCCGCCTCGGCTGAGACCGGACGGGACCGCAGGCGCGCGGCAAGGAGCGAACGGGCCGGGACCCCCCGTGGGTCCCGGCCCGCACGTCGGTTACCAGTCAGTCCTGCTTCCGCTCGGCCTCGGCTCGGCGGCGGTCGTCCTCGGACTGCTCGGCGAACCGCCCCTCGATGATCCGGTCCCGGAAACTTCCCTCGGTCACCTTGTCGAACTTCTCCCGGACGGTGTCGGCCAGGTCTTCCAGCCGGTCCTCCGTCTGCCGGGCCACTTTCTTCGCCGGCTCCGCCATCGCTCCCCCTACCGCGCCGATAGGCCCGAATTAAGGCGATAGGACCCGTATCGACAGGTTAGCGGAAACGGCCTGGCCCGCGCCGGAAAATCCGGCACGGGCCAGGCCGAGGAACAGGGTCAGCGGTCGGTTGTACGGCGGGGACGCCAGACGACCAGCGCGGTGGACGTGCGGTTGGTCGGCACCAGATCCCGGCCCGGGAAGCGGGCCAGGGACTCCAGCTCGGCCACCCGGCGGTACGCGGCGTCCAGCTCCGCCTCCAGCCGTGCGACGCGCTGCTGCGCCTGCTCCAGCAACCGCTCCAGCCCGATGATCCGCTTGACGCCGGCCAGGTTGATCCCGTCGTCCTGGCTGAGCCGCTGCACCTCGCGAAGCAGCACCACGTCCCGGACGCTGTACCGGCGACCACCGCCGGCCGCCCGGCCGGGCTGCACCAGCCCCAGCCGGTCGTACTGGCGCAGGGTCTGCGGGTGCATCCCCGCCATCCGTGCCGCCACCGAGATCATGAGCACCTTGGCCTCGTAGGCAGGGTCACCCGAACCGAGGAACTCGCCCGACATCCCGCTCACCTCCGCGTCCATCCCACCGGACTAACCGACCCGACGCACCCGGGCGTCGAGATGTTCCCGCGCCGCCGGCGGGCTCTGCTCGGCGAACGCCTCCAGCGCCGCCCGTGCCTCGTCCGACAGTCGGGCGGGCACCACCACGTCCAGGGTGACCAGCAGGTCACCGGCCTGCCCGTCGCGCCGGACCACACCCTTGCCCCGGGCCCGCAGCACCCGCCCGCTGGGCGTGCCCGGCGGAACCCGCAGCGTCATCGCGCCGTCGAGCGTGGGCACCCGCAGGTCCGTGCCGAGCACGGCCTCCGCGAAGGTCACCGGCACGGTCAACGTCAGGTCGTCGCCGGTACGCCCGAACAGCTCGTCCGGCCGGACCTTGACGTGCACGAACAGGTCGCCGGCCGGGCCACCACGCTCACCCGGCTCGCCGCGCCCGGCCAGCCGGATGCGCTGGCCGTCGGCCACACCGGCCGGGAAGCGCACGTTCATCGTGCGGGTCTTGGTGACCCCGCCGCTGCCGTGGCACTCCGGGCACTTCTCCTCCACCACGGTCCCGACGCCCTGGCAGTTGCCGCACGGCTCGGAGAAGCTGAACGACCCCTGGTTGCGGGTGGTCACCCCGGCGCCGTGACAGACCGGGCAGGTACGCGGTTGGGTGCCGGGCTTGGCGCCGTTGCCGTGGCAGGTGTCGCAGACGCCGGGGGCGCGCAACGTCAGCGGCACTGTCACGCCGCGGACCGCGTCGCCGAAGTCCAGGGCCACCTCGGTCTCCACGTCCCGGCCGCGCGCCGGACCACGCGGAGTGGCCTGCCCACCGGCCTGCCCGCCCGAGAAGATCGAGCTGAAGAGGTCCTGGAAGCCGGCCCCGCCGAAGCGGCGGTCACCGCCACCGGCGGCACCGCCGCCGAACAGGTCGGAGACGTCGAACGGCATCCCGCCCGGCTGGCCGCCCGCCCGGGCGTTGCGCCGGAACGCGCCCGAACCGAACAGCGACCGCATTTCGTCGTACTCCCGGCGACGGCCGGCGTCCGACAGCACGTTGTACGCCTCGGACACGGCCTTGAACCGCTCCTCGGCCTTCGGGTCGCCCGGATTGTGATCCGGGTGCGATTCCCGGGCCAGCTTGCGGTACGCCTTCTTGATGTCATCCGCGGAGGCGGCCTTGTCCACGCCGAGCACGGCGTAGAAGTCCTTCTCGAGCCAGTCCTTCGAACTCACCGGTCCACCACCTCCTTCCGACCGTCGTGGCCCGGCCGTCCCGCCCACCGCTGCGCGGGGGACGGGACGGCCCGGTCACCGTCTCGCACTATTCCGGATCCGCGACCGCGACAAGCGCGGGGCGCAGCAGCCGCTCACCGAGCTGGTAGCCGCGTCGCATGACCTGTACGCAGGTCGGCTCGTTGACGTCGGCCGAGGTCTGGTGCGCGACCGCCTCGTGCCGGGTCGGGTCGAACGGGTCGCCCTGCTCGCCGAAGGCGTTCAGGCCGAACTTGCCCAGCGCGGTGGTGAGCTGTTCCGCCACCGTCCCGAACGGCCCGACCAGGTCACCGTGTTCCCGGGCCCGGTCCAGGTCGTCGAGGATCGGCAGCAGCGCGGCCAGCACCGAGCCGGTCGCCTGCTCCTGGACCAGGCTGCGGTCCCGGTCGACCCGCTTGCGGTAGTTGGCGTACTCCGCCGACACCCGTTGCAGGTCCCTGGTCCGCTCGTCCAGCTCGGCCCGGAGCGCCTCCAGCTCGGCGCCGAACGAGGTGCCCGTGCCGCCGCGGTCCACCGGCTGCGCCGGGGCATCCACCACCGGCGGGCCGGACGGCTCCGGCCCGTCGGTGGCGTTGACCTCGACCTCGATCTCGTCGACCACGACCTCGGCGTCCTCGACGAGACCCTCGGCCGGCGCGCCGGTCTCCGCGTCCGCGGCGGTGCCCTCCGGCTCCGACGTGTCGGTGATCTTGCGGTTGTTGCGGATGACGACCCGCTCCCCGTCGCCGGTGGCCGGCTCCGTGGGCGCGGAGCCACCCGGCGTCGACCCGGTGTCGCCCGGGTCGGCGGCTCGTGGCTTCTGCGTCATGCGGCTACCTCATCCCCTTCGCCGTGGATACGTGTCGGAGGCCGATTGTCACTTCTTGCCGTCCTCGTCCACGATCTCCGCGTCGACCACGTCGTCGGCCCCACCGGCGGCGCCGGCCTGCGGACCGGTCGCACCGGCCGCACCCGCACCGGCCTCGCCGCCCGGCTGCTGGCCCTGCTCGGCCTGCTGGGAGTAGAGCAGCGAACCGGCCTGCTGGGAGACCTGCGCCAGCTTCTCGTGCGCGGACTTGATCTTCTCGATGTCCTGACCGCCGAGCGCGCCGCGCAGCTCACCGAGCGCATCGTTGAGCTGCTCCCGGTTCTCGCTGGGCAGCTTGTCGCCGCTCTCGGCGAGGAACTTCTCGGTCTGCCACTGCAGCGCCTCGGCCACGTTGCGGGTCTCGGCGTCGTCGCGGCGGCGCTTGTCCTCCTCCGCGTGCTCCTCGGCATCCCGGCGCATCCGCTCGATGTCGTCCTTCGGCAGCGACGAGCCGCCGGTGATCGTCATCTTCTGTTCCTTGCCGGTGCCCAGGTCCTTGGCGTGCACGTTGACGATGCCGTTGGCGTCGATGTCGAAGGCGACCTCGATCTGCGGCACGCCGCGCGGCGCCGGCGGGAGGCCGGTCAGCTCGAAGGTGCCGAGCTTCTTGTTGTACGCCGCGATCTCCCGCTCACCCTGGAACACCTGGATCAGCACCGACGGCTGGTTGTCGTCCGCCGTGGTGAAGACCTCGGAGCGCTTGGTCGGGATGGTCGTGTTGCGCTCGATGAGCTTGGTGAAGATGCCGCCCTTGGTCTCGATGCCCAGGCTCAGCGGGGTCACGTCGAGCAGCAGGACGTCCTTGACCTCACCCTTGAGCACACCGGCCTGCAGGGCGGCGCCGACGGCGACGACCTCGTCCGGGTTGACGCCCTTGTTGGGGTCGCGACCGGTGAGCTGCTTGACCAGGTCGGTCACGGCGGGCATCCGGGTCGAACCACCGACGAGGATGACGTGCTCGACGTCGGAGATCTTGATCCCGGCGTCCTTCACGGCCTGCTCGAACGGGCCCTTGCAGCGGTCCAGCAGGTCCTGCGTCATCCGCTGGAACTCGGCGCGGCTGAGCGTCACGTCGAGGTGCAGCGGACCGGCGGAGCCGGCGGTGATGTACGGCAGGTTGATGTTGGTGGTGGTGGCGGCGGACAGCTCGATCTTGGCCTTCTCGGCGGCCTCGCGGAGGCGCTGGAGGGCCATCTTGTCCTGACCGAGGTCGATGCCGTGCTCACCGCGGAACGTCTTGACCAGGTGGTCGATGATCCGCTGGTCCCAGTCGTCGCCACCGAGGTGGTTGTCACCGCTCGTCGACTTGACCTCGATGACGCCCTCGGCCAGCTCCAGCAGCGACACGTCGAAGGTGCCGCCGCCGAGGTCGAAGACCAGGACGGTCTGCTCCTTGGAGCCCTTGTCCAGCCCGTACGCCAGGGCGGCTGCGGTCGGCTCGTTGACGATCCGCAGCACGTTGAAGCCGGCGATCTCACCGGCCTCCTTGGTGGCCTGGCGCTGGCTGTCGTTGAAGTAGGCCGGGACGGTGATCACCGCGTCGGTGATCTGCTCGCCCAGGTACGCCTCGGCGTCCCGCTTGAGCTTCATGAGCGTCCGAGCCGAGATCTCCTGCGGGGTGTACTTCTTGCCGTCGATGTCGACGGACCAGTTCGTGCCGACCTCGCGCTTGACCGAACGGATCGTCCGGTCCGGGTTGGTCACCGCCTGGCGCTTGGCGACCTCACCGACGAGCACCTCGCCGTTGCGGGCGAACGCGACGATCGACGGGGTCGTCCGCGAGCCCTCAGCGTTGGCGATGACGGTGGGCTCACCGCCCTCGAGAACGCTGACGCAGGAGTTCGTCGTGCCGAGGTCGATACCGACCGCACGTGCCATCTTCGCTTCCTCGCTTCGTAAGGTTGTGCAGGTGACGGGCGTCGCCCGTGGGCTGCTGGCGGGCACCGCCCGCAGCGGACCCCACCACAAGTTGAGTGAACTTGACTCAATAGTGCCACGCGCTGGCGAATCGTCAAGTCGAGTTGAGCCGACCCGACGCAACCCAGCCGTTATTACCGTCCGGTTGTCTTCCCTTGCATCGGTCGGGCACGCTTTAGCGGTGACGACGCACGGCGATTCCGCCACCCGTTCCGGCGCGCCCGCCGTCGCAGCCCGCACCGGCCCGCCGGACGCCGCGGAGGAGCCGCCCGCCACCACCGGGGACGACAGCCTCCCCGGCGCGCTGTCGGGCCTCCGGGCCGCGATCGGCGCCACCCGCTATCCGCTCGCCCTGCCCTCCGCCGCCTCCGCCCGGCACGCCGCCAGCGCCCTCACCGACCAGCTCGACGACTACCTGCTGCCCCGCCTCGCCCGACTGGACGCCCCGCTGCTCGTGGTGGTCGGCGGCTCCACCGGCGCGGGCAAGTCGACCCTGGTCAACAGCCTGGTCAAGGCCCGGGTCAGCGCCGCCGGCGTGCTGCGGCCCACCACCCGCTCCCCGGTGCTGGTCTGCAACCCGGCCGACGCGTCCTGGTTCCGGCAGGGCGACCTGCTGCCCGGCCTGACCCGCACCACCGAGCCGAGCGACGACCCACGCTCCCTGCATCTGGTCACCGCCCCCGCCCTGCCGCCAGGTCTGGCCTTCCTCGACGCGCCGGACATCGACTCCGTCGTCGACGCCAACCGGGCCCTCGCGAGCCAACTGCTCGCCGCCGCGGACCTCTGGCTCTTCGTCACCACCGCCGCCCGGTACGCCGACGCGGTGCCGTGGGAGCTGCTGCGCAGCGCGCGGGCCCGGGGCGCCGTGATCGCCATGGTGCTCGACCGGGTGCCCGCCGAGGCGAGCGACGAGATCGCCGCGCACCTGGCCGAGATGCTCGCCGCGCAGGATCTGGGCCGGGCGCCGCTGTTCGTTCTCCCGGAGACCTGGGTCGACGGTCAGGGGCTGCTGCCCGAGGGGGTCACCGCCGCGCTGGCCGACTGGTTCGCCCGGCTGGCCGCCGACGCCGACGCCCGCGCGGCGGTGGTCCGGCAGACCCTGGACGGCGCTCTGGCCGCCCTGCACCCCGCCGTCGAGGAGTTGGCCGACGCCGCCGACGAGCAGGTCACCGCCGCCGACGGGCTGGACGAACGGGTCCGGGGGGCGTACCGGGGTGCCGAGCGGACCGTCGAGCAGGGCCTGAAGGACGGCCGACTGCTCCGCGGTGAGGTGCTGGCCCGCTGGCAGGAGTTCGTCGGCACCGGCGAGTTCTTCCGCACGCTGGAGGCCCGCATCGGGCGACTCCGCGACCGGGTGGTGGCCGCCGTCACCGGTCGGCCCGCGCCGGCCGCCGAGCTGCGCAACGCCATCGAGTCGCAGCTCGTCACCCTGCTGCGGGGCGTCGCGTCCGAGGCCGCCGAATCCGCGTACACCGGGTGGAAGGCACACCCGGCGGGAGCGGACCTGCTCGAGCCGGGGCTCGCCTACCCGAGCGACGACCTGCCCGAGCGCGCCGAACGGATGGTCCGCGACTGGCAACGCGGGGTGCTGGAGCTGGTCCGGGTCGAGGGCGGCGACAAGCGGTTCGTGGCCCGCACCGCCGCGTACGCGGTGAACGCCACAGGGCTCGCCGTGATGATCGCCGTGTTCGCCTCGACCGCGTTCATCCCCACCGGGTTGGAGCTGGCCACCGGGGCCGGCACGACTGTCGCCGCGCAGGCCGTCCTCCAGGCGATCTTCGGTGACCAGGCGGTGCGTACCCTCGCCGCCAAGGCCCGGGTCGACCTGCTGGCGCGGGTCCGGACGCTGCTGGACGCGGAGGCCGACCGCTTCCTGACCCGAACCGCCGAGGCCCGGCCCGCCGAGGCGGCCGGCGACGCGCTGCGGCGGGCCGCCGGCCGGGTCGAGCTGGCCCGGCACCGCAGCGGCCTGGCCACCGGCGACGGCGCTCTGCCGGTCGGCGACGAGGGGGGTTCGCGGTGACCAACATCGCCGGCCGGGTACGCGAGGCGTTCCGCGGCGACCAGCGTGTCGACCCCGATGCGCTGATCGCCCGCCTGGAGGCCGTACGTCGGCTCCTGACCGCCGTCGACGGCCTGCTGCCGGACGCCGAGCTGGTGCCCGCGCACACCCTTGTCGAGCGGGCCGGCACCCGGCTCGCGTTGTCCCGTGACCACACGGTGGTGGCCCTCGCCGGCGCCACCGGCAGCGGCAAGTCCAGCCTGTTCAACGCGCTGGCCCAGCTGGAACTCTCCCCGGTCGGGGTCCGCCGGCCGACCACCGGCGTGACGCACGCGTGCGTGTGGGGGCCGCTGGAGGGCGCCAACCGGCTGCTCGACTGGACCGGGGTGCTGCCCCGACACCGCTTCGTCCGGGAGAGCGCGCTCGACGGGGACGACGAGACGGCGCTGCACGGGCTGATCCTGCTCGACCTGCCCGACTTCGACTCGGTGCAGCGGTCCCACCGCCTGGAGGTGGACCGGCTGCTCGGCCTGGTCGACCAGGTGGTCTGGGTCGTCGACCCGCAGAAGTACGCCGACCGGGTCATCCACGACAGCTACCTGCGCGAGTTCCACAGGCACCGCGACGTCACGGTGGTCGTGCTCAACCAGGCCGATCGGCTGCCACCGACCGAGCTGCCCCGCGTCCTGGACGACCTGCGCCGGCTGCTCGACTCCGACGGGCTGACCGGCGTGCCACTGCTCGCCACCACCGCCATCGACCCGGCCGGGATGGTCGGGCTGCGCGCCGCGCTGGAGCGTACGGTCGCCGAGCGGCAGGCCGCCCTGCGTCGGCTGGCCGGCGACGTCGACTCGGTCGTCGCCGGGCTGGACGAACTGGTCGGTTCGGCCCGACCGGCGGGCGGCCCGGACGACACGGCCGTCGACGCGCTGAACCGGGCACTGGCCGGCACGGCCGGGGTGCCGGCGGTCACCGAGGCGGTGGAACAGGCGTACCGGCATCGGGCCGGCGCCGCGACCGGCTGGCCGTTGGTGCGGGGCTGGCGTCGGCTGCGACCCGACCCGCTGCGCCGCCTGCACCTGCCCGGCCCGACCGCCGACGGCGCCGACCCGGCGGAGAGCCTGGTCGCGGCGACCTCGGTGCCCGACCCGACCGCCGCCCAACGCTCGGCGCTCGGTCTGGCGATCCGCGCAGTGGCCGACCGGGCCGCCGCCGACCTTCCCGCCGCCTGGCCGGCGGCCGTCACCTCCGCCGCCCGGTCCCGCCTGGGCGACCTGCCGGACGCGCTGGACGCGACGATCGCCGGCACCGACCTCGGCCTGGGCCGGCGACCGCTCTGGTGGCGGGTCGTCGGCGGTGTGCAGTGGCTGGTCACGCTGGCCGCCGTGGTCGGGTTGGGCTGGCTGGTGCTCGGCTACGCGCTGCGGGCGCTCGGCCTGCCCGCGCTGGACAACCCGATGGTCGGCCAGGTGCCGCTGCCCACGCTGCTGCTGCTCGGCGGTCTGCTGGCCGGGCTGCTGGTGGCGGCGCTGACCCGCCCGGTGGTCCGCTGGGCCGCCCGGCGGGCCCGCAGCCGCGCCGAGCAGCGGCTGACGGCCCAGGTCGCCCGCGTCGGCGAGGAGTACGTGCTCGCCCCGGTGCGGATCGTGCTGGCCTCCTACGCGCAGGCACGCGACGCGCTGCGGGACGCCGCCCGCCGCTGACGCCTCTGCGTACGCCCCGACCGGCGTAGGGTCGAAGCATGGCCACGCCTCAGACCCCTTACGACGCGGTGCTGCACGCCGCACGCGACGTGACCAAGCTGGAGTCCGCCCTCGACGCCGAGATGCTCGGCAGCGCGCTGCTGGGCAGTGTCTACTCGATAGCGGAGACCGACCGCGACACCGCCGTGCGGGAGTTCGTCACCGGGTTCCTCGCCGCCACCGCCCGCCGCCGGATCGCGGCGGCGACCACCATCCGGCAGGTCTTCGCCGCGCTCGTCCCGACCGCCGAGGGCGCCGAGCGGGTGCGTCCGGGCAGCCAGGCGCCCACCTGGGCCGGTCAGCTCGGCCGGGTGCACCTCACCGGCAGCTGGGCGTACGGCGACGTGTACGGCGACCAGACCTCCTACCTCGCCACCTTCGCGTACGACGACGCGGCCGGCGGCCCGGAGCACGCGCTGGTGGCCCTCATCGACCACAACATCGGGATCACCAAGGACATCTTCGTCGGCGGGCCGGCGGAGCGGATCCTGGACCAGGTCCGGCAGATGTGCGCCGACGACGAGCTGACCTGGTTCCGCACCGAGGACCCGTCCCGGCTGCGCGGCGAGGTGGCCCGTCACCTCTCGGTCACCGACGACCTGACCGAGCTTCCCGGCGAGGGTTCGCTCGCCACCGACCGCGCGCTTGTCGGCGCCCGGCTGGCGCTGCTGCCCACGGCCGCCGACCCGACCGGCCCGGCGGAGGTCGAGCCGCTGTCCGCCGCCGAGCGCACCGACCTGGTCCGGCGGTTCCTGGCGGCGCCGGAGGCCGCCCGGTTCGGGCTCGACAGCGTCGACGGCCCGGAACTCGCCTCGCTGCACTTCTGCCTGAGCCTGCTGCTGGACCACTCGGCCTCCTTCCCGGACGCCGACCCGATGCGGTGGAGCCCTGCGGTGTCCGGGCTCTTCCTGCTCGACTGGGTGCACCGCCGTGCCGTGCTGGACATGGACGACGCGGCGATGCTGCCCCGGGTGCTGCGCGCCTGGGCCCGGTACGCGTCGCGGCAGCGTGGGCTGCCCGAGGCGGCCGCGACGCGCACCGACGAGGCCATCGAGGAGATGGTCCCGGAGTTCGCCCGGCTCTACTCGACAGGCGAGCGGCGCAGCCCGGCCACGGCCGCGGTCGCGCAACTGATGGCCGACGGCGTGGACCCGGACGACCCGGCCGCGCTGGACGCCTGGATCGAAGCAAACCGGCACCGCCTCGCCGACGACGGCGCCTGACGACCGTCGGGCGGGCGGCTCCGAGCCGCCCGCCCGACGACTGTCGCATCAGCAGCAGGCCGGAGACGGTCGCTCAGCGCAACGGACCGAAGACGACAGCGGCGATCAGCGCGCCGAGCACACCGCCGGCGAGCACCTGCGAGACGGTGTGATCCCGCAGGCGTACGCGGGACCAGCCGACCACGGCCAACAGCGGGGCGGCGACGAGGAACCCCCGCCCGAAGGTCAGCGCCAGGATGATCAGGGTGCCGGCGGAGACCGCCGAGTGGATCGACATCTTCCACCAGTGGCTCACCGACACGGCGACCACCAGGCCGACCAGCCCGGCCACCGCCAGCGCCAGCAACGGCCGGGGCGCGCCGAGGACGACGAGCAGGGCCAGGCCGGCCGCGACCGAGCCGAGGCCGACCAGCAGCGGCACCCGGCGCTGCTCCCGAAGGCCGATGTGGTGGTCGGTGAACCGACCGCGGCGGACCCCGCCGACGATGTAGGCGAACGGGATGCCGGTGACGAAGAGCGTCGCGAGCAGACCCCAGAGCAGGCCGCGGGCACTGCCCCGAGCGCTGTGCCAGCTCACGGCGACCATCAGCAGCGACACCAGCACGGCCGGGGCGGTCAGCTCGGTGACCAGTCGGGCGACCCGCAGCCCCGGACCGGGCCGGGCGGCGACCGGGCGGGGTTCCGCACCGCCGCCCACGCCACCCCCTCCGGTACGCGCCTACCGCCGACCACCGCCGTCCCGGCGACGTCTGCTCGTCACCGTACCGCCGGGGAGAGGGTGGGACGCGCGGGTCCGGCGGGCGCAGACGGCGCGATGGTGGACTCGGGCGGGCTGGCCGACGGGCCCGGGGTGGTCGACGGACCCGGGTCGGTCGACGGCGGGGAGGTGCTGGCGGGTGCGGAGAGGGTGCTGGTGGGGACGGCCGAAGCGGTCGACGAACCAGTCGCGCTGGGTGTCGCCGGGTCGGTAGGCGTCGGGCTCGGCGTCGGCTCTTCGGTCGGGTCGGGGTTCGGTGACCCGGTCGGCGCCGGCGAGTGCGACGGGCCGGGCGGGGGCGGGGGCGCGGCCGGCGGGGCGCTGCGGGTGGGTCGCGACCCTGGCGGGGCGGGCACCTCCCGGCGGGTGGGCAGCCGGTCGTCGGCCGTCGGGCCGGACCACGACTCGTCCGGGAGACGCCAGGGGGCGGCGGGCACCCAGTCGGCGGTCGCGGTCGGACCGGCGCTGGGTGTGCCCGGCGACGGCAGCGCGAGCGGCGGCGGCTGACTGGTCACCGGCATCGGGATGACCACCGGGCCGACCGACGGGGTCGGGATGAACGGGGTGCTGGTGTCCGGCAGCGCGCTGCTGCCCGGGGTGGCCGAGCCCGCGCTGACCGCCGCGAGGACGGGCATCGACGCGGTGCCGGCCAGCAGCGCGACGGTGAGAAGGTAACCCCGGGAGGGGCCGCCCGCGCCGGGGGCCCGGTGTGACCCGATCACCCGGCGGTAGCCGCCCGGCGACCGGTGGCGGCCGAGCGCGGGTGTGCCGGGACCGTCACCTGGCTCGTCCACCGCACACCCCTTGTCGTCGCCGTTGGAGGACGCCCGAGGCGTTCACCGGTGAGAATCCGGCTAATCACCCGATCGGTACGTTCCTGCGGTAATCAGCCTCGCCCAGTCACCCTCCGTCAGCCAACATCCACCGCGTGTCGACACGCGGCACTGACCGAACGGTGACGAATCAGCACCGGATCGCCCGGTGGACGCAGGCCGGCACGAGGAAGACAAAGGACATCAAACCGTAGGCGGTCGGAATGCGGGGCGGGCGTACTGTGGGCGCGCTCACCTGCTCTGCGAATATGGAGCACGACGGCAACGCAGCCGTGACCTCCGCGCACCCTCGCGGCAGGCGCGGCCCGGCGCCGGCGCTCCCGAACCGGGTTTCGGCCAGAACCCCGGCTCATGCCGCGCGGCAACCCCCACCGGGGCTAGGCGCGGCCGCCAGGAACCGGTCCGGCACCAGCCGGACAGGCGCACGAGTTGCGTGGCCGGGTGATCCCCCGGTGCCGACGCAGACACGACAGGGAGAGACCGATGGCAAAGGGCGACCCCGGGGGCACCACCCGCAGCAGGCGGGCAGCTCCCCGCTCCAAGAAGGGCGCTGCCGGCGACCCCGAGCTGGTGCAGCTGCTCACCCCCGAAGGCGAGCGGATCGACAGCGCCACCGGGCCGGACGGCACCGAGTACCGCGTCGACTTCACCGACGAGGAGTACCGCGGGCTCTACCGCGACCTGGTGCTGGTCCGCAAGCTGGACGCCGAGGCGACCGCGCTGCAGCGCCAGGGCGAGCTGGGCCTCTGGGCCAGCCTGCTCGGCCAGGAGGCCGCGCAGGTCGGCTCCGGGCGCGCGCTGCGGGCACATGACATGGCCTTCCCGACCTACCGGGAGCACGGCGTCCTCTACTGCCGGGGCATCGACCCGATCATGCCGCTGGGCCTGTTCCGCGGTGTCGACCAGGGCGGCTGGGACCCGAACGAGTTCAAGTTCAACATGTACACGATCGTCATCGGCGCGCAGACCCTGCACGCGACCGGATACGCCATGGGCATCACCATGGACGGCAAGGTCGGCACCGACGACGGCGAGGCCGCCATCGCCTACTTCGGCGACGGGGCCACCAGCCAGGGCGACGTGAACGAGGCGTTCGTCTGGGCCAGCGTGTTCAACGCGCCGCTGGTCTTCTTCTGCCAGAACAACCAGTACGCGATCTCCGAGCCGCTGGAGCGGCAGACCCGCGTCCCGCTCTACCAACGTGCCGCCGGCTTCGGTTTCCCCGGCGTACGCGTGGACGGCAACGACGTGCTGGCGTCGTACGCGGTCACCCGCACGGCACTTGACAACGCCCGGCACGGGCAGGGCCCGAGCCTGATCGAGGCGTACACCTACCGGATGGGCGCGCACACCACCTCCGACGACCCGACCCGTTACCGGATCGCCAGCGAGGTCGAGTCGTGGCAGGCCAAGGACCCGATCCTCCGGGTCAGGGCCTTCCTGGAGAAGCAGCAGATCGCCGACGCGACCTTCTTCGCCGAGGTCGACGAGCAGGCCCGCCGCGAGTCGGTGCACCTGCGCGAGCGGGTGCTCAGCATGCCCAACCCGGAGCCGGTGACGATGTTCGACCACGTCTACCCCAACGGGTCGCCGCTGCTCGACGAGCAGCGTGCGCAGTTCAACCGCTACATGGAGTCGTTCGAGGGGAGCGCCCACTGATGGCCACGGAGACGCTCACCCTCGGCAAGGCCCTCAACACCGGCCTGCGCCGCGCCCTGGAGACCGACCCCAAGGTCATCATCATGGGCGAGGACGTCGGCAAGCTCGGCGGCGTCTTCCGGATCACCGACGGGCTCCAGAAGGACTTCGGCGACCAGCGGGTGATCGACACCCCGCTGGCCGAGTCCGGAATCATCGGCACCGCCGTCGGCCTGGCGATCCGTGGCTACCGGCCGGTCTGCGAGATCCAGTTCGACGGCTTCGTCTACCCCGCGTACGACCAGATCGTGTCGCAGGTGGCGAAGATGCACTACCGCTCGGGCGGCCGGCTCAGCATCCCCATGGTCATCCGGATCCCGTTCGGCGGTGGCATCGGCGCCGTCGAGCACCACTCCGAGTCGCCGGAGGCGTACTTCGCCCACACCGCCGGCCTGAAGGTCGTGACCTGCTCCAACCCGCAGGACGCGTACGTGATGATCCAGCAGGCCATCGCCTCGGACGACCCGATCGTCTTCCTCGAGCCCAAGCGGCGCTACTGGGAGAAGGGCCAGGTCGACCTGGACGCGCCGCTGTCCGACGCGTACCCCCTGCACTCGGCCCGGGTGGTGCGGCCCGGCACCGACGTGACGGTGCTGGCGTACGGCCCGATGGTGCGGACCTGCCTGGAGGCCGCGACGGCGGCCGCCGAGGACGGCCGGGAGCTGGAGGTCATCGACCTGCGCTCGCTGTCCCCGCTGGACCTCGCCGCCGCCTACGAGTCGGTGAAGCGCACCGGCCGCGCGGTGGTGGTGCACGAGGCGCCGTCCAACATCGGCCTCGGCGCGGAGCTGGCCGCCCGGATCACCGAGGAGTGCTTCTACTCCCTGGAGTCGCCGGTGCTGCGGGTCACGGGCTTCGACACCCCCTACCCGGCCGCCCGGGTGGAGGAGGAGTACCTGCCCGACCTCGACCGGGTGCTCGACGCCGTCGACCGCACCTTCGGCTGGTGAGCGACATGTCCCGGATCAAGACGTTCAACCTGCCCGACCTGGGCGAGGGGCTGACCGAGGGCGAGATCCTGGCCTGGCTGGTCAAGGTCGGCGACACCATCGAACTGAACCAGCCGATCGTCGAGGTCGAGACGGCCAAGGCGGCGGTGGAGATCCCGGCGAAGTGGGCCGGGCAGGTGCAGGCGATCCACCACCCGGAGGGCACCACTGTCGAGGTCGGTACGCCGATCATCGCGATCGACACCGACCCCGGTGCCGGCCCGCTTGAGGCACCGTCGACCACGGCCACGCCCAGCGGTGACCTGCCCACCCCGTCGGCTGCCTCGCTGGCGGCGGTAGAGGTCGCGCCGGCCGAGGGCATGGTCGAGCCGGGCCTGATCGGCGGTGCCGCCCCGGGCGGACGGACGGCGGTGCTCGTCGGCTACGGCCCGCGTACCACCGCCGCGAAGCGCCGGCCCCGCAAGGGCGCCGTCCCGGCGCAGGCCGAGACGCCTGTCGCGCCGGCACCGGTCGCACCGCAGCCGGTCGCGCCGCAGCCGGTCCGTAACGGGCACGCCGGTACGGCGACGGGCGCGCTCGTGCTGGCCAAGCCGCCGGTCCGCAAGCTCGCCAAGGACCTCGGCGTCGACCTGAGCACGCTGACCGGGTCGGGGCCGCTGGGCTCGATCACCCGCGAGGACGTACAGCAGGCCGCGAGCGGGTCCGTGGCGGCGGCCGAGCCGGTCGCGGTCACCTCGACCGCGACGAGCGCCGCGAGCTTCGGCGCCGACCGTGAGCAGCGCATCCCGGTCAAGGGCGTCCGCAAGCTCACCGCCGAGAACATGTCCCGCTCGGCGTTCACCGCCCCGCACGTGACGGAGTTCCTGACCGTCGACGTGACCCGGGCGATGAAGGCGCTGGAGCGCCTGCGGGGCCGGCGGGAGTGGCGTGACGTCCGGGTCTCGCCGCTGCTGCTGGTGGCGAAGGCGGTGCTGCTGGCGGTCAAGCGTCACCCGATGGTCAACTCGACCTGGGCCGGCGACGAGATCGTCGTCAAGGAGTACGTCAACCTCGGCATCGCGGCGGCCACCGAGCGCGGCCTGATCGTGCCGAACGTGAAGGACGCCGGGCGGCTCTCACTGCGGGAGCTTGCCGACGCGCTGAACGGCCTGGTGCAGACGGCGAAGTCCGGCCGCACCTCGCCCGCCGACATGTCCGGCGGCACCCTGACCATCACCAACGTCGGGGTGTTCGGGGTGGACACCGGCACGCCGATCCTGCCGCCGGGCGAGTCGGCGATCCTGGCCTTCGGCGCGGTGCGGGAGATGCCGTGGGTGCACAAGGGCAAGGTCAAGGCGCGGCAGGTCACCACGCTCGGGCTGAGCTTCGACCACCGGATCATCGACGGTGAGCTGGGCTCGAAGTTCCTGCGCGACATCGGCGACTTCCTCGCCGACCCCGAGGCGGCGCTGCTCGCCTGGACCTGACCGGTCCGAGACGCCAGCCACGGCCGGTGTGCCACGGGTTAACGCCCGGCACACCGGCCGTGTCCGTTGGGCGACGGAACCGTCGGTCACGAGCCCCGTTGACCTTTGATTGTTAGGCAGGTGTCTCAGCTCACCTAATAATCGATGGAAGTTGGCCGGCTCTTGCTGTTGAATAGACGCATCAGGGGCCGACAACCGAATACGCCAGGGGGACCCACCAATGAGCATGATCGAGCGAATCCGCAACCACCGCGACGCCAACCGCCGCGCCCGTGCCATCGAGCACGCGCTGCGCTCGGCCAACTCGCCGGCCGTTCGCGAGGAACTCCTCGTCATCGCCCAGCGTCACATGAGCTGACGCTCCACGACATTCCTCATCTCCTCCAGATCGATGGCCCACCCGGCTCACCGGGTGGGCCATCGGCGTTCCGCCAGCACCTGACACCGGGATTCCGCCCTGCCGCAGCGCCCGGTACGGTGGGCTTCGGTCGCCGCCCGCCGGCCCGGCCGACGCCGAGCCGATAGAAGCTGCTCGACACCACCCGGCGACGGGGAGTGACGACCGGTGCTCCTTGGACGCCTCGTGCGGCCACCGGATACGGTGCGGGGAGCCGGCACGGCGGTACGCCGGTGACGCCGGCAGCCATGCCGAGGAGACCGATCGGCACCGGCGGCCGACATGTGATGGAGGAGGCGCACCCATGACGTCCGAGGGCCCGCACCGCCCCGGCCAGGAGCCGGACGAGGTGTCACCGGGCGCCGGCGGACCGGCGTCGTACGGCGACCGCCCGGCGCAGCCGGACAACGGCTACAACGCCGCCGGCCCCGAAATGGGCTGGGCGCCCCCGCCACCCGCCCGACCGAACCCGTCCGCCCCGGCCTGGGCCACCCAGCCCGAGCAGCAGCCGAACCCCGCCTGGGGCGCCGCCGCCGCACCGCCGCCGAGCGACCCGACGCAGCCCGCGTGGGCCACCGGCGGTGGCACCCCGGAGCAGGGGCAGCCCGCCGCGTGGACTCCCCCGCAGCAGGGCTGGACGCCGCCCGAGCAGGCCGCACCCGCCTGGTCCGCTGCTCCCGCCGAGCAGCCCGACTGGGCGCAGGCCCAGCCGGCCGCCCGGGGTGCCGCGCAGGTGCCCCCGGCCACCGCCGCATGGCCCGCCGTCCAGGACGACCCGTCCCGCTCCGGCGGATGGGCCGCCGGCGCGGCGCAGGCCAACCCACCCGCCGGTGAGTGGCACGCCGAACCGGCGCAGCCCGCCGGCCGAGCCGAGGCACCCGGCCCGCAGGACGACCCGTCCGGTTCCGGTGGCTGGGCCGTCGGCGCCGCCGCGCGGGAGGACCAGCCCGTCTGGACGCCGGCCGAGCAGGCCCCGCAGACCTGGGGCCAGCCCGTCGGGCAGTCCGAGCAGCCGTCCCCCGCCTGGGGGCAGGCCGAGTCGGCCGGCGCCCGTGGCGCGGCGCAGGTCCCGGCGACGAACTGGCCCCCGCAGGAGGAGGCCCCGCAGCCCGCCGCCTGGGGTGGCGCCGAGGGCCGCCCGCAGCAGCCGGACTGGGTGCTCGCCCCGCAGGACCAGCCGGCCGAGCGTCCGCAACCGACCGCATGGCCCCAGGCCGAGCAGGCCGGCCCCGCGACCGCCCGGGCCAGCGTCAGCGTGCCCGGCAGCGACGCGACCCCCGGCTGGGCCGCCGCCGGTCCGGACAATCCGGTGCAGGCCAACCCTGGCGCCGCGGAGGTTCAGCCGTGGGCGCCGGGCGAGGTGTGGGGCCGCGCCGAGGCGGAAGCCTCCGCCCAGTCGCGAGGTGGCTGGGACGCCGACCGGGCCGACGAGCCGCCGATCTACCAGCCCGCGCCCGCGCCGGGCATCTCGCCCGCCAACGCGGTGCCGCTGCCCCCGCAGGAGCAGCGCGTACCGGGCGCCAGCCTCGCCGCCGCCCCGCCGGCCGACTACGCGCCGTCGACGCAGTACCCCCCGATCCCCGAACAGCCGGCGTACGCCGAGCGGGAGACCCCGGACGCCGCCGCACCGTACGAGGCCGAGCCGGCCGGCTGGGGCCGGGCCGAGGACGCCTCGGCGAGCGCCGCAGCCGTGCCTGCTCCGCGTACCTCCCCGGAGGCGGGGGCCGGCCGCGCTGTCGTACCGGTCTCGGACGCCGAGTCGGCCGCCAGCGCGGCGAGCCGCGCCTCGGCGAGCGCCTCGGTGCCGCTGGCCAGCCGGGTGATGCCCCCGACCGACCAGGCCATGCGGCCGACCAGCACCGCCACCCCACAACCCCGGGTGTACGGCCGACCGGCCCGACCCGAGCCGGACAACGAGCCGGAGCAGGCGGCCCCGGAGGCGTTCCCGGCCGACCCGGGTCCCGAGCGTCCGGGCACGCCCGAGTGGCAGCAGGACGCCGGCCGCCAGGGCGCACCCGACTGGCAGCAGGCCCCCGAGCGCCAGGCCACACCCGACTGGCAGCAGGACGCCGGCCGCCAGGGCGACTGGCAGCAGGCCCCGGAGCGCCCGGCCACACCCGACTGGCAGCAGGCGCCGGAGCGTCAGGGCCCGCCGGACTGGCAGAACGGGCCGGACCGGCAGGGCTTCCCCGGCTGGGGCGACGACTCACCGTCCGAGCCGCAGTTCGACGACCGGGAACGGTCGTCGACGCCGGGTGGGTTCGGCGAGCCCCCCTCGGCTGCTGCCGCGCCGCCGGCGTTCCCACCCGGTGTGCCGTCCTTCGTCGACGCGCCCGGCAACAACCGGCCGGTGAACGGGGTACGGCCGCAGTCCGGCGGTGAGCGCCCGGCCGACCGCTTCGGGGCACCGGCCGCAGGCACCGCCTCGGTGAGCGGCGCGCCGGGCTTCGGCGGGCCGGCCGTCGAGCAGGCGCCGGGTGGTCAGTTCCCGGCCTTCCCGCCGCCGCAGCAGCCGGTGCCGACCTGGGGCCAGGAGTCCACCGAGTCGGACCAGGGCCGGTTCGACGCGTTCAAGCCGGACGCGGAGGAGCCCAAGGCGGAGCTTCCGGTGCCGAAGGTGCGCAACGGTCGGGTCCTGGCCGCGGTGTTGATCGCCGCCGTGCTCATCCTGGCGGTGCCGCTCGGCCTGCTGATGCTGCTCGGCAAGTTCGGTGGCGGGGACGACTCACCGGCCTTCGACCCGGCGGTCGGCACCTGCGTGAAGCAGGTCGGCCAGGGCGCCTCGGCGGTGGACTGCGGCGAGGCGGGCGCGTTCACGATCGTCTCCAAGGTTGACGCGAAGGACAAGTGCGCCGACCCGGCCCAGCCCCACGTGGTGCTGCCCGGCGAGGGCACCAACCGGGTGCTCTGCCTCAAGCCGGCCACCAAGTAGACCCACCGACGGCGGGGCCACGGGCAACCGTGGCCCCGCCGTTTCGTGTCCGCCTGGCCGGTTTCCTTGATCGATGGCGGCTGAGCAACTAGACACGCCGAGCATCGCCTTGCTGAGCTGCCATCGATCGCCTGGCTGACAGCTCTGTCGCCCGGGTCACGGCGGGCGGGCCCGCGAGGCGTGGCAGGCTGACAGGCATGGGAACGACAGCGCGCGTACGGGCACCCGAACTGCGGGGCCGGCAGTGGCTCAACACCGGCGGCAAGGACCTGACCCTGCAGGATCTGCGCGGCAAGATCGTCCTCGCTGATTTCTGGACCTTCTGCTGCATCAACTGCCTGCACGTGCTCGACGAGCTGCGGCCGCTGGAGGAGAAGTACGGCGACGTGCTCGTCGTGATCGGCGTGCACTCGCCGAAGTTCGAGCACGAGAAGGACGCCGACGCGCTGGTCGCCGCCGTCGAGCGGTACGGCGTGCACCACCCCGTACTCGATGATCCCGAGCTGGACATGTGGCAGCAGTACGCGGCCCGGGCCTGGCCGACCCTGTCGGTGATCGACCCCGAGGGTTACGTGGTGGCCACCATGGCCGGCGAGGGTCACGCCGAGGGGCTGGCCCGACTGATCGACGAGCTGATCGCCACCCACGAGGCCAAGGGCACCCTGCACCGGGGCACCGGTCCGTACGTCCCGCCGCCGGCCCCGGAGACGGCGTTGCGCTTCCCGGGCAAGGCGGTGCTGCTGCCGGACGGCAACCTGCTGGTCTCGGACTCGGCGCGGCACTCCCTGGTCGAGGTGGCCCCGGACGGCGAGACGCCGGTGCGCCGCATCGGCTCGGGCGAGCGGGGTCGGGCCGACGGACCGGCCGCCGCGGCGACGTTCTCCGAGCCGCAGGGTCTCTGCCTGCTGCCCACGCACGTCGCCGAGGTGGCCGGGTACGACCTGGTGGTCGCCGACACCGTCAACCACCTGCTGCGCGGCGTACGGCTGGAGTCCGGCGAGGTGGTCACCGTGGCCGGCAGCGGCCGGCAGTGGCGTGCCTCGGTCGACGACCACGCGCACGACGCGCTTGCCGTGGACCTGTCCTCACCGTGGGACCTGGCCTGGTACGACGACAAACTGATCATCGCGATGGCGGGCATCCACCAGCTCTGGTGGTTCGACCCGATCAAGCGGACCGCCGGCATGTACGCGGGCACCACGGTGGAGGCGCTACGCGACGGCCCGCTGGCCGAGGCGTGGATGGCGCAGCCGTCGGGGCTGTCCGTCTCCGCCGACGGCGTCCGGCTCTGGATCGCCGACAGCGAGACCAGCGCCGTCCGGTACGTCGAGAATGGGGTGTTGGGCACCGCCGTCGGGCAGGGGCTCTTCGACTTCGGGCACGTTGACGGGCCGGCCGAGTCGGCGCTGCTCCAGCACCCGCTGGGGGTGTGCGCGCTGCCGGACGGCTCGGTGCTGATCGCGGACACCTACAACGGCGCGGTGCGCCGCTTCGACCCGGCCACCGGCCAGGTGTCCACGGTCGCGGACGGGCTGGCCGAGCCGAGTGACCTGGTGCTCACCCCGGCCGGTGAGGTGCTCGTGGTGGAGTCCGCCGCGCACCGCCTGACCCGGCTGGCGCCCGGTGCGCTGTCGGCGGCCGGTGCGAGCACCGTGGACGGCCCCCGGCACCGCACCGAGCGGAAGCCGACCGACGTGGCGGCGGGCGAGGTGAGGTTGGACATCGTCTTCACGCCCGCGCCGGGGCAGAAGCTGGACGAGACGTACGGGCCGTCGACCCGGCTGGTGGTCTCCGCGTCCCCACCGGAGCTGCTGCTGGAGGGCGCCGGCACCGGCACCGAGCTGTCCCGTCGGCTGGTGCTCAACAGCGAGGCGACCGGCGGGGTGCTACAGGTGACCGCGCAGGCGGCGACCTGCGACGCGGACGTCGAGCACGCGGCCTGCCACCTGACCCGGCAGGACTGGGGTGTCCCGGTGCGGGTGGTCGACGGCGCGGCGTCCCGGCTTCCGCTGGTCCTGCGCGGCCTCGACGGCTGACCGGCGCAGCGGCCTCGACGCCTGACCGGCCCAGCGGCCTCGACGCCTGACCGCCGCAGCGGCCTCGACGGCTAGGCGGCGAACGGGGCGAGCGGGACGTCGGCGTCGATCAGGGAGGCGCGGACCAGCTCGGTGGCGGAGACCGCCCCCGGTGTGTCCCCGTGGACGCAGATCGACTCCACCGGGCAGGGGATCACGGTCCCGTCGACCGCCACGACGGTCCGTTCGGTGGCCATCCGTACCGCCCGGGTGGCCACCTCCTCCGGATCGGTGATCAGCGCGCCGGGTGCGCCGCGCGGCACCAGCGACCCGTTGGGCAGGTAGCCGCGGTCGGCGAAGGCCTCGGCGACCACGGGCAGGCCCGCGCCGACGGCGAGTTGGGCGAGCGTCGAGCCGGGCATGCAGAGCACAGGCATTTCGGGGTCGTGGCCGCTGACGGCGGCGACCACCGCCGCCGCCTGGGACTCGTCGGTGGCGGCCGCGTGGTAGAGCGCCCCGTGCGGCTTGAGGTAGCGGACCCGGGTGCGGAAGAGCCGGCAGAAGGCGTCCAGCGCGCCCAACTGATAGGTGATCTCGTCGCGCAGCTCGGCGAAGTCGTACGCGATGCGCCGCCGGCCGAAGCCGGCCAGGTCGCGGTAGCCGACCTGCGCACCCACCGCGACGCCGCGCTTCGCCGCGCCCTCGCAGACCCGCCGCATGGTGGACGGGTCACCGCCGTGGAAGCCACAGGCCACGTTGGCGGAGGTCACCAGGGCCAGCAGCGCGTCGTCGTCACCGAGACGCCAGATGCCGAATCCTTCGCCCAGGTCAGCGTTGAGGTCCATGAAACCTGACGGTAGTACCTGGCCGGGCCTGCGCGAGCGGGGTCACGTCGGTGACCACCCCGATGACCGGGTAACCGCCGGTGGTCGGATGATCGGCGAGGAAGATCAGGGGTTGGCCGTCCGCCGGCACCTGGACCGCGCCGAGCACGATGCCCTCGCTGGGCAGTTCGCCGGCGACCGCGCGGGGCAGGGCCGCGCCCGCGAGCCGCGCGCCGACCCGGTTGCTGACCGGGCTGACGGTGTACGCGGTGCCGAACAGCAGGTCGAGCGCGCCCGGGGTGAACCAGTCGTCGCGAGGGCCGAGGCGCACGGTCAGGCGCAGTTCCGACGCGGGTGGCGGGCCGACTGTCACGTCCACCGGCGCGGGTTGGGCCAGCGGCACGCCGAGCGGCAGCCGGTCGCCGTCGCGCAACACGGGTGGACCGAGCCCGGCGAGGGTGTCGGTGGCGCGGCTCCCGAGCACCGGCGACACGTCGATCCCACCGGCCACGGCGAGCCAACTCCGTACGCCCCGCCGGGCGGGGCCGACGCGCAGCACGGTCCCGGCCGGCACGGTGAGCGGACGACCGGTGTCGCCCGGACGATCCCCGGCCCGGACCGCCACCTCGGCGCCGGTGATCGCCACGGTGGCGGCCTGGGTCAGCCGCAGCGTGCAGCCGGTAAGCGTGATCTCCAGGCCGGCCGCCTGCTCGGGGTTGCCGACCAGCCGGTTGGCGAGCCGCAGGGCGGTCGGGTCGAGGGCCCCGGAACGGGGTACGCCGAGGTGCGCCCAGCCGGGTCGGCCCAGGTCCTGCACTGTGGTGAGCGCGCCCGCGCGGAGCACCTCGATCTCGGCGGGGCGGGTCACGTCGCCACCAATCGGACGCGGGTTCCGGGGCCGAGCCGGGCGGGCGGGTCGCCGTCGACGTCGAAGAGGGGCAGGTCGGTCCGCCCGACCAGCAGCCAGCCGCCGGGGGACGCGCTCGGGTAGATGCCGGCGTACGGGCCGGCCAGGGCGACCGAGCCGGCCGGCACCCGGGGGCGGGGAGTGGGCAGCCGGGGCAGCGCCAGGTCGGCGGGGAGCCCGGTCAGGTACGGAAAGCCGGGGGCGAACCCGCAGAACGCGACAAGGAACCGGGTGCCGGTCAGCCGGCGCAGCACGGCCGGCACGTCGACGCCCCAGTGCTCGGCGACGAGGGGCAGGTCCGGCCCGTCGAACTCGACCGGAACGAGGATCTCCCCGCCGTGGCCGGCGCCGTCCGCGGCGATTCCGCCGCCAGTGATCGTGTCGCCGCGGGCCGTCTCGTCGCCGCGGGCCGTCTCGTCGCCGCGGGCCGTGTCGCCGCCGCGGGCCGTGTCGCCGCCGTCGCCGCCGCGGGCCGTGTCGTCGCCGTCGCCGCCGCGGGCCGTGTCGTCGCCGCCGGCGCCGGCCGGGATGCCGTCGGGGGCCGGGGTGCCATCGCGCGCAGTGGCGGCAGCAGTGGCTGCGGCGGCTGCGGTCACCGCCGGCGTCCAGCGGAACAACAGGTCGGCGGTGGCGGCGGGGTCGGGCAGGCCGTCGAGCAGGACGGTCCGGGCCGCCGGCACGATCTCGACGGCGCTCAGGTCACCCTGCTCGCGGCGGCGCCACAACTCGGCCCGCCACGCTTCGACCAGGGCCGCCTCGGGGATGTCGGCCGGGGCGGTGCAGTCGAGCAGCAGGGCGTGCGTACCGGCGGGTCGGATCCGCATCCGCTCATCCTCGCCGATGCCGTGCCGGCGCGGTGTTCACGGTGACGGTGCTCGGTGTCACCGGCCTGACTACTTGAAAGTAACCTACGGTGCCGTAACCTGATCTCGTGACCACCTCCGCCCCGCTTCGTCTGAAGCCGGTCGACATCGGCAAACCCCGGATGCGCGGCTGGCTGCACACGTACGCCTTCTTCGTCGCCGTGGTCTGCGGGATCGTGCTCTGCTCGATCGCCGCCACCCGACCGGGCTGGGCACCCCTGGTGAGCTGCGTCATCTACAGCCTGACGGTCTGCGGGCTGTTCGGCACGAGCGCCCTGTACCACCGTCGCGTGTGGTCCGAGCGCGGCTACCAGGTGATGCGCCGGATGGACCACTGCATGATCTTCGTGTTCATCGCCGGCACGTACACCCCGCTCTGCGTCATGCTGCTCTCGACCCGGCAGGCCACCCTGATGCTTGCCCTGGTCTGGGGTGGCGCACTTGCCGGTGTGGCGCTCAAGGTGATCTGGCCGCACGCGCCGCGCTGGGTCTCCGCGCCGCTCTACCTGGCGCTCGGGTGGGTGGCGGTGGCCATGCTGCCGCAGATCCTGCACGGCGGCGGCGTGGCGGCGCTGGTGCTGTTGATCGTCGGCGGGGCCATCTACAGCGTCGGCGCGGTCTTCTACGCGCTGCGTCGTCCCAACCCGTGGCCCGCCGTCTTCGGCCACCACGAGTTCTTCCACGCGTGCACGCTGCTGGCGGCGCTGTGCCACCACATCGCGATCTACTTCGCACTGTTCGCCTGAGGCGGACCCCCACACACGCGAGCCGGGGCCCCGCCACGCTGCGGGACCCCGGAGTGTGCGCGTGCGGGATCAGACCGGGCGGCCCGGTCGACGCACCTCGCGGTACTCCTGCATGACCTGGTCGCCCTGGACCGGCACCACCCGGTCGGCCACCACGCGGTCCTCGCGGACCGGGGCGGCGACCGCCGTGCGGCGGCGGCTGTTCCAGAAGTAGAGGGTGGTGAGCAGGCCGGCGACGCCGGCGAGCATCAACACCCAGCCGACCACGGTCAGGTCCAGCCAACCCAGGTCGGCTTCCACGGCGAACGCGAAAATCGCGCCCAGCGCGATCAGGAAGATGCTGCCACCAATGCCCATGTCTCGCTCCTCGGCTCTAACCTGGCGTACGACCCGCCGCGGCCGTTGGTAGGGGGTGCGGCATCCCTGGACTTACCCCGGCAGGGAGATCGCCAATCGGGCAAGCTGGTGGCATGACGGACAGCCACGCCGAGACGCGGACACTGGTGTTGCTCCGGCACGCGAAGGCCGAACAGGGCGACGAGGGCACGGACGACGCCGAGCGCGCGCTCAGCGCCCGCGGGGAGGCCGACGCGGCAGCGGCCGGCGCTTGGTTGGCCCACCACGATCTGCTGCCCGACGTGGTGATCTGCTCGACCGCCCGGCGCACCCGACAGACCTGGCACGGGGTGGCGATGGGGATGGCCGGTTCGCCGCCGGAGGGTGGGCCGACGGGTCCTCGCCCGACCGTCCGCTACGAGCCCGGCGCGTACGACGCCCACCCCGAAGAGCTGCTGGCACTGGTCCGCACCGCCGATCCGACGGCTCGGGTCGTGCTGCTGATCGCCCACAATCCGGGCGTCTCGTTGCTGTCCGCGTTTCTCGACCCGGAGACGGCGGACGAGGAGGGTCTACGGACCGCCGAGCTGGCGGTGCACCGCGGCGCGGCCACCTGGACGGAGTGGGGGCGAGGCGGGGCACCTGTCGCGCAGCGGCACACGGCACGCGGCTGAGCCACCCGCCGGGCGCGACGGGTGGCTCAGGCGTAGGTGCTCAGCCGTACGTGGTCGGGTGTGCGCGGGTCAGGACGGTGGCGCGGTCGGCGGCGGCGGGTCCGGCGGCGGTGGCATCATCGCCGTCGGATGAGACAGCCGGTTCTCCTCCACGATGAGGGTCCGGGCCCGCTTGCGCCGGTCCTGCCAGAACCACAGGGTGGTCAGCAGCACGGCCAGCCCGGCCAGGATGAACACCCAGCCGACCGCGCGCAGGTCTATCCACCAGACGTTGGCCCTGATCGCGAACGTCATGATCGCGCCGAGCGCGATGAGAAAGATGCCGCTTCCTACACCCATGTGCGCTGCACTCCCCCGTGCGGTGGCTCTGGGCGTTCCCTTTCGAGGTCACGCGACGGTTACCCGCCACGTCGCCTACCTACCCGACCCGGCTCGCCCAATGCCCCAGCTTCGCGCCGACCGCGGCTGGTCCGACAAACGGCACTCTTGGGCGTTTTCGCCGTCCCCGACGGCAGGGGCCACTCTGCCGCGCCCCCTTTGCACTGCTTCAACCCACGCAACAGAAACGACGCAAACCGTTGCGTGGGTTGAAGCAGTGCAAAGGGACCGGGTCAAGGCAGGCCGGCGCCGGTCAGGCCGGGGCTCCGGGCAGGCCGACGCCGGACAGGTCGCGGGGCGCCGGGCAGGTCAGGGCCGGGCAGGCCGACGCCGGGCAGGCCGGGGCGCCGGGCAGGCCGGGGCGCCGGGCAGGCCGGGGCGCCGGGCAGGTAAGGGCCGAGCCGGGCGTGCATCGTCGGCTGCGCTGTCCGCGCGAGGACGGCGACGGCCGACGGACAGGTGCCCGTCGGCCGTCGGTGCAGGTACCGGGTGGTGCGACCCGGAACCTTCAGGTGTGCCGTGGCACGGTCAGAAGGCCTCCTCCGGGAGGTCCATGATGTCGAGGTCGGCGCCCTCGATGATCCGCCGGTCGGCGCCGATGCGCGGCAGCACCTCGCGTGCGAAGAATCGGGCGGCGGCCACCTTGCCGGTGTAGAACGCCTTGTCGGTGGCGGAGACGTCGCCGGCCAGCGCCTTGAGGGCGACGTCGGCCTGCTTCTGCAGCAGCCAACCGACGACCAGGTCACCGATGGCCAGCAGGAACCGCCGGCTGCTCAGGCCGACCTTGTAGAGCGCGCGGGTGTCGCCGCCCTGCGCCTCGCCCAGCCAGCCGGTCAGCACGCCGACGATGTTCTGGATCTCGGCGAGCGCCTTGCCGAGCGCCTGCCGCTCCTCCTTGAGCTGACCGTTGCCGGCCTCGGAGGAGATGAACTCCTGGATCTCGCCGGAGACCGCGAGCAGCGCCCTGCCGTTGTCCCGGACGATCTTGCGGAAGATCAGGTCCAGGCTCTGGATGGCCGTGGTGCCCTCGTACAGGGTGTCGATCTTGGCGTCCCGGACGTACTGCTCGAGCGGGTAGTCCTGGAGGAAGCCGGAGCCGCCGAAGGTCTGCAGGGCCTCGTGGCCGAGCAGCTCGTACGCCCGCTCCGAGCCGACGCCCTTGACCAGCGGCAGGAGCAGGTCGTTGACCCGCTTGGCCAGCTTGGTGGCCTTCTCGTCGCCGGCAGCCTCGGCCAGCGCGATCTTGTCCTGCCAGGTGGCGGTGTAGAGGACCAGAGCGCGAAGACCCTCGGCGTACGACTTCTGCAGCAGCAGCGAGCGGCGCACGTCCGGGTGGTGGGTGATGGTGACCCGCGGGGCGGTCTTGTCCGCCTGCTGGATCAGGTCGGCGCCCTGTACCCGGTTCTTCGCGTACTCCAGGGCGTTGAGGTAGCCGGTGGAGAGGGTGGCGATCGCCTTGGTGCCGACCATCATCCGGGCGTACTCGATGATCATGAACATCTGCCGGATGCCGTCGTGCTTGTCGCCCAGCAGCCAGCCCTTGGCGGGTACGCCGTGCTCGCCGAAGGTCACCTCGCAGGTGTTGGAGACCTTCAGGCCCATCTTGTGCTCGACGTTCGTCGCGTAGACGCCGTTGCGCTCGCCCAGCTCGCCGGTGGTCTCGTCGAAGTGGAACTTGGGCACCACGAAGAGGGACAGGCCCTTGGTGCCGGGGCCACCGACGCCCTCCACGCCCACCGGGCGGGCCAGCACGTAGTGGACGATGTTGTCGCTCAGGTCGTGCTCGCCCGAGGTGATGAACCGCTTGACGCCCTCGATGTGCCAGGTGCCGTCGGGCTGCTGGATGGCGCGGGTGCGGCCGGCGCCCACGTCCGAGCCGGCGTCCGGCTCGGTGAGCACCATCGTGGAGCCCCACTGCTTGTCGATGAAGAGCTTGGCCCAGCCCTTCTGCCGCTCGTTGCCCTCGACGTGCAGCACGTGCGCGAAGGACGGGCCGGAGGCGTACATCCAGACCGGCGCATTCGAGCCGAGCACCAGCTCGGCGAGGGCCCACCAGAGAGCGCGGGGCGCGTTGGTGCCGCCCAGCGCGGGCGGCAGGTCCAGCCGCCAGAACTCGGAGTCCATGAACGCCTGGTAGGACTTCTTGAACGACTCCGGAAGCGGCGCGGTGTGCGTGGCCGGGTCGAAGACGGGCGGGTTGCGGTCGCTGTCCGTGTAGCTTGCGGCCAGGTCCTCGCGGGCGAGGCGGTCCACCTCGGCGAGGAAGCTCCGGGCGGTGTCGGTGTCGAGGTCCGAGTACGGCTCCTGGCCGAACGCCCGGTCCGCCCCGAAGACCTCGAACAGGTTGAACTCGAGGTCCCGGAGGTTGCTCTTGTAGTGGGTCATGCTCGCTGGCCCCGCTTCCGGACAGGTGTTACCGATCAGTAACCCCGACTGTATTACTCGCGGGTAGGCAGCGACAAGCCGATCACGTAAGTGACGGCGATTACACAGTTTCGCGCCGCCGTCCCGCTCAGCTCTCGGAGGCGCCGACCTCCCAGCTCGGCACGGCCGACGTCGCGCCCGTGCGGGCACCGACGTACTCCATCAGGACCAGGGCGATGTCGTCGTCCAGGTGCCCGTGCACCCACTCGACGAGGGCCGTCTCCAGCGAGGCGAGCCCGTCGGCGACCGTGCCGTGCCCGAGCAGCCGCCACGCCCGGTCGGCCGTGGGGAAGAACTCACCGTCCCGCCGGGCCTCGCCGAGACCGTCGGTGAACAGCAGCAGGCGGTCGCCGGGCTCCAGGCGCTCCACGCGGGGGCGCACCACAGGCATGAACCCGAGGGGCGGCGCCGGTGCCGGCGGCTCCAGCGGGATCACCTTGCCCCGGCGCAACAGCAGTGGCGACGGGTGTCCGCAGTTGACGATCGTGAGCGTCCCGCCCCGCTCCTCCACGAGCGCGGCGGTCACGAAGTCCTCGTCGCCGACGTTGCGGGCCACCGCGCGGTCCAGGTCGGCGACGACGGCGCGCAGGTCGGCGCGCTCATAGGCCACGTGCCGGTAGGAGCCGAGGACGATGCTGGCCAACCGGACCGCGTCCAGGCCCTTGCCGCGGACGTCACCGATGATCATGCGGACGCCGTACGGGGTGTCGATCGCCTCGTACAGGTCGCCGCCGATCTCGGCTCTGGCGGTGGAGGAGATGTAGCGGCCGGCGACCGAGAGCATGCCGACCTGCGGCCCGAGCGGGCGCAGGACCGCCTGCTGGGCCACCGAGGCCAGCTTGGTGAGCTCGGCGAGTTGCTCCGCCTGCCGCTGGCGTATCGAGGCCACCGCCACGGCCAGCCCGCTCGCGAGCGCGACGCCGATCACGTTGACCGAGGTCACCAGCATCATCTTCGGGTCGACCAGGGCGAAGCCCACCCCGATCAGGGTCGCCACGGCACCGACACCGAGCACCACCCGCCAGGCAGCCAGGGCGGCGGCCAGGAGCGGGGCGGCCACCAGGAGCGCGACGTAGTGCGCCCGACGGCCGTCGGCCACCTCCAGGCCCGAGACGATCGCGAGCAGGACGAGGGCCGCGCCGAGGCCGGCGCGGGATCCGGGGCTCAGCGGGCTACGGCCCGACTGGAGGAGTCGCGTGGGTACGAGGGACAGCATGCCTGATCCACGTGAACCGGTGAATGAACCTGGCCCGTCGTCTGAGGATGTTCTGTCCGGCCGGCCAAGGCTCGCGGCCGGATCGACGCTCCCGGCTGCGCTCAGCCGAGCACCTCGTAGCGGACGGTGAGCGCACCCACGTCGGTCGAGGCGATGGTCGCGAAGGCGGCGCGGGACAGGTCCAGGCAGCGACCGTCGATGAACGGGCCACGGTCGTTGATCCGTACGACGACCGACTTGCCGCTGCTCGGGTTGGTCACCCGGACCCTCGTGTTGAACGGCAGCGTCTTGTGCGCCGCGGTCAGCTCGTTCGGGTTGAAGGACTCGCCGTTGGCGGTGAGCTGCCCGTCGGAGTAGAAGGAGGCGCCACACGAGCCGCTCTCCAGCACCTTCGCCGCCGCGGTGGTCTTCTTCGCGGTCGGGCGCGGCTTCGGCGCCTCGGTGCGGGCCTTGCCCCGGGAGGCGGCCTGCGCCGACCGGCTGGCGGACGGGCTGGCCGTCGCGCTCGGCGAGGCGCTGGCACTGGCGCTCGGGGAGGCGGTCGGGGAGCTGGGGGCGAGGCTGGCGGGGGTGGTCGGGGTGAGGTCGAGAGCCGCCTGGCCCGACTGCTCGGCGCCCGAGGTCAGCTGGACGGCGCCGACGGTGCCGCCGACGGCGAGGGCGACGCCGACCGCCGCGGTGGCCACGATGCCCGCCGGAGAGGAGAAGATGCGGGTACGGGAGTGCCTGCCTACCACCGGCCGGTCCTTTCGTCGATTGAACAAACCGGATCGGACCGTAACGAGAGAAGCACTTCCGAAGTCAACGTGATCATGGTGTTATGCCCGTATTTGCCATAGTACGTGTAGCCGATCATCCGAGCCCGGGTGGGTCGACCGGCCCGGGTGCGGAGGCACCGAGCACCCGTGCCGCACGATGGACCGATGCCCGCTGAGCTGACCGAACGCCTGGCCGCCCTGTTCCGGTGGATCGACCCCGGCCCCGACGCCAGCCATCTGGTCAGCGACATCTCCGGCTGGTGGCGCGACCCCACAGTGCTGGCCGAACTGGGACCGGCCCTGGTGGCGCCGTACCGGGCCGCCCGCCCGACAGTGGTGCTCTCCCCGGCGGTCACCGGCCTGCTGCTCGGGCCACTTGCCGCCACCGCCCTCGGGGTCGGTTTCGTGGCCGCGCACAAGCCCGGCGACGGACGGTTGCCGGCCGGCCCGCTCACCTGGGCGCAGAGCCCGCCGGACTACCGGGGCCGGCAGGTCGACCTTGCCGTCCGGGACCGGCACCTCGGCCCCGGAGACCGCGTCCTGGTGGTCGACGACTGGGTACGCACCGGCGCACAACTGCACGCCCTCTACGACATCTGCGCCAGGCGCGGCGCGCAGGTGCTCGGCACCGCGGTGGTGGCCGTCGACTGCCCGCCCGAGACCGCCACCGCACTGCAGATCACCGGCCTCATCGCCGGCAAGGATCTGCCCACTTGACCTGAAGCCCGCTTCACCTTCGACGATCGATGCATGAGCGACGGGATCCTCGACGAGGCGTACGACCGGCTGCACCGAACCGGCCCCGAATACGAGGGCTGGCTCTCCAACCACGGCCCGATGGCCGTCGAGGCGCTGGCCCGGCACGGCCACGAGCAGCGGGTGCACCGCTGGCTGGACGACTACCTCACCCGACTCGACGAACTGCCGCGCGGGCTGCGACCGATCGACGACTGGCGGGCCGCGCTGGGCGACGCGAAGCGGGCCGGTGACTGGCTGGCGTACTTCGACAGGCACCTGCGCGAGCAGCCGTGGCGGGTCGTACTCGGCACCTGGTGGCCCCGCCTGCTGCCCGGCATCGCCGCCGGCGCCACGCACGGGGTGATCCGGGTCGGGCACGCCGTACGCGCCCTGCACCTGCACGACGAGAGCCCGCAACGGCTCACCGAGCTGGGTCAGGCGCTCGGCTACTGGGCCGCTCGCTGGCAGCCGGTGCCCGGCGCCGACCGCCTGCTCGCCACCGCCACGTCGGACCCGCCCGCGGCGCAACCGGACACCACGGGACCGGACGTGGTCGCCGCGCTGGCCGGGCTGCCCCGGATCGACCACCAGACCGGGGGCATCCGGGAGCGGCTGGGCCGGCTGGTGGACGTACCCCGATGGGAACCGGCGCTCGCGGCGCTGCACCCGGCGCGGACGCCGACCGAGGCGGAGGCCGGGCTCGGCACGCTGGTACACCGCGCCGGCCTCGACTACCTGCGCTTCGGGCACGCCGCGCCGGTCATGCTGGTGCACGCGGTCACCGCGCCGACCGCCGTGCTGCGTACCCTGCCGGCACTGGACCGGGCGCTGTGGGCGCCGAGCCTCGCCGCGGCCTGGGCCGCGACGGCGGCCGTGACCTCGGTGTACGCCCCGACCGACGGGATCGCGTCGGCATCGGTGACCGCCGCGACCCCGGCGGAGGCCTTCGCCCGCGCGGCCCGACACGGCGACGCCCACGTGGTCAAGCTCGCCGACGCGGTCCTCGACGCGCACGCCGCCAGCGGGGATCGGCGGCTGCTCGACGCCGCGGGCTACGCCGCGCAGCTGATCTGAGCAGCACCGCACGAATTACCACGACGACGCCGGCCACGCTGGCCTAGCCTCGGCAGGATGTGGCCTCGGATCGGTGCTCTGCGCACGCTCGCCCTCGGCACCCCCGGCGAACTGCGGGCGACCCTGAACACCCTGGTGCTGGCCGGCGTGAAGACCGCGACGGCGGGCCGGCTCGCCGAGTACGCGGAAGAGGGCGAGGAGCTGGAGCAGGTAGGCGAACGGCTCGTGCTTGTCGACGACAACGACGCGCTGGCCGGCGTCGTGGAGATCACCGGAGTCGAGGTGGTCCGCTTCGGCGACGTGCCCTGGGAGTTCGCTCGCGCCGAGGGCGAGGGAGACCGCTCGATCGAGGAGTGGCGGGCCGGGCACTCGGCCTACTGGGCGCGGCTCGGCACCCCGGTCGACGACGACACCCCGATCGTCTGCCTGCGCCTGCGGCTGGTCTCCGGTGGCGAGGGCGGCGTCGCCAGCGGCGATCTCGGTACCTGATCTCGTGGCCGCCGGCGCCTGGCCCGCTGCTTGGCGTACTACCTCAGGCGCGCAGCTCGGGCCTGGCCGCCGCTTGGCGTGCTGCCTCAGGCGCGCAGCTCGGGCAGGAGTCGCGTCGCCACGTCGGCCAGGACGGCCTCGTCGCCCGCGTACCAACTGCCCGCACGCGGCCAGTGCGTCACCACGTCGGTGAAGCCGAGCTCGGCGGCCCGGCCGACCTGGTCGGCGAAGAACTGCGCGCTGCTGAGCGAGAACACCGGCGCCGCGTCCATCGACAGGTAGCGGTCCAGCGTCGCCGGGTCACGGCCGGCCTCGTCCAGCGTCCGGTCCATCCGCTCCGACAGCGCCGACACGGTGCCCCACCAGCCCTCCACGTCGTCGGCTTCGGTGCCGGTGGTCACCCAACCCTGACCGAACCGGGCCACCAGCCGCATCGACCGTGGACCGTTCGCGGCGACCACGAACGGCACCCGGGGCTGCTGCACACAGCCGGGGTTGTTGCGGGCGTCCACCGCGGCGAACCACTCACCGCGCCACGTCGTGCCGTCGTCCCGCAGGATCAGGTCCAGCAGCTCGGTGAACTCGGCGAACCGGTCGACCCGCTGCCGTGGCGGCAACGTCTCACCGCCCAGCACCGCCGAGTCGAAGCCGATGCCACCCGCGCCCAGCCCCAGCAGCAGCCGGCCGTCCGAGACGTCGTCCACAGTGGTGATCTGCCGGGCGAACGCGGCCGGGTGCCGGAAGTTCGGCGACGCCACGAGCGTCCCCAGCCGGATCCGGGACGTCACCGTCGCAGCGGCGGTCAGCGTGGCCATCGAGTCGAACCACGGGCCGTCGACCAGGTCCCGCCAGCCCAGATGGTCGTACGTCCAGGCGTGGTCGAAGCCCCACTCGTCGGCCTGCCGCCAGCGACGCTGCGACTCGGCCCAACGCTGGTCCGGCAGGATCACGATGCCAATCCGCATGATCGCCAGCCTAGTCGCGCCCGATACACCCGCACTGCGAGCACGGCGGGCTTCAACCACTGATCCTGGCCGCCTTCCTCATCCTGACCGGCATCGGTCTGCGGATCGAGGCGGCGATCGTCGAACGCAGGCCGTAGTCCTCTGCACGTGACCCACGTCACAAGTGGTTGCGGTAGGGGCGTCCTGATCGGTTCCGACCTCTCTGCGAGCAGACACCCGCTGGGTGCCGCCCGAGAAGAGGGAAGTAGCGACATGACGAAGGTGACCGCACAGCTGTCGGTGTCGGTGGACGGGTTCTACGCCGGCCCGTTGTTCGACGGCGACGGCGACTGGATGGACTCGGCCGAGAGCGCCGGCTTCTTCCGGGTCACCCGCTGGGCGACCGACGCGATGGCGTGGCGCGAGCGACAGGGCTTCGCCGGAGGCGAGCAGGACGCCAACTCCGACGTGATCGCCGAGACGTTCGGCGCCGCAGGCGCGTACGTCATGGGTCGCCGGATGGCCGACGGCGGCGAGGTGCCCTGGGGCGAGGAGCCGCCGTTCCGCGCGCCGGTCTTCGTCGTCACGCACCGACCCCGCGAGACCCTGCGGCGCGGCGGTGGCACCAGCTTCACCTACGTCACCGACGGCGTGGCCAGCGCCGTCGAGCAGGCGCGCGCGGCGGCCGGCGGCCGGAACGTGGCCGTGGCCGGAGGCGGCAGCCTCGTGCGACAGGTGCTCAAGGCCGGGCTGCTCGACGAGTTGGAGCTGCACGTCGTGCCGGTAGTGCTCGGCACCGGCCTGCGGCTGCTCGACGCGGACCTCGACCTCGGCGACAAGGAGGCCATCGAGCTGACGCCGACCCGGGTCATCCCCACACCGCAGGTCACCCACATTCGGTACGAGGTGAGCGGTCGCGCCCCCCTCGTGCTCGACGACCGGGGCAGTGGCGGCGGCCCGACGACGACCACGAACTGAAGGAGACGCAATGCCGCAGCTGTTGCGAGTGCAGTGTTTCAACGTTTCCCGGGACGGGTTCGGCACCGGAGAGGGGCAGAGCCTGGAACGGCCCTTCGGCCACGCGGACCCCACCGCGCTGTTCTCCTGGCGTTCGGCCACCGCCAGCTTCGTGTACCGCACCGAGCCGGGCGGCACTCGCGGCCTGGACGACTACCTGACCCGTGACGCCGAGTGCAACATCGGCGCGGAGATCATGGGTCGCAACAAGTTCGGCCCGCAGCGTGGCCCCTGGGAGAACCACGAGTGGCAGGGCTGGTGGGGGGACAACCCGCCGTTCCACACGCCGGTCTTCGTGCTCACCCACCACGTACGCCCGTCGTTCACCCTGTCCGACACCACGTTCCACTTCCTCGACACCAGCCCGGCCGAGGCGCTGGCCCAGGCGAAGCAGGCAGCGGGCGCCCGGGACGTACGCCTGGGTGGTGGGGTGGCCACCATCCGCGCGTTCCTCGATGCCGGCCTGGTCGACACGATGCACATCGCCGTCGCGCCCGTCGACCTCCACCGGGGCGAGCGATTGTGGGACAGCCACACCGAGCTGCTCGACCGCTTCCACCTGGAGTCGGTGCCCAGCCCCAGCGGAGTCACCCATCTCCTGTTCTGGAGACGATGACCGCCCCTACAGGCGGGACAGCACCAGCAGCCGGTTGCCGTCCGGGTCGGTGACCCGGGCGGACCGCTCACCCCAGGGCTGGTCCACCGGCTCCTCGGTGACCGTCGCGCCGCCCGCACGCAGTGCGTGCACGGCCGTGTCGCAGTCGTCGGCGTACACGCACAACTCCCAGCGGCGCGAGAGGGCAGGGTCGCCGGCGTGCGGGTCGGCAGCCAGGCCCAGCTCACTGCTACCGAGTCGCAGGGCTACGAACTCCGGCTCGCCGTCCTCGGGAAATCGGTAGGTCAGCTCGAAGCCCACGACATCCCGGTAGAACGCGATCAGCCGCGGCAGGTCGGGCGTCGTCACGATGGGAAAAGCCTCGGTGAACAAACGACCACCTCCTGGTCGGACCCTAATCGCTACGGCGAGGGAACCCCAGCGACAGGCGTCAGTGGTCGTGTCACGGCCGTGTCAGTCCGGTGACAGGCTGGCTCTCGATAGTTGGCCGCATGACGAGTTCAGCGATTGCGGTCTCCGGCTTGCGGAAGGCCTACAAGGACAAGGTCGTGCTCGACGGCATCGACCTGGAGGTCCAGGCGGGCACGATCTTCTCCCTGCTCGGCCCGAACGGGGCGGGTAAGACGACGACTGTGAACGTGCTGACCACGTTGGTGAAGGCCGACGGTGGGTCGGTCCGCGTGGCCGGGCACGATGTCGCGACCGAGGCCAGGGCCGTCCGGGCGGCCATCGGGGTCACCGGCCAGTTCGCGGCGGTGGACGAACTGCTGACCGGCCGGGAGAACCTGCAGCTCATGGTGGATCTGAGCGGGATACCGACAAGGGACGGCGGGCGGGTCGTCACCGGGTTGCTGGAGCGGTTCGATCTGGCGGAGTCGGCGCAGAAACCGGCCTCGACCTACTCCGGCGGCATGCGCCGAAAGCTGGACCTGGCGATGACGCTTGTCGGCGACCCGCGGATCATCTTCCTCGACGAGCCGACGACGGGCCTCGATCCCCGCAGTCGCCGCACGATGTGGTCCATCATCCGCGACCTGGTCGCCGACGGTGTCACGATCTTCCTCACCACCCAGTACCTCGAGGAAGCCGACCAGCTCGCCGACCGGATCGCCGTCCTCGACCAGGGGCGTCTCGTCGCCCAGGGCACGCCCGACGAGCTCAAGCGCCAGATCCCCGGCACGCACGTCCGGCTCCGGTTCACCACGGTCGCCGAACTCGACGCGGCCGCCCGGGTGCTGAGCGACTCCACGAGGGACGACGAGGCACTGGCCCTGCGAGTTCCCAGCGACGGCGGGACGGCCTCGCTGCGGGCCCTGCTTGACCGACTCGACGAGTACGCGATCAGCGCCGAAGGACTCTCCGTCCAGACGCCGGACCTTGATGACGTCTTCCTCGCCCTGACGGGCAACCGCACCCCGGAGGTTTCCGCGAAATGAGCACCAAGGCCCACTCGATCGTCATGCTTCGTCGCAACTTCAAGCACATCGCCCGGAACCCGACCTCGGTGTTCAACGCGGTGCTGATGCCCATCATCATCATGCTGATGTTCGTGTACATGTTCGGCGACGCCTTCAACGTCGGCGTCGACTACATCGACTACGCGACCCCGGGACTGATGCTGCTGGCCGTCTGCTACGGCCTCGGAGCCACCGCCACGGCCGTCAACTCGGACATGACCAAGGGCATCATCAACCGGTTCAAGGTCATGCACGTCTCTCGGGGCGCGGTGCTGACCGGCCACGTCGTCGCCAGCGTCCTGACCAACCTGGCCGCCATCGCGGCCCTCATCGGGGTGGCCTTCCTGCTCGGGTTCGACCCGTCGGCGAGCCTCCTCGACTGGGTCGGCGCCATCGGCATCATCGTGCTGCTCGGTGTCGCCGCCGGCTGGCTCACGGTCGCCCTGGGACTGTCGGCCAAGTCGCCGGAAACGGCGGGGCTGGCCTCCGTACCTCTGGTCATGCTGCCGTTCTTCAGCAGCGCGATCGTGCCGGCGGACAAGATGGGACCCGGGCTGCGGGAGTTCGCGGAATACCAGCCCTTCACGCCGATCATCGAGACCTTGCGCGGGTTCCTCAACGGGACGCCATCCGCAGGCGACGTGATCCCCGCCCTCGCCTGGTGCGTGGCCATCGCCCTCGTCGGATACCTGTGGGCGCGTTCCACCTTCACGAAGCGAGCGTGACCGCGACCAGCTCACTCCAGTTCGTCCGAGTGCCTTCCAGCGCCGCCTCCGCGAATCTCCCTTCGCCGAGGCGGCGCCGCACTGCCTGCTCGATCCGGGCCACATCCGGCTGGGATCGATCCGGCCGACCGCGCACGGCGGTGCTCGCCGCGAGCAGCCGGGCGGCCTGCTCATGCTGCTCGCGACGCAGGGCCAGGTCCGCGACTCCGACCAGCACCTGCGCGATAGAGGGTGCGTGCCCCGTCTCGGCCGCCGCCTGACACGCCGCGGAACGGTGCCGTCGCGCCTCGTCGAGATCGTCGGCGACGTAGCCGAGCAGGTCATGTGTCACCGAGCGGATGTGCGCCTGCTCGGCTTCGTCGCGCAGCAGGGCCGTCGCGACACCGACCTGCCGGGTCACCTCCTCGCCGTCCCCGCGCCAGCGAGCGAGCTCCGCCTGCGACAGGGCGAGCACCGCCAACGCGCCCGGCCAGGTGACCCGTTCCGCGAACCGCCGCGCCTCGGCCACGGCGGCCGCGCTGGACTTCTCGTCGCCCAGCAACCAGTGCAGTTGAGCCTGTCTCGACCGCATCCGGATGATGTCCTCGACGGTGCCGACCTCGGTGACGACCGCGATCGCCTCCTCGTAGTGCCCGCACGCACCGGCGAAGTCGCCGCGGATGGCGATGAGCTCCGCCAACTCGGTGAGGGCGAACGAGATCCCGAACCGCTCGCCGAGAATCCGGAACTCGGCGAGCGCCGACTCGAGATACGCGTCCACGTCCCGGCCGTCCTGACCGAGAATGATCCGCATCTTGCCGAGCTGAAGCCGGGCCAGTGCGCGTACCCAGGGATCCGCGTCGTCAAGCAGCGGTTCCCACGCGGAGAGGACCGCGTCCGGAGCACGCAACATGCGCTCCAGCGGGACGACGAGCGACGTCCCGGGGTGGTTGCCGGGGCTGCGCTGGCTGAAGTCGTACGCCCGGTGGATCCACTCCGCGGCCTGGCGCTCGTCACCGGGCCCGGAGTTCAGGAAGAGCACGACGAGCGCGTACACCGTGGCGCGGATCTCGTCGGTGACCTCGCCCGGCGCTTCGGTGGCTGCCGTGATCAGCTCCATGCCTTCGCTCCGGTGGCCGCCGAGCCACCAGTACCAGCCGGCACCCGCGGCCAGGCGCATTGCCGCGTGCGCCTCGCCGGCCGCGAGCGCGCCGCGCATCGCGGCGCCGATGTTGTCGTGCTCCACTTCGAGGGTGGCGAGCCATCTCACCTGATCGGCGCGCCGCAGTTGCGGCTCCGCCGTCTCGGTGAGTTCGGTGAAGTAGGCGAGATGTGCCTGGCGTGCCAGATCCGACTCGCCCGCCTCGGCGAGCCGGTGCGCGGCGTACTCCTTGATCGTGCCGAGCATCCGGTAGCGCGGGGCCTCGTCACCCGCGGCGACCAGCAGCGACTTCTCGGCCAGCGCGGTCAGCAGGTCGAGCACCTCGTCCTGCTCGACCGCGTCGCCGGCGCAGACCCGTTCGGCCGCTGCCAGGCTCGCTCCGCCCGCGAACACCGCAAGCCTGCGCAGCACCACCCGTTCGGCCTCGGTGAGCAGTTCCCAGCTCCAGTCCACCACGGCTCGCAGCGTCCGGTGCCGGGGCAGCGCGGTGCGGCTGCCGCCGGTCAGCAGGCGGAACCGGTCGTCGAGCCGGGTGGCGAGCTGGTCGACGGACATGGTGCGCAACCTGGCCGCGGCCAGCTCGATCGCCAACGGCATCCCGTCCAGAGCCCGACAGATGCGCGCCATCGTCAACGACGTGTGCGCGTCGACGGCCAGGTCTCTGCGCACCGCGCCCGCCCGGTCCCGCAGCAGGCGGACGGCGGGGGACGACTCGATCTCGTCGGGGTCGGCGTCGGTGGCCGGCAGGAGCAGTGGCGCGACCGGCCACAGGGCCTCACCGGTGATGCCGAGCGGTTCCCTGCTCGTCGCGAGGATGCGCAGTCGCCGGCACTCCCCGAGCAGTCGATGGGCGAACGCCGCCGCCGACTCGATCACGTGCTCGCAGTTGTCCAGGATCAGCAGCGCGTCCCGCTCGCGGATCGCGGCGACGAGCCGGTCGATCGGCTCCAAGCTCGGTGCCTCGCCGAGCAGAGCATCCCGGAGCCCGAGCCCGGTAAGCGTCGCCTGCACCACGTCACCGTCCGCCCCGATCGCGGCGAGCTCCACCAGCCAGGCACCGTCGGGCAGGTCGTCGAGCATGCTGCGCGCGGTCTCCGTCGCCAGCCGGGTCTTCCCCGAGCCGCCGGGTCCGATCAGGGTCGTGAGGCGATGTACGGCGACGAGCGCGCCAACCTCGGCCACAGCTCCGTCCTTGCCGACGAAGCTGCTCAACTCGGCCCGCAGATTGGTCCTGCGGTTCTCGCCGCGCCCTCCCACTTCGCCCCGCAGCAGTGCGACGTGCAAAGCGGAGAGCTCCGGCGAGGGGTCGACGCCCAGCGCGTCGGCAAGCGCCTCGCTCGTGCGCTGATACACGAGCAGGGCCTCCGTGTCCCGGCCGGTCGCGGCGAGAGTTCGCATCAACGCGAGGGCGAGCCGTTCACGCACCGGGTGCGCGGCCACCAGGTCGGTCAGCTCCGCGACCAGCTCCGGACCGTGCCCGAGGATCGTCTCGACGTCGAAGCGGTCCTCCAGAGCGGTCAGGCGCAACCGCTCGAACCGGGTGACCGCCGCGTCGAACGCCATGCTGTCGGCCAGACCGATGTCCTGCATGGCCGTGCCGCGCCACAGGCCGAGGGCGTCACGCAGCCGTCGTACCCGCTGCGGGCCCTCGGCGTCGCGCGCCTGAGCGACGAGGCGTTCGAACCGTACGGCGTCGACGGCGTCGGGTTCCACAGCCAACCGGTAGCCGTCGGCCTGTCCCTCGATCACTTTGTCGGGCAGCACCTTCCGCAGCCGGGAAACCAGGCGGTGCAGGGCGTTCGTCGCATCGGAGGGCGGATTCTCACCCCAGATCCAGTCCACGAGAGTCGCCTTCGGGACCACGTGGCCAGGGCTGAGCGCTAGCGCGGCCAGCAGTCCGCGCAACCGCGCGCCCGGCACGTCGGTCAGGGCGCCCTCGTCCGTACGAACCTCGAATGGTCCCAGCATCCCGACCTGCACCCGGCAGATCTTGCCATGCACGTGAGAAGCGTCCGCGTCGCCGAGGCCCGCACCGGGTCGGCTCGGCGGTGGCAGGTACTAGCCTCGACCCCCATGAGCTGGCTGCCGGACGACTTCGTCCACCCCGTCCACGTGCCCGTCCCCGGCACCGCGCTGCACCTGCGACCTATCCGGGAGGCGGACACCCCGCTCGACTACCCCGCGGTGATGGGCTCCCGAGAGCGCCTTTGGGAGATATTCGGCCCGGCCTGGGCATGGCCGCCGGCGACGATGACCTACGAGGAGGACCGCGTCGATCTGCTGCGGCACGAGAAGGAGATTGCCGCACACCAGTCGTTCAACTACGCCCTGCTGGACGAAGACGAGACAGCAATTCTCGGCTGCGTCTACGTCGACCCGCCCGAGCGCACCGGCTCGGACGGCGAGGTCGCCTGGTGGGTGGTGGACGACCTCGTCGGCGGCGAGGTGGAGCAGGCACTCGACGCGCTGGTGCCGCAGTGGATCGCCGCCGATTGGCCCTTCCAGCAGCCGCGCCACCTGGGTCGGGACATCGCCTGGCAGGACTGGCTCGCGCTGCCGCGCGCCTCCTGACATTCGCCCACGAGCCCAGGCGCTGCCATCGGCTCTGGCTACGCCCCGTAGGGCTCGCCGGACGTCGTCATCCAGAACAGGAACACGATCGTCGCGACAACCCCGGCGATCGCGACAAGAAGGGTCACCGGGGCCGCGCGAGGTGAGCCGCGCCGGCGCAGCTCCCAAGGCGCGGTCAGGTGGAACAGCAACGCGAACATCTCGAACGCGGCGAGCCAGAGGAAGCCGAAGGTGCTCAACAGCCCCTCGGGGAGGTCGCGGCCGCGAGCCATCTGCAAGGCACCCCAAGCGGCGCTCACCCAAAATGGCACCGCCACGACCGCCGATCCGGTCGATTGACGGACATTGATTGATGCGGTCGACTGGCGAGGCCCGTATCTCCCGGCTCACCCAGGAGGACCCTCTTGCGTACGCTCCTGACCCTCGCCGCGGCCGCCGTCTGCGCCGCCGGTGCACTCGCCGTCCCCGCAGCTGCGGCGCAGGCCGATCCGGCCGGCACCGCCCCGGCCGGCGCGACCGTCCCGGCCGACGGCTGCGCCGGTACCGTCCAGATCCAGTCGCTCACCTTCGACCCGCCCCGGGTGGTTGCGGGCCAGGCCGTCAGGGCCACGGCCGTCGGGCAGAACTGCACCGCCCAACAGCAACAGTTCTCCACGGCGATCTACGCCCGGTTCGTCGGCTCCACCCCCGGCATCCCCACCGGCTGCCCGGCCCTCGACCCGCTGCCTGGCTGGACGGTCACCGTCGATCCGGGCGCGACCTTCAGCTGGCGCGAGGGTTACTTTGTGCGCTCCGGCTGTACGGCCACCGGCCTGGAGGTCACGGCCCGGGTAGAGGACCACGCCAGCGGCACCCTGCTCACCCAGACCGCCACGGTGCCGATCGACCCGCCGCCGGCGGCGCCCTGCACCGTGAGCTACCGCACCGGGAGCGAGTGGCCGGGAGGCTTCACCGCACAGATCACCATCAAGAACACCAGCACCGTGCCGGTCGACGGTTGGGCGCTCAGCTTCGCCTTCCCCGGTGACCAGCACATCGTCCAGTCCTGGTCCGCCACCGCCCAGCAGAGCGGTGCCACCGTCACGGCCCGGAACGCCAGCTACAACCCCCTGGTGGCGCCGGGCGCCTCGGTGGTCTTCGGCGTCCTGGGCACCTGGCAGGCAAGCGACGCGGTGCCGATCGCGTTCACGCTCAACAACGTCAGCTGCGCCGCCGGGTAGCCCGCGCACCGGACCCGGCAACACGCCCGCGTCGCGGGCGCCCGGCTGGAACGACGGAAGCCCTGGCGGGACCATCGGTCCTGACCAGGGCTTCCGTGCATGGAGCGGGTGACGGGAATCGAACCCGCACTGTCAGCTTGGGAAGCTGATGTTCTGCCATTGAACTACACCCGCAGGCGGCACCACTGTACCCGAGTCGTCGAACCGGTGCACCCGGCCACCCCCGCGTGCCGGCTGCCCGCCCGCACCTCGGAAGAAGTTTCCTGACGGCAACATATGGCCGTTCTCAAATGCGTCGATCGGTTGTAACGTCTGCCACACGTTCCCAGCCACGGCGTGACACACCCCCTGCCGCGCCGCCAGAAAGAGGTGGGCCCATGGGACTCCGTCCCAACCTGCTGACCCGGCGTGCCGCCGGTGTCGCGTCGACGACCCTCGCGCTGCTGCTCAGCACCGCTGCGGTGGGTGTCGTTCCGGCTGCTTCGGCCTTCTCCGCAGCCCCTGGCGGCGCTTGCGCGGAGCCGGCCGACAGCCACGCCAACGCCCGGGTGAAGCCCGGCGCGGGGGCCACGCACGAGCCGAACGAGCTGACCGCGAAGCAGGTCCGTGAACGCGACGCCGACCTCGCGGCGGCGTTGCGCGAGCGTGCCAACTTCCGGGCCGGCGCCGGTGCCACGACGCTGGCCACCGTCACCATCCCGGTGGTGGTGCACGTGATCCAGCGGGACAGCACCCGGGCCGGCGGCAACATCCCGGACTCGCTGATCACCTCGCAGATCAGCGTCCTCAACCAGGCCTACGCGGGCGGGACCGGTGGCGCGGCCACCGCCTTCGCCTTCCGACTCGACAAGATCAACCGAGTGACGAACCCGTCCTGGTACCCGATCGTCGACGGCTCGTCGGCGGAGCGGTCGATGAAGTCGTCGCTGCGGGTGGGCGGCAAGAACACGCTCAACATCTACCTCGGCGAACTGAGCGACGACCTGCTGGGCTGGGCGACCTTCCCGCAGCGCAAGCTCAGCAGCATGGACGGCGTGGTCGTGCTGAACGAGTCCCTCCCGGGGGGCACCGCCACCAACTACAACCAGGGCGACACCGGCACCCACGAGATCGGGCACTGGCTGAACCTCTACCACACCTTCCAGGGTGGTTGCGGCGGCTCGGGTGACGGCGTCAGCGACACCCCGGCCGAGGCGTCACCGGCCTACGAGTGCCCGACCGGGCGGAACACCTGCTCGGCGACCGGCCTGGACCCGATCACCAACTTCATGGACTACACCTACGACTCGTGCATGTACCAGTTCACCCCGGGGCAGGCGAGCCGCATGCTGACCGCGTGGAACGCGTACCGCGCGGCGTAACTCTCCTCGCGTACACCTGGTGCCGGCTCCGTCACGACGGAGCCGGCACCGGCGTTTTCCAGGATCGGGCCGTGGTCAGGCGGCCGTGCACTGGACGTCACGGCTGCGCCGGGCCGGGCGCGTCTGCGGTACGGCGACAGGCGCGGCCGGTGCGGGCGGGGCTTGCGGATCCAGCCAGACCCGCACGGCCGGGCGGCTCGGTGTGACACCCGGAACGCCTGCGGCGTGCTGCTCGCGACGGGTCAACATCGCCACGTCGACGGTGAACTCGAACAGCCGCCAGTCGAGGTGCGGCTCGGCGCGGGCGCTCTGCGCCAGTCGGGCCACCCGGGCCGGGTCGGTGACCGGCCAGGCGTGGCCCGCCACGTACGCCTCGTCGTCGCTCTCCTCCGGGGGGAACGAGTGCAGCGCGTAGCGGCCGTCGCGTTCGAGGTCACGGCGCTTCGGCGAGTCGATGATGAAGCAGAAGAGACCCTCATCGGTGATGACCGGGGAGACCGGGTGGACCCGGGGCCCTCCGTCGGCGCGGACCGTGGCCAGATAGCCGAAGCCCGGCCCGTACTGCTGCAGGAGAACGCGGATCCCGTCGGCGAGGCGGGGCTCGTCGGCGGCGAATTCGGACCAGGAAGCCATGCCGACATTCTATCGAACAAATGTACGAGGAGCGACCTCAACACGCTGGTCACCGCCGCCCTCGCTATGGTGGTCCGATGCTGCTCTCCGACCGTGACCTGGTCTCCGAGATCAAGGCCGGCACGCTGGGCCTGGAACCGTTCGAGCCCACCCTGGTCCAACCGTCCAGCATCGACGTACGACTCGATCGACTGTTCCGGGTCTTCAACAACCATCTCTACACCCACATCGACCCGGCCATGCAGCAGGACGACCTGACCGCGGCGGTGGAGGTGCCCGACGGCGAGCCGTTCGTGCTGCACCCGGGGGAGTTCGTGCTCGCCTCGACGCTCGAGGTGATCTCGCTCGGGAACCAGCTCGCCGGCCGGCTGGAGGGGAAGAGCTCACTGGGCCGCCTCGGTCTGCTCACCCACTCCACCGCCGGGTTCATCGACCCCGGCTTCTCCGGGCACGTGACGCTGGAGCTGTCCAACGTGGCGAACCTGCCGATCACCCTCTGGCCGGGCATGAAGATCGGCCAGCTCTGCATCTTCCGGCTCTCCTCGCCGGCCGAGCACCCGTACGGCTCGGTGGTCTACGGCTCGCGGTACCAGGGTCAGCGAGGGCCGACGCCGAGCCGCTCCTGGCAGAACTGGCGTGCCTGGCCGACCCGCTAGGAGACGACGAGGGCCCGTCGCGACCGGATCGCGACGGGCCCTGCTGTGTCCGGCGTCGGTCAGCCGGGACGGCCGTAGCTGTGGATCGGCCCGTCGTCGACCTTCTTCATCTTGATGGGCTGACCCGCCTGGGAGGCGTGCACCACCCAGCCACCGCCGACGTACATGCCGACGTGGTGGATGTCGCTGTAGTAGAAGACCAGGTCACCGGGGCGCAGGTCGCCCCTGCTGACGTTCCTGGTCGCCCGGCTCTGCGCGGCGGCGTTGTGCGGCAGCGACACGCCGGCCTTCGCCCACGCGGCGAGCATCAGCCCGGAGCAGTCGTACGAGTTCGGACCCTCGGCGCCCCACACGTACGGCTTGCCGATCTGGGCGCAGGCGAACTTGACAGCCGTGCCCGCGCCGCCGCCGGGGTAGCTGGCCGGGCAGGGCGCCGGACGCAGCGGACCGCCGCCGCCGTTGCCGTACACCTTGAGGCGCAGCTTCTGCAGCCTGTCGATCTCCTCGTTGATCTGCTTCTTCTTCGCCGCCAACTGCGCTTCGGTCCGGGTCAGCTGGGCCACCATCTCGTCGAGCGGCGCCTTCTGCCGGGCCAGCTCGTCGCGGAGGTCGGCGACCTGCCGGACGTCCTGCTGCTGGTTGTGGGCGAACCGGTCGAGCATCTCGAGCTGCCCGACCACCTCGCTGGGCGACCGGCTGCCGAGCATCGTGTTGACCGTCGACAGGTTCTCGCCCATGTACGCGCGCACGGCCAGCGCGCTGACCTTGGTCATCGCGGCGTCGACCTGGCGCTCCAGGGGCGCGATGCGGGCGGCGAGCGTGTCGGCCTGCTTGCGCTTCGCGGCCAGGTCCGCGCGGGTGGCGTTGTGCCGTTCGATGACCGGTTCGAGCTTGTTCCAGTCGGCGTCGATCTGGCGCTCGATCTCGGCGACGGACGGATCCGCGTGCGCCGCCGTGGCGCTGCCGGTCAGGACGACGGCGACGCCGACCAGGGCGGCGAGGGCGGTGCTGAAGCGGGACCAGCGTGGACGCGGCACTGTCGACGTCGGGTCGGCCGAGGCCGACCGTTCGGACGACGGCCGCGGGGCATGGAGGGCCACCGGGGTTCCGTACTCCTTCTTCCTGACCGCCTACCGGGTTAGCTGACGGGTTCGGGCGGGAAGTTGGCGCCCTACCGCATTGGCTGCGGACTCACCCCGGGGGAACCTGGGTCCCCGGCTCGCTCGCAAGCGACTCGGCGGTGTCGGTCCGTTACCGCCCGGGATGGGCAGACCTGCTACCGGGCCGACAAATGACCAGAGTAGAGACGGCCGTTACCGATCCGCAACCCGTGCGGCCGTGACACTCCGTACCGATTCGAGGGGATCACCGAGCGTAGGTGAAAGTTTCTTTCCGCACGCTTTGATAGATGGAAAGGTATTGACCTGGACTCCCGACCGGCGCGAAGGTGGCCACACCGACACCAGTTGAATCTAGGGGGTTCGATGGAAAGTCCAACCCTGTCCGCCGGCCGGCGCGCGCTGCTCGTCGTCGCGGTGGTCACCGCAACGACCGCCGTACCGCTGGCCGCCGGCTCCGCCTCCGCCGCGCCGGCCGCCGACCGTCAACAGCAGTACGCCGCCGCGTCGACCGAGTACGGCGTCCCGACCGCCGTGCTGCTCGGCGTCTCCCACCTGGAGTCCCGCTGGGACAGCAACGCCGGCACCCCGAGCACCAGCGGCGGCTACGGGCCCATGCACCTGACCGACGCCCGCCACGTCGCCGCGCTACCCGCGCGCGGCCACCACGACGCCGGCGGCGAGGATCCACGCGGCGACGACTCCCGTGCCGTCCTGGCACCCGCGCCGGCCACCGACCCCGCGCCGCCCACCGCCGCGTTGCAGACCGTCGACGCCGCCGCCGCGCTCACCGGCGCGAGCCCCGAGGCGCTGCGCGGCGACGCCACGACCAACATCCGGGGCGGGGCGGCGCTGCTTGCCGCGTACCAACGGGAGGTGGGTGCCCCGGTCGGCGCCGGCACCGACCCCGCGACCTGGTACGGCGCGGTGGCCCGCTACGCCGGCGCGGACAGCGCCGACGCCGCGGCGGCCTTCGCCGACGAGGTCTTCACCACCATCGCCGCCGGCGAGACCCGCGTGACCGACGACGGCCAGCGGGTCACGTTGCCGGCCCACGCGGTACGACCCGAACGTTCCTGGCTGGACCGGCTGGGCCTGCGACGACTCGCCCGCCCGGACGGCCTGGAGTGCCCCTCGACCGTCTCCTGTGAGTGGATCCCCGCCCCCTACGAGGCGTTCGGCGACGGCGACTACGGCAACCACGACCTCTCCGACCGGCCCGCCCGGCAGAAGATCGAGTACATAGTCATCCACGACACCGAGGCGAGTTGGGCGACCACCCTGAAACTCGTCCAGGACCCGACGTACGTGAGCTGGCACTACTCGCTGCGCTCGGTGGACGGGCACATCGCCCAGCACGTCAAGACCAAGGACGTCGCCTGGCACGCCGGCAACTGGTACGTCAACGCGAAGTCGATCGGGCTGGAACACGAGGGCTTCGCCGCGCAGGGCACCTGGTACACGGAGGCGATGTACCGGACCTCGTCGAAGCTCGTCCGGCACCTCGCGCTGCGGTACGGGATCCCGCTGGACCGCCAGCACATCATCGGCCACGACAACGTGCCCGGCACCATCGCGTCGACAGTGCGCGGGATGCACTGGGACCCGGGGCCCTACTGGGACTGGACGCACTACTTCGACCTCCTGCACGCACCGCGCCTGGACACCGGCACCCCGGCTACCGGGCTGGTCCGGATCGACCCCGACTACGCGACCAACCAACCGGCGTTCACCGGATGCGTCACGGCCGGAACGCCGTGCGCGCCGCGCGGCTCCTCGTCGGTGGTGCTGCACAGCGCGCCGTCCGAGGACGCGCCGCTGGTGAACGACATCGCGCTCCGCCCGGACGGCACCCCGAACACGATGGACGTGTCGGACCACGGCGCCCGGGCCTCCGCAGGGCAGACGTACGCCCTGGCCGGGCGGCAGGGCGACTGGACGGCCATCTGGTACCTCGGGCAACGGGCCTGGTTCCACAACCCGGCATCGGCGCCGACAGCCACGTGGACCGTCGGCGTGGTGGCCACCCCGAAGGCCGGCCGGGCCACCATCCCGGTGTACGGGCGGGCGTACCCGGAGCAGGCGGCCTACCCGGCCGGCGTGCCCTACCAGGCGATCTCACCTCTGCAGTACACGCTTGCCGCCGGGCAGCGCTACGCCGTCGGCGCGGTGCTGGGCGGTGAGTACTACCGGGCCAGCACGTTCGACGGCTCCTCGCCCGGCGACTGGACGGTGATCCGGGGCAAGAACCGGTACGCGCAGATCCAGTTCGGCCACCGCATCATGTACGTCGACCTCGCCGACGTGCAGCTCCTGCCGTCCCCGGTGGGCGCGCCCCGCTGACCGAACACGACGGCCCCCGGTCGCTGTGACCGGGGGCCGTCGTGGTGCGCGAGGTGGATCAGCCGGGTCTGCGGAACCCGGCGACGGGCATGGTGTTGATGCTGGACACCTGCACCGGTTTGCCGGCACGTGGCGCGTGCACCATCTGGTTGTTGCCCAGATACAGCCCGACGTGACTCAGGCCGGAGAAGAAGAAGACCAGGTCACCGGGACGGGCGTCGGCGCGCGAGACGGCCTTGCCCTCGTTCCACTGGTCACCCGTGTGGTGGGTGAGGTAGATCCCGGCCGACTTGTAGGCGTACTGGGTCAGCCCCGAGCAGTCGAACGAGTTCGGGCCGGTGGCGCCCCAGACGTACGGATCGCCTACCTGCTGGCAGGCCGTCTTGATCGCCTTCTGGGCGGCCACGGCGAGCACACCGTTGATGGTCGGGCAGCCGACGGTCTTGACAGTGGTCTTGGGCATCGACGCCTCGAGCTTCTTGATCTCGGCGTCGATCTGCTTCTTCTTGGCCGCCAGCTCGTTCTGCTGCTTGGTCTGGGTCGCGATCAGCGCGTCCAGCTTCTGCTTCTCGCCGTCGTACTTGGCCCGCACGGCCAGCACGCCCGCGACCTGCTTGCGCTCCTGCGCGGCGAGCCGGTCGAGGAGGGTGAGCTGCTCGGTGAGCGTGTCCGGCTTGGCGCTGACCAGCAGCGCGCCGATCTCCTGCGACGGGCCCGACATGTAGTAGCGGGACGCGAGGTCACCGACCCGGTTGAGCGCCAACTCGCTCTGCAGGGCCAGCGGCTCGATCTTCTTCTGCAGGTCGGACGACTTCTTCCGGTTGACCTTCAGCTGCGCCCGCACCTTGTTGTACTGCTCGATGGTGGGCTCCAACTGCTCCCACTTCTTGTCGATCTGCGCCTCGATCTCGTCGACCGTGGGCTCGGCCTGCGCCGGCACGGCGAGCATTCCGGCACCGACCGCGGCGGCGGCGACCAGCACGAGCAGACGGTGGGCGACCCGGCGCAGACCGCCCGGCCGAGCGGACAGTCCCGGGGCGTGACGATGAGGGGGCATGGTTGCCACCGGCACCGACTCCTTTGCAACCGACCGCCGGGCGCCTCGCGTGAGGGAAGGGCCGAGGCAGACGACCCACAGCGGTCGGTGCCCCACATTAGGGAAGCGCCGCACCGGAATCAAGGCGAGCCGAGTCACCATCACTGTGGCGCAACCGCTTGCACACCAAGGGTGTTGTTTTATTAACCAACGATTGCAGTCAATACGTCGTCGAGCGTGACCACACCGAGCGGACGCCGACCGTCGCTGACCAGCACCATGTGTCGCCGTTCGCGGCGCATGGCCAGCAGCAGATCGGCAAGCGTCCGTTCCGGCGGCACCACCGCCAGCGGCCGGTACACCTGGGCCGGCACCGGCGCGCGGCGGCCCTGCCCGGAGTACCCGAGCACGTCCTTGACGTGCACGAAGCCCAGGACACGCCGGGTGGAGCGCTGCACCACCGGGAACCGGGACCGGCCGGTCCTGGTCGCCAGCACCTCCAGCGACGCCGGTGAGACGTCCTCGGCCACCGTGACCACCGTCGACCACGGCTGCAACGCGTCCGCGGCGGTCCGGGTGTGCAGGGCCAGGGCACCGGTGATGCGGGCGTGCTCCTCGGCGTCGAGCAGCCCCTCGGTACGCGCCTGCGACACCAGCCCGGCCAACTCCTCGGCCGTGAACACCGTCTTCACGGCCTCGGTCGCCTCGATCCGCCACAACGCCAGCACCCGGCGGGCCGCCCACTTCATCGCCAGCAGCAACGGCTTGGTGGCCACGCAGAACGCCAGCATGGCCGGGCCCAGCCAGAGGGCGGAGACCTCCGGACCGGCAAGCGTGATGTTCTTCGGCACCATCTCGCCGACCACCGTGTGCAGGAAGACCACGACGCCGAGCGCGAGCACGAACGCCACCGGGTGCACCGCCCGCTCGGGCAGGCCGACGGCGTGGAACGGCGACTCCAGCAGATGAGCCAACGCCGGCTCGGCTATCGCGCCGAGGCCCAGCGAGCAGACCGTGATGCCGAGCTGCGCGCCGGCGATCATCAGCGGGATCTGGTTCATCGCCGACAGCGCCCAGCGGGCCCGCTTCGAGCCGGCCGCCAGCGGCTCGATCACCGTTCGCCGGGACGCGATCAACGCGAACTCGCTGCCCACGAAGAAGCCGTTGCCGAGCAGCAGCAGCACTGTCACCAGGAGCTCAGTCATCGGTGTCCGGCTCCGCCGGGCGCAGCACCCGGACCTGCTCGATCCGGTGCCGCTCCACCTCCACCACTGTGAACTCCCAGCCGTCCGCCTCGACCACCTCGCCGGCCAGCGGGATGTGCCCGAGCCGGGCCAGCAGGAACCCAGCCAGCGTCTCGTACGGCCCCTCGGGCAGCCGGAAGCCGGTCTGCTCGGCCAGCTCGTCGGAGCGCAGCACCCCGTCGACGAGCACCGTGCGCTCCCCGCCCGGCACGGTCAGCTCGACCGGCCCGGTGTCGTCCACACTGGCCGGGTCGAACTCGTCGGCGATCTCTCCGACCAGCTCCTCGACGAGGTCCTCGATCGTCACCACACCGTCCGTGCCGCCGTACTCGTCGACCACGATGGCCAGGTCCGCCCCGGCCGCCTTCAACGCCGCCAGCACGCCGTCCAGGTCCAGGCTCTCCGGCACGTACACCGGCTCCCGGGCCACCGAGGCGACCATTGTCGACGCCCGCGCGGCCAGCGGCACGCCCAGCGCGTCCGGCACGCCTGCCACGCCAGTGACCAGGTCCAGGGTCTCCTCGTACACCGGGAAGCGGGTCCGTCCGGTCCGCCGGGACTCTTCGAGCAGCTCGGCCACGGTGGCGGTGGCGCGCAGCGCGACCACGTCGACCCGCGGCGTCATCGCCTCGGCCGCCCGTTTGTCACCGAACCGGATGGTGCGCCGCAGCAGCATCGCCGTGTCCGTGGGCAGCGCGCCCGCGCGGGCCGAGATGGCGGCCAGCAGGCCCAGCTCCTCCGGCGAGCGGGCGCTTGCCAGCTCCTCCTGCGGCTCCACCCCGAGCGCCCGGACCAGCCGGTTCGCCGAGCCGTTCAGGCCCCGGATCACCCAGCCGAACGTCCGGGAGAAGGTGTGCATCGGCCCGGCGGTGGCCAGCGCGGCGGGCATCGGCTGGGCCAGCGCCGCGTTCTTGGGCACCAGCTCGCCGAAGAGCATGGAGATGAGCGTGGCCAGGGCCAGCGCCAGGAACGGAGTGAACCGCTCGGTGCTCTCCCCGGCCACCGGGCGCAGCAGCGGCGTGAAGATCCGGGCCAGGGCCGGCTCGGCCAGGTAGCCGGTGAGCAGCGCGGTGATGGTGATCCCGAGCTGCGCCCCGGAGAGCTGGAAGGACAGCTCGCGTAGCGCATCGCGGACCCTCGTCGCGGCCTCGTCACCGGCGGCGGCCCGGCGGTCGATCTCCGCCCGGTCGACCGTGACCAGGGCGAACTCGGCCGCGACGAAGAACGCGTTGCCGGCGGTCAGCGCAACGAAGCCGACCAGTGGCAGCAGCGTGGTCAAGAGCAGGCCGTCGATGTCGCCTCACCTCGGCGAGATTGTGCCACGCCGGGTCCGCGAGGGCCGGGGCGGTCGGGCGCGGCGGCGGCACCCCGTGGGCGCCGCCGCCGTCCGATGATTTTCGGGGTACGCCTCAGCCGGCGACCGGCGTGGACTCCTTGTCGCCCCGCGGCTGCTCCGGCTTGACCGAGCGCAGCAGCACGCTCGCCACGTCGATCACCTCGACCTGCTCACCGGCGCCCTTGCCGTTGACCCCGTCGTTGAGCATCGTCGAGCAGAACGGGCAACCCACGGCGACGGTCTTCGCCCCGGTGGCCATGGCCTCCTCGACCCGGTCCACGTTGATCCGCTTGCCGATCTTCTCCTCCATCCACATGCGGGCGCCGCCGGCGCCGCAGCAGAAGGAGCGCTCGCTGTTGCGCGGCATCTCGGTGATCTCGCCCTCGATGGCGTCGCCGAGGACCTCACGCGGGGCGGCGAAGACCCGGTTGTGCCGGCCCAGGTAGCAGGGGTCGTGGTACGTCACACCGCCGTCGACGGGCTGCACCGGCGTCAGCTTGCCGGTGGACACCAGGTGGGCCAGCAGCTGGGTGTGGTGGACCACCTCGAATTCGCCGCCGAGCTGGCCGTACTCGTTGCCCAGGGTGTTGAAGCAGTGCGGGCAGGTCGCGACGATCTTGCGTTTGGCCTTCTCCCGGCCCTCGAACGCCTCGTTCAGCGTCTCCACGTTCTGCTGGGCGAGCATCTGGAAGACGAACTCGTTGCCGATCCGCCGCGCCGGATCGCCGGAGCAGGTCTCGCCCTCGCCCAGGATCGCGAAGCTCACGCCGGCCTCGTTGAGCAGGGTGGCCACCGCGCGGGTGGTCTTCTTGGCCCGGTCCTCGAACGCGCCGGCGCAGCCGACCCAGAACAGGTACTCGAAGTCGTCGACCTCACCCACCCGGGGCACCTCGAAGTCCAGGCCCTTGGTCCAGTCCTCACGGGTGTTCTGCGGGGCGCCCCACGGGTTGCCCTTGTTCTCCAGGTTGCGCAGCATGACGCCGGCCTCGGAGGGGAAGCTCGACTCGATCAGCACCTGGTAGCGCCGCATGTCGACGATGTGGTCGACGTGCTCGATGTCCACCGGGCACTGCTCGACGCAGGCGCCGCAGGTGGTGCAGGACCAGAGCACGTCCGGGTCGATGACGCCGCCCTCCTCTGCCGTCCCGATCAGCGGCTTGTCACCCTCGGCGAGGGACAGCACGTCCAGGTGCGCGAGCTGTGCCTGGGTGGCCTTCTCCTCGCCGGTGAGGTCCTTGCCGCCGCCGGCCAGCAGGTACGGGGCCTTGGCGTACGCGTGGTCGCGCAGGCTGAGCACGAGCAGCTTGGGCGAGAGCGGCTTGCCGGTGTTCCAGGCCGGGCACTGCGACTGGCAGCGGCCACACTCGGTGCAGGTGCTGAAGTCCAGCAGGCCCTTCCAGGTGAACTGCTCGACCTGGGCGACACCGAACTGATCCTTCTCCGGGTCGGCCTCCTCGAAGTCGAGCGGCTTGCCCTGGCTCGTCATCGGGCGCAGGGCACCGAGGCCGGAGCCGGCCGGCTTGGTCGGCTCGCGCTTGAAGAAGATGTTGGGGAACGCCAGGAACCGGTGCCAGGCCACGCCCATGGTGACGTTCAGCGAGATGACGATCAGCCAGGTCATCGAAATAATGATCTTGATGGCCGCCGCGACACTGACCCCGTCCGCCCAGTCCGGCAGCACCGCGCCGACGGCGTGGCTGACCGGGGTGGCCCAGAACGGGAACTCGAAGTGGTCCGTGGCGACCTTGAAGCCCCGGATCACGAAGCCGAAGATCAGGACCAGCAGCACGATCCACTCGACGAAGTAGCCCTGCCACATGGTCGAGCCGGTGAACCGGGACCGGCCGCCGGGCCGGTTCGGCCGGTTGCGGAGCCGGATCGCCATCAGCACCAGGATGCCGACCAGGCCCAGCACCCCGATGATCTCGGTGACCAGACCGAAGATCGTCCAGTGCCCGATGATCGGCAACCCGCCGTCGGTGGTCGCCACCTCGAAGTACGCCTCGAGCACCAGCAGCGACAGCACGATGAAGCCGACCATCACGAACCAGTGGGCGGCGCCCACCACACCCCACTTGAGCATCCGGGTGTGGCCGGCGGTCTCCACAAGCATCTTCCTGGTGCGGGCGCCCTTGTCGGCGAACCGCTCCGGAGCGGGTTGCCCCAGCCGGATGACGGCCGTCATCTTCATGACCGCGCGCACCGCCAGCCACACCGCCACGGCGGTGATGCCGGCCGCGAGGATCGTGGTGACGATCTGGACGCTGCCCATCGAGTTGGCCTCCCCGGTCTGCTGCCTGTCGAGCGGTTCAGCAACCGGGACCGGGGCAGGACGGAGCCAGCGTCGCGCCGCTGCCACACCTGCGACCGGACCGGTCGATGACCTCGCTCCGCTCGGTCATGCAGTGCAGCCTACGCGCAAGGTTACCCAGCAGTAACGTGAGTCATCTCGCAGTAGGCCACGCTGCCTGCGGACACCATAGGGTGCCCGGCCCGGTCCTGCCGGGCAGGGGCGTGGTGGGTGACCTGGATCCTTCGGTGGGACGGGCGCCGGCCCACGGGTGGAGCGGCGCCCAGACCAGGCTCAGCGCCAGCGGGACAGCAGCACCAGCGACGCGACCATCGCGCCGAAGCCGACCGCGAGGTTCCAGTACTGCCACGAGGCGACCGGGTACTCCTGCTCGGAGAGGTAGTAGACGACCAGCCAGCCGATGCCCGCGACGATCAGGGCGACCGCGGTGATCGGCAGCCACACCGGGCTAGGCTTGCGCGACGCCGCCGTCGTCGTCGGACGGACGTCCGTCGGCGGGGTGTACACCTTCTTCTTGCGGACCTGAGACTTGGGCACGGCGCTCTCCAGAGGGGGTGACGACCTCGTCCGGCCTGACAACCGGACGCGGAGGCGACGGTTCATGGCCAATAATGTTCGACAGCTAGCGTAGTCCCGAACGGCCGCCTGGACCACGAATGGGGTCAGGCAGGTACATGGAGTGACCGAAAAGGGCGGGACTGTTCGCATCACCGGCCCGTCCGGCACGCACCAGTCCCCGACACGCGGAAGGAACGCTCGGTGGAGTACACATCCGGCGCCGCCTCCTGGCAGAAGGTCCTCCGACGGGCCGTCGCCGGGCTGCTGCCCCGGCGGCCACGCCAACGCCGACCAGGCTGGTCGATCGGGGTTCCCCTGATCGCCGCCGCGGCGGGGCTGCTCTTCACCACCACCGCGACCACGGCGGGCGGCACCGCTCTACGCGAGGACCGGCGACCCCAGCTCAACCAGCTGATCGAGGAGCGCGAGCAGCAGGTCGCCGCGAGCGAGGGCCGCGCCGCCACCCTGCGCGACGAGGTCCAGCGACGCACCGACACACTTGCCGACTCGGACGCCCCGATCAAGGCCCAGCAGGCCCGCGCCCAGAGCAGCCTCAAGGCGGCCGGGTTCACCGCCGTCACCGGCACGGCCGTGACCGTCGAGCTGAACGACGCGCCCCAGCACGACGACGAGGCCCACTCTGACGCCACCAACGACGACCTGGTCGTGCACCAGGGCGACGTACAGGCGGTGGTCAACGCGCTCTGGGCGGGTGGGGCGAAGGCCATGTCAATCATGAACGTCCGCGTGCTCGCAACCAGCGCGGTACGCTGCGTCGGTAACACCCTGCTGCTGCATGGTCGGGTGTACTCCCCACCGTTCAAGATCGTAGCAATCGGCGACCCTGCTGCGCTTCAGCAGGCCCTCGCCAGCTCTGAGGGAGTCCGGTTGTTCAAGGACGCAGTCGACGACTACCAACTCGGCTACAAGGAGTCCGTCTCCACCGTGACCGTCCCTGCCTTCGAGGACTCGACGACGCTGCGCTCAGCGACGGTGCCGAGGTGAGCGGCCCGGACGAGCGCCGCGACGGGCGGCACCGGGACCAGGCCGACGAACCGACCGCGTTCCTGCCCAAGGTCGATCGACCCGAGGCGACTCCGGGTCGACCCGAGCCGACTCCGGGTCGACCAGAGCTGACTCCGGAGCATCCCGAGCCGACTCCGGGCCGCGCCCCGACCGGCAACTGGCCCGAGCCCGTGCTGCCCAGCCGGCCACGGGCACCGCGGCCGGCGGCAGCTCCCGAGCCGCCGAGCGCCGCCGGCCCGACCCCGGCCGACCGGCCCGCCCCGCCGCAGGCAGGCCGTCCGGGCCCGGCCCCACGCGCCGACCAGCCCGCCCCGCCCAGCGCCGCGCGACCCGACC
>NZ_HF570108.1:0-76220 GCF_000297395.2 Micromonospora lupini str. Lupac 08 | reverse complement strand
AACCGGCCCGGCTCCACAGGGCGGGTTCGGCCAGCCCTCCGCCGCCGCTCCCGGCCGACCGACCGCGCCCCCCGCGCAGGGACCGGTCCGGCCGGCCGCCCCGGGCAACGACCCCACGCGCGTCCCCGCGCCCGGCGCCGCACCTACCCGCCCGGCGACCGCCAGCGGCCCGTTCGGCGCACCGGCCGGGCACGGCAGCACTGCGGGCGCCCCTGCCCGACTGACGGGTGCCGGCGACTCCGGCCGGCCCGTGGCGTCCGGCGCATCGGCTCCCCCCGGCTCTTCGACCCCAGCCGGCGCCTCGCCTCCCCCCGGTTCCTCGACCCCGGCCGGCGCCTCGCCTCCCCCCGGTTCCTCGACCCCGGCCGGCGGCGATGCGCCTACCGCGTTCATCCCGAAGATCGGCGCGGGGTCCGCACGCCCGACCAGCGCACCGGGCGCCCCGGTCTCTCCGGCCGGGCCGGGCCGCTCCGCCGACCCGAACGCCACCGCGCTCATCCCCGCCGTACCGTCCGGGCCGGCACCCCGGCCTCCTGCCATGGACTCCACGGCGCTGATGGGCGCCGTTCCCCGGACGGCCACGCCGGACGAGCCGGCCGGCGCGGACGACAGCGCCGCCGAACCTCCCCGGCCGCGTCGGGGCGAGCGGGTGGTCCAGCTCCGGCCGCACCAGACGGGCGAGGGCTACAAGAGCGTCTACTCGGAGCTGACCCGCCCGTCGTTCGGCTCCCGGCTACGCGCCGGTGTCCGGGTCACCGGCGAGGTGCTGATCACCTTCGGCCTGGTGGTGCTGCTCTTCGCCGGCTACGAGGTCTGGGGCAAGTCGGCAATCGTCGACGCCCACCAGAACGACCTCAACAGCCAACTCGCCCAGGAGTGGGGCGGCCAGACCGACCCCACGGTCGCCCCGTCGGCCACCCCGAGCGTCAAGCCGTCCCCGCCGGTGCACGGCAAGCCGATCGCGGGCCTCTACATCCCCAAGCTCGACAAGAACTGGGTAGTGGTCGAGGGCGTCACCCAGGACGACATCCGGTACGCCCCGGGTCACTACCCGACAAGCGTGCTGCCCGGCCAGGTCGGCAACTTCTCCGTCGCCGGCCACCGCAACCGGGCCACGTTCTGGCGGCTGGACGAGCTGAACGTGGGCGACGCGATCGTCGTCGAGGGCAAGACCGAGTGGTTCGTCTACCGCGTGTCGCAGACTCGGATCGTCAAGCCGACCCAGGTCGAGGTGGTTGCCCCGGTGCCCGGCGAGCCGGACAAGAAGCCCACCAAGCGGATGTTGACGCTCACCACCTGCAACCCGAAATGGGACAACTACCAGCGCCTGATCGTCCACGCCGAGCTGGACCATGCCGAGGCCAAGTCGGCAGGCCGCCCGATCGAGCTGGGAGGCTGACCCGGTGTACTCGTTCATCTGGCGCAAGCTCCCGTTCGGGCTGGCCGGCAAGCTGGCCGGTTCGGTGCTGCTCGCGGCCGCCACGGTGGCCCTGCTCTGGTACGTGGCCTTCCCGTGGGCCGAGCCGCTGCTGCCCTTCGACGACGTGCAGGTCACCCAGGACTCCGGCGTTCCCGGCGAGCCGAGCGGCGGGGACGCGGTGACCGGGGAGACTCCGGCCGGCGACGAGCACGACCTGCCGTACGACACCGACCAGAACAACACCCCACCGCCCTCCCCGAGCAGGTGACCGTGCGCGTCCTGGTGATCGACAACTACGACTCGTTCGTCTTCAACCTCGTGCAGTACCTGGGCCAGCTCGGTGTGGACTGCGACGTACGCCGCAACGACGAGATCGACGTCGCCGAGGTCGGCCGGGTGGGCGCGGCGGGCATCCTGCTCTCACCCGGGCCGGGCAGCCCGGACCGGGCCGGCATCTGCCTGGACGTCATCCGGGAGTACGCGGGCGAATTGCCGATCTTCGGCGTCTGCCTCGGTCACCAGGCCATCGGCGAGGCGTTCGGGGCGACCGTCACCCGGGCCGCCGAGTTGCTGCACGGCAAGACCTCCGAGGTACGCCACCACTCGATCGGCGTGCTCGCCGGCCTGCCCGACCCCTTCACCGCCACCCGCTACCACTCGCTCGCCGTGCTCCCCGAGACGCTGCCCGACGAGCTGGAGGTCACCGGCTGGACCGGCTCCGGCGTGGTGATGGCGATGCGACACCGGACGCTGCCCATCGAGGGCGTGCAGTTCCACCCGGAGTCGGTGCTCACCGAGGGCGGCCACCTGATGCTCGCCAACTGGCTGGCCGGTTGCGGTCACCCGGAGGCGCTGGAGCGTGCCCCGGCGCTTGCCGCCGAGGTCGACGCCCGCCGCCGGGCCGCCTTCGCCACCGCGTAGACCCGCGCCGACCGGTCAGCTGCTCAGCGCGTCCTGCACGGCAGGGTTCACCGACGACCGTACCGCGGGCGGGCGACCCCGCAACGCGTCCCAGGCGGCCTTGCCGCTGGCGAAGTAGTCGCGGGCGGCCTTCCGTGCGAGCAGGCCGGGCCCGCAACCATCGCAGCGGGCGGCCACCCCGTCGACATCGAGGCCGAGGTGCCGACAGAGCGTCACCGCCCGGGACAGGTGGTAGGACTGCGTGACGACCAGGGCCCGCTCGACGCCGTACACCTCACTCGCGCGGGCGCAACTGTCGTAGGTGTCCAGGCCGAACGGGTCCGCCACCACCCGACGCGGATCCACGCCGAGCTTCTCGGTCAGGTACGCGGTCATCACCGTCGGCTCGTCACCGGACGTACCGCCCCCGTCGCCGGAGACCAGCACCACCCGCGCCCGCCCGGTACGCACCAGCTCGGCGGCGGTCTCCAGCCGGCCGACGAGCCGTTCGCCCGGTTGCCGCCCGTCCGCCGCCACCGCGGTACCCAGGACGATCACGACGTCGGCGACGGGAGCGTCCGCCTCGCCGTACGTGTGCCCGCGCGCGCCGATCGTCGTCCACAGCCACGGGACGCTGCACAGCACCAGCACGACCACGCCCAGGACAACCCCGCGCAGCAGAAGCCGGCGCCGGGCCGGCCTCGGGCGTTCACCGGCGGCGGAGCCCTTCCGGAGGCCCCGCATCCAGACGCGGACGACTACTCCTCGGGAAGTCGGACCGGCGGCGGGAAGATCGGCTGACCGGAGCCACCACCGGTACCCGGCGTCGTCGGAGTGCCACTCGGCGTCGGCGTCGGCGTCACCGACGGGCTGGGCGTCTCCTCGACCTCCTCCGCCTGGCTCACCTTGATGGTCACCTTGGTGCCGCTCGGCTTCTTCTCCCTGCCGTTCGGGCTCTGGTCGGTGACCTTGCCGGCCTGGGCCGCCGGCACCTCGGGGCCCTTCTGGACGCTCACCACGAAGCCGGCGTTGCGCAGGGTGCGCGTCGCCTCGTCCTCGCTCAGCCCGACGACGTCCGGCACGTCACGGACGTTGCCCTTCGACACCTCGAGGGTCACCTCCGTGCCCTCGGGCACCTTCTGGCCCGACGGCGGGTTGACGTTGACGACGATGCCCTCGCTCTCCGGGCTGTCAACCGGCTTGATCTTGGCGCCGAGCTTGACCTCCTTGAGGCGAGCGACGGCGCTGTCCTCCTTGCTGCCCTCGAGGCCGGGCGGGACAGCCACCTCGGGCTTGCCGCCGCAGAGCTGGATGGTGACCGTGCTGGCCCGCTTCAGGCGAGCGTTCGGCTGCGGGTTCTGGCCGACCACCGTGCCCTCGGCGCAGGTGCTGTTCAGGACCGGGTCGCCGACCACCGGATTGAGCTCGGCTCTGCTGATGTCGGCGAACGCGGCGTCCCGAGTCTTTCCGGCGAGGGTGGGGACCGACTTCAGGTCCTTGTCCTTCTGCTGACTCCACATCAGGGCGGCGACCAGGGCGATCACCGCCAGCACGCCGACCGCGCTGAACAGGGCGATCAGCCAGGAGGACGCCTTGCGCTGGCGCGGGTCGCCGACCCGGGCCGGGATCTGCCGGGTCTGCGGCCCGGTGGCGGCGGGCGGGTAGCCGCCACCGCCGCCGGCGGGGGCCATCGCCACCGTCTCCGCCTCGCGCAGCACCGGAGTGGCAAGCACCGGCCGGCCGGCGGCGGCGCGCAGCAGGTCGGCCCGCATCTCGCCGGCGCTCTGGTAGCGGTTGAGCGGGTTCTTCGACAGCGCCTTGAGCACGATCGCGTCGACCGCCGGGGTGACGTCCGGGTTGATGTCGCTCGGCGTCGGCGGAGTCTCCCGCACGTGCTGGTACGCGACGCTGACCGGGCTGTCCCCGACGAACGGCGGGTGCCCGCAGACCAGCTCGAAGAGCACGCAGCCGGCCGCGTACACGTCGGAGCGGGCGTCCACGGCCTCGCCGCGCGCCTGCTCCGGCGACAGGTACTGGGCTGTGCCGATCACCGCGCTGGTCTGCGTCATTGTGGTCGCGCCGCTGGCCAGCGCGCGGGCGATACCGAAGTCCATCACCTTGACCTGGCCGGTCTGGGTGAGCATGACGTTGCCCGGCTTGATGTCCCGGTGGATGATGCCGTGCCGGTGGCTGAACTCCAACGCCGCGCACATGTCGGCGCAGATCTCCAGCGCACGGCGGGGCTGCAGACGGCCCTCGGCTCCGAGGACCTCCTTCAACGTCCGACCGTTGACGAACTCCATGACGATGAACGGCAGCGTCTCGCCGGTCGGCGCGGTCTCCTCGCCGGTGTCGTAGACCGCAACGATCGCCGGGTGGTTGAGCGACGCGGCGTTCTGCGCCTCCCGGCGGAACCGCATCTGGAAGGTCGCGTCCCGGGCGAGGTCGGTGCGGAGCATCTTGATCGCGACGTCCCGACCGAGCCGGAGGTCGCGACCGCGGTGCACCTCGGCCATGCCGCCATAGCCGAGCAGCTCGCCGACCTGGTACCTGCCACCGAGCAGGCGGGCCTGCGCTGTCATCGCGTCTGTCGTCCTTCGCTCGTCGTCGTCCCGCCGTCACCCGGTCGGAGTCGTACCTCACGACGGTACGACGTCCGGGTCGCATCGTCGCGTCCGTCGAACCGCAGCGCGCCGGACGTCACGGTCTGTGTGGCCGGCGTTCCGGCCGCGCCGTTCTGGCCCTTCCGCAGGTTGTAGGAAATCACGCCGGAGCAGAGCAGGACCAGCAAGGCCAGCAGGACGGCGAGGAGCACCATCCCGGGGCGGGACCGGCGGGGCTCGGATGCCGGCAGCGCCGGGCCGGCCTGCCGGGCGTACGCCGGCGGGTGTTCCTGCCGGGTCTGTGCCGGCGGCACCGACGCGGCGCCGCGCGGGTAGTTGGCCGGGCCGGCCGGCGGCCGTGTGTGCGGTACGGCAGGCGCGACAGCGGTGGGGCGGGGCTGCTGGGCGGGCGCGACAGCCGTCGGGCGCTGCCCGACGGGGGGCTGCCGGTGTGGGGCGCCCGGCGGGCGGAGCTGCTGCGCCTGCGGCACCTGGGCCCGGCCGGGAGCGGCGGGTGAGGACGGCACACCGGAGACCGGGCCGGAGTTGCCGGCGGCCCGGGCCTGCTGCGACAGCGCGGCCTTGAGCTGGCGGGCCACCCCGGCGAGGGCGGCGGCGCTCGGCCAGCGGGCGGCCGGATCCTTGGCCAGCGCTCGTTCCACCACCGCCCGGACCTGCGGCGGGATGTCGGACGGCAGCGGCCGGGGCGTTTCCCGGACGTGCCGCATGGCGATGTCGAGCGGATTGTCGCCCTCGAACGGCCGCCGCCCGGCGAGGCACTGGTAGGCGACCACACCCAGGGCGTACACGTCGGACGCCGGGGTGGCCACCTGACCGGTGGCCTGCTCCGGGGAGATGTACGAGGCGGTGCCGAGCACCGAACCGGCGGCGGTGAGCTGGCCGACGATGTCGGAGCGGGCGATGCCGAAGTCGGTGAGCACCAGCGTGCCGTTCGGCCGGACCAGCAGGTTGCCCGGCTTCACGTCGCGGTGCACGATGCCCTTCTCGTGCGCGGCGTGCAGCGCGTCGGCGGCCTGCGCGACAAGCGCCATCGTCCGGGCCGGGGTCAGTCGACCGACCCGGCTCAGCGTGGACGAGAGTGCGTCACCCTCGACGTACTCCATGACCAGGAAGGCGATCTGCTGGTCATTGCCGAAGTCGTAGACGTCCACCACGCCGGGGTGGTTGATGGTCGCCATGGTCCGGGCCTCACCGCGGAACCGCTCGGCGAAGTCGGGGTCGTCGAGCAGCGCGGGGAGCAGGCTCTTGACCGCGACCGTCCGGCCGAGCACCTGGTCGGTGCCGCGCCAGACGTCGCCCATGCCGCCGCTGGCGATCCGCTCGTCGAGACGGTAGCGGTTGCCGAGCTGGACGCCGGGGCTGAGCATGTCAGCGGCCCCCGGGGTCGGCGATGGCGGCCCGCATGATCTGGCCGCCGATCCGGGCCGCCTCGGCGCTGCCGCCGCTGCCGGCCTGCTCCAGCACCACGCACACGGCGGAGACGGGGTTGCCGTTCTTGTCCAAGGCGAAGCCGATGAACCAGCCGTGGTCGGGCCGGTCCGGGGCGGACTGCGCGGTTCCCGTCTTGCCACCGACCGTGTAGCCGCTGATCGCCGCCTTCTGGCCGGTGCCCTTCTGGACCACGCTGACCATCATGTCGCGCAGGTCGCTGGCTGTCTGACCGCTGACCGGCTGGCGCAGCTCCCGCGGCTTCGCCGTGTAGTAGCTGGTGGTCCGGTCCGGGGCGAGGAGTTGCCGGACCAGGTACGGCCGCATCTGGCTGCCACCGTTGGCGATCGACCCGGCGATCATCGCGCCCTGCAACGGGGTCATCCGGACGTTGTTCTGGCCGATCGAGGACTGGGCCAGCGCGGCCGGGTCGGGGCTGCCGTCCGGGTTCAGCATGTCGCCGGTCCGGCTGGCCGCCGTCCGCAGGCCGCCCTCGCCGAGCTGGCCGACCGTGAGGTCCTCCTGCTCAAAGCCGAACTGGCGGGCCTTCTCCTTGACCTTGTCGGCGCCGAGACGCACGCCGAGCTGCGCGAAGCCGGTGTTGCACGACTCGGTGACCGCCTCCAGCAGGGTGACCTGCGGCTCGGGGCAGATCGACGGGACGGCGTTGCGGATCGGGGTGCCCGAGGTGGGCGGGGTGTAGCTGGAGCCGGCCGGGATCGGGGTCGTCTTGGTGACGCCGTTCTCCAGCGCCGCCGCGGCGACCACGATCTTGAAGGTGGAGCCCGGGGGCAGCGTCTCGGCGAGGGCCCGGTTCTTCAGCGGACCGTCCGGGTTCTGCTCCAGCTTGTTGATCTCCGCTGCGGCCTCGGTCGTGTTGTGGCTGACCAGCGGGTTCGGGTCGAAGCTGGGCATCGACACCAGGGCCTGCACCGCACCGGTCCGCGGGTCGATGGCGATCGCCGCGCCGCGCTTCGCGTCCACCTGGTTGTTGCGCATCTGGTCGTACGCCACGTCCTGCGCCCGCTTCGAGAGCGTCAGCAGCACGTTGCCGCCGCCCGTCTCGTCGCCGGTGAACATGTCCTTGAACCGGTCGCCGATCAACTGGTCGCTGGTGCCGGCCAGGAAGTCGTTCTCCACCTGCTCGATGCCGGTGTCGGCCAGGTTGACCGGCTTGTAGCCGAGCACGTGCGCGTACTTGGCGCCACCCGGGTAGCTGCGCTGGAACTTCAGCTTGCCGGTGGTCTCCTTGCTGGTGGCCACCGCGGTGCCGCCGGCCTCGATGTTGCCGCGCTTGCGCTTGTAGTCGGCAACCTGGACCCGGCCGTTGTAGTCACTGGTGCGGTATTCGTCCGCCTTGTAGGCCTGGATCCAGTTGAGGTTCGCGAAGAGCAGACCGAACAGGACCATGACGACGATGCCGACACGGCGAAGGGGTGCGTTCACGGCTTGATCACCTCCGTGGGAGCACCATGCAACTGCTCGGGCGGGCCGCCCGCGGGCCGGCTCGCCTTGCCGGAACCGCCCGTCACCGGTCGCCGGGCACCGTCGGAGACGCGCAGCAGGACGGCGATGAGCAGCCAGTTCGCCATCAGCGACGAACCACCGGCGGACAGGAACGGTGTGGTCTGGCCGGTCAGCGGGATGAGCTTGCTGATGCCGCCGACGATCACGAAGACCTGCAGGCCCAGGGTGAAGGCGAGACCACCGGCGAGCAGCTTGCCGAACGAGTCACGGACCGCGAGCGCGGCGCGCAGACCCCGCTCCACGATCAGCAGGTAGACCACGAGCAGCGCGGAGAGACCGAACAGGCCGATCTCCTCACCGATGCCGGCGAAGATGAAGTCGTTCTGCACCTCCGGCAGGATGTCCGGCTGACCGCCGCCCGGCCCGGCGCCGAAGAGCCCACCCGTGCCGAGGGCCAGCAGACCCTGGACGAGCTGGTAGCCCTTGTCGGTCGGGTCGGCGAACGGATCCAGCCAGATCTCCGCACGCAGGTAGAAGTTGGCGAACGGCCCGCCGACAGTCGAGCCGAGGACGTACGCGAGGTAAGCGCCGCCGAAGAAGAGGAGCAGACCGATGAGCAGCCAACTGACCCGTTCGGTGGCGATGTAGAGCGTCACCACGAACATGCCGAAGTAGAGCAGCGAGGTGCCCAGGTCCTTCTCGAAGACCAACACCAGGAGGCTGATCAGCCAGACCACGACCACCGGGCCGAGGTCGCGCCCACGCGGGAAGTCGATACCGAGGAACCGCCGGCTGGCAAGCGAGAGCACCTCACGCTTGCGCACCAGGTAGTAGGCGAAGAAGACAAGCAGCGCCAGCTTGGCGAACTCACCCGGCTGGAGCGAGAAGCCGCCGACCCGGATCCACAGCTTGGCGCCGTTGATCTCGGAGATGCTGCGCGGCAGCACCGCCGGGAGCATCACCAGCACGATGCCGGCAAGCCCCAGGGTGTACGCGTACCGGGAGACCGAACGGTGGTCGCGCATGATGGCGAGCAGGCCCGCGGCGAGGATCACCGAGGCGAGCGTCCACGCGAGCTGCCGGCCGCCGATGCCGGCGAAGGTGGCCAGGTCCTCCCGGTCGACCGGGGCGGCCTCGCCCAGGTCGATCCGGCGCAGGAAGCCCACCCCGAGGCCGTTGAGCAGGGCCACCGCCGGCAGCAGAGCCGGGTCGGCGAACGGGGCGAGGAACCGGATGACCAGGTGCAGGCCGAGGAAGACCGCGCCCAGGGCGGCGGCGGGCATCCAGAAATCCGGGGTGACCGTGTCCAGAAGGTTCGCCTCGACGGTCGCCATGTACGCGGCCACCAGCACCATGGCCAGCAGCAGCAGGGACAGCTCGGCGTTGCGTCGGGACCGGGCCAGGCGTACGCCGGACTCCCCGCCCGTGGTGGCGGGCGAGGGTGCCGGTGTGGCCGCTACGGTCACGGGTGGAGTCCTTGGGATCTCAGTCGACGCTCACTCGGGAGACCGGCAGCCGGCCGGGTCGAGCGCCGGCGGTGCCGAGTCGGAGGGCGTGGCGTCGGGTGTAATGGTCGGGTCGGTCCCACCGGTGGTGGCCGCGTTGCTCGGGCTCGCGCTGACGACCCCGTTCACCGACGCGCCGGGGCTGGGGCTGAGGTTGGGCGTCGGGGACGCCCCGGGCGGGGTCGCCGGCGGGGTGGGCGTCGGCGTGCCGACCAGCGCGCCCGAGTCGGGCTGGCAGACCGGCTTCAGGTTCGGGTTGCTCGGGGTGTCGCTGGTCAGCTCGGCGAGCTGCCGCTCGGCGTCCGGCTCGTTCTTGGCCCGGATGCCCACCTTGACGGTGTCCTGAGCGGCGACGGTGAGGTCGTCCAGCCGGGTGCCGCTGGTGCGGTGCACCGTCGAGAGGTCCATTCCGGCGATCTGCCCCTGGATGCCACGGAAGACGGCGACCTGCCCCTCCTCGGTGGCGCCCACGTAGTACTGGCGCTGGGTGTACGTCCAGCCGGCGAAGAGCCCGCCGCCGATGATCACCAGGAGAGCCAGCGCCATGGCGGTGGTGCGTACCGGATGGTGCTTGCGGCGCTCCGGCTCGTCGTCGGCGGCCGCCGGCTCCTCCGGCACGGCGGGGCGCGGCGCGGAGAGCGCCGAGGCCCGGGCGGCCGGGGTCGAGTCGTCGGCGGACGTGGCCATGCCCCGGTCCCGGGCGGCGGCGCCGCCGACGATCGGGGTCGCCTCGACGATGTCGTGGTCGGTGGCATCGGCGATGATCACGGTGATGTTGTCCGGACCGCCGCCGCGCAGCGCGAGCTGCACCAGCCGCTCGACGCACTGCTGCGGATCGGTGTATTCCTTCAGGGTCTCGCCGATGGTCTCGGCGCTCACCACGCCGGAGAGGCCGTCGCTGCAGATCAGGTACCGGTCGCCGGGCAGCACCTGGCGCACCGAGTACTCCGGGTCGATGTCCCGGCCGTCGAGGGCTCGGGTCAGCAGCGACCGCTGCGGGTGGCTGCTGGCCTCCTCGGCGCTGATCCGACCCTCGTCGACGAGCATCTGGACGTACGTGTCGTCCTTGGTGATCTGGGAGAACTCACCGTTGCGCTGCAGATAGGCCCGCGAGTCGCCGATGTGGACCATCCCCAGCTTGCTGCCGGAGAAGAGGGTCGCCGTCAGCGTGGTGCCCATCCCCTCCAACTGCGGGTTGGCGTCCACCGTGTCGCGGAGCTGTTGGTTGGCGGTGCCCACGGCCGAACGCAACGCGTCGACGAGAGCGTCCCCTGGGACGTCCTCGTCGAGCGGCGCCATGGCACCGATGACGATGTTGCTGGCGACGTCACCGGCGGCCATGCCGCCCATGCCGTCGGCAACGGCGAGTAGCCGCGGCCCGGCGTAGACGGAGTCTTGATTGCCGTCACGGATCAGACCGCGGTCGCTGTGGGCCGCATAGCGCAGGGTCAGAGTCATGGCCGTAATTCGAGGGAAGTGCGGCCGATCCGGATCGGCACGCCGAGGGGTACGGGGGTTGGTCCGGTGACCTTAGCGCGATCTAGGTACGTGCCGTTAGTCGAGCCGAGGTCCTCGACGAACCACTGACCCTCGCGCGGCACGAGTCTCGCGTGCCGCGCGGAGGCGTAGTCGTCGGTGATGACCAGGGTGGAGTCCTCGGCACGACCGATGGTGATCTGCGCTTCACCGAGGGTGATGCGGGTGCCGGCCAGTTGACCTGCGGTGACCACCAACTGGTGGGCCGCCCTGCCCCGCTTCACCTTCGCCGGTTTGGCCGCCTGCCCCGTCGAGGCGCCAACCGCGCGTGGTGCCGCCACCAGGCGACCGGACCGGGCTCCCGCGAAGAGATCCCGACGGATCACGCCGACCACCGTGAACACGAAGATCCACAGCAGGATCAGGAACCCGAACCGGGCAACGGTGATGACCAGTGCCGGCAAGGCGGCTCAGCCGTCCACGCGGAAGGTCAGCGTCGTGGTGCCGAGCTGGACCATGTCACCCGGGTTGAGGGCGACGGCGGAGACCCGCTGCCCGTTGACCATGGTGCCGTTGGTGGAGCCCAGATCGGTCAGCACAACCTGGCCGCCGTCGAAATCCAGCCGGGCGTGTCGCCGGGAGATGCCGACGTCGGGCAGGCGCAGGTTCGCCTGGTCGCCGCGACCGATCACCGTCGACCCCATCTGGAGCGGGTAGGTGCGTCCGTCACCGGAGACCAGCCGCACGTTGCGGCCGCCACCGTGCCCCGGCGGCGGGCCGTAGCCGCCACCCTGGTCGTACGCGGGGTACGCGGGCGGGCCGGCGTCGTAGCCGGGCGCCGACACGGGGGCGACCTCGCCGCCGGTGTAGACCTCGGCGGTGACCCGGAACATTCCCGTGTCCAGGCCCTCGCCCCGCTCGATCTCGACGATCACGTCGCCGTAGACCGTCCAGGCCTGCTCGCCGATGAACTCCGCCTGCGACTGGGCCAGCTCCTGGGCCAGCGCGGCGGCGTACGGCGCCAGACGACTGTGGTCGAACGGCGAGAGATCGATCACGTAGCGGTTGGGCACCAACGTGCGCCCACCGGCCAGGATCGCCTTGTGCGCCTCGGCCTCCCGCTGCATGGCGTTGAGGATCTCCACGGGGTGGACCACCCCTTTGAAGACCTTGGCGAAGGCCCCTTCGACCAGGCCTTCCAGACGCTTCTCGAAGCGTTGCAGCACGCTCACCGGCTCCTCCTCGGGTCCCGAGGACATGATGGTATCCGGCCGGCGCGCGCGCAGCTCACACGCCGCTCGGCCGGCTGCTCCCGGCCCGTTCGGAAGGACCGGGACCGCCGTGCTAATCTTTCGTCCGCCACGAACGGTAACCGCTCGTGGCGAGCGACTGGGACAGCGTAGTATTCCCGGGGCCTGTTGGAGACAGCGGGTCCGGGGCGGCTAGAGTGTCCCGGGTCGTGCCACGGGGATGTGGCGGAATGGCAGACGCGCACGGTTCAGGTCCGTGTGCCCGAAAGGGCGTGGGGGTTCAACTCCCCCCATCCCCACCAAAAGACGAGGGCTCCGCTGAATGCGGGGCCCTTCCGTCATATCGGGGCGTGCCGGGCGTCACGCTATGCTCCGATGGTTTCTGCCTCCGATGGACCAGGAGTGGCGTGTGAGTGTCGCGTTGGTGACCGGGTCGGGCGGTCTGATCGGCTCCGAGGCGGTCCGGCACTTCGCCGGCCTCGGTCTGGACGTCGTCGGCATCGACAACGACATGCGTCGGTACTTCTTCGGCGAGGACGGCTCCACCTCGTGGAGCCTGGAACGGCTCGGCCGTGACCTGGGCAGCTCCTACACCCACTACCCGGTCGACATCCGGGACCGGGACGGTCTGGAGCAGGTGTTCAAGAAGTACGGCTCGGACATCGCCGTGGTGATCCACAGCGCCGCGCAGCCGAGCCACGACTGGGCGGCCAAGGAGCCGTACACGGACTTCGACGTGAACGCCGGCGGCACGCTCAACATCCTGGAGAACACCCGCCGGCACGCGATCGACGCGCCGTTCATCCACTGTTCGACAAACAAGGTCTACGGCGACCGGCCCAACAGCCTGCCGCTGGTCGAGCTGGAGACGCGGTACGAGCTGCCCGAGGACCACCGCTGGTACCAGGGCATCACCGAGGAGATGTCGATCGACCACTCGCTGCACTCGGTCTTCGGCGCCTCCAAGGTCGCCGCGGACGTGATGGTGCAGGAGTACGGCCGCTACTTCGACATGAAGACCGCCTGTTTCCGGGGCGGCACCCTGACCGGCCCCGCCCACTCGGCAGCCGAGCTGCACGGGTTCCTGGCCTACCTGATGCGCTGCGTCATGGAGGGCCGGACGTACAACCTGTTCGGCTACAAGGGCAAGATGGTCCGCGACGCGATCCACTCGCACGACGTGCTTACCGCGTTCGAGGCGTTCTTCCGGGCCCCCCGCTCCGCCGAGGTCTACAACCTCGGCGGCGGCCGGTACTCCAACACCTCGCACATCGAGGCGTTCGCGGTCGCCCAGGAGATCACCGGCCGCGAGGCGCAGATCAACTACGTCGAGCAGAACCGCACCGGCGACCACCAGTGGTACGTGAGCAGCATGGCCCGGTTCGAGGAGCAGTACCCGGAGTGGAAGATCACGTACGACGTGCCGATGATCCTGCGGGAGATCTACGAGGCAAACGTGGACAAGTGGGTGCCGCAGTCATGACGTCCAGGACCAAGCGCAACGTGCTGGGCGTCCTCGTCGACGCCACCGACTACGCCACGGCGACCGACGCGGTGGTGACCGCGGCGCACGAGCGGCGGCCACTCGCGCTCACCGCGTTGGCAGTGCACGGCGTGATGACAGGTGTGCTGGACCCGGCGCACAATGCCCGGCTCAACTCCTTCGACGTGGTCACCCCGGACGGGCAGCCGGTGCGCTGGGCGCTCAACCTGCTGCACCACGCCGGGCTCAGCGACCGCGTCTACGGGCCGACGCTGACCCTGCACGTGCTCTCCCGCTTCGCCGACGAGGGGCTGCCGGTCTACCTGTACGGGTCGACCGAGGAGACGCTGGCCAAGCTGATCCCGGCGCTGGAGCGGATGTTCCCCGCGTTGAAGATCGCCGGGGTGGAGCCGTCGAAGTTCCGGGCGGTCCAGCCGGGCGAGGACGCCGAGATCGCCGACCGGATCCGGTCCAGCGGCGCCCGGCTCGTCCTGGTCGGGCTCGGCTGCCCGCGCCAGGAGGTCTTCACGTACGCCATGCGCCCGCTGCTCGACATGCCGATGATGGCCGTCGGCGCGGCCTTCGACTACCACGCCGGGCTGCTGCGTCAGCCCCCGCCGTGGATGCAGCGCGCCGGCCTGGAGTGGTTCTGGCGGCTCGGCCTGGAGCCGAAGCGACTCTGGCGCCGCTACGTGATCCTCAACCCCGCCTACCTGACCCGCCTCGCCGGTCAGAAGACCGGCCTGTGGAAGGCCCGCCCGCCGGCCCCGGCCACCGAGCGACCGGCCACCTTCGCAGTCTGACCCCTTTTCGGTACGACACGAGACCCCACCCGGATCGCGGGTGGGGTCTCGGCCGTGAGACGGGTCAGACGGTCAGGGTCCAGGAGTTGATGTAGCCGGTGTCGGCCGAGTAGGTGTCGCGCACCTGCAGCCGCCAGATGCCGTCGGCGGCCTCACCGGACACGTTGGCCGTGTACGTGGTGTTCACGTTGTCGGCGCTGTCCGAGGTGCTGCTGTTCTTCAGCCGGTACGCGCTGCCGTCCGGGGCGAGCAGGTCGATGACCAGATCACCGCGGTACGTGTGCACGATGTTCACCGCCACCGTGGAGGCCGATGAGGCGTTGCGGCCACAGCCGGAGATGGTGATCGAGCTGGTCACCGCCGCGCCGGCGTCCGGGATCGACACGTCGGTGCCGTTGGTGCCGGTGCAGCCGGTGGGGGGCGGGGTGGTGCCGCCGCTGCCCACGTAGAGCAGCAGGTTCGGCGAGCCCGAGCCGGCGTTGGTCACCACGTTCGGGGTCGCGTTGGCCACCAGCTGGTCGCGCACCTGCGCCGGGGTCCAGCCCGGGTTGGCGCTGGCCACCAGGGCCGCCGCCCCGACCACGTGCGGAGTGGCCATCGAGGTGCCGCTGATGGTGTTGGTCGCCGTGTTGCTCGTGTACCAGGCCGAGGTGATCGACGACCCCGGCGCGAAGATGTCCAGGCAGGTGCCGATGTTGGAGAACGACGAACGGGCGTCCGAGCTGGTCGTCGACCCGACCGTGATGGCCTCCGTCGTCCGCGCCGGCGAGGTGTTGCAGGCGTTCGCGCCGTTGTCGTTGCCGGCGGCGAGGCCGTACGTCACGCCGGACGCGACCGAGTTACGGACGGCGGTGTCCAGCGAGCTGTTCGCGCCGCCGCCGAGGCTCATGTTCGCCACCGCCGGCTTGATCGCGTTCGCGGTGACCCAGTCGACACCGGCGATCACACCGGCGTTGGTGCCACTGCCGGCGCAGTTCAGCACCCGTACGCCGACGAGCTGGACGCCCTTCGCCACCCCGTACGACGATCCGCCGACGGTGCCGGCGACGTGCGTGCCGTGCCCGTTGCAGTCGTCGGCCGACCCGCCGTCCACGGCGTCGTAGCCGGAGGTCGCCCGGCCGCCGAAGTCGTTGTGGGCGAAGCGGATGCCGGTGTCGATGATGTAGGCGTGCACGTTGCTCGCCGTGTTCGGGTAGGTGTAGGAGCTGTCCAGCGGCAGGTTGCGCTGGTCGATGCGGTCCAGGCCCCAGGAGGGCGGGTTGGCCTGCGTACCGGAGATCGACACGGTGTGGTTCTGCTCGACGTACGCGACGGCCGGGTCGGCGGCGATGCGTGCCGCCGCGCTCGCGCTGACGGTGACCTCGAAGCCACGCAGCGCCGTGCCGTAGGTACGGGCGACCCGTCCGCCGTGCCGGCCGGTCAGCCGCTGCGCGGTGTCACCGACCCGGCTGGAGGCCACGGCGGTGTCCTTGAGGACGACGATGTAGCTGTCCGGCACGGCGGTGGCTCCGCCGGCCTCCCGGACCACACCGACGGGCTCGGCGGCCAGGGCCGGGGTGCCGACGGCGAACACGGTCGCGGCGGCCACCCCGACCAGTACGGACCTGCGTGGAAGACCCATCTTCCTACCTCCCTCCGACCGGTGGCGAAGTGCGACCACCGGTACCAGATCGATCGACGCATGCCGATCGAGCCGAGAGTAGGTCGATGAGACCGGGCAGATAAACATGTCGAAACATCCATCACCCGGATGGGATGTCCCCTACGGGCTCGGCTTCCGGGGTCAACGAGGGTCCGGCCCGGATTTGCCGCACGTCGATTCGGGAAAGACTTTCCGACATGGAGAGTCAGCTCACCATCCTGTTGCCGGTCGCCGCCATCTGGTTGGCCGCCGGGGTCCTGGCCGACCGGCTGCCCCGACTGCGCGACGCGCGTGCGCTGCGTCGGCGTACCGGATGGTTGCTGGCGCTCGCGCTGACCGGCGTGGCGCTCGTCGCGGCGGTGTCCATCGGCGGACTGTTCAGCGCCGGCACCGCGCCGGTCGACCGTGCCGCCGCCGGGCTCACCCTCGCCACCGGCCCGGCGCTCGTGGTGGCCGTCTGCTCCGTACGACGGATCCGCCGCCTGTGGGCCGGGGCCGGCGCGTTCGACACGGCGCCCGGGACACCCGCGCCGCACGGGCTGCGCGCCGCCGCGGCACACCCGCTAGTCGGGTTGCCGTTGCAGGTGACCGCCCTGGCGACGATGCCCGCGATGATCGCGGCGGCCGGCGCGGACCTCGGCGCCGAGCCCGGGGTCACCGGGCCGGCGATCACCGTCGGCGCCCTCGCGGTGGCCGCCATCGGCGTCCGACACGCGCTGCGGCACAGTCGGCTCACCGAGCGGGCTCAGCCCGTCACGTCCCGGTCAGCGCGAGCGGCCGGACCCCTGCACGTACAGCAGTTCGAGGATCGCCCGGGTCGCCTCGAACCAGCGGTCCAGCCAGCCGGGCGGCGGGATGCTGCCCTTCGGCGGCAACTCCAGCAGCAGGCCGCGTAGCAGCGGATGGTCGGCCAGCGAGCCGGCGGGCTCCATCGGCCAGCCGGTCGGCGGGAACGACGGCTCGACCAGCGGGTTCGGGTCCAGCGACGGCAGCGAGAGCGGCGCGTCGCCCGCCTCCGGGGCCGCCACCTCCCGGCCGTTCAGCTCCTGGTCGGTCGAGACCACCTCGGTCAGTACGGTGTCCCGACGCGCCCCGCGGTACTTGCCACCGAACCGCTCCGGCTTGCCCGGACCGTTGGTGAGGTTCTCTGAACCGATCGTCGTCATCCGTCTCGCCTACCTCGCTCGGGTGCGGGTCGGTGCGGCGGGTCGTCGACCAGCGCCGTACCGACGGGTTCAACGAGGCGGACCCGCTGTGGCGACGGGAATCCCGGCGGAACCTCACCGGGGCCGTCCGCTCCGGGTCGCCGGCGCTGGCGGACACGGAGGTCCCCGCCCGGTCGAGACCGGACGGGGACCGCACTGCACACTCGGTCAGACCGAGCCCAACACACCATCCCTGGTGCCGGCGACGAAGGCGTGCCAGTCGCCGGGAGCGAAGACCAGGGCCGGGCCGGCCTTGTCCTTCGAGTCCCGCACTCCGACCGCCCCGGTCACGTACGCCACCTCCACGCAGTTGTCGCAGTTCGGCCCGCTCTTCGAGCTCTTGAACCACGTCGCCTGCGTCAGGTCCACGGGGAACCCCTTGGTCGCCATCTCGGCTCCTCTGCCAGTTTTGCGATGTGTGCGATGGACTCCTCTGGACGAATGGCCGCAGCGCGGATGTGATCGAAGATGAAGCTGTACTTCTGCAGTTCGTCGCTCTTCTCGAGGAAGAGCCCACCCGTGGCGTTCTCCGCGTACACGACATCCGGATCACCGGGCTCGGGGAAGCTGAGGATCGTGAAGGTCCCGTCCATGCCGGCGTGCGCACCCACCTCGAAGGGGAGGATCTGGAGCGTCACGTTCGGCAACTCGGCGACCTCGACCAACCTCCTGAGTTGGCCACGCATCACCTCGTCCCCGCCCACCGGCCGACTTACCACCGCCTCATCGAGCACCACCCACAGATCGACCGGATCGTCCTGGGTCAACAACGACTGACGGCCCAGACGGACACGCACCCTCTGGTGTACCTGATCGGCGGTGAAGTCCGGACGGGCGGCTCGGATCATCGCCCCGGCGTACTCCTCGGTCTCCAACAGGCCCGGAACGACCTGCTGTTCGTACGCCCGGATGGAACTCGCCGCCGCCTCCAGCCCGACGTACGCGCCGACCAGCACCGTGCTGTACGGGTGCCACCAGCCCTTCTGCCGCGCCTCCCGGGCGATCTGGACAAGTTCGTCGCTCTCGGCGCCCACGACGCCGTAGATCCGCAACATGTCCCGCACGTCGCGCGGCGTGGCGGTGGTGTGCCCCGTCTCGATCCGGGAGACCTTGGACGCCGAGCACTCCAACTGCTCGGCGACCACCTCGATCGTGATTCCGGCCGACTCCCGCTGCCGGCGCAGCTCGGCACCGAGCCGCCGCCGTCGGATCGTCGGGCTGCGCCGCTCACTCATCGCGCGGCCTCGGTGTTTCTGGTCCTCGCCGCTGGTTGCTCGACCCCACTCTCGGGCTACCTCCGGTCGACGCGCCACTGACTGGCGCTCACCGGGGGCGCGACCGTCGACCGGCGAGCGTTCGCGACGAGGGGTGGTGCCGGTCATCGGCCGGCCGCGACGGCGACACCGGCCCCCAGTGTGCCGCCCACACGCGGATGGCTTCAAGCGCCGCTTTGCGTGGCGAACTCACGTATCGGCAAAAGTCGACGTGCAACTTGCATGAAGCACGTCGCTGATGCACTCTGTCCGTATGGCACGGATCACTCAGCGTCTCCGTTCGATCTCCGGGAGTGGTGACCCCACCGACCCCGGACCGCCGAACGAGACGCGGGCCCTGCCGGCGCCAGACAGACCTGCGCCGGGGTGATGACCCCACCGCTGCAAGCCAGCTGACTGCGGCGGTGGGCGCGGTTCCCGGAAGCAGTCAGGTGATGGTCGGGTGGCGGCGCGCCACCAGCGGGTACGGCCCGACCACCATCACGCACCAACCGGTCCACGAGGCGCGATCCCGTCACCGGGCCGAGACATCCCAGACCAGTCACCCGCCGGCACGACGCCGGCTCTCCCTCCCCAGGAGCCCATGTGCTTCCCCGCTCCGGTGACGTTCTGCACGTGACTCGCGCGGCGAGTGTCCAGTTCCTCAGGCCGATCATGTTCCGGGTCATCCGGGTGCTCGACTGGCCGACCTACGACGGTTGGCTCTGGCTCGACGGCTACGAGCTCAACGCCGCCGGCGATGCCGTCAACCGCCGGTCGATCTTCGTACAGCGGGAAGGGCTGCAACAGGTGCAGGCCGCACCGGAGCCCCGCCCGCACACCGTACGGACCCGACGACCGGTCACCCGTACGCCGGTCAGAGTCGGCTGACCAGCCCGAACCGCCGCGGGTAGGCGTGCCGTCGCCATAGAATCGGTACGCCCACCCCGGCACGTTCCACCGCACGTCCAGGACCCTGAGCCTGGGATGGTCATGGTCAATCAGCCCGCCGTGCGGCGGCACCACCGCTCCCGTATCACCTACGCTCTCGGACTGCTCGCCCTCCTCGGGGCCGTGACCACCATCGTGGTCCTGGTCCGCGACCCGGCGTTGTCGTCCACCCGGCTTGCCGTTCCGGTTCCGGCTCCGGAGATCACCGTGGTCGACTCCGGCCCGCCGACCGACGAATTCGGCTGGCTCGGCGCCGATGTCCCCGACGGACGCGTCGGAGCGTCGGAGCCGACCGCCGGCGCCGACCCGGCCGCTGGTGCCGGCGCTGGCGCTGGCGCTGGCGGTCAGTCCGCCGGAGGACAGGAACTCACCGAGGCCGCGCCGGCCGGGCACGCCGCCACCGACGTCCGCCGCTCACTGTTCTGGTCCGGGATCTTCGGCCTCACCATCTCGCTCGCCGGCCTCGGCCTCGTCGGCACCCGCCGCCGGATGTGGTGACCACCGCTCACCCGGTGGTCGTCACCGTCGGGCTCGGACCGGTCGGGCTGGTCCCGCTCGAGGGCCGAGCCTGGGAGACCACCAGCAGCACCTCCTCGTCGGTCCGCACGGTCGTGCCAGCCTCCGGATCGGTGCTCACCACCGTCCCCGGCGGCAGCTCGGACGGGCGGTACACCACCCGGTAGCTCAGGCCGAGCCGCTCCAGCAGTCCCTCGGCGGTGGTCTGCGTCAGGCCGGTCAGCGGGGGCACCGGTATCTGCACCTCCTCGGTGGTCGCCGCCGGACTGCTCGGCGTCGCGCTGCTGGGGGCAGCCGAGGTCGGGGCGCTGCTGCTGGGCGCGGCGGTGGCACTGGGCGGCGGGGCAGACGGCGTCGCCGGGTCGTCGGAGTCGTCGTCCCGCGCGGTGAGCACCACCCACAGAGCCGCGCCGAGCAGCCCGGCGAGCAGCAGCGCGAGTACGCCCCAGAGGATCGGCATCCACCAGCGCCGGCCACCCTGCTCCTCGACGTACCAGTCCGGGGCCGGTTCGGCCGGTCGGGGCGCCCGCACCTCGGCCCGCCCGGACCACGGTGGCGTCGTCGACCGCTCCACAGGCATCCGCGCCGTCCGGTCACCCGGCTGCCCCGAGGCGGTCCGGTCGATCGGCATCGTCTCGTCCGGCGACCCCCCACGACCACCCGACGCGGCCCGGTCGATCGGCATCGTCTCGTCCGGCGACCCCCCACGACCACCCGACGCCGCCCGGTCGATCGGCATCGTCTCGTCCGGCGACCCGGTGGGTTCCGGCGACTGCGGCCGGTTGCCGCCGGGGGGCGGTAGGGGGCGCGTCCGGTCGTCCTCGGGCTCCCCGGCCGGCGGCTCCTGGCGGTCGTCGCTCATCGCACGTCCTTTCCCGAACCGGGCAGGCGCCATGGCCCTCGACCGTCAACCTAACCGCCCACGTCGACATCGGCCGGTATCGGTGGCGCGAACCGCGCTGATCGACTCGGTTTCGGGGAATCTGTGGTGTCCCGGCACTCCGGACAGCCCGATTTCCAGGAAACCGAGTGGATCACCCCGACGCGCCGACGGGACGACGGAGCAGGTCAGAGGGTGGGCTTCGTGGTCGGCAGGTTCGGCGGGGCCGCGCCGCACCAGATGCTCACCTCGTCGTTCCAGCGGGCCGGGCCGTCCTCGGCCGGTTCCTGCCGGCTGACCTTTCCGCTGCGCCCACTGCGGTAACGCGGGTAGAGCCCCTCCTCGACCAGTTCGTCGGCCGCCTTGGCGCAGTTGTCGCCGACCACGTCCGGCACCTCGGCGGCGGGGGCCGGCCCGGCCACCTGGAGCTGGACCGTGGTGCCCCGGGCCACCTCGGTGCCCACCGGCGGAGAAGCGCTCTCCACCATCGGGCCGCTGCCGCCGCCGAAGACCAGACGCCAGCCCAGACGCTGTCGACGCAGCATCTCGCGTGCCTGCTCGAAATCGACGCCGACCACCGGTGGCACGGTCAGCCCGGTCCCCTTCGTCGTGGAGGCCGTCGTCCGTGGGGCGGAGGGCGTGGTCCGGCCCGGGGCCGGGCGGGACGAGGTGGCCCGGCCGGTCGGCGTACCGGCCGTGGTGGCCACCGCCTGCGGGTTCCCCGGGGATTCGTCGCCGTCGCCGGCCAGCAGCCAGCCACCTGTCGCACCGACCACGGCCAACAGCACCGCGACCAGCCCACCACCGAGCACCACGCTGGCCCGGCTCCCACCGCCGCCGGCCTGGCCGCCGGCGGATTCCTGCCGACCCGTGTTCGCGTCCGTCATACCGCCCACCGCCTCATCACCGGCGACCGTACCGTTCGCCGCCCATCACGTTGTGCCGACGGTCCATACCGGCGGGTCACTGCGACTCGCCGCACCGACGACGGGACGTTACGCTGCCCGGCATGGCCAGACGGGGCTGGGGAGTATCGATCGTGACGGCGATCGGGGTCGCTGCCGGCGCGGGCGCCGCACAGCTCGGCTTCGGCTACGGGCTCGGCGTCATCACCTGGACGCCCACCGAGGCCGGAGCCAACGACACGGCCTGGGCGGACGGCCTCGCCTGGGCCACCTGGCTCGCCGCCAGCTCGACCGTGCTCGGCGCGGTCTGTGCGCAGCGACTGCACAAGCGTTCCGTACCCCCGGCGGTTGACCGGCCGGCCGTCGACGCCGAGCCGACGTCGCCCGCCCCGGCACCCGGGGCCGCGCTGCCGCAGCCGGCGGCGGCGCTCGACGATGGACGGCCGGCCCGGGCCGAGGGCACCGACGCGGCGACCGACCGGCCGGCACCGGTGGCCGACACGCTTCCCGACGAGCGCGGCGGCCTGTTCCACAGGCTGTCACTGGCGCTCGGCGCCGGGCTCGGTGGGCTGGTCACCGTGCTGCTGGTCGCCGTACCGGCACGGGTCGCCGCGGGCGCCGACACCGGCACGCCGCAACGCGTCGCCGCCCTGCACGCGGCGCTGGGCATCCTGATCGGCGTGTTCGTCGCGCTCTGGGCGCTGCGTTCCCGCACCGCCGCGCTGAACGTCACCGCGACTGCCGCCTGGCTCTGGCTGCTCGCGGTGGTCTCGGTCATCGACGGGGTACGCGTCGGGCGCGGACTCACCGGCGCTCAGCTCGGCGCGTGGCAGCTCGACCCGGACCACGCGCGGTACTGGATCGGGGGTCAGCTCTACTGGCCCGGCGCGCTGCTGGCACTCGTACCCGCACTCCTGATCGGTGCGCTCGTCGCTCGGGGCGCCGCGCGGTCGGGCGGGCACCGGATCGGCGCGGCGGCCTCCGGCGCGGCCGGCCCGCTGCTCGTCGCGCTCGCCTACCTGACCACCGTGCCGCGCTGGGCCACGCTGGGGCCCGCGCAGTTCTCCACCCAGATCATCGCCCCGTACGCGGTGATCGCCGGTGTCGGCGGCTCGATACTGGCCGCCGTCCTCGCCGAGCGGGCCGGCCGCAGGCGTGCCGCCCACCGACGGTCAGCCGCCGCAGGCACGCAGCCCGTCCCGACCGCCCCGATCGAGCCCGATCCGACCACCCGGCCGAGCGCTCGGATCGACCCCGCGTCGACCGACGCGACCGTACCGACGTCGGCCGACCGGGCGGACGGCGCCAATACGGACGCCAGGGCGGACAGCGCTGGGACGGACGGCGCTGGGACGACGACGGACACCTCGACCGGTACGACGCCTCGGCGCGGCAGGACCGCTACCGCGTCGGCGGCGACCAGGACGGCGTCCCGATCGGGCGACGCGACCGCCGCACCTCGGGTGCCGGCGCCTCGGCCGGCCCCGGACGACGCGGCTCCGGCCGAACCCGCCACCACCGGGGCGACCGAGGACCCGGCACCCCGCCGTGCCCGCCCACCCCGCAGGAGCACCCGCCCCACCGACTGACAGCCGGTCGGACCCAGGGCCGGTGGGATCAGTCGACGGGCCAGGTGTGGACCGGTTCGTTGCCGCGCTGGAGTTCCGCGTAGCGCTGCACCATGTGGTGCAGCGCGGCGCTGCGGTCCATGCCCCGGTGGCGCTCCGCCGCCCAGACCGCCTCGGTCTGCCAGACTGCGCCGTTGCGGCCGGTACGACAGCGCTGCTCGATGATGCCGAGCAGCCGGTCCCGCTGCGCCGGGTCGACGCCGAACCCGTCCAGGCCGGTCGCGGCGACGGGCAGCAGATGGTCCAACACCAGCTTGGTGACCGGCACGTCACCGAAGCGGGGCCAGTGCAGCACGGCGTCCAGACCACGTCGGGCCGCGGCGTGGAAGTTCTCCTCGGCCGAGCTGAACGTGAGCTGACTCCAGATCGGCCGGTCCGCCTCGGCCAGACCACGGACCAGCCCGAAGTAGAGGGCCGCGTTGGCCAGCATGTCCACCACCGTCGGGCCGGCGGGCAGCACGCGATTCTCCACCCGCAGGTGCGGGCGGTCGTTCATGATGTCGTAGACCGGGCGGTTCCAGCGGTAGACGGTGCCGTTGTGCAGTCGCAGCTCGCCCAGTTGGGGCACTCCGCCGGCGTGCAGCACCTCCACCGGGTCCTCGTCCTCGCAGATCGGCAGCAGCGGCGGGAAGTACCGGACGTTCTCCTCGAACAGGTCGAAGATCGAGGTGATCCACCGCTCACCGAACCAGACCCGGGGGCGTACGCCCTGAGCCTTGAGCTCTTCCGGGCGGGTGTCGGTGGCCTGCTTGAACAGGGCGATCCGGGTCTCGGCCCAGAGTTGGCGGCCGTACAGGAAGGGCGAGTTCGCCCCGACCGCCACCTGCACCCCGGCGATGGCCTGGGACGCGTTCCAGTAGTCGGCGAAGCTGTCCGGCGCGACCTGGAGGTGGAACTGGAGACTGGTGCAGGCGGCCTCGGGGGCGATCGAGTCGGTGTGCGTCCGCAACTGCTCGACGCCACGGATGTCGAGTTCGATGGCCTCGCCCCGGGCGCCGACGATCTGGTCGTTGAGCACCCGGTAGCGCTCGTTGGTGGAGAGATTGTCCTCGACCAGGTGGCCCTCGGTGAGGGTGGGCAGGATGCCGACCAGGACGATCTTCGCGTCGGACTTGGCCGCGCGCTCGTCGGCCCGGTTGAGGCTGCTGCGCAGGTCGTGTTCGTAGTCGGCGAAACCGGCGCCCTCGATCAGCCGGGGCTCGGCGTTCAACTCCAGGTTGAACTGCCCCAGCTCGGTCTGGAAGAGCGGATCGGCGATGTCGGCGAGGATCTCCTCGTTGCGCATCGCCGGCTCGGCCTCCGAGTCGACCAGGTTCAGCTCGATCTCCAGGCCGGTCATCGGCCGGTCGGCGTCGAATCCGAAGTCGTCGAGCATCAGCGCGAAGACGTCCAGGCACCGCCGAACCTTCTGCCGGTAGCGGACGCGGTCCTCCCGGGTGAAGGCGCCCTGTGAGACGTCCCTGCCCATGTGTCCTCCCGACAGCCGGCGCGGTCGGGATCCTGCCGTCCCGGAAAGCGCATTGTGAACCATCAACGGTAAGAGCGCTCGCCTGGACAGGGCCAGAGGCCGACGACGGTGATCCGACGCCGGCGGAGCGGATGCGCTCGTGGCCGCATCTCTACCCCGTACCCGCGGCGTCGGACCTCGTCGGGGTGCGAACAAGTCGTGACAATTCACACGCGTGCGGCACAGACGACGCCGGGCCCGCGCCGACGTGCGGCGCGGGCCCGGCGTACCGGTGATCCGTGGGGATCAGGCCTGGCGGACGGCCTCGCCCTCGATCTCGATCTTGATCTTCTTGCCGACCAGCACGCCACCGGTCTCCAGGGTGACGTTCCAGGTCAGGCCGAACTCCTCGCGGTCGATCTCGGTGCTCGCGGAGAAGCCGAAGATGTCCTGGCCGAACGGGCTGCGACCCACGCCCTCGAACTCGACCTCCAGCTCCACCGGACGGGTGACGTCCTTGATGGTCAGCTCACCGGTGAGCACGAACTCGTTGCCGCGGCGGGACTTGACGCCGGTGCTGCGGAACTCCAGGGTCGGGTACTTCTCGGCGTCCAGGAACTCGGGGCTGCGCAGGTGCGCGTCCCGGTCGCCCTGGGTGGTGTCGATGCTGGCACCCTGGATGGTCGCGACGACCGAGGACTGCAGCGGGTCCTCGGCGACGGTGATGGTGGCGGTCGCCTCCTTGAACTCACCGCGGACCTTGCTCACCATCATGTGCCGGGCGACGAAGCCGACCCGCTTGTGCGCCGCGTCCAGCACATAGGTGCCGGCCGCCGGGATGGTGAGACCGTCCCAGTCGCGGGTAACCGCATCGATGCTGCTGGTCATGCTGGTGTCCTCCAGAAGATTGTTTAGTAGCCCAACGACTGCTTGAGCAAATATAACCGCAACAACATTCCCTCTGTCAAGGACTGGTAGGGTTAACGAGTGACCAACGTGTTCGACGACCCCCGGATCACCGCGGTTGGCCTCCTCTACGAGGTCCACGCCGGGCTCTCGGCCCGGTTCGCCGCCCAACTCGAGGAGCACGACCTCTCCTCGGTCGAGTTCGAGGTGATCACCCGACTGGCCCGCTCGCCGGGCAACCAGCTGCGGATGACCGACCTCGCCGCGCAGACGTCACTGTCCACCAGCGGGGTGACCCGAGTGGTGGACCGGATGGAACGCGACGGACTGCTCACCCGCCGAGCCTGTCCGAACGATCGCCGCAGTTCGTACGCGGTGGTCACCACCGCCGGTATGCAGCGGCTCGACGAGACGCTGCCGGGCCATCTGCGGATCATCGAGCAGTGGTTCACCGGCCAGCTCGATCCCGAGGCGCTGACGGCACTCCTCGACGGCCTGCGTCGAGTGCGGGACGCCGTCCACCCCGGTGCCACCGCCGGCAGCACCGATCAGGAGGCGGCCGACGCCGACGACTGCGACCCGGCCTGACGGCAGGTGTCGAAGCACCGGCAGAAAGACCGGCAGAAGTGGCGTTGCAGACCGGACAAACCTCCTGAAGAGCACCTTCTACCACGTCCGCGGTGGCAGGCTTTCGTCCACCGGGGAATCACCGGGGGGTGACGGCGCGGGCGAACAGCGAGGGGTAGCACCAAGGGGGCTCTTCGCTCGCGCCACTCCCCGTCCGACCGGCCACCCACGGGCGTCCGACTAACGCTCGGCGGGCCCGCCCCGCGCGGCCATCAGCGCATAGAGCAGTCCGGACTCCTGCGGCAGCAACCGGATGCCACTCTCCTCGCAAGCCCGGTCGAGACGATCGAGGACCGTCGGGTCCGACGTGCTCGCGGCGAGGCCCACGAGCGCCTCCACCACGTCCCGCCGATCGTGACCGGCCTCGGCGGCGGCGGCGAACCACTCCGCCGCCAGTTCCCGGTCACCCCGGTGCAGCGCCAGGTTCCCCTCGATCAGCGCGCAGATTCCCGCCTCCGGCCCGCCCCAGGACAACACCGTCTCGTCCGAGCGCGGTCGCGGGAGCCCGACCCGCTCCACCCACTGCTGCCCCGGCACGACAACTGTGGCCTCGGCGGCCCCCGCACGCAGCTCGGTGAGCACCTCGGTCGCCTCCGCGACACGCCCGTCCTGCGCGAGCGCCAGCCCGACCGTCCCGAGCACCCGCCGTCGATGCCCCGGGTCACCCAACTCGAACAGTGCCGCCGCAGCGCGCCGGCCCTGGTCGACGGCGTCGGCGTACCGGCCCTCCAGGCGGGACACCTCGGCCCGGTTGGCCCAGGCCAGTACCCGCAACCGCTGCTCACCGCCCTCGGCGGCGAGCCGGTCCACGGCGGCCAGCCGACGGCGTGCCGCGCCCAGGTCACCGACCCGGATCTCGTGCCAGGCGAGGCTGTTCTGCGCCACCGCCAGATCCCTGGTCCGCCCATTGCGGGCCGCGAGTCGGAGCACCGCCTCGGCCTGCTCCCGGGCCTCGTCGTGCCCACCGACGGTGGTCAACAGCGCACCGAGCACACTTCGCGCCTCCAGCTCGCCGGTCACGTCGCCGGCCTGCCGGAACGTCTCCAACGCGGCCCGCGCCGTCGGCAACTCGTCGGCCTCTGCGCTGTGCTCGGCGGCGAGCCGGGCCACCCCGAGGCTGGCCCAGCCGCGCAGGATCGGGTCCGCGTCGGCGGTTCGCGGGTCGGCAAGCAACCGCCGCAACCACTGCCGCCCGGCGACATCGCGCCCCCGGAAGCGCCACCAGCGGGGCAGGCAGGCCGCCAGACGGAGCGCGGTCAGCGGGTCGTCGGTCGCCGCGTGGGCCAGCGCCGTACTGATGTCGCTGCTCACCTCGTCGAGCCGGTGCACCGCGTCGAGCATCCGGGGGCCGGCCAGGTCCGAGGCGGTCCGCGCCACGAGGCGGGCGACCACCTCCGCATGCCGGCGCCGTACGCAGGTCAGCTCGCCACCACCCACGGCCTGCTCGATGGCGAAGTCACGGACCGCGTCGAGCAGACGAAACCGGAACGGCCCGGTGCCGCGAACGCTCAACAGGCCGAGCTCGACGAGGCGGTCCAGCAGCGGGACCGGATCGATGGCGACCGTGCCGTCCCGGTCGGCCTCGTCGGCGAGCATCTCCTCGGCCAGCTCCACCGACCACCGGTTGCCGAACACGGCGAGCCGCCGCAGCGCGTCGCGCTCGGCCGGCGCGAGCAGGCGGTAGCTGGTCGCCACCGCGTCCCGCAGCGTCACCGCCACCGCCGCCCGGGTGGCATCGGTGGCAGGCGGGCGGCGGGTGGCCGCCTCCGGGGCGTCCCAGCGGGTACGGGCCGCCGGGTCGGCCGAGGTGGTCAGGTCGAGCACACGGTCGCCGTACCGATCGAGCAGTTCGGTGAGGTCGAGCAGCCGGCCCCGGGCGGCCATCAGCTCGATGGCCAGCGGCAGGCCACCCAGCCGACGGACCAGGGCGGCCAACGCCGGCAGTTCGTCGGGAGTCGGCGGCTCCCGACGGACCTGGGCGAGCCGTGCGGTGAACAGCGCGACCGCCGGCCACGAACCGAGCGTGGCCGGCCCGGAGTGCTCGGCGTCCGGCGGTGGCACCTCGAGCGGGGCGACCGGCCAGACCCGTTCGCCGGGCAGCCCGACCGGGTGCCGTCCGGTGACCAGCACCCGCAACGACGGCAACACCGTGCTCAGCCGGTGCAGCGTCTCGGCCACCGGACCGGGGGCCCGCTCGACCGCGTCCATCACCAGCAGTGCCGGCCGGCCGGCGAGCCGGGCGACGAGTTCCGGCAGCCGGGCCGCGCCGAGGACGGTCATCGTGGCGGCGAGGACGTCCGGACCGTCCGAGCCCTCGCCCACCAGCACGCCGGCCACACCGCCCGGATGTGCGCGGGCCACCGCGTGGGCGACGGCGAGCGCGAGCGCGGTCTTGCCGACACCCGCCAGCCCGACCAGGCTCACCAGTCGGGGGCCACGCTCCGCGGTCAGCATTCCGGCCAGCTCGCTGACGTCGCGGTCGCGGCCGATCAGGGCGACAGGTGGTGGAAGGGCGACCGGAGCGGCGGCCCGGGCAGCTTCGGCAGTCGATGTGACGCCGGCGCCGACCCCGAGCGTGCCCGAGATGACGTCGGTCCGGGGCCGCTCACCGCCGGTGGCGCCGCGGGCCGTGGCCAGGAACGCCGCCCGGGTGGCGCCGGCCAACTCCAACGCCGTGGCCAGCAACTCGACCGTGGTGCGCTGGGGCCGGACCGACCGGCCGCGCTCCAGGTCCCGTACCGTCCGCACGCCGACCCCGGCACGGGACGCCAGCTCCGCCTGGGTCAGGCCGGCCGCGCGCCGGTGGGCACGGAGCAGCTCCGGCAGCCCGGTACGACCGGCCGGGCTCCGCGACCGATCATGATCCGGAGTCATGGGCACGAAGAGTACGGATCGACTCCGACCATCGGCAGTCGAACGTCGGTCTGCCGACGCCCGCTCGCCGATATCCGACAGCCGAACGGCTGGCCCTCCCACCACGACAGGCCGACGCCAGAGGTCGGCGACCCACGCCGCGCCCGTTCACGACCGGTGCCCGAAGAGAATCCTGGACAGTTTCCGTCAACCGCTGACGGAAACTGTCCAGGATTGCCGGGGCTTCGCCGGGTTAGAGGCCCAGGTCGCGCGCGATGATCATGCGCTGCACCTCGCTGGTGCCCTCGCCGATCTCCAGGATCTTGGAGTCGCGCCAGAAGCGGGCGACGGGGTACTCGTTCATGAAGCCGTAGCCGCCGTGGATCTGGGTCGCCTCCCGGGCGTTGTCCACCGCGATCGTGCTTGCGTGCAGCTTGGCGATGGCGGCCTGCCGCTTGAACGGCTCACCGGCCAGCATCCGGGCGGCGGCGTCGTAGTAGGCCAGGCGGGCGGTGTGCGCCTTCAGCTCCATGTCGGCGATCTTGAACTGGATCGCCTGGTTGGCGCCGATCGGGCGGCCGAACGCCTGCCGCTCCCGCGCGTATTTGATCGACTCGTCGACGCAGCCCTGGGCGAGGCCGACGGCCAGTGCGGCGATCGCGATCCGGCCCTCGTCGAGGATCCGCAGGAACTGGGCGAACCCCCGGCCACGCGCACCGAGCAGGTTGGCCGCGGGCACCCGACAGTCGTCGAAGGTCAACTCGTGGGTGTCCGAGGCGGTCCACCCGACCTTGGAGTAACCGGGGGCAACAGTGAATCCGGGCGTACCGGTGGGCACGATGATCGTCGACAGCTCCTTGGAGCCGTCCGCGTTCGTGCCGGTCACGGCGGTGACGGTGACCAGGGCCGTGATGTCGGTCCCCGAGTTGGTGATGAACGCCTTCGACCCGTTGATCACCCACTCGTCGCCGTCCAGCACGGCGCGCGTCTGGGTGCCGGCGGCGTCGGAGCCGGTGCCCGGCTCGGTGAGCCCGAAGCCGGCCAGGGCCTCGCCGCTGAGCAGTTTCGGCAGCCAGGTGGCCTTCTGCTCCTCGGTGCCGAAGCGGTAGATCGGCATCGCGCCGAGCGAGACCGCCGCCTCCAGCGTGATCGCGACGCTGGAGTCGACCCGGGCGATCTCCTCCAGGGCCAGGCACAGCGCGAAGTAGTCGCCGCCCATCCCGCCGTGCTCCTCGCCGAAGGGCAGGCCGAACAGGCCCATCTTGCCCATCTGCCGGATCACCTCGTACGGGAAGGTGTGCTGCTCGTAGTGCTCGGCGATGACCGGCGCGACCACCTCGCGCGCGAAGTCCCGCACGCTCTCCCGCAGCGCCGTTTGTTCGTCGGTGAGCCGGAAGTCCATCTCATCCTCCTGGGTGGACGGCCGCCGCGGTGCTCGTGACGCCGCGGGCGGATCGCTGTGGGGTGGGGCGAGGGTCAGACCGGGGTGACGCCGTGCCGACGCCGGGAGAAGTGCCGATCCTTGGTACGCGCCGCCGCGAAGCGACGGACCAGCTCGGTGCGCAGGTCGTGCGGCTCGACGATGGCGTCCACCACCAGCTCGCTGGCCAGCCGGACGACGTCGATGTCCTGCTCGTACTCGGCGCGCCTGGCGGCGACGAACGCGGCCCGCTCGTCCGCGTCGGCGATGGCGGCGATCTTGTTGGCGTAGACGGCGTTCACGGCGGCCTCGGCGCCCATCACGGCGATCTTCGCGGTGGGCAGCGCGATTGTCGCGTCCGGCTCGAAGCCGGGGCCGGCCATCGCGTAGAGGCCGGCGCCGTACGCCTTGCGGACCACCACGCAGATCTTGGGGACGGTCGCCTCGGAGATCGCGGTGATCATCTTGGCGCCGTGCCGGATGATGCCCTGCTTCTCCACCGCGCTGCCCACCATGAAGCCGGGCACGTCGCTGAGGAAGAGCAGCGGCACGTTGAACGCGTCGCAGAGCTGCACGAAGCGGGTGGCCTTGTCGGCCGAGTCGACGAAGAGCACGCCGCCCTTGAACATCGAGTTGTTGCCGAGCACGCCGACGACCTGGCCGTCGAGGCGGCCGAACCCGATGGTCAGCTCCTTGGCCCACAGTGCCTGGATCTCGAAGAAGGAACCCTCGTCGAGCAGTCCCTTGACGTACCGCCGCATGTCGAACGCCTGCCGCTCGCTGGCCGGCACGAGCGCGGCCAGGTCGACCTTCGCGGGCGCGGCGACCGCCGGCGCGGCCGGCGGCGCCTGGGTCCAGTTCGCCGGCAGGTACGACAGGTAGGTCTTCACCACGTCGAGCGCGTCGGCCTCGGTCTTGCAGAGGAAGTGCCCCACGCCGGACTCGGCGGTGTGCACCTTGGCCCCGCCCATCGCCTCCAGGGTGGTCTTCTCCCCGGTGACCATCTCGACCATGCGGTCGGAGCCGAGGTACATGCTGGCGTTGCCGTCGACCATGGCCACCACGTCGCAGAACGCCGGAATGTACGCCCCACCGGCGGCGCTCGGGCCGAACAGCGCGCAGACCTGCGGGATCGAGCCCGAGGCGCGGACCTGGTTCCAGAAGATCTTGCCGGCACCACGCCGGCCGGGGAAGAGGTCGACCTGGTCGGTGATCCGGGCGCCGGCGGAGTCGACCAGGTAGACCATCGGCACGCCGGCGCCGTACGCCCGCTCGATGATCCGGATGATCTTCTCGACGGTCCGAGCGCCCCAACTGCCGGCCTTGACGGTGGAGTCGTTGGCCATCAGGCAGACCTGCCGGCCGTCGATCGTGGCGGTGCCGGTGACCACGCCGTCGGCGGGCAGCCCCTCAGCGAGCGCGTTGGCGTAGAGGCCGTCCTCGACGAACGAGCCCTCGTCGACAAGCAGCGCGACGCGTTCGCGGGCGAAGAGCTTGCCCTTGGCCTCGTTGGCCGCGTGGTACTTGTCCGCGCCGCCGGACCGGGCCCGCTTGCGCAGTTGCTCCAGCGCCTCACCGTCGAGCGTCACGCCGACTCCCTCGCCCGTACTGACCTGAACGATCGTTAGGCTATCGCACTCGCGCACCTCCCGGCGACCCGCGACCGAACGACGCTTCTTCGAACCAAACATTGAAATCTATTAATCTCTGTGGATAGGCTCCTGGCACCCCCTCCCGGATAGGAGTCAGCGATGACCTCACGACTCGGTCGGCTCGCCGTCGCGTTTGTCGCGACGGCAGGTGCCACACTCGGCGTCACGGTCGCCAACCCCGCGCCCGCGTCCGCCGCGATGACCATCTGCTACAACACCAGCCAGGCAGGCGCCTACGCCGGCACCGCCAACCAGGCCGCCTCGATCTGGAACAACGCCACAGTCAACCTGACGCTCTCCGCGAACTGCGGCTCCAACCTGCGGATCTACCAGATCACCGGCGGCGGCTCCTACGCCGTGCGGACCAGCCTCGGCAACGGCCGGGTCTACATCGACACCCAGCAGGCCGCGCAGTACAGCCCGCTGCGGATCGTGACCCACGAGATCGGGCACATCCTCGGCCTGCCGGACAACTACAACGGGAACTGCTCGCTGCTCATGTCCGGCGGCAGCGCCGGCACCAGCTGCACCAACCCGTACCCGAGCAGCGCCGAGGCGAACCGGGTGAGCAGCCTCTTCGCCGGCACGCTCAGCGCCAACGAGCGCAGCTCCGCCCGCAGCGCGGACATCTTCCGCGACAGCTGGCCGAGCATGCTCACCTCCGTGAGCTGACCAACCTGACACAGCGAGGGGGCCGGCGCACGCGCCGGCCCCCTCGTCGCGTCCTCAGCCCGGCAGCGGCGTCAGGCGGGTACGCGGACCCGCCCGCAGCACGCCGGACGGCAGCTTCTTGCCGAGCAGCTCCTCGGCCAGCTCGGCCACCTCGATCAGGGCATCCAGGTCGATGCCGGTGTCGATGCCCATGTCGTGAAGCATGTGCACGGCCTCCTCGGTGGCGAGGTTGCCGCTGGCCCCCGGGGCGTACGGGCAGCCACCGAGGCCGCCGACACTGGCGTCGAACTCGGTCACCCCCAACTCCAGCGCGGTCAGCAGGTTTGCCAGCGCGGTGCCCCGGGTGTTGTGGAAGTGCAGCAGCACCGGCACGTGCGCGTTGCTGTCGCGTACCGCGGTCAGCAGCTCACGGACCCGCCGCGGGGTGGCCATGCCTGTCGTGTCGCCGAACGCCACCCGGTCCGCGCCGTCGCGGACCACACGGTCGACGATGCCGGCGACCCGCCGCGGGTCGATGTCCCCCTCGTACGGGCAGCCGAAGCTGGTTGCCACGATCACCTCGACCCGCGCCGAGGCGCCGTGCAGGAGGTCGATCAGCTCGGCGATGTCGTCAAGCGACTCGTCGGTGGACCGGTTGACGTTGCGTCGGTTGTGCGTGTCGCTGGCCGACACCACCACCTCGATCTCGGTGAACTCGGCGGCCAGGGCCCGCTGCGCGCCCCGGGTGTTCGGCACCAGCGCCGAGTAGCGCACCCCCTCGGCCTTCCTGGCCCGCTGCCACACCTCGTCGGCGTCGGCCATCTGCGGGATCGCCTTCGGGTGCACGAACGACACCGCCTCGATCCGGCGTACGCCGGTGCCGGAGAGCGCGTCGAGCAGCCGCACCTTGGCGTCGACGGGAATCGGCTCCTCGTTCTGCAGCCCGTCCCGCGGCCCAACCTCACGAATCGACACGGAGTTCGGCAGGTCCGTCATGGGGTCACCTCACTGTCTGCTCTGCTGGGGGCAACGGTAGCGACACCGGCTCGCGTAACCGCCCGCACCACCGTCGGCACGGACAGGCTGTGCGACGGCCACCCGTTCAGGTGGCCCTTCCGGCCAGCACCTGACCACCCTTCGGGGGATGAATCAGGCCAGAAGGATGCCATCACCGGCAGCGCCGTGGAACTGCGGGCGGCGGGGTGGCTACGTTGGTGCCGGCGTGACGGGCGGGGCCGGCCAACGGCTCGACCCCGCCGTCAGGACGCCTCCGGTGGTCAGCGCTGCGACGGTCCTTCCAAGAGCTCCGCAGCGCATCGGAGTGCGGTCGAGAGGGCGCCGGCGCACGCGGCGGCGCCCTCTCGACCCACGAGCAGGGCCATCACCACGGCGCCATCGGTGCCGAGCGATGCTTTCCGCAGAATGCGGACCCCACGTCGTCCTGCGTTCGGCGGCCACACACCATTACCGTTCATCCCTCTTCCTCCGGCAATCGGTCCGCAATTGCGGCGCGGTTAACGTCGATGGAAGTTCCACGACTGCCGCCACGATCGAGAACCAATCCGGATCGGGCGTCGGACGTTTCCATCTCCCTGGCAACGACCCGACCCGACGAACATGACGATCTTGTGACCGGGTTGCCGCAGGACCACCCGGCCAACACGAGAGACGGCGGCGCGGCGACCACGACCCGGCCACATTGGTCTGGCGTAAGGGCTGAACGCAGGCTCAACGTGCCAACCCGGCCAGCCACCCGGCCAGAATCTGACTGGCGACACAGCCTCGGACACACGATTACTTGATCGAAGGCGGTACAAATGTTGATCCGACGTCATGTGAGCTCTTGGAAGGACCCGCATGGCGCGGTTTGCGGGGACGACATGACCACTGGATTGAAAGGAACGATGTGAACGCCGAGGCTTCCGTGCCACTCTCAGCAGAACGCACCCGAAGACACCGACTGGTCCCGCGATCGACGCTCGAAGCGCAATACCGCCAGCGCTATCACAACCCCGCCGTGGCGGCGTACGCGCTGGCGGTCCGCGACATCGTGGAGACCTGCCCCGAAATCGGGCCGATCGACACCTGGCAGAGGCTGGCGGACCGGATCTACACGCCCCGGTCCGATCCCGACCTCGCCGGTCGGAGCAGGAAACAGTCCCTTCTGCGCAAGAAGCTGTCGCGGCACTTCACCGCCGAGAGCAAGGGGCCGCCCTGGCAGACGGTGATGCTTGTGGTGAAGCACGCGCTGCCGCCGGAGCTCCGACGGCAGTGGCTGGCCGACCTTGCCGAGTTGTACGAGCTGGCCCGCGGCGAGAGGCCACCGAATGGCGTTCGCGACGAACGCGCCGAGGACAGGACCGAGGTGCGGGACGGCCGCGATCTCGAACGGTGCCTGCGCCAGAGGATCACCGACCTGGAACGAGAGTGTCTCGACCTCCGGGTGGAGGTAAGCGAGTTGCGGGCCGCCCAGGCGGCCCGGCCCCTCGGCCCCACGTCGGACGATCTGCCTCGACAGCGCGAGCCGGTCAGCGGCTCGTCGACCCCGACGCCCAACACCAGGCACTTCCCACCCAGCCAGGCCAGGGCCGGTGGCCCTGGCCAGAGCCTCTACCGGGCACCCCGGCTGGACACGGGTTCCCCCGGCCTACCCGGGCAGAACAGGGGAGAGCTGCCCCGCCTGGCCGACCAGCCCTGGCACGCCCGACAACCACACCTCGGCACTCCCCACAATCTGCGCCAACAGCCGTAACCGCCGGGCTTGCCCTCGGCGATCGAGAGACGCAAATGTCTTGATCACCGAGGGCAGGGGGCGCGGGGCAGTGAGCGGGCGGGTCAGCGCATGCGGGAGACGATGCCGGTGTCGTAGGTGCCGTCGAGGAACTCGTCGTTCTCCAGCAGCTCCGCGAAGAAGGGGAGGTTGTTCTTCGGGCCCTCGATCTGGAACTCGGCGACCGCCGTCCTCGCCCGCTCGATCGCCTGCTCACGGGTGTCGCCGCTGAGGATCAGCTTGGCCATCAGGCTGTCGTAGAACGGGGTGACCGTGTTGCCGCCGGTGTAGCCGGAGTCCACCCGGACGCCCACACCCGTGGGCTCAATCCAGGTCTTGACCACGCCGGGGCCGGGCAGGAAGCGCTTCGGGTCCTCGGCGTTGATCCGCAGCTCGATGGCGTGCCCGCTCGGCGCGAGCGCGTCCGGGTCGAATGTCGGGGCGAGGCCGGCGGCCACCCGCAACTGCTCCTCCACCAGGTCGACGCCGTAGACGTACTCGGTCACCGGGTGCTCCACCTGCAACCGCGTGTTCATCTCCAGGAAGAAGAATTCCTCGGTGGCGGGGCCGTCGCCCTCGGAGTCCCGCTGACGCGGGACCAACAGGCACTCCACAGTCCCCGCGTTGCGATAGCCGACCGCCTCGCCGGCCCGTACCGCCGCCGCCAGGAGGCGTGCGCGCAGCTCCGGCGAGACCGCCGGGGACGGGGACTCCTCGACCAGCTTCTGGTTGCGCCGCTGCACCGAGCACTCCCGCTCGCCGAGCGCCACCACCCGGCCGTCGGCCAGGCCGAGGATCTGCACCTCGACGTGGCGTACCCGGGGGAAGTACCGCTCGATCAACACCGAACCGTCGCCGAACATCCGCTCGGCGAACGCGCGCACCTTGTCGTACTCGCTGCGCAGCGCGGCCTCGTCGACGGCCACGCCCATGCCCATGCCCCCGCCACCGGCGGCGGCCTTCACCATCACCGGGTAGCCGATCGCCGCGGCGGCGGCGACCGCCGCGTCCAGGTCGGCGGCCGGGTCGGTCGTGCCGGGCGCGACCGGGACGCCGGCCGCGGCCATCAGGTTCCGGGCGTTGATCTTGTCGCCCATCGCGGTGATCGCGTCCGCGCCGGGCCCGACCCAGATCAGGCCGCTCGCCTCGACGGTACGGGCGAACTCGGCGTTCTCCGACAGGAAGCCGTAGCCGGGGTGGATGGCCTGCGCGCCCGTCGACTTCGCGGCGGCGAGGATCGCCTCGACGTTGCGGTAGCTCTGCGCCGGGTTGGGCGGGCCGATGAGGACCGCCTCGTCCGCCTCGGCGACGAAGGGCAGGTCGGCGTCGGCCTCCGAGTACACAGCGATCGCGCGGATGCCGAGCCGCCTGGCGGTCCGGATGACCCGGCGGGCGATCTCGCCGCGATTGGCGACCAGCAGTGACTCGATCATGTTTCCTCCCGGCGTCCGGATGTTGGGACGATGCCAGGGAACCACGACCGGCCCACCCCTGACGAGCCGGGGTTCCGGCGAGCAGCGCGGCCAGGGCCGCGCGGCGCGGCAGGGCTCAGGCGAGGAGCGCGGCCAGGGTCGCGCCGCGCAGCAGCTCGGCGCGACGCCGACGGTCCACCTCGCCGCCGAGGAACGGGGTCGAGTTCATCAGGCCGAACGCGGCGTGCGCCAACACCCGCGCCTCACCGTCGGGCATGCCCGGGTGCAGCGCGGTCAGCACCGTCACCCACTCCTCGACGTACATCCGCTGCAGGCGGCGGATCCGTCGTCGCGGCTCCTCCGGCAGGCGGTCCAGCTCGTGCAGGTGCAGGGCGATCACCGCCGGGTTGGCCAGCGCGAACTCGACGTGGAAGTCGATGAGCGACTCCAGCACGCCGCGCGGGTCGTCCGGATGCCCGGCGGCGCGTTCCCGACCGCCGGCCAACAGCCCCTCGCTGACCGGGATCAGCGCGGCGGCCAGCATCGCCTCCTTGCCGGCGAAGTGGTGGTAGAGCGCCGGGCCGGTCACCCCGGCCGCCGCACCGATGTCGTCCATCGACACGCCGTGGTAGCCGCGGGCGGCGAACAGACCGACCGCGATCTCCAGGATCTCGTCCTTGCGGGACCGGCGTCGGCCCGCACCCGCCGCACCCCGTGCCTGCTGCTCCACCGTCACCGGGCAAGCGTAGACCGCGAGCAGACCGCGGTGGGGCGGCGGTTGGCGCTCGGTTGCGCACGCCACGCCGCCGGACGGCACCCGCTCGGGCGGGCCCGACCGGCCGGCGCAGCGGTCACTCGTCCGGGTCGAGGTCGTGCTCCGCGCGCAGCGCGGCGGCCTCCGTCTGGCGATCCAGCAGGTCCAGGGCGCGGGCCAGCAGCCAGGCCGTCTGACGGACCGGCCGCGAACCCGCCGGGAGCCCGCCGAGTACGCGGCGCAGCAACGGCTCCGCCTCGGCCGGCCGATCCAGGCGCAGCAGCAGCTCACCGACGAGGACCTCGACCTGGGCCGCCTCGCCGAACGCCTCGATCGACCGCAGCCGGTCCGGCACCCCGGCGAGCCGGGCCAGCGCCTCGTCCGGCCGCTCCTCCCCGACCAACACCCGCGCAGCGGCCTCGGCCGCCATCGCCAGCTCGTACGTCACGGGCGGCTCCGGCTCCGGCTGCCCGGCGAACGCGGCCGTCAGCCCGTCCAGCAGCTCGACGGCACGTACCGCCGCCGGCCGGTCGTCGGCCCAGAACCAGGCGTACGCCTCCCGCCGACGGGCACGGAGCTCGTCCAACGGCAGGTTGGCGAGCCGGTACGCCGTGGCGGCGGCGGCGAACCGCTCGGCCGCCTTCGCGTCCCGGTCGGCGTCGTAGAGGATCCCGCCGGCCTCCTCCAGCACCTGCGCCCGGTGCGGGAGGTTGTCCGGGCCGTCCAGGTTGGTGGACAACTGCTCCAGCAGGGCCAGCGCCGGATCGATCTCACCGAGTCCGGCGTACACGCCGGCGAGCAGGTGCCGGCAGCGGTCGGCCTCCGCCTGGGCGCCCAGCCGGTCCAGGCCGAGCACTGCCTCCTCGGCGACCTCGGCCGCCTCGGCGAGCCGGCCCACCACCCGGTACGCGTTCGCCAGCTCCCAGCGCAGGAACGCGTCCCCCTCGGCGCCGCGCTCCACGCAGAGCGTCACCGCCTCGACGAAGTCGTCGACCGCGTCGGCGGCCCGGCCGGCGGCGAGCAACGCACGGGCGCGCGCGACCCGGACCGGCAGCTCCGCGTCCGCCGGTGCCACCCGCAGCGCCTCGTCACAGGCGGCCACCGCCTCCGCCGGGTCGTCGACGGTCCGCGCGCAGGCCAGGCAGGCTGCGGTGACCAACTCGTCGATGCCCAGCTCGCGGCCGATCCGGCGAGCCTCCTCGGCGGCGGCGCGGGCCTCGTCGACGCGGTCGGACTGCTCCAGGAGGTGTGCCCGGTGCAGGGCGATCCGAGCCGCCAGGTGCCTGTCGCCACCCGCGTCGGCCGATGCCCGGTCCAGCGCCGCGAGGGCCTCCGCCCACTGTTGCCGGTGCAGCAGCGCCAACGCCAGCCGGTCGTGCGCGGCGGCCCGCTGGCGGGCGTCCCCGAGCCGCTCCAGCACCTCGGCGGCCTCCCGGACCAGGGTGAGCCCCTCCTCGGCGTGCTCGTCGGCCCGGGTCAGCAGCACGCCGAGTCGCCCGGCGACCACCTGGGCGGGCACCTCCTCGCCCGCCGAGCGGTACAGGTCCAGCGCAGCCCGGTTCAGCTCGACCGCGCCCTCGATGTCGTCCTCGTCGCCGCGCTCGGCGGCCCGCAGCGCCAGCCGGTGCGCGACCGTACGCGTCGGCAGGTCGGCGGCGCCGAACCGGTCGTCGCACGCGGCAAGCGCCGCCTGGAACGTGGCCCGGTCGTGTCGGCCCCAGCTCTCCTCGGCGAGGGTCAGCAACTCGTCCGCGTCCGCGTCGGCGGGCACGGTCACGGTGGGCACCTCGGCCCGCTCCCGGCCTCGCCGTTCGGCGGACACCGGAGTGCCCGCGGGGAGCGGAAGTGTCGGCTCGTCACCGGTCGGCCGGGCCGCACGGCGGCGGACGCTCGCGGAGAGCGGCAGGTGCTCGCCGCTGGGCCGTACGGCGAGCCGCCGGGCGATCCACTCGGACTGGTGGGCGGTGCCGTTGCGGGCGTCGAAGCGGGCGGCCAACCCGGTGGCGGTGGCGGCCAACTCGTCGGCGAGCGTCGGCGCGGGCACCTCGGCGGCCGGTCGACCCTCGGCGGCCCGGCGGTACACGGTCGCCGCACCCGAGTGACGCAGCGCGGCGGCGGCGGTCGCCGCGAAGTGCATGGCGGCGGCCGGCGACGGCGAGCGGTCCAGCCAGTCCAGGTGCCGCTCGACCAGCTCGACCGCCCGCGCCTCGTTGCCGGTGAGCGTGCAGAACTCGATGTGGTCGCCGATGTCCCACAGGTCGGCGAGGTTGCCGCGCAGCTTGCGGTACGCCTCGCGGTGCGCGTCGCGCGCCGATTCACCCCGGCCGGTACGCAGATAGGGCAGCAGGAGCGCCGTGAGGATCGCCTGCGGCTGCTCGGTGCAGGTCAACCTGCCCGCGAGCACCGGCTCGGCAAGCGCCACCGCCTCGGCGTCCCGCCCGGTGCCGGCGAGGTAGCCCACCTGGCTCGTCGGGTCACAGCCGGCGCAGTCGGACAACTCGTCGCGAGGCGTGGTCTGCCACAGCCGGTACCAGTGCGCGGCGGCATCGGCGTCGCCCACGTGGTCGGCGACCCGGAACCGGTGCTTGTGGACGGTCTGCAGGCTGTGTCCGCCGGCCCGGTAACGCCGTTCCATGTCGTCGAGCACCGCGTACGTGCGGTCCAGTGGCACCTCGGGGAACTTCAGCAGGCCCGACACCATGTACTTGAAGTGCCACAGCAACTGGTGCAGGTGGCGCTGGTGGTAGGGCTGCGGGTCGCGGTCGAACTCGGACAGGCACCAGGAGAAGGTCACGAACGACTTCGCCGGCTCACCGCCGTAGACGTACCCGGTGGTGGCCTGCATCCGGGTGACGAAGGCGAGGTGCCTGTCGTCGGCGGCGTCCACCCGGCGCAGCAGCTGCTCCAGCGCGGCGATCTGCCCCGCGCCGTACGGCATGTCGGCGATGCCACGCAGCACCCGCCACAGGTCCTCGTCGCTCATTGTCACTCCCGTCCCGGCACGGCCCGGCCGAGCAGGCCGAGGAAAGAATCGTTCAGCAGCGCGGCGTCGGCCGCGCGGATCGGATGGTGGCCGAGCAGCAGCGCCTGCCCGTACAGCGCCTCGATGGCGAGCCCGACCAGCTCCGCGTCGCCCAGCATCGTGACCCGCCGGACCAGCGGGTTGCGATGGTTGAGCACCAGTTGCGGGCGGTCCGGTGGGGCGGTGGCGGCGAGCGCGTCGAGCACCCCGCCCCACAGCTCGTCGGCCCGGTCGCGGCTGGCGGCGAGCTGGTCGTTGAACGCCGCCGACCGGCTGACCAGATAGAGGGCGGGCAGCGAGACCGGGTCGTACGCCCGGATGACCACCTCGCAGCCGGACCGTTCGACGGCCCGCTGCGCGGCGGTGAGGAACGGCCGCAGCGCCAGCTCCACCTGCGGGTCGAGGGCCTCGAACCGGGTGGTGAGGTCGCTCGGCTCCAGCCGTTCGATGAGCACCGACCGGTCCACCGCCGGCAGCCGCTCGATCAGCTCGGTGTCGTACGTGTAGCCGGCGTTCACCACTGCCAGGTCCTGGGCGGCGGCCACCGCGGCGAGTTGGCGGAACTCGTCGAGGCTTGCCGCGTAGCGGAGCACCCCGTGGCGTTCCCGGAACTCGGCGAGCGTCAGCGTGCCGACGTTGGTGTCCATCGGCCACCACCTGTCGACCAGCCGGAGCATCTCGTCGTCGTGCAGTGCCAGCGCCTTCACGCCGAGGTGGTGCACCTGGAGGAACTCGGCCAGCCGGTGCGGGTCGTGCCGCGCCAGCCGGACCAGCCAGCCGCGTACCTGGTCGCCGAGCGCCTCCCGGGTCGCGGTCAGCAGGGTGTCCTCGTAGAGGGCCTCGCGGCTGGCCGTCGGGCGCAGCTCGGTCGCGTCGACCACGCAGTGTGCGAAGAACGCCCAGTCCGGGAGCAGGCCGTCGGCGTTCTCGGTGAGCAGCATCCGCTTGAGGTAGACGCGGTGCCCGGCCCGGGCCGCCGGGTTCACCGGGGTGGGCAGGATGACGGCGACGCCGGTCAGCCCGGCCTCCGGCACGGCCAGTGGCAGCACGTCGAACGGTTCCACGCCCAGCGTCTCCCGGGCGTACCGGATCAGCGCCGCGCGGTCGAGCGGCGCCCCCGGCACGGTCGACCACGGCGGTTCGCCGGTGGTGGTGACCGTGTCGCCGACCCGGACGGTGACCGGCAGCAGCGAGCCGAAGAGCCGCGCCAGGTCGGTGACGGTCGGGGTGGCGAACCACTGGTCGGCGTCGCGGCGGGGCACCAGCGTGACAGTGGTGCCCGGCTCGGCGCGGGCAGCCTCCGGCGGCGCCACCGTCACGGCGTAGCGGCCGTCGGCGTACCCGGTCCACCGGACGGTGGGGTTGTCACCGTGGCGGGTGAGCACCTGGATCTCGTCGGCCACCAGGAAGCAGGAGAGCAGGCCGATGCCGAACTGGCCGAGGAACTCGTGCCGGGAGAAGCCCAGCTCGTCGCGCTTGGAGCTGCGGCCGATGGTGGCCAACAGCTCGTGCACCTGCGCCTCGGTCAGGCCGACGCCGGTGTCGTGCACCCGCAGGGTGCCGTCGCCGGTGAACTCCGGCGGCTCGATGCGGACCAGCGCCGGCGCGTCCGGCTCGGTCGTACGCCGGGCGGTGATCGCGTCCACGGCGTTCTGGAGCAGCTCACGGACGTAGACCCGTGGGCTGCCGTAGAGGTGATGACTGAGCAGGTCGACCACGCCACGCAGGTCGACCTGGAAGGTGTGGTCCACGCTTGAGTTCTCCCCGGTCCCGATGCCGGCGCCCACCGTACCGATGATCACCGACTGCCCGCGTCCCCCTTTCGCCCGGCGGCTTGACCCTCGACCCGGTCGAACCGGCACGGTCGGCGCCATGACCTCCTCCGCTCTGGGCCGGGACTTCCGGCTGCTCTGGTCCGCCTCCGTCTCGTCCCGGTTCGGGGATTCGCTGCGTACGCCGGCTCTGGCCCTGCTGGCGGTGACCCTGACCCGTGATCCTCGGATCATCGCGGCGGTCACCGTGGCCGGGCAGCTACCGCCGCTGCTCTTCGGCCTGCTGGGCGGCGTGTACGCGGACCGCTGGGACCGGCGGCGGACGATGGCAGTGGTCGACGGGGTACGCGCGGCGGTGGTGGCCGCACTGGCGGTGGCTGTCGTCCTCGATCGGGCCGCCGTCGTGACGCTCCTGGTGGCCGCGTTCCTCCTCGCCGCGTTGGGCACCCTCTTCGACTCGGCCTCGTTCGCGCTGCTGCCCACTGTCGTGCCGCCGGCCACGCTGCCCCGGGCGAACGGGCGGCTCCAGGCGGGGAGCGCGGTGGCCGGCGGTTTCCTCGGCGCGCCGGCCGCCGGTGTCCTCTTCGCCACCGCCCCCGCCCTGCCGTTCGCCCTGGATGCCGTCACCTTCGCGGTGGCGGCCCTGCTCGTGCTGGCCCTCACTCCGCCTCCCGTGGGCGCGGCGCCGGCGATCCGCCGCGGGTCGGTGTGGAGCGAGATCGTCGAGGGGATGCGCTGGCTGCGCGGGCACCGGACACTGTGGCGGGTCACCCTGCTGGCCGCCGCGTGCAACCTGGCGATCAGCGGTCTCATGGCGGTGCTCGTGCTCTACGCGCTGGACGTGCTGCGGGTGCCGCCGGCCGGATACGGGCTGTTCGCGGCGGGCGCCATTCTCGGCGGCGTGGTCGGGGCGCTCGGGGCGGGCCGGCTCGCCGCCCGGCTCGGCACGGTTCCCGCGCTGCGGGCGGTGCTCGCCGCACAGACCGTAGCGCTTGTCGGGTTCGCACTGGCCCGGCAACCGGTGCCGGGCGGGATCGCGCTGGCCGTCTTCGCCGCCGGCAGTGTCGTGTGGAACAGCCTGTCCGCGTCGTACGGGCAACGGCACGTGCCGGGCGGACTGCTCGGCCGGGTGGGTGCCGCGCAGCGGATGGTCGCGGTGCTCACCGCCCCCGTCGGCGCGGCGCTCGCCGGGCTGGCCGCCGCCGCGTACGGGACGGTGCCGGTGGCGGGCGCGGCGGCCGGTACGTTCGCGCTTGTCACACTGGCGGCGTGGCGGACGCTTCGGCCGGTCTCGCCGGTGCCGACGGCCGCAGCGCCCACAAGCGACAGGACGGTGGCGCGGCACCCGTCGCGGTGAACGACTCAGCCCCGCTCCCGGTGCGACAACCCGGACAGGCGCAGCGCGACCCGCCGACGAGCCGGCGGGACGGCTCCGACCAGCCGCAGCAGCCCGTCGCGGACCGGTCGGCGGGCCGGGGAGGCGGTGGCCATCCGGGTCAGCCCGGCGGCGAAGCTCAGCACGTCCTCGGCCATCGGGCGCTGCCGGGCGGTGTAGTCGTCAAGCAGCGCCTCCGGGCCACCGGCGAGCACGTCGGCCAGGGCGGTGCCGAGGGCCACGGCGTCGCAGATGCCGAGGTTCATGCCCTGCCCACCGGCGGGACTGTGCACGTGCCCGGCGTCGCCGGCCAGCAGCACCGGCCCGGAGCGGAAGGTGTCGGCGATCCGGTGCCGCACCAGGAACCGAGAACCCCAGAGCACCTCGGTCACCCGGTCGGGTCGCCGCGCCGGGCCGCGCTCGTCCAGCAGCGCCTGGAGGTACGCCGCGTCCGGCTCGGGTGGCGCCGCCGACACGGCGGCGACCAGCCGGACCACCCCGCCCGGCAGCGGGGCCCAGATCAGCGGCCCGGGGCGGGCCAGGAACAGCGCCGCCTCGTCGCGGGGCAGCACGCTGTCCACTCGCACGTCGGCCAGCACGAAGGACTCCTCGTCGCCGGGACCGGTGAAGCCGATGCCTGCCGCCCGCCGGACCGTGCTGTGCAGGCCGTCCGCGCCGACCACGTACCGGGCGCGCAGGTCCGCGCCGTCGACCCGGGCGAGCACACCGTCGGCGGTCGGGCTCAGGTCGGTCAGCCGGCACGGCCGCCGCACCCGGACCCCGAGGTCGGCCAACTGCTCGGCGAGCACGGTCTCGGTGACCGCCTGGGACACCAGCAGGGCGTACGGAAAGCGGGACGGCAGCCTGTGGAACGGGACCGACAGCAGCGTCCGGTCCCGGTCGCGGACCGTGAAACGCGGCGCCCGCACCCCCTGGGCCACCAGCGGCGCCGCGACGCCGATCCGGTCCAGCACCTCCAGGGTGTACGCGTGCACGACTGCCGCGCGGGACGTCTGCGGCGGTTCGGCCTGCTGGTCCAGCAGAGTCACGTCGACCCCGCGACGGGCCAGCGTCAGTGCGGTGGCGAGGCCGGTCGGGCCGGCACCCACCACCAGGACGTCGGTACTCGTGGGCAGCACTGCCACCTCCGGAACGACTGTTGCCAACAAGTGTTGGCAAACGCTCGTTGGCAACGCTAGGACCGCTGTCGTTGTGTGTCAACAGCCGTTGGCATACAGTCGTTGACATGACCGCGCCCACCCATCCGACCCACCCTCGTCGCTCGGACGCCACCCGTGCGGCGATCCTGCGAGCCGCCCGCGAGCGGTTCGCCGCCGACGGGTACGAGCGCGCCACGATCCGGGCCATCGCCGCCGACGCCCGGATCGACCCGTCGATGGTCATGCGGTACTACGGCAGCAAGGAGGGCCTGTTCGCGGCGGCCGCCGAGTTCGACCTCCGCCTGCCCGACCTGGCCGCCGTGTCGCCCGAGCAACTCGGCGAGGTGCTGGTCCGGCACTTCCTCGCCCGGTGGGAGGGCGACGAGACGCTCGTGGCGCTGCTGCGGGCCGCCAGCACCAACCCGGGCGCCACCGAGCGCATGCGAAGCATCTTCGCCGACCAGCTCACCGCTGCCGTGGCCGCGTTCGGCACCGACCCGGCGCTTACCGCCCGACGTGCCGGTCTGGTCGCCAGCCAGGTCCTGGGCCTCGCCCTCACCCGCTACATCGTCCGGCTCCCGCCAATGGTGGACATGGACCCGGAGGAGCTGGTCTCCTGGATCGCACCGACCCTCCAGCGCTACCTGACCGGGCTGTCACCGACCTGACCCAACCTTTTACCCCTCCCCGTGCGTCTGTCGGGTGACGCGCACCGCGGCGGCCGGAAGGGGTGCGAATGGGATCGACGGCGAACGAAGGCCGCGACGGCTACCTCGCCTTCGTGGAGAGCAACCAGCACCGGCTCCTGCGCTCGGCCTACCTGATCTGCGGCAACCGGCACCAGGCCGAGGACCTCCTCCAGGACGCCCTGCTGAAGCTGGCGCTGCGCTGGACCTCCGTCCGCGACGGCGATCCCGCCGCCTACGTGCGCACCATCCTCTACCGGGACGCGGTGTCGTGGTGGCGGCGACGACGACGGGAGTGGCTCAGCCCCGCGCCGCCGGAGCAGGTGGCCCCCGACCGTGACGGCGCGCTGCGGCTGACCCTGCACGACGCCTTGGGGCTGCTGCCGCCCCGGCAGCGGGCCGTGCTGGTGCTGCGCTACTACGAGGACCTGACCGAGGTCGCCACGGCGGAGGCGCTCGGGGTGACCGTCGGCACCGTGAAAAGTCAGTGCCACATGGCGCTGCGCCGGCTCCGCGAAGTGGCCCCCGATCTCACCGGCAACGGCCCGTCGACCCGCTCCGGCGACCCGACCACCGGCCTGGAGGTGAACCGGTGAACGAGCAGGACCTACGCCACCTCTTCGCCGTCAGCGTGGAGGACGTGCTGCCCAGCCGGCCCGCGACGGCCGGCTGGGACCGGGCGCGGCGCATCCGTCGTACCCGGCGGGCGGTAGGCGCGGCCGTCCTGGCCGTGGCGCTGGTCGGCGGCGCGACGGTGGCCGTCCGCCGGCCTTCGCCCAGTCCGCCCCTGAACCACACGGTGGCGCCGACCGTCGTGCCCACCCACGCCGGTCCGGTGCAGCGCCCGCCCGCCGAGCTGACCTTTCCTCCCGACCCGCTGAACCGGCTGACCGGCCCGGCGACCGTGCGGCTGTCCAAGCGACCGGTCCAGCGGGCGCTGGCGCTGTTCCAGCCGGTGGACGAGGAGAACCGCGCGGACGGGCCGGTCCGCATCCTCGGCGACGACGGCGTCGTCCGCAGTCTCGACGTGGTGACGCTGGCGCCCACCCGGGACGCCGACGGCAACGAGGCGACAGCCGTGCAGCCGGGAGTGCTGTCGCCGGACGGTCGCTGGGCGGCCTTCGCGCAGACAAACGAGCTGATCATGATCGATCTCACCACGGCGGCCGTACGCCGGGTCCCGCTCGACGGCTACCTGGAGCTGGTGGTGTGGGCGCACGACCGGGTGCTGGTCGGCGGCGACAACCGGACGTACGCGGTGGAGCGCGACACCGAGGCGGCGGGCACCATCGACGTGTCGGCCTGGAACGTGGTCGCACCCGACCCGGAGGCCGGCAGCGAGGCGGCGCTTATCGAGCTGGTCGGCGAGCGGGGCGGCCTGACGCTGCGCAGCCGGTCCGCCCGCGAGGCCACGATCCGCTCCGAGCAGCGGATCACCGACGACTCGCTGCCCTCGCCGTACGCGGTCAACGAGTTCTACGGCCGGGCCTGGCTGCACGGCGGTCGACTGGCAACGGCCGCCATGATCACCAACAGGGAGATCGACGGCGCCGAGGGGGCGGCCGTGCTGGACTCCCGTACCGGCGCGGTGACCCACCTGCTCGACCTGGGTCGCGACCGCGCCAAGGGCTGCTGCCCGGTGTTGGGCTGGGACAACAAGGGCAACGTGCTGCTCGTCCTGGAACCGGCAGCCCTGGCCCGCTGGGACCCGGAGACCGGCGAGATCACCGGCGTCATCAGTGACCTGCGGGGCGTGCTGGTGCTGGCCGGCTGAGCACTCGACGACGCTCAGCCGGCCAACGCCGGAGGCCGGTCAGGCGGCGATGCCGCCGGGCTGGTCACCCTTCACCACGGGTGCCCGGACCAGGTTGCCCCACTCCGTCCACGAGCCGTCGTAGTTGCGCACCTGCGGGTAGCCCAGCAGGTGCCGCAGCACGAACCAGGTGTGGCTGGACCGCTCACCGATGCGGCAGTACGCGATCACGTCGTCGTCCGGGCTCAGCCCGAGCTGGTCGGCGTAGATCGCCTTCAGCTCGTCGGCGGACTTGAACGTGCCGTCCTCGTTCGCCGCGGACTTCCACGGCTTGCTGACCGCGCCCGGGATGTGCCCGCCGCGCAGCGCGCCCTCCTGCGGGTAGTCGGGCATGTGCAGCATCTCGCCCGTGTACTCGCCCGGGGACCGGACGTCGACAAGCGGCCGCCCCACGGCGATGTGCGCCATCACCTGCTCGCGGAACGCCCGCAGCGGCGCGTCGTCGCGCAGCGGCACCGGGTAGTCGGCCCGGGGCCGGGCCGGCTTGTCGCGGGTCACCTCGCGCCCCTCGGCGATCCACTTCTGCCGGCCGCCGTCGAGCAGCCGCACATCGGCGTGGCCGAAGAGCGAGAACACCCAGAGGGCGTACGCGGCCCACCAGTTGAAGTTGTCGCCGTAGAAGACCACCGTGTCGCCCCGACCGATGCCCTTCGCGGCGCACATCTCGGCGAAGCTCGTCGCGTCGAGGTAGTCCCGGGTGACCTGGTCGTTCAGGTCGAGGTGCCAGTCGACCTTGACAGCGCCGGGGATGTGACCGGATTCGTAGAGCAGGACGTCCTCGTCGGACTCGACCACGACGAGGCCCTCGTCGCCCAGGTGCTGGGCCAACCACTCGGTGGTGACCAGCCGCTGCGGGTCGGCGTACGACTGGAGGCGGGGATCAGGATCGTTCGGCACAGACATGATCCCCAAGGTACGCCGCCACCCCGCCGGACGGCCCGCCATCGGGTATCGGGGGGTCACGGATGTGGCGGGGGACGCTACCGGCCCGTCACCCGCGGACGGATGACGGGCCAGCAGACGTCGGTCTAGCTTCTCGCGGGCCCCTCGGCCACCGTGAAGTACCAGGTGGCCGGGTCCAACTCGGTGCCGTCCCCCGTGATGCCGACAACCTCCAGCATCGAGAAGCCGGCCTCCGCCGGCGTCCAGGTCACCGACGCGCTTCCATCGGCGCCAGCCTGCACCGTGCGGGACTCCTCGTTGAAGAACGAGTAGCGGTAGCTGACCGTGCCGGGCACGGCCGGAGTGAAGGTGAACACCCCGGGCACGCCCGGCCCACCGCTGACGCCCCACTCCTCGTAGACGGTCGCGGAGATGCGCGGCGCGGTGCTGGCAGCCGAGAAGGTGTAGTTGGCGACCGGCGACTGGTTGCCGACGGCATCCACGCTCCACACGTTGAGGGAGTTCGGGCCGGTGCGGGGTTTGAGGGTCACCGTGGCCGAGCCGCCAGGGTGGTTGGCGGTCACCCGGCCAGGGGCGCCGGAGTTGAGCTGGTAGGTGAATCCGACAACGTCCGCCACGCCCTCGGCGTCGAAGGTGAACGTCCCCGACAGGGCGGGCGCCGGCGTCCCGTCGACCGGAAAGTCGGTCGAGGAGACCGCCGGTGCCGTGGCCGGACCCTCGAAGTCGGTACGGAAGTAGCAGACCGGGCTCCAGTCACCGGTGGCCCGGCTGTCCGCCGCCCGCACCTGCCAGGCGTAGACCCGGTCGTGCTCGAACAGGGAGGGGATATCCCGGAACCGGCCCAGCGCCCGCTGACCGTCGCGGGTGAGATCGATGCGTTCCACCCGGGCGTCCGGCTCGTCGACCGGCCAGAGCGCGAACGTCGCGGTGAGCTCGTCCGTCCCGCCGGTGTCGGTGAGGTCCTTGTCGTGCACGACCGCCGAGAGGTCCAGGGTTCGGAACGGCACCACCTGGTACGGCTCGGTGACCGTGCAGCTCGTGCCGCTCAGCGTCTGCAGGTCGGTCGGTACTCCCGGCCGGAAGTTGTGGTCGACGGAGAGGCCGACCTGGCTCGCGTACTTTCGGGCCAACCTCGGATTCTTCTCGACCGCCACGGGCAGCCGCAGCGAGAGGGTGAGCGTCGACTTGCCCTCCGCGAGAGCCTGCCGCAGCCCCTCGGTGGCGTCGAAACCGACGTAGGGCGCCGGGCAGCCCGCCTCGGGGGGCATCGCGGTGGTGTCGATCCGCGCGATGTCGACCGGCGGCTTCGCCCAGCTCGACCCGGAGGTGTACGAGCCGGTGCGCCACAACTCCACCTCGGGGCGCTTGGCGCAGTCGCCGGCCCGGGTCTCCTTGGCGTCGAACGTGGCGAGCTGGATGTCCGCGCCCTGATAGCGCGTGATGTCGAAGGTGAAGTACGCCCGTGAGGTGTGCGGACGCCCCTTGTTGTCGACCCAGGTGCCGATCGGCACATCGCCCGTCTGATCAATGTTGATCTTCGCCGGGTGCTGGGAGTCGGTCCAGGCCCAGGAGGTGTTCTTCTCGTACCGCACGTCGTAGGCGGCGGCCGGCGTGGCCGTCGAGACGACCACCAGTCCGGCTGCCACCACGGTGGACAGCGCGGCGGCCAACATGGATCGCCCGGGTGTGCTGGACGATGTCGTACCAGGTATGAGGGTCATCCCTCATCCACCTTTCCCCGATTGTCCCCGTGCTCGATCGTCGGGGATAGCGGATGCTATCCACCGGGAAGGACACTCGGCGACCCCGTTACCGCGCCACGGTCGGGAACGCCCTGGTGGGGACAGCCGGGCGCGCGTCCCGCGTCACGGAAGTCGGATGCGGCGCGCTCAGGCGCGACGGTGGACGATCCGACCGGCGACCACTGTCACCAGGCAGACGCCGTCGACGTCGTGCACCGCGAGGTCGGCCCGCCCGTCCGGACGCAGCGTCGGCGCCACGGCGGTGGGCAGCACCAGCAGGTCGCTCCGGTCGACGGCGGCCCGCAGCGACGGGTCGGCCAGGTGCTCGGCCAGCACCGCCGTCACCCCCTGCCGCAGCAGCGCGTGCACCCGCTCGCGCGGGGTGGGCGCCGTCGGCAGCGGGCCGTCGTGCAGCAGGCCCGGACCCAGCACGCCCGGCCAGCGGCGTACCCGCACAGCCGCGTACGCCTCGGTCAGCTCGGTCAGCGGACCCACGGCCTCGACCCGGTCGTCGCCGACCAGCACGGCCTGGCCCGGTACCGGCTCGTCGCCCGGGGCGCGCCGGAGCAGCGGCGCGATGTGCAGAGTGAGCACGCTCAGTCGACGAGCGGGCCGAGGTGCGGACGCTTCGCCGTCACCGTGTCGCCGGACGACCGACCGGTCAGCCGCCGCTTCACCCAGGGAGCGAGGTGCTGACCGGCCCACCGCAGGTCGGCGGCGCGGGCGGCGAGCCACGGCGACGGCGCCGGGTGCGGCGGAACCATCAGCCACTCCTCGTCGCAGCCCACACCGAGCGCGTTCAGCACCTGCCCGGCGACCCGGCGGTGCCCGGCCGGGGAGAGGTGCAGCCGGTCGGTGCTCCAGAGCATCGGGTTGAGGAAGGTGTCGTCGGCGTACAGGTCGACCAGGATGGCGCCGTGCCGCTCGGCGGTCTCACCGACCGCCTGGTTGAGCAGCTCCACCCGGGGCGCGACGAGACGTTGGCCCGGCAGCCGTGCCATGACGTCCGCGAATCGGAACAGCAGCACGTCCGCGCCACCCGAGCGCAGCTGCCGGACGACCTCGTCGAAGCGGGACACCAACGTGGCCGGGTCGAAGGTGCGCCGCAGCACGTCGTTGCCGCCGGCCGCGAAGCTGATCAGATCGGGCCTCATGGCCACCGCGGAGGGCACCTGCTCGGCCACCACGCTGGGGAAGAGCCGTCCCCGGATGGCCAGGTTCGCGTACCGGAAGTCGGGGCCGGCATCGGCGGCGAGGCGGGTCGCCACCAGATCCGCCCAGCCCCGGTAGGTGCCGTCCGGGTACGCGTCGTCCATACCCTCGGTGAAGCTGTCCCCGACCGCGACAAAACTGCGCCAGCGCACCGCGCCTCCCTCACCCGTTGCCTGCGGCGACCAGTCTTCCACCGCGGCCACGGCCGACGACGCCCCGATCCGGCGACGTGGCGGATCGCACTTGATCGACGTTGGGCCTCGGTGGTCGGACCTGCCCAGCTCGGGAGGTGCCGTGATCGAGAGCGAACGTGGAGCAGTCGTCTATCCGGCTGGTGGCGGAGTGTCGTGGCTCGCATTCAGGCCCCACAATGGGAGGCCGGTCACCGGACCGCGCTGTGGGGAGGGCCCAGTTGAGTCAGGCAAGCGAGCCGAGCCCCGCCGGGCCGGCCCCCGCGGCACCCCCGTCGCCGCGCACCGCACGGACCCGTCAGATCCGACTCGTGGGGCTCATCGTCGCGCTGGCAGTCCTGGCGGCAGCCCTGGTCCCGATCGTCCTCGCGATGGGCCCGCCGACCCGGGACCAGTTGCTGGAGGACGCCCATCTCAAGGGGAAGCAGCAGCTCGTCATCGGCGTGAAGGACGACCAGCCCGGCATCTCGCTGAAGCTGCCGAACAACACCTGGAAGGGCTTCGACGTCGACATCGCGTACATGATCGCGGGGTATCTCGGCTTCGACCACTCCCAGGTGCGGTTCCTGCCGATCGAGAGCGAGGACCGGGCCCGCCGGCAGGCCCGGGACAATGACGGCTTCGTCACCGTCGACCTGGTCATCGCCTCGTACAGCATCAACGCGAAGCGCGAGGAGGAAGGTGCCGTCTTCTCCGCGTCCTACCTGCACACGGAGCAGTCGGTGGTGACCTTGGAGAGCTTCAAGGACCAGGTGAGCAGCCTGGAGGATCTGGCCGGACGGACGGTCTGCTCGCTCACCACCTCGACGTCGATCCAGCGGCTCGCTGAGGCCGGCGCGAAGCCGGTGGGCCGCAACCGGATCAGCGAGTGCTTCCAGGAGATGTACGACGGCAAGGTGGAGGCGGTCACCACCGACGCGGCGATCCTCGCCGGCTTCGTCACCGGGGACCGGGCGGGTGTCGACGGCCAACGCTTCCCGGTCCTGCTGAAGAACGTGAAGCCACTCAAGCACTGGGACATCGGCTCGTCCCCGCGGGAGCGGTGGGGTGTCAACACCGGCCCCAACAAGGCGCTGCGCGACCTGGTCGACCTCGCGCTCTACGAGTCGGCCATGGACGAGAACAACTCGACGTGGGAGAACGCGTACAACGCCAACCTCCGATGGCAGCAGGAATACAACCTCCCGCAGCCGGTCGCGGAACAGCAGCAACCCGATCCGAGGAAGGTGGAGGTGCGACAGTGGCCGTGGGAGAGGATCGCGCTACCACCCCCGGCGCACCCCGGATCACCACCACCTCCGACAGGACCGGCCGCCCGCGTCGGATGGCGGGGGCGCGGCAGGCGCAGCAGTGGCTGCTGACCCTCCTTCCCACCTTTCCCGTCCTGCTCCTGGTGCTGCGACTCTGGCAGCTCAGTCAGCAGGACATGTCCACGATGCTGCTGCTGGTCCAGTACGTCAGCCCGCTCGGCCTGCTCAGCGCCCTGCTGATCGCCCTGGTGTGGGCGTTTCCCGTGGTCGTGCTCGCCTTTGGCGTCCTCGGTCGACTGCTCCGGCTCAGTGCTCCGGACCGGTTCGACCCGGAACGGTCACTCCTGGCCTCCGGGACGGCTCGTACCCCCGGTTGGGTGATCACCGCGGCGGTCGCGCTGGGGGCGCTCACCTGGCAGCTCCGCTTCCTGCCGTCGCTGTTGATGCTCGGCCTCTGGCTGCTCGCGCTGCGCACCCGCTACCTGCATCCTGACCAGCCGACCAGGATCCTGGTGGTCAGCGTGGCCCTGCCGCTGGCGGCGGCGGTCGTGGCGTACACCGTGCTGGGCCCCGCGATCTGGGCGGCGTTCCAGGATGGCGAGGTGGCCACCGCCGCGCTGCTGGCGGTGCCGCCCGCCGCCACCATGGTGCTCACCGGCCCGATTCCCGGCTGGATCGCCCCGACGCTCACCCACGGTCTGGCGTTCACGGTTGCCGCAGTGCTCCCGGTGGTGATGGGCGCGGTCTTCCTCCGGGTGCCGCTACTGCCCACCGCCGCGGTGGAGGTGGTCCCGAAGGAGTCGGCCGCGACGACCCCGGAAGTCGCGGCCTCGACAACGCCGGGCGGCCCGGCCCCGGGCGTCACGATCCCGGACGTCCCGCGGAACGGCGGGACCCCGACACCGGACGGCCCGCCGTCCGCCGACGGCGGCCGGGAGGTGGTGCTCGGCGCGCTCATCGCGGTGACCGACACGTCGACGATCGTGCTGGACCGGACCGCCACGGTGCGGTTCCTGCCCAACGGGTGGGTCGAGTCGCAGGTCCTCTGCCCACAACCGGCGGCGGTTCCGTACAGCCTGGTGTCGGTGCGCGGCTGGCCGGTGGAGGAGACCGCGCTGAACTGGATGATGCCCCGGCGCCCGCTGGCGGACCCGGACGTCCGCTGCGAGGGCCGCCTCCCCGGCGTCCGGTGACTCCAGCGGCAACCTGCCGTCGGGCAGGCGCGGCCGAATTGGATCGTCGGACCGGGACTCGCGGTACTAATCTGCGCGAATGCTGCTACGCATGTCGACCCTGTTGCTGCGGACCCTGCGCGAGGATCCGGCCGACGCGGAGGTGCCGAGCCATCGGCTGCTGCTGCGCGCCGGCTACATCCGTCGCGCCGCACCGGGCGGCTACACGTGGCTGCCGCTGGGCAAGCTGGTGCTGGACCGGATCACCGAGGTGGTACGTGCCGAGCTGGTCGCGATCGGCGACCAGGAGGTGCATTTCCCGGCACTGCTGCCCGCCGAGCCCTACCGGACCAGTGGCCGGTGGACGGAGTACGGCGATCTCCTCTTCACCCTCGCCGACCGGCGCGGCGCCGAACACCTGCTGGCGCCCACCCACGAGGAGATGGCCGCGCTGCTGGTCAAGGACCTGTTCACCTCGTACCGGGATTTTCCGGTGACGTTGTTCCAGGTGCAGACGAAGTTCCGCGACGAGGCGCGGCCCCGGGCCGGCCTGCTGCGCGGACGGGAGTTCCTGATGAAGGACGCGTACTCGTTCGACCTGGACGAGGCGGGGCTGCGGGACGCGTACGCCCGGCACCGGGCGGCGTACCAGCGGATCTTCGACCGGCTGGGCCTGGACCACACGGTGGTGCACGCGATGTCCGGCGCGATGGGCGGCTCGGCGTCGGAGGAGTTCCTGGCCGCGACCCCGATCGGTGAGGACACGTTCGTCGGCTGCACCGCCTGCGACTACGCGGCCAACACCGAGGCCGTCGTCACCCGGGCGCCCGCCGCCGGCGACCCCACCGCCGCGCCGCCGGCCGAGGTGCACGACACCCCCGAGACCGCGACGATCGCCAGCCTGGTCGAGGTGGCGAACGCCCGCCGGCTCGGTGACCGGGACGACTGGAGCGCCGCCGACACCCTGAAGAACGTGGTGTTGACCGTTCGTCGGCCGGGTGCCGAGCGGGCCGAACTCCTGGTGGTCGGGCTGCCCGGTGACCGGGAGGTCGACCTGAAGCGGCTCACCGCCGCGCTGGAGCCGGCCCAGGTGGCGGTCTTCGACGAGTGGGCCGAGCATCCGGAGCTGGTGCGCGGGTACATCGGTCCGCAGCTGCTCGGCAAGCTGGGCATCCGCTACCTGGTCGATCCGCGCGTGGTGACCGGCTCCGCGTGGCTGACCGGGGCGAACGAGGCGGGTCGACATGCGACGGGCGTGGTGTGCGGGCGGGACTTCACGCCCGACGGCACGGTGGAGGCGGCCGAGGTGCGCGCCGGCGACAGGTGCCCCGACTGCGGCGACGGCGAGCTGACCATCCGACGGGGCATCGAGATCGGGCACATCTTCCAGCTCGGTCGCCGGTACACCGACGCGTTCGCTGTCGACGTGCTCGGGCCCGCCGGCAAGCCGGTGCGGCCCACCATGGGCTGCTACGGCATCGGGATCTCCCGGGCGGTCGCGGCCATCGCCGAGCAGCACCACGACGAGCGGGGACTCTGCTGGCCTGCGGCGGTCGCGCCGTGTGACGTACACCTGGTGGTCGCCGGCAAGGGCCCGCAGCTCGACGCGGCGCTGGACCTCGGCGGGCGCCTGGCCGCCGCCGGCCTGCGGGTGCTTGTCGACGACCGGACGCACGTCTCGGCCGGGGTGAAGTTCACCGACGCGGAGCTGATCGGCATCCCGCGCACCGTCGTGGTCGGCCGACGACTGGCCGACGGGTACGTGGAGTTGCGCGAGCGGGCCGGCGACGGGCGCGCGGAGCTGCCGGTGGACGCTGTGGTGGAGCGGATCGTCGACGAGGCCCGGCGGGAGCGTGCGAACCTGGTGTAGCCACCGTGTCACGGGGTAGTGCAGTCGGATCGGGTGTTACGTCTTCGGAGGATCTCATGACCGGTTACCGGGTCAGCGACGTGATGACCAAGCAGGTCGTGTACCTGTCGGCGGAGACCACCCTGGACGAGGCGGCCAGGGTGATGAAGGAGGCGGACATCGGCGACGTGGTGGTCACCGACGGCGCCACCCTGGCCGGCATGCTCACCGACCGCGACATCGTGGTGCGGGCGGTGGCCGAGAACAGCTCACCGGCGGCCACCACCATCGGTTCGATAGTCACCCGCGAGGTGGTCATGATCGAGCAGCACTGCACGGCGGGTGAGGCTGCGGCTCTCATGCGCGACCGGGGCATCCGCCGGGTGCTGGTCTGCGACAGCGACCGCAAGCTGGTGGGGATCGTCTCGCTCGGTGACCTGGCCATGCAGCTCGATCCGACCAGCGCGTTGAGCGAGATCAGCGAACAGTCGCCGACGGTCTAGGAATGGGCCGGCGGTAGCCTCGACACATGGCTGACATGCCGGCCCGACTGGCCGAGATCGTCGACGAGTTCGCCGCCGCGCCACGCGACCTGGTGCTGGAGATGCTGCTGGAGTACGCCGACGTCATCCCGCCGCTGCCCGCCGACGCCGCCGGGCACGAGGGTATGGAGCAGGTGCCCGAGTGCCAGACCGCGTTCTTCCTGCGCGCCCGGGTGACGCCGGAGGGGACTGTCGAGACCCTGTTCGACTGCCCACCGGAGGCGCCCACCACCCGGGCGTTCGCCGGGATCCTCGCCGAAGGTCTGGCCGGCGCGAGCGCCGAGGAGGTGCTGGCCGTGCCGGACGACCTCTACCAGCGGATGGGCCTGGCCCAGGCGATCAGCCCGCTCCGGGTGCGCGGCGGCACCGCGATCCTGGGCCGGCTCAAGCGGCAGGTCCGGGAACAACTCGACTGAGCGGGCAGTTGCCACCGATCATGGAGATCGAGATCTACGCCGACGTCGTCTGCCCGTGGTGCTACCTCGGCAAGCGCCGACTGGACGAGGCAATCGCCCGCTACGACGGCGAGGTGACCGTCCGGTACCGGCCGTTCCAGCTCGACCCGTCGCCGGTGTCCGAGCCCCGCCCGGTCATCGACGCGCTGGCCGAGAAGTTCGGCGGCCCGGAGCGCGCCCGGCAGATGGTCGCGCGGGTGGTCCAGGCGGCGGCGGGTGACGGGCTTCGGCTGGAGTACGACCGTGCGGTGGCCGCGAACACCTTCGACGCGCACCGCCTGGTCGCCTACGCCACGGAGCACGGCCGGACGGCCGAGATGGTGGAGGCCCTCTACCAGGCGCACTTCACCGAGGGCGTCGACCTCGGTTCGCGGGAGGCGCTGGCCGCCGTCGCCGGCGGGATCGGCCTGGACGCCGCGGACGCCCGTCGGTTCCTCGACTCGGACGAGCGGACCGCCGAACTCGCCGCCGACCTGGCCGCCGCCCGTGACCTGGGCATCACGAGCGTCCCGACGTTCGTGCTGGCGGGGAAGTACGCGGTCAGCGGCGCCCAGGAGACGGAGACGCTCCTCGCCGCGCTGGCCGAGGTCGAGCAGCGGGAGGCCGCGGCATCCTGACCATCGACCGCTGCGATGTTTCACGTGCAACGGTATCGATGTCGGTATCTGGTCAGGCCGGCCTGGCCAGGCCCTCCACCACCTGCGCGCCGGGCAGCGCGCCAAGCGCCGGCCCCGGCAGCGCGATCTTGCTGTGCCGTACGCCGGACCCGATGATCACGTGCGGGGTGGCGATCACCCGCGCGTCGACGAGGATCGGCCACTGGGCCGGCAGTCCGATCGGGGTGATGCCGCCGTACTCCATGCCTGTCAACTCGACCGCGTCGGCCATCGGGGCGAAGCTCGCCTTGCGCACGTCCAGCGCCCGCCGGGCCACGCCGTTCACGTCGGCCCGGGTGGTGGCGAGCACGATGCAGGCCGCGTAGCGGACCACACCCTCGCGTTTCCCGGCCACCACGACACAGTTGGCCGACACGTCCAGCCCCACCTCGTACGCCTCGCAGAACGCCGCCGTGTCGGCGAGGTCGGCGTCGATCGGCGCGACAAGCACGTCGTCGACGTCCACCGGCGCGTCGGCCGGCCACTGGGCGACGGCCTCCGCCACCGGGGCGGCGAGCAGATCGAGGCGGGCACGGGCCGGTTCGGTCTTCAGCGTTCCCATCACGGGTGCGATCCTCGCATCCGTGCCGCCGGATCGCCCGCCGACTCCCGAGCCGTCGCGCGACACCACCTCCGCGTCGCGGCTCAACTGCCGGCGAGGAACGCGTTGTCGGAGAGGAAGGAACGGTCGCGGGCGGCCGCCAGTTCCTCTTCGCGTCGGGCTCGGGCCCGTTGCAGTTCCAGGTCCTCCAGCGCGTGCCGGACACCGAGCCGGATCACGCCGTAGAGGAAGACGAAACCGAAGACGTAGAGGATCACCGTGGTGACGACAACGAACATGGCGTCACCGTAAGACGAACGTGAACCGGCATCCCTCTCATCTCCGCGCGGTTCCCCCGTACGTGTCCGACAGGTGGTCGGCCCAGGTACGCACACCGCGCGGCAGCGCCTCGGTGACCAGCCCACCGGCGCGCAGCTCGCGGCCGAGCCGGCCGGGAATCCGTACCGGCAGCAGCCGTCGACGTGACCCCCGCGCCTCCCGCCAGGTGCGGACCGCCTCGTCGAAGCGGAGCACCTGCGGCCCACCGAACTCCTCGATGCCCCCGAGCGGGCCGGCGGCCAGCCGTGCCGCGAGCCGGGCGGCCACCTCGGCGGGGTCGACCGGCTGGGCGAGCACCGCCCGGTCACCGAGCACCGGGCCCAGCCGCGCGCTGGTCGCCAGCAGGTCGTCGAGGAACTGGGGGAACTGGGTGGCGCGCAGCACCGACCACGGCACCGGACCGGCCGCGACCACCTGCTCGGCCGCCAGCTTGTGCCGGTAGTACGGGATCGGCACCCGGTCCACCCCGACGATCGAGATGTAGACCAGGTGCGAGACGCCGGCCGCGGCGGCGGCCACCACCAGCCGACGGGTGCCCAGCACGTCCACCTGGTGGGTACGCCCCCGGGGCGAGGACGCCAGGTGCAGCACCGCGTCCACCCCGGTCACCGCCTCGGCGAGCCCGTCCCCGGTGGCCAGGTCGGCCACGACCCACTCCACGTCCGGGCCGGTGCGCGGCCGGCGGCTGCTGGCCCGCACCCTCATCCCGTCGTCGCGCAGCCGCGCCAGCACGTCGCTCCCCAGGCGACCACCCGCCCCGGTGACCAGAACCCTCATCGTCCCCTCCTCCTCCGCGGACCCGTCGTGCTGATGACGGCCGCGCGACGGCACACGTGACGGCTCACCCCGAACGGATCAGGTCCAGCACCGTCAGCAGCGCGAAGAACGCGATCACGATCTCGTTGACGATCCAGGAGTGTCCCTCGGCCCACTCCCGCATCCGGGCCAGCACCCGCGCCGCCTTCTGCCCGAGCAGCACCAACGCCAGCAGCGGCACCGCGAGCAGGAGCACGGTGAGCAGCACGAACGGCACCAGGTGCCACCAGGGGAGATCGTGTCGGGCCACTGACGCGCCCACCGTCGCCATGGTGAGGAGGTCGGTGGGCGTCACCACGAAGAGCAGCGCGCCCGTCCGCGCGGCCCAGCGCGGGTCGGCGTGGCCGACGCTGCCCAGCCAGCGTGGCGGCCCGGACCGGTTGCGGCGCAGCCAGACCACCAGGGCCAGGCTCACCAGCAGCGCGAGCACCACCAGGTCGATGGCCGGACCGCGATCGATCCTGCTGGCGGCCGCGCTGGCGTCGGTCGCCAACCCGCCCAGCAACCGGGTCAGCAACCAGCTCACGGTCACCCCGCCGGCGACGACCAGGCCGGCGCCGGCGAGGAAGCCCAGCGACGCGGCCCGGGGCCGGTCTGACGACGCGAGGAAGACCGCCACGACCAGTTGGGTCCCGGCGACCATCACCACGGCCAGCGGCAGGACGGTCAGGAAGTTCATCGCCTGCCATCCTCGCGCCCGCCCCGTACGGGCACGTCGAATCCCTCTCGGATCACCCGCCCGGCCGTGTGGTCCCGTCCACCACGACCCGGCCGGCCAGCAGGGCGCCGACAAGTGCCAGACCGGCCGCCACCACAAGGGTCACCACGTAACTGGCGGGGCCGGGCGCGCTCCCGGCGGCCAGGACGGCACCGGTGAGCGCCAGCACGGTCGCCGCGAAGAGCGAGTCGCCCAGTTGCAGCGACGAGCTGTTGCGCCCTTCCTCGCCGGGCGCGGACAGCTCCAGGGTGAGCACCGACAACGACGGGTACAGCAGTCCCATGCCGAGCCCCGCCACCGCCCAGCTCAGCACGGCCACGGCCACCGGCAGCTCGGGTCGGACGGCAAGCGCCACCGTCGCGGTGCCGGCCGTGATCAAGCACAGCCCGATGCGGGGCAGGCTGGCCCGGGAGGCGGGCTGCGGAAAACGGCCCTGTATCCAGGAGCCCACCGACCAGGCCAACGCCCCCACCGTGAGAACGAGGCCGGCGGCGGTCGGCGACAGTCCCCGCTCCCGGGAGAGCATCAGCGGGATGACCACCTCCGCGCCGACGAACGCCGCCGACGCCAGGCCGCGCAGACCGACGACTGTGGGCAGCCCGCGGGCCGCCCGCAGGAACCCCGGCGGCAGCAGTCGCGGCGCGCAGACCAGCAGGCCGGCCAGGGCGAGCGCGATCACCGCCGGGGCCGCCGCGCCGCGCTGCTGTCCCCCGATGTGCAGCAGTGCGGCGCTCACGCCCGCCCCACAGGCCCAGCCGATGCGGGCCAGCGCGCCGGCCGGTGGTCGGGTCGGCACGGTCCGGTCCAGCGACCGCAGGCCCGGATGGATCAGCAACACCGCCGGGACGGCCACCGCCGGCACCACGAGAAAGACCCACCGCCAGCCCAGGTACTCGACGACCAGGCCGGCCAGCGCCGGCCCGACCAGCGACGGTACGACCCACGCCGCCGCGAACGCGGCGAAGATCCGCCGGTGCAGCTCCTCGGGGTACGCCTGCCCGACGATCACGTAGAGCGCCACCGAGAGCAACCCGGAGCCGAACCCCTGCACGACGCGTCCGACCACCAGCGCGGTCATCACCGGCGCGGTCCCGGCGATCAGCAGTCCGACCACGAACCAGCCGACGCCGTGCCACATCGGTGCTCGGGGCCCCCGTGCGTCACACCAGATGCCGGAAACGACCATGGCCAGCACACCGGCGGCGAACGGGCCACCGAACGCGATGCCGTACAGCGCCAACCCGTCCAGGCTGCGGGCGACGGTCGGCATGGCCGTGCCGACCGCCAAGGCCTCGAACGCCAGCAGTGACACAAGCGCGACGCTGCCCACAGTCATCGCCCGCAGCCGGGGTACGAACAGCCCCGCGGGAGCCGGAACGGGGGTGGCGGTTCGGATCGACATGCACCGAGCCTGCGACCTCAACCCGCATTCATGTCAACAGGTGGTGACCCGGCTCTCGTCAGGCTTCCTGGAGCGCCTCCCCGACGCCGCGTACCAGTCCCGACAGGTGCTGGTCCGCCAGGACGTGCCCGGCGGTGATCACCAGGGCGAGCGGCCATTCGATCACCTGCAACGCTGCCAGCACGCCGAGCCCGGCGTAGTAGGCGATCTTGTCCGGTGGTGGCACCGCCACCTCGCCCAGCATCGGCAGCTCGAACCGCCGGCGATACATCCGAACGTTCTCGTGTGCGCCGTTGAGGTGTCGCGTCAAGGTGCTCAATTACGGCCTCCCCGTGTCCGGTGATGGTCGTCGGTTTCCACCGCCCACCCCGTCCATGCGCGCCGGCCCGGCAAAGTTCCGGTGCTCCAAGGGGCATAACGGACGCGAGGTCGGGAAGCCATGCCGCCGGACGTGAGGCGGTGGGAGGACGAGATGACCGACGGCACCAGCAGCGACAACGGAGAGTCGGGTCGGCGTCCGTCCGGCCGTACGCCTCGATGACGGCGGCGGGTCGCGCCGCCGGCCGCCTCCTGCCGTCAATCGGCGTGCCGCGCCTGGTCGGGGAGGCATCCCGGACCGTCGGGTCGGCGGCGACCCGGCTGGCCCGGACGGCGGGGCTGACCCGGCGTCGGGTCTGGTCGCGCCCCGGCCGGCACCACATCGAGGTGCACGGCGTCTGCCAGGACGGTGGCGACCGGTTGGCCCGACAGGTGGAGGCCGCGCTGGAGCGGCTGCCCGGGGTGGCCTGGGCCCGCGTGAACGCGCCGTCCGGCCGGGTGATCGTGGCCGTGCAGGCCCCCGAGCCGAGGCTGCGGGACATCGTCGCCGCGATCGAACGGATCGAGCGGACCTGTGACCACGAGCCGGACCCGGAGATCCCGCCACCGCACCCGCCGGAGGAGGGGCCGCGCACTCCCCGCACCCTGGGCGCGCTCGCCTCGGACGCGCTGGGCCTGACCATCTCGGCGGCCACCCGGCTCCTGCCGTTCGCACCGCTGCCCGGCGAGGTCGCCGGCCTGCTGGCCGCCGCGGACCTGCAACCGAAGCTGCACGCGTTCGTGGGCCGGCGGCTGCGCTCCGACCCCCGCGCCGACGTCATCTTTCCGCTTGCCGAGGCGGTGGTGCAGGGTCTGACCGGCCGTTGGACGGGGATCGTCCTCGACGGCGCCCAACGCATGGTGCAGTGGAGCGAGGCACGGGCCCAACTGGCCGCGTGGGAGAAGGCCGAACCACGGCTGACCGGCGACCCGGAGCGCGCCACCGCACGGTGGCCGGCGGTCGAGCGTCCCCGCCCCAAGCCGGACGGCCCGGTCGAGCGCTACATCAACCGGATGTTGACCGCCGGCACGGCGGCCGCGGTGGCGGCGACACCGTTCGCCGGACGCAAGCGAGCCGCCGCGCTGGGCCTGTCCGCGCTGCCCAAGGCCCCGGGCAGCGGGCGGGAGGGGTACGCGGCACAGCTCGGCCGCGTCCTCGCCCGGCGCGGGGTGATCGCGATGGACCGTGGCGTGCTGCGGGAGCTGGACCGAATCGACACGCTGGTGCTGGACGCCGCGGTGCTCGGCTCGGAGCGGGGCGTCCTCGCCGACCTGGCCCCGGCGTCCGAGGCGGACGTCGACGAGGTGGCCGAGCGGGCGTTCGCGCTGTTCGACCCGAACGACCCGACCGGTTCACGGGAGCTGGACGGCTGGCGGCTGGCACCCCTGGACCAACTCCCGACGGGCGGTCCCGGCGACGTGCCGGACGGCGACCGGCTGCGCGCGGCCGGCGGCCAGTTGCTCGGGCTCACCCACGCCGGTCGGCTCGCGGCGCTGCTGCGGGTCGAACCCGAGCCTGCGCCGGGCGTCGACGGCCTGCCGGCCGCCGCCCGCCACGCCGGCCTGAAGCTGATCGTGGCCGGCGGCGACGAGCAGCGGTACGGCTTCGCCGACGCGATGCTGCCCGGCGGGGACCAGCTGGCCGACTCCGTACGCGCGTTGCAGCGCGACGGGGCGGTGGTGATGCTGGTCTCCGGGGACCGGGCGGCACTCGGCGCGTCCGACTGCGGGCTGGGGATGTCCGCTCCGGACGAGCTGCCACCGTGGGGAGCGCACCTGCTCGTCGGCACCGACCTGCGGGTGGTGTCCCTGGTCATCGAGGCGACCGGGGCGGCCCGGCGGATGACGCAGCAGAACATCCGGCTCGCCATGGCGGGCACCGGGCTCGGGGCGCTCGGCGCGTTCACGGCCCCACCGACCCAGCTTCCACACCGGTCGCTCGTCGCGGTCAACGGCGCGGCCGGACTGGCCTTCGCCAACGGGGTCTGGCAGGCCCGCAGGTTGCCCGACCAGTCGGACACGCCGGCGCCGGTGGCGACCGCCTGGCACCTGATGCCGGTCCGGACCGTGCTCGACCGCCTGGGCACCACGCCGGACGGGCTGGCCAGCGCGGAGGCGCACCGCCGACACGACGGCCAAGGGCCGGGCGGCGGCGACACACCCGCCGGCGGCGGCCTGCTGCGGGCGTTCCTGGACGAGCTGTCCAACCCGCTCACTCCCGTACTGGCCGCCGGGGCGGTGCTCTCCGCGTCGTTCGGCTCACTTGTCGACGCCGCGTTGGTGGGCAGCGTCGTCGGCGGGTCGGCCCTGATCGGGGCGGTGCACGAACGCAACACCGAACGGTCGCTGGCGGAGTTGCTGTCCCGTTCGGCGGTGACCGCGCGGGTCCGCCGGGACGGCGCCGAACGGGTCGTCGCGGCCGAGGACCTCGTCCTCGGAGACGTCATCAGCCTCGAACCGGGAGACTCGGTGCCGGCCGACTGCCGGGTGCTCGAAGCGGTCGGTCTGGAGGCGGACGAGTCGTCGCTTACCGGCGAGTCGCTGCCGGTCGCCAAGAGCAACCGCGCGGTCGTCGCCGCGGCCATCGCCGACCGCCACTCCATGCTGTACGAGGGCACCACCGTCGCCGCCGGCCACGGAACCGCAGTGGTGGTGGCGATCGGCGTCGACACCGAGTCCGGGCGCAGCCTGGCACTGGTCAGGCAGGCACCCCCGACCAGCGGGGTGGAGGCTCGGCTCGGCTCGTTGACGAGCACCGCCATTCCGTTGGCCGCGGGTTCGGCGATAGCCGTGGCCGGCGCGGGACTGCTGCGGGGCGTACCGCTTGCCGAGACGGCGGCGACCGCCGCGAACCTCGCCGTGGCGTCGGTGCCCGAAGGGCTGCCGTTCCTCGTCAGCGCCGCGCAGCTGGCCGCCGCCCGGCGGCTGGCCGAGCACGGCGCGTTGGTCCGCAACCCGCGCACGATCGAGGCGTTGGGCCGGGTGGACGTCCTCTGCTTCGACAAGACCGGCACCCTCACCGAGGGTCAGTTGCTGCTCGCCGGGGTCGGCGACGGCGTGGGCGACAGGTACGCCCCGGTGGATCGGCTCGACGACCGGCTCCGGTTGACCCTCGCCACGGCGCTGCGGGCCACCCCCGCCGCGGCCAAGCCGGAGGATCTGGCGTTGCAGACCGACCGGGCGGTACGGCGGGGCGCCGCCACGGCCGGCGTGGTGGAGCAGACCGGCGCCGCCGGTTGGCGTGCCGCCGGCGGGCTGCCGTTCGAGCCGTCCCGCGGCTACCACGCGAGCATCGGCGAGACCGAGGGCCGCCTGCTGCTGAGCGTCAAGGGCGCTCCGGAGACGGTGTTGCCGCGCTGCGCGACGCGGCGTACCGACGGCCGGCAGGAACCGCTGGACGACGCCGGCCGCGCCGAGCTGCACCGCCTGCTGGCCGACCGGGCCGGGGCGGGGCACCGGATCCTGGCCGTCGCGGAGTGCCAGGTGGACGCCGCGCAGGTCACCGACTCGGACGTCCGAGGGTTGACCTTCGTGGGGTTCCTGGCCCTCGCGGACGGGGTCCGGGAGAGCGCCGCCCCGGCGGTACGCCGGATCCGGCAGGCCGGCGTCCACACCATCATGATCACCGGTGACCACCCGGCCACCGCCGAAGCTATCGCCGCCACCATCAGCGAGCACGACGAGCAGCGGGTGGTCACCGCCACCGAACTCGACCAACTCGACGACGACGCGCTCGCCGAGCGGCTGGCCCACACCGACGTGGTGGCCCGCTGCACCCCGGCGCACAAGGTGCGGATCATCCAGGCGTTGCAGAAGTGCGGGCGGACCGTGGCGATGACCGGCGACGGCGCCAACGACGCCCCGGCGATCCGGCTGGCAGACGTCGGCATCGCCCTCGGCCAACGCGGCACACCGGCGGCCCGCGCCGCAGCCGACCTGGTGGTCACCGACGACAGGTTGGAGACCATCATCGCCACACTGGTCGAGGGTCGCGCGATGTGGTCGTCGGTCCGCCACGCGCTGAGCATCCTCGTCGGCGGCAACCTCGGTGAGATCGCGTTCAGCGTGCTCACCGCCGCGGTGACCGGCCGTTCCGCCCTCACCGGCCGGCAACTGCTGCTGGTCAACCTGCTCACCGACCTGGCGCCGGCGCTGGCGATCGCCGTCCGCCCACCCGCCTCGGACCGCACCGACGGGCTGCTCCGGGAGGGCCCCGACCAGTCGCTCGGCGAGACCCTCACCAGGGAGATCGGGCTCCGCGCGGCGTCCACCACGCTGGGCGCGACAGTCGGCTGGACGTTGGCCCGGTACACCGGCCGTCAGCGGCGGGCCGGAACTGTCGCCCTCGTCTCGCTCGTCGGCACCCAGCTCGGCCAGACCATCCTGGCCGGCGGCACCAGCCCGGCCGTGCTGGCGTCCACGGCGGCGTCGCTCGGGGTGCTGGTCGTGGTGGTGCAGACGCCGGGGGTGAGCCAGTTCTTCGGCTGCACGCCGCTCGGCCCCGTGGGCTGGACCATCGGCGCCGGATCGGCGCTCGGCGCCACCTTCGCCAACGGCGCGCTCACCAGACTTGTGGAGCACCTTCCGTCGGCCCGCCCCGACCTCGCACAGCCCACTTCCGAGACGGAGGAGACGCCCCATCCCGCGACCGAGCAGACCCCCACGGACGGCTGACGCTTGAGCGGGGCCCGCCGGGGTACCGGAGCCGGGGGGAGGTGCACATGACTGTCGAGCATCCACAGGTGACGTTCATCGGCACGGCGACGACGGTGCTGCGGATCGGCGGGTTCACCCTGCTGACCGATCCGAACTTCCTGCACCGCGGTCAGCGGGCGTACCTCGGAAAGGGTCTGTGGTCGCGCCGACGCACGGACCCGGCGCTGGGGATCGCCCAGCTTCCCCACCTGGACGCCGTGGTCCTGTCCCATCTGCACGGCGACCACTTCGACCGGGTGGCTCGCCGGGAGCTGGACCGGGAGCTGCCCATCGTCACCACGCCCGCCGCCGAACGCAAGCTGCGCCGCTGGGGCTTCCGCGCCGCCGAGGGCCTGCCGACCTGGTCGTCACGGGAGCTGCACCGCGACGGTACGACCGTGCGGCTGACCTCGATGCCCGGCAAGCACGGCCCGGGCGCCCTGGACCGGCTGCTGCCCGACGTGATGGGCACGATGATCGACGTGGAACGTGCCGGGCGGCGCGAGTTCCGGCTGTACGTCACCGGCGACACCCTCAACCGGCCGCTGCTCTCCGACATCCCCGAGCGCTACCCGGACATCGACGCGATGCTGATCCACCTCGGCGGCACGAAGATCGCTGGAATCCTGCTCACGATGGACGCCCGGCAGGGCGCCGACCTGGTGGAGTTGATCCGCCCGAAGCTGACGGTGCCGATCCACTACGACGACTACCCGGTCTTCCGCTCCCCGCTGGCGCACTTCGTCGACGAGGCTCGCCGTCGCGGCTGGGTCCGGCAGGTACGCACCATCGCCCGTGGCGAGACCGCGCCCCTCACGCCGCCCGCCCGCACGCCGCCCGCCTGAACGGTCGGCCGAGGGGCTGGGGCGGTGACGCATATACCTCAGAGTCATATTCATACCTGAGAGTCATAGGGCCGATGAGCGACCTCGCCCTGGGCAGGTCGCCGACCCGCCAGCCGACCCGCCGGCAGATCTCGTCGATCGAGCGAAGCCGGGGCGACGCAGTGATCGCCGCCCACCGGAGAGCCGGGGGCGGCGATCGACGAGAGGGCGCGACGGTCAGCTGTGCTCGGAGATCGCCTCGATGAGGTCACCGACCGGGCGCTCCGGCAGGGACCGTGCCACGTCGGCCACGGCCACGATGCCGACCAGCTCGTGACCGTCGATCACCGGCAGTCGGCGAACCTTGTGCTTGCCCATGGTCCGCAGGATCTCGCCCGCGTCGTCGTCCGCGCCGATTGTCACCGCCTCACCCTGAGCCAGCTCGCCTGCGGTGACGTTCGCCGGGTCACGACCCTCGGCGAGCACCTTCACCACGATGTCGCGATCGGTAAGCATGCCCTTGAGGCGGTTGTCGTCGCCGCAGATCGGCAGTGACCCGACCCCCAGTTCGGCCATCCGCTTGGCGGCCGACTTGAGGTCGTCCTGCTCGCGGACACAGGTCACGTCGTTCGTCATGATCTCGCGTGCGGTAGGCATTGGTATGACACCTCACTTCCGGGGGAGTGTTGCCGTTTCTCCTACCCCGGTAGGTCCCCGCCATTCCGCCTGTCCTGCGGCTGGCTCGTCTCGCGGAACGGATCCCGCGGCGGCTCCGATTCCGCCCAGCAGAGGCCGCCACGAAACTCCACCCCCGGAATGCCGTCGGCGAGCCGGCCGAGGTCCACCACACCCGCCAACGAGGTGGGGAGATCGGCCCGCAGCTCCTCGACGGCCGTGGCCAGGTCGTCCTCCTCGGTGGACCAGTCGATGTCGGCCGCCCGCAGGTCGGCCACCGCGTGAGCGGTGACAGCGGCGGGATCGGTGACGAGCACCTCCACCCGGCAGTAGATCTGCATGCGGACCGGAGTCGGACCCTATTCCATTCTGAAGATCATGTCCCTCCGTCGTGAACCCCGAAAGGGGGTTTATCGGCCGCCTTCAACAGAAGGGCCACATTGGACGGGACATCGCCGGACCGCCACCACCAGTACTATCTCTGTTCTGATCTGCAACGGGGAGGACCATTCACATGCGACGTAAGATCCCGGCCGGCGTTCTGATAGCGCTGGCCATGCTGGTTCCGGCGGCACCGGCGGCGGCGCAAGCCGAATCGCCCGGGCTGGACGCGGCCTGCCAGACGATCGAGCGCAAGGTCTACAAGGACATCCGCGAGCTTTACACCATCGACCTGGACACGGCCACCGATCTGGAGGTGCGGGTGTTGACCGCCCAGATCCTGCACTTCGCGAGGACCGACGCCCTGCCTGTTCTGCCCGACGAGATAACGAGGCAGCTGAACGACCCCTCGGCTGACCTCCGCGAATTCCTCAAGACGGACGTGCAGGAAGTCTGGTCGATTGCTCTGCAGATCTCGGTGGGCCGGACGTTGACGAACGCTGGTGTCAACGTGAGGGCAGCCGCGCAGAAGGCGCTCAACCAGGCATCCGTCGACGCCTATCTGGCCTACCTGAACAACGACCTGTACGAGGCGCGTGCGCTCGACTGCGCGTCCCAGCCCACGGCGACCCAGCCCAGGTAAACCCCGAGCGCCACGCCACCGCGTCGGCGGTGCGCTGCTGGTCCTCGGCGGCGCGGGCTACCTGATCGGACGCCGTCGCCGATCCCGCTTCGCGACATAGCTCACTCAACGCGTCCGGCTCGACGCCTCGTCGGGCCGGACGCGCGTGTTTGAGAAGCTTCGACCTCGGGGCCGCCTCGGGCGGACAAGGCGCACTCGTGAGGAGAATCACCGTCACGCACCGTCCGGTCTGAGCCGCCGAGCCAACCGCCGTCCGCTGACCTCTTGCGGACTACATACGGGCCGTCACCGCGGCAGCTGAGCGCCGGCTCCCGCAGGACACTCCTACAACGCCATGGGTCCCACCTACGCTGAGCAGATGTCGTTTTGCTGGGACGTCTACGTGTGGATGCCGCAACGCTTCCCCGAGGTGTTCCAGGTGTTCATCGACCACTACGTCAACACCGACGACCCCGGTGACGAACGGCTGTCCGCCTTCACGCGCACCTACCATCACTCGGCACGCCGACCGACGCCGACGCCTCAGCCTTGGCCGACCTCCGCTGGAGCGGCCGCGAGGCGCTGACGCTGTACCTGCGCAGCCCTGAATACGCATGCGCAATGATCACGATCACCGACGATGGTGCAGCCGTGCTGGGGTTGAGCCTCGACGACCCTGACAACTCTCCGTCGGTGCGACAGAAGGCCGAGCAACTGATCGATCAGCTGCCCAGGGAGTTCTCGTCCCCCGCCGGCACTGCCGGAGTGGAGATGCCGCCGCCCGGGTCTCGGCAGGAGTGGCAGGACGATCAGGTACAACTGCGCGTTGGCACGCTCGACGACAGCCCCGCGACGCGTTGAGCCACGCCTTCGTCTCGTTCATGCTCGACCAGGGCGAGGAACTGCGGACGGTGATGGAGCTAAGGGGACGGCGTGACCGGCGTGGCTGTACTCGGACCGAGAGCAACCGGGGAAATTGCTTGTGGAGCCCAGGGGACTCGAACCCCTAACCCCTGCCTTGCAAAGATCAAGACCACTGTCGGTCGGCGTCGGTTACTGCCGCTGAACTGCTCGCCGTGTCGCCCGCCGTCGATTTCGGACCGTGTCCGTCAGTGGGCTTGGCTGTACGGGTGGCTGTACAGCCACCCTCTGATCCGGAGATTCCCAAGACCACGTCTAGGCCGTCCGATGCCGTCCGCCTGGTCCTGCTCCTCAAGCGCTCGGCAACTCGATCGGTCCCGTCCCGTCCGGTCCAGTCCGCCCCAGTGGCTCCCACGCGTGGCTCCCAGACTGTCAGCTTGGGAATTGTCGATCTCCGACAGGCCATGGGCTTGACGGCCTAACCTCGGCAGTCCGGTCAGATAGCCGGACACTTGACAACTTGCATCGCCAACGCCCTGCGCTCTCGGCTCGGAACTACGCTAGGACCACCGCGATCACCAGGGCAGGCAGCATCATGAGGGGCGCCGCAAGGCGGACGAGCTGCCACGCCCAAACGTTGCGTGGCGAACCACGCTTCACGCGGGCGCTCGCGAGCAACACAGTCAAGAGCGCCAACCATCCAGCCCACGTCCCGCAGTGAATCCCGACCACTAGGGCGTCTCCGTTCGGAACCTCGGCCACAAGGTCTCTAATCCACGGCTCGTGGCCAGTCTTGTAAGTGACGTCCGAGAGCAACAGGCTTGGACCAACCAGCCCAACAGCTGGAAGCAGGAGAACATAGAAGAGCCATCGACGCCGCCGATACACGAGCGCGAGCACGGTCACGACACCAACAGAAGTCGCCCGCACACTCCAGCCGATCGTGGCCATAGAGAGCCGGCCGCAGCCGGAGGTCTGGCAAGCTAGCTCGGCAAACCACGGAACGAGGCGTTGCCGGACGTCCATCGCCGAGCCGAGCACAAACGTCGCTCCGGCGCAGAAGGCGCACAGCATGACGACGGCCGCGAGACAGCCGATGTTGCCTTTCCACGCCGACGTAGCCACCTCGCTGGGCGTTGCGTCGCGGTCGCTGGTCATAACTGCGGCGAAGGTACACGACCTAGTCAACCCCGGATGCCGGCACCCGTGGTTGACCTGCGCCGCACTGCCGAAGAAGAGCGTCCGCCCGGCTGAGGCTGCGGCCCTGCTCGGCGTCTGTCGGGACACCGTGTACGTCCTGATGCGATCGGGTCGACTGCGTTCGATCAAGGCGGGTCGTGCTCGGCTGATTCCGCTGTCTGCGCTGGATGAGTTCCTGGCGGCTGATGAGGAGTTCGCGGCATGACGGGCCGGCGTCGGCGTTCTCATGGCGAGGGCTCGGTGTACGAGCAGCGGCCGGGCGTGTGGGCTGCGGTGGTCGACCTCGGTTGGATCGAAGCTCTCACCGGCCAGCATCATCAAGGTGCACGCGGTGCTGCGCGTCGCCCTGGCCGACGCTGAGCGGATGGACTTGGTCCCCCGCAACGTCGCCAAGGCAGCCAAGCCTCCGGCCCTCGGCAGAACCGAGCGGCGCGCTCTGACCCCCGAGGAAGCCAAATCCCTGCTGTCGGCGCTGACCGGGGACCGGCTGGAATCGCTGTTCATCCTGGCGCTGGCGACCGGACTGCGGCGGGCTGAGCTGCTGGGCCTGCGGTGGTCGGATGTCGACCTGCCGGGGAAGGCGCTGTTCGTTCGGCAGACGCTCCAGCGAACGGATCACGGGTTGGTGTTCGTGCCACCGAAGACGCACCGATCGGCCCGTCCGCTGCCGCTGTCGGCTCTGGCCGTTCGGGCGTTGGAGGCACAGCGGGTGCGTCAGGCCAAGGAACGGCTCGCGGCCGGTGAGGTGTGGTCGGATCTGGGCCTGGTCTTCGCCAGCACGATCGGCACTGCGATGGAGCCACGGAACGTCAAGCGGCGCTTCGAGCAGCTCCGCGTAGCGGCCGGGCTGGACTGGCTGCACCTGCACGACCTGCGGCACGCCTTCGCCACGTTCCTGCTCGACCAGGGCGAGGAGCTGCGGACGGTGATGGAGCTGCTCGGGCACTCCACGATCCGGATGACGGCCGACACCTACGGCCACGTTCTGCCGGCGCGGGCTCGTCAGGCTGCCTCGGCCATTGACCGGATTCTCGGCCAGGAGGGGACGGCGTGACCGGCTTGGCTGTACGGATGGCTGCACTCGGACCGAGATCATCCGGGGAAAGTGCTTGTGGAGCCCAGGGGACTCGAACCCCTAACCCCTGCCTTGCAAAGGCAGTGCTCTGCCAGTTGAGCTAGGGCCCCGTGAGCGGCTGCGGCGGCGACGCGCGCGCCGCCGGCCGGACGTCAGCGCAGGTCGGGCGCGGTGGTCGCCTCGTGCCACAGGGCACGCTCGTCGTTGGCGGCCTTGACCTTGTTGAAGACGACGGCAGCGACGCCGACGACGCCGGCCAGGATCAGCAGCTTCTTGAACATGGGGCGACCCCTCGTGCTCGACTAGCGCCGGACGATGTGCGGTGGGGCTAGATGGAATCGAACCATCGACCTCAGAGTTATCAGCTCTGCGCTCTAACCGACTGAGCTATAGCCCCGCGTTGCGACGAGCAAGATTAACCCATCCGCTCCGCCGGCCCCAAATCGGGGTCCGAACCTGCGGGCCGGGCCGTCGCCGCCTGCAAAACCTACCCGAGTACGGGGCGCCGGAGCGACCGCATTCCGCGGTGCCCCGGCGCCCCGGTCACACTCAGTCCCGCTCGGCGAGCGTCAGCTCGATCCCGCCGACGAGGTCGGCGCAGACGTTGTAGACGAACGCTCCCAGCGTGGCCAGCGCGGTGAACAGCACCACGTTGACCAGGCCGATCAGCGCCGAGCTGAGGATCACGCCCTTGGCGGTGATCTGGAAGCCGTTGGTGCTCTGCCCACCGCCGGCGTTGACCAGGTCGCTGAGGCTGTCGTTGACGCTCTGGAACACACCCATCGCGTCCAGCGCCAGGTAGAGCACCGACGTGGCGACCACCACGACGATGAACAGCACCACCGAGACGGCGAACGCGAACTTCATCACGGACCAGGGGTCGATCCGCTTGAGGTTCAGCCGGGCCCGGCGCGGTCCGCGGGACGCCGCCGAGCTGACCGAGCTCCGCGCGGCGCGCACCGCCTCACCGACCCGGGCGGCCCCGACGGCCGACGTGTTGCCGATCCCCGGCGGCAGGCCACCACCGCTCGCGGGGCGACCGCCGGCCGTACGCCCCGAGTCCGGCTGGGACATGCCCGGCATGATCCGGGGTTGGGTGCCGGTGGACCCGGTCGATGTCGCCTGACCGGGTCGGGTGTTGATCGGCTGGGTGGTCGTCGGTCGAGCCGGGGTCGGGGCGGCCGCCGTGGGGGCCACCCCGGCGGACGTCGGTGCCTCGACAGCCGACGTCTCGGCCTTGGCGTCGCCCGATCCCCCGTCCTCGCCGGGCTGCTCCGGCGGAGGTGTCATGCCGGGAGCCCGGGTGAATTTCGGGGCAGGCGCGTCGGCGGGAACCGTGGCCCGGCCCACGGCCGCGCGGCCGGTCGCTGGTGTGCCGCCCTTGGCGGCCTCCTCGTCGACCGGGTTGGCCGAGGTCCCCGTGTTCCCCGACTTCGCCTGTGTCTCCGTCATTCAACTAGTCCTGTTCGTCAGGCTCGTCGGCATTGCGAGCAATCGCCACGATAGTCACGCCGTCCGGGAGGTCCATCAGCTTGACCCCCATTGTGTTCCGGTCACGCGTACGGCGTACAGGCTTCACCGGAGTCCGGATGACACCACCGTTGCTGGTGATCGCGAACAACTCGTCGTCTGGGTCGATCACCACGGCACCGACCAGACCACCGCGCCGTTCGGTGATCTTCGCAGTCAGCACGCCCTTACCTCCCCGGCCCTGCACCGGGTATTCCTCGATCGGGGTACGTTTCGCGTATCCCCCGTTCGTGGCCACCAGGACGTCCAAACCGTCCCGAACGACCTCCATGGCGAGCAGGACGTCGTCGTCCGTGAAGCGCATGCCGATCACGCCCGAGGTGGCACGACCCATCGGCCGCAGCGCCTCGTCGGAGGCGTTGAACCGGATCGCCTGCGCCTTCTTGGAGACCAGCAGCAGGTCGTTCTCCGGCGCCACCAGCGCAGCACCGACCAGCTCGTCCTCATCGCGCAGGTTGATCGCGATGATTCCGCCGGAACGGTTGGAGTCGAACTCCTCGAGCCGCGTCTTCTTCACCAGGCCGTTCTTCGTGGCCAGTACCAGATAGGGGGCTACCTGGTAGTTCGGGATTTCGATGATCTGCGCGATCTGCTCGTCGGGTAGGAAGGCGAGCAGATTGGCCACGTGTTGGCCCTTGGCTACCCTACTGGCCTCCGGCAACTCGTACGCCTTGGCCCGGTACACCCGGCCCTTGTTCGTGAAGAACAGGATCCAGTCGTGCGTCGAGCACACGAAGAAGTGGCTGACGATGTCGTCCTGCCGCAGCGTGGCGCCACTGACGCCCTTGCCGCCGCGCCGCTGCGAGCGGTACAGATCGACCTTGGTCCGCTTGGCGTACCCGGTGCGGGTGATCGTGACGACCACGTCCTCGCGGGCGATGAGGTCCTCCATGGAGACCTCGCCGTCGAACGGGATGATCTGCGTCCGGCGGTCGTCGCCCCACTTGGCGACGATCTCGCCCAGCTCGTCCGAGACGATCTTCCGCTGCCGCTCCGGCTTGGCGAGGATGTCCTTGAGGTCGGCGATCTCGATCTCGAGCTTGGCCAGGTCGTCCACGATCCGCTGCCGCTCCAGCGCGGCGAGCCGGCGAAGCTGCATGTCCAGGATCGCGGTCGCCTGGATCTCGTCGATCTCCAGCAGCCGGATCAGGCCCTGGCGGGCGTCGTCCACGGTCGGCGACCGCCGGATCAGCGCGATCACCTCGTCCAGCGCGTCCAGCGCCTTGCCCAGGCCGCGCAGGATGTGCGCTCGCTCCTCGGCCTTGCGCAGTCGGAAGGCGGTCCGCCGGCGGATCACGTCGATCTGGTGCTCGACGTAGTAGCGGATGAACTGGGCCAGGTTGAGCGTGCGCGGCACCCCGTCGACCAGGGCCAGCATGTTGGCGCCGAACGTCTCCTGGAGCTGGGTGTGCTTGTAGAGGTTGTTCAGCACGACCTTGGCGACCGCGTCGCGCTTGAGCACCAGCACGATCCGCATGCCGGTACGGCCGGAGGACTCGTCGCGGATGTCGGCGATCCCGGCGAGCTTGCCCTCCTTGATCAGCTCGGCGATCCGCTCGGCGAGGTTGTCCGGGTTGACCTGGTAGGGCAGCTCGCTGACGACCAGGCAGGGGCGGCCCCGCTTGTCCTCCTCGACCTCCACCACGGCACGCATCCGGATCGAGCCACGGCCGGTGCGGTACGCGTCCTGGATGGCGGTGGTGCCAACGATCAGGCCGTGGGTCGGGAAGTCCGGACCCTTGACGATGCCGAGCAGGGCTTCGAGGGTGGTCTCCTCGTCCTCCTCCGGGTGCTCCAGGCACCACTGCACCGCCGCGCCGATCTCCCGCAGGTTGTGCGGCGGGATCTTGGTGGCCATGCCGACCGCGATGCCCTCGGAGCCGTTCACCAGCAGGTTGGGGATCCGCGACGGCAGGATCGTGGGCTCCTTGGCCCGGCCGTCGTAGTTGTCCTGCAGGTCGACGGTGTCCTCGTCGATGTCCCGCAGCATCTCCATGGCGAGCGGGTCGAGCTTGCACTCGGTGTACCGCATCGCGGCGGCCGGATCGTTACCCGGCGAGCCGAAGTTGCCGTTGCCGTCGACGAGCGGGTAGCGCAGCGACCAGGGCTGCGCCATCCGGACCAGCGCGTCGTAGATGGCCGAGTCGCCGTGCGGGTGGAACTGACCCATCACGTCGCCGACGACCCGGGAGCACTTCACGTAGCCGCGGTCCGGCCGGTAGCCGGAGTCGAACATGGCGTAGAGGATCTTGCGGTGGACCGGCTTGAGCCCGTCCCGGACGTCCGGCAGCGCGCGCCCGACGATCACGCTCATCGCGTAGTCGAGGTAGGAGCGCTGCATCTCCACCTCGAGCCCGACCGGCTCGATCCGGTCGTGCGCGACCACGGCGGCGAGTGCCTCGGCGGGAACCTCGGGCTCGTTCGGTGTGGACTCGGGGGAATCGGTCACTGTATACCCTTATCAGACTCAGAGTCGTTTTCGTGCTGTGGATAACGGCTGTGGATACCGACCAAGCTGTGGATAACTCTGTGGACCGGCGGGCCGGTCGGGTGCTG
>NZ_HF570107.1:192199-241394 GCF_000297395.2 Micromonospora lupini str. Lupac 08 | reverse complement strand
CACGGACCCGGCGCTGGGGATCGCCCAGCTTCCCCACCTGGACGCCGTGGTCCTGTCCCATCTGCACGGCGACCACTTCGACCGGGTGGCTCGCCGGGAGCTGGACCGGGAGCTGCCCATCGTCACCACGCCCGCCGCCGAACGCAAGCTGCGCCGCTGGGGCTTCCGCGCCGCCGAGGGCCTGCCGACCTGGTCGTCACGGGAGCTGCACCGCGACGGTACGACCGTGCGGCTGACCTCGATGCCCGGCAAGCACGGCCCGGGCGCCCTGGACCGGCTGCTGCCCGACGTGATGGGCACGATGATCGACGTGGAACGTGCCGGGCGGCGCGAGTTCCGGCTGTACGTCACCGGCGACACCCTCAACCGGCCGCTGCTCTCCGACATCCCCGAGCGCTACCCGGACATCGACGCGATGCTGATCCACCTCGGCGGCACGAAGATCGCTGGAATCCTGCTCACGATGGACGCCCGGCAGGGCGCCGACCTGGTGGAGTTGATCCGCCCGAAGCTGACGGTGCCGATCCACTACGACGACTACCCGGTCTTCCGCTCCCCGCTGGCGCACTTCGTCGACGAGGCTCGCCGTCGCGGCTGGGTCCGGCAGGTACGCACCATCGCCCGTGGCGAGACCGCGCCCCTCACGCCGCCCGCCCGCACGCCGCCCGCCTGAACGGTCGGCCGAGGGGCTGGGGCGGTGACGCATATACCTCAGAGTCATATTCATACCTGAGAGTCATAGGGCCGATGAGCGACCTCGCCCTGGGCAGGTCGCCGACCCGCCAGCCGACCCGCCGGCAGATCTCGTCGATCGAGCGAAGCCGGGGCGACGCAGTGATCGCCGCCCACCGGAGAGCCGGGGGCGGCGATCGACGAGAGGGCGCGACGGTCAGCTGTGCTCGGAGATCGCCTCGATGAGGTCACCGACCGGGCGCTCCGGCAGGGACCGTGCCACGTCGGCCACGGCCACGATGCCGACCAGCTCGTGACCGTCGATCACCGGCAGTCGGCGAACCTTGTGCTTGCCCATGGTCCGCAGGATCTCGCCCGCGTCGTCGTCCGCGCCGATTGTCACCGCCTCACCCTGAGCCAGCTCGCCTGCGGTGACGTTCGCCGGGTCACGACCCTCGGCGAGCACCTTCACCACGATGTCGCGATCGGTAAGCATGCCCTTGAGGCGGTTGTCGTCGCCGCAGATCGGCAGTGACCCGACCCCCAGTTCGGCCATCCGCTTGGCGGCCGACTTGAGGTCGTCCTGCTCGCGGACACAGGTCACGTCGTTCGTCATGATCTCGCGTGCGGTAGGCATTGGTATGACACCTCACTTCCGGGGGAGTGTTGCCGTTTCTCCTACCCCGGTAGGTCCCCGCCATTCCGCCTGTCCTGCGGCTGGCTCGTCTCGCGGAACGGATCCCGCGGCGGCTCCGATTCCGCCCAGCAGAGGCCGCCACGAAACTCCACCCCCGGAATGCCGTCGGCGAGCCGGCCGAGGTCCACCACACCCGCCAACGAGGTGGGGAGATCGGCCCGCAGCTCCTCGACGGCCGTGGCCAGGTCGTCCTCCTCGGTGGACCAGTCGATGTCGGCCGCCCGCAGGTCGGCCACCGCGTGAGCGGTGACAGCGGCGGGATCGGTGACGAGCACCTCCACCCGGCAGTAGATCTGCATGCGGACCGGAGTCGGACCCTGTTCCATTCTGAAGATCATGTCCCTCCGTCGTGAACCCCGAAAGGGGTTTATCGGCCGCCTTCAACAGAAGGGCCACATTGGACGGGACATCGCCGGACCGCCACCACCAGTACTATCTCTGTTCTGATCTGCAACGGGGAGGACCATTCACATGCGACGTAAGATCCCGGCCGGCGTTCTGATAGCGCTGGCCATGCTGGTTCCGGCGGCACCGGCGGCGGCGCAAGCCGAATCGCCCGGGCTGGACGCGGCCTGCCAGACGATCGAGCGCAAGGTCTACAAGGACATCCGCGAGCTTTACACCATCGACCTGGACACGGCCACCGATCTGGAGGTGCGGGTGTTGACCGCCCAGATCCTGCACTTCGCGAGGACCGACGCCCTGCCTGTTCTGCCCGACGAGATAACGAGGCAGCTGAACGACCCCTCGGCTGACCTCCGCGAATTCCTCAAGACGGACGTGCAGGAAGTCTGGTCGATTGCTCTGCAGATCTCGGTGGGCCGGACGTTGACGAACGCTGGTGTCAACGTGAGGGCAGCCGCGCAGAAGGCGCTCAACCAGGCATCCGTCGACGCCTATCTGGCCTACCTGAACAACGACCTGTACGAGGCGCGTGCGCTCGACTGCGCGTCCCAGCCCACGGCGACCCAGCCCAGGTAAACCCCGAGCGCCACGCCACCGCGTCGGCGGTGCGCTGCTGGTCCTCGGCGGCGCGGGCTACCTGATCGGACGCCGTCGCCGATCCCGCTTCGCGACATAGCTCACTCAACGCGTCCGGCTCGACGCCTCGTCGGGCCGGACGCGCGTGTTTGAGGAGCTTCGACCTCGGGGCCGCCTCGGGCGGACAAGGCGCACTCGTGAGGAGAATCACCGTCACGCACCGTCCGGTCTGAGCCGCCGAGCCAACCGCCGTCCGCTGACCTCTTGCGGACTACATACGGGCCGTCACCGCGGCAGCTGAGCGCCGGCTCCCGCAGGACACTCCTACAACGCCATGGGTCCCACCTACGCTGAGCAGATGTCGTTTTGCTGGGACGTCTACGTGTGGATGCCGCAACGCTTCCCCGAGGTGTTCCAGGTGTTCATCGACCACTACGTCAACACCGACGACCCCGGTGACGAACGGCTGTCCGCCTTCACGCGCACCTACATCACTGGCACGCCGACCGACGCCGACGCCTCAGCCTTGGCCGACCTCCGCTGGAGCGGCCGCGAGGCGCTGACGCTGTACCTGCGTAGCCCTGAATACGCATGGGCAATGATCACGATCACCGACGATGGTGCAGCCGTGCTGGGGTTGAGCCTCGACGACCCTGACAACTCTCCGTCGGTGCGACAGAAGGCCGAGCAACTGATCGATCAGCTGCGCAGGGAGTTCTCGTCCCCCGCCGGCATTGCCGGAGTGGAGATGCCGCCGCCCGGGTCTCGGCAGGAGTGGCAGGACGATCAGGTACAACTGCGCGTTGGCACGCTCGACGACAGCCCCGCGACGCGTTGAGCCACGCCTTCGTCTCGTTCATGCTCGACCAGGGCGAGGAACTGCGGACGGTGATGGAGCTAAGGGGACGGCGTGACCGGCGTGGCTGTACTCGGACCGAGAGCAACCGGGGAAATTGCTTGTGGAGCCCAGGGGACTCGAACCCCTAACCCCTGCCTTGCAAAGATCAAGACCACTGTCGGTCGGCGTCGGTTACTGCCGCTGAACTGCTCGCCGTGTCGCCCGCCGTCGATTTCGGACCGTGTCCGTCAGTGGGCTTGGCTGTACGGGTGGCTGTACAGCCACCCTCTGATCCGGAGATTCCCAAGACCACGTCTAGGCCGTCCGATGCCGTCCGCCTGGTCCTGCTCCTCAAGCGCTCGGCAACTCGATCGGTCCCGTCCCGTCCGGTCCAGTCCGCCCCAGTGGCTCCCACGCGTGGCTCCCAGACTGTCAGCTTGGGAATTGTCGATCTCCGACAGGCCATGGGCTTGACGGCCTAACCTCGGCAGTCCGGTCAGATAGCCGGACACTTGACAACCTGCATCGCCAACGCCCTGCGCTCTCGGCTCGGAACTACGCTAGGACCACCGCGATCACCAGGGCAGGCAGCATCATGAGGGGCGCCGCAAGGCGGACGAGCTGCCACGCCCAAACGTTGCGTGGCGAACCACGCTTCACGCGGGCGCTCGCGAGCAACACAGTCAAGAGCGCCAACCATCCAGCCCACGTCCCGCAGTGAATCCCGACCACTAGGGCGTCTCCGTTCGGAACCTCGGCCACAAGGTCTCTAATCCACGGCTCGTGGCCAGTCTTGTAAGTGACGTCCGAGAGCAACAGGCTTGGACCAACCAGCCCAACAGCTGGAAGCAGGAGAACATAGAAGAGCCATCGACGCCGCCGATACACGAGCGCGAGCACGGTCACGACACCAACAGAAGTCGCCCGCACACTCCAGCCGATCGTGGCCATAGAGAGCCGGCCGCAGCCGGAGGTCTGGCAAGCTAGCTCGGCAAACCACGGAACGAGGCGTTGCCGGACGTCCATCGCCGAGCCGAGCACAAACGTCGCTCCGGCGCAGAAGGCGCACAGCATGACGACGGCCGCGAGACAGCCGATGTTGCCTTTCCACGCCGACGTAGCCACCTCGCTGGGCGTTGCGTCGCGGTCGCTGGTCATAACTGCGGCGAAGGTACACGACCTAGTCAACCCCGGATGCCGGCACCCGTGGTTGACCTGCGCCGCACTGCCGAAGAAGAGCGTCCGCCCGGCTGAGGCTGCGGCCCTGCTCGGCGTCTGTCGGGACACCGTGTACGTCCTGATGCGATCGGGTCGACTGCGTTCGATCAAGGCGGGTCGTGCTCGGCTGATTCCGCTGTCTGCGCTGGATGAGTTCCTGGCGGCTGATGAGGAGTTCGCGGCATGACGGGCCGGCGTCGGCGTTCTCATGGCGAGGGCTCGGTGTACGAGCAGCGGCCGGGCGTGTGGGCTGCGGTGGTCGACCTCGGTTGGATCGAAGCTCGCACCGGCCAGCATCATCAAGGTGCACGCGGTGCTGCGCGTCGCCCTGGCCGACGCTGAGCGGATGGACTTGGTCCCCCGCAACGTCGCCAAGGCAGCCAAGCCTCCGGCCCTCGGCAGAACCGAGCGGCGCGCTCTGACCCCCGAGGAAGCCAAATCCCTGCTGTCGGCGCTGACCGGGGACCGGCTGGAATCGCTGTTCATCCTGGCGCTGGCGACCGGACTGCGGCGGGCTGAGCTGCTGGGCCTGCGGTGGTCGGATGTCGACCTGCCGGGGAAGGCGCTGTTCGTTCGGCAGACGCTCCAGCGAACGGATCACGGGTTGGTGTTCGTGCCACCGAAGACGCACCGATCGGCCCGTCCGCTGCCGCTGTCGGCTCTGGCCGTTCGGGCGTTGGAGGCACAGCGGGTGCGTCAGGCCAAGGAACGGCTCGCGGCCGGTGAGGTGTGGTCGGATCTGGGCCTGGTCTTCGCCAGCACGATCGGCACTGCGATGGAGCCACGGAACGTCAAGCGGCGCTTCGAGCAGCTCCGCGTAGCGGCCGGGCTGGACTGGCTGCACCTGCACGACCTGCGGCACGCCTTCGCCACGTTCCTGCTCGACCAGGGCGAGGAGCTGCGGACGGTGATGGAGCTGCTCGGGCACTCCACGATCCGGATGACGGCCGACACCTACGGCCACGTTCTGCCGGCGCGGGCTCGTCAGGCTGCCTCGGCCATTGACCGGATTCTCGGCCAGGAGGGGACGGCGTGACCGGCTTGGCTGTACGGATGGCTGCACTCGGACCGAGATCATCCGGGGAAAGTGCTTGTGGAGCCCAGGGGACTCGAACCCTAACCCCTGCCTTGCAAAGGCAGTGCTCTGCCAGTTGAGCTAGGCCCCGTGAGCGGCTGCGGCGGCGACGCGCGCGCCGCCGGCCGGACGTCAGCGCAGGTCGGGCGCGGTGGTCGCCTCGTGCCACAGGGCACGCTCGTCGTTGGCGGCCTTGACCTTGTTGAAGACGACGGCAGCGACGCCGACGACGCCGGCCAGGATCAGCAGCTTCTTGAACATGGGGCGACCCCTCGTGCTCGACTAGCGCCGGACGATGTGCGGTGGGGCTAGATGGAATCGAACCATCGACCTCAGAGTTATCAGCTCTGCGCTCTAACCGACTGAGCTATAGCCCCGCGTTGCGACGAGCAAGATTAACCCATCCGCTCCGCCGGCCCCAAATCGGGGTCCGAACCTGCGGGCCGGCCGTCGCCGCCTGCAAAACCTCCCGAGTACGGGGCGCCGGAGCGACCGCATTCCGCGGTGCCCCCGGCGCCCCGGTCACACTCAGTCCCGCTCGGCGAGCGTCAGCTCGATCCCGCGACGAGGTCGGCGCAGACGTTGTAGACGAACGCTCCCAGCGTGGCCAGCGCGGTGAACAGCACCACGTTGACCAGGCCGATCAGCGCCGAGCTGAGGATCACGCCCTTGGTGGTGATCTGGAAGCCGTTGGTGCTCTGCCCACCGCCGGCGTTGACCAGGTCGCTGAGGCTGTCGTTGACGCTCTGGAACACACCCATCGCGTCCAGCGCCAGGTAGAGCACCGACGTGGCGACCACCACGACGATGAACAGCACCACCGAGACGGCGAACGCGAACTTCATCACGGACCAGGGGTCGATCCGCTTGAGGTTCAGCCGGGCCCGGCGCGGTCCGCGGGACGCCGCCGAGCTGACCGAGCTCCGCGCGGCGCGCACCGCCTCACCGACCCGGGCGGCCCCGACGGCCGACGTGTTGCCGATCCCCGGCGGCAGGCCACCACCGCTCGCGGGGCGACCGCCGGCCGTACGCCCCGAGTCCGGCTGGGACATGCCCGGCATGATCCGGGGTTGGGTGCCGGTGGACCCGGTCGATGTCGCCTGACCGGGTCGGGTGTTGATCGGCTGGGTGGTCGTCGGTCGAGCCGGGGTCGGGGCGGCCGCCGTGGGGGCCACCCCGGCGGACGTCGGTGCCTCGACAGCCGACGTCTCGGCCTTGGCGTCGCCCGATCCCCCGTCCTCGCCGGGCTGCTCCGGCGGAGGTGTCATGCCGGGAGCCCGGGTGAATTTCGGGGCAGGCGCGTCGGCGGGAACCGTGGCCCGGCCCACGGCCGCGCGGCCGGTCGCTGGTGTGCCGCCCTTGGCGGCCTCCTCGTCGACCGGGTTGGCCGAGGTCCCCGTGTTCCCCGACTTCGCCTGTGTCTCCGTCATTCAACTAGTCCTGTTCGTCAGGCTCGTCGGCATTGCGAGCAATCGCCACGATAGTCACGCCGTCCGGGAGGTCCATCAGCTTGACCCCCATTGTGTTCCGGTCACGCGTACGGCGTACAGGCTTCACCGGAGTCCGGATGACACCACCGTTGCTGGTGATCGCGAACAACTCGTCGTCTGGGTCGATCACCACGGCACCGACCAGACCACCGCGCCGTTCGGTGATCTTCGCAGTCAGCACGCCCTTACCTCCCCGGCCCTGCACCGGGTATTCCTCGATCGGGGTACGTTTCGCGTATCCCCCGTTCGTGGCCACCAGGACGTCCAAACCGTCCCGAACGACCTCCATGGCGAGCAGGACGTCGTCGTCCGTGAAGCGCATGCCGATCACGCCCGAGGTGGCACGACCCATCGGCCGCAGCGCCTCGTCGGAGGCGTTGAACCGGATCGCCTGCGCCTTCTTGGAGACCAGCAGCAGGTCGTTCTCCGGCGCCACCAGCGCAGCACCGACCAGCTCGTCCTCATCGCGCAGGTTGATCGCGATGATTCCGCCGGAACGGTTGGAGTCGAACTCCTCGAGCCGCGTCTTCTTCACCAGGCCGTTCTTCGTGGCCAGTACCAGATAGGGGGCTACCTGGTAGTTCGGGATTTCGATGATCTGCGCGATCTGCTCGTCGGGTAGGAAGGCGAGCAGATTGGCCACGTGTTGGCCCTTGGCTACCCTACTGACCTCCGGCAACTCGTACGCCTTGGCCCGGTACACCCGGCCCTTGTTCGTGAAGAACAGGATCCAGTCGTGCGTCGAGCACACGAAGAAGTGGCTGACGATGTCGTCCTGCCGCAGCGTGGCGCCACTGACGCCCTTGCCGCCGCGCCGCTGCGAGCGGTACAGATCGACCTTGGTCCGCTTGGCGTACCCGGTGCGGGTGATCGTGACGACCACGTCCTCGCGGGCGATGAGGTCCTCCATGGAGACCTCGCCGTCGAACGGGATGATCTGCGTCCGGCGGTCGTCGCCCCACTTGGCGACGATCTCGCCCAGCTCGTCCGAGACGATCTTCCGCTGCCGCTCCGGCTTGGCGAGGATGTCCTTGAGGTCGGCGATCTCGATCTCGAGCTTGGCCAGGTCGTCCACGATCCGCTGCCGCTCCAGCGCGGCGAGCCGGCGAAGCTGCATGTCCAGGATCGCGGTCGCCTGGATCTCGTCGATCTCCAGCAGCCGGATCAGGCCCTGGCGGGCGTCGTCCACGGTCGGCGACCGCCGGATCAGCGCGATCACCTCGTCCAGCGCGTCCAGCGCCTTGCCCAGGCCGCGCAGGATGTGCGCTCGCTCCTCGGCCTTGCGCAGTCGGAAGGCGGTCCGCCGGCGGATCACGTCGATCTGGTGCTCGACGTAGTAGCGGATGAACTGGGCCAGGTTGAGCGTGCGCGGCACCCCGTCGACCAGGGCCAGCATGTTGGCGCCGAACGTCTCCTGGAGCTGGGTGTGCTTGTAGAGGTTGTTCAGCACGACCTTGGCGACCGCGTCGCGCTTGAGCACCAGCACGATCCGCATGCCGGTACGGCCGGAGGACTCGTCGCGGATGTCGGCGATCCCGGCGAGCTTGCCCTCCTTGATCAGCTCGGCGATCCGCTCGGCGAGGTTGTCCGGGTTGACCTGGTAGGGCAGCTCGGCTGACGACCAGGCAGGGGCGGCCCCGCTTGTCCTCCTCGACCTCCACCACGGCACGCATCCGGATCGAGCCACGGCCGGTGCGGTACGCGTCCTGGATGGCGGTGGTGCCAACGATCAGGCCGTGGGTCGGGAAGTCCGGACCCTTGACGATGCCGAGCAGGGCTTCGAGGGTGGTCTCCTCGTCCTCCTCCGGGTGCTCCAGGCACCACTGCACCGCCGCGCCGATCTCCCGCAGGTTGTGCGGCGGGATCTTGGTGGCCATGCCGACCGCGATGCCCTCGGAGCCGTTCACCAGCAGGTTGGGGATCCGCGACGGCAGGATCGTGGGCTCCTTGGCCCGGCCGTCGTAGTTGTCCTGCAGGTCGACGGTGTCCTCGTCGATGTCCCGCAGCATCTCCATGGCGAGCGGGTCGAGCTTGCACTCGGTGTACCGCATCGCGGCGGCCGGATCGTTACCCGGCGAGCCGAAGTTGCCGTTGCCGTCGACGAGCGGGTAGCGCAGCGACCAGGGCTGCGCCATCCGGACCAGCGCGTCGTAGATGGCCGAGTCGCCGTGCGGGTGGAACTGACCCATCACGTCGCCGACGACCCGGGAGCACTTCACGTAGCCGCGGTCCGGCCGGTAGCCGGAGTCGAACATGGCGTAGAGGATCTTGCGGTGGACCGGCTTGAGCCCGTCCCGGACGTCCGGCAGCGCGCGCCCGACGATCACGCTCATCGCGTAGTCGAGGTAGGAGCGCTGCATCTCCACCTCGAGCCCGACCGGCTCGATCCGGTCGTGCGCGACCACGGCGGCGAGTGCCTCGGCGGGAACCTCGGGCTCGTTCGGTGTGGACTCGGGGGAATCGGTCACTGTATACCCTTATCAGACTCAGAGTCGTTTTCGTGCTGTGGATAACGGCTGTGGATACCGACCAAGCTGTGGATAACTCTGTGGACCGGCGGGCCGGTCGGGTGCTGCCCGACCGGCCCGCCGAGGTCCGTCAGATATCCAGGAACCGCACGTCCTTGGCGTTGCGCTGGATGAACGACCGGCGCGCTTCAACGTCCTCACCCATCAGGACGCTGAACAACTCGTCTGCGGTTGCAGCGTCGTCGAGCGTGACCTGACGCAGGGTACGCGTCGCCGGGTTCATAGTGGTTTCCCACAGCTCGGGATAGTTCATCTCGCCGAGGCCCTTGAAGCGCTGGATGTCGTCCGGCTTGGCGTTCGGCTTCTTCTGCTGGCGCAGCGCGATGAGCCCGTCCCGCTCGCGGTCGGAGTAGGCGTACTGGGCGTCGTCGCCCTTCTTGTTCCACTTGATCTTGTAGAGCGGCGGGGCGGCCAGGTAGACGTGGCCCATCTCGACAAGCGGACGCATGAAGCGGAACAGCAGGGTGAGCAGCAGCGTCTGGATGTGCTGGCCGTCGACGTCGGCGTCGGCCATCAGCACCACCTTGTGGTACCGCAGCTTCTCCATGTCGAAGTCGTCGTGGATGCCGGTGCCCAGCGCGGTGATCAGCGCCTGGACCTCGTTGTTCTTCAGCACCCGGTCGATCCGGGCCTTCTCCACGTTGAGGATCTTGCCGCGGATCGGCAGGATCGCCTGCGTCCGCGGGTCGCGGCCCTGCTTGGCCGAACCACCGGCCGAGTCACCCTCGACGATGAACACCTCGGACTCGCGCGGGTCGGTGGACTGGCAGTCGGCCAGCTTGCCCGGCATCGAGCCGGACTCCAGCAGCGACTTGCGCCGGGCCAGCTTGCGCGCCTGCTGGGCGGCGATCCGGGCCCGTGCCGCCTGGGAGGCCTTCGTGATGATCATCTTGGCTTCGGCCGGGTTACGGTCGAACCAGTCGACCAGCCGGTCGTTGCAGACCCGCTGCACGAAGCTCTTCACCGGGGTGTTGCCGAGCTTGGTCTTGGTCTGGCCCTCGAACTGCGGGTTGGCCAGCTTGACCGAGATGATCGCCGCGAGACCTTCTCGGATGTCCTCGCCGGAGAGCTTCTCGTCGCCCTTGAGCAGCTTCTTGTCGGTGCCGTACCGGTTGACCACGCTTGTCAGCGCGGACCGGAAGCCCTCCTCGTGGGTGCCGCCCTCGTGGGTGTTGATCGTGTTGGCGAAGGTGTAGACCGACTCGCCGTACGACTCGTTCCACTGCATGGCGATCTCGAGCGACATGCCCTCCTCCTCGGCGCCGAACTCGACCACCGTCTTGTGGATCGGGTTCTTGGAGGCGTTGAGGTGCCGGACGAAGTCGGCGATGCCGCCCTCGTAGTAGAAGGTGACCTCGCGCTGCCGGCCGTCCTCCTCCTCGGCCACCCGCTCGTCGAGCAGGTGGATGCGCAGGGCACGGTTGAGGAAGGCCATCTCCTGCAGGCGCCGGTAGATGGTCTGGAAGTCGAAGTCGACGGTCTCGAAGACGTCGGGGTCGGGCCAGAAGGACACCGCCGAACCGGTGCGGTCGGTGGTCTCGCCCTTCTCCAGCGGGCTCGGCTTGGAGTTGGTGTAGTGCTGCCGCCACACGGAGCCGGACTTGTGGATCTCGACGAACATCTTGGTGGAGAGCGCGTTCACCACGGAGACGCCGACGCCGTGCAGACCGCCGGACACCGCGTACGCCTTGCCGTCGAACTTGCCGCCCGCGTGCAGGATGGTCAGCGCGACCTCGACGCCCGGCTTCTTGAGCTTCGGGTGCAGGTCGACCGGGAAACCACGGCCGTTGTCGGTGACCCGCACTCCGCCGTCGGCGAGCAGCACCACGTCGATGGTGTCGCAGTATCCGGCCAGCGCCTCGTCGACCGCGTTGTCGACGACCTCCCAGACGAGGTGGTGCAGACCGCGCTCACCGGTGGACCCGATGTACATACCGGGCCGCTTGCGGACGGCCTCCAGCCCCTCGAGAACGGTGATCGACTCTGCGCCGTACTCCTGCTTGTCCTGCGCTGCCACCCTCGGCCACTTTCTCGCGTCGTCGGCGCCGGGAGGGCGCGTCGGGCGCGGGTTCGGCGGACAGGACGCGACGTCGGCGCGTGGACCGGTGCCGGAGACCTCCGGACAGCGGGTCGAACGCGCCGGTCGCCGCGGTTGCCCGCGGATCGCGATCGGCTCGACCCGGAGTGGAGAATGATCCTGGGGCCACCGGCCCCGTCCCTCGCCCCGCACCGGGTCTTCGTCTCGCTGTCAATCCTACTGTGCGCGGAGGACAGAACCACCACTCGGCACCCTCAACGGGGCGGCTGAGATGTCCATAGCCGGCAGAACCCCGTTACCCACGACTCCCCCCACACGCCAGGCTCCGATCGGACGCGCCGCCCCCGAACGGGTTGACCCGCGCTCGGGCGGGTCGGGGGTCGCGGCCGGACCGTCCGTGCCGTACGTTTGCGGCGCCCCGGAAGCGGCCTTGATCTTTAGCTGCCGGAACCGGGACGATCGACCCGATCGACCCGACACGTGCTCTCTAAGAGGTGACAGATGGGGCTGGACAACGTCGCGGTGCACTGGCCGCGGACCGGCCGCTTCTACGATCCGGTGGCGCCGGCCGAGTTCGTCGACTTCGGCGAGATCGTCGACGTGCCGCGGATCTCCGCGCCGACGGCGGCGCTGGCCGAGCTGATCGCGAAGACCGGCACCGTCCGGGCGACCGCGTACACCGAGCTGGTGGATCTCCTGCTCGGCCTCGAAGGTGTGTTGTATGCCACAGACGCCGCCGCCGAGGACGAGGACCCGGTGATCGACCCGGACGGCTGCTCCTGGATCGCGAGCGGCATCGAACGGTTCGTGGCCGCGCACCGCGCGAACGGCGAGGCGGTCACCTTCGAGTCGGTGAGCACCGTGCTGCGCTCGCTGCTCGGTGACGGCCGGTTGGCCGAGCAGCAACTGCGCTGGCTGGAGACCCGACTCGACGCGCTGCGCGACGAGCGCGGTGATGCCCCGCAGTGGAACTTCACCTGTGCGGAGCTGGGCGTACTGGCGGCGTTCTACCGGCGCTGCGCCGAGCGCGGCTTCGCCGTCTACGCCGACGCCTGAGCGGCCGTCCCGCTCTGCGGGGCGGCCTGGTCGCCGCCGGGCCGGTTGGCCGCCGCGATCACCTGCGTGAGCACCGCGTGCAGGTGCTGCAGGTCCTCGACGGGCAGCCCGAGGCGTTGCACGATCGCGGCCGGGATCCGCTCGGCCTGGGCGCGCAGCGCCGCGCCGGTTGCGGTGAGGGTGACGGCGAGGCTGCGCTCGTCGGCGGCGTCGCGCTCGCGGCGCAGGTAGCCGGCCGCTTCGAGCCGCTTGAGCAGGGGTGACAGGGTGCCCGGATCGAGCTGCAACAGGCGACTGAGGTCGCGGCCGGACAGCGGCGCGTGCTGCCAGAGCGCCAGCATCACCAGGTACTGCGGGTGGGTCAGCCCCATCGGTTCCAGCAGCGGCCGGTAGACGGCCACCACGCTGCGTGCCGCGACCGACAGGGCGAAGCAGACCTGCTGTTCCAACGCCAACGGGTCGACGCCCTCCGGTTGGTCGCTCATCGGTTGCTCTCTCCCTGCATGCTGACTATCGTAACGATCGTTGGTGTACCAATCATTGCCACACCAACCTTTCGGTGTGACATGGGTGAGAGGGCGGCAGATGAGCGAGGACGGCGCGACCACCAGAGCCCCGGGCGAGGGCGGTCGACTCCTGCGGTGGGCCTTCCGACACCTCGCCGGTCCGGCCGACGGCGTCCAGGGCGCGGTGCAGGGCGGGTCGACGGCGGCCCGGGAGGCGTGGAAACGCGACCTGGCCGAGCGCAAGCGCTACACCCAGGAGCAGCGCGACCGCAAGCGTGCGGCCCGCGACGCCGACCGGCGGCGGTAGAGCGGGGTCCGGCTCAGCCGTACGTGTCGCGCGGCCCTCGACCGCGCACCCGGCGCGGCCCCTTCTGCCAGGACGGCGCGGCCGGGCCGTGGATGTGCAGCTTGCGCACCACGTTGTGACCGACCTCCTGGGCGATCTGCTTGAGCAGCGAACCGGCGAGCAGCCGCAGCTGGGTCGCCCAGGCCGTCGAGCGCGCCTCCACCGTCAACTCGCCGTTCTCCAGCTTGACCGGCCTGCTGTGCTGGGCGACCTCCGCGCCGACCACCCGCTCCCAGGCGCCGAACACGGTCGCCTCGGCGGCGGGCTGCTGCCAGCCGCGCGCCTTGACGAGCCGGTTCAGCACCGCGCTGAGGGGCTGCGGATCGCGCGGGTCGGGGCCGGGGCCGGAGTAGCCACGCAGCCGCCGCCCCGAGCCGCCGGCGCCGTCGGTGCCCGCGCCACCGCCGGTGGCACGCCGGGTGCGCGCCGCCGCCTGCCGCCGGGACAACGCCGCGTCGAGCACCGCCCGGGCCAGCTCCGGCCCCGACGCACCCTCCGCCGGCCCGCCGCCGTCGACACCGCCCGCGCCGCTCACGCCCGCGCCGCCAGTTGTCGCCCCCGGACCGCTCACGCCCGCCCCCGGACCGCCGGCGCCGCGTCCGGTCGCCTCCGCCCCTGCGGTACGCGCGGTCGCGGCGTCACTGGCCTTCCGGCCACTGCCGGTGCGGTTGGCGCCTTTCCGCCTGGCGTCCGGTTCATCCGACACGGCGTACCGTCCCCTCGCCGACCTGATAGCGGGTGCCGCGCAGCGCGGCCGGCACGTCGTCGTCCACGGCGCAGGTGACCAGCAGCTGACTCGCCCCGCCGACCAGCTCCGCCAGCCGCTCACGGCGCCCGGTGTCCAGCTCGGCGAAGACGTCGTCGAGCACCAGGACCGGCTCGATACCGTCGGCGCGCAGCAGGTCGTATCCGGCCAGCCGCAGCGCGAGCGCGAAGGACCAGGACTCGCCGTGGCTGGCGTACCCCTTGGCGGGGAGCGGACCGAGGGACAGGGCCAGCTCGTCACGGTGCGGGCCGACGAGGGTGGTCCCCCGTTCGATCTCGGCGGTACGGGAGGCGGCGAGCGCGGTGGTCAGCGCCTCGGCAAGCGTGGCCCGGTCGGTCGTCGGCTCGGCCAGCTCGATCGACGGCCGGTAGGCGATACCGGCCGCGCCCCGCCCGGCGGCCACCGCGTCGTACGCCTTGGCGACGTGCGGGGTGAGCGCGGCGACCAGTTCCAGCCGCCCGGCGAGCAGCTCCGCGCCGTGCTGGGCCAGGTGGGTGTCCCAGACGGCGAGGGTGCCGAGGTCGCCGCCCCGGGAGCCGCCGGTCTTGCGGGCGAGGTACGCGGTGCGCAGCAGAGCGTTGCGCTGCTTGACGACCCGTTCGTAGTCGGCCCGTACGCCCGCGTAGCGGGGTTGCCTGTTGACCAGGAGGTCGTCCAGGTAGCGGCGACGCTCGGCCGGATCGCCGCGGACCAGCTCCAGGTCCTCCGGCGCGAAGAGCACCAGTCGCAGGGCGCCGAGCACGTCCCGCGCTCGCCGAGCCGGGGAGCGGCCCAGCCGGGCCCGGTTGGCCCGGCCCGGCACGATCTCCAGCTCGACGAGGAGTTCCCGACCGTCGTGGACCACCGCGCAGCGGATCACTGCCGAGGAGGCGCCCATCCGGACCAGCGGCGCGTCCGTGGCGACCCGGTGCGAATCCAGGGTCGCCACGTACCCGAGCGCCTCGACGAGGTTGGTCTTGCCGACGCCGTTGGCGCCGATCAGGACGTTCGCCCCCGGCTGGAGGTCGACGGCGACCCGCTCGTACGAGCGGAAGTCGACCAGTTCCAGCCGGTGGACGTACACAGGGTGTGGATACCGCTCAGCGCTTGTGGACGGCGTGGCCACCGAACTGCTGGCGCAGCGCGGAGACGGCCTTCATGGCGGGTGAGTCGTCCTGCCGGGAGGCGAACCGGGCGAACAGGGAGGCGGTGATGACGTTCAGCGGCACGGCGAGCCGGACCGCCTCGTCGACGGTCCAGCGACCCTCGCCGGTGTCCTCGGTGTAGCCGCTCAGGTCGGCCAGCTCCGGGTCCTCGTCGAGGGCGCGGTCCAGCAGGTCGAGCAGCCAGGAGCGCACCACTGTGCCCTCGCGCCAGGACTTGATGACGCCCGGCACGTTCGTCACCAGCTCCGACGCGGCCATCAGCTCGTAGCCCTCGGCGTAGGCGTGCATGAGGCCGTACTCGATGCCGTTGTGCACCATCTTCGAGTAGTGGCCGGCGCCGACGGGGCCCGCGTGCACGAAACCGAACTCGCCCTCCGGCTTGAGCGCCTGGAAGATCGGCATGAGCCGGTCCACGTGTTCCTGGGCGCCGCCGACCATCAGCCCGTAGCCGTTCTGCCGGCCCCAGACGCCGCCGGAGACGCCGACGTCCAGGTAGCCGATGCCACGCTCGTGCAACCGCTCGGCCCGCGGAGCGTCATCGCTGAAGCGCGAGTTGCCGCCGTCGATGATGAGGTCGCCGTCGCCGAGCACCTCGGCGAGTTCGTCGATCGTGGCGTCGGTGACGCCGGCGGGCACCATGACCCAGACGGCGCGCGGCGATTCGAGCTTCTGCGCCAGCTCGGCGAGGCTCGCCGCGTCGCTCAGCTGCGGGTTGTGATCGAACCCGACCACCTCGTGGCCGGCAGCCCGCAACCGCTCGCGCATGTTGCCGCCCATCCGGCCGAGTCCTACCAGGCCGAGCTGCATCTGTTCCTACCTCCGTGGTTCTGGGTGTTGCTGGGCGCGATCAGCGAGACACGCGGATCGGCATGATGAGGTACCGATACCCCGGAATGGCCTCGCCATCCTCGCCGGCGGGTGAGATCACCGCGGGTTTGAAGGCGTCGACGAACGACAGCACGGCGGTCTGTGCGCCCAGGTTTGCCAGGCCGTCGATGAGGTACTGCGGGTTGAAGCCGATGGTCAGCGCGTCACCGGTGAAGGTGGCCTCCATCGCCTCGCTGGCCCGTGCCTCCTCGGAGCCGCCGGCCTCGACCACCAGCCCGTCGGCGCTGAAGCTGAGCAGCACCGGGGTGGTGCGCTCGGCGACCAGGGCGACCCGCTTGACGACCTCGATCAGGGTGCTGACCGACACCCGGGCCTCGGCGTTGTGGGTGGCCGGGAAGAGCGAGCGCACCGGCGGGTAGTTGGCGCCGTCGAGCAGCCGGCTGGTGGTGCGACGGGTGCCACCGGCGAGGCCGACCATGCCCTCGCCGGCCGCGCCCTGGGCGAGGGCGAGGGTGACCTCGCCGCCCAGCGGGCCGAGCGCCTTGGCGGTGTCGTTCAGGGTGCGGGCCGGGACCAGGGCGTTGATGCTGACGTCGGGGTCGGTCTGGCGACCACTGGATCTCGCGCAGCGCCAGCCGGTAGCGGTCGGTGGCGAGCATCGACAGCGTGCTGCCGGAGAGCTCGACGCGGACGCCGGTCATCATCGGCAGCGTCTCGTCACGGCCGGCGGCGATGGCCACCTGGGAGACGGCGGTGGCGAACGCCGCGGCGTCGACGGTGCCGGCGCTCTGCGGCATCTCGGGCAGGGCGGGGTAGTCCTCCACCGGCATGGTGGGCAGGGTGAACCGGGCGCTGCCGCAGACCAGCTCGAGGTGGGCGCCGACCGCGGCGATGTCGACCGGCTTGGCCGGCAGCGCCTTGGTGATCTCGGCGAGCAGGCGGCCGGAGACCAGCGCCGCTCCGTCGGCGTCACCCTGCACCTCGACTGTCACCTGACTGGAGACCTCGTAGTCGAAACCGGAGACCCGCAGGTTGCCGTCGGTGACGCGGAGCATCACCCCGGCGAGCACCGGTACGGATGGCCGGTTCGGCAGGCTCTTCGCGGTCCAGGCCACGGCCTCGGCGAGCGCGTCGCGCTCCACTCGGAACTTCATCAATGCCTCCGCGTCGACGTCAGCGACAACTCTCTCATGCCGACCGCTGCCTACCGTCCCGCCCGACCGTGCGGGTACCCATCGCACCTTAGGGCGCGGGGATATCGGCTGTGCGCCCGACCCCGTGGATCGTGTCGATGCTGACCGGCCTGTCCGGCAGCGTTCGGCACGATCCACAGAAAGCCCAACGGTGATGATTGGTTTTTGTTCTCTTAGAAGAGATAACCCATCGTCTTCATCGCACCTGTGCAAACTGTGGAGAACTCGGGTTTGCGCAGGTCAGACAGGTTATCCACCGGTGAGTTGGCTGTGGAGAACCGGGGGTACAACCGCCTCGTGTGTCCACAGCCCGGCGACGGCGGCCAGTTGTCCACCGTTGTCCACCGGTTGTCCACCGGTAATCCACCGACTTTCTCCCCATGCCTGTGGACGACGGAGAAGATCACATTGCCGTTGTCCCCAGAACCTTCAACAGCTCGTACACAGGTCGACGGTCATCGGTGGACAACCTCGTCGTTGTCCCCAGCCGTCCACAGCGTCGTACACAGGGTTTCTCCACAGCCTGTGGGTAACTGGCGGAGGACGGACCGTAGTTATCCACCGACGGTGGATAACGAGCTGTGGACAACGAGTGAGTATCGAGGTGGACACGGCGTTGATCCTGTGGTCTGCACCATGTCGAGGGTCAAGCCGAAGCCACTCCAGGAGGCGAACCGAGGCCCGTCGGAGCCACCGTGCGAGTCGAGCCGAGGCCCGTCGGAGACGAAAAAAGAACGCCCGGCCGAAGATCCGGCCGGGCGTGTCCGCTGTGTCGTGTGGCGTACGGCTCAGGTGTTCTGCTTGATCCGGTTCGTCAGCTCGGCGATCTGGTTGTACAGCGAGCGCCGCTCGGCCATCTGCTGGCGGATCTTGCGGTCCGCGTGCATGACAGTGGTGTGGTCCCGGCCGCCGAACGCCTGCCCGATCCGTGGCAGCGACAACTCGGTCAGCTCCCGACAGAGGTACATGGCCACCTGACGGGCGTTGACAAGCACCCGGGAGCGGGACTGGCCACGCAGGTCCTCCAGGCTCACCCCGAAGTAGTCGGCAGTGGAGGCCATGATCTGGTCGGCGTTGATCTCCGGCCCGGCGCCGTCGGGCATGAAGTCCCGGAGCACCTCCTCGGCCAGGGACAGTTCGACTGTCGACCGGGTCAGGCTGGCGAACGCCGTCACCCGGATCAGCGCGCCTTCCAGTTCCCGGATCGAGTTCGACACCCGGGAGGCGATGAACTCCAGCACGTCCGGCGGGGCGTACATCCGCTCCTGCGCCGCCTTCTTCTGCAGGATCGCGATCCGGGTCTCCAGGTCCGGCGGCTGGATGTCGGCCAGCAGTCCCCACTCGAACCGGGTTCGCATCCGGTCCTCCAGGGTGGCGAGCTGACGCGGCGACCGGTCCGAGGTGATCACGATCTGCTTGTTGGCGTTGTGCAGGGTGTTGAAGGTGTGGAAGAACTCCTCCTGCGTACGCTCGCGGTTCTCCAGGAACTGGATGTCGTCGATCAGCAGGATGTCGACGTCGCGGTAGCGCCGCTGGAACGCGCTGGTCTTGTCGTCCCGGAGCGAGTTGATGAAGTCGTTGGTGAACTCCTCGGTCGAGACGTACCGCACCGATCGGGCGTTGCCGAGCGTCGTGGCGTAGTGCCCGATGGCGTGCAGCAGGTGCGTCTTGCCCAACCCGGAGTGCCCGTAGATGAACAGCGGGTTGTACGCCTTCGCCGGCGACTCGGCCACCGCCACGCTCGCCGCGTGGGCGAACCTGTTCGACGAGCCGATGACGAACGTCTCGAACATGTACTTCGGGTTCAGCCGGTTGCCGCCGGTGTCGGTGCCGGGCAGCCGGCGGTCGTCGCGGCCGCCCGCCCGGTGGTCCACCGCACTGCGCCCCGGACCGCTGTCCGTCGCACCGTCGCGGGGCAGCGAACGGATCACGTGCTGGTCCCGGGGTGACGCGGCGTCCTCGCGGTAGCGGGGCTCGTAGGGCCGGGTGTCGGGGCCTGGCGGGTCGAGGCGGGCCGCCTGTTCGTCGTACCCGCGCCGCTCGGGCGCCGGTCGGGGCGATCGCATCGGCTCGACGAAGGCCGCGCTGAAGAGGGCCTCCTGCCCGTCCCGGCTGGCCGGGATCAGGCCGGACCGGTGTCCGTCGACGGCCGACGCGGGAGGCGGACCCGCCGGCGCCGGCGGTACGGCGGTCGCGGGTGGGCGCTGCTGCTCACCGATGGCCTCGTCGGCGGCGGGTCGCCCGGTGTACTCGTCGGCCGGGGGGCGCCCGGTGTACTCGTCGCCGAGCGGGCCGGACGGCGGACCCTCGACGTCCAGCAGCCCCGGCTCCGGGGTACTGCGGTAGACGGTGCCGGCCGGGCGTCCGGTGGCGTCCTCGGCCACCCGCACGGTCACGGCCACCTGGATCGGCCGGCCGAGCCGGCGGGTCAGCGCCTCGGTGATCGCCGGGCGGAGCCGGGACTCGATCACGTCCCGGGTGAACGCGTCCGGTACGGAGAGCAGCGCGGTGTCCTCGACGATCGCCCGGAGTCGGGTCAACCGGAGATAGGCACGCTGCTGGGCGGAGATGATCTCGTCGGCGAGCTCGTCGGTCGCCGCCAACCACACCGCGGCAAGGTCGGTCGTACCGGCCACCGTCGTGCCACCCCCTCGCCTCTGCTCCCGGCCGCCGCTGTCTGCCAGCGGGCCGTCCCGGGCCCGCCGCGTGCGCGGGTGGAACATCACCCACCCGGACAGCTGACCAGCGGTCGTCCACAGGTTATCCACAGCCTGTGTACCGACCGATTGTGGCCGCCCGCCGGGCGCGGGTGGGACCTGCCCCCTGCCTGGACGTGCGCTGAAGCGGGTTCACCGTGCCGAACGATTCACCAGCGTGTCCGGTCTTGCCTGCGCGCGACGACCGGAGCTTCCGACGCTCACCGCAATCGGGCACGGTAACAGCGTTGTCCCTGCCCCATCAACCGGCGACGCGGCAGCGGCCTTGTCGGCATCAGCGAAAACCGCCCCTTCGGTCCCGGGCGCGTCCCGATGTCCCCCGCTGTGGGTGTTTGACGGTCATTGCACCCCTGCGTAGGCTGGAGCGGCTGCTCTCTCGTCCTCTGCTAGGGTGATGGGTGCTTGCTGTCCGCGGTCGCATCCCCGCACCGCCGAGGTTCGGCTCCGCAGGGCAGCACCGAATCGTGGTCACCGTCGAGGTGGCCTGGACCACCCCACGACCCCGGCGATCCCGTCGCGCGGGGCGCGTACGAAAACGGAGAGCCTGACGTGAGCAAGCGCACCTACCAGCCGAACAACCGCCGGCGCGCGAAGACCCACGGCTTCCGGCTGCGCATGCGCACCCGTGCCGGCCGTGCCATCCTCTCGAGCCGCCGCGCCAAGGGTCGCACCACCCTGTCGGCCTGAGCCGACCGGGCCGGTCCGGGGGACGTGGGCAGTCGTGCTGGCCGCCGCACAGCGACTGCGGCGTAGCACTGACTTCGCCGCAGCGGTTCGCGGTGGCCGACGCGTCGGCCGAGGCGCGATCGTGGTCCACCTGACCGTGCCGCCGACCACCGGAGCCAGCACAACGACCTCGCCGGAGCCGGCGCGGGACACCGTTGCGGAGCAGCCCTCCGTCCCGGCCCGCGCCGGCTTCGTCGTATCCAAGGCCGTCGGCAACGCGGTGGTCCGCAACAAGGTCAAGCGTCGACTGCGGGCGCTGGTCCGGGAGCGGCTGTCCGCGCTGCCCCTCGGCAGCACCCTCGTCGTCCGGGCGCTGCCCGCCTCGGCCGAGGCGTCGTACAGCCGACTCGCCACGGACCTGGACTCCGCCATCGCGGTTGCCCGGGCGCCCCGGGAGAGGCGGTCCCGATGAGCACCGACCCGACCGCCACACGCCCGACGTCAACAGGTGCCAGGGTGCTGATCGCGCCCATCATCGCGTACCGTCGGTGGATAAGTCCGGCACTGCCGGCCCGCTGTCGGTTCTACCCGTCGTGCAGTGCGTACGCCCAGGAGGCGGTGGCCCGGCACGGCGCGCTCCGGGGAGCCGCGCTGGCGGTCCGGCGGCTGTTGCGCTGCCACCCCTTCCACCCTGGTGGACATGACCCGGTGCCGGAGCCGGGCGGTCGCCGCCGTGCCGATGTGACTGGAGCACCGAATTGAGTCTCGACTGGATCTACTTCGCGATTTCGTGGATCCTGCTGACCTGGCACTCCGCCTGGGACGCCATCGGGGTGCCCGTCGACGCGGTGATCGGCACCAACTTCGCCTGGATCCTGGCCATCGTCTTCCTGGTGGTCTCCGTCCGGGTGATCCTCTTCCCGGTCTTCGTCAAGCAGATCAAGTCCCAGCGGGCGATGCAGGCACTGCAGCCCAAGGTCAAGGAGCTGCAGGAGAAGCACAAGGGTGACCGGGAGACGCTCCAGAAAGAAATGATGGAGCTCTACCGGAAGGAAAAGGCCAACCCGCTCATGGGCTGCCTTCCGATGTTCCTCCAGATCCCCGTCTTCCTCGGCCTCTTCCACGTGCTGCGCCGCCTCGACCCGTTCAAGCCGGAAGACAAGAAGACGATCTACGGCTGGACCGTCGACCAGTTCAACAGCGCCTCGAACGCCAAGCTCTTCACCGCCCCGCTCTCCGGCAAGTTCGGATCCACCGCGGAGGATCTGGCCCGCCTCGGCGCCAACGGCACCACGGTCAAGGTCATCGCCGGTGTCCTGGTCCTGGTCATGATCGCGACCACCTACCTGACCAGCCGTCAGATGATCCTCAAGACCGGCTGGGCGGAGGACCCGCAGCAGCGGATGATCCAGCGGCTGATGCTCTACGGCATCCCCGCGTCGCTGCTGATCTCCGGCTCGATCTTCCCGATCGGCGTGATCATCTACTGGGTGACGAACAACCTCTTCACCCTCGCCCAGCAGCAGTGGGTGCTGCGGAAGTTCCCGCCGCCGGTGACCGCGAAGAAGGCCACCGCCCCCGCGGCCACCCGCAGCCCGGTGCAGCCCGCCAAGGCGGGCGGCCTGTTCGGGCGCGGCAAGGCCGCCCCCGCGGCCCCGGTCAAGGCGACCGCGCCGAAGGTGGCGGGCCCGAAGCCGGGCGCCAAGCCGGCCAACCCGAAGAAGAGCCGCCCCGCCAAGCGGCAGGGCTGACCCCCGTCGGGCCGTCGTCGGGCAACCGGCGGCGGCCCGCCCCGCACCGCCAGCCGCCGTACGGCCGGCGCCGGGCGGAACCGACCGCGCACGACGCGGTCACGGGCGACACTGCCCGTACAGACGTGCCCGTGGGCACCGGCGACCTCCCGCCGGCCCCCGGGAAACCAGCGGACCCGACGGTCCGGCCGAGCGAGTACGGAGATGAGACCGTGACCGAGACCAGCATCCCCCGCGCCGAGCAGTCCCTGGACGAGGAGGAGACCGCGACGCTCGCGGTGGACGGCGACGACGACACCGAGGTCGACGAGACCGAGGCCGACGGCGACGTCACCGAAGCCACCGCCGGTGGTCGTGAGAAGAAGGCCGTGGGCGAGTCCGACCTGTTCCGGCAGAGCGAGATCGCGGCCGACTACGTCGAAGGGCTGCTCGACATCCTCGACTACGACGGCGACATCGACGAGCTGGTCGCCGGCGGCCGTCCGGTGGTCGAGGTCGTCGGTGCCCGGCTGCAGAATCTGGTCGGCCAGCGCGGCGCCACCCTTGAGGCGCTCCAGGAGCTGACCCGGCTCGCCATCTTCCGGCAGACCGGTACGCCGAGCCGCCTGCTGCTCGACGTCGGCGGCTACCGGGCGAACCGCCGCAAGGAACTCGCGGCAGTCGCCAAGAACGCGGTCGAGAAGGTCAAGGAGTACGGCGAGCCGGTGCGCCTGGAGGCGATGTCCGCGTTCGAGCGCAAGTGCGTCCACGACGTGGTCAACGTCATGTCCGGCGTGGAGAGCGAGTCGGAGGGCGTCGAGCCCAACCGCCGCATCGTCGTGCGGCCGGCGGACTGACCGGGTGACCCACGACGACACCACGGCTGACGCCGTGACCGGCCCGGGCGGCACGCCGTCCGGGCCGTCCGCTGTCCGGCCCACCACCCCGGGCACCGACACCGACCCGACGGGGTACGACGGCAGCCAGTCCTCGGCTCTCCCCGCCGACGGTTCGTCCCCGGCGTCCCCCGCCGACGGTTCGCCGTCCCCGGCCGTCTCGTCCGACGGCACACCGTCGCCGTCGGACGTCGCGCTGCCGCCCGAGCTGGCCCCGGCCGCACTGACCCTCTTCGGTGACCGGCTCGACCTGGCCGCCGCGTACGCCGAAATCCTGGCCACCGACGGCGTGGTCCGCGGTCTGATCGGCCCGCGCGAGGCGCCCCGGATCTGGGACCGCCACCTCCTCAACTGTGCCGCGGTGATCGAGCGCATTCCGACCGGTGCGAACGTGCTCGACGTGGGCTCCGGCGCCGGTCTGCCCGGTCTGGTGCTGGCCATCGCGCGCCCCGACCTGACTGTCACCCTGATCGAGCCGCTGGCCCGGCGGACGTCGTTCCTGATCGAGGTCGTGGAGCGACTCGGCCTGACCAGGTCGGTACGGGTGTTCCGCGGCCGGGCCGACGAGGCCGCCAGCGGGTCGAGTGGCCGGGAACCGATCAGCGGCGACGTGGTGACGGCCCGCGCGGTCGCACCGCTGGACCGGTTGGCGACCTGGTGTCTCCCGCTCGCCGTGCGGGGTGGGCGGCTGTTGGCGCTCAAGGGATCGTCCGCCGCTGCGGAGATCGAGGAACACGCCGACGTCGTGGCGCGGTTCGGTGGCGGCGAGGCCGCCGTACACCTCTGTGGTGTCGGGGTGATCGACCCGCCCACGACGGTGGTGGAGATCGTCCGCGAGCGCATGGTCGGTCCGGCCCGGCCGGCCGCCCCCAGGCGGTCCCGCGGCGGGCGGGCCCGCCGCCGCTGACCAGCACGCCATCGGGCGTCCGGTCGGAGGGTTGCCTCGTTGTACCGGTACGGATGGACGAGGGAATGAGAACCCGACGTGGACCGGCCGCGCCCGTCCGCCGTAGGCTGACCGCGCGTCGATAATGTGGAGCGGCCGACGGACGTCGCGGACTCCGACCGCTCCCAAGGGGCCGTACGCTCCGGGGTGCGAGCGCGGGTGTGGCCAAGTTGACCGGGGCGCGGACCGACCATCCGAAGCGGGCAGGGATGACAGGTGCATGACGACGGCAGGTACGACGATCCACGCGTGACCGGGTCAACCAGCGACCCTGTTTCACGTGAAACCGACTACCCCGGCTGGTCGCCCGGTGCCACCGGTGCGTCTATCCACCCGGCGGACACCGATCCGGCGGCAGCGCGGGACGAACCGGCGGCTCACCCCGCCGGGTCGGAGGCGCCCGAGTCGACGGCTGGTCGTCGAGCATCGGACGTACCGAGTCGACCCGTCAATGTCGCCGAGGTGCGGCACACGCTCGGTCGGCGGAACACGGCGGCCGCGGTTCGCTTCGAGCCGGCAGTGCCGCACCAGCCGACCGCCACGGCGGCACGCGACGCGGCACCGGTGGTCCCGGACGCACCTGTCGCGTCGACCGAGTCGCTGGCCGCGGTAGCGGCCGATCCCACGTACGTTTCACGTGAAACCCCGACGCGCGAAGAGGATGACCCACCGTTGGCTATGGAGGCGATGCGCGCCGTGCAGATCCTGAATCCCAGTGGCGAGGTGACCATGCCTCGACCGGACCGGACCCGGGTCATGTGCGTCGCCAACCAGAAGGGCGGCGTGGGTAAGACCACGACCACGGTCAACCTCGCGGTGGCACTCGCCCTGCATGGCAACCGGGTGCTCGTTGTCGATCTCGACCCGCAGGGCAATGCTTCGACCGGCCTCAACGTGCCGCACCACACCGGCATCCCCGACGTCTACGACTGCCTGATCAACAGCGTGCCGCTCTCCGAGGTGGCGCAGGCGGTCGAGGGCATCCCGAACCTGTGGTGCGTACCCGCCACGATCGACCTCGCCGGCGCGGAGATCGAGCTGGTGTCGGTGGTGGCGCGGGAGTCGCGCCTCGACCGCGCGATCGCCGCCTACCCGGGTCAGTTCGACTACGTCTTCATCGACTGCCCGCCCTCGCTCGGCCTGCTCACGGTCAACGCCCTGGTCGCCGCGCAGGAGGTGCTGATCCCGATCCAGTGCGAGTACTACGCCCTGGAAGGGCTCAACCAGTTGATCAACAACATCAACCTGGTGCGGCAACACCTCAACCCGAAGCTCGACGTGTCCACCATCCTGCTCACCATGTACGACCGGCGTACCCGCCTCGCGGACGCCGTCGAGCAGGACGTCCGGAACCACTTCGGCGACAAGGTCCTCCAGGCGGTCATCCCCCGTAACGTGCGCGTCTCCGAGGCACCCAGCTACGGCCAGTCGGTGATGACCTACGATCCCGGTTCGCGGGGTGCCACGAGTTACTTCGAGGCTGCCCAGGAGATCGCCGAGCGGGGCGTCAAGGAGCCGGTGGGCCGGAATGCGTAGTGGGGACAAGTCGCTGGGAGGCGTGGCATGAAGAACCGTCCTCGGGGCGGTCTGGGACGGGGCCTGGGGGCCCTCATCCCGACCGGGCCGGTGCCGGGTGCCGCCGGCACCGTGACGGCCGAGCCGGAGAACGGGCACGTTGACGTCGACGATGGCGGTGTGACGTCGGGGACCCTGTCGACGGCGCCCGTCGTACCGACCGTCCAGCAGAGCGAGCCCACGCTCAGTCCCGTGCCGGGCGCCCGGTTCGCGGAGATCCCGGTCGACGCGATCGTCCCGAACCCGAAGCAGCCCCGCCAGGTCTTCGACGAGGAGGCGCTGGAGGAACTGAAGACCTCGATCCAGGAGGTCGGTTTCCTTCAGCCGATCGTCGTGCGCCAGCTCGACGACGAGAAGTACGAACTGGTGATGGGCGAGCGCCGTTGGCGGGCCGCCCAGGCGGTGGGCCGGGAGAACATTCCCGCGATCGTCCGGGACACCCGCGACGACGCCATGCTCCGCGACGCCCTGCTGGAGAACATCCATCGGGCCAACCTGAACCCGTTGGAAGAGGCCGCCGCGTATCAGCAGTTGCTGGAGGAGTTCGGGGCCACCCACGAGGAGTTGGCCCGCCGGATCGGTCGTAGCCGGCCGCAGATCTCCAACACGATCCGACTCCTGAACCTGCCGGCCCAGGTGCAGCGCCGGGTCGCCGCGGGCATCCTGTCGGCCGGTCACGCCCGCGCACTGTTGAGCCTCGACGACTCGGAGGCCCAGGAGCAGTTGGCCTTGCGGATCGTGGCCGAAGGGCTGTCGGTGCGGGCGACCGAGGAGATCGTGGCTCTCACCCTGAACGACGGTCCCGCGAAGGGCCAGGCCGCCAAGCGGCGACCGAAGCCGCACGCGCCCGCCCTGACGGATCTCGCCGACCGGTTGTCGGACCGCTTCGACACCCGGGTGAAGGTGGACATCGGCCGGAGCAAGGGCAAGATCACCATCGAGTTCGCCACGGTGGACGACCTGGAGCGGATCGTCGGCATCATCGGCGTGCAGCAGGAAGGGGAGGCGCAGGACTGACCGTCCCGTCTCCCTCCACGGCCGCGCCTCCCCCTCGGGATGCGCGGCCGTTCCGCACCCGCCCGCGTTTCACGTGAAACGGCACCGCACGCTCAACGGTCAGCGGCCAGCCTGCTCTCGGCTGGCCGGTCCTCGGGCTTGGCTGCCGGGCCGCCGCAGGTGCCACCTGATGGTGGGCAGATGAGCCGGTGCCGTTCGCCGCGGCCGGCGAGAGTTCAGTAGGGCGGGATGGTCACGCCTTGCTGGTCCACTGGCGAGACCTTGGTAGTCGAGAGGCCAGGGACCGCGAGGACCGACCACGCGGGACCCACGGGGCTTGACCGCAGAGTCGTCGAGGGTGCGGCCATGGTTAAGGCGGTGGGAGTGGCCGCGTAGGTGAGGGTGGACGACGCACAAAGCCAGTGAGGCCCGGACGTACACAGTCGGCGAGGGTCGATTCGTGGAGAACCAGTGACGCCCGGCCGGGCGGAGCCAGCGAGGTCCGGTCGGGCAAAGGCGGTGCGAAGTCAGCACGAGGGCGTGAAGTCAGCGAGGGCCGACCGCGCCGAACCGGGAGCGGGCTCGGCGCGAAACCCGGCGAGCCCTTCGGAGCGCGGAACCGGCGAGGACCGACGGCGCTGCGGATGACCTCCAAGGGCGACGAGGACGCTCACAGGGCGTCAGGTCGACCCGAGGCACCCCTCGTTGCCTCCGAGCCGGCAGCGACGCACTGAGGGGGCGTACGGAGACTCCTGCTCCTCAGCCCGGAACGATCCGTCGCAGGGACCTTGATTCGGCCACCCCGTTTCACGTGAAACGGCGACCTCAAGGCAGCGACCGCCGGTACCTGGGCACACCAGCCAAGGGCCGCCCTCCCGGTCGCGACGATCTCGGGACGCCCGACCCAACGCCTCGCTGGCGTAGCTCGGCAGCAACGACTGAGGGGCCGAAAAGTTATCCACACCCGTTGTCCACAGGCACCCCCCGTTTCACGTGAAACCCCGCGTGAAAGCGGGTGTCAGCCTGTGGATGACGGCCTGTGTTCGCGTTCGCGGCAGCCTGTGGATATCACTCTGGCGGCCAGTGATGACCGGCACAGCGATCGACGACGAACGCTGATCGGGAGGGTCGGGACCGGTCGAACAGGTAGGGACAGCGGTGCCAGACTCGGTTAGGGTCAGCGTCGTGCACGACACCCCTCCCTCAGTCCCGGACTTCACCCAATGGCCCTCGTTTCCCTTCGAGGGCGACCTCCACGTGAAGCAGCTCGACGACCCGGTCCCGGTCGAACCGCCACGCAAGGGCGAGGGCCTCCGGGAATGCACAGCCTGCAACGCGCCCGACGACGCCTACATCTGGGTGGGAGAGCGGTGGCGGGTCCGCGCCATGGACCGGCCGACCGGCCTGCCGATGGTGCTCATCCTGGAATCGCGGACCCACCTCGACCTGGGTGACCTACCGAATCTGCTCGCCGCCGAGCTGGGCGTGATGACGGTACGTCTGGAGCGGGCCATCCGGTCACTGGACGGTGTGGCGCGGGTGCACGTCAACCGATGGGGCGACGGCTCCGCCCACCTGCACATGTGGTTCCTCGCCCGACCGTACGGGCGGCTTCAGTTGCGAGGGACCTTCCTGTCCCTGTGGGACTCGATCCTGCCGCCGATCTCCGAGGAGCAGTGGCGGGAAAATTTGGCGCTCGTCGCCGCCTGGCTCGCCGAGTTCGGTGGCCGGCCGCTGGCCGAGCCGCCCCGCATTCAGTGGCAGGCGCCGTCGAGCCTGCTGGCCCAGTCGGCCGCGGCGGCGGCGCATGCCGCAGCCGCCCAGGAAGAGGCGGTGTCGGTCATCGAGGCGGCCGAGGAGATCCCGGAGCCAGCAGTCGAGGACACCCCGGCCACCGTCCCCACCATCGACGCCACCGACGCCACCAAGGGCGATGACGGCGACGGCGACGGCCACGGCGAGGGCGGAGACGCTGGCGACGGTCCGCAGAGCCGGGCCGTCGACACCAACCGGGAAGCAGTGCCCGCCGGCGGCCTCGGCGAGCCGGCACCCGACGCCGTGCCGGCGTCCGCTGCCGCGTCAACGCCTTCCGACAGTCCGGCGGCCGAACGCGTGGCCGCATCCACGACGGCCCCCGAGGGCGCCCTCGACCCGGCACACGATGATCCCGGCCCGGTCATTCCGTCCCCCCGCAGCGCCCCCACCGCCGTCACCGACGACGGGCGCACCCCACCCGACGTACGTGCGCCACGCTGACCGCCGGTCCGTCCGTGGATCGGTGAGAGGCCCGCACGTGCGGCACACGTCGACTGCGCCGGATCCGATGAGGCCAGGGTCAGGCTGTGACGCGGGCGGCGGCCCGGTTGACCAGTGAGCCGAGGAGGCGGCCGAAGTCCAGGCCGGCGGCCTGGACGGCCAGCGGCAGCAGCGACGTCTCCGTCATGCCGGGCGAGACGTTGACCTCCAGCACGTGCGGCTGGCCGGCGGCGTCCACGATCACGTCGACCCGGGACAGGTCCCGCAGGCCGAGCGCGGTGTGCGCCGCGAGGGCCACATCGGCCACCGAGGCGGCCACGTCCGGCTCCAGCCGGGCCGGAGCGTGCCACGTGGTCCGACCGGCGGTGTAGCGGGCGGCGTAGTCGTACACGCCGTTGCGCGGCACGATCTCGACCGGCGGCAGCGCCTGCGGGCCGTCCCCGAGGTCGATCACGGAGACCGCCACGTCCATGCCGGGCACGTACCGCTCCACCAGAGCCGTGGAGTCGTACGCGAAGCAGCCGACCATCGCGGCCGGAAGTGAGGCGGCGTCCCGGACCACCGCGGCGCCCAGGCCGGAGCCGCCCTGCGCCGGCTTGACCATGAGCGGAAGGCCGAGCCGGTCGGCGATCCGGTCCAGCACGGCGACCGCACCCAGTTCGGAGAAGCGGTCGTGCGGCAGGGCCACCCAGTCGGGCGTGGGAATGCCGGCCTCGCGCAGGACCGCCTTGGCGGAGGGCTTGTCCCAGGCGAGTCGGGAGGCTCGGGCGTCGCAGCCGACGTACGGGATGCCGCACAGGTCCAGCACTCCCCGCAGCGAGCCGTCCTCCCCGGTGGCGCCGTGCAGGGCGATCACGACCGCGTCCGGCGGGTCGGCCGCGAGGGCGGGCAGGAGTGCCACGTCGGCGTCCCGCAGCTCGGCCTCGACGCCGACGGCACGCAGGGCGTCGAGCACCCGGCGACCGGAGCGCAGCGACACGTCCCGTTCGTAGGAGAGCCCGCCGGCGAGCACCAGCACGCGCAGGTCGGCCGCGACGGCGGAATCGGTCACGGAGAAGCGCTCGGCAGCGGTCGTACCCATGCCGGCATCATGCCAAGTCGGGACCCGGCACGTCGGAGCCGGGCCGGCCCCGCCGCCCGGCGGCACCACCCACGGCGCCGAAGACGCGTCGCGTCGCGATCTCCTGCTCCATGACGCCGGCCAGTCGGCGGACACCTTCGCGGATCCGCTCCGGAGGCGGGAAGCTGAAGTTCAGCCGCATGGCGTCGGTGCCCGTGCCGTCGGCGTAGAAGCCGGTGCCGGGCACGTAGGCGACCCTGGCGGCGATGGCGCGCGGCATCATGGCCTTCGAGTCGAGCCCTTCCGGCAGGGTGGCCCAGACGAAGAGGCCACCGGCCGGCGTCGTCCAGCTGGTGCCCTCGGGCATCAGATCGGCCAGCGCGTCGAGCAGCGCGTCACGACGTTCGCGGTAGACCTCGCGGTAGACCTTGAGCTGTTGCCGCCACGGCATGGTGCCGAGGTAGGTGGCCACGGCGGCCTGCGCGAAACCGCTGGGGCAGAGGATCTGCGCCTCGCTGGCGATGACCAGCTTGTCGCGGACCGCGTGGGGCGCCAGGATCCAACCGACCCGCAGGCCGGGGGCGAACGTCTTGGAGAAGGTGCTGAGGTAGAAGACGCCTTCGCGCCGCCGGGCCCGCAGCGGGGCCGGGGCCTCACCCTCGAAACCGAGCTGGCCGTACGGGTCGTCCTCGATCACGAGCAGGCCCGCGCGCTCGCAGATGTCGAGGACGCGTTCCCGGCGCTCCTCGCTGAGCGTCACGCCGGCCGGGTTCTGGTAGGTGGGGATGGTGTAGAGGAACTTGACCCGCCGGCCGGCCCGGGCGAGGTCGGCGATGGCCGTCTCCAACGCCTCGGGGATCAGCCCGTCGGCGTCCATGGGCACGTGCACCACCTGCGCCTGGGCGGCCTGGAACACCCCGAGCGCGCCGACGTACGTCGGGCCCTCCGCGAGCACCACGTCACCGGGGTCGAGGAAGAGCCGGGCCACCAGGTCGAGGGCCTGCTGCCCGCCCACTGTGACCACCACGTCCTCCGGTGAGGCGCCGCACGCGGCGTCGATCCCGGAGAGCGACATCACCTCGCAGATCCGTTCGCGCAGCTCCAGGGTGCCCTGCCCGATGCCGTACTGCAGGGTGGTCGTGCCGTGCTCGGAGCCGAGCCGACCCAGCATCTCGCCGACCGCGTCGAGCGGCAGCGCGGCGATGTACGGGGCGCCGCCGGCGAGGGAGACGACCTCGGGTCGACTTGCCACCGCGAAGAGTGCTCGGATCTCGGAGGCGGTCATCCCGCGTACCCGCCGGGCGTACCGGTCGGTGTAGTCGTCGAGTGTCGTGCCGGTCATGACCTCACCTCGATCGCTGCTCGGGTGGCTCCCGCCCCGGGTACCCCGCACGCTCGTGACCATGGCGGCGAGACACCGATTGCCGATCCTAGTCGCCCCGGACCAGGCTGCCGCCGTGCCGGAACGGATCGACCACATGGCGGACCGTCCCCGGTGTGGTGGGCATTCGCGCGTCCCCTCCCGCACGGTCGATCGGCGGCGTACGATCGCTCGTCGGGGGCAGGAAGGCGGCACTGTCGTTCCATGCCGGCCTCACGACCGAGCCTATTGTGGGGATGCGCCATATGTCGCGACGTCTGGTCAGCCTGACCCTCGACACGCTGGAGGATCTTCCGCGCCCCTGCCGCCAGTGCGTCTACTGGGAGCTGGATCCGGTCTCCGCCGACCGGGCCTGCGCCGCCGGTGACCCGGGCCTGGAGAAGGAGGCGTGGGTCTCCCAGACCCTGCTGGAGTGGGGCTCCTGCGGCAAGCTCGCGTACGTCGACGGCATGCCGGCCGGCTTCGTGATGTACGCGCCGCCCGCCTACGTCCCCCGCTCGATGGCCTTCCCGACGTCGCCGGTCTCCGCGGACGCCGCCCTGTTGATGACCGCCAACGTGGTCGCCGCGTTCTCCGGCGGCGGGTTGGGCCGGATGCTGGTGCAGGGTGTCGCCCGGGACCTGACCAAGCGGGGGATCAAGGCGATCGAGGCGTTCGGCGACGCCAAGTTCGGTGACGCGGACGACCCGGCCGGCGGGTGTGTGGCACCTGCCGACTTCTTCCTCTCCGTCGGCTTCAAGACGGTACGTCCGCATCCCCGGTTCCCCCGGCTGCGCCTTGAGCTGCGTACCGCGCTGAGCTGGAAGTCCGACGTCGAGTACGCGTTGGAGAAGCTGCTCGGGTCGATGAGCCCGGAGACCCTGCTCCGGCCCGTCCGCCCCGCCCCGGCCACCCGCTCGACTGGTGGTTGAGGGCGGCCTCAGTCGACCACCGTGCCGGCGGTCACCACCGTACGCAGCTCACTGACGTCGAGCGAGCCGGTCGGCACGTCCCGTTCGACGGGGTAGTACATCCGCTGCACCGCGGCAACGATCGCCTCCACCACCCGGTCCCGGAACCGGGGGTCGACGAGCCGGGCGCGGTCCACGGGCGAGGTGAGGTAGCCGACCTCGACGCGGACCGCCGGCATCCTCGTCAGCCGCAGCAGATCCCACGCCTTGGCGTGCGTACGGCAGTCCCGCAGCCCGGTCCGCGCCACGATCTCCCGCTGCACCAGCCCCGCCAGCCGCTCACCGGTCGCCGAGGTCACCCCGTTGTCGGTGCCGTAGTGGTAGGTCGCCACCCCTTCCGCGTCCGGGTTGGCGTGCCCGTCCAGGTGCAGCGAGATGAACACGTCGGCCCCGAGTGAGTTCGCCAGGAGCGCCCGGTCGGTGTCCGGCAGGCACTTGTCGGGCGCCGGGCCACGGGTGAGCTGGACCCGCACCCCGGACGCGGCGAGGCGCCCCTCCAGCCGGCTCGCCAGGTCGTGGACGAGGTCCGCCTCCGTCCAGCGCAGCGGCCCGTCCGGCACCACCATGCCCGGGTCGGTGCCGCCGTGTCCGGGGTCGATGACCACCGTCTTGCCGACCAGCGCCGGCCCGGACTGGCGGATCGCGTCGGACTCGCGAAGCCACTGGGGGCGGCCGCCGACGACCTTGCGACCGATCCGGCGCAGCGCGTCCATCGTGTGCGGCCCGCAGGAGCCGTCGGGGGTGAGCCCGACCTCGCGCTGGAACTGGGCCACCGCGCGGGAGGTCCGGATGCCGTAGATGGCGTCGGCGCGGCCGACGTCGTACCCCATCTCCAGGAGGCGTTCCTGCAGCGACCGGACGTCCTCTCCGGTGAGCGGCTCGGGGACCGCGTGGTAGAGGGTGCGGGCGCCCAGCCGCCAGCGGGCGGCGTCCAACGCGCCCCAGGTCTCGGAGCCGACCCGACCGTCCACGCTGAGCCCACGGGACTGCTGGAACGCCCGGACCGCGCGTTCGGTTTCCAGGTCGAACTCGTCGGTGTGCGGACCGGCGGCGGCGAGCAGGTCGAGGCCGGTGAGGATGGTACGGATCTCGGTGACCGCGGGTCCCCGGTCTCCGGCTCGGATCGGACGCACGCACGACCCCCTCTGCACGAGTCTGGCTGGCCGGGCGGCCCCGGCTTGAGGCTATGCGTTCCGGGGCGGCCAGGTGGCTCGGCCTGGAAAAACTCCGCTCGTGCCGGCCGGGGAGACAGCGAACCCCGCACCCGACGAGCGGGTACGGGGTTCGGTGGTGTCCGTGCGGATCAGAGGGCCGACTCGATGAGCCGGACCAGCTCGCCCTTCGGCTTGGCGCCGGCGATCGACTGCACGGGCTGGCCGTTCTTGAAGACGGTGAGGGTCGGCACCGACATGACCCGGTAGGCCCGGGCGGTCTCCGGGTTCTCGTCGATGTTGAGCTTGACGATGGTGACCTGGTCACCCATCTCGCCCGCGATCTCCTCGAGCAGCGGCGACACCTTGCGGCACGGCCCGCACCACTCGGCCCAGAAGTCCACCAGCACCGGCTTGTCGGCCTGCAGCACGTCAGCGACGAAACTCGCGTCCGTGACCGCCTTGGTATTTCCCACTATTGCCCTCCTCCGGGATGTGTTTCCTGTTTCAGCTGAGCGTCGCGATGAACCGCTCGGCGTCGAGCGCGGCGGCACAGCCGGTGCCGGCCGCGGTGATCGCCTGGCGGTAGGTGTGGTCGACCAGGTCACCGGCGGCGAAGACACCGGGCACGTTCGTCCGGGTGCCGGGGGCCTGGACCTTCACGTACCCCTCGTCGTCCAGCTCGACCTGGCCCTGGAACAGCTCACTGCGGGGGTCGTGACCGATGGCCACGAACACGCCTGTCACGTCCAGCACCTTGGTGTCACCGGTGTGCACGTTGCGGACCCGTACGCCGGTGACCTTGCCGTCGGCGCCCAGGACCTCTTCGACGGTGCTGTTCCACTCGACCTTGATCTTCTCGTTGCTCAGCGCCCGGTCGGCCATGATCTTGCTGGCCCGGAACGAGTCGCGCCGGTGGATGATGGTCACCGAGTCGGCGAAGCGGGTGAGGAAGCTGGCCTCCTCCATCGCCGAGTCACCGCCGCCGACGACCACGATGTGCTGGTTGCGGAAGAAGAAGCCGTCACAGGTGGCACACGAGGAGACACCGTGGCCGAGGTATTCCTGCTCGCCCGGCACGCCCAGCGGACGCCAGGCCGAACCGGTGGAGAGGATGACGGAGCGGGCCCGGTAGGCGGTCTCGCCCACCCACACCGTGCTCACCGCGCCGGCGCCGGAGTCGCCGGTGTCGACCAGCTCGACCCGGGTCACGTCGTCGGTGAGGAACTCCGCGCCGAACCGCTCGGCCTGCTTGCGCATGTTGTCCATCAGCTCGGGGCCGAGGATGCCGTCGGCGAAGCCGGGGAAGTTCTCCACCTCGGTCGTGGTCATCAGCGCGCCACCGGACTGCACGCCCTCAATGATCAGCGGCTTCAGGTTGGCGCGCGCCGCATACACCGCCGCCGTGTAACCGGCGGGGCCGGAGCCGATGATGATCAGGTTGCGGACCTCGTCCACTGCCGTCTCCCGAGTTGTGTGTGTTCGGCGTCGGCGCGCGCACCGATGCTGATCCGAGTGCCGACGCCTGGGGGGTGCCGGCAGCTGACTTCCAGAACGTCATCGTACGAAGCGGGGATTCCCGAGCCGGGCATCCGGTGGGTCAGGTCACGTGGACGCTCATCGCACCGATGACCGCGGATTCACCCTACCCGCGCCGAATACCGGCTGTCCGAGCCGGACCCGGGTACCCCACACTCGGGGCCGCTCACCCAGGCCCAGCGGGCCCCGGTCGGGTCGGTGAACCGGATGACAAGCGCCTGCTCGCCCTGGAACTGCGCGTAGTCGATCACTTCAACGATCAGCGGGGCCGAGCCGTGCTCCGCCGCCACGGCCGTCAGACAGGCGGTCAACGCCCCCTCGCTGCTCAGCCGCGCCAACTGGTCCGACCCGTCCGGGGAGGGCCGTCGCCCTCCTTCGGCATCCACGCCGGGCTGCTGGCGGGGGGCATCGCTGGTGGCTCCCCGCAGCGGAGACGGCCGGCTGGACGTGGCGCTGCCCGTCTGACCGAGGGTCTGCGGGGTGTAGTCAGTTCCGCTGTGCAGCGCCGGCCCGGAGGTGCGGACGGCCGCCCCGGCCGCTGCGACATCTCCGGGTGCGCTCGCCGGACGCTCCATCGCGCCGCTGTCCGCCGTGTTCGTCGACAGTTGGCGCAGGCCCAGACCGACCGCGACGACGGCGACCGCCGCGGCGGCCACCGGAGCGGCGTTCCGCACCCAGCGGCGCTGCCGGCGACCCGGGCCGGTGGCTCCGCCGCGCCCCGACTCGGTCGGTGCGGAGCTGCCGGGGCGACGGCCACCCTGTGCCGGGACACCGACGGGCGTCGCGGGAGCGGCCGGCTCGGGCGAACCGGTGGCGCGGGTGAGCGCGGCCGGAGCGTCGGTCGGCGGGGCGTCGGCCGAGGCCAGCGCGGCGGCGATCCGTTCGGCGACGGCGGGGGGCAGCTCCGGGGAGGGCTCGGCCCAGCGGGCCAGCTCGGCGCGGACCTGCGTCACCGCGGGAGCCAGCAGCGTGTACGCCTCGGCCCAGGCCGGATCCGCGTCGACCAGCCGGGCGATCTCCGCCTGCTCCGGTGTGCCGTCCAACGCGCCGCCGAGGTAGTCAGCGAGCAGGTCGGTGTCGACCTCCCTGAACCCCTCGTTCGTCACGCGTCCTCCTGGTTGGCGTCCTGCCGGTAGCGAACCGACCCCGATCCGACGCCCTCGGTCGGGCGTGGGTTCCCCGAGGTGACGCCGGGCACGTCCGCGTTCCGGCCGGCCGGGGCCGGATGCGGCGGCGTCGCCGGTCGAAGATGCCCGAGCAGCACCGCCAACCGGGCCCGACCCCGGGCGCACCGACTCTTCACCGTCCCCTCGGCGACACCGAGGATGCGGGCCACCTCGGCCACCGGGTAGCCCTGTACGTCCACCAGCACCAGGGCGGCCCGCTGCTCGATCGGCAGCGCGGCGAGCGCCGCCCGGACGACGAGCGCGGTGTCGTGGTCCTGCACGGGCGCGGCGGGCTCGACACCGCCGGTGCCCGATCCGTCGCCGGACCGGTTGCCGTCGGGCAGCGGCACGGTGGGGTGCGCCTGCCGGCGTCGGATCCGGTCCAGACACGCGTTCACGACGATGCGGTGCAGCCACGTGGTGACGGCGGAGTCGCCACGGAAGCGGCCGGCCGCCCGGTGTGCCGACAGCAGGGCGTCCTGCAGGGCGTCGGCGGCCTCCTCGCGGTCACCGAGCGTCCGCAGGGCCACCGCCCAGAGCCGGTCTCGGTGCCTGTGGAACAGCACCGCGAAGGCGTCCCGGTCGCCGGTGACGTGGGCGCGCAGCAGCTCAAGGTCCGTTGCCGCGTCGCGCCCGTCCATCACCACGTCCAGCGGATGCGGCGCCCGGATCGTGCTGCCCGGATCACGAACCCTGGACCGTAATCTCCTGCACGCCGAGCCGGAAACCGTCCTCGTCGCCGATGGCCGGCAGCTCGGTGAACCAGAGCAGCAGGTAGCGGTACTTCTGGTCGGCGTTGAAGCCGTTGAAGGTCATCGTGGTGCCGTCGTGCTCCTTGAGAACACCGATCTCGGTCTTGTAGTTCGCCACCATCTGCTTGTCGCCGTTGGAGGTTTTCGGATAGCTGGCCGTGCCGGCGAGCAGCTTCGCGGTGGCGCCCCGGCCGGACAGTACGGCCTGCACCGACTTGACCGTGTGCGGCGAGCCCAGGTCGAGCCAGACACCCATGCCGGTCTTGAGGTTCCCGTACGTGGCGTTCGGGTAGCGGTCGGTCTCCCAACCCTTGTCGTTGTCACCGTCGATGATCTTGTCGGAGTCGCCGAGCTCGTCGCGCTTGCCGCTGTCCGGATCGATGATCCGGATGTCCTGCACGCGGAGGTTGCGGACCGTGGCGGCGGCCGGGGTGGCGTCGCCGGCCGGAGCGCTGGCGGTGGGCGTCGCCCCGGCGGTGTCCTGCGGGTCCTTGTCGTCGCCGCCGAGCGCGCTGATCCCGATGAGCAGACCGACCAGGGCGACCGCCAGCAGGCCGGCGATGCCGATGGCGACCTTGCGACCACCGGCCGCGGCCAGCGGTGACGGCTCTTCCTCGGTGTCGGCGGCGAACCGCAGCGGCCCGCCGTTGTCGAGGTAGTGCTCCTCCTCGGCGGGCACGTCCAGCCGGGCCAACTCGGCTGCCAGCACGTCGGACGACGGCGGCGCGATCTCGGCGTCGAGCAGGTCCATGGTGAGGTCGTCCAGGTATGCGGGCACCCCGGCCCGAACCTGGCGGGGTGCCGCGAGGGCACCCCCGGCGTCGCGGACCGCGTCGGGGATGGCGGCCCGACCGTGGCCGGCGGTGGCGCCGCGCAGCGGCGCCTCGGCGTGCGGCCAGTGACCGGTCAGGGCGAAGTAGAGGACGCCGCCGACCGCACGGATGTCGCTCTCCTGGCTGTCGTCGCCGTCGGTGCGCGCGTCGGCCAGGACCACGCGACCCTCGTCGCTGATCATGACGGTGCCGGGGTGGACGTTGCCGTGCACCATTCCGGTGGCGTGCACCGCGGCGAGCGCGCTCGCGACGGCGTTGCCGATCGCGGTGGCCCGCGCCGGGTCCAGCGGACCGTCGGCGGCCAGGTCGCGCAACGACTGCCCGTCCACCCACTCACGGACCACGTACGCCCGCTCGGCCTCGTCGATCGCGTCGTAGACGCCGACCAGGTTGGGGTGGATGACCCGGCTGGCCGCGACAGCGGCCTGGAGCATCTCGGTGGCGGAGTCGCCACCCGGGTAGCGCAGCACCACCGCGACGGGGCGGCGCAGGATGACGTCGACCCCGCGCCAGACCAGCCGACCCGCGCTGTCGTTGTTGATGTGCTCGACCAGCTCGTAACGCTCGGCGAGGATTTCACCGGCCGTGGGAGCACCGAAGGTCATGACCGGCGGAGCGCTCTCGTCCGCCTCCTGACCCTCGCCGACCTGGGTCACCCGTCCTCCCTCGGTGATCGTGTCGATCGATGGACCCGCACTGCTGGGCATGTGGCTTCCCGCTCTGCCGTCGAAGGAACCGGCCAACCGGTGTCGACGCGCAGCGTCGGCGCCTGCCGTACCCGTCGAGAGCGACCTTACCCGGGTTGCCCGTCTCCCCGACATGTCATCTTCTTGCCGTACCCGGCGGGGTGCCGGGAGTCGGGGAAGTCGTCCGGTTACGACCGTTGTCAGCCACGTTGCTGGCACATGTACTAGCTCAATCTACGGCTTCACTGCAAGTGACCGACGTTGGGGCCGAGCCCGCGTGGCGCTTCCGCCAGCGGCCGCGTTCCCCCCGATCGGACAGGCACGCTCATCCGTACGGTTGGTTATCCACAGGCCGATCTGGTTGCTGACCGGCGAATCGCGGAGTTATCCACAGGTGCATCCCCAACCTGGTGATCCGCGGTCACGTTCCGTGCGGCCAGGACTTCTGGCACCGGGATGCTCGCCCTCAGCGACCGAGGCGACGGCGGACCATGCCGACCACCTCGGTGATCTCGCCGATCCGCAGCACCATGGCGAGACCCAGATACGTCCCGACGATCACCGCGCCACCGATCACGAGCTGGACGATGGCCTGCAGTCGGGTCGGCGTGTCGTCGCCGGGCAGCAGCTTGACCACGAGCAGGCCGACAAGCGCCGCGCCGAGCGCCGCGGCCAGGACCCGACCGGCGGTACGCATGATCTCGCCGAGGCCGATACGCCCGACCCGGGGGCGCAGCAGCCAGGCGGAGCCGACCGCCGCCGCCACATAGGAGACCGCGTTGCCGATCATCATCCCGGCGCCGGCGAAGCTGGCGGAGAAGGCCACGAAGAGCACGACCTGCACGCCGATCCGCAGCGCCACCACGGGGATGTTGATAAGCGCGGGGGTGCGGGTGTCCGGCAGGGCGTAGAAGGCGAAGGTGAAGAGCTGACTCACCGCGAACGGGACCAGCGCCAGAGCGGCGGCGAGCAGCACGACGGAGGTGGCGGTGGCGTTGGTGGCGTTGAACGCGCCGAAACGGAACAGCGTGAACGCGATAGGGGTGGCGAGGACGGCGTAGCAGACCGCGATCGGGGCGAGCACCGCCGTGACCGTGCGGGTGCCGCGCGACAGGTCGGCGGCGACGTCGGCGTACCGGCCGTCGGCGGCGGCGGCGCTCATCCGGGGCATCAGCGCGGTGATGATCGAGACGGCGATGATGCCGTGCGCGGTCATCAGCAGCAGGAAGACGTTGTTGTAGATCAGCGGGCCGGCGGCGTTCTCCTTGCCGGCCCGGTTCAGCAGGTTGAACAGCACGATGAGGCCGACCTGGCTCACGGCGACGTAGCAGATCATCCACGCCCCGAGCCGGCCCAGCTCGCGCAGGCCGAGCGCGCGGAAGTCGAAACGCAGCTTCCAGCGGAAGCCGACCCTGCGCAGCGCCGGCAGCAGACCCGCCGCCTGGACGGCGACGCCGAGCAGGGTTCCGCCGCCGATCAGCAGGATCCGCCCGGTGGTCATCTCCTCCGGCTTGACGATCGTCGCGCCGAAGATCGCGATGTAGAGACCCGCCGTCCCGATCACCACGAGGTTGTTCAGGATCGGCGCCCACATCGGCGCGGCGAAGTGCCCCCGGGTGTTGAGCACCGCGCTGATCAGCGCGCTCAACCCGGAGAAGAAGATCATCGGCAGCATGAGGCGGGCCAGCCCCGTCACCAGCTGCGAGTAATCGCCACTCGACGGGCCGCTGCCGTAGAGCCAGGTGAGCGTCGAGGCGAAGGCGACCGCGAGCAGCGCCGCGACGCCCAGGGCGAGCACCGCCAGGGTGAGCAGCCGTTGGGCGTACGCCTGGCCGCCGTCGACGTCGACCTTGCGGCGGCGCACCAGCACCGGAATCAGCACACTGGTGAGCACGCCGCCGAGCAGGAACTCGTAGACCATCCCGGGCAGGATCTGCGCGGTGGTGTACGCGTCACCGACAAGCGCGCCGCCGAGCGCCGCCGCGATGACCAGGTTGCGCAGGAAGCCCGTACCCCGACTGACCAGGCTGCCGACCGCCATCACGGCGCTGTTGGCGGCCGCGCTCGCCTCGCCCACCTGCTCCTGCGGCGGCGCGGTCGACTCCATGGCCGGCTGGTTCAGTGGCTCGGCGGAAATGAACGTGGCGCCGTCGGAGGGGCGGACGTCGGCTCCCGCACCGCCGTCCCGCGCGGCGTTCGCGCTGCGGTAGAGCCCGCCGCTCATCTCCAGCCTCCCAGGGGTACGTCGAGCCGGGCACCGACCCGCACGTCACAGACCATAGTCAACCTCTGCCCGTTACCCGCGCCCGGCGGATCGGATCACACCTCGGCCCGATAAGCTGGCGATCCCATGTCCGAAGCCTCCGCTCCTCACGCCGCCGACCGCCGCGAACTCACCGCCGCGCAGCGCAACGCCGTCGCCGAACTGCTCCGGGTCTCACCGGTCGCCGACGAGTTGGGCCGCCGCTTCGTCCGCGCCGGTCACGAGTTGCACCTGGTGGGCGGTTCGGTGCGGGACGCCCTGCTCGGCCGGCTCGGCGACGACCTGGACTTCTGCACCGACGCCCACCCCGACGAGACCCTGCGGATCGTCAAGGGCTGGGCCGAGTCGATCTGGGAGACCGGCCGGGAGTTCGGCACCATCGGTCTCCAGCGCGACGGCCTCCGGCTGGAGGTCACCACCTTCCGCGCCGAGTCGTACGACCAGGTCAGCCGCAACCCGGTGGTGGTGTACGGCACCAGCCTCGACGAGGACCTGAAGCGGCGGGACTTCACCATCAACGCGATGGCCGTCAGCCTGCCGGAGCACCGCTTCACCGATCCGCACGGTGGGCTGGACGATCTCTCGGCCAAGGTCATCCGTACTCCGAGCACCCCGGGTGAGTCGTTCGGCGACGACCCCCTGCGGATGCTGCGGGCGGCCCGGTTCGCCGCGCAACTGCGCTTCGCCGTGCATCCGGACGTGCACACGGCGATGACCGAGATGGCCGCCGACCTGGACCGGATCACGGCCGAGCGGGTGCGGGACGAGTTCACCAAGCTGCTCTGCGGCGTCGACCCGATCACCGGGCTGCGGCTGCTTGTCGACACCGGGCTGGCCGAGCGGTTCCTGCCCGAGCTGACCGGCCTGAAGCTGGAGATCGACGAGCACGCCCAGCACAAGGACGTCTACGAGCACACGCTTACCGTCGTCGAGAACGCGGTCTCCTTCGAGGAGGAGGGCTGCGACTTCATCCTGCGGATGGCCGCCCTCATGCATGACGTGGGCAAGCCGGCGACCAAGGCCGTCGGGTCCGATGGCCGGGTCAGCTTCCACCACCACGAGGTGGTCGGCGCCCGGCTGACCAAGGCCCGGATGAAGGCCATGCGCTACCCCAAGGAGATCACCGCGAAGGTGACCGCGCTGGTCGCGCTGCACCTGCGCTTCTACGGGTACGGGCGAGGCGAGTGGACCGACTCGGCGGTGCGCCGCTACGTCGCCGACGCCGGTGACCTGCTGCCCCGGCTGCACAAGCTGACCCGCTCGGACTGCACCACCCGCAACCGCCGCAAGGCCGCCCAGCTCGCCGCCGACTACGACGCGCTGGAGGATCGGATCGCCCGGATCGCCGCCGAGGAGGACCTGGCCCGGGTCCGCCCCGACCTGGACGGCAACGCGATCATGGAGCTGCTCGGCGTACCGCCGGGGCCGGTGGTGGGGCGGGCCTGGAAACACCTCAAGGAGCAGCGCCTGGAGCACGGCCCGCTGGACCGCGACGCCGCCGAGGCCGAGCTGCTGCGCTGGGCCCGCGCCGAGGGCATGATCACCTAGCGGTACGAGCCGCGCGCTGCTAGCCAGGCGCTGCGAGCCGCGCGAAGATCGACTCGGTTTTCGTGAAGTCGCGGTGTCCGGGCACTGCGGACGGCCCGATTTCCAGGAAGCCGAGTGGATCACCACGCGGACGGGCGCCACCCCCGAGCAGGGAGTGACGCCCGTCGGCGTACCGCGTCAGCGCGTCTCGACGGCCGTCCCGTCCACGGAGACCGCGCCCTTGCCGGTCGACGTGCCGTTGCCGGGAGTGGACGCCGAACCCAGCTTCGCCAGCAGGCCGGCCAGGTCGATGCCGGTCAGGTCGCTGCCGAGCTGAAGCCCCTGGGCGACGTTGCCGGCCACCGACTTCGTCAGCGACGACGCGCCATCGGTCGAGATGACAGTCATCTTGTCGATCGCCCCGATCGGAGCGCTCGCCGCCTCGACCACCTGCGGCAGCACCTTGACCAGCAGGTCCAGCACCGCTGCCTCTCCGTACGCCGCGAACGCCTCGGCCTTGCGGGCCATCGCGTCGGCCTCGGCCTCGCCCTTCGCCAGGATCGCCGCCGCCTCGGCCGTACCCTCGCGCTCGACCGCCTCGGCGATCGCGGAGCGCCGCCGCTGCTCGGCCTCGCCCTCCTTGGCGCCCTCGATCGCGTTCGCCTCGGCCAGCGCCGCCCGCCGGGCCCGCTCGCCCTCACCGGTGAGCCGCGCCTGCTCGGCTTCGGCCTGCGCGGCGGCGATGGTGGCCTGCCGCCGCGCGTCGGCGTTCAGCACCGCCGCGTTGCGGGCCGCCTCGGCCTCCTGCTCCACCTTGTACCGGGCGGCGTCGGCCGGCTTGCGCACCTCGGTGTCCAGCTGACGCTGCTTGAGTTCGGCGTTGCGCTCGGCCACCTTCTGCTGCTCGGAGAGGATCGCCTGGTCCCGTTCCGCCTGGGCGAGCGGCCCGGCCGCGGCCGACTTGGCCTTCGCCGCGTCGATCTCGGCCTGGATGCCTGCCTGCTTGAGGGCCAGGTTCCGGTTCGCCTCGGCGATGGCCTCCTCGGCGAGCAGCCGCTCCTGTTCGGCCTGCTGCCGGGCCCGCGCCTCGGCGATCGCCGCGTCCTTGAGCACCCGGGCCGCCTCGGGCCGGCCCAGATCCTGCAGGTACGAGCCCTCGGCGAGGATGTCCTGGAGCTGGAAGGTGTCCAGCACCAGCCCCTGGTTGGTCATCGAGTGCTCGGCCTCCTCGGCGACCGCGCTGGCGAACGCCGCCCGGTCCCGGATGACCTCCTCGACGGTGAGCCGGCCGACGATCGAGCGCAGCGCGCCGGCCAGCACCTCCCGGGTGAAGTTGTCGATCTCGGCCTGCTGGTGCAGGAACCGCTGTGCCGCCGCCCGGATCGCGTCCTCGGTCCCGCCGACCTTGACGATCGCCACGCCGTGCAGGTCGGCGCGGATGCCCTGCTTGCTGACCGCGCCCCGGATGCCGACGTCGATCCGGCGGCTGGAAAGGTCGAGCGACTGGAGCTTCTGCACCACCGGAAGCACGAAGACCGAGGCGCCCAGCACCACCTTCTGCCCGGAGTTGTCGGTCGACCGGGCACCGTCGGCGGTCTGCGTGGTGCGGCCCTTGCGGCCGGTGACGATGAACGCCTCGTTCGGCCCGGCCACCTTGATCCGAGAGAGAACGAAGAACACCAGGACGAGCGCGAGGAGAACCGCGCCGCCGACAGCTATCAACAGGGGCATGGAGGGGAAGTCCCGTCTGCGAGGAGGTGATCAGTAGGTTTCGACGTGGACGCTGGTCTCGCTGAGCGCCTGTACGACGAAGATCTGCGCGCCGACCGGGATCGGCTGGTCGGCGCGGGCGTTGAGCTTGACCGGCTGGCCGGCCACGCGTACCCGCACCTCGCCGTACCCGTTCACCGGCACCGGGGTCACGACCAGGCCGAGCGCGCCGACCAGATCGTCGCGGGTGGGCGTGGGGTCCGTGCGCATGTTGCGCGCCGCCCGACTGAGCCGCGACGCCAACCAGGCCGTGGGCACGGCCGCGAGCAGGCCGCCGGCCACCGCGCCCGCGATCAGCGCGGGGGTACGCGCGCCGAGCAGCTCGTTGACGATCGCCCCGCCGAACCCGAACGCGCCGGCGAATCCCGCGACCGTCTCGGTGGAGATGGGTCCGTCCACGTCGGCGTGCCCGAAGTGCAGCAGCTCGCTGCCGAGCAGGGCGAGCGCCAGCACCCCGACACCCGCCCCACCGATGATCAGAAAGATGAGCGTCCCCGTGGCCACGACCCGCACGGTATCGACGTCGTGCAAAGGCGGCGACCGGCCGAACGGCTCGGCGTGGCGCCACGCTCACCTCCAACTGGACCAACTGTTCGGGCAGTGGCTGGCGGACCAGCTCACGACCCGCCGTGTCGGCGAGCACGAAGTCGCCCGACCCGTACGGCCGCCGGTAGAGCAGCCGGTCGCCGCGCGGGACAATGTCGGGATGAGGTGGACTGTGCTCGACTCGCCGATCGGAGAGTTCTCCGTCGGCACTGACGCGGAGGGGGTCCGTGCGGCGCACTTCGGCAGGGTGGAGTCAGGGGCCGACGAGCCCGCCGACGCCGCCGCCCGGCGTGCCGTCGCCGAGCTGCGGGCGTACTTCGCCGGTGAGCTGACCGGGTTCACCGTGCCCGTGTCGGCGCCGGGCGGCTCCGAGTTCGAACGGGCGGTCTGGCGGGAGATGACCCGCATTCCGTACGGCGAGACCCTGACGTACGGCGAGGTGGCGCGCCTGGTCGGCGATCCCGGCGCGGCACGGGCGGTGGGCGTGGCCTGCAACCGCAACCCGATCCCGGTGCTCGTGCCGTGTCACCGGATCGTCGGCGCGGGCGGCAAGCTGGTCGGGTTCGGCGGGGGCCTGCCCCGCAAGGTCAAGCTGCTGGAGCTGGAGGCGGGAGTAGCCCTGCGACACGCCTGGTCCTGAACGGTCCCGACCAGTGCGTCACCCTCTTCGGGATGGCGAGCCCGGTCGGCCGATCGCTTCAATCCGTGGATTCCATCGGCACGGTGGCAGCGGGGTAGCCGGGCTCGACCAGCTGCCGTCGCCGGAAGAAGTCGTTGGCCGGCGGCAGGGCCAGCAGCGCCAGCGCGGCGAGTAGCGCCACCGGCACGGCCAGGCCCAGGGTGAGCAGCAGCGGTTCCAACCACTCCGGCATGCGGTCCTTGGCCAGGGCGGCGATCCGGTCCAGGTCCGCTGAGGAGTACAGGAACGAGAGCGGTCGCGGTGTCCGGATCAGCCCAACGGTCGTGCAGCACGCGAGAAGGGGTGCCGCCACCCACGAGGCGATCCGGGCGCCGTTCACGCCGACGGCGTTGGCGACGCTCAGCGCGAGGAGTCCGATCGCCAGCACCGCGGTCAGCAGGTCAGCCGCCAGTTCGGCGGTGCTGCCCACGGCCGCGAAGGCCACCCCGCCCTCGGGTTCGAAGGACGCGGCGGCCGTATGGAAGAACTCCTGATACCAGTAGGTGAGCGGCAGCAGAGCCAACTGCGCGACGGCGGCCAGCGCCAGCAGCAGACAGGAGACGGCGACGATCCGGGGTCGAGGCGGTCGTTCCGGGTTGTGCACGTGCATTGCCGTGCCCGGTGTCTGTGTCATGCCGCAAATTGTCGGACGCAGCTCTGATCGTCTGCCGTCCCGCAAACGGTGGTGGGAATCACTGATCTGTCGCGTACCCCGGTGGCGAACCTGGTGCACGGCGAGGGCCGGGTCCGTGCGGACCCGGCCCTCGCCGGTGCTGCTGGTGTTTCAGCCAGTCAGCGCTCGACCTCGCCGGCGATGAACTCCTCCACGGCCTGGTGGGCGTCGTGGTCGGCGTACTGCACCGGCGGGGACTTCATGAAGTACGACGAGGCCGACAGGATCGGTCCGCCGATCTTCCGGTCCAGGGCGATCTTCGCGGCGCGGACCGCGTCGATGATGACGCCGGCCGAGTTCGGCGAGTCCCACACCTCGAGCTTGAGCTCGGCGTTGAGCGGGGTGTCGCCGAACGAGCGGCCCTCCAGGCGGATGTACGCCCACTTGCGGTCGTCCAGCCACGGCACGTGGTCCGACGGGCCGATGTGCACGTCGCTCTTGCTCATCTCGTGCGGGATCTGCGAGGTGACCGACTGGGTCTTCGAGATCTTCTTCGAGACCAGCCGCTTGCGCTCCAGCATGTTCATGAAGTCCATGTTGCCGCCGAAGTTGAGCTGGTACGTGCGCAGCAGCTCGACGCCGCGGTCCTCGAAGAGCTTCGCGAGGGCGCGGTGCACGATCGTGGCACCGACCTGGCTCTTGATGTCGTCACCGACGATCGGCAGGCCAGCGTCGGTGAACTTCTGGGCCCACTCCGGGTCGGAGGCGATGAAGACCGGCAGGGCGTTGACGAACGCGCAACCGGCGTCGATCGCGGCCTGGGCGTAGAACTTGGCGGCCTGCTCGGAGCCGACCGGGAGGTAGCAGACGACGACGTCGACCTGCGCGTCACGCAGCGCCTGCGCCACGTCCACGGGGGTGGCGTCGGACTCCTCGACGATCTCGCGGTAGTACTGGCCCAGACCGTCGAAGGTCGGACCGCGCTGCACGGACACGCCGGTCGGCGGTACGTCGCAGAGCTTGATGGTGTTGTTCTCGCTGGCGACGATCGCCTCCGCGAGGTCCATGCCCACCTTCTTGGCGTCCACGTCGAATGCCGCGACGAACTCCACGGCGTTGACGTGGTAGTCGCCGAAGGCGACGTGCATGAGACCCGGGACGCGGTCGTTCGGGTTGGCGTTCCGGTAGTACTCGACGCCCTGAACCAGGGACGAGGCGCAGTTACCCACACCGACGATGGCGACGCGGACGGAGCCCATAGCGTCTGCCTCCTTCTTTTCTGTCACGGCCGCTCTTTCCTGGTCTCTCCAGGTGGAGGCGGGCTGTTGTCTTCTCGTCGGCCACCGGCCGTCCCCACGTGCGGGACCGTCGGGGCTCGGCCGGAGCGCTCGTTGGCGATGAGCTCCTCCAGCCAGCGGACCTCACGCTCACAGGCGTCAAGGCCGTGGCGCTGCAGTTCCAGGGTGTAAGCGTCGAGGCGCTCGGCCGCCCGGCCCAGCACGTCGCGAAGCCCTTCGCGACGTTCCTCGATCTTGCGGCGGCGACCCTCCAGAATGCGGAGGCGGGTCGCCTGGTCGGTCCGGGCGAAGAACGCGAAGTGCACACCGAAACCCGTGTCGTCGTAGGTCTCGGGCCCGGCCTGTGCGATCAGCTGGGCGAAGCGTTCCTTGCCGTCCGCGGTGATTTTGTAGACCACCCGACCTCGTCGGCTGGTCAGCGCGGGAACCTCCTCGGCGGTGGCGGGCGTCTCGGCGGCTTCGGTGATCCATCCCGCCGCCTGCAACCTGCGCAGGGTCGGGTAGAGCGAGCCGTAGCTGATCGCCGCCCGGATCGCGCCGAGTTTGGCGGTCAGCTCCTTGCGCAGCTCATAGCCGTGCATCGGAGACTCCTGCAGGAGGCCGAGGATGGCGAATTCGAGCACGAGCCACCCTCTCTTTACCCTCCGGCGCGAAGCGGTAACCGCCGCGATGTATCGGACCGATACATCGCACGTTAGCGGGTCGCGTGGGCCAGGGCAAACCCCCGTTCCGGGGTGCTGTCGTCACGGATCGTGACCGTGGTCGCCTCGTCGAGCCGGACCGCGTACCCTTCTCCGCATGCGTACGCAGCGCCAGGTCGTCGACTACTCGCTTCAGAAGCGAGCGGTGCTGCGTGAGCTCCTCGCCGGCCGGGTCGGCACGTACGACGTGTGCGACGCGTCGCCGTACCTGAAGAACGCTGCCAGGTTCCACGGCGAACCGACCGATCGCCGCTGCCCCATCTGTCGCAGCGAGAATCTGACTCTCGTCCACTACATTTACGGGGACGAACTCAAGCAGTCCGCCGGACAGGCCCGGACACTTACCGAGCTGCCCGTGCTGGCGATGACGCTACGTGAGTTCCAGGTCTTCGTGGTGGAGGTGTGCCTCGGCTGTGACTGGAACCATCTCGTCGAGCAGTACCTGCTCGGCCGGGACGGTCTCACGGGCGACGGTGACGGTGCTGGCGACAGCGAGCAGGACGCGGCGAGCGCCCAGGGCGCGGGTCGGCGGAGGCGAGAGGCGCAACGGTGATCTCAGTTGGTTCGACCGGCTCCGGGGCCGTGCACATGACCCGGGACGGCCGACCACTCGTTGGTCCGATTGGCCCGATTGATACTGCAATGACCTTGGCGAGCCGGCACCCTCGTGCCGACGTCCCGGGTGAAGCAACTCACGGCAACCCGGTGGCGGCGCAGTCGCGCCCCACCGCGACCGGCAGGGTGTGAGGAATGAACTCGTACGGCGATCCCAGTTCTGCGCGCGGTCGGGCCCAGTACCCGGGCCCGAACGGCGACCCCGGACCGGGTGCGGACGACGCGTACCGCCGACCCGGAGGTGACTCTCGTGCAGGCGGCTGGTCCGCCTCGGAGCAGCCCGCAGCGCCCCCCGGCCGGGCCTCGGTGACACCGCCGGCCGCCGGTGGTCGTGCGTCGGTGGGTGGTTCGGCGTCCGTGCCGCCTCGTGGCGGTGCCGCCGCCGGTTCCGCGTCGGTGGGTTCGGCCACCCCGGGCCGGAGCGGCCGGGCCTCGGTGCCCGTGTCGCCGGCACCGGGCGCGGCAGCGGGACGCGCCGGCGCGGGCCGGGCTTCCGTCCCGGTGTC
>NZ_HF570107.1:74757-192099 GCF_000297395.2 Micromonospora lupini str. Lupac 08 | reverse complement strand
ACGTGTCGGCGCCGCTGCCGTCGGCGCCGCCTCGGCGGGCCGGGCCAGTGTCGGCTCGGCGTCGGTGGGCGGCCGCGCCGCGGTCGCCCGGGCGAGCGTCTCCCCGGTCTCCGGCGGGCCGGGCGGCCCCGGAGGACCCGGTGGGCCGAACGGGCCGGGCCGAGGTGGCCGAGGTGGCCGCGGCGCGGGTGACCCGGCCGGGGCGGCCCGGGCCAAGAAGCGCAAGCGAATGAACCTGGTGATCGCCGGGTTCGCCATCTTCATCATGCTCGCCGGTGCCGGCGTGGTCGGGTTCACCTACTACTCGACGAACGTCGTCATGCCGGACGAGATCACGCCGCCGCAGGCGACCACCCTGTACGCGTTCGACAACAAGACGATCATCGCCAAGGTCGGCTCGCAGAACCGCACGCTTGTCACCATCGACCAGATCCCGGAGCACGTGCAGCACGCGGTTGCGGCAGCCGAGGACCGCAACTTCTACCGACACTCCGGTGTGGACTACAAGGGCATCGTCCGGGCCGCGTGGAACAACGTCTCCGGTGGTGACAAGCAGGGCGCCTCGACGATCACCCAGCAGTACGCCCGCAACGCGATCGAGAACCTCAAGGAAGACACGTACGGGCGCAAGGTGAAGGAGGCGATCTTCGCCTCCAAGCTGAACGACGAGTACACCAAGCCGCAGATCATGCAGCACTACCTCAACGTGATCTACTTCGGCCGGGGCGCCTACGGCATCGAGGCAGCGGCGCAGACCTACTTCGGCAAGTCGGTGACGAAGCTGACCCCTGCCGAGGGCGCGGTGCTCGCCGCCCTGATCAAGCAGCCGGAGCCCAGCGCGACACACCAGGGGTTCGACCCGGCGATCAACCCGACCGCCGCACAGGACCGCTGGAACTACGTCATCGACGGCATGGTCAAGGAGGGCTGGCTGGGCGCGGCCGACCGGCCCACCGAGTACCCGACGAAGACCCTCAAGAGCCCGAAGAAGGGCGGCGTCGGGCTCGACTACGGCGTCGACACGCCGTACGGCAACGTCATCAACTACGTCCGCGAGGAGATGCGCGACAAGGGCATCTGCGTTGACAAGGACGAGCAGGTGACGGACGCCAAGCCCCTGTGCTCCCAGGCGCTGATGGCCGGCGGTTACCGGATCCGCACCACCATCGACACCAAGATGCAGGCGGCGGCGGTCGCGACGGCCCAGCGCAAGACCAAGGGCTCCGAGTTGGCCGACCAGCCGAAGAACCTCATGGCCGCGGTGGTCTCGATCGATCCCTTGAACGGCCGGGTGGTCGCCTACTACGGGGGTGACAACGGCACCGGCACCGACTACGCCGGCAAGAACACCGACTCCACCGGCGCGATCAGCGGTGGCCACTCACCCGGCTCAAGCTTCAAGATCTACACCCTGGCCGCCGCGCTCAAGGCCCAGAAGGCGCTCGAGTCCCGGTGGAAGGGCAAGGCGTTCACCCCCGAGGGCACCAAGTTCAAGGTCAGCAACGCCGGTACGGACGACCCAACCTGCCACAACTCCTGCACGCTTCGCGTGTCCACGCTCAAGTCGCTGAACGTGCCGTTCTACTACGTCACCCAGGAGATCGGCGCGGACAAGGTCGTGGACATGGCCAAGCAGGCCGGTGTCACCACCATGTGGCGCACCGACACCAACCCGGCGAAGGCGTACGACCTGACCAAGGCGGACCCGAAGGACATCACGCCGGATCCGTTCTTCAACGTGGTCGGCTACGGCCAGTACCCGATCACTGTGCTGGACCACGCCAACGGCGTGGCCACCTTCGCCAACGGGGGCGTCTACAACAAGGCGCACTTCCTCTACTCCGTGGAGAAGCAGAACCCGAACACCGGCAAGTGGGACAAGGTCTCCAGCGAGAAGCTCGACTCGAAGCGGCGGATCGACAAGGACGTGGTCGCCGACGTGACGTCGGTGCTGGAGGACTATCCGGCAGCGGTCCACCACACACTCGACGACGGCCGTAAGGCGGCCTCCAAGACCGGTACCTGGGAACTCAAGGGCGACAGCTCCGACAACGGTGACGCCTGGATGATCGGCTACACGCCACAACTGGCCACCGCGGTCTGGGTGGGCAACGTGAACGCCCGGAAGCCACTCATCCTCAAGGACAACCGCAAGGTCAGTGGTGGCAACCTCCCCGGTGACATCTGGGAACGGTTCATGAACGAGGCGCTGAAGGGCAAGGAGAAGCGCGACTTCCCGCCCGCGGCGAACATGGGCGACCCGGCCGCCGGTAACGGTGAGGCGGCGCCCCCGCCCCCGCCGCCGCCCGGCGGTCAGCCGGGTGGACCGGGTGGACCGGGCGGGCAGCCCTGTGACCCGCTGACCAACCCGTTCTGCCCGCGTAACGACGGCAACCCCGGCGGCAACGGTCCCGGCGGCCCGGGCGGTCCCGGCGGCCCCGGAAACGGTGGAAACGGCGGTTAGCTGCTGCCCGACCTGCCACCGACCACTCGGGACTGACCCACTCCCGCGCATGACGCCGCCGCCGGCTGGACGACCCGTCCGGTCGGCGGCGGCGTTTCCGTACCCCCGATCTCCGCGTCGGGACAGGACGCGAACCCCGGTCGTACGGCAGGATGCCTTTTCATGAGCACCCAGTCGACGCCCGGCATCGACGACGCCGGCACCACCGACCACCCGTCCCGCTCCGACGGGTTCGTCCGCGGCCTCTCCGGTGCGATCGGCGGCCCGTTGGGCGACCACGCGACGGCACTCGACCGGCCGGCCGGCCACGAGCGCCGATTCTGGACCGCCGTCCGGATCGTCCTGGCGCTGGTCTGCCTCACGCTCGCGCTGCACTGGGTGCAGAAATCCCCGTGCCAGGACGGCGCATGGCAGAAGAACGTCCAGTACACGCGTTTCTGCTACACCGACGTGCTCGCCCTCTACTACGCCGAGGGTCTCAACGAGGGCAAGGTGCCCTACCGGGACCACCCGGTGGAATACCCGGTGCTGACCGGCTATTTCATGGGGGCGCTGGGTCTGCCGGTGCACGCGATCGGCGACGGCGACCCGAGCATCAACCAGGGCCAATGGTTCTACAACCTCAACGCGATCGTGCTCGGCGCGCTCGCCGTGGCCACCGTGGCGGTGATCCTGGCGTTGCGCCGCCGACGACCCTGGGACGCCGCGTTGTTCGCAATCGCCCCGGCGCTGCTGCTCACCGCGACCGTCAACTGGGACCTGCTCGCCATCGGGTTGGCGGCGTTCGGTCTGTTCGCCTGGGCCCGGCGACGACCCGCCGTGGCCGGCGTGCTGCTCGGCCTGGCCGGCGCGGCGAAACTCTGGCCGCTGTTCGTGCTGGGGCCGATCCTCATCCTGGCGCTGCGGGCCAACCGCCTCCGCGCCGCGCTCACCGCCCTCGGGACGGCGGTGGCGGCCGTGGTCCTGGTGAACCTGCCGGCTTACCGCGCCAATCCGGACAACTGGGGCCGGTTCTTCGAGTTGAACACCACCCGGCCGATCGACTGGGGAACGCTCTGGTACATCGGTCGCTACCTCGACGGCAAGGTCGGCAACGACCCCGGCCAGCAGGGCCCGTTCGAATGGTTGAACGCCAACATCCCGGCCCTCAACACTCTCTCGTACGCCCTGTTCGGGCTGGCCTGCCTCGGCGTGGCCGTGCTGGCGCTGCGGGCGCCGCGCCGGCCTCGGCTCGCCCAGCTCGCCTTCCTGGTGGTCGCCGCGTTCCTCATCTTCAGCAAGGTCTGGTCCCAGCAGTTCGTGCTCTGGATGCTGCCGCTGGTGGTGCTGGCCCGCCCGAAGTGGGGCGCCTTCCTGGCCTGGCAGCTCGCCGAGGTCTGCTACTTCGTCGCCTTCTACGGTGAGTTGCTCGGCGCGGCGACCAGCCGCCCGGTCTTCCCGGAGGGTGTGTTCGTGCTGGCCGCGACGCTGCGGCTGGCGACCGTGGTGACCCTGTGCGTGCTGGTCATCCGGGAGATCCTGCACCCCGAGCAGGACGCGGTACGGGCCACCTACGCCGACGACCCGGACGGCGGCGTGCTCGACGGCGCACCGGACGCACCCTGGTTGGATCGCTGGCGTCGCCGGGAGTCGACAAGCGAGCCCGAACCCGAGCCCGCGATCACCACGACGTGAGCGAGAGCGAGGGCGTCAGAGCCGGTAGACGACGGCGTCGCCGACGTCCTGACGCGTGATGCCGAGGGACTCGACCGGTGCGTTGATGGTGATCTCCCACGGTGTGCCGGGCACCTGGCCGCGGAGCAGCACCACCGTGCGGACGCCGAGCGTCCGCAGGTAGTCGACGCTCGTCTGGTCGGGGAACGACTGGCTGACCCGTCGGACGTCGTCGAGCTGCCGAGGCGTGAAGCCGCTGCCGCCGTTCACCACATCCGGGAACCCGCTTGTCGACCAGAGCATCACGTGCTGGTCGGTGCTCTGGTCGCTGGGCAGCACCAGGAGCGGCCCCTCCGCCGACCGCATCGCCGCCGGTTGGGCCGGCACCACCGGATGCGGGGTGGCGTTCAGGCCCTCGAGTGTGACCAGCAGCAGCGGCAACAGGGTGGCCATCCGCAGCCACGGCCCCGGCCAGGACGGGATCCTCTGCGCGGCCAGCTCACGGACCCGGTCGGTGAGAGCGGTGATCGCGCCCGCCGCGAGCAACGCGAGAAGCAACGTCGTCCAGAGCATCAACCGGCCCGGGGTACGCAGCGCGTTCCAGCCCGGCGCGTGCTCGAACAGCGGCACGTAGGTGAACGTGCCGTCGAAGAAGCGGGTGCCCATCGCGAAGGCCATCGTCACCAGCACCCCGACGAGCAGCAGCAACCGGTGCCGTAGCCGCCAGACCGAGAAGAACAACCCACCGATGGCCAGCGCGTAGAGCACGAAGCCCGGCAGCAGCGTCATCTCCGGATGCCACGGCAGCGCCGCACGGGCGCCTTCGTGCAACCCGCCCCAGATCCGCGATTCGGCGGGCGCGGTCACGAAGCCGGACGCCGGCGGCGAGAAGATGCTGATGTCGCGGATCGTCCGCTCGGCGTACGGGTGCAGCTCGGTCACCTGGAAGTACGGGAGCGCCATCAGCAGGCCCACCCCGGCGAAGAACACCCCACCGACCAGGTCGGCCACGAGGAGTCGGCGGCCGAACGGCAGCGCCCGGCCGGACCTCAGCCGGCGAACCCCGAACAGCACCGCGACGACGAGCACCCCGCCGGCCAGGAAGTACGCGAACGGCAGGCCGATGCCGAAGCCGAGGCTGATCTGCCAGGCCGCCACCAGCCAGCCGGCGTACACCCAGGCGTCGTGTCGCCGCTCCGGCCGGTAGCCGTGCCGCAGCGACCAGCCGTGCCCCCGCGCGAGCATCGCGAGGGCCAGCGGGATGCCACCGTTGGAGAGCACGTGCAGGTGCCCGGCCTGGGCCAACAGCCACGGCGCGTAGGTGTAGCCCACCCCGGCCACCGCGGCGCCGATCCGGCCGGCGCCAAGCTGCCGGGCCAGCGCGTACGCCCCGAGCGTGGCGAGCGCGTGCGCCAGCACGAACATGATGTTGTAGCGCAGCACCGCGTCCTCGGGGCCGCTGCCGAGCATCCCGGCCGGGGCGTAGCCGAGCAGTGTGTCGGAGAACGCGAAGCTCCACAGCTCCGGGAAGAACGTGTTGGACTGCCACAGTCGCGCCGGGTCCGCCAGCAGGATGTGCCCGGACCACGCCATCTGCCAGGCTTGCAGGCTCGGGTCCCAGTGGTCCTGCGGAAGTGTGTAGCGCGGGTAGCGCAGCGTCGGCCAGGTCATCAGCACGGCCAACGCCAGCGCTCCGAGGGTGGCCAGGGTCCACTCGTGGACCAGGAGCCGGCCGACGGCGCGCGCGGCTCGGCCGAGTCGGCTGGGCCGCGGCTCCGGCGCCGAGGCGAACGCCTCCCAGCGATCGGCCTCGACCGGCTTCGTGTCGCCGTCGGCGTCATCCGCCTTCGTACCCTTGGCCTCGTCGGCGTCCTTGACCGCGCCACCCTGCGCGGCGTCCTTTGCGGCGACTTTCGCGCCGCTGGCTTTCGTGCCGTCTTTCGTGTCGCCGGCCTTCGTGGCGTTCTTCGCGTCGTTGGCTTTCGTGTCGCCGGCCTTCGTGTTGCCCTTCGTGCCGTCGCCCTTCGTGCCGTCGCCCTTCGTGGCGCTCTTCGTGTCGCCGGCCGTGGCGATGTCGTCCTTGGTGACGTCGAGCTTCGGGCGGCCGTTCGTGGCGGTGGGAGTCTCGGCGCTGCCGGCCGTCGTGGCAGCGGCGCGGGACGGGCTGTCCGCGCCGGTATCGACGGTCGCGTCGGCGGACGACGAGGCGGTGACTGTCGTGTCGGCGGACGTCGAGGCGGCGGCGGGAGCTGGCGGGGCCGGAGGGTCCCCGGCGCGCGTCGGTGCCGGACGGCTCGGGGCGTCGTCGGTCGGCGTGGGCCGGGCGTTCCCGGGCTGTCCGGTGGTCATGCGGCCGAGCGCTCCGTCCCGAGCTGCTGGCGGAGGAAGTCGATGTCGGCCGCCTGGCCGGCCACGCCGCCCGGGGTCTCGACGACCACTGGAGCCCCGGCGGCCCGGATCACGGCCACCACCAGCTCCGGGTCGATCGTCCCGCCGTCCAGGTTGTCGTGCCGGTCCTGACCGGAGTTGAACGCGCCCTTGGAGTTGTTGGCGTGCACCAGATCGATCCGACCGGTGATCGCCTTGACCCGGTCGACCAGGCCGAGCAACTCCTCGCCGCCGGCGTACGCGTGGCACGTGTCGAGGCAGAAGCCGACCTCGTGGTCGCCGATGGCGTCCCAGAGCCGGGCCAGCGCGTCCAGCCGGCGGGCGCAGGCGTTGTCGCCGCCGGCGGTGTTCTCGATGAGAACCGGGACGCCGAAGCCGCCGGAGTCGGCCGCGTACGCGAATGTCTTGCGCCAGTTGTCGAAGCCGACCGCCAGGTCGTCCCCGGCGTTGACGTGCCCGCCGTGGACGATCAGGCCCCGGGCGCCGATCGCGGCCGCCGCGGTGGCGTGGCCCAGCAGCAGCTTTCGGCTGGGGATCCGGATGCGGTTGTTGAGGGTCGCCACGTTGATGACGTACGGCGCGTGCACGTAGAGGTCGACCTCGGCGGCGCGCAGCCGCTCGGCGTCCTCCCGCAGCTTGGGGGCCTTCCATCCCTGCGGGTCGGAGAGGAAGAACTGCACGGTGTCGGCGGACCGGGCGGCCGCCTCCGCCAGCGGGTCGGTCGAGTCGACGTGGGCTCCGATACGCATGGCAGCGAGCCTACGTCGCGACCCCGACGGCTGCGGTGACGGCCGGCGCGGTGTCGTCACTCGTCGCGTCACCCCGACTGCTCGACGATCGTTGATGGGGTGGAACCCGGCGAGCAGGGCCCGGGGCTGCGCGTGGCGGGTACGCCGCGCATGGCACTCGGCGCTCGTCGGCCCGACAGCGAGGTCACCCCTGCGGCGCGGCCCGGCGCCGCGGGGGCGACCCCTCGACGTACCAGATCTGCCGCCGCTGCAGAATCTTGGAGAATTCCGCCTTTTGCCCCAACAAGGCACGAGAGCCGTTGTACCGTCAGATAACAACACGATAAAGCTCCGCGGGGCGTCTTCGGTCCAACCTCATCGGTGTGGTCGTTCCTCCCCAGGTCCCACCCAAGGAATGCGGACGGGACGCCCCGCGGCCTCGTTGACGGGGGCTCGCCACCGACCAGTGACGGTCGGGTGGCGGGCCCCCGTCGGTGTGCGCGGAGCACCGACCCGACCACCCCGGGCATGATCGTCCGGACCGGGTATCCTGGTCAGGTTGTCCGCGTCCGGCCGGGTTCCCCCGGCACGTGCGGGCAGCGACGCACGACCTCCTGCCACGGAAGGACCGTGGCCGCTTAGCCCACAGGAGGTGAGCACGTCTTGCGTCATTACGAGATCATGGTGATCCTCGACCCCAGCCTCGAGGAACGCACCGTCGCCCCGTCGCTCGACACGTACCTGAACGTGATCCGGACCGCGGGTGGCTCGGTTGAGAAGACGGACGTGTGGGGCCGCAGGCGCCTCGCGTTCGAGATCAACAAAAAGGCCGAGGGCATCTACGCCGTCGTCGACCTGCAGGCTACGCCTGCTGCCGTGGCCGAGCTGGACCGTCAGCTCCGGCTGAACGAGTCGGTGCTGCGCACCAAGGTCATCCGGCCGGAGATGCGCTAAGCATTCAGTCCGGCATTCAACCCGGTTCGCCCGGATCAGCCTCCGCGACTCTGTCGTACGGCTCTGAGAGCCTGTACGGCGAGACGCTGAGTGCGCGAGGAGATGGTCATGGCAGGAGACACCACCATCACGGTCATCGGCAACCTGACCGATGACCCCGAGTTGCGGTTCACCCCGTCCGGTGCGGCGGTCGCCAAGTTCCGGGTCGCTTCGACGCCCCGTTTCATGGACAAGACCACCAATGAGTGGAAGGACGGCGAGCCGCTCTTCCTGGCTTGCACCGTGTGGCGTCAGGCGGCGGAGCACGTCGCCGAGTCGCTGCAGCGGGGCGCCCGCGTGATCGTCTCGGGTCGGCTGCGTCAGCGGTCGTACGAGACCCGCGAGGGTGAGAAGCGCACCGTCATCGAGCTTGAGGTCGACGAGATCGGCCCGTCGCTGCGCTACGCCACGGCGAAGGTGCAGAAGATGTCCCGCTCCGGTGGCGGTGGCGGCGGCTTCGGTGGTGGCGGCGGTGGTGGTGGTGGCCAGGGTGGCGGCGGAGGCAACTTCGACGACCCCTGGGCTTCGGCCGCACCCTCTCCCGCGCGTGCCGGTTCGGGCGGCAACTTCGACGAGGAGCCTCCGTTCTAATGGCGCCGAGCGCCCGCGATCGCAAACCAGGAGCAAGGTCAATGGCCAAGGCTGCGGCACTTCGCAAGCCTAAGAAGAAGGTGAACCCGCTCGACAAGGACGGGATCACCTATATCGATTACAAGGACACGGCGCTGCTGCGCAAGTTCATCTCCGACCGCGGCAAGATCCGCGCTCGGCGGGTCACCGGTGTGACCTCGCAGCAGCAGCGGCAGATCGCCCGCGCGGTCAAGAACGCCCGCGAGATGGCGCTCCTGCCGTATACCGCAACGGCCCGCTGAGAGGAGGCACCGATATGAAGATCATCCTGACTCAGGAAGTGTCCGGCCTCGGTGCCCCGGGCGACATCGTCGAGGTCAAGGACGGCTTCGGCCGTAACTACCTGCTGCCGCAGGGCTTCGCGATCGCCTGGACCAAGGGCGCGGAAAAGCAGGTCACGGTCATCAAGCGGGCCCGTTCGGCCCGCGAGATCCGCGACCTCGACCACGCGAACGAGGTCAAGGGTCAGCTCGAGGGTCTCAAGGTCAACCTGAAGGCCCGCGCCGGCGACGGCGGTCGGCTCTTCGGCTCGGTCACCTCGGCCGAGATCGTCGACGCCGTCAAGGGCGCCGGCGGTCCGGTCCTCGACCGTCGCCGGCTGGAGGTGCCCGGTCACATCAAGTCGACCGGCACCTACCCGGTGAAGATCAAGCTGCACCCCGAGGTCACCGCGTCGTTCAACCTGAACGTCGTTCAGGGCTGACGACCAGCTGCACCACGACGAGGGCCCGCACCGAGCGATCGGTGCGGGCCCTCGCGCATACCCTGGCGGGATCGTGGCGCGTCAGCCGATCGGCTGACCGGTCACCACGCTGATCAGCACCGTGGAGAGGCCACCGCCGACCACCGCCGCGGCCAGCGCGATGGTGGCCGACCGCCACGTCGTGCCGACCCGCCGCAGCAGGGCCGCCACCACCAGACTGCTCACCAGCGCCAACCCGAAACGCGGCGAGCCGGCCAACAGCGACTCCAGCGCGCGCGACCGGGCGGAGTCGCAGCCACCCCCGCTGATGTCGGTGACACACCCGGCCGGCGCCTGCCCGTCCAACGTCAGCAACCACAGGAAGATCAGCACCGCCGGCACCAGATAACAGGCGGTGGTGTAGAGCAGAGGCCGGACGGACCCACCGGGATCCGGGTCGAGCAGGTCGTCCTCCAGACGACGCGCCCAACCGCCCGTGGCCACCGACTCGACCCGCCGCCGGACCGACGCCGCGCCGACCGAAGACCGGTCCGCCCGACGCCGCGCGCCATCCGGGGGTACGGGAGCACTGCGCGGTCGCGGAGCCGTGTAACCCACCACCGGCGACCGGGGCGCCGACGTCGTCGTATCCATCCAGCGCGGATCGTCACCGGACAACCGCGTACCGGGCCAGAAACCGTTGTCCCGGCTCGGCCACCCCTCTGCCGCCGTGAACCGGTCGGAACGGGGTGGGAGCGTCCGGTCCCACTGGTCGTCCTCGACAGCCGAGCGTTCCCACTGGCCGGTGCGATCCGACCGCTCCCAGCCACCGACGCTCTCCGCCTGCGACCACTGCTCGCTCAGGTCGGTGCCGTCCGGGCCGGCCGGCGGCCACGTGTGCACACCCGAGGCGTCCCACGGATCCACCGCAGGCGCGTACGACGACTCGGGCTCCACGGCCCGCTCCGGCCCGCGTTCCCACGGATCCACCGCCGGACGCGTCCAGGACTCCTCCGCCGCCCGTCGGCTGCGCCGCGTCGGCCGGCTCGGCTCCGGACGAGCCGTCACGTCGGCCGAGTCGGCCTCCAGGTCCCCACCGGACCAGATCACCTGCGGACGGCCGGCGGGCGCACGACGGGGACGACGATCCGGGGCCGCGCCGGAGACCGGCTGCTCCTCCGCCGCGTCGGCACGCCGACGGCCCGCGTACCCCCGCTCCTGCGGTCGGTCGAGCGTCCACTCCCGGGTGTGGTCCGAATCGGGGCCCGCGCCGATCGCCGGCTGCTCGCGCCGACCCGTCTCGATCGCACGCCGTCGGGGACCCGTCGTCTCGGCGCTGCGCCAGCCGCCCCCGGAACTCGGGCGCTCGACCTCGACCTCGGGCTCGTCCTCGTCGGGCGCGGCATGCCGCCCACCGCCGTCGGCGTGCCGAACCCCCGACTCCAGCGCCCACCGCGGCAGGTAGGCGTCGACCGGTTCGTCCTGCCCACGGTCCAGCGCGCGCCGCCGACTGGAGGTGCGATAGCGCGCGTCCTCGTCGTACGGGTCGACCGGAGAGGGCAGCATGGGCTCACCCCACGAGGCGGTCGGCGGGCGCTCGCGCGGGCTGCCCTCCCCGCGTCCCCAGTCCCGGTAACTCACGGCCGGAGTGTGACCCTTCTGAACCGAAAGCGTAATCCGCTGTCCAGGTGTAGCCGTTCGCTGGAGATAGTACGGGAAGATCGTGTCACAGAACCGACCGAAATATTCTCCTCCACAGGCTGGGGACCGCGTTTCAGCAGCTCAGAGGCCTGTGGTCGAGAATTCCCCAACCGTTGTCCACAGCCTGTGCACACCCTGCGCACATGCTCGCCCACCGGTGTCCACAGGTTGTCCCGAGGCTCGTCCACCGGGCTTGTTGAGTCGCTGACCTCGGGGTCCGTATGGTTGGCCCTCGACCGCCGGCGCGATGGCCCCCGATCGACCGGCCTGGTCGGAGGAGAACTGTCGTACCCCGGCGGTAGAGCTGGGACCGGATCCGACGCAGTGGAGGGGGGACCCGTGTCGGTCACCGACGACAGGCGGGCGGAGTCACGGCCCGGCGGCGGCCAGCCGCCCGTGCAGCGGGACGGCCAGTTCGACAAGACCCCACCCCAGGACGTCGCGGCCGAGCAGTGCGTCCTCGGCGGCATGCTGCTCTCCAAGGACGCCATCGCCGACGTCGTCGAGATCCTCAAGACCAACGACTTCTACCGGCCGGTGCACGCCACCATCTTCGACATCATCCTGGACATCTACGGCCGGGGTGAGCCGGCCGACTCGATCACCGTAGCGGCGGCCCTCGCCGACTCCGGCGACCTCGTCCGCGTCGGCGGCGCGCCCTACCTGCACACCCTCATCGCCAGCGTGCCCACCGCCGCGAACGCCGCCTACTACGCGCGGATCGTCAGCGAGCGGGCCGTCCTGCGGCGGCTGGTCGAGGCCGGCACCAAGATCGTGCAACTGGGGTACGGCACCGCCAACGGCGGCAGCCGCGACGTCGACGACGTCGTGGACCTCGCCCAGCAGGCCGTCTACGACGTCACCGAACGTCGGGTCAGCGAGGACTTCGCGATCCTGGCCGACATGCTCCAGCCGACGCTCGACGAGATCGAGGCGGTGGGTGCGCAGGGCGGGATGATGACCGGCGTGCCGACCGGCTTCACCGACCTGGACCGGCTGCTCAACGGCCTGCACGCGGGGCAACTGATCATCGTGGCGGGTAGGCCTGGTTTGGGAAAGGCGCTGGCCCTGGACACTCCGCTGCCGACGCCGGATGGCTGGACCACCATGGGCGAGGTCCGGGTGGGCGACCAACTACTGGCGGCGGACGGCACTCCCACCAGGGTCACCCACGCCTTCGACGTGATGTACGACCGACCCTGTTACGAGGTTGAATTCTCCGACGGCACGGTCATCGTGGCGGATGCGGAGCACCTGTGGCAGACGACAAGCCGCGCGAGTCGACGGCAGCCTCCGGCACGGCAGAGGCGGCACTGGTCCGAGTCGTCGCTGGCGAACGTACGTGCGGCACACGAGAGATTCGGCGCCTCGCGAAACCAGCCGATCACGCTCTTCGACACCATCGAGCAGGTCGGGCCGGAGTTCCGACATGTCCTGCACACCGTCGCCCGTCAGGTCGGGTCGGTCGGCCGGATCAGCCGTCCCATCGTCCGCAACGGCAGGGCGCGGAACTGGAGCGCCCCCGGGTATCCGGCCGGCCCCCTTCTGAGCGCGCTGCTCGAACGCGCGGAGCGGGAGGTCAACGCCGCTAGCCGGGTCGACCACGACGGTGTCGTCACCACTGCTGAGATCGCAGCAACCCTGCGTACGGACACCGCTGACCGCCGGCTCAACCACGCCGTACGGAACAGCGCTCCCCTGCGCCTTCCTGATCGGGAACTGGTGGTCCCGCCCTACACGTTGGGGGCGTGGCTCGGCGACGGCCACACGGGTGCCAGCCGATTCACCACCGCAGACCCAGAGATGATCAACCACGTCGAGGCGGACGGCTTCGTCGTTCGACCCAGCGGGCCAATGGTCTACACCATTCTGCTCCCGCCCACGCCTGTCGCAGCGGGGAACGGCGTCTGCGTGGACTGCGGCGTCCGTACCAGGGCGTTGCGCGAGAACCGGGCAACCAGGAGGTGTGCCGACTGCCACAACCGGAACGGTTCCTTCGTCGGGTTGCTCCGTCAGGTCGGAGTGGCGGCGGCCAAGCACATCCCTGACACCTACCTGCGCGCCTCGGAGGTCCAGCGCCGGGCGTTGCTGGCGGGGCTGATGGACACCGATGGCACCGTCGCCCCCATGGGAAACCTGCAGTACACGTCGACCTCGAAGCGACTGGCGGACGACGTTCGCGAACTCGTCGTCAGCCTCGGCTATCGCTGCACGGTGAACGCGAAGTCGGTACCCGGACGCACCCCCGAGTCGTCCATCGCGTACACCGTGAACTTCTCCACGCCGGACGTCATCTTCCGACTCGAACGAAAGCGGGTCGCGCACGCGGAACGCCGCCGCACCGCCTCCGACGTCCGGACGACCTCGCGCTTCATCGTCGACGTGCGCCCGGTGCCGAGCGTGCCGGTCCGCTGCGTCACGGTGGACAACTCCGAGCATCTCTATCTGGCCAGTCGGGCGATGATCCCAACCCACAACAGCACGGCGAGTATGGACTTCGCCCGGAACGCCGCGATCCGTGCCAATCAGGCTGCCGCCATCTTCTCGCTGGAAATGAGCAAGGTCGAGATCGTCATGCGACTGCTCTCGGCCGAGGCGCGGGTGCCGCTGCACGTGCTGCGCAGCGGGCAGCTCTCCGACGACGACTGGACCAAGCTGGCCCGGTGCATGGGTGAGATCAGCGAGGCGCCGCTCTTCGTCGACGACACCCCGAGCATGAACCTGATGGAGATCCGGGCGAAGGCCCGCCGGCTCAAGCAGCGGCACGACCTCAAGATGATCGTGGTCGACTATCTCCAGCTGATGACCTCGCCCAAGCGCACCGAGAGCCGGCAGCAGGAGGTCGCGGACCTCTCCCGTGGTCTGAAGCTGCTCGCCAAGGAGGTCGAGTGCCCGGTCATCGCGGTCAGTCAGCTGAACCGTGGTCCCGAGCAGCGCACCGACAAGCGTCCACAGCTGTCCGACCTGCGTGAGTCCGGGTGCCTTACGGCTGACACCCGACTGATACGAGCAGATGACAATAGTGAGGTCACGCTCGGTGAACTGCTAGCCAACAGCGCGAAGGGCATCCCGGTCTGGGCACTGGATGAGGGCCTTCGCTACACCCCACGCACCATGACTCACGTCTTTCCTAGTGGCACCCGCGAGGTCTTTCGTCTGACCCTCGCTTCGGGCAAGCAAATCGACGCCACAGCCAACCACCCGTTCCTCGCGTTCACCGGATGGGTGCCCCTGGGTGAACTCTCACCAGGAGATCGCATCGCCACGCCGCGACACCTGCCGCCCCCAATGGCCGTCCGGCCGTGGGCCGACGCCGAGGTCGTCATGTTGGCGCATCTCCTCGGCGATGGTTCCTTCGTGCGGCGTCAGCCGATCCGATACGCCAGTTGCGATGAGCTGAACCTCCAGGCGGTGACGGACGCGGCGAAGCATTTCGGGATCAGCGCCGTGCGTGACGACTATCCGGCGGCGAGAGTGACCACGCTCCGCCTGCCCGCTCCGTACCGACTGGCGCGTGGTCGGCGTAACCCGATCGCGGAGTGGCTGGACAGCTTGGGGCTCTTCGGCCTCAGATCACACGAGAAATTCCTCCCCCAGGCTCTCTTCAGCCTGCCGAAGGAGCAGGTCACCACATTCCTGCGCCACCTGTGGTCGACGGACGGGTCGGTGACTGTCAACAAGTCAGGTCGCGGCGGACGCGTCTACTTCGCGTCCACGAGCCGACGACTGCTTGAGGACATCTCTCGACTGCTCCTGAGGTATGGCATCACGGCCCGGCTGAAGGTCGTACCGGTGGTGGGTCATCGTCCGCAGTACACACTCGACGTCTCCGGCCGCGACGACCAGTTGAGGTTCTTGCGTGAGATCGGCGTCCACGGGCAGCGGTCGGAGGGTTGTGCCGCTCTCCTTGCCTCGTTGGAGTCGACGGAGAGCAACACGAACGTCGACACAGTGCCGCGCGAGGTGTGGGCCAGGGTCAAGGAGATCCTGGTTGAGCAAGGGATGACCCATCGCGAGTTTGCGAAGGCAATCGGTACCCAGTTCTGCGGCAGCATCCTCTGGAAGCGTGCGCCCAGCCGCTCCCGACTTGCGGCGATCGCCCGCGTTCTCGACGCTGCCGACCTGGACCTGCACGCGACCAACGACATCTTCTGGGACTCGATCGTGTCTATCGAGCCGATCGGTGAGCAGGAGGTGTTCGACGCGACCGTGCTTGAGAAGCACAACTTCATTGCCAACGGCATCGCCACCCACAACTCGATCGAGCAAGACGCCGACGTGGTCATCCTGCTGCACCGCGACGACTACTACGACAAGGAGTCGCCACGGGCGGGCGAGGCGGACTTCATTGTCGCCAAGCACCGGAATGGGCCGACGGACACGGTGACGGTCGCGGCCCAGTTGCACCTGTCCCGCTTCGTCGACATGGCCATCGGCTGAGGCGTACTGGATCGGGTCACCCCAGCAGGGGGAACCAGCCCGCCGCCTCGCCCAGCTCCAATCGGTCCCGGTCGCTGAGCGGGATCCTGCCGGTGGCCTTCAGGAGGAATTCGGTGTCGTCCCATCCGGCGGGGCGGACCGCGTCGTCGCTCAGCAGGCCGTCCATAGTGGAAACCGCGACCCGTACCGCCAGTGGGCCGGGCGGCGGCGCGTCCGGCAGCTCGGGCGTCAGGTCCAGGTGGTGCACCACGGCCTCGGTGGTCAGGGTGGCCAGGAGATCCGGTACGCGGAGCACGTGCCCCTGCGTGGTGACGTACCCCTCGGGGTCTGCCGCCGCGGCGGCACGGACCGCCGCCGGGGCGGTCTCTTTCCAGACTCGGGCGATGCCTGTCGGCCGGTCGAAGGCGGACGCCGACCGGCGAACCCACCAGGCGTGCCTCACGGCCCCGTCATCGCCGCCCGGGAAGCCGCGCCAGTAGGACACGTCGTCCACATCAGCGGGGCCGTCGACGGGGCTGGCCAGGGCCACAAGCGCCCGTTGGGCGTCGCCGAGCACGTGCAGCAGCAGGTCCGCGACGAGCCAGCCCCGGCAGCGGGTGGCTCGTTGCAGGTGCGCGTCGTCCAGGTCGTCGACCACGGCGGTGATGCCGTCGTACGCCTCGGCGAGAGCCTGATCCTGCTGGATCTCGGTCATGTGATGCAGCCTCGCATGACGCACCCCGGCCGCCAACGAGACGTGCGACCCGCCACGAGTGACATGCCTCTGAGTCCCGTGACTCAGAGGCATGTCGCCTGGGACCACTCTGCCGTCGGGCTCAGCCGAACATCTCGTCGAGGAAGCCCTTGCGCTTCTTCTGCCGGTAGTGGCCGTGGTAGCCCTGGTGCTGCTGCTGGTGGCCGTAGGCAGGCGCCGGCGGGTAGCCGTGGACGGGCGGCGGGGGCGGCGGCGGGGGGACCGCGCCGTAGCCGGGCTGGTGCGGCGGTGGGTAGCCACCCGGCTGCTGGGCGGGCTGCGGCGGGCCGCCGGCCTGCTGGCGGCTCCAGTTGGCCTCTGCCTCGAACAGCTTCTCCAACTCGCCGCGGTCGAGGAAGATGCCCCGGCACTCCCCGCACTGGTCGATGACGACGCCGCTGCGCTCGTATTGACGCATTTCGCCGTGACACTTGGGACAGGTGAGGCTATTCATCACCCGACGGTACCTGGTCGAGCTAAGCGGTTGCTGTGAGCGCGTCGACGACCTCGTCGTCGGAGACCTCGTGGAAGTCGTCGTAGTAGACGCTCACCGCGCCGAAATCCGGCGGCCGCTGGGCGCAGACGACCTGGTCGGCCTCGGCTGCCAGCAGCTCGTACGCCTCCTGCGCGCCGACCGGCACGGCCACCACCACGCGGCGGGCGCCGAGCCGGCGGACGACCTCGACGGCGGCGCGGGCGGTGGCGCCGGTGGCCAGACCGTCGTCGACGATCACGGCGACGCGCCCGGTGAGGTCCAACGGTGGGCGACCGCCCCGGTAGAGCCGCTCGCGCCGCTCCAACTCGGCCTGTTCGCGGTGGCTGACCTCGGCGATGTCGTCGCTGCTGAGGCGGCTGGCGATCGCGTCGTTGAGCACCTGCACCCCGCCCGGGCCGAGCGCGCCGAAGGCCACCTCGCGGGCCCAGGGCATGCCGAGCTTGCGGACGACAAGCACGTCGAGTGGGGCGCCGAGCCGTTCGGCGACGACCCGGGCCACCGGTACGCCGCCGCGGACGAGGCCGAGGACGACGGCGTCCGGTTCGCCGACGAGGGCGGTGAGCCGCTCGGCGAGCACCCGGCCCGCCTCGGCGCGGTCGCGGTAGGTGGTCATGTCTTCAGGTGTACGCCGTGCGGCGGTGTTCCGCCTGCCGGTTAGACCGATGTGGCCCGACCGGGCAGGGGGTCGGGCGTCGGAGTGGTCGGTGTGGCGTCGGGGCGGTGCAGGGCGGGTGCCCAGGTGAGCAGGGCCAGCGGGTACAGCAGGTACCCGAAGCGGGTGGAGGGCATCAGCGCGATCGCGGCGAGGAGTCCGTACCCGCAGATCAGCGCGGTGGTGGCGGCGGTGCCGGGCGGGCGGCGCGCGAGTCGGACGGCGATGGCCGCACCAGCCGCGACCAGCAGGGCGGCGGCGATCAGCCGGCCGCCGGGCATCGTGGCGGCGATCAGTTGACCGGGGAACGGGGACTGCGCCGGGCTGGTGACCAGGCCGTGTCCGAGCGGGAAGCGCAGGACGTTCTCGGTGAGCGCGTCGCGGTCGACGAGCAGGGCCGGGAGCAGGGCGGCGATGGGCAGTCCGATCGCGCCGGCCGCGACGCGGGCGCCGGCCCGCCGGGTCAGACCCCAGACGATCAGGACCAGGGCGATCGGCCAGGCGAACAGTTTCAGCGCGCCCGCCAGGCCGACCGCGAGGCCGGCCCGGCCGGGCCGACCGGCGGCGGCGAGTGCGAGGGCCAGCAGGCAGAGCGCGAGTACGGGCATGTCGTCGCCGCCGGTGGCGAGGGTGAGCGCGCAGATCGGCAGGACGGTGGCGGCCTGCACGCCCCGCAGCAGCGCGGCGTCGGACCGGTGCGCCCCGAGCAGAGGCCGGCCGACGGTGCCGGGCGCGGCGCGCAGGGCGGCCACGGCCAGGGCGAGCGCCAGCGCCGTGCCCAGCGCGAACCACACCCGGGCGTCGGTCCACCAGGTGTCGGCGAGTGCCCGGGGCAGGCCGAACAGCGCCATGCCGGGTTGGTACGGCGTGTAGCCGAGCAGTTGGTCACCGGCGGGCAGGGCGGCGATCGCGTCGCGGCCGAGGTACGGGGTGCCGTGTTGCAGCAGGCGGATGCCGGCCTGCTCGACGACCAGCACCTCCTCCTGCGCGCGGTCGGTGCGTCCGGTGGCCCGCTCGACGCTCTGCCAGAGCGCGGGTAGCAGCGCGGTGCTCACCCAGGCGAAGCCGGTCACCGCCCAGCGGCCGGGAAGGCCGACGAGTCGGGTCGTCGGCCTGCGCCGGCGTAGGAGGAGTTGGACGAGCACCGCCAGCGTCGCGACCAGGTAGCCGACGGCGGCGACCGCGCCCCAGGCGCGGTGCGGCAGCAGGGTCGACGTGAGCGCGGTGACCGCCGCGAAGAGGGTCGAGACGGCGTAGAGGCCCAGGTCGAGGGCGAGTCCGCCGGCGGCGGTGTCGAGCGTCCGCCAGCGGTGGCGGCGGGCGGTCGGGGCGTCGGCGATCACGAGCGCCAGTCTGGCAGACCTCGCTGCTCACCCGGTTGTCCGCGGGGAGCCGGCCGGCGTCGGTCACACACGGCGACCGGCTCCTCCGCTTCCCGACGCCGGCCAGCCCCGGTCACACGGCGGCGGCCACTCTGCTTCCCGTGGCGGTCCTGGCGGAAGCGGCGGTGGCGTGTTGCCGCGCGGTCAGGCGGGGAGGTGGGGAAGGCGGTCGGGGCGGGAGCGTCCGGCCTGGCGGCGGGTCTGGCTCAGCCGGATCACCGCGCCGGTGTCGTGCAGCGGCGGCGCCAGGGTGCCGGGCTGGCCGCCCGAGCCGCGCTGCAACGTGGCGAGCAGGGTGCCGGCGGGCATCGGCCGGGCGAAGAGGTGGCCCTGGCCGGCCACGCAGCCCAACTCCCAGAGGGCGCGTCGCTGCGGCTCGCTCTCCACGCCCTCGGCCACCACCGCCAGGCCGAGGCTGCGGCCCAGGTCGAGGGTGGAGCGGATGACGGCTGCGGCCTCGGCCGAGCTCTCCATCGTCGTCACGAAGCTGCGGTCGATCTTCAGCTCGTGCACGGGGATCCGGGAGAGCAGGGAGAGCGAGGAGTAGCCGGTGCCGAAGTCGTCCAGGGCCAACCGCACGCCCTCGTCGCGGAGCCGGCTGAGTACCCGGTCGACCACGTCGAGCTGGCTGAGGGTCAGCGTCTCGGTCAGCTCCAGCACCAGCCGGTCCGGCGGGAGGTCGTGGGCGCGCAGCCGGGCCAGCACCGAGCCGGGGAAGCGGGCGTCGAGCAGGCTGCGCGGCGACACGTTTACCGCGACCGGTACGTCGAAGCCGGCGTCGCGCCAGTTGACCGCGGCGATCAGTGCCTGGTCGAGGATCGCCTCGGCGAAGGCCGGCAGCATTCCCGAACGCTCCACCGCCTCCAGGAAGCGCAGCGGGTCGATCAGCCCGTGTGTGGGGTGGTGCCAGCGGGCCAGCGCCTCCGCGCTTGTCACCTCACCGGTGCCCAGGTCGACGATCGGCTGGAAGTTGACGATGAACTCGTGATCGGCGACGGCACGAGGCAGGTCGCCGCCGAGGGTGAGGCGGCTCAGGTCGGCGGTGTCCCGGGTCGGGGCGTACGTGGAGATCCGCTGACCGGCCCGTTTCGCCTGGTACATCGCGACGTCCGCGCGGCGCAGCAGCTCGGCCATGCCGCCGCTGGCCGGGGCGACGGAGATTCCGCCGCTGGCCTCGACGCTGATGCGCATGCCGTCCAGCTCGAACGGCTCGTGCAGGGCGGCGAGCAGCGTCTCGGACCGGTGCGCGGCCACCGCGGGGGCCGGCAGCCCGCGCAGGAGTACGGCGAACTCGTCGCCGCCGAGGCGTGCCACCAGGTCGCTGGACTGGGCGGCGCGTCGCAACCGGTCGGCGACCTGGACCAGCACCTGGTCGCCGGCGGCGTGGCCGAGGGTGTCGTTGACCTCCTTGAAGTGGTTGAGGTCGATCAACACCAGTGCGGTCACCCCGTCCGCGTGTCGGGCGCCCAGATGCTCGGTGCCCTGGTCGAGGAGGTGCCGCCGGTTCGCGAGGTTGGTGAGCGCGTCGTGGGTGGCGGCGTACGCGTGTTCGTCGGCCACGCGGGCCAGTTCGGCGTACGCCTGGGCGTTGCGGACGGCCGTGCAGAGGGCGGAGGCGAACGTGCGCAGCGTGTACTGCTCCCGCTCGGAGAGCTGCACCGGCCCACGGAAACGCAGGCGCAGGATGCCGACGTCGACGGAGCGGTCGTGGCCTTCCAGCGGGGTGGGCACGATGGTGCCGTCCACGTCGGTGGACGTGCCGGTCGGTCCGTCGAAGGTGATGCCGCCGGCACCGCCGCGAACGGTGCGACCGCCGTCGCGTAGCTCGATCTCGACCTCGTCGGCGGAGAACAGCTCGGCGGCCTGGGTGACGGCGGTGGTGAGCACGTTGTCCAGGTCGACGACGTTGAGCGCGTCGGTGGTGCGGGCGAGTCGCTGCCACGCCTGTTGCTCGGTGCGGCCTCTGATGCGTGCGGAGTAGGCCAGGTGCAGGCTCAACATCAGTGGCGGGACGGCAAGCAGCAGTCGGGGGTCCTCGCGGAGGATGAGCAGCGTGCAGACAGCCACGATGAATCGCACGCCGAAGCCGGCGATCCGCAGGTCAAGGTTGTTCAGGAATTGACGGGACACTCGCGTGCCGGTGGCGAGAGCGATCACCGGGATGGCCAGCAGGTCGTCGAGGAGTGCCGCCACCAGGTAGATCGCCCCGAGCAAGGTGGCCAGCTCGACCACGCCGGCCGGCGGCCACTGCCAGGGGATGGCCAAAGTGGTGAGGCCCGCTCCACCAGCCACCAGAATGTTCTTGCTGACGCCGAAGGCCGCTTTGATCATCGGCAGCTTCATGATGGCTGATGCGATACCGACGCCAGCCCCGGTCGCCAGTACCACCCAGGCGGGTGGTGCCACGGCAAGCCCTATCACGATCGCCGTCTCGACCCAGGTGATGCCGTGTGTGGTCGAGCGAATTCGGATAGGTGCCATGACGATCGTGCCAAGCGCAGTCATGAAGGTCAGCGCTACGAATGTCGCACCGTCGCCTACCGAGACGGGGCGACGGGTCAACACGTTGGCCCCAGCGATGACTGTGGGAACGATTGCCATGACGACGATGAGACCGACGAGCAGCAGAAGCGACCGATCTGCCCGGGGACTCTGCGGTGACACCTGGCTCATGAAGCTCCTGTCGTCGCCCACAGTTACCTGTTGACGACAGGAGCTTACCGCTCAGTGCTACTTCGATGTCAGAACCAGTCGCTGCCGCGCATTGCATGCTCCCTCCACTCGTCCGGCCGTTTCCGAATTCCGGATCCGTTCTCGTGATGGGAGCCTAAGAGCAGTTAGGCAGTTTTAGTAGCGATAAATGTCGGTATACGCAACATTAGCCAAGTCAGCGGCCTTTGTGACGGTCTGTCCATGCCACCTGAGCGGAGCGCGGTCGTGCTGCACTGGCGATCCGCAGCTTGCGCGCTGCGGAGAGGCTATCGGCGTTGTCGCCTCCTCCCTAGTGTGGCCAGGACGTGCGCCTGGCCTCATCCGTCAGTTTGGGCTCAGGGTCAATCCGGTCGGACAGAATCTGCTCTCCGTCGCCTGGTCGGTGTGGATTTGGGGTGTCTCGTTGGGGGGTTGGCCTGCATTCTGACCACCGTTAACCTTCCCCAGTGTGATCAGCTAGACACCGATAGACGCGAATTCGGAGGGCCGGTGGAGATCAACCTGCTGGGTGGCCTGGAGGTGCTGCTTGCCGACCACAAGTTGCACCTGGGTACGCCCAAACAACGGGTAATCTTCGCGATGCTCGCGGTCCAGCCAGGCCAGTTGGTGACGTTGTCCGGCCTCATAGACGAGCTGTGGGCCGACCGTCCTCCGCGTTCCGCTGTGGCGAATGTGCGGACCTATGCGGCCAATCTTCGCCGGGAGTTCGAGACGTTAGCGCTCGCGGACGCGACTCTCGTGCGGCAGGGGAACGGCTATCGCCTCGCCTTGCGGCCGGATGTGATCGACGTCTTCCGCTTCCAGGACGAGCTTTACGCTGGCCGGGATGCTCTGGGCGCTGGCGACCTGTCGCGTGCGTCGGAACTGCTGGGCAGCGCTTTGGTGCGGTGGCGGGGTCCCATGCTCGCCGGCATCCCGCTTGGGCCCGTCCTGACGGCTCGAACCGTCGCTGCGGAGGAGGAGCGTCTTCTGGCCGTGGAACTCCTCGCCGAGGTTCATCTGCGATCCGGGCGGGATGATCTCGCAATTCCGTCACTGCGCGCGGTGACTGCCCTTCATCCGCTCCGAGAGCCGACATACCTCCTTCTCATGCGGGCCCTGCACGAGCGCGGTGACAACGCGGAGGCGCTTGTCGCGTACGACGAGATTCGCAGGCATCTGATGACGGAGCTGGGGGTGCGCCCGGGGGCCAACCTCGAAAAGTTGCGGCGCAGGATCCTCACCGAGGCGCCGAGCCGGAAACCCGTCGTCACCGGCCTGAGCAAAGGCACGGCTGGGCGCCTTGCTGGGTCCCCACCAGGACCGGCGGGTGACCCGACGACGAAGCAGATGCCCACAGTCGCAGCGGTGGATCATCTGCCTCGTTCGGTCACCGACTTCGTTGGTCGGGAGGCCGTCGTGGCCAGGCTGTTGGCGGAGACGCGGCGTGTCGAGGATCGCGTACCGGCCGTGCACGTCATCGACGGAATGGCCGGCAGCGGCAAGACAACACTTGCCGTGCACCTGGCCCGCCGGCTGAGCGACCGGTACCCGGATGCCCGTTTGTACGTCGACCTGCGGGGGCATGGCGAGAAGGACCTGATTGGACCGGCGTCGGCTCTTGTCGTCCTGCTTCGCCAGCTTGGGGTGCCGCCTGAGCGGGTGCCGGTTGACCTCGACGACAGGACGGAACTCTGGCGACGCGAACTGGCCCGCCGGAGGTCGGTGATCATTCTGGACAACGCCGCCAGCAGCGACCAGATCCTGCCGCTTCTGCCGATCGAGCCCACCGCCGTCGTGCTGGTGACGTCTCGACGCCGACTCACCCACCCGGACCTCGGCGCGTCGCAGTCCCTGCCGGTCATGTCGTCTGGGGAGGGCGTCGACCTGTTGGCCGCGAGTGTGGGGCGGGAACGGGTCGACGCCGAGCCGGAAGCAGCGGTGGAGGTGGTCCGGCGGTGCGGCCATCTTCCCCTGGCGATTCGGCTGGCCGGCGCCCGGCTGGCGCACCGACGTGGTTGGCGGTTGGCGGATCTCGCGGCACAGATGGCCGGCGCGGCGTCGGTTCTCCCTCATCTGGCCGGGGAGAACAGCACAGTCACCGGTGCGTTCGCCGCCTCCTACGAACCTCTCCCCGAGTCGACCAAGCGGGTCTTTCGCTTTCTGGGTCTGTACCCCGGTAGCCGGTTCAGCCCAACGGCGGTCGCGGCACTGGCCGGGCTGACGGTGGCGGAAGCTCACGCGGCTCTCGACGACCTCACCGACAGGCACCTGGTGGAGGATCTGAACTCCAGGCAATACGGATTGCACGACCTCATGCGCCAGTACTCCGTCGAGCTATGCCTGTACGTCGATTCGGCGCAGGACCGCCGGTCAGCCCTGGCCCAACTGCTCGACTTCACCCTGGCAGCGGCACTGCGGATTGCTGAGATTATCGAGCCCGTTGTCATCGAAAGCCAGGTCAGTCATCTCCCGTTCGGTCGGCCTGAATTGCTGGAGGCTCTTGGCGAGCCGAGCGTCGAGTGGTTGGAAGCCGAGCGGGCGGACCTGGTGACGATGGTGGCGTCGGCACATGAGGCGGGCTTCCACGAGCACGCCTGGCGGCTGGCTCGTGCCCTGTGGCGATTCTGCTACATCCGCGGATACTTCGAGGACATCATCGTGACCCACCAGCAGGGGCTGGCAGCGGCAGAGGCGACGGGCAACGCCGAGTCGACGGCGCTGATGCAGAACTACCTGGCCTCCGCTTACGTCCGGACCGGCGACAACCGGGAAGCCCTGAAACACCTGACCCGCGCGGTCGAGCTTTCCAAGGAATCCCGGGACATGCTGAACACGGCTCGCTACCAGGCCAATCTTGCCCCGGTCCACTACTGGAGCGGCAATCTGACCGAGGCGGTGGCACTCGGTATGGAACATCTGCGTGACTACCGGGGCTACGGCAACGCAGGAGCGCCGAACGCGTTACCGAACGTTGGTATCGCCCTCACGTCACTGGGCCGTTACGAAGAGGCGTTATGGATTCACCGGCGTCACCTGGCCTGGGCCCGAACCAACTCGAACGAGTTCCACGTGCTCAACGCTCTCAGCCATATCGGATCGGTACGCACCCGAATGGGAGATTTCCATCAGGCGATCAGGATCCTCAGGGCCTCGCTGGCGCTTCGCGACCGCACCGGCCACCGCTACGGCGAGGCAGAGGTACGCCTCGACCTTGGCATCGCCTACCGCGGTCTTGGTCGCTTGGCGGAGGCCAAGCAGGAGCATGAGTTGGCTCGGACCCTCGCGGTCGGTTCGGGCGAGCGGCATGTCGAGGCCGCGGCGTTGAACGAACTGGGCCGCACGCTGCGGGCACGCGGGCGGGACCGTGCTGCAGCCGAGATGCACCGCGAGGCCCTGCGGTTGGCGACGCGGATCGCACACCCGCACGAGCAGGGGCGTGCACTGGCGGGCCTCGCGGAGCATTTCAAGGCCATCGACCCGGCCGAGGCCCGGCGGCACTGGGAGCGGGCGTTGGCGATCTTCCGTCGGATGGGCGTACCGGAACGCCTCGATGTCGAGCGCCGCCTCGCCGAACTGGGTGCCAGTGTCGTCGATGCGGGGTGCTGACCTGCGCGAACGTCGCTTATCGATTTCTTATCGCCGGGCCCGGTAGCTTCTGGAACGTATCGGCGAACGGGGGAGGTTCTGCCCGTGGGCAGAACCGGGTCGTCGACACGCGCCCGCCGCCAGGTCCCCCCAGCGACTTCGGCGGCGGGTCCGGCGAGGAAAGGGGCGCGGCCCGGTGAGCGCTGTCGCACCCGGCGAGTGCCGGGCCGCGCCCCTTCCGAGCCCCGGTGCGTCGTACCGCACCGATAGGCTCACGGCCGTGACCGAACCCGCGCAGCTCAGCCACGTCGACCGTGCCGGCGCGGCCCGCATGGTCGATGTCTCCGCCAAACCGGTGACCGGCCGGGTGGCCGTCGCGGCGGGCCGTTTGCGCACCACGCCCGAGGTCGTCGACCTGCTGCACCGCGACGGGTTGCCCAAGGGTGACGCGCTGGCGGTCGGGCGGCTCGCCGGCATCATGGGGGCCAAGCGCACTCCGGACCTGATCCCGCTCTGCCACCCGATCGCCCTGCACGGTGTGACAGTCGACCTGCGGATCACGGCAGAAACGGTGGAGATCACCGCCACCGCTCGTACGGCGGACCGGACGGGCGTCGAGATGGAGGCGCTCACCGCGGTCGCGGTCGCCGGCCTGGCCCTGATCGACATGGTCAAGGCGGTGGATCCGGCGGCCTCGGTGGAGGCGGTCCGGGTGCTGCGCAAGGAGGGCGGCAAGACCGGCGAGTGGGTCCGGCCGGAGAATCGGCCGTGATCCGGGCCCGGGTGATCGTCGCGTCCAACCGGGCCGCGGCCGGCGTCTACGCCGACACCAGCGGCCCGCTGCTCGTCGCCGGCCTGCGCGAGTTGGGCTGTCAGGTCGACGAGCCGGTGGTGGTGCCCGACGGAGAGCCGGTAGGCGTCGCGCTGCGGGACGCCGTCAGCGACGGCGTCGACGTGGTGCTGACCAGCGGCGGCACCGGGGTCACCCCGTCCGACCGGACGCCCGACGTGACCCGGGCTCTGCTGGACTACGAGATCCCCGGCATCGCCGAGGCGATCCGGTCGCACAGTCGCGAGCGGGTGCCCACCTCGGTCCTGTCCCGGGGCCTGGCCGGGGTGGCCGGTCGGATGCTGGTGGTCAACCTGCCCGGCTCGACCGGCGGCGCCCGCGACGGGTTGGCCGTGCTCGGGCCGATCCTCGGGCACACCGTCGACCAGCTCCGCGGCGGCGACCACTGACCACTCCGAGCCGGCGACCACCGGTCCGTCCGCGGCGGTGACCACTGATCGGTCCGCGGCGACCACCGACCCACCCGCCGGTCGCGCCCAGGCCCGGCGGGCGTCGGTCCGTCCCGATAGGCTCGGTCGGTGAGCACGGAAACCGCACCGACCGCGGACCGGGTCGCCGCGCCCCCGCCAGCAGGGTGGGAGGAGGCGCGGTCCCGGGTGTACGCGGTGGGGCTGGCCGCCGCGCTGCCTGCCGTCGCCCGGCCGCTTGTCGACACCGACGGGCTGACCCTGGCCGAGCCGCTGACCACCCGCACCGACCTGCCCGCGTTCCCCACCTCCAGCGTGGACGGCTGGGCGGTGCGCGGCACCGGGCCGTGGCGCGTCGTCGGGCGTGTGCTGGCCGGCAACACCCCCACGCCACTCGCCGAGGACGGCACGACAGTCGAGATCGCGACCGGAGCCATGGTGCCCGAGGGCACCACCGCCGTGCTGCGCATCGAGGAGTCCACCGTCAAGGGCGGCCTGGTCAGCGGCACGCCCCGGCCGGCGCCGGAGTGGCGGCAGCCGGGCGAGGAGGCGTACGCCGATGAGGAGCTTCTGCCGGTCGGCACGCCGATCGACCCGGCGGTGATCGGCCTGGCCGCCTCCTGCGGGCACGACACGCTGCGGGTCCGGCGGGCGCCGCGCGCCGCGTTGCTGGTCTTCGGCGACGAGCTGCTCACGGCCGGTCCGCCCGGGGCAGGCCGTGTGCGCGACGCGCTGGGCCCGGCGGTGCCCGCGTGGCTGCGTCGGTACGGCTGCCACGTCCGCCCGTCGGACGTGGTGGGCCCGGTGGCCGACACGCTGCCCGCGCACGTGGCGGCGGTGCGCGCGGCGCTCACCAACGCCGACCTGGTCTGCACCACCGGCGGCACGATGCACGGCCCGGTCGACCACCTGCACCCGACCCTGGAGGCGTTGGGCGCGGACTACGTGGTCAACACGGTGGCGGTCCGACCGGGCTTCCCGATGTTGCTCGCCCGGCTGGCCGATCACGACGGCCGGGTCCGGTTCGTCGCCGGTCTGCCGGGCAACCCGCAGTCCGCAATCGTCGCGCTTGTGTCACTTGTCGCGCCGCTGCTCGCCGGGCTCCAGGGCCGCGCGATGCCGGTGCTGCCCCAGGCCACGCTGGCCGAGGCGGTGCCGGGGCGCGGCGACCACACCCATCTGGCGTTGGTCCGTCTGGACCGGGCCGCCGGCACGGCGTACCCGGTGCGGCACGTCGGTTCGGCGATGCTGCGCGGTCTCGCGGGCGCCGACGGGTTCGCCGTCATCCGACCGGGCACCAACGGCGCGCAGGGTGACCGGGTGCCGATCGTCCCGTTGCCGCTGCTGTCCGGGGAGCGGGCGTCGTGACCGCGCCGACGATCACCGTCGTCGAGGTCACCGACCAGCCCCTCGACCTCGCCGCGCACGAGGCGGCGGTCGCCGACCGGCGGGCCGGGGCGGTCGTGTCCTTCCAGGGCGTCGTGCGCGACCACGACCACGGGCGTCCGGTGGTGAGCCTGGAGTACGAGGGGCACCCGAGCGCCGTGCAGGTGCTGCGCGAGGTGGCCGCCGAGATCGCCGCCGATCCCGACGTCTACGCGGTGGCGGTCTCCCACCGGGTCGGGCCGCTTGCCATCGGGGACGTGGCGCTTGTCGCCGCGGTGAGCACCGCCCACCGCGCCGCGGCCTTCGCCGCCTGCGCCCGGCTGGTCGACGAGGCCAAGGCCCGGTTGCCGATCTGGAAGCGTCAGGTCTTCGCCGACGGCGGCGAGGAATGGGTCAACTGTCCCTGACCGCTCACCGGCGGCTGTTGACCACCACGGCCCGGGCGAGCCGTTCGCCGTAGAACGCCGGTTCGGCGCCGGGGCGCCAGGGCAGCGCCGCGACCAGCACGATCAGGGCGAGGGCCAGCGAGTTCTCCATCAGCGCCCCGAACAGACCGTCCTGGTAGTGCGACACCTCCGGCAGTTGGTGCTCGTACGGCCAGATGGGGGAGATCAGGAAGAGCAGGTAGAGGCCGAGGGCGGCGACGCCGTGCCGGAACCCGGTAAGCGTGGGATACCAGATCGGCGGGCGAAGACCGCTGAGCCCGCTCAGGCCACCGAACGCGCTGCCCTGACCGGTGCGCTGGCCGAGACCCCTGCTCGCCTCCCGTCGCCGGACCGCGGCGTCGGCCAGCACGATGATCGCCGGGATCACCCAGACGAGGTGGTGCGTCCAGGAGATCGGGCTGATCACGTTGGCGGTCAGACCGACAAGCGTGAACGCGGTCAGCTCGTCACCGTCGGCGCGTGAGCTGGCCGCCCGGGACAGACCCACCGCCAGGATCAGCACCGAGAAGGCGAGCCAGAGCAGCCCGGGAGTCTCGATCGAGTCGTACAGCCGGGCCAGCAGGCCGGCGAGCGACTGGTTCGGCGTCATGTCGGCCGCGCCGACCCGCTCGGTCTGCCAGAGCACGCTGCCGAAGTACGTCCGCGACTCGTCGCCGACGATCGCGAAGGTCCCGAGCGTCACGCCGATCGTGGTGCCGATCGCGGTGGCCGCCACCCGCCACTGACGGGTGATCAGCAGGTAGGCGATGAACAACGCCGGAGTGAGCTTCACCGCCGTGGCCAGGCCGATGCCGGCGCCCGCCCAGGCGCCACCGTAGACGAAGCGCAGCAGCGGGCCGTCGGTCGCTGCGTAGTGGGTGCCCCGGCGCGAGCGCCAGCGCAGCCCGATCAGATCCGCCATGATCAGTGCGAACAGCAGGAGGTTGACCTGCCCGTAGCCCAGCGTCTCCCGGCTGGGCTCGATGGCGAGCGCGAGCGGCACCGCCAGGGCCACGGTGAACCACAGTGGCCAGGCCAACCGGTCCACGATGGGGCGGAGCAGCCCGGCCAGCACCAATGCGAGCGCCGCGATGCTGGCGAGGGCGTTGACCATCCCCGCCGCGTCGATCGGCAGTTGCGCCATGGGCAGCATCACGAGCCCGGCGAAGGGCGGGTAGGTGAAGCCGAGCGTGGTGCCGGGCGCGATGAACTCGTAGAGCTCGTGACCGCTCGCCCACCACGCCACCGCACCATGGTAGATCTTCATATCGAAGAAGTTGTACGGTCGCCCGAACTCACCGATGGCGAGCCATGCGGCGTAGGCGACGGCGGCCACGATGGCACCCCGTACGACGTTCCTGCGATCGATCCCCCGCGTCATGCGTTGAACTGGGGCGAGGCGGTCCGCCCGTCTACCGACAGTCGTCGGCATGGCGTGGCCACCCCCGTACCAAGGTCGTCCTACCCGTCCAGGTCCTGCACGGAGCCTAGAACGGCGCCTCACGTCAGTGCCTCCCGCGTTATGCGACCGTGTCCGATCCCACACATGTTTTTGACATTTCCACCGCGTTAACGCCTACCGGGTGGTTCAGGTAATTCGTGGCCTTAGCGGGGGGTGGGGGTGACACTGAGGCAGATCGACGCAGGTCAGCCGGGGAGTCGACGTGCGGTGGCCGCTGACCGGACGGCGATCCGGGCCTCGCGGCGGGCGGTGCGGACGGCGCGCTGCATGGAACGTCGAGAGTGGCCGATGCGGTGACCCGTACGCCAGCGGATGCCCGGCTTGCCGCCGGTGTCGGTGGCGGCGAGCAGGAGGCCGCCGAAGAGCCCGAGGTTCTTCAGGGTGTGGATCTCGTTGTTGTTCTTGGCGATCGGGTCGTCGTTGTTCCAGAACGGATGCCCGGCGACGGTCACCGGCACCAGCGTGCCGGCGAGGACCAGCGCGGCGGGCCGGCTGAACCGCCCGGTGGCCAGCATCAGCCCGGCGCCGACCTGCACCGCCGCGTTGAGCCGGATCAACGTCTCGGTCTCGGTGGGGAAGTTCGGGTGCGCCTTCTTGAGCATCGGCGCGACCTTGTCGGTCACCGGTTTGGCGGCCACGGCGAGCCGGCCGGGGTTGCGGAGGTTGCGGTACCCGCTGACCACGAAGATGCCGCTCAGCATGGCGCGGGCAAGGGAGCGTACGGGCGTCATGGATCAGTCATACCCCGTCGCGGCGTTTGCTACCCCGGCAACCGCCGGATCCGGATCGGTCGGTGTGCACGTGCGCCACGCCGATTCGAGCGACCATCGCTGATGGACGGCCCGTCACGGGTAACGTCGCGCGGGTGACGACGCTGCGGCTCCGCCCCGAAGGCCCGGCCGACGCCGGCCCGGTGCGTCGGGTGCTGGCCTCGGCGTTCGCCCGCCCGGAGGTGCAGACGCCGCCGGAGGTCGGGCTGGTGGACGACCTGCGCGACACCGACGCCTGGGTGTCCGAGCTGGCCATGGTCGCCGAGTACGGCGGTGAGGTCGTCGGATACTCGCTGCTCACCCGGGTGCGGGTGCGACCCGATCGAGGTGCCGTCGCGCCGGCCCTGGCGCTCGGGCCGGTGGCGGTCGCGCCGCACCGACAGCGGGTCGGGCACGGCAGCGCGGTGGTGCAGGCCGCCCTGGACGCCGCCACCGAGCTGGGCGAGCGGCTGGTCGTGGTCCTCGGTGACCCGGCCTTCTATCGCCGCTTCGGCTTCGAGCCGGCCGCGGAGCTGGGTCTCACCAGCCCGTGGGCCGGGCTCGGGGAGCCCTGGCAGGCGCTTGTGCTGCCGCCGTCCACCAGCGAGGAAGGGCCACCGCCGCGTGGCGAGGTGGTCTTCCCGGCGCCCTGGTCCAGGGTCTGACCGTCGGGCGCGGCGCTCAGGTTGGCTGGGTGCGCAGGTACCGGCCGAAGTGCGGAACGGTGAAGGCCACCGTGCCCCGCTCGCCCGAGTAGATGAGCCCCTTCTTGATCAGCGCGTCGCGGGCCGGGGAGAGGCTGGCCGGCTTCCGGCCCAGGGCGCGGGCGATCTCGGCGGTGGGCACCGCGGCGTCCATGTCGTCGCGGACCACGCCGCCGGACTCGCCCTCCACCAGGGACAGCGTGGCCATGACCCGCATGTACTCGCGCTCGGCCGGGGTGGCCCGCTCGAACCGGGAGCCGAAGAAGCCGACCGCCAGCTCGGCCTCGGCCTCCGGGGCGGCGACCCGGACGTCGGCGGCGGTGATCGGCGACCGTGGCGCGTGATCCCAGGTCGCCTTCCCGTACGCCTGGACGAAGTACGGGTAGCCGCCGGACTTCTCGTAGAGCAGGTCGAGCGCCTTCTGCTCGTACTCCACCTCCTCGCGCTCGGCCGGCGCACAGAGCGCCTGGTCGGCGGCGATCCGGTCGAGTCGGTCGATGCGCTGGTAGCGGAAGAGCCGCTCCGAGTACGACTTGGCGGCGCTGAGCACGGCCGGTAGGTGCGGCAGCCCGGCGCCGACGACGATCAGTGGCGCACCGATCTGGGACAGCTCGTGGCAGGCGGCGCAGAGAGCCGACACGTCCTCCGGCCCCACGTCCTGCATCTCGTCGATGAAGATCGCGATGCCGGTGCCCACGTCGCTGGCCACGGCGGCGGCGTCGCTGAACAGCTCGACCAGGTCGATCTCGATGTCGCCGGAGTCGGCGCGGCCACTGGCGGCGGGCACGTCGATGCCGGGTTGCCAGCGGTCGCGCAGCTTCGACGGGGCCCCGGCGCGGCCGGTCGGCGCGGACCGCTGGGCGAACGCCTTGAGCACCCCGAGGAAGGCGTCGATCCGGTCCGGGGCGCGGTGCCGGGGGGCGAGTTCACGGACCGCCATGTGCAACGCGGCGGCGACCGGGCGGCGCAGTGACTGGTCCGGACGGGCCTCGATCTTGCCGCTGCCCCAGAGTCGATTGATCGCCTGGGACCGCAGGGTGTTGAGCAGGACGGTCTTGCCGACGCCGCGCAGGCCGGTGAGCATGAGGCTGCGCTCGGGCCGACCGCGGGCGATGCGCTCCAGCACGATGTCGAAGACGTCGAGTTCCCGCCCCCGCCCGGCGAGTTCGGGCGGGCGCTGGCCGGCGCCCGGGGCGTACGGGTTGCGGACCGGATCCACGCATCGCAGAGTATCGGGCCCTCTAGCTGCGAAGCTAGATATGGATAGATGGGGCTACCGGCGTGTTGCAGCCGTCGACACAAAACTAGGGCTGTCTAGCGTGGACGCTAGACAGCCCTAGTTTGTGGAATCGACTACCGCTTCTTCAGGCAGAGCACGTAGTCGAGCACGTCGATCGTGTTGTCGTGCACGTAGTTCGCGGTCGCCTGCGGCGCGAGCGTCTTGCACCGGTCCCCGTCGGTGGTCGCCGGGATGCGCAGCAGCACCTGGTAGGTGTTCGGGCCGCACGGCACCTTGCGCAGGTCCGCGTCGTCCTCGCTGCCGTCGTTGACCACACAGTCGCCCTTGGCGAACTCCTCCTCGTCCGGGGACGGCAGGTTGGGGCTCGGAAGGTCGCTGGGCAGGACCGGCGGGACGACGGGTGCGCTCAGCGACGGGGCGGGCGCGGCAGCGTCACTGTCGTTGTCGGCCGCCTTCCACGCCGCCCAGCCCACGAGGCCGAGGCAGGGGCAGACCAGGAGCAGGACCACCAGCACGACGATGAGGGCGATCTTCCCGCCACGCCTCTTCGCCGGCGGGGCGGGTGGCATCCCGTACGCGCCCGGCATCGGCGGAGCGGGTGGCATGCCGTACCCGGCGGGCGGCGGCGGAGCGGGTGGCATCCCGTACCCGCCGGGCGCCTGCGGGGCCCACGGCGTCGCCGGCTGGCCTGGGGTGGGCCCGGCGGGTGGGAACGGCCCCGGTGGCGCGTCCCACTCCGCGGGCTGCGGTGGCGGGCCCCACTGCGCGGGCTGCGGCGGTGGACCCCACTGCGGCGGCTGCGGTGGCGGCGGTGGCGGCGGACCCCACTGGGGGACCGTCGGATCGACCGGGGACGGGCCGTCGGGGCCGGTCGGCGAGGGCTGGTACGGGTCGTCCGGCTGCCCGGAACCCGATGGTCCGTAGGTCGTCATCTCATCCCCAGGGGTGGGTGGTCAGCGCTGCTTCAGGCAGAGGACGAAGTCGAGCGTGTCCAGCTCGCTGTCGAAGAAGTACCAGTTGGTGTAGCCCTCGACCTTGGCGCACTTCGCCTCGGCGTCGCGTTCGCCGCTGGTCGCGCCGTCGATCCGCCGCAGCACCTCGTACGACTTCGCCGTGCAGCCGCTGATCAGCAGCTTGGGCTTGCCGCCGGCAGCCCCGTCGTTGCGCACACACTGGCCGACCTTGACGAACCGCGGGTCGGCCGACGACTCAGGCGCCGCGGCGCTCGGCACCGGCTCGGCCGGCGCGGTCACGTCCGCGCTGGGCTGCCCGACACCTGCCGAACCGGTCGGAGCGGCCGCCGGGGCGACCGGGTCGTCGGACCGGCCGAGGAACCAGTACGCGCCGCCACCGGCGAGAGCCAACAGCACCACGACGGCCACCACCGCGATCAGCGGCCCCTTGCCGCGCCTCGGCGGCTCGGGTGAGGGCTCGCCACCGTACGGGCCGCCGTCGGGCCGGTAGGGCTCCCCGCCGTACGGAGGATTCGCCTCGGCCGGCCGGTACGCGCCACCGTAGGGCGCCCCGGCCTCCCCGCCGTACCGTCCGGTGCCGTAGGGCGCGGCTGCCGGCTCGCCGCCGTACGGCGCACCGGACGGCTCCGCCCCGTAGGGGGTCCCGCGCTCGCCGCCGTACGAGGGCCCGCCACCGTAGGGCCTCGCCGGTGCGCCGCCGTACGGACCGTCGCCGTGGGACCCCTGTCGCTCCTGCGGGGCGGGCGGGTAGGACTGGACCGTCGGCGGGTAGGGCTCGGGGCCCGGCGGATAGGGCTGCTGCGGCGGCCGGCCGGGCGTCTCGTCGGGCCGTTGCCCACGCCACGGGCCTCGGAAGCCCTCACCCGGTGGTCCGTAGTTCGTCATGCCGCCCTCCTGCACATGTGGTGAGAGGCCGGCCACCAATGCGCGACGCCGACTCCGAGGTCACCGTAGCGTGGTCCACCGATGAGCTCATCTCCACCGAGCGCCGCCGCCCTGTCCGGCCGCCGCGCCGCCGCCGCGCCAACCCTGGTCTGGACCGCTTTGATCGTGGTCTACGTGCTGTGGGGCTCCACCTATCTGGCCATCCGCGTCGCGGTGGAGACGCTGCCGTCGCTGCTGTCGGCCGCCCTGCGGTTCGCCGTCGCCGGCCTGGTGCTGGCGGTGGTGCTGCGCCTGCGCCGAGGGCCGGGCGCGCTTCGTGTGCAGCGTCGGCAGCTCGGCTCCGCAGCGTTGGTCGGTGTGCTCCTGCTCGCCGGTGGCAACGGCCTGGTGGTGCTCGCCGAGTCCGGGCCGCCCGGGGTGGCGGTGCCGTCCGGAATCGCGGCTCTGCTGGTGGCGACCGTGCCGCTGCTCGTGGTGCTGCTGCGCTCCGCCACCGGGGACCGGCCCGGGGTCTGGACGTTCGCCGGGGTCACGCTCGGCTTCGTCGGGCTGGTGCTGCTGGTGCTGCCCGCCGGCAGCGCGGACGCGGTGCCGCTGGTCGGCGCGTTGACGGTGGTCGCGGGTGCCGTCACCTGGTCGGTCGGGTCGTTCCTGTCGGGACGGATCCGAATGCCCGCCGATCCGTTCGTCGCGACGGTGTACGAGATGGTGGCCGGCGCGGTGGTCCTGGCCGTCGTCGCCGCCTGCCGGGGCGAGCTGGGCGAGTTCCACCCCACGACGGTCAGCACCCGGTCCTGGCTGGCGTTGGGCTACCTCATGGTGGCCGGCTCGCTGGTGGCCTTCACCGCGTACGTCTGGCTGCTGCAGAACGCGCCGATCTCGCTGGTCTCGACGTACGCGTACGTCAACCCGGCGGTCGCCGTGGGGCTCGGGGCGCTGCTGGTGGCCGAGCCGATCACTCCGCGGGTGCTGCTCGGCGGGGCGGTCATCGTCGCCGGGGTGGCCCTGGTGGTGACCACCGAACGCCCCCGTCGGACGGGCGCGGGATCACGATCGGGGACCGCGTCGACGGCCGACCGGCGGTAACGTCCGGCCCATGTCGGCCGCTGGGCTGGTGGGGGTGGCGTTGCTCGGTGGGGCGGTCGGTGTCGTCGTACCCCCACTGGCCCGGCGCTTCACGACCATGCCGGCCCGGCTGCGGCGTGGCGCCTGGTCGAGCCCACCGGTGGCGGCCGTGGTGTTCGTGGGGCTCGCCGTCGCGCGGGGTGACGACCCGGCGCTGCCGGTCCTCCTCGCGGTGGCGGCGGTGGGGCTGGTGCTGGCCGTGGTCGACCTGGCCTGCCTGCGGCTACCCGACCCGCTGGTCCTCGTTGCCGGGCTGCTGGCCCTCGCAGGGCTGAGCGCTGCGGCGCTGCTGGCCGGCACTCCCGGCCGGCTGCTCGGCGCGCTGGGGGGTGCGGCGGTCGCGGGCGCGGCGCACGTGCTGCTGGCCCTGCTGCCGGGGTCCCGGCTGGGCTTCGGGGACGTGAAACTCGCAGTCGTCCTCGGCCTGCCGCTCGGTTGGTTGGGGCGGGACGCCCTGCTCACCGGGCTGCTCCTGCCGCACCTGCTGCACGGTGCCCTGGTCCTCGGTCTGCTCGCGGCGCGGATGGTCCGACGCGACACGCTGGTGCCCGTCGGCCCGGCCCTGCTGGCCGGCGCGTGGCTCGCCGTGCTCCTCGGCTGACCGGCCCGGATCGCTTCACCGACGCGCTGCTGCCGGTCCCAGCGGCGGCGGGGCAATCACCATCAGTGACCTCGCCTGTGGCGCTCGTCCGCACGAGCGCCATACCTCACAGTCATAACTATGACTCTGAGGTATACCGCTCGTTGGCATGAATGGGCCCGAGCGCGCCACGCCGACGGCGCCCAGCCGCCGGGTGGCTCAGATCAGGCGGAGTTGGCGATCCTTGGGGCGGCGTGGTTCGGCTTCGCCGAACCGCTCGAACAGGCCCGGGTCGATCGTGGCGAGGAACGGCGACGGCGCGCAGTCGCGTTCCGCGCCGTGGCGGGTGCGGCGGGCGGCGTGGCTGACGTACAGCCGGTCCTGGGCCCGGGTCACGCCGACGAAGAAGAGCCGGCGCTCCTCGGCGACCGCGTCCTCGTCGGGTGTCGAACCCGGCCAGCGCAGCGGCAGCAGCCCGTCCTCGACGCCGACCAGGAAGACCACCGGGAACTCCAGGCCCTTCGCGGCGTGCAGGGTGAGCAGGGTGACCGCCTCGGCGCGCGGGTCGAGCGCGTCCACCTCCGCGCCGGTGGCCAACTGGGACAGGAACGCCTCCAGGTCGTCGCCGCAGCGGCGGGCCAGCGGGGTCAGCAGGTCCACCGCCGAGCGGACGTCGTCGGGGCGGACCGTGGTGCCGGCGCCGTCCAGGGTGGGCACCGCGAACCGCTCCGCGACCACCTGGCCGGCCAGCCGCACCCGCGCGGCCAGTGAGCCGGCCAGCCCGTCGGCGTGCCGCAGCTCGCGGGCGATGGCCGCCACGCCGGGCCGGTCCCGCAGCCGGTCGTGCGAGCGCTTCTGCACGGGGATGTTGGCCCGGGTCAGGGCGTCCACGATCGGGGCGGCCTGCGCGTCGGTGCGGTACAGCACGGCGATGTCGGAGAACGACAGCGAGGTGGACCGGCCGTCGATCCGGCCCGAGTCCAGGGAACGGTGGGACAGACCGCCGACCAGCTCGTCGACGGTGCGGACCACGAAGTCGGCCTCCTCGGCCACCGACGCCGCCGGGTACCGCCCGACGAGGGGGGCCTCCGGGTCGAGCCGCGCCGGATCCAGCCGCCGCCCGCGGACCAGCGAGGACGGCGCGATGGCCTGCACGGCGGCGGCCAGGATCGGGGCCGACGAGCGGTAGTTGCGGTTGAGCCGGACCAGTCGGGCGTCCGTGAAGTCCTGCGAGAAGCGCAGGAAGTAGCCGACGTCGGCGCCCCGGAACGAGTAGATCGCCTGGTCCGGGTCACCGATCGCGCAGAGGTTGCCGTCGGCGGGGCTGAGCAGCCGCAGCAGCTCGTACTGCACCGCGTCCACGTCCTGGTACTCGTCGACGAAGATCCACTGCCAGCGGTCCCGGTACCGCTTGACCAGCTTGCGGTCGGCCCGCAACAGCTCCACCGGAAGGCTCACCAGCTCGTCCAGGTCGACCAGGTCCTGCTTGCGCAGCAACGCCGTGTAGGCGGCGCCGTCGTCGCCCGCCTCCGAGCGAGCCGCTGCCCGCTCGGCGTCGTCGGCGATCCGGAACCCGGCCGGCAGGCCCGCCGCGTCGGCGTTCTCCCGCAGGATCGTCAACCCCAGCGCGTGGAACGTACCCACTGTGACGTCCTCGGCGACCGGGCCGAGCAGACCGTCGAGGCGGTGCCGCAGCTCCTCGGCCGCCCGCCGGGTGAACGTGATCGCGAGACAGTGCTCGGGAAAGACGTTCAGCTCCGCGCACAGGTACGCGATCCGGTGGGTGAGCGTCCGGGTCTTGCCGGTGCCCGGGCCGGCCACGATGAGCAGTGGCCCGCCCGGCGCGGACGCCGCCACCCGCTGCATGGCGTCCAGGCGGTCCAGCAGGCCGGTGCCGACCTCCTCCATGCCGGACAGCATCGGCTCGAACGGTTCGTGCGGTGACGGCGGCGACGCGATCGGGGGCGCGGGCGTGGGGGCCGGCTTGCGCTTCGGCTCCGCCCTGGCCGCCGCCGGGCGCTTGGCCGTGGCCCTGGCCGCCGGCTCCGGGGGTCGCCGCTGCGCCGGCACGGGTACGTCGAACAGCGTCTCCTGTGCCGTGCCGGCGCCCGTACCCAGCTCCGCCGGGTCGAACAGGGTGATCACCCCGTACTCGCCGTCGTAACCCGGCACCCGACGTACGTCGCCACGCCGCAGCCGCCCGATGCCCTCGGCGAGCAGTTCGCCGCCGGCCTGCGCGATGTCGGGCAGCGGCGTCGCGGTCAGGATCTCCAGCTCGGGGCCGAGCGCGGCGAGCAGCTCGTTGAGTCGGCCCTCGACCTTCTTCGAGCGGGCGCCCACCTTGTTGATCTCGCCAAGGATCTCGGCGAGCGGCACCAGGTGGGTGACGTCCCGGGCGTGCGCCGGCCGGTGCCCCTCGGGGCGGTCGGCCAGCTCCTCGATCCGGCTGAGAACGCCCACGGTGAGGGGCTTGCCGCACTCGGGGCAGCGTCCGCCGGCGGCCCGGGTGCGCTCCGGGGTCCAGTTGACCCCGCAGAGCCGGTGCCCGTCCGCGTGGTACTTGCCCTCTTCCGGGAAGAACTCGATGGTGCCGGCAAGGCCGTCGCCGGTACGCAGCGCCTCCCGGACGGCGAAGTAGTCCCGCTCGGCGGTCAGCACGGTGGCCTCCCGACCCAGCGCCGGCGGCGAGTGCGCGTCCGAGTTGGAGACGAGCTGGTAGCCGTCCAGGCTGCCGACCCGCCAGTTCATCGCCGGGTCGGACGACAGGCCGGTCTCCACGGCGAAGATGTGCTCGGCCAGGTCGGCGTAGCAGTCGGCGATCGCGTCGAAGCCGGACTTCGAGCCCAGCGCGGAGAACCACGGCGTCCAGATGTGCGCCGGCACGAGATAGCCGTCCGGGCTCGCCTCCAGGGTGATCTCCAGCAGGTCCCGCGAGTCCAGGCCGAGGATCGGGCGGCCGTCGGAGCCGAGGTTGCCGATCCGGCCCAGCGCGGTGTTGAACCGGGCCACCGACTCCAGGTCGGGCAGGTAGATCAGGTGGTGCACCTTGCGGGTCCGGTCGTCCCGCTTGTAGATGGTGGAGATCTCCACGCTCAGCATGAACCGGACCGCGTCCGCGTCGGTCGTGCCGGCGAGTCGCGGCGGCAGCCGGCGGGCGATGTCGCGCTCCGCCTCCGGGGCGAGCCGGTAGAGGCCCGGCTCAGCCGGCCGCAGCGTCTCGGTCAGATGGTCGTACCAGGCGGGGTGGGTGAAGTCGCCGGTGCCGAGCAGCGCGATGCCCTTGCGCCGCGCCCACCACCCGAGGGTCGGCAACGTCAGGTCACGGCTGCACGCGCGCGAGTACTTCGAGTGGATGTGCAGGTCCGCGACGAAGGGCGGGAGGCCACCGGGGGGTACGGCGCTGAACGGGGGCACGCCGCATCCTGTCACGCCCGCCACGCCGGCCGCCCTCCGCCACGCGCGGACGTGACGTCCGCTATGCCGAGCGCAACTCGACGAGGCTGATCTGCGGCTTGGCACCCACCCGCACCGGCGGGCCCCAGAAACCGGCGCCGTTTGTCACGTAGACCTTCGTGCCGTCGACCTCGCCGAGACCGCTGACCACCGGCTGCGCCAGGCCGACGACCAGGTTGAACGGCACCACCTGCCCACCGTGGGTGTGCCCGGAGAGTTGCAGGTCGACGCCGTAGCTGGCCGCCTGCTTCGCGGCGAGGGGCTGGTGCGCGAGCAGGACGACCGGGCGACTCGGATCGCGGTCACCGAGGGCGGCGGCGAAGTCCGGCCCGGCGGCGAGGCCGGTGCCCGCCGGGTCGGCGTCCAGGTCGTTCACGCCGGCCAGGTCGAGCACACCGCCCCGGGCCTGGATCTCCTGCCGACGGTTCTGCAGCACCCGCAGGCCGAGACGGTCCACCTCCTGGACCCACTCCTCCACCCCGGAGTAGTACTCGTGGTTGCCGGTGACGAAGAAGCTGCCGTACCGGGAACGCAGGTCACGCAGCGGCGCGGCGGCCGGGCCCAGCTCGGCGACCGAGCCGTCGACCAGGTCACCGACGACCGCTACCAGGTCCGCGTCGAGACGGTTGATCGCGGCGACGATCCGCTCGGTGTGCGCCCGCCCGCGCAGGGGGCCGAGGTGGATGTCCGAGACGGTGGCGATGCGCAGGCCGTCCATGCTGCGCGGGAGCTTGCTCAGGGGGATCTGCACCCGGTCGAGTTGGGGCGGGCCGAGCGCCGTGCGGACGCCGTACCCCGTGATGCCGGTGGCGGTGAGGCCGGCGAAGATGGCGGCTCCGCGGGCCAGCAGCAGGCGGCGGGCCGGGTCGTGGTCCGGTGCCGTGACGGCGCCGGTGGCCGGCGGATCGGCGGGCCCGGCGGCCCCGACCAGCACGGGTTCGGGCGCGGCGGTGGTCGGCTCGGCGGCGGTCACCCGGCGGCGCAGCACCAGCCGGGCGACGAGCATCGGCGCTTCCAGCACGACGAGCGTGACCAGCAGGTAGAACATCACCGCGAGCCACAGGTAGCCGGGCCAGGCCAGCCAGTAGAGGCCGGCCTGCGTGCCGACGAGGGTGGCCGGCACGAGGACCGCCAGCACCAGGGCGGCGATCCCGCCGGCCCGCCGCCAGCGACCCGGCGTGGTGGTGTCCCGGATGAGGCGCTTCCACAGGTAGAGGTGGATGAGACCGGTGACCAGCGCCAGGACGCCCATGAACCCCAGAACCGCCAACATGTGCGCGCCCCCCTCAGCCGCCCGCGAACGGGGGCAGGACATCGATCGTGGCCCCGCCCGGCAGGGGTGCCCGACGATCATGGCAGGCGACGCCGTCCACGAGGAAACTGGCCACCCGCAGCACGGCGGCGAGCCGGTCGCCGTGCCGCTGGGCCAACTCGGTGGTGAGGTCGTCGAGTGACCGGCCGGCGGCAGCGACCTCCTCGGGGCGGCCGGCCGCGGCGCGCGCACCGGCGAAGTAGCGGACGGTAAGCGGTCTCGGCTCCACAGGTCAACCTCCGATCGCGGACATCGGCCGGGTCGGCTGGAGGAAGGTGGGATCGTCGATGCCGTGCCCGGCGCGCTTGCCCCACATCGCGGTGCGCCACCGCTGCGCCACCTCGTCGTCGGTCGCGCCGCCGCGCAGCGCCGCCCGCAGGTCGGACTCCTCGGTGGCGAACAGGCAGGCGCGGATCTGGCCGTCGGCGGTCAGCCGCGTGCGGTCGCAGTCGCCGCAGAAGGGCCGGGTCACGCTGGCGATCACGCCGACGCGGGCGGGGCCGCCGTCGACCAACCAGGTCTCGGCCGGCGCCGCGCCGCGTTCGGTCGGGTCCGGGCCGAGATCGAATTGGGTACGCAGGGAGGCCAGGATCTCCTCGGCGGTGACCATCGTGCTCCGGTCCCAGCCGTGCTGCGCGTCCAGCGGCATCTGCTCGATGATCCGCAGTTGGTAGCCGTGGTCGAGCGCGAAGCGGAGCAGGGCCGGTGCCTCGTCCTCGTTGACGCCGCGCATCAGGACCGAGTTGATCTTTACGGGGTCGAGCCCGGCGGCGGCCGCCCCGGCGAGCCCCGCCAGCACCGCGTCGAGGCGGGGACGGCGGGTGAGCTGGGTGAACCGGGCCGGGTCCAGCGTGTCCAGCGAGACGTTCACCCGGTCCAGGCCGGCCGTGCGCAGCGCGGGCGCCAGCCGGTCCAGACCGATGCCGTTCGTGGTGAGCGAGATCCGTGGGCGGGGGTCGAGCGCGGCCACCGCGGTCACGATGCCCAGCAACCCGGGCCGGATCAGCGGCTCCCCGCCGGTGAACCGCACCTCGGTCACGCCGAGCCGTTCGACGGCCACCCGGACCAGCCGGACGATCTCCTCGTCGGTGAGCAGCTCCGGGCCGGCCAACCAGGGCAGCCCCTCGGCCGGCATGCAGTACGTGCACCGCAGGTTGCACTTGTCGGTGAGGGACACGCGCAGGTCCCGCGCGACACGGTCGTACCGGTCGACAAGGACGCCGTCGGTGCGTGGGGCGACACTCACCGGTCGACCGTAGCGCGCTCGACGCTGCCCAGGGCGGCTCGGGCGAGTTCGACGACCGCATCGCGGTAGACCCGGCCGAACAGCGCGGTGTGCACGAGCAGCAGATGCAGCTGGTGCAGCGGCACCCGCTCGCGCCAACCGTCGGACAACGGCCAGCTCTCCCGGTACGCGGCCAGCACCCGATCCAGGTGTGCGACGCCGCCGAAGAGCGCCAGTTGGGCGAGGTCGGTCTCGCGGTGCCCGCCGTGCGCCGCCGGGTCGACCAACCAGGCCCGCTCGTCGGCGCCCCACAGCACGTTGCCCGGCCACAGGTCGCCGTGGACCCGGGCCGGCGGCTCGTCCCCGCCGAACTCGCCGATCCGGTCGATCACCTGCTCGACCAGCGCGGCGTCGCCGCTGCTGAGCGCACCGGCGTCGACCGACAGCCGCAGGTAGGGGGTGAGTCGACGCCGGGCGAACCACGTCGCCCAGGGACCCTCGTCGAGGGTGTTGTCCTGCTCGAGCGCGCCGATGAAGCCGGCCCAGGCCGCACCGAAGGCCGGCGCGCCGGTCCGGTGCAGGGCGGCCAGCTCCCGACCGAAGCGTTCGGCTGCCTCCGGCGTCGGCTCGCCGGGCTCCACCCAGTCGAGCGCCAGCAGGTCGGGCAATGCCACGATCACCTCGGGTACGCCTATCGTGTCGGCCTCCCGCAGCCAGCGCAGCCCGGCGGCCTCGGCGGCGAAGAAGCCCTCGGGCACCGGTCGGTCGGCCCGCTCCGGCCAGGACTTGGCGAAGACCGAGTGACCGTCGTCCAGGGTGAGCCGGGCGGCGGCGCAGATGTCCCCTCCGGCGACCGGCGTCTCGCGGAGTCGCTGATGGGTCCGGAACGTCGGCAGGTGTGCCGGGTGCGCGCGCAGGTACGCCAGGTCCATCAGCGCACGGTAGCCGCTGCCCATGACAGCGCGATGCCGTGCGCGGATGTCGAAACACGTCCACCTGCATGAATACGCTCCGTAGCTGTGGATGAGCCGCGTGTCATCCACAGGGGCGGCGCGGCCGGGTGGGTCCGCCGCAGGCTGCCGACATGACCTCGACCGAACGTGCGAAGCTCTCCGTCCGCTCACCCGCCGACCTGCTCGCCGCCGTGCCGTACCTGCTCGGCTTCCATCCCGCCGACAGCGTGGTCGCGGTGGCCCTGCGCGGCCGGCAGATCATCTTCGCCGCCCGCGCCGATCTGCCCGATCCGTCCACGGACCCGGTCGACCGCGCCCGACACCTGGCCGGGGTGATCAAGCGACAGGGCGCGGATGCCGCCACCGTCGTGGGGTACGGGCCACCCGACCGGGTGACCCCGAGCGTGGACGCGGTCCGGGCAGCCCTGACCGGCGCCGGCCTGGAGGTCCTCGACGCGCTGCGGGTGACCGACGGCAGGTGGTGGTCCTACCTGTGCACCGAGGCGGACTGCTGCCCACCCGAGGGCCGGCGCTACGACCCGACGGCCAACCCGGTGACCGCGTCCGCCGTGTTCGCCGGCCAGGTCGCGCTCCCCGACCGGGCGGCCCTCGCGGCGCAGGTGTCGCCGGTGGACGGCCCGGCCCGCGAGGCGCTGCGCGCGGCCACCGTGCGGGCCGAACGGCGACTGGTCGAACTTCTCGAGCAGGCGCCCGACAGCGACCTCCTCGGCGGGCGGGCCCTGCGCTCCGCCGGGGTGGCGGCGGTCCGCGAGGCGCAACGCCGACAGCGGCGCGGTGAGCGGCTCGACGACGACGAGGTGGCCTGGTTGAGCCTGCTGCTGGGTCACCTGCCGGTGCGTGACCACGCCTGGGAGCGCACCGACGGTCGCGACCGGGACATCGCCCTCTGGACCGACGTGCTGCGCCGCGCCGAGCCGGAGCTGACCGCCGCCCCGGGCGCGTTGCTGGCGTTCGCGGCCTGGCGAGCGGGGCAGGGGGCACTGGCGGCGGTCGCGTTGGAGCGCACGCTGAGCCTGCACCCCGACTACTCGCTGGCCCTGCTCCTGGACGACCTGCTCCGGCGCGGCGTGCCGCCGTCCGAGTTGGACGGCTGGCCGTCGGTCGGGATGCCCGGCGTCGTCCGGCCACGGAAGCGGCGTCGACGTGGCCGGCGCTGACGGGCCCGCCCGGACGCTCGGTAATACCGCAACTTCATGGAACTCGGGGCATCCCCGCTACCGGGATACCCCGTTATCAGCGAACCCGAGTCGATCAAACTCCACTTGTCCAGTCCGGCGACCCGCGAGACCACAGACCTGCGAACGGCTTGTCAGGTCGGCTGGTCGACCGTGATCCTCTGCGGGCCGGCGTAGACGTTCATGGTTCTGCCGCGCAGGAAGCCGACAAGCGTCATGCCCGCCTCCTCGGCCAGCTCGACGGCGAGGGTGCTCGGCGCGGACACCGCGGCCAGCAGTGGCAGGCCGGCCATCCACGCCTTCTGGGTCAGTTCGAAGCTGGCCCGGCCGGACACCAGCAGCAGGTGCCCGGTGAGCGGCAGCCGGCGCTCCCGCACCGCCCAGCCGATCACCTTGTCCACGGCGTTGTGCCGGCCCACGTCCTCCCGGAGCACCACCAGCTCACCGGCCGGGCTGAACAGGCCCGCCGCGTGCAGCCCGCCGGTGCGGTCGAACGCGCGCTGGGCGGCACGCAACCGGTCGGGCAGTTCGGCGAGGAGTGCGGCCGGCACGGTGAGCGGGTCCGCCGTGACGTCGAACAGCGACCGCGTCCGGATCGCGTCGATGCTCGCCTTGCCGCACACCCCACAGGAACTGGTCGTGTAGAAGTTCCGGGACGGGTCGGTGGTCGGTTCCGGCACGCCGGGGGCGAGCACCACGTCCACGACGTTGTACGTGTTCGGAGTCTCCGCGCCCGCGCAGAGCTGGGCGGTCAGCACATCGTCTGTCGACCGGATCAGCCCCTCGGTCAGCAGGAACCCGATCGCCAGGTCCAGATCGTCGCCCGGGGTGCGCATGGTGACCGCGAGAGGCTTTCGGCGGCCGGGACCGGCCGCGCCGACCCGGATCTCCAACGGCTCCTCCACCGCGAGGGTGTCCGGCCGTCGGACGGCTACGCGCCCGTCGACCGCCGCGTCCAGGTCGATCCGCAGTACGCCCCGTCGGTCTGTCGCCCGTCCCATCCCGCCATCCTGCACCCCACCCCGGCCCACCCGCACGGCCGCCGGTCACCAGGCACCCGCCGGCGCACGCTCACGCCGGGCACCCGCCAACGCACTCCAGCAGCGGGCACCAGACCCCGCTACCGTGACCGGGTGGGGACGTACGCCGCGGTGGTGCTCGCTGGTGGGGCCGCCCGACGGATGGGCGGGGTGGACAAGCCCGCGCTTCCGGTTGGTGGCCGGTCGATGCGTGACCGGGTGCTGGCCGCCGTGGACGATGCCGCGCCGCGGGTTCTGGTCGGCCCGGGTGACGGTGTTGCGGACGGTGTCCGGGTCACCCGCGAGGATCCGCCCGGCGGCGGGCCGGTCGCCGCGACGGCGGCCGGGCTGGCACTTCTCGATCCCGACACGACGCTTGTCGCGTTGCTCGCCGCCGATCTCCCGCTGCTCACCCGCGCCGCGATCGGCGACCTGCTGACCCACCTCGCCCCGGCCGGCAGCTCGTCACCCGTCAATCCGGGGAGCACCACTCCGCTGGCCGGCACCGGCACCGCCGGTCCGGAGTCGGTCGACGGGGTCTGCTTCGTCGACGCGGACGGCCGGCGGCAGTCGCTGTGCGGGGTGTGGCGGGTCGCCGCGCTGCGGACCGGCCTGGCCCGGCTGGCCGCCGAGCGGGGCGGCAGCCTGGCCGGTGCTCCGGTACGGGGGCTGTTGGCCGGTCTCGCCGTCCGGGAGGTGCCGTGGGCCGGTGACGGTCCGCCGCCGTGGTTCGACTGCGACACTGACGAGGACGTACGCCGGGCGGAGGAGTGGGTGCGATGACGGTGTTGGACGACTGGGTCACGGCAGCCTGTGCCGAGGTGGGTCTGGACCCGACCGAGGTGCCCGTGTCGGCGGTGCTGGACCTCGCCCGCGATGTCGCCCACCAGGTGCTGCGGCCCGGGGCGCCGGTCACCGCGTACCTGCTCGGGTTGGCCGTCGGCAGGGGTGCCGACCCGGCGGACGCCGCGGCCCGGCTCAGCGCTCTCGCGGCCGACTGGCCGGTCCGGTTGGGCGCCGACCCCGACGATCCCACCGCCCCGTCCGACGATCCCACCGCCTGACCCGACGATCCCACCGCCCGGTCCGACGATCGCACCGCCTGACCTGCCCCGCCGGGGTCTCGTGACCAGGCCGACCCGATGGCGAGCGGTCGGCTGCCGGCCGGCCGGTGTCCGATCCCGGTCCGGGCTGATTCGACGTCCGGACGGCGTGAGTAGGGTGATCGTGACGGACGGAGGCGATCATGACGGCTGACCACCCCTCGGCGCCGGACGGCGAGGCCGGCGGCACATCCGAGCCGGCGGAGTCGATCCTGCTCGACGAGCCCAGCACCACGGACCTGCGCGCCAAGGTGACGGAGGCGTGGCGGGAGTTCGCCCGGATGCTCGCGCTGCGGCTGCGGGAGCTGCCCGCCGGCGCGCACCTCGAACTGACCCTCGACCCCACCGCCTCCGGTACGGGGGATGCCGTCTACTCGATAAGCGTCGACGTGACCGGCGACGGCGGGCTCTCCGCTCGGGCCGTCGGCAACGCCGCCCTGCCGCAGGGCTACCGGCTGGACCGTGCCGCGGTGGCGGACATGGTGGCGCTGGGCTGGTCCCCGCCCGGTGTGGTGGCCGGCTCCGGCGGCTCGTTCGGGCTGGACGGTACGACTGCGGAGGCCGCCCGGATCGCCCCACTGCTGTCCCGCACGCTGCGTGACGTGTACGGCGCCCCGCACCCGGCCTTCCTCGTGTACGTGGTGAATGACGCCGAGGGTGAGCCGTTGACGGTCGAGCCGCTGGGCACCGCGCGCAGCGAGTTCGGGCCGGACTCCGACGTCGAGGGCGACCTGGAGGAGGCGCTGGCCGAGGCGGCCGCCGCGCAGACCGGGCGGGACGACGTGCTTGATCTGGCGGACCGCGTCCGCACGGTGGTGTCCACGATGCTGAAGTCCGACGCCGAGCGGTTGCAGATCGACTCGGACGGTGACATCACCATCCGGGCCGGATCGGCGATGGTCTTCGTGCGGGTACGGGACAATCCGCCCCTGGTGGACGTCTTCTCGCCGGTGCTCACCGAGGTCGAGCCGACCGAACGGCTCTACGTCAAGCTGTCGGAGCTGACCAACCGGATGCCGATCGGTCGTCTCTACTGCGCCGACGACACGGTCTGGGCCTCCATCCCGGTCTTCGGTCGCAACTTCCAGGCCACCCACCTCATGCTGGCGGTGCAGGTGATGACCGGCCTCGCCGACGAGCTGGACGACCGCCTGCACGGCGAGTTCGGCGGCAAGCGGTTCTTCGGTGAGGGTGACAAGCCGGTTCGGCGGGACGAGTCGGAGCACCGCACCGGCATGTATCTGTAGGCGCTAGACCACGTCCAGCAGGGTCTTGCCGACCGTCGCGCGCGCCTCGATGGCGGCGTGCGCGTCGGCGGCGCGTTCCAGCGGGAAGCGCTGGCCGATCAGCGGCCGGAGCTGGCCGGCCGCCGCGTCCGCCAGAGCCCCGATGGTGTACGCCCGCAGTCGCGCGGGAGGCACGTCCGGCCGGATCAGGGTGACCTGGCGTGCGGCGGCGGCCTCCGGCGGCACCGGGGACCACTCGCCGCTGGCCAACCCGAAGCTGACCATGCGACCGCCCGGGTCGAGCAGCTCGAACGCCGTCCGGGCGATCGACCCGCCGACGCCGTCGAGGACGACGTCGACACCACCCAGCGTGTCCCGGATCCGGTCGGCCCAGTCGGGCTGCCGGTAGTCGACCGCCACCTCGGCGCCCAGGTCGGGCAGCAGGTCCACCTTGCGCGGCCCGCCGGCCGCGCCGATCACCCGTGCGCCGGCCCGCGCCGCGAGCTGGACGAGCAGACTGCCCACGCCGCCCGCCGCCGCCTCGACCAGCACTCGGTCACCGGCGCGGACGCCTACCGCGTCGACGAGCATCGCGGCGGTACGCCCGTCGGCCAGCAGTGCCACCGCCGCGTCCAGGGCCAGCCCGGCGGGCACCTCGATCGGCGCGGCCGCGTCCACCACGGCCCGTTCGGCGTACCCGCCGGAGCCGCCGGTGGCGCTGACCACCCGTTGCCCGATGCGGGCAGGGTCGACGTCCGGCCCGACGGCGGCGATCACTCCGCCGACGCCGTTGCCGGGGATCAGCGGTGGAGTGACCCGGAACGGTCCGGGACGCCCCGAGCGCTGCTGTGTCTCGACGAAGGTGATGTTGGCGTGCGCGACGTCGATGAGCACCTGGCCGGGGCCGGGCGTCGGGTCGGGCGCGGGGCCGGGCACCAGCGCCTCGGGACCGCCGAACTCACGTAACCAGATCGCCCGCATGGAATCCCCCTCGTGTCGTGCCAGGCCGCCACGAGTCCAACACCTGAACCGCGCTTGAGGTCAAGCCCGGGTGGACGGCCCGACGCCGGGGGACTCGACCAGCCGGGACAGCACGATGGTGCTGCGAGTGGACGTCACGAAGGACTCGGCGCGCAGCCGTTCCAGCGCCGCCTCCAGGTGGGCGATGTCGGCGGCCCGCAGGTGCACGAGCGCGTCCGCCTCGCCGGAGACGGTGTACGCGCCGACCACCTCCGGGTGCCGGCGGGCGGCCACGCCGATCTGCGCCGGGGTGGTCCGGCCCGCGCAGAACAGCTCGACGAACGCCTCGGTGGTCCAGCCGACGGCCGCCGGGTCCACGACGGCGGTGAATCCCCTGATCACGCCGGTGGCGCGTAGTCGGTCCACCCGACGCTTGACCGCCGGGGCGGAGAGTGACACCCGGGTGCCGATGTCGGCGTACGACGCGCGGGCGTCAGCGACGAGCAACGCAATGATCCGCTGGTCAACGGCGTCTATCTGCAACGTTCCGCCTCTGGGAAGCAATGGTTGTGGCTGTTACCAAAGTTCTACGGTACCTACTCTTGGTGACCGTGAACCAGCAGCGAGTCTCGCGAAAGCGGACATATCTCATGTGCTCGCCCGAGCACTTCGCGGTCGAGTACGCGATCAATCCGTGGATGGACGTGACCACTCCCGTGGACCGGGAACTGGCCGTCAAGCAGTGGGACCGCCTGCGCGAGACGCTTGTCGGTCTCGGCCACCAGGTGCACCTGCTCACGCCGGAGCCCGGCCTGCCCGACATGGTGTACGCCGCCAACGGCGCCTTCGTGGTCGACGGCAGCGTCTACGGCGCTCGGTTCAAGCACGAGCAGCGGGCCGGCGAGGCCGCCGCGCACCACGCGTTCTACGCGGAGCAGAGCTGGCGGTTCGTCGCGCCGAGCGAGACCAACGAGGGTGAGGGTGACTTCGCGTACGTGCCGGAGGCGCACGGCGGGCTCATCCTGGCCGGTCACGGCTTCCGTACCGAGATCGCGGCGCACGCCGAGGCGCAGGAGGTGCTGGGCCGGCCGGTGGTGTCGCTGCGGCTGATCGACCCCCGCTTCTACCACCTGGACGTGGCGCTCGCCGCGCTCGACGACGCGAACGTCGTCTACTTCCCGGGCGCGTTCTCGGCGGCCAGCCAGCGGGTGCTCACCCAGCTCTTCCCGGACGCGGTGATCGCCGATGACGAGGACGCGATGGCCTTCGGGCTGAACCTGGTAAGCGACGGCGCGAACGTGGTGCTCAACAGCGAGGCCACCCGGTTGGCCGGCAAGCTCAAGGCCGCCGGCTACAACCCGGTTCCGGTCGAGCTGGCCGAGCTGAAGAAGGGCGGCGGCAGCGTGAAGTGCTGCATCGCCGAACTGCGGCACTGACCCGAACACTGCCGCGTACGGCAGGGGCCGGCCTCCCGTCGGAGGCCGGCCCCTGCTGCTGCTTCTGGTCGGCGTCTCAGCCGAGCGTGGCCAGCTCGTTGATCAGCACGTTCGACATGACCTGACCGTCGCGCTGCACCTCGCGCAGGTACCACTTCTGCTGCGGCGTACGCGGCTGGTTGAACTGCCAGATGCCGCGCGGGCTGTCGATCTGGCCGATCCGGCCGAGCGCCAGGTTGACCTTCTGCGGGTCGGGCGAGCCAGCGGTCAGCTGGATCGCCTGGTCGAGCACCTGCGCCGCGTCGTACGACGCCATCGCGTAGGTCGTCGGCGTGGCCTGGTGCTTCTTGCGGTAGGCGGAGGCGAAGACCCGGTTCGACGTGTTGTTGAGGTCGGCCGAGTAGTTCAGCGCGGTCTGGATGCCCAGCGCGTCCCGGTCCAGGCTCTCCAGCACGCTGCCCTCGGTGAGGAAGCCGGGCGCGTAGACCGGCCCGGTGAACTGGTCACGCAGTTGCTTGATGAACTCCACGGCGGCCGAGCCGGCGAAGAAGCAGAAGACGGCTGTCGGGTTCTTGCGCAGCGCCTTCTCGATGTCCGCCACGTAGGTGGCCTTGCCCGGGGTCGTGGTCGGATTGGTGTTGGTCACCGGGTCGGCGATGCGCGGGTCGGAGGTGCCGAACTCCTGCCGGAAGCCCCGCACCACGTCCGGGCTGCCCACGTTCTCCGGCACGATGATCGCGATCCGGCCGTTCGCCGGTAGCTGGTCGCGCAGGTAGCGGCCCAGCGCCCGACCGGCCTCGTCCAGCACGTACGACGTACGCCAGATGTAGACGACGCTCTGCAGGCTGCTCGGCGAGGCGTTCGAGCCGATGAGCGGGACCCGGGCCTCCTCCACGGTGTCGCGGATGCCGACCATCACCGCCGAGTTGACCACGCCGGTGAGCGCCAGCACGTTCTGCTTGAGCAGTTGGTCGACGGCGGCCTTGCCGGTCTTGGCGCTGTCACCCTCGTCGGCGGTCAGCAGCTCGACCGGATGTCCGCCCAGTTGCTGGCCGTGCAGGTCGAGGAAGAGCTGGAAGCCGTTGGTGATGTCGTCACCGATGGACTTGAAGCCGCCGGACTTCGGCGCGATCAGCCCGATCTTGATCGGGCTCTTGGGAGCGGCCGGCTTGTCCTCGGTGTCGGAGCCGCACGCGGCGGCGAACCCGGTCGTTCCGAGCGCGGCCAACAGTTGGAGCGCCCGCCTGCGATTCATCTGGGACACCGAGTTCCTTCCAGGAGCGTTGCAGGGCCGAACACCGCCCCTCCGGCGTTCTACCTGCTCGGCGACGCTGCGTCAATGGCTAGTGATCATCGTGCAGGGACCGCAACACGCCGAGCACTCGGGGCCATGCTGAAGACTCCGGGTCGATCAGCCCGAAATGCTCACATCCGGGCAGCTCGACAAGGGAAATATCGGATCCTGCGGCACGAGCCGCCACGACGAAGTCCCGGCTCATCGCCACCGGCACCTGGTGATCCACCGAACCGTGTACGACTACCGTCCGTGTTTGTATCGGTACCAATGATCGTGGGTCGGCCGCCGCGTAGCGGTCCGGGAAGTCCAGTGGGCCGCCGCCGAGCAGCGCGGCCACCGCACCCGAGTCCAGATCCAGCCGGTACGCCGCCGCGAGATCGGCCACCGGGGCCAGGGCCAGCACCCCGCCCACCGTCGACGGCGCGGTGGCCGCCGCGTACAGCGCCAGATGGCCACCGGCGGAGTGACCGATGAGGATCGGCGCGGCCCCGCTCACCCGACCGGGCAGCGCCTCGGCGGCCAGCTCGGGCAGCGCCGCGATCCCGGCCAGCGCGTCGGTGAGCGTGCCCGGCCAGCCACCGCCCGGCTGCCCCGTACGCCGGTACTCGACCTGCGCCACCGGGTAGCCCTCGGCGGCGAGCGCGGCGGCCAGCGGCCCGGTGTGCCGGCGGTCGTACTCCGCCCGCCAGAAACCTCCGTGCACCACGACGACCAGCGGTCGGGCCGGGCCGACACCGGCCGGGCGACGCAGGTCGGCAACCTGGTCCGGGTGGTCGCCGTAGGCCACCGTCAGGTCCGGCGCCGGCGCGGGCCGGGTCAGCACGGCGCGTGGGTCGGCAGGCATGGCGCGACGGTAGCGCGCCCCGCCCGGGTAGTTCGGCACAGGGAGTCGGTCCCGGGCAGCATGGGTCGCGCCCACTGGGTAAAGATGGACCCCATGACCGAAGCGCGCTCCGCTGAGCAGAACGACCAGCCCGGCCCCGACGACTCCGGCCACTCCGGCACCGTGGTGGTGGTCGGTCCGGACGGCCGGCCGATCGGCACCATGCAGACCGATGAGGGGCAGGGTGAGGACCCGACCCGCCTGGTCGAGCAGCCGGCCAAGGTGATGCGGATCGGCAGCATGATCAAGCAGTTGCTGGAGGAGGTCAAGGCCGCCCCGCTGGACGACGCCAGCCGCAACCGGATGCGCGAGATCCACGAGCGCTCGATCGTCGAGCTCAAGGAGGGCCTCGCCCCCGAGCTGCGCGACGAGCTGGAGCGGATCTCGCTGCCCTTCACTGAGGACAAGGCCCCGAGCGAGGGCGAGCTGCGCATCGCGCACGCCCAGCTCGTCGGCTGGCTGGAGGGCCTGTTCCACGGCATCCAGGCGGCCCTGGTCGCCCAGCAGATGGCCGCGCGGGTCCAGCTGGAGCAGATGCGCGGCGGCCGGCAGGCGCTGCCCAGCGGCCCCGGCGGGGTCGTTCCCGGGATGCCTGGCGTCGGCCAGCCGGGCGGCGGTGAGGGCCACAACACCGGTCAGTACCTGTAACCGGCCGGTCAGTCCACCCCGAAGATCTTTTCCAGGTACGCCGCCACGCCGTCCTCGGAGTTCGCCCCGATCACCTCGTCGGCGACCGCGAGGACGGCGGGGTGCGCGTTGGCCACCGCCACGCCGCGCCCGGCCCAACTCAGCATCGGCACGTCGTTTGGCATGTCGCCGAAGGCCAGCACGTCCGCGGCGGCCACGCCGAGCCGATCGCAGTACCAGTCGAGACCGGCCGCCTTGGTCACCCCGGCCGCGGAGATCTCCACCAGCCCCGAGTACGACGAGTGCGTCGCCTCGGCCAACCCCGCCACCGCTGCGCCGATCAGCTCGACGAACGTGTCCGGGTCCTGTTCACCCGCCCGGGCGAGCAGCTTCACCGCCGGAACCGACAGCAGCTCCTCCGGCGTCTCGACCGGTCGGATCCGATCGTGGTCGGCGTCCCAGCGCAGCGGATAGTGCGCCTCGTGCCGCATCTCCCGGCTGTCCAGAACCTCCACCGCGAAGCTGATGTCGGGCACCTCGGCCCGTAGCCTCCGGGCCACCTCGGCCAGGTGCTGCGGCGCGAGCGGGTCGGCCCGCAGCACCTCGTCCCGCACCGGGTCGTAGACCACCGCCCCGTTGGCGCAGACCGCCGGCAGCGGCTCGGTGAGCTGGTCGTACACCATCTGCAGCCAGCGGACCGGACGGCCGGTGACCAGAACGACAGGCGTGCCGCGCACGGTCAAGCGCGCGAGCACGTCGGCCGTGCGCGGGCTGAGCGTGCGGTCGTCGCGGATGAGCGTGCCGTCGATGTCGCTGGCGACCAGCCGAGGGGTGTCTCCCATTACCGGGACAGTAGCCGGTCCAGGTACACCGCCACCCCGTCGTCGTCGTTGCGCAGGGTCACCTCGTCGGCGGCGGCCCGGACGTCGGGGTGCGCGTTGGCCACCGCCACCCGGGACCAGCCTGCCCACTCGAACATCGGCAGGTCGTTGGGCATGTCGCCGAAGACCAGGACGTCGGCGGGGTCGACACCCAGGCTCTGCGCCACCACGGCCAGCCCGGTTGCCTTGTCCGCGCCCGGCGGGCAGATCTCGATGAACCCGAGCCCGGCCTGGGTGAGCGTCGCGACCTGCGGCGGAACGATTCGGCGGGCCACCGCCAGCAGCTCGTCGACGTGGTGGTCGGCGGTCCGGGCGAACGCCTTGATCACGTCGCAGGCGAGGCACTCGGCGCGGCTGCGCGCCTCGAACCGGTCCTGGTAGGGCCAGCTCTCGTGGTAGTCACCCCAGAGCGGGGCGTCCTGCTCGTCGGACGCCTCGACCATCACGGTCAGCGGGCCGACCTCGGCCTCCAGGTCGGCGAGCAGCCGGGCCAGCACCTCGGCGGGCAGCCGCTCGTCGCGGAGCACCACCGGGCCGGTCGGGTCACTCTGGTCGACCACGCGCCCACCGCCGGCCATCACCAGGAAGTCGGCGGCCCGGATGTCGTTGCGGGTCAGCTCGGTCAGTCGGGGGCCGCGTCCGGTCGCGCCGACCACCGGAATTCCGGCGGCCCGCACCCGGTCGAGCACCCCATGGGTGTACGCGGAGACGGTGTCGTCGCTGCGGACCAGCGTTCCGTCGAGGTCGGTCGCGATCAGTTTGGGCAGTCCCGGGCGGGTCATCGTTCCTCCTTCGCCCGCCGCCGTCGCACCTGCCAGGTCCCGGCGTGACGGCGGGCAGCAACCGTACCTCGCGAAACAGCCCTCAACCATGGCTTCCAGGCGAATCGAACACCAACTCGCGGAGCATTCCCCCACCCCCGCGATCGTGCACTTTCCGTCGCCGAGATGCGGTGGAATGCGCCTTCCGCCGGTCCAGAAAGTGCAAGATCGACGGGTCGGCGGGTCGGGGCGGGTCTTCCTGGCTCAGGCGGGGTGTTCGGGGCGGGCGAACGGGGCCGCCGACGTCACGGTCAGGTCGGCCGGGGCGGGCGGGGCGTCCTTCTCGACCGGGTCGAGGTGCCGACGGCGCCAGCCCTGCACGGTCGCGGCCCTGGGCGGGCCGTCCTCGGTCGGCATGCTCGGGGCCAGCCGCAGGGCCGCGGCGAACAGCACGCAGGCCACGAACGCCATCACCAGACCACGGCCGTACGCGACCCGGAAGTTGTCGTCCGCCTCGTAGAAGTAGTTGCGCTGACCGGTGTCGTCGAGCGTCGCCGTCGCCGCCACCAGCAGTGCCAGCAGTGCGCCGCTAAGGGTGAACCCGACCAGTCGGGCGTTCGGCCGGACGGCCGGCGTACCCCGCAGCGCCAGCGCCACGGTGCAGACCAGCGCGAGCAGACCGACCAGCCAGCCGATGCCGAAGCCGCCGACGTCGGACACCCCGGCGGGCACGTCGATCGTCGTGGAACCGGCCGGGCCGCCGTTCGGCAGGGTCATCACCAGCCACTCGCCGAGCAGCGAGGCCACCCCCGCCACCGCGCCGAGCCCGGCGAGCAGCACGGGCAGGCGGGGATCCCGGGTGATGCCGGCCAGGGACCAGCCGAGGCGGCGGGGTCCGGTGGGGGGCTCGTCGGCACCCCACTCGATCACGGCCGGCCCGTCGGACGGGTCGCCCTGCCGTGGGATGGGCAGCTCCTCGGACATCGGCCATCCTTCCGCCGGTCACGGGCCTGCGTCGAATCATGGCACAGAGGCTCGCGCTGGTGGCGCTGCCGAAGCCGCCCGCGTCGCGCCTCCGCGAGGGGTGACGGGAATCGCACGACAGGCGTCGGTGCCGGTCGGTCGCTCGGGAGACGCGTTTCCGCTAGCGTTCTCCTCATGCCTATCCGTACCGCTTCCGCACAATGGCAGGGCAATCTCACCGAGGGTTCCGGCACCGTCCGCACCGGTAAGGGCGGCCTGTCCGGCAACTACTCCTTCAAGTCGCGCTTCGAGGAGGGTGAGGGCACCAACCCCGAGGAGCTGATCGCCGCCGCACACGCCGGCTGCTTCTCGATGGCGTTCTCGAAGGCCCTCGCCGACGCCGGCTCGACGCCCACCTCGGTCGAGACCACCGCCAAGGTCCACCTGGACAAGACCGACGCCGGAATGAGCGTGACCCGGATCGACCTGGAGACCGTCGGCCAGGTGCCCGGGGTCGACGAGGCGGAGTTCCAGAAGCTCGCCGAGGCCGCCAAGGCCAACTGCCCGATCTCCCGCCTGCTGTCGCCGGGCGCCGAGATCACCCTCACCGCTCGCCTGGCTTCCTGACCAACTGATCCGCACGCCGCACGTTCACGGAAGGAGCCTCCGCCCGGTCCCGGGTGGCCGCTCCCTTTCGTGAACGCGCGGACAGCGGGCTGCGTCCCCGAGCACGACGAGCCGGCCGATCGGTCCGGTGTCGGGCACAATGGACGCCGTGCCGGTGGAGATGACTCGCGAGCGCTTCGAGGAGCTGGTTGCTGACGCCCTCGACGAGGTGCCCGAGGAACTGCTCGGCCTGATGAGCAACGTGGTGATCCTGGTCGAGGACGACCCACCGCACACCGAACCCGACCTGCTCGGCCTCTACGAGGGGCATGCGCTCACCAGCCGCGGTTGGGACTACTCCGGGGTGCTGCCGGACCGGATCTTCATCTACCGTCGGCCGATCCTGCGGATCTGCGACAGCGACGAGGACGTCGTCGACGAGGTCGCGGTGACAGTGGTGCACGAGATCGCCCACCACTTCGGCATCGACGACGCACGGCTGCACGCACTGGGCTGGGGCTGAGACCCGGCCGCTTCCCGCGATGCCGGCCGCTTCCCGCGATGCCCGCGCGCGGCACGCCGCTCGGCCGATGGCCCCCGGTTGCCGTGGTCGCCTACCGTCGGAGCAGCGACCGCGACCGTTTTCAGGAGGCACCTTTCATGCGCAGCGAGCTGTTCTCGGCGGAAAATCTGGAGAAGGAGTCCGCGCAGGCCGGCATGCGGCTACAGAACTCCAAGATGTTGAAGATCGAGCTCAACGGCGAGGCGATGGCCCGGGTCGGGTCGATGGTCGCCTACCAGGGCAACGTGCAGTTCCAGGCGCTGGGCTCGGGTGGGCTCGGCAAGTTCCTCAAGCAGAAGCTCACCGGCGAGGGCGTCCCGCTGATGAAGGTCACCGGCCAGGGGGACGTCTTCCTCGCCGAGCTGGCCAAGGACGTGCACATCATCGACCTGGAGCCGGGTGACGCGCTCTCCATCAACGGTTCCAGCGTGCTCGCCTTCGACTCGACCCTCCAGTACGACATCAGGATGGTCGGCGGCGCCGGGATGGCCTCCTCGTCCGGCCTGTTCAACTGCGTGTTCAGCGGGCACGGCCGGATCGCCATCACGACCAAGGGCACCCCGGTGGTGCTCAACGTGGACGCCCCGACGTACGTCGACCCGCAGGCCGCCGTCTGCTGGTCGGCCAACCTCCAGACCGGCTACCACCGGGCCGAGCAGCTCGGCCTCGGCACGCTGCTGGGCCGGCGCACCGGTGAGTCGTTCACGATGAGCTTCGCCGGTCAGGGCTTCGTGGTGGTCCAGCCGTCCGAGGAGCCGCCGGTCCTGGGCAGCGGTCAGCAGCAGCAGGAGGGCGGTCTGCTCGGCGGTCTGCTGAGCTGACCACGCCGGCGGGGCGCTCCCTGATCCGGGAGGGCCCCGCCCGGTCAGCTCAACTCGCCGCTGCGCAGCCGGGCCAGCCAGGCCGCCGCGTCGGCGTAGTCGACATCGGAGAGGCCGGCCGGCGCGGGCACGGGTCGCTCGCCCGCCGCCTCGACCCAGCGGTGTCGGGGGTACGACCCCAGGAAGCGGACGTCCGCGCACACCCGGCGCAGCCCCTGCAACGCCTCGCCCAGGCGTACGTCGGCCACGTGCCCGGTGCAGTCGAGGAAGAAGACGTACCGGCCCAGCGCCTCGCCGGTCGGGCGGGACTCGATCCGGGTCAGGTTGACGCCGCGGACGGCCAGCTCCATCAGCACCGACAGCAGCGCGCCGACCCGGTCGTGGGCGATGTAGACGGCAAGCGAGGTGAGGTCGTCGCCGGTCGGCGGTGGGGGTGGGCCGGGGCGAGAGACCAGGACGAAACGGGTCACCGCGTCGGGGTGGTCGGCGATCTTGTCGGCGAGCAGGGCGAGTCGGTGTCGGGCCGCCCCGATCGGCGCGCAGATCGCCGCGTCGTACTCACCGGACCCGGCGCCGGCGGCTGCCGCGCCGTTGGAGAGCACGTCGACCACCACCGCGTCGGGAACGTGGTCACGCAGCCAGCCCCGGCACTGGGTGGACGCCTGCGGGTGCGCCGCGACCGTGCGGACCGCGGCCAGCGCGGTGCCCGCACGCGCGGCGAGCACGAAGTCGACAGGCAGGATCACCTCACGGGTGATCACCAGCGGCTCGCCCTCGGCCATCTCGTCGAGGGTGACGCCGACCGCCCCGCCGATCGAGTTTTCCAACGGCACCAGCGCCGCGTCGGCATCTCCGGCACGGACGCCGTCCAGTGCCTCCCCGACGCTGCGGGCCGGTGTCCGGGAGCCGTGCTCGGCGGCGGGGACGGTGCGCAGGGCCTGCTCGGCGAAGGTGCCCTCGGGACCGAGGTAGACGAAGCGCGTAGGCGGTGTTCCGGGCATGTCGACCAGACTACGCACCCGGTCGGACCGCCGGACCTTCATCGCAGGCGAGCGTACGGATCCCGGCGGGCCCGGTGGCCCGGACCTCGATGGTGCACACGTCGGTGCCTGCGGTGACCAGTTCCGGGGCGGCGGGTCGACCCCGGGTGACGACCTGGAGCTCCTCGTGCCCGGTCACCTCCACCACGGTGTACTGCCAGTCGCCGGCGCACAGCGGCCCGGTGCGGACCCGCACCCGGACGTTGTCCGGGAGCACCGACGCCCGACCGCGCAGCAGTTGCACCACTCGCTGGCCGGTGGGGCCGTTCCGGCAGGCCGTCGCGACCAGGCCCGGGTCCCGGGTGGCCGACGGAGTGGACAGCGGGGTGCTCGGCACGGTGGACGGCGTGCCCGTCGGGACGCCGGTCGGGCCGGGTGCCGTCGGGGTGCTGACGCCGCTGGGCGCCCCGGCCGGATCGCTCAGCTCGGGAGGGGCGCCGCAGCCGGTCAGCGCCCCGATGGTGAGGAGCGCCAGCAGGGCCCCGGCCAGGGGCAGCGCACGAACCGCCACGGGTGTGATGGCGGTTGTCACCCGGGGTGGGGGCGCCGGGTGGCGGGGCGTGGTGAACGGCACGGGCCGATCCTCGGGACAGGGGAACGTCGTCGCGGCCGGGGTGGCCGAGCCCATCGTAGGGCGAGTGGTCGGCCGGGTGAAGGTCAGCCGAGGACGCGGTGCCCGGCGCGCTCCAGGGCGGCTGTGCCCTCGGTCAACCGGACGGTCGGCACCAGCACGTAGTCGGTGTCGAAGGTGGAGAACGTGACCACGCTGACCCGGGCCGCGGCGAGCGGGTCGACGAGCGCCGCCAGTGTGCCGGTGCCGTCCACGCCCGTCGGGCCGACGACGCGCAGGCAGCGCCAGGTGGTCTCCACCACGGCCTGGGCGGGTACCCGGTCGGCCGGGCAGATCACCGAGATCCCGTCGGCTGTCCAGCTCACCGTGACCACGTCGGCGCGGCCCAGCCCGCTCGACAGTGCGTCCGGCAGGGCGGTGCCGGCACGTAACCGGCACACGGCGTACTCCCCCGGGAGCAGAGCGATATCGAGCATGAGGGCACCTTACGGCGTGGGTGTGGGCCCACCCCGTCATCGCCGCGTGCGGCGAACGACACATTGCGCCGCAGGTCAGACCTCGGAGAAGAAGGTGAGCGAGCCGGCCACCGCGCCGTCGGTGAGCACCGGGGTGGAGATCGCGTCGACAGTCGCGTCGGAGCTGTCCGCCGACGCGGCCTGCACCCGCAGCAGCCCGCGGGCGAGCCGGCCGGAGGAGAGCGCCAGCAGAGGCGGAATCTTGTCGATCTCGGCCTCGGTCAGCTCGCCCCGATTGGCGGTGAAATCCAGCAGGCGCAGCCCGCCGTCGAGCAGCGGTCGCCCGATCAGGCCGGCCGGGTCGCCCAGGCAGAGCAGCTCGCAGCCGGCGGTGGAGATGGCCACCACCCGGGTGTCGGCGTCGATCAGCAGGCAGGGCTCATCGGCCCGGCCGACAGTCGAGGACCACTGGCCGACGTTGTCGGACTCCAGCTCTGTCGAGGCCCGCGCCGATGGCACGAACACTTCCGAGAGCGAGAGTTCGACGTGGGCCACCGCGCCTCCTATGTCCACCGACGGACTGTCCACGCTAGCCGGTCGCCGACGGAATCACCGAGCGCACCAGGTCACCGGGCCGCACAGCTCGAACCGGGGCGGCCGGCGACGGCGCGGGGGCCGGTGGGGTAGGTGGGGGACCGGGGCCGCGTGGCGTCGCCGGTGACGTTACCGGCGGTGGGCCGGCTTGTCAGCGGCCGTTCGGCCCTCGTCGTACCACCGGTAGTCGGCCGATGGACGGTAGGTGCCGTTCAGCCAGGTGTTGGGGTGCTGTGCCACCCGGGACAGCTTCTCGGCCGTGGCCGGGCTGATCCGGCTGCCACCGGCCACGAGGAGCCGATCCAACTCCCGGTGGGTGGCCATCAGACAGTCCTTCGGAAGGCCGTAGACGCTGATCACGCCGGAGCCCACGAAGGTCAGCACCGGCGTCACCGGAATGGTCAGTCCCACCGCGTCGGAGAGGGCCTTGCTGGCCCGCTTGGCGTCCCGGCGGGCCTCCGTGACGTACGGAGGCCGCTTGCCGTTGATCTGCACGACGTCCCCGGCGACGAGCACCCGGGCCCGGCCGTGGTCGGCGATGGTCACCGCGAACAGGCCGCTCGGCCCGATGGCGAGGAACCCGGCACGGTCGTCCTGGGTGCGGTCGAGCAGGACGTCCGACGCGTCGGTGCGGGGCCACTCGATGACGTGCCAGGCCGGCCCGAGGTGGTCGAGCTGGCCGAGCGCCCGCGCTCCGGCCGCCTCCAGTCGACGGGCTCCCCGCTCGGCACGGCGGCGGCGGGCCCATTCGAGCGGTGTCGGACGGACCGGCTCCAGAACCCCGGGCGACTCGACCCGGGGATGGGGCACCGCGATGGGCGGCAGTGCCCGGGCGGTCGGTACGGCTCGTCGTGCGGGAAAGACAGTCATCGTCGTCGACCTCCGGCAAAAGGTCCCTCGAAGTTATGTCCTCACTACCCTACGTTGCCACTCCCGGTGTTCGGCAAGCCGGAGCGCCGGAGTGACTGTGGATGAATGCCATATTCATCCACAGTTCTTTTCTCGGATGCCGCCAAACCCTGCCCTACGCTGCGGGGGTGACCCACTACGTCGACAGTGAAGTCGGTCGGCTCGGCACCGTGCTGCTGCACCGGCCCGGCCCGGAACTGGCCCGGCTCACCCCTCGCAACAACGACTCCCTCCTGTTCGACGCGATCCCCTGGGTCGGCCGCGCTCAGGAGGAGCACGACGCGTTCGCCGCCGCACTGCGCGAGCGCGGCGTCGAGGTGCTCTACCTGGCCACCCTGCTGGCCGAGACACTTGCCGTCGAGGACGCCCGCGCCGAGTTGACCGAGGAGGTGCTGCGCTCCCGTCGACTGGGCGACACGCTCCGCGCCCGGGTCGCCGACCACCTCGCCTATCTGGACCCGGTCGCGCTTGCGGACGTGCTCACCGCCGGGCTCGCCCACGAGGAGCTGCGGATCAGCTCGGAGCGGCCGGGCGGCCTCGTCTACACCCTGATGGACCGGCACGACTTCGTCATCGACCCGCTGCCGAACCTGCTGTTCACCCGGGACTCGTCGCTGTGGATCGGTGACCGGGTCGGTGTCACCAGCCTGGCCATGCCGGCCCGCCGCCGGGAGACCACCCTGACCGACGCCATCTACCGCCACCACCCGCGCTTCGCCGGCACCGAGTTCGTCTACCGTCCCAACCTTGAGCACCTGGAGGGCGGGGACGTCCTGCTGCTCGCACCGGGCGTCCTGGCGGTGGGGGTGGGCGAGCGGACCACCCCGGCCGGCGCCGAGCGCCTCGGGCGGCAGGTCTTCGCCGCCGGGCTGGCCCACACCATCCTCGTGGTGCCGATCGCCCAGAAGCGCGCCACCATGCACCTGGACACCGTCTGCACGATGGTCGACGCCGACGCCGTGCTGATGTACCCGAACATCGCCAGCACGCTCTCGGCGTACACCGTGATCGCCGGCGCGGACGGCGAGGATCCGCGCGTGGACGGCCCGGCGCCCTTCCTGCGGGCCGCCGCCGACGCGATGGACCTGGACCAGCTCCGGGTCATCGACACCGGCCTGGACCCGGTCACCGCCGAACGCGAGCAGTGGGACGACGGCAACAACACCCTCGCCCTGGCGCCCCGGCTCTGCGTCGGCTACGAGCGCAACACCGAGACCAACGCGCAGTTGGAGCGGGCCGGCATCGAGGTCATCCCGATCGCCGGCTCGGAGCTGGGCTCCGGCCGGGGAGGCCCGCGCTGCATGTCCTGCCCGATCGTCCGCGACCCACTGCCCGTGCACGGGTGAGCGGGCCACGCGCCGGGGTCAGCGCAGGGTGAGCTGGCGGCCGAGCAGCCCCTGACGGGCACGCCGGCCGGCGGCGTCCAGCGGTTCGGTGGTGGCGAGCGCCTCCGCGTACCGCTTGGCGAACTGCGCGACCGGGTCCTCCCAGTCGGCGGCCGGCGTCTCCTCCGGCAGGTCCCACACCGGCACCAGCCGGCCGTGTGCGCGGAACATCCCGGCGAACTTGGTCTGCTCGCCGAGCGTCAGCGTGCCGGCCGCGCCGAGGCGGGCCAACGCGTCCAGGGCGGCGTCCTCGTCGTCCGGCAGTACCCAGCGCACGTGCGCCTTCTCCGGCACCCGGCACCAGTACGCGGCCTTCGCGGCGGTCATCCGCACGGTCGGGTAGATGGCGGCGTTCGCCCGCTCCAGCGACGCCTGCACGCTCGGGTCGTCGGCCGCGCCGGGGTCGAGCCAGAACTCGAACCCGTCGTGCATGGTGATCTCCAGCGGGCCGTCCACCAGGATGTCCTGCAGTCGCGGCCCGGGACCGGGCAGCGGTGGCACCGACACCTGGCCGCCCGGCTCGGCCCGCAGCGCGCAGAGCAGCGCCTCGGCCAGGTCCCGGGAGACGTCGCCGGACTGCTGGTGGCGTTGCAGACCGATGAGCACGCGGCCGTCCGGCTTGCTGATCGCCGGCGCGGCCATCGGCAGCACCGTGGCCAGGGTGACCGACCGGTCCCCGAATTCCTCGACGAGGGCGGGTGCCAGCCGCAGCGGCGCGGACGCGGCGGGCACCAGCTCGCGCAGTGCGATCCACTCGGACTCGTCGGCCAGCCCCTCGAACGGTCGCGGCACGAAGACGTCGCGCACCTTGTCCTTCCGGGGCGCGGTGTCGGCGGCGGCTCGCTGGCTCTTTCGACGCTTGCTCACGGCGTCACAGCCTAAGGCCCCGCCCGCCCCGCCGTGGGCCGGACCCACCCACCCGGCGACGTCAGCTGGCCGTCACCAGGCCGGAACGTGGGGGCGCGGCGGGCCGCGAGGTGGAGGGCGGGTCGAACTCCGCCCAGACGCGCTGGCCCATGCCGTCGCGTTCGACGCCCCAGCGGGTCGCCAGGCCGGCCACGATGTGCAGACCCCGCCCGTCCGAGGCGTCCGGGCTGGCCGTGCGGATCCGCGGGCTGGTGCTCGCGCCGCCGTCGGTCACCCGCAACTGGATCCGGGGGCCCTCGGCGGAGGGCCGCAGCCGCCACGCCACCCGGACCACGCCGCCGGGCAGCGGCCGGGCGTGCCGGACCGAGTTGCCCACCAGCTCGGCGAGCACCGCGATCAGATCCGCGAGGAGCGTCGGCGTCACGACGTCAGCCAGATCGTCGGCGAGCCGGTGTCGCGCCAGTCGTGCTCCGGCGGGGTGGTGGGGAACCACCACGCACCACGCCCGATCCCTCGCTGCCGCTGCCACCGTCGCCTCCACGTCACGCCACCGCCGGTCAACCGCGCGGTAGCCGCACCTCTGCGACCGTACCGCCGTCGGTCCTTGGACGTAGGGATACCCATCCATTCTGTTGTTCAACGATCCGGCGGACGAGATAGAGGCCGAGCCCCGCTCCCGGGTAGCCGCGCCGGTCGCCGGACTCGCCCTGCCAGAACCTGTCGAACGCCCGCTCCACATGCTCCGGCCGGATGCCGATGCCCCGGTCACTGACCCGGAACGCGACCAACTGGCCGTCCACCCCGGCGGTGATCTCGATGGGGGAGCCCGGCGGCGAGTACTTGCCGGCGTTGGTGGCCAGCTCGGTCAGCACGGTGGCCAGGCTGGGCCGGTGGCCGAGCGCCTTGGGCAGGTCGGCCGGGAGACGCAGCGTCAGCCGGTGCCGCAGCTCCGCCGGCAGGTCCACGATGGCGGCGCGCAGCGCCTCACCGAGGTCGAACGGGGTCGGTGGGTCGTCCCCCGGCCCCGCCTCGGCCGCCGAGGAGAGCAGCCGGTCCACAAGTCGGGCCAGCTCGTTGGCGCGCTGCCCGATGACCCGGGCGGCCTGCCGTCGGTCGCCCTCGGTCAGCGACTCCCAGTGGTCGGTGAGCGTGTCCGCGTACCCCTTGATGACGGTGACCGGCGTGCGCAGCTCGTGGCTTGTCACCGCGACGAACAGCTCCCGGTCGTGGTCGCGGCGCTGCTGGTCGGTGATGTCGCGGAAGGTGACCACGCGCAGCGCGCCGGGGCCGGGCAGGTCGCCGGAGGTGATGCGGAGCCAGCGTCCGTCCGGCAGCCGGTGGTCGCGGACCTGACCGGAGGGCGGCAGGGGGAACGGCAGCGGACCGTTCAACGCCTGCTCCGGGGTCCGGCCGGTGACCTGGGCGGCGGCCGGGTTCCACAGCCGGACGTGGCCGTCCCGGTCGACCACCGCCAGCCCGTCGGCGAGTGCCGCCACCACCGGCCCGTCGCCGTGCACCGGCAACCCGCTCTGGTCGCCGTACATGTGCGCGATGCACGAGGCGAGGTAGGCGATCACCCCCTGCTGCTCGTCGCCCGGCTCGTCGTCGCCCGGGTAGAGGGCGTGCAGGCTGCCGACGGTGTGACCGCCGATCTCGGCCCGGGACACCACCATCCGGCGCAACCCGCTGCCGGCCAGCTCGGCGGAGAGCTTGCCGTTGAGCTCGACCACCCGGACCTGGCTCACCCGTGGCCCGGAGAGCAGGCAGACGGTGTCCGGGTCGTCCACCGCGAGCGGCCGGCCGAGCGCCCACTCCGCCGCGCCGGTGGCCGCGATCACCCGGCCGCCGGTCGGACCGAACTCGACGAACGCCATTCCGGTCGCGCCGAGCGCCGGTTGGGTCACGCGGAGGAGCTGGGTGAGGACCGGCAGACCCGCGTCCCCAGAGTTGATCATCTCGATCACGACGGCCTGGCCGGCGAGGAGAGCGGGGAAATCGATTCGCTCCGGCATGTGCCGAGTCTGCCCCGCCGGTCCGGCTTTCGGCACCCCCCGGGTCGAGGCCCGTTTCAGCGGTCCCGGCGGGCCAGGACGTGCGCGGGTCGGTCGGTGATGATCCCGTCCACCTCCTCGGCCAGCACCAGCTCCAGGTCGGCCGGCTCGTTCACCGTCCAGACGTACACCTGGTTGCCGGCGGCGCGCAGCGCGGGCAGCAGGCGCGGTCGGGCCCGGACCAGGCCGATGCCCGGCCCGGCGATGCGGGTGCCGAACGGCAGCCGGCCCAGCCGCAGCCACGGCGGCAGCACCTCCAGCAACAGCACCGTGGGCAGCGCCGGGGCCAGCTCCCGGACCCGGCGCAGCGCCAGCGGGGAGAACGACATGACGGTGACCTGGACCGGGTCGTCCGGCGCGGGGTCGGCCAGCCCGTACTGCCGCAGCAGCTCGACCAGCCGCCGCTCCACGTTCGAGCCGTAGCGGGACGGGTGTTTCGTCTCCACCAGCAGCCGGACCGGCCGGCCGGCGGCGAGCACCGCCTCGAGCAGCCGGGCCAGCGTCAGCAGCCGGGTGTGCGACTCGTCCGGCGGCAGGTCACCGCTGGGCGCGCTGCCCGGATGCCAGGACCCGAAGTCAAGCGCGTCCAGCTCGGCGAGGGTACGCGCGCTGACCAGACCGCGGCCGTTGCTGGTGCGGTCCAGGCGTCGGTCGTGTACGCAGACCAGATGCCCGTCCCGGGTCAGCCGGACGTCGCACTCCAGCCCGTCGGCGCCCTCGTCGAGGGCGCGCAGGTACGCGGCGAGGGTGTGCTCCGGAAGGTCGTACGAGGCGCCGCGGTGCGCGAAGACCAGAGGCCCGCCCATCCCGGCCGCCTCAGATGACCTGGCCGGGCTGCCCGTTCGCGTCGACCACGGGCCGGCCGACCGCTGCCCACTGGCGCATCCCGCCGTCGGCGTTGCGCACCTGCTCCCAGCCGTTGTTGACCAGGTAGGCGACGACCTGGGCGGACCGTCCGCCGGAGCGGCAGATGACTGCCACGTCCCGGTCGGTGGGCACCTCGGCCAGCCGCGCCGGCAGCTCCATCATCGGCAGGTGGTGGGCGGTGGGGGCGTGGCCGGCCGCCCATTCGTCGGCCTCCCGCACGTCGAGCAGGTAGGTGTCGTCGGCGATCTCGGTCACGGGCACGGTGGGAACCTGGGGTCCGAACACAGGAAGCAACACTAGATCCTCGCGGGCCGGATCGGCACCGACCCGGCCGTCGGCACTGTCACAACCGGGACACCCAGCGCGGGTTGGCCTGCGCCCAGGCCGGTACGCGGGTGCCCCGGACGGCCTCGAACAGCCCGTTGCCGCCGTTGTCGAGCACCACGTACGAGACCTGGTCGATGGTCTGTGACGACGAGGGCACCTGGACGCCGTGCATCCCGTCGGGCGGCAGCGCGCGGAGCGCGAGGAGCAGGTCCTCCAGGGGTACGCCGTTGGTGTCCACGGTCAACGAGCCGCCGACCGCCCGGAGCACCTGGTCCAGTTTGACCGGGTTGCTGCGCAGATCGGCGTGGCCGGCGCTGTCCAGCATCGCCCGCAGGAGTTGCTGCTGGTGGTGCTGTCGGTCGAAGTCCCCGTTGGGAAGGTCGTAGCGCTGCCGTACGTAGTCCAGCGCCCGCGCGCCGTCCATCTGCTGGCAGCCGGTGGGGAAGACCCGGTTGGTGTGGATCGAGCGGACCTCGGTGTCCACGCACATCTGCACCCCACCGAGGAGGTCGATCACCTTCCGGAAGCCGGAGAAGTCGATGAGCGCGGCGCCGTCGAAGCGGATGCCGGTGAGCCGGTTCAGGGTGACGGAGAGCAGTCGGGTGCCGGCCTGCCCGCCGCCGCCGTGCTCGTACGCCGCATTGATCTTGTCCGGACCGCCGCCGAAGCCGTTCGCCGGCGGGATGGCGACCAGCAGGTCACGCGGGATGGAGACCAGGTACGCCTCCCGCCGCCCGGCGGGCACGTGCACGATGAGGATGGTGTCCGAGCGCTGGTCCGGCTCGCTGCTGCCGGCGCGTCGGTCGGTGCCGATCAGCAGATAGTTGAGCGGCCCGTCCAGGTCGGTCCGGTCGGTGCGGGCGTCCGCGTCGAGCAGTTGCTCCTTGGTGACCGTACGGTCGTACCGGTGGGTGAGCGTCTTGAGCCCGACCAGGGCGAGCCCGGCCAGCAGGGTGAGGGCCAGGCCGACGCCGAGCAGGAGGCGCGGCCAGAGAGCGCGGCGCGGCGCGGCCGGGCGTGCCCGGTCGGCTGCGGTCCGTCCCCACCTGGTCGTGACCGCCTCCCCGCAGCCGATACGTGAAACCTGCTCACGTCAGGCTACGGGCGGTAACGGACCGGTCGCCGGGCTTTCCCCGACTTCCGGGCGCCGCCGGTTGTCACTTGCGTGTGGAAATCACCTCGGGGTGGGTGAAGACGAACTCCGCGAGCTTGTCTTGCTTGACCGCCTGGAACATGTCCATCGTCTCGGCGTTCAAGCCCTCGGTGCTGTTGCCGTTGCCGTTGAAGGTGCCGTTGTTGGTCTTCAACATCGTCAGCTCGTTCGCGGTCACCCCGCGCATGGTGAAGATGAAGTTCTCGATGGGTACGCCGCCGGTGTCCAGCACGAACGCCTTGCCGGCTGCCTTGATCAACTGATTCATCTTGGCCGGGTTGGACAGCATCCCGCCGTCGGTGGCCTTCTTGGCCATCGCCTTGATCAGTTGCTGCTGGTTCTGCTGCCGGTCGTAGTCGCCGTTGCGGAGGGTCTTGCGCTGCCGCGAGTAGTCGAGCGCGGCCCAACCCTCCATCTCCTGGCAGCCCTTCTTGTGCACCACCGGCTTCATCGGCTTGCCGGTCTTCTTGGCGTCGGCGTTCCACATCGGCTTACCGTCGACATACTTCATGTGCAGCGACGTGACCTCCTGGCTCACGCAGATTCGCACGGTGCCCAGGGTGTCGATGACGTTCTTGAAGCCCCCGAAGTTGATGATCGCCGCGCCGTCGAAGCTGATGCCGGTGAGGCGCTTGATCGTCTGCGCCATCAGCTGGGCGCCACCCTCCCAACCGCCACCGTTGCGGGCACCGGCCTGGAAGGCAGCGTTGATCTTGTCGGTGCCACCGGTGAAGCCGCTCTTCTTGAAGGGCGGGATCTGCGCCTCGGTGTCGCGGGGGATCGAGATCAGGTACGCCTGGTCGTGCGAGGCCGGGATGTGCAGGATGATGATGCTGTCCGACCGGACGTTGTCGGCGGCCCAGCGTTCCCGGGCGTCCACGCCGAGCAGCAGCATGTCGATCGGCCCGTCCAGGCTCGCGCCACCCTCGGCGTCGGACTTGCCGGCGTCACCGAGCAGGTTGCGCTGGGCGATGTCGCCGGTTGCCTGGCCGACGAGCACCTTGGTGCCGACGATGGCCGCCCCGCTGCTGAGCATCAGCACCGCACCGAAGATGACGGTCAGGCGGGCCCAGAGCGGATCCTTGCGGCGCGGGCGCTTCTTCGCCGGCCCCTTCCCGCCCGACCGGCCGGCGCCGCTGCCCGGCGGGCGACCGCCCGGCCCACCGCCTGACGGGCCCGGCTGTACCGGAATGGACGCGGCGATCCGGCCGCTTTGCGCGGCGGATCCGGGGGACGTAGGGCGACGGCTGGCCTGAACCGGCATGCGTGCTCCAGCTCGTGATCAGGAGGGGGCGGCCCCACTGTACGTACATCAATTCGACTTTGCGAGTTCATCCGGGCTCAATCGGGACGACAGGTCCCGTCAACCGGGCGATCGTCCCCACTCGATGACCGTAAAGGCGAGGTCGGCTCGACTTCGGGTGGACCGCGTCGCCGCCGACGCGGTCCACCCCCCGCGGTCAGCCGCCGTCGGTGTTCTTCGGCGGGTTGGCCTTGACCCAGTCGGCCATGGTGTCCGCCGACATGGCCCGGTACATCGCCAGCGCCTTCTCCCGGTCGGACACCACCACCGACTCGCCGTTGATGGTGTCGCTGCCCGAGTTCGGGCTGGTCAGGAAGGTGAGGTTCTGCCCGCGCAGGTTGCGGAACTGCACCGCCATGTCCGTCACCGAGAAGCCCTGGTCGACGGTCACGGCCGCGGTCACCGACTTGAGGAAGTCGTTGAGCTTCTTCGGGTTCGCAAGCGTGCCGCTGCTCGCCGCCTTGTCCATCAGCGCCCGGAGGAACTCCTGCTGGTGCCGCATCCGGGCGAAGTCGCCCTCCGGGAACTGCTTGCGCTGCCGGATCCAGTCCAGTGCCTCCGCGCCGTCCATGTGGTTGGTGCCCTTGGTGAACGTCCGGTACGGCTTGTGGATCGAGGTGATCGTCCGCTCGACCTTGAGGTCCACGCCGCCGAGGGCGTCGGTGACCTCCTTGAAACCGCCGAAGTCGATCGCCATCACGTGGTCGATCCGAACGTCGGTGAAGCACTCCACGGTGCGCACGGCCAGCGGCAGGCCACCGAACGCGAACGCCGCGTTGATCTTCGCGCGCTTGCCGGAGCCGCAGTCCGCTCCGGCGCTCTCCGGGATCGGCACGTACAGGTCACGCGGGATGGAGACCAGATAGGCCGCCTGATGGTCGGCCGGGATGTGCATCACGATGACCGTGTCGGCCCGCCACTGGCTCTTGCTGTCGACAGGCGCGTCCGGGTCCCGGGAGTCGCTGCCGACCAACAGGATGTTCAACGCGCCGTCGACGGTCTTCGCCGGCCGACCGCCGGTGATCTCCGCGAACGGGTCGGTGCGGGTCAGGTCGTTGTTGAGGTTGCGCGCGTACATCCAGGCGCCCAGGCCGCCGAGCAGCGCCAACACCAGCACCGCGATCCCGGCCACCAGGCCGATCCGCCCCCAGCGCGGCCGTGGGCCACGCCGTCCCGGTCCGCCGGCGCCACCCGGCCCGCCCGGTCCCGTCGGCCCCGCCGGGCCGCCCGGACCGCGCTGCTGCTCGTCGTACGACGGGTACCAGCGCGCCTCGGCGGGACGCGCGCGTCCGGAGGCGCCCCGGTCGGGGCCGGGCACCGAGGCGCGCCCGGCGCTGCGGTGCAGATGCGGGTGAGGAACGCCGGCAGAGGTCGCTGACATGTAACTCAGGGTACGTAGCGGGAGCCACTCCCGCCCTCAGGCAACACTCAGCGATCGGAGGTCCGCCGCGAGCGGTTACCCTAGCCGCGCCCGGAAGTACTCGATCGTGCGTCGCAGGCCGTCTTCGGGCGCCACGGTCGGCTCGTATCCGAGCAGTTCACGGGCGAGGGTCAGATCGGGGCGGCGCATCTCCGGGTCGTCCGCGCTGCGGGTGATGTACGTCACCTGCGAGCTGCTGTCGGAGAGTGACACGATCAACTCGGCGAGTTGACGCATCGACATCTCGTGCTCGGTGCCGCAGTTGACCGGGCCGGTCTCGGTCGAGTCGAGCAGCAGCAGGATGCCGCGCACCAGGTCCTCGACGAAACAGATCGACCGCGTCTGGTTGCCGGTGCCGTGCACGGTGATCGGCTCGCCGCGCAGCGCCTGGGAGATGAAGGTGGGGATGGCGCGGCCGTCGTCCGGGCGCATCCGCGGGCCGTACGTGTTGAAGATCCGGACGATTGCCGCGTCCAGCCCGCGGTAGCGGTGGTACGCCATCGTGGCGGCCTCGGAGAAGCGCTTCGCCTCGTCGTAGACGCTGCGGACGCCGATGGGGTTGACGTTGCCCCAGTAGGTCTCGCGCTGCGGGTGCTCCTTCGGGTCCCCGTACGCCTCGGAGGTCGAGGCCATCAGGAACCGGGCGCCGTCGGCGGCCGCGCGCTCCAGCAGGTGCAGGGTGCCCACCGAGCCGACCCGGAGGATCTCCACCGGCAGCTGCGCGAAGTCGGTGGGGCTGGCCGGCGAGGCCATGTGCAGGATCGCGTCGAACCGCTCGGCCAGCGCCGGGTGGTGGGTCGGCAGACCGTCGGAGAGGTCCGCCTCGACAAGCGTGAAGGTCGGCCGGTCCAGGAGGTGGGCGACGTTCTCCTTGGAACCGGTGACGAAGTTGTCCAGCGCCACCACCGTGCAGCCCCGGGCGATCAGGGAGTCGACCAGGTGCGAGGGGACGAAACCGGCGCCGCCGGTGACGAGAACGCGGTGACCGGAACCGAAGCGCTCAGCAACCTTCATGCCGGTCAGCCTACCGATCGTCGGATACGGGACGGACCCCCGCTGACGCGTGGCGTCGGCGGGGGCCCGTCCGGAGTCTCAGTGGGCGCCCGAACCGGTGAGGGCGCGCACCTCCAGCTCCGCGTACTTCGCCTCGTCGTTCTCCTTCGAGATGAGGGTGCCGATCCACCCGCACAGGAAGCCGAACGGGATGGAGAGGATGCCCGGGTTGGACAGCGGGAACCACTGCCAGTCGTGCTTCGGGAACATCGAGGTCGCCGCGCCCGAGACCACAGGCGAGAAGAACACCAGCAGTACGGCCGACAGCAGACCGCCGTAGATCGCCCACACCGCGCCGGAGGTGTTGAACCGCCTCCAGAACAGGCTGTAGAGGATCGCCGGCAGGTTGCCCGAGGCGGCGACCGCGAAGGCCAACGCCACGAGGAACGCCACGTTGAGGTTCTGCGCGTAGATCGACAGGAGGATGGAGATCGCGCCGATCACCAGGGCGGAGATCCGGGCGACCCGCACCTCCTGGCGCTCCGACGTCTGCCCCTTCTTCAGGACGTTCGCGTAGAAGTCGTGCGCCAGGCTTGACGAGGAGGCCAGGGTCAACCCGGCGACCACCGCCAGGATGGTGGCGAAGGCGACCGCCGCGATGATCGCCAGCAGGGCCGCGCCACCCAGGTCACCGCCGAAGAACTCCAGGCCGAGCGCCTCCGCCAACTGTGGTGCGGCGGTGTTGCCTGCCTTGTCCTGAGCGGTGATGGCCTCGCTGCCCACAAGCGCCGCCGCGCCGAAGCCGAGGGCCAGGGTGAGCAGGTAGAAGGTGCCGATGATGCCGATGGCCCAGAGCACGCTCTTGCGGGCCGCCTTGGCGGTCGGCACGGTGTAGAAGCGGATCAGGATGTGCGGGAGACCCGCCGTGCCGAGCACCAGCGCGATGCCGAGCGAGAGCAGGTCCATCTTGTTGTAGAAGGTCTGCTTGGCGTTCCCGGCGACCTCCACGCCGTAGCGCAGGCCCGGTTCCAGCAGTTTGTCGCCCTTGCCGGAGCGGTCGGCTGCGGCACCGAGCAGCTCCGAGAGGTTGAAGTGGAACTTCGCCAGGACCAGCACGGTCATCAGCAGCGCGCCGGTCATCAGCAGGAACGCCTTGACGATCTGCACGTACGTGGTGCCCTTCATGCCACCCACGGTCACGTAGATGATCATGAGGGCGCCGACCATGATGATGGTCGCCACCTTGGCGGTGCCCGCGTCCATGCCGAGGAAGGTCGTCCCGGGCTTGATGCCGAGCAGCAGCGCGACAAGCGCGCCGGCGCCCACCATCTGCGCCAGCAGATAGAAGATCGACACCGTGATGGTGGAGACCGCCGCCGCCGTCCGCACCGGTCGCTGACGCATCCGGAAGGCCAGCACGTCGGCCATCGTGTACCGGCCGGAGTTGCGCAGCAGTTCCGCGACGAGCAGCAGCGCCACCAGCCAGGCGACCAGGAAGCCGATCGAGTAGAGGAAGCCGTCGTAGCCGTAGAGCGCGATGATGCCGGCGATGCCGAGGAACGAGGCGGCCGACATGTAGTCGCCACCGATCGCCATGCCGTTCTGGAATCCGGAGAAGGACCGACCGCCCGCGTAGAAGTCGGTGGCCGTCTTGGTCTGCCGGCTGGCCCAGATGGTGATGGCCAGGGTCACCGCCACGAAGACCAGGAACAGCGTGATGGTCAGGTTGCGGGCGGTGTGGTTGCCGGCTTCAGCCGCGAGGACCGTGTTCATGGGTCACCTCCCCGATCTCGGCGCGGATCCGGTCGGCGACCGGGTCGATCTTCCGGTCCGCGTAGCGGGAGTAGAGCCAGGCGATCACGAACGTGGAGACGAACTGGAGCAGGCCGAAGACCAGCGCGACATTGATGTTGCTGCCGAACAGCTTCGTGCCCATGAAGTCCCGGGCGTACGCGGAGAGAATGACGTAGAGCGCGTACCACAGGAAGAACGCGACGGTCATCGGGAAGACGAAGCCGCGTAGCGCGCGCCGTAGCCCGGCGAACTCGTCCGACCGTTGCACGGCCAGGTACTTGTCCGGCTGGGAGGCGGTAGGCGCGGGTGTGTCCGTGGACATCTGTGGATCACCACCTTCACAGGCGTCGGGGGTAGTTCCGCGCACCGTAGAGAGCACGCTCCCCCACGGGGAAGGCCGAGATCGACGCCGGTCGTCGAGTGCGCCGAGCGGTTGACTGGCTGCGCCGAGTGACCCAGGTCACCCCGGTGACCGGTCGGGCCGGTCGGGCCCGTTGGGGCGTTGGTCAGCCCGGCAGCTCGTGGTAGCGCCCCCGGTAGTGCAGCAACGGCGTGGCCTCTTCGGCCAGGTCGACCACCTCGATGGTGGCTTCCACCAACAGGCCCCAGCCGTACTCCCGGGCGGTGTCCAGGCGGCAGCCCACCCAGCCGCCGGCGTCGGTCGGCACCGGCCCGTAGGGCGTCTCGGTCCACGTGCCGGTGGCGAACAGCCCACCCGGGGCGGGGAAGAGGCCGGCGAACCGGTCGGCGAGCTGGCGGTGCGGCGGGCCGAGCGGCGCGACCGCGAACCGGCCCGCCTCCTCGACGGCGGCCCAGAGATCGGACTCCGCGTCGATCAGCCCGAGCAGCCGGTCCGGCTCTCCTTCGGCGACCAGGGTGGACGAGACGGTCAGGCCCGCCGGACCGGGCGCCGTCCAGAGGGTCACCGGCGCGGCGAGCCGCCCCCGCAGCCGGCGGACCGGCGACCGCTGCCCGGTCGGCACCGCGAACGGGTCGGTGTGGTGGATCTCGGCACCCGGCTCATGATTCACGTGAAACATTGTGCCGCCCCGACCCCGCGCCCAACCCAGGAAGCGCTCGTGCAGATCGGCGGGTCGCCCGTTGAGCCGAGCGAGCTGGTCAGCCGCCTCCGCCATCAGAGTGCCCAGGTAGAACAGCAGCGCGGTGCGGTCGTGCCGGTAGTCGCGGAGCAGCGCCAGCCGCGCCGGCTGACACGGCCAGAGCGCGCCGCAGCCCCGACACCGCCACAGCGGTCGCATCGGCACGTGCGGCCGGCTCACCAGCGCCCCCCGACGGCCGCCAGCCGCGCCGGCCGGCCCGCGCGCGGTTCCGCTGGCTGGCGCTCGTGCGGTCCGGCCGGAGGGCAATGCGCCGATGAGGCGTATGACTCGGAGTCATATTGATACCTCTGAGTCATACCGCTCGCTGGGGTGTCCGGCTTCCGCGAGCGACACGCCGCAACTCGGCCCGCGCGGGTCCGGCCGCCGCCCGTCGGCCTCGCGCTCATCACCGGTCGCCGCCCGCCCGGTCGTCGCCGGGGGGGCGAACCGGCCCCGCCCGGTCGCGACACGGCCACCGTCGGCCGCCTCCCCCACGCCGGTGGCCCGTCCGGCACGGTCGTCGGCACCACGGCCTTCCTCCTCCGGTACGACCACCGCGCCCCGATCCCCACGAGGATGAACCCGACCATGAGCGATCCCTCCCAGTCGACGAGGGCCGCCCCGCTCGGGGGATGACCGGGGCGGCCCGACGCAGGACCGACCGCCGGGACGTCGCCTCCACCGGCCGGGCCGCGCGTCCTCCACCCTGGACTCCCGGCCCTGGGCAGGGGAGGATTCCAGGGCTTACTACGCAGCGCGGTCGCGTACTTACCGGGAAGGTAAGGATGAACATCGAGATGTGGGTACGGGCGTTGAAGGCCGCCCGAGCCGGTGCCGAGGTCTCTCAGGAGGCGCTGGCGACCGTGATCAGGTGGAGCCCGTCCACGGTGGCCGCCATCGAGACCGGCCGCCGCCGGCCCACCATGGAGTTCGCGGTCGCCGCGGACGAGGCCCTCGCCACCGGTGGCCTCCTCGCCGAACTCCTCCGAGCCGCCGACCAGGAACGCGGTCCGTCGTGGTTTGCGCAGTGGCGCGAATACGAGCAGCGAGCCCTGCGCTTGCGCGCCTTCGAGGCGTGTCTCGTCCCGGGCCTGCTGCAGACGGAGGCGTATGCCCGTGCCGTCATCTCGGCGGGCGGACTGCACGCACCGAACATGGTCGACGAGCTTGTTGCGGTCCGACTGGAACGTCAAAAGCTGCTGACCCGCGACGTGCCGCCGCACTGCGTCTTCCTGCTCGACGAGACGGGCCTTCGTCGACCCGTGGGCGGCCCTGCCGTGCTCGACGCCCAGCTCGGTCGACTGCAGGAGGTAGCGGCCCTGCCATTCGTCCGGCTGCACGTCATTCCACTGGCCGTGGGCGAGCACGTCGGCCTCGGCGGTGGCTTTGTGCTCGCTGATCTGCCGGACCGGGACAGGGCGCTCTACCTGGAGAATGCCGTTCGGGGACACGTCATTGACGACCCCGAGATGATCGCCTTGATCGATCGTAAGTGGGATAGCCTGCTCGGCGAAGCACTCTCCACCGGCGCCTCGCTGGATCTGATCCGGAAGCTGAAGGTGACGCAATGACGATGAGCGAGCCAGGCTGGCGCACGTCGACCCGGTCGACCGACTCCGGCGGCAACTGCGTCGAGGTGGCGGACAATCTGCCCGACGTCGTGTTGGTGCGCGACAGCAAGGATCGCTCCGGTCCGACGCTCACCTTCGCTCCGGGCGCCTGGCGTGACTTCGTCTCCCAGGCCGCTCAGACCGCCCAGGGCGCCGGCCCGAACGCCGGTTGACGACGCCCGTTGACGACGCCGGTCAGCGACGCGGGGTGACCGTGGCCAGCAGTTCCGGCTGACGACGGTCCAGCACGTCGCCGGCCAGGTACGCGCCGAGCAACGCGGTGCCCAGCCCGTACGCGACGCCGACCGGCAGTGCCAGCCACAACCAGGCGTCCCCGAGCAGGGCGGCGGCCACCACCATCGGTACCGCGGCGACCGCCGTGGTGACCATGGACAGCACGGTGAGCAGCGCCTTCGCCATGCCCGCGCTGCCGTTCATGGCGAACGGGTTGCTCGTCTCCGGCAGTGAGTACGCCCCGAGCACCGAGACGAAGCTGTTCACCGCCAACCCGACGCCGTAGGTGGCGGCCAGGCTGCCCACCATCAGCCCGATCCAGCCCGGCCGGCCGAGGAGCGCCGCCAGCAGCACCGCGACGACCGCCAGCATCGGCAGGACGTACAGCGAAAATGCTGTCATCCGCGCGCGTAGCTCGACCCGCCCGGGAACCCCGGCCACGACGTTCGTGGCGTAGGCGCTACCGTCGAAGCCGAACTGGTTGGCAAGCGTGACCGAGGCGAGCACGCCGACGAAGAGCAGCGAGATCGTGACCACGACCGGAGAGCTGTCGCTGACGGCGGCCGTGAACCCCGCGCCGTCCTCGGCCGCGAAGTCCCCACCCGTGACGTTTACCAACACGGGTACGAAGATGCCGACCACCGCGATCGTGATCAGGTTGGCGCGGCGGCGGGCGTCCCGCCACCAGTAACGGGCCTCCCGCGCGACCAGCGCGCCGAACCGGTCCCGCCGGACCCAGGTGGCGACCCGGGGAAACAGTTGGGCGACCGCCCCGCCGGTGACGCCGCGCTGCGTGGGGGCCTTTCCGGTGCTCGCCGTCCCCACCATCGCCGACTCCAGCGACCGGGACCACCAGGCCAGCAGGGCGACGATCGCCGCCACCGTGATCAGCAGCTTCAGCGGGGCGGCCCACACCCGTCCCTGCGCCACGTCGATGCCGGCGGTCCACGGCGCCCCGAACGGCGTCCACCCGATCGCCGTCGCGATCCCGGTCAGCCGGGTCCAGTCCGTCTCGCGCAGCGCCGCCAGGCCGAAGACCTGCAACGGCCCGAGCAGCGCGGCGACCACCGCCAGCAGCACGGCCGCCAGGTCCCGCACCCGGCGCGACCGCAGCATGCTGGCGAACGCGCTGGTCACCGCCCGGCTGGCGGCCACGCAGAGCAACAACCCGGCGAGTACGCCGACCACTGCCACCAGGCCGGCGGACCAACCGCCCAACGCCCAGGCGGTCACCACCAACCCCAGCACGGCGACCGACACCGCCAGCACCGGCACGCTTACCAGCGCGGCGGCGAACAGGCCGATGACAAGCGTGCGCCGCGGCAGCGGCAGCAGCGCGAACCGAGCCGGGTCCAGTGTCTCGTCCACGCCGAAGAAGACCAGGGGCAGCAGCAGCCAACCGAGCACCAGCAGGCCACCGCCGGCGGCCGCGACCAGCACAGCGTACCGACCGTTGCCCGACAGGCCCGGCGCGGCGAAGAGGAAGAAACCGCTGGCCGCAAACCAGAGGCCGACAAGCGCGCCGCCGACGAACAGCGCGATCCGCCAGCCCTGCCCCCGGAAGTTGTTGCCCATCACCCGCAGCTTGAGGCGTACGAAGTGCCGGGCGGAGACCGTCCGCGCCGGGCCGGCGGGCGCGACGGCGACGTTCACCGGGACAGCCACGACAGCTCGTCACCGGTCGCGGTGCGCCCGCCGACCACCTCGACGAAGACCTGTTCCAGCGAGCGGCCCCCACGGACGTCCGCGATCGTGCCGACCCGCTTGATGGTGCCCTGGGCGAGGATCGCCACGTGCGAGCACAGCCGCTCGACGACCTCCATCACGTGACTGGAGAAGATCACCGTGCCGCCGCCGGCCGCGTACCGGGTGAGAATGTCGCGGATCAGCGCCGCCGACACCGGGTCGACCGCCTCGAACGGCTCGTCCAGCACCAGCACCCGAGGGCCGTGCAGCAACGCGCAGGCCAGGCCGATCTTCTTCTTCATGCCCGCCGAGTAGTCCACCACGAGCGTCCGGCCGGCGTCGCCGAGCGCCAGCACGTCGAGCAGTTCCGCGGCGCGCTGGTCGACCACCGCCGGGTCCATCCCCCGCAACAATCCGTTGTACGCGAGCAGCTCCGCGCCGGTCAGCCGGTCGAACAGGCGTACCCCGTCGGGCATCACGCCCAGCAGCCGCTTGGCCGCGACCGGATCGCGCCACACGTCCTGGCCCAGCACCCACGCCGAGCCGGCGTCCGGCCGCAACAGCCCGACCGCCATCGACAGGGTGGTGGTCTTGCCGGCGCCGTTCGGGCCGAGCAGACCGTAGAAGGAGCCGGCCGGTACGTCCAGATCGACGCCGGCCACCGCGATCGTGCCGTCGAACCGCTTCGCCAGGCCACGTAGCGCGAGCGCGGGGTGCTCACCAGTCATGGACCGAACGTTATCCGTCGACCGCCAGTTCCGCCCTCCGGCAGCGGACGGACCCGCGATCATCCTGAAGTCGTAGTTCGTAGCCTTCTCTCAACTTCTGAAGTAGTGTTGATGTCGTGTCAATGCCCTTGGAATCCGTGCCGTTCTCGGAGCTGCTGCGTCAGCCCGCCGAGACGGCCGAGCGGCTCTCCCGCGCTCGCGCGGTGCGCCTACGACGCCGCGACGCCGCTGATCTCGTGCTGATGTCTGCCGACCGGGCGGCCGCCGAGGGTGAGGTGGTGGACCTGACGGCCCGGCTGCTGGCCAGCGTCGTGCGCCGGGATCCGACGCTGGTGCGCGAGGCGCTGCCGACCGTGCTGCCGTGGGTGCGATTCCTGCCACCCGAAGACCGCGAGCGGATGGCCAACGAATTCGTCGAGACGGCGGAGGCCGCCGCAGCGGTGGGAAATACCGCTGCGGTATCGCAGCTGCTCACCGAGTGGCGGCACACCGCCGAGATCCATGCCGACCCCGACCTGCACCGGGTCCTGGTAGCACCCAGTTCGGACGACTTCGGGGCGGTGCCCCGCCCGATCGCCGAGTGAGCGCCAAGCGCGGCGCCAGGGCGGCGCCGCCACCCCGCCCTGGTGACTACATCCTCCGATTCGCCACGAACGATGCGGCCAAAGGCTGGGAGGAGTTGTGCCGGCAGGCCGCGGCCAACACCCGCGCCGCGTTCGAAGCCATCGAATCCAACCCCTGCCCCTCCCCGCCGACCAGCCGTCAACACCCGCTCAAGGGTTCCCTCGCCGCCGCCGCGCACAACGGCAAGGCGTTGCCGCAGTGGCAGTACGAGGTCACCGCTGGCGGTCGCATCTGGTATCTCCCCGACCACGACACCCGCACCTGCTGGATCAAACACGCTGGCACGGGTCACCCCAGGGCTACCGACTGATCCACAAGCAGTCAGAGCCCCTGGTAGGGGTGCTGGCGGCCGTTGTCGCGCTCCCACTCCGTCACCGCCCGCGTCCGGTCTGGGTCCTCGGTGAGTAAACGCCAGTACTGGGCCACCACGCGGCGGGTCTCCCCGAGCGGATAGTGGGCCTTCAGCACATCGCGCCACAGATTCTGTAGGTCGACGCCCTCGGCGCTGAGTTCCGCAGCCCAGGCGTTGCCCTCCCAGCTTTCGCTCTGCTTGCGCCCGGCGGCGATGTCCTCCAGATCGGCCAACAGATCCAGGCACAGCTCGTGGACGCTCTGGATGTCGTCGGTCAACCACATCCCCAGGCAGGCGAGCCGCCGGTCGGTTGAGTGGTACTCGGCGATGCGCTCCTTGGACCAGTGGAACTCGATGCCGCTCAAGGAGTGCCTCCAGGAAGAGTGGGATAGCCGTGGCTGAGGGTGCCGGTCTCCGGATCGTAGAAGCCTTTCAGATGGACTCCGTCGTACTTGCCCGACCACCGTCCCGTCTCTGGATCCTTGACTACATCCGGAGAGTTGAACCCCCGAGTGACCGCGTTGTCGACATCCTGGGGTGTCCAGTGGTCAGGGAAGAAGGTGCTGCCGCCGCGCTTCTCCTGCCACTCTCCGTTCCGTCGGTTCTGCATCGCGACCTTGCCGTTGTAGACGCCAGTTCGGTCATCGCGCTTCGTCACCTTGATGAGCTTCGCTCCGGGTGGGTCGATGCCGCCCGGTCGGTGGTGCCATCCCGATGTTCGCCCGTCCCGTTCGCCGAGCAGGGTGTGCCGCAGACGTTCCGGCGTCATGCCGTCGGTCCGTTGCCCGCGACGCGCTCGTGCCTTCTGTTTCCGCAGGTGGGAAAGGGCGGACCGGATGAACTTGCCCCGCGCGCGCTTACCCATCGATGAGCGCGCCGATCACCTCGTCGATCAGCAGGCCGACGATCTCACGAGTGATCATCTGGAAGATCGGGATCTCCGCCAACGAGGCGCCGAACGTCGCCACCGCGGTCGCCACCGCCTGGGCGATCTCCACCGACAGGATCACCAACTGCACGATGACCTGGATCTTCAAGGCCAGCACGATGGCGCCGACGATGATCAGGCCGGTGCCGGCCAGGGTGGCGGCGAGAGCACCGTCCTGGAGCACCTGCACCGGGCCGTCCCGCTCGGTCCAGTACCGCTGGAAGGCGTCGATGTCGGCGCCCGCGTTGCCGGCCCCGACCGGCTGGGCTGCCTGCCCCGCCTCCGTCGTCAGGGTTTGCAGCGTGCCGCTGAAGTCGAGCCAGCGCTGGCCCATCTCGACCAGCGCCGTCTCGTCCGCCTGCGGCCAGTCGTACCCGATCATGCTGAGGAAGGTGGTCAGCTCACCCGGCAGTTGCAGCCCCACGACAGCTCACCCCAGTTCCTGGCCGAGCCCGGTCAGGTGCGCGGTGATGGCCCGCTCGTCCTCCTCGACGAGGTGTGCCATCCGGTTGAGGTCGACGCCGACCACGCCGAGTTCCTCGATCGCCGACTCGAAGCACTCGGCGGCGTACGCGGTCACCTCCTCGCAGGCCGCGCCGATCAGGCTGCCGATGTCGTCGTTTCCCCACGGCGCGCCGAACCCCTCCAGGTCGGCCAGGAACGTGCGCAGCTCGGTGAGGAAACGGTCGGAGATGTCCTGGAGGTTGGTGCCGACGTCGCGCAGCCCGTCCGGATCCACCATCCGGGTCACGTCAGGGCCTCCCGCCGGTGGATAGCCGGGCCTGGACGCTGCCGAGGGTGTCGATGAGGCCCTGCAACTGCGGCACGGCGCTGCGCTGCAGCTCACGCAGTTGCTCCAGCATCGCCGTCGTGTCCGGCGCGGCTGCGGCGTCGGCAAGCGCGGACCGCAGGTTCGTGAGGGCGGCATTGGTGGCGGTACGGATCTCCTCGGCCAGCCTCTCCGACGGTGACCGCATCAACTTCGGGTCGATCCACACCGATTCGATCTGTCCACCCGCGAGCGCCACCACCCGCACCATCCCGTCGGCCGCCTCGCCGACGCCCTGCAGGGGCGCTGCCTCCGTATCGCCCTTCGCATCGCTGCGGTCCAGCGTCGACAGCAGCTCCGAAATCGATCTGCTCAGGTCCGAGGGGTTTGTCACGTGCCGCAGTGTAGTAAGCCGATCACATCCGGATCAGCCCGTACGTAGCCGCCGGTCGCGCTGCCTCAGAGGCGTAGCGCTTCGGGGGTGTGCAGGCGCAGCATGGTGGCGGCGACGTCGGCCGGAGCGCGTCGGCGGGTCGCCATCGACACCGCGACCATCACTGTGAACGCCAGCGGCACCGTCCAGGCGGCGGGCTGCGCCGTGAGGGTGGCGGGCCAGCCCGACAGCGGCGGGCCGAGCACGGTGACCAGCACCGCGCCGATCGCCGCCCCGCCGCCGGCCAGCACACCGGCGGCGGCGCCCAGGTCGGTGAGCCCGCGCCACCAGATGCCGAGCACCAGCAGCGGGCAGAAGCTCGACGCGGCGACCGCGAAGGCCAACCCGACCACCTGGGACACGTCCAGCCCGGAGACGTGCAGGGCCAGCGCCGTCGGCACACCCCCGGCGATGATGGTGGCCAGCCGGAAGCCGCGTACCGAGCCCCGACCGAGCACGTCCGTCGAGATCACCCCGGCGACGCTTGTCAGCAGTCCCGACGACGTGGAGAGGAACGCCGCGAACGCTCCCGCCGCGACAAGCGCGGCGAGCAGCCGCCCGACCAACCCGTGACCGAGGACCGCACCGGGCAGCAGCACCACCACCGCGTCGGTCTGCCCGCTGACGAGCAGCTGCGGTGTGTAGATCCGGCCCAGCACCCCGTACAGGGTGGGCAGCAGGTAGAAGGCGCCGACCAGGGCCAGCACCACGAGCGTCGTCCGGCGCGCCGCCGCGCCGTCGGGGTTGGTGTAGAAACGGACCAGCACGTGCGGCAGGCCCATCGTGCCGAGGAACGTGGCCAGGATCAGCGAGTACGTCCCGAAGAGGCCCCGGTCGTCGTCGCCGGCCGCGCTGGGCAGCAACCAGTCTCCCGCGTCGGTGGCCACCCCGGACACCTCCGGCACCGGGTCACCGGCGGCGAACGTCAGCTCGTCGCCGGGGCGTACCTCTCGGATGTCGCCGTCGGCAAGGGTGAGTGTCGCGCGGTGCTCGACCACGACTGTGGTCGCGGCCCGGAACGTCGGCCCGTCGGGCGGCGTCACCGCCGGGCGGCCGTCGGCCTGCCACTGCAACGCCAGGAAGATCACCGGTACGGCGAGAGCTGTCAACTTGAGCCAGTACTGGAACGCCTGGACGAAGGTGATCGCCCGCATCCCGCCGAGCGCCACGTTCGCGGTGACCACAGCGGCCACCAAAAGGGCGCCCACGGGGTACGGGGAGCCGGCCACCGTGGCCAGCGTGAGCCCGGCGCCCTGCAACTGCGGCACCAGGTAGAGCCAGCCGATGAAGATCACAAAAGCCGTGGCGAGGATGCGCAGGCGGCGGGACCCCAGCCGCAGCTCGCAGAAGTCGGGCAGCGTGAACGCGCCGGAGCGGCGCAGCGGCGCGGCCACGAACAGCAGCAGCGCCAGGTAGCCGGCGGCGAACCCGACCGGATACCAGAGGACGTCCACGCCGTACTTGAGGACCAGGCCGGCGATGCCGAGGAAACTCGCGGCCGACAGGTACTCCCCGCCGATGGCGGCGGCGTTCCAGGTCGGGCTGATCGCCCGGGACGCCACCAGGAAGTCGGACGTGGTCCGCGCCAGCCGCAGCCCGTAGAAGCCGATCCCCACGGTGACCAGGGTGACCGCGACGATTGCCGGAACCACGTAGTCGTTGCCCACGTCAGCGCTCCGGCCGCTGCACCAGGTCGGTGAAGTCCTGCTCGTTGCGCTCGGCCAGCCGCACGTACGCCCAGCCCACCGCGATCAGGAACGGGAACGACACCAACCCGAGCAGCAGCCACGGCAGGTTGACGCCGGCCACGGTGGTCCGGCCGAGCGACGGTGCGATGGCGAACAGCCAGGGCAGCCCGCCCAGCCCGATGACGACCACCAGCGACAGCCGCAACGCCAGCGCGAGCTGCGCCCGGACCAGACCGCGGACCAGCGCCTCGCCGACCTGGGTCTGCTGGGCCAACTCGGCACGGGTCCGCTCGGAGCGGGTGTCCCGCCGGGTGATGTCGGCCAACACGATCCGGGCGCGCCGGGGCGGCGGTACCGCAGCGCCCGACCCCACGTCAGACAGTTGCTCGGCCACCCCGGCAGTCTTGCCCGCCCAGCGCGATTGTCAAGCGTTCGCGCTCACCAGCGCACCTGAGTGACGCAGTCCGTCGTGCTGCTGGTCACCCCTGTCGCGTCCAGGACGGAACGGGCCCGTTCCCGGCCGAGGTTCGTCGCCCACAAACCGTCCTCGGGCAGCTCGAAGGCGATCTCCCGCAGCGCGCACGTGCGCATCGGCTCGGGCAGCCGGTCCAGGGCCGGTACGGCGTCGGCCGACAGCCCGGAGAGGTAGGTGATGTCGAGGCGGCCGGTGTCGAGGTACCTGTCGACATTCCGGTCCGCGATCAGCCGGTCCGGGTTGACCACTGCCAACCCCAGCAGCGCCAGCACCGCGGTGCCGATCACCAGTCGGGGCAGCCACTTGGCCCGCAGCAGCGCCACGGCTACGCCGACCAGGACGAAGAGCAGCCCGAGCGACAGCTCGACGGTCGCCACGAAGAGCCGCAGACGCGTCGCGCCGTACGCGTCGGCGTAGACCTGCATGCGGTAGAGCGACGAGGCGACGACGACCAGGCTGAGTGCCGTGAGCGCGCCGAGCAGCGCCCGGACCAGCAGCCGGTCGGCACGGGTGGCCTTCGGCGCCCGGCGGGCCGCGACGGCGATCACCAGCAGGGTGAGCGCGGTGACGGCGAGCAGTTGCCAGAACCCGCTCCGGGCGTACTCGGCGTAGGTGAGGCCGGCCGTACGCAGCACGTGCCCCGCGCCGCCGAAGAACACCGTCAACTGCACCAGCACGAAGGCGGCGAACAGGGCGTCGAGCAGCACCAGCGGCAGGGCCCATTCCAGCCGGTGCACCGGCCGACCCGGCTTCGCCCGCAGGCTGTCCAGGTCGGGCGGCCGGCTGACCAGGTACGCGCCGCCGAGCAGGGCCAGGCCGATCAGCCCGAGGCGTAGCAACCAGCCGACCACACCGCCCGGCGAGATGTCCGGCAGGAGGCCCGCCAGCAGGTCGGCGAAGACCGCGTCGGCGGACGAGAACAACAGGCCGAACAGCGTCAGCAGACCGACCGAGATCGCCAGGCTGGTCACGATCCGCCCGATCCCGGGGCCGGACGAGCGGGTGCCGTGCAGCCCGCGTACCGCCCAGGGGAGCGCGCGGACCGTCGCGGCCGGCGGCAGCGTCGCGGCCAGCAGCATCCCCAGCGGGGTCCGCCCACCTGTCACCGCGAGCGTCGCGGTCACCGCGGCGGCGAGCAGGCAGAGTACGAAGAGCCAACCGGCGGCCCGGACCGTGCCGACGGCGACCAGCGCGACAGTCGCGGCAGCCCAGACGACCTGCGCCGCCCGCCCCGGTGCCCCCGTGGCACCGGGACGGACGGTGGTCGCGGCCGCGGACGACGCCGGCACAGCGGTTGGAGTCGGCGGAGCGGTCGGGGTCGGCGCAGCCGTTGCGGCCGGCTGGGCCGTCGGCGGCTGTGCGGCGCTGGTGGCGGCCGGCGGTGGTGCCGTGGCGGGCGTCACGGTGGTGTCGGGCCCTGAGGGAGCGGCAGGCGCGGCGGTCGGAGGCGACGCTTGCGGCACGGCGGTCGTGGCCGGCGCGAGAGTTGCTTTCTCCGTCGCGGATGGCGTGGCGGCGGACGTCGGCCCGGAGCTGGCCAGCGACGGTGCCGGCGATGAGCCTGGTGCCGGCGGTGACCCCGGAGCGGCAGGCGCGGCCCGTTCGGTGACCTGCGCCGGGGACGGCGTGCCGGACCGGACGAAACCGGCGGTGGCGAGCGCGGCGGTGGCGAGCGCGGCGGTGGCCGCGAGGGCGGCGACCAGCCAGCCCAGTCCGGGACGGACAACCGTCAGCGCCGAGGCGCCGACGACCGCCGCCGCCGTCAACACGCCCAGGAGCAGCGGACGGGCGGTTCCGGTCGGGCCCGGCCAGCGCTGCGCGAGTAGCGACGGTGGCCGAGGTGGAACGGACTGGGACGGCCACGGCTGCGGCGGCCAGGGGTGCGGCCGGCCGGCCACCGGCGGGGGCGTCGCGCCGGGACCGGACCGGGGCTGACCGGGTGGAGTGGGTTGACCGGTCTGGCCGGGCGGGGTGGGCTGCGGTCCGACCGGTCCGGTCGCCGGACCGGTCGGTCCCGTCGCCGGTGCGGGCATGCTGCCGGGGCTGGTCATGCGGCCTCTTCTCGGTGTGGCCCGTTGCTCGGGATGGTGACCCGGATGCGGCAACCGGGCTGGGAGTTCCCGGCGGCGCCGACCGGGTCGAGGACCCCGATCTGGCCGCCGTGCAGTTCGACGACCCAGCGGGCGATGGCCAGGCCCAGGCCGGTCCCGCCGCCGGCCGCCCGGTCGCCGCGGGTGAACCGCTCGAACACTCGGGAACGCTCGGCCGTCGGGATGCCCTGCCCCTCGTCGCTCACCTCGAAGTGGAGTTGGCCGGCGTGTTCCTCGGCGCTCACCCGCACCGTGCCGCCGGGTGGGCTGTGCCGCGCCGCGTTGTCCAGCAGGTTCGCGAACACCTGGTGCAGCCGCCACGGGTCCGCGCGTACCGTCAGCGGCGCCGCCAGGTCGCGGAGCTGGAAGTCCACGTCGAGCCCCGCCCCGGCGGCGCTCGCGGTGGCATGTTCCACCGCCTCGTCCAGGAAGTCCGCGACGTCGATGCGGACCCGGCGCAGTGGCACCACTCCGGCGTCGAGACGGGACAGATCGAGCAGGTCGGCGACGAGATGCCCGAGCCGTTCGGTCTGGGACAGCGCCGCGCGCAGGGCCGCCGGCTCCGGCTCGGCCACCCCGTCCACCATGTTCTCCAGTACGCCCTGCAGCGCGGTGATCGGCGTCCGCAGCTCGTGGGAGACGTTGGCGATCAGCTCGCGTCGGCGCTGATCCGCCGCGTGCAGGTCCTCGGCCATCTTGTTGAACGCCTGGGCCAGCTCACCCACCTCGTCGCGGGAGGTGGCGCGTACCCGACGGGTGTAGTCACCGCGGGCCATCGCCCCGGCGGCCGCCGTCATCTCGCGCAGCGGCGAGGTCATCCCGTGGGCGAGCACCTGCGAGGTGACGAGCGCGATGCAGATGACGGTGATCGACGTGCCCGGCGGGAGCCAACCGATGCCGTACCAGAAGTAGCCGATGGCCACGGCCCAGGACGCGACCAGTAGGACGCCGAGCTTCATCTTGATCGAGCGGACCGGGTCCAGCGGGCGGGGCAGCACCCGGTCCAGCCAGTCCACCAGTCGGTGGTTGGTCACGCGGGCACCTCCAGGGCGTACCCGACGCCGTGCACGGTCCGGATGAGATCGGCGCCGAGCTTGCGGCGCAGAGCCTTGACGTGGCTGTCCACGGTGCGGGTGCCGGTGCCCTCGGCCCAGCCCCACACGTCGGCGAGCAACCGCTCCCGGGGCAGCACTGTGCGGGGCCGCCCGGCGAGGTGGATCAGGAGGTCGAACTCGGTCGGAGTGAGGTGCACGTCCGCGCCGGAGCGGCGAACCCGCCGCTCGGCCTCGTTGATCTCGATGTCGCCGAGGCGGATGGCAGGTGGGGCGGGAGTCGCGGCCCGTTCCATCCGGCGCAGCAGCACGTGTACGCGGGCGGCCAGTTCCCGCATCGAGAACGGCTTGGTGAGGTAGTCGTCCGCGCCGACCGCGAGCCCGACCAGCAGATCGGTCTCGTCGTCGCGGGCCGTGAGCATCAGCACCGGCACCGGCCGGACGGCCTGGATCCGCCGGCACACCTCCAGGCCGTCGAAGCCGGGCAGCATCACGTCGAGGACCACGAGGTCCGGTTGCCCGGTCCGGAACCGCTCGACCGCGCTGGGGCCGTCCGCGGCGATCTCCACGGCGAAACCCTCGGCGCGGAGTCGGGCGGCGACCGACTCGGCGATGGTGCGTTCGTCCTCGACGACCAGGACGCGGCGTTCCTTCATGGGGTCTGACTGTAGGGAGCCACCGTGGAGATCAGTGGGTGGCATTGTGAATAACCTGTGGAGAACGGTTCACCCCTGTGGATAACCCGGGGTCCGCTGCGGTTGGCCTCAGCGAACCCCGAGCCTCGTTGTGGACGACCGAGCCAGCTGTCAGGGTGGTTCGGTAGAGAGGAGGTGTGACGGTGACCAATCCTGCCCGGCCCGGCTGGGGCGACGCCTGGACGGTGGACGACCTCCAGGCTCTTCCCGAGGACGACCAGGTCTACGAGATCTTCGACGGGAGCCTGCTCGTGTCCCCCCATGCGGACGTCTTCCACGGTGCGATCGCCAACCGCCTCCGTCGGATCCTCGACCGGCAGGCCCCCGCCGGCCTGCTCGTCGGTCAGGACATCGGGGTGAGCGCCAAGCGCTCCTCGTACTTCGTGCCGGATCTCTTCGTCGCTCGGGAGAGCGCGCTGGCCAGCGGCGGCGCCGCGCTCGACCCGAGCGATGTGCTCCTCGTCGTCGAGGTGATCTCGCCGAGCAACGCCGGCCGTGACCTGGTGCTCAAACGCCACGAGTACGCGGCCGCCGGCATCGGCCGGTACTGGTTGGTGGAGCCCCGGAAACAGACGTTGACGGTGCTCGCGAACGGTCCGGGCGGCTACCGCGAACAGGCGCTCCTCCCGGTCGGCGAGATCTACCGCACCGACGAGCCGTTTCCCCTGGCCCTGCCGTTGGCCGACATCTTCTGAGCGGTCGGCTCGGTCGGCGGAAGCCCCGGCAGGGAGGAGCCTGCCGTCCGTGGTGGACAGCAGGTCCGCCGGTTACTCCAGACCGACCCGTACGGGACCGGCCGAGGCGGAGCCGAGCCAGGTGTGCGGATTGCCGTACCAGCACCAGCCCAGCTTCGGCGCGCCCTGGCTGATCCACAGGGCCGGCACCCGCTTGTCGCCGCACCGGGAGCCGACCAGGGAGAAGCACCTGTTGCTGGCCAGCGCGGCCGGATGGAGGGTGATGAAGGCGAGCCCCTCGTCGATGGTGAGCGGCAGCCGGTCCTGGGCGGTCATGCCCTCCATCGCCGCGGCGGGGGCGAGGTTGCGGAACTCCTCGCCACGGTCGACGTCGAAGAGGAGGTACGCCGGCCCGGCGGGCACCTCCAGCTCCTTGATCGGGTCGAAGCGCGGCAGGTCGTCCTCGGCGTAGTGCCGATCGAGGAAGCCGGGCTTGTTCTTGCCGGCCAGCGTGGTGAGCGCGAGCCGGGGCTCCACCCCGATCAGGTCGCGCGTGATGACCAGCACGAACGGCACTCGGGCGGCGGTGGGCGCGGGCAGGCCGGCGGCGCCGTGGACCGCGCGGGCCCGCAGCGGGGCGACCAGGTCGCGGAACGCGCTCTCGGGCATCCCGGCCAGGGCCGGGTAGTCCAGTCGGACCAGTTGGTCGAGTTGGCTGTCGAACTCGGTCTCGGCGTCGAACGGGGCGTCGTGCACGGCGGCCTCCCGATAGTCGTACGGACTATCGTACAACGTACGGGAAGGCTGGAGGTATTCCCGCGTCAGCGACTCCAGTCCTGCTTCGCGGCCCTGACCAGCTTGTCCTTCAACTCCCGGGTGTGTCGCCTGCTCACCGGCAGCTCGGTGGAGTCGACCACCACCACGTACCCGGAGTTCACCAGGCGCAGCTCCGCGATCAACTTCAACTGCACCAGGTACGACCGGTGCACCCGGACGAAACCGGCATCCGCCCACCGTTCGGCGAGCGTGGCCAGCGAGACCCGCACCAGGTGCGACCCCTCGGCGGTGTGCAGCCGGGCGTAGTCCCCCTGCGCCTCCACCCAACGCACCGCCGAACGGGGCAGCATCCGGGTGGTGCCGGCCAGCTCGATCGGAATCGTCGGGTCCTCCTCGGCGCGGGCCAGCGCCGCCGGATGCGACGGCACCACCCGCGAACCGATCACCCGCCGCAGCGACTCGGCCAGCCGTTCGGCGCGTACCGGTTTACGCACGTAGTCCGTGGCGCCCAGGTCGAACGCGTCGACCGCGCCGTCGTCGTACGCGGTGACGAACACGATCGCCGGTGGCCGGGCGAACCGGCGCAGCACCCGGGCCAGCTCCATGCCGTCCAGGCCGGGCATCCGGATGTCCAGGAAGACCACGTCCACGTCGCCGTCGCGCAGCAACCGCAGCGCCTCGGTGGCGTCCCCGGCCGTGTGCAGGCGGGCCACCCGGGGGTCGGCCCGCAGGTGGTACGCCAACTCGTCGAGCGCGGGCGGCTCGTCGTCCACCGCCAGCACCCGGAGGAAACCGGAGGCGTTCACCGGGTCGCCCGCATTCGCTCGCTCACGAACCGGCCCGTACGCCCGGGTGGAACTTCGGCACCCGCATGCTCACGCGGGTGCCCGAGCCCAGGCCGGTCTCGACGACCAGACCGAAGCGGTCACCGAAGACCGATCGCAGTCGCTCGTCGACGTTGGAGAGGCCGACGTGCTGGCCCTGGTCGTCCCCCGGGTCGCCGGTGCCGCGGGCCAGCTCGGCGATGCCGGCGGTCAGCGTGGTCGGATCCATTCCCACCCCGTCGTCCTCCACCGTGATGTGGCATTCGGCGCCCGCGTCCCGGGCCTCGATGCTCACCATGCCCGTGCCCGGCTTGCGGGACAACCCGTGCCGGACGGCGTTCTCCACAAGCGGCTGAAGGCAGAGGAACGGGAGCGTCACCGGCAGCACCTCCGGGGCGATCTGCAACCGCACCTGCAACCGGTCGCCGAACCGGGCCCGCTCGATCGTCAGGTACCTGTCGATCGACCGCAGCTCCTCCGCGAGGGTGGTGAACTCCCCGTGCGCCCGGAAGGAGTACCTGGTGAACTCCGCGAACTCCAGGATCAACTCCCGGGCCCGCTCCGGGTCGGTGCGGACGAACGAGCCGATCGCGGTCAGCGCGTTGTAGATGAAGTGCGGGCTGATCTGCGCCCGCAACGCCCGGACCTCCGCCCGCGCCAGCCGCTCCCGGGACGAGTCCAGCTCGGCGAGGGCGAGCTGGTTGCCGGCCCAGTGCGCCGTCTCCAGGGTGGCCTGGACCAGCCCCGGCGCCGGCGCGCTGTCGGCGATCGCCACCAGTGCGCCTACCACCCGGGCGTCCGCCCCGTGCAGTGGCGCGACCACCGCACCACGGATCGGGCAGTCCACCCGGTCGCAGTGCAGGTCGGACTCCCCGAGCACCGTCGAGCGCCCGGTGACCACCGACCGCTGGGCCGCCGCGAGCAGTTGCTCACCGTGGTGCGTGCCGCGCCCGTCGAGGGCGAGCACCTCGTCGGCGTCGGTGAGCGCGAGCCCGACCGCACCCACCAGGGCCCGCAGATGGCGTACGGCCTTCGTCGCGCCCGCCGCGCTCAGCCCCGCCCGCAGCGGTTCGGCAGCCAGCCCGGCGGTGTGCAGCACCTCGTAGGTGGCCCGTTGGGTGGCGGTGGCGATGCCGCGTCGGGCGCGCAGCCGCAGCACCGCCAGCAGGGCTGCGGTCAGCGCGGTGACCAGCGAGACGACGCCGACGACGGCGGAGAGGTTGCCACCCACGCAGCGATCCTGACGGCTCGCGGCCCTCCGCGCTAGTACGCGCCCTTGCGGGCGAGCACCACGCCGACGGTGCGCCACAGGATGCTCAGGTCGTACGCCAGCGACCAGTTGTCGACGTAGTAGAGGTCCAGCCGGACGGCTTCGTCCCAGGACAGGTCGGAGCGGCCGGAGACCTGCCAGAGGCCGGTCATGCCGGGGCGGACCAGCAGGCGACGTCGTACGTCGCCCAGGAAGTCACCGTCGTCGGCGGGCAGTGGGCGGGGCCCGACCAGCGACATCTCCCCCCAGAGCACGTTGATCAACTGCGGCAGCTCGTCCAGCGACGAGGCCCGCAGGAAGCGACCCACCGGGAAGACCCGGGGATCCTGCTTCATCTTGAACAGCATGCCGTCGGTCTCGTTCTGGTCGGTGAGGCTGGCCAGCCGGTCCTCGGCGTCGACGTACATGGTCCGGAACTTCCACACCCGGAAGGTGCGCCCCTCGTGGCCCACCCGGGGCTGGCGGAAGAAGACCGGACCGGGGTCGGAGATGCGGATCGCCACGGCGATGGAGAGGAACAGCGGGACCAGCAGCAGCAGGCCGAGGCCCGCGGCGACCCGGTCCATCAGGTTCTTGGCCAGCAGCGCCGGCCCGGAGAGGGTGGGCTCCTCGACGTACAGCAGCGGCAGGCCCTCGATCGGCCGGATGTGCACCCGGGGGCCGGCGATGTCGGTCAGCTGCGGGGCGACGACGAGATCCACCCCGGAGCCTTCGAGCTGCCAGGCCAGCCGGCGCAACTCGCCCGGCTCCGCGCTGGCCGAACCGCAGACCGCGATGGTGTCCCCACCGACCTCGCGGACCAGGGCCAGGACGTCGCGGCCGGCGTGCACCGGCACCGGGGTCGGCACCCCGCGGGCCGCCGCGTACCCGTCGGTGATGTGGATCGCCACCGGGACCAGCCCGGCGTTCGGGCTGCGGGTGACCGCCGCGTAGACCTCCAGGCACTCCGGCAGGGTGCCGACCAGCACCATCCGGTGTGCCGCCTGGCCGGCCCGCCGACGGATGTAGTGCAGCGCCCACCGGGCCACGAACCGGCCCCAGAGGATCAGCAGCGTCGCACCGACAAGCGCCGTGCCCACGGTGAACCGGGAGAGCTGCGTCACGGTGGAGAAGGCGAGGAAGGAGACGCTCGCGGCGACCGTCACCGAGGCCCGGATCACCCGCTTGAACTCGTCCGGCCCGAGCCCCAGATAGCGCCTGTCGTAGGCCCGGTTGCTCCAGAGGATGACGACCCAGCCGAGAGGGAGCAGCAGGTAGGAGACGGTGTGGAACCAGGTCGGGTCCTGCTTCAGGTTGTTGAACCCGGAGGCGGCCTGATCGAAGAGCTGAATCGCGATCCAACTGGCGAACGCCGCAGCCCCGAAATCGAGCAGGAGCAGGATCGCGGTGTAGGGGCGGTGCCAGCGGGAGACACGGCGTCGCGCCCTGGCCCATGCCGACCGAGGGACGCCGTTGTGCGACGGCGGCGTCGGCGGCTGGATCTCGAAGCTGTCGACGTGCCGCACGAGTCTGCTCCGGCCTTCGTTGGATACCGGGCGCTGGAGGCTTGCCGTCACCTCACCCATGTCCTCCCGCATGACACGGGCCGCTCACTCGGCGTGAGGGCCCGGGTCGCCCACCGTCCCAGTCTCCCACGCGGGCTCCGACCGGTCGTCGCCCCGAAGGAGATTGGCGACCGGTGGTGCCGGCGGGATCTGGCCGGCTCCGCACCATTTCAGAAGCCGGGGACCGGGCCACTATACCGATGGATGCGCGTGTGGCGAGAACGGTGGACGGGAGCTTCGGCTCACTCTGGCCGATTCCGCTCCGTAGTCGCCGAGTGCAATTACTCACCGTACGAGTCGTGACAACCGTCGGTCAGCGAGCGGCTTGCCGCCCGTCTGGCACGTCGCGCAGTACTGGAGACTCGAATCGGCGAACGACACCTCCCGCACGGTGTCGCCGCAGACCGGGCAGGGCAGCCCCGTGCGGGCGTGCACCTTCAACCCGGACCGCTTCTCGCCCTTCAGCTCGGCGGCACGCTGGCCGAGGGACCGCTCGACCGCGTCGCCGAGCACCTGCCGGGTCGCCGCGTGCAGGGTGGCGAGCTGGGCGTCCGTGAGCCGGTCGGTGATCGCGAACGGGGACAGCTTCGCGGCGTGCAGGATCTCGTCCGAGTACGCGTTGCCCACCCCGGACAGCACCGACTGGTCGGTCAACACCCCCTTGACCTGCCCGCGCCGACTGCGCAGCCGCTCGACGAAGGTGGGCAGGTCGGCGGCGAGCGCGTCCGGGCCCAGCTTGGCCACTCCGGGGACCGCCGCCGGGTCGGTGACCAGGTACGCGGCCAGCTTCTTCTGGGTGCCGGCCTCGGTGAGGTCGAAGCCGGAGCCGTCGTCGAGGCGGACGCGCACCGCGATCGGACCCTTTCCGGGGCGCAGCGGCGTCGTGGCCGGGAACGCCTCCCGGTAGTGCAGCCAGCCCGCCCGGGCCAGGTGCACCACGAGATGCAGATCACCCTCGATGACCACGTCGAGGAACTTGCCGTGCCGGCGGGCGTCGACCACCGCGCGGCCGGCGACCGCGGCGGGCGCCGGGTCGTACGTCTTCAGGGCGCTGATCGCGGCGATCTCCAGCCGGTCGACACGCCGCCCCACCGCGCGCTGCCGCAGATAACCCGCGAGCGCCTCAACCTCCGGTAGTTCGGGCACCAGCCAACGGTAGCCTTCTTTCCGGTGAGCGCGAGGAATGAGCTTGCGAGTCCCGCAATCGCGAACGAAAGGCGAGCTCGTTGAGAATCGTGGTGGCGCACAACCGGTACCGGGAAGCTCAGCCCTCCGGCGAGAACACGATGGTCGACTCGGAGATCGCTCAGCTCACCGCCGCCGGCGTCGAGGTGCTGCCCTTCATCCGCAGCTCGGACGAGATCCCGTCGATGTCGAAGGCGGCCAAGGCGCTGCTGCCGATCTCGCCGATCTGGGCGCCGCGCGCTCAGCAGGACCTGGGCCGGCTGCTCACCGAGCACCGACCGGACGTCCTGCACCTGCACAACCCGTACCCCCTGATCTCGCCCTGGGTGGTGCGGACCGCGCACCGACACGGCGTGCCTGTGGTGCAGACGGTGCACAACTACCGGCAGGTCTGCTCGTCGGGGATCTACTTCCGCGACGGGGTGATCTGCCAGGACTGCAAGGGTCGGGCGCTGGGCGTGCCGGCGATCAGGCACAAGTGCTACCGCGACTCGGCGGCGCAGAGCGCGCTGATGGCGACCACCCTGGCCGTGCATCGGGGCACCTGGCGCTCGGTGGACCGGTACGTCGCGCTCACCACTGCCATCGCCGACCACCTCCGCGACTACGGCATTCCGGACGATCGGATCGTCGTGAAGCCGAATGCCGTACCCGATCCGGGCCGGCCGGCGCCGCTGGGTGACGGTTTCCTCTACATGGCCCGGCTCTCGCCCGAGAAGGGCGTCGACCTGCTGTTGGACGCCTGGCGTCGACACCCGGTGGGTGCGCTGGGCACGCTGCGCGTGGCCGGTGACGGCGAGCTGCGCCCGCTTGTGGAGGCCGCCGCCGCCGAGCGACCCGACGTGGTCTACCTCGGTCAGCTCGACCGCGCCGGGGTACGCGCCGCGGTCGAGGCGAGCGCCGTGGTGATCGCGGCCTCGATGTGGCACGACGTGCTGCCGACCGTGATCATCGAGGCGTTGGCAAGTGGTCGGCCGGTGCTCGGCACCGCGCTGGGCGGCATCCCGTACCTCGTCGGAGCGGACGCCCCGCACGAGCCCGCCGGCACCGGCCCGGCCGAGACCGCCTCCGCGGTCGCCGGCGGTGGCGGGCCGGCCATGCCGGTGGGGATCGGTCTCGGCGAGGCCGGCTGGGTGGTGGCTCCGGAGCCTGCCGCGCTGGCGGCCGCGCTGCCGGTGGCCTGGGCCGGGGCGTCCGGGCTGGCCATGGCCGCCCGCGCCCGCTACGAGCGGACCTTCCACCCGGACGTGGTCACCAAGCAGCTCATCGACATCTACGCGGGCATGACCCGCACCTGATCCACCCGGGCGCGGGCGCGGGCGCGGGTCAGCGTAGGGAGGCGCGGGCGGAGAAGGCGATGCTGGCCAGCAGGAAGCCGCCGTTGACGACTGTGAACGCGACAAGCACCCACAGGACCAGCGCGGGGGCCACGGCCAGCACCAGGGCGGCCACGAAGACCACCGCGCCGTAGTCGCGGACCAGCTTCACGAGGCGTACCGGCAGCGAGGTCGAGGTGACCATGCTTGCCGCGTTCGGGCCGGCCTGCATCACCGACGTCACCAGGTTGACCATCCAGGTGCCGGCGAAGGTCGCCACCAGCCAGGTCGGCGTGGACGGCTCCTGCGCCGCGGCGGTGGCGGCCAGGGCTGCCACCAGGGCGATCTGCGCGGCCACGTCGCAGAGGATGTCGATGCGGGCGCCGGCCGCGCTGCCCTGGCCGGTCACGCGGGCGAGCTGCCCGTCGGCGCAGTCCAGGGAGTACGCGACCTGCCAGCCGACCAGGGCGAGCAGGCCGACCACCCAGGCCGGTACGTCCCCGTCGGCGACCGGCTCGGCGAGCGCCACCACGGTGACCGAGGTGGCCAGTCCGAGCACCAGGTTGGTGATCGTCAACGCCGTCGGGCGCAGCCCGAGCCGCTGGGCGACGAGCGCGAAGACGGCCCCCAGCCACTGGCTGATCGACTCGCTGAACAGGCCGCCGCCCCGGTTCACCCGGTGGAAGTCGGCGACGGTGGGACGGGGCTCAGCCAAGCTGGTCGCGGATTGCACCGGCGTAGTCTGCCAGCCGCTCCCGCGTCTCGGTAGGCGACAGGGCCAGGTGCTCGAGGATCGTGTACCGGTCCGGTCGGGTACGCGGAGCGAACTGCACCGCCTCCACGAACTGGTCGTCGGTGAGCCCCACCTCGGCGGGGAGTCGGGGCAGACCGTGGCGGGTCAGGCAGGCCGACATCTCCCGGAATCGGCGCAGGTCGCCGCGCAGCCAGGTGCAGAACAGCGCGCCCAGCCCGGCCAGCTCGCCGTGCGAGGCGGTGCCGGGGAAGAGCGAGTCGACCGCGTGCATGATCTCGTGGCAGCCTCCGCTGCACGGCCGGCTGGTGCCGTCGACAGCCATCGCCAGGCCGCTGGAGATCAACGCCTCGGCGAGGACGATCACGAAGGCGTCGTCGCTCATGTCGCCGGGGTGATTGAGCACCGCTTCGGCGCCCGCTCGCGAGAGCGAGGCGGCCAGCCCGTCGACGGGTTCGCCGCGTACCTGCCGGGACAGCTCCCAGTCGGCGAGCGCGCTGATGTTGCTGATCACGTCGCCGATGCCGGCCCGGTTGTGCCGGTCCGGGCCGCTCTCCACGAAGTCCAGGTCGACGATCACCCCGATCGGGATGTGCACGCCGTAGGACCCCTTGATCCCGTCGGTGATCAGGCTGGCCACCGGGGAGGCGATCCCGTCGTTGGCGAGGCTCGTCGCCACCGACACCATCGGCAGCCCACGGCGGGTCGCCGCGTACTTGGCCACGTCGATGGTCTTGCCGCCTCCGATGCCGACGACCGCGTCGTACGACCGGGAGCGGAGTTTGCCGCCCAGGTCGTCGGCGGCGTCAAGCGTCCCGCCGGAGACGGTGAACACGTCAGCCGAGCGCAGGGACGGTCGGATCAGCTCCGCGATCTGCGCACCCTGACCCGGGCCGACCACCACGGCGACGTCGCCCCCGGAGGAGATGCGCCCGTCGGCCAGGATCGCGCCCAGGTCGGCGACCGCCCCGCGTCGCACGTCGATGTGCAGCGGGGTGAGGACGCTCCGAGCTAGTAGCGGCACGCGATCTCCCGCGCGCGGGCCAGGTCGGCGTGGTTGTCGACCTCGACCCACGGGACGTCACCGATCGGCGCCGCCCGCACCTCCCCGCCCCGGTCGGCGAACTCCTGGTAGCCGTCCTCGTAGTAGAGGTTCGGGTCCCGTCGCCAGGTCGCTTCCAGCGCGTCGGCGAGGGCGTCGGCGACCTGCGGCTCGATGAGCGTCGCGCCGATGTACTCCCCGTACGCCTCGCCCGGATCCATGATCTTGGTGATGCGGGTGAGCTGCCCGGCGGCGTCGAAGGTGGTCTTCATCTCCTCCTCGGCCAGCGGCTTGAGGGTGTCCACCGCGAGCAGGATGCCCGGGCCGCGCTCGGCCAGCAGGGTCTTCTCGATGCTCACCGGGTGCACGGTGTCCCCGTTGACCAGCAGCACCCCGCGCGCGAAGTACTCCCGGGCCAGCCAGAGGGAGTAGGCGTTGTTCCACTCCTCGGCCTTGTCGTTGTGCACCAGGGTGAGCGTGACCCCGTACTTCTTCTCCAGGTCGGCCTGCCGCTCGCGGACCGCGTCCGCCGCGTAGCCGACCACGATCACGATGTCGGTGAGCCCGACCTCGGCCAGGTTGCCCAGCGCGATGTCCAGGATCGTCGTCTCGCCGTCCACCGGCACCAAAGCCTTGGGCAGGGTGTCGGTGTACGGGCGCAGCCGTCGTCCCGCTCCGGCCGCGAGCACCATTCCGATCATCGCGACATCCTCCCTCGTCCTGCTCCCGCTCACCGGTGGAGGATAGCGCCGGCCGGCCGTGCGGCTCCGGCCAACCGGGTCAGCCGGGCAGCGCCGCCAGGTCGGCGAGCATCGTCAGCCGCTCCTCCGCGTCCAGCGCGGCGTACGGGCCGGCGGCCCGGCGGTCGGTCTCCAGCTCGATGGCCAGCCGCTCGGGGCCGGCGGGCAGGGCGGCGATGCTTGACGCGGTGTGACCGGCGGCCGTCCAGGCCGCGGCGTGCGCGTCGGCCCGGTGGTAGCGCAGCGTGCCGAGCCGGTTGAGCAGCAGCACGCCGGGCGGGGTGCCGTCCGGCTCGTGCGGGGGCGCCAGCGCCGCGAACGCCGACCCGTCCCGGTCGCCGTCGGCGTCGGCCAGCACCAGGGCGTACGTCAGCAGCCGGCCGAGTGCCGCCACGAGCCGCGTGACCCGCTCGTCGTGCCCGGCCCACAGCTCCTCGGTGACCTCGGCGTGCACCTGGTACAGCTCGCCGAGGAAGGCGGCGCCCCGCTCGGTGGCGGACAGCGCCCCGTCCGGGCGGCGGTGGAGCATGCCGTACGCCACCTGCTTGTCCACGGCCCGGCGGACCGTGACCGGGTCGGCGTAGCGGGTGATCGCCGCGAAGTCCGGCCCGTCGACGGTGCCGCCCGGCGCGGCGAGCCGGGTGCGCAGGTCCACGAGGAAGCCGTTCGCGGTCGGCCCGCCGTACCGCTGGCTCAGCTCGGCGCCGCCGCCGTCGCGGCCGGCGAGCATGCCGGCGCGGAACGTCCGGTCCACGGCCGGGGCGAGCAGACCGGCGATCCGGTGCGGGGCCAGCTCGACGGTGTTCACCGACCGATCGACCGCAGGACGGCGAAGCCCTCCTCCGCGATCCGCCGGATCAGACCGTCGTTGACGTCGCGGTTCTCGTCCAGCACGGTCACCTCGTGCTCGGCCAGCCAGCGGTACTCGGTGTGCTTGCCCGCCTCCAGCGTCGGGTGGTCGAGGTCGCCGTCCACCCGGACCAGGAAGTCGTACTCGATGCGGGCCAGGCCGTCGTCGCCGACGTAGGTGTACTCGCCCACCTGTCCGAGGACGTGCGAGAGAACCCACCCGGTCTCCTCGGTGACCTCCCGGCGCAGAGCCTCGTCGATGTCCTCGCCCGGTTCCAGGTGGCCGCCGACGATGTCCCAGCAGTTGGGAAACAGGCGTCGCTGGGGTGAGCGGCGCTGGAAGAAGATGCGGCCGTCGCGGTCGGCGATCAATGCGCCGGCGCAGCGCAGGGGCTCGGTGGACACGCTTCGACAGTAGCGAGCGACCCGGCATCGCGACGATGCCCGGTCTTGTCCCGGAAACATCCACGGACGACCATGTCCGTACCGAATGCCACCGTCCCAAAGGAGTGATGTGTGATGCAGGTACGGGAAGCGATGTCCAGCCAGGTCCTCGTCGTCGGTCCGGAGCACACGCTCCGTCAGGCGGCCCGGATGATGTCGGCCCGCGGTGTCGGGTCGGCGGTCGTGATCGATCCCGAGTCCGAGGGGGTCGGGATCATGACCGAACGCGACGTGTTGAAGGCCATCGGCGCGGGCCTCGACTGCGACACCGAACGCACCGGCGCCCACCTGACCTGGGACGTGGTCTACGCGGGCCCGGAGTGGACGGTTGCCGAGGCCGCCGCCGCGATGGCCCGGGGCGGTTTCCGGCACCTGGTCGTGCTCGACGGCGGAGAGGTGGCCGGGGTGATCTCGGTTCGGGACATCATGCGGGTCTGGGCGGAGAGCCAGGTGGCCGCCGCGGGCTGAGCCGAGCGGCCGGCAGTGTCGAGTAATTGATCTGACTGAATGGAGCTGGTCGCGCGGAAATACAATGGACGGTCCGTCGAAGCTGAGGAGTCGGTCGATGACGTCACCTGTTCAGCGCGAGGGCGTGGCCAGGAAGATAATCGCCGCCGGCTTCAAGATTCTGTTTCCGGGCGCGGAGGCGAGGATCCAGGGCATCGAGGACGTCGTCGCCGCAATCGGCAAGTTGGACGCGGACAGCCTTGAGGGCAAGGCACTGCCCAGGCGTCTCGCCGACGCCGCCGACCGCATCGCCGACCGACTCGGGCGCATCGAGTCGATCGAGTACGCGGGCTTGGACGACGCCGAGCGTCGCCTCGCGGTGCAGGGTGTGGAGGAGGCGCTCACCAAATTCCGGCCGAGTAAGAGTCGCATCGTCCAGGAGGCCATCACCACGGAGCAGCTCCGTGCCGCGCTGGCACCGGCCGCCGAGCGCCGCTGGCGGGCCGATGATCTGGGCGAGAAGGCGGTCTCCTACGGCAGGCTGTACCTCATCGAAGCGGCCGCGTACGTTTCCGCGCTGGTCCGCGACCTGCCCGGCTTCGACAGCGATGTCGCCTGGGAGACGTACGTGGCGACGCGGAGAATCGACGCGATGCTGGAGCGCGGAATCACCAGCGTGGTGCTGCCGAAGTTCCGGCCAGGGCTGGCCGAGGAGATGAGCCGGTTCGAGGCCGGCTACCGCTCCGACGTGGCGAGCACCTACGAGGTACGCCGATCTGTTCGGCCTGAACCTGCCGATCGAGTTGCGCCGCCATCCCGTCGACGTGGCGTACATCCGGCTCCGGGCATCGAGGGTGCCGGGCGCCGGGGGGCAGGCGTCCGTCGACGGGAGCCCGGCCGTCGACGCGGCTCTGGGTCGCATTGCCACCGCCCGTGAACCGAGGCGAGGGGCGCGGGTGCTGCTCACCGGTTCGGCCGGGTCGGGCAAGACCACGATCAGCCAGTGGTTGGCCATCAGCACGGCACAGCGCCGGCTCCCGGAGTCCATGGCGAGCTGGTCAGGGTGCGTACCATTCGTCGCCCAGCTGCGCTACGCGTTCGCCCCCGGTCGCGAGCCGAACTACGAGGACCTGATCCGAGCCGCCGCTTGGCGCGGGTCGGACGTGCCGGGGTCGTGGGTCCGCGATTGCCTCGACCGCGGGGAGGCGCTCGTGCTCTTCGACGGTTTCGACGAGCTGTCGCACCATGACAAGTTGCGGGCGTACGTATGGCTCGACAAGCTGCTCCGGGCACATCCGGGTGCGAACTTCATCGTCACGTCCCGGCCGGACAGCCTCGACTACGGGTGGTTCGCCCGGCGGTACTTCGACGGGCTGCAGTTGATGCCGATGTCGGAAGGTGAGGCGCGCGACTGCATCAACCGATGGTTCCATGTCCTGATCAGCGGTACCGCCGTAGCGAGCAAGGTCAACGAATACCGGGAGCAGCACCAGCAGCTCATCTTCGACTTCCAGAATCGTCCGACGGTGCGCGACCTGAGCGAGACCCCGCTGCTCTGCGCCATGCTCTGCGCCTTCTATGCGCACAAGCTCTCGGACTCCGCCCCGGAGAGCCGTGCCGATCTCTACCAGCGGGTCGTGGAGGCTTTGATCCACTTCCGTGACGACGCGCGGAAGGTCGACCGGAGCGACGAGGGCGGTCTCACCTACCGGCAGAAGCTCGTTCTGTTGGAGGCGATCGCCATGCACATGACCGCGACCTCCACCACCACGATCCGAGTGGAGCCGTTGAGCCGGCTGCGCGATGAGGAGCTCGTGCAGCGCGGCGACGCAGTCGACCTGGACCTGCGGGCCAAGACCGCCCAGGAGATCGTCGCCGAGCAGCTCAACGGCATGGTGTCGGTGCGGGTCCGAGCTGAGGACGCCCTCACCCACCTGCTGTCCCGCAGCATCGTGCTCCAGCGGGTCGCCGACGATCAGGCGCAGTTCGCGCACCGCTCGATCCAGGAGTTCCTGACCGGTTGGGCGTACGCCGACGGGCCTATCGAGGACCTCGTGGCGCATGTGCTGGAGCCTGAGTGGCGGCGGGTGATTGTCTTCGCCGCCAGCGCACCGGTGCAGGAACGGGCGGTCTCCGCTCTGGTCGGGGCAATCCTTGACGTTGCCGAGATGTCCCTGGAGAGCCGCCGGGATCTGCTCCTGCTCGCGGCCGAGTGCCTCACCGCCGCCGGCCGGGTGAGCCAGTCCGTCGCGCGGCGGGCCTCCACGATGATCGAGGAGGTGTTGCCACCTCGTTCGCTGGAGGAGGCACGTTCCCTGACCGGCCTCGGCGAGGAACTGCTCAGCTGGCTGGACGGTCACCACCAACGGTCACCGGAGGTGGTCAGCGCCTGCATCGCGGCTGCGGCCCGGGTCGGTGGTCCGGCGGCCATGAAGATCCTTGCGCGTTATGCCGCGTCTCCGATTGCCACGTCTGTCGTACCAGCTCTTCTCGCCGCCTGGGGTCGGTTCGACGCCGAGCTGTACGCCCAGCAGGTGCTGGCACCACTTCAGCTCGGCGAGCACGAGGTGGCCGTACGGACCCGGCCGCAGCTCGAGGCGCTGAAGCACGTGACGTCGGCTCGGGCGGTACGGATCACCGTCGACGGAGAGCTCGCTGATCTGTCCTGCCTGGCCAAGCTCGACAAACTGCAGGAACTGGATTGCTCGCATGTGACCGGGCTGCGCAGCTCGGCAGGATTGGCGGCACTGCCCACGCTGCGGCGACTCAACCTCACCGGCTGCACCACCATGAGTGACGTCGCGGAGCTGGCGCAACTGCCAAACCTGGCCGAGGTCCATCTGGGCGGTTGCGCCGCGGTTCCGCCTGAGCAGGTGGAGGCGTTAGCGGGGCGGAGTTCACTGCGGGTGCTGGTGCTGGACGGTTGCCGGCAGCTCTACGAGTTTGCGTGGATCTCCCGGCTCGAAGGCCTCCGCACCCTCTCGTTGGACCGCTGTCAGGTCACCGAACTGGACTTCTGCTCGCACCTCGGCAATCTGCGCACCCTGCGGGTCCGCTCGGCCGACGGGGTCGACAACATCAGCGGGATCGCGGGCTGTGTCAGCCTGCGCCGCCTCAACGTGGTCTTCTCGTCCAGTCGTCGTGCGCCGTTCCCCGCGCTGTCGGCGACCCTGCGCGAGGTCGAGTTGGGTGGTCCGGTCTATGTCTCCGACCTGCGGTCACTCGCCCCGGCCACCGGCCTCCAGGTGCTGCGTACGGGCGGAATCCGAGACCTGACGCACCTCGATCAGCTACCCCGCCTTCCGTCGCTGACCCACCTCGTGCTGCCCAACTGCGAACTGCTGGCGCAGCCGACCGCTCCGCTGAAGGACCTCGCCGGGCTGGAGGTGCTCGACCTGAGCAACTCCGGGATCCATTCGTTGGACTTCCTCCGGAACCAGTCGCGGCTTCGCCGGTTGTATCTCAACCGGTGCCATCGCCTCAGCGACATCAGCGCGCTCGGTGATCTGCCACTTTTGGAGTACGTCAGCATGTCCGGCGGAGTGGCTGGGGTGTCGCTCGACATGATTGACGACCTCAGAAGCCGGGCCGGGCAGCGGCTGGTCATCGATCATGACCCGCTCGACGACCCGTTCGACGTGACCGACTACCTCGGTGCCTGAGTCTCCGGTGCTCGGGTGTGGCAGCGGGATCGATGGGTACTTCTTCCCTGCGGGCACGGACCGCCGTGCCGTGGGAGGGAATCATGCGTGACGCGGAGCGCCTGGTCGAGCAGCAGTACGCCATGCTCCTGCGTCGGGACGTGGCCCGCCTGCCGGATCTGTACGCCCCGGAGGCGTTCTACGCCATGCCGGGTGTCACGGTCCGGCCGATCGAGCTGCCCGCGCTGCTGCGCACCTGGACCGGCGCATTTCCGGATCTGCGGATCGACCCGCTGGGCGCGGTGCGCACGTCCGGCGGCGCGGCGGTGGAGCTGCGCCTCAGCGGCACCCACACCGGCACGCTGCACTCGCCGTACGGCACTGTCGCTCCGACCGGCCGGTCGGTGAGCTGGGAGGTGGCCGACGTGGTCCGGGCACGCCGGGGCCGGATCGTGGCGTGGCGCTCCTACTTCGACTGGAGTCAGCTCCTCGACGCGCTCGGCGTGCAGTTGGAGGGCCTTTCCCGGGCGACGCAGCACGACTCGCTCGCACTTCCGGTCTGATCTGACGTCGACCGGTCGACGCGGGTCACCCGTCCCGGTGGCTCAGGATGCGGACATCGCCGTGCCGTCCGCGCGTTCCCCGCCGCCGCCCGTACGCTCAATGTCCATGACCGCCGAGCAGCTGATCTCCTTTGCCCGTGGGGCGCCCTCGCTGGACATCGTCGATGTCGAGGGGCTCAAGGCCGCCGCCGTACGCGCCTTCGACGCCGACCCCGCGGGGGTCACGGCGTACGGCACCTCCGTCGGTTACCTTCCGCTGCGAAAGTGGATCGCCGAGAAGCACGGGGTGGATGCCAACCAGGTGCTTGTCACCAACGGCTCGCTCCAGGCCGACGCCTTCCTCTTCGACCACCTGGTCCGTCCCGGCGACGCGGTGGTGGTCGAGCGTCCGACCTACGACCGCACGCTGCTCAACCTCCAGCGGATGGGCAGCGAACTGCACGGCATCTCGGTCCAGCCGGACGGTCTGGACACCGCCGAGCTGCGCAAGCTGCTGGAGTCCGGGGTCCGCCCCCGGCTCGCGCACGTCATCCCGAACTACCAGAACCCGGCTGGCATGACGCTGTCGCTGGAGAAGCGCCGGGAGCTGCTCGACCTGGCCGCCGAGTACGAGTTCACGATCTTCGAGGACGACCCGTACGCGGACATCCGCTTCCGCGGCGAGGCGCTGCCGTCGATGCTCTCGCTGGACACCCGCAACGTGGTCGTGCACGCGTCGAGCTTCACCAAGACGGTCTGCCCGGGCGTACGGGTCGGTTACCTGGTCGGCCCGGCGGATCTGATCGCCGACATCGCCAAGAACGCGACGAGCCTCTACATCTCGCCCGGCATGGTGTCGCAGGCGATCGTGCACCAGTTCTGCGTCTCCGGCGACATCGACCGCTCGATCGAGACCGTCCGATCGGCGCTCGGCGAACGTGCCCGGGTGCTGGCCGAGTCGCTGCGCCGGCACCTGCCGCAGGCCCGGTTCGTGGAGCCCGACGGCGGCTACTTCCTGTGGGTGGAGTTCCCTGAGGACGTGCTGGTGGACCAGCTCGCCCCGGCGGCGGCCGAGCGTGGGGTCGCCGTGGTCAAGGGCAGCGATTTCGTTCTCGACGGTGGGCGGCACGCCCTGCGGCTGGCCTTCTCGGCGGTGACGGCCGACAAGATCGACGAGGGTGTCCGTCGGCTCGCGGCGGCTGTCGAGGCGATCCGGAACTGAATTTCTGTCGGGTTCCCGACAGAACGACGATGCCCGCCGTCCAGGGACTCCCCAACGGACGGCCGGCGGCTCACAATGCTGCGAGCGTCACCCGCCAGGTGTAGCGAGGATCACCGCCTCGCCGCCACCTCGGGCTACGCGTGCAGCACAACCCCCGCCCCCACGGGCGCCGGGTGGGCCGTGTCGTCCTTCACCCCCCGATGCGGCCCGGCCCGCCCGGCGCCGCACCCGCGACCGCCGTCACACCTGCCGATGGCGACCATCGGCGTAGCCTGCAAGCCGCAGGCGAGCGCGGGGAGGTGTCGCGATGACGGATCGGGCAGAGCGGGGCCGGACGGCGCCGCTGAGCACGTCCCGGGTGCTGCGACCCCGGGCCTGGCCGTCGCCGGTCCGGGCGGTGACCAGGATGCTCAACGCCGACGGATCGCCGCCCACTCCGGCGTCCCCCGGCACCGGCCGCAGCGGGGTGGTCGACTGCGCTCTCTACGTCGACGGCAAGCGACAGCCCGGCGACTGGACGTACGCGGAGGCGTTGGAGGCGGCCCGCCGGGAGGAGCACGGCTTCGTCTGGATCGGTCTGCACCAGCCGGAGCTGGCCGAGATGACCGCCATCGCGGAGACGTACGGCCTGCACGAGCTGGCCGTCGAGGACGCGGTGAAGGCCGAGCAGCGGCCCAAGCTGGAGCGCTTCGGGGACGTGACCTTCCTGGTGCTGCGCACCGCCCGGTACTGCGAGCACACCGAACTGACCGAGACCTCCGAGGTCGTCGAGACCGGCCAGGTGATGCTGTTCATCGGCCCGAACTTCCTGATCAGCGTCCGGCACGGGGACGCCTGCCGACTCTCCCCGGTCCGCGCCGACCTGGAGACCAAGCAGGAGTTGCTGCTCCAGGGCCCGTGGGCGGTCGCGTACGGCGTGACCGACCGGGTGGTCGACCTCTATCTGGAGGTGGCCGAGCAGCTCGAGGACGACCTGGACGTGCTGGAGGCCGAGGTCTTCGACCGCAACAGCCACGGCCGGATCCAGCGGATCTACCAGATGAAGCGGGAGCTGGTGGAGTTCAAGCGGGCGGTGATCCCGTTGCAGCGACCGCTCATGTCGCTCACCTCCCAGGTGAACCGCGAGGTGCCCAAGGAGATCCGTAAGTACTTCCGGGACGTGCAGGACCACCTGAGTCGCACCGTCGAGCAGGTGAACTCGTACGACGACCTGCTGAACTCGATCCTGCAGGCGCGGCTGGCCCAGGTAAGCGTCGACCAGAACAACGACATGCGCAAGATCGCCGCGTGGGCGGCCATCGCGGCGGTCTGGACCTCCATCGCCGGCGTCGAGGGCATGAACTTCGAGAACATGCCCGAGCTGAAGATGACGTACGGCTATCCGGTGGCCCTGGCCCTGATGCTCGGTGTCTCCCTGGCCCTCTACCGCTGGTTCCGCCGCAACGGCTGGCTCTGACCGCGCGGCGGCGGCGCCCGGACCGCTCCGCGCCCGGACCGCTCCGCGGCCGGACCGGCACCGTGATCCACTCGGCTTCCGTGAAGTCGGGGCATCCCATGGACCCGGACATCCCGATTTCATGAAACCCGAGTGGATCTTGCGAGGGTTCAGCTCACGCGGGGTGCGCCGCTCGACGCGGCAGCGCCGGCGAGCGGGGAGAACCCGCGTCGCCGGCGCTCGCTGCGTTGCTGTGTCGGGGGTCAGCGACGGCCGTTGGTGCGGGCCGTGTCCTTGCCCAGCGCCTTGGTGAGGTCGTCGGTCGGCCGACCGGTGACGTCCGTGGCGCCCTCGGCCACCGAGGGGACCTTGTCGGTCGGGCGGATCCCGGTCTGCTTGGCCGGGGCGGTGGTGCTGGCGCTGTCGCCGCCGGCGACCGCCGAGCTGCCCGCACCGGTCATTCCGGGCGCGCCGCTCATGGCGGACCCGTCGGTCCCCTTGGTCGCGGCCGGCGTGCGCACCTCGATCGAGTCGACCTCGTCGCGCATCGGCTCCAGGGAGCGGGTCGGGTCGTACTCCGCCCACTCCTGCTGCTCCCGGCGGCGACGCAGGGCGACCGCACCGGCCAGGCCGGCGATGGCGCCCGCGGCCAGCAGGCCGGTCATCATCGAGCCGCGACGGCGCGGCTGCTTCTTCTTCCCGGTGATCCGCATGGTCTTCGACTTGGCCTTCCTGGTCAGCGGCCCTGCCTGCGCGGCGCCGTCCCGGGCTGCCGCCGCCAGCGGTGCCAGCGTGGTGAGTGTGGTTCCCCAGCCGGTCGACGCGCGGTCGCGCACCTTCACCGCAGCCGGCCCCACGTAGCCCCGGGCCACCTGGACCCGAGGACCGACGGTCGCGCCGGCGCCCTTGGCCGCGTGGTTGGCTGCCTGCATCAGGTGGCTGATGCTCTGGTTCAGCTCAGCCTTGGCGAGCTGGCCCTGGGACTGACGCCGCCCGATTCCAAACACGGTCCTACCTCCTGGGAGTTGTTCCTTCGTCATCCTCCACCAACGGATGCCTCCGCGATGCCAGATCGGGCACATGGGAGGATCCGCATGGAACTGACCAACGAGTGAGGAGTACCCGTGGCCGAGGCTGTCTACGCCACCCTGCACACCAACGCTGGCCCGATCCGGCTGGAGCTCTTCCCGAACCACGCTCCGAAGACGGTCCGTAACTTCATCGACCTGGCCGAGGGCAACCGGGAGTACACCGACCCGCGCACCGGTCAGCCGGGCAGCGGGCCGTACTACGACGGCACCATCTCGCACCGCGTGATCAGCGGTTTCATGGTCCAGATGGGAGACCCGACCGGCACCGGCCGGGGCGGGCCGGGCTACAAGTTCGCCGACGAGTTCCACCCGGAGCTGCGCTTCGACCGGCCGTACCTGCTGGCGATGGCGAACGCCGGACCCGGCACCAACGGTTCGCAGTTCTTCATCACCGTGTCCCCGACGCCGCACCTCAACAACCGGCACACCATCTTCGGCCAGGTCGCCGACGAGGAGTCGGTGAAGGTCGTCGACTCGATCGCGAACACCCCGACCGGCCCGAGCGACCGTCCGCTCCAGGACGTCGTCATCGAGCGGGTCGAGATCGAGCGGTCTGCCGCCTGACGAACCCGCGAGGTACCTTTGCTCGCATGATTGAGCGCTCCGGAGCACCGCGCCGGCCAGCGTCGGTGAGCCGCGCGGTGGCGGACGGAGGATCGGCCCGGTGAGCGAGTCCCCGCCGACCACCCCGGTCTGCTACCGGCACCCTGGTCGCGAGACCTACGTCCGGTGCACCCGCTGCGACCGGCCGATCTGCCCGGAGTGCATGCGGGAGGCGTCCGTCGGGCACCAGTGCCCGGAGTGCGTCAACGAGGGACGTCGCACCGTCCGGCCGGCACGTACCGCCTTCGGTGGTGGTACGGCCGGCCGGCACGGCTACGTCACGAAGGGCATCATCGCCCTGAACGTGCTGCTCATGCTGCTGTCCATCGCCTCCGACCGGGGTGGGGACGCGGCAGTCGGCGGTTCCGGCTTCGGCGGTCTGATGGGCGGCGGCACCCCGCTTACCAACTGGGGTTCGGTGCTCGGGCTGGCGGTCTTCCCCGACGGCACGCTCGGCGGCATCGCCGAAGGCCAGTGGTATCGGCTGGTCACCGCGATGTTCCTGCACTACGGCGTGATCCACCTGCTGCTCAACATGTGGGCGCTGTGGGTGCTGGGCCGGTCGCTGGAGGCCAACCTCGGGCCGCTGCGCTTCGGCGCGCTCTATCTGATCGCGGGCCTCGGCGGCAACGTGGCCGCCTACCTGTTCAGCGCCCAGAACTCGGCGACGGCCGGCGCGTCGACCGCCGTCTTCGGCCTCTTCGCCGCGCTGATCATCATCGAGCGGAAACTCGGCAGGGACATCTCCCAGGTGATCCCCATCCTGGTGATCAACCTGGTGTTCACGTTGACCGTGCCGGGCATCTCGATCCCCGGGCACCTCGGCGGCCTGGTGGTCGGCGCGGCGATGTCCCTGGTGCTCGCGTACGCGCCGCGTGGTCGGCGTACGCTGGTGCAGGCCGTGGGCGCCGCCATCATCCTGCTGATCCTGCTCGGCCTGGTCCTGTTCCGCACCGCGCAACTGCTTGGCTGACGACTCAGGGGTATCGGCGGGCGGCGCGCAGCTCGGCGGCCACCTCCTCCGGGGTGGCACCCAGGTCGTACCGACCGAACAGGTGCAGCGACTCGCCCGCGTCGATCTCCAGGACCTCGCCGGTCACCCCGAGCCGCTGCCGGCGGTCCACGTTTATCGCCTCGACCGTCGGCCAGGGCAGCAGTCGCCGGCCGGCGAAGCCGTGGATGACTGTGAGCCCCGCCGGGTCCACCGCCAGGCGGACCGGCGCGACCAGGTCGCGTACCGCCCAACCGGCCAGCGTGGCGGCGGCCAGACCGGCCACGACCAGGCGTACCGGGTCGCCGTCGGCGAAGAGCAGGCCGAGGGCGACCAGCAGGACGGCGCCGGCCAGCTTCGTCACCGGCAGGTTCGTCGGCACCCGCCACTGCCGCACCGGGGAGATCTCGTCCACCCGTCCAGCATGCCAGCGGTGGTCGGATGCCGCCTGGGCGGACGGCCGGTCGATCGACGACGTAGGATCGGGTCAGCCCACGTTACCGGGGAGTAAACATGAGTGACGCGGTCATCGTCGGCGCGGTGCGCACCCCGGTCGGGCGGTGCAAGGGCAGCCTCGCCGGTGTCCATCCGGTCGACCTGTCGGCCCACGTACTGCGCGCCCTCGCCGAGCGCACCGGCCTGGACCCAACGCAGGTCGACGACGTCTTCTGGGGCTGCGTGTCCCAGGTCGGCGAGCAGTCGTGGAACATCGCGCGCAACGGCGTGCTCGCCGCCGGCTGGCCCGAGACGGTGCCCGGCACCACGCTGGACCGGCAGTGCGGCTCCAGCCAGCAGGCCCTGCACTTCGCCGCCGCGACAGTCCTCTCCGGCCAGGCCGACCTGGTGGTCGCCGGCGGAGTGGAGTCGATGACCCGGGTGCCGATGGGCTCCAGCGTGGCGGGCGGCATGCCGTTCAGCGATCAGCTCCGCGCCCGCTACCGTGGTGTCGAGGGCTTCGCCGACGACGCGCCGCTGCCGTTCAACCAGGGCGTCGGGGCCGAGCTGATCGCCCGCCGGTGGCGACTCTCGCGTACGCAGCTCGACGAGTTCGCGCTCGCCAGCCACGAGAAGGCCGCCGCCGCGCAGGACGCCGGGGCGTTCGATCCGGAGCTGACGGCCGTGCCGCTCGCCGACGGCGGCAAGTTCACCGCCGACGAGGGCATCCGCCGGGACACCTCGCTGGACAAGCTCGGCGAACTGGCCACCCCGTTCCGCGCCGACGGCGTCGTCACCGCCGGGTCCGCTTCCCAGATCTCCGACGGCGCCGCCGCGCTCGCGGTGACCACGTCCGAGTGGGCCAGCCGGCACGGCCTGCGCCCGCTGGCCCGCATCCACACCGCCGTGGTCGCGGCCGACGACCCGGTCACCATGCTCACCGCACCCATCCCGGCCACCGCGAAGGCGCTGCGCCGCGCGGGGCTGGGCATCGAGGAGATCGGGGTGTACGAGGTGAACGAGGCGTTCGCCCCGGTGCCGCTGGCCTGGCTGGCGGAGACCGAGGCGGACCCGGAGCGGCTCAACCCGCGCGGTGGCGCGATCGCCCTCGGGCACCCGCTCGGCGGCTCCGGCGCCCGGATCATGACCACGATGCTCCAGCACATGCGGGACAACGGCCTCCGCTACGGCCTCCAGACCATGTGCGAGGGCGGCGGCATGGCCAACGCCACGATCGTCGAGCTGGTCTGACCCGGCCGCCGGCCGAGGACCGTCGAGCTGGTCTGACCCGGCGGCTCGACGCCGGCCGAGGAGCATCGCGGAAATGGTCTCGCCCCGGGTCGGGCACGCCGCCTAGGGTGCCCATCGTGACGACGATCGCCGACGGGCGCGCCCCCGACTGGTCCAGCGACGAGTGGCAGGCGCAGGCCCGATCCTGGGTCGACGAGCAGCTCGGCAACGCCGGTCGCCGGGTCACCGGGCCGATGGAGCCGCGCGTCCGGCCGTGGTCGCTGGTCTGGCGGGTGCCGACCGACGGCCGGCCGGTCTGGTTCAAGGCCAACAACCGGGGCACGGCGCACGAGGCGGTCCTGATCGCGACGCTTGCCCGGCTGGCGCCCGAGCGGGTGCTGACCCCGATCGGTGTGGACCGGGAGCGGGGCTGGTCGCTGCTTCCCGACGGCGGTGAGTCGCTGCGTGACGTGCTGGGCCGCGACCCCGACCTGGCGCACTGGGAGCGGGCGCTGCCCGGGTACGCGGCACTCCAGCTCGCCACCGCGCCCCGCGCCGACGAACTGGTCGCCCTCGGCGTACCGGACCACCGCCCGGAGGTGCTGGCGGGGCTGCTCGACGAGCTGCTCGACGATCGCGACTCGCTGCGCGTCGGCGCGGAGGGCGGGCTCGCCGTCGAGACGTACGAGCGGTTGCGGGCGGAGCTTCCGGCGTACGCGCAGCGGTGCCGCCGGCTCGCGGACATCGGCATCCCGGCCACCGTGCAGCACGACGACCTGCACGACGGCAACGTCTTCGCCGGCCCGGCCGGCTACCGCTACTTCGACTGGGGTGACGCCTCGGTGGCGCACCCGTTCGGCACGCTGCTGGTGACCCTGCGCTCGATCCGGTACGCCACCGAGGCGTCGGCCGACGACGCCGGCCTGGCCCGGCTGCGCGACTGTTACCTGGAGGCGTGGACGGACCGCTATGACCGCCGGACCCTCGTCGAGGCCGCCGACCTGGCCATGAACCTGGGCGCGGTGAGCCGGTCGCTCTCCTGGCGGCGGGCTCTGGACACGGCCGACCCGGCCCGCGCGGAGTACGCCGAGGCGGTGCCCGGATGGCTCGCCGAGCTGTTCGCCGCCACCCCGCTTCAGCCCGACCACTGACCGGCATCCGTCGAAGTCGGAAGTCGGACAGGCGGTGCGACGCGCGGCGTGGAACTTCCAAAATTTGGACGTGACCCACGTCACCGCGCCGGGGAGGTCGTTGGGCAGGTCATGGACGTCTTCTCCCGAACGTTCCTCCCGGCCGCCACCGAGGCCGGCCTTGCCGTGCAGACCGTGAGCCGGCACATGCCGGTCTTCCGACGCTGTGTCGGCTCCGGTGACGCCACCATCCTGGTCACCCGTTGCAGCCGCCCCGACCGCCCGGTCACCGGCGACTACCTGTTGCTGCTCACCCACCGTCGACTGGTGGTGACCCAGCAGACCCGGCTCCTGCACCGGCTGCGCCTGCACCTCAACACCGAGCTGCGCGAGCTGAGCAACGTCACCTGGAGCCCGGACCCCCGGCTGGGGTCGGTCGAGCTGGCCGCCACCGCGATCGACGGGATCCGCGAGCGGTTCCTCGTCCGCACCAGCCACCCGAAGCAGGTGTGGCAGCTCGACGCGCTGCTCAACCACGCCTTCCGGACCCGCCTGCGGGCACCCCGCGAGCGGATCGTCGCCACCATCGGCGACACGCCGGCCGCCGTCCGACCCAGCGCGTTCCGCCCCGCCGTGGCGCGCTGACGCCCGACCGGACGGCAGCCCTTCACGTCGCCTTTACCGAACCCGAACACGCACCGATCGCTCCGAGCCGACCGGGTCGGCAATCATGGGCCGGTGACCGTCGAACCGCCGCACCGCGGGCTCGTCCTCGTGGTCGAGGACGAGCCGGCCATCGCCGACCTGGTCCGGCTCTACCTCAGCCGGGACGGGTTCGGCGTACACCTGGAACGCGACGGCGAGGCGGGCCTGAGCGCCGCCCGCCGGCTGCGACCGGTCGCCTGCGTCCTCGACATCGCCCTGCCCCGCCTCCCCGGCACCGAGATCTGCCGACGCTTACGCGAGGCCGGTGACTGGACGCCAGTCATCTTCCTCACCGCCCGCGACGACGAGGTGGACCGGATCGTCGGCCTGGAGCTGGGCGCCGACGACTACGTCACGAAGCCGTTCAGCCCGCGCGAGTTGGTCGCCCGGGTACGCGCGGTGCTGCGCCGTACCGCCGGGGGCCCCGAGGGCGCGGAACGACCGCGTGTCGTCGGCCCGGTGACCCTCGACCCGGCCCGTCGGACGGTCACCGCCGACGGCGTACCGGTGCAGCTCACCTCCACGGAGTTCGACCTGTTGGCGCACCTCATGGCCCGGCCCGGCCGGGTCTTCACCCGGGAGGAGCTGCTGGCCGGCGTCTGGGGCTACGCCGCGCACGCCGGAACCCGCACGGTGGACGTGCACGTCGCCCAGGTGCGGGCGAAGCTCGGCCCGGTCAGCGTCATCCGCACCCACCGGGGCGTGGGGTACGCGGTCGATGCCTGAGCAGCCCGTACGCGCCGAGTCGCCGACCATGGCGCTGCCGGTGATCGGCGTCCGCCCGCCGGCCGCACCCCGGCGCAGTCGGCTCGGCCGGACGCTCACCGCCCGCGCGGTGCTCGTCACCTGCGCGGTGGCACTGGTGTCGGTGCTCGTCACGGCCATCGTCGCGGTGCCACTGGCGATCCGCGGCGCGGAGCGACGTGATCAGCAGGCCCTCGCCGCGCAGGCCCGACTCGCCGCCGAGGTGCTGCGCACCCGGCTGGACCGGGGTCGCACAGTCGACGAGGAGCGGCTCATCCAGCAACTGCGCGACCAGGGCATCGACGCGTACCTGATCCGGCGCGGGACCGTCGACCGGTCGGGCCTGCCGGCCCGCGTGGTGCAGCGGATCGGGCAGGGCCGCAACGTGTCGGCCCGCCGCTCGGTCAACGGCCACCGCGCCCTGGTGGAGGGCCGGGCGCTGCCCGGCGGCAACGGGGTGGTGCTGTCCCGTGCCTCGTCGAACGGGTTGTGGGCGCAGGTGCTGCTCAGCCTCTGGTTGCCGCTGCTGGCCGGGTTGGCCGCCGGCGTGGTGGCCGGCCTCCTGCTTGCCCGCCGTCTGGCCCGACCGATCCGCGTCGCGGCCACCGCCGCGGCCCGACTGCGGGCCGGGGACCGCGCCGTCCGGGTGCCTGTCGAACCGCCGGACGAGGTCGCCGACCTGGCCGAGGCGCTGAACGGGTTGGCCGCCGCGTTGACCACGAGCGAGGGCCGGCAGCGCGAGTTCCTGCTCTCCGTCTCGCACGAGCTGCGGACCCCGCTTACCGCGATCCGGGGGTACGCCGAGGCGCTGGCCGACGGCGTCATCGACACCGACGGCACCGCCGACGCCGGTCGGACGATGCTGGCCGAGGCCCAGCACCTCGACCGGCTGATCGGCGACCTGCTGGCGCTGGCCCGGCTGGAGGCCGCCGACTTTCCGCTGGAACCGGTGCCTGTCGACCTGACCCGGCTGGCCGCCGACGCCGAGCCGACCTGGTCGGGTCGGTGCGCCGCGGTGGGAGTGTCGTTCCGCCTGGAGACGCCCGGTCAGCCGGTGTCCGCGTACACCGATCCGGGTCGGATCCGGCAGGTGGTGGACGGGCTGCTGGAGAACGCGCTGCGGGTCGTACCCCCGGGGGCGCCTGTGGTGCTCGCGGTCCGGCCGGTCGGTGCGGACCCGGCGGACGGTGGTGTGCTGGAGGTCCGCGACGGCGGACCCGGCTTCACCGACGACGACCTGGCGGTGGCGTTCGAGCGGGGGGCGTTGCACGAGCGCTACCGGGGGGTGCGCAAGGTGGGCAGCGGGCTGGGGCTGGCCCTCGCCGCCGGGCTGGTCCGCCGGCTGGGCGGGGAGATCGTCGCGGGTCACGCGCCCGAGGGCGGCGCGGCCTTCACGGTCCGGCTTCCCGGTGATCCTTACCGGATCCGTACATCGGCCTGACGGTCCGCTCGTCCTCGCGGGGAAGGCTGAAGGCTCCACGGACGAGAGGGAGAGTCATGCCACGTTGGGGATTCGTCACCGGCACCACGGCACTGTTCGCGGCGGTGGCGCTCGGCGTCAGCGGCTGCGGCGCGGCCGAGGTGGCAAGCCAGCCCGCGCGGGACGCGGCGGTCGAGGTCGCCGCGGCGATGGGTGTGGAGGGCCAGGCGCTTACCGCGATGGGCTTCGACGCCACCGACCTGGACGTGCAGACCGTCGCCGCACCGTCCACCCCGGCGCCGGGCGCCTCTCCGACGGCCAAGGACAAGGACAAGGACAAGCAGAAGCGCGGCGAGGAGTGGCGCAAGCGCCACCAGGCCCGTGTGCAGCTCCGCAAGAACACCCTGCACGGCGAGGCGGTGGTGCAGACCAAGGACAACGGTACGCAGACGGTGGCGGTGCAGCGTGGCGAGGTGACCGCCATCGACGGCGACTCGATGACCGTCAAGTCCACCGACGGTTTCACGATGACCTGGACCTTCGGCGACGACCTCCGGGTCGTCGAGCGGCGCGCGACGGTGCAGCCGAGCGAGGTCAAGGTCGGGGCGAAGGTCGGCGTCGCCGGCGCGAAGGACGGCGACAAGGGTGTCGCCCGGCTCGTCCTCATCCCGCGCGACAAGTGAGCGCTGGGCCCCCGGGTGTACGCCCGGGGGCCCGCACCGCTCTGGCGTGATCAACACGGGTTCGGTGAAACGGGCGTGTCCCGGTCGGTGCAACACCCCGATATCGCCGAAGCCGTGTTGATCAATCGGGGTCCGGGCCGGTCAGCGGCCGGGTGGCAGGGCGTAGCCCACGTAGCCACGGAACTCCAGCCGCCAGCCAGCCGGAACCAGCTTGGCGCAGGCCGGCTGACTGCCGGTGCAGACGATCGCGTCCACCGAGGCCGGGTCGGCCGGCGGCCGTTCCGGCAGCACCGACTGCAACGACACCAGCTCCGGCGAGCCGCCGTCCGGCTGACGCAGCAGCAGCCACCACGGGTACTCCCAGTTGTCGTTCTGCTCCACCAGCCCGATCCGCCGGGCGCCACTGTCGCGGACCGCCGACGCCGCCCAGCGGAACTCGTCGGCCCACTCCGGCCGGCGCAGGAACCGGGTGTCCCAGTCCGAGGTGGTGAACACCGAGCCGGAGCCGACCAGCCGCCGCGGGAAGCCGTACGACAGCGCCAGCACCCCGGCCAGCGCCGAGGTGGCCAACACGGCGACCACCGCCAGCGTGGCCACCGACCGCCGCGCACGACCGCTCGTCGGGGCGGTGCTCGTCGCGCGGCCGGCGTGGCGGCGCAGGATCGCATCCAGCCACAGCCCGGCGAGCGGCACGGCGAGGACCAGGGCGTAGAGCAGCAGCCGGTTGCCCCACGGCTGCCACTTGAGCATCGCGGTGTGCAGCAGCACGGTGGTCAGCACCACCACGGCGTACGCCCGCAGCGGCCCCACCTGGCCGGGATCGATCCGGCGCGGGCGGACGAGCGCGACGAGCGCCCCGAGCAACGCCACCGCCCCGGCGATCGGGAAGGCCACCCGGTCCTCGTCCGGGTACCAGGCGGGCACCGGAAAGACCTCCCGGCCGAAGGTGATCGCCCGGTCCTGAGGGTCGACGCCTATCGCGTCCGCGCCGTCGATGATCGCGTCCGCGCTGGCGCTGCGCAGCGGCGCCAACGGCGTGTCGAACGCCGTGTGCCCGATCCGCAGCGCGTTGACCAGTACCGACGCCGGATCATGCCGTTCCATCGGGATCGACTCCCGCAGCCGCGGCGGGCCCAGCGGATGCCCGAACTCGGCTGTCACCCGGGCCAGGAACGGGCCCACCACAACCGCCGCGACCACCAGGATCAGCGCCGAGCCAGCGACGACCCGGACCACCCCGCCGACCGGCCGCACCCGACCAACCGACGTGGCACCCGTCGGAGCCTCGTCGGCCGACGTCGCAGCGACCGACGCTCCGCCGGCCGGCGCTCCGCCGGCCGACGGACCACCGACGGACAGCGCGGCGGCCGGTGCCCGGGCGGCCAGGGCCAGCCGGAGCTGGGCCAGGCCCCAGAGCACCAGCAGCGGGCCCACCGCGATGAGGCCACTGGTCTTCGTCACCGCCGTCAACCCGGTGGCCGCGCCCAGGCAGAGCAGCGTCCCCCAACCGGTCCGCCGCCGCAGCCCGTCCAGGACGAGTGTCGCGGCGCACGCCACCCACGCCGCGCAGACCAGGTCGGTCTGGGTGCTGGTCGCCTGGAGCACGACCATCGGGGTGCTGGCCAGCACGAACGCGGTGATCAACTGAGCCCGCCGACCGCCGCCGAGCTGCGCGGTGATCCGCGCGGCCACCAGCAGGCAGAGCACCCCGGCGGCCCACTGCACCAGATTGTGCAGCGCATCTGAGCCGGTGAGCAGGCGCAGGTGCAGGAGCAGGTACTCCGCGCCGGGCGGGATGGTCACCTGCCGGTGGATGGCGGTGGGCCAGAAGTCGAGGTCACCCTGGGCCACCCAGTGCTCGACCTTGGGCAGGTGGTACGTCTGCGAGTCGAAGTTGTTCGGCTCGGCCAGCAGCGCGACGAGCAACTCCAGCAGCACCAGCCCACCGATCACGCCGCCGAGCAGCCGCTCGCCCCGACTCGCCGTACGCCAGGCGTCGGCTGCCCTGGCGCGTACCCCACCGGTCTGGACCGGCGCGGCGGCGCGCCCGCCCGCCGGGCCGCGGTCGGCGAGCGCGACGGACGTCTCCGGGCCGGCGCCGGCGGCCACCGCCGCGCCGACC
>NZ_HF570107.1:30508-74657 GCF_000297395.2 Micromonospora lupini str. Lupac 08 | reverse complement strand
GGCCACCGCCGCGCCGACCGGCACGCGCAGGGGCGTCGCGGCGGGCGCCTCGGCGACCGGGGTGTCCCGGCGCCAGCGCAGGGCCACCGCCGTCGCGGTGGCGAGCAGGAAGAGCAGCCAGGCGGCGACGAACGCCGGCCGGGTCAGCGCGTGCAGCGCGCCGAGCACCTCGACGACGAGCACCGCGTACGCCCCGGCGACCACTGCCGCGCGCACGGCGGCGAGCCGTGTCGGCGCCACCGGGTCGACCCCGCGTGGCGCTGTCGCGACAGTGAGCAGGAGCACCGAGGCGGCGGGAAGCACCGCGAGCAGGGAGCCGGCAGCCGACATGGCGGGAAGTAAACACCATCCGGCTGAGCCCGCCACGCCGGCTGTCCGACGGTGGCGGCGACCGTCGGGCTGACCAGCCAGGCTAGGCTATGCCCGACGTGTTGTCGCCACCGTGGAGATTCCCGTGAAGCTCTCGATCCTCATGCCGGTCTACAACGAGGAAGAACGCATCGCGGATGCCCTCAAGCAGGCGTTGGCGGTTGACTATCCCTGCGAGATCGAGCTGGTCGTCGTCGACGACGGCAGCCGGGACGGCACCGGCGAGGTCCTCGGTCGCGCCGACGACGCCCGCCTGCGGGTCATCACCCACCAGCGCAACGCGGGCAAGGGCGCGGCCATCAAGACGGCTGTGGACAGCGCCGAGGGCGACTACATGGTCATCCTCGACGCCGACCTGGAGTACGACCCGCAGGACATCCCCAGGCTGCTCGCCCCGGTGCTCGACGGGCGGGCCACGGTCGTCTACGGAAATCGCACCTTCGGCAGCCACAGCGCCTACAGCTTCTGGTACGTGATGGGCAACAAGGGCGTCACGATGGCGGCGAACGTCCTCTTCAACTCGTACATCGGCGACCTGGAGACCTGCTTCAAGCTGATGCCGGTGGAGCTGTACCGGTCCCTGGAGGTGCGCTCGCGGGGCTTCGGCATGGAGGCGGAGGTGACCGGCAAGCTGCTGCGCCGCAAGATCCGCCCGTACGAGGTGCCGATCAGCTACCGGGCGCGGGGCCGCGAAGAGGGCAAGAAGATCACCTGGAAGGACGGCGTCGAGGCGATCTGGATCCTCGGTCGCGAGCGCGCACGCCGTCGTCCGGCGGTCTCGTCCGCACGCTGATCGCCGCTAACCTTGAGTTGAAGTCCACTTCAATTCAAGGATCGGTGATGCAGGAAGCACTGACGATCGGCGAGCTGTCCGTCCGCTCCGGGGTCGCGCCGTCGGCGCTGCGCTACTACGAGCGGCTCGGTCTGATCCGCGCCGATCGCACCGGCGGAAACCAACGCCGCTACGCCCGCGCCGAACTGCGGCGGGTCGCCTTCATCCGGATCTCCCAGCAGGTCGGCATCTCCCTGGACGAGATCCGCGAGGCGCTGGAATCGCTTCCCGGCGGCCGCACCCCCAGCCCACAGGACTGGGAACGCCTCTCCGCGAGCTGGCGCGGCCGGCTGGACGAGAAGATCCGGCTGCTCACCAAACTCCGCGACGACCTGGACGGCTGCATCGGCTGCGGCTGCCTGTCCCTGCAACGCTGCACGCTCTACAACCCCGGGGACGCGCTGGCCGGCGAGGGCCCCGGCGCACGCCTCATGCTGCCCCGCCCGCCGTCACCCGACGGTGAGTAGCACCTTACCGACGTGGTCGTTCGACTCGACCAGCCGATGCGCCTGCGCCGCCTCGGCCATCGGCAGCCGCCGGTCCACCACCGGGCGGACCGCGCCGGCCTCGACCAACGGCCACACCTCATCGCGTACGCCCCGGACGATCTCCGCCTTCTCGGCCAGCGGTCGGGAGCGCAGCGCGGTCGCCGCGACGCTTGCCCGCTTGGCCAGCAGCGCGCCGAGGTCCAGCTCGGCCTTGCGACCACCCTGCATCCCGATCACCACGAGCCGGCCGCCGGTCGCCAGCGCGGCGACGTTCCGGCCCAGGTAGGACGCGCCCATGATGTCGAGGATGACGTCCGCGCCGTGGTCGTCGGTGATCTTGCGAACCTCCTCGACGAAGTCCTGCTCCCGGTAGTCGATCGTGTGCGCCGCGCCCAGCTCGCGCAGGAGGGGGTGCTTGGCCGTGCGGGCGGTCGCCAGCACAGTGGCGCCGAGAGCCGCCCCGAGCTGGATCGCGAACGTGCCGATCCCGCTGCCCCCACCGTGCACCAGCAGCGTGTCACCCGAGCCGAGCCGGCCCACCCCCACCACGTTCGACCACACCGTGCAGGCCACCTCCGGCAGCGCCGCGGCGTCGACCAGGTCGACGCCCGCCGGCACCGGCAGCAACTGCCCGGCGGGCACGGCGACGCGCTCGGCGTACCCGCCGCCGGCCAGCAGCGCACAGACCTCCTGCCCGACGGACCATCCGGTCACCTCCGGGCCGATCGCGTCGATCACCCCGGAGCACTCCAACCCGGGGTACGCGGGCGCTCCCGGCGGCGGTGGATAGTGCCCCTGCCGCTGCAGCAGGTCGGCACGGTTGACCGCGCTGGCCCGCACCCTGACGATCACCTCGCCCGGACCGGGCTCCGGGTCGGGGACCTCGGCCCAGACCAGCGCGTCGGGTCCACCGGGCTGCGGAACGGTGATGGCTCGCATGGCCTCAGTCATACCCGATGCGCCAACGGGCCGCAGGAGCGCCCCGGTCGGGCGGGGTCGCTCGGCGCGCGGCCCCGGGTGGTCGGCGCTCGGCCCCGGGTGGTCGGCGCTCGGCCCCGGTTGTCGGGGCGCCGCCCCGGGTTCCTTGAAACCGGGGCATCCATGGCGGTCTGACGCCCCGGTTTCAAGGAATCCGAGTCGATCACGCCGCTAACGCTGCGACGCGTGTCCCGATTCCCGTCGGGTGACGCCGACCCGCGCCACAGTGGACGCTCCGGGCACCGTGTGGCCGGCGCTTCGGGGAGGGACGCCGAGCCGGCCGGCGGGTGTCGTGGCAGACTGTTCACGGCCGTACACCCGCGGGTGCCGGTCCGGGAGGGTTCGCCTAGTGGCCGATGGCGCTGGTCTTGAAAACCGGTAAGGCAGCGATGTCTTCGTGGGTTCGAATCCCACACCCTCCGCCACCGCTACTCCGGTGGGTCGACCGTCCGCCGGTTCTCGCGGATCGTCTCGTCGGCCAGCCGCTCGACCGCGCGTCGGCGCTCCTCGGCGAGCGCCTGCTCGTTCGGTTTGCGCAGCGCGGTGGCGACGGCGACCAGGAAGTCGCGCCAGATCCCTAGCAAGTAGTCCCCCCGTGGAACGTTGCAGGCTGCCCACCATAGCGGCCGGCCGGTGACGCCGGACACCCGACGCATCTGGTCGTTCGTCGGCCCGGAACGGGGTATGAAGGGCAGGTATCCGCCCACACCGGAAGGACGCCGTCCCGATGACCCTCGAACGACCGATCGCCCCGGACCCGTACGAGCTGCTGCCGACCGTGCCCTCGTTCACCCTGACGAGTGATGACGTGCAGAACGGCGAGCCGATGGACGCCCGGCACGCCCACGGCAGCACCGGTGGTGAGAACGTCTCCCCGCAGCTGACCTGGTCGGACTTCCCCGCCGAGACCAAGAGCTTCACCGTTACCTGCTACGACCCCGACGCCCCGACCGGCAGCGGTTTCTGGCACTGGGTGCTGGTGAACGTCCCGGTCGGCGTCACGCAGCTGCCCAGCGGCGCGGGCGGAGCGGCGGGCACCGACCTCGGCGGGGCCTTCTCGGTCCGCAACGACTACGGCGAGCAGGGGTACGGCGGGGCGGCGCCGCCGCCCGGAGACCGCCCGCACCGGTACGTCTTCGCGGTGCACGCCCTGGACGTCGACCACCTGGACCTCACCCCGGACGCCAGCCCGGCCTACGTGGGCTTCAACCTGACCTTCCACACCCTGGCGCGAGCGGTGATCCGCCCGACGTACCAGATCAAGGAGTAACCCCCGCTTTCCGCGATCTTGCACTTCCTGTCCCGGCATTCTCCAAATAAGGGACGGCACGGCGACAGAAAGTGCAAGATCGCGGGATGGCGGGGTGGCGGGGTGCGTGGGTCAGGCGGGGACGCGGGCCACCGCGAAGACGGACTGGCCGAACGGGGGTCGGACGACCTGTTCGGCGGCCTTCGTGGCGGGGAGGACGAGCGTGTCGTACACCTTGACCATCGGCCCCTCCTTCGGCATCAGCCGGAAGACCTTGGTGGCCATGAAGTAGCCGATCAGCCCGAGCGCGTTCGCGTAGTGGATCTTCTCCACCGTCAGGCCGGCCTCGGTCATCGCCGTGCCGAGCGTCCTCTTCGTGTACCGGCGGACGTGGCCGGTGGCGATGTCCGCGGGGCTCATGGCGAACTGGAACGCCGGCACGATGATGATCACCGCGCCGCCGGGGCGGACCAGGTCGCGCATGCTGCGCAGCGCGCCCACGTGGTCCTCGATGTGCTCCAGGACGTTGTACGACACGGCGGCGCTGTAGTTCCCCCGGTCGTTGTGCGGCAGCAGCATCTGTCGAACGTCGATGCCCGGTTGTTCGGCGAGGCGCTCCTTGAGCTGCACCAGCCGGTCGGGGTCGGCCTCCGTGGCGGTGAACCGGGGCAGCCGCTGCGACCACTCCAGGGCGTAGTCACCGAGGCCGCTGCCGATCTCGATGGGGTCGTCACCGAGGTAGGGCACTGCCAGCTCGACGAACCAGCGGCGGTGGTTGACGGCCGTCGCCAGGCCCTCCAGAACCTCGGACTGGACGCGCTGATCCCCAGTGATTTCTGCCATGCGTCGATTCCTCACGATATGAACTCGACCCGTGCCTGGACCGACAGAGTGAATCATCCGCTTGGATGGCAGAAGAATCGGGGGAGCGGTTGGCCGAATTGCGGTCGGGGGGTGGGCACGTGATCGGCGGTCGGCGAACCCGGCACATAGTACGGCAGTACCCCGAAACATGTCACGGCACCGCCATAGGCTGACTACCCTATGAATTGTCATGACTACTCCCGAACCGGACGCGCCCGGCGACGGCCCGGCCACCGCGTCGCCGGTGGAGGAGGCCGGCGGCGGCGATCGGTTGCGCCGTAACGGGAAGTGGACCGACCTGGCCGCCGTGCTGAGCTTCGTGGTCCTCGGCCTCTGGATCGCCGGGCGCCTCTGGTGGGACCCGGGCAGCGGAGTGCGGGACAACCGCTCGGACCAGTCGCAGTTCGAATGGATGATGGCGCACGGTGCGCGAGTGGTCACGCATTTCGCGTACCCGTTCCATTCGGACCGGATGAACGTGCCGGACGGCGTCAACCTCATGGCAAATACGTCCGTATTATCCATTTCGCTGCCAATGACGCCGATCACCCTTTTGTTCGGTCCGCGTGCGGCATTCCTGCTCTTTCTCACCCTCGGAATGATCGCCACCGCCACGGCCTGGTACTTCCTGCTCTCCCGCGTCCTGATCCTCGCTCGGGGGCCGGCCTGGCTGGGCGCGGGCTTCTGCGCGTTCGCGCCGGCCATGGTGTCGCACGCCAACGGGCACCCGAACATCGTGTCGCAGTTCGTCGTCCCGTTGATCATCTGGCGTACGCTGCGGCTCGCCGACGCCGGCCGCTGGCTGCGCAACGGGCTGCTGCTCGCTCTGGTGATCGTCTGGCAGGCGTTTCTCAACCTGGAGATCCTGCTGATGACCGCGATCGGGCTCGGCGTGGTCGTCGGCGCGCTGGCCCTCGCCCGCCCCGCCCTGCGGTCACGGGTCCGGTCCTTCCTCGCCGGGCTCGCCGTCGCCGCCGTGGTCGCCGGCCTGCTGCTGGCGTACCCGCTGTATGTGCAGTTCTTCGGACCCGGCGCCTACTCCGGGCTGTCCAGCCTGATCCGCGGTTACTCGAGCGACCTGGCCTCGTTCGTCGCGTACTCCCGGGAGTCGCTCGCCGGCAGCCCGCGCACCGCCGCCGGGCTGGCCAAGAACCCGACCGAGGAGAACAGCTTCTTCGGTTGGTCGCTTGTCGTGCTGGTGGTCGCCCTGGTCTGGTGGTTGCGGCGGTCGGCGGTGGTGCTCGCCCTGGCCGGGCTCGGGCTGCTCTTCGCGGTGCTCTCCCTCGGGCGGGAGATCCGCTTCGCCGGTCACGGCACCGGCGTGCCGGGGCCCTGGGCCGCGCTGGAGAACCTGCCGATCCTGCACTCGGTGGTGCCGACCCGGTGGGCGCTGGCGATCACCCCGATCGTCGGGGTGCTGCTCGCTTACGGCGCCGAACGTGCCCGCGAGCTGGCCCGTACGCGCCCGGTCGCCCGGCCGCAGATCCGCTTCGCCACCGCGACCGTGCTGACGATGGCCCTGCTGCCGATCCTGCCCACCCCGCTGCCCGTGGTCCAACTGGACCCGGTCCCCACCTTCGTGACCAGTGGGGCCTGGCGGCCGTACGTGGCCGGTGGGCGCAGTGTGGTGACGTTGCCGCTGCCGGACACCAACTACGCGGAGCCGCTGCGCTGGTCCGCCGCGACCCGGCTGGACATGCCGCTGGCCCGCGGCTACTTCCTCGGGCCGGACACCCGCCCGAGCGCGGAGCCGCCGAAGGTGGCGCTGTTCACCGCGCCGCCCCGGCCGACAAGCAGCTTCTTCGCGACCATCCGACGGACCGGCGCGGTGCCGCCGATCACCCCGCAGAGCCGGGTCAAGGCGGTCGACGACCTGCGCTACTGGCGGGCCGGCGTGGTGATCCTCGGGCCGCACGAGCACGAGATGGAACTGCGCCGCGGCATGACCGAGCTGACCGGCATCCAGCCGACCTTCACCGGCGGGGTGTGGGTGTGGGACGTCCGGAAGCTGACCGACTGAGCGGACTTGGTCCTAGCGGACGCAGCAGCCCTGGCAGACCTTCGGGCTGGGCAGGGTGAAGGCCAGGCAGCAGGTGCGCCGCTGCACGCTCGGCTCACCGGTCGGGCCGGGCACCAGCTCCACCAGGTCCGCCAGGTCGAGCGCGCCGAGCAGGGTGTCGACGCTCTGCACCGTCGAACCGGGCAGCGCGTCGGCGGCCCGCAGGATGCCGTGCGCGATGCCGGAGGCGACCGAACCGAGCAGCGTACGGGTGCCCACCCGCACCTCCGTCTGGATGGCCGCGATCAGCGGCGCCAGGTGGGCGTCGAGCAGGGAGGCACGCAGCTCGGCCAGCAACTCCGCCTCGCCGGCGACCACGCGCACCTGCGGCAGGCCGGAGAGCGCCAGCGGGTCGCTCGGCAGCACCGCCACTGTGGTGCCGTGGCGCAGGCCCAGCGTGAGCAGGGGCCGGTGGTCCTCGAAGTGGATGAGCACGTCGGAGGGGTCGAGCAGCGGCACCCGGCGGGCCGAGGCCCAGCCGAGCACGACCGGCAGCGCCGTCCAGTAGCTGTACGACTTCCAGGCCAGGGCGGCGCAGGCGTGCGGGGTGCCGCCCCAACGGACGCTTGCCGCGTGCAGCAGCTCCGGCAGGCGGGTGCCGTCGATCAGGGTGGTGGCGGGCGACCAGCCGAACTCGTCGTCGACGAGCAGGCCCCGGGCGAGACCGGGAAGGTCGTCGGTGCCGAACATGGCCCGCAGCGCCGCGGTGACGGGGGCGAGCGGCGTGGCGGTCACGTCCCGCCTCGGCATCACCGCTGTCACCGTGTCATCCCCCGTCCGCGTGACCGGGGACATGCCCCGGCGGACGACAAACGCCGTCCTGAGCTAAGGCTAGCCTAACCATGCCGGTCGGCCTAAGGGAAGCCTTGCCTCGGTCGGATCGGGAGGTCCGGGTCACTCCGGCTCCCGGCGGGAGCAGCGCTCCGCGCCCCGGCGTACTACCCGCGCCCGGCCTCCGAAAACGCCGCCGCAGGATCGATCACCGTCGGTGGATTGTCAAGCGTTGTGTCGACAAGGTGGCAGATGCGTGTGCGCTTCGCCACGGAACGTGAAACTAATACTCCCGGCCACGAGGAAGCCGATGACGACGTCACCCCTCGAACGGGCTGCCGACTCCTTCGCGGCCGAGCTCGCCCGCCACCGTGCCGGGCGGGGCCTGTCCAAGAAGCAACTGGCCATCCTGATGGGGTTCGACCCGTCCTACGTCAGCCACGTCGAGGGGCGCCGACACCGCCCGACCGAGGACTTCGCCCGCCGCGCCGAGGCCGTCCTGGAGGCCAGCGGCGCGATCTGGCAGCGCTTCCGGGAGTACGACGACCTCCGGCACGCCCGCTCCGGCCACCCGCACCGCGAACCCCCGCTGCCCGGCCAGTGGCTGCCCCCTGGCACCGGCCTGGTCGTCGAGCGGGAACTGGCCACCCTCACCCACGCCGACGACGCCTACCGGTGCGTCATCCACCGCGAGCTGTACAACGCCGGCACCGAACCGGTCACCCGCTACCTCGTCCGCGTCGCCGTGGACCGTTTCCCGAACGACCCCGGCCGCTCCAACCGGCACCACCGGGAACACCCGCTCACCTTCGCCGAACTGCAACTACAGGCCCGCCGCGACGACGGCGGCGGCGACCCGGAGCCGATGCACTGGCGGGCGAAACACGACCGGGACGCGTTCAAGGAGATCTGGCTGCTCTTCGAGAACGGTGACCGACGTTTCCCGCTCTACCCCGGCGACCGGGCCATCATCGAGTACGCGTACAGCGTCGGGCACGAGAAGTGGGGCCCCTGGTTCCAGCGGGCCGTCCGGCTGCCCACCCGACACCTCGCCGTACGACTGGATCTGCCGGCGGCCCTCGACCCGCAGGTCTGGGGCGTGGAAACCTCGCTCTCCGCGGAGGAGGGCCCGTTGCGGACGGCGCCGCAGCGCCACGACGAGGGCGACCGGGCGATCTACGACTGGCAGACCGACGCCCCGCCGCTCAACGCCCGCTACCGGATGCAGTGGCGCTTCCGGGCTCGGCCGGACACCGACCCGGACGCCGGCCCCGGCGGCGCCCGGGTCCGCCCCAGCGACCGGATGCGCGGAATCGGGGTCCTCCAGCGCGGCGACGACCTCCTCCGCCAGCGGGTCCGGCAGTTCGACCTGCCCGGCGAGGAGCAGGTGGCCCGGGACGTCGTGGACCGGCTCACCATGGCGCTGTCCCGGCTCGACGAACTGCACCCGTTCAGCAAGGGAGTGGGCATCGCCGCACCGCAGCTCGGCATCGGCCGTGCCGCCGCAGTGGTCCGACCCCCCGACCGGTCGGCGGAACCGGTCGTTCTGCTCAACCCCCGGGTCGTCGACGCCGACCCGGAGACCGACGAGCAGTACGAGGGGTGCCTCTCCTTCTTCGACCATCGGGGTCTGGTGCCCCGACCGCTGCGACTCGACGTGGAACACGCCCAGTGGGACGGCAGTCGGATCATCACCTCGTTCGAGTTCGGCATGGCCCGGCTCGTCGCGCACGAGATCGACCACCTGGAGGGGCGGCTCTACGTCGACCGGATGGCGCCCGGCGTGCCGCTGGTGCCGGTGGAGGAATACCGGGAGACGGGGCAACCCTGGCGCTACTGAGCGAGGGGACCGGGGCGCGTGCCCCAGGGGGCAGGGGCACGCGCCCCGGTGTGGGGGGAGGAACGTCTAGATGTCGCCGAACGTGTCGTAGCGGATGTTCGGCGGGGGCACCTCGTCCGCGGCCAGCACCCGCAGCGTCGACCGGACCATCTGCGCCGACCCGGAGACGTAGCAGTCGTGCGTCGTCCACGGGCCGTACCGGGCCACCACGTCCGGGATGTCGCCCAGCTCGCCGTCGAAGTCGCTGTCGTCGCTGCACGCCGCGGTGACCGACAACCACGGGTGTGCGCCCACCAGCTCCTGGAGGCCGGCCAACCCGTACAGGTCCGTCGCGTGCCGCGCGCCGTAGAAGACGTGCACCCACCGCGTCCGGTTGTAGGAGGCCAACTCCTCCACCAGCGCCTTGATCGGTGCCAGCCCGACGCCGCCGGCCACGCAGAGGATGTCCCGCTCGGAGGACCGGTCCAGGGTCATCGACCCCATCGGCGCCGCCAGGCGCAGCAGGTGCCCGGGCTGCACCCGGCGGACCAGCGCCCCGGACACCCACCCCGCGCCGGGGCTGCGCACGTGGAACTCCAGCACGTTGTCGTCGTTCGGGGCGTTCGCCACCGAGTAGTTCCGCCACACCCTCGGGTGGAAGCGGGGCAGCTCCAGGCTGACGTACTGGCCCGCACGCCAGGGCAGCGGATGTTGCAGGGCCCGGCAGGTCAGCACGGCGATGTCCGAGCCGTGCCGCTCGTGGGTCAGCACCTCGGCGTGCCAGAACGGGGGGTTGTCGTCGTCGGTCGCCCCGGCCATCATCTTCGCCGCGATCGCCGCGTACGCGTCCCGCCACGCCTGGTCGTACTCCAGGTTCCAACCGTCGCCGGCGGTGCTGCGCAGCGCGTCAAGCAGAGCCACCCCCAACGTCGCGTAGTGCTGGTCGGCCACGTGGTACTTGCGGTGGTCGCGGCCCAGCCCTCGGAGGAACTCGTCGAAGCCCTCGGGGTCGTCCAGGGTGTGGATCGCCGTGATGATGGCTTCCAGCAGGCGGTCACCCTGGCCGGTCATCTGCACCGGGAAGAGCTGCCGCAGGTCGGGGTCGAGCAGGAACAGCCGAGCGTAGAAGTGCCCACTCAGCCGCTCCCGGTCCTCCTCGACCAGGGTCCAGCTCTCCTTCAGCAACCGTGCGACGTTGTCCACCGGTGCTCCTTCTCCAGACGGCAGCGGATCGGGCGCTCATAGAATCTCCACGGAGCGTGCTCACCGGTCGCACAGAATGTGCGATCGGTTCACGCCGGCCCATCGGCCGTGCCCGTGGTGCCGTCCGTCGGGCAGAGTGGTGCGGTGACCGTTGAGCTGACCCGCCCGGTGTCCCGCCGGCTGCTGGGGACCGAGACGTTGCTGGTCCTCGGCCTCTCCCTCGGCCAGTCCGCGGTCTACGCGGTGGTCTCGATCATCGCGAAGCTGACCGCCGAGGGCCCGCTCTCCAAGCAGACCGCCTCGCTGAACACCTCCGCGTCGGCCCGCCCCTGGCTGGACCTGACGTACCAGCTCCTCGGCATCGTCTTCGCGCTGCTACCCGTGCTGCTCGCCGTACACCTGCTCAGCCGCGACCCCGGCGACCCGGCGCGGACCCTCGGCCTGGACGCACGGCGGCCCGGCCAGGACCTGGCCCGGGGCGCGGGCCTGGCCGCGCTCATCGGCCTGCCCGGCCTGGCCCTGTTCTGGGCGGCGGCGCAGCTCGGCGTCAACGCCACGCTCGTGCCGGCCGCCCTGCCGTCGGTCTGGTGGGCGGTCCCGGTGCTGATACTCTCCGCCGCGCAGAACGCCGTGCTGGAGGAGGTGATCGTGGTCGGCTACCTGGTCACCCGGCTGCGCCAGCTCCAGTGGCGGCTCGCCGCGATCATCGCGGCCAGCGCGCTGCTCCGCGGGAGCTACCACCTCTACCAGGGTTTCGGCGCGTTCGTCGGCAACGCGATCATGGGCGTGGTGTTCAGCCTCTTCTACCTGCGGACCCGTCGGGTGCTGCCGCTGATCATCGCGCACACAGTGCTCGACGTGGTCGCCTTCGTCGGCTACGCGCTGCTGCCCCGGGACTGGTTCACCTGGCTCTGACCGGTCAGCGCCGACCCGGCCGGTAGGCGGCCACCGCACGTGCGGCCAACCGATCGGCCGCCGCCGCGTCACCCAACGTCGCGGCCACCACCGCCGCCCCCGGCAACAGGCGGGACGCCAACCGCAAGGCCACCCACCCGCCCGCCTGGGCGGTGAGGGGCGCCGCCAGCCGCCACGCGGCCTCCGCCGCCCTCGGCCACGTCCCTTCGACCGGATCGCCCGCCGTTTTTGTGGCAGCCAAGGCTTCCTGCGCGCTCGCCGTGTCCGGGTGCACCTGGGTAAGCACCAGCAGCTCGGCTGCCCGGTCAGGATGCGCCGGATCCTGGCCGTACGCCGCCGCCAGGCGCAACACCAGGTTGGCCTGCGTCCACAGCACCGAAGCCAGTTCGGCCAGCGGCGCAAAGAGCCCGGCCAACGCCGCAGCCGCCCCTCCCGCGCCCGCCGCCCGCACGTAGCGCCGGGTCGCCAACCGCGCCAGGCCGTCCGCCGGGGCGTCCGGATACCGGGCCCGCAGCCGCGCGGCCCACTCGGCGGCGCCCGGACCGAGCGTCCGGACCGCCTCCAGCGCCAGCAACTCCGGCGCGAAGCCCGGGTGGTTCCGCAGGCGGGCGACAACCGCCCGCACATCCGATTCCGGTGTACGCCCCAGAGCCGTCACCGGATCGTCCGCTGCCGTGGCGGTCGCGGTCGAGGGTTGCGGCGTCGAGGGCTGCGGCGTCGAGGGCTGCGGCGCCGAGGTGACCTCCGCGGGGGTGGCGTTCCGGCGCGGGGCCGCCGCGCGCTTGGTCGCCGGGGCGGCCTTCTTGGCGCGGGTGACCTTCCTCGCCGAGGTGACCTCGTCGTTCGGGACGGCTTGCCCGGCGGGGGTGGCCTCGTTGGTCGGGGCGGTTTGCCTGACTGGGGTCGCCCGCTGGGTGGGGGTGGCTTTCTTGGCCGGGAGGGCCTTCTTTGCTGAGGCTGCCTTCTTGCTCGGAGCGGCCTTCCTGACGGGGGTCGTTCGCTTCCTGCCCGGCTGGTCCACCCCCGCTGCGGGGCCGCCGCCGGAGGGGCCGGCCTGGTCGCGGACTGGGGCGGTCTCGGGCGGGCCGGCCTGGTCTCTGACCAGGGCGCTCTCCGGCGGGCTGGCCTGGCCTTTGGCCGAGGTGTTCCTCGGCGGGCTGACCTGGTCGTGGGCTGGGGCCTCCTCCAGCGGGTCGGCCTGGTCGTCGGTTGTGGTGTTCCTCGGCCGGCCGGCCTGGTCCGCCGGTGGGGCGTCAGGTGACAGGCTCGCCGGGTCGGCGGCGGGTGGGACGCTTGGTGCGGGAGACGAGCGGAGCGGCTGGCGGGGCAGGGGGTGCTCCGGGTCCGGTGGCTGGAACAGCACGGCCGGGGCGGCCTTGGCCCGCCGAGGACGCGGGCTCACCGGAGCGGCTGCCGGCGGTGCAGTCGTCTCCTCGGGCTGCTCGGCGGCGGTCGGCGGCGTGAAGGTGGGCCGCGGAGAGCGGCGACGCGCTCTGTCAGCAGGCTCTCGACGGGTCGGCTCGCTCGGCGGCTGCTCCTGCATATCGATGGAGCGTAGTCCCGATCACGCCACCGCACAGCGCCGAAACACGGGGTTCGGCAGTCGCGGTGGGCGTACCCCGGAAGTCGTTTTGCTCCCGGTGGGTGGCGACCTGTATCCTCGGGCGCGGTGGTCTACGGGCCACCAGGGAGACTTCGCCTAGTCTGGTCTATGGCGCCGCACTGCTAATGCGGTTGGGGTCTTAAAGCCCCTCCCGGGTTCGAATCCCGGAGTCTCCGCGCGAAAGCCGGGTGTGTACACTGGCTGAGCACGAGCGCCCGTAGCTCAATGGATAGAGCATCTGACTACGGATCAGAAGGTTAGGGGTTCGAGTCCCTTCGGGCGCACAGAGTTTGAGCAGGTCAACGCCCCTCTAGTCATCGACAATCGTCGACCAGAGGGGCGTTTTGCGTGAGCCCATGGGCTCACGCCTGCCGCTTGCGGCTACTCCACCGCCACTCTGAGTAGCGGGCGCAGTCTTTGGCGCGAGGTGCCTCCTGGTCGCCATCCACGCGTCTCAACCGCGACGCATAAGAGGCCCGCTCGCTGCACGGCGGCCGCCATTCGCGATCTTCGGTCGACATGGTGTCTGGTGGTTCTTACGAATCCGCTGCTTCAAGGATGGCGGTGAGACCGTCGATGGTTCGCTGCGCCTCGGCCTGGTCGGTCTCGGTCGTCCATCCTTGATGCCAGGGTCCGCCGGGACCGGCCACGAAGCGCAACGCTTCGAGCGCGGACGTGGCAAGGTCGGGCGCTGGCTCGGGCAGAATCGTTGCGCTTGGTTCTTCGGCTACTTGCGTAAGGCGGTGCCGTAGGTGCTCGCCGCCGGGAAAGGTAGCGGCCACCAGGGCTGCCGCCGCTACTACTTGGTCGGGGAAGTACTCCCGCCAGAGGAGGTCGCGGTTGGTAAGGACGTAGCCGAGCATGTGCCGCAGTGCCTCGACGCGCTTTTGTGGCGGTCGCTCGGCGAGTTCGTCAAGGAAGTCCAGGGCACCGTCGCTGCTGAACGGTCCGGTTCCAAACGTGCCCACATCGCCCTCGCTTCGATAGACGGCCAACGCTGATCATCAGCGGCTATGGAACTTAACTGAAGATCGTGCGGTGGCCGGGCGCCAGAGCGTCACAAGTGCGTGAGCCCATGGGCTCATGTCGAGGGCAGGAAAGGTCGCCTGGCGTAGCGCTCCGTCGACTGTGCTACATGACAGATGTGGACAAACTACGTGAACGCAGGTCACACCAAGTAGTTCTTTTTGACTACGGATCAGAAGGTTAGGGGTTCGAGTCCCTTCGGGCGCACAAGATCATGAGGGGTCTGAACTGCGGCAACGCGGGTCAAGCCCTTCTTGCTGGCTGGCCTGCGTGGACGGTGGGTGTCACGTGGGTGCGATGTGGGTGCAGCCCCGGAGAAGGCGTTCTCGCGGGCTTGTCGGGACGTGATCTGCGGCTTTGCGGCCTGCTTGCGCTTCGGTGGGGCCGGAGCACCTGTTTCGGTTTCGTCGGCGCCGGGGTGCCGGCTTTGGGGCTGCGGTCGGGCCGGTTCTTGCGGGCGCTGGCTTCGATCTTCTTCCGGGTGCGGCGGGCGGCGTTGAGCACCAGTTGGGCGGTGGCGTCGGCGCAGCGGCGCTGGATCTGCGGCAGGACACTGGTGTAGGTGTCGGCCGTGACCACGATGCTGGAGCCGCGGGGGCCGTGATTCCGATCGCGGGTTCCGTGGCCGGCACGAAGCGGCTGCACGACCTGTTCAGCGGCTCTCGGTGGTGTCGAGGTTCAGGGAGGCGGTCTTCAAGCCAGCGCCGGCCAACGCGAACTACGACTGGACCGACCAGTGGAACCGTACGTACGATGCGATGGGCGATTCCTCTATAAAGAACCAGAAACTCAATGTGTTGCTCGCATCATTCGACCACCACCTCACCAAGGGAAACAACTTCACGGTCGTCGACATGACGGGCTATCCGATGGAGTGGCGGATCGCGATGGCGAAGAGAGCCGACGCCTCGGGGCGGAAGGACGTCATCCGCATCGGCTTCTGATGTTCCAGTTCTGTTACTCGGCACGGGGGCCCTGGTGTTGGCGGTGCTGTTCGACGACGACCTGGAGTGGTGGATCCAGGGCAGGGTGCTGTCGCACGTCATGGGGCTGGTTCCCGCCGACGTGGCCGCAGTCGACGAGTTCGACGAGTGGCTCAGCCCCGGCCGAGCAATGGGATATCTGGACATCCGGAAGATCGAAAATCCGGAGGCTGCCAAGCGGTTCGTGCGTGCGCTGTCCGTGGGCGCCCACAGTGCCCTGGAGGAGACGCAGGAGCAGGAGCCGGCAGACGAGGAGATGGTCGAGTTCTACCGTGGCCTCTGCCAGACGGTGGACAAGGCGGTTCGGCTTCCTCGTTTCTTGTGACGTGTCGTCGCGTCACATGGTCGGTCATTGATTGAGTGATGTCACTCCGCCGGGTCCGCCGACCCGGCGGGGTGACGGAAAGGGGCGTCCCCTGAGGGGGATGCCCCTTTCTTCTTCGTGTGGGTCGGATTGCCGTTCTCCGAGCACAAACGCCTCTCTGGTCATCGACGGAAGTCGACCAGAGGAGCGTTTCTCGTACACCCATTGGTGCACGCCCGGCCGCTGGCTAGGCCCTGAGGCGATGGCTACAGGGCAGGGCAGCCCTTTGCCGCCGGATTCGTGGGGATCCCCGACTACGGGGTCCTGGTCGGCGTATGCACGGTTTCGCCGCTGGCAGCGCAAGGGAACCCGGCAGCGGATCCTCACCACGCTGCAAGCCCTCGCCGATGCGGCGGGCCGGATCACCTGGGACATGTTCGTGACTCGACCAGCGCCCGAGCCCACCGCTGTCAACGAGTGGCTGTGACCGGCTTCGACACAGGCTCTGGCCGGGAGATCAGGGCCTCGAAGCTGGTCGAGCACCGTTGTCAGTCGAGGACCGGCGTCGAGCGCCCTTCGTCGACCGCGTACGCGCCTCCGGAGATCGCGCCGAGGCTCGTGGGGTTGAGGGTCAGCGAGACGACGCCGCCGGGCAGTACGCGTGAGCTCTCTTCGACGGTTGCGAACGTCGCGGGCGTCGATCGGTCCGGGAACAGGCGCTTTCCCGTGCCGACGACGACCGGGAATTGGAGTAGCCGGTAGACATCGACGAGTCCTGCCTGGTGCAGCGTCTGCACGAGTTTCCAGCTTCCGTGCACCTGGAGTTCCTTGCCGGGAAGCTCCTTGAGGCGGCGTACCTCGTCGGCCGGGGCACCGCGGAGGACCGTCGTCGGGTTCCAATCGGCTTCACCGTCGGTAAGCGTGGAGCTGACGACATACTTCGGCAGCGTGTTGAGCTTGGTGGCAATCAGGTTGTCAGGGTCGGTGACCTTCGGCCAGTACCCGCCGAGCAGGCCGAAGCTGGTGCGGCCGAAGAGGAACGCGTCGGCCGCACGGAACCAGCTCTCGACGACTTCGTTCGTGTGCGTCGAGGCGTGTGGAACGAGCCACCCGCCGCGGTCGAAGCCGCCGGAGCGGTCCTCGTCGGGATTTCCGGGTCCCTGCATGACGCCGTCGAGGCTGACGAAGATGTTGACGCTGAGTAGCACGGTTTTCCTTCACGTTCTGGTTGCGGACAGTCGGCCAGGGGTGGCTGGCAGACGGACGCTAGCTGCCGGGCCCAGCGTGGGTCTTGTACAGGAACGACATGGCGGCACAGTGGCCCGCCTGCAGCTCGCCTGCGGTGCAACCGACGTAGCGACGCAGCGCGTGCGTGAGGTGGGCTTGGTCGAAGTACCCCAACGTCTCGACGACTGCGCGCCAGTCAAGGCCGTCGCGCAGCATCGTGGCTGCGACGTTCGCGCGGTCGATCTGCCTCACGGCGGTTTGCGGCAGTCCAATGATCGCGCGGTAGCGACGCTGCAAGGTTCGCTCGTTAGGGCTGGCTTCGGGATGCTCGGCGATTCGCTCCTCGTCCCCGAGATGCGATCGCACCAGCAGACCCGCGTCCTGCAAGCGCCGGGCGAAGTGCTCGACGTTCTCGAACGTCGGCGCCTCCCAGCTTTCGCCGCCGATGACGATCCTGCCCGAATCCGTCACTGGGATCGGCACGTACCCATCGACGAACGAGGCTGCGGGATGCGGTCGAAGCACCGCGCCGAATGCGAACCGGATCCCGAGGAACTCGGTGCCCGGCGGGACCGGTGCCGTGGTCGCCCTCGTCTCCGGCCCGCGCAGGCTGGCGAGTAGGCGTCCCTGCGCCCGCGAGAGGATCAGATGCCAGCAGGTGCGTGCCGCGGACGTCATCGTCTCCTCGGCGTCGGAGCGGGTGCGCCACACGCGGTCGACGAGGCTCACGTCGACCTCGGTGTCGCGATGCTCGAACCGCAACGCCATGACCCCCTGCGTCTTCGATCTGCCGAGATTCCCTCCCGAGGCTAGCGACGTGGACAGTCAGGACCGACAACCTCCAGAAGCGCAAGAAGTACGGTAGGGCCGGAAGAATTCGCGCAGCTCCTGCGCGTACAGCTCGGGCTCCTCGAAGGGCGCGAAGTGGCCACCCTTGTCGAGCTCGGTGATGCGCACGACGTTTGCCGTGCGCTCGAGCCAGGCGCGCGGCGGGTGGAGCGTGTCGCCGGGGAAGAGCGCGAAGCCGGACGGTACTTCGACCCTGCGGGCGTGTTGTTCCGGTGGGATCGCGGCGTTGGCGGCGTACATGCGCATGGACGAGCCAATCGTTCCGGTCAGCCAGTAGCGCGTGAGCAGGGTGAGGATCTCGTCCTTGGTGAAGCTCTGCTCGACGTCGCCGTGACAGTCGCTCCACGACCGCAGCTTCTCGACGATCCATGCGGCCAGTCCGGCGGGTGAGTCGGTCAGCCCCACGGCGGCGGTCTGCGGCTTGGTGCGGTGCATCTCGGCGTACGCGCCTTCGCTGGCCTTCCACGCGACGGCGGAGTCCAACCAGGCCCGCTCCTCCGGTGCGAGGTCAACGGCGGTGAGAACCGGGAGGCTGGCCTCCATGCGGTGCACGGCAACGACTCGCTCAGGATGGTTCAGGGCGAGGTAGCGGCTCACCGAGCTGCCGATGTCCCCTCCCACGGCACCGAAACTCGCGTGACCGAGCGCGGTCATCAGCTCGGCCCACAGGTCGGCGACCGCGATCGAGTCGAGGGGTCCTCCCGCCGGACGGTCCGAGTGCCCGAATCCCGGCATGTCCGGCACGACGACGTCGAAGGCGTCGGCCGGGTCCGCGCCGAACGCGCCGGGGTCGGTGAGCAGGGGCACCACCTTCTCGTAGCGCCACGACGAGTCCGGCCATCCGTGGCAGAGGACCAGCGGCAGCACCGGCCCGACCGGCGCGACGGCACGGGCATGAATGAACGAGACGCCCAGGTCCCGGATCCGCGTGCGAAAGCGCGGCAGGCGCGCGAGAGCGGCCTCCTGCGCCGGCCAGTCGAACTCCTCCGCCCAGTAGTCGACGAGTTCGCGCAGATAGGTGATGTCTGTGCCCAGCGACCACCCGGCGTCCTGCGGCGCGTCCGGCCAGCGCGTCGCGCGCAGGCGCGCCCGAAGGTCGTCCAACTCCTCGGGGCTGGCGTGCACCCGGAACGGCTCGACACTCGTCGGGTCCTGCGGCGAGGGAATCATGAGCCGCACCGCCCTGCCGAGCCACGGACGGTGACGGCACCGCCGTCCGTGCCAGGAGTTGTCGTCATGGACGGATCATGACAACCTCCGCCTACGTCGACAAGCAACGCGGCGTCCGGCGGGCGGCGGCATGTCGCGGTCGAGAGCCGGCCCTCATCCGTCAGCCGGCGCTGCCCTCGTGTCGTAGCGTCTTCGGCCTCGCGCGGAAGTGGACCTGCTTTCTTCTGCCCAGGCGACGCGCCTGCCCAGGCCACGCGCCGGCCGGCCGAGACGGGTGAGGTCCGTACGATGACGTGATGGACCCTGCGCAAGGGACTCCGGCGATGCGGTACCGCCTGCTCGGGCCGGTGGAGGTGCGGTCACCTGGTGGGGCGCCGCTGGCCCTCGGCACGCCGATGCGGGTGCGCCTGCTGGCCATCCTGATGGCGCAGCCGGGCGCCGCGTGGTCCATCGACCAGCTCGTCGACGAGCTGTGGCAGGGACGCCCGCCGAAGACGGCGGCCGGCAACGTGAAGACCTACATCTGGGCGCTGCGTCGGGTGCTGCACTCCGCGGGCGCCCCCGACCCGGCCATCCGCGCCGGGGCCACCGGCTACCGTCTCGTCCTCGACGCACAGGCGCTGGACAGCGCGGCCTTCGACGACCTCACCCAGCGTGGGTACCATGCGTTGCGCCAGGACCGCTGCTCCGATGCCCTGCGGGCGTTCGAGTCGGCGCTGGCGCTGTGGCGTGGCGAGCCGTTCGCGGGCCTCCCCGGCTGCGGGGTGCTGCTCTCCGTCCGAACGCGGCTCCAGGAGCAGCGGTCGAGTCTGCTGGAGGAGGTCGCCGACCTCCAACTGCGGATCGGACGACACAACGAGCTGATCGAGCCGCTGCGGACGCAGATCGACGGGGATCCACTCCGTGAACGTCCGTGGGGGCAGCTGATGGTGGCCCTGGCCCGGGCCGGCCGGCGCGCCGACGCGCTGACGACGTACCGCAAGCTCCATCGGCTGCTCGCCGACGAGGTGGGGGTGGAGCCGGGTCCCGATCTCCAACACCTGCACACCCGCATCCTGCGAGCCGACCGGGAGCTGTTGACGTCCGGGACGCGGCCGGTGGAGAAATCCGCGCCGCGGGTCGTCCCCCGGCAGTTGCCGGCCCCGCCGACGCTGTTCACCGGCCGGACCCGCGAGCTGGCTCAGCTCACAACGCTGCTGCTCGGCGACGCGGGGCCGGCCGGCACGGTGGTCGTCACCGGCACCGGCGGCGTCGGGAAGACCTGGCTGGCTCTGCGCTGGGCGCACGACAACCTGCGCCACTTCCCCGACGGACAACTCCACGTCGACCTGGGCGGTTTCGGCAGCTCGGCGCAGGAGGCGTCACCGTCGGCCGTCGTCGTACGCTCGCTCCTGCCCGCCCTGGGCGTCAAGCCGCTGGAGATCCCCGCCGAACCGGCGGCCCAGTTCGCCCTGTACCGCAGCCTGACCGCGGACCGGCGGCTGCTCGTCCTGCTCGACAACGCGCGCGACGCCGAACAGGTGCGGCCGCTGCTTCCCGGGTCGGCTCGCTGTGCGGTGCTCGTGACGAGTCGCCACACACTGCCCGGGCTGGTCGCCGCCGAAGGCGCGCATCCGGTCGCCCTGGACCTGCCCAGCACCGCCGAAGCGCGCCAACTGCTCGTACGCCGGTTAGGTGCGCAGCGGGCCGCCGCCCAACCCGCGGCGGTGGACGAGCTGATCAGCCGTACCGCACGGTTGCCCCTCGCCCTTGCCATCGTGGCCGCGCGCGCCGCCGCCCGGCCCACGTTCCCGCTCCAGGGCATCGCGGACGACCTGGCGGCGAGTCGCGGCGGCCTCGCCGCCCTGGTCACCGACGACGCCGCCACCGATCTGCGTACGGTGCTCTCCTGGTCGTACCGCCTGCTCAGCCCGGCCGCGGCCCGGCTGTTCCGGCAGCTCAGCCTGCACCCGGCGGCGGACATCAGCGGGGCGGCGGCGGCCAGCCTCGGCGGCGCGCCGCCACACCTGATCCGGCCGGCGCTCGACGAGTTGACCCGGGCGAACCTGCTGGCCGAGCAGTCCCCCAACCGCTTCCACTGTCACGATCTCCTCCGCGCCTACGGGAAGGAGTTGACCGACGCGCACGACTCGGCGGCCGACCGTGAAGCCGCCCGGAAGCGCGTGCTCGACCACTACCTGCGTGTCACCCGTGACGCGGCGAGGCGTGTCGACGCCGGTTGGCAGCCGGTTGATCCGCTGCCCGTGCCCCTCGACGCGTCATCCCCGACGTTTGCCGATCACCGGGCGGCGCTGGCCTGGTTCGGCACCGAACAGCGGGTACTGCTGGCCACCGTCGACGACGCGGCCGCCCACGGCTTCGACACGCACGCCGGGCAGCTCGCCCAGGCCCTCACACCCCTGCTCAGCCGGCTCTCACAGTGGCACGACCTGGCCGCCGTACAGGCCACCGCGGTCACGGTCGCGCAACGCCGCGGCCATCCACTGGTCGAGGCGCTGGCGCACCGGGACCTCGCGTTGGCGCACATCCAACTCCGCCGGTTCCGTGCGGCCCACCATCATCTTCGGCGCTCCATGACACGGTGCGACCAGGTCGGCGACCGCTCGGGACAGGCCAGCGCACACCTGCACCTCGCCTGGCTGTTCGACACCGAGGGCGACCCTCGAGCGGCCCTGTCGCACGCCAGGCAGGCGCTGACGCTGGCCAGCAGCATCGACGACCGGCGCGGCATGGCGGCGGCGCTCAACGGGCTCGGCTGGGGCCATGCGCGACTGGACGAGTACGAACGCGGCATCGCCTACTGCGAGCGGGCGCTCGTGCTCTACGAGGAGGCCGAGGATCGGCTGGGCGCGGCCCACACCTGGGACAGTCTCGGATTCGCCCACCACGGGCTGGGGGCGCACCCGACCGCGGCCGACTGCTACCGGCGCGCTCTGGCGCTCTATGCCGAGGCCGAGGACCCGTGCGGGAGGGCGGACACGCTCGTCCGTCTCGGCGACACCCATCAGGCGGTGGGCGACCACGACACCTCGGTGGACCTGTGGCGGCAGGCGTTGGCGATCCTCGATCGGGTCGGTCATCCGCAGGCCATGGTGCTGTCCGAGCGGCTGGCGGCGTACCGCTGAGCGCCCTGCGCCGACCGCCCCCGGACCGGCGTGGATCCGACGTGGACCGGGCGTCGGCAGGCTGGGCGAATGCTGACCACGAAAAGAACCACCTCCTGGCATCCCAGCGGGGTCGACCGTCGGCGCCGGCGGCTTCTCCGCAACCTCGGGGCCGTCGTCGCGGTCCTCGTCGCCCTGTCGCTCACCGCCCCGCCGTCGCTCGCGGGCGCCACGCCGGGGGCGGCCGGCGGCATCGGTTCGGCCGTCGCAGACGCCACCGGCGGTTGGAACGGCCGTATCGACTGGCAGGCGTGCCCGGAGCGGCCCGACGATCCGGGCACGCGTTGCGGCACCCTGCGCCTGCCGGTGGACTGGGCCCGGCCGGGAGGGGCGACCTTCCCCCTGGCCCTGGCCCGGCGTACCGCCACCGACCCGGCCGCCCGCATCGGCGTCCTGGTCTTCAACCCCGGCGGTCCCGGGCTGTCCGGGGTGGACACGGTGCTGACGGCCACCAGCCAGCTCGGGCCGGACGTGCTGCGTCGCTTCGACCTCGTCGGCTTCGATCCTCGGGGCACCGTCCGTAGCGCACCGGTGCGCTGCTCGTCGGCATTGCTGGCCCGGCACCCCTCCCTGACGCCCACCAACGCGGCAGAGTTCGACGGACTCCGCACCTACAACCGCCAGTTGCGCGACGACTGCCGCGCTCACAGTGGCCCACTGTTCGACCACATCGACAGTGCGAGCGTCGCGCGCGACACCGACGCCGTCCGGGCCGCGCTCGGCGAGCGGCAACTCAGCTTCTACCAGTGGTCCTACGGCACCCTGATCGGGCAGTCCTACGCCGAACTGTTTCCCGACCGCGTCCGCGCACTGGCGATGGACAGCGTGATGGACCACAGCCAGGGAGTGGGAACGTTCTTCCGCAGCGGGGCGGCCAGTAACGAGGCCCTGTTCCACGAGTTCGTGACCTGGTGCGAGCGGACCTCGAGCTGCGCGCTGCACGGACGCGACGTACCGGCGCTGTTCGACGGGCTGATGCGCCGCGCCGACGCCGGCACGCTTGTCGACGCATCCACCGGCGCCAGGCTGACGTGGTTCGAGCTGGGGTTCGCGACCTTCGTCAACTTCTTCGACTCGACCTGGGCGGACCTCGCGACAATGCTTCTCGCGCTCGAGCGGGGCGAGCCCGCCTCGCTCGCGTCCCCGATGGTGCCGGTGGACACCAACCAGGCCCTGACCGAGTACGCGCTGCCGGCGTTCTGCCAGGACTGGTCGCTGCCGGTCGACGGGTTCGCCGACTGGAAGCGGTATCTCGAACTGTCCCGCGCCGCGGCGCCCCACCTGCGGGCCTCCCCACTGACCGTCCGGTTCGCCGCGATCTGCCTGGGCTGGACGGCCGTCAATCCCCAACATCGGCTGCGGGTGGAGACCACAGCCCCGGTTCTGGTGCTCAACGGACGGTACGACCCGGCCACCCCGTACGACGGGGCCCTGCGGGTGGTGAGCCAGCTCGGCGGGCGGGGCGCACTCGTCACCTACGAGGGGTCGGGCCACGCCAGCTACCCGCGGACAGCGTGCACCCGGACCTACGTGGAGCGGTACCTCACCGAGAGAGCCGTACCGCCGGCCGGCGCGAGCTGCCCAGCCGCCCCGGCCTGACGGCGCGACTCAGACCGGCGACTGCCCGCCCGGTTCGACCTCGGTCGGACCGGGCGGCCCTGTCTGACCTGAGGCCAACCGTTGGCCGCGCTCAACAAGTCCTTCGTGAGCCCGATCGGCAGAGGTACGTGCGTCGAAGCCCGGCAGTCGGATGGTGAAGAGCGTGCCCCGGCCCGGCTCGCTCTCCACCTCGATCGTGCCGCCGTGTGCCTCGGTCAGGTGGCGCGCGATCGCCAGGCCGAGCCCGCTCCCGCCCGTCACCCGGCTGCGCGACTCGTCGGCCCGCCAGAAGCGGTCGAAGATCTTCGGCAGGTCGGTCGGACCGATGCCGGTGCCGGTGTCCCGTACGGAGATGGTCGGGCCGTTCGCGTCGACAGTGACCGAGCCGCCGGGCGGGGTGTGCCGGATGGCGTTCGAGATCAGGTTGCCGATCACCTGCCGTAGGCGTGCCTGATCGGCTCGCACGACCGGATCTCCCGCGACGGTGAGCTCCAGGCGTACCCCTGCCGCGAACGCGCTGCCCCGGTGGCTGTCGACCACGTGCGTGAGCACGTCCCGCAGGTCGGTCGGCCTCAGGTCGATCCGCAGTGTGCCCGCGTCGGCTGCCGCCAGGTCGCCGAGGTCGTCGATGATGTGCTGGAGCAGCAGTGCTTCCTCGTGCAGCAGCGCCAGTAGTTGGGCATCGGTCGGGGCCAGGTCGTCCTGGGCCGCCTCCAACCAGGTACGAATGTTGCTGAGTGGGGTTCGCAGCTCGTGCGCCACGTCGTTGACCATCGTGCGGCGTTGCGCCTCGGCCCGTTCCCGGCGTTTTGCGGAGTCGTTCAGGGCGCGCGCCAACCGGCCGATCTCGTCGCGGGTGGACACCGGGGCTGGCGTGTGCAGTTCGGCCGCCTCGGCGAGGTTGCGCAGCGGCCGCACCAGGCGCCGGCCGATCAGCACGGTCGCCGCGACGGTGGCCAGCAGGACCGCGCCGGTGACCGCCACGATTCGACCGATGCTGCCGCCGGACAGGCTCAGCGTGGTGCGGCCGGTGCCGGGCGCGGTGACGAACAGCAGCGCGCGGGGTGCCACGTACGGTCGAAGTTGGGTCCTGCGCCCGGCTTCGACGCAGCCCTGCACGACGCCGACCGGCCCGGCCGGCTTGAGCAGCGACGGCGGCGTCACCTTGATCTTCTCGTGCGCGGTCCGGACAACCGCCGACTCACCCAGGTACGCCTCGAAGGTCGGCGTCATACGCAACTGGGAGGAGCGGTCGCCCAGGCCGAGACAACTGGCGGTCAAGGTGCTCAACGTCTGGAGCGCCTTCTTCTCGGCCGGGCTGACCAGACTGTCGAGTTCGAGTCCGCAGCTCTCGGTCACGGACCGGGTCAGTGGCCGCTCGGCCTCGGCGCGGACGGTGGTGAGGACGACACTCGGGCGACCGGTCTTCGAGGTTTCGACGACACCGTCGTAGCCCATCTTGTTGAAGCAGGTCAGGGCGTTCCTGGCCACCTCGCTCAGCACGTACCGGTCTTCGGCCGGCACGGTGTACGGGCCGGTGGCGCGCTCGTCGATGTGCTCGGTGCCGCCGGTCAGGTCCAGGTCGACGTGGAGCGGATCCACCACCGCCGAGGGGCGGGTGTTCCGCAGCGCCGGTCCGGCCTGCGAGTCAAGGATGATCTTGTGGTCGTCGGTGGTCAGCGTGATGCGGCGACCCAGCTTGGCGGCGCGCGAGTGAACCATGGCGGCGGCACCGGACCAGTCGTGGTGGGTGGCCGCGTAGCCGACAAGCGCCTCGTAGACGGCCCTCTGGTCGGCGGCCGCGCCGCCCTGCTCGTAGTTGATCGCCCGGGTGGTGGTCGTCGCCGCCAGCCAGGCGGTGGCCGAGATCGCAGCCAGCGCGATCACGACCGAGGAGACCAGCAGCCGGGTCACCAGGCTGTGCCGCAGCGGCACCCGGCCCGCACTCACGGAGGGCACACAGCCAGCTTGTAGCCCACACCGTGCACGGTGAGCAACTGTTCGGGACGTCTCGGGTCGACTTCGATCTTGCGGCGCAGGTTCATCACGTGTACGTCGATGGTGCGCTCGGTCGAGCTGCGGTCGAGGCCACGGGTGTGGTGCAGCAACTGTGCGCGGGTGAAGACCCGGTCCGGCTGCTCGGACATGGCGGCCAGGATCGCGAACTCGCCACGGGTGCACTCGACCCGCTCGCCGTTGACAGTGACGTGGTGCCCGACCGGATCGATGCTGAGCCGACCGACCCGCCGGAGGCCCCGGGCGGTGTGCTGGGGCGCGCTCCTTGGCGCGCGGCGCAGCAGGGTACGGATGCGGGCCACCAGCTCGCGGGGGCTGAACGGCTTGGTCAGGTAGTCGTCGGCGCCGAGTTCCAGTCCGAGAAGCAGGTCACTCTCGGTGCGGCGCGCGGTGAGCATGAGCACCAGAACGTCCGACTCCTGCCGCAGCGTGCGGCACACCTGCAGGCCGTTCAGTCCCGGCATCATCACGTCCAGGATCAGCAGGTCGGGCCGGTCCCGGCGGGCGGCGTCCAGCGCCGCCCGCCCGTCGTGCACCACTATGGTTTCGTGGCCGTCGGCCACGAGATAGCGGCGGATCCCCTCCGCGTGCCGCAGGTCGTCGTCGGCGACCAGGACCATCGCACACATGTCGGCGATGATAGGTCGCCGCTGCGGCACCGAACCGATTTCCCACCCGACCTGACAGATTCCTAACGGCAGCTCAGACGCTGGCGAGCGACTCGGTGGGGTCGAGCGAGGCCGCCCGCATCGCCGGATAGACACCCGCCAACACCCCGACGACCAGGGCGCCTCCCAGCCCGGCGGCGGCCGCCGCGGGTGGGATCGTCACCGGCCAGTGCTGGAGGGTGGCGTAGCCGGCGACGGCCACCGCGCCGGTCAGCACCCCGGCTGCTCCGCCGAGCGCCGACAGCACGATCGACTCGGTCACGAACTGGATCCGCACCTGGCCCCTGTTGGCACCCAGAGCCCGACGCAGGCCGATCTCGCGGCGCCGCTCCAACACCGAGATGTACATCGTGTTCGCCACCCCGATGCCGCCTACCAACAACGCGATCCCGGCCAGCCCGAGCAGCAGCGAGTTGAAGGTCTGCCGGACCGCCTGCTTGGCGGCGAGCCCGTCCGAGGGGCGACTGACCAGTACGTCGCCCGGATGCTCCGGGTTGGCCGTGGCCGCCAGGACCGAGCGCACCGCGACCACCTGGGCGTCGGTGGTCTGCACATAGATCCGGGTCGGGTGCCCGTCGAAGCGCAGCCAGCGGTTGGCCGCCTCCCAGCCGATCATCGCCGAGCGGTCGATCTCGGGCGCGAGTGGCACCGGGTCGAGGATGCCGATCACGCTGAACCGCTGCCCGCCGAGGTGGACCTGGATCGGCTGGGAGAGGTCGACTGTGGTGAAGCCGAGCCGTTGGGCGGCGACCGAGCCGAGGACCACTGTCGGCAGCCGTTCCATCGCGGAGTCCAGGAAACGGCCGGAACGTACCCGGCCGTCGATCGCCGCGAGCAGGTTCGTCCTGGTGGCGACAACCGCGATCGCGTTGTAGTCGCCAGGGCCGGTCCGGTCGGAGCGGGCGACGTTCAGCCCGAAGTCGGCGGTCGCGCTCGCCACCGTCACCGGCGCGATCCGGGACACCATGTCCACCGACTCGACGGGCAGCTTGACCGGTGGCTCGCGGTTGGGCGCCGGTGTGACCTGAAGTCGGTTGGTGCCCAGGGCGGCCAGCTTCTCCTCGAGTGCCCGCTGACTCGACGCGGGGATCCCGGTGACCAGGACCAGGGTGGCGATGCCGATGGCGATGCCGAGCGCCGACAGCGCGGCCCGCGCCGTGCGCGTGCGGAGGCCGAGCAGACCCAGACCGATCAGGTCGGCCGGGGCCAGTCGGACCGGCGCGGCGTCCCGGTCCACTCGCGCCGCTTCACGGGTACGCCTCATACCGGCACACCGCCCACCGCGGAGTCCGACACCAGCCGGCCGTCCAGGATGCGGATCTGTCGGGGCACCCGGGCGGCCACCTCGTGATCGTGAGTGATCAACGCGATCGTGGTCCCCTCCCGGTTCAGCTCGGTCAGCAGGTCGAGCACGGCCGAGCCGGTCGCCATGTCGAGCGCCCCGGTCGGCTCGTCGGCCAACACCAGCGCGGGCCTGTTGACAAGCGCCCGGGCGATCGCCACCCGTTGGCGTTCGCCGCCGGAGAGCGCCTGCGGGTGGTGGTCGGCGCGGTGGGCCAGGCCGACCCGCTCCAGTGCCGCCAGGGCCAGCGCCCGGCGGTGACGGCGGTGCACGCCGGCGTAGAGCAGGCCGGTCGAGACGTTCTCGGTCGCGCTCAGCCCATCGGTGAGGTGGAACTGCTGGAACACGAAGCCCAGCCAGCGGCCGCGCAGGCTGGACAGCTGCCGGTCGGACATGGTGGTGACGTCACGTCCGCCGATCAGCACCCGGCCCTCGGTGGGCCGGTCCAGCGTGCCCATGATGTTGAGGAGGGTGGACTTTCCCGACCCGGATGGGCCGAGGATGGCCACGAACTCTCCCGCGTCGATCCGCAACGAGACGTCGCGCAGCGCCGTCACGTCCCTGCCGTAGCGCCGGCTGGCGCCGTCGATCTCCAGCACCGTGGTCACGACGTCGTCACCACCCGGGTGCCGGCGGTGATGCCCGTACCGGTGATCGCCACCATGCCGTCGGCGAACAGGCCCACCTTCACCGCGACCAGGGCACCGTCGGAGATCTGGACGCCGTAGCCGCCGCCGCTGAGCGCGAGCAGTGCGCCGACCGGTACGGCGAGGACGTCGTGCTCGGTGGTGCCGGTGAACCGGACCTCGACGGCGGCCGAACTGATGTTCTGGATCGCCGCAGCCTTGTCCACCGTGACGACGACCTGCACCTTCGGGCTCTCCGAGCCGGATTCTCCGCCTTCTGACGGGCCGGCTTGGACGTTGCTGCTCACCGAGTTGATGGTGCCGCTGGTGTGCGAGCTGTCCGGGAGGCCGATCTGCACCTTCTGCCCGGCCCGGAGATCGTCGGCCCGACTCGCGTCGATCTCCACCAACACCGCCTTGGCCTGATCGCTGATCGCCATCAGGTTGCCGGTGGCGTCGTCGCCCAGCTGCGCCGAAGCCGCGCCTACCCGTACCGCTCCGGGCAGCACCAGGATGTCGCCGAGGGTCACCGCACCGGTGGCCGGTCGTACCCCTTCGGCCGCCTGCCAGCGTTTCACCGCGTCCTTCAGCGATGGGGTGAAGACCCCGTCCTGGCTGGTCACGACGGTCTGGTAGGACGACGTGCCGGATCCGGCCGTGGGCGCGTCCCGGTCAGTGGTCCTGTCCGTGGTCTTGCCGGTGCTCTTGTCCGTGCCCGCGCCGGCAGCCGGCGGGGGAGCACCCTGGACGGTGACCCGGGTCCCCGGCGGCGGCTGGTGCCCGATCCGATAGCCGAGCGTCCGCAGGTTGTCAGCCAGCACCTTGACGTCGCGGCCGACCGTGCCGACCACCTCGATGTCGCGGAACATCGGCGACGAACCGAAGAACAGTGTCACCGGCCGGTCGCCGACCCGATACAGGGTGTCGCCCCGGGCGATGACACTGCCCGGCTTCGGCAGCCAGGTGAGCACGCCGGCAGCGACGCCGCGAAGGGTGCGCTGCCTGCGATAGCCGACCGTGCCGCTCTCCGTCCAATAGTCGGACAGGTCGGTCCGGACCACCTGGGCCGTGGCCACCTCGGCGGCGGCCGGGTGGGCGGGCCGGGTGTCCTGGCCGGCGCGGGCGTGAACGACGTAGACCACGCCGCCCAACGCGAGCGCACCGGACATGACGGCGATGAGGGTTTTCGTCCGCACGGTCGGCTACTTCTGCGTGAAGGCCGAGATCTCGCACTGACGCTGGATCTCCCTCCCCGCGGCGCTGTTCGCCTTCTCGAGATTGGCCTTGGTCTCCGGCGCGACCCAGAGGCCGGCGTTGTCGGTTCCCGCCTGCCGGATCTCCATCGACAGACCGTGGCTCTGGACGCACCGCAACTGCTCGCGGAGGTCGTCGGCGAAGTTCGGGTTCTGCTGGGGGTCGAGTTCCGGAGCGCCCAGCGGCTCCTTGTCGGCGCACGCGTCCACGGCCGGCTGATACTTCGCCTGGTCCATCTTGTAGCTGAGCAGCGGACCGCCGTTCTCCCCCGGCGCCGACGGCACGCCGTGCTGCACCCAGCAGGCGTAATAGGCGTCGTAGACGCGGTCGATCTCCTGCCCGGTCGCCCCGAGGGGAAGCTGACGATCGGCGCCGCTGCTCGAACCGGCCGGGCCGGCGCTGGCCGACGTCGTCGCGCCCGGGATCGCGGCCACCTGCGGCTCCGACTCCTTCGACTGGCCGCCGCAAGCCTGAAGGGACAACAGCAGGGCCCCCAGACCGACCATCTTCACAATCGTGTATCGCATGCCGGCCAGCGTGGTCGCCGCATGTGAGCTGTTCGTTAGGTTCGCGCGCCGTCTTCGAATGTGCGGACAAGAGCGCAGCAGCGTCGGGCTGGCTGTCGCCGCCCGCCCACTACGGTCTACCCTCGCCGGTATGTCCGACTCCCGGCTGCTGCGCATCGGTACCCGCAACTCCCCGATGGCGCTGGCCCAGGTTGAGCGGGTTCGCGCGCTGCTCGCCGACCGGCACCCCGAGGTCGCGGTGGACGTGGTGTCGATGACGACAAGCGGCGATCGGTGGCACGGCGACCTGGCCGCGTTGGGTGGCAAGGGAGCGTTCACCAAGGAGGTGGACGCGGCCCTGCTCGCCGGGGACGTCGACGTCGCTGTCCACTGTGTCAAGGACGTACCCGGGGACCGGCCGGTGCCGGCCGGCACGGTGATGGCCGCCTACCTCGCGCGAGACGATGTACGGGACTGCCTGGTCCACCCGGGCGGACTGAGCATCGAGCGGTTGCCCGCCGGCAGCCGGATCGGCACCTCCGCCGTCCGGCGGATCGCGCAACTGACCCTGCACTGGCCGCACCTGGTGCCGGTGCCGGTGCGCGGCAACGCGAACAGCCGGCTGGCCAAGCTCGACGCCGGCGACACGTACGACGCGCTGCTGCTCGCGGTCTCCGGGCTGGAACGGATCGGGCGGGCCGACCGGATCACCCACCCGATCGACGTCGACACGATGGTCCCGGCGATCGGCTCCGGAACCCTGGTCCTGCAGTGCCGCGACGACGACACCAGCACCCGTGACCTCGTGGCGCGCCTCGGCGACCCGCGAACCGCGCGGGAGACCGTGGCGGAGCGGACCCTGTTGCACATCCTCCAGGGCAACTGCCACTCGCCGATCGCCGCGCTCGCGCGCACCGAACCCGACGGGCGCCTCGGTCTGCGGGCGAGGGTGCTCAGCATCGACGGCAAGACAGTGCTCGACGCGCACGAATGGGCGGCGGATCCCCTCACCCTCGGGACTTCGGTGGCCGCGGCCCTGCTGCGCCAGGGCGCCCGCGAACTCCTCGACCTGCCCGCCCACGGGTCGGTATAAGCAAGAACTCGGCCGACCCTCGGCTGACGACCCGGCCACCGTGCTATCGGGCGGCGGCATCACCCCTGCGCGTCTCCACGGCCAGCATGAGCAGGTCGGGAAGCCAGGGCTGGTCGGTGAGCAGCAGCACGGCGGCCTCCGGGATCGGCACCGCGCGGACCTCGACGATCTGTTCCGCGTCCTCAGGCATCGTCGGCGCCTGGACGATCGCGGCGTCCGCGACGCACCACAGCCAGGCCTTCTCCGGATGCGGCTGGTGCGGCCGGTACGGCAGCGGACGGTCGGTGACGCAGTGATGCGCGCCCACCACCGTCAGCGGGCTGGTGAGAACCGCGCCCGCCTCCTCCAGCAGCTCCCGCCCGACGCACTCCTCGACGCTCTCACCGGGCTCGCGCGTGCCTCCGGGGAGGAACCAGACGTCGCGGTCGTCGCGGCACAGGATGACCTGGTCGCCGCTGAACCCCACGACGTGCACGTTGGTGACCAGCGCGTCCGCCGGTGCGCCGATGGCGAACTGGGCGTCGAGGCCGCCCCATTCCCACCGCTGCGGGGCGAACAGCAGGGGGTACGCGGCGGCGAGGCCGGAATCGGTAGGCATGTGCGGGGATCCTTCCTGCCGGGGCGGGTCAGCGACTCGGAGCGTCGGGTCGCCGGGGGTGCCCGGTGTGCGGCGTACCGCCGGAGGTCCGCTGCGGAGCGCTGCTGCCGGGCGGCCGCCCCCGCTGGGCAGGCGCCTGAGACACCGTGCCGCCCGCCGTCGGTGCGATGCCCCGCAGCCACGGCTGGCCGGTCCCGGCGCGGCGGTGCGTGGCGTCGATCTCCCCGCGCGGCGCGACGACGTCAGGACCCCGCTGGGTCACGTTCCGGAACTGCTCGATGAAGGCCTTCTTGTCGTCGATCGACGTGACCTCGTCGAACTTCGTCCAGAACTGGGTCCGGGTGTCCTCGGGAAGACGCGCCTCGTGCATGAGATCGTCCAGGCGGCGGACGAGGCGGTGGTCGTCGCGGTGGACGAAGCTGTCAAGTATCCGGTTCAGTCCCGGCTCCACGTCGTCACTGCGGTTGATCCAGGAACGCACCTGCGTGGTGAACTGCTCACGCACCGCCGCCGTGTCGAGCGGAGCGCCGTTCCTGACGTCCACCGCACTGTCGTGGACGGCGAGCAGGGCCGCGACCTTGCTGGCTTCGCGGACGGCGGGAATGCGGTAGGGCTCGGCGATCAGCACCGGATTGCATCCCCACGTCCGGTCCGGGGTGTCCACCAGACGTGTCTGGTCGGGCGCATCGTCCTTGATTCGTTTCGGACTGCTCAGCGGGCCCTGCAACGCGTTCTCGATGACGCGGATCGCCGGAATGCTGCCGAAGGTGAGCGCGGGGTCGTCCGGGAGCGTCTTCAGACCTCCGCCGATGCCACCCTCGCGGTGCAGCGCATATCCCTTCTTGCTCCCGGGATGCGGATCGCCCTCGATGCCGTAGTAGAACATGTACCGACCGGTGAACTCGGTCTTGGGATAGACCGCGGCGCACAGTTCCTGAATCGTTCCCTTCAGACAACTGTCGACGAAGGTGACGCTGCTGCCTTCCTTGCCCACCGGAATTCCGTTGCCCCGCAGGTATCGCGTGAGCCGCTGGTAGGCGCCGTCGACATCCCGGTCGTCGATCGACTTGGAGATCTCCCGGTACGGCTCGAGCTGTGGGTACTCGGCCCCGCTGTTCTTCTCCTTGTCCTGGACCGCGGCCTCGGCCAGTGCTCGGGAGAGCACCACGTTGTGGCAGTGCGCGTCGAAGAAGTCGCGGTCCAGCGCACGGACGGCCACGCCGAGGCTGAAGCCGTCCCGTCCGACGAAGACGACACGCGTGTTCGGGTCGGCGTCGACGGAAGCCCGCAGGTCGTCGAGCATCTCCGCGGCGATTGAGGTGACGTAGGGCCCGTGGTGCTGACGGAAGACGGCGTACGCGTCCGCGACCGCCGACCGGTCGCTCGCGGACTCCAGCCCGTACGCCTCGTAGATCGCGTCGAGTCCGGAGAACTCCTCGGTGGCCGCCACCTGTCACGCCCCTCGGTCGGGCCGCGACGCCGCCGAGGACGGCTCGACGACCCGGGTGAGCCAGCGGAGCAGCGCTTCGTACTCCTCGACGGCCCCCCACCACAGGCGGACCCCGTCGTTGCCGCGCTGGAAGACGCCCTCGCCGTCGACCTCGGTGCCCGCCTGTTCCACATCGACGAAGGGCAACATCACGGCGGCGCTCAGGGCGACGGAGTCACTGAGCACGGCGGCCGCATCCGACCGGTCGACCGTGTCGTCAAGCGCCTCGGCCAGCGCCATGGCCTGGCGGCGGCCGCGGTCGATGGACGACCCGGCGTCTGCCGGCCCGGTGAGCACCAGGTCGAGCGCGGCGAGCCGCCCCTCCCGCACCGCGTCCAGCACCGTACGAGCGGCCTCGGCGCTCGCCGGTCTCCCGCTGTCCGCCGACTGCGTGACACGCAACCGTTCGGCCAGGCCCGGATCGTGCTGGATCAGCTGCGCAAGGCGGAGAGGCTCGCCGAAGCTGACCCAGCGGATCGGCTGCCCGTTGTCGCCGCAGGCGGACCGGACGACTGACGGCACATCGGGGGGCCGGTTCACGACCGTGACGTCGGCGCGGCCCGCAGCGTCCAGGAGGCGGCGTGCCGCCGATCGGGCCGGCTCGTCGCCCACCAGCACCAGAGCGAGCTGCGGGACGCCGCGTGCGGCGGCCGCCACCGCGAGGACGGTGCCCGGGCCCCAGGCGGAGGCGGCGTCGATGACGAGCGGAGATTCGCTCAGGTTCTCCGGCCAGTCACCGCCCTGCCCGAGCTGCCGGCTGCTCTCCGCCAGAGCGGTGCCGGGGAACAGCTCACCGACCGCGCTCAGAGCGTCGTAGTCCTGCCGGGCCTCATCGATGGCCCTGCCCTCGTGCCTCGGACTTTCCGATGTCATCGCCTGCCCCTTGATGGCTGTGGTGATGTAGGTGGACGAACCGCCGGCGTCGCCTGGTGCGGCTGCTGTTGAGGCCGGCGCGCGGCGGGCCTCGGCAGGTAGGCGACGGCGGCGGGCCGTCCCTCCCGCATCTCCGCCACGGACCTGGCCACTCCCGTGACCCTCTCGAGCAGGGCATCCGGACCGTCGCGCAGCAGTTGATCGTACGGGACCCGCTCGGCCCGGCCGCCGTGACCGAAGGCGACTGTCAGGTCACTTGACGTGTCGCTGCGGTCGGCGCGGACGGAGACCTGCACGAGCGGGCCGGGGGATCCGATCAGGACCGAGCGGTGGGTGCGCTGGATGTCCGGGCTGATCCCGAGGTCGGCCACCGCGGAATCCACGAGCTGCTGGATCCGCCGGCCGGCGTCGCGGTCGGCTGGGTCTCCGAGAACGAGACGGTACGAGTCCTTGGCGTGCGCCACGCCACCGCGCTCGGGCTGGGCGGCCCGCAGCGCCGCTCGATCGGCCCAGACGGTCGCCGCCGCGCCGTCGCCACGGAGGAACCGGCGGAAGGACTGGCGGACGAACTCGTCGGTGGGGCGTACCCCGCGCGGCTCACCGCTGTGCTCGGCCGTGACCGCTGTCGCGCAGCGGTCCCAGAGCGAGACGGTGAGGTCCCTCCGGTCGAGACCGGTCGCCTGGCCGGGCAGGGCGTTGCAGGTGCGCGCGAACCATTCCGCCCGTTCCCGCGACACCGGGTCGGCCGCCAGGTGCGGGGTGCGCTCCAGGAGTTCCTCGCCGCTGAGGACTGCGGGACCGCTGGTGCTCTGTGCCCATGAGCGCACCTGATCGAGGTGGTCGGGGAGCAACCCGACCGCCGGGTCGATCGGCACGAGCAGCGTGGGTACGCCGGTGTCGAGGACACGCGCCTCGGCCCACCGCCGGTCGGGGTCCGTGAAGAAGTCGTCCAGCCAGGCGAACGGCATGCCGTCGGCCTCGGCCAGCACGCTCGCGGCCTTCCAGTTCACGCCGAACGGCACCGGGCCGGCCAGAGCCCGGTCGATGACCAGGACGGGCAGCGGGTCGGCCAGGCCGACGACGGGCGCGACGTAGGCGTTCGCGGCATCGTTCCAGGTCGTCGCCCAGCGCAGCTCGACAAGTCCCTCACGGTCGAGGGCGTTCAGCAGCACTCCGTGCTCGGGGTTGAGCTGCACCTGGTAGCCGTGCAGGTCATGCGGTGTGAAGCCCCGGTCGGCATGGTCACCGACGGGGTTGAGGACCCCGTCGATGTCGAGCAACAGCCACGGCTTCACGGCGTCGTGGGCAGCGGGTCCCGTACCGCTCACCGGCCGCGTCCCGGCCGGAAGGCCTCCTGCCATCCCTGCGGACGCCGGGGCGCCACGGCCGGAGGACGAGTCTGTTGGTGAGCGACCTGCAATGCGGCCGTCGCGGCGGTGGTGCCGCGCGTGGGCGGCGCCAGGGTCCGGATGTTCTCGACCACCCCTTCGGCGGCGTGTCGCCAGGTGTGGTTCTGCCCGAGGTGCTCACGCAGGTCCATGGCTCGACGCCGGGCCTCCGGCAGATCCTTCAGGACGGCCTCGGCGTGGTCGGCCCACACGGTGGGCAGTGTCGCCTCCGAGCTTCCCCGGGTGTTCACCACCGACGGTGCGCCCAGAGCCGCTGGCACCTCCTTCGGGTCGCCGAGGAACATCCCGACTCCGGTGTGGTTCCCGACCAGGACCGGCACGCCGTGCCCCGCGGCCTCCAGCGGGGCCAGGCCGAAGTCCTCGTGCCGTGCCGCGTGGATCACCATGTCCGCCCCGCGGAGTTCGGCGGCCATGACGTTCGGGTCGGAGGTGTAGCCCCGGACCCGGACCGGGAAGCCGGCGATGTCGGACAGCACGCGTTCCTGTTCGGCGACGTCGGACTTGTGGGCCCCCAGCATCGTGAGCCGTACGTCCATGCCGCGGTTGTGCAGTTCGCCGACGGCGGCGGCGGCGATGTCGGCGCCCTTGAGGCGGTCGTCGGTGCGCGTGAAGACCAGCAGGTTCAGTCGGGTCTGCTCCGGGTCGTACCGGGGTGGCGTCTCCAGGATCACTCCGGGGGTCATCTGCACCACCGGGGGCGGCTTCTCACACATCCGGGCCAGGCGGCGGCCCTCGTCGGTCAGCAGCGGACCCACCCCGACCACCAGGTCGGCCCGGGACACCAGGGCGCGCTCGGTCTCGGTGTGCTGGTTCGACTCCAACGGTTCGCCGCGGCCACGGTCCATCTCGTCCGCCGTCACGTGGACGAAGTGCACCACCTTCGCGTGGGGGTAGAAGTTGTCGCGCAGGTAGGAGGCGGCCCCACCGGAGAACCGGCCGTGGCCCATGATGACGTCGACGTCCGCAGGGAGCCGGTCCGCCCGGAGCAACTGCGCCCGCGTGTCGGACACCCCCGGGACCGGGTCGAGCACCTGGATGTCGACCAGGGGATGCGACGGCGAGGGGACACTCACCCGGGTGGTCACCCGGTGCCCGAGCTCCGCGAGCGCTATGGAGATCTCCCGGTTGACGGCGATCGGACCGCCGCCGATCCACTTGTCGCACAGCGTGAGCACGTTCAACGGCCGGTTCTGCGCCTCCGCCCGGGCCGGCGGCAATGGCACTGTCATCTCTGCTGCCCTCTTCTGCTGTCTGCGGATACCTGGTCGGCGGTCAGGGCACCGAAATCGCGCGGCGCGCGGTCGCGGCGACGGTCAGCCGCGCATTCCCGTCGCTGCGTAGAGCCGGCCGACGAGTTCGTCGGCCACTTCGGCCAGTTGCACGGCGTCCGGGCTCACCGCGTCGGTGGTGACGCCCTGGCGAAGCCGGGCCGACAACTCCCGGAGCAGGGACGCGGCCACGAGCGCCTCGGTGCTGGCGATCTCGACGGACCGCGGTGCCTCGGCATCGCCCTCGCCCGCCAGCGTCCTGCGGGACAGGTCGGCCTGTTCGGCGAAGGTGAGGTTCTGCCGTACCGATTCGTCCCGCTCGTTCCAGAGGTAACGGTGCGTGCTGAGCATGCATCCCCAGGAATCCGACACCTTCGTCACCTTTGCTGCCTCCATGTCCACATCCTTACGCCGGCGGGGAAGGTCATGGCCTCGTAGCTCACGGGACGCTCATCCGCGCGACGGGCAGGACGAGGCCGGCGGGGCGCGGCAGCACCGCTGGCGGCTCTGGCGGCCCCCCGGTCCGCGCACAGCAGACTCATGCAGTGCCCTCCCCCGAACGCACGACTGCACCGGCACGCCCACGCGGTGGCCAGCTGCCGAATCCGCTCACGGTGCGTGCAGAGGTGAGCATAGATCGACCTGTCCAATCGCGACAGACCAGGAAACCGCGGTGACGGCGTGTCGGGCGGGGCGACCGCGGATCCGGCCGCCGTCGATCGACCGAGATGGCAGCGGACCTCGGTGAACGCCCGTCTGATCGATGCCCGTTGCTATGCTTCCGCGCGGGGGGACGATCACGGGAAACGGGGATCCAGTGGTGAGAGCGCGGCTCCAGACGGCGGCGGTGATTGTTGCCCTCGCGGCGACGACCACGGCGTGCAGCGACGACGACCCGCCGTCACCACCGTCACCGCCGGCCGCGTCGGCCCCCGCTGCCACCCCGTCGATGCCGGCGTTCGACCCGCCGACCCGATTCGCGCCGACCGGCGCCGCGCTGGGCGAGGCTCGCCCCGGCGACGTCCTCCTGCACGGCACCACCGCGTTCCTGGCCGGCGACGCCCAGACCACTGTGGTGGAGGTGGGCAGCGGACACCGTCTGTCGGTGCTCACGCCGGAGCAGTCGCCGATCACCCGCAACCCGGCCGCCGCCGGGCACCGGCCGGTGCTGATCGACCTCTCCGGAAAGCCCGCGGTGGTCGTGCCGTACGCGGTGGAGATCCCCGCCTCCGGCACCGTCGCGGCCCGGCAGGCCGTCGAGCTGCTCGTGATCGACGCGACGGACGGCCGGCTGACGAAGACCGTGACGGTGGACGCCAAGCCGGCCGAGGGCGACTTCAGCCTGGTCGCCCGTGACCACGTCCGCGTGATCGGCGGTCGCGGCTCCGTCGTGGTGCTCGGCATCGGCAAGCAGGTGACAGTGGCCGTCGACGTCAGCACCGGCAGCACCCTCTGGCGCGACAACGACTTCGACGCGTCGGCACTGCTGGGGGACACGGTCGTCGGCCTCACCGCCCCGGACAGCGGCTACCGCCGTTCCATCACCGGACTCGCGGTGCTCGACGGCGCCAAGCGCTGGTCGGCGCTCTCGGTCGCCAACGCCGAACTCGCCGCAGGCGGTCCGTCCTTTCTCGTCGCGGTGGGTCAGCAGACCGACGGCAAGCGCTTCTACACGCTCATCAAGAAGGACGGCACCCTGGTCAACCGCACGAAGGGCGAGTACGGGGCGGGACTGCGCTGCTCCTACGACGAGGCGGCGGTCACGGTGTGCGCGATCGGCAACTCGCAGCCGCTGTTCGCACTGGACTCCACCACCGGAGACGACCTGTGGCAGCTGCCCGCGACGGGTCGCCGCGCCCCCCGGATGACCGTGGCCTGGCACGGCGCGGTCTACGGCACGGTGAACGACGCCGCCGTCGTCCTCGACGCGCGCACCGGCACGGACAAGGAGGTGTCGCCCGGGGTGGCTCCGGTGGCCGTCACCGTTCACGGGGGCCTTGCCGCGGACCCGTCGGACGGCACGGCACTGGTGTTCCACCCGGCCCTCGGCTAGCCGGTACGGGCCGTGGGGCCCTCCCGGCGCTCAGCCCTCGGGCAGCTGATCGAGGACCTCACGCGGGGCGGCGACGGCCGGCAGGGTCCTGGGCTCGGTGTGCCGGCCGGGTTCGCACTTGGCGAACGGCCCGTACTCGGTGGTCATGGTCATCAGGTGCGGATCGAGGTGGTGCAGCCACCAGGTGCTCATGGTGTCGTCGATGCGGGCCCTCTCCCACTCGCGCCACATCGCGTAGAAGCGTGAGATCGCCTCGGGGTGCGCCCACCATCGGTCGCACCAGTAGATGCCGCTCTTGGGCCCGCTCAGGACGCGGCGCTCGACGACCTCGGCCAGATACAGCCGCATGAAGTCGTCGAGGTTGCGGAACGCCGGCTCCGGCACCTCGTCGGCGGCCTGCTGCGGCTGTGCGGCGGCACCCGCGGTCGCCTGCGGTTCCGGCTGCGTGTCGTCGCGCGGCAGAGCACCGGACAACTGCTCCAGGAGAGCGGACAGTTCGGCCACGGCCCTCTCCGAACCGCTCTGGCCGGTGGGCGTGGTCATCGCGGCTCCTGTACGGGGGTGTCGAACGACTGCACCTGCGGGGTGTCGGCCTTGAGACTCCAGTCGTTCCGGCTGTCCGGGTCCCAACGGGCGATGGAGGCCTTGATGGCGTCGGCGTACGGGCCGGTCTGCCAGGGGGCGGTGCGGGCCAGCACCGGCGGCGCACCGGAGCTGTACACCACCATCCGGCCCCGGGGCAGCGCGTGCAGCTCCGCGACGTCGAGCACCCGCTGGCGGCGGGTCTGCCGCGACACGGACTGCTGACCGAAGCCGGAGCCGTTTGTCGACGTGGATCGGGTCATGACGTCGTGTTCACCGATGAGGCGGGACAGCTCCTCGAGGAACTCCGGGTCCGCGACGCCACCGCCGTAGGTACGCACGTTCGCCGCCGACCACAGTTTGCGCATGCCTTCGCGACCCCACACGTCCATGCCCTGGGCGTACGACTGCAGCACCGTGATGATCGGCAGGCCGTGCGAGCCGTAGTAGGAGTACAGCGCCGGCAGTTGGCGGATGCGGCAGATGTTGGCCGCCTCGTCGAGCACCGACATCAGCGGCGGGTCGAGGCGCCGGCCCGGCGAGGCGCGGGCGCGCAGCTCCCCCGCCCGCAGCACCGCGTCGGTAAGCGCCGCGATCAGTGGCGCCGGCGATCCCGGACCGCCCTGGCTGAGCAGGTAGACGGTGTCGCAGGTGGCCACGAAGGTCTCGGGACGGAACTGCCGGATCGCCGACGAGGTCGGCGGGCTGACCCAGGCGGTGACGCTCGGCTCGGTCAGGCACATGAGCATCTTCTGCGCACCGGCGTAGACGCCGCCGCGGGTCTGGTCCGGCATGTTGACCACACCGATGATCGAGTCGGCCGGCAACTGGAAGCCCGCACTGGTGAGAATGTCGGCAGGCGACTCGTCGCGCGGGTTCACCGCCCACCGGTACACCTCGAGGATGGACCGGCCGCCGACCGCGGCCGCCAGCAGCAGATTGGCCACCAGCTCCTCGGCGCTGGGGTCGAAGAACGCGTCGCGCTGCATACCGGGTTCGCGCTCCGCCGAGGCGAAGTGCTCGGCCAGCCGGCGCGCGTCGGTGATGGTGGCGACCTCGCCGAGCGGGTTCCACCACATCTGCTGCGGCTGCCCCCAGACCTGCTGCGGGTCGAACACCCAGATCTCGCCGCGCGTCGCGCGCAGTTCCCGGGTGGCGTCGATGATGTCGCCCTTGACGCTGGTGACAAGCGTCGGCCCGGGGTTGGACACGGTGGCCGGAATCGCACGCGCGGTCGTCTTACCGGTCCGCGGCCCCCAGATGTCGACGGCCATGTCCTCCCAGGACTGCCGCAGCTCCATACCGCCGGCAACGGTGCGTCCGATGAGGACTCCCGCGTCGTCGGGGGCGACGGTGCCGGCGTCGGCCAGGCTGGCCCGCAACCGCTTCGCGGACGCGGTGACGCCGTCGGGGCTCAGGTGCTTCAGATCACCGCGACGGGCCATGTGCCGCGCGGCCTCGTCGACCCGGCTGCCCCGGAGCCGGCGGCCCCTGGTCAGCAGCAGCACACCGGCGGCCAGCGCGGCCACCACCAGCACCTCTCCGACGGCCACCAGGGTGCACGCGACGGTCCACGTGATCCTGCCCGAGATCAGCGCCCCGGCGGCGCTGAACAGACCCTCGCCGTGATAGCCGGGCGGCTCGGTCAGCCGCAACGGGAGCCACACCGCCCCGGCCGCCGCCAGCGCGAGCACGGCCAGGCCACCGGCGATCAGGCCCGAGGAGTCGCTGCTTCCGCCAGGTCCCACTGTTCGGCTCATGTGCGCTTCCAACGGAAATCGGTGTTGCCCAGTTGCTTCTCGATCTCGGTGGGTTCGAGGTGCACCGGGATGCCGGGCCTGGTCCCGACCTTGATGAGGAAGTTCCCGCGGCCGATCAGGACCTCCTCGTCGTCCGGCCCGGTCGTCCACGACGGCGGCGCCGACCACGACAGCACCTCGCTGCGTTCGGCCTGCGACAGGGGCCGTACCCGCGCCACGGCGTCGAGCTCCTGCTCGGAGCAGGCGCCGATCATGAGCACCGCGCACCGGTCGGCGAAGCCGCGGGCCTTGGCGCGGTCCTCCTCGTTCGGCAGAGCCTGGAGGTCGCCCAGCGAGTGGGTGATGAACGCGGTGCCGGTGCCCTTGGAACGGTTCAGGCGGGTCAGCGCGTCGATGCGGTCGACCATGCCGTGCCCGACCCGCAACGCGCGCCACATCTCGTCCAGGACCAGGAAGAAGCGCCGCGGCGGGGCCAGTCCCAGGTCGGCCATCCGGTGCGCCGCCTCGACCTGACCGAAGCCGGCGGCCCAGGTGGTGACCAGGGTGGCGGCGGTCAGAGCCTGGTTGGTCTCGCTGATGCCGGAGATGTCCACGCACAGCGCGGTGGTGTCGAGTTCGATCGAGGCGGTGGTGTGGCCCTCGACCGTCGAGCCGAGCGGACCGTGGATCAGCGCCCGCAGCGTACGCCGCAGGTTCTCCGTCTCGAGGCGGTAGCGGTCCAGGTCGTTGTCGTCGTGCCACAGGGTCACCCACCGCACCTGCATGGGTGCCTCCTCGATGACCCGCAGCACGTCCGACAGCAGCGGCTGGGCGACGCTCTCCCGCTCGGTCAGGTAACGCAGCGCGGCCGCCAGCACGGTGATCTCGTCCGACGCGAGCGGGGCACCCCGGGTCAGGGTCGCCAGCACCAGGGCGGCGTTGAGCCGGCGGTCGACGATCTCCGCACGTAGCTGCTCGATCTCCTTGGGGTCCTGCACGTGTGCCAGCACCTGCTGCCAGGGGCCGATGTCGAGCGGGTTGATCCGGTGCAGTCCGGGGCCCACGCGCAGCACCCGCCCGCCGAGCGCGGCGACAAGTTCGGCGTAGTCGGGTTTGAGGTCGCCCAGGATCAGCGGGGTCACCCCCTGGCCGACCAGGCTCAGCAGCATCCGCCGCACACTCGTGGACTTGCCCATGGCCGGCTCGGCCTGGATCCACACCGACGGGTTGTTGATCAGCTTGGCGCGTTCGTACCAGGAGATCGGGTCGAAGCACACAGTCGCGTTGGTGTAGCGGTGCCGGCCGAGCGGAGCGCCGATAGTCGGGGTGGACGAGCCGGTGCCGAACGGCCACAGGCCGCACACCTGCACAGTCGTGCCGCGGTACTCGGTGGGCGACTCGACCCACGACACCCGGCCGCCGCCGGGTCCGGCGTAGCCGAATCGGGTGGGACGTCGGATCGGGATGACGGATCGGGGCATCGGGTCCGCCTCCTAGAACGGCACGGTGGCGTGCACGGGCAGCACCACTCCGGTCGGCAGGGTGGCGGCGAAGGTCGCCGCCTGGGCCCCGTACATCGGGCGGAGCATGAGCCGCGCCTCGGCGGCCCGCGAGTCGATGATCCGGGTCGCCTCGTCGAGCTGTTCGACCGAGGAGACGGTGGCGGTGACCAGCACCGTGAAGCGCACGACGCCGGCGCCGGAAGCCTCCTCCTGCGCGGCCTGCTCGGCCGCGCTGAGGTCGGCCAGGTCCCGGGCGGTGGCCTGGGACTTCTTCGTGGCGTTGAACCGGGCGTCGCGCTTGTCCGCTTCGACGAGCTTGGCCGACTCGGCCGGCGAGTACGGCCGGTAGATCAACGACACCCGCTTGCGCAGCAGTTGCGGGTCGGGGTCGGTCAGCCGGGCGAACGTGTTGGCGAAGGTGACACCACGGGGAGCCTCGACCATTCCCCAGGTCCTCGAGACCCCGGAGTCGTGGCGGTAGTAGTCCCAGCTCTCCCGAGCCGAGACCGGGCCGGCGTTCTCCCAGGTGAGGTCCAGGTCGGGGGTACGCGACAGCTCGATGCTGGTGCCGGGGTCGTACGCGGCGCGCACGGCCCGCACCAGCGATCGCGGCATCATCGGGCGTACGCCGCCGCCGCCGGCGGCCGAGAGCCCGGAGTGCAGGTTCGGCAGTCGTGCGGCGACCTCCCGGCACATGTCCTCGTGCGAGAGCTGTCGACGGTTCGGAGGCAGCGTGTAGGTGAGCGAGACCCGGGTCTCGACTGTCGCCGACCCGGCCGGGTAGCTGCGTACCACTTCGTGGAGGACCTGGCGGGCCAGTTCCGGTGCCTGCGGCGACATCGTGTCGTTGACCTCGGTGGCCAGCCGCGTGCCCGGGTCCGGGGTGCTCTCCACGGTGACCGCGGCCTGTACCAGGCCCGGTTCACGGCTGAGGTTGGACAGCCAGGCGGCGAGGTGTGCCACGCGCGCGTCGATGGCGCTCTGGTCGACCAGGTCCATGCCCTCGGGGTAGCAGCGCAGCGTGACGGTGTAGTGCCGCGACTGTGGGATGACCACCACGCCGATGCGCCCGGAGCGGCCCGTCTCGACCTCGTAGATCTGCGAACGGGCCAGAATGCCGGGCAGTTGGTGTGTCTGCGTCACCTTCGAGGCCACGCCGGACAGGTACAGGTGCTGCCGTCGTGAACGCCCTCGCCACCACGCGAACCGTGCCGCCATGACCTGCAGTCCGGAGCGCCCGTTGACGCGGATGGCCAGCGGGACCAGGACGGCCGCACCGCACAGCGCGGTCAGCAGGGCCGCCACGAGTGACACGGCGAGCATCAGCACGGTCAGCAGGGCCAGACCGAACATGATCAGCGTGCCGATGGTGCCCAGGCCGAACAGTCCGGCCGACACGCCGCGACGCCAGTTGCCGTAGGCGCGCTGCTGCGACGGGTTCGGCGGCGCGGCCGTCGTCGTCACTGGTCAGCTCCTGTCGGCCCCGACGCCCCCGCGGCGGCACCACCGATCTTCCTGATCGCGTCCGGGCCGGCCTTCGCTGCGGCCTGCCCGACCACGACGCCGGCGGCGATCGGGCCGGCCGCCGCGGCGAGTCCGCCTGCCGCTGCCGCGCCACCGCCGGCTGCCGCACCGCCGCCGGCCGCGGCACCCCCGCCG
>NZ_HF570107.1:0-30408 GCF_000297395.2 Micromonospora lupini str. Lupac 08 | reverse complement strand
GCACCGCCGCCACCTCCGGCCATCGCCGGCCCACCGGCGGGCAGCCCGCCACCGGACGGTGCCGGTGCGGCAGTGGGCCCGGGCCCGGTGCCGGAGGGGCGCACCGGAGCGCTCTGTCCGCCCCCGCCGCCACCGCTGCCGCCGCCACCGCCGCCCCCACCGCGGGTGGAGTTGAGCAGCATGGCGCCGTTGGCGATGGCGCCGGAGGCCGCCAGGCCCCCTCCGCCGCCACCGCCCATGGCGATCTGGCTGGTCGCCGGGGCCAGCAACTTGAGCAGCGCCGGCATCGCCACGATGCCCATGCACATCAGCACGATGCCGGTCAGCACGGTGGTGAGGTCCTTGCCGTCACCGATCATCCAGAACGCGGCCGCGTACACGGTCGCCGCGGCCGGCTTGTAGAGCAGCGCCGCCATCAGCCAGCTCATGTAGCGCGCCAGCATGGCGCGTCCGGTGCCGGTCATCGCCGCCGCCGCGGCCAGGGGCATCAGCCCGCACAGCAGCACCTTGATCGCGGCGATGCCGATGCTCAGCAGGATCTGCGCGAACGAGATGAGCAGAAGCATGAACGCGATGGCGATCAGCGCGATGGACGTGAGGCCGTTGAAGGCGGCCACGCCGGCGGCGGGCGCGAACATCACCAGGCGTTCACCGAGATCGCCGCCGGTCGAGGCGTCCACGATCCACTTGGAGTAACCGTCGCCGAACTCGCTGAGGAGCGCGACAGTCGGTACGCCCGCGGCGCTGATCAACGTCAGCTGCAGCAGGCCGCGCCCGGCGTCGGTGGCGGCCTTGGCGTTGCGCTCCAACAGGATTCGCCCAGCAGCGATGAGTAGTGAGAACACCGCGACGGCGCCGGTGATCCAGTAGGTGTACTCGCGCAGCCGATCGACCGCTCCTCCGGTGAGGACCGGGGACGGCACCGCGATCCAGCCGGCTATCAGGGTCTTCAGGGCCCAGGCCGCGGTCTCGCCCATGGCCTTCGCGAGGCCCTCGAGCATGGAGTCCGCGAACGAGGTGGTGACGCCGCCGATGAGGTCCCCGGCCGCGTCCTTGAGGCTGCAGTCCGCCTGCGTGATCGGATTGCACATCAGCGGGCCCCCCATTCCACGACGCCGTTCAGGTCGGTCACGGTGCGGCTCAACGACGTCCAGGCGCCGCCGGGCGGCGCCACCATCTTCCAGTCACCGTCGCGCCACTGAAGCGTGGTCGTGACGATGAACCACCGTGCGGTGGCGCCGTTGACCGACCGGTACGCCAGCCCGATCACCGCCGTGTCCGGTGTGTAGGTCAGGTACAGATAGCCCGCCAGCGGCGCGAGATCGCCCGGTTGCGCCTGTTGCTCCGGCTCCGCGGCGAGCGCCGCCTGCAGCGTGTCCCGGTCGGCGCCGGGCAGGAACTGCTGGGTCAGGGTCGGTTCCCAGGAGGCCCGGCCGGCGGCGGCGCCCACCCGGCTGACCAGCTGCGCGGCGGCGATCAGCGCGCCCTCCGGCGTACGTGCGAAGCCCTTGGCCTGCTTGTCGCTGTGCTCCCGGGGCCCGGCTCGATCGCTGAACGGCAACGCGGTGCCACGGACGACCTGCCAGGTGACGCCCGCCGGTGCGGTCACCGGGACCGCCGTGGACAGCTTGCCCGTGGGTTCCGGCTGCGGTGCCGCACTCTCCGCAGACGCCGTGGGTGCCACGGAGTCGGGTTTGTCGTCGTCGCCGGACTGCACGGCGACGACGACTCCGAGTGCGACGATCACCAGCAGCAGCACCGCGGCCAGCACGAAGCCCGGCCGCGTCCACGGCGACGGTTCCTCGGCGTAGTCGGCCTGGTAGTTCTTCGAACGCATGGCGGTCCTTCCCCCGTGATCGCCGTGCTCAGGTCAGCGCGTCGACCAACTGAGGGCCCACGCCGAGCAGCACACAACCGGCCAGCCACCAGCCCAGCGCCGAGGTGTTGGTGTCGTCACCCCGACGGTGAGCGATCGCCATCTTGGCGCCGATGAACATGGCGCCCCCGACGGCTACGGCCGTGACGAGCCACTTCACCCAACCGAGGATCGTCAGGATCTTGTCCGAGCCGGGAGGCGCGACGTTGCCCGGGTTCGGTGCGGCGATGATACCGGTCGCAGCGTCCTGCACGCTTGTGACCGCGTCGTGCAGATGCAGCAACAACGACATGAATCCTTCTCCTAGATCGAGACAGCTTCCACGATGGAATCGCGTAGCGCGGCGATGTCGGGTGGGGGGACGCCCAGATCGTTGGGCTTGTCGGCGGCCAGCAGAACTTCCTGCCAGCCGACGCGCCAGACACTCGGTGCCCAGCCAGCCAGCAGCTGCAGACGCTCGTTGACGATCTTGGGCGGTCGGCGCGGCGACGCGGCGACCGCGACGACCCCCCGCACCTGGGCGTGCACCGGGATGGCTCGCCGCCGCCACTGCTCCACCGCGCCGGCCGCCGCCAGCGTTCCCGCGGCACTGGCTCGGCAGACCAGGACGACATTGATCATCGGAGAGTTCTGCGGCAACTGTGGCCACACCGGCCCGTAGTCGTAGCCGATCTGGGTCAACGTCGCAAGCGTGGTGGCACCGCTACCGCCGTGGCAGCCGACCCACCACACCGGAGGCCACCCGTTGGCAACAGCCTGCGGCGGCACCGGTACGGCGGAGAGACCTGGCAGGGTGTCGTACCGCGTACGAATCTGCGCATTGACCGAGGGCACGTCAAGAATCGCCCTGCGCTCGACCGAGCATGTGATTTCCCCCGTACCTGACGTAACTTCGCGGCAGACAGTAGCACCCGGCTGCACGCCTATCGATATGGTGAATCCACATCGTGACGTGCGGAGCCGTACTCCGGCCAGACGGTTCACAGTGGATACGAAGCAAGCGGTCAGCACGGGGGTAATCGGCTATGAATAAGGAAAAAGGCGGATCCGTGCAATATGGACTCGCCGTACGGGCGGCGGTTTCCACTGTCGCGATACCGGTGCTGCTCGCGATGCTGTCCGGCTGTTTCCGGTCCGCGCCGGCCGGCAGCGAGGTGCCGCAGAACGCGGGCCCCTCGCCGACCGTCGGCGGTACGGTCGCCGGCGCCACACCACCGGAGCCCCTCGGCCGCGACGACGAGGACGACGAGGGCCCCACCGCGCCGGTCGCCAAGGCGGCGCCCGCCGCGGCCGCCTTCGCCACCGCGTGGGCCCGCCCGGGGCTCGACGCGGCACGCTGGCTCGAAGGCGTCACGCCGTTGTGTGTCCCACGGTTCGCCGAGCAGTTGCGCACCGTCGATCCGGCCAACCTGCCCGCGTCCCGCGTCACCGGCCGACCCAGGGCGACCTACCCCGTCCGCGACGGCGGCGGGCAGTTCGCGATCCCCACGGACCGCGGGACGCTGCTGGTGAGCGTCGCCGATGTCAAGGGCCGCTGGCTGGTCACCGGCAACGACTTCAAACGGGCCAAGCAGTGACCGACAAGAAGACGACAGGTGTGGTCGGCGCGGTCGTCGCGATCACCCTGATGCTGGCTGGATGCCTCATCGGTCTGCCGCTGTTCCTGATGGGCGGCGCGGCCAGCGCCTCGCCGTGCGGCCCGGTCCCCGTGTCGGTGCCCTCTCCGGGCGGCAAGGGCACCACCAAGTGGGACGAGAGTCAGGTCGCGAACGCCGCGATCATCGTCGCGGTCGGCCAGGAGATGAAGGTACCGGCCCGTGGCCTGGTGATCGCCCTGGCCACCGCCATGCAGGAGTCCACGCTGAACAACATCAACTACGGGGACCGCGACTCCGTGGGCCTCTTTCAGCAGCGCCCCAGTCAGGGTTGGGGAACTGTGGCACAACTGACCGACCCCCGGTACGCCGCCGGCAAGTTCTACTCGTCGCTGCTGAAGGTCGATGGCTGGGAGGACATGCGGCTGACCGACGCCGCCCAGGCGGTGCAGAACTCCGGCACTCCCGAGGCCTACCAGAAGTGGGAGAAGGACGCCAACGCCCTGGCCGCCACCATCCTCAAGGTCGGCAGCATCGACGAACTGGGCGGGGGAGCACCCGGCGCACCCTGCGGGCCCGGCGCCTTCGAACCCGTCCCGGTCGGTCCGGGCGGCTGGGTGCAGCCGGTACGGGCCGGCGTGGTCGCACCGTGGGGCCAGGACCGGGGCGACCACAGGCATGCCGGCGTCGACCTCGGCGCCGGGAAGAAGACGCCCATCCGGGCCGCTGCCGCCGGCGTGGTGTCGACGAGCAAGTGCAACGCCCCGGAGTGGCACGGCTGCGACACCGACGGCTACCCCGGCCTCGGCGGATGTGGCTGGTACGTCGACGTCCGTCACGCCGGCAACATCGCCACCCGCTACTGCCACATGATCCAACAGCCCTTCGTGCGGGTCGGGCAGAAGGTCGCAGCCGGTGAGGTCCTCGGCCTCAGCGGCAGTTCCGGGAACTCCTCCGGGCCGCACCTGCACTACGAGGTGCACCGCGGCGTCGCTCCTGGCCGGAGCCTGACCTTCGGCAACTCGGTGGACCCCGTCGCGTTCATGGCGGGTGTCGGAGCTCCGCTGGGCGGCTGACCGCCGGCGCAGCAGCTCAGCGGATGGCTGACTGCGGCGCCCGGGTAGGCACCCGTTGCGGCTGCACCCGCCCCCGGCCCGTCGCGCTCCGTGCAGCGGTCGAACGGTCCGCACCGCGGCCCACCGCGCTGCGTGTCGGTCGGGGGTATGCCTTGGCCGCGGCCTGCGCGCCCCTGCCCTCCGCGGTTCCCGGCGCGGGGGCGCCGGTCGGGGCGGCCTGGCCCGGCACCGCTGCCTGGCCGGCGACAGCCGCCGTCTGCCCGGCCGCGTCGGCCAGCTGGTCGTGATGCGTCGCCTCGGCGGTGAAGTCCTGCTCCCGCGCGTAGGCGTGATCCGCGTGCGCCTCGGCGTGGGCGGGCACGTCGGTACCGGACGCGAGCCCCTGTTCGGCGTCCAGCCGGACGTCGTGCCACGCACCGGCGAGGTGCCTGTCGTCGGCCGCCGCCGCCCGATGCCCTGTCGCGTCGGCGTCGGCAGCGGCCCGTCTGCCCTCGGCCTCCCGCTGCTGCGACGAACGGTCGGCGGGCCCACGGCCGTCGGTCGCGCCGCGCTCCGCCGCCGAAGTCGCCGCGCGGGGCCCGGCGGTGTGCCCCTGCCGTTCCGCGGCGCCGCGCACGGCCCGGGACAGCGCGTCGCCCGTGTGGGTACGCCCGCCCGGGGCCGGCACCCGCACGCCAGTCTCGGCGAGTCGTTCACCTGCGGCCCGACGCGCCATGTCGGCGGCCGGGTCGACGGACTGCCAGGCGGTGGAGGCGCGCCACACCTCGGCGATGTCGGCGTTCGTGGCCTTCTGCCACCACTGCGGGTCCGCCGCGCGGGTCCAGGTCGCCGCGTCCTCGCGGTACTGCGCGTGCAGTTGGTCGTGCACTTCCCGGGTGCGGTGCGGGTCGAGGTGGGCAGCCTGCTCGGCCAGCTCACTGCGTACGTCGAATTGCCGGTCGCCGACGGCCTGGGCGAACTCGAGCTGCCGCTCGGTCACCGCACGCTGCTGGAGTAATTGCTGCTGCTGCTGCTCGGCCAGGAACCGCCGGTACTCCATGATCGCCGTCAGGAGCTGCACAACGCCGCCCGCGACCTCCGTAACCGCCACGTGTCCGCCTCCGCCGCAACCGTGTGAAGTGACATGCCGTGCCGGCGACGTCAGGACCGCCGGGCGGCACGCCTGGGACCGTATCGCGCGTTATCGAGGCGCCGCAGCCCCCGTGGGTCGACTACCGCCCGCCGTTCACGGGCCGTCCGAGGCGCGGCTTCCCCGGTGGATCACTTGCGGTTCCAGACCGCGTCCTGACCGGTGCTCGGGTCCTTGACGGTGAGGGTGCTGCCGTCGGTGCTCAGGACGCCGTCGGCCGAGATCTTGGTGATGCCGCAGTCCAGCTCGAGCCGGTACTCGCGGTCGCCCTGGTCCTTCGTGGTGCCGGTGCAGGGGACGTCGATGTTCGCCGACACGGAACCGTCGTCGCGCACCGTCATCGTGCGGGACTGGTTGTCCGCCATGATCCACGTCCCGGTCAGCGACGGATCGTCGCCGCACCCGGCCGCCAGCAGGGCGAGCGCGAGTGCCAGCCCGGCAGATCCCCAGCGCTTGATCACGTTTCCTCCCCCAGGTGTGCCGCGTCCCACCCTACCGGCGGCCCTGCTCTCGGCCTGCCCGCCCATGGACATCGGTCATCGCCGGCACACCGTCGAGATCGGACCGTGGTGGAGTGCGTCGGCGCGTGCGGGCGCCGGGTCGAGCAACAGCGCGGCGACCGCCTCCGGGGCCTCGTGCATGGCGTCGTGGCCGGTGGGAAGGTCGTGGACCTGCCACTCGGGATCGGCGTCGAGTCGGGCGCGGAGCGCGGCGAACGGCGTCCGGTCCTCCCATCCCGAGCAGTAGACGAACTCGCGTCGCGGGACCTGGGCCGCGACGCCGGTGAGCCGGATCGTCTGCAGGAACGAGGCGAGGGGATGGGGGCGGCGGCGGGGATCGCCGCCGGCCGGGGGGCGGACGGAGTAACCGGTGTCCGTCGCGCCGGCGGCGAACACCTTCCGGAAGTGCTCGTTCGTCGCCGACCAGCACGACTCGCCATCGCGCGGCACGTAGGCGTCGAGATGCACCAGTCGTGAGATCCGGCCGTCGGCGCGGTCCGCGGCGGCGGTGATCACCATCCCGGCGTAGCTGTGGCCGACGAGCGTCGCGTCGGTGACGTGGGCGCGATTGAGAAGCCGCACCACGGCGTCGGCATGCGTGTCGAGGTTGGCTGTCGCGACCGTCGCGTCGTCGTCGTCCGGTCGCAGACCGGTCAGGGTCAGGGCGTGCACCGTGTGACCGGCTTGCTCCAGCAGCGGGACCACCGCCTCGAACGACCAGGAACCCTTCCAGGCGCCAGGCACGAGCACGTACGTCGTCATGTGTCTCTTCCTCTCTCCAGCCTCGGCGTCGAGGCGTCACCCCGATGCCGGTCGGATGCTCTGCGCGGCCGGTAAGCGGCCGACAAGCACCGCACGGAGGTAGTGTCGCCGGGTCAGGGAGTGGCTTACTACCGACAGGAAGCCAGCGGATGCCCGTTCCCCGCCAAGCTCGTCCGGCCGCCGAAGTGACGTCGCACATCTGGCCGTCGGGCGGCCGCCACCTCTGGGCCTCCGGGGGAACGAGCGCCGCGCAGACGCACGCCCGGGGCCACCTGGTGTACGCGGCCAGCGGCATCCTGGCCGTGCACACGGAGCGCGGCACGTCGATCGTCCCGGCCAACCGGGTCGCCTGGACGCCCGCCGGGTTCACGCACGACCACCGGGCGCACGGCGACACCGACATGCGGATCGTGTTTCTCGCGCCTTCCCACGCCCGGCTCCTGCCGGAACGCCCCGCCGTGTTCCTGGCCTCGGGCCTCGCCCGCGAGGTCCTGCTCGCCCTGACCGGCCCCGGCAACTACGACGACGCGACGCCCGGCTACCGCCGCCCCGCGCGCGTTCGTCTGCTCCGCGTGCTCGTCGACGAACTCCGTGAAGCACACGAACAGCCACTGCACCTGCCGGAGCCGCGCGACGACCGCCTGCGGGCCGTCGCCCGGATGCTCTACGAGACGCCTGCCGACAACGCCACGCTGGCCGAGCTCGGGAGGACGATCGGAGCGAGCCCTCGTACGCTCAGCCGACTGTTCCACACCGAACTCGGCATGACCTTCTACGAGTGGCGCACGCAGCTACGCGTCTACCACGCACTCGTGCTGCTGGCCGACGGCCGGGACACCACCCAGACCGCCCACGCCTGCGGATGGGCCAACCCCAGCGGCTTCATCGCGGCGTTCCGCGCGATCATCGGAACGACGCCGGGCCGCTACCGCGCCGACCGCTGGGCCCCGCCCCGGTCGCGGTCCTCGTTTGCGCGGTGACGTCGGTTCGCCGACAAGCCCGCGCGCAGCGTGACAGCGGGGCCGCTCGTCGGACGAGCGGCCCCGCCGAGTCCGTCGTCACGCGGGCACGTGACCGGCCGTCCAGCACGCCGAGTGGCTGTGGCAGGCGACGTACGCCGCGAGGGCGTCGTGCAGCGCGGCCCGTCGCGTGGCCGAGAGCCCGGCCGCGATGTTGTCGAGCTGGTGCGGGTCGACGGTCCGGTCGTAGTACTCCCGCTCGCCGTTGGAGTACTCGACGTAGGTGTAGGTCGCGGTCCGCAGCGCCTCGTAGGTGATCGGGCTGCCGTTGCGGCGGTCCTGGGCGTCGGGATCGTCGGCGGCCTGGTTGGGACCGTGGTGCTCGATCAGCGCCCCGGTACGCCAGCTCGGTGCCGCCTCGCCCTGCGCGAGAGGAAGCAGGTTGCGCCCGTCGACGTGCGTGCCGACGTCGGCGGCGCCGATGCGCTGGAAGGTCGGTGCCAGGTCGATGTTCTGCACGATCTCGGCGCGCTGCGATCCGGGAACGACGCCCGGCCCGGCGACGACGAGCGGCACTCGCACATCGGTGTCGAAGGCTGTCTGCTTGCCGCCTGTCAACCGGTACTCGCCCATGTGGAAGCCGTTGTCGGAGCTGAACACGACATAGGTGTTGTCGGCGATGCCGCTGGTCGTGAGCTGGGCGCGCAGGTTGCCGATCAGTCGGTCGACAGCCTGCACGGACTGGGCGCGCTTGCGGAAGTTCGTGTCCAGGGTGCTCTTCTCCTGCGCGGTGAGCGGTCCGTTGCCGGCCAGCCAGGAGGGCGGGTTGGTGGGCAGTCGGTCGTACGCCGCGGTGCGCGGGGCGGTGAGCCCGGGGAAGTCGTCGAGGTCCTGGTTGGCCGGGGTGAACGGACTGTGCGGAGCGAAGGTGGAGACCTCCAGCAGGAAGGGCGTGTTGGCGGCCGCCGAGCGCTGGATGAAGTCCTTGCCCTTGCGGGACAGGACGTTTGTCAGATAGTCGGCCGGCTGGCTGCCGTAGTGGACGACCGTGTGGTTCTCGTTGAGGTCGTAGTTGTACTCCGGGTACCCGTTGCCGGCCACGTACCACTCCGACCAGCCGGGCGGGACGTACGGCAGCGCACCTCCCTGCGTGTCCGCCGGCAGGTAGCCGTTGAGGTACTTGCCCAGGAAGCCGGTCCGGTAGCCCTTGCCCTGCAACACCGTCGCGAAGGTCCGGTTCTCGTTGCCCCGGCCCTTGAAGACCGCGAACCCGCCGTCGTCGCCGCCGTTGGTGAACACACCTGTGTCGTGGGGGAACTGGCCGGTCAGGATCGACGAGCGGGACGGGCAGCACAGCGAGTCGGTCACCGTGTAGTTGGTGAAGGTGGCGCCCTCGCTCTGCAGTTGTCGCACCTGCGGGAGGTACTGCACGAGGTTCCACGCGAGGTCGTCCACGAGAACGAAGATGATGTTGGGTGCGGTGGCGGTGGGTGTCGGGGAGGGTTCCGCGGCGCGTGCCGGTGCCCACGCGGCGAGCAGAGCAAGCCCGGCCACGACTGTCGTGGCGAGGAGGCGTCGCTTGGTGATAGCCATGTCGCCAAGACTTGCGGAAATTTGTCAGCATCTATTGAACAAGTGGTGATGATCCGATCAATGGTCCGGCCGTGCCCGTCGTGAGCGAGGTCCTAGGCTCGCGCTCCGCCGTCGACGCGGAGCACGACACCTGTCACGAACGACGAACGGTCGCTGAGAAGCCACGCGGCCGACTCGGCGATCTCCTCGGGCTCGGCCTGGCGCCCCAGCGGCGTGGCCGCGATCAGGCGCTCCACCAGACCGGGTGAGTTCTCCTGCCAACTGGCGATCATCTCGGTACGGGTGTTGCCGGGAGCGATCGCGTTGACCCGGATGCCCTCCGGCGCGAAGGTGATCGCCGCCGACTCGGTCAGGCTGTTCACCGCACGTTTCATGGCCCCGTACGCGGGCAGCGCCGGATTGCCCGTGAGACTGCCGACGCTTGAGTTGTTCACGATCGCCCCCTGGCCGGCGGTGGCCCGGATCGCCGCGACCTGGGCGACCATGGCGAGCCACACGCCCCGCAGGTTGACCTGGTAGAGCCGGTCGAAGTCGGCAAGGCTCACCCGGTCGACCGGCCCCGGAGGGGTGATGGTCGCGCCGTTGTTGAAGGCCACGTCGAGTCGCCCGTAGAGGGCGACGGCCCGGTCGATCGCCGCCCGGACGCTGTCCGGTTCGGCCAGGTCGCACCGCACGTGTTCGGCCGTGCCGCCGGCCGCCCGGATCTCGTCGGTGACGGCCCTGAGCTGGGATTCCGTCCGCGCCGCCAGCAGCACGCGCGCGCCCTCGCGGGCGAAGAGCCGGGCCGCCGCCGCGCCGATGCCCCGTCCCGCCCCGCTGACGAACGCGACCTTGTCGTTGAGCAGTGGTGTCATGTGGCCAGCCTGCGTCCGGCGTCCGGGCCGTAGCCAGGCATCGTCGATACCTGGCTGAGCCCGTCCGGCGGCGCACACTTGACTGGTGAACCGACAGGAGTTGGCGCTTTTCCTGCGCAGCCGGCGCGAGCGGATCACCCCCGCCGAGGTGGGCCTGCCGGCCGGCACCAGGCGCCGCACGCCCGGGCTGCGCCGCGAGGAGGTGTCCCGGCTGGCGTTCATCTCCATCGAGTACTACACCCGGCTCGAACAGGCCCGCGCCCCGCATCCCTCGCCCGAGGTGCTGGCCGGCCTGGCCCGCGCGCTGCGTCTCTCCGACGCCGAGCGCGACCACCTGCACCACCTGGCCGGCCGGCCGCCGGCCCCACCCGCCGGGCCGCCGCGCGAGGTGCGGCAGAGCATCCTCGACCTGATCGAGCGGTTACCCCAGGCGGCCGCCCACGTGACGTCGGCCAGCTACGAGGTGATCGCCTGGAACGATCTCGCGGCGGCGTTGATGGAGGACTTCTCGGCGCTGCCCCGACGCGACCGCAACCTCGTCCGCCTGGCCTTCCTCGGCCCGCACCCGGACGGCCGGGTGCTGTACGGGGTGTCCGACGTCGAGGAGTTCACCCGCAGCTCGGCCCGGCGACTCCGGGCCACCGCCGCCCGCTACCCGGACGACCCCGAGGTGGCGGCGCTGGTCGGTGACCTGCTCGCGGGTAGCCAACGGTTCCGCGACCTGTGGGAGTCGCACGACGTCGACGACGAGCGCACCCTGATCAAGACGTTCCAGCACCCGCTGGTCGGGCCGGTGACCGTGAACTGCGACGTCCTCGACATCGCCGACCGCGACCAGCGGCTCGTCATCCACACCGCGGTGCCGGGCTCACCCTCCGCGGAGGCCCTGCGCCTGCTCTCGGTGCTCGGCACCCAGCGCATGGCGGTCAGCGCCACCGAGCGCTGACCGCTCCGGCCGCCGCAAGGTGACGGTCCGCCGACGATGGCATGCCCGACGGGCACGGCGGCCCGCCGGAGGTGCCCGATCCGGGCCGCCCAGGGGGTGAACGATCGGTCAAATTCGGCGCGAAATTGATCGGGATGCGTTTTCTTTCCGTGAGGACTCACGTGGGCGCGGATGCGCCTGCCTCGATCGGAGGAATCACATGATCAGCACGTCTCGCTCCCGGGTCCGAGCGCTTGCGGTCATCGGGATGGCCGGTGTCCTGGCGGCGATCGGCCCGGTGACCGGGCAGGCGTCCGCAGCCGAGGTCGCCGAGGGTGCCACCATGGGCGCCAACGCCCGGGTCGACATCCCGCGCATCGCCTCGGCGATCAAGCCGCCGGCGGGGTCCCGCCCGGTCGGCGCGTACGTCGTGACTCGCGGAACGCAGACCTACACGTGTGCAGATGGCGTGTTCACCGGCGCGTCCGTGCCGGAGGCCCAACTGATCGGCACCGGTGGCCGGGTCCACCACTTCAAGGGTCCGAGTTGGCAGTCCGAGCGCGACGGCTCGCTGATCACGGCGAAGAAGACGGCGGAGAGCACGCGCCCGGGGACGATCCCCGAGCTGCTGCTGACCGTGGACACCCACGCCGGCAGCGGCGTTCTCGGCAACGTCGCGTACGTCAGTCGTCTGTTCACCTCGGGCGGCGTCGCCCCGGCGGGCGCCTGCGTCGACGGCCAGACGGCGGCCGTGCCCTACGGCGCGGTGTACGTCTTCTGGGCCGCGAAGCGGTAAGCGGGCCGTCCCGTCGGCGCGGCGGCGTCAGCGGTTGCGACGGTGGTGGACGATCAGCGCCGCCGCGCAGAGCACCGCGACCAGGCCGAACACCGAGCCGATCCACGGGTTGTCCACGACTGTCGAGAACACGGCGTTGGTCGCCGCGCTGACGAAGAGCACCAGCCACAGCAGCGGGCGTAGCAGGCCGCCGGGCCGTTCCGGAGCGGCGGCCGGGGCCTCGGTGCTGCGGTACGGGTCGGTCATGACTGTCTCCCTCGGTGGCCGTTCGACGACACCATCGACGCTAGGCGGGCGACCCCGGCGCACCGATCCCGCCAGCTCGACGACTGTGGTACAGCAGGCTGTACTTTCCGTCGACGGCGCTGCCGGCCCTGCTCGCGGTGGCCTATGTTGGCCCGGGAGGTGGGCCGAGATGGCGTACGTGCGGGGTCGGGTCCGCGCCTCGGTCGACGCCGTCGAACACCTCGTCGGCGGGCTGGGCACCGCGCTGCTGGCGTTGGGCGCGCTGTTCTGGGCGGTGGTCGTGGCAATGACCTGCCTGGTCGGGGTGGGTCTGCGGCTGGCACCCGGCGCGTTGCGGGCGGTGCGCTCGGTGGCCGACCGGGAGCGCGCCCGGCTGTCCCGTCGGGGCACGCCGATCCCGACTCCCGGCCCGGTGCCGGAGGAGCTGCGGGACGCCCTGCGCGACCCGTTCGTCCGCCGGGAGGTCGGCTGGGTCACGCTCCACTCGATCACCGGCCTGGTGTCCGGCCTGGTCGGCCTCGCCCTGCCGCTCTACGCCCTCCAGGACATCACGTTCCCGCTGTGGTACCGACTTGTCCGGCCCGAGGACGGCGCACCGGGGTTCTTCTGGTGGCGCATCGACGGGCTCTCCGAGGCGCTCGTGGTCGGTGTGCTCGGGGTGGGCTGGCTGCTCGCCGCGATCGGGTTCGGGCCGGCGCTTGCCCGCTTCCAGTCCTGGCCCGGCCGGTGGCTGCTGCCGCCGCCACCGGGGGTCGACCTGTCGCTGCGGGTGGCCACGCTGACCGCCACCCGGGCCGCGGCGCTGGACGCCCACGCCGTGGAGTTGCGCCGCATCGAACGGTCGCTGCACGACGGTACGCAGAATCGGCTGGTAGCGGTGAACGTGCTGCTGGGGGCCGCACGCCGGGCGGTACGGCGCGACCCGGACCGGGCCGACGAGATCCTCGGGCAGGCGCAGGACGCGGCGGAACAGGCGCTCGGCGAACTGCGCACTGTGGTGCGCGGCATCCTGCCGCCCGTGCTTGACGACCGGGGCCTTGCCGGGGCGCTGGCGGGCCTGGCCAGCAGTTGTGCGGTGCCGTGTCGGCTCGCGGTGGCCGTGACCGTCCGCTGTGCGGCGTCGGTGGAGGCCACCGCGTACTTCGTGGTGGCCGAGGCGCTGACGAACGTGGTCCGGCACAGCGGGGCGAGCCGGGTGGACGTCGCCGTGCGTCGCGAGCACGACCGGCTGCTGATCACCGTCGAGGACGACGGGCGCGGCGACGCCGACGAGGCACGCGGCTCCGGGCTCACCGGCATCCGCCGGCGGGTCGAGGCGTACGACGGGCGGATGACACTGACCAGCCCATCGGGAGGGCCGACGAGAATGCACGTGGAGCTGCCATGCGGATCGTGATCGCCGAGGACGACCCGCTGTTGCGGGAGGGCTTGGCGCTGCTGTTGCGGGCCGAGGAGCTGGACGTGGTCGCCACGGCGGGCACGCCGGGAGAGTTCCTGGTCGCGGTCGACGAGCACGCGCCGGATGTGGCGATCGTGGACGTCCGGATGCCGCCGACCCACACCGACGAGGGCATCGTGGCCGCGGTGGAGGCCCGGCGGCGTCGGCCCGGCCTCGCGGTGCTGGTCCTGTCGGCGTACGTGGAGCAGGCGTTCGCCACCGAACTGTTCTCGGTCGGCGCCGCCGGGCTCGGTTATCTGCTGAAGGAGCGGGTGGGCCGGGTCGAGGAGTTCCTCGCCGCGCTGCGTCGCGTCGCCGACGGCGGCAGCGTGATCGATCCGGAGGTGGTGGCGCAGTTGCTCGCCCGCAACCGCCGGCCGGACACGGCGCTGGCGGAGTTGTCGCCGCGCGAGCGTGAGGTGCTGGGGCTGATGGCCGAAGGGCTCGGCAACACGGCGATCGCCGAGCGGCTGTTCGTCACCGACGGCGCGGTGCACAAGCACATCCGGAGCATCTTCGCGAAGCTCCAACTCCCGCCGGACGACCGTGCCGACCGCCGGGTCACCGCGGTGCTGCGCTACCTCGACGGCGACCAGCGGTAGCGCCGGCACCTACCCGATCGTCGGGTTGCCGGGGGGACGTTCGGCCCGGAACGCGACCCGGGGCGGGTTCGGCATCGTGCCGAACCCGCCCGAGGGCGTGCGGTGCAGAGCGTCAGCGGCGCAGCGTGAGCAGGCCGGGCGGTACGGCAGGAGGCCGTAGTCGACGCCGTTGGAGGACGGGGATCGGCCCTGGTAGAGCAGTTGCAGGTTGCAGGGGTCGACGGTGAAGGTCTGGTCGGCGCTGGTGCGGATCAGCTCGCCGTGGCTGATGTCGTTGGTCCAGGTGGCGCCGCTGTTGGCCTTGCCGGCGAAGGGGTTGCTCTCGGTGGCGGCCTGGGGGGTCCAGGTGCCGCCGAGGCTGGTGGCGGTGAAGGAGCGGAAGTAGCGGCCCTGGGAGCCGATGGCCTCGACGAGCATGAGGTAGCGGTTCTGGCCCTGGAGCTTGTAGACCTGCACGGCTTCGAACAAGTTGTTGGTGGAGTCGCTCATGATGGTGGTGTAGTTGCTGCCGAAGCTGCCGGGGAAGTTCCCGATCGGCATGCTGGCGCGGTAGATCTTGCCGTTGTCGCCGGCGAAGAACAGGTACATGTTGGTGCTGTCGGCGATGAGGGTCTGGTCGATGGGGCCGGTGCCGGAGCCGGAGATGCTGCCGGTGAACAGGGTCTGCGCGGCGGACCAGCCGTTGGGGTTGGTGGGGTCGGTGGAGGTGCGGTAGGAGAACGCCGTACCGCCCCACTGGTAGGCCAGGACCCAGATGTTGCGGGGGGCGAAGTAGAACAGGGTGGGTGCCACGGTGCCGCTGTTCATCGTGTTCTGGCTGGCCGAGGCCATGTCCGACCAGTTGGTGAACAGGCCGAAGTTCATCGAGCCCCACCGGGTGCCGAAGTCGTGGGTCGTGGCGTAGACCAGTTGCCGGCCGTTGTACGGGGCGACGGTGAAGTCCTTCAGCGACACCCAGCCGGACTTGGGCTGCGCCAGGGCGCCGGTCGACGACCACCGGTACGACGACGGCAGATCACACGTGGTGGGCGGCGGCGTCGTGGGCGGTGGCGTCGTTGGGGGTGGGGTCGTGGGCGGCGCGCTGGTGGGCGGAGGGCTCGTCGGCGGTGCGGGCGTGTCGGTCACCGGTGGCGTCGGCGTGGTCCCACCAGTGCAGGTCACGCCGTTCAGGGCGAAGCTCGTCGGGTCCGGGTTGCTGCTCGTCCACGACCCGTTGAAGCCGAACGACACGGTGCCGTTGGTAGCGACCGACCCGTTGTAGCTCACGTTGCGCGCGGTCACCGCGACACCGCTCTGCGTCAAGGCCGTGTTCCACGACTGTGTGACCGTCTGCCCGGCGCCGTACGACCACGTCAGTGCCCAACTGCTCAACGGATCGCCCAGGTTCGTGACGGTCACGCTGGCGCCGAAGCCACCCTGCCACTGCGACGACACGGCATAGTTCACCGAGCAACCCGCGGCGGCGGCACCGGCCGGCATCGCCACGACGACTGTGGCCGACGCCAGCAACGCAACACCGGCCGAGACGAGGCCGACATTGGTCGGTCTGAATATGGTCATCAAGCACCCTCCTGACGGGACGGCGGCCTCCACATTCGTGGGGATCATTGTTAGGTGAGCGTTAACAGCCGCGTCGGCCATGTTACGGGAGCGCTCCCAAACCATCAACCTCGATGCCTTGACGGCGGACGGACGCAACCGTACGGCCGTTCGGGCAGCTCAGAGCAGTCGTCCGAGGTGTCGCGTCAGACGGCTGGGGCGGCGGTCGCGCACGTCGGGAAGGGCGAACGTTATCGATAACATCGTCATCGACCGATTGGCCGCGCCGGCGTCAGAGCCAGACGACGATCCCGGTCAGGTCGTTGAGCACAGCCGCCACGCCCGCCCTGACGGCGGCCGCGCAGCGCTCGGCCGTGAACGAGCCCGCGTCGTACGACGAGGACATGCCGAGTCCTTCGCCACGGTACGAGGCTCCGTCCCAGTCGACGGCTGTGACGTTGTGGGTGGGCTCGGCCAGTTCGGCGCCGACCACCAGGAACTTCTCGTCCAGGTGGTTCGGGGTGACCAGCGCGAGGGCGTCGATGAGTTCGTTGCCCGCGCTGACGATGAGGTCCGGACCCATCTCCATGGCCTTGCTGATGCTGGGAACGGCGTCGTGCGCGTTGTCGACGACGACAGTCCTCAGGTCGACGTGCTCGTCGTCGGCCCAGTCCCGCACCGCCGTCACGAGGGCCTTCGTCGGAGCGTCCGAGCCGGCGGTCAGCAGTACCACCCGGTAGCCCTTCGACGGGTGGACGTCGGCCCACGATCCGGGCCGCGGCGTGATGGTCGCCTCCGGGGCGGGCGGCGTCGAGGGGTCGACGAACCCCGGACCGAGCGAACCGACGGCGGTGGGCGCGGGACGCGGTCGTGACCAGTCGTCGCCGGAGTCGCAGGCGGCGAGGAGCGCGGCGGTCGCGGCCAACAGGGCGACGGCCCGAAGCGGGGGGCGCAAGGTGGTCGTCCTTTCGGGTGGTGGCGGGAAGTGCGCGTACGCCTCGTATTCCTATCCCAGAACGGGCGGCCGACAATCCGTGGACGGTCGCCCCGGGTGTTTGTTCGCCATCGGTTCTTCGGCGGGCGGGTTGGTGTTCACCCACGGGGTGCAGCGTGCACTGGCCAACCGAGGGAGCCACATGCTGGGGCACATTCGCCGTACCGTTGTCGTCGTCGTTGTCGTATTTGCGGCGACGGTGCTTCCGTTCCTCGGTGGCGGAACAGCATTCGCGCACGGCTTCTCATCGACCGTGTACGCGAAAATTTCCGCCGGAGACGAGGGTCACATTCGCTCCGAGGTGGAGCTCGAATACGACCTCCTGGTCGTGTCGGCCGCCGATTCGGGTGACGACGATCCGCTCTTCCGGGTGGGAACCGCCGCCTTCGAGGCGGGCGACTCCGCGGCGCAGGCCGCAGCGCTGAAGGCGCACGCCCCGACGGTCCTGCGGTACGTCACCGACCGCCTCTCGGTGACCGCGCGGGACGCGGCGTGCCAGCCGACCCAGGTGCGCGACGCCACGATCGGCGCTCGCGAGGGGGTGCCGTACGCGGACCTGCTGCTGGACTGGACCTGCGCCGAGCGGGTCGACGAGCACGAGGTGCGCAGCGGGCTCTTCCCGGACGACGAGGCGTACGTCAAGGGCACCAAGACGATCGTCACCTACGAGATCGACGGCCGCTCCGGCAGTGCCGCGCTCGACGCCGCCAACCCGTCCTTCTCGACGGCCCAGACCGCCTACCAGCGGTTCGGCGAGTTCTTCCTGCTGGGCGCCGAGCACCTGCTGTCCGGCATCGACCACATCCTGTTCCTGCTGGCGCTCATCGCCGGGTCGCGGCGTCTGCGGGAGATCGTGCTCGCGGCCACCAGCTTCACCCTGGCGCACTCGGTGACGTTCCTGCTGGCCGCCCTCGGCCTGGTCGAGGTGCCGGCGCGGGTCGTGGAGCCGGTCATCGCGCTGTCGATCGCCATCGTGGCCGGCTGGCACCTGTGGGGGATCTGGCGGCGCGGTGACCACGCCGGCGATCTGGAGACGACCGGGCGCGGTCACTTCAGCCTGGACCGCCGGGGGTGGATCCGACTCGGGGTCGTCTTCTGTTTCGGCCTCGTGCACGGGCTGGGCTTCGCGGGCGCGCTGGGCATCGACGAGGCGTGGTCGTGGACCCTGCTGTGGTCGCTGCTGGTGTTCAACGTCGGTATCGAGGTCGTCCAGTTGACGATTATCGCCGCCGTCTTCCCGTTGCTGTTCGCGCTGCGCCGTCGTGCGCCGAAAGCCGGCCTCTGGGTGACCGGTGCCGTTTCGGCGGCAGTGTCCATCATGGGGCTCATCTGGTTTGTTCAGCGCGTCACCGGATCCTGAGTACGGCTAACTACTTCGTGAAGTGCAGCCATTCGCAAGATCACGTTCATGGCGGGTTCATCGGCCGACGAAAGTTTTGGTCTGCTTCCCCCGGTGTCGGGAGAAGAACAATCCATTTCTCTATTCGAAAAGGGAACAATGTCGATGACATTGAGCACCTCGACACGGGCCCCCGGGCCCGTGCGGCGGCGCGTTGTCGCCGGGGTCGTAGCCGGATTCCTGGGAATGGGCGCGGCCCTCGGTAGCGGTCTGCTGACCGCCGCCAGCGCCGCCGACCCCACCACGGTGTCCGGCATCGTCCTCGGCGTCGGCGCCAACGAGACCCAGCGCATCGTGTCCTGGTACTCCTCCGCCGACACCGCCCAGAAGATCCAGCTCGCCCCGACCGCCGAGATCGTCAACGGCGAGTTCCCGGCCAACGCCGTCAGTTTCGACGCCGTCGGCGCGGCGAACACCTCCACGACCGGCTTCAACCGCCACGCCACCATCAGCAACCTGCGCGAGAACACGGCGTACTCGTACCGGGTCGGTGCCGAGGGCAGCTGGTCGCCCGCGTACGCCTTCAAGACCCAGGACTTCGAGGGCGACTACGACTTCCTGTTCTTCGGTGACCCGCAGATCGGCTCCTCCGGTGACCGGCTCAAGGACCAGGCCGGCTGGGAGGAGACCCTGAAGGTCGCCACCGGCGCCAACCCGAACGCCGAGCTGCTGGTCTCCGCAGGTGACCACGTGGAGAGCGCCAACGACGAGGGCCAGTGGACCTCGTTCCTGGCCCCCGACCAGCTGCGCCAGGTCCCCCTCGTCGCCACCATCGGTAACCACGACGTCGGTGGCAAGGCCTACGAGCAGCACCACTTCACCCCGAACACCGACCGCTCGGCCCAGTACTACAACGGGGACCAGGCGACCCGGTCCGGTGGCGACTACTGGTTCATCCACAAGGACGTGCTGTTCATCGACCTGAACAGCAACAGCTACGCCAACCCGGCGGACGGCTCGGCCGGCGGCGACGCGGCGCACGTCGCGTACGTCACCGACGTCATCAAGAAGCACGGCTCCGAGGCCAAGTGGAAGGTGCTTGTCTACCACCACTCCATCTACTCCCCGGCCAGCCACGCGACCGACACCGACAACAAGCAGCGGCGGGAGGACTTCACCACCGCCTTCTCCAACCTCGGCGTCGACATGGTGCTGCAGGGCCACGACCACAGCTACTCCCGCAGCTACTCGATCAAGAACGGCCAGAAGGAGAACCCGGCTGAGAAGCCGGGCGCGCCCGAGGTCTACCCCGGCCCGGGCGGCGTCATCTACGTGACCGCCAACTCGGCGTCCGGCTCGAAGTACTACGACATCAAGAAGCCCGACGACAGCGGCACGGGTGTCCGTGGCAACGGCGCTGACCCGCTGGACCCGGACAAGTACTGGTACAACTCCGTGCAGAACCAGGAGCACGTCCGCAGCTACGTCAAGGTGCAGGTGCGCGGCGACAAGCTGGTCCTGGCGAACGTGCGCAGCGGCACCTGCGCGGCCCCGAACGCGGCCGTCGAGAAGGGCCTCTCCTGCGTCAACACGCCCGAGGGTCAGCCGGTCGGCTCGATCGTCGACAAGGTCACTGTGCACCCGTACCACGGTGACGGCCAGGCCATCCAGGTGAACGTTCCCAACGCGGCGCCGGGCGAGTTCGGCTGGACGATCGACGGCTACAACGGCCTGGTCGACCTGGGCACGGCGCAGGAGCGCGACGGCACCTACTTCGAGGCGACCGGCAAGATCAACCCGATCCTCGTGTCGGACAGCCGCCGCTCGCTCGCCCCGTGGTCGATCTCGGCAAGCGTCGGCGACTTCTCCGACGCCGACAAGACGTTCTCCGGCTCGTACCTCGGCTGGACCCCGTACGTGCTGGACGCCGGCGCGGGCGCCCAGGCCGGCGCCGCAGTCCTGTCGTCCCTCGACGACCAGGGCAAGGGCCTCTCGGCCTCCAGCGGGCTCGGCGCGGCAGTTCAGGGTCACCCCCGGGGCGGCGCAAAGCTCGGTGCCGACCTGGACCTGAAGATCCCGGACAGCATCGCCAAGGGCAGCTACCGCACCACCCTCACGATCACTGCGCTGAGCAGCTGAGAAGAACCTGTTCCACCGGGCGGGGCAGGCACCTTCGGGTGTCTGCCCCGCCACCGGTTCGCCCACTCCCAAGATCACCTCAAGGATCCGACATGCAACCGTCCGTAACGCGCTGGAAGACACTCGTTCGCGCCACCGCGCTGTCCCTGCTCGCCGTCGTCGCGGCAGCCGGCGTCGGCACCGGCCCCGCCCGGGCGGCCGACGGCAACGTCGCCTGGACAGTCCGGACGGCCTCCAACGGCTACGGCGAAGCCCGGTCCAGCTACAGCTACAACGTCAATCCCGGCGGGGCCGTCGAGGACGCCATGGTGGTGGCCAACCGCGGCCCGGCGCCGTTGACCCTTGCCGTGTACGCCGCCGACGGCTTCACCACCGACGCCGGACAGCTCGACCTGCTCACCAGGGACAAGAAGTCCGTGGCGGTCGGCGCCTGGGTCAGGGCCGGCGCCGGCAGCGTCGTGATCCAGCCCGGAAAGACCGCGCAGGTCCCCTTCACGATCAACGTCCCCGCCAACGCCACGCCCGGCGACCACGTCGGCGGCATCCTCACCACACTGACGCAGGCCGACCAGACCGAGGGCATCAACGTGGACCGCCGCCTCGGCATCCGCATCACGCTGCGGGTCGGCGGCGAGCTGAAGCCGAACCTCGCGATCGAGAACCTCCACGTGACGTACGACGGGTCGTCCAACCCGTTCGGCAAGGGTGACGCCACGGTCGCCTACACGATCCACAACACCGGCAACGCCGCCCTCTCCGGGAAGCAGGCCGTCTCGGTCTCGGGGCCGTTCGGCGTCCTGCGTGCCCGCGCCGGTGACATCGCCGCGCCGCCGCAACTCCTCCCGGGCGAGAGCTGGGACGTGACGGTGCCCGTACGTGGTGTCGCTCCCGCCGTCCGGCTCGCGGCGACCGCCACCGTCACCCCGTTGCTCACCGACGCGTCGGGCTCCACCACCTCGCTCAAGCCGATCGAGGCGACGGCGCACGGCTGGGCCCTGCCGTGGACTGTCGTCCTGGCGCTCGTCGTGCTGATCGCCGTGGTCGTCGGGGCGTACCTGTACCGCCGCCGCAGCCGGGCGCGGCGCCGGTCGCGCGAGGACGCCCGGGTGCGCGACGCGGTCGCGCAGGCCCTCGGCGGTCGGGAGCCGAAGACGTCCTGAGCGTGGCCCAACCCCCACCGCGCGGCGGCCGCCACCGCGCGCCGGCGCTACCGCCCAGCGGCCACGACCGCGCGGCGGGTCAGGTCGACGGCGACCGCGATCACCGACCGCGGCCGTCGCCCTTGTGGGTGAACGGCACTCAGCTCCGGGTCGGGCCCGCCCCCGACCCGGCATGCTGCGACGGTGACGCCGGCCCGGAGAGGAAGCCCACATGGTTGACGCGGACGTGCCCGAGCGGATGCAGGCTGCGGCCCTGGACGAGTTCGGCGGGCCGGAGGTGATCACCCTGCGGAAACTCCCGGTGCCGGAGGCCGCCGCCGACGAGGTGCTGATCAAGGTCCTGAGCGCCGGCGTGGGGGTGTGGGACGTGTACGAGCGGCAGGGCGTGCTGGTGCCCGAGGGCACCGAGTTTCCGATCGTGCCCGGCTCGGACGGCGCCGGAACCGTCATCGCGGCCGGCAGCCAGGTGACCGACCTCGCGGTGGGCGACCTGGTCTACGTCTCGGCCACCACCCGACCGAAGGGCGGCTTCTACGCCGAGTACGCGGCGGTCAAGGCCGAGTACGCCGCGAAGCTGCCCGACGGTGTGCCGGCCGAGCATGCCGGCGCCATGTCCACCGACGCGCTTACCGCGCTGGGCGGGCTGGACACCCTCAGCCTGCCGGCCGGCGCCTGGCTGTTGATCTTCGGTGCGAGCGGTGGGCAGGGGCACCTGGCGGTGCAGTTGGCCAAGCGGCAGCGCCTCAACGTGATAGCGGTGGCCTCCGGTCGGGACGGGGTCGCGCTGGTGACCCGCCTCGGTGCCGACGTGTCTCTCGACGGCCACGCCGACCCCGCCGAGGTGCTCGCGACGATCCGGGACGCTGCCCCGGGAGGGGTGGGCGGCATCCTGGCGATGGCCGGCGGCAAGACGCTGGACCGGCTCACCGAGACGCTGTCCGACAACGCGGTCGTCGCGTACGCCCACGGGGTGCGGCCGGAACCGCGCGAACGGTCCGGTGTGACGGTCCGGGCGTACGACGGTGTGGCCAACCGCCAACAGTTGCAGCGCCTCAACGAGCTCATCGAGGCCGGGCCGTTCGTGGTGCACGTCGCCGAGAAGTTCCCACTCGGCAAGGTGCACCAGGCGCACAAGCGCCTGGAGACCTCCTACCTGGGCAAGCTGCTGTTGACGATCGCCTGAGACGTCAGCCGACGCGCTGCTGCGGCACGCGTACCGACGCCATGCCCGCCGCCGTCGCGGCCTGGATGCCCAGGTCGGTGTCCTCGAAGACCAGGCAGGAGCCCGGGGGCACGCCGAGCTGCCGCGCCGCGAGCAGGAACGCCTCCGGGTCGGGCTTGGGCCGCGTGTAGTCCTCGGCGCACACCAGCACGTCGAAGCGGTCCAGCAGATCGAGCGCGTCCAGGGAGGCGGTCACCGTGGCCCGGGTGCTGCCGGAGACGACGGCGAACGGCACCCGGCGGTGCGCGTCGTGGATGTGCGCCACCACCTCGGGCACGGCGGTGACCTGCGGCAGCAACTCCTGGAAGATGCGCTCGCGGTTCTCGACGACTGTCGCCACCGGCATCGCCAGACCGTGCCGCTCGTTCAACGCGACGATGATGTCGGCGGTCGGCCGGCCACCCCAGGCGTAGAAGAGGTCCTCCGGGAACTCGCAGCCCCACTCGTCGAGCGCCCGCTGCCACGCCACGTAGTGCAGCGGCATCGAGTCGACGATGGTGCCGTCGCAGTCGAACAGGTACGCGGCGAACTCACCGGGCGGCAGAGGCAGGGTCATCGGGGAAGGGTACAGCGGGAATCCGCTCAGTCCTCGGCGACGGATGCCAACCGACGCAGCAGGTGCGCCCGTTCCGGTTCGGTGCCGACAAGCGCCAACGCCTCCCGGTACGCGGCGGCTGCCTCGTCGAGGCGGCCCAGTCGACGCAGCAGGTCCGCCCTGGTCGCGGGGTACAGGTGATAGCCGCGCAGACGTGGATCGTCGGCCAACCCGTCCAGCAGGGCGAGCCCGGCGTCCGGCCCGTCCCGCATGGCCACGGCGGCGGCCCGGTTGAGCGCCACCACCGGTGAGGGGACCATGCCGAGCAGCACGTCGTAGAGCGCCACCACCTGGGGCCAGTCGGTGCTGGCCACGTCGGCGGCCTCGTCGTGCAGGGCGGCGATGGCGGCCTGCACGCCGTACGGCCCGGGCGTCGGGCCGGTCAGGGCGACCACCACCAGGGCGCGCCCCTCGTCGATCATCGCGTGGTCCCACCGGGCGCGGTCCTGGTCGTCGAGGAGGACCACCGCGCCGTCCGGCCCGGTCCGAGCGGCACGCCGCGCATGGACCAGCAGCAGCAGGCCGAGCAGGCCGGCGACCTCCCGCTCGCCGGGCAGCAGCCGGCGCAGGATCCGGGCCAGCCGGATGGCCTCCTCGGCGAGGTCGGTCCGCTGGAGGTCGGGGCCGGAGCTGGCGGCGTACCCCTCGGTGAAGACCGAGTAGACGGCCTGGAGCACCGTGGGCAGACGCCCCGGCAGCTCGTCCGCGCCGGGCACCCGGAACGGGATGCGGGCGTCGCGGATCTTCCGTTTGGCCCGGACGAGCCGCTGGGCCATCGTCGCGTGCGGCACCAGGAAGGCCCGCGCGACCTCCGCCGTGGTGAGCCCGGCGAGGAAGCGCAGGGTGAGCGCCCCGCGGTCCTGCGCGGGCAGGGCCGGGTGGGCGCAGGTGAAGAAGAGTGCCAACCGGTCGTCGGGCAGGTCCGGGTCCGCGTCCGCGGGCGGCGCGGGGTCGGCCCGCTCGGCCTCCGCCTGGAGTACGGCCAGCCGGGTCGCCAGCACCCGGTCGCGGCGCAGACGGTCGACGGCACGGCGCCGGGCCGTGGTGAGCAGCCAGGCGCCGGGCCGGCTCGGGACGCCGTCGACAGGCCAGTGCACAAGTGCCGCCTCGATCGCCTCGGAGGCGACCTCCTCGGCCAGGTCGAGGTCACCGAAGCGATGTACGAGCGAGGCGAGCAGCCGGCCGTGCTCCTCCCGGAACACCGCCTCCACCCCGGCTGTCGCCTCCGCGCCCGCCACGGTCAGACCTCGACCTCGATCTCGGCGACCGGGCGCACCTGCACCGACCCGCTGGCGACGGCACCGGGGCTGCGGGCCGCCCACTCCAGCGCGACGTCGAGGTTCGGCACGTCGATGATGTCGTACCCGCCGAGCACCTCGCGGGTCTCGGCGAACGGCCCGTCGGTGATCGTGCGTTCGCCGTCCGGGCTCACCTGCACCGTCGTACAGGTGGTCAGGTCCTGCAGCGGATGCCCGGAGACCCAGATCCCGGCGTCCTTCATCTCCCGGTCGTAGCGGACCCAGTCCTCGAAGGTGCACCCGTTGCCGGCCTCGCCGTCGGTCGCGGGGCTCATGAACAGCAGCATGTACTTCATGTCTCGGCTCCTCTCGGTGCGGCGGGGTCGCCGTACACCATGACGACGAACGAGAGCCGGGGATGTCGACACGGGGCCGGAACTTTTTCTGCGGTTCACGGGCGCGCCGATCGCGCCGGTTCGACCTGGTCACCACGCCTGTCGATGCGCCGCTCGTACCAGGTTACGGCGATCAGCAACAGGGTGAGCAGGGCCAACTCGGCAAGCGCGGACAGCGACCGCCCGACCGGCAGCAGGAGCAGCGGCAGCAGCGCGGCGACACCCTGCCCCGGGTGTACGGCACGGAGGGTGAGCCGGCGGAAGACCAGCCGTCCGAGCAGGTAGAGGGTGGCGCCCCCGTACGAGGGCGGTGGCGGAGGGCCAGCTCAACCGGGAGGTGTGCGGCGTCTCCTCGGTGAGCTGGCCGAGCACCTGCTCGATGCCGAGCGCGACGTAGATGGCGCCGATGATCAGGGGGGCGTGCGCGAGGCCGTACGCGTCGCCTGCCACGTGGGACCGCCGCTCCCGCGGCACCAGCAGCACGGAGTTCCGAGCGGCCGGTGCCAGCCGGTCGAAGTACAGCCACCAGAGGCAGACCGTGACGACGAGGCTGAGCAGCGCCGCGACCAGGCCGGCCCCGGTCGGTGCCATCGTCCTCGGCCCGGTGCCCGCGGCGATCAACGCCTCGCCGAGCGCGATGATGAGCACCAGTCCGAACCGTTCGGTGAAGTGGTCCAGGCTGCGCAACGGCCACGCGCGGTAGGCGGAGGCGACGCGGGCGCCGCCGATGTCCACCAGGAACGCCACAGTCCAGAGCACCGTCTGGGTGACGCCACCGAGCAGCGCGCCGACGACGAGCGGAAGCCAGGCCGCGGTGACCGGCACGACGAAGAACCGCAGGGTCGAGCGCAGCGGCGGGTCGTCGGCGCTCGCCCAGAGGAGCACCACGAGCTGCACCGCCCGGGTGACCAGGTAGGCGAGCGCGAGGGTGAGCGGTGGGTCGAGGAGCCCCGGGCCCTGCCGCCAGGCGTCCGGCAGCACCAGAGCTGCCACGAATATCGCTGCCATCGCCAGCAGCGTGGCCGCGCGGACCGGTCCGACGTCCGCGCGGACCAGGTTCCCCAACCAGAGGTACGGGCCCAGGAGTAGATCAACAACAGGAGGAGGAGCAGCCCCTGGGCCAGGGTGAGCGCCGTCGGCGGCTGTGCCATGAACGCGATGACCCGGGTGAGCGCGAACACGAATACCAGGTCGAAGAAGATCTCGAACATCGTCGTCCGGTGCGCGTCACCGACCGGGATCGGACGAATCCTCCTCATCCTGGCATTCTGCGCTCTCCGGAGGGCACGTCGGGTCTCCCCGCCACGATGGGGAGACCCGATCGGTGGCCACGTACGTCAGGCCGGCGCCTCCGTCCGCCGCCGGCTCCGCTCGGCCCGCCGCCGCACCTGCTGGTACGTCCCGGTCAGCCCCATGGCCCGGCGTACCTCCGCCAGGGTCTGGCGCACCTCCTGCCGGGTCCGCTCGGTGCCCTCGACGATCAGCCGGTCGACCAGACCCCGGTCGGCCTCGATCGCGGCCCGGCGCTCGCGGATCGGCGCCAGGAACGTCTCCAGCGCCACGACCAGCCGCTCCTTGACCTCCACGTCACCCACCTGCCCGGCGCGGTAACGCTCGGCCAGGTCGGCCACCTCGGCGCGGTCCGGGTTGAACACCTCGTGGTACGCGAAGACCGGGTTGCCCTCCACCGTCCCCGGTACGTCGGCCCGCACCCGGTTCGGGTCGGTGTACATCCCGCGCACCTTGCGGCGCACCGTGGCCGCGTCGTCGGACAGGGCGATCGTGTTGCCCCGACTCTTGCTCATCTTCGCCGTGCCGTCGGTGCCCACCAGACTGGGCGTGTCCGCCGGGATCAGTTCGGGCACCGGGAAGACCGGCCCGTACAGGTGGTTGAAGCGGCGGGCGACGTCTCCCGGGTCACCTCCACGTGCGCGGCGTTGTCCCGGCCGACCGGGACCACCTCCCCCTTCACGCACATGATGTCCGCGGCCTGGAGCACCGGATAACCCAGCAGCCCGTACGGCATCTCCTCCTTGCCCGCGTCACGGGCCATGTCCTTCAACGAGGGCACCCGTTCCAGCCGGGGCACGGTCACCAGGTTCTGCAGGAGGGTGTTGAGGTCGCCGACCTCCGGAATGGCCGACTGGAGGTAGAACGTGGCCCGCGCCGGGTCGACGCCTGCGGCGAGGATGTCGGTCACCATCTCGCGGGCGTTGCCGGAGACCTGGTCGATGTCCTCCCGCCGGTTGCGGGTGGTCAGCATGTGCAGGTCGGCGATGATGAAGAAGCTCTCGTAGCGCTGGTGCAGCCGCACCCGGTTGGCGATGCTGCCGACGTAGTGGCCGAGGTGCAGGCGACCGGTGGGCCGGTCGCCGGTGAGCATGCGTGCGATGGACATGGCGAGGTGCCTTTCGTGCGGGTGATGGGGTCACGCGTGGGCGCGCGCCGAGCGAGGCCGACAGGCCCCCTCGGTCAGCGGAGAACAGGGCTCAGCGAGCCGTCCGCCATCGCGCGCCGGCGCGGAACCGCAGACCACCGGCACGGAGTACGTCCAGGAAGTGCTCACGGCCGTCGCCGGAGCGGGTCGGGAGCGCGGGCACGACACCGCGCGGCAGGCCGTCGACCACATCGACCGCCTCCGACACGCAACTGCCCGTCCGGACCACGGCCTCACACTACCCGGGGTGTCGCTGCTGGGGTGGCAGGTGACGATCCGTGTAGTACCTGCCGACGCGGTCCCGGTACTCCGGGTCGGCCGACTCCGGGTCGTACGACGGCGCGTCCTTGATCTCCTGCCGCGTCCGGTCGACGTGCACGACACGGTCGAGGTGGTCGACCCGTTCCACGGTGCCGGCCGGCAGCAGAACCTTCTGACCGAGGATCCACGGCCCGGTGTCCACCACCAGGTGTCCGGCGTCCGCGTCGTCGCTCGCCTCGTCGATCGTGCCGATGCGTCCGTCGCTCGCCTGCACGTGGTAGCCGACCAGGTCGACGGGAGTGCCGGGGCCGGGAGCGCCGGGGCCGTCGTGCGCGCCGTCCGGGCCGTCCGGCGGCGTGGCCGAGAGGGTGGTCTGCGTGTATCCGCCGGCCAGGGCGGAAGGGTCGCGCCAGGCCCAGGGATTGAAGATCGAGGGTTGCACGGGGCACCTCCGGGGGACTGTTGTCAGCTGTCCTCCTTCGCAGTGCCCGCCCCACGGCGGCCGGAAACGGACCACCCGGGGTGCGAGCCCCGGCCGGCGGCGCGGGCCGGCCGTCGCGTCCTCGGCCAGCTCGTGGATCGGGTCCGCTGGCATACTCGGCTGCCATGGTGCTGTCGCGAGGGTGGGCTCTCTTCCTGGTCGGAGTGGGTATCTGGACCTGGGTGATCTGGCCGAGGTTCGCCGTCGCCATCTGGCAGGACCCGCGATCCTGGGCCTCCGGCACCGTGGCGGACGGCGCCGCCACCGGCTTCCTGTGGGTGCACGCCCTGCTGATCGCCGCGTCCCTGGCCATCGGGACCACCGTCGGCGTGCTCGGCGTCCGAGCCTGGTTCGCGGCCCGCCGACGGCAGGCTTCCTGACCTCCGCCGCAGCTCAGCGGGGTTCCGCGCGGTTGATCGGGCCCGGAGGGGAACGAGTGTGACGCGGGACGCTACCCGTCGATTTGACGATCAAACCCACGGACGCGTAACTTTCTCTCTGCCAGCGCGGAACGGGGCAAACAGGGCGAAAGACCTGGAGCACCGGATCGGGCAGGCAGCCGGGTCAGGCAGGGGTTCGCCTCTGCGGACACGGTTCGGGCGGGGCTCACCGGATCAGCCGCGAGGCGGATTTGGTGCAGCGGAACCGACCGGGTAAGGTTCACGACCGGCAGGGAACCGGGCGAGACTGCGGGAGACCGCAGCGGCCGGCCTGCCAAATCCGACGACCTGACGCAGCGGTTCGCTGCTGCGTGAGTGCGCCGGGACCAACCCGTACGAAGCACGACAGACCGGGACACACGGTTTGACACGGCGAAGACGGTAAGGTAACGTAGCAAAAGTGCCCGGCGCGAGAGCGGCGGGGACACAGAACGAAAAGCCCCGGGATGGTGGCCCACAGGTTGGGTCCTCTGATCGGTGTGTGGTTGTTCTTTGAGAACTCAACAGGGTGCTTGTAAAGCCAGTGCCAATTATGATTTATACCCCGGACTGGTCATGCTTTGGTTTGGCTGGTTGGGATTCCTTTGGCAACATTTGTTTGTTGTCAGGATGCTGTTCAACTAATTTTTGTTGGAGAGTTTGATCCTGGCTCAGGACGAACGCTGGCGGCGTGCTTAACACATGCAAGTCGAGCGGAAAGGCCCTTCGGGGTACTCGAGCGGCGAACGGGTGAGTAACACGTGAGCAACCTGCCCCAAGCTTTGGGATAACCCCGGGAAACCGGGGCTAATACCGAATATTACTTCTGGCCGCATGGCTGGGGGTGGAAAGTTTTTCGGCTTGGGATGGGCTCGCGGCCTATCAGCTTGTTGGTGGGGTGATGGCCTACCAAGGCGACGACGGGTAGCCGGCCTGAGAGGGCGACCGGCCACACTGGGACTGAGACACGGCCCAGACTCCTACGGGAGGCAGCAGTGGGGAATATTGCACAATGGGCGGAAGCCTGATGCAGCGACGCCGCGTGAGGGATGACGGCCTTCGGGTTGTAAACCTCTTTCAGCAGGGACGAAGCGAGAGTGACGGTACCTGCAGAAGAAGCACCGGCCAACTACGTGCCAGCAGCCGCGGTAAGACGTAGGGTGCGAGCGTTGTCCGGATTTATTGGGCGTAAAGAGCTCGTAGGCGGCTTGTCGCGTCGACCGTGAAAACTTGGGGCTCAACCCCAAGCCTGCGGTCGATACGGGCAGGCTAGAGTTCGGTAGGGGAGACTGGAATTCCTGGTGTAGCGGTGAAATGCGCAGATATCAGGAGGAACACCGGTGGCGAAGGCGGGTCTCTGGGCCGATACTGACGCTGAGGAGCGAAAGCGTGGGGAGCGAACAGGATTAGATACCCTGGTAGTCCACGCTGTAAACGTTGGGCGCTAGGTGTGGGGGGCCTCTCCGGTTCCCTGTGCCGCAGCTAACGCATTAAGCGCCCCGCCTGGGGAGTACGGCCGCAAGGCTAAAACTCAAAGGAATTGACGGGGGCCCGCACAAGCGGCGGAGCATGCGGATTAATTCGATGCAACGCGAAGAACCTTACCTGGGTTTGACATGGCCGCAAAACCTCCAGAGATGGGGGGTCCTTCGGGGGCGGTCACAGGTGGTGCATGGCTGTCGTCAGCTCGTGTCGTGAGATGTTGGGTTAAGTCCCGCAACGAGCGCAACCCTCGTTCGATGTTGCCAGCGCGTTATGGCGGGGACTCATCGAAGACTGCCGGGGTCAACTCGGAGGAAGGTGGGGATGACGTCAAGTCATCATGCCCCTTATGTCCA
>NZ_HF570106.1 GCF_000297395.2 Micromonospora lupini str. Lupac 08 | reverse complement strand
TGCGGCGGATGACCACCGGCGGCGAGCTGGTGCCGGCCGCGGTGGCCCAGGCGTTCACCGACCGGTACGGGGTGCCGCTGGGCAACATGTACGGGATGACCGAGGTCGGGGTGATCGGCACCGACCTGCACGGCTCCCACCGGCCGTCGATCGCCCCGGCGCCTGGCATCGAGGTCCGCGAGTCCGCCGGCGAGCTGTGGGTGTCCTGCCCGGCGTCGCCGTACGTCGGACTGAGCGACCCGACCCGGTGGGCCGACGGCTGGCTGCACACCCGCGACGCCGGCACCGTCGACACCGACTCCGGCCTGGTCACCGTGCGCGGCCGGCTCGACTCGCAGGTCTCGGTGGGCGGGATGAAGGTCGACCTCACCGAGGTGGAGGCCACCGTCGCCGAGCTGCCCGGCGTGGCCGCCGCCGTGGTGGTGTGGGACGACGGCATCACCGCGTACGTCCAGCCGGACGGCCCCCTGTCGGAGGAGATGCTGGACAAGCTCCTCGCCGAGCGGTTGGCCGGCTACAAGCGACCCCGGGTGCTGCGCCTGCTCGATGCGTTGCCCCGCACCACCACGGGCAAGCTGGTCCGGTCGACCGGCGCGCTGCGCTCGGCGGCGACGCCGTGACCGGCCCGCTGCACCACCTCCACGTCGACCTCGACCTCGACCGCGACGTCGACGCCGTCCTCCGCCCGCACGGCGAGCGCCAGGACGAAACCGGCACCCAGGTCCGGATGGCCGACCCGCAGGGGCTCGCCGCCGGGCACCTGGCGCAGCGGCAGCCCGGGCCCGTCCGGCGGGGGCATTTCCCGGAGCAGTCCGCCGGCGCGCAGCCCTCGGCCGAGCGCCTTGCCGACCGCCTCCTTGGCGGTCCACAGCCGCAGGAAGTCCACCGCCCGGCCGGCCTCTCCTCGACCGGCAAGCCAGGCCAGCTCGGCCGGCGCGAACCAGCGACGGGCCAGCGCGAGCGCGGGCAGCGGACGGACCTCCTCCACGTCCACGCCGACCGGGCCGGCCGCACGCGCGGCGACCACCACGATCCGACCGGCGCGGCTGACGCTTACCGGCAGCTCGACGGGCCCGGCGTTCGCCGGCCCGGCGATCCGTACGACCGGGTTGCCGGCGGGGCCGTGTGCCAGCACCACCTCCGCCTCGGCGCGCCCGAGCAGCGCCGCGCCCGCCCGCCGCAGCAACCGCACGGCGGACCCGGCCGACCGCCGGTGTCCCGACCGACCCACACGTACGCGGTGTCCCGATCGGACACCGTCAGTTGGTCCACGCAGAGAGGGTATCCATGAGAGCCGAGGTCCGTGCCTTCGTCGTCGAGCAGCTAG
>NZ_HF570105.1 GCF_000297395.2 Micromonospora lupini str. Lupac 08 | reverse complement strand
TCGTGGCGAGACCGAAATCGGTCAACACCACCCGGCCGTCGTCGCCCAGCAGCACGTTGCCCGGCTTGACGTCGCGGTGCATGACGCCCGCCTTGTGGGCCGCGTTGAGAGCACCCAGCACGCCGAGGCCGATCTCAATGGTCTGGGCCACCGACACCGGCCCGTCCTCGGCGAGGGTGTCCTGCAACGACTTCGACGCCACGTACTCCATGACGATCCACGGATCGCCGTCGGTACGCAGCACGTCGAAGATGCGGACCACGTTTATGTGGTTGAGCCGGGCGATGGCCCGCGCCTCGCGCAGCGAACGCTCCCGCATCTCGCGGCGTTCCTCGTCGGTGAGGCCGGGCGGCGGCACCAACTCCTTGATGGCGACGTCGCGGTGCAACACCTCGTCGCGCGCCTTCCACACCCGACCCATGCCACCCTGGCCGAGCGGCGACAGAAGCCGGTATCGGTCAGCGACGAGTTGGGGAAGCGCGTTCGACATCGCTGAGACGGTACCCGGACCCGCCGACGCTCACACCGCCGGCACGCCACTGTGCGCTTCGGATGACGTCGGGCCGCGTACCCTGGCGGCATG